>OZ244029.1:0-3150762 GCA_965214945.1 Acidimicrobiales bacterium | reverse complement strand
GCCCGAACTCGATGGGGGCGACGGCACCGGAGAGGACGGTGAGCGTGTCGTGGACGACATCGCCTACTGGCTCGCGGCGCGCAACGAGGCCCTGCTCCGGGCCCGCGGTGCCGAAGCCGGATGATCGGTGGGCGCGCCGGCAGCCCCGGAGCCCGCGACGACAGTCCGCCGGTACCCGTAGACTGACCGCCCGCATGGCAGCCACCGGCAAGCCGACAGCCAGACCGAGCACAGCACACACCCCCACGAGGAAGGCCAGAAGTGCCCACCATTCAGCAGCTGGTCCGTAAGGGCCGCAAGACCAAGCGCCGTAAGGAGTCCACGCCCGCGTTGGCGGGCGCCCCGCAGCGCCGGGGAGTGTGCACCCGCGTCTACACGGCCACGCCCAAGAAGCCGAACTCAGCGCTGCGCAAAGTGGCCCGCGTGCGTTTGACCACCGGAGTGGAGGTCACGGCGTACATCCCCGGCGAGGGCCACAACCTGCAGGAGCACTCCATCGTGCTGGTGCGCGGCGGCCGCGTCAAGGATCTGCCGGGTGTGCGCTACAAGGTGGTGCGAGGCAAGCTCGACACGTCCGGTGTGCGGGATCGGCGCAAAGCGCGCAGCCTCTACGGCGTGAAGAAGGAGAAGTAAGGTGCCGCGCAAAGGCCCGGCGGTGCGCCGGGAGCTTCCCCCCGACCCGATCTACAAGTCAACTCTGGTGACGCAAATGGTCAACAAGGTGCTTCTGCGGGGCAAGCGCACCCTGGCGGAGCGGATCGTCTACGACGCCTTGGAGGTCATCGCCTCCAAGACGGGCGCTGAGCCCGTGTCGACGCTCAAGCGCGCTATCGACAACGTCCGCCCCCAGCTGGAGGTGCGCAGCCGGCGTGTCGGCGGTGCCACCTATCAGGTGCCGGTCGACGTGCGGCCCCGGCGCGCCACCACGCTGGCGGTGCGCTGGATCGTGTCTAACGCGCGCTCGCGCCGTGAGCACACCATGTCGGCCAGGCTCGCCAATGAGCTACTCGACGCCGGCAACGGCATTGGCGCTTCTGTGAAACGGCGCGAGGACCTCCAGAAGATGGCGGAGTCGAACAAGGCTTTCGCCCACTACCGCTGGTAGCCGAACAGCATCCGGTTGCCGGCATCGTCGGGCGCGCCCGCGCCCCGACGCCCGGCTCTGAACGAATGGTGCCATGCCCGCAGAACGCCACCCTCTCTCCAAGACCCGCAACATCGGGATCATGGCCCACATCGACGCGGGCAAGACCACGATCACCGAGCGGATCCTTTACTACACCGGACGCAACTACAAGCTCGGCGAGGTCCACGACGGTGCCGCCACGATGGACTGGATGGCCCAGGAACAGGAGCGTGGCATCACCATTACGTCCGCAGCCACGCACTGCATCTGGAACGGCCATCGCATCAACATCATCGACACGCCGGGCCATGTGGACTTCACAATGGAGGTGGAGCGCTCGCTGCGGGTGCTCGACGGCGCCGTCGCGCTGTTCGACGGCGTGGCGGGGGTAGAGCCCCAGACCGAGACCGTGTGGCGCCAGGCCGACCGTTACGGCGTGCCGCGCATCTGCTTCGTCAACAAGATGGACCGCACGGGCGCGGACTTCCATTCGGTGGTCGATTCGATCAAGACGCGGCTGACGCCTCACGCTGTTGTGGTTCAGCTTCCGATCGGCGCGGAGGCGGACTACCGGGGCGTGGTCGACCTGGTGCGGATGGAGGCCCTGATCTGGAGCGGTGAAAACCTTGGTGCGACCTGGTCCACGGTTGAGGTACCCCCGGAGCTTGCCGACGAAGCCGAGCTCTACCGCCAGGAGCTGATCGAAGCGGTCTCCGACCACGACGAGGTGCTGCTGGAGAAGTTCCTCGACGACGAACAGGTCGGCGCCGACGAACTCTCCGCCGCGCTACGCGCCGCCACTTTGAGCGGCGGACTCGTGCCGGTGCTGAACGGCACCGCCTTCAAGAACAAAGGCGTGCAGCCGCTGCTGGAGGCGGTCATCAATTACCTGCCGTCTCCGAACGACATCGGCACCGTCTCCGGCCAGGACCCCCGCAGCGGCCTGACCGTCATGCGCTCTGCCCGAGACTCCGCTCCGCTGGCGGCCCTGGCCTTCAAGATCATGACCGACCCGCACGTCGGAAAGCTCACTTATTTTAGGGTTTATAGCGGCACGATGGCGAAGGGCTCGCAGATGCTGAACGTTCGCACGGGCCGCCGAGAGCGCATCGGCCGCATCCTGGAGATGCATGCCAACGACCGCGTCGATGTCGATATCGCGGCCGCGGGCGACATCGCCGCGGTCATCGGCCTTAAGGACTGCCGCACTGGGGACACGCTTTGCGACCCGTCGAACCCGATCGTGCTGGAGAGCCTCGGGTTTCCGGCGCCGGTGATCGACGTGGCCCTGGAGCCCAAGTCCAAAGCCGACCAGGACAGGATGTCGCGCGCGCTGCTGGCGCTGGCAGAGGAAGACCCGACCTTCAGGGTGCACACCGACCCCGACACAGCGCAGACGATCATCGCCGGCATGGGCGAGCTGCACCTCGAGGTGATCGTCGACCGTATGAGGCGTGAGTTCAGGGTGCAGGCCAACGTAGGCAAGCCCCAGGTCGCGTACCGCGAGACCGTCTCCGCGCCGGTCGTGGGCTACACACATGTGCACAAGAAGCAGACCGGCGGCGCGGGCCAGTTCGCGGCGGTGACTGCCACGCTGGAGCCAAACCCGGACGGCGAATACTGCTTCGAGAGTTCGGTGCGCGGAGGAGGCGTGCCCCGCGAGTTCGTCAAGTCCGTGGACGACGGCGTGAGGGAGGCCATGAGCAACGGCGTACTCGCCGGCTTCCCGACGATGGGCGTGAAGGTCACGCTCACCGACGGGCGCTCCCACGATGTGGACTCCTCAGAGCTGGCGTTCAAGATCGCCGGCAGCGCGTGGTTCCGCAGCGCCGCGCGGAAAGCCCGTCCGATTCTGCTCGAGCCGGTAATGGCGGTGGAGGTCGTCACCCCCGACGAATTCGTCGGCGACGTAGTGGGCGATCTCCACTCGCGCCGCGGCCAGGTGCGCGGCACCGAGCGTCAAGGCGGGAATCAGTCCGTCAACGCATGCGTTCCGCTTTCGGAGATGTTCGGATACAGTACCGATCTCCGGTCTCGCACGCAGGGGCGGGCCACTTACTCGATGCAGTTCGATTCGTACCAGCCCACCCCCGCGAGCGTTCAGACCGAAATCGTCGCGCGCGTGCGCGGCGTGTGAACGCAGTAACGAAGCACAAAGACCACCCGCCAACAGGAGAGATTCCAGGAGAACAAATGGCCAAGGAGATGTTCAACCGCAGCAAGCCGCACGTGAACGTGGGGACGATGGGCCACATCGACCACGGCAAGACCACACTCACCGCCGCGATCACGAAGGTTCTCTCCGAACGCGTCGAGGGCACCAGCTTCACCGAGTTTGACAAGATCGACAACGCTCCTGAGGAGCGTGAGCGCGGCATCACCATCAACGTCGCCCACGTGGAGTACGAGACAGAGAACCGCCACTACGCGCACGTCGACATGCCCGGACACGCCGACTACATCAAGAACATGATCACTGGCGCGGCCCAAGTAGACGGTGCCATCCTGGTGGTGTCGGCCGCCGACGGCCCGATGCCTCAGACGCGCGAGCACGTGCTGCTGGCCCGCCAGGTGGGCGTGCCCAGCATCGTGGTGGCGCTCAACAAGGTGGATATGGTCGACGATGAGGAGCTCCTAGAACTCGTCGATCTCGAGGTGCGCGACCTGCTCAACGAGTACGGATTCCCTGGCGACGACACCCCCGTGGTCGGCGTGTCAGCACTGAAAGCCCTCGATGGCGATGAGGAGGCGGCCGAGGGCATTCTTGAGCTGATGTCGCATGTGGACGAGTACGTGCCGACGCCCGAGCGCGACATCGACAAGCCCTTCCTGATGCCAATCGAAGACGTGTTCTCTATCACTGGCCGTGGCACCGTCGTGACCGGCCGCGTCGAGCAGGGTGTGGTCAACACCGGCAACGAGGTGGAGATCGTCGGCATACGCGAGACCCGCAAGACAACTTGCACCGGTGTGGAGATGTTCCGCAAGATCCTCGACCAGGGCCAGGCCGGCGACAACATCGGCGCGCTGCTGCGCGGCGTCCGCAAAACCGAGGTGCAGCGCGGCCAGGTGCTGGCGGCCCCCAAGAGCATCACCCCCCACACCGAGTTCGAGGCTCAGGTGTACGTGCTGAGCAAGCAGGAGGGAGGGAGGCACAAGCCCTTCTTCTCGAATTACCGGCCGCAGTTCTATTTCCGCACCACGGACGTGACCGGCACAATCAACCTGCCTGACGGCGTCGAGATGTGCATGCCCGGCGACAACACCACCATGCACGTCGACCTGTTGAGCCCCATCGCCATGGACGAGGGGCTGCGCTTCGCAATCCGAGAGGGCGGCCGCACTGTCGGCGCCGGCTCGGTTGTGAAGATCATCAAGTAGCTTTCAGACGGCTCAGCGATGCCCCCGCTAAAGCACCGGGTCCGGATCCGGCTGAAGGCATACGATCACGTGATCCTCGACCAGTCGACTAAGAAGATCGTCGAGACGGTGAAGCGCACTCACACAACGTTCAGGGGCCCGGTGCCTCTGCCCACCGAGAAGCACCGCTTCACGGTGGTGCGCTCGCCCTTCAAGGACAAGGACTCGCGCGAGCATTTCGAGATGCACATCCACAAGCGGCTGCTCGACATCCTCGAGCCGTCCAAGAAGACGGTGGACACCCTTCAGCGCCTTGATGTGCCCGCCGGCGTGGATATCGAGATCAAGATCCAGCAGACTTAGACACTGCGCCTGGGTCGCTGCGCCCGAACAACGGTCCCGCGCCCAAACAGGGGTCCCAGGGCTTCCAGCACTGCGGGGCAAGAGCCTATTACAGCGGTGATCAAGGGCTGTCTACGTGGTTCGACTACCCGCGGGGCTCGACTGCGTCGCTGCCAGCGAGGCGTGTGCGCCAGCTAGAAACGAAGGCCTGAACGGTTGCGGCAAGCGGGAGCGCCAACAGCGCGCCCACTGCGCCGAGCAGAGCAATACCCGCGAGCACCGAGCCGAATGCCACCGCCACGTGAATGTCCATGGTGTGCGCGGTGACTTTCGGTGCCAGCAGGTAGTTCTCCAATTGCTGGTAGACGATCACGACGATCAGCGTCCACAGCCCGGTGCGTGGTTCGTGCAGCACGGCGATCACCAGCGGCAGTGCGCCTGCGAGATAAGTGCCTGCAGCAGGGATGAACTGCGACACCACGCCTACCCAAAGCGCCAGCGGCAGAGGTGACGGCACCCCGAGAAGCACGAAACAGACCCAGTGGAACGCCGCAGAGATGAAGGCCAGAACGGTGCGGGAGTAGATGTAGCCACCCGTCTTATCGATGGCCAGGTCCCAGATCTGCAGCGCGGCTGCCCTGCGGCGCTCGCCGAGGAAGGACAGCACGAAACGGCGGAATCTGGGCCCTTCCGCCACCAGATAGAAAGTGAACAGCGCGACGGTGAACATGTGGAACAGAAGCTGCACCACGGTCGCGCCGATGTTTACTACGTCATCGGCAAAGTTCCCCACCAGATTCTGCACGCCTCCGCCTTGCACGAACTCGTCGCGCAACGTGTTGAACTCCAGTTGCACGTTGAAGGTGCCGTTCACCCATCGCTCGAAGTCGTCGATGTAGCCGGGTGCCTTGTCAATCAACGCTCGGCTCTCCGTTGCGAGCGCCGAGCCGACCGCAGCGATCATCGCCGTGAGCGCGACGATCACCACCACGAAGACGATCCCCGTGCCGTAGCCGCGGCGCAGTCCTCGGCGATGGAGCCGGTTGACCGCGGGTTCCATGGCGAAGGAGAGGAACAGCGACACGAGAATCACGATCAGCAGCGATCTCAGGGCGCGCACAATGCCGACGGCGTAGAAGGCACCGAGCGCGCCCAGCCAGAACCAGATGATCGCCCGCGCTACCCAGCCGGGCAGCCTCGCCCCCCGTAACCTGGCACCCGCCGGCGAGGACTTCAGGCCGGACGGCGCGGGGTCAGCCGGCGCGGCACCGGGCGGCGAGGACTTCAGGCCAGCCTGGTCGTCTGCGGTCTCGGCGATGTGCTGACTGTAGCGGACGGCTCGCCGACAATACCCAAGCGAGGCGTAAGGGGGTTGTGCCCGCGTTTCCGTGCGCTACACTCACCTGGCTACACTAAAGCATCCACGCACGAGTCTGAGGCAAATGTCCGGCACCATAACCGGGTGGTGGCACATTCTCAGTCCCGGGGTGGTGCCAAAGCCGATGTCCGTGTAGGCCCAGGCGGGAACCGCGCGGCAAAACCGAACAAACGCTCCGCCGGGTGAGCCCACCGGGCAACCCAGCGGAGCGTTCGCGTGAGCGGCCTCGCCCGCACGCCGAAGATGTCAGGAACAGCAGCAGTGGCCACAAAGGCGATCGTGGGCTCCAAGATAGGCATGACCCAGGTCTGGGACGAAGACAACAGGGTCGTGCCGGTCACGGTTCTGCGCGTCGAACCGTGTCGCGTGGTGATGGTGAAGACACGCGAGAGCGACGGCTACAGCGCCATCCAGGTGACGTTTGGGCTGATCGACTCGTCCAAGCTCACAAGGCCAGAGGCGGGTCATTTCGAGCGAGCAGGTGTGGAGCCGGGGTCAAAGCTGCTTGAGCTTCGCCTCGACGATGTCAGCGAGTATCAAGTCGGCCAGCGCATAGGTGTCGAGATGCTGACCTCCGGCGAGCGGGTGGACGTCACGGGTGTGTCGAAGGGCAAGGGCTTCACCGGCGTTATGAAGCGCCACGGATTCAGCGGTCAGCCTGCGGGCCACGGTGCTCACAAAGTCCACCGGCGTCCCGGCGCTGTCGGTCAATGCGCCACGCCCTCTCGGATCTTCAAGGGCAAGAAGATGCCCGGCCGCGCCGGGGCGCGCAAGGTCACAACCCTCAACCTCGAGGTGGTGCGCGCCGATCCCGAAGCCGATGTGCTCCTGGTGAAGGGTTCCGTGCCTGGCCCCAAAGGCGGAACCGTGGTGGTGCGCGACGCTGTGAAGGTCCACTGAAGTGAACACCGTCACGATGCGAGACCAGGCCGGCCGGCCAGTAGGCGAAATCAAACTCGACAACGCTGTGTTCGGGGTGGAGCCACACCGCGCGGTCATGCACCAGGTGGTGACGGCCCAGCTTGCCGCACGCCGCGCCGGCACGCACAGCACCAAAACCCGTGCTGAAGTCGCCGGCGGAGGTGCCAAGCCGTGGCGACAGAAGGGCACGGGCCGCGCCCGCCACGGCTCGATCCGTTCGCCGCAGTGGCGTGGTGGGGGTGTGGCGCACGGCCCGAAGCCCCGCGACCACCGCCAGCGCACGCCCAAGAAGATGAAACGCCTGGCCCTGGCGTCCGCGCTGTCGGACCGCGCCCGGTCCGGCCGAGTGGTCGTCATCGATCATTGGGACTTCGCCGAGCCCCGCACCCGGCTGGCCGCGCAGGCACTCGACGCCATCGGAGCCGACGGCAAAGTGCTGGTCGTGCTCAGCGACACCGACGGAGCGGCATGGAAGAGCTTCCGCAACCTGGCCTCAGTCCACTGCTTGTTCACCGGCGAACTCAACACTTACGACGTGCTCAATAGCGACATGGTGGTCTTCAGCGCGGCCTCTCTGCCGGGCCGTGTCACGGACGGCGGCGATGCGTGATCACCGCGACGTGATCCTGTCTCCCGTGGTGTCGGAGAAGAGCTACGGGCTGCTCGAAGACGGCGTGTACACGTTTTTAGTGGCCCGACAGGCGACCAAGCCGGAGATCCGAGCGGCAGTGGAATCGCTATTCGAGGTTTCCGTCGTGAAGGTCAACACGCTGCGCCGCAAAGGCAAGCGCCGCCGCAATCCGCGCAACTACACATGGGGGCGGCGCCCGGAGACCAAGCGCGCCTACGTCACGCTGGCCTACGGCGACTCGATCGACCTGTTCGAGGCCTGACGGAGGTCTAAGGATGGCGATGCGCAAGCGCAAACCTACGAGCCCGGGACGTCGTTTCCAGACCTCCTCAGACTTCTCCGAGATCACGCGCTCGACGCCAGAGCGGCGCCTGCTCGTGAAGCAGTCAGGAACCGGGGGGCGCAACAACTACGGCCGCAAGACGGCCCGCCACCGCGGCGGCGGCCACAAGCAGCGCTACCGCCTCATCGACTTCAAGCGCGCCAAGGACGGCGTGCCCGCCACGGTCGCCGCAATCGAGTACGACCCAAACCGCACCTGCCGCATCGCGCTGCTGCACTACCACGACGGCGAGAAGCGCTACATCCTGGCACCCAGGGGCTTGAAGGCCGGAGACCGTGTCGCGTCGGGCCGCGGCGCTGAGATACGTCCCGGGAATGCCATGGAGCTGCGCCACATCCCGGTCGGCACCGTCGTCCACAACGTGGAACTCAGGCCAGGCGGCGGCGGGCGGATCGGCCGCAGCGCGGGCGCCAGCGTGCAGCTCGTGGCCAAGGAGGGCCCTTTTGCCACGCTGCGCCTGCCCAGCACCGAGATGCGCCGGGTGCCGATCGACTGCCGTGCGACAGTAGGTGAGGTCGGCAACTCCGGTCACGAACTCACGAAGATCGGAAAGGCCGGCCGAAACCGCTGGAAGGGCATTCGTCCGCAGACGCGCGGCGTTGCCATGAACCCCGTCGACCACCCGCTCGGTGGCGGCGAGGGGAAATCATCCGGGGGGCGCCACCCAGTGTCGCCCTGGGGCAAGCCCGAGGGCCGCACACGGGCCAGCAAGAAGAAGTCCGACAAGATGATCGTGCGCCGGCGGCGGACGCGCGGAGCGCGGAGGTAGCGCCCATGCCTCGAAGCCTCAAGAAGGGCCCGTTCGTCGACGCGCACCTGCTGCGCAAGATTGACGATCTCAACGACCGCAACGAGAAGCGTGTGGTCAAGACTTGGTCACGCCGCTCCACGATCATCCCCGACATGGTGGGCCACACGCTCGCGGTGCACGACGGGCGCAAGCACGTGCCCGTGTACATCACCGAGTCGATGGTCGGCCATAAGCTCGGCGAGTTCGCGCCAACGCGCACGTTCCGCTTCCACGCCGGCCAGGAGCGGGGGGTTCGGCGGCGATGACTGGCCTGAAGACCGACGAGCGCCCCGGCGTGCGGGCCCGCGCCTCGCACGTGCGTACTTCCGCGTACAAGGCCCGTGAAGTACTTAACCAGATTCGGGGCAAGGGCTGCGCGGAGGCCCGGGACATACTCAACATGTCGGAGCGCGCCGTGTCGGTGCAGATCCACAAGGTGCTGCACTCGGCCGTGTCGAACGCCGAACACAACGATGGGCTCGACGCCGACGAGCTTTACGTGGCAGCCTGCTACGCGGACGAGGGCCCCACGCTCAAGCGCTGGCGCCCGAGGGCGCGCGGCCGCGCGACCCGCATCCGCAAGCGGAGCTGCCATATCACGGTGGTCGTCAGCCGCTACGACGAGGAACAGCTAGACCGGCTGCGAGCCCGACAGGCCCGCGGCGGCGCCGACGCGTCAGCCGAGTCACGGCGGCGGCGCGTGGCGCGCTCCCGGCGCCGCGACCGCGGCTGACCGCACCGGCAGGAGGGAGCGACATGGGTCAGAAGGTCAACCCCTACGGGTTCCGACTCGGGGTGACCACCGATTGGAAGAGCCGATGGTTCGCCGACCGCGAGGAGTACGCCGACAACGTCATCGAAGACTGGAAGATACGCGACTTGATCACTACGCAGCTTCCTCACGCGGCGATCAGCCGGGTGGAGGTGGAGCGCACACGCGACCGCCTCCAGGTGGACGTTCACACGGCGCGCCCCGGTGTCGTGATCGGCCGCGGCGGCTCTGAGGCCGACCGGCTCCGGGCAAGCCTCGCCAAGATCAGCGGCAACGCCAGAGTTCAGCTCAACATCGTGGAGATCAAGCAGCCCGAACTCGACGCGGCCCTCATCGCCCAGGGCATCGCCGACCAGCTCGCCGGACGCGTGGCGTTCCGACGCGCCATGAAGCGCGCCGTGCAGAACGCCACCAAAGCACACGCCCAAGGGATTCGAGTGCAGTGCTCGGGGCGGCTCGGAGGCTCAGAGATGGCACGCACCGAGTGGTACCGGGAGGGCAGGGTGCCGCTGCACACACTGCGCGCCGACGTGGACTACGGCTTTCGGGAGGCTCGCACCACTTACGGTCGCATCGGTGTGAAGGTCTGGCTCTACAAGGGCGACATCCTGCCGTACCGGACCATGTCGGAGGACAAGGCCGTCAAGGAGGCGGCAATGGCTGCCGGCGCTACGTCGGGGCCCAAGTCGGGCCCGCGTAAGATCGTGTCGTCCTCCGCGGGCCGTCGCCGCGAGCTAGGTGAGCATCCTGCTGACGACGTGCCCGCGCCGCTCATTCCGATGGCCGATCCCGAGCTGGAGCGGCTGCTCGATGAGGAGGCCGCAATCGAGGCGTCCACCCGCGAGCACCGCGAGATGCCGCACTTCCGGCCGAGCGACGAGTAACCGCCATGTTGATGCCTCGCAAAGTAATGCACCGCAAGCACCACCGGGGACGCACCAAGGGCACGGCCAAGGGCCGCACCGACGTTGCCCACGGCGAATACGGCATTCAGGCCCTGGAGCCCGGCTGGATTACGGCGCGTCAGATCGAAGCCGCCCGCGTGGCCATGACGCGCCACATCAGAAGGGGTGGCAAGGTCTGGATCAACGTCTTCCCAGACAAGCCCGTCACCCAGAAGCCCGCGGAGACCCGCATGGGCTCAGGCAAGGGCAACCCTGAGCACTGGGTCGCGGTCGTGCGGCCCGGACGGGTGCTGTTCGAGCTGTCATATCACGACGAACGCATCGCCCGAGCGGCCATGAGCCGCGCCATCCAGAAGCTCCCACTGAAGGCGCGGATCGTGGCAAGGGAGGAGGGCTTCTAGATGGCCCGAAAGAAAACAATCACCGAACTGGGCGACACCGACCTGATCGAGCACCTCGCCGACGCCAAGCAGGAACTCTTCAACCTGAGGTTCCAGTTCGCCACAGGGCATCTTCACAACTCCGCCGGCATCAAGCAGGCCCGCAAGAACATCGCCCGACTGCTCACCGAGCTGCGTGCCCGTGAGATCGCAGCTGCCGAGACCGCTGAGCGGGCCGCTCGCGGGAGAGGCTGAAATGGCCGACGACACGCAGCAGCGCAGAGGGCGCAAGGTGCGCGAGGGCGTCGTGGTGTCCAACAGCATGTACAAGACAGTCATCGTCGCGGCCACCGACAGGGTGAGGCATCGCCGTTACGACAAGACCGTGCAGCGCACCGCCCGACTGGTAGTCCACGACGCCGACAACACGCTGGGATTGGGCGACCGAGTACGCGTCGCCGAGACCCGGCCCATGTCCAAGACCAAGCGCTGGCGCCTCGTGAAGATCCTGGAGCGCGCCCGGTGATCCAGCAGGAATCCCGGCTGCGGGTGGCGGACAACTCCGGCGCCAAGGAAGTGCTGTGTATCAAGGTGCTCGGCGGCTCCAGGCGCCGCTACGCGTCGATAGGCGACGTCTTCGTCGCCACGGTGAAGGACGCCATGCCAGGCGCCGCCGTTCGCAAGGGCGAGATCGTGCGCTGCGTGGTGGTGCGCACCAAGAAGGAGAAGCGCCGCAGCGATGGGAGCTACATCCGCTTCGATGAGAACGCGGCGGTGCTGATCGACGACAACAAGCAGCCGCGCGGCACGCGGATCTTCGGCCCTGTGGGCCGCGAGCTGAGAGACAACCGCTTCATGCGAATCGTATCGCTGGCACCGGAGGTTCTCTGAAATGGCCAGGCGCCCCAAGAACAGGCGACCCGCCAAGCGCCGATCCATGAAAGTGCTCAAGGGTGACAGGGTGATCGTGATCTCCGGCGCCAGCAAGGGGGCCACCGGCACGGTCGAGCGAGTCATGCCGGCTGAGGGCAAGGTGATCGTCGAGGGAGTCAACGTCGCAGCGCGCCATCAGGCGCCCACCGCCAAGATCCAGCAGGGCGGCATCATCGATAAGACCATGCCGGTAGATGCCTCCAACGTGGCGGTGATAAGCCCGACGGACGGCAGGCCGACACGGGTCGGCTACCGCATCACGCCCGACGGCCAGAAGGTACGGATATGCAAGCGGACGAGAGCCGACCTGTGAACTACACGCCTCGGCTGCGGGCTCGTTTCGACGGCGAACTGCAGGCTCAGCTGCGGAAGCAGCTGAGCCTGCCGAACGTGATGATGGTGCCCAAACTCCACAAGATCGTGCTCAACATGGGCGTGGGCGACGCCGTAGGTCAGCCCGGTCTGCTCGATGGCGCCATGGCCGACTTGACCGTCATCTCGGGCCAGAAGCCGGTGATCACACGGGCCAAGCGGTCGCTGGCCAGCTTCAAACTGCGCACCGGCATGCCCGTCGGCTGCAAGGTGACGCTGCGGGGCAACCGCATGTACGAATTCTTCGACCGACTCGTATCTTTGGCGATTCCCCGCATCCGAGACTTCCGGGGGCTGTCGCCCCGGTCGTTCGATGGCAAGGGCAACTACTCCTTCGGCATAACCGAGCAGCTGATATTCCCAGAGATCGATTACGACACGGTCAGCTCCGTCCACGGCATGGACATCACGATCGTCACCACCGCCGAGTCGGACGCCGCGGGCAGGGCTCTGCTCAAGGCGTTCGGCTTCCCGTTCCGACGCGAAGGGCAGTAGCAAATGGCGAAGAAGGCCTTGAGAGAGAAACAGCGCCGCAAGCCGAAGTTCACGACGCAGGCCTACACCAGGTGTCGGCGCTGCGGGCGGCCGCGGTCGGTGTACAGGAAATTCGGCCTCTGCCGGATCTGCCTGCGCAACCTGGCCCATGCCGGCGACTTGCCAGGCGTCAAGAAGGCGAGCTGGTGAAGCCATGACGATGACAGACCCGATCGCCGACATGCTCACCCGCATCCGCAACGCCAACATCGCCATGCACGACGAAGTGTCGATGCCGTCGTCCAAGCAGAAGCGCGCGCTCGCAAACGTGCTGCGCCGCGAGGGCTACATCACGTCATTCTCCGAGGACGACAATGCCCCGAGGCCCGGCAGGACGCTTACCATCGAGATGAAGTACTCGCCTGAGCGCGTACGCGCCATCTCGGGGCTGCGGCGGATCTCGAAGCCTGGCCTGCGTATCTACCGCAAGCGCACTGAGATCCCCCGCGTGCAGGGCGGACTCGGCGTGGCGGTCGTGTCGACCAACAGGGGCCTGATGAGCGACCGGGAGGCGCGCCGCAAACGCATGGGCGGCGAGATCCTGTGCTTCGTGTGGTGAGCTGATGAGTCGAATCGGCAAGATCCCAATTCAGACTCCTGCCGGGGTGGCCGTGGATGTCAGCGGGAAGACCGTCACCGTCACCGGCCCCAAGGGCACGTCCCGGCTTGAACTACCCGGGAACATCACAGCGCGGGCCGCCAACGGCCTGATACACGTGGAGCGCCCCGACGACACGGTCGCCAGCAAGTCCCTGCACGGGCTGAGCCGGTCTCTGGTGAACAACATGGTCATCGGCGTTACCCAGGGCTTCGTCAAGGATCTGAGGATCCACGGCGTCGGCTACAGGGCACGGCTCGCTGGCCCGAGATCGCTGGAGCTGTCGCTCGGCTATAGCCACACCGTGTCGGTCACCGCCCCCGAAAGCGTGGAGTTTGAGGTGCCCCAGCCCACCCACATTCTCGTCAAGGGCATCGACAAGCAGCTGGTCGGCCAGGTTGCGGCCGATATCCGCAGCTGGCGCAAGCCGGAGCCCTACAAGGGTAAGGGCATCCGCTACGCGGACGAGCGCGTCAGGCGCAAGGCCGGCAAGGCTGCCAAGTAGCCATGGCCAACGCGTCCCATAAACGCCGGTCCGCCAGGCTGAGGCGTCATCGCCGGGTGCGCAAGAGGGTGCACGGAACCGCTGAGATACCTCGGCTGTCGGTGTTCCGCTCCAGCAGGCACATCTCAGCGCAGCTCATCGACGACGAGGCCGGCGTCACCCTCGCTGCGGCGTCAACGCTTGAGTCCGGCCTGCGCTCGGCGCCGGGCGGCAACACCACGGCCGCCGTCTCGGTGGGCTCCCTCATCGCGGTGCGCGCCCGGGCCGCTGGAGTACGGGCCGTGGTCTTCGACCGCGGGGGATACCGCTATCACGGACGCGTCGCGGCGCTGGCGGACGCCGCCCGCGAGGCAGGATTGGAGTTCTGATGCCTGAAAACGCTTCCAAGGTGGCGCTGCGCGAGTCGCGGGTGATGCACATCAACCGGGTCGCGAAAGTCGTGAAGGGCGGCCGCAGATTCTCATTCACCGCGTTGGTGGTGGTCGGCGACGGCGACGGCCACGTCGGCCTCGGGTACGGCAAGGCCAAAGAGGTGCCCCTCGCGATCCAGAAGGGAGTGGAGGAGGCCAAGCGGGGCCTATTCGAGGTGCCGATGGCAGGCAGCACGATCGTCCATCCGGTGATCGGAGTGACCGGCGCCGGGCGCGTGCTGCTCAAGCCGGCCGCCCCCGGAACCGGCGTGATCGCGGGCGGCGCGGCCCGGGCCATCCTCGAGGAGGCCGGGATCCACGACGTGCTGTGCAAGTCGCTGGGCTCGCACAACCACATCAACGTCGCCAGAGCCACCATCGACGGGCTGCAGTCGCTGCGCCGGCCCGACGAGGTCGCTCGTCTCAGGGGCCTCGATCCGGCCGAGTTCATGCCCTCGGGGCTTTGGGCTGCCTACAAGAACACCCAGCTGGAGCGGGCCGCAGCCAGCGCCAGCAATGCCGAGGGGTGACGAACCGTGACAGCTCTCAGGGTGATTCAGGTGCGCTCGGCCATCGGCGCGAAGCCCAAACAGCGCGGTACGCTGCGCGCGCTCGGCTTGGGCCGGATCGGCCGCAGCAACACGCTTCCGGACCGGGCCGAGATCCGTGGCATGATCGCCCGTGTGCCACATCTCGTGAAAGTGGTCGAAGTGAAAACAGCCGAAGCCGATAACGCCTCTGCGGGCAGTGAGGAGCGACGCCGATGATCAGGCTTCATGACCTGGCGCCTCCTCCGGGGTCCCGAAAGCGGCGCAAGCGTGTGGCCCGGGGCATCGGCGGACGCGGGGGCAAGACAGCGGGCCGCGGCATGAAAGGCCAGCGCGCCCGCAGTAAGGTGCCGGTCGGTTTCGAGGGCGGTCAGATGCCGTTGCTGCGCAGAGTGCCGAAGTGGCGCGGCTTCACGAACCCGTTCCGCGTCGAGTATCAGGCGGTCAACCTCGACACCATCGAGGCGTTCGGCCTCGACGAGGTCTCCCCGGAGACGTTGCTCGAGCGCGGCCTGATCTCCAAAGGGGCGCTGGTGAAAGTCCTAGCCCGCGGCGAGCTGTCCCGGCCGGTGCACATCCGCGCCCACGCCGTGTCGCAAGCGGCGCGCTCCGCTGTGGAGGCGTCAGGAGGAAGCGTCGAGATCGTCGCACTTCCGTGGGGCGACCGCAGGCCTCCCCACGGAAGCTTCAATCAGCACACCAACCGATAACCGGCGACGGGAGCAGATCACCATGCTGACCAGAGTGCTCAACATGTTCCGCATCCCGGACTTGCGCAACAAGATCCTCTTCACGCTGTTCATCATCGGGGTGTACCGGCTGGGCGCGTTCATACCCGCCCCCGGGGTGGACATCGAAGCCGTTCAGCTGCTGCGCGACCAGGCCAACGCCTCAGGCGGGATACTCGCGTTCGTCCAGCTCTTCTCCGGCGGCGCTCTCACCCAGTTCGCGATCTTCGCGCTCGGCATCATGCCCTACATCACCTCCTCCATCATCATGCAGATTCTCGGAGTGGTGATACCCCGGATCGAGCAATGGCAGCAGCAGGGGGCGGTAGGCCAGCGGAAGATCACTCAGTGGACGCGCTATCTAACCGTGGGCATCGCCTTGGTGCAGTCCACGAGCTTCGCCTTCGTGTTCCACAGCGGCACACTGGTGAGCGGCATAGACCTGCTACCGAACTTCACGGTGTGGACAGTGTTCCTGGTGGTTCTTACACTCACCACCGGCACGGCGCTGTTGATGTGGATGGGGGAGCTGATCACTCAGCGTGGCATCGGCAACGGCATGTCGCTGCTGATCTTCAGCAGCGTGGTCTCGACGTTGCCAGCCCAGCTCACCGCAGTGAAGGCCAACAACGGCACTGCCGCGCTGATCGCGTTCATCGCTGTGGCGCTGATGCTGCTCGTCGGGATCGTGTTTGTGGAGCAGGGGCAGCGCCGCATCCCGGTACAGTTCGCCAAACGCGTCGTGGGCCGGCGCATGTACCGCGGCCAGAGCACCTACATCCCGCTGAAGGTCAACCAGTCGGGGGTGATCCCGGTCATCTTCGCCAGCGCCGTGCTGTACCTTCCCACCCTGATCGGCGCGGCCATGCCCGACGGCGGCATCAGCGGTGCTATCCGAGACTTCATTAACGACAACCTCACCTCCTCTACGAGCCCCGTGTACTTGTTTTTCTTCGGCCTGATGATCATTGGGTTTGCCTACTTCTACACCGCCATCACCTTCGACCCGGTGAAGCAGGCCGACACGATCCGCAAGCAGGGAGGATTCATCCCAGGCATCCGCCCAGGCCCGCAGACCGAGCGCTACTTGGCGCGCATCCTGTCGCGCATTACCTTGCCGGGAGCTCTGTTCATCGCGCTGGTGGCCTTGGTTCCGTCGATTCTTATCGCCCTGACCATCGGCGTCGATGTGGGTACCGGACAGGGTGGCGGCGCAGGCGCGCTGGCTTTCGGCGGGATATCGCTGCTTATTGCGGTGGGTGTGGCCCTCGAGACGATGAAGCAGATTGACAGCCAGCTCATGATGCGCAACTACGAGGGCTTCCTGAGGTAGGGACGGACGACATGGCTGAGCCTGAGATGCCTCCGCCGCAAGCGACCGCGCTGCGCGCGGTGATCCTGGGCCGGCAGGGGTCCGGCAAGGGAACGCAGTCCGCGCTGCTGGTGGAAAGGTTCGGCTGCGTGCACGTCTCCACCGGAGACATGCTGCGCGCCGCTGCTGCGGCCGGCACCGAGTTGGGGCGCCAGGCTCAAGCAATAATGGAGGCAGGCGGGCTCGTCGGCGACGACATCATGGTCGGCATCGTCGCGCAACGCCTGGCGCAGGACGACATCAGCGAGCGCGGGGTGCTGCTGGACGGTTTCCCCAGAACGGCCGATCAGGCCGACGCGCTGGAGTCGATCCTGTCTGGCCTCAACCAGAGTCTCACAGCCGCCTTAAACATCGACGTGCCCGTTTCGACGGTCACCCAGCGAATGCTCGAACGCGGCCGCGCCGATGACACCGTCGAAGCCATCGCCATGCGGCTCGAGCTGTACGAGCAACAGACGGAGCCGCTGCTGCACTGGTTCGCGGCCCGCGGGCTGTTGATCACAGTCGACGGCATGGGCAATGTGGAGGAGGTGTTCTGTCGGGTGGTCGCTGCCCTAGGCGAGCACGGCCTCTGAAGCCGCTGGGTCTGACGGGGCGACAATGACACCGCGGGGTTGGACGAAGCGGCTGTGGCTGGTAGCTTTCTCCGTCGGCCCCTACTGCAGGGCCAACCGGGTGGTCCCATAGGAGGAATAAGCTGCCGAAACCCAAAGAGGACGCCATCGTTCTTGAGGGAACAGTCACGGAATCGCTGCCCAATGCGATGTTCCGTGTTGAACTCGCGAACGGCCACGAAGTGCTGGCGCATATCTCAGGCAAGATGCGAATGCACTACATCCGGATACTCCCTGGCGACCGCGTTCAAGTTGAACTCACGCCGTATGATCTCAAGCGGGGCCGAATCACTTACCGCTACAAGTGAAGCCGAAGTCCGGCGACAGCAGGCGATAGCTCGCAGCCGGAGACCGCAGCGAACGGCAGCAGCCAACAAGAGCAGCCGACGGGAGAAACGAGTGAAAGTTCGACCGAGCGTGAAGAAGATATGCGACAAGTGCAGGGTGATCCGCCGACGCCGGCGGGTGATGGTTATCTGTGAGAACCCGCGCCACAAGCAGAGGCAGGGCTGAGCGACTATGGCGCGTATATCCGGAGTCGACATCCCGCGCGGCAAGCGAGTCGAGATATCGCTCACCTACATCTACGGCATCGGGCGTACCACCGCACGCCAGGCGTGCGAGCGTACCGGTATCGATCCCAACACCAGGGTGTTCAACCTCACCGACGACAAGGTTGCTCGGCTGCGCAGCTATATCGACGCCAACCTGCGCGTCGAGGGAGACCTGCGGCGCGAGGTGGCTCAGGACATCAAGCGCAAGATGGAGATCGGCTGCTACCAGGGGCTGCGCCACCGCCGCGGGCTGCCCGTGAGAGGCCAGCGCACCCATACCAACGCCCGAACCCGTAAGGGGCCCAAGCGCACCGTCGCGGGCAAGAAGAAGGTCAAGAAGTAGTAGATGGCGAAGCCCTCCAAGCGGGGCAGACGACCCCGCAAGCGCGAGCGAAAGAACATCCGCCACGGTGTGGCGCACATCAAGAGTTCGTTCAACAACACGATCATCACGATCACCGACCTGCATGGCAACGTGATCTCGTGGGCATCGGCCGGCAGCGTCGGCTTCAAGGGCTCGCGCAAGTCCACGCCTTTCGCCGCGCAGATGGCAGCCGAACAGGTGGCTGAGAAAGCCATGGAGCACGGCGTGCGAAGAGTCGATGTGCAGGTGAAAGGACCCGGCTCGGGTAGAGAGACGGCCATACGCTCTCTGCAGGCTGCCGGCATTGAGATCACAGGCATCAAAGACGTCACACCCATGGCTCACAACGGCTGCCGGCCGCCGAAGCGCAGAAGGGTCTGATATGTCGCGCTACACCGGCCCGAAAGCGCGCGTCTCGCGTCGCCTCAGCACCAACATCTGGGGCACCAGAGGCGAGATGAAGGCTCTCGACCGGCGCCCGTATCCGCCGGGCGAGCACGGTCGCACGCGCCGCCGACGGCGCAACCCGTCGGAGTTCTTGCTGCAGATGCAGGAGAAGCAGAAGGCCCGCCACACCTACGGCCTCACCGAGCGACAGTTCCGCAACCTGTTCGCGGAGGCGAGCCGCCGCCAGGGCGTGACCGGAGACAACATGCTCAGGTTCTTGGAGCTGAGACTCGATAACTTCGTGTACCGGGTCGGCTGGGGCGCCACACGCCCTCAGGCCCGCCAACTCGTCAATCACGGTCATCTCAACGTGAACGACGCCCGTGTGAACATCCCCTCGTACCGGCTTCGCCGAGGCGACACGGTTGAGCTGCGCCAGAAGATCCGTTCCAGTATCACGATCGCTCACAACGTGGACACGCTCGACCGCACGCCGCCGGCTTGGATCAACCGCGAGGGCTTCAAGGCCTTAGTGCGCGAGCTGCCGCTGCGGGATCAGATCGATGTTCCCGTACGCGAGCAGCTCATCGTGGAGCTCTATTCCAAGTGACCGTCCAACCGGCATCATTTGAGCCCCGAGTCGAGGAGCTTCGCCCATGCTCGTGATCCAGCGTCCTACCGTCGAGGCAATGCGCCCGAAGGGGCGCAACCGTCAACAGTTCACCATCGGCCCGCTCGAGCCCGGCTTCGGCCATACCATAGGCAACTCGCTGCGCCGCACGCTGCTGTCCTCAATACCCGGCGCGGCGGTGACACAGGTCCGCTTCGACAAGGCCATCCACGAGTTTGGCACCCTCCCTGGCGTGGCCACCGACATCACCGACATCATTTTGAACCTCAAAGACCTGGTACTCAGCGTGTCGTGCCAGGAGCCCGTGACACTGCGGCTCGACGTAGAGGGCCCCGCAGATGTGATCGCCGCCGACATCATCGAGCACCCTGACGTTGAGATACTCAACCCTGAGCTGCCCATCGCGGTGATCGACGTCGAGGAACGGCTCGGCATGGACATAACGGTGGCCCGCGGCATCGGATACGTCTCCGCAGAGGAGAACAAGGAATCGGCTGTCGCTATCGGCGTCATTCCGGTCGACTCGATCTTCTCGCCGGTTCGCCGCGTGTCGTTTAGCGTGGACGCTACCCGTGTGGCGAAGGCGACGGATTACGACCTGCTGAGGCTGGACGTGGAGACCGACGGCTCGATACTTCCGCGTGATGCGCTGGCGTCAGCCGCGGCAACGCTGCGCACTCTGATAGACCTCGTCGCGAACATGAGCGACACGCCGCAGGGGCTCGAGCTGAGCGATTCGCAGCCGCCGCTGAACACCGACAACGCCGATGACGTGCCGATCGATGACTTGGAGCTGACCGAGCGCCCTCGCAACTGCCTCAAGCGAGCGTACATCAACACCCTGGGAGACCTGCTGCAGCGCACCCGGGACGACCTGTTGGCCATCACCAACTTCGGCGACAAGAGCCTTGAAGAGGTCTTGGTCATGCTCGACGGGCGTGGCCTCACGCTGAGAGGAGAAAGCTGACGTGGTCGGCCGGCCCCGCAAGGGCCGACGCTTCGGGGGTAGCAGCCAGCACCAGAAGCTGATGATGGCCAATCTGGTGGCGTCGCTGATAGCCGCCGACGTGCAGGCCCGCATCGAAGACCCTGACAGCACCGGTGGCATCACCACCACCGTGGCGAAAGCCAAAGCGATGCGGCCTATCGCGGAGAAGCTGATCACCAAGGCCCGCAAAGGCGGAGTTCACCGTCACCGCCAGGTTGTGAGGTTCCTCGGAGACCGCGAGATGGCCTCTGAGCTGTTCGCTGAGATCGGCCCGCGCTATGCGGACCGGCCCGGCGGCTACATCCGAATCCTCAAGCTTGGCCCCCGCCAGGGCGACAACGCGCCAATGGCCCGAATAGAACTGGTCTAGCCTGACGCAGCGGGTGCGCATGACCGTCGCCTACGACGGCAGCGGCTTCCACGGCTTCGCTATCAACAAGGGTGTTCCCACAGTGGCGGGCGCGCTCTCAGATGCCTTAGGGCGAGTGCTAGGACATCCGGTGGAGCTTGCCTGCGCAGGCCGCACCGACCGGGGTGTACACGCTCTGGGGCAGGTCGTCTCCTTTGAGGTCGGCGCAGGCGGATGTGACCTGAAGTCGGTGACGCGAGCGGTGAACCGCATGTGCGGGCCGCGCATAGCGGTGTCTCAGGCCGAGTTCACCGACAGCGCTTTCGACGCCCGGTTCTCCTGCACGGGGCGGGTCTACCGTTACCTCGTGCTGAACTCGCCTGTCGGCAATCCGCTGCTGGCCGGACTCTGCTGGCATGTCGAGCGCCCGCTGGACTTCTCGGCCATGCGCGCCGCGGGCGACCGGCTGATCGGCGAGCACGACTTCAGCTCCCTGTGCCGGCGCGCCGGCCCGGATCAGTCGCTGGTGCGCACCGTGCGCCGGGCAGCGTGGCGGCGCGAGCGCGATCTGGCGACCTTTGAGATTGAGGCTCGGGCCTTCTGCCATCAGATGGTGCGCTCGGCCGTGGGCCTGCTAGTGGTGATCGGCATGGGACGGCGCCGAGCCTCTTCGGTCGACGGAGTGCTGGCAGCACGCGACCGCAGCGCCGCTCCCCCGCCGGCACCCCCTCACGGCCTGATGCTGTGGCGCGCCCTTTATGACAACTGAGGTCGAGCGGCTCGCCAGCCTTGTCGGAGCACCGCATCCGTGCCTCATCACGCCCCTGGCTGACAGGTCGTCAGCTCTCCCTCGTCGTCACCCTTTGCGGTCGGCCGCATCCGCGCCTCATCACGCCCTTTGCTGACAGGTCGGTCGTCCCGGTTTGAGATGTGCGGCTTATAACTATGGCGTGTCGAACACGTTCAGAACTCGCTGCCGCGAGATGCTCTTACCCGTGAAGGGGTCCGTCAGCGGCGGCAACTTCGGAGCTGATCCGTTGAAGTGATCGTGAATTGACCAGCACTGCACACGCGGGTATTCGGATGCCCCGAACTGAACAGTGCCAGCTTCGCGGGCTTCGGCTCTCCACGACACCGGCACTTCCTGAAGTGTGATAAAGATCCCAATCGCTGCGCGGTCTCGATCCACGACGTGCAGGAAGTCTCGCAGCTGTCCGAGCGCCAGCTTGCCGGCCTTGACCTGGGCGAGCACCAGATCGCTGTCGAAGCCATCCGGCTCGAGTGCGAGGTTGCCTCTGCCGTCGATTCCTCTGTCGCCTCGCTGTTTGTAGTTCGGCACTAACCCCTCCACACGGGTGATAGCCCACTTTTCGAACTCAAACGGGTTGGCGGCAGCCAGCTGAACGGCCGACTCCAGATCGGCGGGCATGCCATGACGGGGGATCCTCCTGCCTTCGCCGAGGCGGGCACTCATGAGGTCGACGGCGAACGGCGAGATGTCTATGCCCACCCAGTCGCGGCCCAGTGCGTCCGCGGCGGCCAGCGTGGTGCCGCATCCGCAGAACGGGTCGAGCACTAGATCACCCGGGTCCGACGACGCCTTGATGATCCGCTGCAGCAGGGCAACGGGCTTTTGGGTGGGGTAGCCGAGCTTCTCGCGTGAGAAGCTCTTGATCATGATCGAATCAAGCACGTCACCGGAGCTGCAGTTCCAGGTGTCCTCAATCGGTATGCCCTGTCCCGTCGGGGCTTTGCCGTCGCGGCGAACGTAGCCCTTCGGGTAGGGCAGGTACTCCTTGTTGAACCGCTTGGCCGTCTCGGGGGACATGGCGTAGTAGAGCAGCGTGTCGTGATTGCGGATCCAGCCGCGCTTTTGCGTCTTGTAGCCGCTGACCCAGCCGATGCGCCAGACGATCTCGTTGCGGAAGTGGCGCGCTCCAAAAACGGCGTCCATCACCACCTTGAGGTAATGCGACGCGGTGGGATCGCAATGCAGGTAAACGCTACCTGCGGGGGTGAGCACGCGCCGGATCTCGGTTAGCCGCTCCGCCATATAAGCCAAGTAGGCCAACATGCCGGTGGGGCCGATGATCTGGCGCAGCCCGGCAATGCAGCGGGCCCGTTCGGCGAAAGCCCCGGCTTTGGTGAGGCGCCCCACCCGGGCCACCGCCTCTTCGTTCCACGACCACGTGTCCTCGAAGGCAACGAGCTGGGCAGTTCTGCCGCTGTCGGGGTCCGAGCCGAACAGCAGGTTGTAATCGGTCTTGGAGTTGAAGGGAGGATCGAGGTAGCACAGGTCGACGCAGTCGTCAGGCCAACTGGCAAGTACGTCAAGGCAGTCGCCGTAATAGAGGCTGTTGCGATCCGGGTGGATCATCGGCAATCAGGGGCAGACACGAGCGTGACGGCAGCTGCGGCGGGTGTTATTGGCCAGCTCTTGGCGTAGCCTCTTAGACCGACCGGACAGGAGTTCAACTTGGCCACCTACAGCCCCAAAGCCAGCGAGATCCGCCGGAGCTGGCATCTTGTTGACGCCGAGCAGATGGTGCTCGGCCGCCTAGCCACCGAGGTAGCCCGCCTGTTGCGCGGCAAACACAAGCCGACCTTTGCACTGCACATCGACACCGGCGATCACGTGGTGGTAGTCAATGCCTCGAAGGTAGTACTCACCGCCGGAAAGGCCAACTCCAAGCTTGTGCACCGCCATTCGGGCTACCCCGGAGGCCTGCGCACCGAGACTTACGCCTCCAAGCTCGCCCGCAAGCCAGAGCAGGCGGTGCGTGACACGATTCGGGGGATGCTGCCCAAGACCCGCCTAGGCCGGGCGCAAATCTCCAAGCTGAAGGTGTACGCCGGTCCGTCACATCCGCATGCGGCTCAGAAGCCGCGTCCTTACGCCATCGAGCACGCACGTGCGCGCTGATCGGCACAGGCCCGTAAGCTCATGAGCGCTCCCCTCGTTCAGTCCACCGGTCGCCGCAAGCGGTCAGTCGCCCGGGTCCGCCTGCGCTCGGGTGTCGGCAACGTGACGGTCAACGGGCGCGAACTCGACGACTACTTCCCGTCGAAGTCGCACCGCGTGCACGTGCGCGAGCCACTGACCGCGACGGCCACCGAGGCGCTCTACGACGTGGACGCCACGATCCACGGCGGCGGCTGCAGCGGCCAGGCTGGGGCTCTGCGTCTAGGCATCGCCCGCGGTCTGGTTGAGGTGGATTCGCAGCTACGCGACACCCTCAAGCGCGGCGGGTACCTCACACGCGACCCGCGCAAAAAAGAATCCAAGAAATACGGGCTCAAGAAGGCCCGCAAGGCGCCGCAGTACAGCAAGCGCTGAAGTAGCGGTGTCGCTGACGTTCGGCACAGACGGCGTACGCGGCGACGCACGCACAGACCTCACCGAAGGCGCAGTGCGAACGCTGGGCCGGGCGGGTGCCGAGGTGCTCGGCGCTGACGGCTTCGCAGTGGGCCGCGACCCCCGCTTCTCCGGACCGGCCTTGGCCGAGGCCCTGATGAGCGGCGTGGCCGCCGCCGGGGGCGAGCCTGTCGACCTCGGAGTGGTGCCCACTCCCGCGGTCGCGCTGTGGTGCGCCGACCGTGGCGTCGCCGGAGCGATGGTTTCGGCCTCTCACAACCCTTGGCACGACAACGGCGTGAAACTTTTCGCGGCTGGCGGGCACAAGCTCGCACCAACGGCCGAAACCGACATCGAGCGACGCTTCGCCCAGTTGACCGATGCCGAGCAACCTGCCGAGGCTGCCCAGGCTACCACACCTGCCGAGCCGCGAGCGTCCCGAACGCGTAGCTGGCGATCCGCCGGTGCCGAAGCCGCCTTAAGGCACTCAGCGTCGGTGGCCGCCAGCATTCAGGGCCGGGATCTCACGGGGCTGCGCGTGGTGGCTGACTGCGCGAACGGCGCCGCGTCGGGTTATGGGCCCGACTGTCTGCGCCGTCTCGGTGCTGAGGTCGAAACGATCCACGCGTCCCCTGACGGCAGAAACATCAACCGCGGCTGCGGGTCTTTGCAACCTGACGATCTTCAGACAGCGGTAGTAGCGCACGGCGCGGATGCCGGCGTGGCGTTCGACGGCGACGCCGACCGCGTGCTCGCGGTCGATCACACCGGAGCGCTCATCGACGGCGACCGGATACTTGCGGTGTGCGCCATAGACCGGCACAGCCGCGGTCGACTCGACGGCGGCGCTGTGGTGATCACGGTCATGGCCAATCTGGGTCTGCGCCGTGCTATGGCCGAACGCGGCATCGGAGTCGTCGAGACTGCGGTGGGTGACCGCAACGTGCTTGACGCCCTAACCGAGCACGGTCTAACGCTAGGAGGCGAGCAGTCCGGGCATCTGATCTTCCGCGACTTGGCCACCACCGGCGACGGACTGCTGACCGCCGTTCAGCTTCTCGACACAGTGAAGCGATCCCGTCGCAGGCTGGCGGACCTGGCGGCGGCTGTGACTTGTCTGCCTCAGGTTCTGCTCGGCGTTCCGGTACCCGAGCGCATGCCCGTCGGTGACATCGACGCGGTTCTGGCGCCGGCTGCGGGTGCCGCAGCGGCAAGGCTCGCCGCGACCGGCCGGGTGCTAGTGCGCGCCTCGGGCACGGAGCCAGTGGTCCGGGTTATGGTCGAAGCGCGCGACGAAATCACCGCTCGGGCGGAGGCAGAGCGAGCAGCGGCCGACGTCGCTGCCGCTCTTCAATAGCAATGTGCGGCATCGTCGCGGTGCTCCGGCACCGAGCATCGGACGCCGTCCCCGAGCGCCGCGCCGTCTTGGGCCTGGTAGCCGAGGGGATGGACAGCCTGCGCCGGCAGATTGCAGGAGTCAACAGCGCTGCGGAGTTTGACGGCCTAGTCGAGCAGCTCGCTGCCACTGCCGAGCGGATCGAGGCGGCCAACAGACTGCTCTGCAGCAGCTCCGGCTTGCGCCTCATGCTGGACTCGCCGGAGACGGTTGCGGCTCTGGGCGCCCACGCCGCGGCTTGGAACGCCATCACCACCTCTGTCGAGTCGCGCCTCGACTCCTGCGGCAATCTCGGCAGCGCGGCGCAGCTTGAGCGCGGAAGCCGCGAGCTGATACGGGTGCGCGACGCGGTGTGGGCTATCGGCCGCGACCGACTCGGCGCGGCCGCCGGTGTGGCCGAACTGCTGAGCACGCACGGCGGCGCGCCCTCGCGCAGCGCGATCGACACCATGCTGTCGGTGCACCAGGCACTGTCGGCGCTCGACAGGCTGGAGGTGCGCGGCCGGGACTCCGCTGGCCTGCATCTGCTGATCCGCGACCCGGCGCTCGATCTCGACGACCCGTCCGTCGCCGAGGCCCTAGGACACCGAGGCCGCGACCGAAACTTCGGATCTGGGTCGGCCCGTCTCGTCGAAGGCGCTCTCAGCCTCGTGTACAAGACCGCAGCCGAGATCGGCGAGCTAGGCGACAATACCGCCATGCTGCGGGCCGCCGTAACCAACGACAAGCTGCTGGCCGCGGCTTTGGACTCCGACGATGCTGTAACTCAGGTTCTCGGGCACACGCGCTGGGCCTCTGTGGGCATCATCTCTGAGCCCAACGCCCACCCTCTGAACAGTGATCTGAGCAACGGCCATCTCAACAGTGTCGACGGAGCCCCGTATGTCGTGGCCGCGGTCAACGGCGACGTCGACAACTACGCCGAGCTGCTCGCCTCCTCAGGGTTGTGCCCGCCCCCTGCGATCACCACCGATTCCAAGGTCGTTCCCGCTCTGATGAGCCGCCGTCTGGCCCAGGGCTGGAGCCCCGCCGAGGCGTTCCGGCGCACGGTGGCGGCCTGTGAAGGCTCCGTGGCGGTGGCGGCCGTAACCGCAGCCGCGCCCGACCGCCTGCAGATCGCGCTGAGGGGCAGCGGCCAAGGCCTTCGCGTGGGTTTGGCCGCCGACGCGTTCATAGTGTCCAGCGAGGTCTACGGCCTCGTGGAAGAGACCTCGACGTACGTGCGCATGGACGGCGAGGCGGTGCACAGCTCCGGCCGCGGCCAGATCATCGAACTCGACGGGAGGCGGGCCGGTGACCTGGCCGGCATATCACGGTGGTCTTATGACGGCACGAACCTGCCCGTTTCGCCACAGGAAGCCGCCACTGCTGAGATCACCACCCGCGACATCGACCGGGGCCACCACCCTCACTTCCTGCTAAAGGAGATCAACGAGGCCCCGGCGTCGTTCCGCAAGACGCTGCGGGGCAAAGTCATCTCCGGCGACTGCCCGCGGCTGGCGCTCAGCTCCCAGATCGTTCCTGAGCGCATCCGATCAGGTCTGCGCGACTCCTCGATCAGCCGGGTGATCGCCATCGGCCAGGGCACTGCCGCTGTGGCCGCCGCCAGCCTGATCGATGGCCTGAGGTCGCTGCTGCGCGACGCCGGGCTCAGCGACGCGGTCGAGGCCCAAGCTCTCGTGGCCACCGAATTTTCAGCCTTTCACCTGCGAGCGGACATGTCCTCAACGCTGGTGATCGCCATCTCGCAGTCGGGCACCACCACCGACACGAATCGTACGGTCGACCTAGCAAGGGCCCGGGGCGCGGCGGTGGTGGCCGTCGTCAACCGCCGCAACAGCGACCTGACCGAGCGGGCCGACGGCGTGCTCTACACCTCCGACGGTCGCGACGTGGAGATGAGCGTGGCTTCCACCAAGGCCTTCTACTCACAGGTGGCAGCCGGATGGCTGTTGGCGATGGTGATCTCCGACGAGGTCGCCGCGGGCACCGGTGTCGTACTCGACGCCGGGGATCGCCGCCAGCTGTTGCGCTCGCTGCTTCAGATGCCCGATGTGCTGGAAACGGTGCTGACCCGGCGCAGCGCCGTGGCTGCCGCCGCCCGCAGCCTGGCGCCGAGCCGCCGCCATTGGGCCGTTGTCGGCAGCGGTGCCAACCGGGTGGCGGCCCGGGAGATCCGCATCAAGCTCTCAGAGCTGTGCTACAAGTCGATCCCCAGCGACTTCACCGAAGACAAGAAGCACATCGACTTGTCGTCGGAGCCGCTGGTGATGGTGTGCGCCGCAGGCCTGCCCGGCTCCGTGGCGGACGACATCGCCAAGGAAGTCGCCATCTTCCGGGCTCACAAGGCCGCGCCCGTCGTGGTGACCGACGACGGCAATCACCGCTTCGACGCAGCTCAGGCCGTGCTGACGGTGCCAGCCGTCGATCCCCGACTGGTCTGTCTGCCCGTCACGATGATCGGCCACCTGTTCGGCTACGAAGCAGCCCTGGCCATCGACGCCGGAGCTCGGCCCTTGCGCGAGGCTCGCGCCGCTCTCGACGCTGTCGTGGCCCGAGCCGACGTGACCGGCGAGGAGGCGCTGCGTGCCGCGGCGGGCGCGCTCAAACGAAGCGCCGAAGCTTTCACCTCAGGGCTGCGCTGCGGCGACTACGACGGCCATCTCGAAGCCTCCACAGCGGTGCGAATCGTCACCGTACTGCGTTACGCGCTTGGCCTCGCCCCGCTAGAAGCCTACGAAATGGAGCTGGGCCGGATCGGTACGCCTGCCGAGGTGATCGAAGACCTCATTGCGGCGCTGACTGGCGGCATTGACGAGCTGACTCGCCCCGTCGATGCAATCCGCCATCAGGCCAAGACGGTGACAGTGGGCATCTCGCGCTCCGATGAGACTCTGCTGCAGACCCCGCTAGTGCAGGCTGTGCTCGCGGCTGGGGCTTCCCGAGACCTGCTCTCGTACGCTTCGCTGCGCACTCTGGCCGCCCTCGACCCGGCCGTGGCCGAGGTGCGGGGCCACACCCGCTACCACGTGGATGGGCTGTCTGCCGGGCTGCCCGGGCCGTCAGGGTCGTCGGAGTTCCGAGGCGAGGAGGAGCGAGCCACAGTAACGGTGGTGGATCAAGGCGGCGTTGCCGCCGCCCTAAGGTCGCGCACCTCAGACGCACCCGCGCTCACCGGCACCAAGCACAAGGTGGCAACAGAACGCCGCGTTCTGGCCAGCCGGGGCCGCCACGATGGTCGCACCCTGGTGTTCGTTCCCGAGGTGAGGGCCGGCGTCACCGTGGGCATCACCCTGCTCCACGTGCGTTTCTGCGAGCAGCTGTCGGCAGCCGCGGTTCGAGGCGTGCTTCAGGGCTACCGCAACCGCTACTCGGAACTGCGCGACGCCGTCACCGAGACCGAGCCCTTCTTCGAAGAGACCCCGCTGTGCGAGATCGCTCCGGTGGAGCTGCTCACCGAGGCGGTGGGTGAACTGGCTGACCGCTGGCGCGCCGGCTGACACGGGCCTGACTATCGTCGCTGAAGTGACCCTCACCAGCGCGCCCGCCGAAGGTGTCCCGACTGATGGGCATGTCTGCGGAGTAATCGGGATCGCCGGGATCGGTGTCGATCTGGTCGACATCGACCGCTTCCGCGCTTTGCTACGCCGCCGTCGGTCGGTAGCCGATCGCCTGTTTACCGCCGCCGAGCGGGCCTACTCAGAACGAGCCACTGATCCGGCCGCGCGCCTTGCAGCTCGCTTCGCGGCCAAAGAAGCCACACTCAAAGCCCTGGGCCTCGGCTTGGGCGGCCTTCGGATGGCCGAGATCGAGGTCGTCCGCTCCAACGCTGGCCAGCCTGGGCTCTTCCTGCACCCAGGCGCGGCGTCGAAAGCAGCCGCGCTGGGTGTCGGCGGCTGGATCGTCACCCTGTCGCACACCGACCGGCTGGCACAGGCAACCGTCGTGGCGCTGTCGCGGTGATCCCCGTCGTCACCCCTGAGCAGATGGCGGCTGTGGACGCTGCCGCGCCCGAGCCGACCAACGTGCTGATCGAGCGCGCTGGAGCGGCCGTGGCCCGCGTCGCGCTCGACATGATGGGCGGGCGCTACGGGCGGCGGGTGACTGTGCTCGCCGGCAAGGGCAACAACGGCGCAGACGGCCGGGCCGCGGCGCGCCGACTGCGGCGAGTCGGTGTTCGAGTGCGCGTCGTAGCGGCCGGCCGCGACACGCCGGACACCTTAGGGCCCGCTGATATCTACATTGACGCCGCTTTCGGCACCGGGCTGTCGCGTCCTTGGAAGGCGCCCCGGCGGGCCCGTCCGGAAGCGCCCGTGCTCGCCGTGGACATCCCGAGCGGCCTGAGCGGCTCAGACGGGTCGGTCATCGGCGGGCCTGTGTGGCGCGCCGACCGCACGGTCACCTTCGCCGCGCTCAAGCCCGGACTGCTGCTGGGCGACGGGCCGGAGATGTGCGGCGATGTCACGGTGGCCGACATCGGCCTCAGCGTCGAGGGCGCCTTCGACAGCGCGCCCCGGTGCGAACTCATTGGCAACGACGATATTGAGCCGCTGCCCTCGGGCGACGGCACCACCCACAAATGGCAGGCCGGCCTGCTTGCCGTTTGCGGCTCACCGGGCATGGGGGGCGCGGCTGAGCTGGTGTGCGCGGCAGCCGCACGCAGCGGCGCCCGAATAGTCCACCTGTGCGCTCCGCCTGGCGTCTCCGCTCCCGTGGAAGCCGTCCGCGTCTGGCCGCAACAGGTGGTGGACGCCCGGCGCTTCAGAGCCTGTGCCGTCGGCCCCGGCCTCGGCGTCAGCCCAGAGGCCCAGAAGCGTCTCGCGGAAGCTTTGGATCTTCACCTACCCACGGTGGTCGACGCTGACGCGCTGCGGCTGATGCGCGGCCCCGAGCTGCTCCACACGCTCGGTCGGCGGCGTGAGCTATCGGCCCCGATCGTTCTCACACCTCACGATGGCGAACTCCGGCCGCTGCTGGGCGCAGGTTCGGGCAACCGGATCGACATGGCCCGGGCGCTCGCCCGCGACTACCGCACCGTGGCGCTGCTCAAAGGCGGCCCAACCATCGTGTCCAATCCAGACGGGCGGGTCGTCATCGTGAACAGCGGCAGCGCCCGCCTGGCTGCCGCAGGCACCGGCGACGTATTGACGGGGATGATCGCCGGCCGGCTTTGCGCTCTCGGCGGCCCGGCTCTGCTGCGCGCCGCGGAGGCCGCCCATCTCCACGGCCGGGCAGCGGCGGCCGTGCCCGGCCGGCGCCTGGTTGCCGGCGACCTGCTCGACGCGCTGCAGACAGTCACGCCGTAACCAAAACATGCGCCCGACGCTGGCCCGCGTCAGTACCGATGCCATCACGGCCAACGCCGAGCGCCTGGCCCGACTCGCACCCGAAGCCGCCTTCTGCGCGGTGGTGAAGGCTGATGGCTACGGCCACGGAGCGGTCGCCGCGGCCCAGGCTGCCCTGGCCGGAGGTGCGTCGTGGTTGGCCGTTGCCACTCTGGAGGAGGCCGTCGAAGCTGCAGAGGCGGCCGAGATGGTCGGCTGCAACGCGCCGGTGCTGATCCTCTCTGAGCTTACGCCGGCGGAGGCGACCGAAGCGGCCCACACTGCTCCGGCCCGGATTCGCTTCACGGTGGCGTCGACGACCGGCATCGAGGCGCTGGCTTCAGACGGCGCAACCCGACGCGTCCATCTCAAGGTCGACACCGGCATGCACCGTATGGGCGCCACCGCCTCAGAGCTGGACGCTGTGGCCGCATCGCTGCGCCGCAACTCCGGACGTCTGCGCCTGGAAGCGGTTTGGACACATCTCGCCGATGCCGACGCCGATGCCGGTGTTCGTGCGGAGTCGGGCGCTACTTCCCACGCCGATATCGATACCGATGCGAGCGGTTTCACCGCGGAGCAGCTGAGACGTTTTGACGAAGCCCTGGCAGCCCTTCGCAGTCGGGGGATGAACGCGGCTATGACCCATGCCGCCAACTCTGCCGGTTTGCTGGCCCACCCGCAGTCCCACCACAACATGGTGCGCGTGGGCATCGCGTTGTACGGCGTGCCCCCGGCGCCGGCTCTGTCCGATGCTGCCGAATTGGAGCCTGCTCTCAGCCTGGTGTCTCGTGTTACGGCCGTTCGCACCGTCGAGCGGGGCGAAAGTGTGTCCTACGGTCGCCTCTGGTATGCCGATGCCCCCACCCGCGTGGCCACCGTGCCCATCGGCTACGCCGACGGCGTCCGTCGAGACAGCAGCGCCGCGGGCGTGGAAGTGCTGGTGCGCGGTCGCCGCTGCCCCATAGTCGGCGCGGTCACAATGGACCAGCTTATGGCGGCCGCACCCGCTGAAATAGCCGACGAGACCGCCGTGGGCGACGAGGTGGTGCTGATCGGCCGCCAAGGCTTCGATGAGATCACGGCCACGGAAATCGCCGAGCGCCTCGGCACCATCGCCTACGAAGTGGTCACCGGTGTTTCAGCCCGAGTGCCCCGCCAAGTGCTATAGACAGAGGGCTTGCTTGCTTCACCCGGCCTGCGAGGTATGCTGTCCGGCCTGTGGGAGTCTGCTTATAGCATCCACTATTAGCTGCCAGGACTTGCGGCCACATGCCGAATGACTGCCCCGGAATCGGCAGCTATTGCCAAATGACTGCCATGAGACACTAGCAGTTAACTGCCGCTGAATTGCCAGGTGACCGGCGTCGTGATCACAACCATAACCCGTAGCATGGGCGACCATAATCCGTGACTTTGACGCACCCAACTTTAGGCTTATGAGTCGGGCAGCAGCGTCAGCTGTATGATGCTTTTACACTAAACTCGATTCAATATCCACCTAATCCTCTACTGAGGAAGGAAGCTGATGCGCAGACTTAGCAGTGGCATGAGAAGCCATGAGATCGACTATCAAATCTTCGGCGACGACCTGCAGTTCGTGGAGGTAGAGCTCGACCCGGGGGAGGTGGTGATAGCCGAAGCCGGTGCCATGATGTACCTTGAGCAAGATATCGCCTTCGAGGCCAAGATGGGCGATGGCTCCGAGCCTGACCAGAGCGGCTGGCGCAAGCTCAAGTCGGCCGCAAAGCGGGCCATAGCCCAGGAGTCGATCTTCCTGACGCACTTCACAAACGCCGCGCCGGCGGGCAAACGCCGCGTGGCGATGGCTGCGCCCTATCCCGGCAAGATCGTGCCTCTCGACCTTGCGGAGGTCGGCGGGCGCATCATCGCGCAGAAGGACGCGTTCTTGTGCGCGGCATCGGGCACCAAGCTCGATATCGCCTTCAACCGCAAAATCGGCACTGGCCTATTCGGAGGTGAGGGCTTCATCCTGCAGAACATCTCAGGCGACGGCATGGCCTTCTTGCACGCTGGCGGGACGATCGTGCAGAAAGAGCTGAGAGGAGAGACGATGCGGGTGGACACCGGCTGTTTGGTGGCCTTCCAGCCGCAGATCTCGTATTCGATCGAGCGGGCCGGCAACCTCAAGTCGATGGTCTTCGGAGGCGAGGGCCTGTTCCTAGCCACACTTCAGGGCCACGGCCTGGTATGGCTGCAGTCGCTGCCGTTCAACCGGATCGCCGACAGAGTGATCGCCAACCTCCGTCCGGGCGGCTCCCAGGGCGAGGGCTCCGTCATAGGCGGATTGTCTAGCATCTTCGAGCGCTAGATCACCGGCCGCGCCTGCCCGACAAACGCAACCCGGCTAAGGAATCAGCAGGATCTTGCCAGCTGCCTTGCGGCTGGTGATCAGCCGATGTGCGTCCGCCGCGTCGGACAGCGGCATCACAGCGGCTATGCGGATATCGAGCTGACCGGACTCCACCCAGCCGAACACCTCTGCGGCGCGGGCTTCGAGTTCGGCGCGCTCCGCTACGAAATGGGCGAGTGTCGGCCGGCACAGCCACAGTGACTTGACAGCCAGATGAAGCGGCGACTTGGGCTCCACCGCGCCTGAGGCGTTGCCGAAGCTAACCATCATCCCGCGCGGGCGCAACAGCCGCAGGCTGTCGTCGTAGACGGACGCGCCCACACCGTCGTACACCACGTCGAGCGCGTCGGCGCCAACCGCTGCCTCCACGCCAGCCACTAGGTCGGAGGTGGTGTAGTTCACGACGTGATCGGCGCCGGCTGAGCGCGCCAGCTCGACTTTGGCATCGCTGCCCACTGTCGCCACCACCTGCGCGCCGCGCAGCTTTGCCATCTGCACCAGCAGCCGCCCGGCACCGCCGGCACCGGCATGGACGAGGCAGAGATCTCCTGGCTTGAGCCGCGGGCAGTCGGTGGCCAGATAGTGCGCTGTCATCCCCTGAAGCGGCACAGCGGCCGCGGTCTGCAGGTCGATGCCGTCGGGAACGGCAACCGCAGCGGCCGCGGGTATCACATTGCGCCTGGCATACGAGCCCAGCGCAGTAGCCCAGGCGACGCGTTCACCCACCGGGGGCCAGGCGACGCCCTCTCCAGCCTCAGTCACGGTGCCGGCGCCCTCCTGACCTAGCAATGCCGGAAGCGCCACCGGATAAAGGCCGCTGCGATGATAGACGTCGATAAAGTTGACGCCCGCCGCGGCAACGTCCACGGCTATCTCGCCCGGGCCCGGCACCGCGTCGGGCCGGCGGGCGAAGCGCATCACCTCCGGCGAGCCGGTCTCGTCAATCCTGATCGCATTGCCAGCGGGGTGCTCGCTGTTCATCAGACCTCCTATGTTCCCGAAGCGGAGTCGTCTATAACCGCTATGCCATGCTGCCTGCACTGCCGGCAGCGCAGGCCCGCACGGCGTCTCCGCAGTCTCTGGGCACCGAGTGCAGCAAATATAGACTAGCCCATCACACCTATCCAGTTGGCACCTATCCAGTTCACAGCAGACGCCAGCTCCGAGGCTGAGACAATGAGACATCCCGATCGAAACAGCCTCTATTACGGTGATTGTCTTGATGTGTTGGGATCGTGGCCAGCTGAGTGCATTGACCTCTGCTACTTGGACCCGCCATTCAATTCCAACGCGAACTACAATATACTCTTCGGTGCCAACCAGCAGCCTGGCAGCCGTGCTCAAATTCAAGCTTTCAGCGATACCTGGACTTGGGATGATGCCGCTGTGGACAGAGTTGAGCGCTGGAACGAGCTAGCGCATATCCCATGAGACAGCGCTGCATCGCTGGACTGCACAAAATCTTGGGCGGCACAGGGATGCTGGCATATGTCTCGTACATGGCTGAGAGATTGACCGAGATATATCGCGTTCTCAAACGAACTGGTACGGTTTATCTTCACAGTGATCCAACTGCCTCACATTACCTGAAGCTAGTCATGGACGCTGTGTTTCACAGCAACTTCCGAAACGAGATTGTTTGGTGCTACCGAGGCGGTGGAGTTCCAAGAAGAGATTTCGCGCGAAAACACGACATCATTCTCAGATATACCAAGTCTGCAGACTTCGTGTTCAACCCACAGTACGTACCATATTCGGAGTCATCTAAGAGACTCGTTGAATCACGAGGAGGTGTGAGCATCGATAATCTACCTCGACCTTTGGATCGCGGTGCCCATATGCCCGACTGGTGGTCGGATATTAACTCCCTGCAGACATGGTCACCGGAACGCACGGGTTACCCCACTCAAAAACCTCTTGCTCTGTTGAGACGAATAATCGAATCATCATCAAATTCCGGCGATGTGGTGCTAGATCCATTCTGTGGATGCGGGACGACTGTCTTGGCGGCAGACGATCTTGGGCGAGATTGGTTGGGAATTGATCTGTCACCGTTTGCGGTTGACTTGATGGTTGCCCGTCTTGGTGAGGGTCGCCATATTCTGACGCACGGAATGCCGGCTGATCTTGCCTCAGCTCGTAGGCTCGCGGCTGACAATCCGTTTGAGTTTGAGAAGTGGAGCATCACGAGGATTGACGGGCTAATGCCCAATAGAAGACAACGCGGCGATGCTGGCATAGATGGCAGAGGCAGTCTTGCGATCACATTAGAAAAGTGCGATAGCAGTCTTGTGTTGGCACAAGTCAAAGGCGGCAGGCCCTCACTGTCACAGCTGAGAGATTTTCTGCATGTCGTTGATCGTAAAGGAGCAGCCATTGGGATCTTCATCACGCTTGATCCTGTCCCGGAAAACTGGAGGGTAGAGGCCCGCAGAGCAGGAACGTGGAGATTCGGAGCGGAGACCTACCATAGAGTCCAGTGTTGGTCGCTGAAAGATCACTATGAGAGAAGGCCTCCTCAGCTGCCTCCGCTGGCAGATCCATTCACGGGCAAAGAGATGTCGCGACAGCGAGTTCTCAACATGAGGGCCGCTAGATGAGACTGAAAGGTTGAAGGAATGCCACAGACCCAGATGTTGATCGGCGGCCACTGGCGCGGCGGATCCAGCGGCGAGCGGATAACCGTCATCGATCCGGCGACCGCCGAGCCCATCGCCGAGGTAGCCGCCGGCGGCCCGTCCGAGGCCGTGGCAGCCTGCGACGCCGCCGCTGCGGCGCAGCCCCGGTGGGCGGCCACCGCGCCCAGAGTGCGCTCTGAAGTGCTACGCAACTGCTTCCAGGCGATGGTCGACAATGCGGAGGAGCTGGCTGATCTGATCACCAGCGAGAACGGCAAGCCCCGAGCCGACGCTCTGGGCGAGGTCGCATACGCGGCAGAGTTCTTCCGCTGGAACGCTGAGGAGGCTGTGCGCATACGCGGCTCTATCGGCACTGCACCGTCGGGCGCGAATGAGATCATCGTCAGGCATCCGCCCGTGGGTGTGGTGGTGATGATCACTCCGTGGAACTTCCCGGCCGCGATGATCACCCGCAAACTCGCGCCAGCGCTGGCCGCAGGCAACGCTGTGGTGGTCAAGCCGCCCCGCGAGGCGCCGCTCACCGCTCTGCGCGTAGGCGAGCTTCTCAGCGACGCGGGTGTGCCTCCCGGCGTGGTAAATATCGTCTGCTCGACCGACTCCGCGGCGTGGTTTGATGCAGCGGTAGATCACCGAGCCACCCGCATGGTGTCGTTTACCGGTTCCACCGAAGTGGGCCGGACGCTGCTGCGCCGCAGCGCCGACAGGGTGCTCAAGACGGTGATGGAGCTTGGCGGCAACGCCCCGTTCGTGGTGTTCGCCGACGCTGACCTCGACGCGGCCGTGGAGGGCGCGATGATCGCCAAGATGCGCCATTCGGCCCAGACGTGCACCGCCGCGAACCGCTTTTACGTCGAGTCGGCCGTGTACGACGACTTCATCGACGCGATGGCCGCGGCGATGGCCGAAGTGGAGGTGGGCAGCGGCTTCGACCCAAGCGTGACCTGCGGGCCGGTGATCACACAGCAAGCAGTGGACAAGATCGACGGATTGGTGCGCTCATCGCTCGCCACCGGGGCGAGCGCCGCGCTCGGCGGCTCATGCGTCGACCGGCCTGGGTTCTTCTACCAGCCGACTGTGCTCGCCGGGGTTCGCCCCGACTCGCCGATCACCGGACAGGAGATATTCGGGCCGGTCGCGCCGGTGATTCCATTCGACGACGCCGATGCCATGATCACCGCAGCCAACGACACCGAGATGGGCCTGATCGGCTATGTGTACACGTCCGACCTGGCCAAGGGAATGCGGGTCAGCGAACGCATCCAAGCCGGAATGATCGGGCTTAACCGGGGTGCTGTGTCCGACCCTGCGGCGCCTTTTGGAGGGATGAAGCAGTCCGGCCTCGGCCGGGAGGGCTCGGCTGAGGGCATCTACGAGTTCTGCGAAACCCAGTACATCGCGGCCTCCTGGTAGCCGACGATGCTCCCGCAGCCTGCACCGGGACGACGAAGCGGTCGTCGAACGCCTCGCCAGAGCCGACAACGACGAACTGGTCGCTGAACGTCTCGTCAGAGCCGAGAAACGCCGGGCCTGCGCTTATCAAGCGCCGCGCGGTGAGATGCCGCCTAATCAGGCCGTTCTGGCAGACCGCGGCCGCGGTTTGCGCGGGCGAGATCGACGGCGCTTCTGAATTCTGGCCCACTCGTCGCGCAGCCCGACCGTCCGGTGGAACAGCAGCTTCGAGTCCGAATCTCGGGCGAAGTACCCGAGCCGCTCAAACTGGACGACTTCGCCGGGAGCGGCCTCGGCCAGGGCTCGCTCCAGCTTGGCGCCTGAGAGCACCTGGCACGAGTCCGGATTGAACGACTCCACCGGATTTCGCCCGTCGGCGCCTGGCGTCGGGTCGATGAACAGTCGGTCGTACAGTGCAACCTCGGCGTCTACAGCGTGATCGGCCGACACCCAGTGGATCGTGGCACGCACTTTGCGCCCGTCGGGTGACAGTCCACCGCCGGTGGCCGGATCGTAGCTACACCACAGCTTCGTCGGCTCACCGGTCGAGGAGTCCAAGTCGACGTCTTCACAGCGCAAGAAGTAGCCCGCCCGGAGCCTGACCTCGCGGCCGGGAGCGAGCCGATAGAACTTGCGCGGCGGATCGGTCATGAAATCGTCGCGCTCGATCCATAGCCGACCCGACAGCGCGACAGCCCTGGTGCCGGCGGAGGAGTCCTCTGGGTTGTTCACGGCTTGGCGCATCTCGACGTGGGCGTCCGGCCAGTTCACGATCACCGCCTCCAGCGGGCGAAGCACCGCCATGCGCCGCAGCGCGTGCCGGTTGTGGTGCGTCCGCACGAACGACTCGAGCAGCTCGATCTCGTGGACTCCGTTGACGCGTGCCACGCCAATGTGGGCGCAGAAGTCCCGAATCGCCTCCGGCGGATAGCCCCGGCGCCGCAAGCCCCGCAGCGTCGGCATTCGCGGGTCGTCCCAGCCGTCCACGATCCCGGTGTCCACCAGCTCGGCTAGACGGCGTTTCGAGGTGACCGTGTGGGTGAGGTTGAGCCTGGCGAACTCGGTCTGCCGGGGCCGGTCGCCGGTCAGCGGCAGATGGTCGAGGAACCAGTCGTACAACGGGCGGTGACCGGCAAACTCCAGCGTGCACAGCGAATGCGTGACGCCTTCGATGGCGTCGCTCTGGCCGTGCGCCCAGTCGTAGGTGGGGTAGATGCACCAGGCGTCACCGGTGCGGAAGTGGGTCGCGTGGCGGATCCGGTACATCACCGGGTCTCGCATGCCCATGTTGTCGTGGCCCATGTCGATCTTGGCTCTCAGCACCCGCGCGCCGTCTTCGAAGCACCCGGCGCGCATCTGCCGCAACAGGCGCAGGTTCTCCTCCGGGCTGCGGTCGCGCCAAGGGCTCTCGGTGCCCGGCGTGGTGAAGTCACCCCTCGTAGCTGAGATCGTCTCGGCATCCTGGTCGTCCACATAGGCCAGCCCGGCCATAACGAGGTGCTCGGCCCATTCGTAGAGCCGATCGAAGTAGTCCGACGCATACGCCGGCTCGTCTCGGGCGCCGAAGCCGAGCCACGCCACGTCGTCGCAGATCGCCTGGGCGAAGTCGGCGTCTTCGCTTTCGGGGTTGGTGTCGTCAAAACGCAGGGTGCAGCGGCCGTCGTTCTCTGCGGCCACGCCATAGTCCAGGCAGACTGCTTTGGCGTGACCGATGTGCAGGTACCCGTTCGGCTCGGGCGGGAAGCGGGTCTGCACCCGTCCGCCGAAGACACCGGAGGTGTTATCGGCGCGCACCTGCTCGCGGATGAAGTCGAGCGCCCTGGGCGCGGACGTTTGCGTTTTGGGCGTGATCGCCTTCGGCACAGGCCTACACCTAACAGGTGCCCACACCCGCGCCAACGGTCACGTCTCTCCCAGGTAGGACGCTCTCAGGTCGGGATGGGCCAGCAGGTTCTCTGCCGTATCGTCGAGCACCACCCGGCCCGTCTGCAGCACCCAGCCCCGATCAGCGATCGACAGCGCCATGTTGGCGTTTTGCTCCACCATGAACACCGTCACGCCTGCCGCGTGTATCTGCTGTATCAGCTCGAAGTTCTGCTGAACTAGCGCCGGGGACAGGCCCATAGAGGGCTCGTCCATCAGCAACACCCTCGGTTTCGACATCAGAGCACGGCCCACGGCCACCATCTGCTGCTCGCCACCGGAGAGGGTCCCCGCCTTCTGGGTCAGGCGCTCCTTAACCCGTGGGAACAGCTCGAAAACCCAGTCCATGTCGGCGGCAATCCCCGCGGTATCGGAGCGTAGGTAGGCGCCCAGCTCGAGGTTTTCCCGCACGGTTAGGCGCTTGAACAGCCGGCGGTTCTCCGGCACCATCGTGAGGCCGCGCTCCACGCGATAGCTGATGGGCCTCTCGTTCACCACCTCGCCGTCGAGCACCACCTCTCCGGTGGTGGGCGTGACCATGCCCAGCAATGTCTTGAGTGTGGTGGACTTGCCGCTGGCGTTGCCACCGAGAAGGCACACCAGCTCCCCGGCCCGCAACGACAGGTTCACGTCGCGTAGCGCGTGAACGGCGCCGTAGTGCGTGTTCACCAACCGCATCTCCAGAAGCGGCCCGCCCTGATCGGTCATCGCCCGGCGCCGTGGCCGAGGTAGGCCTCGATCACGTGAGGGTCGGTCGACACCTCTGAGTAGTCGCCCTCGGCGATCTTGACACCGTGATCAAGCACGATCACACGGTCGGAGATGTCGCGCACCACCTTCATGTCGTGCTCGATCACCACGATGGCGAAGCCCCACTCGCGGCGGAGTTCACCGATCAGGCCGGTGAGTTCCGCCGACTCCACCGGATTCATGCCCGCCACCGGCTCATCCAGCAGGATCAGCTTGGGCTGTGTGGCCATGGCCCGGGCGATCTCAAGCCGGCGGCGGTTGGCGTAAGACAGCATCGAAGCGGGCTGATCGAGCCTGAAGCCGACGAGGCGGGTACCGAAAAAGCCGAGTATCCGCTCAGCTCGGTCGCGAATCTCAGCCTCCTCGCGCCGGAAGGCACGAGTCCATAGCAGCGCCCCGATGGCGTTCTGGCGAGTGCGGCAGTGCTGGGCCACCATGACGTTCTCCAGCACGGTCATGCTGGCGAATAGCCGCACATTCTGAAAGGTACGAGCGATGCCCCGTGAGGTCACCTGATTGGCATCGAGGCCCAGCAGCGACCGGCCCTCGAATGAGATATCGCCCGCCGAGACGTCGACCGTTGCGGTGATGGCGTTGAACAGGGTGGTCTTGCCCGCTCCGTTCGGCCCGATCAAAGAGACGATCTCGCCGGAGTACACGCAGAGGTCGAGACTGTCCAAAGCGTTGAGGCCGCCGAAGCTCACGCTCAGCCCGCGGGTCTCCAGCAGCGGGGTCCGGCCCACGGCTAGGTCGCCTCGCCCGGACCGCGGTGGCGGTCTTCGCCAATCGCAGCGATGCCACCGCCCGGCGCGTCGTGGAGGTTCTCGCCAGAAACGATGCTGCCGGCCTCGCCCTGGTCACGGTGCCGGTCGTCGGCGCTGGCGTTGATTCGGCCTGTCAGCCAGGCGTCCTGAAGCAACTCGTCCTTGTGCAGCTCGCGAGTGCGGCGCACGCTGGGAATGAGCCCCTGGGGCCGGGCCAGCATCATCCACACCAGCAGAGCGCCGTAGATGAGCAGCTTGAATTCCGAGAACTCCTGAAGCAGGCCCGGCTGCTTCGGCCCACCCAGCACGCCGATCAGCACCGCAGCCCCGGCGATCACCCCCACGATGTTGCCCATCCCGCCGAAGATCACTACCACCAAGATCACAATCGACACCAGGATCAGGAAGCTCGTCGGGAATACGGAGCCCACCTTGGCCGCGAAGATGGCCCCGCTGAACGACCCGAGCACGGCGCCCACCACGAAAGCCAACAGCTTGACGTTCACTGTGTTGACACCCATGGCCTCGGCCACGGTCTCGTCTTCGCGCACCGCCATCCAGGCCCGCCCCAGCCGGGAGTGCTCGAGGCGCCAAGAGATGTACACGGCCAGCGCGCAGAAGGCCAGCACCAGGTAGAACACACGGCGGGGATCGGTGCCGGAGACGGTGGTGAGGCCGAACACCTCTACGCCTCCGATGTTGGTGATTCCCTGAGCCCCGCCGAACCATCCCGAGAGCCAGTCCGACAGGAACAGCAGTCGGATGATCTCACCGAACCCGAGCGTGACGATGGCCAGGTAGTCGCCCCGCATTCTGATCACCGGCGCGCCGATGAACAGCCCCGCCAGAGCGGCGATCACCACGACGGCGATCAAGGCGACGAACCAGGGCAGCTCCGGCGAGATCTTCGGCGAGCTGGCCGCGGTGAGCACCGCCGCGCTGTAGCCGCCAACGGCGAAGAACGCCACGTAGCCGAGGTCGAGGATGCCGGCCAGGCCCACCACGATGTTGAGCCCGAGGGCCAGCAGCACGAACAGCCCGACGTTAGCCAGCAGCTCGTTGGTGAGCTTGCCCACCAGAAGAGGCACGATCACCAGCAGCGCGCCCGCAGCGGTGATGAGCGCGGCGTTGGCGCCAGTGCGCTTCGCGCCCTCGAGGCTGCGCAACAGCGTGCTCGCCTGGCTGACGCGGCCCCTCGCGACTACCGACAGCGCTCCGGCCAGAGCTGCCAGCGCTAGAGCACCGGCAGGCGTGAGCCCGCTGCGGCTGGCGTATACCCAGTCGACGACACCCTCTCCGCCGACGCCGGAGACCAGGTCGGAGACCAACAGCTCCAACACCGCCGCGGCGGTGACTGTGGCGGCCATGGTCACCACCACCCGAAAGACGCGGCTCGGGAGCAGACGGAGGCCGCCACCGGCGGCGCCGAGCCCTACTCCGATCCCCAGCCACACGGCCGCACCGAAGGCAGCGCCCCGACCGAAGTTCAGCAGTTCAGCCAGCTGCGGGCTCCAGTTGACGAGCGGATCGCGGAGATCGAAGTTGTCCAGCAGCATCACCAGAACCGACAGGCCGGCGCAGCTCACAGCCCCGACGACCGCGCCGCCGATCAGCTCATGGGCGCCCGCGGCATGGCGCGGCACGGACTCGCGCTCGACCTGACGGCCCAGACGGTGGCCGACAACAACAGGCAGCCACAGCAGCGAGAGGTAGCCGAGGCTCAGAATAGGTGCCACGATCATGCGCCTGTCGAGCCCGATAGGCATTCCGGCCAGTGCCGTGAAGACCTGCGCTCCGGCCGCGATCGCTCCCATCTGGGCCAGCCGAGCCCAATCCTGGGCCAGCGGAGCCCGGGCCGGCGCCAACGCCGTGTCCGGGTGCGGCAGCCTGACTGCCTTCATGTGCGGTCTTCGGCCGATAGCCGCTCACCGAACAGTCCGCTGGGCCGCACCAGCAGCACTCCGATGAGCATGGCAAAGGCGACCGCGTCGCGCAGCTGCGACACGCCGCTCACTCCGAGCGGCTCCAGAATCAGCAGAGGCCCCAGCGATTCGGCCAACCCGATGGACACTCCCCCAGCCATGGCCCCGCCCAGGTTGCCGATGCCTCCCACCACGGCAGCGCTGAAAGCCTTGATGCCGGGCAGGAACCCGGTGGTGTGGATGACACTGCGGAACAGAATCCCCCACAAGATGCCGGCCACGCCGGCCATGGCCCCGCCCACCGCGAACACCTTGACAATGGTGCGGTTGACGTCGATACCCATCAGCGCCGCTATCTCGGCGTCCTCGGCCACGGCGCGCATCGCCTTGCCGGTCTTGGTGCGCTCCACGAGATACCAGAGGCCGATCATCGACAGCGCGGCCACCACTATCACCAGCACCTTGGCACCCTCAATACCGAGGATGCCGACCTTGTTCTTGAGCCAGTCGGGAACGTCAGGATACGACTTGCTGCCCGGGCCGAGCAGCACCACCGAGGTGTTCTGGAGAAAGAACGACACGCCGATCGAGGTGATCAGCGGGATCAGCCGGGGTGAATTCCGCAGCGGTCGATAGGCGACGCGCTCCATCGCTACCGCCGTCAGAGTCGACAGCGCGATCGAGACAACCACGATGAACGCCAGCGAGGCTATGAAGTTACTATCCCACGCTCCGGCGTCGGCAAGCTTGTTGGACGCGATCATCCCGGTCATCGCCCCCACCATAAAAACCTCGCCGTGGGCGAAGTTGATGAAGCCGAGCACTCCGTAGACCATCGAATAGCCCAGAGCGATCAGCCCGTACATCGCCCCTTGGGCCAAGCCCGACACCACTAGCCCCTTCAGCTGGGTACTGGTGAGGCCTGTGGCGTCGGGGTTGGCCCAGCGGGCGAAGGGATTGTCGGTGTCGATCTGCTGGGCGACGAAACCCAGCAAGCCCGCGGCGATGACCGCAACCGCCGCGATGCGAAGCCCGAAGAGAAACCAGTCGACCCCGGTCCGGTGCGCCCCGCTGTGGCGGGGCGCACCGGTGCGCTTCACGGGATCAGGCTCTGGTACGGAGCCAGGAAGTCTGCGTTATGCGTGCTGTCCCGCGCTATTACGGGGCGAACTCGAATACGACGTTGTCCTTACTGGCTGCGATGTCATCGGCGCTGTCGTGGCCGATGACACTGATCTTCTGCGATCCGCAGTCGCCGTAGTCGTCACAGCTAATCACGCCGATGAGGCCCTGGTAGCCGCTGACACCATTTAGGTACTCGCGGATCCCGGCCCGGTCGATCGTCAGCGTGCCGTCAGATGTGCTCGAGGCCGCGGCGACGGCTTCCAACAGCAGCGTTGTGGCGTCGTAGGCGTGAGCCCAGAACGGCGCTTCCGGCGCTCCGCCGTATGCGCTTTCGTATTCGGCTAGGAAGTCGTCGGCGGTCTTGCCAGTGCTCTCGTTGACGTTGTCGCCGTAGCGCACATCCGGGCCCGAAAAGTACATGCCCTCCGACTGTGACAGTTCCAAGAATCCGTCCACTAGCAGGCCGTCGGCTGCCAGCAGCAGTGTGTCTTCCAGGCCGGCCACGCCGGGCGCTTGCTGGGCCACGTGGTCACCGGCGGGCTGGAAGATAGGGAAGAACAGCGCCTGAGGGCTGCCGGCAGCGATCTCTGTGAGCACCGGCACCATGTCGGTGTCTTCTTTGTTCACGCCGGTGATACCCGTCACCGTTCCGCCCAGCCTCTCATAAGCGTCGGCGAAGGCCTTGGACAGCCCCTGGGTGTAGGGGTCGCCGTCGTGGATGGCGGCCGCAGAGGTGAGTCCCAGCTCCTCAAAGACAAACCGGGCCATGGCCTCGCCCTGGTACAGGTCGTTGTGGGCGGTGCGGTAGTAGCCGACGTTGTAGTTCTCGCCCGGGGTGCCTGCCAGGTCGGAGGTGAGGGCCGGCGATGTGTTCGACGGCGAGATCATCACCATGCCAGCCTCCGAGATGAGCGGCGCAGCGGCTGTGGCAGCGCCGGAGCACGACGTGCCGATCACGCCGACCACAGTTTCATCCGCGACGATGGTCTGAGCCGCGGCCTGGCCTCCGTCGGCGGAGCACAGGTCGTCGAGGCCGGTGCCGATGTCTACGTCGAAGCCGTGGATCGGCCCGAAGTGGCTGATGGCCAGTTCCACGCCCCGCTGGTTGGGCAGACCTAGGAATGCCACGTCGCCGGTGATGGCATTGAGTGAGCGGATCTGAATGGCGTCACCGACGCTCACCTCAACGGTGCCGAGCGAGCCGTCGCCGAGATGGCTCGGTTCGGGTGCCGGCTCCTCCGCCTCGTCTGCGGCTTCAGCGTCGGCCGGCACCGGTTCGGTTGTGGCCGTCTCGTCGTCGTCGCCGCAGCCGGCCGCAAGCAAGGCCACGGTCAGAAGCAGGCACAATGATGTCAGCAGCCTCCGAAGGATCCTGGTGTGCCCTGTGTTGTTGGTGTTGTTGACAGTAGACAAGGTTCCCCTCCCTTGGATCGCCTAGACAATTGTCTAGACCAGTTAATGCCTAGACCAGTCAATATAGGCGGGCCACAGGCGAGCCGTCCGGCCCCTATGAGGTGGCCCGTTTCACCGGGAGTACTCGAAGACCACGTTGTTGCGGCCAGCTTCAACATTTTCGGGATCGAGATGGTGGATCACGGTGACTCTGCGGGATCCACAGTCGCCGAACTTGTCACAGCTGAGAGTGCCGATCAGGCCCCGATATCTCGAGACGGAATCGAGGTGCTGACGGATCCCGGCCCGGTCGATCACTAGCGAGCCCTCCCGGGTCACATAGGAGGCGGCGGCCACGGCGTCGAGCAGCAGCGCTGTGGCGTCGTAGGCGTGAGCCCAGTACTGAGCCGAGGGCGGTTCGCCGTAGGTGTCCTGGTAGGCGCGGAGCACTTCGTCTGCGGAGCGTCCAGTGCTCTGGTTGGCGTTTGTGCCGTAATCGAGGTCGGGCCCGGAAAAGTACATCCGCTCCGACTGGGCGAGTCTCATGAAGCCGTCCACGAGCAGCCCCGCCGAAGACAGCATCGCTGCGTCCTCGATGCCGTCCACGCGGCGCGCCTGGTCGGCCAAATGGTCACCGGCGGGCTGGAAGATAGGGAAGAACAACGCCTCGGGTCTGCCGGCAGCGACCTCGGTCAGCACCGGCACCATGTCGGAGTCTTCCTTGTTGATCCCAACGAAAGCCGTCACCGTGCCGCCGGATCGCTCGAAAGCAGCCCGGAATGCTTCGGCCAGGCCCTGGGTGTAAGCGTCGCCATCGTGGATCGCGGCCGCGGTGGCGACGTCGAGTTCCCGGCGCAGGAAGAGGGCCACGGCCTCACCCTCCAGCAGTGCGTTGTGGGAGGTGCGGTAGTAGCCGACGCTGTGATTATCGCCTTCATTGCCGGCCAGGTCGGACGTGAGCGAAGGCGACGTGTTGGACGGAGCAATCATTGCGATGCCGGCCCGTGTCAGCAGCGGGGCGGCTGCGGTGGCCGCTGCCGAACACGACGTCCCGATCACACCGACCACGGCTTCATCAGCCACGATGGACTGGGCTGCGGCTTGGCCACCGTCGGGAGTGCACAAGCTGTCGAGCCGAGTGCCGAGGCTGACTTCGAAACCGCGGATCGTGCCGTAGTCGGCCACGGCCAGCTCGATGCCGCCCTGATTAGTGAGACCGAGAGGGGCTACGTCACCGGTGATGGAGTTGAGCGAGCGGATCTGTATTGCGCTGCCCGCGGGAACCTCTACCACACCGAGCGATCCGTCGCCGAGGTGCCCGACCGGGCTGTCGCCGTCGGCGTCTAGTGCGCCGTTCCCAGCGTCGCTGTCGACCGGGCTGCTGCTATCGGCAGCGCAGGCAGCAGCAATCACGATTGCGACGATCACGGCCGCGGCAACCGCTAACCTATCCCTAAACGCCCTCTTGCTTAACGACTTCATGATTCCGTAATGGGTGGCTCGGTGTCGGATGGTTGTGTGATGATTCCGAGGCTGCCGTCGTCTATGACCAAGAAAATGCCCTCTGTGCTCAAATAGCACAAACCGGGTTTATGGGTGCTTAGAAATCGCCGGTTCCGGGCACCTAGCAAGAGGGCTAATCAGGTTACTACGCAGGTGTTGACCAGCTCGCCAAGCCCTTCTATCCATGTCCTCATCACGTCGCCGGGCTGGATCCACTCCTGTGGCGTGCGAGCCGTACCCACCCCGCCAGGCGTGCCGGTGGCGATCACATCACCGGGGTCAAGTGTCATGATCGTGCTCAGATCGGACACCAACTCAGCCGGGCTGAAGACCTGCTCTGAGGTGCTGCTCGCCTGCTTCACCACACCACCGATTTCGCAGCCCATTGCCAGACCGAGCCCGTCGCCAACCTCGTCAGCGGTCACCAGAGCCGGGCCCAGCGGCGTGGACTGCTCGAAGGTTTTGCCGGCCAAAAACTGTGTGGTGCGCTTTTGCCAGTCGCGCACCGACACGTCGTTGAGCACCGCAAAGCCAGCCACGGCCGTGAGAGCCTCCCGCGGGCTGGCGTTGCGCACCGGCGCACCGATGATGACGGCGAGTTCAACCTCCCAGTCCACCTTGGTCGAGACTTGCGGGTCGGGCATCCGCACCTGGTCGCGTGGGCCTGTGAGCGCCCGTGCATATTTCGCGAAGTAGGTGGGCGCTTCCGGGCGAGCGGCCTTGACCTCCGCGATGTGGTCTTCGTAGTTGAGGCCGACGCAGATGATCTTGTCGGGCGCGGGCACGACCGGCGCAAGGTCGGCGTCGGCCAACGCCACCGCCGGCCCGGTCTCAGCCACGCTCAGGCGTCCGCTGGCGACCGGCCCGGCTCTCAGAACGGCGCGCACGTCGGGCGCGTCGAGCAGTACGACCTCGTCGCCGGCGACCCGCCCGGCGCGTGTAGCGCCTTCAGTGCGAACAGTCACAAGCTGCATGGGGCCCCTCCTCGTCGGCTGTAGGACTCAGCCTAAGCCTGCGCCCGTCGCAGCTTGTCGGGACCGTACTCCCCTTTCGCAGCCCGTCGGGATTGCGCGCTCCGCTGCGACACTGGGCAGTGATGGGCAGGTTGAGCGCCTTCGACGCCGAGACGGCTGTCACTGCCAGCACGTCCACCGCTGGCGGCGGCTGGTCGGTGCAGCTGTCGTCGGCGTGGAACATCGGCGACCACAGCAACGGCGGCTACGCGCTCACGCCGGTGCTGCGAGCCATGCGCACCTTCTCAGACGACAAGCTCGACCCGATCACGGTGACGGCGCACTTTCTGCGGCCGGTGAAGGGCGACGTCGAGGCGCAGGTCGGCGCATCGCTGGTGCGCGGTGGGCGCAAGCTGACGGTGACACGCGGCGAACTCTGGCAGCGCGGCCGCTTGCGCATGTCGGTGATCGCAGCCTTCGGCAGGCTCGGAGACGGACGAGGACGCGTGGAAGTTTCCGAGCGGCCGCCGGCGATTCCGCCTGCCGAGCATTGCGTTCACCGCGGCCTCCTGAAGCAAGGCATCGGAGTTCCGCTGATGTCGAGGGTGGACATGCGAGTGCGCCCGGAGCACGCCGAGCCGGGCAGCAGCGACCGGGCGCTGCTCGACGGCTGGGTCCGCCTGGCCGACGGCACCGCACCATCAACGCTCTCGCTGCCCTTCTTTGCGGACGCCTTCCCGCCTTCGCTGTTTCCGCGGTTTGGCCTCGTCGGATGGGTGCCCTCTGTTGAACTGACCGTGCACGTTCGACGCGTCCCTGCCGGCGGCTGGCTCCAGGGCCGCTTCGAGAGCCACGACATTTCCGGTGGCCGCGTCATCGAGTCCGGCATCCTGTGGGACTCCACCGGCCAGTTGGTGGCCCACTCCCGCCAGCTTTGCCTGCTGTTGTCGCGAAGCCTGTGACACGCGCCGCGCCGGCGCGTGTTGTCGCGCCCGCTGCGCTTACATCGCCGATGACGGCGAAAGCCGGGCCGCTCATGGCCGGGGGACGGCAGGCACTCATGGCCGGGGGCTAACGGGCTGGGTAACGTCAACTCCGATGGCCGAGTTCCGGGTGATCTTCACAGCCGCCGACTACGACGCCACCGTCGGCTTCTTCACCAAGGTGATGGGCCTGGAGGTGGAGCGGTCCTTCGGCGAAATCTTCAGAGGGACGATCCTGCTGGCCGCGGACGGCCGCATCGAGGTGATCGAGGCCGGGTCGGGATGGGGCGAGCCCGGAGTGACCGGCGTCTCGGTCTCGTGGCAGATCGCTGACGCCGATGCCGAGCACGAGCGGCTGGTCTCGGCCGGTGCCGCTGTGGTGCGGCCACCGCAGCTTCAGCCGTGGGGCCACAAGAGCTTCGAACTCGCAGGCCCCGACGGCCTGAGGATCATCTTGTTCGAAGTCGTCGACCAATAGCCGCCACCAAGTAGCCGTCGACCAATAGCTGCCGCAACTTGCGGACGGCAGCCCGCGGTCGCTTATCGGAGCGTGGGCGAAGCCCGGCATACTTTCGTGATGACGCAGCGTATGGCCCTGTACTTCCAGGACAAGCACAACATCGGCTACGAGCTCGAGATGGCCGTCTACGCCGAGCAAAGGGGCTTCAGCGAGATCTGGCAGGCCGACACGAGGCTGGCCCGCGACTGCGTGGTGATGATGAGCGCCCTGCTGCGCGAGACGAGCCGGCTGCGCATCGGCAGCGGCGTTCTGCCGATCTATACCCGCAACCCGGCGGTGATCGCGGCTACCTGGAGCACGATGTGGGAGCTGGCCGGGCTCACCCCCGAGGGCGAGAGCCGGGTGATGCTCGGTCTCGGCGCCTGGTGGGAGCCCATCGCAGGCCGGGTCGGCGCCGGGCGCCGCCGCCCCCTGAGGGCGATGCGAGAGAACGTGGAAGCCATACGGGCGCTGTTCACCATGGAGGAGGTCACCTACCAGGGCGATTTCGCCCATCTCGACCGGGTGCGCCTCGACGTCGCTTACGGCGACTGCTCCCCGCGCCGCATCCCGATCTATATCGGCGCAACCGGGCCGAAGATGCTGGAGCTCTCCGGAGAGATAGCCGACGGCGCGGTGCTTAACTACGTGGTGCCCACCAGCTACATACGAGACGCCGTGGCCCGCGTCTCGGCCGGGGCTGTGCGTGCCGGCCGCGACCCCGACAGCATCGACCGGCCCGAGCTGCTGGTGTGCTCGCTGTCCGACGACGATCCTGACGAGGCGCTGCTGACCGGCAAGTCGCTGGTCGCCTACTACCTGGGCACCGAGCCCCACATCATGGAGGCCTCCGGGGCCGATCCCGGTCTCGTGGAGCGGGTGCAACAGGTGGTGGGCTGGCCCGCCACCGAGGACGACTACCGCAAGGCGGCGCCGCTAATCAGCGACGACCTGGTGCGCAGCATCATGGCAGCGGGCACTTCTGCACAGTGCCGCGAGAAGGTGGCCGAGTACATCGACGCCGGCGTGACTTGCCCGATCCTGTACCCGATCATGGACGACATGAAGCCGGTGATCGACGCCTTCGGCGGCTGGACGTCCTAACCCGCCAAAGCCTTGAACCGGTAGACGTCATCGAGTGACAGGCGGCCGCGGCAAGGGTCACAAGCTCAGTTCCGAGGCTCTGCTGCCTTCTTGCTGCTGCCTTGTTCAGACATCCACATGCTGCCTTTGATAGGCAAGGGAGATGCTTGAGGATTTTTTGAGTATTCGACTTGGCGTACGAGAGCCGAAAGTCGTAAGTGGGGCGCGCTCGGAAAGCCTGTTGGTTCACGGCGGGGCCGTGGTCACCGTCGACGACAACGGCACAATCTTCGATCCGGGATGGGTGTTCACGCGGGGCAACCGGATCGTCGAGGTCGGGCCCGGAGCACCGCCGCAAGCTCGCCACCGCCAAGCCTCCGAGGTCATCGACGCGGCCGGGGCCGCGGTGATGCCGGGCATGACCAACGCTCACACCCACCTGTTCCAGAGCTTCTTCAGGGGGCTGGCCGACGACAAGACCCTGCTGGACTGGCTGCGGGACTGCATATGGCCCGCAGCAGTTCACATCGACCGCACCACCGTCTACCTGGCCGCCATGGTCGGGCTGATCGAGAACCTCCGCTCCGGGGCCACCGCGGTTGTCGACCACCAGTACGTCCACGTCAACGACAGCGTCGACGACTCGCTCGACGACGCAGTGTGCCGGGCCGCCGACGATCTGGGCGTGCGGTTCCTGCTGGCGCACGGATGGGCCGACCGCAACTATCACCCGACGCTCATGAAGACACCTGCCGACACCATTGAGCGGGCCCGCGCGATGCGCGCCCGCTGGGACGGCCGCGACGACGACCGGATGCGGGTGGAGCTAGCACCGCTCATCCCCTGGGGGTGCTCCGACGAGGCCATGCGGGCCACGTTGGCCGAGGCCCGCAGCTGGGGCCGCGGTATTCACATCCACTGCGCCGAGACGTCGGTCGAGGTGGAGATGAGCCTCGACGAACGAGGGTTGCGGCACGTGGGATGGCTGAAGTCCCTGGGAGCGCTTGGCCCGGACGTGCAGCTCGCGCACAGCGTTTGGCTTGACGACAACGAGCTTGACCTCATCGCCGAGTCGGGCTCGGTGGTGGTGCACTGCCCGGTGTCGAACATGTACCTGGCATCGGGCGTGGCCCGTGTCGTCAACATGCGCCGGCGGGGCATAACGGTGGCACTTGCTAGCGACGGGCCGGGCAGCAACAACCGCCAGGACATGTTCGAGGTCCTCAAGGCTGCGGTGCTGCTGCAGAAGGTGCACCGCCTCGAGGCGGTGGCGCTGCAGCCTGAGGAGGTGCTGATCATGGCCTGTAGGGGCGGCGCGGCCGCCTTCGGGATGCCCGACGCCTTCGGTGCCGTTGCGCCCGGTCAGCGGGCCGATCTGGTGGTGGTGAGTCTGCGGTCGCCGTTCGTGATGCCGGTGCACCGGGTGCCGAGCGCGCTGGTGTACAACGCCACCCCCCGCGACGTGCGCGACGTGATCGTCGACGGGCGGGTGCGCATTCGAGGCGGGGAGCTGCTGGACATCGACGAGCAGGCCGTGCTCACCGCAGCCGAGGCCGCCGCAGGGCGGCTGTTCCGCCGCGCCGGCATTGCCACCCGGTGCTCTGACCGCTGCTAACGGCTACCCGGAGGCCTGGTGAACAAGAAGTCCGGCACCGATGGCGCCGGCGTCGTTGCCGAGCCGAGTTTGCAGGAGAGCGGGCGGAGACGGTCGGCTGCGAGTCAGAAGGTTGAAGTGGCGGGCCAACGATGCGATGTACGCGCCCGCACTGCAGCCGAGCCCGCCGCCTAGGATCACCGCGGCCGGGTCGACCAAGTGCACAAGATCAGCCAAAGCCCGGGCGACGATTCGCCCTGCTCGAGTGTCGATGCCGTTCATGCTGCTGGGCTCGTGCTCAGCGGCGTAAGGCACTGACTCGGCTAGCAGCAAATCGGCCGGCGGCGCCGACACCACCGTCGGGCGGCCCGGCGCCTGCTCGGGGGCTCGACCGGACGCCTGCTCGATAGCGCGGCCCGACGCCTGCTCCTCTACGGTCGCCGGAGCATCAGCCCGAATGGCGAGCGTCTGGCCGACGGGAAGTTCCCCCAAGGCGATCGCCTCGCCTCGATGTCCCGGCCAGATAAGGCCCCCCATGACGAGCGTGTGGGAGATACCAGTTCCGATGGACGCGAACGCGAAGCTCGAGAAGCGGCGGCCATGGCCGAGCCGGTGCTCTGCCCGGGCTGCGCACCTGACATCGGAGTCGATCACGATGGGTGCCCCCGAGCGTGTCGAGGCCGGCAATTCTGAGCCCGGCGCGAGCACGAGCCTGCTGTTGATCCGACCCTCGGGGGTCACATATTCGGGCACGCCGATGCCGGCGCCAAGCACCTCGAGACCCGCCTCCGCAGCCTTCGTCTCCAAGCGCCCCAACAGGGCGAGCGTCTCGACATGGCCAGGATCGACCCCCTGAGGGGACCGCGGGGACGGCACGGTCTGCTTGTAGAGAACCTCCCCGCGGGCCGAGACCAACGCTGCGCCGATCTTCGTCCCTCCCACATCGACGCCGACGGCGACGCGGGTCATCCCGACGGGCCGGGTGTCAGCCCTTCGGCGCCTGGACGGGCGTCCGGCGAGTTCATCCAGCCCGGGCCAATCCCAGCCAGCCAGACCGCTTGACTGTCACCGCTGGAGAGATAGGAGTGCGGGGTGCCCGGCGGCAGGACGGCAGCGTCGCCGGGCCGAAGCTGCAGGCAGTTGGCGTCGGGCGCGGTGGGAGTGAGCATCGTCAGCTCGCCGGCCAGCAGGAGCACGAACGTCTCGCCGGGATCCTCCCGATGATCGGAGGCCGCCCCGGCGCGCAGATGGCCGCGGAACACAGTGAGGTGCTCGGTGGCCGCGAAGAAAGCCAGCTCGATCTCGCCGAGGGTGGCCCAGGCAAGACCCTCCTCGCGGACTGGGGTGATGCGGTGCTCAGCCGTGAGCGCTGCGGTGCCGAAGGGCCAGGCGCCCAGCAGTCGCCGATCCAGTGTCATCGTCTCCTCCAGATAGGGCTGGGTCTTGGCGTATTGGCTGGAGGCGCCCGTCGCGGGAGTGGGCGAGAAGAATTCGAGCACTCGCACTCCGCCGTCTCCGCCGGCGCGGCCGTGATGCCAGGTGTCTCGCCGGAAGAAGGCGGCCTCGCCAGCCCGGATGCGCTGCGTCTCACCGATTGAGGGATCGCTCAGCATGAGCACGCCGTCGAGCACGTAGAGCAGCTCGTCGGCGGCGAAGATCGTCGGATTGTCCCGAGAATGGCCGAAGCGACCGCCCGGCGGGAGGGCGAACTCCAAGACGTGGAGCATCTCTGAGGACACAAACAGCCGATCGATCACGTGCCCAGAGGCGGAGTCCCCCCAGATGTGCCGCACACGGTCTGATGCCGGCAGGACGGTCGGACGGTCGTAGATAGGCCGAGGAGTCGCTCTCCGTGGTGGCTGGATCATGCTCGAAAGCCTCTGACAGTCGACGACGACGAACAGACCGGCGAAGCAGGTGAAGAGAGCGAAGCGCTGATCACGACGACCGCCGGCCGTAGAGAGTGGCTCGGAACATGTAGGCGTCGCCCCGGTAGGTGAGGCGAGCAGTTAGCAGCCTGTCGCCACGACTGCTGTAAGTGGTCTCGCGGGCGATCATCACCGGCGTCCCGGCACCGACCTTCAGCAGTTCCGACATCGCCTCATCGGCGGCGCCCGCGTGCAGGGCATAGTCCGATCGGGCGGGCCGGACACCGCCGACGCTCTCCATCGCCTCATAAAGAGATCTGTTGGTGAGGTCCACTGTCTCTATACCCGGAACCCGCGCCATAACTATGCGGCTGGATTCAACGCAGACGGGCGTGTCGTCCAGCGTGCGGAGCCGGCGCACATGGAGAATCTCCGCGCCCGGAGCAGCTTGCAGCTTCTCCTGCTCGACCAATGTGATAGGGCGAACCGCCCGGGAGAGAACCCGGCCGCCCGGCCGCAGCCCGCGCTGGCGGGCTGTCTCGGTGAAGCTGACCAGAGTGTTCGGAGGATCGCTGATTCGAGTCTCGGACACGAACCATCCGCGCTGGGGGCTCGGTCGGACAAGATCGGCGTCGGCCAGCGCCGCCAGAACGTGGCGGAGCGTGGACCGGCTGACACCGATTTGATTTGCGAGGTTCCGTTCGGACGGGAGCCTGACCCCCGGCGCTAGCGCTCGGCTGCTAACGGCCTCCTCGAGGATGCGGTAAGCCTGCAAAGCCGAAGGCTGCGGCGCACTTGGGTCTACGGCGCGCACACCCAGATCTGACACGAAGCCCACGCGGTCATGGTGTCACAGCAGTCTATTGGTCAAAGGATCGGAATCTGGCTCGAGATTATTGACATCTGGCTCAGCTTGGTATGGTATAAAATACCAGTTTACTGGGATGACAAGCACAATGCGTCGCCGGCCTCTGCGGCCGCCAGCGCACTACAACCTAAGGGAGAATGAAATGAGCAGAATCAAACGGCTGCGCATCGGTCGGCTCTTGGCCGCGGCACTGGCGCTGACATTGATTGCCTCGGCTTGCGGCGACGACGGCGAGGCCGATGAGGCTGCCGGCGGCCCGGCTGAAGACGACGTTATGGCTGATGAGCCGGCAGACGCCGAGGGCGCCCCGGCTGAAGACGGTATCCAGACCGAAGGTTTCGAGTCCCTCGGCGAGGTCACCCTGAATGTTCTGGCCGAGTCGGGTGACGAGGCGACGCTTGCCCGAGCCACGGAGCTGTTCCGAGAGCGCTATCCCAACGTCACCATCGACGTGACGCTCCGAGCTTTTGACGACTACATGCAGATCGCTCCCGGAATCCTCCAAAGTGATGACCCGCCCGACGTGGCTCACGGCAACCAGGGCTACACGATCGACGGATTACTGGTGCAGGCCGGGCTGATTATTCCACTCGATGATTATGCGGAGGTCTACGGATGGGAGGAAGCCTTCGGCTCGGGCTCGCTGGATCAATACCGCTTCAACGACGCGGGCACCGACTTCGGCAACGGGCGCCTGTGGGGAATCTCCGCGGTCGCTGAGTTCGTGGGCGTTTACTACAACAAGGAGAAACTGGCGGCCATCGGTGGCGAACTCCCAGCAACCTTCGAGGAGTTTGAGGCGCTGCTGGCCACAGCGAAGCAGGCTGGAGAACTGCCGATACAGCTTGGTAACGCTGAGGGCTGGCCAGCGTTGCACGTCTACGGAATGGTTCAGGCCGCATACCGGCCTGCGTCCGAGATCCGCGCTTGGGTGTTCGGGGAGCCCGGTTCCACCGTGGTGACCGACACCGAGTTGCAGGCCGCCAATGCGATCGTGAGCTGGAAGGACGCGGGCTACTTCCCCGAGGGCGTGAACGGAATCGCCTGGGACGATTCGGTGGCGTCGTTCATCAACGGCGAAGGGGTGTTCCTGATAGGTGGCAATTGGAACACCGCTATCCTTGAGGAGGGTATGGGCGACAACGTCGGCTATTTCGCCATGCCAGTTGGACCCAGTGGAACCCTCGGCGGCACCGCCGCCCTCGCCCTGCCATGGCACATCACCGCAAAGGCAGAGCATCCCGATCTGGCGGCGGCGTTCATCGCCTTGATGATGGACGCTGACTTCGCCTCTGAGCTGGCCGCCGTAGGACGGGTCCCGGCCCGGGAGTCTGATGTCGAGATCTCCGGCCTGCTCGCCGACGTGGCGGCCGGTGCCGCACAGGTCATCGCAGCAGACGGGATCACGCTCTACGCCGACTGGACCACCGACACGATGTTCAACACGCTCACGGCCAAGACTCAGGAGCTTCTCGGCGGGCAGATCGACGGAGCGCAATTCCTCGAAGATGTCCAAGCCGATTGGGAAGCCTTCTTTGCCGAGTAAGGGCTCGCCAGTACCGCCGACAGCGCGCCGCTCCCGCAGCCGGGGCCGGCGCGTTGTCGGCGGCTCACAGCCGATTGCATTTCTGTACCTGCTACCGGCGTTCGCGTTCTTCGCAGCATTCGCCGTCGTTCCGCTAGGGCAAGCAGCGTTCCTATCTTTCTATGAATGGAACGGCATAACCGATCGCCGGTTCATCGGCTTCGAGAACTACTTGTCGGTCTTCACAGATCCGAAAATACGCGAAGCGCTCCAGCATTCGCTGGTTCTGATCATATTCTACGCGATGCTGCCCATATCAATCGCTCTCGCAGTGGTAGGGCTCATGGTTCGGGCCCGGATCCGCGGCCAGGCCGTCTACCGAGCAATCCTGTTCACACCTACGATCCTGCCACTGACGGTCGTCGCCGTTGCCTGGCGGTGGATCTACGCACCCGACGGCCCGCTCAACAAGGGATTGGACCTCATCGGCTTGGACAGTGTCAGCCGGGCCTGGCTAGGTGACTTCAATTTCGCGCTTCCTGCCCTCGGCTTAGTGGGGACATGGGTGACCTTCGGGCTCGTATTCGTCTTGTTCATGGCCGGTGTTCAGAGGATACCAACTGAACAATACGAAGCTGCCCGCATAGACGGCGCTGGAATAGTCCGTGAGTTCTTCGCCGTGACCCTTCCGTCGCTTCGCCGAGAGATCACAATCGCGTTGGTGCTCACTATAACAGCCGCCTTGCGGAACTTCGATGTAGTGTTCGTGACCACACGAGGCGGTCCGGGAACTACCACCGAAGTTCCGTCATTGTTCATTTATCGTTCTGTTTTTCAGACGCGAATGGTCGGACTCGGTGCAGCTATAGGCATTGTTCTGATGTTAGAGATGCTAATTATCAACATGACCGTGCTCTGGTATAGACGAAGAGGAGAAGTCAAGAGTTGATTGAGAGTCGAGTTGAGAAGCGTGGCATTCACCTGATGCTCATGGTCGCCAGTGTCATCGCCATCTACCCGCTGATTTCAATCGTTCTCTTGGCACTGAATGAGCCGGGCAAGCGCATAAGCGGATTTACGATCCCTGAATCGCTGACTCTTGAGAACTTTTATACTGCCTGGGAAAGAGGCGCATTTGGTCAGGCACTCAAGTCAAGCGCGATAATAGCTGTGACGGTTGTCACGGTGAGTGTTGCTCTCTCGGTATTGGCAGGATACGCCTTCGCTACAATGCGATTCCCATTCAAGAATACACTATTCGTGATGCTTCTCGCAGGCCTGATGCTGCCTTATGAAGCGCTGATCATCCCACTGTTCTTTGGCTTCCAGGACTTGGGAATTGTGGACACCAGATGGGCTGCTATTCTCCCGCAGATCGGATTCAGTGTTTCGTTTGGTACGTTCTGGATGCGCGCTACATTTGAGTCTTTCATGGGTTCAACGGTTGAAGCTGCCAAGATAGACGGTGCTAACAGTTGGGACATACTCTATCGAGTTCTGCTCCCTGTTGCGAAGTCTGCCATGCTATCACTTGCGGCCCTGTTGTTTCTCTTTGCATGGAATGACTTCTTGCTGGCTCTCGTCCTAATTCCTCAGAACGAATCCGCCCAGACTGCGCCACTGGCCTTATCGTTCTTCGCGGGCCAGAGGCGGGGAGGCGACCCTTCAACCATAGCTGCCGCCGCACTTATTGTGGCTATTCCAGTGCTTATCATGTACGTGATTCTCCAACGCCGGTTCATCCGCGGTATTTCCACCGGATCCGAAAAAGGGTGAAGCAAAAGAGATGAGTACGGTCGTCAGCCGGAGCTTCGAATCTGCTAGCGAACTCGGATCTGCTGCTGCTGAAATCATCGCCGCTGGAATCGCTCAGCGCAGTTCATCGGAACGGCCCTATTTGTTGGGCTGTCCCGGCGGGCGCACGCCCAAGCCGATCTACAACGAGCTGGGCAAACGATGCGCTACTGACAAGATCGACTGCTCCCGCCTGGTGATCGTCATGATGGACGACTATCTGGACTCCGCCGCCGCAACTCCGACCCCCGTGTGCGCCAGCGCCCATTATTCGTGTCGGCGCTTCGCTGAGCGCCACATCTGCGGCGTGATCAATCCGAGACTGCCAGTATCCATGAGAATACCTCCGGAATCAGTCTGGTTCCCCGATGCAGCCGATCCGTCCAGCTATGACGAGCGCATCCGCGCCGCAGGAGGTGTTGATCTGTTCATCGTCGCCAGCGGGTCCTCCGACGGCCATGTCGCATTCTGCGGCCCGGGGGCTGAACTCGACGGCGTGACAACAGTCGTCGAGCTGGCACTGTCAACGCGTGCGGACAACATGCTCACCTTTCCCGAGTTCTCCTCGCTGGAGGAGGTTCCCACCCAGGGTGTTTCGGTCGGGCTGGGAACCATACGCCATAACTCGCGGTTGGTGCTGATGGTGTTGCACGGCCCCGACAAAGCTGAGTCAGCCCGACGGCTCGAAGCCTCGTCGCGATATGACCCGGCATGGCCAGCCACCTTCGTCCACGAATGCCCTAGCGCCCTGATCTGGACTGACAAGCTCGCGAGCCCCGACGCCGGCAGGCGCGGCCCCCATGCCAGCGAACGCGACGCTGTGAACGCGGCGTTGCGGTGAGTTCGCCGATGCCGTGAGACAGGAACTGCTCACCAAGGTGCGCCTGGGCGTCATCGGCCTGGGAAGCGTTTTCGAGCCATATGCAGCCCTGATCCGCGAGCTGAGATATCAGCAGCGGGTCGAGCTGGCTGCGACGTGCGACGTCGTAGCGGCCCGGGAGGGCAGAATCCGCCAGTTTCTCCATCAAGAGGCCCCCTTCTCGACCGACTATCGCGACGTTGTCGAACGCGGCGATGTCGATGCCGTCTTGGTGCTGACAGCGATGCCGAGCCACAGCGAGATCGCCGCAGCGGCGCTCGAAGCCGGCAAGCACGTGCTGGTCGAGAAGCCGATGTCGGTCAACCTCGCCGAGGCCGCCGAACTAGTCTCTATAGCGGCTTCCGGATGGCCGTTGCTAGTGTGCGCCCCCCATGTCGTTCTCAGTCCCACCTATCAAGCCCTATGGAAGCGGGTTGTCCACAGACGGGAAATTGGCAGAATCCTGACGGCGCGGGCTCGATACGGCTGGTCTGGACCGACCTGGGGGCGGTGGTACTACGAGACCGGAGGCGGGCCCCTCTTTGATCTCGGCGTCTATAACATCACGTCACTGACGGGCCTGATGGGAAGCGCCGAACGGGTCACCGCATTCGCCGGAACAGCCATTGATGAGCGCGTGGTTGACGGCGAGGTCATCAAAGTCAGGAACTGTGACAACTACCACATTCTCCTCGACTTCGGCGAGGGCAGGCTGGCAGTGGTCACGACCGGCTTCACCATCCAGGATTACCGGTCTCCTGCGCTCGAGCTCTACGGCGCAGGCGGCGTGGCGCAGCTTCTGGGCGATGACTGGGCTCCGCAGGGGTATGAGATGTCACGCACGGACAGAGCAGGCTGGACGATCTATGCCGAGGCAGACTCCGCTTGGCCCTGGACAGACGGCTTGCGGCATCTAGTCGACTGCCTCATCGACGGAGCTGATCTGCTGATCCGGCCCGAACACGCCTACCACTGCCTGGAGATAATGACAAAGGCTGATGTCGCGGCCGCGACCGGCGAGGCTCAGACGATCTCAAGCACGATCGATCCGCTGCCCTACGACTCCGACTCCATCTACGTCCAGCGCAGCGGCAACCTCGACCACGACTACCGGATCCGCCGTCACCGCGATTAGAAGACGGAGTTCGTCTGCCGCGACTAGGAGACCGAACTCTGCCGATGAGGCCTCGACAACAAGGCCTCATCAGGTCAGCGAGGCCTCGAAAGCTGCGAGTGAGCGATGCAATGCCTCCAGGTCGCAGGAGTGCCCAATCATGTCCATAGCTGCCATCACAGCACCCAGTACCGGCGGCTTAGAGGTTCTCGATGCGGTGGCGCCGGGGAGTTCGGCCATGACCGCGTTCTCCAAGGCCTTCGTGGGGTGCTGGAACAGGCCTCCGGCCATCACCACGGTCGCGGCACGCGGATCTAAGTCTATTCTTTGCGCCGATATTCGACCCTGTCCGCCCAGCGCCCGACCGGCCTTGCTGACGATACCTGAAGCGACGCTGTCACCGCTGTCGGCCTCGTCAAGCAAAACCGGGCTCATCCGCACCAGCTCCGAACGCCCCAGGCCGCCCCGTCGAGTGAACCGGTGAAGCAGATCGACCGGGTCGTCAGCTTCGAACAGGGCAAGCGTCCGAGCCGTGAGCGACGTCGAAGGGCCGAGCCCCAGATGATCCCTGTAGACAGCGTCCAACGCTGACTCGCTCAGTGAGACCGCTCCGACCGTGTCGGGCCAGAAGCCGAGGTGGAAGTAGGCGCCGTCTCGTCGGCGGGCTCCTACAGCGTTGCCGGTGCCACAGAGTATGGCGATGCCCTCCCAATGAGGCCCGCCCAACCTGAGTCCGCCGATCGAGTCGTTTACCACGACGGGGGCAAACCCAAACGAGAAGCTCCTTATCAGGTGGCTCCGAAGGTACTCGTAGTCCTCAGGCCAATCCGCACCCGCTAGGCTGAACATGCCTGCTGAAAGGTCGCCGCTACGACAACCCGACTGCTCTAACGCTTGCCGGATAGTTCGATCCAACTCCGCGCATGCTGACTCGGGCGAGGAGCTGCCATAGATGTCCGTGCACCGGCCATGGCCCACGCCGATGACCCGGCCGGTCTGCTCGACCACCGCCGCAATCGTCTTCGTGTTGCCGCCGTCAACACCTATGACGCAAGAAACGCCACCCACTGCGGTTCACCGCCCCGAACTAGCTCAGACATCTGCTGCAGAATACCAGAATATCGCTGTAGGATGCCGCTGCCAGGATACTACAATGCAAGCATATTGTAGACCACGGTGACGATCAGGTCATGTTCATTGTTTATCACATAGATCCATAGGAGGCATGAGATGGCACGCATCAAACTCGCTTACTTGGGTGGAGGCTCAACACGCGCTGCCGGAACGATGGCAAGCTTTGCTCATCAAGGTGAAAACTTTGACGGGTCGGAAATAGTCCTCATTGATCTGGATGGAAGCCGCTTGGGGCTGGTGCAGGAAATGGCGAGGCGTCTGATGTCAGCGAGAGGACTTGACATCGCTGTTGACGCCACCACAGACCGCAGAGCAGGGCTTGACAGCTGTGACGCTGTTCTGACGAGCTATCGCCCGGGCGGGTTCGAAGCACGGGTTCTCGATGAGCGCATCCCGCTTTCATATGGTGTCATCGGACAGGAGACACAAGGCCCAGGTGGGTTTCTTATGGCTCTCAGATCGATCGCAGCTATGCAGGAGATTCTCGCAGATATGGACGATGTCTGTCCCGAGGCAGCTGTGTTCAACTACACGAATCCGGTTAACATCGTCTCGCAAGCTGTGTCTGACAACGCCGACACGACAATCGTGTCGTTATGTGAGGGGCCGATCGTCTACCCTAGAATGCTCGCAGAGGCGTTGGGGCTCGACCCCGACAAGCTCGATGTAGCCAGCGCGGGCTTAAACCACGGGTCGTGGTCAGTTCACCACGAATACGACGGAAGGCCGCTGCTTCCACTGTTGCGCGATGCTTGGGATAATCGTGCTGACCTCCCGCAATTTGCAGGGCAGATCCGACGTATGCTCCATCTGGCTGCGACAATGGACTCCGTTCCAAGCGGGTACTTTCAGTACTATTATTTCGAGCAGGAGATACTCGAAGAATACCGAGCCAAGCCCACCACCAGAGCCGAAGACATACTGGCGGAGATTCCGATGTACTGGGCCCATTACGAGGAGCAGGCGCAACAAGATGACCCGCAGCTCGATCCGACGCGATCGCGTGGGGGCATTCACGAGCTGGAGCTGGCGCTGGACTGCATGGACGCGGTGTTCAACAATCGCAACGAAGTGATGACCGTCAACGTCGCCAATGAAGGCTCTATGAACGGCTTCCCCGATTCGCTGGTGGTGGAGACACTAGGTCGCTGCGATGCGAGCGGCGTCCGCCCACTGCCGATGCCGGATCTTCCCACGCATGTCCGCGGGCTGGTCGAGTCGCTCGCCTACTACCAGCAAGCCGCTGCCGACGCCGCTTGGAGCGGCACCTTCCGGGAGGCGGTTCAGGCATTGGCATCACACCCGCTCGTGCGCTCGATCAGCGTGGCTGAGGCAATGTACGCCGACATGGCCCATGCCCATAGAGAGCATCTGCCCGACCGGCTCATCCCGAGGTGATCTCGACCGGCGACACGGAAGCCGAAGACCGCCTCGGGCGCGCTAGGGCTCCGGCAACCGACGCGGCTATCGTTGGCAGCCATGCCTTTGGTGGCCGGCTATCATCGCCCCAGGTCGTTGACGGAGGCGTTGGAGCTGCTGCAGTCACCTGAACGGGTGCCGCTGGCCGGCGGCACTGTGCTCAACGCCAACCGTGTGCCCTCTAGCCTCGAAGCCGTCGATCTCCAGGCATTGGGGTTGGACGGCATCGAAGCCGCCTACTCCGGGCGGGTCACGCTCGGGGCCACAGCCACCCTCGACGCGGCGTGGCGCTGCGAACTGCTGCCAGCCCAGCTACGGAAGTTGGCTCGGGCCGAGATGCCGTCCGCGCTGCGGACGCTGGCCACCGTGGGCGGGCTAGTGGCCTGCGGCGGGTCGGAGAGCCTGCTGCTGGCGGCACTGTTAGCCCACGACGGCCGGGTGAGCCTGGCCGACCTTGAGGGAGGAGGCAAAGTGAGTCTGGCCGAGCTGCTACGCGCCGGGCTGCCGGCCGGGACGCTGATCACAGCAGTGACCGTTGATATCAGAGGGACAGCCGCTGTGGCAGCCACGGGGCGCACGCCAGCCGACGCTCCCATCGTCGCCGCGTACGGCCGGGTGGTCGACGGCTCGATGACGCTGGCGCTCAGCGGCGTGGCCGGCCATCCGGTGCTGGTCGACGCCGACGACCCCACACGCGATCTTCACCCGGAAGGGGACTTTCGGGGAAGCACCGAATACCGCTTGCACCTCGCCCGCACGCTCGCAGCCCGCGTCATCGACAAGCTGAGCCGATGACCGCCACGCTCGCAGCCCGCGCCGCTGAGAGACCGGCCCAATGACCGCGGCTCCGGTCGCAGACGCGGGCCCGGCTGAAGCGGGCCTCGCAGACTCGACGATTGACGTGGCGTTCGAGCTGAACGGCCAGCCGGTCACAGTGGCGGCAGCGCCACATCACACGCTGCGCGAGGTGCTGCGCCGGCTCGGGATGTTCTCGGTGAGATACGGATCCGACAGCGGCGAGACCGGAGCCGCTGCGGTGCTCTATGACGGCCGCCTCGCGTCGGCTGACGTGATTTTGGCCGCGTCCGCCGACGGTCACGCTGTCACCACCGTCGAGGCGCTCAATGTCTCGCCCGAGCTGCACCCAGTCCAGGCCGCCTTCGCGGCTGTGGGCGCGTTTCAGTCGGGCTATTCCGCTGGTGCCATGGTGCTCGGCGCGTTGGCGCTGCTCGCAGAGAATCCCGACCCGTCCGAGGCCGAGATCCGCGACATGCTGTCGGGGATACTCGACCGCGAGACCGCCTATATCAAGCCGGTGGAGGCCGTCAAACGTGCTGCGGCGGTGCTGCGAGGCGACGAGTCCGAGCCCTTCGGCCCGCTGGTGGTCGAACCGCTCACCGACGGCTTCAACCCTCCTGCCGACCCCGCCGACAGCGCAAGCCCCGGCTACGGCGGGAGTTCTGGCGGCAGAGACCCCGGCGCCGACCGCACAGTCGCAGCCCGTGACCGGCTTCCGCAGGCGTCGAACGCGGTGCCCCGGCTGGTGCCCTCGCGGGAGGTGCCGGACATGGCGGTGGTCGGCAAGCCCGAGGTGAAAGTCGACGCCGTCAGACTGGCCAAGGGCAACCCTGCGTTCACAGACGACCTCGAGCCCCGCGGGATGCTCTACGCCAAGGTGCTGCGCAGCCCGTACGCCCATGCCCGCATCACACGTATAGACGACGCCGCGGCCCGGGCTCTGGCCGGCGTGCGGGCCGTGCTCCACCACGCGAACACGCCCCGAGTTAAGTACGCGTCCGGCGGACAGAGCTGGCCCAACCCCCACCCCTATGACCAGGTCAGCTTCGACGACAAGGTCCGCCACGTCGGCGACAGAGTGGCCGCGGTCGCCGCCGACACCGTCGAGATCGCTGAGCAGGCGCTGCGACTCATAGAAGTCGACTACGAGCCGCTGCCTGCGGTGTTCGACGAGCGTCTGGCAATGGATCCCGGCGTGCCCGTGATCCACGACGAGGACGATACCGAGCACATCTGCGATGCCAGCCGCAACATCGTGCACCAAATCGCAGCAGCGCGCGGCGACGCCGAGGCCGCCATCGCAGCCGCGCCGCATGTGTTCGAGCAGACTTTTCGGGTGCATCAGGTGCAGCAGTGCCCCATCGAGCCGCACATCTCGATCGCGTGGCTCGACCCCGACGAGCGGATGGTGGTGCGTACCGCCACCCAGGTTCCGTTCCACACCAGGCGGATGTTGGCACCGCTGATCGGTATGGACGTCAAGGACATCCGGGTGATCAAGCCCCGCATCGGAGGCGGCTTCGGCGCCAAGCAGGAGATGCTTATCGAGGACATCGTCGCACATCTCGCTATCGCTACCCGCCGCCCGGTACGCCTCGAGCTCGACCGACCCGAAGAGTTTTGGGGCAGCCGCACCCGCCACCCGCAGACGCTCACTTTTCGCACCGCGATCGACCACGATGGCGGCCTGTTAGCCCAGGACCTGTATCTGGTGGGCAACACCGGACCGTACGGAACGCACGGCTTCACGGTGCAGATCGTGTCGGGACTGCGGGGCCTTACCTCCTACAACGCCGCCAGCAAGCGCTTCGCCTGCGATGTCGTCTACACCAACATCCCGGTGCCGGGCGCCTACCGCGGCTACGGCGCGCCCCAGGCCGAGTTCGCCCTCGAGTCCCACATGGAAGACATCGCTAGGGCGCTGGGGTTCGACCCGATCGAGTTCAGGCGCCGCAACTGGGTGAAAGTCGGCGACGAACTCGACATTGCCCCCCATCTCGGCGAGCGCGCCGTGGCCGAGGCCGAACTCGACGAATACCCAAAGGTGATGTCGTCGGGCATCGAGGAGTGTGTCGCCCAGGGCCGGCGCGAGATCGGCTGGCACCGGCGCGGCGACGGCGCCTGGAAGCAGCCCTCCGATCGCCCTCACATCAGGCGCGGCCTCGGGTTCGCGTTCTGCATGCACGGCACGGCCATTCCGTTCCTCGACATGGGCGGATGCTCGATCAAGCTCAACGACGACGGCTCATTCAACATGCTCATCGGCGCCACCGACCTCGGCACAGGCGCCGACACCGTGATCGGCCAGATCGCCGCCGAGGTGCTCGGCGTGAGGCTGGAAGACATCAAAGTGTATTCCAGCGACACCGACATGACGCCGTTCGACACCGGAGCCTACGCGTCGTCCACCACCTACATCTCGGGCACGGCCGCGCTGCGCGCCGCGGAGGCGGTGCGCAAGCGTCTCAAAGAGCGGGCCGCGATGCTGCTGGAGATGGACGAGCCGTGCATGATCGAGCTGCGCGACCGCGGTGCCCACGCCCCCGACGGCCGCTCCGTGAGCCTCGAGGAGATCGCCCTCGACTCGCTTCACTGGCAGGACCAGGAGCAAATTATGGGCACGGCGTCGCACGTGTCGCCGGACTGCCCGCCGCCGTTCGCGGCCCAGTTCGCCGAAGTGGAGGTGGACGTCGACACCGGCCAGGTGACGGTCGTCAAGCTGGTTATGGCGGTGGACTGCGGTGTGGCGATCAATCCGGTGACGGCCAGTGGCCAGGTGGAGGGCGGCATGATCCAGGCCCTCGGCTACGCCCACTGCGAGGAGATCGTGCTCGACGACGAGGGGCGCATGGTGAACGACTCGTTCGGGCCGTACAAGATCTACAGGGCGGACGAGATGCCCGAGACGGTGGTGTACCTGGTGCAGACCATGGAGGACAGCGGTCCGTTCGGGGCCAAGGCCGTTGCCGAGATTCCGAAGGACGGCGTGGCGCCGGCAGTGCGCAACGCGATTCTCGACGCCACCGGCGCGGCTCTCAACGACCTGCCTTTCACCCCGGAGCGGGTGTGGAGGGCGCTTCAGTCGCGACGCTAAGAGCGTCGGTCTGCCGGGGTTCGGCGTGAGCGCCGCGCGGGAAGCAAGCGCAGCGCAGGGTTTGATCATCTCCGCAGACTGGGTCATCAGCGACACCGCCGCGGAGGCGAAGGCCGGACATGGCGTGCGAGTAGTCGAGGGCCTGATCGACTCTGTGGGGCCGGTCGCCGATCTGAAGGCCAGCCACCGCTCAGACGGCTTTGTGGACGGCGTCGGCTGTGCGATGATCCCCGGGTTCGTGAACGCGCACGTCCATTTGTACGGTGTGCTAGCCCACGGCGTGCCCGCCCCCGCGGCGCCGGTGGCCAACTTCTGGGGTTTTCTCGACGATTACTGGTGGCCGCTGGTGGAGAACGCCATCGACCGCAAGATGATCGCCGCGGCCGCGGACTGGGTCACAGCGGAACTGGCCGCGGGCGGCACCACCAGCTTTTTTGACATCCTCGAGGCGCCCAACGCCCTGCCGGACGCGCTAGCAGTCGAAGCCGAGACGGTGCGCCGACGCGGGCTGCGGGCCGTGTTGTGTTTCGAGGCCACCGAACGGATGGGCGCCGCCAACGGCCGCGCTGGCCTGGCCGAGAACGTGCGCTTCATCGAGCAGTGCCAGGCCGACGACGCCGCGGCGGGCGTGCAGGTCGGGCGGACATCGGGCGCAATGTGCTTTCACACCGCGTTCACGTGCAGCGAGCCGTTCATCCTCCAAGCTTTCGAGCTGGCTGAAGAGCACGGCGTGTTCTGCCACGCGCACGTGAACGAGAGCGTGCACGAGGGCCGCTGGTGCGAGGAGCATCTGGGCCTGCGCACGCTCGAGTTCTACGACCGGATAGGCGTGGCCTCGCCCCGGTTTCAGGCCAGCCAGTGCGTGCAGTTGTCACAGCGCGAGATAGACATCATCGCGGAATCGGGCATCCGGGTGTCTCACATGCCGCTGTCGAACTGCGAGGTGGGCGGCGGCATCGCGCCCGTGCCCGAGCTGCTGGCGCGCGGCGTGACGGTGGGACTCGGCTCGGATGGCTACATCAACGACATGTTCGCGGTGATGCGCGGGGCTTTCTTGCTGCACCGGGCGGCGACGCTCGACCCCGGTGCGGTGAGCGCTGCGGAGGTGCTGCACCTCGCCACGGAGGGCGCAGCCCGCACTCTCGGACTGAAGCGCGTCGGGCGGCTCGAGCCCGGGTGGCACGCCGACCTGCTGCTCGTCGACGTAAGCGGCCGTGACGGCCTGCCCACACCGGTGACAGCCCACAACCTGGCCGAGCAGCTCGTGCTGTGGCGCAGTCGCGCCCACGTGCGCCGCGTGATGGCCGGCGGGAAGTGGATCGTGCAGGACGGCGAGGTGATCGGGGCCGACTTAGCTGAACTGCGTGCGCGCTGCCGCGAGCAGGCCGCAAGACTGTGGTCATGAGGCCGCCGCGCAGCCGCTTCGTGCGGCATCACAGGCGGCAACGCCGACACCCGAGAAGTGATGTGGTCATGAGGCCGTCACGCGGCCGCTTCGTGCGACTGCGCACCCATATCGAGCCGCGGTCTCGCTTTGCTCGCCGATTGCGCCCAGAATCTGAGCCTTGTACCACGTTCGCCCTAGGTGACCGGCGCGCGCTCGGGGTCAGGCGGCTGAGGTGAGCTTGCTGCAACGCTTGGCAGACCTCGTGGCCGACGGGGTGGCGGTGGCGGCGGCCACAGTGGTGGACACTTCGCGTTCAGTGCCCCGCCACGCAGGCGCCAAGATGCTGGTGCTGCGCAACGGGCGATCCTTCGGCACGGTCGGCGGCGGCGAGATGGAAGCCCGTGTGATCGCCGAGGCCCAGGGCGCACTCGTCGACGGCCGCTGCCGTCTGCTTTCCTACAGGCTTGTCGATCCCCGTCGAGGCGATCCCGGCGTCTGCGGGGGTGACGTTCGGATATTCGTGGAGCCGCACATGCCGAAGCCAACCCTGATTGTGATGGGATACGGACACGTCGGCCGAGCCGTGGCGCAGGCGGCGCGCTGGCTAGGGTTCCGCACCCTCGCTGTCGACGACCGCCCCGGTATCGCAGACGCTGCCGAGGCAGCCGCAGACTCAGGCCGCGGCGATGCCGAAACGGATGCGGGTACCGATGCGAGCTTCGGCGATGCGGATACGGGTGCGCTCGACGAGCTGATCACCGGCTCGTCGAGCGAGCTGCTGGCGACACGCCAGCTGGATGCGGACAGCGCCGTGGTGCTGGTCACCCGCAACGTTGACGTGGACGTGGCGGCCCTACCCGCGTTGCTCGACTCCGACGCCGGCTATATCGGCGTGATGGGCAGCGACCGGCGCTGGGCGACCACCCGAACCCGGCTGATCCAAGGCGGCGCAGACGACTCCGCCCTCGAGCGCGTTCATGCGCCTATCGGCATCGAGATAGGCGCCGAGACACCCGAGGAGATCGCTGTGAGCATCATGGCCGAGGTGATCGCCCATCGCCGGACCTGATCGAGGCTCCGCCCCGCACCGGCCCCGTCGCCGGCCTGATGGCCCGCTTTGCGTGTTGCGGGGCGGCGGCGACTTAGCGACCGGCGCAGCCTGGCGGCTGACGCGGGCCGGTTGGCCGGTTGTTTCATTGGAGCTGCCCGAACCGTTGACCGTGCGACGCACTGTGGCGCTGTCGACGGCCGTCACCGACGGCGAGGTGAGCGTGGAGGGCATGGTCGCCAGGCTGGTGGGCTCCGGTGCCGAGGCTGTGAGCCTGGCCTGCTCAGGAGCGGTGGCCGTGCTCGTGGCTCCCGCATTGGCCGACATGGGAGACTTGGGAGACTTGAGGCCCGAAGTGGTGATCGACGCCCGCCTCGCCAAGCGCAACATCGACACCGACATCGGCGATGCCGACCTTGTCGTGGGCCTTGGGCCAGGGTTCACCGCCGGAGTCGACTGCCACGCCGTGGTGGAGACGATGCGCGGCCATCGCCTGGGCAGGGTCATCTGGGAGGGCCCAGCTGCTGCCGACACCGGGATCGCCGGACTCGTGGCCGGCAGGGCCGCCGAGCGTGTGCTGCGAGCCCCGGTAGACGGGCCGGTGAAGTGGACCGCGGCGATAGGCGATGTAGTGGCCGAGGGCGCCGCCTTGGGAAGCGTGGCCGGAGAGCCGGTGGCCGCTCCGTTCGCCGGAGTGCTGCGCGGTGCCATACGCGACGGCACACGAGTGCCCGCAGGGCTCAAGATCGGTGACGTCGACCCCCGTTGCGAACCTTCCGCCTGTCACGAGATCTCCGACAAGGCCCTGGCCGTCGGCGCGGGTGTACTCGAGGCCGTGATCGTCTGGCGCGGCGGTCTGCGCGGCTAGAGCGCGTCTAGCGTGAGCGCCGTGGTGCTTCCAGCGTTCAACCTGATACCCGACGAGCCGATCGCCCGCACAGTCGAACTGGCCGCGCTCGGCGAGCGGCTCGGCTACCAGCGCGGTTGGCTCTACGACGAGGGCCTAGCCACCCGCGAACTGTACGTCACGATGACCGCAGTGGCCTTGGCCACCTCCACTCTGGAGATCGGCCCGGGCATCACCAACCCCTACACTCGCCATATCGGTGTCACGGCCTCGGCCGTGGCGACGCTCGACGAACTCTCCGGCGGGCGCGCCTTCCTCGGCATCGGCGCTGGCGGAAGCCTCACCCTCGATCCTTTGGCCATCGAGCGTGTGAAGCCGCTGGGCGCGGTGCGCGAGGGGATCGCCGCCTGCCGGCGCCTGTTCGCCGGCGAAGCGGTCACAGTCGACGGAATTCACGTGCGACTGCGAAACGCCGCACTTCCCGCTGCCCGCGCCGACCTGGAGATCTGGTTGGCTGGCCGAGGCCCACGCATGCTGGAGCTGGGCGGCGCATCCTGCGACGGTGTGCTGCTCGACTTCGTCCACAAGCCCGACCTTGATGCCATCGCCGGGCGCGTCCGCAGTTCTGGGGAGGGCCGCAGTAACCCACCGCGGATCGCATACTCCACGATGCTGGTCACCGACGACGCCTCAATGGCGGCGGTCAAGCCCCACATGACCTATCGGCTGGTCGACTCGCCTTCACAGGTGCAAAGCGCCATCGGACTGTCCGCGGCGGAAGCGGCCGCGATCCGCTCAGCCATGGCCGAGGGCCTCAAAGCCGCGGCCAGCCACGTGCGCGACGAGTGGGTGCTGCCTTTCGTGCTGTCGGGCAGCGTGAGCGAGTGCGCGTCGGAACTCGACCAGCTCGTCGACCGGCACGGGATCGACTCGTTCGTGGTGCCGCTTCTCGACGATGCCTCCGCTGAGCGCTCGCTTCGAACCGGCGCGCAAATACTCGGCCTCTGACAGTCCGACCCGCCGAGTGGAGTTCCTGCTCGACTGTCCTTAGTGCGTGGTATGCTCTGAAACACCGAATAGAGTTGTAAATATCAGAATTTACATCTAAAGTAATGTAACCAGCTCGGATCGGTAGATTTGCCGGACTGGCCGTCGCTCAAGCGTCGCCTTCATCTGCCCGTCCGCTTCGGCGGGATTCGCGCTCGCCGCGTCCGACGGCCGGGGACGCTCGCACTCGCACACGACGAACGCGACTCCTTGTGAGACGTCACGCCCGGCGACCGCCGACTTCCACAGCCGACGCGCGGCATCAGCAGAACCATCTGCAGAGCCCAAACGCAGGACAGCTGCAACACAACAAGAAAGGAACAGACAGCATGATCATCTGGTACTGGTCAGTGAAGGGTGGATCCGGAACATCCGTGGTGGCAGCAGCCACCGCCATCCGGCTGGCCGCCAGCGACCGAGAAACCACACTGGTCGACTTGATGGGCGATCAGCCGTCGCTGCTCGGAGTGAGGCCGGGCACTGGCAGGGCCTCCGAATCCGGCATCGGAGACTGGGTGGCGGCCGGGGATGAAGTGGCCGCCGACGCCATCGGCCGGCTGCTCGAAGACGTGGCGTCCGCGCTGCGGCTGCTGCGCAAGGGCACGGTGCCCCTGCCCTCAGAAGAGCCGCGCAGGCTGATGCTAGGGCTCGAGATGCTGGCCCGCTCCGGCCCTGTCGTCGTGGACGCCGGGCTCGACCCCGATGTGCTTCGGGCACATCTGGGCCGCGACCACAAGCCAATCTGTGTTGTGAGGCCGTGCTTCCTGGCGCTCCATCGAGCTCAACGGATCCCCGGCCCTTACCACCATGTGATGCTCGTGGAAGAGCCGGGAAGGGCGCTGCGGGCTCGCGACGTGTCCGCGGCGCTGGGCGGTGCCGAAGTGGAGCGCGTCGCATGGGATCCCCGCGTGGCCCGGTCGGTTGACGCGGGCACGATCATCGGACTGCTGCCGCAGCCTCTGCGCCGTTTCGAACTGCCCGCATGAGCCGCCTAGCCCGACCGACGAGCCTGCGCGGTGAGCGGCCGCGTCTGGTGGCTGTGCCCTCAGAGCCTAAGGGTGCCGTCCCCGAAGCGCTGGTCGATGCGGTCCACGCACGGGTGCTCGACGCTGTGAAAGACGGCCCGCTCGACTCTGGAGACATTGCCGGAATCGTCCGCGCGATGGAGCCGCTGGCGTCGGCGCGGCTCACCGACGACGTGGTGGCGCGGGTATCGGCTCGGGTCGACGGGCTGGGCCCCGTGGAGCCGCTGCTGAACGATCCGGCGGTGAGCGAGGTGATGGTCAACGGCCCCGGGCCGGTGTGGATCGAGATCGACGGCGTGAGCAGTGTCAGCGGTGTCGTCCTCGAGCGCGCTGAGGTGGATCTCTTGATCGAGCGGGTGGTCGCGCCGCTAGGCCGCCGAGTCGACCAGAGCTCGCCCTTCGTGGACGGCCGTCTGCCCGACGGCTCCAGGGTTCACGTGGCGGTGCCGCCTGTGGCGGTCGACGGCCCCTATGTGACAATCCGCCGCTTCGTCGTGCCCGACGTGGCGCTTGACATGTTCACAGGACCTCAATGCGCGGCCCTGTTGGATGACCTGATCCGACGGGGCGCCAATGTGGTGGTCAGCGGAGGTACTGGCGCAGGCAAGACAACCCTGCTGAACGCGCTGGCGGCGCGGGTTAGCGGTGACCATCGGGTGATCACCATCGAGGACGCAGCCGAGCTGCAGCTCGACCATCCTCACGTGGTGCGCTTGGAGGCGAGGCCCGAGTCCCGCGAGGGGGCAGGCGCGGTGACGATCCGCGATCTAGTGCGCAACGCGCTGCGGATGCGACCTGATCGGCTCGTGGTGGGCGAGGTGCGCGGTCCGGAAGCACTCGACCTTCTGCACGCCCTGAACACCGGCCATGCCGGCTGCCTGTCCACGGTGCATGCCAACGGGCCAGTTGACGCGCTGCGCAGGCTCGCCACGCTCGCGACCGCCGCAGACGAGCGCCTGCCTGTCGAGGCCGTGCGCGAGCATGTGACCGCCGCCATCGACGCGGTCGTCCACCTTGAACGACGCGCCGACGGAGCACGGCGCGTGGCTGCCGTCACCGAAGTAGCCGCTTATGACGAGGTGCGCTTGCTGGCCGACGACTCCGGCGTCGTGGCCCAGCCCCGGCGGCCCGCCCGCGCCGCGGTGGGCTGATGAGGTCGGGGGCGTGGAATCATGCTGATGAAGTCGCTCGTGTTCGCGGCCCTGGCGTTCGCGGCTCTGGCACCCGCGCCCGACCCGGCGCCGCCGCGGGGCTCCGCCGAACACAGGCTCGGGCCGCTCAGGCAGACCGTCGCCAGCTGTCGGGCATGGGCGCGTCGCCGGGCGCGTCGGGCGCGCTCGGCCCACGCGATCCCGGAGGCACTCGAGCTGCTGGCCAGGGCTCTACGCTCCGGGGCGTCGGTGCGAACCGCGGTCGACACCGTGGCGAACGACCTTCCCGACGCCGACCTAGTACAGGTGGCGAGCCGGGTGCGCGGCGGACTGAGCCTCGCCGACGCGCTCGACAGATGGGCCGACGGCCATGCCGACCGGCAGGCAGCGGCCTCTCTACTGGTGCTGGGGCACAGCTCCGGCGCGGCGATGGCCGCGAGCCTCGACAGGGCTGCGGCCTCGCTTCGCCAGCGCCATGCCGTTGGCGACGAAATCCGCGCGCTCACAGCGCAGACCCGCGTGTCCGGCGTCGTGGTGGCGGTCGCGCCTGCGGCGTTCGGGGCAGTGGTGGCGCTGGTCGACTACGAGGCGGTGCGAGTGCTGTTCACCACCAGGATCGGCTTGGTGTCCCTTACGGTCGGCGTCGCGCTGGAATGCCTCGGGGTGTGGTGGATGAGCCGCCTCTCACGAGGGGTTGCGTCATGGGCGTGAACGCTGCGTCTGCAGACCGGGGCGAGCGGCGCGGGCGTGACAGGGCCGGACGATGGGCCTGACTCCCGAATCCGTCGTAGCAGGGCTCGTCTTCGCGTTGGGAGCCGTGACCTGGCGTGGTCGGCGCCGGGTGCTGAGGCGTCTCGGGGAGCTCGACCGGACCCAGCCGAGGCCGTCCGCTGCGCTGTCGGCGCTCGGCCGCCGGATCGCCTCAGCTCTGGGCGCAGAGACCGACGACGAGGCCTTCGTCGGCGCGGCAGCCTTCGCCGTGCCAGCTCTGGCCCTGGCCTTCGGCCTCACCGGCGGCCTGATCGCGGCGGCGGCTGCAGCGACGATGTTGCGTGCCAGGCGCAGAGCGCGTAGCCGAGCCCGCAAGCATCGGATCGAGCGCGCTCTGCCCGAAGTCGTCGACCTGCTGAGCCTCGTCATCGGCGCGGGGCGGCCCACGCTCGCCGCGCTGCGCGAGGTCGCTCCCCGTACCCCGGCGCCGTTTAGAGATGAGCTGTCCGCGGTGGTGCGACGCGCTGAAGCCGGCGAGCCGCTCGTCGAGTCGATACGCCGGCTTACCAGCCGCCTCGGGCCGAGCACGGCCTCGCTGGTCTACGCGGTCACCTCAGCAGAGACCGACGGCGTGCCGCTGCGACCTGCTCTTGAACGGGTCGCCGACGAGGCCCACCGCCGCCGTCGTGTGCGCGCCTCAGAAGCTGCCAGGCGCGTACCGGTGCTGATGCTGTTCCCCCTGGTGTTCTGCATCCTGCCGGCCTTCTGCCTGCTCACGGTGGTGCCGCTCCTGGTGGGCTCGATCGCCGACTTGCAGCTGCCGAGTGGAGGTTCGAAATGACCGCAGCCGACCGTGAAGCCCTCCTCTGTCGTTGCGCTGTTTCGGCGAGATTGTCGAATCACTGTTCGCCGCGGGCGAGCGAGCGAGGCCAGACCACTGCTGAGTACGCCCTGGTGATCATCGGCGCGGCCGCGGTGGCGCTGCTGCTCCTGGCCTGGGCAACCGACACCGGCACGATCGCCGGCCTGCTCGACAAGGTCGTGGGCAGTGTCGCCGACATGGTTAACTGACGGCAGCGCAGCGTTGACTACAGCGCAGCGGCGCCAACATAGTGAACTGCCAGCAGCGTCCGGGGCGGCCCGCGGCAGGTGCCGGCTCCGCCGCGGGCAGTCAACGGTGGAGTTCGTGCTGGTGTTGCCGTTCTTCGCTCTGATGCTGCTCACCGTCGTGCAGATCGGACTGCTGGCGCGCACCCGCGTTCTCGTCACCCACGCCGCCCGCGAGGCGGTGCGGGAAGCCGCCGTGGGCGGCGCGGACGACGACGTACGCGCCGCGGCAGTCGCGTCCGCCGATTTGGACCCACACCGTCTCGCCGTTACGGTGATCCGCTCCGGCAGCCGGGTAACCGTGGAACTGCTCTACATCGACCCCACCGACGTGCCCATGGTCGGCCCCTTAATTGGCGACGCCGTGTTTTCCTCCGATGCCACCATGCGGCTCGAATGACGCTTAGCTGACGGGCTGAGCACGTGCGGGGGGTACGGTTTCTTCACCGTGACTCTGTTACTCAGCTGCCGTGACCACCCTCCTTGGACCGTGATCAGCGCTGCCGGCGACCTTGACGTCGCAGGCGCCCCGGAATTGCGCCAGGCGGTGGTGTCGGCGGTCGCAGACGGCCGCCGACGGGTGGTGCTGGACTTATCGGGTCTAGACTTCATCGACTCGTTTGGACTAGGCGTGGTAGTGGGAGCACTAAAGCGGACGCGGCAGCGCGGCGGCGACTTGAAGCTGGTGTGCCGAACGCCGCGGATCCGGCGTGTGTTCGAGTTATGCAACCTCGACCGCGCTATAGCTATAAACGCCTCGCTGGAGGACGCGCTCCGCGCGACGGCTTCCGTGCTCGACGCATGACACGCTTTCGAAGTCGTAGGCGCGCTGGCGTGGGTGCTTCGGGGACGACCACATGAGCAGTTCAGGAAGCGAGGCAGGCGATGAGCCATCAGTCGGCCGCTCCGGAGAGGGCATCGCGATCGAAGTGCCGGCTGACCTTGTCCATCTGGCGTTCGTGCGCGCTGTCGTCACGGCGTTCGCCGAGGACGAGCCCGCTATGAACGGAGATCGGGTTCACGACCTGGCGTTGGTGGTGACCGAGGCGACCACCAACGCCATCCAGGCTCATCAACGCGCCGGCGTCAGCGAGCCTGTCCGTGTCCGCTGCCGGGCGGAGCGGGATTCGGTAACAGTCGTGGTCAACGACCGCGGTCACGGCTTCAACCTCAACGATCTGCCGAAGATGCCGCCTCCGGAATCACCGGAGCGGCTGAAACGCGAGTCGGGTCTCGGCATCAACCTGATGAGGTTGTTGGCCGATGAACTCCGTATCCGATCGACTGCGGCCGGCACGCAAGTCCGCCTCGTCGTCCGAAGCTCACCGGCTTCTTGAGCCTGAGCCTGTCCAATGAACCCAACCGGTTGATGAGGCCAACCACCGAGCCCAAGCCGTCCGTGCGGGTCAAATTGTCAGGAGAAAATTAGAGATGGAATCCGACCTTTCCCCGGCCAGCTCTCCCAGCGCGGAGGGCCCCACGGCCGACGCGTCCGATCCAAGCGAAGCGATCCAGTCACCTGAGGGCGAGATTCTGCACGAGGGTGAGGTTCCGCATTCTCCGCTCACGTGGCTGGGTCGCAACCGCAGGCTGGCTCGGTGGGTGGGGCACCCTATTTTGCGGTTCGCCGAAATCGAGGCCGCAGGTGGGATCGCGCTTCTCGCGGCCACGGTGGTGGCGCTGGTGTGGGCCAACTCGCCCTGGGAACACCTATACCACGACCTGCTCGAGGCCCACATAACCGTCGATCTGGGCGGACTGCTGCATCTTGACGAGCCGCTGGAAGCCTGGGTCAACGACGCGCTTATGACCGTCTTCTTCTTCGTGGTCGGTCTGGAGATAAAAAGGGAGTTCGTCGTGGGCGAGCTGCGCAAGCCGGCAGCCGCCGTCTTCCCCGCTGTGGCCGCGCTCGGAGGCATGATCGTTCCGGCCCTGATTTACACGGCGTTCAATGCCGGCGGCTACGGCTCGGCGGGCTGGGGGATCCCCATGGCTACCGACATCGCCTTCGCTGTGGGCATCGTCTCGTTGCTGGGCCGCCGCGTGCCGAGCACTCTGAAGATATTCCTGCTCACCCTGGCAATCGTCGATGACATCGGCGCCATAATCGTGATCGCGGTGTTCTACACCGACGACCTGTCGACAGGATGGCTGATGCTCGCTGCAGTCACCTTCGCCGTGTTGGTAGGTATGCGTGCGGCGCGCATCTGGTACACGCCCGCATACCTGCCAGTGGGCCTGTTCCTCTGGCTTTCTGTCCTGGAATCCGGAGTCCACGCCACCATAGCTGGCGTGATTTTAGGCCTCATGACGCCGGCCATGCCGCTGATAAGCAAGGACAGCGACGACGCTATAGCGGAAGGCGAAGCCGCCAGAATCACGCCCGGAATCTTCCCCGGCATCGCAGACGGCATGACCGCCGGCGACATGAGCGTGCCGCTCATGCGACGAGCCTATTTCGAAGTACGAGAACACGTGTCGGTGGCAGTCCGACTCCAGAACTTGCTCCATCCTTGGACGAGCTTCATCGTCGTTCCGGTCTTTGCCTTTGCTAACGCCGGCGTGTCGCTGTCATGGGACTCCGCGGAGGATGCGATCCGTTCTCCAGTCACCCTCGGCGTGGTGGCCGGCCTCGTGGTCGGCAAGCTGGTGGGGGTCTCGCTGTTCTCCTGGCTCGGCGTTCGCAGCGGTCTGTTTTCGCTGCCGCGCGGTGTCACCTGGCCCAAGATGTTCGGGATCAGCGCGGTGGCGGGCATCGGCTTCACTGTGTCGTTGTTCATCGCCAAGCTGGCGTTCAAGACGGGCGAGGCCGTCCCGGAGGCCAAGATCGGCATTCTGGCCGCCTCGCTGGTGGCGGCGATCATCGGCGTGACCATACTCGCGAGTTCCGAATCGGACGGCGAAGCAGCCACCCAAGCGGCCTGAAGAAGATGCCGGTAGATGAGGTCTCGGGAGGGGTCTCCTAGGATCCGCGGGATCCAGATCGCACCATCCCGGCGATTATCCTGACGACCGACAGGCACCGCGTCGCGAGACGGCCTCGCATCCTGTAGACCGCCTTACATCGGGCAGCCGACGGATAGGAACTGATGCCAATGGCGAACGCTCTCATCATCGTCGAATCGCCTGCCAAAGCGAGGACCATCTCCGGCTACCTCGGGGCTGGGTACACGGTGGAGTCGTCGATCGGCCACGTGCGAGACCTTCCCGCCAGTGCCGATGAGATCCCCAAGGCGTACAAGTCGCAGCCTTGGGCACGGCTCGGGATCGACGTGGACAACGACTTCAAGCCGCTGTACGTGGTGAGCCCCGCCAAACGGGGCCAGGTGCGCAAGCTCAGGTCGCTATTGGCCCAAGCCGACGAGCTGTACCTGGCCACCGACGAGGACCGCGAGGGCGAGGCCATCGCTTGGCACCTGCTCGAGGTGCTCAACCCGCGTGTGCCGGTCAGGAGGATGGTGTTCCACGAGATAACCCCGGCCGCCATCCAGGCCGCCGTGCACTCGCCGCGCCAGATCGATCGCCGTCTGGTGGACGCCCAAGAGGCGAGGCGCATGCTCGACCGCCTCTACGGGTATGAGGTGTCGCCGGTGCTGTGGAAGAAGGTCAGGCCCAGGCTGTCGGCCGGGCGGGTGCAAAGCGTCGCCACGCGCATCGTGGTGGAGCGCGAGCGCGAGCGGATGGCCTTCGTGAGCGCCAGCTACTGGAGCATCACGGGAGTCTTCGCCCCGGGCGCGGCGACTGCTGCGGACGCTGCGGACACCACGGCGGCACAAGAGCGCGCAGACGCAGATGACTCCGACGAGCCGGGCCGCTTCGAGGCGAGGCTGTCGTCACTTGACGGAGCCCGCCTAGCCGTCGGCCGCGACTTTGGGCCCGACGGCAGGCTCACTCGTGCCGGAGCGATCGTGCTCGACGCCGCGGACGCGTCACGCCTCGCGCGCGGCCTCTCCGGCTCTGAGTTCACTGTGCGCTCCCGCCAGGCCAGGCCATACCGCCGCCGCCCGGCCGCTCCGTTCATCACCGCGACGTTCCAGCAGGAGGCTGGTCGCAAGCTGCGCATGTCGTCGTCGGCCGCCATGCGGGCGGCGCAGTCGCTTTATGAGAAGGGGTTCATCACCTACATGCGCACCGACAACACGGCGCTGTCACCGACGGCGATGGCCGCGGCGCGCGCCACTGTGAAGCAGCTATTCGGGGCCGCGCTGATGCCGGATCGGCCGCGTGTGTACAAGAGCAAGGCGAAGAACGCCCAAGAGGCCCACGAGGCCATCAGACCCGCCGGCGAGGCGTTCGCGCCTCCGGAGGCCGTAGCCCGAAAGGTGCAGCGCTCAGAGGCGCGTGTGTACGACCTCATATGGAGGCGAACCGTGGCCAGCCAGATGACCGACTGCACCGGTGAGACCGTTCACCTGCGCCTCGGGGCGATCTCCGCCGACAGCCGTGACGCCGAGTTCTCCGCGTCGGGCACGGTCATCACACACATGGGATTCCGCGAGGTCTACAGCGAGAGCGGCGACGCGAGCGCCTCGGCCGCCGATCAGCAGCGGCGCCTACCACCGCTGCACTCCGGTGATGCGGTGCGCAACCTGGGGCTCAAGACGAAGGGCCATGAGACGCAGCCTCCGGCCCGCTACACCGAGGCGTCGTTGGTGAAGCGCCTCGAGCAGCTTGGCGTGGGCCGCCCCTCGACCTACGCGTCGATCCTCAAGACCATCGTCGACCGGGGCTATGTGTGGAAGAAGCGAACCGCCCTGATCCCGTCGTTCACGGCATTCTCGGTGGTGAGGCTCCTAGAGGGGCACTTCCCGAAGATGGTCGACTACGCCTTCACCGCCCAGATGGAGGACGACCTCGACGAGATCGCCCGCGGCCGGTCCGAGACGGTGCCGTGGCTAAGCCGCTTCTACTTCGGGGCCGGCGACGATCCCGGGCTCAAAGAAAAGGTCTCGAGCCGCTTGGGCGACATCGACGCACGCGCCGTCAACACCATCTCGCTGCGCGGCGACGAACCCGACGGTGACGGCCTCGACGGTCTGGCGGTGAGGGTCGGAAGGTTCGGCCCATATTTGCAACGCGGCGACGACAGGGTCTCGGTGCCTGACGACATCCCCCCCGACGAGCTCACAGCAGAGCGCGCCGAGGAGCTGCTGGCGCAGCCGAGCAGCGGGCGCGTGCTGGGCGTCGATCCAGCGTCCGGTTCGACGGTGGTCGCCAGATCAGGTCGTTACGGCCCTTACGTGCAGCTTCGCCCATCCGCCGCTGCTGACGGGTCGGGCAAGGCGGGCCGGTCGAGCAAGCCGAAGTCGGCTTCGCTGTTCAAGTCGATGACGCTCGAAACGGTAACTCTCGAAGAGGCGCTGAGGCTTCTGTCGCTGCCCCGGACCGTGGGTGCCGATCCCTCAGACGGCGCGGAGATTACCGCCCACAACGGCCGCTACGGGCCCTACGTCAAGAAGGGCTCAGAGATACGCAATCTCGCAGCCGAGGACCAGATCTTCACGGTCACGCTTGAGGAGTGCCTCGAGCTGCTGGCGCAGCCGAAGCGGTCCAGGCGCCCCGCGCCCCGCGCCCCCCTTCGGGAGTTGGGCCCCGACCCCGACACCGGTAAGCCGATGGTGTTGAGGGCGGGGCGATACGGCCCTTACGTCTCCGACGGAGAGGTCAACGCGTCGCTGCGCACCGGCGACACCGTCGAGTCGGTGGACGCGGAGCGCGCCGCGGAGCTGCTGGCCGACCGACGCGCCAGAGGCCCGTCCAAGAAAGCCAAGCGAACCAAGAGCAAGGCCAAGCGAGCCAAAAGCAAGGCCCGCGGCAAGCGCCCCAGCACCCGCCCGAGGGCCCCGAAAGCCAGATCTGCCAAACCGCCCCCTAACCGCTGACGCTGCGCTGCCGTGGACGACGACACCACGCGCGGTCAGGCCGAAAACGGCGACACCCGACGCGGCCAGGGCGAGCGCGGGTCGGCAGGCGTCCGCCTCAACGACGCTATCGATGCTGTCGGCCCGTCGGGGAGCTTGGCGAAGATCTTCGGCAGCAACGAGTTCTTCCGGCTGTGGATCGCCCAAGTTGTCTCGGCGACCGGTGACTGGCTCGGGCTATTTGCCACTATTGCCCTAGCCCGCCAGCTCAGCGAGAACTCCGGTGGGTCGGTGCTGGCGCTCTCTGAAGGGGCGGCCATTTCGGTGGTTCTGGCCAGCCGGGTGGTGCCAGGGCTGTTTCTCGCCACCGCCGCAGGCGTGCTGGTCGACCGACTCAACCGAAAGCACGTGATGGTGGTGTGCGACCTGGGCCGGGCAGCGGTGCTGGTAACCCTGCCGTTCGTGGACACGCTGCTAGGGCTCGTCGCAGCGAGCTTCGTGCTGGAGCTGCTCACCATGCTGTGGCAGCCCGCCAAGGAGGCGACGGTGCCGAACCTGGTGCCGCGCAACAAGCTCACCGCGGCCAACTCGATGAACGTGGCCGCCGCCTACGGGATGTTCCCAGTGGCGGCGGCTCTCGCCGCGCTGTTGGCTAAGGCCGCTGAGGCGATGGCCGATGACGGCTGGGTCACGAGCCTGCGTCTGCACGAGGAAGGCCTGGCCTTCTACGTTGACGCGTTGTCGTTTCTGGTAACCGCGCTGATCATCTGGCGCATCACCATTCCGACGCGCAGCAAGAGCGAGAGCATCTCAGGGAAGCCCTGGAAGCTCGACCTCGGCGGCGCCATGAGAGAGCTGCGCGAGGGCTGGCGGCTTATAGGCGCCGACCCGATCGTGCGAACCGTCAACGTCGGACTCGCCACCGGCGTGATGGGCGGCGGCATGGTGGTGTCGCTGGGAGCGATATTCGTCAAGGAGGTGCTGAAGGGCAGCGAAGCGGACTTCAACCTCGTGCTGTTCGCGCTGGGCATGGGCATGGCCCTCGGCGTACTCACAGCATCGGTCACCCAGAGCCGGATGAGTGTCGAGCGGGTCTTCGCGGCCTGCCTGATTGGCGCCGGCGCCACGCTAATGGTGGCATCGTCAGTGGACCGCCTTTCGCTGGCCGTTCCGCTGGTGGGGGGCGTCGGCGTTCTGGCCGGACCTGTGTACGTGCTCGGGTTCACGCTGTTGCACCAGAACGTGGCTAACGAGATGCGCGGCCGAATCTTCGCCGCCCTGCTGGTGCTGGTGCGCCTGTGCCTGCTCATCGCCCTGGCGGCGGCCCCGCTGTTGTCGGATCTGCTCGACCCGCTTTCGAACCGCTGGTGGGGCGGATCCGTCGGCGTTCTGGGGTCGGAGCTGGCAATTCCCGGGGTCCGCCTGACGATGTGGATTGCGGCGCTGGTGATACTCGCGGCGGGCGCTTTGGCCACTTGGAGCCTGCGGTCCGGCGCCCGTGTCCCGGCACGGGTCGCGGCGCAAAGGTGACCGGACGCCTGATCGCGCTGGAGGGCATCGACGCCGCCGGCAAGACCACCCAGGCGCGGCTACTGGCAGAGCATATGGGAGCGTTTTGCACGTTTCAGCTCGGCGCTACCAAGGTGGGGGATGTGATCCGCCAGCTCGTACTCAATCCTGCCGGCCGCGGCCTTGACGACCGCACGGAGGCGCTGCTGGTGATCGCCGACAAGGCACAACACGTGGCCGAGGTCGTCAGGCCGGCTCTGGAAGCAGGCACAGACGTCGTGACCGACCGCTACACCGCGTCTGCTCTGGCCTACCAGGGCTACGGCAGGGGGCTTGATCTCGGCGCGCTTCGGAGCCTTCTGAGTTTCGCCACCGCGGGGCTTGAGCCCGACCTAAACGTGTTACTCGACATAAGCGTGGCGCAAAGCTGCGAGCGGGCCGCGGAGCCCTCCGACCGTATCGAGCGTTACTTCGCGGATGGCGACCGCGTGGAGCGAGTGCGGCTCGGCTACCTGGAGCTGGCCGAGTCCGACCCAGACCTCTGGGTCGTGGTGGACGCGTCTGGCTCAGCGCAGGAGGTGGCCGCTCGAACCAGGACCGCCGTCGAGAGCCGGCTGCGATGACTGCCGACAACGGCAGCAGCGGCGGTGTCTGGTCAGCGATCCCCGGCCAGGGCGATGTGGTGGCCCGGCTCTCGGCTGCGGTCGCCTCGCCGATGCACGCCTACCTTTTTGTCGGGCCACGCGGCTCTGGCAAGAGGCCCGCGGCCGCCGTGTTCGCCGGGGAGCTGCTGGCAGCGGCTGACCCCCGCTCCGGGCGCGACCCGGAACGCTTGCAGCGACATCGCCGACTGGCCGTGGCCGAGCAGCACCCCGACATATTCGTGGTCGACCCTGCCGGCAACCGCCTTCGCCGCGCAGGAGAAGCAGCCGCGCTCGTCGCCGAGGCAAGCCGGACACCTGCAGAGGGCGCCCGCAAGGTGCTGGTGGTCAACCGCTTCCACACGGCTACGCCGGCCGCGGCTGCGTCGTTGCTGAAACCCGTGGAGGAGCCGTCGGCATCCACGGTGTGGCTGCTGTTGGCCGAGCAGGTCCCGCCCGAGCATGTCACCATCGAGTCGCGCTGCATCCGGGTGAACTTCCGCAGATTGAGTTCTCGCGATATATCGGCAGCCCTGATGGCGGAAGGTCTCGCCTCGCCGGAGACAGCGCAGGGTGTGGCGACCGCGGCGGGCGGCAATCTAGAGCGGGCCCGGATGCTCGCCTCCGACGAGAACGTATCGGCACGCCGACAAGCGTGGTGGTCGATTCCGGACCGTCTCGACGGGACCGGCGCCGTCGTAGCGGTGATAGTCACAGAGATCCGCGCCCTGATAACCGCTGCCGCCGGGCCCCTGGCGGCGCAACACCGCGACGAGCTTGTCGCTTTGGCCGATCAGGAGGAGATGTTCGGCACCCGCGGTTCGGGTCGTGCCCATGTGGAGGCCAGACAACGCCGAGAGCTGCGCCAACTCCGCACCGATGAGCTGCATTTCGGCCTGGTCACACTCGCGGGCCGATACCGCGATCTAGCTTTGCGCGGGCTAGGCGCTCAGCCAGACGAGGCTGACAGCGCCGGACCGGACCCTGCGCTGTTGGACGCCCTGGACAGGATCCGAGCTATGTCGACGGCGCTGACGCGCAACCCGAACGAGGCGCTGGCGTTGCAGGCGCTGCTGTTGGGCCTGCCCTCCGTCAAACCGCTCTGACGCCTAGCGGCCGCCAACAGCCCTCGAGCGGCCCACACCGCCGACAGCAGGACGGCCCACAGCGCCAGACGACAAACGGCCCCGAGAGCCCACGGCGCAGGCTCAGCTCGGGTCGGAGCAACTGAAGGCACCGCCGCGGTCTGTAGCCTTAATTCGTCGAGCGCCTGAAGCGGCCGAGCGCTGCCCACGGCGCGCCGTTGTCGCGGTGGCCCCGCCCGGATAGCTCAGTCGGTAGAGCGACGCTCTCGTAAAGCGTAGGTCAGGGGTTCAAATCCCCTTCCGGGCTCCCCTAATGGCCAGGCGCGCGCACGGCCGGGGCGGCGCGGTACCCCTTGGGACTGAGCGGACCGCTCCGCATGGCACGCGGGCCGCGCAAACGCTGTCATGCGCGTACACTGATGTGATGGTCGTCGCCGGCGTGGTGTGGCACTTCTGGATCGCTGTGCCGCTCGCCGTGGGCGGCATCGCCGCATTCGTGGCCTCCATCATCGGCTACCTCCAGAAGGTCACCTACAAGCGGTACCCGAGGGACTGAAGCCTCTCCACATGACCGACGAACATGTGGACTGGGCTTTAGCTCGCCGCGTGGCGGTGCGCGTCTCGGGCCGCAACCCTTACAGTCGTCCGCGCCACCGGCAGGGCTTGGCAGCCGCCTTCGCCGAGTTCACCGAGCAGGCTGAGGAACTCGTCGCCGCTTGCACAGGGTTGAAATCCCACGCGGGGCCTGCCAAGGGCAGGGTCACCGATCGTGCTGGCTGGATCGAAGCCAACATCGCCTCGTTCCGCAGGCTGCTGCGCCCGCTCACCGACAAGCTCGGTGGTCGTCTCGACAAGGCGACCGCGCCGCTGGCCCGCACTGTGGCCGGCGCCGAGCTGGGCATGATCCTCGGCTGGATGTCCACTCGTGTGCTGGGACAGTACGACCTGCTCATCATCGAAGACGAGAAGCCCTCAGAGCAAGACGTCGTTTACTACGTAGCCCCCAACGTGCTGTCACTAGAGCACCGATACGCCTTTCAGCCCGCCCAGTTCAGGCTTTGGCTGGCTCTGCACGAGGTCACGCACCGCGCCCAGTTCACTGGAGTGAGCTGGATGCGACCGCATTTTCTCGGACTGGTGGAGGCCGTGCTTAAAGATGTGGAACCAACCCCCCGGCGGCTGGCGGCGGCTGTGCAGCGCGTTGCGCAGGCCCGCCGCCGGGGCGACGACCCCTTGGCAGAGGCCGGACTGATGGGGCTTTTTGCCTCTGAGGGGCAGCTCCATATGCTGAGCCGGCTCTCCGGGCTAATGAGCTTGCTGGAAGGCCACGGCGACATCACAATGGACCGTGCTGGACACGGCCTCATCCCCGGCGCGCCGCGTTTCGGGAGGGTCATGCGCCGGCGTCGCCGCTCGGCGCACGGCTTCGCGAAGGTTTTTCAGCGGCTGGTCGGCTTCGAGGCGAAGATCAAGCAGTACGCCGAGGGCGAACACTTCGTCGAAGCCGTGGAAGCCGCCGGCGCCGGAATGCTCGACCGGGTGTGGGAGGCACCTGAGAACCTGCCCGACATCGACGAGATCCGCGACCCGCGACGATGGGTTGAACGGGTGGGCCTCGCTGTCGGAGCGTGACAGATCAGCGGTGACCGGCCCCGGCGGAGCCGGGGCCGACGTAGACATCGACGGCCTGTTGGCGAGATGTCGCTTCCCGAGCCCCGGCACGGCGGTCGCCTGCGGGCTGTCGGGCGGGCCGGACTCCAGCGCGCTAGTAGCCCTGGCGGCAGCCGCAGGGCTCAAGGTGACCGCCTGGCATGTCAACCACGGGCTCCGGGCGTCCGCGGAGGCTGACGAGGCTGCCGCCTGCGCTCTAGCCGCGCAGCTTGGGGCGCGCTTCATTGTGCGCTCCGTGAGCGTGCCGCCGGGCCCCAATCTCGAGGCGAGAGCCCGCAGCGCCCGCTACGACGCGCTTCCCGACGATGTCATGGTCGGCCACACAGCCGACGACCGGGCCGAGACGGTGCTGTTCAACATCGGACGGGGCGCGGGCTTGGCGGGCGCCAGCGCCCGGTACGAACGCGTGCTCCGGCCTCTGCTGGCGCTGCGCCGCTGGGAGACCCATGCCGTCTGCTCTCAGCTTGGGCTTGAGGTTGTCACCGACCCCATGAACTCCGACGAGAGGTTCGCGAGGGTGGCGATACGCAAGCATGTGATCCCGGCGCTCGCTCGGGCTTTGAGACGCGACCCTGTGCCGCTGCTGAACCGGCACGCCGATCTCGCGGCCGAGGCCCACGACGCATTCACCACGCTCGCAAGGCGCCTGGATCCCACCAGCACCGAAGACTTGCTCAGGGCCTCCAGGCCCGTCGCTGCAGAGGCTCTTCGCGCCTGGATCGCAGTGTCCACCGGTCAGAGGGCCACAACGGCAGCGTCGGTGGCCCGCGTGCTCGACGTAGCTGCCGGAGGCGCCAAGGCCGCCGAGATCACCGGAGGCTACCGGGTGGCCCGCACCCGGGGCCGCCTGCGCATCGAACCGCCCGCCCGCTGAACTCCGGCACCGATGCGCCAGATCCACAGGCAGAGCATGGCCGAACAGAGGCCCTGGTTGCGGTGCCGGAGTAGGAGCTGGTGATCGCCGCGGTCTGAACGAGATCGAACCGAGCCTCCGCCCGATATCACACCAGAGACCGCGGGCCGTATCCTCTTGCTGTGGTCAACAAGTGGGCCGAGGGGCTGGCGCCCCGCAGCTTTCGCTGGGTGATAGCCGACCGGTTGGCGGTCTGCGAGCGGCCCGGAGGCTGCGGAACCGATCATCGCCGGGTGAGGCGCGTCGAGGAAATCCTCTGGCTGGGCAAGAGCGATATCGACCTGATCTTCACGCTCACTGTGGCTCCCTACAACCTCCACGACTACCGCGAGCACGGCCTGGAGTACATGCACATGCCGTTCGCGGGCCCCCACGACGGCGCAGATCGGCTGCAGGCGATTTACAGCACCTTGAGCGAGCAGGTGGCGACTCAGCGCGTGCTGATGCACCGCGACTCGATCGGCGACCGGCTGACGGGCCTGGTGGCCGGCTATCTGCTGTGGACGGGACTCGTGGCTGGAGCCACCAACGCTATCGCGGTCACTGAACAGCTGCTCGCGCAGGAGCTGCGTCCCACCGCGCGGCAGATCGTGACGATGGCCCTGGAACTCACCAACAGCGCAAGCGGCGATGGCAGAGCCGATCGCGCCTGAGCCGACATCGGCCTCTGCGGCTCCGGTTCGGCCGAGTGCCGCGCCGCGGCGGGCGCTGGTGGCGCTGGGCGGCAACCTCGGCGACCGCGTCGGTTACCTGCGCGCCGCTGTGGATGGCCTGTCGGACGTGGCGCAGCTCTCCGACGTGTACGAGACCAAACCCGTAGGCGGGCCCGAGCAAGGCCCGTATCTCAACATGGTGGTGCGGCTCCGCACCGTGCTGAGCGCCCGCGGTCTGCTTGAGCGCTGCCGCGCGTTGGAGGACGCGGCCGGCAGACAGCGAAGTGTTCACTGGGGACCGCGCACCCTGGACGTCGACCTGCTGTGGATCGACGGAGTGCAGGTCAGCGAGCCCGACCTGGAGGTGCCGCACCCTCGCATGTTCGAGCGGGACTTCGTGCTGGTGCCGCTCGCGGATGTCGCCGACGACCTGCTTCCCGAGGGCTACCGCCCGACAGCTGCCAGCGGCGTCATCTGTCTCGGCGCCCTCGAGGGGCTGTAACCCGGCGGAGCGTAGGTTCACGAGCCAAGCCCGCTCCGCCCGTGCGCCCGGCCCGACCCTCTCGTCCAGGCTGCCGGACGCGCTGGGTCCGTTTCATCGGCGGCGGCCGGGCCGGCGGCGCTATGGCCAAGGCGCTGGCGACGGCCGGCTGGGAGCTGCGGCCCACACTGGGCCGAACGACCCCGTCCGCTGAGATCGCAGCGGCCGCGGCCGGTGTCGATCTGCTGGTGATCGCCACGCCCGACGCGGCAATCGCCGGAGTGGCCGCGGCTGTCGAGCCCCGCACGGAGGTGGTCGTGGCCCATCTGGCCGGATCGCTCGGCCTCGACGTGCTGGCTGGCCACCCGCGTGCCGCGGCCGTCCATCCGCTGGCGGCGCTGCCGGACGCCGAGACCGGAGCGAGGCGCCTGCTTTCGCAATGCTGGTTCGCGGTCGCGGGAGACCCGCTGGCACGCCGGATCGTGGCCGACCTGGGCGGCCGTGCCTTTGAACTCACCGACGCAGACCGCGCCGCGTATCACGCCGCCGCAGTCATCGCCTCCAACCATCTGGTCGCGCTGCTGGGCCAGGCCGAGCGGATCGCCGCCTCAGTGGGACTGCCGTTCGCCGCTGTTGTCAACCTGGTGCGCGCGACGGTCGACAACGTCGCGGAGCTGGGGCCCGCTGCGGCACTCACCGGGCCTGCTGCCAGAGGCGACGAGGCCACCATCGAATCGCATCTAGGGGCGATAGCGCAAGACGAGCGTGCTGCGTATCGGGCGATGGCCGATCAGGCCCGCCGCCTCGCCGGACGCGCTCGGCACGACGGCGTCAGCCGCCCGTGAGCACCCAGCCGCCGACGCCGACCTGCGTGCGCACCGTCGCAGGGCTGCGCCGTCGCCTGGACGAGGCCCGGGCCGCCCGACTCCGCATCGGGTTGGTCCCCACTATGGGAGCCCTTCACGCAGGCCACCGATCGCTGGTGCGGCGCGCCCGCGCCCACGACGACTTCGTGGCGGTGTCAGTGTTCGTCAACCCGCTGCAGTTCGGCCCCAGCGAAGACTACGACGATTACCCCAGAGACCTCAGCGGCGACCTTCAGGCCTGCGCGGACGAAGGCGCAGACCTGGTATTCGCCCCGGAGCGCACCGAGATGTACCCCGAGCCACCGGTCACCGTCGTCAGTGTCGGCCTTCTGGCCCGCGTGCTGTGCGGAGCGTCCCGTCCCGGCCATTTCGACGGCGTGGCCACGGTGGTCGCCAAGCTGTTCGCGGTGGCAGGCGAGTGCTCGGCCTACTTCGGCGAGAAGGATTTCCAGCAGCTCAGCGTCGTCAGGCGCGTGGTAGCGGACTTGTCGCTGCCGGTCACAGTGGTGGGATGCCCCACCGTGCGTGAGCCCGACGGTCTGGCCCTGTCGAGCCGAAACGCGTATCTGGGCCCGGCCGAGCGCGCTCAGGCGCCGGTGATGTTGCGTGCCCTCGAAGCCGGCGCCGCCCGTGTGCGCCTCGGCGAGACCGACTCCGACGCCGTGAGCGCCGTGATCGGGGCCGTGATCGCGACCGCTCCACTGGCCGAGCTCGAGTACGCCGCGGCGGTCCCGGAGCGCGACCTCACCGGTGTGGGGCCGCTGACAGGACGGGTTCGCTTGCTGGCAGCGGCGCGCTTTGGCCGCACCCGCCTCATCGACAATGTCGGATGCGCCGTCGGGAGCGCCCGGCAGACCGTCTGAACTCGCGCCGAGCCGGCTTGCCCATGTCGCCGCCTGTGAGACCGGCTGAGCTGCCTATCCTGCCCCGGTGCTGCTTGCGATAGACGTCGGCAACACCCAGACGGTTGTCGGGGTGTACGACTTGGACGCCCATCACGGTTTCGGCGCCGCCGCGGGGCTCATAGACAACTGGAGGCTTTCGACGGTCACCGACCGCACAGCCGATGAGCTGAGCGTCGACCTCAGGTCGCTGCTGGACGGCGCCGAGCTCGACTTCGACGAGGACGTGAGTGGCGTGGCGGTCTGCTCGGGGGTGCCGCGCGTCCTAGCGAGCCTGCGCCAGATGGTGAGGCGCCGCCTGGGGATCGACGCCGTAGTGATCGAGCCAGGTGTGCGGACCGGGATGCCGATCCACTACGACAACCCCAAGGAGGTGGGCGCCGACCGCATCGCCAATGCCGTAGCCGCGTACGACCTCTACGGCGGTCCGACTGTGGTGGTCGATTTCGGCACGGGCAACAACTTCGACGTGATATCCGCCACCGGCGCTTTCGTCGGAGGCGCCATCGCGCCTGGCATCGAGATCAGTCTCGAAGCGCTCGTTGGCCGGGCTGCGGCGCTCGGCGCGGTCGAGCTCGTCGAACCGCGCAACGTGATAGGCAAGACCACAGTGGAGGCGATCCAGTCCGGTGCGCTGTACGGGTTTGCTGCCATGATCGACGGCATGAACGCCCGCTTCCTGGCCGAACTCGGCGACGCGAACATCGTGGCCACAGGCGGGCTCGCACATCTGATCGCTCCGATCTCCGCCACCATTGAGCACATCGAGCCGTTCTTGACACTGCACGGCCTGCGCATCGTGTACGACCGCAACCGATGACGGGTGACGCTCCCGTGAGCCGGAACCCAAGCCGACGCTTGCGCCAAAAGCACCACGACCGATGACGGGTGACGCTCCTGTAGATGACGCTCTGACGGGCGGCGCTCCCGCCGACGGGTCCGGCATCCCATACCGCTTTGAGCGCACCCATTCGGCGGCGTCGGTGCTAGCCGAGCACGGCGGACTTGCGCCCGGAGTCGAGACGCAGGCCGTTGTCAGCGTGGCCGGGCGCCTCATGCTGCGCCGCGACCAGGGCCGCATCGCCTTCGGCGTGCTCGCCGATTCCACAGCCAGGATCCAGCTCTTCGCTACGAAGGCCGCTACCGTCGGATTCGACCGTTTCACAGCGCTGTCGATCGGCGACTGGATCGGCGTCCGCGGCATCGTGATGGCCACCCGTCGCGGCGAGCTGTCGGTGCGCGTAGACAAATGGACGCTGCTGGCCCCCACCCGGCGGCCGTTTCCCGACAAATGGCACGGTCTCACCGATGTCGACACGCGCTACCGCCGGCGGTACTTGGACCTGTGGGTGAGCGACGCCTCCCGAGCGGTTTTCGAGGCGCGCTCTCAGACAGTCTCCGCGCTTCGGCGGCTACTGGAGTCCCGTGGCTTCACCGAGGTGGAAACGCCGATGCTGCATCCCATCCCCGGAGGCGCTGCCGCCCGGCCGTTCGTCACCCGCCACAACGCGCTCGACGCCGAGATGTACCTTCGCATCGCTCCCGAGCTCTACCTCAAGCGGCTGGTCGCGGGCGGCATGGAGAGGGTGTTCGAGATCGGCCGTGTGTTCCGAAACGAGGGCCTGTCAACTCGTCACAACCCCGAGTTCACGATGCTCGAACTCTACTGGGCCTACGCCGACTACACCGACATGATGCACCTGACAGAACATCTCGTGGCCAACGTAGCCGTCGAGGTTTGCGGCTCTGCGGTCGTCGAACACAGGGGCCGGGCTGTCGATCTCACACCTCCATGGCACCGCGCCACCATTGAGGAGGTGATTTCTGAGCATGCCGGTATCGAGGTGAGCCTAGACACGCCGCGTGCCGTGTTGGCGGAGCACTGCGACCGCCTCGGCATCGAGACGCGCAGCCACTACGGGCCGGGCAGGCTGCTGCTGGAGATATACGAGAAGACCGCAGAGCCCGAGCTGTGGGGGCCGGTCTTCGTGACCGACTACCCCGCCGAGGTGTCGCCGCTGGCGCGCCGTCACCGCAGCAGGCTCGGCTACACCGAGCGCTTTGAGGCGATAGTCGCCGGTCGGGAGCTGTGCAACGCCTTCTCCGAGCTGGTCGATCCCGAAGAGCAGCTCGCCCGCTTTGAGGCTCAAGAGGCCCGACGCGCCGCAGGTGATGAAGAGGCGATGAGCATCGACTCCGACTATTTGCGCGCCCTCGAGTACGGGCTGCCCCCCACCGCGGGCCTCGGCATAGGCGTCGACCGGCTGGTGATGCTGCTAACCGACACGTCCGCCATCCGAGACGTGCTGCTGTTCCCGACGCTGCGCCCAGAGCCGGCCTGAGCCCGGCCCCGGGGCCAATCCGCGCCCGGCAGCCTGAGCTTCAGCTGGCCACGGCCTGCACGACAATACGGTCGATCAGGTGATCGGCGGCGGCTCGCAGAGCAGCCGCGGCAGGGGTGTCCGGCAGCAGCCCCAGACAGGCCTGAGCCCTGTCGGCCCAGCAGCGAGCCTCGTCGCGGGCAGCGCGGACGCCGTCGGTCGACAGCACCAGTCTGCAAGCTCGGTCGCGAGCGATCTCGTCGATCGGGCCGCCCAGGATCGAGCGCAGCTCGTCACCGGCACGCGGATCTGCCAGCGCTCGGATCACCGGCAGCGTGTACGTGCCCTCCATGAGGTCGTTGCCGGCGGGCTTACCGAGCTGCGATTCGGTGGCCGTCACGTCCAGGACGTCGTCCACGATCTGAAACGCCATGCCGTAGGCCCGGCCGGACCCCTCCAGAGCGTCGGCGGTCGCCTTCGGCAGCCCCGCGACCACCGCGCCGATCCGACATGCGGCGGCTAGAAGCGCCGCCGTTTTACCGGCTATGGCCTGCTCGTAGCGCCGCTCGCTTCGGTCGACGTCGTAGGCGGACTCCAGCTCGATTATCTGGCCCTCGCAGAGCCGAGTGATGGTAGTGGCCAGCAGCCCCGCCACCTCTGCGCCCAGCGACGCGGCGATCTCCGAGGCGCGACCTAGAAGGAAGTCGCCGGCCAGGATGGCCCTGCGGTTACCCCACCTGGCGTTGACGCTTGGCACCGACCGACGTGTGGCGGCGCCATCGAGCACATCATCGTGGTAGAGCGATCCCAGATGCACCAGCTCCACGGCGGCGGCGCCACGCACCGCTTCGTAGCGGGCCTGAGAGCCCGCGGGGTCGCAGGCCAGTGACGACGCCAGACAGAACCCGGGGCGCACCCGCTTGCCGCCCGCGGCGATGAGATGGCCGGCCAGGTCAGCAAGAAAGCCGTCCGCGGCTCGCACCGCGGCAAGCAGCTCCTGCTCCACCCGCTTCAGGTCGCTGGACACTGAGGGCAGCACAGCGAGGGGGGTCGGCGCGGCCACGCCGCGAGGCTAGTGGCCGGCGCGCGGGGTGCTTGCTACCGATGATGGCACAGGCAGGGCGTTTGCTAGGGGTGATAACACAGGGCTGCGATACAATAACCACATGCGGCATAACCCACTGTGCATACGATCGGGTTCCGGGCAGCGGGTACCCGAATGGCGTCTGTTTCAGTCTCCTGCTCACGGCGGCGGTCCGTCCGTCGTCGGCCGTCCGGCCGGGACGGTAGCCGAGGGGGCGGCGTCCGATGTTTGAGCGATTCACCGACAGGGCGCGTCGGGTAGTGGTGCTGGCCCAAGAAGAAGCTCGAGAACTCAGCCACAACTACATAGGCACCGAGCACATCCTGCTGGGCCTGATCCACGAGGGCGAAGGGGTCGCCGCCAAGGCGCTGGAGTCGCTGGGAATCAGCTTGGAGCTGGTGCGCGGCCAGGTCGAGGAGATCATCGGTCAGGGTGCCACCTCGCCGAGCGGCCACATCCCCTTCACGCCCAGGGCGAAGAAGGTGCTGGAGCTCAGCCTGCGCGAGGCGCTGCAGCTCGGCCACAACTACATAGGCACCGAGCACATCCTGCTGGGCCTGATCCGCGAGGGTGAGGGCGTCGCCGCGCAGGTGCTCGTCAAGCTCGGCGCCGATCTGGCACGCGTGCGCGAGCAGGTCATCCAGCAGCTCTCCGCATACGGCAGCGAGGCCTCCAGGGGCGAGAAGGCCGCAGCCCCGGCCGGCGGCTCAAGGGGAGAGACCGGCTCGGGCTCGCAGGTGCTCGACCAGTTCGGCCGCAATCTCACCCAGCTGGCGAAGGACAAGGAGCTCGATCCGGTGATCGGTCGCCGGCGCGAGTTCGAGCGGATCATGCAGATCTTGAGCAGGCGCACAAAGAACAATCCCGTGCTCGTCGGCGAGCCCGGAGTTGGCAAGACAGCCATCGTGGAGGGCCTGGCGCAGTCCATCGCCGAGGACGCGGTTCCCGAGACGCTGCACGAGCGGCAGCTGTACACGCTCGACCTGGGGGCACTCGTGGCCGGCAGCCGCTACCGCGGTGACTTCGAGGAACGCCTCAAGAAAGTACTCAAAGAGATACGCGAACGCGGCGACATCATCTTGTTTATCGACGAGATACACACTCTTGTCGGCGCGGGCGCGGCCGAGGGTGCTATCGACGCCGCCTCGATCCTTAAGCCGATGCTCGCCCGAGGCGAGCTGCAGACCATCGGCGCCACGACGCTCGACGAATACCGCAGGTATTTCGAGAAGGACGCCGCGCTTGAGCGGCGGTTCCAGAAGGTCGTCGTCGACGAGCCCACAGTGGCGCACACCGTAGAGATACTCAAGGGCCTGCGCGACCGCTACGAGGCCCACCACCGAGTGACGATCACCGACCAGGCAATCGTCGCCGCGGCGAATCTCGCCGACCGCTACATCTCCGACAGGCACCTGCCCGACAAGGCGATAGACCTGATCGACGAGGCCGGGTCGCGGTTGCGCATCATGCGCATGTCGACGCCGCCGGAGTTCAAGGAACTCGACGCCGAACTCGCCGACGTGGCGGCGCGCAAGAAGGCCGCGGCTGAGGCGCAGAATTACGAATCCGCCGCGGTCCTGCGCGACACCGAAAAGGAACTCCTAGAGCGCAGAGAGGCGCTGGAGAGCGAGGCCAAGGCGGCCGGTCTAGACCTGTTCGACGAGGTGGACGAGGAGGCCATCGCAGAGGTGCTGTCGCTGTGGACGGGAATCCCGGTGTACAAGCTCACCGAGGAGGAGACCCGGAGGCTGCGGCGCATGGAGGACGAGCTGCACAAACGCGTCGTCGGCCAAGACGACGCCATCGGTGCCGTGTCCCAGGCGATCCGGCGCACTCGGGCTGGGCTGAAGGACCCGAAGCGGCCCAGCGGCTCATTCATCTTCCTCGGCCCCTCCGGTGTCGGCAAGACCGAGCTGGCTAAGACGCTGGCCGAGTTCCTGTTCGGCGACGAGGAAGCGCTGATCAGCCTGGACATGTCGGAGTACATGCAGAAGTACACCGTCAGCCGGCTCATCGGCTCACCGCCGGGCTACGTCGGCTACGACGAGGGCGGTCAGCTCACCGAGCGCGTGCGCCGCAAGCCGTTCTCCGTCGTGCTCTTCGACGAAATCGAGAAAGCGCACCCAGACGTGTTCAACACGCTGCTGCAGATCCTCGAGGAAGGCCGCCTCACCGACAGCCAGGGCCGCACCGTGGATTTTCGCAACACCGTGCTGATCATGACCTCAAACCTGGGGACTGCCGATCTTCGCAAGGCCAACCTCGGCTTCACCAAAGCGGACGAGAAGGTCACCTACCAGCGCATGAAGTCGAAGGTGAAGGAGGCTCTCAAGTCGCACTTCCGCCCGGAGTTCCTCAACCGCATCGACGACGTGATCGTCTTCCACGAGCTGACGCAGGACGAGGTGCGGCGCATTGTCGATCTGATGATCGTGCGCACAGCCGAGCAGATCCAAGGGCAAGGGATGGGCTTCGAGCTGACCGACGCCGCCAAGGCGCACCTTGCGGCCACCGGCTACGATCCCACGCTCGGCGCCAGGCCGCTGCGCCGGGCCATTCAGCGTCTGGTTGAGGATCCACTCTCTGAGCGCCTGCTCGCAAAGGAGTTCCGCGCGGGAGAGATCATCATCGTCGACGTCGAGCCCGACCCCGCCGCCCCCGGCAAGCAGATAGTGGTGTTCAGAGCCATCGAGGGGTTCGAGCCACCCGAGTTCTCGACAGCGGTCGACGGCGCGCCCGGCTCCAGCCGCGCCTGAGCGCGGGGCCTCTGCTCGTGCGGTGATGCCCCGACGCCGGCGACTGCTGTGGGCAGCCTCCGCGCTCGCCGCGCTCGTGCTGCTTACTGCCTGCCGGGTGGACGTCGAAGTCGATGTAGCCGTCGAGGAGAACGGTCACGGCGTCGTGGTCGTCACCTTCAAAGCCGACGACGACGCCGTAGAAGCAGTACCGGAACTCGCGTCGGGCCTGCTGCTCGACGACGCGCGAGACGCGGGCTGGGAGGTTGCTGACGCCGAGTCCGCCGATGGCGAGATCACCCTCCGCGCACAAAAGGTGTTCCGATCGGCGGGGCAGCTTCAGTCGGTGCTCGCCGAGCTGGCCGGCCCGGGTGTGATCTTCTCTGGCGTCGAACTACGCCAGAGAAGATCGTTCGCGGAGACCGGCTGGCAGTTCAACGCGACAGTTGATCCGACGCCGCCGTTGGAGGCCTTCAGCGACGCTTCACTCGCGGCGGCGCTCGACGGCCATCACTTCGGACGCCCGATCGACGATCTATTGGCTTCCGGCGGCGCCCCTGAGGACTTCTTCGGGCTGACCTTCTCCCTCACGCTGCCGGCGGCGCCCGTCGAGCTGGCCGGCACCGATGACGCCTCAGCCGGCGTACCGGGCGAGACCGCGGCCGCCGCGGGCGAGATCAGCGGGTCGCGGATCGAGTGGAGTTTCTCCTATGGCGACGCGCCCGCGCTCTTGAAGGCCTCGGCCCTCTCCGAGCATGCCTCGCCTGCCATGTGGCTAAACATCTCTCGGGCCGCGGCCGCAGCCTTCGGCATCGCGCTGCTGGGCGCGGTCCTGGCATGGGTGGTCGCGGTGATCCGCACGCCGAAAGGCCGAAGCCGCCGCGCTGTTCGCAGGCGGAAGCAGCGTGCCGCGATCCGCGACGCCGAAGCGCGCAAGCCGCGCCAGCGGCTGTTGCGCCTGCTGGTCGTGGACGTGCACGGAGTGATCGTCCGTCCGACGGATCCACTACAAGGGCTGTTGCTGCCGACCATCCAGGCCGAGCTGTCCGACATAGACCCCGAAATTGTGCGCGACCGTCATCGCAAGCTGTTGCTGGGCCGGCTAACACCCGACGAGTTCTGGAGCGACCTGGGTCTCGGCCCCATCGCGCAAGGCGTGGAGACTCGCTATCTCTCGTCGTACAGGCTGGTGCCCGGACTGCACGAGTTCCTTGACCGCGTCGCCGCCCGGAATCTGCCCGTGGCAGTCGTGGGAAACCAGCCGAGGCGCTGGGGTGAGCGACTCAGGCGCATGGCCCAGCTCGAGGATTCCACCGCGATGTGGATGACCAGCGCGGAGGTCGGCGCGGTGTTGCCCTCGCCGTCACTGTTGGAGGCTACGCGCCGAAAGATGTCCATCGACGTCCACGACTGCTTGTACCTGTCGAGCGTCCCGGAGTTCCTCGACGCTGCTGAGCTGCTCGGGATGAACACCGCCTACTTTGCGGCCAGCCCCAACGACTTGCAGGAAACCTCACACACTGTCGTGCGCGGGTTCGACGACATCCTGAGAGCCCGTCGCGGTACCAGCTGACCCGCACCTGCGAGTGCCGGGCCAGGGCCCTGACAGCGGGGGCACGAGGCAAGCGCCAGTGCCCGAGACAGGACTCGAACCTGCGACCTGCTGTTTACAAGACAGCTGCTCTCCCGGCTGAGCTACTCGGGCGGGCGGCACCGACGACGGCACCCTTAACGATACCCCGCGCGGAGAACTCCGCTGCTGAGACTCCTCAGGCGGGCGCGCCAAGGCCGTGCCCAGTACACGCGCCCGGTGCGTCGTTGGGCCGCCCATCCCGAGAGTGCTAACCTTGCTGAAAGATGCGACCGAAGTACCGTCCGGGTAAGCAGAACCAAACGACCCAGAGCCAAGAAGCGAGGGGCGATGAACCAAAGCAATCATAGCGAAGGGCTGCCGTCGTCGTGACCGGAACACGTGCTCCCCAATCAAGGAGTTCAGCCGGGTTCGGGATGGTGATAACGGTTCTGGCCGTCGTCGCCGGGGTGGTACTCCTGGCTTACGCGATCGACGAGTCGGAGTACGCCGCTGTCGCTGCCGAGGATGCCGGAGACGAAACCGGTGCAGACAGCGAGACAGACAGCGACGAGCCAGCAGACGGCGACGCCGACGCTGACGCCGATGAGACACCGGTCGCCACCAGCTCAACCGTGCCGCCGCCACCGCCCCTGGTGACGCACCGCCCCGGAGAGGTCAAAATCGCCACCGTCAACGGCACCGGGAGATCCGGCCTGGCAGGGGCCACAGCCGACATCCTCTCCGCTCAGGGTTATGTGACCCTCGCCAAGAACGCAGCGAACCCGCCGGTGGCGCAATCCAATATCTACTACCTGGCCACCTATCAGGACGACGCCAAGGCGGTCGCGTCAGCAGTCAACGCGCCAGCGGAAATCATCAATCCCGCGCCTGCCAACATGCTCACTCTGGTGAGCACACCTGAGAACGTGGCCGATTTCCACATCTTCGTCGTTCTCGGCACCGATGACGTGATCCCGATCACGGTCTCCTGACATATCGCATTGCCACAGCGTGACGGGCGCCACCAGCCTGCGTGTGCTGGCGGCGCCCGACAAGTTCCGGGGCACCGCATCAGCGTCTGAGATCGCCGCGGCGATAGGCGCAGCCGCGGACGCGGCGCGCATGACCTGCGACGTGGCGCCCATGGCCGACGGAGGTGAAGGAACCCTCGACGCTCTCGGAGGAGGCAACCGCCGGTCGAAGGTCACCGGGCCGACCGGAGCGACAGTCTTCGCCTCATGGCGCCTGGACGGCAAACGCGCCGTGGTCGAGATGGCGCAGGCGTCGGGTTTGGCGCTGGCTGGTGGAGCGGACAGAAACGATCCGATCGGTGCCACCAGCGCGGGAACGGGCGAGCTGATCGCCGAGGCCGTCTCCCACGGAGCGCGGCGCGTGACCGTCGCCGCGGGCGGCTCGGCCACGACTGACGGCGGAAGCGGCGCGCTGCGCGCCCTGCCGCCACGGGAGGCGATGCGCGGCGTCAAGATGATCGTGGCCTGCGACGTCCGCACGCGCTTCGTGGACGCGGCCGCGGTGTTCGGACCGCAGAAGGGCGCGTCCCGGGCCCAGGTCGAGCTGCTGCGCCTACGGCTGGCCCGGCTAGCGAGCGAGTACCTGGATGTGTACGGCACAGACGTCACCGAACTGGACGGCTCGGGAGCAGCGGGGGGATTGGCCGGAGGCCTGGCTGCGCGCGGCGCCAAACTGGCGAACGGCTTCGAGATCGTGGCCGAAGAGATAGGCTTCAGCCGACGCGTCCGGGCCGCGGATCTGGTGATCACGGGCGAGGGCCGGCTCGACGCCACCTCCTTTGAGGGTAAGGTCGTGGGAAGCGTCGCCCGCCTTGCGCACCGGTCGGGCGTGTCAACTTGGGCGGTGGTCGGCGCGGCTGAACCGTCGCTGCCGAGCGTGCCGGGACTCGAGGTGATCGACCTGACGCAGGGCTTCGGCGCGTCAAAGGCGAAGGCAGATACCGTCGACTGCGTCCGCGAGGCCGTCCTTGAGAAGCTAGAGGCCCTCAGAAGCAGCCCCGGGCGGCCATGCTCAGACCGACCCTCTGAGCCCAGACCGCCGCAGCCCTGCCGCAGCCCTATCGACGCTTGGCTGAGAACATCCAGACGATAAAGGCGACTACGGCGATCACCAAAGCGGCCAGCAGCGCCAGCTTCACGAGGCTAATCAGGTAGACCACCGCCCAGCGCACCAGCGTCAGCGCGCCCAGCACGACAAGCACGGCGGCTGCGATCACCACGCTCGCGGGCAGTCGACGCGCTCCGCCGACGCCTGACCGCCCGCCTCGCGGTGCTCCGGGACGCCCGCTGACCATGCGACCACCCTAACCGGGCAGAGCAACCCCGACGGCTGCCGGTGGGCAGAATCTGCGCGCCCAGCCCGCGCGCGGCCCGCCAGCGTGTTCTCAGCGTGTCCGAGCCCGGTTTCAGGCGTCTATCCTCTATACGTCTTGCAGACATCGCGCAGATGTTCCGCACACGCCCGCTACACCTCCCGAAGGAGCGATCATGGCAGTCACCGTGCGCGTGCCCATCACGCTGAGGATGCTCACCGAAGGCGCCTCCGAGGTGGCCGTCACCGGAGACACGCTGGCTGAAGTGCTCGACGAGCTGGAGTCGTCGCACCCCGGGTTCGCCCGCCACGTGCTTGACGACTCCGGCGAGCTGCGCCGCTTCGTGAACGTGTTCGTCAGCGACGACGACGCGCGCTTCCTTGGCGGCCTCAGCGCGCCGGTTGCCGACGGCGCGGTCGTCAGTATCGTGCCGGCAGTGGCCGGCGGCCGGCTCTAGGCGCCACCCCCTCGCCGGGCGCGGGCAGCTGCCGCGCGCCAGTTTTACGGTCTGCGGCTTCTCAGACCAGGCCTGCGCGCCAGCTGTCGGCTTCGCGGATGGCTCTCTCCCTGTACCGCCATTGCCGCTAACAGGTTGTCGCTGAACTCGCCACCGGATTGACTTAGCACTCGCGGCATGCGAGTGCCAACACAGCCGGCAAGCCGGTAGCCTCTCGAATCCGAGACCACAGGCCCGAAAGACAACACGGCCCCGCACAGGGCCGTCAGGAGGTTTCACATGGCAAAGATCATCCAGTTCGACGAGCAGGCCCGCCGGGCGCTCGAGCGCGGCATGAACCAGCTCGCCGACGCGGTGCGCGTGACGCTGGGCCCCAAGGGGCGCAACGTCGTGCTCGACAAGAAGTGGGGAGCGCCCACTATCACCAACGACGGCGTGTCCATAGCCAAGGAGATCGAACTCGAGGATCCCTATGAGAAGATAGGCGCCGAGCTCGTCAAAGAGGTCGCCAAGAAGACCGACGACGTAGCCGGTGACGGCACCACCACAGCCACGGTTCTGGCGTGGTCGATGGTGAAAGAGGGCCTTCGCAATGTTGCCGCGGGTGCAAGCCCCATGTCGCTCAAGGCCGGCATCGAAGCCGCGGTCGACGCCGCGGTCGACGCCATAGCGGATAGCAGCCACGACGTGTCGTCGGACAAAGCCCAGATCGCCAACGTCGCGGCTATTTCCGCCGCCGACTCCGAAATCGGGGCCACGATCTCCGACGCCATCGACAAGGTGGGCAAGGACGGAGTGATCACTGTAGAGGAGGGTCAGACTTTCGGCCTGGAGATGGAGACCGTCGAGGGGATGCGCTTCGACAAGGGATACATCTCGCCCTATTTCGTCACCGACACCGAGCGCATGGAGGCCGTGCTCGACAACCCATACGTGCTCCTGGTCAGCTCCAAGATCTCCAACGTGCGCGACCTCGTGCCCGTGCTCGAGAAGGTGATGCAAGGCGGCAAGCCGATGCTGGCCATCGCCGAAGACGTAGAAGGCGAGGCCCTGGCGACGCTCGTGGTGAACAAGATCCGCGGCACTTTCACGTCGGTGGCGGTGAAGGCCCCCGGCTTCGGCGACCGCCGCAAGGCGATGCTGCAGGACATGGCCATCCTCACCGGTGGCCAGGTCATCAGCGAGGAGGTAGGCCTCAAGCTCGACAGCATCGGCGTGGACATGTTGGGCCGGGCCCGCAAGGTAATCGTCACCAAAGACGAGACCACCATCGTCGAGGGCGCGGGCGACAACGCCGACGTGGTAGGCCGCATCAGCCAAATCAAGTCCGAGATCGACAACACCGACTCCGACTATGACCGCGAGAAGCTGCAAGAGCGCCTGGCCAAACTGTCGGGCGGCGTGGCTGTGTTGAAGGTCGGCGCCGCAACCGAGGTGGAGCTCAAAGAGAAGAAGCACCGCATCGAGGACGCTGTGAGCACCACGAAGGCCGCCATCGAGGAAGGCGTCGTGGCAGGAGGCGGCGTCACGCTGCTGCGCGCCGAGGAGGCCTCATCCGCAGCCGCTGACGGCCTCGCCGACATCGACGAGCAGACCGGTGCGCGCGTCGTCGCCAAGGCACTCTCAGCGCCACTGGCGCAGATCGCGGTGAACGCCGGCCTCGAGGGCGGCGTGGTCGTTGAGCGCGTCCGCAACCTTGAGGGCCCGGTCGGGTTCAACGCCGAGACCGGTGAGTACGAAGACCTCATCGCCGCGGGCATCATCGACGCAGCGAAGGTAACCCGCTCGGCTCTGCAGAACGCCGGCTCCATAGCAGGGCTGTTCCTCACCACCGAGGCGGTCATCGCCGACGCTCCTGAGAACGGTCAGGGCGGCGGCATGCCCGACATGGACTTCTAGGAGTCCTCCCAGCTCATCGCCGGGGGTCCACCAGGAGCGCCCCCGCATGCCCGACATGGACTTCTAGGAGATTCCTCCCGGAGTAGAAGTAAAGGCTCTCCAGGAAGGCTTTCCAGAGGCCGCCGGTAAGGGATCATCGGGGTCGACAGCCGGGCATCGGGGGTGGCTGCGGCCCATCCCGTAGCCTGAGTTCGTGGCCATGAAGTCGAAGAGCAGGCGGTGGATGGTTAGGCCCTGGGCCGGAGGCGGCCCCGCCTTCGACCGCCGCCCAGACCGGCTCGCCTCTGAGGAGCCGATGGCCATAGAACTCGACGGCGTCCGGGTGGCCACCACGATGCGCACGCCCGGCCACGACTTTGAGCTGGCTGCCGGCTTCTGCCTCGCTGAGGGGCTGCTGGACGGTCATCCCGTGACCAGCGTGAAATACTGCGCCACCGGATCGGCGGTGGCCACCTCCTTCAACGTGGTGTCGGTCTCCACCGGCGGCAGGGCTCCGGCCCCGCGGCCGCGTCTGACGGCCACCACGTCGTCGTGCGGCTTCTGCGGAACCGACGAGATTGACGAGCTGGTGGACAAGCTCGAGGCGGTCACCGGCCCGGCCCTGGCCTGGAGCGCGCTCGCCGGCGCGCCCGAGCGGCTACAGCCAGGCCAGGAGCTGTTCGCGGCCACCGGCGCCGTTCACGCCGCCGGTGTCGTCGAGTCCGACGGCCGGGTCTCTTTGGCGCGCGAAGATGTGGGCCGCCACAACGCTGTGGACAAAATCATCGGGCGCCTGCACTTCAACGGAGAACTGCCTGCGCAGGGTCGAGGGCTCGTGGTGAGCGGACGGGCCAGCTTCGAGCTGGTTCACAAGGCGTGGGCCGGCGGTTTCAGGGCCCTGGTCGCCGTCAGCGCCCCGACGGCGCTGGCCGCGGCCACTGCCGAGGCAGCGGGAATGCAGCTCGCCGGGTTCGCGCGCGGCGGCCGGCTGTCGATCTACGTCGGCGGCTAAGGACGCTCCGTAGGCTTGCGGTATGGTCGATCCGGTAGTCGCCCCCGAGGGGCTGACGGTTCTTCACCTCTTCTGCAACCGCACCCCGCGCAACGACGACGACGCCGTGCTCACCGCCTTAGCCGAAGCGGAATCCGACGGCGCGCAAGTGGTGACCGTGGCCGTGCTCGGGCACACCGCGGAGCTGTGCCTCATGGCACTGCATCGCGACGCGTGGGTGCTGCGTGATCTGCAAACACGTATCAGCCGCGCCGGTCTGGCCGCAGTGGACAGCTACCTGTCGGTCACAGAGCTCTCGGAGTACGCGCTCGGGCTTCCGGCCGAAGCGGCCGACATGCGCCTCAACCCCAAGCTTCCCCCGCCGGGCAAGCCAGCCTGGTGCTTCTACCCCATGTCCAAGCGCCGCAAACCCGGCCAGAACTGGTACGAGCTGGGCTTTGGCCGGCGCAAGGAGCTGATGTACGAGCACGGCGCCACCGGGCGCAAGTTCACGGGCCGCATCGTTCAGCTCGTCACGGCCTCAACCGGCCTAGACGACTGGGAGTGGGGCGTCACGCTGTTCGGCACCGACCTGAACGCCCTGAAGCACACCGTCTACGCCATGCGCTACGACCGTGCTTCGGCCGTGTACGCTGAATTCGGGCCTTTCGTAACCGGCCTTGTCGGGCCTGCTGGCGAGATACTCGAGCGCACCCGCTGACCGCCTGCGCTGTGGCGAGGCTCCAAGCAGGTTCCAGCGCCATGGCAGAGCCGTGACAGCGTGTAACACCTTCGCTGCGGTGGCGGAGCGCATCGCGGGCGTGGAGGGCTGGCTCACGCTGGATCAAGCCCGCCGGCTCCATGACGCTGCCCGTGAGCTGCCCGCAGCGAGCACGGTGGCGGAGATCGGCAGCTTTCGCGGCCGATCCACGATAGTGCTGGCCTGCTCGGCGCCGACCGACGCCGTCGTGCTGGCCGTAGACCCCCACGCTGGAGGCGACCGAGGGCCACGCGAGATCGCCCCGGAGACGGCCCTCGGCGAGCAGGACTTCGCCGCTTTCTCTACCAATCTCGCCGCAGCGGGACTGTTGCGGCGCGTCCGCCACATGCGCAAGCGGTCCGAAGTGGCCCTCGGCGACGCGCCCGACACGATCGACCTGCTCTTCGTCGACGGTGCCCACCGCCTCGGCCCGGCCCGTGCCGACATCGTCGGCTGGGGCGGCCGGGTGTCGGCAGGCGGCGTGATGTTCGTCCACGACGCCTTCAGCTCTGTCGGCGTGACCGCGGCTCTGCTCACCACATGTTTCAACAGTCGCCGTTGGCGCTACGCAGGCCGAACAGGCTCACTCGCCGAATACCGCCGCGCCAACCTAAAGCTGATGCCGCGCGTCGCCAGCACCGTCCGTCAGACCGCACAGCTTCCGTGGTTCGCGCGCAACCTGGCGATAAAAGTGCTGATCGTCGCCCGGCTGGGCCGCCTCACTCCGCTGCTGGGACACCGCAGTGGCGCCTGGCCCTACTAGCTGCCTCACCGGCGGGATCGCTGGCGGACACCGTGCCCGGCACGCGATGATGAAGGGATGTCCCACAGTTGCCGAAGCCCGGCCGGGGCGCGGTCTGCCGGCCGCAGGGTGCTGACTTGAGCGGCGTCGCAGCCCTGAGAGGCACCGGGCTGCCGTCAACAGCGCGGCGTCGTACGGTCGGCGGTCGGCGGGTCAGTCCATCGGGGTTGAAGGGTTCTGGTCGGCCGTGACCAGTGCGGCGTCTCACCGCGCCGGCGGGCCAAGGCCAGCGAGCGAGGCCGACGTACTGCGCTGGGCTGAGAGCCTGTCGGCCATAGCACGCACCGGCTTGGGTTTCACGGAGAGCCTCTATGAGCGAGAGCGGTTCGAGGAAGTGCTGGCCGTAGCCGCGGACATCCGAGCCCACAGCACGGTCGGCGTGGACGTCGGCCACCAGATGCAGGAATGGCTCGATCGGGTGGGCTCAGGAGTGGCGGGCTACGTCACCCCGAAGATCACCGTGGGAGCGGTGGTCGGCGACGACGAGAACCGGCTGCTGCTCGTGCAGCGGGCCGACTCGGGGTACTGGCTCTATCCCACGGGCTGGGCCGACGTCGGCTATTCCCCCGCGGAGATCGCAGTTAAGGAAGTGCGAGAGGAGACGGGCATCGACTGCGAGGTTGTGCGCCCCATCGCGGTGCTCGACGGCATGCGCCGCGGCTTCACGCGCATCCCGCTTGTGTCGCTGGTGTTCCACTGCCAAATGACCGGCGGCGAGCTTCGACATCACCCGCTGGAGTGCACCGACGCGGGGTTCTTCGCCGAGGGCGAGCTGCCGGCCACGACCGCCAGGCCCGATCTCTGGGCCGCCCACGCCTTCGCAGCTGTCCGCGGTGAGCGTGTCGACGTGCTCTTCGACCGTCCCCGTCCGATGCCCTGGCGGGCCGGGACCGAATTATGAGACGGTGCTAGCCGGACCCGCTCTGGCTTGGCAGGCTCACTCTGAGTCGCGCAGGAACTGCTCCACCTCGGCCACCAAGGTGGCGGGATCACCCTCCAGCCCGTCGGTTTTGTCGAGCCAGTCGAGCCGGGGGCTGGCGGCCTCCCCGGACGAGCGCTCGTCAGCTGTGCGCCGCGCGAAGCGCTCCTGGCGAGCGTCCCAGGCTTGCTCGATGCGCGCCACGAACTCGGCCGTCTCGTGGTCGCTGGCGACGATTTTTGCTATCTGGCGTTCGTAAGCCTCCGCGGCGCGCTTCAGCACCGCTGTCTCCACTGACGCCCCCAGGATGGTGCCTGTCCGCCTAACCAGGGCCAGAGCGGCTTTCGGAGACGGCGCTCCGGGCATGTAGGACGGCACCGCCGACCACAGAGACACCGTGGGAAAGCCGGCGTCTCGGCAGGCCGCCGTGAGCACGCCGACGATGCCAGTGGGGCCCTCGTAGGTGGACTGCGCGAGCCGGAACTCGTTGCGCAGGGCTTGATCTTCGGCTGTGCCGTAAACCTGTACCGGTCGGCTGTGGGGAACCTCGGCCAGCAGCGCACCCAGGGTCACCACCCTTGTCACACCAAGCGTCTCGGCGATGGAGATGACCTGCTTGCCAAAAGTCCGCCACCGGAGCTGCGGCTCCACGCCCACCAGCACCGCGACATCGCCGGAGGCTTCGGGTAGGCCGGCCACCATCACTGCATTGGAAGGCCATTTCAGGTGGCGCTCGCGCTTGTCGTCAAGCCTCACGGTGGGGCGCGTCGACGTGAAGTCGTAGAACAGCTCTGGGTCGATGTCCGCTACGGTCTCGCAGCCCCAGCGTTCCGCCAGATGGCGAGCGGCCATAGTGGCGGCGTCGCCGGCGTCGTTCCAGCCTTCGAAGGCGGCGATCAGCGTCGGCTGGCGAAGCCGGGGCCTCGGTGCCAGCCAGCGGATGCATCCTCCCTCGGACGGCCCGGCCTGCACTGCTGTGTCCCCCCTCGCGGCTGGCTCTGTGGTCTGTGCAGGCGGCACCGCCGTCTCGGAACTCGGGTCAGGCGCGGCTGTCACGGCCATCACGCTAGTCGCCGCACTGTGCGCGGGTGCGCCCGGTCGCCGAAAGGCCCGCTGCTTGTATCCCGTCTGGCACCCGCGCCCGGCGCCCGTTTCTATGTTGCCAGCTCGCGCCGATCCCGGAAGTGCTCCAGAGCCTCGGGGTTGGCCAACGCCGAGGTGTTGTTCACCGGGCGACCACAGATCGCGTCCCGCACCGCGGCCTCGGTCATCTTGCCCGACCGAGTGCGGGGAATGTCGGGCACCGCCGCGATCACGGCAGGTACATGCCGCGGCGATAAGTCGGAGCGGATGCGGCGGCGTATCGTGTCTCGTAGCTCGTCGGTGAGTTCGCAGCCCGCCGCCATGCGCACAAACAGCACGATCCGGGTGTCTGATCCGTGCGGCTGTCCCACCGCGATGCTCTCGTCCACTTCGGGCAGCGCGTCCACCCGGCGGTAAATCTCGGCTGTGCCGATCCGCACACCGCCCGGGTTGAGGGTGGTGTCCGAGCGGCCAGATATCACGAAGCCCCCCGCCGGGGTGCGCATCGCGAAGTCGCCGTGATGCCACACGCCCGGGATGCGGTCGAAGTACGCGGCCCGGTATCGGACGTCGCCGGGGTCGCCCTCAAATTGCAACGGCATCGACGGGAACGCGTTGCGGCATACAAGTTCACCCTCCGCGCCTTCCGGCAGCGGTGCTCCCGTGTAGTCCGTCACGTCGATGTCCAGCCCCAAGGCGGGGCGCTGGATCTCGCCACAGCGAACGGGTGCGGTGGGGTCGCCGGCCACAAGGCAGCCGCAAAGGTCGGTTCCGCCGGATATTGAGGCCAGGTGTAAGTCGGCTTTCACGTTGCGGTACACCCAATCGAAACCCTCGGGCACCAGTGTGGAGCCAGTCGAGGTGACGGTGCGCAGCGAGGCAAGGCTGTGGGTGTCGGCCGGGCGGACACCGGCGTTCCGGCAGGCGTCGATGAACTTCGCCGACGTGCCGAACAGCGTGATCCGCGTCTCATCCGCCAGGTCGAACAACCTGTTCATGTCGGGCCAGGAAGGAGCGCCATCATAAAGCACCGCGGCAGCGCCGCTGGCGAGCGCCGAGGCCAGCCAGTTCCACATCATCCAGCCCGTCGTGGTGAAATAGAAGACCCTGTCGCCGGGCCGCACGTCGCAGTGGAGCTGATGCTCCACCAGGTGTTTGATCAGTAGGCCGCCTGCCCGGTGGACGATGCACTTGGGCGGGCCGGTCGTGCCCGAGGAGTACAGCACATACCAGGGGTGATCGAACGGCAGCGGCCGGAACACGACGGGCGAAGAGCGCTCGTCCGGCAGTGTCGCGCCGAAGCCGTCGAGCCAGCCGGGCTCTACTGTCACGGTGCGCTGCAGCGACGGCAGAGCCGCGGTGATCTCCTTTAGGCGACCGCGGCAGTCGTAGCGGCGGCCGTTATATGGATAGTCAGCGCATGCGAACAACACCTTCGGTGAGATCTGGCTGAAGCGGTCCAGCACGCCGACGGTGCCGAAATCCGGAGACGCCGAGCTGAACACCGCGCCCAGCCCCGTCGCGGCCAGCATGATCACCAGGGCCTCGGGGCGGTTGGGCATCCAAGCCGCCACGCGGTCGCGCTCGCCGACTCCCACGTCGGCCAGAAGCGCCTGGCACCGACCGACAGCGTGGTGCAGCTGGCTGCGGGTGATGTCGGCCGCCTCTCCGTCCTCGCTACGGAAGATCACCGCTGTCTCCTCCGACGGGCTGCCCATCAGGTTCTCGGCCACATTGAGCCGAGCGTCGGGCAGGAACCGGTTGCGGTACAGCCATGAGCCAGCGCCTTCGTCGGCCACCGTCAAGCGTTCGCCCCGGTCGCCCCTGACGCCGAAAAAGTCCCACGCAGCGGCCCAGAACCTGTCGCTGCACTCAACCGACCAGCGGTGCAGGCTTGCGTAGTCGTCCACCCGTACTCCACGGTGTTCTCGAAGCCAGACCTTGAAGCGCTCAAGCGCGCTGGCCGCGACGCGCTCCCGACCAGGCGTCCAGATCGGATCCGAGGCCGTAGTCGGCTCTGCGACCGGCCGTGTCAAAGCCTGATGAATCACAGCTTGAGACGGTAGACGTTTGACTCGCGCAGTTTGAAGCCCATGCGCCTGTACAGCCGGTTGGCGGCCACACGGCTCGGGCGCGACGTGAGGTCCGCATTCAGCGCCCCCAGATCACGGGCCTTTTGAAGCGCCGCGAGGCTCAGCTGCTCGCCTATGCGCCGGCCCCGCGCCGACTCGTCCACCACGACGTCCTCGATGCGGGCGCGCACGCCGGTCGGTATCCGAAAGACCACAAGCGTGAGCGCGCCTACTACCTCAGCGCCGGACTTCCGCGGCTGCTCCGAGATCTCCCGTGAACGCTGGCAGGCTAGGAACAAGGTCGTCGCCTCAGACGCGATGACCTCAGATAGCTCGGCCCTTGTCGGCGGTGGACTCGACGACGAGAGCTGGCCGATCAGCCTGCGCATAGCCGCCTCCAGGTCGTCGGTGACGGCCTGGCATTCGATGATCTCGACATCGGCCGTAGCGCTGCCGGCGCTGGTCTCGGGACCGCTGTCAGTCGGTTTGCGCCCCTTCGGTGTCATGGCGTTTTCCTGTCTTGACGTGGGCTGATCCTGCGTATCAGGCCCTCTTGAACCACCGACGCAACAAGCCGCCCATCGTGTGTGAAGACCCTGCCCGTCGCCAGGCCGCGGGCGCCTGCGGCCGCTGGCGTGTACTGGTCGTACAGTAGCCATTCGTCGGCCCTGAACGGCCCGTGGAACCACATGGCGTGGTCGAGGCTCGCCAGCATGATGCCGGAGTCCAGGGAACTCGTACCGTGAGGCAGCAGCGTCGTGTCCAGCAGAGTCATGTCACTGGCGTAAGTGAGCAGGCAGTGGTGCAACAGCGGGTCGTCCCCCAGCGTGCCGTTGGCCTTCATCCAGACCTGCTGACGGGGAGGGAGCGGTCCGGTGCGGTCCAGCGGACTGCTGGCGGTGACGTAACGGAGGTCAAGTGCCTGAACCCGGTCGGGCCGCGCCGCGGCCTCACGCCTGTTGGGTGCCACCGAGGTGCCGCAGGCCGCGGCCCCACCCCCCTTAGATGTGTCCTCACCCCCCTTAGACGCTTCCTCAGCCGGTAGGAGGGCATCGCTGACATCACCCCGCGGCGGTCCGAGTGTACTTGATCGTGACGCGCGCCACCTGCGCGTCTGGAGAGTCTCCGGATCGGGCACGTCCGGCATGGGAGCGAAGTGCTCGTACCCGCCTTCCACCACGTGAAACGACGCCGCGAGCTGGAATATCGCCCTGCCGTGCTGGATGGCCACAACCCGCCTGGTAGTGAACGACCGACCGTCGCGTATTCGGTCAACCTCATACAGCACGGGCCGTTTCGGATCACCGGGTCGCAGGAAATAGGCGTGCAGCGAGTGGACGCCACGCCGCGGCCCATCATGGTCCACGGTCCGCGCCGCAGCCACCAGCGCCTGACCGGCCACCTGCCCTCCGAAGATCCGCTGCCGGTCATCGTCAGGCGAGCGGCCTCGGAAGATGTTGACCTCAATGACCTCCAAATCAAGCAGCGACACCACATTCTCAAGCGCCGTCTGCCCAAGCGCCGAATGATCCGAAGCGGCTCGGCCCGAAGCGACCTCACCCGAAGCGGCCTGGCCCCGCGGGGTCTGGTTCTGTGACGTCGGCATCACCCCAATCATGCCCCGTCAGCCAACAGTCGCTGCCGGCTGCGGTCCCGAGACACCCGCTTCTGCCCCCAAAAAGTTGGCGATGTGCGGCAAATCCGCGTGGGGTCGCTGCCGGCTGCGGTCCCAAGACACCCGCTTCTGCGGCCATCCGCGGCGTCACCGCGGGATCATCTGGCAGGAGAGCTATCGGCACCGCCGGGTAGCCTGCGGATCTGTGGAGGCTAGATCTTCTGTCGCGGTGCCGCTGTCTGCGGCCCGTCGCCTGCGCGACCAGCACGGCGCGAAGGCCTTGCGCTACTGCGGGGTGTCGGTGGTGAACGTAGCGGTCGGCCTCAGCATTCTCACCGTGTGCCACAGCCTGCTCGGCTGGCCGGGAGTGACGGCGAACCTGTCGGCCTGGGCGGTGGCTACCGTGCCGGCCTACCTGCTCAGCCGAGCCTGGGTGTGGCAGCAAGGCGGGTCTCATCGGCTGGGCGGCGAGGTGCTGCCGTTCTGGACGATGGCATTGGTGGGGCTGGCAATGTCGTCGCTGGCGGTAGCGCTCGTTGAGCGTTTCACGCAGCGGACTCTGTTCGTGGTCTGCGGCACCATGAGCGCTTACGGCGTCGTCTGGATTGCCAAGTACCTGTTTCTTGACCAGGTGATATGGCACCGCGACACCAGCGCCGGCTGATGAAAGGTCACAACCAGCGGGCCGGTTTGTCCCAGCCTGACAGGCGCCGCTACACCAGCGCCGGCTGATGAAACACCGCAGCACGATGGTCGCCGGGGCTGCTCGTATACGCGACAGGCGCCGCGACACCAGCGCCGGCTGATGGACGCCCGGCTGCAGGCCGCGGCCGACAGGGCTAAGGGGTTCATGCCGCCCGACGAGGGTTTGGCGCTGTATGAGACAGCTGCAGCGCTGACGGTGAGCGGCCCGCTGCTCGAGATCGGCAGCTATTGCGGCAAGTCTGCGATCTACCTCGGGGCGGCAGCGCAGCAAGCCGGACGCGTGCTGTTTGCGGTCGATCACCATCGGGGCTCCGAGGAGAACCAGCCCGGCTGGGAGCATCACGATCCGTCGGTCGTGGACGCCGACACGGGTTTGATCGACACGCTCCCGTTCTTCCGCCGCGCCGTCCATGAAGCGGCCCTGGAACGCACGGTGGTTGCGGTGGTGGGCGACTCCCCTACGATTGCCGCCCTGTGGGCCACGCCGCTGGCGCTGGTGTTCATCGACGGCGGCCACGGTGACGAGCCTGCCCGTCTCGACTACGAAGGCTGGGCGCCGCACGTGACGCCCGGAGGAGTGCTCGCCATTCACGACGTTTTTGAGGATCCCGCAGACGGCGGACGCCCTCCTTATGAGATCTATCTGCGGGCGCTGGACGAAGGCCTGTTCCGCGAAGTGCGCGCTGTCGGCTCTCTGCGGGTTCTGCGCCGACACCAAGTTTGAGCGGCCGCGGCGGTATCGGCGTTGGTGCTGACATGACATCACCGCGTAACGCCGAGATGGCGAGCAGCGCGCCGCTCGACTTGGCGGCACAGCAAAGGCGCTGACATGACATCACCACGTGACGCTGAGATGGGCGTTGCCGGGGTGGAGATCGGGCACTGGACTGATGCAGGTGCCCGAACGGGCTGCACCGTGATAGTGCTGCCACCGGGCGCGGTGGCCTCGGGCGAGGTACGGGGCGGAGCGCCGGCCACCCGCGAGTTCGCGCTGCTCGCCCCGCAGCGGCTGGTTCAGACCATCGACGCGGTAGTGCTCACGGGCGGCTCCGCCTTCGGTCTGGCCACAGCCGATGGTGTGGTCGAAGTGCTTGAAGCTGAGGGCCGCGGATATCCCACCGCGCACGGGCGGGTGCCGATCGTGGTGGCCATGGCGCTGTACGACCTCGCAGAGGGCGACCCCGCGGTACGGCCCGGCCCTGCCGAGGGGCGGCTCGCAGCTAGCAACCGGTCAAGCCATGCCGCGGTGGGCGCAGTGGGCGCAGGCGCAGGCGCCACCGTGGGGAAATGGCTAGGAGCCGACCGGGCCCGGGCAGGCGGACTGGGAATCGCCACCGTCCGGCGGGGCGAACTCGCGGTGACCGCCGTGATCGCCGCCAACGCCGCCGGGAGCTTTGACGACGGCTCGGACGCCGATGGCAGCCTGCTGTCACGGATCGCCGCCGGGGAGTTCGCCGACTGGCCTGCCCGTAGCGGCCCCCTCAGCGCAGGGCCTATGAACCGCGGTCTGCTCAGCGACAACGCGCCAGTCGACGACCCTCAGGACGGCACCGCGGCTGAAGAATCCGGTGGAGATCCGACTGCTGGTGATTACCTCAGTGAGGATCCGATGACCAACACCACGCTGTGCGCGGTGATCACCAACGCCAAGCTCACAAAGCTCGGGTGCTTCTGGGTGTCCCAAGGCGGCCACGACGGGCTGGCGAGGGCGTTCGTGCCTGCTCACACCCGCTTCGACGGCGATGCTGTGGTGGCGGCGGCCACAGGCGAAGTGCTGGCCGATCCCGACGATGTCCGTCTGCTGACGGTGGCTGCGGTGGTCACGGCTGCGGGCCGGGCCGTCGGTACTGTCTAAGGATGAGACCGATTCTTGAGATGACACTGCCGACTGGCTCACCCCGAGTCGGCAGGCCTATCGCAAGTCGGCAATGACCGCCGGTCGCGCTGCCATTCGCTGCCGCACTGCCAGCGTCGATGAGACGCGGGCCTTGGGCGGCGCCGTGGCCAGTGTGGCCGCTACGGGCGACGTGATCGTTCTGGTGGGAGACCTCGGCGCGGGCAAGACAGCGTTCACGCAGGGATTTGCCGCTGCGCTCGGCGTGACCACCCCGGTCACCAGTCCCACCTTCACTCTGGCCAACCGTTATGAGGGATCGATCACCGTGAACCATCTCGACGTCTACCGCTTCGACCATCCGGACGAAGCGCATGACCTGGCGCTCGAAGAGCTGCTCGACGACGGGATCACGCTGGTCGAATGGGGCGACGCCATCGCGGGGATGCTTCCGGCCGGGCACTTGAGCGTGACGATCAGATTCAGGTCCGCCGACGACGGCTTGCCGGGCGACGAGCGCCTGCTGACGCTGCGGGGGCGGGGCAAGCACTGGAGCACTCGGCAGCCTCGGCTCGAGGCCGCACTACGGCCTTGGAGCCGATCTTGCTGATCTTGGGCATCGAGTCGGCAACCGACCGAGCAGGATGCGCGGTCGGCGACCGTAGCGGCGTTCTCGCGGCAGTCCAGGCCACCCGCAGTCGCCGTCACGCCGAGCAGCTGGCACCGCAGATCCAAACGGCCTGCGCGCAGTCCGGCGTCACCTTGCAGGACGTCGAGGCGGTGGCCGTCGACATCGGCCCGGGGCTCTACACCGGCCTTCGGGTGGGCGTGACGACGGCCATCACAGTCGCCCACGCCTTACAAGTGCCGATGATCGCCTGCGTGAGCCTCGATGTCGTTGCGTTCGCGCTGCGCTGCACCCGCCGCCGTATCGCCGCAGTGATCGACGCCCGCCGCAAAGAGGTCTTCTGGGCTGCCTATCGGCCGACTGGAGAAAGCGTCCAAAGGCTCTCAAACCCGGCTGTGGCCTCGGCGCGGCAGGCCGCGGCCGCGATCTCGACCATGGCAGGCGCCGAAAGCGGCTCGGGCCGGCGCGAGCCCGCGATCATCGCCGGTGACGGCGCCGCGGAGCATTTAGCGGTCTTTGCCGGAATCCGCAACGCCGAGATCGCCGACGGTGGTTTCGCGCGTCCCTCCGCGGAGTCGCTGTTGATGCTTGCCCAGCAGTTGGCGCGCCGCGGCGAGCTGGCGCAACCCCACGAGATCAGGCCGCTGTACCTGCGCCGCCCTGACGCCAAACCGGCCCGAGCGCCACAGCGGCGTCAAGCGTCGCCCGTGGTCTGAGAGCAGACTGAGCTTGATGAACACGACAACAGCTGTCGCCGGCAGCCCCAGCACCCGCGAAGACCTGGTGCTGGGCATCGAGACGTCGTGTGACGAAACCGCGGCTGCGGTGGTGTCCGGCGGTCGGCGGGTGTTGTCGTCGGTGGTCTCAAGCCAGGCCGACCTGCACTCCCGCTACGGCGGAGTCGTCCCCGAAGTGGCGGGCCGCGCCCATCTCGAGCGGATCATGCCGGTGATCGATCAGGCCATGGAGGACTCGTCTGCGACCGCCGGCGAGGTCAACGCCGTAGCCGTCACCGCCGGGCCGGGGTTGGTGGGAGCACTGCTGGTGGGCGTGTCGGCGGCCAAAGCGCTCTCGCTGGTGTGGGACGTGCCGTTCGTTGCGGTCAACCATCTCGAGGCCCACCTGCACGCCGCGTTCCTCGACGATCCCGACATCGAGCTGCCGACGGTGGTGGTGCTCGTGTCGGGCGGCCACACCATGCTGGTGCTGATGGGGGGCCGGCTGCGTTACCGGGTGCTCGGCGCCACCGTCGACGACGCCGCCGGCGAGGCGTTCGACAAGGTGGCACGCCACCTCGGGCTCGGCTATCCGGGAGGGCCGGCCATAGACCGGCTCAGCCGCGAGGGAGACCCGGACGCCATCGTGTTCCCCCGGCCCATGATCAACGACGGCTGGAACTTCTCCTTCAGCGGGCTCAAGACGGCCGTGCTCACCTATCTGCGCCGCTGCCCCGACGCGCCGGTCGCCGACGTGGCCGCCTCGTTTCAGGAGGCCGTTGCCGACGTGCTCGTTTCGAAGGCCCGCCGGGCCGCGGCAGCGCACGGCGCTAAGGGACTGTGCCTGGCGGGCGGCGTCGCCGCGAACAGCCGCCTGAGGGAGCTGACCGTCGATGCCAGTGCCCGCGACGGGCTGGCCGCGAGCCTTCCGAGCCGGGCGATGTGCACCGACAACGCGGCGATGGTGGCCGCTGCCGGATGGTGGCGCCTCCAAGCCGACGGCCCCTCGCCGCTCACGGTCGGCGCCAATCCCTCAGCTGGCCTGCCCGACAGCCCCCGACCAACACCGCCCGCCGCCTAGTTGTTGTCGTCTTCAGCAGGGTGGGGCCAGCTGACGGCGGGCCGGAACTGCCTGCTAGGCGAGCACCTCACGTAGGCGGTCGGCGAGGCGGACGGCCAGGGCAACGATGGTGAAAGTGGGCGTGGCGACGCCCGGTGTGGCGAACACCGAGCTTCCCGCCACCCACAGGTTGTCGACGCCGTACACTCGGCAGTCGGCGTCCACCACCCCGCGGCGCGGATCGGCCGACATCCGAGTGGTGCACATGTGGTGGAACCCGACACCGATCGGGAAGTTCTCGTAGTCGACGGCGTCAAGGTCAGCGCTGAAGAGGTCGATGAGATCGGCGGGCTCATGGTCGGGCATGCCTACCGCCACGCCACCCGGTATCACCTGAAGCCGGCCCAGGCCCGCAGCGCCCAGCTCTGCGGCCAGGGTGCGTAGTCCGCTGATCACGGCGGCCCTGTCGGAGGCGCTGTAGCGCCAGTCGAGCGTGATGCGCCGCATCCCCAGCGCGTCGGTTGCGGCTGCCAGGCTGACTCGGCTATCAGGATTCAGCTCCTGCTCAGCGAGCGCTTGAACGTACACCGACGACGCGGGCACTCGTCCGGAGGTTAGGGCCATGAGATCGGCGATCGCGCCCGCGCCGACACCGGCTCCGGCCCGCTGCCGCACCGGCGTCGGCGGGCCCCGTGGGGCAGAGATTGGAGGCACGGGCCCGGTGAGGAGCTGCGCCTCCATGCCCAGCGTGCGCGCCGCTCGGACGTGATCGGAGGTGAGCGCCAGCGTGTATTTGACGCCGTGGCTGCGGCCCGACCAGCGTCCGTCTGTGATGGTGGCCTGACCTCCCAGATAGCCGGCCAAGTCCTCAGGGCGGGCGTCGATCACGCCGAACCCCGCGGCCACCTGAAGATGCTCCGCGAAATAGCGGCCCACCTGATCGTGCCGGTTGCCCACGCCGGCCGGATCGGCGTCGGTGGACGCCAGCAGTAGGCGCGGATTCTCTAGGCCTCCGCAGGCCAGCACGAACGCCCGCGCCCGCACGGTGATGCCGACGCCGGTGAGCGTGCGGGCTTGCACGGTCTGAACGGCGCGACCGTCGTCGGTGGCCAGGTTGACGGCATTGGCCCACAACATCACCTGAACGTTGTCAACGGATTCCAGGTCGTGCCTGTACTCGTCGCCGAAGCGCATCACCGGCGTGATCTGAAAGGCCCTGGTGTGCTGCTCTGACGAAGGCGGCAGCGGGGGCGGCAGCCCGATGCGGCGGCTCCAGACGGTGGCGTCGTCGGAGGCGTCGGTGATCCGGCACCACCGCGCGGCTCGCGCCCAGTGCTCGTGAAGGTCGCTCGGCTCGATCGGCCAGCCGCTCACGGCCAGATGCGGGCGCTCCTCAAAATCGATCGGCTCGAGCTTGCGGCAGTAGCCGGCCCAGTGGTTTGTGGTGCCCCCCAGCCAGCGAAGCCTGATGACGTCCAACCCCAGCGGCTGGGGTTCGATGTGGCCGCGGATTGGCCGGCCGACGGAGGCACCCCGGTAGAGGGCTTGGGTGGCCGGGTCCGGGCCGGTGCGCCCGCCCGACTCCACCACGATCACGCCCAGCTCCGAGTCGGCGAGTTCCAGAGCCGTGGTGATGCCGGCGGCACCGGCGCCGATGATGCAGACGTCGGTGTTGAGGGTCGAGCCGTCGCGCAGCCGCCGAGCGTCAGTCAGCACTGTTCGGCGCAGGCCAGCGCCAGCACTGCGGCGGCCCGGGCCTCTGAGCGCGACAGCAGCCAGCCGTCGACCGTGAAGGTGTCGCCGGTGGTGAAGTCAGCCGTTATCCGGCGCCGCGCTGCGGCCGCCACGTCACCGTCGGGGGCCGGCAGCGCCGCCAACAGCGTCGCGAGGTCGGCCTCTTCGGGCACGGCACGTAGGTAGCCCTCCCCCACGGCGATCACCCCTTCCGGGACGTCTCCCGCAATGACTTGCGGGGCCGTGTCCTCGCGGGCTGCCTCGTCGTTATCAGTAGACGGTTGGGCACCACCAGACGCATGGGGCCCAGCTTGCGGCGGCGCAAGGCTGGTGGGCGCGGTGTCCGCGGCCGGGTCGGGGGCAGGTCGGGGTGTTACAGGATTGACGGTTCGGGGCGCTGATTCGCCGCGACGGGAACGGCGATCGAGTAAGCCCGCTCCGACGCCGACTGCAACGGCGATAACGCCTCCGCTGAGCCGCAGCACGGTGCGCCGGTCAATCCGGCGAGACCGTTCGGGAACCCGGTCGTCCATTGTGGCCGACAGTAACCGCGGTCGGTTGGGCGCCCGCTCAGAGAAGGTGACGAGTGAAAGCGACTACCGCCCGGCAGGCGGGACGCCGAACTCGCCCGCAAGCCCTGCTGGGCCTCACAAAAGGTGACGAGTGAAAGCGACTACCGCTTCGAGTTCCGCCGGGGTTAGCCGATCGGAAAACCCGGGCATCTGCTCGCGGCCGTCGGCCACCAACGCGACCTGGTCGGTGAGCCGGGGGTAGGCGCTCTTCATGCGCCCGGCCAGCGCCACGGCAGTCACGCCCAAACCCTGACGGCCGTGGCAGACGGCGCAGTGCTCGGCGTAAAGGGCCTCGCCGTGGTTCAGCACTTCGGCTCCGAAGGCCTCCGCGGGTGCTCCGACACCGGTTCGCGTGTCCGCACCGGGATCGGCTGCAATGTCGGTATCGGCTCGCGCAGCCGTGTCGCTTGTGTCGGCCGCGGAGGTGTTAGGGCTGTCGTTCTGGGCGTGGGTGCCGGCGCCGAGTGTGAACAGCATCACGGCGAAGGTCGCGGCCACCACCCCGGCCAGCCACTGCGCCACACCGGCCAGACGGTCGAGAGCCGTCACGGTTGTCGACGCCTCTTTCAACGCCTCGCACCACTGTGGCGGTGTGCCCGGGGCGGTGCCGTCACAGATCCCATGAGAGCCGTCACAGACCCCATGAGACGTTGGTGAAGTACCAGCGGGCACCGGTCCACCAAACGGCCGTCATCGTTGTGAACACCGCGGCGCCGGCTGCGAGCACCGTCAATCGGCTAGCACCGGGAAGGTCCGGTCGGTCGGCGGAGACAGTGCCAGCCGCATAGGCGCCAAAAAACGCGCATCCCGCCAGCGAGTGAAGCATGGTTCGTGCAGAATGGGCCTGAAAGCCTAAAGCCCAAAGGCAGTGATAGGCCGCCGGCACCGCGGCGATCAGAGTGAGCGCGGCGACCAGCCGCTGAGCCGCGCCGATTGCGGCCAGCCGTGGCGGCGAGCCGCGTCCGACTCGCCGCCACAACAAAGCCGCGATGCCAAGCTGTGTGGCAGCGCCCGAAGCGGCGGCCGTGGCCAGCCAGCTCTTCAGACGAGCCGTCTCAGTGAAGAACGCCGTGTAGAGCCCCCGACCGGTGGGATCGTGAACCTGCCCGTACACCCCCAGCGCGACCGCTACACCCGCGCCCGCCAGCAACGGCACGAACACAGCAGGCCGCGGCAACACGGCCCGCCCGCGTCGTTGCACGCGCTGACCGGAGTCTGCGTAATGCGACGCCAGGTTGCGGGTCTGTATCACGTCGAGGGTCCGTATCACAGGGCAGCGCCACGGTCTGTCTCACGGCCGGCAGCGGCGGGGGCGGGCAGCGCCTCGTGCGAACCCGTCATGTGGTGCGCCAACAGGGCCGAAGAACTCAGAGGGCAAGACGGATGCCGGCTGCGGCGGCGCCCAGGCCGGCTGTGAGCGTGGCGGTCAGGTATGCGGCGGCCTTCACCGGGTGGCGCGAGGCCAGGTCGCGGAGTTCGGCAGCCAGAGTTGAGAATGTGGTGAGCCCGCCGAGGCCGCCCACCCCGATCACGGCGGCTGCTGTGGGCCCTACGCCACTCAGGGCACCCAGCGCGAAAGCACCAGCCACGTTCACGACAAAAGTGCCCCACACTGAGGGCAGCAGCCGTCCCGCCTGCCAGCGCATCACAGCGCCGAGGGCCGCGGCAGCAACGAACGCTGCTACGGCGGTCACGGCGCGTGCTCCGAGACCGGAGACCAGCCGGCTTTGCGGGCCGCGGCGATGCCCATAGCGACCGCCGCGACCGCCGCGACCACTGAGGCAGCAACGAACGCCGCCGCCGATGCGGGCGCACCGTCGCGGGCGATGTGAGCAGTAAGAACAGCAAAGGACGAGAACGTGGTGAGCCCACCGCAGAAGCCCACCCCCAGCCCCAGCCGGGCCAGCTCGCGGGCTCCATCGGCCGACGCGAACAGCACCGCTCCCACTACGAACGAGCCAACGGAGTTCACCATCAGCAGCGCCCACGCCATCGGTGCCGTGCCCACAGCGCCGACGGCCTCAAGGGCCTCCAAGACCACCCAGCGCACCGCAGCACCGACAGCGCCGCCGACGGCCACCACCAAAGCCGGCGCAGTCGCGAGAGCACGCAGCGACAACCGCACGCAAGCAACCTAGTCAAGCCCGCCCAGTCGCTCCGAGAGCCGCCCTTGCTGCACCCTCGCGCCGGCGCGATGACACAAGAGCGGCTTTGCTCGGCGGGGGTCGAGTGTCTGCCCCTGCTGCTCCCTCACGTCGGGGCGATGACACAAGAGCAGCTGCTTCGGAAGCGAAGCGGAACTGTGCTTCGGCCTTCGTGCGCCGAGTCACGGCAATGCCACAGGAACAAGGCTTAGGCTCCCTGATGGTGGAGCGTGTCGTGGATCTAGCGGCCATGCGGGAGCAGTACAGCCGGGCGGGGCTGAGCCGCGGCGACTTGGCACAAGACCCGGTCGAGCAGTTCCAGGCTTGGTTCGATGAGTGGCGGTCCAGCGGCCCTTACGACGCGAACGCCTTCATCGTGGCCACAGTCGGCGAAGACGGCTGGCCGTCGGCTCGGGCAGTGCTGCTCAAAGGACTCGACCAACGGGGCTTCGTGTTTCACACCAACCGCCGCTCGGCCAAAGGCCTCGACCTGGAGGCCAACAGCCGGGCCGCGTTGTGCTTTCTGTGGCATCCGCTGGAACGCCAGGTGCGAGTGGTGGGCACAGCGGAACATCTGCCCAACGACGAGAGCGACGCCTACTTCGCCTCCCGGCCTCGGGGCGCTCAGATCGGTGCGTGGGCTTCGCCGCAGTCGGCCGTGATCGGCGAGCGCGCCGACCTGGAGCGGCTCACCTCGGCGGCCGAGGCCCGCTTCTCGGAGGCCCCGCAGGCCGGACAGGCCCCGAAACCCAAGCCCGGAGGCGTGCCCAGGCCTGCGCATTGGGGCGGGTACCTAGTGCGTCCTCTCTCAGTGGAGTTCTGGCAGGGGCGCCGCAGCCGCCTGCACGACCGGCTGCGGTACCGACGCCCGGCCGCCGAAGCCGGCCTGCCTACCGGCCGGTCGAACTGGACTGTGGAGCGCCTCGCTCCCTGAGCCTGCCGACCGCGCGCCGGAGCCGGCGACCAGCCGCCCATCCGATCAGCGCTGCGAAGGCGATCTCGCATGGCACCCCGAAACGCAGCGGGTCTGTGAACCATCCGGCCACCCGCTCGGGCCAGCCCGCGACGAAGCGCAGCAACGGCCCCAGCAGGAAGTCTCCGCCGTTGTACCCGAACTCCACCACAGCCCACACGACCGCGTAGGCAGCCGTCACCGACCGGCGCTTCCAGACGTTGGGCTCGGCCTCCCGCCAACCGAGCAGCAGCGCGCCGGCCACTCCCAGCGCGCTCAGCACGCCGAGCCGGTGCGGTGTGGTGTGCGAGATCCAGTTGCTCAGCTCGGCCTGAAGCTCGATGAACCATTCCACCAGGGCGTTTTCGGCGGTCGGGTCGTCGCGCAGCCGCAGCTCCCACCAGCCGTAGTTCACCAGATACGCGCCGGCCACGGCGAGCATCAGCCCCGACACGCGGTTCACCCAGCGCAGGCCCTTGCGCATGGTGCGCACCAGGTTGGCGCGGGCCAGCACCAGCGCCAGCGTCAAGAACGTGATCACCGATCCCATCCCCGCTCCGTAGGCCACGAAGTTCGCGACGCCCGTAGCGAAGCCCTGGTCGGTGAGCGTGGCCGTGACCGCTGCGATGAACAGCCCGATAGTGCAAGACAGCGACACCACCGCGTAACTCACACCGAACATGAACACCGACGGCAGGCCACGCCCGCTGACGCCTCTGCTCATCTTCGGGAGCCGCAGGTTGATCTCCTTGCCGGCCAGCATCACCACACCGAGAACCGCCATGCCGATGCCGACGACGATGGTGACATAGCCAATCCTGTCGAGCACCACGCCCTGGCTCAGGACCGTCTCGAACACCACACCGAACGCACCGAACACAGCAACGAAGCCCGCAGTGAGCGTGAGCCCGACCGCGATGCCGCGCAGCATTGCCGATAGCAGCCGGCCGCCCCCCTCGCCGCCTTCGGCGGTTGTTGCGCCGGCAGCGGGGTCGATCCCCAAGAAGTACGACAGGTAGGCGGGCAACAGAGCGAAGCCGCACGGGTTGAAAGCGGCCACCAGCCCCAACGAGTAGGGGAACGCGAGCGCCAGCTCCACGCCGCTCAGCCTCTCTGGGGTGACGCCGCGCTACCGGCGACAGCGGCGATGCGCTCTGTCAGACCGTCACGAGTGAGGGCGCCGGCGAAAACGTCGGCCAGTACGCCTTCCGCGGTTAAAAACGCTGTGGTGGGCATGGCGATGCTGCCCGTCTCGCCGTACACCTCCAGGTCGGGATCCCAGCCGATATCGAAGGTGACGCCTGCGGCTTCGACCAGCTCAAGCGCGTCGGAGGCGTCGGCGTCCTGCGACAGGCCGAGGAATGCCACATCGCTACCGAGATCGGAGTGCACCGCCTGGAACTCGGGCAGCTCCCGCACGCACGGCGGACACCAAGATGCGAAGAAGTTAACCACCAGCGGCGTGCCTCGGTAGTGGCCGAGCGTGCGGACACCCCCGTCGAACAAGTCGAACTCAAGCGCCGAGAGGCTCGCTGCTGCGGAGTCGGGCAGCTGCTGAGCCGGGTAGCCCGAGTCGGCGTCGCTCGGCGCGCGGTTCGGGGCATCGTCGACGGCGTCGAGAGGCTGGATGTCGGCCTGGCCGGGGGCCAGATCCGGAGTGTCGCGACTGAGGACGATCTTGGGGGTCTGCTCGGAGGCCCCGCCCTCGGCGGGGGCGCCGCCGACAACCGAGCAGGCGCCCGCCAGAACGGCCAGACCGATGCTCAGAACCGCCGCTGGCGCTCGGCCTCCGGCTATGGTGCGAAAATGGCAGCACTTGAAGCCGTCCGCGCTCATTGGAGGTAACGGTACCGGTTGCGGACAAGACAGTGCCGTTCAGACTGATCGGCACTTGAGCCCTGCGCTCGTCGGGGCCGAACGCCACCCGTTGCGGGGCCGGCGGGGCCTTGCCCGACCCGGACGCCGGTCCACCACCGCGGGCACAGCGACGCTGTGCTCGTTTAGCGTGACATCATGGCGCAGATTGGAGCCGCGGTGGTGACCCCCAGGCCGAAGGCCGGCAGGGTGTTCGCTGTTGGGCGGCGGGTGCGGCTAAGCGACGTGTCTCCCCAGGGGCGTGTGCGGCTTGACGCCGTGGCCAGATACCTCCAAGACGTGGCCCGCGACGATTCCGCCGACGCCGACTTCGCTGAGCCGATGGCCTGGGTGGTGCGCCGCACGCTGATAGAGGCCGCCAACCTTCCCCGCCACCAGGAGTGGATGGAGATAGCCACATGGTGCAGCGGCTACGGCGGGCGCTGGGCTGAGCGCCGCACCGAGATCACCGGCGACCGCGGCGGCGCCGTGAGTGCGGTCGCGGTGTGGGTTCACGTGGACGGGCGGATGGGCACCCCGCGCCGTTTGCCCGCCCAGTTCTACCCGGTGTGGGGCCCCAGCGCCGCCGGGCGGCGGGTGTCGGCCCGGCTGATGCTTCCGACCGAGCCCGCCGCGGGCAGCGTGCGTCTTCCGTGGCGCATGCGCGCCGTCGATCTCGACATGCTCAATCATATGAACAATGCCGCGCACTGGTCGGCTCTGGTAGAGGCGGCGACCCGTCTGGCCGCACCCCCGGACGCAGCTGCGACGACCGGGCTCGGACAAGACTCGCGCCTGCGCGCTGAGCTGGAGCACAGAGCCCCGGTGGGCGCCGACCACCGTCTGGAGCTGTGGGCCTCGCGCCTCGCTGATGGCGCCGCGGCTTGGCTCACCGTTGACGGGGTCGCGGCTACCGCCGCCACCCTTCGCCAGCTCTGACAGAACACTTGGTCAGGCGGTGTGGATGCAGTAGTGCAGCAGGCCTTCGGAGTCGCGGCGGGAGGCGGCGTCCCCGACGATCCTCAGATGCTCTAGATGGGCGAACGTCTCGCTGGCGGCCATGTCTCCCCATGCCCGCTCGGAGAACAGCTCCTTCATGTAGGTCTCCACCGGCGCGTCGCCCAGCTGCGCGCCCGCGGCACGCAGCACGTCGAGCCGCTCAAAGTGGTGGCGGCGGATCGCGTCACAACGCCCTTTGAGATCGGCGAACGGGTGACCGTGGGCGGGCAGACAAGTACTGACCCCTTCGAAGGCGGCGACCCGCTCGAGCGAACTGAAGAACGCCGCGAGCGGGTCGTCTATCTCGGTGGATCCTGCGATGTGGGGCGTGATGGTCGGCAGCACGTGGTCGCCTGACAGCAGCACGCCCTCCTCGGGATCCCAAAGGCAGAGATGGTCGACAGTGTGACCGGGGGTGTGCGCTGCGAACCAGTCCCGGCCGGCCAGCTTCAACACCGCTCCGTCGCCCACCCGTGCCGTCGGATCGGGCACCCGGAATCTCGGCAGATGTCGTTGCCCGTCTGGGCTGATCCACAAGCGGATGACCTCATCGGGCGGCGGCTGCCGGGGCGTGCCCCACGGTGTGGCACCCAGATCGGCGAGCTTGTGCTTCCAAAGCTCTACCAGCTCGCCGGGTTGCAGCTCGAGCAGCTCAAGGTCGATGTCGTCGTTGGCGGAGCCGGCGGCCTGGTTGGGGGCGAACGCCGTGTGGGTGAGCAGCTCGGCACCTGTCTCCTCGCGGAGCTGGTGGCTGCCGCCGTAGTGGTCGGGGTGCGAGTGCGTGACCACCACGGTGTGCACCCGCCTGAGCGGGATGCCCGCGCGGCGAAGCCGATCGACCAGCGCCGACCACGACTCCTCACCAGGCAGGCCAGGGTCGACCAGTACCACGCCGTCGCTGTCGCACAGCGCGTAACAGTTCACGTGGCCGAGGCCGGGCATGTTCACCGGGAGCTGCATCCGCAGTACGCCCGGCGCGGCCTCGGTGACCTCAGTCGACGCCGGCTCCTGTTCTTGCTTGCGGTAAACCGCCGAGGGCGTCGCTGCCAAAGGCCCGAACCTGCTTTCTTGACGAACTCGGCACGGGTCGGCTTCGCCCCCAGCACCGTTCAGCGCCGATTATGTCGGATCAAACGCCGGTCGCGGCAGCGCCGGCTCTGTCAGCAGCCGCGCCATGGGCGCGCCGCAAACCTGCACGCACGGCTTGCAGACCTCCTCAGGGTGGCGACTACCTACGGCTGCGCCGCGCCCGCTGGCGGAGCATCCGCAGCGTGACGGCTAGCCTTCGCCGGTGAGCCCTGCCACTGCCCCCCGACTGCGGCGGCCGGGCCGCGGCAGGATGGGCGAGCGCGAGTTCATCGTGTTCATGGCGCTTCTCACAGCCATGTCCGCACTCGCGATAGACGTGGTGCTGCCCGCGTTCTCAGCCATGCGGCCCGCCTTCGGACTGGCCAATGACTCCACACGGCTCTCGCTGGCGGTGACGTTCTTCTTTTTTGGCGCTGGCTTCGGGAACCTGCTGTTCGGCCCGGTCAGCGACGCTCTGGGGCGCAAGCCGATGCTGCTAGGCAGCGCGGCGTTGTACGGCGTGGCAGCCCTGGCAGCGACCCTGTCATCGTCGCTGACGATGCTGTTCGCCAGCCGATTCGTGTGGGGGCTGGCCGCGGCCGGACCGAGGACGCTGAGCCAGGCGATCGTGCGCGACCGCTTCACCGGCGACGCCATGGCCCGTGTGATGGCCCTGATCCAGGCCGTGTTCTTCATGGTGCCGCTCACCGCTCCCGTGATCGGCAGTCTGCTGGTGGCACTCGGATCGTGGCGCTACGTGATGGCCTTCGGGCTGCTGGTGTCCGCCGCGACAATGGCGTGGCTAGGACGGCTTCCCGAGACGCTGGCAGCCGAAAACCGCCGCCCGCTTCGTTTCGGGGTGATATTGGGAGGGTTCCGTTCGGTGGTGTCCAACCGAGTGACGCTGGGCTACGCGCTGTCGGTCACTTTCGGCTTTGGGGCGTTCCTGCCGTTTCTCGGCAGCTCGGAGCTGATCTTCGGCTCGGTGTTCGGTCGGCCCGGATGGTTCGTACCTTACTTTTCGGTAATGGGCCTGACGCTGGTGGTGGCGACTCTGGGCGCCGGGCGAATCCTGCGCACCGTGCCCGCTGAGCGCTACGCCCTGGTCACGGGCGGCACGCTTGTGGCTTTCTCCGCGCTGCAGCTGGCGGTGGCCTCAGCAGGAGACGGCCGACCCCCGATCCTGTTGTGGCTGCTCGCGTTCTCGCTGACGGTCGGATGCCACGGCGCCTACTTCCCGGTGTGCTACAGCCTGGCGCTTGAGCCGATGGGCAAGATGGCCGGCACCGCCGCCGCCGTGCTCGGGTGCTGCAGCATGCTGGCCGGAGCACTATTGGCGTCGTTCGTCGACCGGGCCATTGAGGGGACAGTCACCCCGCTCGGCGTGGGCTACTTGGTGTACTGTTCAGTCGCGCTGGCCTTCCAGCTCTGGGCCCGTGCAGCCAAGCCACGCTGACAGCCGTCAGGTCACGCTGACAGCCCAAAGGCCGGCCGGCGCAGGCCAAAGGCCGGCCGGCGCAGGCTCTGTGACGTTGATGCGCCCGAGGCTCAGCCGATGAAGCCGGACTTGCGGTACCAGCGCAGCTCGTCGACGCTCTCGCGGATGTCGTCGAGCGCCAGGTGGGTATTTGCCTTCTCGGGGGCACCTTCGTAGATGTCGGGCCGCCAGCGCCGAGCCAGCTCCTTCACGGTGGACACGTCAACCGAGCGGTAGTGGAGGAACTCCTCGATTTCGGGAAGGTGGACGGCCAAGAACCTGCGATCCGTGCCGATCGAGTTGCCGCACAGCGGCACACTACGCGGCTTCGAGATGTGGCGTTGCAGGAACCCGAGCGCGGCTGCGCCCGCTTCGGCGAGGGTCGTCCGGGAAGTTTCTACACGGGTCAGCAGACCGCTGGCGGAGTGCAGCGCCCGCACGCTGTCGTCCATCCTGGCCAGGGCTTCGGGCGGCTGGTGGATCACTGTGTCGGGGCCCTCAGCAACCAGCCGCAGATCGTCGTCGGTGACCAGCGTCGCGATCTCAATGATGACATGGCGCTGCGGATCCAGGCCGGTCATCTCCAGGTCGATCCAGGCGAGCACCTGCCTCAGGCTAACCGCGGCACGCGATCCGGCCCTTCAGAGCCCTGCGGCACCCAGCCGGTACTCTCACCGGCTGAACCGACCGGTGAGGTTGAACGGTCGGGCCGACGGCCCGGACGCATCGGCGAGACCGGCAGCCGGGCAGCCGGGCAGCCGGAAGGGAGCAGACCGGCAGCCGGGCAGCCGGAAGGGAGCAGAACGTGTTGGAAGTGCCTGTGCTGCGACTCGATCCGGGCCTGCCGCTGCCCTGTTACGCCCATCCCGGCGACGCCGGCATCGACTTGATGGCCCGCGTCGGTCTGGTACTGGCCCCAGCCGGAGGCCGCTCGCTGGTGCCGACCGGCGTCGCCGTGGCGCTGCCTGCCGGGTTTGCCGGCTTCGTCCTGCCCCGCAGCGGCCTCGCCCGGCATCACGGTGTGACCTGTCTGAACACGCCCGGTCTGATTGACTCGGGCTACCGGGGCGAGCTGAAGGTGATCCTGGTGAACACCGATCCGGCGGAGCCCTTCGCGATCAGGCGAGGCGATCGCATCGCACAGCTGGTGATACAGCGAGTCGAACATGTCCGCCTGCTGGAGACCCACAGCTTGGGACGCTCCGACCGGGGCGACGAGGGCTTCGGCTCCACCGGTCGCTGACCCACCGCAGGCCCCAGCGCCGCGGCCCGAGACCCGGCGGACGCCGGGTCTCGGAACGGCCGGCCACGCCCTAAGACACCCGGCCTGCGAGCGTTAGCCTGACCCGTCGTGGCACTCGTCGTGGAGAAGTTCGGCGGCACCTCGGTGTCCGACAGCGCCCGCATCCGAGCCGTCGCAGACCACGTCGTCTGGCGGCGCGACCACGGCGACGACCTGGTGCTGGTCGTCTCTGCCATGGGCTCTGAGACCGACCAGCTGCTGCGCCTCGCCGCGGAGGTGGCCGACCATCCCGCCGGCCGCGAGCTCGACATGCTCGTCACCGGCGGTGAGCGCAAGGCGTGCGCGCTGGTGGCAATGGCGATATGCGACCTGGGCGTGCCTGCCGCTTCGTTCACTGGCAGCCAGGCCGGGTTCATCACCGACAAGGCGCACACCAACGCCAAGATCGTGCGCATTACCCCCGACCGTGTCACCGGCGCCCTCTCCCAGGGGGTGATACCCGTCGTGGGCGGCTCGCAGGGTGTGTCGGGCGACAGGGACGTGACGTTCCTGGGCCGGGGCGGCTCCGACACCACAGCGGTGGCCCTCGCCCACGCTCTCGGCGCCGACCGTTGCGAGCTTTACACCGATGTTCCCGGGGTGTTCACTACCGACCCCCGGATGGTCGCCGAGGCCCGCCGCATGAGCGTCGTCTCCTTCGACGAGCTGCTTGAGATGACCGCCAGCGGCTGCCCGAAGCCGGCCATGCGGGCCGTGGAGATGGCCCGCGCTTACAACGTGGAGCTGCAGGTGCGCTCCGCCTTCACCTGGGCGCCGGGCACCATTGTCACCGGAGAGGAATCTATGGAACACGCCATCATCTCGTCGGTCACGCACGACATCAGCGAAGCCAAGATGACCGTCTCAGGCGTAGCGGACAAGCCTGGCGTAGCCGCACGGCTTTTTCGGGCGCTGGCCGATCGCGACGTGAACGTCGACATGATCGTCCAAAACGTGTCGAGTCACGGCGTCACCGACATCAGCTTCACGGTGCCTATCAGCCAGCTCGCCGTAGCCCGCTCGGTGGTGGACGGCATGCGGGACGACCTGGGCGCAGCGGGTGTGGCCGGCGACGACGGCATCGCCCGAGTCAGCCTGATCGGCGCCGGGATGAAAGCCAACCCCGGCGTGGCCGCACGGATGTTCGAGACGCTGGCCGCTGAGGGCATCAACATCGAGATGATCTCCACGTCGGCCATTCGTATCTCGTGCGTGATCCGGGCCGACGAAACCGAACAGGCCGTAAACGCGCTGCACTCGGCGTTCGAGTTGCACAAGCCGCCCGCCGAACGCGCCCGCTTCCATTAAGGCCAGGTCGGGCGGCTCCATCCGGCGGTCTAAGCCCGGATCCACCGTTTGGTTGTTGACGCGCGGGGTTTGGGGTGTTGTGTGGGCCGGTGGGGGTGTTGTGCGGGGTGAGCGGCGTTGTGGGGCGTGTAGGGGCGCGTTGGGGGAGAGTCTTGGGTTTGGCTGCGTGTGGGGGCGGTGGTGGACGCCAGGGTGTGTGGGGGCGGCGTCGGGTCCCTGGGCGGGGGTGTCAGGGTGAGGGTCCTGGCAGGGCTCGCAGGGTTTTGAGTGCGTGTTCGAATTCGTGGGCCCAGGGCCAGCGGGCGGGGAGTCGCAGGGTGTGGCGGCCGGAGCGGTTGGCGAGCGCTGCGGGCAGCGCGATGATGCGGGTTCTCAGGGTGCGGCTGGTGGTTTTGGGCCGGCCGGCGAGCAGGGTTGTCCAGCATCCGATGTTGTGGGCGAGCGCCGCGCAGGCGAGCCAGGCGGCGTTGGCCCAGTAGTGCCCGGAGGGTACGTGTTGGAGCCCGGAGTCCTTGAGGTCCCGTATGGCCAGTTCGACCCTGGCGTGGGCTCGGTGGTATGCGTCGGCTTCGACGGCGTCGAGGTCGCAGCGGTTGGTGATGAAGGCGTGGTGGCGCCAGTTGGGCCACAGCCGCCGCTGGGCGGGTTCGGCGAGGCGGGTGCGGCGCACGACGAGGCGGATCTGTCGTTGTGCTTTGCCTTGGCCTGCGGTGTAGGCGGTTTCGGCGACTTGGGCTTCGCCGCCGGGGGTGTAGCCGATTCGCTGCCAGGCGTTGTCGCCGATGGCGGCTCGGACGCGGCTGTTTTGGCGGGCGGTGATGGACCATTGGATGCCGAGTGCGTCGAGGCGGCCGCACAGCTTGTGGGACCAGAACCCCGAGGCGGCTCGCAGCGTGACGGGCCCACGGGCTCTGGCGCGTTTGAGCACGCCGGCGAGTTCGCTGACGAACCGCGGCGCGCCTCGGGCGGTGTTGGCCGACCCTCGCCGCATCCGGGCGAACAGGATCTCGCCGGTGTCGGCGCGGGCCGCGAGCAGCGGGTGATAGCCCAGCTTGCCGGTGTAGCCGTAGCCCGCGGCGCCCTTGCCGTGTCCGTAGACCTCGCAGATCGTGGAATCCAGATCAACCGTCAGCGGCTCATCTTCGCTGGGTCCAGCGCCTGCCTGCCAGGCTCGTGCCAGCGCCCTGGAGGCCACCGCGTCGAGCTAGCGGACGTGCCCGAACGTGAAACCGCGGAGGAACGTCCCGATCGTCGACGCCGCCATCGCCTTGAACGGCAGCACCCGCCCTGTAGCCCCAGCGCGCAGCATGTTCACGTGATCGATGTGGGGGCCGCCGGCAAGCATCAACATGACCAACGTCAGGATCTTTCGGCCCGGCCGTGCCGAACCGGTGCGCACCCACCGATCCACAAGTCCCTCCATCCCCAGACGCGCCATCAGCGTCGCAGGCGCGACCAACCCCGCGTTCGCGATCAATCCCCGATGATCGAACCTTGCCCGCAGCCGATCTATGCCATAAGACGCCCTGCACACAAAAAGTGCCTCCTGCCGTGACGAGCCCGTTGACCTCTGTCATCAACAGACTCCCACGTCAGGAGGCCGCTGTGGCGGACCCCCAACCGCCGCCCCGCCCGCCAAACGGTGGATCCAGGCTAAGCTAGAGCAGTGGTACGACGACAAGGCGGCCTTCGAGCAGGCCCGGCCAGTCGCCGCAGGCCGCGACCTGGGACGATGTCCAGAAGTACGCCAAGACCACCGGCACGTTCTGGGTGGTGAAGGAGCATGTGATCACCCCCCGGCCGGGATCTTCGGAATCCAAGTCGAGGAAACCGGTTCAGTAGACGATATCGAGGGCGTAGCGCAAGGCCCGGTCGAGTTCTGCCCTCTTGGTTGTGCCGAGGCGACCGACCGGATCCCGGTCGAGGGCAGCGAGCGGAACGGTGATGATGTTGTCGCAGTTGATCACGCACGGCTCCGGCAGCCCCTGCTCGGCGCCGAGCTCTACCTCCGAGCGGATCCCTCTCATGGTGCGGGTGATCGGAGCGCAGGCGACCGAGGTGAGGACTGTGGCCGCAGCATCCCTGGTGAGTATGCAAACCGGCCGTCTTCCGGCGGGAGGGCCGAGATCGGCCCAGTAGACATCGTTTCGGGCTATCACGGTTTCGGGCTACCACGCCGGGGCGGTGCGGGCCGCGAGGCGACCGGCCGACAGGACCAGCGCCGGTTCCGGAGGCTGGCGGCGATAGGCGGCGACCAGCTCATCGTCGGCGGCTGCCAAGTCCTCGGCCTCGATCAGTGCTCTTGCGGCGCGGCGGAGAAGAGCGGAACGGTTGGTGCCGCGGTTCTCGGTGATCCGGTCCAGTTGCTCGACGAGGTCGTCGTCGAGTTGCACGAGCACTTCCCTTCGAGGCATGAACATATGCTATGCCATATGTTCATGCCATTCAACGCCCGGCGGCTGCGAAAGTTCTTGGCCTCGATCGTTCTCGGGTCAGCTCCAGTCCGAGCAGGCGCCGGCCAGGCGCTCGACTCCCTCGAGAAGCAGGTCGGGTGCGGTGGCCAGCGAGATCCGGACGTTGGCCCCGCTGGTCGGGCCGAATGCGGTGCCCGGCACCTGTACCAGCCGCGGCCTCGGGCCGAGCCGGATCCCGACGCCTGCTGTGACAACCGGGCCGGTGGTGCTGGGCTTCTGGTGCTGGGCTTCGCCCGAGCGGCGCGCGCTCGCCTGCTATGGCAGAGCGGCATGCAGAATGCGCTCGTAGTCGGCCTCGTCCTTCGGGAAGGTGGCCACCAATCGACCTTGGCTCATTACGTGGATCAAGTCGGCCACTGCCAGCAACTCCTCGAACTCCGATGACGCCACCACTACACCGAATCCGAGTTCCTGCACAAATCGCCGAATTAGGGCGAGGATCTCTGCCTTTGCCGCAACGTCGATCCCTTGCGTGGGTTCGTCGAACAACAGCACGCTCGGTTGAGACACGAGTGCCCGAGCCAGCGCAAGCTTCTGTTGGTTGCCGCCGCTTAGATTTCCGGCGAGGATCTCAGTGTTGGGCGGCCGAATTCTGAATGTATCGACGTACTCTCGGGCCAGTTGCCGCTCCTTTTGGATTCGGCGTATTCCGCCGCGGCTCGCCGTAGAGTGAATGGGCAGTGTGAGGTTGGCTCGCACCGACATCTGCGAGACGATGGCCGAGCCTCGGCGATCCGCCGGAACAAGAACTACACCAGCCAGATAAGCATTCCGCACCATGCCTGGGTGAAGAGTTCGGCCGCGAACAGCAACCTGACCTCGGTCGTATCCATCGACACCTGCGATGGCGCGCAGGAGGTGGCCGTGACCTGAACCTTGAACACCTGCCACCCCGACGACTTGGCCTCGGTTCAAGCGGAAAGTGACGTCAACAAGGTTGGGTTCTCGCGTAAGCCCATCAACCTCGAGCAGGGACTCTCCGTTCGTCGCTTTAATCGATGGGGAGCGGAGCGTGACCGGTTTGGGTGGCTCGTGATCGGCGAGCTTGCTAGCCTTGGTCATGAGCGCGACAACCTTGTTCTTGTCGAGTTCGGCTCGAGGGAAGGTACCGACAGCACAACCATCGCGTAGAACTGTGATCCGGTCGGCGATACCCAAAACCTCGGTAAGGCGATGGCTTACATAGATGATCGCCTTCTGCTGATCACGCAGTAGCCGTAAGCGCTGCAGCATAGCCGATGCGTCGCTTTCAGATAGTGCTGCGTTGGGCTCATCTAAGACGATGACATCGCCCGGATGCAAGAGTGTTCTTGAAATCTGCGCGAGCCGCAGCTCTGGAACACTGAGCTGACTTGCTGACGCGGACTCACTGAATGAGGCGCCGCAGCGATCGAGCGCCTCTCGGGTGAGCATTCTCTCTTTGGAGGTGAGTTTGCCCTTCCGATCGAATGGTCCTTCGAAGCCCAACAGCATGTTGCGTCCCACGCTGAAGGCTGGCACAGCCTGCACTTCTTGGGGGACGTAGCTAATACCACGTCGCTGGGCGTCTCTGGGCCCATGAAATACCACGTCAGCATTGTCGATCTGGATGCGACCCGAGTCGAAACGGATCAGTCCAGCCAAGATCTTCACCAAGGTTGACTTGCCAGCGCCGTTCTCGCCCAAGAGCGCATGAACCTCGCCTCGCCGAACGTCCAAACTCACGTCGTCGAGTGCCTTCACTCCTGGAAATGACTTGCATATCCTGTCCAAGCGTGCCGCAGGAACATCGCCGGGCGGCTTCACATCAGTGGGCACTGTGATCGGATTGGGCTCGGCTATCGGGTCAGGAGATGCCATCTTGCGCTGGACCCGTTGCTTAGGCAGGACCGGATATCCTTCGGTCTCGGCCATCACGCACGGCGGACTTTACTAAAGAATTGTTTGAGCGTCGCCAGAAGATCCGATATCCGGCGGATGCCTCCTCCTCGAATCTGGCTAACCAAAACTGCTACGACGAGGACGATACCGATTGCCATTTGCTGTTCGAAGGTGCCGACACCAGTAACGCCGAGCCCCACGGTCAGACATGTCATCAGAGCCACCCCGAGAAAGACCCCGCTCAAGCGGCCTGTTCCGCCGCCGATGACCGCACCTCCGATCACCACCGCCGCAATAGACCGCAGTTCGAACCCGGCACCGAGTCCGGCCTGACCAACCGACACTCGGGCTGTTTGCATGATCCCGCCCGCACCGGCGAGCATACCCGTGATCATGTACGTGATGGTTTCGTATCGGGCCACAGGAATCCCGGCCAGGCGACATGTTTCGCGGCTTCCTCCTATCCCGTACACATAGAGGCCGATGCGCGTTCTTCCAGTGAACACCACCGCTAGCACCAACACGATGATGCCGATTCCGATCGTGGAAGGCATGAAGCCCCAGTCCCGGCCCCCGAACCATTTGAAGGTCGGGTCGTTCGCGATGACTGAAGCCCCACTGCTTCTGACGCCGGCGAAGCCGGTCAGGAAGGTCAACATTGCCATGGTCACAACAAATGGGCTCACGCGTAACTTGGCGATCAAGATCCCATTTGCCAGGCCGATCGCTGCGCCGGTGAGAAGTCCGATGACAATAGCTGCCGGGACGCCGTAGTCCGCTATCGCTTGAGCGGTAACGACGCTGGTGAAGCCCATGTTCGCTCCGACCGACAGGTCGAATCCGCCGACAGTTATTGCGAACATCTGGCCGATTGACACCACTAGAAGTATCCCGGCTTGGCGCGAGATGTTCTGAAGGTTGGCCGTCGTTGGGTAGATCGATGGCTCAAGGAGCGAAAACAAGGCAACTAGCAGAATGAGACCGGCCAGCAACTGCAGCTCAGTCGAATACTTGAAGGCCCAGTCACTGAGAGAGAGCCTGTGGCTCCTGACAGTGGGCGATGCTACGCGATCAATCAACGATTCTTCGGTCACAGGAGCACGCTTCTTTTCCGACCGCAGGGATCAACGCTTCTGACCCACCTATTGCTCGGATTCTATTAGCGAGCTAGGGCGCAAGTCCGAGTGGACTTGCGCCCCAACTCGTCAGCCTCAGCCGTTCAGACCCGCCCAAGTCTCAGGAGGTCGTGCCTTAGCCCCCGACAGATATGGGTTCTTCTCTGCCCACTCGTCGAGAGGGTTCTCGCTGCGGAACCTGGCGGCCAGGTCGCCGAGCGTGCTGAAGCTTCGCCCGTCGCCCTTCATATAGTTGACTAGCTCTTCGAGCATCTTGATGCGAGACCCGCGCCCGATGAACTGTGGGTGACAAGTGAGAACATACATACCACCCGGGCAGTTCTCGATCATATAGTCGAACTCGCTTTGCCATAGCTCTCGAACCTGGGATGGGGTGTTGGGGCCCTGGTTCATGCCCCAGACGTACTCAAACGGCGGAAAGTCATCAAGGCCCCAGCTAGGAGGGAGCTCTACGATGTCGATCAGTGTGCCGAACTCAAAGGGTTCGTTCTTGGGGAACTTGTCACCCTTGCGCAAGTAGTAGGGGTAGAAGTCACTCGCCATGAATGTCGACGAGTAGTCGAGGTCGAACTCCTGCATGAGTTCCAAGGTGTTGGGGCTGAAGTCCCATGCCGCGGTGCGACATCCAGTAGGCCGAACACCGGCGGCATAGTCAAGCGCTTCGAAGCCGAGTTCGAAGTCTCGTTTCTCATCCTCCCGGGAGAGTTTAGTGGGGTTGCGGTGGCTCCATCCGTGGTGCCCGATCTCGTGACCCTTGTCGACGATCTCTTTGACGAGGTCGGGGTACAGGTGGGCCGTGTGGCCGGGGCAGAAGAAGGTGCAGCGGATGTCGTGGTCGTCTAGGAGCTTGAGGATGCGCTTCAATCCAGGAACGGCGAATTCCCCTCGAGAACACATGCTGGGTGTCTCTGCTCCGAACGAACCAAGCCAGAGGCAGATCGCATCGAAATCGGAAGTCAGACAGATCGTATGATCGTCAGTCGTCATCTGTAATCTCCTTATTGAGTTTGCTCTTGGGGGGGGGGGGGGGGGGGGGGGGTTAGCTGACTGTCGCCTGCCAGCCTTCGGGAATCAACTCGATTTGAACCCATTCCTCATTGACGTTGGATTGGTCCACTACCGGGAAGGGTACGCAATTGATTCGAGGCACATTTTCGCCGTTCAGCACCGAGACCGCAGTCCCGAGGCCGACATAGCCCATCCAGTACGGGCTGACAAGGAATAGAGCATCAGCGCTGCCATCGTCGATCCAAGGAGCGGAGAAGTTGGTGAAGTCGGACGCTACATAGGGAACATCCTGATACTCCTCAGGGATGGAAGGGGGGAGCAGCAATGCGAAGTGGGCCGCGTAAATCCAGTCGATGTCTGGGTTTCCGGTCACCACGTTCATGAAGTCCGCAAGACCTTCCTCGGGATCCACCAACTGGTTGGGCGCTTCAATGATCTCCAGGTTCGGGTGAGCTTCGGCCAGACGGTCCTTGAAGCCCTCGGCCCGTTTGCGTGACCAGGTTGCATTCGCGGGCCCGGCCATCACGACGCCCCGCCCGCCTTCAGGGACCAACTCAGCAATTGCATCGGCTCCCGCTTTTCCGAACAGGTAGTCGTCCTGCATGATCATGTAGACCCTGCTATCGGGAACTTCCGTCGAGACGTTCACCACGGGCACGCCAGCCTCGGTCGCGGCATCCACGATCGCAATCGAGCCTGCGGTGTCTACGGGAGCGAGAATAAGGGCGTCAGGGCTGCGTTGCAGAATGTTCTCCGCATCAGCGAGCTGATCGGCAGGACCTGTATAACCTACACCTGCAGTGTGCCGGACCGTAACATTCGGGCCTCCGGCTTCCGAAATATCCTTTGCGGCTTGCTCTGCTCCATAAGCCATTGCCTGGTAGTACTCAGCGGCCAGACTGACTTGCATGAAGTCAATCTCGTAGGAGTTGGAGGCAACCGGTGGGGTATACGCCAGCAACTCCGCTGTCGATGTGGTGACATCGCAGTCAAGTGGAGTCCTGAAGTATTCGTCGTTGATCTCGACAGGACTCGATGCATCATCACCGGAGTCAGCTACCGTCTCCGCGGGGGAGGGTGGGTCAGTAGCACTCACGGGAACTGAGGTATCATCTGAGTCATCATCCCCGCAGGCGGACGCGATGAGCGCGAGAACCGCCAGTGTGCTGAAAGCCGTCCACCACTTTTTCCGTTGCATGTCCGTTCCTTCGCCGCCTAACCAACCCTCCACGATTTGGGGGGAAGCTCAACACCTCCAACCAGGAACGGAGATGCCTCCATGCTGCTCGCCAACCCCCGAGGCGGGTACCACTTCCTCAAGGGCATCGACCCCTACTCGTGTGGCGTCGTTGCGGACACAGGTCATGAGGTGATCCACGCAACTCTGAGAAGCCCACTGCCTTGGAAGGAGGGGTTTGAGAGGATCGACTCCCACTTGGAGAAAGTCGGCCGGGACCGTCGGGCCCTCTGCGCAGTCGAGCTTCGCTCACCGACCCCCTACAGCATGGAAGGATTCGTCGCCTTCAATGCGGGCTACTGCGAGTTGGTCCGGTCATGGGATCTGTATGTTGGCGACCTCAATCCTCTCGCCCGGACGAATGTGGCTCCGGCTGACCGGCCCCCTGATGTCCCCGTTCTGCACGGCTTCTCCTACACCGCTCTCGCCGTAGAAGACGCTCCGACGACCTTCGTCGTCGCCGGCGCCGGGGAGTTGCGGGAGGCGGCCCTGGACGAGAACGACATCATCCGCAAGGGCGAGTCCGGGCCCGGAGCCATGCGAGAGAAGGCCAGCCACGTGATCGGTGTCATGGAGTCCCGCCTTCATGGGTTAGGGGTCGGCTGGGACCTGGTCACTGCCATCAACGTGTACACAGTGCTCCTGCTCGAGGGACTGCTGGAGGACGCGGTGCTGCCGAAGGTCGGGACGGCGACGCGTCACGGGTTGTGCTGGAGCCGATCGCGGCCCCCGGTCCGTGGTCTTGACTTCGAGATGGACATGCGCGGCGTGCGGTCCGAAATCACACTGTGAGACCAGCATCGGACAAAGCAACACGCCCGTTCTAGCCGCCGCCCCGCCCGCCAAACGGTGGATCCAGGCTAAGTAGCCTTCCGGCCTATGAACGTGGGGATCGTCGGTGCCACCGGACAGGTCGGCGGGGTGATGCGCGACGTGCTGGCCGAGCGCCACTTCCCGGTAGACAGGCTGCGCCTGTTCGCCTCGGCCCGCTCGGCGGGCCGCCCCCTCACGTGGGGAGGCCGTACCCTCACGTGGGCGGGCCGCACCCTCACGTGGGGGGGGCACCGCACCCTCACCGTGGAGGATCGTCCGCCCGACCCTCGCCGAGAGTCGAGCCGCACCATCAACGTGGAGGATGCTGCTGCTGCCGACTTCTCCGGGCTGGACGTGTGCCTGTTCTCCGCTGGCGCCGCCGTCAGCCGGAGGCTGGCCCCGCTCGCGGCAGCCGCCGGAGCGGTGGTGATCGACAACTCTTCAGCCTGGCGCTGCGACCCAGAAGTGCCGCTGGTGGTGCCCGAGGTGAACGCCCACGCACTGGATTCGATCCCCAAGGGCATTGTCGCCAACCCCAACTGCACGACGATGGTGGCCATGCCCGCAATGAGCCGCCTCAATGACGAGGCGGGCCTCACCGCGATGGTGGTGTCGACCTACCAGGCGGTGTCAGGCGCCGGACTTGCCGGAGTGTCCGAACTCGGCGACCAGGTGCGATCCGCGGGCGACAAAGGCCCCGCGCTTACCTACGACGGCGCCGCGCTGGGCCTGAAGGCAGGCGACCAGTTCTGCGAGCCGATCGCCTACAACGCAGTGCCGCTTGCGGGATCGCTCATTGACGACGGCACTGGCGAGACCACAGAAGAGCGCAAGCTGGTAGACGAGAGCCGCAAGATCCTCGAGCTGCCAGACCTGGCGGTGGCCGGGACGTGCGTGCGAGTGCCGGTGTATTGCGGGCACTGCCTGTCGATCAGCGCCGCTTTCGAGCGGCCCATCAGCCCGGCTCGCGCTGAGGAGGTGCTGGCTGATGCGCCCGGGGTGGTGCTCACCGACGTGCCGACACCGCTGAAGGCGACCGGGGTCGACTCGTCTCTGGTGGGCCGCATCCGCCGCGACCCGACCCGAGAGAACGGCCTGTCGCTGTTCGTGGCCGGTGACAACCTGCGCAAAGGAGCGGCGCTCAACGCCGTGCAGATCGCCGAGGTGATGCTGGCCCGCGGCCTGCTCTGACCCCCGGGCCACAGTCAGGTTTCAGGAGCTGGCGCGACCTCGTGCGGTGTGCGACAAGCAGCACACCGATTTTGACATAGACCGCGTGCCGGCTAAGCGAGTTCCGATCCGGCCGCTTCGGCTTTGGCCTCAGCTTCAGCGGCAGCGATCTCGGGCCGGGGGCCTAAGGCCCATCGCACGGTGCGCACTACCAGCTCGGCGCTGGGGCGCACGAGCAGCGGGTCGGCCAGCGGCGGCATCGGCAGGCGCAGCATCCGGCGCGCGAACCGCGGCAGCATGCCCACCGCCGCCGCGAACAGCGCCGCGTAAGGCGGCCGAGCGGCGACCGGCACCCGGGGCCACAGCAGGAAGCGCACCGCGTCTCGAGCTTGGTGGTTCACCTCCAGCTCGGGCCTGAAAGCCTTCAGGCGAGCTGTCAACCCTGCCATGTCGCGGGGCGGGTCTTTGGCACCGAGGCGCCGTCCGATCTCGGCCATCTCGTCCACGTAACGGTCGCCGTCTGCGGCGGCCAGCGGTTTGGCGCCGTAGCGCACGCGGCACAGCCAGAAGCTCTCTACCTCGCTGCAGTGCACCCAGCTCAGCAGATGCGGGTCGTGCGCCGAGTACGGCCGACCGTCGGGCGCCGCGCCGTTAACGTGGTCGTGCACCCGCCGCACCGTCTCGATGGCGGCTACGGCCTCGGCTGTGGTGCCGAAGGTGGTGGCGCCCAAGAATGCACTGGTGCGGTGCAGGCGCCCCAGGGGATCGTCACGGTAGTCGGAGTGGTCGGCCACGCCGGCCATCACCAGCGGGTGAAGGGTCTGCACCAGCAGCGCCCGCAGTCCGCCCACCATCGTGGAAACGTCGCCGTGAACTGCCCACATTGCGCTTCCCGGCCCGGCTAGCCCGTCGTACGGGTCTTCCCGTGTGGGGCGCGGCCGCTCCGGCGAGCCGCTCAGGAAGACGCGGATACCCGAACCCAGGCGGTCTCGGATGCCGTACACGGCGTTTTTTAGCAGAGTTTCGCCGATCACGCGGTCAGCGTAGACAGAGCCGCCCTCCGCCGGTCGCTCAGACATCTGTCAAGTCGTCGCGGACGAGGGCCCCGGCCGGCAGTGACCGCCGAGCCGAGGCTCCCCAGGCGTCGAGGCTTCAAGGCGTTGTACGACTGCCGTCGCTGCGGCCGAGCACGATGGCGGCTACTACAAGGCCGATGCCGGCCAGTTCACGCGGGCTGGGCACCTGGAACAGCGCCAGCAGCCCTATTAGCGTGGCGGTCACCGGCAGAAGCGCCTGCAGCAGGGCGAAGCGGTGCTGGTCGATGCGCTTCATCACCACCTGGTCGATCCAATACGGGATCACGTTGGAGAGCAGTCCGGTGGTGAAGCCGAGGAGCAGCACCTGGGGCGACCCGAGCGCCGAGGCCACGTCGCGCAGGCCGAACCCGCTGATTGCGACAGCGCCGGCCAGCATCCCCACACCGAGACCGTCCACCGACGCCGGGCCGCGGGCCACGCGGTGGCCCAAAACGATGTACGCAGCCCAGAACGCGCCTGCCAGCAGAGCGAAGCCGACGCCTCGCAACGTGCCGGGCGCGTCCGCTCCGGCGAGCACCGCCACACCCGCTACGGTCAGCCCGAGCGCCCCACCCGAGCGAAGCGTCCGGGCGCCTGCGGCTGCCACGGTTAAGGGGCCGATGAACTCCACAGCGACGGCGTTTCCCAGCGGTAGCTCGGCGAGGGAGTAGTAGATGGACGTGTTCATCGCGGCCAGTGCCACGCCGAACGCGCCTGCCCACGCCAGGTCGCGGCGCGTCCAACGACGGCGCCATGACCGCCTCAGCGCGATCACCGTCAGTGCCGCGCCGGTCACGCGAAGCAGCGCTGCGCCTCCCGGAGCCACCTCCGCGAAAAGGTTCACCGCCACGGCCGCGCCCAGGTACTGAGACACCGCGCCGACCATGAACAGCGGCTCGGGAGCGAGCCGCTCGGTGCGCCACACTCACTGAGTCTGTCCCGCCGCGCCACCCGGCGGCACCGCTGCGCCGCGAGCGAGCAACGGAGAGCGGCAGACGCGGTCGTCTGGAGAAGCCGCGTTACACAACGGCACCGCTACGAATCGCGGGCCGCCGGATGTCTAGGCTAAAGTTGGCTTGTGGCACTAGACAGCAAGCTCGTGAACCGGATCACATGGAAGATCCCTAATGCGCTGGCCTTGGTTGGCTCGCGTGCCGGTGAAGAACGCAACGCCATGACCACGAGCTGGATCACACAGCTCTCGATGGAGCCGGTGCTGATCGGCATTGGCGTGGACAACACAGCGGTCACACACCGGCTGATCACCGCTGGCGGCTCTTTCACTGTGAACCTGTGGGACTCGTCCAACACCCGCGTTTTCGTGAAGTTCTCCAAGCCGGCCGCCTACGTCGAAGGGAAGCTGAACGGCTGGCCAGTGCGGGAGGCCGCCACCGGCGCACCGGTGTTTGACGACGCCATCGCTTGGATGGACTGCGTAGTGCGACGCGCCGTCGACTTCGGCACGCACACACTGTTCGCAGGAGAGCTGGTAGACGGCGGCATCAACAACGACAGCGTGCGCGCGTCCGCTATGAGCGACACCCGCATGAAATACGGAGGCGTCAAGCGCCACTAACCCGTAACCCGAATGTGGTAGTGCAGCAGTACTCCTTTGCGGTACTCCTTTAGTTCCCCATCCTGCTATTGGGTTTAAGACAGACGGTCACGCACCATCCATGCGACGAGCCAGGGTTTTTGTAATGGTCTACTTAGTGTTCGTGTCTACTTAGTGTTCGTAATGGCGGTACCTCCTTGCTTTCATGGTCGATCAGAGTAACGACCACTGGGCTTCTTCCAAAGGAGCACCAATCTCCAGCAAAGCGGGCCAGGCGGTGATCAGGCCGTTGTAGGCGGTGGCTTCTTTGGCTAAGCCGTTGTTGTTTGCTTTCGCGTAAAGCACGTAGGCGAGTTGGCGTGCCCGGTCGGCCACGCCGCCGAGCTGGTGCAACAGCGCGGCGGCTTGTGATTCGGAGCGTTCGAGGGTGGCAACGAGGTGCTGGGTTGCTTTCCATACGGTCAACCGGTCGTCTTGTGCCGGGTGCCAGTTCTGGTCGAGTTCGTCGCGGCGGTACAGCCGTAACCGACCGCCGCGGGCTTCACCGATACCGGCTTCCTCGATACCGGCGAGGGACGTGTTCTTGGCTCGGGCGAGGTTGTCAGCGTCGCCAGAGCTGGCAGATTCGTAGCCGTGCTGGGCGAACCAAGTGACCGCGAAACGAGAATCCGCGTCGAACTCGGCTTCTTCTCCGTCGAGAATCTCGCCAAGCACGTCATTAATGATCGCCAACGCAGCCGACACCGGCATCGCCGAACCATTGGCCTCTACCACCTTCGCGTAGCGGGAGAACACCCCGATTCCAGGTCCGATGGTCGACTGGGCCATGTCGACGGGGGCGATGTTGCCTGACTGGAGAACCCGCACAGCCTCGGGAAGTTCGTTGCGCAGAGCCCCCACAAACTCGCTGCGGGACCCCAACGATGCCCCCACTGGACGAGGCCGGCAGGCCAGCACGATCGACGACGCCAAAGCGTTGCTCTTCGAAGCGAGGATCCGGTTGTTCAGTTCCGTGCGCATGGGCCAGGTGGCACTCACCCGCAGCCCGGCATCCACCACGCCCTGCAGGAACGTGTCCCAACCGGTGGAACGGACCCCGCCGCCGCTGGTCTCGGTCGCCTTGTAGGCGTAGAAGATCGTTGCCGGCACATCCGGGGCCGCAGCCTTGGCGACCTCGGCCATAAACCCCGCCATCCCTGTCTCGAAATGTGCCTCGGCCTTCTGTTTCGACCCGGCCCGGTACCGGTTGGCGACCATCTCGTCGGCCTTGGGAGTCAGCAGAGTGGCGCACTCATCAGGCCAAACATCGCAAAGGTTGCGGCGCAGCCAAACGTAGAAGAAGTCCGACAGGTCCGCATAGGAGATGTTGTCGTAGTACGGCGGATCAGTGCAGACCACCGCGCCGGGGTTCTCCCGAACCCTCGCCCTGGCGTCACGCTGGATCACCTCACCCGCCACCGACGCCGGGAGGCGCTCCACGGCCTTTCGGACCCAGTCGACCATCGCTATCCAGTTCCCGGTCGAACCCGAGAACGGGTTGGCTTCCGCGAAGTCCCAGGTAATCGGAATCGCCTGCCGCCCAAACGTGTTGCGTATCTTCTCGCCTGTGTTGTGCCAGGTGCAGATCGTCGACCAGTAATCCGCACACTTGTCGACAGCGAACGCCAAACACGTGACCACCACATCCGTATACGCCGTTGTTCCTGAACCGCCGTCACGCAGCCGCACCCTGTCAACAGCCATTCCCGCGGCTGTCGTATGGCCTTCCACCATCTCCCGCAACTCCGGCAACAGAGCAGAGAATGTGGTTAGTGCCGTCCTCTGCCGCGGAGTGAACAATTGCTCCCAGCGGTCCATGCCGTAATTCGGGGTCTTGAAGTCTCGAGGATTGGAAGGAATCTGCCCCAGATCCATAGCGTGGTCGACCGAGGCCGCTTCGCTGTCGACCACGGTCGACCCACAATAGACACGCCCCCGTTCTCCCTCAGCGACAACCGCCATGAGTTGCTGGCCGCTGCGATCCGCCTGAAACTCCGAGCGGATGTAGTCAAAGGGCATGCTCGCGCCAGTGGCGATACAGCGCCCGCCTCCGCGGTCCACCGTGCGATCTAGGGTTGGCTCGCCGCCGGTTCGGACCGCATAGGAAATTGTCTGAGCGTCCCGGTCGATCACCGGCTCGATCCAAACGGGCGGCTTGCCCCTCCGCTTAGCGAGGTACCACGACGCCACAAGCGGAACATGCCCGTCCCAGGCCGGATCAGGCGACTCGACCGTTCTCGCCCAGATCCAAGCAATCGGCGTGAGTTTCTCTCCGTTGGGGCCGATGGCATTGGGGTAGAGGTGCCCGATCCGCTTCTCGGCTTGGTCTCGCATCCAGCGCCCGTAAGCCGCCACGTCGGCTGCCAGTCCCTGTGCTCGTTCCCAGGTGGCCATCTCGTTTTGAAGATCCGGATGCACTGGAGGTTGGCCCGCGAAGCGTGACGGGATCTCGATCATCACCTTCTGGATCAGCACCGCTACCGGGTTGAGATCGCCTGATAGAGCCTTGAGCCCCAACCTCTGTGCCTCTAAAGGGATAGACCCCCCCCCCCCGCGAACGGATCAAGGATCGGTGGCGGACCGTCCGGGAAGCAGCGCTCTATCTCGGCCTTTGCCTCGCCAAGCACCTGCGGGTCGTTGGAGTTCTCCCACACCACCAGCCGCTCAAGAATCCCAAAAAGCCGCTGCCGTTCCGCCTCTTGCTGCTGCTTGCTCAGCGACTCGTCGCCCGACGGGTCATCAACCAGCGATGCCCAGATCACCGCCCTTGCAGCCGCCAGCGGTCTGCGCGCCCACCACAAGTGCAACGTGCAAGGGTGACCATGCCGGATCGACTTTTCTCGTGACGCTTGAGCGTTGATCTCAGCCAACGGCAGAGCAACCTCGATCAGCTTCGGCTTGTAGTCGGTGCTCAACACGGATCTCCGGCATATGCGATCAGATCAGCCACCTTAAGAGGCACCTCGGTCTGCGCGAAGTGCAAGGTCACGTCGGCAAAGGGCTCCACCATCTGGAGCACCAGTAGAGCACACGGGCGCTTCGCAGGGGTCGTCGGGCACGGAGGCCACGGCCAAACGCTAGCGCTCGGGGTTGGACTTGGCCTTCTGCAGTGATGACTTGACTTTGCGTTCGAGGGCTTGGGTCCGATAGGTCATGTACGCTTCTAGCACTTCGCCCTCGTCGGTCCAACTACTATTAGCCACAATATTACTATTAGCCACAATATGTCGCTGACAGTTCAATACATGAGCAATATTTTGTCAATGCGTGAGTAGTATTTTGATACATCATCCGGTGTAGGGATCCTTATACGATCCTGTCACCGAACTGTACACTCAATAACTTGACCTATCGTTCGGACATCGTCAAGAACTCATTGGTTAAAGACAGAAATCAGGATTAGGCAGCTTGAGGCGACCGGCTCCCAAGGGCGTAGGCTCGTGCTGTGAATAGCCGGGCGCTGCTAGAGAGGAAGGCGATGCCATGATCTCCGGAATGAACCATGCTGTGCTGTACGTGCGCGACAGCCGCCGTCACCAGCAGTTCTACTCGGAGGTGCTCGGGTTCCGCACGATCATCGACAACCCCGGCAGGTTCGCGTTCATGCGCGCCCCGGCGTCGGAGAACCACCACGACATCGCGTTCTTCTCCATCGGCAGCGGTGCCGGCCCGTCGCAGGCGGGGAGGCAGACTGTGGGCATGTACCACATCGCCTGGGAGGTTGGCTCGCTCGACGAACTCTCCGAGATGCGCAGGCGGCTGACGCAGGCCGGAGCGCTGGTGGGCGAGAGCGACCACGGCGTCAACAAGAGCCTCTACGCCAAAGACCCGGACGGGCTGGAGTTCGAGGTGATGTGGCTGGTGCCGCCCGAGCATTGGGGCACCGAGGAAAACGAGGCGATAATCCGCCCGTTAAACATCAACGCCGACAAGGCCCGGTTCGCGGCGCTGGCCTGACTTCGCCCCCACCGCCAGCCGACTTCGGCTGCCAGCCAGACCATGCCGCATGTGCCCGCCGCCTAGAAGGAGCCCCGCTTGAGCGTTGCCGACGCATTCTCCAACCAGTACTGCCACTTCTTGGAAGACGACGCCTTCATTGAAACGGCCAGGCCCGGCTTCCGGCGGCGAGTGATCACCGGCGAGTACCTCCAGCTCTGCTTCTGGCGCATCAACGGCGGTGCCGTCGGCTCGGTTTTGCACAATCACGCCGACAACGAGCAGCTCGGGATCATCATGCGGGGCAAGCTCGACTTCCGCATCGGGCCCGACGGCGACAACGACGAGCGGGTGGTGCTAAGCGCCGGCGATGTCTACCTGGCACCGCGCTCGGTATGGCACGGCGACTCGGTGTTCATCGGCGACGACGAGTACGGCGAGTGCTGGATCCTCGACGTGTTCGCCCCGCCCCGGGCCGACCTAGCCGACGGCTGAACAATGGCGGCCGCGCGCACGGCGCACGCCTGAAAGGGCCTGCTACGTGACTGAGCGCGACTGGAGGCTTGCCGTCGACGTCGGCGGGACGTTCACCGATGTAGTGCTGCTCGACGCCCGAACCGGCCATGTGATGGTGGACAAGACCCTCACCACGCCCGCAGCGCTGCTCGACGGCGTGCGCACCGCCGTGCAGAGCCTGTTGACCAAGGCCGGCGTCACCCCCGCGGAGATAACCGCACCAATCGTCCACGCCACCACGGTGATCACCAACGCTCTGATCGAGGGCAAGACGGGCAGAGCGGCGCTGGTGACCACCGCGGGCTTCGGCGACACGCTGCTGATCCGCGACGAACACCGCTACGACATGTACGACCTGCAGATCGAGTTCGCACGTCCGCCAGTCGGCCCGGAGCTGACGTTCGAGCTCGAGGAGCGCACCGCAGCCACGGGGCGGGTGCTGACCGAGCCCGACGACGACGCCCTTGCCGAGCTGTCCGCCCGGCTGCAGGCCGCCGAGGTGGAGGCGGTGGCGGTCTGCCTTCTGAACTCCTACGTCAATCCCGCTAACGAGCGGGCCGTAGCCAGCCGCCTGCGCCGCGACCTCGACGTGCCGGTGTGCTGCTCAGCAGAGGTGTCGCCGCAGATCCGCGAGTACCCGCGCATGGTCACCGCGGCATGCAACGCGGCCACCATACCGATAATCGGCCCCTATCTCGACGAGCTGCAGCAATGGCTCACCGAGGCTGGCTTCGGGGGCGCCGTGCTGATGATGCTGTCTAACGGCGGCGTGGTGTCGGCCGCCGATGCGTCCCGCAACCCGATAAGGCTGGTGGAGTCGGGACCGGCGGCGGGCGCGCTGGCCGGCACCTGGCTGGCGGAGCAGCTCGGCGAGAGCCGCCTGCTGTGCTTCGACATGGGCGGCACTACCGCGAAGGCCTGCCTGATCGACGGCGGCGAGCCGACGCTCACCAACACCTTCGAAGTGGCGCGCGTCTACCGCTTCAAGAAGGGCTCGGGCCTGCCGGTGTCGGTACCGTCGGTTGACCTGGTGGAGATCGGCGCCGGCGGCGGGTCGCTCGCCCGTCTCGACCAGTTCGGACTGCTCAAGGTGGGGCCGGAGTCGGCGGGCGCCGATCCGGGGCCCGCCAGCTACGCCCGCGGGGGAGCCGGCGCCGCGGTGACCGACGCCGACGTGGTGCTCGGGCTGCTCGACCCGGACGCGTTCCTCGGCGGCGACATGCCCCTCGACGCGAGCCTCGCCGCCGCAGCCACGCAGGCGCTTGCCGACGGGCTGGGCCTGCCGGCCGCCGACACCGCGGCCGGCATCCATGAGGTGGTCAACCAGAACATGGCGGACGCCGCCCGGATGCACGGCGTGGAGCAGGGCGTCGACCTGCGGGGCGTGCCATTGGTGGCCTTCGGGGGCGCCGGCCCCGTTCACGCCTGCGGCGTGGCAGAGATGCTCGAGAGCGACCGTGTGATATTCCCGGTGAACGCCAGTGTGCTCTCGGCGTTCGGGGCGCTGGTGTCGCCGGTGCGCATCGACCTGGCCCGCTCGATGCCTCGCCGCCTCGACAAGGTGGCAGACGTTGAGCGGGACACGCTGTTGGACGAGCTTCGCGGCGAGGGCCGGCGTGTGCTGTCCGACGCGGGTGTGCCAGCCGCGGACGTGCGGTTCCGCTACGGGATCGACGCCCGCTACGAAGGCCAGGGAAACGAGATCACCGTCTGGGTGGGCGAGGGTGAAACATGGCCCGCCAGCGATGATGAGGTGCGGGACGCGTTCGAGCGCGAGTACCGCAACGTCTACGGCATGACTATTCCCGACGTGGCCGTCGAGGCCGTCACCTGGCGGCTCTCCGCCTATGCGCCCCGCGTAGAGACGGCCGCACACCACGGACAGCAGACGGCGTCCGGCCATAGCGAGACGCCTGCTCCGGTGGTGATATCGACGAGGCCTGTGATGTTCGAGTCCGCCGCGCCGGTGCCCACTCCGGTGTACCGCCGCGCCGACCTCGCGCCCGGAGCGGCCATTGAGGGGCCGGCCATCGTGGAAGAGCGTGAGACCACCACGGTGATCCGCCCCGACTGGAACGCAGAGGTGGCCCCCGACGGCAACCTGATCGCGGTGCGCGCCGAGCGCCGCCCCAACGTGCGCGCCGGTGCCCGTCGGCGGCACGGGCGGCAAGCCGAGCACGAGGGCCGGGGCCGGATGGTCTTCGATCCCGTCGAGATGGAGATCCTGTGGCAGTCGCTGATCTCAACCGTCAACGAGCAGGCCCGGGCCCTGCAACGCGCCGCGTTCAGCCCGATCGTGCGAGAGGCCGGCGACCTGGCCAACGCGGTGTTCGACCGCAGAGGGCGGATGGTCGCCCAGGCCGTGACGGGCACGCCCGGCCACATCAACAGTCTGGCCATCGGCGCCACGAACATGCTGGCGGACTTTCCGGTGGAGTCGCTGAAGCCCGGTGACGTGCTCATCACCAACGACCCCTACAAGACGGCGGGCCAACTGCTCGACGTGACCGTGCTGGTGCCCGCCTGGCGGAGACCCGCCGGAGGGGGCGAACCCAAGCTGATCGCGCTCTTCGGATCAACGATCCACCACACCGATGTGGGCGGCTACGGAATCGGTGCGGGCGGCCGGGACTGCTTCGAAGAGGGGCTGTGGATCCCGATCTGCAAGCTGACGAGAAGCGGCGAGGGCGGCGACGGCCACGCCAACGATGCGCACGGTGACGGGCACGGCACGGCGGACAGGGTGCCGAGCATCGGTGAGCGCAACCCCGACGTGTGGCGGTTCATTCTGTCGAACGTCCGACAGCCCGACCACATGGCCGGCGACCTGCACGCCCAGATGGCCTCAGGTGAAGTGGGCGCTCAACGACTGGCCGCGCTGTGCGACGCTCACGGCCTCGACGACATCGAAGACCTCGCCGATGAGATCATTGAGCGCTCCGAGGCCGCGACCCGGTCGAGCATCGCGCAACTGGCGCCGGGACGTTACGACGGCGCCGCGGTGCTAGATCTGGTGGACGGCAGCCGGGTGGACATCGTGTGCGCCCTAGACGTCGACCCAGAGGCGGGGGAGATCACCGTCGACTACGAGGGCTCCAGCCCGGCCAGTCCGTGGGGCATCAACGTCGTGCGCAACTACACCCACGCCTATACCACGTTCACGGTGCGCTCGGTGCTCAACCCCAGTATTCCCAACAACCACGGCAGCCTGGCGCCGATCAGGCTGTCGGCGCCGGAGGGCTCGATAGTCAACGCGGTGTTGCCGCAGCCGGGCACCGCACGCCACGTGGTGGGCATGTTCCTACCCAACGCTCTGCTCAAGGCACTGGCACAGGTGAGGCCCGCCGAGTCGATGGCCGAGGGCGCCGGAGCAGTGTGGACGATGCAGGTGAACGGCCACCACGACGACGGCAGCCCGTTCATCACCGCGATGTTCACCTACGCGGGTGGGGTCGGGGCTCGGGCCTCCAAGCCGGGGCTCGACGCCTGCTCGTACCCCACCGGCGTGTCGGCTGTGCCGATTGAGGTGGTGGAGGCCTCCGCGCCGGTGCGGTTCCTGCGTAAGGCGCTGCGCTCCGGCTCCGGCGGCGGCGGCGCGCAGACCGGCGGCCTGGGCCAGGTGATCGAGTTCGTCGTTGACACAGCCCGGCCGTGGCAGCTGAACGCCGTAACGAGCCGTCTCACCGACCCGCCGCAGGGCATCTTCGGTGGCGAGCCGGGCGCGGCTGGGACGTTCAAGGTGAACGGCGAGCCGGTCACCACGCAGGCCCGCCTGACGCTGACGCCCGACGACACCGTGCGCCTGGAGCTGCCGGGCGGCGGCGGATACGGCGAGCCGCAAGAGTCGGGCAACGCGGGCGGCACCGGCTATGAGAATGTTCTCACCGGCACCGGAGTCTGAGCTGTGGCGGGCCTGACGGACTGGATTCGGCCTCCCTCCGGAGGCGCCTGAGCCGTGAGGGGAGGCGCCTGAGCCGTGGCGGGCTGGGCTGATCCCCGGACTTTCGCGTCCGTATGGGACGATGCTGTCGCGGCCGACCCCGATGCGCCGTTCTTGATCTTCGAAACACCCGATGCCGAAGCGGCCCGCTGGTCTTACGGCGAGTTCGACGCCGTGGTAGACCGCGTCGCCGCGGCGCTTGCGGGGCTGGGCGCCAAGCCGGGCCGTGCCGTTCACCTGGCGCTTACCAACTCGCCCACTTTCGTGGCCGTGTGGCTGGCCGCGGTGCGCATAGGCGCCTGGATCGTCCCGTCGGATCCGATGGGCGCCCCTCCGGAGCTGAAGGGCCACATTGAGCGCACACGCCCTGCGGTGGGCGTGTGCTCGGCTGCCAGGGCAGCCGCGTACCAAACCGCGGTGTCCGAGGCCGGAGCTGCCGGCACCGAGATGGCCGTGATCACCGTCGAGGAGGCAGACGTCGAGCTGACGCCCTTCAACAGCCCGGGCCACGCAGCGCCAAGCCTGCGCGACCGGGCAGCAGCCGGCGCAGCGCCGGGCCTGCGCGACAGGGCAGCGGTGATGTTCACTTCGGGCACCACGGGCCGGCCCAAAGGCGTGGAGGTGACTCAAGCGAACTACGCCTTCGCGGGCAAGGCGATGGCCGAGGCGTGCGCGCTGTCTGAGGCCGACCGCCAGCTCGTGGTGCTGCCGCTGTTTCACGCCAACGCGCAGTACTACTCGTTCGCCTCGGCGATCTGGGCTGGTGCCAGCATCGCTCTGATGCCGGCCTTCTCGGCCTCGGGCTTCCTGCGCCAGGCGGCACGCCGCTCGGCCACCTGCGCGAGCCTGTTCGCGGCACCGATCCGCATGATCCTGGCCCGCAGCACCCCGCCCGATGAAGACCTGCGCCATCGGCTGCGACTGCGCCACTGCTGGTTCGCCCAGAACATCTCCGCAGACCAGTTCGCCACCGTCACGGACTGGTTCGGCTGCCGCCCTCGCCAGCTCTACGGCATGACCGAGACGATCCCTGCTGTTCTCACCGACGAGGCCGCCGACCCCGACCCGTCATCGATGGGCCGCGTCACGCCCGGCTGCGAAGTGGACGTGCTGGACAGCGACGGTCGTACGGTGCCTGCGGGCGCCGTGGGCGAGGTCGCGGTGCGCGGCGAGCCCGGAGTCACGCTGTTCGCCGGCTATCTCGACGACCCCGAAACTACGGCGGCCAGCTTCCGCGGTGGTTGGTTCCTCACCGGTGACCGGGCCCTGCGCGACAGCACCGGGCGGCATTTTTTTGATGGGCGCCACTCCGACGTGCTCAAAGTCGCCGGCGAGAACGTGTCCATCGTGGAGGTAGAGGCGGAGCTGTCGGAGCACCCGAAGGTGCTTGAGGCCGCTGTGGTCGGTCGGCTCGACGAGATCCGTGACGAGGTGCCGGTGGCGTTCGCGGTGGCCGCTGACGCGGCTGCGCCACCGACGGTCGCAGAGCTGGAAGCCTGGTGCGAGCAGCGCCTTTCGAAGTCAAAGCGGCCCCGTGAAATCACGCTGATCGACGAGCTGCCGCGCACCAGCGTCGGCAAGATCCGAAAATTCCTGCTGGCCGAGCGGGCAGCCGCGCCACGCGGCTGAAGCGATCTGCGACGCTGTGCTCGACCCGGCCCCCCAGAACGCCGCCGACCGCGGCACAGAGCCCCGTCGCATGAAGGGAGCGCCATGAACGGAGTCAGTCGACCCACAGCGCCTGGTGAGGCCACGTCCTCAGCGGGGGCGGCCGAGGGGCCTCCGGTGACGATGCTGGTGGAAGGCACGGTCGTGACCATGGACCCCGGGCGGCGGGTGATCTCCGACGGCTCGGTAGCCGTGGCCGGCGACCGGATCGCCGAAATCGGCAAGGCTGCCGACCTTCGCCGCCGCCACCCCAACGCTAAGCGCATCGGCGGCGCCCGACGTTATGTGATCCCTGGGCTGATCGACTGTCACAACCACATCGCCCAGGCACTGTGCCGGGAGAGCACCGTGGAGGACTTTCCCAACATCTACCGCATCTACATCCCGGCTGAGGCGATCCAGAGCACCGACGACGTGAGGGTCAGCGCTCTGGTGGCCTTTGCTCAGCTTTTGCGGGCCGGGGTCACCACCATGACCGAAACCACCTGTACCGTCGCCCATGAGGAGCCGATCGCCGAGACTGTGATGGAGACCGGCATCCGCTGCGCGCTGGCCCGAGGCATGTGGGACCGCGAATCCCGGCTGGCCGGCAACTACGAGCAGATCACAGAGAAGTCGTGGTACCGCGACAACCCGGCGGCGCTGGCCGACGACTTGGCCTACACCGAGGAATTCTTCGCCAAGTGGTTCGAGAAGGGCCAAGGCCGGCTGCGGCCCTGGGTTCACAATCTGGGCGTGCCGTCGTGCTCAGACGAGCGCTACCTGGCCACGGACGACCTGGCCCGGCGCTGGAACACCGGCGTGATGACCCATATCAACCGCGACCGCGAGGAAATCGAGCTCAGCGTCTCGCTTTTCGGCCGCCGTCCCCTCGAGCACTTGGCCTCGATTGGGGCGCTGACCGAGCGGCTGGTGGCCATCCACGCCATGCTGACCACCGACCGGGAGATCGACCTGATGGCCTCCGCCGGCGCCAAGCTGGCCCACGCCCCGGTGGTGTGTACCGATATCATGTCGGCCGTCACCCGGGTGCCGCTGATGCGGTCGAGGGGAATAACCGTGGGCCTGGGGTGCGACACCATCATCAACGACGTGCTGAAGCTGATGCGGATCGCGTACATCATGCACAACCAGGCCGCCATGCCGTTGTTTGATCCCTACGGCTTCTCCACTGCAGACGCCTTCGAGATGGGCACCATCGACGCGGCCCGGCTGCTGCTGTGGGACGACGAGATCGGGTCGCTGGAGGTGGGCAAGTCGGCCGACATCACCGTGATCAACGCCAACAATGTGCGGCTCACCCCCTCGACCGACCCGGTGGCGACGCTGGTCCGCTACGGGGTGGGAACCGACGCCGAGTCGGTGATGGTGGCCGGGCGGCTCACGGTGCACGAGGGACGTCTGCTCACAATCGACGAGGAGGCTCTGCTCGATGAGGCTGAGCGGCTCGGGGCTCGCATGATCGCCGAGATGGCACCCCGCCGTTACGTCCAGCTCGGCACGAACGTCAACTACCTCTAAGGCCCGTCCTAGTCAACACCAACACCCTCTAAGGCCACCCCAGGCCGTCAGCAGCCTCCAAGGCCGCCCCAGGCCGTCAGCAGCCTCCAAGGCCGCCCCCTTCCGGTGGCAGCCTCATCGACCCGCTCGGCTCAGCCGGACGGCGGGCAGCAGGCCGAAGAGCACCTGTCGGCAGCGATGCCGAGTGAGCCCAGCGCCTGCCGAGGAACGCCCTTGACGCGCTCCTCGATCAGCTCGCGCCACATGCTGACGAAGCGCGGGGCGGGGCCAGTGCCGGGAGCCACGGCACGGGTCATGGCGATTCCAGCGTCTGCAGCAGAGGCGGCCGCGGTGACGTCGAGATCCCAAAGCACCTCCATGTGGTCGGACACGAAGCCGATCGGCGCCAGCACCGCCTGATCGCACTCGGACGTGATGGCCCGCAGATGGTCGTTCACGTCGGGTTCGAGCCACTCCGCCGACGGCGGGCCGCTGCGGCTCTGCCACACCAGATCCCAGGTCGCCTCAGCCGCCCCGCGCGGCCGCGGCGCACGCTCGGCCACCAGCCGGGCCGCCACCCGAAGCTGGCGCTCGTAGTCGCAGGCGGCCGCCATCGCCGTCGGAATCGAATGTGCGGTGAACACCAGCCGTGCCGGCGATCCGGGGCCGCCGGGGAGCCGACACCACGCCTCTTCGACCGCGTCGGCGAACGGTTCGACGAACCCGGGATGGTCATAGAAGGCTCGCACCTTGTGGATCACCGGCGCGTCCGGGCCGACAGCGGCTCGGGCCGCCTCGATGTCCTCCAAATACTGACGACAGCCCGAGTACGACGAATACGCCGAGGTGACCAGCGCCAGCGCCCGGCGGCGCCCGGCGGCGGCCATTTCCGCCACCGTGTCGACGAGATACGGCCGCCAGTTGCGGTTGCCCCAGTACACGGGCAGATCGAGCTCAGCCCGGCGCAGCTCGGCGACCAGCGCCTCCTGCAGCCGGCGACACTGCGCGTTGAGCGGGCTGACCCCGTCGAAGTGCTCATACTGGCGGACGACGGCCTCCAGCCGGGCGCGGGGCACGCCACGGCCGGCGGTGACGTTGCGCAAGAAAGGCACCACATCGTCGGGGCCTTCGGGCCCGCCGAACGAAACGATCACCACGGAGTCATAGGCATCTGGCATCGGATCGGCTCGCAAGCTACCCCGATTTGCGGCGGTAGGATTCGGTGTGCTCGCCGTGCTACCCGAGGACTGGGACCGCGCCCTCGCTGTGGTCGCCCACCCCGACGATCTCGAGTACGGCGCTTCCGCGGCCATCGCCCGCTGGACGAAGCGCGGCAAGAACGTCCGCTATGTGTTAGCCACACGTGGCGAGGCCGGGATCGATTCGATGCCCCCCGAACAGACAGGCCCGCTGCGCACCGACGAGCAAATCGCCGCCGCCGAAACCGTCGGGGTGACCGTGGTGGATTTCCTCGACCATCCCGACGGTTTGGTGGTCGGCGGGATCGGCTTACGGCGCGACCTCGCCGCGGCCATTCGACGACATCGACCCGAGGTGATTATCGGGTCGAACTACAGAGATCGCTGGGGTGAGAGCGGGCCGTGGAATCACACAGATCACCGTGAGCTGGGCCGGGCGCTGCCAGACGCGGCGCGTGACGCTGCCAACCGCTGGCTGTTCTCCGGCGCCGGCGATCCATGGAGCGGCGTTCGCTGGATCGCCTACGCCGGCTCTCCGGCGCCGACCCACGGGGTGGACGTGACAGACAGCTTCGACGCGGGCGTGGCCTCGCTGGAGTGCCACCGCACCTACATCGACAGTCTCGGTGATGGCAGCTTCGAGCCGGAGTCTTTTCTGCGCGAGGCCTGCTCCAGTGCCGGATCGCTGTTGGGAGCCGAGCTGGCGGTCGCCTTCGAGCTAATCCCGGTATGAGCCCAGCGTCCGGCCGCCGGCGTGAGTGGCGAGTCGAGGGGCGGCGCTGAGTCCGGAACCAGCTCCGAGCACCGGGACGCCACGAGGAGGCCCGAGTTCGGGTGCGGTCGTCACAGCGACCGTCATGTCGACAGTGTCGACGATCTTCCCCGGTTTTCTGATCGGCGCGCTCTCGGTGCAGGTGAGCGACGAGTTCCAGGTGTCCGAAGCGATCTACGGGTGGGGCCTGGGGTCGTTCTTCTTGGCCGCCACCGTGGGATCGATCTTGCTGGGCCGCCTCGCTCAGCGGATCGGTCCGCTCAACCAGATCACAGCCGCCCTGGCCGTGTCGGCCCTCACGCAGCTCACGCTGGCGGCGACCGCCCGGTCGTTCGTCGCCGTGGCGGCATTCTTGGCGGTGGCCGGGTTCGCCAATGCCGCCAACCAGACGGCCGTCAACCTCGCCTTGGCCCGCGCTGAGCTTGCGCGGCTCGGACTGGCCGTGTCGTTCAAGCAGTCCGGAATGCCGACGGCCTCACTGCTCGCCGGGTTCGCCGTGCCGTCGCTGGCGCTGACCGTCGGATGGCGCTGGGCTTACGTGATCGGCGCCATCCTGGCCCTCGGCGCCCTCATCGCAATCCGCAAGGTGTCACTGCATTCGCCCGCGGCTCCCAGTGCCCGCGCCGCCTCGACCACGGAGTCGTCGTTCAGCACTCTGGTGGTGGCCGCGATCGTGGGCGTGTTCCTGGCTTTCACCGCCGGCGCTCTGAACGCCTGGACCGTCGGCTCGGCAGTGGACGCGGGGATGGGGCCGGGGCCGGCGGGTCTGTTCCTCGGTCTGGGCGCCGCCACAGGTGTGACGCTGAGACTGATCAGCGGCTGGCGCTCCGACACGATGCGGATGGCGCCGTTCCGGCTGGCAGGCCTCACGGGGCTGGCAGGCTCGGCGGGCATGGCGCTGCTGGCTCTACGAGCGCCAGGCATCCACATCGCGGCCACGTTCCTGGCGTTCGGCGGCGGCTGGATCTGGCCGGTGTTTACCAATTTCGGGATAGTGCGCACCAACCCCGACGGAGCCGGAGCCGCTACCGGCATCACGCAGATGGGCGTTTACGTCGGCGTGTTCACCGCTCCGCTGCTGACAGGCTGGCTGATCGAAAAGTCCGGCTATCCGCTGATGTGGACGGTCGTCTCCGCTTTCGCTGTGATCGGATCGGTGCTGGCTATCCGAATAGCCGACAAGTTCTAACCGCAACACAACCCAACCACTGCCACGACTTGGCCTCGCCACCACCTGGCTTCATCACGACCGACTCGGCCAGCCCGTGATTCAGGTCACCACCCGCTGTCCTTCACGGCATACTGGTAAACGCGACGACCCCCGAGTCAGCGACACCTGAACACTTGCCGATCGGCGCTCACGATGAACGCCACGGCCCACTCAACAAGGCGAACTCCGTGAACACACTCACATCTACAGCCGGCAGAAGCCGGAAAATGCTGTGAACGCGACACGCACGGCCCGTACAAGCAATCGAGTCGGCAACGAGACGCTTCTGTTATGGCTGGTAAGGCTCGGGACGGCGACAGTGCTGCTGACACCCTTGATCGTCAGCCGCAGCACTCTGTCCCCGTATATCGTAGGCAAGGCCCTCTTCGCCAGATCCGTAATCACGGTCACGTTCGCTGCATGGCTGATCCTGATATGGCGCAATCCTAAGCACCGCCCGGCCAAATCCCTCATCGTCTCCGCCGGGCTCATATGGCTGTTGATCTCGCTCATCGCAGGCTTCACAGGCGTAAGCCATGTGCGAAGCCTTTGGTCAACCTACGAGCGCATGCAAGGGGTGATAGACCAGGCTCACTGGCTTGCCTTCATTGTGATCGCTGGGTCTGTGTTCCGCAATATGTCGGCATGGAAAGCGCTGCTGACGATTAATCTCGCAGTCGCGGCCACAGTCTGCGGGTTAGGGCTTGTCGATCACTTCGGCGTTTCCGATATAAAGACAATCGGCAATAGTAACCACCTCTCGTCTACTCTGGGCAACTCCAGCTATCTTGGCGCCTACACTGCGGTCAGCGCGATCACAGGTGTCGGGCTCGTGGTCCACTCTCTGGCTGGTGCCCGAACACCTAGTGGTGCACAACGCCGCCAGAACCGCAAATTCAAGAACCGGCGCAGAGCTGGACGTCGGGCTGCGCCGACTGCGTCTGCGCGATTGCTTCAGGCTCTCTGGATCGCTGCCACGCTGTTGTGCCTATGGTGCCTGTGGCTAACAACTGCGCGCTCCGCTCTCCTCGGTCTGGGTGCCGGGTTTGCCACCCTCTCCGTGGGGTACATCCTGCTCGGCGTACCAGGCACAGTGCGCCGCGTGGCATTCTTATTGTTGGCCGCGACGCTCGCGGCTTCAGCATTGCTCACTATCTCCAGGTTCACCGCAGTATTGGATCCGGTGATCGAGTCGAGTAGGATGCTGCAACGCATTGACCAACTGGGTAGAACTGGCGCCGATTTCAGTGCAACTAAGCGAACAGAGGCACTCGAAGCGGATGTGAATGCCTTCAAGGAACGACCGATACTCGGCTGGGGAACTGAAAACTATTTGATCGCCTGGGGAAGGCATGTCAAGAATGCTGAGGATGTAAAGCTCGGGTATTTTGACCATGCGCACAACAAGCTGATGCAAGAACTGGTAACGAAAGGCCTACTCGGCCTGCTGAGCTACCTGCTTGTTTGGTCGGCACTCATTTATGTTCTATACCGATCCCTCAGGCGCAGCCGGTCACCCGACGATTTGCTAGTTTTGGCAATCGGTGCCGCCTTGCTGGCTTTCTTTACACAGAGCATATTTCAAGTCGATCATTCGACAACAAACATGCTGTTCGCGCTGCTGGCAGCATACGCAGTGTCGAATGAGCGCTGGCTACGCGGTGCTGCCGATGACCGTGCCGCAACACGATCGGCGATGCCATTGGCCACGATTCAGCTGCTTGCGGCTCGGCTGGCCACAGTTCGACGAATCTTGCAAAAACCTGTGGGATCAGCTCTGCTGAGCACTGCCATCATCTGTCTTGCAGTATTGGTGTTGTACAACTATAATCTCAAACTTTACCGGGCAGCTCAAATAGCAGGTACCGGAGTCAATGCTCTTTCCTGGTATGAAGCAGACGAACATCTGAGGGATGCTATTAATAGGTTCCCGCCCCTCGCTAACTTCCCTAGAACATTGCTTACACGACGGGCTACTACTGAAGTTGTTGAGCTGTCAGAATCTGATTTAGCTGAGGCGATTCTCGCTGTTGAATCAGAAAACGAGCAGCTCTTCAAGACAGAACCTCAGAACTGGAGATCAAGTATTGATCTCGCATACTTCTATCAGTTGGTCGCACTGCGAGACATCACCTATCTTGATACTGCCAAGCGTCAGGTGGAGGAAACTGTCCGCTTGGCACCCGCAACGCGGGATACTCTGCTGCTTCAAGAAGATTACAAGCAGCTCCTTGAGATTGTCGAACTCGAATAACGCACCATCTGCCGTCACGAGACTCAACAGCGACTGCAGAACTCAACTCAGAACCGCAAAACTCAGAGCCGCTGGTGCGGCAGTCCCCGAGTAACACCGCTACCCACCGTCGCGTGGCTTGACCCACCGTCACACGGCTCGACAGGCCGAGTTATCTTGGCGCTAATATTCTTATGACTGTGATATTCTGGCGGCTGGGTTGCCCGCTGCCTACGAGCCCCGCAGAGCCGATCCATGCACAGCAGAGCCACGCAGAGAGGAGGCCGATATGTCCAGCAACTTCACCGAGCAGGACTTCGACGAGCACGTCCAGCGCTTCAGCGCCAAGACACCCGACTGGGAGCCCTTCGCCGGCCAGGGCAAGCTCAACCCCGCCTACAAGCGGTGCCACGTGCGCATGGTGGGCGCCAGCATCACCGGCAAGCACTTCGAGCCGGGCACGATTCCGGCGGAGAACTTCACTCTGTCGGTGATGATCATGCCGCCCGGCGCGGAGGCGCCTTCGCACGCCCACGAGGTGGAGGAGGTGTTCTTCGTGCTCAAGGGCGAGCTGACCGCATGGTGGGAGCACGACGACGGCACCATCGTCGACACCGTGCTGCGCGAGCGAGAGATGATCTGCGCGCCCGCCGGGATCATGCACGGCCTGCGCAACCACACCGACGACGAGTCGCTGGTGCAGGTGGTGATCGGCGCCGGCCGGCCGCAGAAGCCCACCTACCTCGACGATGCCCTGGCCCACGCCTGAGCCGGTTTCGCCCCTAGCCGGCGGGTCACCAGCCGGCGCAGCTGCGCCGGTGCTGGCGACACTGACCACCCGTGAGGTGGGCCGGCTGCTTGATGACGGCCCGCTCGACGTGATTGTCCCCCTGGGCGCTCTCGAACAGCACGGCCCACACCTGCCCTTGGCGACCGACCAGATAATCGCCGACGCGCTCGCCGCTGAGGCCGCGGCACGCGCCGGCAACTGCGCCGTTGCCCCATGCCTGCCGGTGGGTGTCTCGCCACACCACCTGGGCTTCGCCGGAACAGCCTCTGTGAGCGCCGCCGCTCTGGCCGACATGCAAGCGGGCACCGTGGCCTCTCTGCTCGACCACGGTTTCCGCTGCGCTTACGTGGTGACCGGCCACGCGGGCAACACCGGTTCGATGGCCGACGCGCTGCAGCGGCTGCTCGCCGACTTCGACGGGCGAGTGGCGTCTTTCGCCGACTGGCCGGAGCAGCGCGCCGCCGTTCACGCGGCCGCTGTCGAGATGGGCCTCGACCCTGATCGGGTGGGCACCCACGCCGGGCATTTCGAGACCAGCATCATGTGCCTGCTTCGTCCCGACCTGGTGCGCCTGGACCTGGCCGAGCCGGGCTACATAGGCCCAGCCGCCCTCGCCGGAGCTGCTCTGCGCGAGCACGGGATGGCGGCAGTCTCAGCCATCGGGGTGATCGGCGATCCCCGTGGCGCCAGCGCCGAGGCCGGCCGCTCATATCTCGACGCCCTCATCGATCACGTCACGGCAGGCATCGCCAGGCAGCGCCGCGAGCACGGCCGCCGGCACCGGCACCAGCCCGCGGCAGCGTCCGTATGAACTCTGCAATCCCGTCGGCGCGCTGCAAGCCCGCTGTGGCCAGGTGCCGATGAGCCAGTCAGCTGTCAGCAGCACCCGCGAAGACCACTGGGTGGGCCGCCTGCTGCCGTGGCTGCTCGACGCCGGCTTCGCGCCGATGCTGATCGTGCTCATCGGCGTCTATATGAACTTCAACTCAGACGTTTTCTTCACTACCCGCAACCTGGAGAACATTCTGCTGCAGACTTCGTTCCTCGCCATTGCGGCGTTCGGCATGACCGTGGTGATCATCTCCGCCGAACTCGACCTGTCGCAGGGCTCGGTGATCGCCCTGGTCGGCGTGGTCACCGCCGAGGTGATGGTGCGCAACGACAGCATCTGGATCGGCCTGGCGGCGGGCCTGATCACCGGCGCGGCTGTAGGGCTGTTCAACGGCTTCGTGAGCGCGGTGCTAAGGGTGCCGTCGTTCATCACCACGCTGGGGATGCTGGTGATGGCCCGCGGCATCGCCCGCGAGATCACCGCCGGCAACACCGTCGGCGGCTTGCCCGACCGTTGGGGTGATTTCTGGTCTTATGAGCTGCTCGGGCTGCGGATGCCCGTGTGGGTGGCTGCAGCGGCGGGGCTGGCCTATCACTTCATGCTGCGCTACACACGCTTCGGCTTCCACGTATACGCCGTGGGCGGCAACTCCGAGGCGGCCCGCCGCGCCGGGGTGAACGTCATCCGAGTGCGTCTAGGTGTGTTCCTCGCCGGTGGTGTGGCGGTGGTGTTGGCTGGTTTCACGTTGCTAGGCCGGGTCGAGTCGGGCCAGCCCAACGCGGCGCAGCTCACAGAGCTGTTCGCGGTGGCCGCCGTGGTGCTCGGCGGCACCAACCTGTTCGGCGGGCGCGGCTCAATCCCGCGCACTCTGGCCGGCGTGATCCTTATCGGTGTGATCCGCAACAGCCTGAACCTGCTGAGCGTCTCGTCCAACATGCAGGACGTCTGGCTCGGGCTGGTGTTCATGCTGGCGATGACGTCCAACCTCGTGCGCAGCAAGGTGCTGCGCCTCACAAGCACCCTGCCAAGCCGAGCCCGACCGCGCGCCAGCCGAGAGGCGTCACGCGCAGCCAGCACCGGCGCACAGGCCGACCCGGCTCACGCCGACCAGCACGCCGGCGCCCGCGAAGGCTGATTCTCCCGGCCAGCTGATTCCTCTTTATCGACCCACACCCCAACCACGGAGGGAATACCCCAATGAAGAGCAGATCCATCCTCAGGATGCTTGCCATGCTGGCCGCGATCGTTCTGATCGCAGGCGCTTGCGGAAGCGACGACGATGACAGCGACTCAGCGACCGACACTGCCACCACCGCTGCGCCGACGACCGCTGCGCCCGAACCCGACCCGGACGAAGCGGGCGGCTGCGCCGAGACCTACGACGTGGCCTACGCCAACCTGGCCACGTTCATTCTCTACTTCAGGGACCTCGAGGCCGGCCTGCGCGACTTCGGCGCACAGAACTGCTGGAACTTTGAGGCAGCGGACGCGGCATACGTGATCGAAGACCAGGTCGCTCAGGTCGAGGATTTTGTCACCAAGGGCGTCGACCTGATTATCGCCTCGCCCGGCGACCGCGAGGCGCTGGTCCCCGCCTACAGGTCGGCCGCCGAGGCGGGTATCCCGATCCTTTCCACCGGAGACCGCGTGCAGGACGAGTCACTGGAGATCGGCTTCATCGGCACCCACTGGGACACTGAGGGCCGCTTGCAGGTCGAGTGGATGATCGACGAGATGGGCGGCTCGGGGATGCTGGCCCGTATTGGCGGCCCCGGCGCATCCGAGTACGTGGAGAAGCGCCGCGAGGGCTTCCACGCCGTGATGGACGAGAACCCCGGCATCGACCTGGTGTTCGACCAGAGCGCCCAGTCGTTCACCCAGGAGGAAGGCCTGCGCCTGGCGCAGGACGCCCTCACCGCCAACCCCGATCTGCGGGCCATCTGGGCTGACTCCGACGCTTTGGCGCTTGGCGCCGCTCAGGCTGTGAACGAGGCTGGCCTCGATCACTCCGAGGTCCTCATCACCGGCACCGACGGCGAACCCGACGTGTTCGACCAGATCCGCGCCGGCAACGGCGTGGACGCCACGATCGCGCTGCGCGGCTACGCCTGGGGCCAGCTCACGGCCAGTGTCGCCCACCAGTACCTCACCACCGGCAGCACCGGTGAGGGCTACTTCATCCAGGCGCCCACCCTGCTTGTGGACGCCGACGAGATAGTCGGCATGTCCAACGAGGACTTGCGCTGACGGCCAGTTAGCCGCAGCCGGCCTGCCAAGTGGCGCGCACCGCCAGCCCTGCCCTGCCCGAGCCTGCCGCATCCGCCGGACCCGCCGACGTTCTGATCATCGGCGCGGGCGCGTCCGGCGGGGTGGTGGCCCGGCGGCTGAGCGAGCGCGGGTTCTCGGTGGTGTGCCTGGAGCAGGGCGACTGGCCGGCGCGCCACGATTTCCGGGGAGCCGAGCGTGATTGGGAGCTGGCCATCAGGCAGCGCTGGTCGGCCAGCCCCAACGTGCGCGGCCTGGACGCCGACTACCCGATCAACGAGGATTCGTCGGACATCACGCCGCTGATGTTCAACGCGGTGGGTGGTAGCGCCGTGATCTACGCCGGCACATGGCCTCGGATGCTGCCCAGCGACTTCCGGGTGCACACCCTGGACGGCGTCGCCGACGACTGGCCAATCGACTATTTCGAGCTGGCGCCCTATTACGACGAGATCGACCGTCAGACGGGCGTGTCGGGCCTCGGCGGCGACCCCGCCTATCCCGACGGCGTCGACTATCCGCTGCCGCCGCTGCCGCTGGGGCGTGCCGGCAGGCTGGTGGCGGAGGGCCATAACCGGCTCGGCTGGCACTGGTGGCCCGAGCCCAACGCCATCCTGTCGGCGTCCTACGACGGCCGGCGACGCTGCGTCCAGCGCGGCGTGTGCACCTCCGGCTGTGCCGAGGGCGCCAAGGCGTCCACCGACCTGACGCACTGGCCGAAAGCCATCGCGGCAGGGGCGCGGCTGGTCACGGGAGCCCGGGCACGCCGTATCACCATGAACGGCAGGGGCCTGGCCACCGGGGCCGTGTGGATCGACCGCGCCGGCGCCGAGCACCACCAGCGCGCCGAGGTGGTGATCCTGGCGGCTAACTCGCTGGGCACGGCCCGTCTGCTGCTGCTCTCAGCGGACGGCGCCTACCCCGACGGGTTGGCTAACTCCAGCGGGCTGGTGGGTAAGCGGTTGATGATGCACCCGTTCTCGGTGGTCACCGGCTGGTTCGACGAGCCTCTAGAGAGCTGGCAGGGCCAGTTCGGCGCCAGCATCACCAGCTACGAGTTCTACGAGACCGACGAGTCGCGGGGCTTCGTGCGGGGCGCCAAATGGGCGCTGTCACCGGTGGGCGGACCGCTCAATCACGTGCTACCGATGCGGGCTGGTCAGGAGGTGTGGGGCGCCGAGCACCACGAGCTGATGGCCCGCACCTTCGGTCGGGGCGCCACCTGGGCGATCTTCGCTGAGGACTTGCCCGACGAAAGCAACCGCGTCGAGCTGGACGGCACCCTCGCCGACTGCGACGGAGTTCCCGCGCCCCGCGTGCGCTACCGGTTCGGCGAGAACTCAAGGCGCCTCGTGGAGTTTCACATGGCCCGCGCGGCGGAGTCGATGGAGGCTGCCGGCGCACGTCAGGTGACCAGCGCCGGGATGCTCCGCTATGCCGGATGGCACCTAATGGGCACGGCCCGCATGGGCGACGAGCCGGCGTCGTCGGTGGTGGACCGCGATCAGCGAGCCCATGATGTAGCCAACCTTTACGTGGTGGACGGCAGCGTCTTTGTGACGTCGTCGGGTGTGAACCCGACGTGCACGATCAGCGCGCTGGCCTTGCGGGCCGCCGACCGCCTCGCCGCAAATCGGCGCAACCAGAAGGTGCCGGTGTGAGCGACGGAGCGAGCACCGCCATGAAATCAGAAGACAACAACGTGAACAACAGGGCACCCACCGCAAACGCTTGCGTGCTGGCAGACGCTGCCCGGGCGGCTTTCGGCCGTATTGCCGAGGTGATGCTGCCCGGCACTGACGCGATGCCCTCTGCTGGCGAGGCCGGAGTCTCGGCAGCGCTGCTCGACGAAGTGCTCGAGGCCCGGCCCGATCTCTCGGCGCCGCTGGCACGGGCGCTCCGCGACCTGGGAGAATCGTTCTCGTTGGAACGGCTGGCGCAGTACCTCAGCGTCGACTTCGACGCCTACAGCGCGCTCACCACCTGCGCGGCCGCCGCCTACTACCTGTCACCCGAGGCGCGCGACGCGATCGGCTACCCGGGCCAGGAAGCCCGCGACTTCGACCCTTACGAATACGTGCAGTGGGTGAGCGAGGGCCTGATCGACCCGGTGATTGAGCGCGGCCCCATCTGGCGCCGCCCGCCCGACGCGCCGGAAGCAGCCGGAGGCCGGCCATGAGCCGCTCTGGGCCTGCTGTGCTGCTCGACGATTACACCGCGGGCCCGCGCGTCGTCGAGTTCGAAGCCGCCCCGCCAGCCCCGGGCGAGCTGCTGGTGGAAGTGGAGTCAGCCACGGTATGCGGCACCGACGTCCACATTTCTAGGGGTGCCTTCACCCATCTGGCTCGGCTTCCGCTGGTGATGGGTCACGAAGGCTGCGGACGCATCGCCGAGATCGGCGCGGGCGCATCCGCCGACGCTGCCGGGGGGCGCCTTGAGCCCGGCGACCGCATCGTCTGGGCCCACAACTGGTGCGGTGCCTGCTACTACTGCGCCGTCGCCCGCCAGCCCACCCTCTGCGAGAACACCATGGGCTACGGCTGGGGGCCATACCACGGCAGGCTCAACGGCACCTTCAGCCGCCACTTGCACGTCGCCGCCGAGAGCCGAGTGCTGCGCGTCCCTGATGGCATCAGCTCAGAGCTGGCGTCTTCGTCCACATGCGCGCTGCGCACGGTGATGCACGCCCTCGACCGCTTGCCGCCGATCCGTTTCGGTCACACCGTGGCGGTACTGGGCGCAGGGCCTGTGGGGCTCTACGCCGCAGCTGCGTCGGCGGCCTCGGGCGCTTATCAAACGATCCTGATCGGGGCGCCCGCCAACAGGCTGGCCATCGCCGAGTCGTGGGGGCTGGCCGCCATCGTCAACATCGAGCGCACCGCCGCCGCGGAGCGTGTCGAGGCGGTGCGCTCGCTCACGTCCGGCAGGGGTGCGGATCTGGTGCTGGAGTGCGCCGGGCCGCCCAGCGCCTTCACCGAGGGCATCGAAATGCTCCGTAAGGGTGGCACGCTGATGGTGATCGGCCAGGCCCACGGCGAGAGGGTGCCGGTGGACACCACCGGCCTGAAAGTCCGCCAGATCACCGTGGCGTCCACGCTGTCAGCCGACGTATCGCACTTCCGCGACGCTCTGGCGTTCTTGGAGCGCCACAGCGGACGCTTCGGGCTCGAGGGCGCGATCACCTCTCGCACATATTCGCTGGAGCAGATCGGCGAGGCCCTCGACGCGATGGCCGCCGGCCGCGAGATCAAACCGGTGATCGACCCCCAGCACAGCCTTTAGGAGGACGCCCATGAGCCTGGCTCGCGCCGAGTTGCGCGACAGCTACCCGCTGCAGATCGGCGGCAGACTCTACGACGGCACAGACGGCCCGACCATGCCCGTCACCGCGCCCGGAACGGGCGAGCGCATAGCAGCCGTGCCGGTCTGCGGTCCCGAGGTGGTGGACGCCGCCATCACCTCGGCCGCGGCAGCGCAGCCCGAATGGGCCGCGCTCGGCGCCGGCGGAAGAGGCCGGGCGCTGCGCCGCTTCGCCGACGCGCTGCGCGCCGACGCCGAGCGCCTGGCCCGCATCGACGCTGTCGACTCGGGCAACCCGCTGGCGGCTATGCGCAACGACCTTGCCTACGCCGCCGACTCGCTCGACTACTTTGCGGGCATCGCTCGCGAGCTGCACGGCAAGACGCTGCCGGCGTCGGCCGGTGGGTTGCACATGACGCTGCGCGAGCCCTACGGCGTGGTGGCTCGCATCCTGCCGTTCAACCATCCGCTGATGTTCACCGTCTACCACGCTGCAGCACCGCTCGCAGCCGGCAACACTGTGGTGATCAAGGCCCCCGACCAGGCCCCCGTCTCGCCTCTGGAGGTTGCGTACACAGCCGCCGAAGTTCTGCCTGAGGGCGTGCTGACGGTGCTCACCGGCGACGGTGCCACCACCGGATCAGCGGTCGTCGACCATCCGGGAGTCCGCCGCATCGGTTTCACGGGACGGCGCGAGACCGGGCTGATGGTGATGGCCGCGGCGGCCGCCAGCGGAGTGCTCAAGCATGTCACCGCCGAGCTGGGCGGTAAGAACCCTCTGCTGGTGTTCCCTGACGCCGACCCCGCCTATGTGGCCGAGCAGGCCGTGGCGGGCATGAACTTCGAGTCGTCACAGGGGCAGTCGTGCGGCTCCACGTCGAGACTGCTCGTTCACGCCGACCTGCACGGCACTTTGGTGGAAGCGCTTGAAGCCCGTCTGAGCCAGATCACGGTGGGTGACCCGCTGGATTCTGCCACGACGATGGGGCCGCTGGTGTCACAAGAGCAGCTCGACTCGGTGAGCGGCTACGTGGCCGCGGGCTTGGAGCAGGGAGCTCAGCTGGTGAGTGGCGGCGGGCGACCCGAGTCGGCGCCCGGCGGCGGCTATTACCTGGCACCGACGCTGTTCGACGGGGTGGAGCCGCACCATAGGATCGCCAGCGAGGAGATCTTCGGGCCGGTTCTGTCGGTGCTCACATGGACCGACCGCGACGAGCTGCTGCGGCTGGCGAATGCCAGCCCGCTAGGCCTGACCGCTAACATCATCACCCGCCGCATCGATTGGGCACTCGACGCGGCCCGGTCGGTGGAGGCAGGCTGCGTCTGGATCAACGGCAGGGGCCAGCACTTCCTGGAGACGCCGTTCGGCGGCTACAAAGACTCCGGGATCGGCTCGGAAGGCTCGATGGAGTCGCTGGAGAGCTACACCCGCACCAAGGCCTTGCACGTGCTCGACCTCGACGTGATCGGCAACCATCCGTGAGCCTGCCGCCAGGACCCGCCGGCGGTGGCGCCGACCGCCTGCTGCGGCAGCGAGTGGCGACAGCCACCAAGATTCTGATGCGCGAGCGCTTAATCGGCCCGTTCGGCCATCCCAGCGCCAGGCTGCCCGTGAGCCCGCCGGGCGACAGGCCGGACACCGGGCGCAGAGGGAGACCTGGCAGAGGGCACGGCGATCTGGTGGCGATCCTGGGGCACACCCGCGACCACGTGTCCAACCTGGCCGCCACCAGTGCTTCCGACGTGGTGCTCGTCGACTTGGACGGCGCCGTCACCGACCAACGCCTCAAACAGAGCCAGAGCGCCCCCGGAGAGCGCTTCATCCACACCGAGATATACCGTGCCAGGCCCGACGTGGGCGCAGTGGTTCACGCCCACCCCATGAACTGCATCGCGTTCTCGATAGCCGGACGGCCGATCCTGCCGATCTGGCATCTCTGCACGCATTTTGCCGACGGCATCGGCACGTATGAGTCGTCGGTGCAGATCGAGACGCCCGAGCTGGGTCGTGATCTGGCCGACGCTCTCGGCGCACGCCGAGCCGTGCTGCTCAAGGGCCACGGCGTGGTGGTGGTGGGCGCCACCATCGAGGAAGCTACTGTCAGCGCGGTCAACCTGGAGCGCTCGGCCCGGCTGCAGCTCGCGGTGGAGAGCATCGGCGAGCCTCGGGCGATCCCTCGCCACGAGCTGAACGACGACCTGCTCAGCACCGGGCTCACCATGCGCGAGTACGTCCACGCCCAATGGGACTACTGGGCTGCCGCCCTCGGCTGAGGCAGCCGAGGGCGGCAGGGGTCGGCTGAGTGCGCACCCGCGAGCGCTTTCTGCGAGGCGAGGGCCGCTACCTCGACGACCTCGACGCCGCGGGGCTGCTTCATGTGGGGTTCGTGCGCAGCCAGATCGCCCACGGCGCGATCAACTCCGTCGATGTGGCCGGCGCGCTGCGGCTTCCCGGCGTGATCGCCGCCTACAGCGGCGCCGATCTCGTCGACCGTCTGCCAGCCCTGGCACCCTCCAAGGCCGACGGGGGCGTGTTCGAGCCGCTGCTGTTCGAGGTGCTCGGCGACAGCGGCTCGTTCATCCGCCGCGAGCACCGCACGCCGGTGGCAACCGACAAAGTGCGCCACGTCGGAGAGATCGTCGCCACAGTGGTCGCCTCCGACCGCCACATCCTGGCCGACGCCCTGGAGCTTGTGAGCGTCGACATAACAGAGCAGGTGCCGGTTATCGACCCTGAGGAGTCACTGGCACCGGGCGCCCCGCTGCTCTATGAGGCCTGGCCCGACAACCGCAGCCTGGTGTTACGGGTCGGCAAGGGCGATGTCGGCGCTGCCTTCGACACGGCTGCTGTGGTCACCCGCCGGCGGCTGCACTCCGGCAGGCTGTCAGCCAACCCGATCGAGCCGCGCGGCGTGATGGCGGACTACGACATCCGCACCGAGCGGCTCACCGTCTGGTCGTCTACCCAGATACCTCACCCGGTTCGCACCTTCCTCGCCGACGCGCTAGGCATCGCCGCAGGACGCATCAGGGTGATCGCACCCGATGTCGGCGGCGGCTTCGGCTGCAAAGCCATTCCCTACCCCGAGGAGCTGCTGTGCGCGCTGTGCGCGCTGGAGCTTCGGCAGCCCGTGAAATGGGTGGAGACCCGCTGGGAGCATCTCACCAGCTCCATCCACTCACGCGACCAGATTCACGACATCAGCATCTCGCTGGACTCAGAGGGTCGCATCCTGGGCTTGCGCGACCGCTTTCTGGTGGACTGCGGCGCCGCCAATCCTCTGGGCGTGGTGCAGCCCTACAACACCATCGCCCATCTCTGCGGGTGCTACGAAGTGCCTGCACTGGAGGCGACCGCCGTGGCGGTGGTCACCAACAAGGCTCCACTGTCGCCATATCGGGGTGCGGGCCGCCCGGAGGCGGTATTCGCGATGGAGCGCATTCTCGACGCGGCCGCCCGTGAGGCCGGGATCGACCGCTTTGAGCTGCGGCGGCGCAACCTGATCGCGGCCGACGCCATGCCCTATGAGGTGGGGATCAGCTACCGCGACGGCAATCCAGTGGTGTACGACAGCGGCGACTACCCCGCTGTGTTCGAGATGGCGCTGGCCGGGTCGTCAGCCAGGCCGGCCAGCGATAGTGAGGCAGCCGGCAGCGGCGGCGCATCAGCCGGATCGTCCAGCGGCGGGTCAGCCCGCAGCGGGGGAAGGGCTGCCGTCAGCGAGCGGAGCCGTCGGGTGGGCGTGGGAGTGGCCGGCTATGTGGAAGGCACCGGCGTCGGACCGTTCGAGGGCGCGCTGATCCGTATCGACGAGACGGGTGGCGTCACCGTGGCGGTGGGCGCCTGCCCACAAGGCCAAGGGCACCACACCGTCTTCAGAGATCTGGCCGCCTGTGCGTTGGGAGTCGAGCGTGGCGACGTGCGTGTTGTCACGGGCGACACCGACGCCGTGCCCTACGGCTGGGGGACGCTTGCCAGCCGCAGCGCGGTGGTTGCCGGCAGTGCCATCGTTGAGGCCTGCGCCGAGCTGCAGGAGCGCATCCTGGCGGCGGTGGCCGACGAATGGGAGATAGACGCCGCCGACTTGCAACTCGCCTCCGGCGAGGTGCGGGTGGTAGGCACCCCAAGCCGTTCGGTGACGCTCGCCGAGGTGGCGCATGCGTTCGGCCCCGGCGGGCGGTTCGCCCTGCGCTGCGGCACCGGGCTGGAGGCGCAGTCGTACTGGTCGCCGCCAACCGTCACTTTCGCCAACGGATACCACCTGGCCCGCGTTGCCGTGGACGTCGAGACCGGTGCCGTTGAGGTACTCGACTACAAGGTGGTTCACGACTGCGGGCCGATGCTAAACACCGACATCGTGGAAGGCCAGATAATCGGAGGCGTCGCTCAGGGGATTGGGGCGGCACTGTACGAGGAGGTGCGCTACGACGGCGCCGGCCAGCCTCTGAACGCAAACCTCGGCGACTACGCGATCCCCAGCGCCTGCGAGATGCTCCGGCTTGAAATCGCGCACATTGAGACGCCATCGGCGCTCAACCCGTTGGGGATCAAAGGAGTCGGCGAGGCCGGCGCGATCTCGCCGCCCGCGGCGATCGCCAATGCCGTGGAGGACGCGCTCGCTGGCCTCGGCGTGCGCATAGACCGGGTGCCTATCACCCCGAGCTACCTGCTCGGCCGGCTTCGAGCCGGCTCGGACGCCCACGCGGCAGCCGCAGAGTCACAGGCGGTATGAGCAGCACATCATGACGGAGACAGCATGAGCGACACAAAACCCGTCGGCACCAGAGCCAGCTCGACTGTGGCGACCGCTGCCGCAGCCGGCGCCTACGACGAAGTGCTGCGGGTGGAAGGCATCCGCAAGCGCTACGGCGGCGTGGTAGCACTGGCCGGCGTCACCTGCGGGTTTCCGCGCCACACGATCACCGCCATCGTCGGCGACAACGGCGCCGGCAAGAGCACGCTGCTGAAGATCATCGCCGGCGCCGACCACCCCGACGCCGGCACGATAGAAGTCAACGGCTCGCCGGCGCGGTTCCGCTCCCCCGACGACGCCCGCTCCGCCGGGATCGAGACCGTCTACCAAGACCTGGCCCTGGCCGACAATCTCAACGCCACCGAGAACCTGTTCTTAGGCCGCGAGCAGACACGGGGCTGGGGGCTGCTCACGTTTATGCGGCACCGTTCGATGCGCCGCGACGCCACGGAGATCATCCGAGCGCTCGACGTGCGCATCCCCACCGTGAGAGTGCCCGTGGAGGGGCTCTCCGGCGGCCAGCGCCAAGGTGTGGCCATCGCCAGGGTGGTCCACTGGGGCAGCGAGGTGATCCTGATGGACGAGCCCACAGCGGCCCTGGGTGTGGCCGAGACTGCTCGGGTGGAGGAGATCATCAGCGGCCTGCGGGAGCGGGGAATGACGGTGATCGTCGTGAGCCACAACCTCGACCAGGTGTTCAGGCTGGCGGATCGGATCGCCGTGATGAGGCGCGGTGAGCTGACGGCCGTGCTCGACGCCGACGCCACGGACGGCGCGCACATCGTGTCGCTCATCACCGGCCTGTCGTCCGCCAGCAGTACGGCGGGCTCGCAGCTCCAGGCGCAGGCATGACCGGGTGGATCTCAGCCGGACGAGCGGCAGCGGCATGACCCGGCGGATCGCGGTAGGCGCCCAGATCCGCCCCAATCATTCCTCCTGGGCCGCGATGCGTGACGCCTGGGCGAAAGCCGACAGCCTCGGAGCCGACTCGCTTTGGGTGTTCGATCATTTCTACCCGATTGACGGCGACCCGGACGGCTCCAGCTTCGAGTGCTGGACAACGCTCGCCGCCATGAGCCAGGCCACCGTACATTCCAGGATCGGCACGCTGGTGTCTTGCTACGGCTACCGCAACCCCGACCTTCTGGCCGACATGGCCCGCACTGTCGACCACGCCTCCGGCGGCCGCCTGATTCTGGGCCTAGGCGCCGGATGGCTGGAGCGCGACTACCGCGAGTACGGCTACCCGATGCCGTCAGGCCCGACTCGGATCCGCGAGCTGGAAGCCGCCATCGTACGCCTCAAGCAACGCCTGGAACGGCTCGACCCTCCGCCGATCGGGCCGCTGCCGCTGCTGATCGGAGGCTTGGGCGAAAAGCTCACGATGGCGGTGTGCGCCCGCCACGGCGACCTGTGGAACGGCTGGGGCGCGCCGGCCGAGATCGCCCGGCTCAACGCAGTGCTCGACGGGCACTGCGAGCGCGCCGGCCGTAGCCCGGCTGAGATCGAGCGCACGGTCGCGCTGTTCGAGCCGGCCAGTGACGGGGCCTACGACGACTACGCCGATGCCGGCGCGGATCATCTCATCTTGGTGCGAAACGGACCCGAGTACAGGATCGACGAGCTGGCCAGGCTCATCGAATGGCGCGACGCCCGCGTTGACGCAAGCCAATGACCGCAGCCGGCACCGGAATACCCGCGCTCGAGTTCGGAAGCGCTGAAAGCCGCAACGCCGCCCCGGGCGCGGCATCCGGCGCTCTCTGGCAGCCGTTCACCCCAGCCGGAGGGCCGACTCCCCGCCTGCTGGCATCCGGCAATGGGGCCGAGGTGACCGACTCTGACGGCCACAAGCTGCTCGATGCCACCGCCGGCGGCGTTGCGTGCGTGATCGTCGGCCACGGCAGGGCCGAGATCGCCGAAGCGGTGCGACGCCAGCTGTCGGCACTGGAGTACTATTGCCTGTTCGGTTTCCGCCACGAGATGGCTGAACGGTTCGCACGGGCGGTGGCAGCCCGCACACCCGGCGACCTCGACCGTGTGTTCTTCACCAACTCAGGATCCGAGGCGGTGGAGACCGCCCTGAAGATTGCCCGCGCCTACTGGCTGCGCCGCGGCCGGGCCGCTAAGACCAAGTTCATCTCAATTCACCGCGCCTATCACGGAATGAACTTCGGCGGCCTGTCGGTAGGCGGGCTCACCGAGAACCGAACGGCGTTCGGGCCACTGCTAGCCGGCTGCAGCCAGGCGCCTGCTCACGACATCGAAGCTCTCGCCGCCGAACTCGAGTTCCAAGACCCCGACACGGTGGCAGCCGTGATCATCGAGCCGGTGCAGGCCGCTGGCGGTGTGCACCCTCCGCCGGAGCCCTACTTGCCTCAAGTGCGCGAGCTGTGCGACCGCAACGACGTGCTGCTGATCCTCGACGAGGTGGTGTGCGGGTGGGGCCGGCTCGGCCACTGGTTCGGCGGCCATCGCTACGGAGTTACGGCCGACATCATGACCTCGGCCAAGGGGCTCACATCTGCGTACGTGCCGATGGGCGCGGCTGTGGCGTCGCGGCGCGTCCATTCGGCTTTCGTGGACGACAGCGGCGACATCGAGTTCATGCACGGTTATACCTACTCTGGGCACCCTGCGGCGTGTGCGGCCGGGCTGGCGGTAATCGACATCATCGAGCGCGAGAGCCTTGTCGCGAACGCTCTGGCCGTGGGGGCGCATCTCTGCGACCGGGTGCGCGAGCTGGCCGACAGTGCCCTGGTGGCTGAAGTGCGCTGCGAGGGGATGCTCGCAGCGGTGGAGTTCGCAGACGACCCGCCGGGGGCTGCTGTGCGCCGCGCTGCTGAGGCATCTGAGCGCGCCTACAGTCTGGGAGTGCTGGTGCGGGCACAAGCCGACCACCTGGGCGTCTACCCACCCCTGATATTCGACACGGCCATGATCGACCGCGTGGTGGACGTGATCGACGAAGTGCTCGCCGAGATGGAAGCCGCCTTGTGACCGGCGACCGTGTCAAGAAGATTCTGGCGCAATGGCGGCGCGAGCGCCCCGATCTCGATCCGTCGCCCATCGGAGTGTTCGGCCGCATAGCGATCATCGACCGGATGCTCGACGACCGGCTAGGACGGTTCTTCGCCGCCTACGGCATCACCCTCGGCCTGTTCGACGTGCTCGCCGCACTGAGGCGCCTCGGCCGCCCCTACCGGGCCAAGCCGTCGGAGCTGGCGTCCACCACCATGCTCACCTCTGGAGGGATGACAGGCCGATTGGATCGACTCGGCGAGTTGAGCCTCGTGGAGCGAGTCAGCGATCCCGAAGATCGGCGCGTCATATTCGCACAGCTCTCCGATAAGGGCCTGGCGCTGATCGACCATCTGATCAAAGTGCACCTGGCCCAAGAAGCCGAACTTCTGTCAGGCATGGCCGCCGGCGAAATAGAGCGCTTGGCTGGGCTGCTGCGCGACTTAGAGCTACAAATGATGCAGCAGCCAGGTGATGTTGAGGGTTAGTTCGGCGTAGCGGGCGGTTGGCGGTCGAAGCGATCGCCTAGGACTGCTCTGGACCGTTCGGGTTTCAGTCGAATGGCCGGGGCTTAACGAGGGTCGACTCGTGGTGGCGGATCACTTCGTCCACCACGAACCGCAGGAACTTCTCGGTGAAATCGGGATCCAGGTCGGCTGTTAAGGCAAGCTCCCTGAGACGAGCTATCTGAGCCTGCTCGCGTTCTGGGTCGGCCGCCGGCAGGCCGACAGCCGCCTTGTGCCTGCCGACTTGTTTGGTGATCCTGAACCGCTCCGCCAGCAAGAAGACCAGAGCGGCATCGATGTTGTCAATGCCGGCCCGGTAGCCGGCCAGCGTCTCCTCCGCGGCCTCACGCACCGTGATCACGCTACCGTTGCCCCGGCGTAGCGGAGCCGGGACCACGGACCAGAGGGGTATCACCATTAGGACAGTCATTCACAAGTTTGTTGCTGCTCCGACAGTGTTTGCGCTCTTTGCGCTGTTGGGAGGGTGCGGCGGTGACGACACGCCTGATCTGGTCGCCGCCCCCGCGGAGGACAGCGCCGCCGGCGAAGATGTCGACACCGGTGAGGTTGTCGACAAGGGCACCGAAGAGCCGGAACCTGCTGAAGCAGTTCGGCTGGTGTACCGCTATGAGCCGGGCACCCGGCTCACGTATCGGGTTGAGCACACTGCGACGACTGACATCTCCAGCGAGATTGCCGGCTTCAAGCTTGCGGACATGACCGGGAGCACCGAGATCGCTCTCAAGGCCGATCTCTCCTACTGGGTCAGTGAAGGCCCAAGCGACGGCACCTTCGAGATCAACACCATGTTTGAGGTCACCGATGTCTCAATCACCGGCGACGTCGATGTTGAGAGCGTTCCAGGATTCGCCGCCCTGGGCGACGGATTCGCCACCCTGGGCGGTAGCGAGACATCACGTTTGGGGGGCCTGACTCTGGTAGTGGATGAGCAGGGCACCGTGCTCGACAGAAGGCTCTCAGACTCTGAGGTCGGGGGGCTGTTCGACCTGCCGTCCGACCTGTTTGAGATCGGAATGGCCTTCGGCGGGGGTTATGCCGCCTTCAACAGCCCTGTTCTGCCGGCTGACCGGGCTCTCACCGAAGGCGGCACTTGGACAAACCAGTCGACGACAGAACTGTTCGGCCAGAGCTTCGTCGCCGACATGACTCATCGTGTCGCCGACATCCAAGACGAGCGCGGCCTGATGCTGATCGAAACCACCGTCGAAACCAGCGCTCTGACAATCGACCTGGGTGAGTTCATGGCGTTGGCCGCTGGCGAAATGGTCGATGCCTTCGTGGGTGAGGACATCGGCATCGACGTAACCGGCTTTCCGTCGGAGCTGATCCAAGGGTCGATTTCGATCGATGAGGCCACTGCGGAGTGGACCACGCATTTAAGCTATGAACGCTCCGGCGCCGGACCGGCCGCTGCTCTCGTTCACAAGGTCGAGACACGCTCGACCTTGTCGAACACCGTGGAGGTGCTGTCGCCCGACGACCCCGTAAGTGGCGCCGATAGCACCATCACCGTCAAGACAAACCAGACCCAGACAACCACGTTCACCCTTGACGATGTCAGTGCGGGCTGAGTTCACGCATGATTCTCTACCGCTAGAGCCAGGTGCCGTGCCGCTTGGTCAGATGCGGGACCGCATCACCATCGATCCGCTCAGGTCTTGAACACGCGGCTAGGGATGCGGGCTCTCCAGGCCGGCCTTTATGCCGTCTAGCACCCGCTGCATGTTCAGCCGGTGTTCGTTCAGCCGGTTCGAGATGATGCGCGGTTCCAGATCGGGTCGGGCCTCGACGATGGGCGTAAGCCCGGACGGCCCCGGCCCGAGGATCCCCCGGAATCGCAGCCTCACATAGCCGGGGAACTGCTCCAGCTCGAAGCGCCAGCGGGCGCCGGGGTTCGTCACGTCGTTGGTGCACCAGCCGAACGCCCGCCGCTGTTCGTACACGTCCACAATGCACGGGGCTGTCCAGTCGTCTCGCATCGGATGCCGATTGCGCCCGGTGAAGCGAGCGCCCAGCGCCGGGCCAGTGTGCGGCGGCGTCCAATCTGCTCCGAGGAACTCCTCAGAGAACTCCGCCGGCATGTTGATGTCGGTCACCCGCTCCCAGACCTGCTGCAACGATGCGCCGATGTCCGTCTCTACCACAGTACCCGGGCAGTCTGCCAGGCTCGCCGGGACACTCGGCCCGCGTTCGTAGGTGCGCCCCCAGCCGTCGAAATAGGCGATCTCACGGGCGGGCGCTCGTCTGGCGCGTTTGAACTTGAGGCCCTTCGTCCAGGCCACCGGCAACATGACGATCTCGGTGACCTCGGCAGGGATGCCCAGCAGATCCTTGATGTCGTCATCTCGCTGAAGGCCAGCGGTAGTCCAGGCGGATCCCAGACCGCGGGCCCGCAGTGCCAGACAGAAGCTCCAGGCGCTCTGGATCACCGAATCGAACAGGCCCGGCCGGCCGCTTCCGTCGTGGCGGCCGAGGATCACCGGGATCACAATCGCAGGCACATCACCAAAATGCTTCCTCAGGTGCAGCGCCGAACGCATCACCGCGGAGGACGGGACGGCGCCAGGATCGGGACGCGCCAGCCGGCCTCCGGTGGCGTCACGGTAGATGTCGGCAAGCCGCTGTTTCAGCTCCGGGTCGCGCACCACTATCCAGCGGCGGCTGCCGAGGTTCGCGCCAGTGGGAGCCTGCTCGGCGATGTCTATGCAATCGAGGATGATCTGATCGTCCACCGGGCGGTCGAGATCGAGGCGGCGGCGCACGGCTCGGGTGGTGGTGAGCACAGCGTCGACGGCCTCCACAGGCCCGAGGGCTGGAGCACGCCGGCCATCAGCTGTCATGACAGCGCCTCGGGCCCTTGGCCGCTGTCGTGTCTGCCTGCGCTCCATCCTTCGCCGCTGCGCGGCGCCTCGCGGGTGTCGAACACCTGATCGGAGGGCCAGCCCCCAACTTGGAACCTGGCTCGGAAGCGGCGCAGCAACAGCGTCCTTATGGCGATCCTCGACGGCGGCGCCAACAGCAGCAGCCCCACACCGTCGGTGAGGAAGCCGGGCGTGAGCAGCAGCGCTCCCGCGACCACGATCAGCGCGCCGTCGAGCAGCTCTTTGCCGGGTAGCTGGCCCTGCTCCAGCCGCGCTCTTATCTGGCGCAGCACGCCGAAGCCGGAGCGCCGAACCATCCAGGCTCCGGCCAGCGAAATCAGCACCATCAGCGAGATCGTCTCCCAGACTCCGATCGACCCCGACACGCTGACAATCACGAACAGCTCCAACAGCGGCATTACCAGCAGCAACAGCACCAGCAGCACGAGCACGCCCTGACCGTAGCCGTCCTTGCCCGACGGCCCACCCTCACCCCGCGCCGGCTCCTACTGCGGAGGCCGTCTGGGGGGCCTAGTCTGTCGGGTAGTGGCGCCGCGCGACCGCCCCCCCTCAGTCGACCGGCTGGCCCGCTCCCTGGCCGATGTCGACCTGCCGCATGCCCTGGCCGTGGACGCGGCACGCGCCGCAGTGGCGGCGGGCGACCCCGCTTCGGCTCGAGAGCGCGCTGAGGCGATCCACCGACGGATGCTGACGCCGGTGATCAACGGCACAGGCGTGCTGCTGCACACCAACCTCGGGCGGGCTCCGCTCGGCTGCCGCGTCGAGGCCTCCTACCACAACCTCGAACTCGACCTGGTGACTGGCGAGCGCGGTGACCGCCACGCCACAGCGGCAGCCTTGATGGCCCGGGCGTGCGGAGCACAGGCGGCGATCGCGGTGAACAACTGCGCCGCAGCGCTGTTGTTGGTGCTGGCCGCGCTGGCCGAGGGCCGCGATGTGGTGGTGTCACGCGGCGAGCTGGTGGAGATCGGCGGTGGATTCCGCGTGCCGGACGTTATGGCCGCATCCGGTGCCCGTCTCGTGGAGGTCGGCACGACCAACCGCACCCGGCGAGCCGACTACGCCGCGGCGGTCGCGGATCCGGCCGTTGACGCAGCTCTGGTTGTGCGAGTCCACCAGAGCAACTTCCGAATAGTGGGGTTCGCTGAGGCGCCGCGCGTGGCGGAGCTGGCCGGGCTCGGGCCGCCTTTGGCGGTCGACATCGGCTCGGGCCTGCTCGACAGCCGCTGCGGGTGGCTGCCCGGCAGGCCTCCGAAGTGGCTGGCCGACGAGCCTGCGGCCCGCCAGACGCTGGACGCCGGCGCCGCACTGGTGGTGTTCTCCGGTGACAAGCTCCTCGGGGGGCCGCAGGCCGGGATCATCGCGGGCCGTGCCGATCTGGTGGCTACATGCGCCCGTCATCCGCTGGCCAGGGCAGTGCGCCCCGGTTCGCTGGTGCTTCAAGCGCTGCAGCGCACCGCTCTGGCCTATTTGCGCGGCGACGGAGCATCGATCGAGTTCTGGCGGATGGCCGCGCTCAGCGTCGCGGAACTGCGCCAGCGCCTGGCTGTCTACCCCGGGCTGAAGACCGTTGACGTGGCGTCTGCTCCGGGCGGGGGAACGCTCCCCGGCGTGGAAATCGCCTCTGTGGGCGTAGCCGTGCCGGGCGACCGCACCGAGACGCTGCGCCGGCGCGCCAGGCCGATCATCGCCCGCATAGTGGACGGCGACACCGTGGTGGACCTGCGCACCATCCATCCCGACGACGACCGTGAAGTCGCAGCCGCGCTGCGCCAGTGCCATCACCCCAACAGATAGGCGGGGAGGCACTCACCCAGAAGCCGCGCCCGTAACACCGTTCGCATAAAACCGTTCGCATAGACACCCCGAACGCGCCAACGGCATCCGACCATGCCAAAGTGATCGACGCCAAAGTGATCGATGACGTCGGCAAAGACCCAACTAGCGAGGAAGCGTTGCATGTAGTCGCCACAGCCGGTCACGTCGACCACGGGAAGAGCACGCTGGTGCGTGCCCTGACCGGAGTCGACCCCGACCGGCTCGCCGAGGAGAAGGAGCGCGGCCTCACAATCGACCTGGGCTTCGCATCGGCGCCGCTTCCGTCGGGACGGCGCGTGGCGTTTATCGACGTGCCCGGCCACGTGCGGTTTCTCAAGAACATGCTGGCAGGCGTCAGCGGGATCGACGCCTGCCTTTTCACGGTGGCTGCCACTGAGGGCTGGATGCCGCAGTCGGAGGAACACCTCCGGATACTCGACCTGCTGGGCCTGGAGCACGGGCTGGTGGCGATTACCAAGGCCGGCCAGGCAGATGCCGAGCTGCTGGAGCTGGCCCGGCTCGACGTGGCCGACAGCACGAGCGGAACGTTCTTGGAGGGTGCGCCGACCGTGGCCACCGACGCGGTGACCGGCGACGGCATGGACAATCTGGTGAAGGCCCTTGACGCGGTGCTAGCGAATGTCCCGACCGCCGCCGATTTGGGCCAGCCCAGGCTGTGGATCGACCGGGCCTTTGCGATCAAGGGTGCCGGCGCGGTGGTGACCGGCACCCTCACGGGCGGCGCGCTCGCCGTCGGCAACGCGCTGACGGTGTTGCCGTCCGACCGCGCCGTGCGTGTGCGGGGCGTCCAGAGCCTGCACCGCGCGTGCGACAAGATCGGCCCCGGCAACCGTGTGGCCCTCAACCTCAGCGGCATCAGCCACCACGACCTGAGCCGCGGCGACGCCGTGGTACGGCCCGGCCAGTGGCACGCCACGGCGATGCTCGACGCCGAACTTACGGTGCTGCACTCGCTCAAACACCGTGTGACGCGGCGCGGCGCGTATGTCGCATACATCGGCTCCGGCGAGCACGCCGTGAAGCTGCGCGTGCTGGGCCCGGGTCAGATAGCCGCCGGGGCGACCGGGCTGGTGCGCCTGCACTTGCCGCAGCGGCTGCCGCTGGTGATGGGTGACCGCTTCATTCTGCGCGAATCAGGGCGAGCCGAAACGGTCGGCGGCGGAGAGGTGCTCGACGTCGATCCGGTGCTGCCCGCAGCCCGCGCGCGCCCTGACCGTTCAACGGAGCGGATCGTCGCCGAGCGGGGTCGCGTCGAGGCCGACCTGCTGAACCGCCTCACCGGAAAGCGCCGCGAGCCCGATGTGGGCAAGTGGGCGGTGGCACCCGGGCTGCTGCACCAGACACGGCAACGCCTCATCTCGGCTGCTGAGGCTGCAGGGCCGCTCGGGCTGAGCCTGGCCGGTCTCGACAACTTTGAGCGGGCGGTGATCGGCCAGACCAACAAGCTGGTCGTAGAGGCGGGAAGGGCTCGCCCGGCCGGAGCCCGCGATGCGTTGGCCAACCATCCGTTCCTGGCCGCGGCCGAAGCCTCGCCGTTCGCGCCGCCGCTGCCCGACGGCATCGACCGCGGCGAACTGCTCCAGCTGGTGCAACAAGGCCGCCTGATCGAGAGCAACCGCATCTACTTCGCGCCAGGGGCCGTGGCCGAAGCGGCCCGAGTGGTAGCTCGACTGCTGGCGGCTCAACCCGAGGGCGTGACCGTGGCCGAAGCGCGCGATGCGTGGGCCACCACAAGAAAGTACGCGCTGGCTCTGTTTGCCCGCCTCGACGAAACGGGCGTCACCCGACGCCGGGGCGACCACCGGATCGGCGGCCCCCGACTTCCCGAGCCGTAGCCCTTCCCGAGCCGTATCCGTGGCAGTGGTGAACCCAGAGGCCGATCTACGGGCAGGACGTGGGTGTCACTCCGAGGCTCGGCCCCTACGGAGTCGAAGGCTGCGGGCAGGCTAGAGCTAGGGCCGAACCGCTGCTCAGGGTTCGGCGCAGCTCAGCAGCAGGTCGCGGCGTTCTTTCTCGCTCAGTCCGCCCCAGATCCCGTGCTGCTCGCCAACACCCAGCGCGTAGGCCCGGCATTCTGCGATCACAGAACAGGTCGCGCAGATCTCTTTGGCGCGCAGTTCACGCAGGCGCTTCTCGCTGCGTTTCTCGGTGTGCGTCGGCGGATAGAACACCGGAGCGTGCGGACCCCGGCAAGCGGCTCGTATGTGCCAGTCGAAATGCGTGGTCGTCAAACGGATGATTCCGCCCCCCTTTCCGACCGCCTGCCCTCCCCGCTCGAGCGTGTCAGGCGTACGCCTGGGCCCGCCCCCGAGCAAACGGTCTTATGTCGGCACACCGTCTAGCACACAGCACAGCCGCGGGCAAACCAAAGCCGCTCGGGTGTCGGGCTCGGATTCGACGCGGTTGAGGCCCGCTCCGACGCGGGTCAGCCGGGTGCTCGGTCCGGTCGCCCTGCCGAACCGGGCACCGCATCGTCCGGCGGGCTCGGCGGCCTGGAAAGGTTCGGGCCGCCGTCGAGGGCGCCGCAAGCGCGCAGTCTGGTTCGCAGCAGCGCCACGTCCTCGGCGAGCTTCTGCAGACGCTGCTCATTGCGCGACAGCTCGAACGACAGGTGCACCGTCGTGGCGAACAGAAAGGCCGCGGAAATAAACAGGATCGTGGCGGGCTCATAGTCGATGCCCACCAGGTCGGAAACGGGCACGAGCAGGTCGGGCACCGCAGCGAGCGGTAGCAGCGCGACGGCCACGACCGACCACAGCAGCGCGTACTTCGCCTTGAGCACCCGCTTAGACACGAGCCGGTAGATGAACAGCACCGTGAAGGCCAGGACGACAGCTACGAGGACATGAGCGCGCGGCGACATGACCGCACATTAGTAAGTGCGACCGCGGCGAGCGCGACCAGTACAACCTCGGCAGGTGCCCGCAGCCGGACCAGTCCGTAGAAGGCGGCCGCCACCAGCGTGACGTGGACAAAGGGCGCGGCGAGCAGCCACAGGTCGAGTTCGCAAGAGCCAAGCCGAGCCGGCAAGAGCCGCCCCGAGCTGTCGGGCAGAGCCTCGCGGGCGTTTCGGCACAGGACCAGAAAGCCGCAGGCCGCCGCCGGCGCCAGCACCAGATAGCCGCCGAGCGCTAGCAGCGAGGCCCACACCTCGCGGCCTTCGCCCTGGTTGTAATCCGCCATCTGAAGAGGGCGGTAAACGCTCCACACCCGACCAACACGGGCAGCCACGACCGCCGGCCAGCGCTCCGGGTGGTCGAGCGCGAAGTCTACGGCAGCGCTGGTGTAGGCCGAAGACACCTCGCTCTGGTCGAGGCCGTCTATGTCCACAGTGGCCTCGGCGTGCTCCAGCGTCCACAGCCCGATGGAGTCGCCGCGGTAAGTCTGCGGGTTATTGGCACCCGCAAGAGTGATCCCGGCATTTGTCGACAGCAGCACCGGATCGTTGAATCGGACAAGGTTGGCCACCACCCACGGCGTGCAAAGCCCGGCAGCAACCGCGGTCGCGACGGCCGCCCGCGCCAGCCTCGTGCGCCAGACACTGTGGCAGGACCACACGAGCGGTACGACGATCAGCGGGAACAACAGCACGAGCTCTGCGCGAGTGAGCGCCGCAGCGCCCAGCCAGGCGCCCAGCTCGACGATCCCCCGCAATGAGGGCGCCCGGCGGTAACGCATCGCGGCCCAGAGGGCACCGGCCGTCATCACCGCCACCAGCGTCTCCGACATCACCAGAGCGTCGTTCACCCAAAGTCCGGCGTATACGGCGGCCAGCCCGGCGGCGGCCAGCCCGGCGGCCCGGCCGGCCACGGCACGGCCCAGCAGCCCGATGAGCACCACGGCGACGACGCCGAGCGCGGCCATCGTTAGCCGCTGCTCCAGCACGTGAGAGCCTGGCGGCCCGGGTAGGAAGCCCGCGGGCGCAGCGGCCAGCGCCGTCAGCGGCGGGTGGTCGGCGGCGTGCGGAGCAGACACGGCCGATTGCGCCGCGAGGCCGTGCTCCAGCAGTTCGGAGGCGACCCGGTCTGCTGCGGACACACTGATGTGATGCCAGGGCACCACAAAGCCGCGCCCGTCGGCTAGAGCGTCGCCCGCCAGAGCGTAATAAAACTGGTCGCCGGGCAACACCGAGTCCGGGTCGAGCGTCTCGTTGCGCTTAGCGGTGAGCACATAACCGAACCGCACGCAGGCCGCCAACGCTGCGATGGCGGCGATCTGAGCCCGAAACGACGCCGTGCCCCACCAGCCGGCAGCGCGCGCGGCGAACCTCTCAGTCGGAGTCGGGTCGATCGTCGGACTGTTATGCCGGCGGCCTGCTGCCACTCCAAGCCGCTCGACGAGCCAGTAGCTCACCGCCGACACGACCAGAGTGGGGACGAAGGCCGTGGCGGCCAGCACCGCGAAGCGGCTGTCAGCAAGCCCGACTACACCTGTCCAGCCTGCGAGAGCATCGAACCAGGCCGAACGCACGGTGGCGTCCCAGACCCACTCGACGGCCCGCTCGGCCGGCTGCCACGGATGGACGATGAACACCATGTGCCACAGGTAGAACGAGTATGAGACGGTCCCCAGCGCTGTGAACACCCGCCCGGACACGACGCGCCGCACCAGACTGCGCCCGGGCCGGGATCCGGCAGCACCGAACACCAGCGGGAACAGCAGCATGAATCCGACCGCGCCGTAGAGCAGCTGCCGCAGCATCTCCCGCGGCCATGCCGCTACCGCCAACCCGCGGGCCAGCCCCAGCATCTGGGCGACCAGCACAAACAGCGCAACACCGGCCAGCCACCACCAACCCGCGGGTGAGGCCCAACGGTCGAGCCGGACCCGGGCGAGCGAGCCGGGACGACATCCGACATGCGCCACGGCCAGGCCCATGCCGATGGCGAAGTAGTCGATCTGCGCAGGCAACCACAGCAGCGCAGCACCGGTCCAGTCCGCGCCTGTGCCGAGGCCGTGCAGCCAAAGCCGGAAGAAGACGCTCACCAGGTACAGACCCGCTGCACAGGCGAGCAGCCCGACGACCCGGTCGCGGCGCGCCCGTGGCGCGCCTGAGCCCGAGATCAGAGGCCGAATCAGTCTCGCCAGCAGCGGCAGGAGCGCGTAAAAGCTGATCTCGGTGGCCAGGCTCCAGGCTTGGGGCATCGGGCCGATCAGATGGTCGGGCCAGTGGATGTGCACCAGCAGCGCAGTGGTGGCCGCCGCGCCGATGTCCCGGAAGCTCTCCGAGGTGACCGCGGTTATGAGCAGCAGCGCCGCCCAGAAGGCCGGGTAGACGCGCAGAGCGCGGCGCGCCAGGTGGTCGCGGGCGCGCCGCAGTGGTCTTCCGTCGATCACCGATGCCGCGACGGGCCGGAACAGCAGGAAGCCCGACAGCGCGAAGAAGATCGGCACGCCGATGTCGAGCCGGGCCAGCAGCCCGCCGAACCGCGAGTTGAACGTGGCGCCCGACGCGAAGCCGACGTGGTGTGCAAACACTGCCAGCGCAGCGACGGCTCGCAGACCGTCGAGCCCCGCGAGGCGACCAAGCCCGGGCGCGCCGTCCCGGCGGCTTGCGAGCCCTGCGAGCGTCAGCCTGCGAAGGCCGCCAGCCACTGCTCGCGGCTTGGCGGTCGGAACACCATGTTGCGCTCGCGTGTGACGCCCATGGTGGCCGACGACTCCCACGAATAGCGGTGACCGGGGTACAGCACGGCGTCGTCGGGCACCTTGGCGAGCTTCTGGGTGAGGCTCTCGTACATCTGAGCGGGATCAGAGCCGGGCAGATCCATCCGACCACAGCCTTCGAGGAACAGCGTGTCGCCGGCCACGAGGCGCCCGTCCACCAAGAAGCACTGGCTGCCTGGAGTGTGTCCCGGCGTGTGAATCAACTCGATCTCCACATCACCGGCAGTCAAGACGTCGCCTGACTGGTGGGCGATCAGGCAGTCGCGGCCCACGCCGGTGACCTTGCGGACGTAGTCAGCCTCGTCGGCCTGCACGTGTATCGGCACCGACGCACGCTCCAGCAGCCGGCTGACGCCCTCGATGCTGAGGCCCATCATATGTCCGCCGACGTGATCCGGGTGATAGTGGGTGGCGAGCACCCCGACGCAGGTCATGCCGTCGGCTTCGAGAAGGTCGAGCAAGCCGTTCACGTCGTAGGCCGGATCGACCAGCACCGCCTCGCCCGAGGCCCGGTCGCCAATGGCGTAGACGAAGTTGACCATCTGACGGGCCAAGCCGTCGCGGGCTGCGAAGTCCCGACCCGACAGCCACTGGCGGAAATACAGCCTGTCAGCCACAGCACCCAACCCTACCCACCGCCAGACAGTAGGTCAGTAGCTCGCTTGCAGCGACTGGGACGCGGGCAGAGGGTTGCGATCTGCCGCGTATCCTGACCGGCCATGACCGCCGCGCCGCCCTGTGAACGCCAGAACCGCTCCATCGGCTATTTGGGCCCGAATGGCACGTTCACCGAGCAAGCGGTGTTCACGCAGCCCGACCTGGCCCGGATGCGCCATCATCCGATGGGCGACATCGTGCGCGTGCTGCACGCTGTGGAGTCCGGCGAGGTGGACTGCGGTTTGGTGGCCATCGAGAACATGATCGAAGGGTCGGTCACCGCCACCCTCGACGCGCTGGCATTCGACACCGACCTGCTGATCCAGCGCGAGGTGATAATCGGCGTCAACCTCAACCTATTGGCAATCCCCGGCGCGGCCCTCGGCGACATCAGGCGTATCCGCTCGTACCCGGTGGCGTTCGCTCAGTGCCGCCGCTTCCTCACCAAGCACCTGCCGGACGCGCCCTTCGAGGCCACCAACTCCACCGCCGACGCGGCTCGAGAGCTGGGAGCACACGGCTGGCCCGACGTGGCCGTCATTGCCCCGCAGCGCTCGGCGGAAGTGTACGACCTGAGCGTTCTGGCCGCAGATATCGAGGATCACCCCGAGAATCAGACCCGCTTCGTGCTAGTGGGCCGCGACGGGATCGTTCCACCCACCGGCCATGACAAGACCAGCCTGCTCGTGTACCAGCGCAGCGACGCGCCCGGCTCGCTGGTGGGGCTGCTGGCGGAGTTCGCAGCCCGTTCGGTGAACTTGACCAGCCTGCAGAGTCGCCCTACGAAGGGCGGGCTCGGCCAGTACTGCTTTCTGATCGACTGCGAGGGGCATATCGCCGACGAGGTGATCGGCGACACCCTGAAGCATCTGCGGGTGAAGGCGGCGGACGTGAAGTTCCTCGGCTCGTATCCGTCCGCGTTCGGCAGCTCAGATGAGCAGGCCGACAACCGGGCGGGCGTGGCATCCGCGAACGCTTGGCTAGCCGAACTGAGAGCCCAGATCATCTAGTGGCCTCAGGCGTCGAATCTACCCCTTACGCGCAGCTGCCAACGTGCCGAACTGAGAGCCCAGATCATCTAGTGGCCTCAAGGCTCTGCTCTGCGCGTGCGCGAACGGGCGCAGCGTAGACTCCCGTTTGGAGGGATGGCAGAGCGGACGATTGCGACGGTCTTGAAAACCGTTGGGCCTGTGCAGGTCCCGGGGGTTCGAATCCCCCTCCCTCCGCCTTGTAACGCCAGCGCCCGGCGCCCCGGCCGGGGTCGCCTCTCAGGTGCCGTCGCGCACAACACGCCGCGGCAACCCAAAACCGCCCGCAAGCTGGGGACGTAAGGTCAGCTTTCAGGCGCCGTCGCGCCGGCACGGCCGCGCGGTGTGAGCTGTCAAGTTAGGCAGGCTCGAGCCGGTAGTACGCTTCAGCCGTTCTTAACACCGATTCGAGGCAGCAGATCACCATGAATCAACCCCAGAACACCACGACGGGCCGCATTGTCGTCAAGAAGGGCCGAGTTGCGCGGCTACTGGCTGCCGGCGTGGTGGCGGCACTGGTGGCCGCAGCCTGCGGAGGCGGTGACGACACATCAGCAGACGAGCCGACCACCCCCACCGCAGCCGCCTCCGAGACGACAACCACCGCAACCCCCGACACCGCGGCCGGCGCCGACGCCACAACGACAGCACCGGCCCCCACCACTACCGAGCCCCCGACGACTACCACCACTGAGCCGCCCACGACGACAGCGCCCGCCACAGCCTGGACTCCCGGCGCCTGGGAGTGGGTGGCTGGAACCGAAGATTGCGCCTGTGCCGACGGCAGCGAGTTCAGCTTCTTGGTGCGCGAAGCCGACCCGACCAGGCTGGTGTTCTTCCTCGATGGCGGAGGAGCGTGCTTCAGCGCCGAGAGTTGCTCGTTCACCGACGGCACCTACACCGTGACCGTCGGAGCGGAGGACGACCCGACGGACGCGGGTGGGATCTTCGACTTCACCAACCCCGCCAACCCTTTGGCCGACTACTCCTTCGTGGCCGTGCCCTACTGCACCGGTGACGTTCATCTGGGCAACGCCACCACCGCCTACAACGAAGACCTGGTGGTCCGCCACAACGGCTACATCAACGCCACGACCGCGCTCGCGGAGGCGGTGGCCCGCTTCGGGGGCACCGCTGAACACGTGGTGGTTGCGGGCTCCAGCGCCGGCTCGGCCGGCGCTCCGCTGTACGCCGGCCTAGCCGCGGACGAGTTCCCCGACGCTTCGATCACCATGGTGGCAGACGCGTCCGGCGCCTACCCCAGCGTCGGGCCGGTCAACGCCCTCATCGGCGGGCTGTGGGGCACACACACGGTGGTGCCCGACTGGCCGGTCAACGAGGGTATGACGCCGGAAGAATGGGGGCTGGTGGAGATGTCAATCCAGGCCGGGAAACACGCCCCCCGGATCCGCTTCTCGCGGTTCGACAACGCCTTCGACAGCACGCAGGTGTTCTACGCCTCACTGGCGGGGTTTGATTCCAGCAGCCTCGACCAGCTCATCAAGGCGAACGTGGCCCGGATCGAAACCGCGGGCGTGCCCGTGATGAGCTATCTGGCACCCGGTGAAGACCACACGATCCTCTGGCTCGACGAGATGTACACCCTCGAGGTGGAGGGCGTCACCTTCATCGACTGGCTCACCGCTGTGATCGCCGGTGAGGACGTGGACGACGTGATCTGCCAAGACTGCACCTGAGGAGGCGAACCACGGCACGATCCCGAGCACACCTCGCGGGTATGTCCGGGGCGGTGCTATCTTGCGGTCAGGAGACGTGGCCGAGTCAGGTTGAAGGCGCTTCCCTGCTAAGGAAGTAACGGTGTAAGTCGTTCGTGGGTTCGAATCCCACCGTCTCCGCCGTCGGCCGGCGTGCGCTGTCGGGCCGTGAGCGTGGTCGGCGGCGGCCGATCCCTCCTATGCTGGAGAGCCGGCGCTCGTAGCTCAATTGGAAAGAGCATCTGACTACGGATCAGAAGGTTGGGGGTTCGAGTCCCTTCGAGCGCGCTGCTCAGATCACTTTGAGGCCAGTCAAGCCGTCGGGGTTCAGTCGTCGGGGTTCAGTCGGGCTGCGCAGCCAGCACCTTTTGCAGCAGAGCTGCGGGCAGAGGCTGGTAGTCGTGGTGCTCGGCACTGAAGGTGCCGGTGCCGCCGGTCATAGAGCGCAGATCGATCACGTAGCTGAGTATCTCAGAGGTGGGCACGTGCGCGTAGATCACGCTGGTGCCTGGCGCGTCAGCGGGCTCAGCACCTAGCACCGTGCCGCGGCGCGAGTTCAGATCGCCCAACACGTCGCCCTGATAGCCGTCGGGCACCTCCACCCGCACAGCGCTGACCGGCTCTAGAACCGCGCTGCCGGCTTGCTCGACGGCCACCTTGAGCGCCAGCGAACCCGCCACCTTGAAGCTCATCTCCGATGAGTCCACCGAGTGGTGCTTTCCGTCGTAGCACACCGCACGCAGATCCACCAGCGGGAATCCCCACTTGCCGCCGGCAGCCATCGCCTCAGACACGCCCGCGCCGACTGCGGGGATCAGATTGCGCGGAATGGCGCCCCCGGTGACCTCGCTGTCGAACTCGTAGCCGGCGCCGCGGTCCAGCGGCTCAAACCTCACCGACGCCACCGCGAACTGCCCGTGTCCGCCGGTCTGCTTCTTGAACTTGCTCTGCACGTCGGCCGGCCGGGCGAGAGTCTCAAGGTACGCCACCCGCATGTCCTCGGTCTCATATCCCACGCCGAGGCGCTCCAAGCGCGACAGCGCCACCCGTATGTGCGACTCTCCGCTACCCGACAGAAGCGTCTGCCGTGTGGTCGGTTCGTGGCGGATCGTGAGGCTCGGATCCTCGCTGGAGAAGCGCCGCAGCGCCGTGGCCAGCTTGTCCTCCCCGGCGGGGTTGGAGGCCTTGATCGCCACGCTGTACACCGGCGCCGGCGCCGGGGTGATAGGCACCGACAGCGAAGCGTCAGCGCCGAGCGTGTCGCCCGTGGCGGTGTTGCTCAGCTTCGTGACAGCCACAATGTCGCCGGCCGCGGCATGATCCGCCGGACGGTGCTCGGCGCCGGTCAAGGTGATCAGATTGGGCAGCCGCTCCTTGTTGCCGGTGCGGGCGTTCACCAGTGTGTCGCCGGGCCGTATAACGCCCGACATCACCTTCACGAAGGAGATCTGGCCCAGAAAATCGTCGATACGCACCTTGAAGACGACCGCCAGCGGAGGCCCATTCGCGTCTACTTCCACGTCGACCGGCTCATCGCCGCGTTGTGCCCGAACCGGGCCGAGACCGCCAGGCGCGGGTGCCACCTTGCAAACGAAGTCGAGCAGGCGGTCTGCGCCTATCGGCTTGAGCGCCGAGCCGCACAGCACCGGGAAGACGGCCAGCTCAGCTACCGCGGCACGGATCAGATCTTCGAGCTGCTGCGGAGTGGGATCGACGCCCTCGAGATACTGCTCGAGCAGATCGTCATCGCTTTCGATCACGTCCTCCAAGAGCTCAGTGTGGGCGGCCTCCGCCTCCGCGGCTAGATCATCGGGGATCGGCGACTCTGACGCCTGTCCTCCGGAGTAGTCCAGAGCCTGATCAGCCACCAGGTCAACGATGCCGTGGAACTGCGCCTCAGCGCCGATCGGCATCTCGACGGCTTCCACGCGGCCGCCGAGACGATCTTGCAGGCTCGTCAGCGTGCGCTCAAATGAGGAGTTGTCCCTGTCGAGCCCGTTGACGAACACGATCCGCGGCAGCCCGAGACGCTCAGCATGGCGCCACATCACCTCGTCCTGGGCCTGTACCCCGGACACGCCGTCCACGACGAACACGGCGCACTCCGCGGTGTGAAGCCCGTTGATCGCCTCGCCGACAAAATCGGCCGCGCCGGGCGTGTCGATGATGTTCACCCGGCAGCCTTCCCAGTCGAAACAGGCCGTGGACAGGCTCAGGCTCTGCTGACGGGCTTTCTCTTCCGGCTCGTGATCGCAGCGCGCCGTGCCGTCGACCACTCGCCCGGGCCGGCTTATGACACCAGCACGGTACAGCATCGCCTCAATGAGTGTGGTCTTGCCGTTACCGCTGTGGCCGACGAGGGCGACGTTCCTGACAGGCGGCCTGGCCGACGGCGAAGACACGATGACTGCCCCTTTCGAGCGATGATTCTGTGGCGGACCCGCGAGGCTAACCCTGCCGCGCGGGACGCGCCCACCGCGGTGCGATCCCGCGTCTCAATACGAACGGGTCCTCAGGCAGAGCCGGCGGCGAAGTACACGCCCTCGGCGATCTGCTCAGACGACTTCTCGATGATCGACTGGCACTCGGCGAAAGAACGGCTCAAAGTCTGTCGGGAGCCCTCCGACAGACCCAGCGCGTCGCGCTCCTGCTCGTTGAGCGGGACGAAAAAGAACCCCATCACCGATGGCTTGTCCTTGACGCGCTGGATGAGGCGCCTCATGCCGAGCTTTCGCAGCACGGCCGATGCCAGGCTGACCGGCGCCGACAACAGGCGGCTCCTGGCGCGGGCGGACACGTTTACCGGACGGCGTTCTACGGACTCGAACGGGCCGATCTCCCATAGCTCTGCCAGGCACTCAAGCACACTCTGCGGGCTGGCGATTAGCGCCGGGAAGCTCACTACGACGGTGTCGCAGCCGAGGCTGTAAAGGCCCGACAGCCGTGCGCCGGTGAGCCTGTCGGCGACCGCTCGGCGCTCTAGCACCCTCTTGCCTAATAGCGATGAGGGCTCGGCTCGGCTTCTGCGGAATCTCATCATTGAAACAGCCCGATCGCGGTGGTCCCTGAGCAGCACCGCTATAAGGATCCGGTGTCCGGCTGCTCGCAGCGCTGCGATGCGCCGACCGAGCGAGGCGTCGCTGTAGGCACGATTAGCGATGTCGACCAGGAGCCGGCCGCCCTCTGCCCGCGCTCGGCGCAACGCTCCGGCAAGACGGCGCGGCGACTTGTAGTAAAGGCCGGTCTTGCCGTCGGGGAACGCCAGATCTGGATGTGCTCTCAGGTTGGCATAAAGGAAATCGGTGCCGGAGCGCCCCGGCCCCACCACAAGTACGTAGTCATAAGCCATCGTCGGCGACCACCACGGCGTACTCGGGGCAGTTGTCCACCGCTAGGCGGGCCTTGTCCTCAAGCTCCGGAGGCACTACGCCGTCACGGCGTTCAAACGCCAATCCCCTGTCGTCCACGTCAAACAGCTCCGGGGCCAGCATGTAGCAGCGGCTGTGGCCTTGGCAGGCTTCGCGGTCGACTCGGACTTTCATGACGTCTCCTTTTCCGGGGACTCGCGCTCGCCGGGGCCCGGTAACGAGCCCCCTGCTCTGCTCACGAACGTCTGGGCAGACGGATCGGGAAGGCGCCGCGGATGCGCTCGACGGCGGCGGCGGGCACGTGGCTCGGGTGGTGCTCGGCCATCACCTTCTGCACGTGCGCGTGGGCCACCGCCGCAGCGTCCCTCCCGCCGGCTTCAAGCCAGTTGTCGGGCGTGTCCCGGTCGCCGATCTCCGGGTAGATGTACTCGGTCTGCATCAGCTTGAGCGTCTGGGGCGACCCCAGGAAATGCCCCGGCCCGGCCACCACTTCAGCGATCAGGTCGGCGGAGAGGGTCTCTTCGTTCACCTCGATGCCCCGCACGGTGCGATTGATCGAGCCGAGCATGTCGTTGTCGATCACCAGCGCCTCCAGCGAACAGCTCAGCAGGCTGGCCAGCATCCCAGCCGACTCGTACACCAGGTTGGCACCGGCGTGCCCGGCAAGCGCCACGTTGAGGCCCTTCTCGTATCCGGCCTGGTTGTCGGGGACTTTCGAGTCGGCCATCCCAGCGGCGACCCCGACGGGAAGCCCCATCCACCGCACCAGCTGCGCGGCGGCCGCGTTGAGTATGCCCTCCTCGCCCGAGCCGCCGCTCATCGCGCCGGTGCGCAGGTCGGACACAAAGGGCCACATGCCCATCACGCACGGGTGGCCGGGATTCATCAGGTTCACGGCAGTGAGCGCACCCAGGCACTCGGCCAGCGCTTGCGTGAGGGATCCGGCAAGCGCCGCTGGGGAGGTGGCCCCGGCCTGGCCGGCGGAGAGCAGGTTGATCGGCATGCCGGTCTCTACTTGGGCGACCATGGCCTTCATCGCGTCCTCCGCGAAGCGCATCGGCGGCACTACGAAGGTGTTGTTGGCCGCTACGAAGGGCCGCTTGCGGAACTCGCCAGGCCCGCCGAGAGCCATGTCGAACATGTCGACGGTGTCATACACCTGCGGACGCCCGAACCATGACGTGCCTATCGGCTTGGACGTGCCGGTCATGGCCGCGAAGGCGGTGGTGATGTCGAGTTCGCGGGCGTCGGTAACATCGCGGGCCACCACAGTGCGGGCGTAGAAGTGGATGTTGTCAAGCGTGTCGACGAGTCGGGCGCAGTCGTACACGTCGGCGGCGGTGGTGTGGCGAAACGTGTTGGTGGCGTGCTCGTGCATGAGCACGGCCGCGCCGGCGGTGCCGAAGTGCACCCGGTCGCCACCAACGATTATCGAGTGGTCATCGTCGAAACCGTGCCAGACCCATTCCTTGGCCGCCGTGGAGATGGCGCGCTCCACCAGCCCCCGGGGGTAGCGGAGCCGGCCTGCGCTGTCCACCCGTCCGCCCGCGGCGGTGACGACCGAGACGAACTCGTCGATTGGCGAGCCCATGCCGACCTCGGCGAGCAGCCGCAGCGCGGTGTCGTACACCTGCTGCATTTCGGCTTCGGTCAGCGGCTTGTAGCGGCCGCCGGGCAGGCCCGGCCGCACGGGTCTGGCCTCCACCGCCAGCGGAGAACGGCGGGCAGCGATGCGCCCCGCGCGGCCGCCGCTGCGGCGCCTGGATCGCCTGGCACGTCGGGCGGACGGCGTGGCTGGTTCGTTCATGGCCGCTCCCGGGATCCTTAGGCGCGCAGGGCCCGGTTGGCCGGGTCGTAGGCGGGCTCCGCAAGCACAGTCGCCCGTCGGCGCTCGCCGAGCAGGTCGATCTCGAAGCTCGACCCGGGCGCCTCATAGTGGGGGTCGACGTACACGAAGGCGAGGCTGCGGCCCACAGTGTGACCGTACGCGCCGCTGGTGGCGATGCCCATTACCTGCCCGTCGGCACCGAAGGCGGGCTCGTTGCCGCGCACGTCGTTGTCGGTGGCGTCAACCTCGCAGTACACCAGAACCATCGACAGCGGCTCGGGCTGAGCCCGGCGGGCGCGCACTGCTTGCGCGCCGATGAAGTCGCGTGAGAGATCGACGAATCGCTCCAGCCGGGCTTCCACGGGCGTGATCTCGGTGGTCAGCTCGCTTCCCCACGCCTTGTAGCCCTTCTCAATGCGCATTACGTTCATGGCGTAGCTGCCAAAGTGCACCATGCCGTGTGGCTCGCCGGCGGCGACGAGCGCGTCGTAGAGGTCAGCTATCCGGTCCAGCGGGCAGTGCAGCTCCCAGCCCAGCTCGCCCACGTAGCTCACCCTCAGAGCGGTGCACGGCACGCCCGCCACACCTATCTCAGCCGCGGTAAGCCACCGGAACGCCTCGTTGGACAGATCGGCTCCGGTGAGCGGGGCCAGCACATCCCGGGCACGGGGGCCGGTCACGCTGATGATGCCGGTGGAGTCGGTGACGTCGGTGACGGTCACGTCTGAGCCGGGGGCGATGTGATCGACGAGCCAGTCGAGGTCGTGGCTCTGGCCCATAACCGCGGAGCTTAGGTAGAACCGGTCGGCGCCGAGGCAGGTGATGGTCATCTCGCACTCGATTCCGCCGAGTTCGGTGAGCATGTGCACGAGCCGGATCCCGCCCGTCGACGGCAGCCGGTTGGCCGAGAGCCGGTCGAGCAGAGCCGCCGCGTTGGGGCCTTCCACGGTGAACTTGGCGAAGGCGGTGAGGTCGGCGATGCCCACACGCTGGCGCACCCCGCGCACCTCGTCGCCGATGGCGTCGAAAGCGTTGGAGCGACGGAACGAGTGCCGCTCCGGAGTGTCGTCAGACGAGAAGTACTGGGGCCGCTCCCAGCCGTACACCTCCTGCCATTGCGCGCCGAGCCGGTCGAGCCGGTCGTAGATCGGGGTGATCTTCTGGGGCCGCCCGGCGGCCCGGTACTCCCCCGGCAGGCGCACCTGGTACATCTCGTGGTACTCGTCGTGGGCCTTCTCGATAGTAAAAAACGACTTTGGGCCGCAGTGATCGCCGAAACGCCGCGGGTCCATGCCCCGGACGTTGATCTCGGTTTGGCCGTGGACCATCCACTGGGCCAGGTACTTGCCCGCTCCGGGGCCCTGGGTGATGCCGATGGAGGCGCCGTTGCAGTGCCAGTAGTTGCGCAGCCCCGGCGCAGGGCCCATCAGGTAGCCCGAATCGGGGGTGTGGGTGATCGGGCCCGAAACGATCTGACGGATGCCAGCGTCCTCGAAAGCAGGTATGCGCATCGCTGCGTAGTTGAGGCACTCCTCCAGCGGGTCGAGATCAGGCGGCGTGAGGTAGAAGTGCAGGTCCCAGTCGATCCCGTCGACGCCGTAGGCGGTAGAGCCCGACATCTCATACGGGCCGATGAGCAGGCCGTCTAGTTCGCGGCGGTAGTAGCACGACGCCCTAGGGTCGCGCACCACCGGCGGCTCAAACCCGAGTTCGACCATGGCCGGCATCGTCTCGGTCACGATGTACTGGTGGATCACCGACACCATCGGCACATCGAGGCCGACCATGGCACCGAGCTGCGGGGCGTAGTGGCCCGCCGCGTTGACCACGTGTTCGCAGACGATGCGGGACCGCTCTCCGGCAGCCTCACCGGCGCCGCCGGTGCGCTCGGCGATGATCTCCCAGCGGCCGTCGGCCAGCTGGCTCATGCCGGTAACGAGCGTGTGGCGGCGCGTCTGGCAACCCAGCTGGCGGGCGCCTCGGGCCATGGCGTTGGTGCAGCTCGACGGGTCGGTCCAGCCGTCGTGGGGCGTGTAGAACCCAAGCGCCACGTCGTCGAGCGTGAGCAACGGGTGCCGCCGCGCGATCTCAGAGGGGCCGATTAGGTGAGACTCCACGCCGACCTGGGTGAGCATGGCGTGGACGTAGCGATGCCAGTCCACCTCGTCATCGTTACGCGCCAGCCGGATCGCGCCGCAGCCATGCCATCCGGCGGAAAGGCCCGTTTCCTCTTCAATGCGGGGATAGAGCGCGACAGCCTCCTCGTGGACTTTGGCCATGTTGAGGTCGCCTATGAAGTTGGGGACGAGCCCAGCGGCGTGCCAGGTGGAGCCGGAGGTGAGCTCGCCCTTCTCCAGCAGGATCGTGTCGGTCCAGCCCTCGTGAGCTAGGTAGTACAGCAGCCCGACGCCCATGGCGCCGCCGCCGATGATCACGCAGCGTGTGTGCTCAGTCATCGCTTTCTGCGTCCTGCCCTCGGTCTCGGCCCGTTGTCTGTTGCCAGCGTGCCACGCGCTCAGGCCCGCGTCACGCCGGGCGGCGGCAGAGGCCGGGTGCGAGGCTTGTAGAAGCTACGAAGTGACGCCGTAGCGGGCGTCAGCTCGCCTCCGATGTCGATCTCGAACCCGCCGGCGGCCAGCCATTCGGCGGTCACCCCGAGACCGGTCGCTTCGTTGCCGCCGGTCGCCCCGTCGCCGCGTGAGCGAGTCAGGTACCCCATCGCCAGGCAGCGGTCTTCGGTGTAGCTCCACATTCCCGACGTGGTACGGCCCACCAGCTCACCATCGCGCAGGATCGGCTCGTCGTGGTGACACAACAGCTCGGGATGCTCGACGCGGAATTGGACGAGGCGTTTCGCGAGGGGCTTGCCTCGCTGAGACTCCAGCGCGGCCCGCCCGTTGAAATCGCAGGCTTTGCCCCAGCCGACGGTGAAGCTGAGCCCGGCTTCGACGGGGGTGTCCTCGTCGGTGATGTCGTGGCCCCAGTGCCGGTAGCCGGCCTCGAGCCGCAGCGAGTTCATGGCGTGGAACCCGGCCGGCGTCAGGCCGTGCGCCTCGCCAGCTTCAGTCAGCGCGTCGTAGAGCGCCACTGCGTGGTCGTTGGGCACGTAGAGCTCCCAGCCCAGCTCCCCCACGTAGCTCATGCGCAACGCCAGCACCTCGATGCCCGCTACCCGGATGCGCTTCGCCGCGCCGAACCCGAAGCCGGCCTCGGTGAGCGGGGAGTCTGTCAACGCCGCCAACACCGCCGGGGCTCTCGGGCCCATGAGGCCGAGCACCGCCTGGTGTTCGGTGACGTCGGCGATGCGCGTGTCACGGCCCCGGCAGGCCCGCCGCAGCCTTGCCCAGTCTCGAGTCTGCGACGCCGCGGAGGTCACTACGAAGAACTCCTCAGGGCCGAGGCGAGTGACGGTGAGGTCAGCCTCGATCCCGCCTCTGCGGTTGCACCACTGCGTGTAGACGGCCCGGCCTGGCGCGACGTCGATCTCTGCGGTGCTCAGCCGGTTCAGCACCGCGAGCGCGTCGGGGCCGTCCACGGTGAACTTGACGAACGACGTCTGGTCGAACAGCCCTACCCGCCGGCGCACGGCCCGGCACTCGGCTCCGGTGTTGTGGTGCCAGTTCTGCTTGCCGTAGCTGTATTCGTATTCCTTGGCCTGGCCCTCGAACGCATACCAGTTGGGCCGTTCCCAGCCGGCGGTCTCTCCGAACACTGCGCCCGCTGCGGCCAGGCGGTCGTGCAACGGCGACATGCGGCGGTTTCGGGCGCTCGCATACTGCCGGTGGGGCCAGTGCATGGCGTAGAGCAGCCCGAGGCTCTCCGAGATGCGTTCTTGCAGGTAGTCGGGCTCAGACTGAAAGGCGAACGTCCGACGGATGTCCACCGAGACAAGGTCCATCGGTGGGTGGCGATCGATGATCCAGTCCGCCAAAGCCCAGCCTGCGCCGCCCGCTGACTGGATGCCCACCGAGTTGAAGCCTGCGGCCACGAAACAGCCGTCTGTCTCGGGGGCCTCCCCCAGGTAGTACACGCCGTCGGGCGTGAAGGCCTCGGGACCGTTGAAGAAGAGCTGTATCCCGCACTCGTCCAGCACGGGCACGCGGTGGGCGGCCCGCTCGAATATGGGGCCGATGTGATCCCAGTCCTCATCCAGCGTCCCGAAGGCGAAGTCCCGCGGCACGCCGCTGAGGTTCCAGACCTTGGCCTGTGGCTCGAAAAAGCCGACCATCAGCTTGCCGGTCTCTTCCTTGAAATAGGAGTAGTTGCCCGGGTCGCGCAGGATCGGGGTGTCGGCGTCCATTCCGAGTGACTCGGTGACTACGTAAAAGTGCTCGCAGGCCTGCAGCGGCACGTTGACACCCGCAGTAGCCGCCAGCTGGCGAGTCCAGATGCCTGTGGCGAGTACCGCCGTCTCGGTCTCGATCGGGCCGAGTTCGGTGTCGACCCCGCACACGGCGCCGTCGCGTGTGCGAAGCCCGGTGACGGCGACGTCCTCCACGACGCGGGCGCCGCGGCTGCGGGCCCCGGCCGCGAGCGCCATAGTGGTGTCCACCGGCGAGGTGTGGCCGTCCGCGGGAATGTAGAGAGCGCCCACCAGGTCGTCGGTGCGAATCAGCGGCCAGCGCTGTCGCAGCTCGTCGCGGTCGATCACACGAGTCTCCACCCCGACAGTGGCGGCCATCGCCGCGCCTCGGCGGATCTCCTCCCAGCGCTCGGAGTCGGCCGCCACCGACACCGAGCCAGGCGCGCGATAGCCGGTGGCCTGACCGGTCTCGCCTTCGAGCGCCTCGAACAGGCGCGCCGAGTAGGTGGCCAGTTTGGTGAGGCTGTGGGTGGACTTAAGCTGCGACACCAGCCCGGCGGCGTGCCATGTGGTGCCGCATGTGAGGGAGCCCTGCTCCAGGACGATCACGTCGGTGACGCCGCGCAGGGTGAGGTGATAGGCAACGCTACATCCGACGATCCCGCCACCGACCACGACGACCTGCGCCCGGTCCGGCAGCAGCCGCCCAACAGGGCCTGACCCGCTCGCGCTGCTCATGCCTGACCACCTGCCAAGTCGCCCACCGGTCCGCAGGTCACGCAGGTCAGGTCGGTCACGCCGCTCACCGGCTCGGGGCGTCGGCGCCGGGCACCCAGCTGGTGCCGGCCAGGGGCACCTTGGCCATGGCCGCGGCCTCCACTGTGAGCGCGGCCAAGTCTTCGGGCTCGAGGTTGAGCACGTGCGACTTGCCGTTGGCCCGGGCCAGCGTCTGAGTCTCCAGCGTGAGCACCTGCAGGTAGTTGGCCAGTCGCCGGCCCGCGATCACTGGATCGAGCCGGGCCGAGAGCTCAGGGTTTTGCGTGGTGATCCCGGCCGGGTCGGTGCCGTCCTGGAAGTCCTCCCAGTAGCCCGCCGCGGAGCCGAGAGCCCGGTACTCCTCATCGTAGGCGGGGTCGTTGTCGCCCAATGCGATCAGCGCGGCGGTGCCGATCGAGGCCGCGTCGGCGCCCAGTGCCAGCGCCTTGGCCACGTCGGCGCCGGAGCGGATGCCGCCCGCAGCGATCAGCTTCACCCTGCCGCGGTGCACACCTAGCTCGCTCAGCGCCCGCACAGACTCTCCGATGGCCGCAATGGTCGGGATGCCGACATGCTCGATGAACACGTCCTGGGTGGCGGCGGTTCCGCCTTGCATGCCGTCCACCACCACCGCGTCGGCACCTGCCTTCACCGCCAGCGCCGTGTCGTAGTAGGGCCGGGCCGCGCCCACCTTCACGTACACCGGCACGCGGTGGTCTACGATCTCGCGCAGCTCGCCGATCTTGATCTCCAGGTCGTCGGGGCCAGTCCAGTCGGGATGGCGGCACGCCGACCTCTGATCGATGCCGGTGGGCAGGGTGCGCATCTCCGCCACTCGCTCGGTGATCTTCTGGCCTAGCAGCATCCCGCCGCCGCCCGGTTTGGCGCCCTGGCCCACCACAACCTCAATAGCGTCCGCGGCGCGCAGATGATCCGGGTTCATGCCGTAGCGCGACGGCAGATACTGATAGACGAGCACGCTGGAGTGCCGACGCTCCTCCTCGGTCATACCGCCGTCTCCGCTGGTGGTCGACGTGCCCGCGGCCGAGGCGCCACGACCCAGCGCCTCCTTGGCCTCAGCGGAGAGCGAGCCGAAGCTCATGCCGGCAATGGTGACGGGGATGGCGAGCCGCACCGGGCGTTCGGCCGTTTCTTCGCCGATCACCACGTCGGTGGCGCACGACTCCCGGTAGCCCTCCAAGGGGTAGCGCGACATTGACGCGCCCAGGAACACCAGGTCGTCCAACGTGGGCAGCCGCCGTTTGGCGCCCCAGCCTCTGATGCGGTAGATGCCGGTGTTGGCTGCGCGTCGGATCTCGGCAATCACGCTGCGGTCAAATGTGTACGACTCGCGCCAGTGCCAGCTCGCGTCAACTGCGCCTGCGCCGTGGCCGGGGCGGGGCCCGCGGTCGCGAGGGCGTCCCGAGCGGGGTAAAGACCGGGGTGCAGCCGACGGCGTCATGCGACAACCGGCGCCCGCGCCGCCGCGGCCACTTCGGCGTCGATGTCGTCGGGCGTGAAATTGTAGAGCCGGCGGGCCGACCCGTAACGGCGGAAATCGCCGGGCGCGGCACCTGTGTCGTCGAGGCCGGCCGCTGCCAGCAGCCGGGCGAGCTCAGCGTGATGCTCGGGGCGCATTTCCTTCTCGACGCAGTCGGATCCCAGAGATTCCACGTCGCCCTGAACAAACAGGCGCGCCTCGTAGATCGAGTCGCCCAAGTCGGCGGCCGCATCGCCGCACACCACCAGATTCCCGGCTTGGGCCATAAACGCGCTCATGTGTCCCACCGAGCCGCCCACCACGATGTCGACGCCCTTCATGGAGATGCCGCAGCGCGCTCCGGCGTTGCCCTCGATCACGACGAGGCCACCGCAGCCGGTCGCCCCGGCCGACATGGTGGCGTTTCCGGTGATGCGCACGACGCCCGACATAATGTTTTCGGCCAGTCCGGTGCCCGCGTTGCCCGACACGAGCACTTCCCCCCACTGATGCATGCCGGAACAGTAGTAGCCGACGGATCCGTCCACGTGAACTGTGAGCGCAGCGGTTATGCCGCAGGCCACAGCGTGAGCGCCGCGGGGGTTGACCACCTTGAAGCTGGCACCATCCGCCGCGTCGTGCAAAGCCTGGTTGAGTTCTCTCAACGGCGTGACGGACAAGTCGAAGGTGCGGATCGGCCCTAGGGCCGATCCCCTCCGGCTCGCAGCTGGAGCATCAGCTGTGGAGTCGGCGGGCTGCCTCACGCGGCCAGACCTCGAACGTGCACAGGGCGCCGCGACCGTTCGGGGGCTGTCGTGCGTTCGGGGGCCGTCGTGCGGGCAGTCTCACTCAAGCGGCCAGGCTCCAAGAGTAGACCCGGCCCGGCTCGGGTTCCCAAACTTCGGCGTGAGCGGTGCCCGGCAGCTGGGCGATGGCCCTCCACTCCGACGACATGGCCACCCAGTCGTCGGTCTCGGCCACCACGGCCGGCTTGCAGGCGATGGGGTCGCGCAGAATGGCGAACCCGTCGGCCACGCCGACAGCGAACGTGTAGAAGCCGTCGAGGTCTGCTAGCGCGTCTTGTAGCGCCTCGGCGATTGTGGCGCCCGACCGCAGCTTCCAGGCCAGATACCCGGCTGCCACCTCGGAGTCGTTCTCGGTCTGGAACGACTCGCCGCGGTGTTCCAGCCAGCGCCGCAGCTGGTTGTGGTTGGATAGCGACCCGTTGTGCACCAGGCACGTGTCGGCACCTGTGACGAAGGGGTGCGAGCCGTTAGTGGTGACGGCCGACTCGGTGGCCATGCGTGTGTGGGCTATGGCGTGCGTGCCGGAGCGAGAGGTCAGGTCGTATCGGCTGGCCACTAGATCCGGGTCGCCGACCGATTTGTAAAGCTCGATCTGCGTGCCGTAGCTCAGCACGGAAACGCCGACCGTGTTGTCGATGAGCCACTGACGGGCAACGCGTCCGTCGCCCGCTGTGGTGAACACGGCGTGATCGTGGATGGCGCGCACTGTCACCTCGGCCTCGAGCACGTCTTGCAAAGCGGCGCCGGTCGGCCCCCAGTCGAGCCGCTGCCCCTCGGCCAGCACCGTGATGCGGGTGCGCCCGGGGTCGGCGGTGTCGTAGGCGGCGAAACCGGCGCTGTCGGGCCCGCGGTCGCGCATCTCGTGCAGCATCACGGCCGTGAGCCGCCCCAGCTCGTGCCTGTGGGCGTCGGTCTTGAGAAACAAGCCCACGATGCCGCACATGGCGTCCTCCTCAAGCTCCTCAAGACGTGGCATCAGCGATTGCCGGGCCCGAATTGTAGCTGCCCGACGACCGCACCGGGACGCGCTTCAGAGAGCCCACCGCCGCCGACCCCACCGTATCAGCCTCCGAGTTTTGGCAGAGTTTCAAACACCCTGTAAAACAGGTTAACCAAAACTCCAAAAAACTACAAACAATGAACTCCAAGCGCCACGACCTCACCCGAAACACACGACCACACGAACGCACCGAGCACACCAGCTGACCTGCCCAACCCGAATCCGGTCCATAGTTTCACGATAATTTAAAATACCCTGTAAAACAGGGTCACTAAAACTCTGGAGAAACTATGAACAACGAGTTCCAAGCGCCACGACCTCACCCGAAACACACGACCACACGAACGCACCGAGCACACCAGCTGACCTGCCCAACCCGAATCCGGTCCATAGTTTCACGATAATTTAAAATACCCTGTAAAACAGGGTCACTAAAACTCTGGAGAAACTATGAACAACGAGTTCCAAGCTGCACTGGAGCGCATCACCGCAGGAGCGAAGCCGTCTGAGCTGGAATCGGAGACGCTGGACTTCAAGCAGGACGCCCGCAAACTCAAAGAAACCATGAAAATGCTAGCCCGCGCTGCGTGCTGTTTCGCCAACGCCAACGGAGGCACGATCGTGGTGGGCGTAGTTGACGATGTCGCCGGACCCGAGGCCATTGTCGGCACCGAACTCGACCCGCTCGACGTCAAGGAGCGCATCTACAACTCAAGCCAGCCTCCGCTTCTTGTCGAGGCTACGGAACAGTGGCACGAACTGACAAGGCTGGTGGCGATCACCGTGCCGTCCGGGGTGGAGCCTCACGCTGACAGCCAGGGCCGCATGCGGCACCGCGTAGGCCGATCCTGCCGACCCATGACATCTAGGGAACAGATCATCCGAAGCGAGGAACGCCGCGGTGTGGACTGGTCGGCCGAGCCGTCTGACATGTCGATCAGCGACGTCGATCCGAAAGCTCTCGACGCCGCCCGGGGCCGCCTGAGTAGGGCCGACGACGAACTCCGGCCTTTAGCCGATCTCGGCAATGCCGAGTTGCTGAGAAGCCTGGGCGTGGTCGACGGACAAGACCGGCTGCTCCGAGCTGGAGAGGCGCTGTTCTGCGCCCCTGGCGATGGGAATCCGTGGGTGGTCTACCAGCACCGCCCCACCCCCGGCGGAGAGGCAACGGCCGTTGAACGGCTGTCCGGCCCGCTGGTCACGGTTTCCGACCAGCTCGTCGATCTCGTCTGGGCCCGGCGGCACACCAAGCCGCTCAACCTGCCCGACGGCAGCCAGATCGAGCTGGCCGACTTCCCTCGGGAAGCCGTACGCGAGGCGGTCATCAACGCCTTACTGCACCGCGAGCTGAGGTTCTACGGGCATGTGAGCGTAGAACACTCGCCGACCGCTTTCGTGGTGGAATCCCCCGGGCGCCTTGTCCTTGGCATCACCGAGCAAAACATCCTCACCCACCCTTCCAAACCTAGAAACCCCTGCTTGTTCCACGCCGCTAGAAAGCTGCGAATTGCTGAAGAAACCGGACGGGGAATCGACCGGATCTATCGAGAGCTGATCCGGTCGGGCCGCGACGCGCCGTCGATCTCTCAAACCGACGACACCACCCGAGTCGTCTTCACAGGCGGGGCTCCCAATACGCAGCTGGCCCGGTTTGTAGCTCAGCTCGATGTGCGCGAGCGCGAAGACGTCGACACCCTGCTGGTGATCTTCACGCTGCTGACCGTACGAACGATCACCGAGGCCAACTTGGCGCCGATCATCCAGAAGCAGCCGCAGGAAGCCGGGGCAGTGCTGAAACGGCTGGCCGCTGCCGCACCCGGCGTCCTCGAGCCCACCTTGGAGTCGAGAACTCGGCGCAAGCCCACCTACCGGCTGCGGGCCCGGGCTCTGCAAGCGCTCGGCGGCGCAGTCGCATACCATCGGCCAAACATCGATGGTGCCGAACGCAAAGTGGTCGCCCACGTCCGGGACTACGACCGCGTCAACAACCGCACCGTCCGAGACCTCTTAGACATCGACGTCTATCGGGCCAGCACACTTTTGCGTGACCTCCGCGAGCGGCGGCTGCTAGTCAAGACGTCGAAACAGCAACGCGGGCCGGGGGTGGAATACGGCCCCGGCCCCGAGTTCCCGTCAAAGTGACCGCAGCCGAACCCCGGCCCGAACTCTCGGCAGTTTTCACTCCCGGCAATCCTCGTCTCATAAGGCGAAACTCCCATCTCATACGGTGATCGTGCGGCGAGGTTCCCCACCGCGCGCCTCGCAGCGAGTCCCACTTCTTGTCACTCGATCCAACCCGATTACTCTGAGCCCTTGAAGCATTAGCAGCCGATCCGAACACGCCAACGACCACACCGGGAGAACAACATGGGCGCACTGGAAGAGATCCGGGCCAAGACAGAAGCCGATGGCGTGGAGTTCATCTACGCCATGTTCGTGGAGATGCACGGCAAGCCGTGCGCAAAACTCGTGCCGGTGAGCGCCCTGGACGGGCTCATGGCCGACGGTGCAGGTTTCGCCGGGTTTGCGGCCGGCCCGATAGGCCAGAACCCTTCCAGCCCCGACATCCTGGCCCTGCCCGACCCGGCTTCGTATACGCAGCTCCCGTGGCAGCCCAACGTCGCGGCCATGCAGTGCGACCCCACCGTGGAGGGTGAGCTGTGGCCTTACGCGCCTCGGGTGATCCTGCGCCGTGCTCTCGATGCCGCTGTGGAACGCAACCTAGTGCTGAAGTCCGGCGTGGAAGCTGAGTACTCGCTGGTGGTGCGCAATGATGACGGAAGCATCGCCGTGGCCGACGACCGCGACACCGACGCGTTGCCCTGCTACGACGCCCGCGGGCTGACGCGGATGCTTCCTCACCTCACGGCGGTCTCCAAGAACCTCGACACCATGGGCTGGGGCAACTACGCCAACGACCACGAGGACGCCAACGGACAGTACGAGCAGAACTGGCAATACGCCGATGCTCTGACCACCTCCGACCGGCTGATCCTGTTCCGGCTGATGGTCCACACCCTGGCCCAGCGCGACGGACGCTACGCGACTTTCATGCCCAAACCCTTCGCCGACAAGACCGGCAACGGCCTGCACGCCCATACGAGCCTGTGGACCGCCGACACAGACGAGCCGCTGTTCGTCGGGGGCGGGCCGGGCGGCCCCGACACCAAGGGATTGGGCCTCAGCCAGATGGCCTATCAGTTCACAGCCGGGCTCATCGCCCACGCCTCGGCGCTGGTGGCCGTGACCTGTCCGATCGTTAACTCCTACAAGCGCATGGGGGTCGGCGCTCCCACTTCCGGCGCGACCTGGGCCCCGGCCTACGCGGCCTACGGCGGCAACAACCGCACCCAGATGATCCGTGTGCCAGAGCCGGACCGCATCGAGATGCGCCTCTGCGACGGCGCCGCCAACCCGTATCTGATGTTCGCCGCGATCCTGGCTTGTGGGCTCGACGGCATCGACCGCGGGCTCGACCCGGGTGATCCCAACATGGACAACCTTTTTGAGCTGTCAGCCGAGGAGGTGGCGGCCAAAGGCATCGCCGCGTTGCCGCCGACGCTGCTGCACGCGGCCGACAACCTGGCCTCCAACGACGTGCTGGGCCGGGGGCTGGGCATGACGGCCGACGGTCCCTACCGCGACTACTATGCAAAGGTGAAGCGCGACGAGTTCCTGGCACACCACCACCAGGTGACCCGCGCCGAGGTGAACCACTACCTCACCCTGTTCTGAGCCCGGTCTTCTAAGCCTGGATCGGCATTTGATATGAGAGCGGACAGCGTGCTGGAAGACACGCCGCTGCGCGTCTGGCAGGGATCGGTTCTGCCGGAGTGGATCGACTACAACGGCCACATGAGCGAGGGCTTCTACGGCTTCGTGTTCGGCATGGCGTCGGATGAATACCTGCTGCGCATGGGGTTCGACGAGCGCTACCGCGCCTCTACCGCAGGCGCTTTCTACACAGTGGAAACGCACATCGTGTTCATCGACGAGCTGGTCCAGGGCACCCCGCTGGCGGTGGACACGACAGTGGCGGGTGCCGACCTCAAGCGGGTACATCTGTTCCACGAGCTGCGCCGCGCAGCCGATGAGGCCGTGGCAGCCACCCAGGAATCGATGATGCTGCACGTCGACACGTCCATTGACCGGGTGGCGCCGATGGGCGACGCTCTGTTCTCGGTGCTGCGGGCCGATGCCGAGGCGCACGCCGGACGGCTCGGGCCCGACGACACGGGACGCGCCATCCGCCCAGTCCGCACCTGAGCACGCCAATCCTGCGGCCTTCTGCCACCGGCATGGCGCAGCCCGCTGTCATCCCGGATGAAGCCAGACTGGTACCACTCCTAGCATGACGGCCATGGCGGGCACAGTCAGGCTGCAGCTCATCGGCGCGGGAAGCATGGGCTCGGCGCTGCTGCTCGGGCTGATCGCCCGGGGCTGGGCCGCCCCCGAGGAGCTGCATGTCAGCGAGCCCGACCCCCGAAGGCGGGCGTTTCTCGAAGCTGCCGCACCGGGTGCCTCTGTTGGCTACGGGCCCCGCGAATCTGTCGATGCGGTGATAGCGGTCAAGCCCGCGGTGGTGGGCACGGTACTCCCGGAGCTTGCCGAGGCGTGCGTTCCCCGTGTGCTGTCGATCGCCGCAGGCGTACGCACCGGTGTTATCGAATCGGCACTTCCACCCGGCACGCCAGTCGTGCGGTGCATGCCCAACACGCCGGCTCTGGTCGGCAAGGGCGCAGCGGCGATCGCGGCGGGTACCGCGGCTGCCGAAGCCGACCTGCGGTGGGCCGCTGGGATCTTGGAGGCGGTCGGCGCTGTCGAGGTGGTGCCTGAGCATGACCTCGACGCCGTGACGGCCCTGTCCGGTAGCGGGCCGGCTTACGTGTTCCGGCTCGCCGAGGCGCTAACAGCAGCCGGCATCGCTCAAGGTCTCGAACCCAGCACGGCCGATGCGCTGACCCGGCAGACCCTTCTCGGCGCGGCCACGCTGCTGGCAGAGTCGGGAGACGAACCGGCCAAGCTGCGGCGCGATGTCAGCTCGCCGGGCGGCACCACCTTGGCGGCGCTGAAGGTGATCGACGCCGCGGACTTCATGGGCCTAATGCGACGGGCGGTGCGAGCAGCCGCGGAAAGGTCGCGGGAGCTGGGCCGATGACCATAGCAGGCCAACCCGCCGCGGACGGCTACGACACCGTGTCGTTTCTCTCCGACTACGGGCTCGACGACGAGTTCGTAGGCGTCGTTCACTCCGTAATCGCAGGCATTGCGCCCCATGCCCGGATCGTCGACGTCGCGCACGGCATCAAGCCCCACGACGTGCGAGCCGGAGGGCTGGCACTGGCCAGGGCCGCGCCGTACCTAAACCCCGGTGTGGTGCTGGCCGTCGTCGACCCCGGGGTCGGAACCGACCGTCGCGCCGTGGCTGTTGAGGTCGGCGGCGGTACATCGGTGCTGGTGGGCCCCGACAACGGTCTGTTAGGACCGGCCGTGGCGATGACGGGAGGCGCCACCCGAGCGGTGGAACTGCTCAGTGAGCGCTACCGGCTGCAACGCCAGCCCGACGCGGGGCCGACGTTCGACGGTCGTGACGTTTTTGCTCCCGCGGCTGCCCATCTCTGCAACGGCGTGCCGCTCGACGATCTGGGCCCCGACATCGACGTGGCCTCGCTGATGCCGGGGATGCTGCCTGTGAGCCATTTCGACGGCTCAGAACTTGTCGCCGAAGTGCTGTGGATCGACCGGTTCGGCAACTGTCAGCTAAACCTGAGCGCGGAGGACGTCGACGAACTCGGACCGGTGCTGCAGATAGCCGCCGGCGACGAGGTGCGCACCGCGGAGCGTTGCGACAGCTACGACGCGGTGGGAGCGGGCAGAGTCGGACTGATAGTCGACTCTGCCGGGCTGGTGTCGCTGGCCGTCCCACGCCGCTCCGCAGCGGCCGAGATGGGCCTGCAATCCGGTGCTGAAGTCCGTTTGAGGCTTACCGACACCGGCGCGTACCCGAGCAACGGGCCCGGGCAGGGCGCGACCGTCACACCGGTGGCCTTGGGCCGCCCAAGCTGGGCGGACGGTGGACGACGCGCCGGCCGAAGGTAGTTTGGGCGTGCTCGGCAAGGCTCCGTTGGCGTACAGAGCACCGGGAGCGACGGAGGGCGACGACTCGGAGGTGGCACGGTGAGGCCGGGAACGACCATCGCGATCGCTCTGCTGCTGGCCGCTATCGCAGCCGCCGGCGTGATCCAGCTCTTCCTGCTGGCCCGCTGAGCAGCGCGGGTCACCGGCAGCCCGAGCCGCCCGGAAATGAGCCGATGACAACGCTCCTGGGGGCGGGGCCTGACTGCCTCTCGGCCAGGCTCTCCCGCATAGGCCGCCGGACCTGCTAACGCTAGGATTCGCAGCGATGCCGCTCATCACCGTTGGCTGCAATCACCGCTCCAGCACCCTTGAGATGCTCGAGCGCATGGCGGTCACGCCCGACGACATGGCCAAGACGCTTCACGATCTTATGGGCTCCGACCACCTCAGCGAAGCCGTGGTGCTGTCAACGTGCCACCGAACGGAGGTCTATGCCTTTGCCGAGCGCTTCCACGGCGGCTGTGCCGATGTGCGAGAGGTGCTGGCCCGCAATTCCGGGCTGCCGCCCGAGGCGGTGGCCGATGAGGTGTACACGCATCACGACACGGCGGCTGTGCGGCACCTGTTCAACGTGGCCGCCGGGCTCGATTCGGTGGTAGTGGGCGAGCACGAGATTCTCGGCCAAGTGCGCGGCGCGTGGCAGACTGCCCGTGCCCACGGTGCCGCGGCCAGCACACTCGAGCGGTTGTTTCGCCGCGCTGTGGAAACCGGCAAGCGAGCCCGCGCCAACACCGCTATCGGCCGAGGCATCGCCTCGGTGTCGCAGGCGGCGGTCGCGCTCGCTGAGGCTCAGCTCGGGGGGCTCGCCGGACGAAGCGTGCTGGTGCTGGGCGCAGGCGACACCGGCACGAGGACTCTCAGGTCGCTGGCAGCCGCCGGGGCCGTAGATCTCTCAGTCGTCAACCGCACATGGCAACGGGCGCAGGACGCCGCCGCGGTGTGTGGGGCACGGGCTGTGCCTCTCGCCGAGCTGGAGTCAGCCCTGGTAAGCGCAGACCTGCTCGTGACCACTACCGGCGCGACGGACATCATCCTCGAGCACAGCGACGTAGGCTCCGTGATGGCGCGGCGCGGCGGCGCACCTCTGCTGATCATCGACGTGGCAGTGCCCCGCGATGTGGATCCCGCCGCCCGCGAGTTCGCCGGCGTGACGCTGCTCGACATGGATGATCTCAGCGCTTTCGTCGCGCAGGGCCTTGCCGGCCGCGCTCTGGAGGTCGGCCGCGTGCGCGCCATCGTGCGTGACGAGGTGGAGCGCTACGAGGCGGACTCATCCGCCAGGACGGTGGACCCGCTGGTGGCCGCTCTGAGGGCCCGGGCCGAGCGGATCGGCGCCCATGAGCTGGCCCGTCACGAGTCCCGCCTGAGCAAACTGAGTGAGCCGCAGAAGGCTGCGGTCGAGTCGCTCGTGCGAGGTGTGATCAACAAGCTCATGCACGAGCCGACAGTTCGGCTCAAGGGCGCGGCGGGCGGGCCCCGAGGCGAACGCCTAGCGGAGTCGCTGCGCGACCTGTTCGATCTCTGAGGCGGGTTGTGGGCCCGCCTCAGGCGAGTCCGCCTTGGATCATGCAACGATGTGACATGTTGCATGGGCCGACTCGGGAGTTCTTTCGGATCGCCGTAACTGACAAACTACGCAGTGAAGTATTCGAGATGGCAGGAGGCGACCACACATGAACACGATGACAGTGCTTAGATCACCAACTGGACACTCGGTCGGGTATGACGAGCGAGTCAATAGCCCAACGCGAACGACTGCCGATCTGGTCGCCCAGGCTGGCTTACTGAGAACCCAGACCAAAATCCTCGTGACCGACTCCAACGAAGTTCATCAGTCGGCGCAAGACTTGCACATCACCAGCCTTCTAGATCTCCATCGGAAAACCTCTGACCAACATAAGAAGGAAAACCTCCCCAGATTGTTGAACAAGCTGAGCAGCCTAGGATTCTCCTGGCGTGACATAGCAAGAGTCTCAGGTGTTTCGGTGCGCGCGGTACGCAAATGGCGCAACGGCGGTTCCGCCAACGCCAGGAATCGCGAGCGCGTAGCAGAGATCGTAGCTCTGTGTGAGATCGCGCGTGATCAGTACCTGATTGATGACGCTGCAGGCTGGTTGGAAACTCAGCTATGCCCAGAAGCACCCGTGACCGCGCTCGACCTTGTCGCGGCACAACGATTCGATCTAGTCCTGCAACTTGCCAGTGACCGGAGCGCAGACCCTGAAAACGTGCTCGACGAATTCGATCCGGAATGGCGCCAGCTCTATGCATCAACGGTCAAGGTATTCACCGCGCCCGACGGCCTTCCAGGAGTTCGACTCGCCGAAGGCCGCAGTTGACCCAGCAAGTTCTGGAGAGCCCACGCTCGGCGGAAGAACTCTATCTTGCAGCTTCAGGCGAGGAGGTGGAGCCAGCCCGTCCTGTTATTACCGGTGATGTCTTCCGCGAAGTGGAAATCCCGGGAACGAATGGAACTGGATCGGGCATCATCTTGATGCATCCCTGTTCCATGCGGCTTGACGGGGTCCACCTCGCTGAACGCCTGCTAGTAGCCCGAGTCACCGAATCCGTAGAGATCCCTCTAACGAAGTGGCCGTCGGGTTTCTTCAAGGTGATGCCTCTGCCAGACTTGATGGGGAATCACTACCCAGCACACTTTAAAGCCGCTAGCGCTTTCCCCAGTGGATCCGAAGCAGGGACGAATCCGGTGTCAGGCGTCAGAAACTGCTTGCCAAGCCCCAGCAGAGAGCAGGCATCCGTAGGCAGATGAGACGCCACCTCAAGTCAGAATACTCGTGAGGCTGCGAGCCGCCACCCGTGCTAGCCCCCTAGCGCGGTGGCAGACCGACCATGTCGCGGGCCTTCTCGACGGGGCAAGCCGGCTGTTGGGTGAAGGACGCGTGACGGTTGAGCCGGTGATCGTCTCCACGGTGGGAGACCGCAGGGCAGCCGTTCCGATACACCAGATGAGCGGCAAGGGCGTGTTTGTCAAGGAAGTGCAGGCCGCCGTGCTGGACGGGCGGGCCGATATGGCCGTGCACTCGGCCAAGGACATGCCCTCTGTGACGCCAGCGGAGCTGACACTGGCGGCTGTTCTGCGCCGGGCCGACCCGCGGGACGCCCTGGTGGGCGGACGGCTTGCGGAGCTTCCGACCGGAGCGGTCGTGGCCACCGGCTCGCCACGGCGGCGGGCCTTGCTGGCCGGGGTGCGTCCCGACCTTGCCTTCGCCGAACTCCGAGGCAGCATCGCCACCCGGATCAGGCGGGCCGCCGACTTCCACGCCATCGTCATGGCCGTCGCCGCTCTCGATCGGCTCGTGGTCAAACCCGAAGTGCTGGACGTGCTCCCGCCGAAGATCTTCGTGCCGCAGGCGGGCCAGGGTGCCATCGCCGTGGAATGCCGGGCCGACGATCTCGACAGCCGGGCAATTCTGGCCGGGATTGAACACGCTCCGACCCGACGGGCCGTGGACGCTGAGCGGGCTTTCCTCGCCGAATTGGGCGGTGACTGCAACTTGCCGGCCGGCGCCCACGCTGTGACAGTGAAGTCTGAAGACGACAGCCGCCAGGGTGACGGCAACCGATTGGAGTTGATCGGTCTGCTGGCCTCGCCTGACGGACAGATCGTTCTGCGATCAACCAGACGGGGCGTTGATCCTTGCGCATTGGGCCGAGCGGTGGCGCGTGAGCTGATAGACAGCGACAGCGGCGCGGCGCTGCTCGCCAACTGGCGATGACCACCCGGCCTGCCCTGAACGCGCCAACTGCGATGACCGCAGGCCAGGATGACCGCTGAGATGCTAGATGACCGACCGGCCTAGATGACTCCGAACACACAATGGCGGTCCGAGCGCGAGCTTAGATTCGCGGTGTCAGAGGCCTGACAGATGCCTGAGGCACCGCTAAGCGGTCTGCGGGTTGTGGTATGCCGGCCGGCCGAGCAGGCCGGACCGCTGGTGCGAGGGCTGGAGGCAGCCGGGGCCGAAGTGGTCAGCGCGCCCGTGATCAGGATCGTCGACCCAGCCGACGCAGGGACGGCGCTGCGGGCCGCGATTAGCAGCTTGGCCGCCGGAGACTGGCTCGTGGTGACAAGTCCCAACGGTGCTGCGCGGGCCTCAGCCCAGTTGCCCAACGGCCTGCCGGCCGGAGTGCAGGTGGCCGCCATCGGGCCAGGCACAGCTCTGCGAGCCGCCGAGGCCGGACTGCGCGTCGACCTCGTGCCGCAGCGCTCAATCGCTGAGGGCCTGCTGGAGGAGTTTCCCGCCCCGCCGACGGGCACGGCTTGGCACGGCGGCGACACCGCCCAACATCGTGCCGGGCGTGTGGTGTTGGCCCGGGCCGCGGCGGCCCGGGCCGCCTTGCCAGAAGGCCTGCGGGCTGCTGGCTGGGAAGTCTCCGACGTTCCCGCTTACCGAACAGTGGGGGCTATTCTAACCGCAGACCAGCGCTGCCAGGTTGCCCAATCCGACGCCGTGGTCTTCACGTCATCGTCCACTGTGACTCGGCTAGTCGAACAGGTCGGCCCCGAGTCGATCCCCGCCGTGGTCGCGTCCATAGGGCCGGTCACCACAGCGACCGCCGCCCGGCACGGCTTGGTCGTGACCGTGGAGGCCTCTGAACACACCATCGACGGCGTGATCGCCGCTCTCTGCCGCCACACCGCTTCAAGCACACCAAGTCAGTGTTACACCCATGACCCGCCTACGCCTTTTTGGCAACGATCGCCTTGTAGCGGTCGTAGGTAAAGGCACGTCAACGCTGTAACCGCCCAAAAAGGCCGCATCGGCCTGGGTTCGCGACAAGTCGACCGAGCACTGCGGCAAAGTGAGCGATCCGTGTGCGAGTCAGCCACAATCTGACGTTGTCGACACGAGGCTTCGAGGGTATGAGCCGCTGGGTAAACTGCAGGCTGTGAGCTTTCCGCAGAGGCGCCTTCGCAGGCTGCGGCGTACACCGGCGCTTCGGCGGCTGGTGTCCGAGAATCGGCTACACCCCGACGACTTCATCGCTCCGGTCTTCGTGCGAGAGGGCATCGACGATCCGCAGCCCATCATGTCGCTGCCGGGCCAGGTTCAGCACACTCGCGAATCGCTGCGCGTGGACGTCAAGGAGTTCTGCGCTCTCGGCATCCCGGCCGTGGTGCTGTTCGGCCTGCCCGAACGCAAGGACGCCCAGGGGTCTGAGGCGTGGAACCCCGGCGGCATTGTCCAGGCGGCGCTGTCTGACCTGCGCTCCGATCTCGGCGATGACATGGTGCTGGTGGCCGACCTATGCCTCGATGAGTACACCGACCACGGCCATTGCGGCGTCCTAGACGGCCGCGGCGACGTCGACAACGACGCGACGCTTGAGCTGTATGCCCGTGTCGCGGTGGCCCAGGCAGAGGCGGGCGCGCACGTGGTGGCTCCGTCGGGGATGATGGACGGACAGGTCGGCGCGATCCGCTCGGCGTTGGACGGCGCAGGCTTTGACCACGTGGCGATCCTCGCCTACTCCGCCAAGTACGCCACAGCGCTGTACGGGCCGTTCCGCGAGGCGGTGAACGTCACCATCACCGGCGGCGGCGACCGCAAGACCTACCAGCAGCACACAGCCAACGCCCGCGAGGCCATGGAGGAGATCCGGGCCGACCTGGCCGAGGGCGCCGACATGGTGATGGTGAAACCGGCGCTGCCTTATCTGGACGTGATCTCACGGGCGCGGCGCACTTTCGACATGCCGATCGCCGCCTACCACGTGTCAGGCGAGTACGCCATGGTGCACGCCGCGGCTCAGCGGGGCTGGCTCGATCTCGACGCCGTAGCGCACGAGCACGTGCTAGCCGTGAAGCGCGCCGGCGCCGACATGATCCTCACCTATTTCGCCCGGCGGCTCGCCGAGTTGCTGGGCTGATGCCGGACCCGTTTGCTAACAAGGCTCTGTTCGACCGCGCCCAGCGGGTGATCCCCGGCGGTGTGAACTCGCCAGTGCGGGCGTTCCGTTCGGTGGGCGGCACGCCGTATTTCGTGGAACGCGCCGACGGCCCGTTCGTTTGGGACGTAGAAGGCCGTCGCTACATCGACTATGTGCAGAGCTACGGACCCGGCATTCTCGGTCACGCGCATCCCGACGTGGTGGGCGCGGTGCACCGAGCCGCGGGCCGCGGTACCAGCTACGGCGCGCCGACCCGCGCCGAAGTGCTGATCGCGGAGGAGATGTGCGCCCGGGTGCCGGGCCTGGAGATGGTGCGCCTCACCTCCAGCGGCACCGAGGCGGTGATGTCGGCGGTGCGCCTGGCGAGAGGTTTCACGGGCCGACCGACGGTGGTGAAGTTCGCCGGCTGCTACCACGGCCACAGCGACGCGCTGCTAGTGGCAGGAGGGTCGGGCGTAGCCCAGCAGGGTCTGGCCGGCTCTGAGGGCGTCACCGCGGGCGCGGTCGCCGACACGGTGGTGGCTCCGTTCAACCAGGTGCCCGAGCTGGACGACACGGTGGCTGCGGTGTGCGTGGAGCCGGTGGCGGCGAACATGGGCCTGGTGGCGCCGGCGCCGGGGTTTCTGGAGGGGTTGCGGGCCGCCTGCGACCAGGTGGGCGCGTTGTTGGTCTTTGACGAGGTGATCACCGGGTTTCGGCTGTGTCTGGGCGGGGCGGCGTCGTGGTACGGCGTGCGCCCAGATATCTGGTGCTTCGGCAAGGTGATCGGCGGTGGGCTGCCCATGGGCGCTTTCGGCGCGTCGGCTAACATCATGAGCCGGCTGGCACCACTCGGCGGCGTCTACCAGGCCGGCACGCTTTCGGGAAACCCGCTTGCCACTGCAGCGGGCCTGGCTGTGTTGGCTCATCTCGACGATGACGCTTACGCCCGGCTGGAGGCCAAAGCCGCCCGCCTTCAGTCAGGTCTCAGCGAGGCGTTCGCCGCCGTCGGGGTGTCCGCCTCAGTGCCCAGGGTGGGGCCGCTGCTGGGGCTGTTCTTCACCGACGTCGAGCCGGTGGACTTCGCCACAGCCAAAGCCGCGGCCGACAACGGCATGTACCCGAAGTTCTTTCACGGGATGCTCCGACGGGGCGTGGCCTTCGCGCCCGGCGCGTATGAGGCGATCTTCGTGTCGCTAGCCCACACCAATGACGAGATCGACGCCACCGCCGAGGCTGCGGCCGCCACGGCCCACGACCTCGCGCCCATCTAGCAGACGCAGCTCTTCTCAACTGCCAAGCTCGGCACCTCCGCGATAGCGATCGGAGGCGTCTGAGGTCTGCCCGGCACCCTTGATTACGTGTGCCTCTCATCCGGATCGCGCTCTTAAGCCTAATTCCTGGATACCATATTATATTTAAATAGTTTTAGTATGATAACCTAGATAATCATGCCACTGGAGATCATGGTGCTAGGTAAGCCAAAAGCTGGAAAGGGCAAGAAGACCCGAACGGGAGATGTTCCTACGAGCCGCGTGCGAGAGAACAACCGTCGGCTGATGGCCGAGCGACACCGGCTAGCAGTGGAGCGGGCCAGTCGGCGCTATCAGCGCAGTGGATTCACGGTGCACCCGGGCGGTGCCGCCCACGAGGCGTCTGGCGATCTTGACGGCATCAAGCCTCTGCCCGATCTCGTGGCCTGTCGAGGCCCGTCGCACGACCGCGAAATACGACTCGTCTTCGTCGCAAAGGGATCGCCCGACCCCCGCGAACGCCGGCTGACCGGTGCATACCGCGCTTTGGCCCGAGAGCGACCCGACCTGCATGTCGATATCTTCCCGTACGCGCCCGGGATGCTCGCATCGCCGCCCGCGGCCGAGAGCGTCACAAGACTCATCAACGAAGCGCGCCAGGCTCTGGACGCAACACCGGTCGCCGCCTTGCAAACGGCGTGGAAAGCGACCGAGCAGGCCTTATTCAGGATGACTGTCGCCCAGGGCGAGTCATACGAGAAGACACCGCAGCTTGACAGGTCGCTGGTGAGCGATCTCCAGTTCAGCTATGTGCCCGACTCAGACCTAGCTCAACTGCGCCGCTTCGTCGACGAGTACGAGCGAGTCGTGGTGGAGGGAGGCCCGGGCCCAGTGGCCCTCGACTTGGTGGAGTGGGCTATCGAATTCGCCGAGACCGCCAACGAAGAAGCGCCACCTCCAGTCGACGACCTAGTTGACTGGTTCTTGGGCCACTATGAGACGCCGACTGAGGCAGAACTTCCAATAGACGTGGCAACCGGTGGCTACGTCTGGCCCCTAGACGGTTCATACGATGCCAGATCGGTGCTTGCGGAGCAGTTCCCCACCGCTTGGGCCAGCTCCCTTGACGACGCGACAAGGATCATCGAAGCAGGCGGCGTTCTCCAATGGGTGCGTCGTAGTGATGGATCCGACGAGGCGAACGATACCAGCAGCGGCCAACGAGATCGTACCAGAGGATACGAGACCGCTATCGCGGATAACGAGCCGCAGGTGGGTAACCAAGCTGCGCGAATCAATCGTACGGAGACGAGTGTCGCTGTGTTGTCTCCGCACGGGATGCTTCCCGCAACTCAACCACTCGGCCTGGCATCGCGCCATCACTTGGAGCAGTGGGCCAGCCGAGAAGACGCGCCAACAGTGTTCCCCGAGCTGATCCGCCGCCTCATCCTGGAATCCACAATCGACCTCTCGGTCGACATGCCATCGGGCCACGGCATCCGCCAACCCGGCTGGGACGGCATCGTGAACCGCCTGAATCGCCCTAGAGAAACAAGGTGGGTGCCCGCGGGCCGTTCCGTGTGGGAGCTGTCAACAGCAGACAACGCCAACGATAAAGCGACCCGCGACTACCGGAAGCGAACCAAAGAGCACCACGATGATCCGTCATTTCGCATGGCAACCGCTTATGTAGCCGTCTCCCTGCGGCCCTGGCCTCAGCGCCGCGACTGGGCGACAAAACGACAGGCCAAACGCGACTGGCGGGACGTAAAATCTTTCGGCCTCGACGACATCACTGCGTGGCTCCAGCAGGCACCTGCCACTCTGGTATGGCTATCAGAGTACCTGCACCTCACACCGCACGGCTTCGAGTCGGGTGCGGCAAGATGGGAACGGCGTCTCCGTGAGACGGGCGAAGTGCTCGACCAGTCGGTGATTCTGGCGGGTCGTTCGTTAGAGGCTCGCCGTCTTCGCCGCTATATTGAGCGCTCGGGCTGCCCAGGCTCAGATGGTCTGACACCAACAATCGTGGTGGAAGGGGACAGCGTCGAAGGCATTTGCGATTTCGTCTGTGCAACCCTGGCCAAACAGTCAGACGATCTGGACAGGGTGTTATTCATCACCGACGAAGCGGCCTGGAATCGTCTCCTTCATGAGCCGGGCCACTTGACGTTGATACCTCAGACTAATGCCCTCGCAGCAAAGGCTTCGAGCAATACCCGCAGTCTCAAGCATCAAGTCGTGGTTCCTGTTGACAGGTCAAGTATGTCCGAGAACACGCTGATGATCAACCGTATGGCATCCTACAAGTCACACATAAGGCTCCAGCGGCTTGACCCATTTCAGACAGCTTCGGCGCTTAAGGCCAACGGCATCCCATTCTCAGAAGCGCAATCTCTTGCGTCGCTGGCGCGACGCAGCTACTCCGCGTTCCGGCGCGAACTCCTGAGGGTGCCGGCTGTGTCAGTCCCCGCTTGGACCGAGATGCTGAAAGAACCTGATACTTCTACCAAAGTTGTTGCGATTATCTTGGCTAATGCTTGGGACGAAAGCAACGAATGCGATCGGCATGCCGTGGCTGAGTTGATCAGTTCCAGCGCGTCTTACGACGACCTCGAGGGGCGTTTAGCGTCGCTTACAACTGGTGATGACCCGCTCCTGAACCGTACAGGAAGTCATTTGACAGTGGCTGCGCCTGCCGACGCATGGCATACAGCAACTGAGAGAAACCTTATTGGCGGGCGCGCCCTACGCAGGCTCAGCGATGTGGTCACTCGGGTGCTGGGGCACAACGGCGTAATTGAGACTCAAGCTCGTTCACCGAAGCTGCGCAAAGGGTTAGCTCGAACTCTGGCCCTGCTCGGCTCACACGGACTCGGAACCACGCCGACCGACCATGCTGACGACGGGGCTTCGTATGCCGATCAACAAGTCATGACACTGCTGAAGCCGCCCCACACACATAAGCTGTCGGGCGCTCATTCTGCGATCGACGCTTCGGCCGTGATCGAACGTCTGTGTGATCTTAGCGATGTTCTACCCCTGTTGGGTGAAGCGTCTCCAGATGTTCTGCTCGAAGCACTGTCGCTAGTTCTAGACCGCGAGCCTGAGGCCGCTCGCGAACTGCCGTGTGACGGCATCTATCCTTCGTTATCGTGCAATCCGTGGTCGCCGCGTCATGCGATAATCTGGGCTCTGGAACGGATCGCCTGGTCACCCGACCATCTGAGCATTGCAGCTGACACCCTTTGTCGCCTCCATGAAGTAGGCCCCGGCTCTCGCATGGCAAACGGGCCGTTGACGACGCTGCAGGCGATCTTCTGGCTGGGATGGCCTCAGACCGGTGTCGACCCGAAAGAGCGCTTGCGGATTCTGTCCGGTCTCGTTGAACGCCACCCTGAGACAGCAGCAAGCCTTCTACCCGTCCTCATCCCACGACCACGAGAGTTCCGGTTCCCCATCGAGCGTCCCCAGTTCCGGGACTGGCCGGCAGAGTCTAGGCCTCCTAGTGCCAGTGAAATAAGCGAATCGCAGAGCGAGATCACACATTTAGCCATCATGGCAGCAGCCAAAATCACCGACGCCGAGCGCGCGCTGGCACCCCTGCTGGCGCTAGTCAATCGAGCAAACTATCTTTCACAGGCCGACCGTCAGAAACTCTGGAAGGCGATCGAGGACTGGGCCAGACGAGGAGACACGAATGCGGAAACTGCCAGACAAGCCTCAAATCAGCTAGATGAATTCATTAGGACACACCGGGCCCATATTGGTTCTGCTGCTTGGTCGGCTTTGTCGAGCGACGAACTAGACCATCTCGAAGCTGTTATCAAGAATTGGGCTCCGCAGGATCCCGTCGGGGCGGCATCTTGGCTATTTGCAGCATACTTTCCTAACTCCGCGCACAAGTCGAGTGCTGATGGCAACTGGCAAGCTTACGATGCTTGGCTTAACCATCAGCGCGCTACAGCAGTCAAGCAGGTGCTGGGAAGTGACGGCCTGCATGGTGTTCAACAGCTTGCGGTCAAAGCAGGACCGGATTTCTCTTATCTGGTCGGCCGTGCACTAGCAATTGCGTGCCGCGACTCCGACGAGGCCCGCACAACCACCAACACCAATGTACAGCCAAGTGATGTGGATCTCGCTCTGGTAGACGGATTGGACGGGTCGGCATTAGACGCTCCGACGGGTACGGGTCAGGCGGAGCAGTGTCCGCCAAAGAAGCGCACGGTGTCGGTGTCAGACGCTCCGACAAATATATCCCGGTTGGGTATGTCTCAAGCAGAACTGTCACGCGCGGAGATGTCACGCGCGGAAATGTCTCGAGCATATATCAATAAACGCTTCATTCAAGCTGGAAAGGAGGGTTGGCTGTGGCTGACAAATCTACGGACGGCCACGAACAGAAGTCCCGCTCATCAGGCTGCGCTGATCGCTGCTACACATGATCATCCGCATGACTGGCAGGAGGCCGACGATCTCGGAGCGACTGTAGCCGACGAATACTGGCGCTTGTTCAAGCCCTGGGGACTGGGTGATCAGTTCACCCACGCCAAACAGACAGCGCAGCGGTTGATCGGTGTCGGGCGCCACACCGCCGCAATCACTGTTCTCGCCTCTTATGCAACCGGCGCATCCGGCGATGCTAAATATGGACTTACAGCCTTGGAAGCGCTCGAATGCCTCGATGATGACATTTGTCTCGCTGTCGGCGCGTGGGGTGCTGATGCGTCCATGTTGACGCATCACATTCAGGAGCTGCTTACGCTACTGAACGAAACCTGGCCAGTTACGAAAGAAACCATCAACGATAATATCTCCATTCGGATCGCTAACCAAGAGTTTCGTTTTCTTGAACTGCTCACACACGATCGCGAACTCAACCGACTTCATGCTCGGCTGGCCCTTGATCCGGAGTTCTTCGTCGACTGTATCAAAGCGGTGTACCGGCCCCAGTCACGGCAGGCCACTGACAGGCCAGAAGCAACCGTAAACCGCAGCAACAGCGAGCGGCAGAACTCCCAAAGGCTGGCGACCGCGTACTATCGGCTTCTCAGCAGTTGGAAGCAGGCACCCGGGCAAGCTGTGTCCGGCGAGATCAATGCTGTGGAACTCAAGCGTTGGGTGGCGCAAGCCCGTGACAGGCTTGAAGAGGCTAACCGCATCCGAGCCGGGGCCGGCCACATCGGTGAAGTCCTCGGAGCAGCGCGAAGTGCGGGCGAGGCTGGTTTGCCGGAGGCGATCCGAGACCTGCTGGAAGAACTGCGCAACGACGACATCGACAGTGGCGTCTGTCGCGGCATTCTCAATGCCCGCGGCTTGACCTGCCGAACTCCAGACGAGGGCGGAGCACTGGAGCGCAAGGGCGGAGCACAGGAGCGCAGGCGCGCCGACAGACTTCAATCGGAGGCGCGCCTGATAGCTGCTGACTGGCCGCGCACAGCGCGCATCCTGCGGCGGGTTGCGGAGTTGTATGATCAAGAGGCGCGCATCTGGGATTTGGAAGATGAGCGCTTCATGATCGGCGATGACTGAGTAGATAATGAGAGCTTTCCTGAGACTCAAGTGGATGATCATTTCCGTTTTGGTGCTGGCCGCGGCGGTCGTGATCGCTGTGATCGTTTGGTGGCTGCTGCGGGAGGAAGGCCCTGAAGCTGTCAGCCTGGAAGCCGCCGTTGAGCAGACACAGGAAGCGCTGGAGCAACAGGCTCAAGACCAAGCACAACAAACTCAGCAGGAGGCACAGGAAGCGGAGCAACAGCAAGCACAACAAGAAGTTGGCAACGACGACGGCTCCTCTGGGGAGGCAGTGTCCGACGACGCCGTCGCCGGGCGCTGGCAGGTAGACGCCAGCATCGGAAGCTTCGACCTTCAGCAGGCCACCGGCAGCTTTGTCGGCTTTCGGGTGGACGAGGTGCTGCAAGGCTTGGGTGACTTCACCGTTGTGGGCCGCACCGGCAACGTGAGCGGCACCGTCACCCTTACTGAGGATGCGCTGGTTGCTGTCTCGGTAGAAGCTGACCTCACCGCTCTCGCCACCGACAACCCCCAGCGCGACCGCCGGATGCACCAAGCACTCGACACCGCTGGCTTCCCGATCGCTTCCTTCGAGCTGTCTGAGCCGGTGGCATTGCCAGCCGGCGCCGCGACCGGAGAGCCCTTTTCGGGGCAAACGGCAGGTGACCTCACCATCAAGGGAATCACGAATCAGACAGCCTTCGACATTCAAGCGAAGTTAGTAGACAATGTGATCGCGGTAGTCGGGTCGAGCCCCGTCGTGTTCGCCGACTACGGAATCGCAGCTCCCACGGCACCGATCGTGGTGTCCGTGGAAGATCACGGAATAATCGAGTTCCAGCTCCTCCTCACCCGCTAGCCGCGCTCGCTGTGGCAAGACGTCGGCCGTAGGGCGGTCGGCTCGGAAGGGCGACATGCCTCGGCGGCCAGCCTAAAACTGGCATGCGGGTAAATGACATACGGACTGCGCGATTGCTCAACTATTTCGGCCACCGAACTCCGTGTTCATTATGTCACGCGGGCAGACTTCATGACGCGGAGGCGGCGAAGAGCGGCGGCAGTGGCGGGGTCGTGGTCTTCTTCGGCCGGCATTTCAACAGCAGGGCTCGCTGATCCGACAGCGGAGCCCGGTGGTTGGCTAGAGGTGCGCAGCGACCGCATAACGGACTTAGCGAGGCGTTTGCCGTGCTCCACTCCGGGCTGGTCGAAACTGTTGATGCCCCACAGTGCTCCCTGCACCACCACTTGGTGTTCGTAGAGGGCCACCAATTGGCCCAGCACAGTCGGGGTTAGCTGAGGGGCCATTATCAGCGTTGAGGGCCGGTTGCCTGGAAGTGCTCTGTGGGCGGCCAATCCCGTCGAGCTGCCAAAAGCCAGGGCCGTGGCTTGAGCCAGGCAGTTGGCCACCAGCAGGTCGTGATGAAGGTCGGCTTCGGGTAGATCCACGGTATCGGGGTCGGACACTGCGAAGACTACGAAGTCCGCGGGCACCACCGTGCTGCCCTGGTGGAGCATCTGATGGAACGAGTGCTGTCCGCCAGTGCCCGCAGCGCCCCAAACGACCGGGGAAGTGTCACAGCCAACGGGCTGTCCGTCGATGCGAATGCTCTTGCCGTTGGACTCCATTTCAAGCTGCTGGACGTGGGCCGGAAAAAGGCGCAGACGCTGCGAGTAGGGCAGAACCGCCCGAGCGGGCAGGCCCCAGAAGTTGCGATACCACACAGCCAAAAGTCCCAGCAACATCGGGCCGTTGGCCGTGAAGGGCCGCGACGCCAAGTGTTCGTCCACCTCCCGCATCCCGGCCAGCATCTGGCGGAAATTGTCGTCGCCGACGGCGGCCATGAGCGACAGCCCCGCCGCTGAGGCGAGCGAGAAACGGCCGCCTACCCAGTCCCACAAGGCAAAGGCGTTCTCGGGGGCGATGCCGAAGGCTGCCGCAGCGCCCGGATCGGCCGACACGGCAACGAAGTGACGGTTCACGGCGTCAGAGCCCAGCACCGCGGTCACCCAAGCCCGGGCTGAGCGGGCATTTGCCATCGTCTCCGCGGTGTTGAAGCTCTTGGATACCACCGCGAACAACGTCTCCGCCGGATCGAGGCCGGCGAGGGCCGAGGACAGGTCGGCGGCGTCGGCGTTGGACACGAACCGGCATCGGACGCTCGGGTGGCGGAAGGCGGCCAGAGCCTCATAGGCCATGGACGGCCCCAGATGCGACCCGCCGATGCCGAGGTGCACGAGCGTCCGGATGGGCCGCCCGGTGGCGCCGCGCCGTTCGCCCGACTGGAGCGACCGAGCGAAACCCGCCATCCGCTGCAACTCCGCCGCCACGACCGGGGCAGTGTTTATGCCTTTGACCTTCAAGCCGCTGCCGGGCGCGGCCCGCAGTGCAGTGTGCAGCGCGGCACGATCCTCGGCAGCGTTGACCGGTTCACCCGCGAGCATGGCCGCGATGCGCTCGGCCACCCCGGCCCGTTCGGCCAGCGCCACCAGCAGCTCCACGGTGCGGCCCACGATCAGATTTCGCGACCAGTCCAAAACCAAGTCGCCGACGACAGTCTTGAAGCGGCCGACCCTGCCCGGGTCGGCCGCGAACAGAGCGCGTAGGTGCGTAGATTTCAGCTCAGCGGCATGCAGGCGTAGCTCCGCCCATTCCGGCGTGGCGGCGATATCTGAAGTCACCGCGTGAGCCGCCCGCAGTCAACTCAAGTGGCCGGCGATCATGTCCGCACTGCCGATGCCACTGTCCGCTCGTTCACAATCACGCCAGACTCCGGCACGCCAGACTCCGGCGTCACGGCACGCCGAAAAAGCGGCTAGCTGACGCTCGCCGATTAATTTCCTGCTGCCTCGCCGGCTGTATCACCGGCCGCCTCGCCGTTCTGTATTCCGACGCCGTGCGCGGCTGCAGACTCGGCCAGCAGTTCGGCCATCTCGTCAGGAGAGCCGCTTGCGATTGACGGATCATCAGCAGCCAGAGCCAGCAGCAGCTCCTCTTCGACGGCGGCGATCTCGGGAGCGAGCCCGCCGTGCGTCACCCGCTCGTAATACACCACCGACACCAGGTCTTCGATGCCGAGGTTAGAGAAGCCACTCATACCGCTGGCGAAGCTACCCGTCTCGCGCGGGCCGTCGGGCCCGGGCCGGTTGGGGTCGCCGTAGTTGTCCAAGCCGAGACTGCGCGTGCCCTGGGTGCCCAGATACACCCAAGACAGGTGATGGGCCAAGCCGTTGAAGTCGTCGGACGCGGGGAAGGTGAGCAGCACCTCGCCGTCGTTGAGCTGGCGTCCGGACGCCGTACCGGCACCGTCGCCGCCGTGGCATGAGGCGCAAGTGCTGTACACCACGGCGCCGTTGTCCGCCAAGATCAGCTCGTCACTGCTCGGAGGTTCGAGCATCCCCACGTAGAACACCGCCCACACCGGCAGGAACACCATCACCGGAGCGGCCCACACCGGCATTTTCTTACGGGCTTTGGCCGCCTTGACATAAGGCGGGTCGGGCGGCGGCGGGGCAGGCGGCTGGACTACAGGAGGCCGGGCCCGCGCCGGGCTCGGCACGGCAGGCGCCGCAGACGGAACGGCGGCCGCGGGCACGCTGTCCGCTCCAGCGGCAGTCTCAGCGTCGCCGCTCTTGCCGGTCAGCTCGGCGCGTCGCTGGCGGGAACGCTCCAGCAGATACTCGGGAACCTCGATCACCTAGGGCTCCAGATCACTTGGCTCCAGCTCCTCGGGTTTCCGTCAGCGTTCGGTGCCTCAGCTTGCGGGCAAATGCCGGAGCGCCATCGGCCCCGGCCCTATAAGGATAGACGGCCGCAGCCCCCATGGCCCGCTTGGGATTCCTGCCAGACCTGGTGAGGACTGCCCGTCAGGAGAGCGCCAAGCCCGGCTCCGACACGGCGATGCCGAACTCCGCGCCCGAATCGAGCAGCGCATCGAAGAGGTACTGGCCAAAAGACCGGTCGCAAAAGATCAAGTACGACGCAGTGCCGTCCACGTCAGCGCGGGCGATGTCGCACGTGACTCTCGCCACCGAAGCCGAGGCCACCGCACCGTCGGGGGTCATCTCGTCGCTCCAGTCGAGGCTGCACACCTTCTCAAGGACTCGGGCTGAATCTGCGCCAGTCAGCCGGTACAGGGCGCGGCCGTGCGTCCAGTCCAACGCCGTCACTAACGGCGTGTCCGAGTGGTCGGGCTCACGCAACTCGATAACCCTGCCGATCACCTGAGACACGAAGTCGCTATCGCCGAGCACGATCCACTCACCGGGCCGCGAGCCCAGCACCAGCGCGCCGCCCGAGCCCGCAGGCGCGGCGGACGAACCGAACGGCACGCCCAAGAGTTCGGCGACCGCTCCCTGCGGCACAGCGCGCACCAGCCACTTGACCGTGGCGCTGGCGTCGCGCAACGTCAGGTGGCCGTCGCCGGCGGCCGTCGCGTAGCGCTTCACCACCGGGCTCTCGTACTTCACGATCTCAACCTGTCACCGGACGGATCGAAATGGGCGTGATGGTCGATTACCGTGGCGGCAATCCGCTCACCGGACGGGAGCAGCACGGTCAGTTTCGTGCCGCCCTTGGCCAGCTCCGGCTCTACCTGGCCCAAGCAGACCGAACGTCCCAGCGTGGGCGACATACGCGACGAGGTGATCCGGCCGAGAATCTCGTTGTGCGTGCCTCGCACGATCTGCGACGCCTCCTCCGGCACTATCCGGGGGTTGTCGGGCTGGATGGCCACGATCATCGGCAGCCGCTGCGACGACGCCCACGCCAGTTCGGGCTTGCCAGCGAAGTCGTCCTTGTCGTGCTTGATCAGCGGGCCCAGGCCGGTGCTGGGGCCGAGAGTGAGGCCATCGGTGTCCTGGCCGACGATGAAATGGCCCTTCTCGAGGCGCATGATTCGCTGGGCCTCCAAGCCGAAGGGCCGCACGCCGAGGTCGTCGCCCGCGTCTATTAGCGCCTCCCACACGGCCAGACCGTGGCCCGCCGGCACGTGCAGTTCGAAGGACAGCTCGCCGGTGAAGCCGATGCGCCACATGAAGCAGCCGTCAACGCCTGCGACTGCCGCGGTACGCACCGACATGTACGCGAATGCCTCCGGCGCCAGATCGACGCCGGACACCACCCGGCTCACAAGCTCGCGCGATTTGGGGCCAGCCACGTTGATGCTGGCGTATGCGGTGGTCATCGGCGTGACGTGCACCTGCCAATGCGGGTGCTCGGTCTGCAGCCAGTTCTCCACCCACTCCCACACGGCGGCGGCGCCCGAGCTGGTGGTCGTCATCATGTAGTGGTGCTCGCCGAGGCGTCCGGTGACGCCATCGTCGAGCACCACGCCGTCTTCGGCGCACATCATCCCGTAGCGCACCTTGCCGACGGGCAGCTTCCACCACTTGTTGGTGTAGAGCAGGTTCAGCAGAGCAGGCACGTCCGGGCCTCGCAGGTCGAGCTTGCCGAGCGGCGTCACGTCGATCAGCCCGACGTTGGAGCGCACGTTGCGCACCTCCGCGGCAGGGTCGCCGTAATGGTCGGGTCGCACCCACTGGCCTGCGAGGATGGTCCGCACGCCGTTGGCCTCATGCCAGGGCTGGATCGGCGACACCCGCACCGGCTCGAACACCCGTCCGGCCAGAGCGCCGAGCGTGACTGGAGCGTACGGCGGCCGCCACACGGTGGTGCCGACATCGGCGATGGTGTCACCCCGGGCTTCGGCAAGCACGGCGACGGTGTTGACCGTGGAGAGCTTGCCCTGAGAGGGTCCCATCGTGGCGGTGGTGTAACGCTTGACCAGCTCGACGGAGTCGTACCCTTCGCGGGCGGCGGCGGTCAGGTCTTTGGAGCCGACGTCCTCGGAGAAGTCGACGATGCCGTGCGTCGTCGAGCGGTGCAGCTCCGGATGCGGATCACGGCCCAGCGTCGGCCGCTCGTCTGAAGCCCACGCTGGTTCGGGGCCCTTCACGGGACAGGCTCGGGCGGTTAGCGCCTGGTAGCGGTGAGCAACCGCGGCGGCGCGCGCAGCGGCCAGGCGTCCGGTGGCGGCACCGTGGGATCGCAGCTCATCGAGGCTGCCATCGCCGGCCAGGCCGCCTGTGGCGAGCACATTTTCGGGCGGATCAGACGGGAAGAAGCGGGCCGCGGCCGGGTCGTACCCGGGCCGGTCGCCGGCCATGTTGAGCAGCGAAGTAGGCGCCGTCCAGCCCACAGCGGTGACCAGAAGGTCGGCTTCGATGCGCCGTCCGCCGACTTCCACCGACTCGACCGCGCTCTTGGGCCCGTGCGCACGGGTGACGGGCTGGCCCTTGCGGGCGTTGACGACAATCACCTGCACACCGGCGGACTCCAAGTCGGACGCAGCGGCGTCGCCTTCGGCGTTGGCACTGAACACGACCGCGGTCTCACCGGGCTTCACTGCGTAGAGGTTCAACAGCCTGCGGGCCGCGCCGGAGGTGATGACGCCGGGGCGGTCGTTGCCGTCGAAGACGTATGGCCGCTCGATCAGCCCGGCAGCCACGACCAGCACTTTGGCTCGGGCCTTCACCAGGCGCTCCACCGCTGTCGGGTGGCTACGCTGAACGATCCCCACCCAGTTGTCCAGGTAGCGGCCTGTGACGGTGGAGTCTGTGAGTACCTCGACATCGGACGCGTCCAGCGCAGCCTGAAGCTCGGCCAGCGCGGCCCGGTCGGCGGGTTCGCTGCTGTAGCGCAGGTGACCGCCGATTTCGTGCTCGTGTTCGACGAGCATCACGCGTGCGCCAGCGGATGCCGCGGCCAGAGCCGCTTCTGCGCCAGCCGGTCCGGCGCCGGCCACCACCACGTCGGGATGGGCATAGCGCTTGTCGTGGTAGCCGTGCGGAGTGTCGAGGTCGACGCGCCCGCCTGGGGCGAACGTTGCCAGCACCCTCTCATACAGCGGCCAGAGCCGCTGCGGGCGCATGAACGTCTTGTAGTAGAAGCCGGCGGTGAGGAATCGGCCCATCAGGCCGTTGACGGCCTTGACGTCGTAGCGCAGCGACGGCCAGACGTTCTGGGCTCGCACCTTCATGCGGGCTTCCAGCAGGCGGTGACCTGCACGGACGTTGGGGTCGTCGCCGACCTGCACCGCGAGGTTCGGATCCCAATAGTCGGCGGTGAGGATGCCCCGGGGCCGGTGGTACTTCATCGAGCGCGAGAACACCATCTCGCCGGATGCCGCGAGGGCCGAGGCAATGGTGTCACCCTCAAAGCCGCTGAACTGCTTGGCGTTCCAGCGGAAGCGCAGTCGCTTCGAGCGGTCGATCCGCTCCCCGGGCCGGGTTGGGAGCCTGCTCATGGTCATGGCGAGCCGCCGCCCTCGCCCGGCGCGCCGCCGCCCTCGCCGCTTCCGGAGCCGACGGGCTGGGGCGGGTTGCGGAACTCGTTGGTGACGGTGTTGCGCTCCAGCGTGAACCAGCGGCGACAGCCGGAGCGGCAGTACCAGGTTTCGCGCAGCCAACCCGCCGGGTTGTCCCTCAGATACAGGTAGGCGCGCCACTCGTCGGGCTTGGTCGCGGAGGGGTCGGGCCGGGAATGGGATTCGCCGCTGTAGCGCAGATCGGCAGCGTTGCGCGGCCCGCAGCTTGGGCATGGCACCACGAGCATCAGATCAGTGCCCCACCGCGGCGGCGCCCTTCTCGCCGACCAGCTCGCCGCGCTCGAAGCGGCTGAGAGCGAAGGGCTTTAGCAGCTCCGGCGTGCGGCCGGTGGCGGCCGCTTCGGCTATCTGCTCACCCGACACCGGGCCGGCCTTGAACCCGTAGGTACCCCAGCCGACGTCTACGAGGAAGCCGTCCACCGGCGTGAAGCCCATAACCGGCGAGTAGTCCGGGGTCATGTCGCACAGCCCCGACCACTGGCGGAGCAGGCGCATCCGCGAGATGCCGGGCATCAGCTCCAGCACGTGCGCCGCAAGCTCCTCGGTGAACTCCAGCGAGCCCCGCATCGAGTACGACGCCACCGAGTCCACCGACGCGCCGAAGATCAGCTCGCCGCGGTCGGTCTGGCTGACGTACACGTGAAGCGAGCCCGACACCACCACCGTCGGCAGGAACACCTTCACGGGCTCGGTGACGGCAGCCTGCAGCGGGTGCGTGGTGATCGGCAGCCGTACTCCGGCCATGTCGGAGACCAGCGACGCCCAGCCGGCAGTGCAGTTGATCACAATCGGCGCGGCGATGTCGCCGCGGTTGGTGCGCACACCGGTGACCCGCCCACCGGAGCCTTTGCCGTCGGGGCCGTCACCGCCGGCACAGACGATGTCGGTCACCTCGGTGAGCTGGTGAAGCTCCACGCCGAGCCGGTCGGCGGCCCGTGCGTAGCCCCACACCACTGCGTCGTGGCGCACGATCCCACCCGGTGGATGGTAAAGCGCCCCGAGGATCGGATACCGGGGATGGTCGGACGTGTCGAGGCTGGGCGTCAGGCGCTTGATCTCGTCGGGGCCGATGACGCTGGAGTCAACGCCTTGGAGTTTGTTGACCTCGGCGCGCCAGTTCATGGTGCGCAGCGCGCTGTCGGAGTGCGCTAGTGTCAGATGGCCTCGCCGGCTGAACATCACGTTGATGTTCAGATCAACAGCCATGGTGTTGTAGAGCTGCAACGACCGATCGTAGAACGCCACACCGGCGGGGGTGAGATAGTTGGAGCGCACGATTGCGGTGTTGCGGCCAGAGCCGCCGCTGCCGAGATACCACTTATCGAGCACCGCGACATTGCGCATTCCGTGGTTGCGGGCCAGGTAGTAGGCGGTAGCCAGACCGTGGACGCCACCGCCTACGACGACAGCGTCATAGGAGCGCTTGAGGTCGGGGCTGCTCCACGCCCGGGGCCAGTCCCGGCCGCGCAGACCCCGCCATACCAGTGCCGCAGCTGAGTATCTCGACGGCCGCCGTCGCCACGGCCGCCGGCCCTGGAGTCGGCTACGCATCACGAAAGCTTAATCAGCCGGCGCGCCCGGCGCGCTAACTGGCGGGCGCAGCGGCGTACCGCGGGCGGCCGCCATCATTCGCAGATGACCAGAGGGAGGTCGCGCTCAGTCTTTGCCTGGTAGTTCTCGTAGTCGGGCCACTGCGCAACGGCCAGCGGCCACAGCTCGGTTTTCTCCTCGGCGGTCGCGGTGCGAGCCGTGAGATGGTGCACTTCGGCGCGGTCTTGGACGATTACCTGTGGGTTAGAGACCAAGTTGAGATACCAGCTTGGATGACGGGGCGCGCCTCCCATGGAGCCGACGACCAGATAGCGGCCGCCGTCGCGCACCCGGATCACCGGGCTGCGGCGCAGGCTGCCAGTCTTGCGGCCGATGGTAGTGAGGATCACGCACTGCGCTCCCTCCCATTCGAACCCGTCGGCACCGTCGGTGGCCAGGTAGCGCTCAACGTGGTCGGCGATCATCCTCCACGGGCTGGGCCGGTACTCGGGGTCGGTCATGGCGGCGACCCTACCGCAGCGCATAGGAAGTCAGGTATCAGAAGCTTGCGTGTCCGGTACCAGCGCATTGCACAGTTCAGAAACCGAGATCGTGATGCGGCGGGGCTTCAAAGCGGCCGATGGCCTCGGCGCGGCGGTGCAGCAGATCGACCGTGTCGACGATATCGCGAGCGATAATGAACTGACGTCGGCGCACGCAGTCCACCACGAAGTCGCCAAGTTCTTCGAGGTCGGCCACCTCCACGGTGCGGCCGGATGCGGCGATGCGGTCTCGTAGCTCCTCGAAGCTCATGCTGACCCGGCCGGTGCCGCCGCGCACCCTGGCAAGCTCGGCGGGCCGGTTGCGCGCCGCGTTGAACAGCCCTGTGGGCATCAGGCCGCCCGACGGGTAGAACACCGACGCCCTCAGACGGGCGCCTTCGGCGATGAGCGTGTGGTGCAGCGCCTCGGTGTAGCAGCTCACCGCCGCTTTCGACGACGCGTACACCGAAGCCCGCGGCACGGGCGCGAAGCCGCCGTCACCCGATGAGGTGTTGACCACCTGGCCGGGCTCGCCCGAGGCGATCATCCTCGGAACGAAGGCGTTCACGCCGTTGGCGACGCCGAACACGTTGACGCCGAAGCACCAGCGCCAGTCGTTGTGCTCCTGTTCCCATGGCAGCCCGCCGCCGCCTGAGGTGACGCCGGCGTTGTTGAACAGCAGGTTGCAGCGGCCGTACTCACCAAAAACCCGCTCCGCAAGCGCCTCGGTAGAGTCGGGGTCGCTCACGTCGGTGAGCGAGCCGTCCACAGTGGCAGCGTCGAACCGTCCGGCCAACTCTGCCACGGCCGACTCGAGCGCGGCAGCCTCGACGTCGGCGATAGTCACGGTCGCCCCGGCGCGCAACAGCGCCGCAGCGATTCCCTTACCGATGCCGCTCGCGCCTCCGGTGACCACGGCCACAGCGACGCTGATGTCAAGGTCGGGTAGCTCGAACGGCTCGACCTTATGCCCGCTACCGGCCCCACCAGCCGCACCGACCGTACCCGGCTGGTGGGGCTGGAGTTTGTCAGCGGTCATGCGGCTACGAGCTGAACTTGGTTGAGCGGGTTCATGCCCGGACAGCCCTTGGCCTCCTCGGGGATGTCGGCGTAGTCGATCGGTGTCGCCACCTCGGCCCGGGTCAGGCAGTGCCGGTCGGCGAGCGGTTGCAATGCGTCAATGTCGAAGCTGTAGACGCGGGCTGCATTAAGGGTGAGCAGCTTCTCCACCTCAGCACCGGGCAGATCCGCGAACGTCAGCCGCAGGTGCTGGCGGGTGTACGGGTGGGAGCCTTCGGTGTGAGGGTAGTCGGAGCCCCACATGATGTTGTCGATGCCGATCTCACGGCACAGGTGCGCCTCGGTGGGGCGCAGAAAGCTGGCACCCACATAGCACTGCCGCCTCCAGTACTCACTGGGTTTCAGCGACATCTTGGCCACGGCCATGCCCCCGAAGATCGACTCCGAGCCGTACTTGGAATACTTCATGCGGTCGTAGAACGAGTCGAGCTTTCTGAGAGTGTCTGGCACCCAGGCCGTTCCGGATTCGGTGTTGACGAAGCGCAGCTGCGGGTGGCGCTCGAACACGCCAGAGAACATCAGGTGCCACAGTGCCCGCTGCGACCACCACGTGACCTCAATCATGAACATGGCAAGCGACGCCGGGAAATGGCTACCAAAGCTGGGCGTGGCGCCACCGGAGTGGTGGTTGAGGGTCATGTCGTTGGCCTCGGCCGCGGCCCAGATCGGCTCATAGGCGGCGGAGTACAGCGGATCGAACGGTGAATCCGGCGGAGCGCCCGGCACGAGGATCCCGCCGCGCAGGCCGTTCTTGGCGGCCCATTCGATCTCAGCGACTGATCCTTCCACGTCGCCCAGGAATATCTGGGCGATCCCGGCGCGCTGGTTCGGCGCTTGGCTCACGTAGTCCAGCAGCCAGCGGTTGTGCGCTCTGAGGCCTGCCCAACGGTGCTCGAAGTCGTCGCTGTAGGGCGGGGCCTCAAACATCGTGGACGCGGCCGGAGCGAAGGGCGGCTGCGTGTTGGGAAACAGCACCTCGGCGATCACGCCGTCGGCGGACTGCTCAGCCAGGCGGCGCGTGCTGGAGTAGTTGCGATCCGCGTCGGCCACCGGGTCGCCGTCGACGCCGACGTTGCGCACCGAGCGTCCCTGTCCGACGAACATCTTCTGCTGCTCGGCCTGGCTGGCTTCGCAGTCGGCGGCCCAGACCTCGAAATCGTCGTGGTATTTCGACTCCAGGTAATGCTTATAGCCGTGCAGGGCCGCCCCGCAGTGGGTGTCGGCCGAGATCACAACATGGTGGCTGTCAGGGTTGTGGCGGGGAGCGGTCATCTGCTGGTCCTCGGGCTCGGGTGCGGCGCTCTTCAGGCGGTCATCGGCTTCACGCCGTACTCGTCGAACCACCAGCGCGCCGACCGCTTGGCGTCGCGAGGGGTGCGCAGCTCGGGGTCTTGATTGAGCTGCGCGGGCGTCGGGCCTACACGGGCTGCTATCTCGGTAAGCGCGTCGAGGTCGAGGCCGTAACACTCCACCGCGTTGAGACCCAGCAGACAGCGGGTGTCCTCGATGGACACATCGCGGAAGTCGGTCTCGAGCCGCTCGGCGGTGTGCGGCCACGATCCCTCCGGGTGGGGGTAGTCGGTGCCCCACATCAGCGCGTCGATGCCGTTCACGTGGCGGCGGCGTATTTCCTCGCGGCTCATCGTGGAAGCGCCGATGAACACGTTGGAGCCGAAGTACTCCGACGGCAGGCGCGACAGCAGGCCCTTGATACGCGAAGCCATCTTCTTGACCTTGCCGCTGGCTCCGAAGTTCACGTCGGCCTTCCACAACAGGTCGCCCACCCAGAACGACCCGCACTCCACCACCGCATAGCGAAGTCCAGGGAAGCGGTCGAACTTGCCGGAGAACAGAAGCTGCCACAGCGTGCGATGCGTCCAGAAGGGCACCTCGGCCATGTACATCGCGGCGTTGTCACCGTAACTGGCGAAGTCCGCCTCGCCGGAGTGCGTGTGAACCACGAGACCCGCCTCAGCGCAGGCCGCCCACACCCGGTCGTAGTGGTCTGAGCTGTAGGGCGGAAAACCGTGCCACAGCGTCGGCACCATGATCCCGGCGATACCGGGCTTGTCAGCCAGCGCCTCGACCTCGGCCACGGAATCGTCCACCGAATGTGTGATCGGCACCAGGCCCACGCCAGCACGCCGCGGCGGGTTGGTGGCGCAGAACTCCACCAGCCAGCGGTTGTGCGCTCGGGCGCCGCCGAATGCCAGGCGGGGATCGGTGATCTGGCCCGCCGAGAGGCCTGCGCCGAACGGCGGAGACTCCTGGCCGGTGACCGCGTCGCCGTCGGCGAAGATCACCTCACCGGCCACGCCGTCCGCGTCCAGCTCCTTGTCGCGCACCTCGGGGTCGTAAGCACCACGCAGGCCTTCGGCGTTCTGGCCCTCCCACTCTTCTAGGAATTCCGCGTTGGTTTCCTCCATGACGCGCCGGTGGTTGTGGCGTTCGGCGACGTAGTCATCGAACTCGGCATGCAGCGCCGAGTCGAGATACTCGCGGTACTCCTCGCATTGCAGCCCGGCGTGTGTATCGCTCGAAACGATCACATAAGGAGCGTTCGACGTGTCGACGTCCTCTAGGGGGTTGGCTCGCTCCATCAGACGGCTCTCCTCGTTGCTGGCCTCGGGCGCGGGCCCTCCAGACTCGGCCGCACGACCTGGGCTCTCAGGCTAAGACCACAAACAGCCCGCCCATGCGACGACGTGCCAGACCGCACAAAGGCTTAGGGCGGCACTGCGGGTGCGCCGATCCGAGCCCCGCCGCTGCCGCAGCGCGTCAGAACGCGTAGGCCGAGGCTGCGGGCTTCAGCGGGCGGGCGTACCACAGTGGGCGGCGTAACCCTCCTGGGCCGGGCGCGGGTCGAGTCATGGCCAGCCACTCGCGATAGGCCAGGCGCGCCTTGGCGATGTCGGCTGTCACATCGCCGACTCGGTCGCCGGGCTCAGCAGGCGAGACGCGCACGCGCTGATGCCAGCATTGCATCCCCGAAATCGGGTCGGGCTGCACGCAGAACGCAAGGTTCTGGTGGACCCCGGCGTCGTTCCACCAGATGCGCCCCGTGTCGGGGTCGGCACTGGAGTGGCGCCCGGTGCCGCCTGTGCGCCTGAGGCGCCAAGTGGCACCGTCATCGTCGCAGGAGATGTCGGCCGTGCCCGACGCCCACGAGCGGGCTTGATCGTCCGTGATGCGCCATCGGCCCATGTGGTGCGATGCGGCCACCACACCAGGGCGAATGCCCTCGGTGCGCCACGCGGTGATCACGAAATGGCCGATGCGCGTGGTGACGCGCACCATCCCGTTCTCTTCGATGCCCAGAACTTCGGCGTCGGAGGGGTGGATCCAAAGCGGGTGGCGGTGGCTGATCTCCGCGAGCCATTTGCTGTTGGCTGAGCGGGTGTGGATCAAGGTGGGGATGCGGAACGTCGGCAGCAAGATCCGCTCGTCGCCGTCAAGGTCTAGCTGCTCCCAGTGCACATGTGAGGGGATCCACCCCGGGGTGGCCTGCTCGGGCCAGCCCCAATCGGCCAGCGTGTTCGAGAACAGCTCCAGCTTGCGCGACGGTGTGGGGAATCCCGCTCTGGCGACTCCGTCCACGTCCACAGCCGGCGACCCGTCGCCGAGGCCGGGAAGCTTCAGCGCGGCGAGAGCCTCCAGTGTGCCGTCCCAGGTGCCGGGCGTACCCGGACGGCGGTACACGCCGGCGCTGTCGCGCTCACAGCTGTCGAGATCACCTGCTGCGACCTCGCGCTCGTGCGGCAGGTAGGTGTCGCCGGGCACGGCGTACGCGCCCCGGTCGCGCATGAACTCCAACGGTGTCTGCCCGGCGGCCGAAGCCGAGTCGGCAAGGCCGGGCACCGAGTCGGCGAACATCTCGGAGTAGTACTCGTCGACGGTCACCGGCGTGCCGGGCCGTTCGCTGCTTTCGAACCAGCGGCGGATGCCCATCGCGCCGTCGGGGTCTATGCGCCAAGACAGATCGATCCAGAACTCGTTTTCCTCCCAGACCTCACCGGGGTTGAACTGATGAGTGCGCAGCGCCTCGCGCGGCTCGGGCTCTTCTCCGGTCCCATCGGGACCCTGCCCCTCGGGGGACTGACCGGCGCGCCGACGCAGCTCGGCGTAACGACGCAGCACCGGCTGACGGAACCCGATCCAGCGTCCCGCGTGGGTTTCGAAGCTGGCCACGTCGTGGCGCTCCGCGCCGACACCCATAGGCAGCACATAGTCAGCGAACTGCGCGGTCTCCGACCATGTCGGCGTGAGCGCCACATGGCAGGCCACCTTGTCGGGATCGCGCAGCGCGCTGAGCCAGCTGAAACCGTCCGGGTTGGTCCACACCGGGTTGTAGACGCGGCTGAAGTACACCTCCAGGCGGCCCCGGCCGTCGGCCAGGAAGTGCGGCAACAGGATCGACATCTCGTGGTACGACAGCGGGTACTCGTGTGGCCAGTTCATCTCGTTCCACGACTCCACCGGCGGCGCTGCCGGGGGATGGGCGGGTTTGAACTTGTTCCACCCGGCGCCGGAGGTGCCGCCGACCGTGCCGACCGAGCCGGTGAGCACGTTGAGGAAGAACAGACAGCGTGCCGTCTGCCATCCGCCGAGATTGCCTGCGCCGGCGGCACGCCAGTTGTGCGACGCGAATTTCGTGGGGTGTGCTCCGATGATCGAGGCGATCTCGATGATGGTGGCGGCGTCCACTCCGGAGACGTGTTCAGCGCGTTCGGGCGTGTACTCGGAGTAGTCGTCCAGCAGAGCCTGCTCAACGGAGTCGAACGTCTCCGGCAGGTGCGGGTGGCGGCGCCGCAGGTAGTCGGGCCAGTTCGTCCAACGGCGTACGAATTCACGGTGCCAGGCACCGTTGGCGATGATCAGCCGGGCGATAGCCAGCAACAGGAACGGCTCGGTGCCGGGCCATGTCGGCAGCCAGTAGTCGGCTTTGGCGCCGGTGTTGGACAACCGCGGGTCGACGCAGATCACGGTGGCGCCCCGACTTTGCGCTTCGACGATGCGTTGCGCGTGCGGGTTGAAGTAATGGCCCGACTCCAGGTGCGCAGAGATCAAGAAGATCACTTCGGCGTTGGCGAAATCCGACGAAGGCCGGTCGTGACCCATCCAGCTCTGATAGCCCAGACGGGCGTTGGAGCTGCAGATGTTGGTGTGGCTGTTGTGGCCGTCCACCCCCCAACACTGCAGCACCCGCTCGGCGTAACCGTCCTCGCCGGGGCGCCCGACGTGGTACATCACCTCGTTGGCGCGGCCCTCGGCTATGGCCTTGCGGACGCGGCCGCCTATGTCGTTGAGGGCTTCGTCCCAGCTCACCCGCTCCCAGCGGCCTGAACCCCGATCTCCAACACGGCGCAGCGGGTGAAGAATACGCGCGTGGTCGTCAATCTGATTGAGCGTGGCGGGGCCTTTGGCGCAGTTGCGGCCGCGGCTGGCGGGGTGAAGCGGGTTGCCTTCTATGCGGTCTATTCGGCCGCTCTCATGGTTGACGTGGCACACCAGCCCGCAGGCGGCCTCACAATTGAAGCAGGTAGTGGGCACCAGCGTGTGGTGCCGCTCCACACGCCGAGGCCAGGCCTTGGCGTCGAGCGACGCCACATCGTGCCATGTCTCATGGGGCGGATAGTGCTCGAGACTGTTCACAACAGCGGCCCTCTCACTACAGCGTCCCCTCTCCGGTCACCACAAACAGCCCGATCACAAACAGCCTGGTCACGACAGCGGTACAGACTGGCCGGCCCGGACGAAGCTGTCTTCGTAGCACCACATCCCCGCGAGCGCGCTCAATCCGGCCGCAGCCGGCAGCAGCGGCCCCGTATCAACCGCCAGAGCGACCGTCGCTGCCGCAGCCGGGACCGCCAGGCCGACGATCAAGCCACCGATCCAGAAGCGGCGCGCGTGGCGGCCTGATGTCATGGCCGCGACTGCGGCCTCGGTGTGGGCGGTGCCGCGGGCGGTCAGCTCCAACGCAATCAATGCCACTGAGGCCAGCACCCCGGAGAGCAGCGCCCAACTGGCCGCCGCCGGCATCGGCACGTCCATCCAGACATCGGCAATCGCGTACACCGCGCCTCCAGCGGTGACGGCTTGGGCCAGAAGCGTCGGCAGCAGCAGCGGCGTCTGCCACAGGTCGCGACCCTCGCACTGGCCGAACAACAACGCGGTGTAACCCGCAGCCGCCGCGGCCAGCAGCGCAGTCGGCACCGCCAAGGCCCTGAGCGCGCCCGCAAAGTCGGCCAGCCCCGCAACCCACCACGCGACGCATACCAGCGCGAACGCCGCCAGCACCGCCGCGCCCTTGACCAGCCACGAACGCCAGTTTCCGCGTGTGATCAGGAAATGAAAGCGCCGCGGCTGGCGCAAGTCGACTACCAGCAGCACTCCGGTGACCGCCAGGAACACCCCGGCCACGATGGGAGGCATCACTCCGACCGCCGCCTGGGCGTAGCCGTGCCCGGCTAGCGCCATCAGAGCCGCCATCATCATCACGCCCGCGGCGACAGCCTTGGTGACCAGATAGCTCGACACCTTCGACTTCCACGGTGTCTCATGGGCTGTGGTGTACGAGGTACGGGCGGGGGTCGCCATGCTGTGAAATTGGCCGCCGTGGTGGCCGGCGCTGCGATGGCCGTCGGTGGTGTCAGCCCAGATCATCCCGTCTGCAGCGATGGCGGTTCGCAGCGGGTCGAGCGAAGCCTGGTCTGCACCCTTGTAGAACACCTTGGGCAATGTGCCCTGTTCCGGTGCCCTGACCGCTGTGTCGCTGCGGGCGATGATCCCTGTCACCTCATCTGACGGGTCGTCAAGATCGGCTACCCGGATGGCGTTCGTCGGGCACACCACCACGCAGCTCGGTGCCAAACCCTGATCGATGCGGTGGTTGCAGAAATTGCACTTGTGGGCCGTGCTTGTCGTCGGGTTGATATAGATCGCGTCGTAGGGGCAGGCGTTCATACAGCCCTTGCAACCGATGCAGTTGTCGTCGTTGAAGTCCACGACGCCGTTGCGGGCGCGGAATAGCGCGTTTGTGGGGCAGATCGCAATGCAAGGGGCGTCGTCGCAGTGATTGCAGCGCATCACCGAGAAATGCCTGCTGGTGTTGGGGAACTCGCCTTTCTCGATGTATTTCACCCAAGTGCGATTCACGCCCAGCGGCACGTCGTGCTCAGCCTTGCAAGCAACGGTGCAGGCATGGCAGCCGATGCAGCTGTCGCTGTCGAGCAGGAACCCGAGCCTGGTCATCTCGGGCGCTCGCCCGGCTTCACAGCGCTGATTCTATACGCCGAACCTGGCAAGCAGCGATCACAGCCACCCCGGCGATGTCTTCGGCACTGCAGCCCCGCGACAGGTCGTGGATCACGCCGGCCGTGCCCTGCAGCAGCGGCCCCAGCGCCAGCGCGCCGGCCAGGCGCTCTGTGATCTTGTAGGCGATGTTGCCAGCCTCGAGGCTCGGGAATACGAACACGTTGGCCCGCCCAGCCACGGGCGAGTTCGGCGCCTTGACCGCTGCCACCTGAGCGTCCCAGGCCGCGTCGAACTGCAGTTCGCCGTCCACGTCCAGATGAGGCGCCCGGCGGCGAACCAGCTTGGCCGCCTCCCGGACGCGTTCGGGCCCCGGACCGGACGCGCTGACGCGAGTGGAATACGACAGCATCGCCACCCGCGGCCGTGCCTCGGTGAGGCTGGCGTAGGTAGCCGCGCTGGCCACGGCGATGGAGGCGAGTTGAGTCGGTCCGGGTTCGGGCACAACACCGCAGTCGGCGAAGACTAACGGTGTCCCATCGGCCAACACCATCAGGAAGCAGCTGCTGACCAGGTCGGCACCGGGCGCCAGGCCGACGCAGTACAAAGCGGCGCGAACCACTTCGGCTGTGGTACGGCCGGCACCGGCCACGCAGGCGTCCGCCTCTCTGGCGCTCACCATCGCAGCGGCCACATGCAGCGGGTCGTTGAGATCGATGCGCTCGGACCACCGAGATGCTGCGGCCGCAGCCTTCACACCCGGTGAGCAGAAACCGTTCGGGTCGTCGACCAGGATCGGTTCGGCCAGGCCCTCCCGGGCCAACAGGCGGGCAGCGTCTATCGCCCGAGGGTCGGAGCCGTCAGCCAGCGCCACCGTCGGCACCGTGGCCCGGGCCCGGCTCAGCCAACCCTCAACAAGCGCATCTGTGGCGGCGCCCTCTCCGGCGCAACCGAAACCGCCGAAGAGGGTACTCGCTTTGTTCAGACCCCCGTCATCCCTTGCCGCGCCAGGGGATGAGGCGTTTCTCGGCCATGCGCATCAGCACGTCCATAGTCACACCAAGGATGCTGATGAGGATCACCGCCGACAGCATCAGATCGAGCAGGAAGAACTGCCGGGCCTTGAAGATCGTGAAGCCGAGGCCGGAGCTAGCCCCGAGCAGCTCGGCGGCCACGAGCGTTCCCCAGCACACTCCGATCGCCACCCGCAGGCCGGTGAAGATCTCCGGCAGCGCATTGGGCAGAATCACGTGCCTGAGTATCTGAACCTTGGAGGCTCCCAGCGAATAGGCGGCGTGAACCTTGCTGGTGTTCACCGCCAGCACGCCCGATCGGGCGGCGATGACCATAATCCAGATGGCCGCGAACAGCAGCAGGTTGACCTTGCCCTCCTCGCCGATACCGAACCACACAATGAACAGTGGGATCAGCGCCAGCGGCGGGATCGGCCGCAGCAGCTCCACCACCGGGTCGAAGATGCCGCGCCATCGGCTGGACAAGCCCATCGCCAGACCGATGGGCACACCTATCATGACCCCCCAGAAAAGGCCCTTGACGAGTCTGCTGAAGCTGATCCACAGGTGCTGCCACATGGTGAACCCGCTGTAACCGTTGCGGGCGAAATCCCAGCTTGCGTCCCACACCTGGACCGGGCTGGGCAGCGTTCCCTCTGAGAGCCACTGCGTATAAGAGCAGGAGGGCAGGCCCGGGAAGTCGGCAGGATTCTCCTCGGCGCGGTCACAGTCGCGCAGCAGGTCGCGCTGGCGATAGCTCTCGTCCTCAGAGAGCCCGGCTCGCACCTCTTCCGCGTAATCCGACCATTCCGAAGGCAGTCCCCACACTCTGGTGGCGACGAACCACAAGATGATGATCACAGCCAAGCTGATGGCCGTCCACAAGAGGGCGCCGCTCACCTCAGCGGCGTCGCCGAACGTGACGGTTTTGCCCTGGCTCTTGCTGCGGCGCGCGAACAGCCAGTTGAACGGCCAGTTCACAAGCCGGCGCTGGGTGTCGATGTTTTCGTCGAGGGCGTGTCCGCCCGGTCCTTCAACCATCAGTTGTCACCTCCAGTGCCCATGATCTGCTCTTCCATCTCCCAGATCAGCGACAGGATCTCCTCGCGGGTGCGGATGAAATCAGGAGACGCTTTGAGTTCGCGGGCGTCCGCGGTGAGAGCCCGTCGGGCGAAGGGCAGGTCGTAGCGCTTCGCGATTCGGCCCGGACGGGGGGCCAGCACGAACAGCTGGTCGCCCAGGTACAGCGCTTCCTCCACGCTGTGGGTGACTAGCACGATGGTCTTCCCCGTCTCGTTCCAGAGTTTGAGCACAAGACCCTGCATCTTCTCACGGGTCAGGGCGTCCAAGGCGCCCAGAGGCTCGTCCATGAGAATGATCTCGGGATCGTTGGCCAGGCAGCGGGCCAAAGCCACTCTCTGCTGCATGCCCCCGGAGAGTTCGTAAACGGCCTTCTCGCCGAAGTCTTGCAGGCCCACGATGCTCAGCAGGTCTTGCACGGCCTCCCGGGAGGCGGGCCGGGAACGGCCGTTCATGCGGGCACCAAATCCGACGTTGTCGTTGACGCTCAGCCATTCGAACAGCGCCCCCTGCTGGAACACCATGCCCCGGTCCTGGCCGGGCCCGGTGATGGGCACAGTGCCCAGCTTCACTTCGCCGGAGGTAGGGGCCAAGAACCCGGCAAGGATGTTGAGCAGAGTGGTCTTTCCGCAGCCCGAAGGACCGAGCAAGGTGAGCAGACGCCCAGGCTCCAAGGTGAACGTCACGTCTGCGAGGGCTTCCACCTGGCCGCCGTCGGGCAACTCATAAACCATCCCCAGGCTTTGCACCACTAGGGAGTTGTCGGTTCTTGACTCAGCGGACACCGAGGCCACGGTTGACGGATCGAACCGCACCTCCGGCCATGAGAACGCGAGCCAAGCCCGTCCGATCAGCAGCGCCACCCCCACCAGCAACATGAAGACGATGGAGGTGTCCTCGCGCTGCATGAATGCCAGCACCACGGCTATCACGGCGCTCACCGCCAAAGCCAGCCACGTGAACCATGCGAGACGTACCTGGCCGCCGGGCCCGGCACGGCGGTAAGACACCATCAACGCCAGAAGGGCCGCACCACCCACAATCGCCAACAGTGGCTGCCACCACGAGGCCGTGTCGCGGAATGTGAGCACGATGCCGCCCACAATCGCCATCAAGCCCATCAGCTGACCGGTCAGTACGATCCCGTCGCTGGGGCGAGCGGCGGGATCAGCCGTCCTGAAGCGAGCCGGCTGGGTGCCGATCACGGTGACAAGCATGAACACGGCAGCCAAGACGGACAGGATCAGCAGTGCGATGCTGAGCCAATAAGCGCCTTGGGCGATTGCCCATGTGAGCGCGTCGAACGCAGTGTCCAGAGCACTGACTACGGACTCCATGGCCGCACCTCCTTTCAGTGATGGTGCACGCAACGCCGTTCAGGCGAGGCGAGCGAGGGAACCTCCTCCAGACAGTAGCACAACCGCTGGTGTCGGTTCGTCGCAGCCGGGACGGGCTGACCCGCAGCCCGTCCCGGCTGCGACTTCAGTTCACAGATTCGGCGGCGTGCGAAGGCGCGCGGAGCCGTGAGCCGCCGGACTGCGTCAGTTGACAGCCTCTAGGAAGCTCGTGTCGACGAAGGCGTCGTAGCTGGGTAGCGCCGATTCGATCTCGCCTTGTGCCACGAAGAAGTCCATCTGCTCTTTCATCACCGACTGGACGGTGCCGCCCATCCAGTCCGCGGAGAGCTGAACGTCTTTCTCCGGGAAGCTGAAAGCGTTGATCAGATCGATTGTGGCCTCGCGGTCCATACCAGCCGCCTCAGCGATCGCGTCGAGCAACGGCTCCCGATCGGTGTTGTAGGCCCGGTTGGAGTCTTCGGTCACCTGCAAGAAGGCGGTCACCACGTCGGGGTGAGCTTTGGCGAAGTCGCTGGTGGTGGAGATGACGTCGAAGACGCGGATACCGATGGCCTCCTGCTCAGAACCGGTCATAACCAGGTTGCCTCCGGTTTCAACCATCCGGTTCACCGCACCGCCGAAGGCGCAGGCCATGGCCACAACGCCCGAATCCAGAGCGGCGACCGCAGCAGGGCCGCCTTCAGACTGGATCAGCTCCACAGTGGAGGTGTCAACGCCCAAGTGCTCGAGCATCTTCAGCAGCTTGAAGTGGGTGACGTTGCCTAGCGGTGTGTAGACGCTCTGACCGGTCAGGGTCTCGGCCGCGTTCTCCTTAGTGACGCCGTAGTCGGGGCCGGCCACGCAATTGTCGGCATCGGCGTAGCTGACGGCGATGCCCACGATCAGGAGATCGGAGCCGCCGGTCACGAAGTTGGCGAACGGAGTCAGCCCCTGTGAATAGGAGATGTCGATGTCGCCGGACTCCATAGCCTGGGCCATGTCGCCTCCGCTGGCAAACGCAGTCCAATTCACGGTCAAGCCGAGTTCGGAGTCGTAGGTCTGGTCGAGCTGGGCGGCCTGGTTAGCGGTTGGCCATTCCAGGAAGTAGGCCACGTTGAGTTCGCTCAGTCCCATGTCATCATCGGCCATGTCGCTGTCAGCCATGTCATCATCGGCCATGTCTTCATCGGCCATGTCGCTGTCAGCCATGTCATCGTCAGGCTCATCCGCGGGCGGCTCGGTAATCGGTGGCTCGACGACGGATTCGTCGTCATCGTCGCCGCAGGCTGCGGCCACAAGTCCGAACGCCAGCAACAACGCCAGCAGTTGCAGTAGTCGTTTCATCATGTTCTCCCTCCATGGGTTTGACGGCTCACCTTAGAGCCGCCAGCCAACTGCCTAGGCAGTCAAGCACTTGGTCGACCCGGCTCAACAGGTCGTCGATCACTTCGGCTCCCGCGACCAGCGGCGGCGAGATCATCAGCATCGTCGCCCCCCGGCTGTCGGGGCGGATAAGAACTCCGGCAGAGCGCACGTACCGCTCCAGCACCCCGCCCGCGAGGAGCTCGCCCGCCTCGGCCTCAGTCAGCTCGGCACCGGCGCTACGGTCGCGCATCAACTCGAGGGCGTAGAAATAGCCGGTGCCTCGCACGTCCTTGACACACTGATGGGCCTCCATCAGGGCCCGCAAGCCTGAGTCGAGCCGGTTCTCCCAACGCAGCACGTGCTCGAATACGTCCTCGTCCCGCATCGCGGTCATGTTCGCGGCGGCCACCGCCGTGGCCACCGGATGACCGCCGAACGTCGAGCCGTGCTGGAAGGCCCCCAGCGGCGAATCCCACACCCGCTCTACCAGCGGGCCGCGCACCACCAGGCCTCCCAGCGGAGCGTAAGCGCTGGTCGCGCCCTTAGCGAAGGTGACCATGTCGGGCACCACGCCGAAACGCTCGCTTCCAAACCAGTGGCCCAGCCGCCCGAATGCGTTGATCACCTCATCCGCGCACAGCAGCACGCCGTTTTGATCGCAGATGCGGCGCAGCTCCTGCCAATAGCCCGGCGGGGGCACCAGAGCGCCCCGGCCGTTCTGCACAGGCTCTGCGATCACCATCGCCACATTGTGGGCACCTGCCGCGTCAATCGCGTCCGACACGGCAGTGACGCAGTCCAGCTCGGAGGCGGGCCGGCCCTGCTCAGTGTCGCAGCCGAGAGTGTTGGACACGTGTACCACGTCGCGCGACAGCATCGGCTCATACGGTGCCCGCACGCCCGGCACGGCCGTTACGGCCAGTGCGCCCAGTGTCGTGCCGTGATAGGCCCAGCGGCGAGCGATAACCTTGCGGCGCATCTCGTCGCCGTTGGCCAGGTGGTAGCAGCGGGCGAACTTGAGCGCCGACTCCACGGCCTCAGAGCCGGAGTTCACGAAGAAGACCTCGTTGAGGTCGCCGGGCGCGGCCGCGGCGATAATAGCGGCAGCCTCAGCGGCAGCAGGATGAGCGAAGCCCCAGTTGGGATAAAAGGCGAGCCTGTCCATCTGTTTGGCGGCGGCGGCGGTGAGGTCGCTGCGTCCGTGCCCCAGGTTGTTGCAGAACAGTCCGGAAAGGCCGTCAAGATGGCGCCTGCCTTCGGAGTCCCACACATAGCAGCCCTCCCCGCGCACGATTACCATGGGGCCGGATTTGCCGCGCCAGACTCGGCCGGGAGTGAAGTGCGGCAGCAGATGCTGACGGGCTTGCTGGCGCGTGTCGATCATGGTAGGAGCCCCCCGTGCTGTGCCGCGAGCATACCCTAGGCTCGGATCGTGGGACACCCAGCGGCGCCCTCTGAGTGCAGCGGCAAGGGCTTACAGGGGCCGAAAGGACGGCCGCACAAGCTCGGAGGTGAGTTCGGCAATGCTGGAGACTCCGCTGAGCGCCATGTCGCGCACCATCGACGAGCGCAGGTGGTCGATCACCCAGTCGACGCCGGTCTCGCCTGCCGCGGCCAGGCCGTAGAGATAGGCGCGTCCTGCCATGCACGCGGTCGCGCCCAGGGCCACCGCCTTGAGGATGTCGCCGCCCCGCCGTACACCACCGTCGCAGATGATGTCGAGGTCGCCGCCGACGGCATCCGCCACCGGAGCCACGAGCTCCACAGGGGCTGGTGCCGAGTCGAGCTGCCGACCGCCGTGGTTCGACAGGATCACCCCGGCTAGGCCCTGGTCTCGGGCGATCACGGCGTCCTCGACGGTTTGAACGCCTTTCACCAGCACCGGCCCGTCCCAGAGCGACTGCATCCACTCCACGTCGCTCCAAGACAGCGAAGGGTCGAACTGGCCGTTCACGAACTCCGCCAAGTCGACCGCGCTGGCGGCGTCGACAGGCACCGCGCCTTCAGACGAGCCCCTGATCGTCGAGGCACCGACGAGATTGCCGAAGACGATGGGCTCCGACAGCACGAAGCGGCTTGTCCAACTCGGGTTGGCCAGGCCGTCTATCAGGGTTTCGGGGCCGATCTTTGGTGGAAGCGTGAAACCGTGGCGCACATCGCGCTCGCGGCGGCCCAACATGGCGGCGTCGGCGGTGATGCACAGCGCCTCGAAGCCGGCATCAGCAGCGCGCCGGATCATCTCGGCCACCAGGCCCCGATCGCGCCAGACATAAACCTGGAACCATTTTCGCCCGGTGCTGACCTCGGCGATCTCCTCTATCGACCGGGTCGCCAGGGTGGACAGCGCGTACGGCAGTCCTGCCCGGGCTGCGGCCCTGGCAGCGGCCAGCTCGCCGGACGGGTCAGCGATCCGGGTGAACCCGGTGGGCGCCAAGATCAAGGGGAACGGAATCTCGCGTCCCAAGACAGCGACGGCGGTGTCCACCGCGCCGACGTCGCGTAGCACGCGGGGCCGCAGTTCAAGCCGACGGAAGCCAGCGGTGTTGCGGCGCATGCACAGCTCGTCCTCGGCGCCTCCGTCGATATAGTCGAACACGCCGCGGGGCAGCCGCCGTCGGGCTATGTGCCGCAAGTCGTCCACGCAGGCGGCGCGCTCCAGTCGGCGTTGAGCGCCATCGAACGTAAAACGCCGAAAGCGCAGCACTGAGCGCAGCGTGGAGAGCACCACGCGATTCTACGCAGCCTTGCTCTGCGTGCTCAGCGCCTTGGGTCGCTTTGAAGGCGGCCGGGCGGAGCAGCTGTGGACTTCACCTTGCTACCGGCTCTCGCAGCCTCAGCCTCCGCAGCCGCCGCCCGGGCAGCTTCAGCCTCCGCGGCAGCGGCCGCCGCGGCCCGGCGGCGCAGCACAGCCGACTCCTGTGAGAGAGCGTCGGCCTCGCGGAGCAGCGCCCGACTTGTGGCAGCCAGATCGACACCCAGCGAGTAAAGCGACAAGCCGGTCACCCGCCTTAGATGCTGGCGGCTGAGAGACGCAGCCCGCCCCTTCCACACCGCCTCGGTGTGAAGCAGCACCGCCGGCTGATGCCGCTCGACCAGAGCTGCTCGGCGCACGTCCAAGGTGTGCGCTGTGATGCGGCAGCGCTCTGCCCGCTGCTCAAGCGCCAGAGCATGACCGTAGAGTTGCGCCGAAACGGAACCGTCGAGCGCATACCCAAAACCATACATCGGATATTGAAATATGTCAGACATACATGATACTATACCGATTCTGGCATGTGTCGCTGGGCTCGACTGCGCACAAGCCGGTTCTTGAGAGCTTGACCGGCAACGTGGCAGACGACGGCGCCATCGAGCGCGAGCTGGTCGATTTCGCGGTGGCCGCCGTCCGCCGCGCTGGGTCGGTCACTCTCAGGTGGTATCAACAGCACGGTCTTCGGGTGACCGCTAAGAGTGACGGGTCTCCGGTCACCGAGGCCGACTTGGCGTCTGAGAAGACGCTTCGCCACCTGATCTCGCAGCACTACCCGGAAGACGCGGTCTGCGGCGAAGAGTTCGGAGACGCTTCCGGCCGGAGCGGGCGGAAGTGGGTGATCGACCCGATTGACGGAACCCTGGCGTTCGCGCAGGGCGTTCCGCTGTACGCCACGCTGATGGCGTTGATCGACGAGCGCGGTCCTGCCGTCGGGGTGATCTTCTTACCCGCACTGAATGAGTGCGTGTGGGCTGGACGCGGGCGCGGCGCCTGGTGGAATGGCGAACCATGCCGTGTAAGCGACCGCGGCCAGCTGCGCGGAGGTTTCGTGTGCACAAGCGGCCTCTCATACTGGCCGGAGGCCGGTTTGGGCAGAGTTCGGGCCAAAGGGGCCAGGGTGCGCACCTGGGGCGACGCCTACGGGTACGCGCTCGTTGCTACCGGACGGGCCGAGGCAATGGTCGATCCCGAGTGCGCTCCATGGGACGTGGCACCGATGGCTGTAATCATCGGCGAGGCTGGCGGGCGGTTCACCGACGCTTCCGGCGCCGGGGACTGGCGCAACGGCTCCGCAGTGGGGTCGAACGGCGGTGTTCACGACGAGCTGCTGGCATGCCTGAGTTGACCCGCTGACGGCAAGCCGGGTGGCTTGGTCTGGGAAGGTCGGCCGCGGCCGCCTTGGCGTTGGTGGCACTAATGGCAGCGGCCGCCGCGGGCTGCGGAGACTCCGATCTCGTAACGTCCGCCGGTCGGTCAGCTGAAGGCCGCGTAGCCCTCGAAGCGAGCAGGGCGAAGGCCCTGAGACGCGATGGCGCACAACAGCTCGGAATGACCCTCGAGGCAAGCCAGGCCCCGTGCGCCGGACGCGACGTCATGATCAAGCACATGCAGCGCCGCGGAAGCAGCCACAACGGCAGCAGCCGCAGCTGGCCGATGTTGCGCTCCGAGCACCGCTATGTGCCTCTCGCCGCCTCGCCAGCCTCGGACCTCCACCCGGACCGCGCCGACGCCGCCCTCGGGGTGCGGGCGGCGCAGCATCGGCAGCGGCGCCGTGAGCCGGTCGCGGCGTGTGGCGCCCATGCGGGCGGTCACCCGGTCTACCCCGACGAACGCAGGCACTAGCAGCAGAGCGTCTGGCAGCGCGCCTCTGTAGCAGTCGCGTCCTGCCACCGGGTCGGGGAACCAGCACAGCTCGCGGCCTGAACCGCCTGTGCGTCGGATCCAGCGCCCGTCGCGCCAGTCCAAGGCTGGGCTGCTCAGCGCCCGATGATGCTGACGTGCACAGGCCGGGCCGCCAGTGCCCGCCTTGGCGACGTGGATCTCATCCACTGAGTCCATCTCAGACGCGCCCAGGCGGGCCAGCAGACACGTAAGGCCGGGCATGAAACCGGCGCCCACCACCACCGGCCGCGACAGGCTCAGCGCCTGTTTGTCGAGTTTCAGCAGCGCTCTGGTCTCGGCGATCTCGGCGCTAGTGGTCACCACTGCAGCGCCGGCCCGCAGTGCCGCGCGTGCCAGGGCCACCTGCGTTCCGGCGGGAGTGGCGATCACCACTACGTCGGCTGCGCGCTCGGCACCCGAGCCGCTGTCGTCACCCCAGTGTTCGGCCGCAGCAACCGTAGGGCCGAAGGCGTGAACTGTCTGACGGCGGCGGATCGGGTCGGGCTCGCACACCTCCACCCGGTCGAAGCGCCCGCTCGCGGCGAGGATCCCGGCGATCCGGGCACCCGTAGCGCCCGCCCCGTACAGCACGGCTCGCAAGTCAAACTCCGGCGCGGCGCGGCCGCTCGCGCGCGGCCCGCACCCTCATGACGGCACCGTCACCCTTCGTCCACGCACGATCACGCCAGCTCATCGTCGCGCAGCACACGCCAGCCTCCCGTCTGCGCCGGGGTCCGCGCCTTGCCCCGCAGTCGGATGGCCAGTGCCGCGACCGCGCCGGCGGCAAGGGCCACCAGCGCACGCCGGATGGCGACGACGAGTCCTGCTGCCATGGCAACCTCCTCCACGACGGCAAGACGTACCCGCTCACAACACGCGACGACCGGGCCACAAGCGTGGGGCTAGCTGGAGTCGAACCAGCGACCTCACCCTTATCAGGGGTGCGCTCTAACCGGACTGAGCTATAGCCCCAGCGCAGCAGAGGCTACCGGCGCTCGCCAGCACCGCCAATGCGCCGAGGGGGCGACTGATCAGCCGGTGCTCCGGGCCTGGAGGACGACCGGCCAACGGGAGGCGGAGCACGACCGGCCAGTGGCGTTTGCTCGGCGGGAGTCGGGCCCTCTGTCGGCGGAGGGGCCGCCACCAACACCCGCCGGTGAGAGCGACGGGCCCTCGGCCGGGCTGTCTCCTCTTCTACCACCGTGACGCGGACTCCACCGGTGATGTCACTGATCAGGTTGAACAACACCGAGCCCAGCACAGTCAGCCCGGTGAGCGCCACTACCAGCACCAGACCCCCGACCGAGGCGATCCTGAAGATCTGGTCTCCGTGGATTTTGAACGACTCCAGGGCGCCCAGCTCGGTGACGAAGTTCTCGACGTTGGCGACCAGGCCCGATCCGACGGCGAGTTCCCAGAGCGTGACGCCGACGAACAGCAGGATCGCCCAAGCGCACGTGTACATGATCAGCGACACCTTGAGCACCGACCACGGCTCGACATGGCGCACCAGCCGTCGCACACGGCGGGCCCTGAGGCGGCGGGCGGCTCGCCTATGCCAGAGGCCTGGCACCTTGTTCACCCCGGCGCCGTCCATTCGACCGTCGCCACAGCCCGGGCTCGCTGCGAGGCCCGGCCGACACGCACCCCCACCGTGACCGTGCGCTCCCCGGCACCGGCGGAAGTGACCTCTTCGAAGAACACGAGCGAAGCGCCGTTGGCCGCAGCGATCTCTACAGCCGCGGCCTCTCCTTCGGCCGCGCCTGCCAAGGCCGCCGCGTCGGCCGCAGTGCGGGCGCGGGCGCTCTCGTCGAGGATCTGTCCAATCTCGGCAACAGCCAGTGCCATGCCCACCGTAGCGAACAGCATCACCACCATCAGCACCGTCGACTGTCCCCGAGCACGGTTGTGACGAGCCATCCAGCTGCCGCAGGGCTGCCACTGAACAGGCCGCCTCCAAGCCACCAGCCCGAGCAGCAACGCGGCGGCTGTCATTTTCCGGTTGAGCTGCCCGGCGCGTACGCGGCGAGCGCCGCTTCGTCCGGGCCGTCGGCGGCATCGCCGTCCCTGACGAGCACAGCGGCCACCACGCTGTCCCCGGGCTCCAGGGCCATCACCTTCACGCCTGTCGCGTATCGCCGGTTCACCGGGATCGCCGAGACGGCCGCGCGGATCACCTTCCCGTTGCTTGAGATCGCCATGAACTCGTCACCGGGGTCAGCGACAAGCGTGCTGACCACCTCTCCGCGGCCGAAAGGCAGTCGGATGCCGACCACGCCCAAGCCACCTCGGTGCTTGACCGAGAACTCTGCCACCGGGGTGCGCTTGCCGTAGCCGGCGGAGGTGACGTACAGCATTTCGGCGTCGTTCCGCGCGGCCGCGCACGACACCAGCGCGTCGTCACCTCGCAACCTCATACCGATCACGCCCGCAGCGGCTCGGCCCACGGTGCGCACCTCCTCCAGGGCGAATCGGATCGTCCGGCCCCCGCGCGACGACAACAGCACATCGCGGCCATCGCCGGCGGGCACCACCGACGCCAGCTCGTCGCCCTCGTTCAGTCTGATCGCTATCAGCCCCTTCTTCCAGGCCGAGTCGTACGCGTTGAACCTGGTCCGTTTGATCCGACCGCGCGCTGTAGCGAACAGCAGATACCGGTTCGTCTCGTAGTCGCGTGTGTCGATGACCGCCTCGACGTGCTCCCCCTCGCTGAGCGACAGCAGGTTGACCAGCGCGGTGCCGCGAGCTTGGCGCGACGCCCTAGGCACCTGGTGAGCCTTAAGGCGATGGACACGGCCGCTGTTGGTGAACAGCAGCAGATACGAATGCGCTGTCGTGTGAACTGCCAGGGCGGCCGCGTCGTCCGGGTGCTTCAGCTTGACCCCCACAACCCCCCGGCCGCCGCGGCCCTGCACCCGAAAGTCCTCAGCGGACACCGTCTTGGCGTATCCCGACGCCGACATCGTGAACACCAGGCAGTCGTCATCGATCAGGTCCTCGATGTCGAGCTCGCCGGGGTCGGTCTCCAAAGACGAACGCCGCTTGCTGGCGTGCTGCTCGCGGATCGCGCTCAGCTCGCCTCGGATCACGGCGCGCAGGCGCCCATCGTCTGAGAGCACCGCCTCGAGCTCCGCAACCTGCTCACGCCTGTGGGCCGCCTCCTCCTCGAAGCGTGCTCGGCCCATTCGCGTGAGGCGCGCCAGCGTCATGTCCAGGATGTAACCCGCCTGGATCTCGGTGAACTCAAACGGCGTGTCCTCGAGCGCGAGCCGCGCCGCGGCCCGATCGCGGCTAGCCCGGATCACCGCGATGATCTCGTCTGTCACCTCCAGCGCCCGAATCAGGCCTTCCAGGATGTGAAGGCGCGCTCGATGCTCGGCCAGCCGGAACTCCGAACGTCGTGTGACCACCTCGATCTGGTGGTCGACATAAGCAACGAGGGCGTCTCGCAGCGTCAAAGTGCGGGGTACGCCCGAGACCAGCGCAACCATGTTCACCGAGAAGCTCGACTGCAGCGGGGTGTGCTTCCAAAGGTTGTTGAGCACCACCTCGGGGTTGGCGCTCTTCTTGAGCTTGATGACGAAGCGGGTCTGCTCACCGGAGGACTCGTCGTTGATGTCGGCTATGCCGCCGAGTTCGCGTGCGTTCACCAGCTTGGATACCCTGCGGGCCACGGCTCCGACCGACACCTGATACGGCAGAGACGTGACCACAAGCGCGGCGCGGCCGTCCGCCTCTTGCACCTCCACTTCGGCGCGTGTCTTCACCGACCCCCGTCCGGTGCGGTACGCCGAGGCGATGCCGCTGCGCCCCAGGATCTTCCCGCCGGTAGGGAAGTCGGGGCCTTTCACGAATGCCATCAGATCCGCGACCGTCGCTTCCGGGTTGTCGAGCAGGTAAGTCACGGCGTCGATCACTTCACCGAGGTTGTGCGGAGGGATGCTCGTGGCCATACCGACCGCGATGCCCTGAGCGCCGTTGACCAGCAGGTTCGGCAGCCTGGACGGCAGCACGGACGGCTCGACAAAGTCGCCTGAATAGTTGTCGACGAAATCGACGGTGTCCTCGGCGATGTCGGCGAGCATCCGCATCGCCAGCGCGCCCAGACGGCACTCCGTGTAGCGCGCCGCCGCGGGTGGGTCCTCAGGCGACCCGTAGTTTCCGTGGAAGTCGATCAGCGGATGCCGCAACGAGAACGGCTGTGCCATCCTTGCCAGGGCGTCGTAGATCGCCGAGTCTCCGTGAGGGTGGAACCGAGCCATCACATCGCCGACTACGCGCGCGCACTTCACGTGGCCACGGTCAGGCCGGAAACCTTGGTCGAACATCGACCACAGGATCCGCCGGTGCACCGGTTTCAGGCCGTCGCGGGCGTCGGGCAGAGCGCGGCTGATGATCACCGACATGGCGTAGTCGAGGAAGGAGCGCTCCATCTCCTCTTGGATCTCGACCGCCGTCACGCCGGCCGCCTCCGGATCGGGCTCAGATATCGCGCCGGCCATATGATCGGCCCGGTCGCCGTCCCCGTGAGCGCCTCCGGTGCCCATCAGCCAGCCCCCATCAGAAGTCCAGGTTGCGGACTTCTCTGGCGTTGTTGACTATGAAGTCCTTGCGCCGCTCAACATCGGCGCCCATCAGGATCGACGTGATCTCATCGGCGATGGCGGCCTGTTCCACCGAGACCCGCAGCAGGCTGCGCGAGCCCGGGTCCATCGTGGTGGAGCGCAGTTCCTGCCAGTCCATCTCGCCGAGGCCCTTCAGGCGCTGGAAGTCTTTGCTGTAGCCGGGCCGCTGTTCCAGGAACCTATCTTTAGCGGCGTCATCGAGCAGGTATTCCGTCTTGGAGCTCGACACCTTCGTGGAGTAAAGCGGTGGCTGGGCGACATACACGCAACCCGCCTCGACGAGTTCTCGCATCTGTCGGAAGAAAAACGTCAGCAGCAACGTGCGGATGTGGCTGCCGTCCACGTCGGCATCGGCTAACACGATCACCTTGTGATAACGAGCCTGGTCCAAGTCGAAGCCGGTGTCGTTATCTGGCGATGCGCCGTTGCCGTCGGCACCTGAGCCGAACCCGGCACCAATGGCTGTGATCAGCGCCTTAATTTCGTTGTTGTTGAGCATCCGACCTATGCGGGCTCGCTCGACATTGAGAATCTTGCCCCGAATCGGCAGCACAGCCTGCGTCTTTGGGTCGCGGGCGCGCACCGCTGAGCCTCCCGCTGAGTCGCCCTCAACAATGAACAGCTCACGCTGCGCCGCGTGCTTGGCGGTGCAATCCTTGAGCTTGTCGGGCATGCCTGCCCCGTCGAGCAGCGACTTCGAGCGAATCTCCGAGCGGATGCGCGCCGCGGCCTCGCGTGCCTTCGAGGCGGCGATCGCTTTGACGACAGCCTTCCTCGCCTCTGCGGGATGCTCTTCAAGCCAGTCCCTCAGCGCCGCGTTGGTGACGCGCTCCACCAGCGAACGCATGGAAGTGTTCCCGAGCTTGGTCTTGGTCTGGCCCTCAAACTGTGGTGCCCCGAGGCGACAACTGATGATGGCCGTCAGGCCCTCGCGGCTGTCAGTGCCCTGCAGTCCGGCGTGGCTGGCCTTGAGATGGCCCCGATCTCGCGCGTAGACGTTCATGGTGCGCGTCAGCGCCGAACGGAAGCCCTGCTCGTGGGTACCGCCCTCGGTGGTGGCGATGCCGTTGGCGAAACTGTGCAGCCCGTCGGTGTTGAACCCGGTGTTCCACTGGAACGCCACCTCGACCTCGTGCGGCTCGCCGTCTATCACTTCGGCCCCCGAGAAGTGGCCGACCGCGTCGAACAGACGCTCCTTGGAGCGGTTCAGGTGGCTGACGTAGTCGATGATGCCGCCGTCGTAGCAGAACGACCGCTCCTCGGCGCGGTGCGGTGCGGAGGTTCGCATATCCCGGATCGCGATGCGCAGCCCCCGGTTCAAGAAGGCCATCATCTGAAGCCGCTCGACCAGCGTCTGGTACCGAAAGCGCGTCTCCTCGAAAATCGTCCGGTCAGGCCAGAACCTCACCGTGGTGCCTGTGCGGGGTGAGCCGTGTTGCCCAGTGGGTGATGCGCCCGTGTCTCGCAGCAGCCCGTCGGGGTGGCCTCCGTTGATGAAGGCCATCTCAAAGCGTCGCCCGCCGCGGTCGATCGTCACCTCCAGACGGCTGGACAGAGCGTTCACAACCGAGACGCCCACCCCGTGCAGGCCTCCGGAGATGCGATAGCCACCTCCGCCGAACTTGCCGCCGGCGTGCAGAACGGTCATCACCAGCTCGACGGCCGGAATGTTGTCGTAGTCGGGATGCGGCGCGACAGGAATGCCGCGCCCATCGTCGGCGACCTCGCATGAACCGTCTGCATAAATCGTGACGTCGATGCGCGAGCAATGCCCCGCCATCGCCTCGTCCACCGAGTTGTCCACCACCTCCCACACCAGGTGATGCAAGCCGGTTGGGCCCTTCGACCCGATGTACATGCTGGGCCGGGCCCGCACAGCCTCGAGGCCTTCCAAAACAGTGATGTCTCGGGCCTCATAAGACGACCCGTCGGTCGCTGCGCCGGCAGGCTCGCGCGCCACCACGCTGGAAGCACGGGTGAATTGGGGTTCAGGCACGTGCTTGAGCCTCACCACAAATGCGACTCCTGTTCACTGTTCCTCAGAGCGCCGCGGGTTGAGGTGGCCGGGGACCACGCGTACTGCGAGATGCTCCATCCGGCAGCCGCCGGACACTTCAGCCAGCCGTTCGAGCACCATCTCTGAAAGCCACTGGAACTCGCTGGCCCACATCGGATCGTCGGCCGCCACGATCAGCCGGTCGCCTTCGATGGCCACGGGCCGACAGTGCCTGGCGATGTCGGCACCCACCACCTGCTCCCAGCGTTTGAATACCGAGATTATAATGTCCGGTGAGGGCTTTTCGAGCGTGCTCAACAGGCGCCGGAGCAGTTCCGAAGCGGCCACCGGCCCATCACGATTGAGAGGGTCGAACCGCTGGCGGGTCGAGTCGGAGGCCGGCCGCCTGCGGCTGTGACGCGGCGTGCTCATCGGCCGGGCGGAGAGACGGCGCTAAGCGCATCACCGCAGACCCGCACCGTCTGATCGGGGTTGGCACCTTCAGGCAGCGCTGACGACGCCAGGATGCACTGGCCCTCGGGCAAAGCGCGCAGCAGTGCCGCGGCCCTGTTCCGGTCGAGTTCAGCGAAAACATCGTCCAACAACATCACGGGGCGCACCCGACGCTGCTCGCGCACGGTCGCGTCCACCGCCAGGCGCATGGCCAGCGCCAGAGACCGCTGCTCACCTCTCGACGCATGGGTACGAGCCGGTCGCCCGTCAATCATGAGGCTCACCTCGTCACGATGTGGGCCCACGGTGCTGACGCCTCGTCTCAGGTCGGTGGTCCTTGCGGCTGCCAGTGCCTCTGATAGCGGCTCGTTGCCCCACGAAGACTCATATCGCGCAGTCACCCGGGTGGCCGCAGCAGCGACTCGCGCGTAACTGTCGCTAAGGCGCGGGCCTATGTCCGCAAGCAGCGCCTCACGGCTCTGCCGTGTTCGCTCGCCAGCCTCCGCCAGCCTCGAGTCCCAAACATCCAATGTGATCGTCGTGCCGGCGTCGAGACGGCCTGACGTCTGGCGCAGCAGTGCGTTGCGCTGGCGCAGTATTCGAGTGAGCTGGCCCGTAAGCGAGCCCATTGCCAGCGACGAAGCCGCCACCGCCGCGTCGATCCAGTGTCTGCGCACGCCCGGTGATCCGCTCACAAGCTCTAAATCGTCGGGCATAAGAACCGTCACGGCCAGCGCCTCGAACAGGTCGCGCTTACGCATCAGGCGCTGGCGGTTCAACCGAAACCTGTTGGGCTTGCCCAGGTGGAGGCTCGCCTCGATCAGCACGTCACGGCCTGCGTCAGTCTGGGCCTCGCAACGCATCACCGCCTCTTCGGCACCCTGGCGCACCAAGGCCGCGTCCGGAGCACCCCGAATTGAACCCAGCCCACCAGCAAAGCCAATGGCCTCGAGCAGGTTGGTCTTGCCTTGCCCGTTCGCGCCTACGAGCGCTGTGAACTGGCCCTCAAAAATCAGATCAGCTCGGGCAAAATTGCGGAAGTCGAACAACTCCAAGCAGCGCACCCTCATCGGGCCGCACGGTCGCCTCGAGAGCAGCTATACCCGGAGCAGGGCAGCTTGATCAACTGACTCTCACGGGCATCACCAGATACAAGAATCCGTCGTCGTCAACCGGGCGGAGCAAGGCCGGCTTGAGCGGATCTGCTGTGTGCAGCGTCACCTGTTCAGAATCGACGATCTCAAGCCCGTCCGTCAGGTATCCAGGATTGAAAGCCATGGTTAGATCTTCGCCCTCGTAGTTTGCCGGTAGCGACTCGCTCGCATAGCCAACATCCTGGGTGATAGCCCGCAGCTCAAGGTTGCCCGCTGTCATAATGAAGCGCACGGGCGCCTTGTCTTGCGCGAGTAGGCTCACCCGTCGTACGACTCCCAGAAGCTGTGCGCGGTTGACGGTTAATTTGTTGGGATGCGAGTCTGGGATCAGCCCGCGGTAATTCGGGAATTTACCGTCGATAAGCCGAGCCACTAGGCGACTATTACCGACATCAAACTGGGCTCGTGTCTCTGAGAGTTTCAACGTGACCTCCTCAGTATCACCGATCATGCGCCGAAGCTCTCCAAGGGCGCGGCCAGGCACGAGAACGTCCGAGTGCTTCCCCAGCAAAGCCGAGCCCGGTAGATCGCGCAGCGATAGTCGATAGGAATCTGTCGACACCAAACGGATACCGTCTTCTTCCGCCGACATCAGCACACCGGTGAGAATCGGGCGGGTGTCGTCGGTTGAGGCTGACCTCACGACCTGCCCCAGCGCATCACGAAACGCGCTGGCGTCGGTCGTCACAGCATCGTCCGACGACGTAGTTGACACGACCTGCCCCAACGCATCACGAAACTCCTCACCCCCGATCTTCTCGGCGTCACCGTCGACAGACGGAATCGCAGGCCAGTCGTGTACCGGAAGTACCCGGATCGCGAATTCGAGTGTCCCCGCGACTAACCGAGCATGTTCTTCGCCAGCCTCCACCTCCACAGCACCGGGCGGCAGTACCCGGGCCACGTCAGTGAGCAGCTTGGCCGGTATGACCGCTGTACCCGACGCTTGACCCGCCACCTCAATCTTAGTGGCGATTGTCAGATCTAGGTCACTGCCAGTCGCAGTGAGCGTATCACCGTCCAGACTGAGATGCACTCCGGTCAGAGCGGTCAACAACGTGCCTCGGCTCATGACCGCTCGGTTAGCAATGCTGATGGCTTTCAGGAAATCAGACTGCTCGCTTTTGAATTTCAAAGCCACGATGCTTGGTCTCCTTCTTCTTAGATGTTTGTTAATTCGTGTATGTGATTGTAAGTAGGCCTTGTGGATTGTGGACCGAGTGCTGGACGTACTTGAAATAGCTGCCGTAGAGGGTCCCCATATTGGTCAGGGCGATCCACTGGCCGACCGGCTTGTCACCTAGTGCCTGTGGGCAAGGCGCCGGTTGTTCAGATTCTGCTCGCTATTTTCCATGGGTCGGTCCACACTGTATGTCCAGGGACGCTCTCGCCTCTGCGCGACACCTCGTAATGCGCAGCACGCCCTCAGGACCGAGCTTCTGAGACACGATTCTGAAACTTCTGGACACGGTCAAAGAGATCTTGACGTTCTTTCATAGCGTTTTTTATCTTCTTGCAGGCGTGCATGACCGTGGTGTGGTCTCGGTTGCCGAACCCGTTGCCGATCTGCGGGTACGATAAGTCGGTCATAAGCCGGGTGACATACATGGCGATCTGTCGAACTTCCACGAGTGGCCGCCGGCGGCTTGGGCCGATGAGCTGCTCGTAACTATAGTCGAACATGTCGACCGTGGTCCTCAAAATCAAATCAAGTGTAACTGGCTGCTTAGCTGTCGGGTTGATTAGATCGGCTAGAAGTCTCTTGACGAGTGTCAGAGTGCACGGCTCCTTGCTGAGGTTGGTGTAGGCGATGACTTTGATCAGTGCGCCCTCGAGTTCTCGAATAGAGTCAGTGATGTTCTCAGCGATGAATGTTAAAGCGCTGTCGGGGATCTGTGCAGATCGAGAGTTTGTCTTTTTCTGTAGGATCGCAAGCCGCGTCTCCAAATCTGGAGGTTGAATATCGGTGATGAGACCGGATCGGAACCGGCTTCGGAGTCTGTTCTCCAGTTTTGGTATCGCGTTGGGCAGGCGGTCAGATGACAGTACGATCTGTCCGCCGTTTTGCAGAACGTCGTTGAAAGTGTGGAAGAACTCCTCTTGCAGTCCGTCTTTGTCCTGCAAGAATTGAATGTCATCAACCAAGAGCAGGGTGTTGCTGCGGTATCGCTGTTTGAATTCGTGCTGTGTGTTGGTACGAATCGCGGTGATGAATTCGTTGAGGAAAGTCTCTGTGGTGACGTAACGCGTGGCGTAATCCGGGTAGTGCTTGGTGACGTAGTGTGCGATGGCCTGTAAAAGATGCGTCTTACCAAGTCCGGATGCACCGTAGATGAACAGCGGATTGAACTCGTAAGACGGCTGCTCGGCGACTGCGTAGGCGGCTGCGTGAGCGAAGCGGTTGGACGTGCCTGTCACGAAGGTGTTGAAAGTGAGTCGAGTGTTGGTGGCGGGGCGGCTCGGCTCCAACCTTGCTGACCCGGTGGTTCGTCCGGCCGGGTCAGCCTGCTCTCGGGTGTGCGCCTGCTTAGCTTCGGAGCTGGTCTGGGCAGGCGACTGATCGGTCTGAGGCGATCCCCGATCCGGATGGATGTCGATCTGCAGGGTTGCTCCGGGGGTCGTCTCGCTAAGCGCGTCGCGCACCAGCGGGAAGTACCGACGCTCGATGCGCATCTTCTGCAATGCGGTGGGCACCTGGAGTACCAGGGAGTTGCGTGCGAAGGCCGTGGCCCTGGTGCCGCTGAAGGTGGTCCTCCACACTGCGTCGCTTACTTGGCTTCTGATCGTCTGGGCACACTGGGTCCAGATGTGCTCTGCGTGCGGGTCAGGTGGCGGCAGCGTTGTTGTCATGCGTTCAGCCCTCTTTTTCACATGTTGATAACAGATGTGGATAAATGCTCTGTGGTGGAGCCGGGCGAGTGAACTTCGGCTGTCGTCACCGGCCAGCCGCCCCGCGGGCTCGCAGGCGGCGGCGACCGATGCCCGCCCGCATCGATGGCAATCGGAAAGTAGCACTCTGACGGTGCTGTGCAACCTCGTCGGCATCGCTCCGCACCTTGTCCTGCTCAGCGGCTGATTGCGTGGTTGAATTACAGATGTGTGAGATGTGAGCGCCGACCTGACCCGCACCCGGAGCGCTGGCGGACCCATCGTCTTTGGTGGCCTCAGCAGGGTTGCCGTCGGGCGAGGCTGACCCTACGGTAAGCACCTGATGATAGTCGCAGACCGCAGCATCGAGGGTGCAAAAGCCTTACAGCAAACGCAAGACGCTGTGGAAAAAGGAAGTATTGTGAAGCGAACTTTTCAGCCGAATAACAGGAAGCGACACAAAAAACACGGATTTCGCGCTAGGATGCGTACGCGGGGTGGTCGGGCCGTGTTGAGGGCGCGTCGTCGAAGGGGGCGCGCCAGGCTGGCTGCATGAGTCACGCTGTGTCTGTTTCTGGCGTCGGCAGAGTTCGTCCGGCTATGGTTAGTGCGACGCGCGGGGCGGTGCGTTTGGTCTACTCCGCTGGCGCGAGCACGCCTTCAGTGATGTTCGCCGTTCCGAAGAAGGTGGGCACTGCGGTCGCTCGGAATCGCATTCGTCGCCGTGTCCGAGCGATCCTCGGGCAGTTGTCGCGTGAAGACCCGAGTCTGCTAGCCGATGGCAAGTATCTGTTCCGGGTATCGTCGCCGATTGATCACTTGTCTCACCGAGAACTTTATGGGATTGTAACTGGCCTGCTACGGGATCTGAGTCCGGTGTGAACCTCGCTGTCTGGTCTATGAGAACCTGCGTGCGCGCTTGGCAGGTCGCCCGCTACGGTCGCCCGTCACCGTGCCGCTTCATGCCATCGTGCTCGACCTACGCGCTGGAGGCCCTCGAAATCCACGGCGCGGTGAAAGGCTCGTGGCTCGCACTCCGGCGGATTTGCCGGTGCCATCCCTGGGGCGGAACAGGCTGGGATCCGGTGCCCAGCGGTGGGGACGGCGTGGGTCACCGGCCGGTGGGGAGGACCAGTGTTTGATCTGATCACTGCGCTGTTGGCGTGGTTCTACTCGGTCTGGCCGTCCTACGGCATGGCGATCTTCTTCCTCACGGTGACCGCGATGATCGTGGTGACGCCCTTCACCATGAGGGGCACTCGCTCGATGATGCAAATCCAGCTTCTTGCTCCGGAGCTGAAGAAGATCCAGAACAAGCACCGAGGCGACCGTCAGGCTCTCAACCAAGCCACCATGACCTTCTACAAAGAACACGGGGTCAATCCGCTGGGCGGCTGTCTTCCGATGTTCGTTCAAGGCCCAATCTTTTTGGTGCTCTATCAGGTGGTGCGGGGTCTTACAAGGCGCACTACTGAGATAGGCACGCAGCTCGGCTTCACGTCGTTTCAGTATTCGAGGGCGCAATCAGGGGGTGCTGCCGACTATGCCGAGACCCCGATTCAGCGCAGTGAACTCACCTTTGATCCCGACTTTCTTGCAACGGACGCAGAACTTTATGCTGACTTGAGCGTCGAGACCGAGATGGTGTCATGGGGGGTGGATTTGTCGAGGTCGGCGAGCACCGCAATGAGCGAAGGCATCATCACTGCGCTGCCGTACCTAGTGATGATGGTGTTGGTTCTGGTGACGGGGCTGTATCAGCAACGCCAGATCCAAGGGCGCCAGACGAACACTGTGATGCACCCGACTCAGCAGACAGTGATGAAGCTGTTACCGTACATTCTGCCTGTTATATCTTATGGGATACCTGCTGCGGTCGTTGTGTACTTCATAGTGTCGGCTTTGTATCGCATCGGGCAGCAGGCCTATATCACCCGGTCACTTTATTCCGGCGATGATTCGCTCGGAGCTGAGCTAGTTCGACAAAGAAAATCCGAGGATCAGCAAAGTTCTGATGGCAGCGGATCGACACAATCGTCGAAGACAAGGGCGTCCAAGTCGGTGACACCTGGCAAAGGCAGACCCACACCCAAGCGCGACTCGAAAGCTCCTAGCCGGGGAGTTCCCAATCGGAAAGCTCCCAGTCGGAGAGCAGCTCAGCTGCGCAGGCCCACAAACAAAACGAGGAGATCAGCCCCCAAACGCTCAGCCCCCAAACGCTCAGGACGTGCCAGCACTGGTGTCCGCGGTGCAGGCCGCTCCGGCAAGGCGCCGTCGCGCAATCGCGGCCGAGGTGGCCGCGTGACCCCGCCCGGGACCGTCTCAAGACGCGCCTCGCCCAACCGGAGCAAGAGCAAGAGGAAACGACGCTGATGCCCTCCTTACACACAAAGAGTTCAGGTTCTCATAATGGAATGGTTGGAAGTCACCGCCCCCTCAGTAGAAAGCGCGAAGGAGCTGGCGCTTGACCGGCTGGGAGTTCATCGCTCAGACGCCGAGTTTGAGGTGCTCACAGAAGGCAGGACAGGTCTGTTTGGGCGTGTTAAGGAGCAGGCAAGAGTTCGAGCCCGAATACTCCCGGCGCCGGTCCGCCCAAAGACCAGCCGAGGACGCCGAGGACGCCGCACACGGTCCTCGAGTCGAGCCTCAGCTACCCCGGCGGGTGGCGTAGGGCAGCGGCCCGGCATGCGCAAGCAGTCCGGCGGTGGCAAGGCGAAGGGCGGATCCGCCAAGAACGCTGGGGTGAAGACTGGCGACGTAGGCTCTCAGCGCTCCGTCGTCGCGGCTCGCAGCAAGGCGGGCAATCCTCGAAAGGACAACAAGAAGATGACAGCCCACGATGCGGGTCTGTCGCTCGCGGATCAGGCCGACCTGGCGGAGGAATTCGTGAGCGGAGTGGCCAACGCCGTCGGTATCAGCCTGACCTTCGTTCGTCACGACCTCCGCAACGGCATCATGCGCATTGAGGCGCTGGGCGACGACCTGGGCTTGCTGATTGGCCATCGGGGAACCACAGCGCGCGCTTTGGACGATCTGGTCAGGACGGTTCTCAGGCGGTCCGGCGGCACAACCCGCGAGGGAAAGATTCGTATCGACATCGGCGGTCTCCGCAAGCGTCGCCAGGCGGCGCTGACCGCCTTCGTCAAGCGTGTTGCCGGCGACGCGGTGGAATCAGGCGATGAGATCGCTTTGGAGCCCATGAACCGCGTTGACCGCAAGATCGTGCATGACGCAGTAGCCAAGATCAACGGTGCCGCGAGCCGCAGTGAGGGTCTCGACCCTAAGCGTCATGTCGTGATCTCAGCGGTGGCGAACGACCAGTGACATCCGCCGGCAGCCTTCCCGGGAGAGTCCCGGCGAGGTTGTTGGAGCATCTGGAGGCGCTGGACGCGGCTTGGGCGCCGGCACGCGAGTCCGGAGTCCTGGGACCTCAGACGGCAGAAGCTCTCTATCGGCATGCGCTGGGGTTCGTGCCCGGCCTGGCGGCGCTCCAAGGGCTTGAGACCGCCTGGCGGCGCTCCGAGAGCTTGAGACCGCGACGACCCCGCCGAAGCGCACGGTCAGCCCGCCGGCTTGAGACCGCCTGGCGGCGCTCCGAGAGCTTGAGACTGGTCGACTTGGGCACGGGTGCAGGCATCCCCGGCGTGCTGTTGGCGCTTGAACTTCCTTCGTCGCACTGGACGCTCGTGGACGCGCGTCGACGACGCTGCGAGCTAGCTTCGAGAGCCGCAGCCGCGGCGGGACTCCAAGACCGCGTCGAGGTGCGACACGCGCGCATCGCGGTATTGGCCAGGTCGCCGCAGACGCGTGAGGCCTTCGACGGCGCGGTGGCCCGGCTGTTCGGGCCTGTCGCTGAACTGGCTGAGTGCGGTCTGCCGCTGGTGCGCAGGGGCGGCTTGCTGGTGGTATCCGTCTCGTCACGGACTCGACGGCAGTGGCTTGACGCAGACCTGGTAGCTACGGCGCGCTGCGAGGTCGCTGGTTGCTGGAGCACCGAGCGTGGAGAGTTCCTCGCCGTGAAACGAGTGGGCGCCGCTCCGAGCCGCCTCCCCCGACGAGCCGCTGCTCGCAAACGCGCTCCACTGTTCTGAGCATCAGCCGCCCGGCACGGCATGTTGGATACCACGTTCTGGGTAGCGAAGTGCACAGCATGGATCTCGAGGCGGTGTCGGCCGCAGTTGGGTAGGGCGCTGCGGACCGGGCTCGCTTTGGCGGCGGCCCTACCTCGACCTGCCGGCTCTGTGGACACATGCCAGGGGACGTGCGAGAGTTAACACCTGGAATGATCGGAATGGATGTTTCACGTGAAACATCGTGACTTGCTTGTCTGGACCCCGAAACGCTGGTTCGTGGCCTGGCGGTGAGGCTTGTCTGAGTTCCTGTGACAAATTGGGCTTGGCGGATTGACTGGAGACAGGCCCGGGCTCGGTCTGGGATTCGGAGACACTGTGGAGCCCTTCCCTTCCCCGCGGACGCTCTTAGCAGCCTGGAACTTCGTCTCGGGCTGCTAAGAGCATCGGGTGGACTCCGCCCGCAGCGCGGCCTCCTGTTTAGAGATGGCAAGGCTTCGAGCCCGCAGAGTCCGGCTGCGCGGGGCCCGCGAAGTCCGGGTGCGCGGTTCCTTACCTGGGCAGGGCGACACGCTCAGAGCCGGTGGGCGTTCGCGGTACCCAGACAAATCTTGGCAATGAGGCTGCCGCGGGATTTGCCGACCCTCATTACGTGAACAGGCTATGGCCGCTCCCATTACGTGAACAGGCTATGGCCGCTTGTTGGTGACGGCCGAGACTGGCGCGCTTGTGCTGTCACCGCCTACCACACATCGGCGGATGCTGCGCCTTCAACAAAGGCCACTTAGTGGCAGGAGGCTGTCGCTGGGCGTGACCGAGTTGGATGTTTCACGTGAAACATCCAACTCGACTGCTAGGCCTGGGTCCTGCTAGGTCTGGGTCCAGTTGCTGATCGCCTTCTGGGGTGCTGCTGTTTCGGTCCGGCGGGTCTGAAGTTGGCCACGTTTGACTCAGGTGGAGGAGATCGTCGGGTTAGGCTGTTGGCTGTCGGCGTTGGAGGACTGCCTTCATGACGCAAACCGTTCAGTCCCAGCTGGCGCGGGTGCTTGCTGTTGCCAATCAGAAGGGCGGCGTCGGCAAGACGACCACGGCTGTCAACCTTTCGGCATGTTTGGCCGAAGAGGGCCTGCGCTGTCTGATCGTCGACCTTGATCCTCAGTTCAATGCTACGACCGCCGTAGGGATTGATGCGCGCAACCTGGACACTTCAATGTACGACGTGTTACTGAATGAGGCTTCCATAGAGGACGTCATTGAGCCAACAGCTTTCAAGAACCTGCATGTCGCTCCCTCGAACCTTGATCTCGCCGGTGTGGAGATCGAGCTGTTCGCTGCGTTCAATCGCGGGCGCAGGCTCCGAACAGCCCTCGAGAGCATCACACGGGACTATGACGTGGTGATGATTGACTGTCCGCCGTCCTTGGGCCTGCTGACAATCAACGGCCTGACAGCTGCCGACGAGGTGATCGTTCCGATCCAGACCGAGTACTTAGCTCTGGAAGGTTTGGGTCAGCTCATGAGCAACATCGAGCTAGTGCGGCGCAATCTCAATCCGCGCATCAGGCTGAGCAGGGTGATTCTTGGTATGTACGACGCGCGCACCAACCTATCGCGTCAAGTTGCTGCCGAGGTGCGCGAGCACTTTGGCGACAAGGTCTGCGAACAAGTGGTACCCCGCGTGGTGAGGTTGAGCGAAGCACCATCCCACGGTCTTCCTATCACAGTGTATGATCCATCATCAAAAGGCACAAAAGCATATCGAGCACTGGCCAAGGAGGTAATCAGTGGCACGGCGTAGCGGACTTGGCCGCGGTTTGGGGGCTCTGCTCCCCGCGGACATGTCGGAAGGCACGGGTGATTCTCTGTTCAGAGAGATTGACCTAGCGCAGATCGTGCCGAACCGGTTTCAGCCTCGGGTCAACTTCGACGAAGAGGCGCTCGTCACCCTGGCAGCCTCAATCGCCGAGATCGGTGTGATCCAGCCGATCGTCGTGCGCGAGATCACTGAAGGATATGAGATCGCAGCCGGAGAACGCCGCTGGCGGGCATCTCAGCGGGCCGGGCTCACCAAAATCCCGGCCCTGGTGAAGGAAACTGACGACCGTGAAACCCTTGAGCACGCAGTCGTTGAGAACATCCACCGTCAAGATCTGAACGCCCTGGAGGAGGCCGCCGCCTACCGTCAGTTAATAGACGACTTCGGGCTCACGCAGGCTGAGGTGGCGACTCGGGTGGGCCGCTCACGCTCCACCGTGGCGAACACCATCAGGCTGATGCACCTTCCCGCTGCCATTCAGGGGCTGATCATGCAGGGCAACCTGTCAGCGGGACATGGACGGGCGCTACTGGCCGTGGAGGACGACGACACTCGCCAAGCGCTCGCAGAGAAGATCGTGAGTGACAATCTCTCGGTACGCGAGGTGGAGCGTCGCGTGGCCAAGCTGGACGATTCGGGGTCGAAGTCCTCGGGACGCGCGGTCGAGAGCACCGGCCAGTCGGCGGAGACCCAGGCCGGGCTCTTGGAGCTTGAGGAGCTGTTGGCGACCCGGCTCAACACACGGGTCTCGGTGCGGATGGGGCGAGGCCGCGGCAAGATCACCATCCAGTTTGCCGACTTGGATGACCTGGAGCGCATCTACACCGTGATATCGGTGCCGGAGGCGAAAGCGTGAAGCGCCTCAAGCAGGAGCCCTAGGGACTTGAGACAGGCCTGGGTCACTTTCCCGACATGCAAGCGACGGCAGGTGCGCGGCTCCATTCGATGACGGCTCGGGCCAGAGCAGCCGCAATCTGAGCGGCGTGGGTTACCGCCTTAGCGCCCGGCCCTACCCTGCACCACACCGCCGGCATGCGGGTCTCCCGCAGAATCGGAAGCCTCTTTCCCGTAACGAGCATCGGCTCCGGGAGGACAGGGGCGAGCGCGTCAGCGCAGCGCTCGGCGAGCGCTTTGCCTCCGGTGGATTCGAAGCCCGCCGTGGCGAAGTACGAAACGCCGAGGCTTTCTGAGGAAAGCGTCACGCCGAGATAGGCCTCGCCCCCCCAGTTGTTGGCCATGCGCGCCTGCTGGGACAGCTTCGGGTTGCCGAGCGAGAGCACCTCCGCCCCCGCGCGCCGCAGCCGCCGGGCGACGGCGTGCGCGATGGCCGGCAGTTCGCCCGAATCGCCGACCGCGATCCTGCGCCCCTCGACCCGGCTCGGTTGACGACGAAGCCGCTCGCGCTCACGCACCTCAGCGACAGTTAGCGTTCCGGCGGAGCGCCCAATGAGCCGCTGTAGCGCCGTGACCGTGCCCCGGCCTACCACGCCGTCTTGGGGCTCACCGACGTTGTGCTGGAACTGCCGCACTGCCGACTCGGTGGCAGGTCCAAAGATGCCGTCGATCCAGCCGGTGTCAAAACCGAGCTGGCTCAGCTGACGCTGTAAGTCAGAGACGTCGTCACCCCGCATCATCGGCGACCGGTGATAGAGCATCCGGTCGCCGAAGCGGTGGTCGGCTTCTACGAGTGCGTTCCACGAATCGGGCCCGCAGACGCCGTCCACGACCAGGCCTCGGTCGTGCTGGAAGTGGCGGAGGGCAGCCTCAGTGGCTGGTCCGAACCCTTGATGTTCGTCGCCTGTGTCATAACCGGCGAGCATGAGCCTCTGTTGGAGATCGCGCACAGCACCCCCGGCTGTGCCTCGTCGCAGCGGCAGCACACCGGGCTGGGCGTGCCCGCTCGCCAAGGCCCCAGCCGGGACGCGTTCAGACGTAATCTGCCAAATCGTTCAGGAGCGCCGCCTTGGGCTTGGCCCCGACGAGCCGCTTGGCCGGCTGTCCGTTGTCGAACAGAATCATTGTCGGGATGCTCATCACGCTGAATCGCTGAGCGACGGTCGGCGCCTCGTCCACGTTCAGTTTGGCGATCTTCAGCTTTCCGGCCTGCTCCTCAGCGATCTCTTCGAGAATCGGGGCGATCGCTTTGCAGGGGCCGCACCACTCAGCCCAGAAGTCCACCAGGATCGGCTCCGCGGAGCCGCTGACCTCCTCGTCGAACGTCGATGCTGACAGTGTGATGGTTGCTCCGGCCATGAGGGTTTCCTTTCGAGGGCGCAGGGGTGTGAACACTGTGTGAACACCTGCCGAGCGCCAGCCTACTTGAGCAGCCCCGCCTGATTGGGCAGGCCTGCCCGTAGCGGAAGCTGGGTCGAGCACGCTAGCCGTGGCAGCTCTCTAGATAGTGCTCGGCGTCTATGGCGGCTATACAGCCGGATCCCGCCGCGGTGACCGCCTGGCGGTAGCGGTCGTCTTGCACGTCGCCGCAGGCGAACACCCCCTCAACGCCGGTGTGCGACGACCCGGGCGCTGTGACGAGGTAGCCGTTGTCTTTCATCTCGAGTTGGCCCTTGAACAGGTCGGTGTTGGGCCGGTGACCGATGGCGACGAAGCAGCCTGCGATGTCGAGCGTCGACGCCTCCCCCGTGGCAACGTCGCGCAGGCGCAAGCCGGCCAGGCTCGGGTGCCCCAGGTACTGGTCCACCACGGTGTTCCAGCGGAACTCGATGCGCTCATTGGCGAACGCCCGCCGCTGCATGATCTTGGATGCCCGGAGCCGGTCACGGCGATGGATGACAGTGACCTTGGACGCGAAGCGCGTCAGGAACAGGGCCTCCTCGATCGCCGAGTCACCGCCACCGATGACGGCGATGTGCTGATCTCGGAAGAAGAAGCCGTCGCACGTCGCGCAGGTGGACAGGCCGTGGCCCATCAGCTCGATCTCACCGGGCAACCCCAGCAGCAGCGACTGAGCGCCGGTGGACACGATCACCGTCTTCGTCCGGTGCGTTGGCTCGGACTCCTCAGGGTCGCCTGTCCACACGCCGTAAGGCTGAGCGGAGAGATCGACCCTCGACGCCTTGGCCGTGATGATCTCAGCCCCGAAACGGACGGCCTGCTCCCGGAAGCTCGTCATCAGATCCGGCCCCATAACGCCCGCCGGAAAGCCCGGGTAGTTTTCCACGTCGGTTGTGAGCATGAGCTGGCCGCCGGGCTGGTCGCTGGTGGAGCTGGGCTCTCCCTCCAGCACCACAGGGTTTAGGTTTGCTCGGGCGGTGTAGATCGCAGCCGTGAGCCCGGCCGGTCCGGAACCGATGATCACCACATCATGAACCCTTTTAGGCATTGTCGGTGCTGTGTTTCGCTTTCGGCTGAGTCACGTCTGGGGCGGGTGTCCGGTCAGGCGACCGCGCGGATCACGCCATAGAACACGACGGCGATGATGAGCGCGACATCGATGACCACGGCGATCCAAAGCGGTCTGGCCGTGGACGACCGGGCTCGCCACAGGCCCAGGCCTAGCACCGACACGAGCAATCCGATGAAGCCATGAGCGGCCCAGGTCGCCGATCCGACCCCGGCGCCAATTGGCAGGTAGGCGTCTGCCAGACGCACTAGGGCGACGGCGAACAGCACCGTCAAAGCGATCACGGCGGCGGCTGCCAGCAGCCCGTAGACCAGGCCTCGGGCCGCGCGGACGATGTTGTCCACGGTGTGATGCCTGATAGAGCCAACCCAGGCGACGATCTGATCGGCGGCGGCTGCGGGCCACTCGTCAGGCACGACGGTCAGCGGCGGACGGTCACGCTCGCTGGAGTCGGTATCGGCCATACCCGACAGCCTACCGAGGCCTCGTCGATGTGCCGGTTGCAGCGTCAAGGCTCGTCGACGGCCTCCAGGGGTAGGGTGATCGGCTCGCACTCGGGCGCTGCTGAGAGCATCGCGATGCCCCGATCTCCACTGTCAAGTCCCAGCAGCACGTCGACGGTCCGATCGGGCTGACGGCCGACGGAGGCTTTCAATGCGGCCGTCTCGGTGAAGTCGATCTCGGCGGCGAACGCGGCCAGTGGCTCGGCGCAAACACCCGGCGGGGTCAGATGGGTCGATCCGCGCAGCGGCTCGCGGGTCTGTTCCAGAAGGACGGCGAGCAGCTGGTCGAAGTCGTCGAATGCGCCCAGGTTGATCACTGACGCGCCGGCGGCGTCTTTCGGGCCGGTGCCGTTGAGTTCTGTATCGCTGGCCCCTGACGCGTCATCTGCGGACGCGTCCACTTCGGGCTGGGCGGCGTCAGACTCGTCGGTGTCGTACTCTTCGGCCGACTCCTCGAGGGCCTCCGCGTCGGTGAACTCTAGGTTGGTGAAGCCAGCGTCGTTGGTGGCGTCATCGGAGGCAGCAGCGTCGTCCGTGCTTATGGCATCTGCGGTCGGTGCTTCGGATGCGGCCGTAAGCTTGGCGGCGGTGTCGGCCGCGCTCATGGTCTCGGCGTCACCCGCGTCGAACCGGTCGATCAGGAAGGCGCCGAAGACGGCCGCAAGCGCCACCAGCACTGCGGCCGCGGCCAGAGGCAGCCAACGGCCCGACGGCGGCAGCACGGTCACCCGATCCGGTGGGCGCAACCAGTCAGCGGTGTCGGCCGCCGCGGCCACTTGGCGGTCGCGTGTGCGCGATTCCGGCGCGGTTGGGGCAACAGCCACCCTGTCACGCACCGAGCGAAGCTCGCGGGCGCGGGCTCGCACCACGGGATCGGCTTCGGCAGCCTCCGCCCCTTCGGGAGTCAGCTCACCGTCGAGGAGTGCCGATGCGAGTTCGTCGGTTGGCGGCAGCAGGTCGGTCATGGCTCTATGTTCTGACGTCGCTGAACAGACTTTGAGTTCCCAGTCCAGCGGGCCCCGCCCGACTGAGGAGCGCTGGGTTCGGGCGGGTCGCGCAGCGCGTCGGCAAGACGGGCGCGTCCGCGAGCGATCCTGGAGCGGACGGTGCCCGGTGGGATCCGCAGGATCTCACCGATTTCGGCGTAGCTGAATCCGGATACATCGCGCAACACCACTGCGGCGCGGAATGCTTCCGGCAGCGCGGTCAGGGCCGCGTCGACGCTGAGGCGGTCGACTGCGGTGTCTGTGGGATCGGCCGGTGCCGTGGCAGCGGCGATCGGCTTATGGTCGGCGGTTATCGAGGGCAGCCCCACGAAAGGCCGCCTTGAGCGGCGGCGTAGCTCGTCGAACGCCGCGTTGGTGGCGATTCTGTAGGCCCATGTGGTGAATTGAGACCTGCCGTCGAAGCGGGGCAGCCCCTTGACGATGGCGATCAGCGCTTCTTGCGTTGCGTCGAGCCCGTCTTCGTCGTTGCCGGTAAGCCGCCTGCAGATGGCATAGACACGGCCGTAGTGACGGCGCAGCAGCTCGTCGAGCGCACCACGGTCGCCCGCTCGCGCCGCTGCGATTAGCGTGATGTCGTCGTGCGCTCTGCCGTCGTGCGCCCTTCGTCTACGCCGGGACCTGATAGGCGACTCCGATCACGCCGGCACCGGCGTGGGCGCCCACCACAGGGCCGATATAAGCCATCCTGATGTGATCGTGGCCGACGGCGGCGGAGATCATCGCGCGGAAGCGGTCGGCGTCAGCGGCTGCGCCATGCATCACCGACAGGTGCTCCACCGGCGCCGCTGAGCGCACGTGGTCGCGCAGCCATGCCAGCGCCTTCTTGCGCGTGCGCTGCTTGGCGGCCTCCTCGACCGCGCCACTGGAGAGATCGACTATCGGCTTGATCGACAGCATCGAGCCGAGCATGGCTGCCGCCCCGCCGATCCGTCCGCCTTTGCGTAGGTTGTCCAACGTGTCGAGCGCGCCGAACACACGCGTGCGGCGAGAGGCCTCGCTGACGGTGTCGACCACAGCATCGGCATCGGCCCCCTCGGCGGCCCGCCGCGCTGCCTGGAGCACCAGCGTTCCTAGGCCAGCGGTGACGGAGCGGCTGTCGACCACCCGCACGTCGGCGTCGATCTCGTCAGCTGCCTGCGTCGCGGCCTGCATAGTGGCCGAGATAGCCGAAGACAGCGTTATGCACACCACCGAGTCGCAGCCTTCGCCCAACAATTTCCTGTAAGCCTGGCGGAAGCGACCCGGAGACGGCGCGGCAGTCTGCGGAAGATGCTTGCTGCGGGCCATTCTGCGGTAGAAGTCTTCGACTGTGATTTCCTCGCGGTCGACAAACTCCTCTGTCCCGAAGCGGATATAAAGCGGAACGACCTCCACTCCTGAGTCCCTCGCGTCGGCGGTACTCAGGTCGCAGGAGCTGTCTGTAACAATGCCTACGGCCAACTCTTCCTCGCTTTAGTGTTCGCTAGTTCTCGCTGCGCCGCCCGATGCCGGGCCGGACTCTCCGACAGTATCAGCGTCGGTGGCCGCCGCGCGGTCGCGGCGGCCGCGCAAGCTTGTTGCCCACCACAATGCCAGCACCAGCACAGCGCCCGCTGCAGCGAACGCGCCACCGCCGCTTAGATCCGCGAAGCGCACCTCTCGTCTGCCCGTGCCCAGGACCATTGCGCTCGCGGCGTCGGGCGTGGCCAGCGTCACGAGCACCGCGCTCTCGCCCGGGGACTCCGCGGCGATTGGCACCGCGAGATGATTGGCGCCTGGATCGAGGTCGACGATCCGGCGCGTCCCGTCCGGAAAGGCGAACTCGCCGGTTTCGGAGCGGAACTCCAGCGCCACGGTAACTCGCGTCGTCTGGCTGTTGACGACCGTGATCGGCAGATTGGCAGTCTGCTCGGTGATGGTGATCCGGCTGGCGCTGATCATCTCGATACCGCTAGTCCCCTCGCTGATCTGACGGTCGATGGCGGCGAGAAACTCGGCCCGGTCGCCTGAGGACAGAGATCGGGCCGCACTGGCGGACAACAGTGTGCGCAACGGTGGCGTGCGCGTTGCGTTTGCGCCGATCAGGCTCTCGTAGGCGGTCAGCCGAAGTTCGACGAGGCTGCGCTGCGTCAGATATGCGAGCAGGCTGTCGGGAGCGGCCGGGCCGGAACGGTCGGTCCCCGGCGCCGCGAACGGCAGGCGGGAGGCGTCTACCAGTGCCTCCTCGACGGTGACCGGACGCAGCGCCGGGCCTGCGGCGATCTCATCCAGCAGTCCCAGCGCTGCCCCGTAAGCGAGTACGTCGGCGAACACCACGACCGCTGCAGGGCTCGGCTCACCGACGGCGGCCAGGCGGCTTAGCTCGGCAACAGCGTGACGAACGGCGAGTTCAGGGCTGGTGTCGGCGCCGTGCTGCGATAGGAGCGACTCGATGAACGGATCAGAGACAGCGGTGGGGTGCGGGTCGCCGTAAGCGTCGAGAAGCGCCGCGAACGGCTCAGGGTTGACGACGTCGAACGCCGCTGCGGGAGTCCGCACCAGGAATCCCGCAGCGCTCGGCACCGCGCCGGTCAACACGGTAACGGCCTGCGGCGATGCGGGAGCGTCGAGCAGCATCACGCTGCTGGCCGCGGTCTCCTCGAAGGCCAAGGCCTGCGCACCTCGGAGCAGCCCCTCCTCAACGATGTCGCTCCGGCCGGCTGCGACCAGGGCGTTGACGTCGAGGCTGCTCCACTCCGACAGCAGCACCTGGTTGCCTTCGAGAGCGTCTCGAAACCGCTCCGTGGTCAGGTCATCGCCCAGTAATGCCAGCGCGTCGAGCGTCTCCGGGCTCAGCGCGATAGTCACAGGGACGTCACGACGCTCGCTGACAACCTGGGCAAGCGCGGCCGCGGCATCGAGTTCGTCGGGGCCGAAGCGGGCACCGCCGCCAGGAGTGTGAGCCAACGGCAGCCTCAGATCGAACACCACCGCCACAGGCAGCAAGCTGTCGGCGGCCGTACCGCTGCGCGTCCGGGGCGGCGCGGCGAGAAAGGTCCGAAGCGTGTGCAGCAACACGCCGTCGCCGTCGTGCATGTCGACTTGCAGCGGGAATGGTCCGGCTGACGTTCCGGCGCTGTCGGCGTGCCGAAGGATCAGCTCAGTGAGGTCGTCGGGCACAGCTATCGGTATCGACTCGTCGACCGCACTGGTCACGTTGACGGCCCTTGCGCCGATCAGCGCTGTAACAGGCTGCCCGTAGACGGCAGCAGCCAGCTCCGCACGCGTCTCGACCGGTTCGTGCACCCTGACCCGCAGCGAGACCGGGCTGTCGCCGGCGCCTGCGACGCGCACGTTCAGCACGCCTGGAGATGAACTCTGCCATCCGCTCTGCGAGACGAACTCAAGGCGCGCCTCGGTTCTGTCGGCGGCAGCGGCGGCAGGCGCGCCGTTCGGCCCCCCGCTCACGGCTGAGCACATCAGTGCGGCAACAGCCCAGACCGCTGGCGCGCGCCATGAGCGCAACCGGCGTCTGGCAGGCCGAGCATCCGACCGCGGCGCGGTGCGCGCCGACGGATGCGGCCTGCTGATCTCGCTCATCTGAGCCTCCTGTGCAGCACGGCGAGACGGTCGGCCGCCGGGGTGAAGCCGCAGCGCCGATATAGGGCCAGCGCCGGCCGGTTGCCGATCTGCGTGTTGACCGACGCGTTGTCGGCACCACCGCGTCGCAGCCACCACAGGGCGTCGGCCACCAGCGCCGTGCCGACCCCGCGGCCTCGGCAGTCGCGGGCTACAGCCAGGCGCTGGATATAGCCGTTAGGCCCGGCCCGGCCCGTCACGCAGTATCCGGCAACTGTGGGCGCGGCGGACACCCTGTCGGTCAAAGCGACACGCCACCTGCTCGCCGGAGTGGCCGTGCGAGCCTCCCGGAGGCTTTCCGCGTCGAAACGCCAAAACGGTTCGAAAGAAGCAACGTCGAGCTGCAGCACCTCGGCGACGTCATACCGGCGCCCCGGCCGGAACCGAGCCCCACACCCTCCGGGTCGCCTGGGCAGCCGCGGCCCGAGTTCACGGCCCAGCACCAGAAGCTCTTCGTACACGGTGAAGCCGCCGTCCGTCAGCCGGTCTCGCTCGGGCGGTTTCAGCGGCGCCGTTACCACGGTGCGATAACCCCGCTCCGTGAGGCGGCGCACGATGGTGGCCACCACAGACGGGGGCATGGTAGGCGCTTCGGTGAACGGCACCAAATAGGCGGTCTCGGCATCGCCTTGCCATGGCCTTACCCGGAATCTGGCCGAGCCGACCCTCAACCGCGCTGACCTCACCACGGCGCGGTGGCTTCAGCGTGCCGTCCGGGCGCGGCGTTACGCTCGTTCAGGTGCTGGTGATCACTGATGAGCGTTGCCTCGCGCACGACACCGGCCGGGCTCACCCGGAGCGGCCCGAACGGCTCTTGGCCGCGCTGGAAGGCGTTCGAGCGGTCGACGAGCATCTGATGTCTGGTGCTGCCGTCCCGCGGCCGGCGCAGGCGAGCGAGCTTGGGCTGGTGCACACGCAGCAGATGATTAGCAGGGTCACGTCGATGGCGGCTCACGGTGGCGGTCATCTCGATCCCGACACTCCGATGGTTTCGGCCAGCCTCGACGCGGCCCTGCTCGCGGCAGGCGCGGTGCTGACCGCAGTCGAGGCTATGTCCCCAGCCGTGGATGACAGAGCCGACGCCGACGACGGGCGCCGGCAGCCTTCAGGCTCGGGTACCGCCGAGACGACCGCCTATTGCCTGGTGCGGCCTCCCGGCCATCACGCTACGCCGGAATCGTCCATGGGCTTCTGCCTGTTCAACTCCACGGCCGTGGCGGCGGCGTCTTTGGCGGCGGCGGGCCAGCGGGTTGCGATTGTCGACATAGACGCACACCACGGCAACGGCACACAGGACGTCTTCTACTGTCGTGACGACGTGCTATACGCATCAATCCATCAGTGGCCGCTCTACCCCGGCACAGGCGCGGCCGCCGAGCGCGGACGTGGCGACGGCGAGGGCCTGACCGTCAACGTGCCGCTGCCGCCAGGCGCTGCGGGCGACGCCGCGCGGGCCGCGCTCGACGAGGTGATCGTCCCGGCCGTGGAGCGTTTCGAGCCGGACTGGATGATCGTCTCCGCGGGCTATGACGGGCACCGGGCTGATCCGCTGACCGGCCTCGGCTATTCGTCCGCCGACTACGGCGACCTGGTGCGACGGCTGATGCCGCTGGCAGTGCGCACCGTGGCCGTGCTGGAGGGCGGATACGACCTTGACGGGATCCGCATGTCATCGCAGGCTGTGGCCGGTGCGCTGCTGGGTTTGGACATCCGGCCCGAGCAGGCCACCGGCGGCCTCGGAATAGAGGCAGTCCGGGCTGCAGCTCGCCTCGCCCGCCGGGCCGCCGCTTGATGACGGCTGTTTCCGCGTGGGCTCGAGAGCAACTTGAAGCGGCGTTGGCGGCGACCGCTCCGGTGGCCCGGCGGATGGCTGAGGCCGGCTACAGCCTGTATCTGGTGGGTGGCGTGGTGCGCGACATCATGCGCGGCCAGCCTTTCGCGGTCGGTGGCGCCGATTTGGATTGCACGACCGAAGCCCGACCCTCAGCTGTCCTGCGCGCCGTGGCGCCGGTCGCATCTGCGGTGTGGCGCCAGGGAGAGCGGTTCGGGACGATCGGCTGCAGGGTTGACGGCTATGCGTTTGAGATCACCACGCACCGCGCCGACAAGTACGACCCATCGTCGCGCAAGCCGGCGGTGACCTTTGGCGACAACCTGATCGACGACCTGTACCGGCGTGATTTCACGGTGAACGCTATGGCCGTGGACGCTGCGGACGGCGCTCTAATCGATCCTTGCGGCGGCAGCGACGACCTGGTTGCGGGACTTCTGCGAACGCCGCTGCGACCGGAGATCTCCTTCGGGGAAGATCCCCTGCGGATGCTCCGAGCGGCGCGCTTCCTGGCCGGTCACGGCCTGCGGCCTGTGCCGGCGCTCACACGTGCCGCGACCGAGATGGGAGACCGGCTGGCGGTCGTTTCTGCCGAGCGGATTCGCGGCGAGCTTCAGCGGCTGCTGATGTTGGATAAACCGGGTGCGGGCATTCGCTTCCTGGCGGAGACCGGCCTGCTGGCGCGAGCGGTTCCCGAGCTGGGTGACGACGCCGAAGCCCTGGGGCGCACAATCGCCGCGGTGCCACCGCAGACCGCCCCGCGCTGGGCGGCGCTGCTTGCGGCGCTCACCGAGGAGCAGGTGACTGCCCGCCTGAGGGCGCTGCGAATCTCGAACGAACTCGTTGGGCAGGTCGTCGGTTTTCTCTGGGCGTTGCGGACACTGCGAACAGCGCCTACTGACCCTGCCGGCGTGCGCCGTCTGGTTTACCGCTGCCCGGCGCCGGTCGACGCCGCTGTGGAGTTCGCCCGGGCGGTTATCGTCGCTCGAGGTGAGCCGACAGCCTCCGTCGATGCTTTCGTGGCCGCGCTCGTGGCGCTGCGTGAGCACGAGGATCTCGAGGCCCAGACAAAGCCAATCACCGCTCACGAGGTGATGGAAGCTCTCGGCGTTGGCCCCGGTCCGACGGTGGGCCGGGCGTTGGCCTTCCTGCGTGAGCGGGTGCTCGACGGCGGGCCGCTATCACGCCAGGCCGCGACCGAGGCGCTGCTGAGCTGGCACAGCGCTCAGGGTCACTCAGACAGCTCACTGCGGGTCGGGGAGCCGGTGGGTTAGCGGGGCGACGCTGCCTGCCCAAGAGACTCGCGCAGCAGGTCGTGCAGATGCGGCACCGAGTCCTCAGAGTGGGTGCCCGCTACACCGTCTGCGGTGGTGATGAGCGGTCCGGGCTGGTACCCGCGGCTCTTCATGCCTTGCTGCACCGACCGCATGATGTTGAAGTCCTCCGACACGGTGTAGTCCCAGTCGAAGTCGATCTTGGCCGTCTGCTCGAGCGTGGGCGATGGGGAATCAAGCCACCACTCGCGCACCAGCAGCGTCCGCTCTGCGCCCGCAGGCACCCAGCGAAAGGTGTTGAGCACTCCGCCGGGGTAGCTCTGAATAGCTGTCACCGGCCACACGAAGAACGCGGCGTAGCGGTCTTTGACACCGGCGTAGAGACCTTCTTCAGCGGGCCGTTCGGCCGTCGCGCAGTCCGCAGAATGGCGGATCACGGCCCCTTCGCAGGTGATCCGATAGCTGCCCGGCGACACCACCGACCGGGTGAAGGCCTTGTGGACGTTCGGGCAGTGGTAGCACTCGTTGTAGTTTTCCACAGCGACTTTCCAGTTGGCCTCCACCAAGTGGCTGCGGCGGTGGGCGAGCACCTGACTCGCCGCGTCGGGGGCGTGGGCCAGCAGCTCGGCCTCCACACCAGAGGCGACCTCGCGCAGCGGCCGGGCGTCCTGGTCGAGGTTGACGAACAGGAACCCGGCCAGCTCCTCGACACGTACAGACGGCGCCCGCAAGTTTCCCACCCGCTCGCCGCGGGCGTGCATCAGCCGCCCGTCAAGCCCGTAGACCCAGGCGTGGTAGCCGCAAGTAAGGCTTTGAACGCCGCTCAGCGACTGGGGGGTCTCGTCGCCGCAGTCCACCAGGCGATGGCCGCGGTGCTGGCACACGTTGTAGAACGCGCGGCGGGCCCGGCCGTCGTGCGTTATCACCACCTGCTCGTCGCCGACAGCGGATGTAAGCACTTGGCCCCGGCGCGACGCCTGCGAGACGTGGCCTGCCATGATCCACGAGCGCGCGAACACTTCGTCGAGCTCGCGTTCGTAGATGGCCTGGCTGGTGTAACAGTTCGCTGGCAGCCCGCGCCTGTGCCGCGTGATCGGCTGCGGAGCGGTGTCGGTGGTCATGGCAGGTCTTTCAGCGCGTCCACCAAGCGGTCCATGCTGGGGCGGAGCCCGATGTCGACGCGCAGGAACCGGTCGGCCAGCCCGCGGAAGTTCACGGATCCGTCCTTGACGATCACCCCCCGTTCCAGCAGCCCGTTGAACACCGACGTGGAGTCAGTGCCGGAATCGACGACCTTCACCAGGAAGAAGTTTGACCGCGATCCCGGCACCATCCTGAAGCGGTCAAGCTCGCGGTCGAAGCGGTTTTGTATGTGGGCGCGGCTGGCCGCGACCGTGCGCACTGTCGTGTTCACGTGCTCGGTGTCACCGAGCGCCGCGACCGCGCCTGAGATCTGGAGCTGGCCGATATTCCACACCGGCTTCACGGCCATCAGCGCCGAGATCACCGCAGGACGCGCCATGCCGAAGCCGACCCGCAGCCCGGCCAGGCCGAAAGCCTTCGAGAAAGTGCGCAGCACCAACAGGTGAGCGTAATCGCGGGCCAGGTGAATGTGACCGTCGGTACCCGAGTAATGGACGTAGGCCTCGTCGAGCACCACTAGAGCGCCCGCGGCGGCGCAGGTTTCGATGATGTACCGCAGTTCGGGCTCCGCGAGCCACGTCCCGGACGGGGAATGCGGGTTAGTGACGAACACGATGCGGACGCCGGGGCGTACCGCCGCGGCATAGGCCTCGGGATCGATGGACATCGACGGCCGCAGCGTGGCCTCATGCGCGATGATCGCCCGCCGCCCCTCAGCCTCCGCGAACAGGTGGTACACGGGGAAGCACGGCCCCGGCATCAGCACCGCTCCGCCGGGCTCGCAGAAGGCCCTGATCGCAAGCGATATCAGCTCGGTCTCACCGGCGCCGCAGATGAACCAGTCCGGGCTGTCGTCGACGCCGCAGGCCTCGGCGAGCTTGTTCCGCAGAGGCTCGGCAGTCCACGACGCGTAGCGGTCTATCCGCCCGACGGCCTGTGTGACAGCAGCGACCGCTGCCGGTGACGGCCCCAGCGGGTTCTCCGCCGAGCCGAGCTTGGCGATGTCGGCCGGGTCGAGACCGTAGCGGCGCGCCACATAGTCGCGGGGCATGCCAGGCACATAGTGCTCGGGGTTCTCCAGTCCGGAGTGGGCCAAGTGCATCAGCGGCTTGCCAGGCTCTCTAACCGGTGTAGACGCCGGCTTCGTGCCGACGGAGGTGGAATTCCGCAAGAGCCGCGGCAGCGTCCACAGAGGTGTCGGCGGCCATGAACGCCAGCAGCGTCTCGAGCAGTGCCGCTGCGGCTGTGATGCTGACGAAGTACTGCGGCGTGTCCACGCCGACGGCGAAGACGTGCCGGGCGTCGGTGCAGATCGGCGCGGCGCGGCTGTCGCTGATCGCGATCACCGAGGCGTTGCGTGCCGCGGCGAGCCGGGTCGCCTCGACGGTCTCGGTGCGATAGGGCGCGAAGGTCACCGACACCAGCACGTCGCCGGCGGACATCTCGCCGATGTCGTCGATCGCCAGGCGGGCTCTGCCGGGGATGGCGCTGGCGGGGACGCCGATCATCGACGCCACATAACAGAAGTTCTCAGCCAGCGACTGGGCTGTGCCAACGCCGAGCACACAGGTGCGCCCCGCGGCCAGGATCAGGTCGGCGGCTGCTTTCAGCTCGTGGGCGTCGAGGCTCTGGTAGAGCGCCTCCACGTTGCCTAGGCATGCGGCGGCCATACGCGCTAGCAGCTCTCCGTGCCGTCCGCCGCCGTTGATCGACTGCAACCAGCGCGCCCGGTCGGGGAACGAAGGCGCAGCCTTTGCAGCGGCCGCCCGAAACGGCTCGCGGAACTGCTCGTACCCGCCGAAGCCGACCGAGCGGGCCATGCGCACCATCGTGTTGGGCTGGACGCCCGCTGCCTCGGCGAGCCGACGCATCGAGGTGACCGCGACCTGTGAGGGATTGTCGATCACGTAGCTCGCCGCGACGCGCACCTGGGGGCTGAAGCCCTCCAGGCGTTGTGCGAGCCGGTCCAGCACGTCGGCGGTCGCGGTGCTCAGCTCCAGTACCTCTCTTCCCTTCTTTTGGTCGGGCTGCTCCTCGAGCGGCAGACACGCCCATGCGCCTGCCGATTGAAGTGGCCTACGACCATGATAGTACAGATGTCACACTCCATTACCAGTCTAGTATGTTTGTAACAGCAATGGTCACTACAGGAACGGGGACTTCGGCTTTGTCGCTACCCGCGCTGCCTGAGCGGGCTCAAACGGTGATCGTGGGCGGAGGGATCGTGGGCGTCAGCGTGCTCTACCACCTGGCGGCCGAGGGCTGCACCGACACGGTGCTGATCGAGAAGGCCGAACTCACGTCGGGCTCCACCTGGCACGCGGCAGGCCAGATCACCCATTCGGTCAGCAGCTACACGCTGGCCAAGATCCGCGCCTACGGCACCGGCTTTTACGCTCAGCTGGCTGACAGCGTACCCGGCGGCATCGGCTGGCGCAGCCCCGGTAGCTTGCGGGTCGCATATGAGCCGGTCGAGGAGGACTGGCTCAAGGGCCAGCTCGGTGTCACCGCCTATGCGGGGCTCACGGCCGAGTGGATAACGCCGCCGAAATTTGCCGAGCTGCACCCGTTTTATGACACCGCTGGCATTCTTGGCGCGATCTGGACGCCGCACGATGGGTACGTCGACCCGGCGCGGGCCACCGGCGCGATGGCTGATCTGGCCAAGCAGAAGGGTGCGGTGATCAGCCGCAGGAACCGGGTGACCGACATCGTCAGGTGCAGCGACGGGTCGTTCAACGTGGTCACAGAGAAGGGCACTGTCCACACCGAGAACGTCGTGAACGCGGCCGGATGCTACGCCCATCGCGTTGCCCGGATGGTGGGCCTCGACATGCCTGCGGCGAACGCCCTGCACACATATCTGGTGACCGAGCCGGTTCCCGCCTTCGCGGAGAGGGCTCGGGCCTGCGGAGCTGCCGCGGAGCTGCCGGTGGTGCGCGACGACTACGTGTCGGGCTACATCCGCCAGGACGCCACCGCCGGGCTGGTCGGCGTCTACGAGCAGAACGGCGCCGAGGCGGCATGGCATGATGGCCCTGGCTGGGGGCTCGAGAGCCCGCTCTTCGAGCCCGACTACGACCGCATCGGCCTATGGCTGGGGCGCGCCTTTCAGCGGATGCCGATCCTGGCCGACATCGGCATCGCTGCCACAGTGCGCGGCGCTATCAGCCACACTCCCGATGGCGAGCCCCTGCTGGGGCCGTCGGGCGTGCCGGGCTTCTGGATGGCCTGCGGAGTTCAGGTTGGCGTAGCCGACGGGCCCGGGCTGGGCCGCGAGCTGGCGCGTTGGATGGTCCACGGCGCAACCGATCTCAGCGTGCGAGCTTACGACGCCCGCCGGTTCGGGTTCCTAGCCAGTGAGGACGCAGCCGTCTACGGCCGGCTGAAGGGCGTTGAGGACTACCAGTACCGCCATCAGACGCCGCTGCCGGGCCTGGAGCGCCCTGCCTGTCGGCCCTATCGCGGAGAGGGAACGGCGCACTCTGCTTCGCTGTATGAGCGATTGTCGGCCAAGGGCGCCGTGTTCACCCAGGTCTACGGATGGGAGCGGCCGAAATGGTTCCCCGCGGCCGCCGGGCTGGAGGTCTCCGACGCCACGGCATTCCGGCGCACCGACTGGTTCGAGCCGGTGCGCGAGGAGGTGCGTGCGGTGCGCGAGCGCGTCGGGGTGATCGACCTCTCGGCGTTCGCCAAGTTCGACCTGACAGGTCCCGACGCGGCACAGGTGCTAGACGCTGTGACCACCAACCGGCTGCCCGCAGTCGGACGGATCGCCTTGACCTATCTGCTGACTCCGGCCGGACGCGTCGAGGGCGAGATGACCATCACCCGCCTGGCCGAGGACCGCTTCTATTTGGTGTCAGCCGCTGTGGGGGAGGGCAAAGACCGCGAGCACTTCGAGACCCATTGGCCCCGCGGCGCCGATGCCGAGCTGCGCAGCCGCTCAATGGAGCTAGGCGTGCTGGCGCTTAGCGGCCCCTCCGCCCGACATGTGCTTCGTGTGGTGACCGACGCACCGGTCGGCAACCGCGAGTTCCCGTGGCTGACAGCGCGTGTCGCAACCGTGGCGGGAGTGCCCGGCGTGCGGCTGCTGCGCGTGGGCTTCACGGGCTCGCTTGGCTGGGAGATCCACGCGCCGCTCGGCGAGCTGGCCCGCATCTACGACGCGCTGTGTGCCGCTGGCGAGCCCTTCGGCATCGCCGATTTTGGAAATCACGCCCTCAACAGCCTGCGCTTGGAGAAGGCCTACAGGGTCAGCGCCGAACTCACTCACGACGTGAGCCCCGACGAGGCCGGGATCGGGCGCTTCGTAAAGCCCAACAAGGGTGACTTCACGGGGCGCCGTGCGCTGCTGGAGCGTCGTGCCAGAGTCGCAGACGGCACAGCACCGCAGCGCTGGGCGCTGGCCTATCTGGAGGTGGACAGCACCGTCGCGGAGCCCCTCCCCGCCGACGCGGTGCTAGCTGGGGGTCAACCGGTGGGGCTGGCCACCAGCGGCGGATACGGCTACACCGCGGAGACCGGCCTCGCGTTCGCCTACGTGTCACCGCAGTGGGCGCGTCCAGGCACAAGGCTTGAGGTGTCGGTGTTGGGGGAGCCCGTAACGGCTCGCGTGATGGCGGAGGCCGTCTACGATCCTGCCAACCGGATGCTGCGCAGCTAAAGCGGCACGGCGGACAGGGCCGACGGAGCAGACAGGAGCCTGGGGTGCGGATCACGCAGATCACTGTTTGGGCTGTCGATCTGCCCCTGAAGCAGGCTTATTCGCCGGAGAGCCATCTGGGTGTGGAGTGCCTCGACTCGACCATCGTCAGGATCGACACCGACGAAGGTGTCAGTGGATGGGGAGAGGCCTGCCCGTGGGGTTCTAGATACCTTCCAGCCTACGCCGCGGGCGTCCGCTCTGGGATCGCCGAAATCGCCCCTGCGGTGCTGGGAGGCGACCCGCGCTGCGTCGACGCGGTCTACAGGGCCATGGACCTCGCTCTGCCCGGTCACCCCTACGCGAAGTCACCAATCGACATTGCCTGCTGGGACATAGCAGCACGCTCTGCTGGACTGCCGCTTTGTGATCTGCTGGGAGGTAGGGCCGCCGACCGGGTGCGGCTGCACTCGTCGATTCCCCGCGGCACGCCGGCGCAGCTCCTCGCTGACATCGACCTGGCACGCTCCGCCGGCTACACGATGCACTCGGCGAAGATTGGCGCCGACATGACCGCCGACATCGAGAGCATGCGGTTCTTGTCGGCGGAGATGGCGCCCGGCGAGGACGTGACCTTCGACTGCAACCGCTCGTGGACGCCTGCGCAGGCGATAGCGGCGTTGGGTGCCACCCGTGAGCTGTGCCATGTAGTAGAACAGCCCTGCGAAACCTATGAGCAGACTCTCCTAGTGCGCCGGGCCGTGACTCAGCCTCTGGCCATCGACGAGTCGCTGCATACCTTTGGAGACATGCTGCGCATCGCCGCCGATGGCGCTTGCGAGGTTGTGGGACTGAAGCTGACTCGCGTCGGCGGGCTCACCGTGGCGCGGCGCATCCGAGACGTCTGCGCCGAGGCGGGGATCCTCATGAACGTCGAAGACACAGGCGGTACGCGCCTGTCGGCTACCGCGGCGGTGCATCTGGCCCAGACGCTGCCGGCGCCGTTGCACCGGGCCACGTGGCTTTGCTTCGACCATCATCTTGCCGTCGACCCTGTGCCGGTCGGCGTGTCCAACGACAAGGGCTGGGCTTCGGCGCCTGAGTCGGCGGGCCTCGGTGCCGAGCCCGACCAGGACGCGCTGGGCGAGCCCGCGGCGCGCTTCGTGTTGCAGCGCCGATGAACCCGAGCCCCCCGTCTGCGCCTCCAGCCTCACAGGGCGGGCACACGTTGACGCCCCGAGGCTTGCCTGCGGTGATGCGAGCCGCGGTGCTCACCGGCGTCGGCGGGCTCGAGATGCTCGAAGTGCGCGCCGACGTGCCGGTTCCCGAGCCTGCCGACGGCGAGGTGCTCATCGCGGTGTCGGCCTGCGGGATCAACAACACCGACATCAACACCCGCACCGGCTGGTACAGCCGATCCGTTACTGAGGGCACCACGGCTGAAGGCTCAGCGTCCGGGTTCGTCGCCGCCGACAGCGACGATTCAACCTGGGGCGGGTCGTCGCTGGAGCTGCCGCGCATCCAGGGTGCCGATCCTTGCGGGCGGGTCGTCGCTGTCGCCGCCGGTGCCGATCTTTCTCTGGTTGGTGAGCGGGTGCTCGTGGATCCCTGGCTGCGCCACCCCGACGATCCCGGCGACCGCGAGCGCGCCCGCTACTTGGGCAGCGAATGCGACGGAGGGTTCGCCGAGTACCTCGTCGTGCCGGCTTTGAACGTCCATGTCGTGCGCAGCCCGCTCAGTGACGCCGAGCTGGCCACTTTTCCGTGTTCCTGGTCGACAGCGGAGCACATGGTGCGCAGGGCGCGCCTGCGCGCCGGGCAGACGGTGGTGATCACCGGAGCGTCCGGCGGCGTGGGCTCGGCTGCGGTACAGCTCGCGAAGCGGCGCCGCGCCTTTGTGGTGGCGGTGGCCGGCGCCGCGAAGCTGTCGGCGCTGTCGGAGCTGGGCGCGGATGCGACCGTTTCCCGGTCCGATGACAGGCGCGTCCCGGCCGCTGCCGCGGACGCGGCGTCCGGCCCGGTGGACGCGGTGCTCGACGTCGTGGGGGGTCCCGACTTCGGCGGGTGGCTCGACTTGCTGAGGCGCGGCGGGCACTATGTGACCTGCGGGGCGATCGCTGGCCCAGTCGTCGACCTCGACCTGCGCAAGCTGTACCTCAAAGACCTTCAGCTCTGCGGCGCGACCGTGTACGAGCCGGGGCTGTTCGCTGAGCTGGTGGGCTACATCGAGCGCGGCGAGGTGCGGCCTGTGCTCGCGGGTGCCTTTCCTCTGGAACAGATCGCCGTCGCGCAGACCGAGTTTATGAAGAAACGACACATCGGCAGCTACGTCGTCACCATCTGAACCGCCGCCGGCTGACATCAGCTGCGCGGCGCCGGCGTTCGGGCGCGGACTGCGCGCGCGTCCGGTCCGCTGACTACGGTCGCGGTGGTGAAACCCGTCATGTTCGGCCTCACGGCCGAGACCGGCGTTGACTCGAACACGCCTGCCGCGGTGGACTACCGGCTGGCGCGCAATGCCACGCTTCGAGCTTTGAGAACTGGCGAGATGGGACGCAGCGATGCCTGTGACGCCCAGATGGAGCTGCTGCGCAACGCGCAGTTCTGTGGACGACCCGCCGAACGCGTCTGCCCGGTCTGCCAGGACGACGGCGACGAGTCCTGGTTGGTAGAGGTGACCTACGTATTCGGGTCGCGTCTGCCCAAGCACGGCCGCTGCATCACCACCGACGACGAGATCAAGCGCTTGCGCAAACGCGTCAGCCCCGCTACCGGGTTCGTGGTGGAGGTTTGCACGGCCTGCGGATGGAACCACCTGATGCGCCGCATAACCCTGGGCGGTGCCCCGGTCGGAGGATCCTGAGGCTTCCGGCTGTCGGTGCGGCACGGGCCTAGCGGTAACGCCACGGCGAGACTGTCGGGGCCGCCGCCGGTCGCACCGGAACGGTAAGCCCAGGCCAGCACCGGCCCGGTTGAGGTTGCCGCTGCGGCCCCTGCTGTTGTAACGTGGCGACATACCGCTGGCAGCCGAAGCGCGCTGGACGGGAAAGGAGCACGGTATGGGCACGATGACCGCGCCCCAGGTCCGGGCCCGCAAGGCCCGGGACGGTGCGACTCCACTGGTGATGGTGACGGCCTACGACGCCCCGAGCGCGCGTGTCGTCAGCAGCGCCGGCGCCGACCTGATCCTGGTCGGAGATTCGCTGGCGATGGTCGTGCTGGGCTACGACGACACGCTGCAGGTCACCGTGAACGACATGGCCCACCACACGGCTGCCGTGGCCCGCACGCGTCCCGAAGCCCACGTCGTGGCCGACCTGCCGTGGCTCAGCTACCACGTGTCGGAGGCGGACACAGTACGCAACGCCGCCGCTTTGATCCGCGCCGGCGCACGGTCGGTGAAACTCGAAGGCGGGCGCAAGCGCCTGCCTATGATCGAGCGCATCGTCTCCGCGGAGATTCCGGTGATGGGCCACATCGGACTCACACCGCAGTCGGTGCATGCTATGGGCGGCTTCAAGGTGCAAGGACGCAGAGCTGAGGCGGCCCGCCGGCTGGCGCAGGCTGCCAAGTCGCTGGCCCACGCGGGCTGCTACGCGATCGTGCTCGAAGGTGTGCCGTCGCCGGTGGCGCGAACCGTCACCGATGCGGTCGACGTTCCCACCATCGGCATCGGCGCGGGGCCTCACTGCGACGGTCAGGTGCTGGTTTACCACGACCTACTCGGCATCGAGAAGCGGCTGCTGCCGAGGTTCGTTCGGCGTTACGCCGACCTCGACGCTGTCGCCACCGAGGCGGTGGCCGCTTTCGCGGCGGATGTGCGCTCGGGCGCGTTCCCGTCCGAGGCCGAGTCATATTCCATGAACGTCGAGGAGGCCGCGGCACTGGGCCTGGCCTGCGACTGACAGACTGCAGCGCCGGCTGCCCGCCTCAGGAGATCCCGGCTGGCGGCGGAGGTTGCAGTCGGCGTTTCGGGGGTTATCCTCTGCGGGCCTGGCGGCGCACCCGTTGTGCGGTGTCGGCGCAATAAATGCCCTGCCCCAAGCAAGGGGCCCCGGCGTCCGGGCCGGGTCCATAGGAGGAATCGGCCATGAAACGGGCCTACGAGCTGATGGCGATCGTCGACTCCGATGTCGCTTCACACGATGTGGAAGCGGTGATCGCACGGGTTGCCGGACTGATAGAAAACGAGAACGGCAGAATCGCCTCCACTGACAACTGGGGGCGGCGCGAGTTCGCCTACGAGATCAACCACAAGACCCACGGCACATATGTGGTCTGGCAGATCGTCACCGAGTCGGCGGGTCTGCCGGTCACCGAGCGTCAGCTGCGCATCGCGGACGACATAGTCCGCCACAAACTGTTCCGGCTCCCCGAAGCCGAGGCGGCGCGACGCGGCCTGCTGGAGGGGGCCAAGTCGGAGTAGTCCGACTCGCTCTCCGACAGCAACCCCAGGAGGCCCTCATGGGATTTGACAACACTGTCACCGTCGTCGGGAACGTCACCCGCGACCCCGAAATCCGCTTCTCGCAAACCGGGATGCCCATCGCCACGTTCGGCGTGGCTTGGAACCGCAGACGACAAGATCAGGAGGACGAGGTCTCGTTCTTTGATGTGGTCTGCTTCCGAGCGCTCGCTGAGAACGTCGCGGAATCGGTCTTCAAGGGCGCGCGTGTGGTGATCTACGGCACGCTGCAGCAGCGAAGCTGGGAGGCCGCCGACGGCGGCCGGCGCTCCAAAGTGGAGATCTTGGCCGATGACGTGGCGCCGAGCCTCAAATGGGCCACAGCCGAGGTGCGCAAAAACGAGTACTCCGGAGGCGGCGGCCGAAGCGGTGGCGGCCGAAGCGGGGGCGGTTATCGGGGTGCTGGCCGCGGAGGCCGCCAGCGGGGCGGTTACGGAGGCGGCCGAGATTCGGGCGGACGGGGCCGGAGGCCCTCGTCAGCCCAGCCGGTGCCCGAGGCGGTGCCTGAAGGTGACGAAGAGCCCTTCTGAACCGGCTGTGAGCGTCAGCTGAGGAGGTCATATGGCGAGAACGACAAGAAAGCGCGTCAAGCGTAGAGACACCAGCAGACGAGCGAAGAAGAAGATCAGCGTCCTCACGTCTGAGAACATCGAGTACGTCGACTGGAAGGACTACACCCTGCTGCGCAAGTTCATGTCAGAGCGGGCGAAGATCCGTGCACGCCGTGTGACGGGCAACAGCACCCAGCAGCAGAAGCTCGTGGCGGACGCCATCAAGCTGGCTCGTGAGATGGCGCTGGTGCCCTACGCCAACCGCGTGACGACCCAACGTCAGCAAAAGGACCGCCAAAGCTACCGGCGCGCGAACGGCCCAGCGCCTCGTCCGGCTACGCCGCCGCCCGTTCAGAACGCCGGATCCAAAGACGCTTCAGACAGCGCGGGCAAATCGAAGGGCGCGGCTAGAGCACGCGACCGCAAGAGCACAAGGACGCCCGGCGCAACGCCGCGGCGGGCCGCGCGCAGCGCGTCATGAAAGTCGTGCTGCGCTCAGACGTGGAGGGGTTGGGGCGCAAGGGCGACATCTGCGACGTGGCTGCTGGCTATGCCCGCAACTACCTGGTGCCGCGGAGCCTGGCCCTGAAGTCTTCACCGGGTACTGAGCAGCAAGCCGCGGCGATGCGCCGGGCCGCGGCGATGGCTCATGCGGCCGGCCGGGCCGACGCCGAGGCGATCGCTGTGCGGCTGGCGCCCACCGTGATCGCGGTGACGGCCAAGGCCACAGACGCCGGCCACCTTTATGGCTCGGTCGGTGCCAAGGACATTGCGGATGCCGTGGAACAGCAGCTGGGCGCTGTCGTCGAGCCCGCCTCGGTCCACCTCGAGGCCTCGATCCGCGAGACCGGCGCTCACTCCGTGATGTTCCGGCTGCACGCCGACGTTCAGGTGCCCGTGACCGTCGAAGTAGCCGCCGAGTGAGTCCACAGGTGCCGGTCCACAACTGATCGGCCAAAGCTGATCGGCTGCCGGTCCCAGCTGAAAGATTTCAGCCCGTAGACGGGCTGAAATCTTTCAGCGGTTTGGCCTGTCGTGGCCAGACGGCCGAGCCCGGTCGCCTGGCCGCACACGGTTGTTCCCTTGTTTCGCCCGTGAGGACGGTCGGGCTTGACGGTGCCGCAAAACGCCTCTCAGCGCGTCTTCAGCCGAGAGCGGATATCAACAGGTATCGTCCTGCAGTGCGCTGATACCCACAGCAGCAGCCGAGATTTCCCCTGGATTTCCATAGCGTTATGCCCTTGAAGGGCATAACGGTCATTGTAACGTGCGCTGCGCTGTGCGTTTTGTCGTGTATGTGGTGGTGGCGAGTGCCGGAGCTTCGGCGTGTGCGGGCATCTGCTGGCGAGCTTTGTCACACCCAGCCGGCACCTTCGAAGTGGAGCGCGACGTAAGGGGGTCCGGCGATGAGCGGCCGAGTGGGGATGGCGTCGGCGCAGGCCGGTCACGGGACGCAACACTATGAGTGAGAACGGCTGGCAGACCAACGGCAGCGGGCAGGTCGGGCCGCGCCGCAGCTCCGGACGGTCCGGCGGCAGCACCTCGGCTGGCGCCGGCGATCCACGGCGTCGGAGGGTGCCGCCTCACAATCTGGTGGCTGAGGAGTCGCTGTTGGGGGCGATGCTGCTGTCGCGTGACGCCATTGCCGACGCGTTGGAGACGGTGGCTGCTGAGCATTTCTACCGGCCGTCGCATCGCCGGCTGTTCGAGGCTATTCGTGGCCTGTATAGCGCTGGCGACCCGGCGGACCCGGTGACGGTGTCGGAGGCGATGGAACGTTCCGATGTGCTGAACCGGTCTGATGCCCTCGAGTCTGTCGGCGGTCTTGAGGGCCTGTTGGAGTTGCAGCTCAATACGCCTGCGATTTCCAACGCCTCGTCTTATGCCCGCATCGTGGCGGAGAATTTTACGTTGCGCAGGCTTATCGAAACCGCAGGCGAGATCGCTGAGATGGCTTACGCCCGACCGACTGATGTGACCGCCGCGGTCGACCAGGCCGAGAATCTGGTGTATCAGATCGCGCAGGGGCAGGTGAGCAACTCGGCTCAACACGTTGACGAGCTGATCAATCAGGCGTTGGACCATCTTGAGAGGCTCTATGACAGCCCCGAGGATGTGACCGGGCTGGCGACGGGTTACACCGAACTTGATCATCTTCTCACCGGGTTGCAGCCCAGCAGCCTTTATGTGGTCGGGGGGCGCCCGTCGATGGGCAAGACAGCGTTCGCGCTGGGCGCGGCCGAGTACGCCGCGGTAGAGACGCAGCGACCGGTGCTGGTGTTCTCACTGGAGATGGGCGCCATGGAGGTGATGCTGCGGGTGCTTAGTGGCCGCTCCAGGGTGAATGCGTCCAATATGCGCACCGGAAGGCTCGACATGGCCGACTGGGACAAGATCACCAAGGCGGTGGAGCGCATCACTGAGGCACCGCTGTGGATTGACGACAACCCCAACGTGACGGTCATGGAGATCCGCGCCCGGGCACGCCGTTTGCGCAGCCAGCTCGGCGATCTCGGGCTTGTGGTCGTTGACTACTTGCAGCTCATGACCGGCCGTCGCAACGCCGACAACCGCCAGGTGGAGGTGGCAGAAATATCGCGCGGTCTCAAGATCCTGGCCCGCGAGCTGAAATGCCCGGTGTTGGCGCTGTCGCAGCTGTCTCGGAGTCTCGAGATGCGTCAGAACAAACGCCCCCAGCTCTCGGACCTGCGAGAATCCGGAGCTATCGAGCAGGACGCCGATGTGGTGATGTTCATTTACCGCGACGAGATGTACAACCCGGAGAACACCGACACCTCCGGCACGGCGGAGGTCATCGTCGCCAAGAACCGCAACGGCCCCACCGCCACTCGCACGCTCGCGTTCCTGCCGCGGTTCGCCAAGTTCGCGAATTTCGCTGCCGACGCGCCCGTATAGGCACGGCGCCTCATGTTCCTGGGCGAAGACCTTCTGGCCTGGCTGGTGCTGGCCTTCGGCGCGGCGATGGCTGCAGGCAACGTCGCGGCCCTCCTACGCCCGCCCGAAGCCAAGCGCGACCCAAAAGACCTGCGACGTGCGCCTTTGGGCAGAAGCCTGCTGTTCGCTGCGGTCGGGCTACTGGCGGCGGTCTGGGCGACGGTGTCGCTGGCGGCCGGCTAGCGGAATGCCACAGGCACGGGCCCGCCTGCGTGTGTCGGCGGCGTCAGCGGCAGGGCCGCGGCGCCGGAGTGGGCTGTAAGGGCAGGCTCACATATCGGCGGAGTCTGGTAGACCGTTGCCATGCAGCCAGCTATGTCACCCTCGGCCCTTGACGGCGATCCCTCGGCGGACTCATGCGACCTCGACCTGTCGATGTCGCAGAAGGCCCGGCCCCTCTATGAGCGGGTCGTCGCATTCGTCGCCGACAAGGTGGAGCCGGTCACCGCCGAGTTCTTCAGGCTCGGCGAGAACCGCGCCGAGCGTTGGGGCTACGGCCCGGGCCAGCTTGAGATGCTCGACGGCCTCAAAGCCGAGGCCCGCGCCGCCGGGCTGTGGAACTTCTTTCTTCCCGACGCCCACACAGGGCAGGGCCTCAGCAATCTCGACTACGCTTACATAGCCGCCGAGCTGGGCAAGAACCCCATCGCTTCGGAGTGCCTCAACTGCAGCGCCCCCGACACCGGCAACATGGAAGTGCTCGAGCGGGTCGGCACAGCCGAACAGAAACGGCGGTGGCTGGCACCGCTGCTGGCCGGCGAGATCCGGTCCTGCTACGCGATGACCGAGCCGACACTGGCGTCGTCGGACGCGAAGAACATCGCCACCAGCGCCGTGCTCGACGGCGACGAATGGGTGATCAACGGCGAAAAGTACTACATCACCGGCGCAGGCGATCCCCGTTGCAAGATCATGATCTGCATGGTCATGACCAACCCTGACGGTCCGCCGCACCGCCGGCAGTCGCAGATCCTGGTTCCCATGGACACGCCCGGGGTTGACATCATCGGCCCGATGCACGTGTTCGGCGATGACGACGCCCCGCACGGTCACATGCACATCCGCTTGAACGACGTGCGCGTGCCGGCCGCGAACATTCTGCTCGGCGAGGGCCGCGGTTTCGAGATCTCTCAGCTTCGCCTCGGCCCCGGCCGAATTCACCACTGCATGCGCTCGCTGGGTGCGGCCTCCAAAGCGCTCGACCTGATGGTGAGGCGCGCCATGAGCCGAGAGGCATTCGGGCGTCCGCTGGCGAGGCTGGGTGGCAACACCGAGATCATCGCCCGGGCCCGGGTGGAGATAGAGGCGATGCGGCTGATGGTGCTGCGGGCTGCCAAGGCGATGGACACACTCGGCAACGCCGAGGCCCGGGTGTGGGTGAGCGCAGTGAAAGCGATGGTGCCCGAGAGGGTCTGCTTGATCATCGACCAGGCAATACAGATGCACGGAGCCACCGGCTTGTCGGAGTGGACGCCGCTGGCACGCATGTACGCGCATCAGCGGACGCTTCGGTTCGCGGACGGCCCCGACGAAGTGCACTGGTTCGTGGTGGGCCGGGCCGAGATCGCAGCACACGAGACCTACGACGATCCCGCGATGTTGGCGCGTGAACGGCAACTCTCCGGAGGGCCTCTTCCCGCACGCATTTGAAGCCGCCTAAGAAGGCTTCTGAGAAGAGGGTCCTGAGAAGGGCTAACATTCTGCGGCGGAACCGCCGGAGCGCTCAGTCCCGTCGTCCAGGCGGACAGGCCGGGATGCCCGCGAACCTGGACCAGTCCGCAGAGCCGCGCGAAGGGAGAAGCGGTGACCGTCACGGTTGACAGGGTTGACAGGATGGACATGGCAGCGCCGGCCCGTCCCGCTCCGGCCACGACGGTGGCGTCGCTGGCCCGGGACTGGGCTGAGCGAGCCCCCGGCCAGATCGCCATGCGCGAGAAAGACTTCGGCATCTGGCAGGAGTACACGTGGGCGTCCACCTGGGAGCTGGTGGAAGTGGCCGCCCACGGCCTGCTGGCTCTCGGCGTCGGCGTCGGCGACCGCGTGGCCGTTCATTCCGAAGACCGGCCCGAGTGGGTGATACTCGACTTGGCGACGGTGGCGATTCGAGCCATCACGGTAGGGCTCTATCCCACCAACCCCACCGCCGAGGTCGAGTACCTGCTAGGCGACTGCACGCCTTCGGTGTTCTTCGCCGAAGACCAGGAGCAGGCCGACAAGGTGCTCGAGGTGCCGGCCGTCACGGCCCGCTCGGTGCGCCGCATCCTGTACGCAGAGCCCCGCGGCTTCGGCGGTTACCGCGATCCGCGCCTGCTGTTCTGGGACGACTTCCTCGAGATGGGCCGTGTACACCGTGAGGCCCACCTGGGCGCAGTGGCCGAGATAATGGCTGAAGCCTCAGACGATGACGTGATGACGCTCGTCTACACCTCGGGCACCACCGGCCCACCCAAAGGAGCGATGCTCAACAACGCCAACGCGGCCTACTGCATCGACAAGATCGTGAACGAGACCGAGCGCTTCCCCGACGGTGTTGCTGCCTCTCCCAAAGACTTCATCCTCACTTACTTGCCTCTTTGTCATGTGGCTGAGCGCATCTTCTCCACGTGGACGCTGGTAGGCGCCGGGCCGTCACTGAACTTCGCAGAGTCGATCGAGACGGTCACGGAGAACCTGCGCGAGATCCAGCCCACGCTGTTCTTCGCTGTGCCCCGAATATGGGAGCGCCTGCACGCTGTCGTGGCCATCAAGAGCAACGACGCCACCTGGTTCAAGCGCGTGTTCCTAAATTTCGCGCTGTCGCTGGCCGCGTTCATAGGCAAGCAGAAGACGGCCAACGGCGGAAGCCACACCGTGGCCAGCCGACTGCTGTACTGGGTCGGGCAGCCGCTGGTGTTCCGGGCTATGAAAGAGCGAATCGGGCTGCGGCGCTGTCGCCATGCTGCTTCAGGCGCGGCGCCCATTGCACCCGAAGTGCTCGAGTTCTTCATCGGTATAGGAGTGCCGGTGTTCGAGCTCTACGGCATGACCGAGAACGCCGCTGTCGCCACCTGCAACTTCGCGGGCCGGATGAAGCTCGGCACCGTGGGCGAGCCCTACCGCGACATCGGTTTGCGCATCGACGATGACACCGGCGAGATCCAGACCAAACACCCAGGCGTGTTCGTCGGCTACTGGAACAGGCCCGACAAGACCGCGGAGACTTTCACCGAAGACGGCTGGTTGATGACCGGTGACGTGGGCGAGTGGGTGGACGGCACGCACGTCAAGATCGTCGACCGCATCAAGCACATCATCATCACCTCTGGCGGCAAGAACATCTCGCCGTCGGAGATCGAGAACAGCCTCAAAACGTCGCCTTACGTGAAGGAGGCCATGGTTGTCGGCGACGGGCGCAAGTATGTGACAGCGCTCATCGGCATCGAGTTCGAGACGGTGGGGGACTGGGCTCTGCGCCAGAGCATTCCCTACACCACCTACCGCGATCTCTCCGAGAAACAGGAGGTGATCGACCTGATCGCCGGCGTGGTCGCCGACACCAACTCTAAGCTCGCTCGGGTGGAGCAGATCAAAAAGTTCCGCATGCTGCCCAAGGAACTCGACCACGAGGACGGCGAACTAACAGCCACCCAAAAACTCAAGCGCGACGCCATGGAAGACATGTTTGGGGGTCTCGTGGAGTCGATGTACTGATGACCGTGGTTGCGGCCAGGACTGTTTGGGCAGATCTAGCACGCGCCGGGCCGGAAGTCCCCGAGCCGGATACCCCATGACGAATCTCGGCGCGGCCTGGTTGAGGTCGGGACCGCGCGGCGGCAACGTCCGGCAGGCCTTTCTCGTTGGCCTGGTCGCTGTGCTCGCCGTGTTCGGGTTCGTGCAGCTGTTAAACGACCCGGCCCTGTTCTTCCAGACCTTTATGAAATCGATGGGCCTCGGATCGGTGTACGCGCTGATCGCGTTGGGTTTCGTGCTCATCTTCAAGGCGACGCAGACCATCAACTTCTCCCAGGGCGCACTGGCCGCGGCTGGGGCGCTGTTTCTGACTTTTCTCGTCCACGACGAGCACGTGCCCTTTACCACCATCGCCAATCCTCTCAATAGCGTGGGCGGCCCGGCCTGGGTCAGCTGGGGGTTGAGCGTGGCCGTTGCGCTCGCGTTCGCGGCGCTGCTAGGCCTGCTCGTGGAACGGATCGCCATCCGGCCCATGATCGGCGAGCCGCTCTTCTCTGTGGCCGTCATCACACTCGGGCTGGAGATAGTGCTGAGAGTGTTCAACAACGACGCGGTTGAAACCGATCTCCGCTCGTTGGAGGTGCCGTGGGGCACTCAAGGGTTCTCGGTCGGGACCGCCTTCATCAACTGGAGCTTCCTTGCGGCCATGGCCACCGCCGTCGTGGCCTTCGTCGCGGTGTACTTCTTTTACCGGTCGCGACTCGGCATCGCCATGCGCGCCGTCGCCTTCGACCAGGAGGCGGCTATGGCTCAAGGCGTGAACGTGGGCCGGGTGTTCGCCCTCGCCTGGGGTTCTGGGGCGGTGCTGGCCGCCATCGGCGGCATCTTCGCCACGCAGCCACCCATCGACCAGACGCTCGCCGTCGACCAGGAGACGGCCAACATCGCCTTCCGGGCCCTGCCTGCGGTGATCCTTGGCGGACTCGACTCGGCAACCGGAGCCCTGCTGGGCGGGATCATCGTGGGCCTGGCCGAGATCTATGCCGGCCAGTACGCCGCCTCGCACACGTCGTGGCTCGGGGCTGGATACCCGCTCATCGTTCCCTACATCGTGATGATCATCGGGTTGCTGGTCCGACCCTACGGCCTGTTCGGCACTCCTGAGATCCGGAGGGTGTGACGTGTTCGGCCGTCCGAACCTCTACACGGCTTATCGCCAGGAGACGCAGCTCCTGCCTACCTGGACGCAGAAGGTCGTGTTCGGCGTGTTCGCAGTGACGCTGCTGTTGATGCCGTTTGAGCTGCCAGTGATCAGCCACATCCCGATGGTGCGGTTCTTGGGTGACAATGACTGGCTGCGGCCCATGAGCTCGGTGCTGATCCTCGCCATCGCCGCTCTGGGCCTCAACATCCTCAGCGGTGTGGCTGGCCAGGTGTCGTTGGGCCACGCCTTTTTCATGGGTGTGGGCGCCTGCTCGGCGGTCTACCTGGGCGGCACCAGCGGTGAGACCACCTGGGGGCACTCCCTGCCGATCTGGATCTGGCTGCCGGGCGCCGGGATTACGGCAGCGGCCGTCGGCGTCGTGATATCGCCGGTGGCGGTGCGCCTGCGCGGATTGTATCTGGCCGTGGTCACCCTGGGCCTGGTGTTTCTCGGTGTCCACTTCGGCAACACCAGCTGGGGCCGCAAGATCGCTGGGCCGCCGTCGCTGGGCCGCGAGTTTCCCGAACTCGACATACGGCTGTGGAAAGAGGAGACTCCGCTGATCAATGTGGGCGACGACGGCCGGTGGCTGTGGTTCGAGGTAAGCGACTCCCAGAAGCGCTATCTGGTTCTGTTGGTGCTCGCCGCTGTGTTTACGCTGGTGGCCAAGAATCTGATTCGCACTCGCACAGGGCGCGCTTTGCAAGCCATCCGCGACCGCGACATCGCGGCCGAGGTTATGGGCGTGCCCGAATTTCGTTACAAACTGATTGCTTTCGGTATCTCGTCGTTCTTCGCGGGTGTGGCTGGAGCACTGTACGCGGCACTCTCAAACCGGATGCTGGCCACCGACTTCAGCCTGTTCCTCTCGGTGGAGTTCATCGCAATCTTGCTGATAGGCGGGGCCGGCACCACCGCTGGCACGCTCATCGGCACGTTCTTTGTGGTGATGGTCCCGCAGTTCGTGGAAGAAGCCACCAAATGGCTCGAGCAGGCTGAGGGTGGCATCCCCGGCGCGGTGTCGGCGGTTCTGCTCACCGAGGGAGGCGACTTCGGCGTGATCAACACGGCGATCCAGACCCCGGGCTGGTCGCTGAGCGTGTTCGACTGGAACGTGGTGCTGTTCGGCGTGCTGATCATCGTGTTTCTTATTGCTGAGCCTTTGGGGCTGTTCGGGATCTGGGTGCGGATCCGCAACTACTGGAAGCGATGGCCGTTCAGCTATTGATCGGACTAGTTTTGTGACATCAGCACCGAGACGAGGTGCTGTCAACCAACACCCAACTGGAGGGGGAAAATGAAGACATCAAGATGGCTGCTCGCAGTCCTGTGCGCTCTGGCTCTTGTCGCCGGAGCCTGCGGCGGTGACGATGACGAGGAGGCACAGGCCGTCGACGAACCTGAGATGGACGAGCCTGAGATGGCTGAGCCTGAGGCGGACGAGCCTGAGATGGCTGAGCCTGAGGCGGATGAGCCTGAGATGGACGAGCCATCGTCGCCTACGACCACGGCGGACGGACCGGAGATGTTCGCCTACGACCTCGGCGTCGATCCCGAGTCGAGGACGATCCGCGTCGGCGTCAACACCGACCTGTCGGGTGCTTTCGCTCCGCTGACCACCAAGATCACCGACGGACACGAGGTCTATTGGGAGTGGCTCAACGACCGTGGAGGTATCCAGGGCTGGACGGTCGAGCCCGTGATCCTAGACAACGCCTACGATGTGCCGACCCACCTCGAGAACTACGCGGTGATGTCGGGCGACGGCCCCGAGAGTGTGGTGATGTTCTCGACGTCCACCGGCTCACCCCACACCGCGTCCACCGCTGAGATGTTGGTGGAAGACAACATGGCTGCGGTCCCGCTGTCGTGGTATTCGGGCTGGGCCGATCCCGAGATCGGGCAGAACGTCTTTGAGGTGCAGGCCAACTACTGCATCGAGGCTATGAACGGCGCCACTTACATGTCGGAGACCTACGGCAACAAGGTCGCCATCGCCAGCTTCCCCGGTGACTATGGCGAGGACGGTGCCCGAGGTGTGAAAGTCGCGGCTGAGGCGCTCGGCCTTGAGATCGTCTACGACGGCCAAGGGGGAGTGGTGCCCGGCGCCGACCAGACCCCGGTGGTCACCGAGATTGCGAACTCCGGTGCTGACTGGGTATGGCTGACCACCAACCCGACGACCACGGCTGAGCTCATGGGCGGCGCCGTCCAGCAGGGTTTCGAAGGTCAGTGGTCGGGCAACGGCCCGAGCTGGAACCCGCTGTTGCTCAACACCGGCATCGGCGATCTCGCTGACCAGGTCTACACGCACTCGTACTATTCGGTGCTGTGGGACGTGGGTGAGTCCCAGGGAATGCAAGACATGATCGCGGCGATGCGCGAATACCGCCCTGACGCTCCCTTCGACGATGTCTATGTGATCTCGTGGATTGAGGGCCTCGTCGCCACGCAGATACTCGACGCGGCAATCACCAACGGCGACATCACCAGGGCCGGTGTGCTGAACGCAGCGAAATCGCTCACAGTCGACCTGCAGGGCCTTGCGCCCAATCAGTCTTGGACCGGCGACCCTAACGACAACGTCGTGCGCGAGACCTACCTCTACGATGTGGACAAGTCGCTGTACACGCCGGGAGTCACCGTTTCCGACGAAGGCGGCAACAACGGGTTCACGCTCATCAAGGGCCCGTACAGCTCGCCGACGGCTGAGGCTTGGGAGTACGAGGCCTGCTTCAAGTCCTCCTAAGCCTTCCGAGCACCGAAGGGCGGGGCCGGGTTCCGGCCGGCTCCGCCCATTGGCTCTCGCTGATAGCTCCCCGCCGCAGGTACGCCGAGTAACGCCGATGTTGGAAATCGCCAACCTCGAAGTCGTCTACAACGAGGTCATCCTCGTGCTGCGCGGCCTCTCGATCAAAGTGTCAGACGGCTCTATCGTCGCGCTCCTAGGAGCGAACGGAGCGGGCAAGACGACCACAGTGAGGGCCGTATCAGGGCTGCTAGACGTGCACGAAGGCGACATCACCAAAGGCTCGATCACTTTCAACGGCGCCGACATCTCCCATTACAAGCCCTCCCGTATCGTCGAGGCGGGGATAACCCAGGTGATGGAGGGCCGCCGGGTGTTCGCCGAGCTCACCGTGGACGAGAACCTCACCACCGGCGCTTTCACCGTGCGCGACCGCGCGGCCAACGAAGCCGCGTATGAGCGGGTGATGGGCTTGTTTCCGGTGCTGAGGCCCCGACGCCACGACACTGCTGGCTACCTGTCGGGCGGCGAGCAGCAGATGCTGGCCATAGGGCGGGCCCTCATGGCCGATCCGAAGCTGCTCATTCTCGACGAGCCATCGCTCGGCCTCGCTCCAATGCTTATAGAGCAGATCCGCGACATCATCGTCGACATCAACAAACAGGGTGTGAGCGTTCTGCTCATCGAGCAGAACGCCATGATGGCGCTGTCGATCGCCGATTACGGGTACATCATGGAATCGGGTAAGGTGGTGATGGACGGCGACCCCAAGAAGCTTCTCGCCGACGAGGACGTTCAAGAGTTCTATCTCGGATTGCACGGATCCGGTGAGCGCAAGTCGTTCCGAGAAGTGAAGCACTACAAACGCCGCAAGCGCTGGCTGTCGTAGAAGTGCCCCGAAGTGACCGCGTACGGGTGCCGATGATAAGGCAACGTTCCGCAGAACCCCTGCGGACGGACGCAAGGATGTTGACGTGAGCGAGCCAGCAGCCGAAACCGCGCCACTGTTGACCGTGGACGATGTCTCGCTGCGCTTCGGGGGCGTGACGGCCATCGATGCGGTGTCGTTTGAGGTGCGCTACGGCGAGCTGTTCGCCATTATCGGCCCTAACGGTGCGGGCAAGACCTCAATTTTTAATTCTATCTCGCAGGTTTACCGGCCCCAGTCGGGCGACATCCGCTGGAAAGGCCGGTCGATCATGGGCGAACGGCCCGACCGGGTGGCCCGGCTCGGCATTGCCCGTACGTTTCAGAACATCGAGCTGTTCCCGCAGATGACAGTGCTCGATAACCTGCTCACTGGCCGCCATATCCGCATGGCTGGCTCGTTTTTGGCTGGCGCGGTGTGGGTGGGCAAAGCCAAGCGCGAGGAGATCGAACACCGCCGCAAGGTTGAGGACATCATCGACTTCCTTGAGATTGAGCGATGGCGCAAACATCCAGTGGCGCTGTTGCCCTACGGCTTCCAGAAGCGTGTAGAGCTGGGCCGGGCTCTGGCCATGGAGCCCGAACTGCTGATGCTGGACGAGCCCGTGGCCGGCATGAACCTGGAGGAGACCGAGGACATGGCCCGGTTCATCCTCGACATTCGCAGCGAACTTGGCATCAGCATGATCCTGGTCGACCACGACATGGGCTTGGTGATGGACATTGCCGACCGCGTGCTGGTGCTTGACTTCGGCCAGCAGATCGCGGAGGGGGCGCCGGAGCAAGTTCAGCGCGACCCGCGGGTGATTGCGGCCTACCTCGGCAGCAGCGATCTCTCGGCCCGGCTCTAGCGGCGCGGTTGAACAAGCAGCGCGGTTGAACAGGGGCGACCTTTGACCGGCGCGGCCTCCGATGGCCTGACTTCGGCTGGCGCGGCCGCAGGGGGTGTGGACTCGGCCGGTGCGGTGTTGTCAGGGGGTGTGAACTCGAGCGATCTCTTGGTGGCGAGGCGGCTGCTGAGCTCGGCCGCGAACGGTTTGCTGGGGCCGCGGCGCCGGCTGCTGAGTTCGGCTGAGCTGGCGGCGCTGGCGCGGCTGCCCGACGCGGCTGTGCCCTCGCTGGCGGCGCTGGCCCACGAGGTGCGCCTCGCATGGTCCGGCCCGGTGGTGGAAGTGGAGGGGATACTGTCGGCGAAGACGGGTGGATGCCCCGAGGACTGCCATTTCTGCAGCCAGTCGGCAGCCTTCGACACCAAGGTGAAGGCCACGCCGTTCCTCGACGACGACGAGGTGCTGGCCGCGGCTCGCGAGACCGAGGCGCTGGGGGCAAGCGAGTTCTGCATCGTGCTGGCGGTGCGAGGCCCCGACCGCCGCATCATGGATCGCCTCGCACGGGCGGTAGCTCTCGTGAGAGGCGCCACAGGTCTCAACGTGGCGGTGAGCGCCGGCATCCTCAGCCGCGAACAAGCCTTCGAGCTGGCCGCGGTGGGCGTCCACCGCTACAACCACAACCTTGAGACGAGCCGGTCGTTCTTCGGTCGGGTGGTCACCACCCACAGCTACGACGAGCGCGTCGCCACTTGCGGCCATGTGCGCGACGCTGGCATGGAGCTGTGCTGCGGAGTGTTGCTGGGGATGGGTGAGACGGTCGGGCAGCGCCTGGAGCTGATCGAGGAGATCCGCGCTGTGGAACCCTGCGAGGTGCCGATCAACTTCTTGAACCCCAGGCCGGGCACGCCGCTGCAGATCCGCAAGCCGGTGGGCCCGCTGGAGGCGATCCGCTGGATCGCGCTGTTCCGCCTGGCGCTGCCAGCGGTGATCCTGCGCTACGCCGGCGGCCGCGAGATCACGCTGCGCGACCTGCAGGCCATGGGTATGACGGCCGGTGTCAACGCGCTGATCGTCGGCAACTACCTCACCACGCTGGGGCGCACCCCGCAGGCAGACCTAGACATGCTCGCCAACTTGCGAATGCCGATTGGCAGCCTCTCAGCAGCCATCTGACTAGGCACGACGGCGCGGCGGTTTCGGCCCGTCTTGCGCTGTGAAGGTCCTCACGGCACACTACGCGCCATGACCGAAAACCGCGGCGGACACAGTGTCGATGAGCCCAACCCCGGCTCATCGGAATCTGGGCTAAGCGCCACGCCCAAGTTCCAGACTGACCGAAGCCACTACGAAGCTGCGCTACGCCGCTGGATGGAGGGAGCGCTCCACGGAGCGCGAGACGTCTCGATCGCAGACATGGAGATCCCCAGAGCCACCGGGTTCTCCAACGAGACGGTGATGTTCGACACGGTCTGGACTCGTCAGGGCCGCCGCCAACGCAAGCGCTTTGTCGCTCGTGTCGAGCCCTACGACGGAGGGATGTTCCCGCTTCAAACGCCGCAGTGCGCGGTGTCGGTGGAGGTCCAGCACAAAGTGATGAACATGATCGCCGATGCGGACCTGCCGTCGACGCCTATTCCGCCGATAGTGGGATACGAGCCCGACCCCAGTGTGTTGGGACGGCCGTTCTTCGTTATGGAGTTCGTGACAGGTCAAGTGGCCACCGACGTCCCCCGCTATACACGGTCGGGTTTCGTAGCGGAGGAGGCGACGCCCGAGCAGCGCCGCCGGATGGTGTTCGCAGGCATCGAGGCGATGGCCGGAGTTCATTCTCTAGACTGGCGCAGCCCGGCGCTGGAGTGGTTGGACCCCAGTAACGGCGCAGGGCCTTCCGTCGACCTGCAGATCAACCTCTACCGCCGCGCCGCTGTCGTGGAGCTGGCAGGCCGAGAGCATCCGGTGCTGTTCGCCGTGCTCGACTGGCTGACCGCCAACGATCCTGGCGACGAGCGCTTCGGGTTCACCTGGGGCGACGCCCGGATCGGCAATGTGATCTGGCAGGACTACAGGCCGGCCGCGGTGCTCGACTGGGAGGCCTGCGCTCTCAGCCCGACCGAGGCCGACATGGGGTGGTGGCTGATGTTCGACCGCATGTCGTTTGACGACTTCGGAATCGAGCGACTCGAGGGCTACCCCACCCGCGCTGAGATGATCGAGCACTACGAGCGCGTCTCGGGCCGCGAGGTTCGCGATCCTCGCTACTGGGAAGTGTTCGGCGCGATGCGCTTCTGCCATATCTTCATCCGCCTCGGCGACCGGATGACCAACGTCGGGATGATTCCGCCCGAGATGAACCCCGCTGTGGGCAACCAGGTGACAGAGGCGCTGGCCGTGATGCTCGGCATCCACAACCCCACCCCCGACAAGCTGGCTCGACCGGCCTAACAAACCGGGCGGACCGGCCAGGTCCGCTCCGGCCATGTCCGCCTGAGATGCCATAGCGGCCGGTCGCCTTATGTCATCGGCGCCCGCCGTGATCGGACTTGAAATCGTCGGGTACGTGCAGCGGGGTGCCCGATCTCGACCACTTGTCGATGGTGTCCGCCGCCTCGGCTGCCTTCTCAGGCGTGAGCGTCGCGGTGAAGCTTCGGCCCAGCGCCTCAAACACGGGAATCTCATGGTCGGCGAGGGCGGGCATGGGCGTGCGCCGGGCCATCGCCTCGGCGATGCCAGGCGCCAACCGGACCGCCTTGGACGCCTCACGGGCCTCTTCACCGTCGACGAGCTCGGGCATCACCTCGCGGGCAAAAAGCTCCAGGCTTTCGCAGATGTGGTCGTGGCGGTTCCGTCCGCCTTGCTGCACGAACACCACCTGATCCACCCCTGCCTCGGCGTAGGCGCGCAGATGGCAGCGGACCTGCTCGGGCGTACCGATGCCGCTGCGCTCGCCGTCGGTGCCCATGGTGTGCTTGACCGCCTCATACGCGGCCCAGATGTCGGTTCGCCCCGGCTTGTGGCGCCCGAACAGGTAGTGATGGCCGAGTCCGTACCCGAAGAACCGGAAGCCATCCAGGCCTCGACGCTTGGCCTCAGCCTCGTCAGGGTGAACCGACAGGCCCGTGACCATGGCGATGTTGGCGTTGACGGCGTGCCCGATAGGAACGCATTCGTCCGTCAGGATGCGGTAGTAGTCGTCCACCCACATCGCCGCCTCTGACGGGTCGATGAAGGAGAACGTCAGCGCCCCCATGCCCAGACGCGCCGCGAGCTTGATTGTCTCGCGGTTCGAGCACGCCACCCACAGCGGCGGGTGCGGCTTCTGCAGCGGCTTAGGCACCACGTTGCGGCATGGCATTGAGAAGTACTCACCCTCAAAGCCCGGGTACGGGTCCATCGTCATCATGTTGCAGCACTGCTCAACCGCTTCGGCCCACGCCGGGCGCTTGTTATCGGGAGTAACCCCGAACCCGCCGAGCTCAAGCACCGCGGACGACTCGCCGGTTCCGAACTCCACCCGCCCGTCGGATACCAGGTCGAGCGTGGCGATCCGCTCCGCCACGCGGGCGGGGTGGTTGTAGCGCGGCGGCATCTGCACGATGCCGTGGCCGAGGCGGATTCGCTCGGTGCGCTGGCTGCACGCAGCAAGGAATACCTCCGGCGCCGAGGAGTGCGAGTACTCCTCCAAGAAGTGGTGCTCCACCTCCCAGGCGCAGTGGAAGCCGAGCCGGTCGGCTAGCTCCACCTGCTCGAGCGCCTCGGTTAGCAGACGGTGCTCGTCGCCGTTCTTCCACGGTCGGGGAAGCTGATGCTCATAAAAGATGCCGAACTTCACGACGGCCTCCGCGCGTTGGTGCCCGCGAACACACCCGGCCGGTGCTCGCAAAAGATGCCAGACTTCACGCCGGCACTTTAGGCAGCCGACCTCTGCGCAGGCGCTGCAGCCGTTTGGGATATACAACACCAAAAAGCACCACGTTGCAGAGATACCCGGTCATGCACACGGCCCACACTGTCTTGTAAGCAGACAGGGCGGCGTCGGGGCTGGCGGGCATGCCTATAAGGGCGAACGCCGTGGCTATGGCGAAAGCCACCGAGAGCTGAAAGAACGTGGTGCGCCCTGCCATGGCCATGGCGTACCGGTGGGCTGGTACGTCGCGCAAAGCAGCCCCCACCAACTGAGCGAACCCGGTGCCCGCGGCCACCCCAACGAGCAAGGTCCCCGCCAGCAGCCGCCCCAGCGACGGCTCCGCGGTGATCGTCAACTGGAGTAACAACAGCCCGATCGCGCCGCAGATCGCTCCCACCGTGAGGATCGACGAGTTGCCGATCCGGTCCGCCAGCCGCCCCGCCTGAGGCGACACCAGAAAGGAAACCAGGGGCCCAGGCGCGACGGCAAAGCCGGTCTCGACCACAGACCAGCCCCACACGTCCTGTAGGTATGACGGCAGCGGCACCAGCATGGCGAAGAAGGCGACACTGAAGAAGAGCGAGCCCAGGTTGCCCAGCAAGAACGAGCGAATGCGCAGTAGCTCCAGATCAAACAGGGGCGCCGGGTGGCGCAGGCTCCGGGCGGCGAAGCCGGCGATCATTAGGCCCCCAGCACTGAACGCGGTGATGGTCGACACCGAAGTCCAGCCCCACGTTTCGCCTTGCACGATGCCGAGAATGACGGCAGCCACGCCGATGGAGGCCAGAGGCACGCCGACCATGTCGACTCTGGCCGCGACGTCTTCCACCGTGCTCTCCCTAAGGCTGCGAGCCCCCAACACCAAAGCCACGGCCGCGACCGGGACGTTGACGAAGAACACCGCGCGCCAGCCGAAGCCCTCGATGAGCAGCGCCCCGGCTGTGGGCCCCAGCGCCGCGGCCAGGCCCCCCATGGCGCCCCATGAGCCGATGGCCAGCTGGTGGCGTGAGCGGGGGAAGGAGGTGAGCAGCAGGGCCAGCCCAGAGGGGAACTGCATAGATCCGCCGACGGCCTGAAGAGAGCGGGCCGCTACGAGCATCGGGATGTTGGAAGCTGCGCCCGCGGCGATCGAGCCCAGCGCGAATATCGCCAGGCCCGTCAGGAAGATCCGCCGCCGGCCGAAGCGGTCGGCAAGCCAGCCCGACAGCAGCAACAACGCGGCCACCGTGATGCTGTAGGCGTTCACCACCCAAGACAGCGCGGCGGGTGTGGAGCCGCTTAACGCGGCCCGGATCTTAGGAAGCGCCAAGGAGATGATCGTGAGTTCGATGCTCACCATGAACACCGCCGCCGACACGACTGACAGAGTCAGCCAAGCCGACCGCGGGATCGGATCCACCTGACAACTGTAACCAGCCGGGGGTTTCACGGGATCCGATCTATCCGCTTTCGGGTGGTGCTGATGCTGGTGCTAACGCAACGCCAGCCACTGAAGAAAGCATGGGCTGCGCCTCACAAAGACAGGCTCAGACAGGTGGAGGAAATGGCACGGTTCAGTTCACATCTGGATGGCTCTCAGACCCGGCCGGGCATGTCGGGGAGCCGGGCCCGCGGTGACCGAGAAGGTCGAGCTTGCGCTGGTCGATTTTGGCGCGTAGCGGCGGGAACACCTCATCGGGGTCGATGTCCACCGACAGCAGCACCGGCCCGGAAGCCGACATTGCCCAGCCGACCGCGCCCGCCAGCTCGTCGTCGGAGCTGACACGGCGAGCCGGCACGCCGAAGGCTTCGGCCACAGCCGCGAAGTCGATCGGCGCGAGCCGCACGAAGTGATCTTCGCCGAAGAAGCCCTCTGCCTGATGGCGCAATATTCCCAGCGCTCCGTCGGTGAACACCACCGCCACGACGCTGAGGCCCAGCTCTGCGGCCACCGATAGCTCGCCCATGGTGTGGACGAACCCTCCGTCGCCGGAGATTGAGACAACCTTGGTGCCGGGCTCGGCTACGGCTGCGCCGATGGCCGCTGGCAGGCTGAAGCCCATCGCGTCAAACTCGCACGACTGCAACAGACCCTCAGGACGGGTCACGTCAAGCTGATCGCACATCCACAGGCGGTGGTTGCCGATGTCGCCGGAGACCATCATGTCGGCCATCACCGGGTCGATGCGGCGTGCTTCGTTGACCGCCTGTAGTACCTGGGCGGCGCTGAGGCCCCTGGCGGGGTCGTTCTGCGGCCCGAACCGCTCAGGCCTGCGCCCGAACCAAGGCTGCCTCGGGCCGTTGCCGCGTTCGGAGCCGACGGGTTCGCAGGACGCCCTCAGCGCGCTCGCGAGAGCGCTAAGGACGGCGCGGGCGTCACAGACGACACCCACATCGGCGGGATAGTTCCGGTTGACCTGCGACGCGTCCGCGTCGAGGTGCACCAAAGCGGCGCCGCCCGCGAAGAGGTCGCTGCGCCAGCCGAACGTGGTCTGCTCGCCGAGCGCGCAGCCCACAACAAGCACCAGATCCGCCTCACGTACGGCTTGGCGGGCCGTCACCGTGCCGTAGAAGCCGAGCATCCCCACGCTCAGCGGATGCGACGTGGAAATGGCGCCGATGCCCGATCTGCTGGTGGCGACGGGCGCGCCGAGCAGCTCGCCCACCTCTCGCAGCTGGCGTGTGGCCCCGGCGCGCAGCACACCGTGGCCCGCAAGCAGGGCGGGACGAGCCGATCCTGCGATCCGCTCGAGCAACTCCTCGACGTGGTGCCGCGCAAGAGGGCCCGGCGAAGTCTTCGCCACAGCCACCCCAGCAGCGCGCTCTGCGTATGCAGCCTGGAGGTTTTGCGGCAAGGCGATGTGGACCGGCCCGGGACGGCCCTCCGCGGCGAGCTGAAGCCCGGCCGCCAGAAGCCTTGGAAGCTCCTCGGCTGCGACCGCCTGCCATGACGCTTTAGCGAAAGGCGCTAGCAGGCCGAGGTTGTCGCAGTGCTGCAAGATGTTGCGGTTCACGTAGCGCTGATCGACTTGGGCGGTGAGCACCAGCAGCGGGATCGAGTCCGCTTGCGCGTTGGCGACGGCGGTCACGAGGTTCGTGGCGCCCGGCCCCGGCGCTCCCGCGAACACCACCCCAGGCCGGCGGGAGGCCAGGGCATAGCCCGAGGCCATGTAACCGGCGCCCTGTTCGTGGCGAGCTGTCACCACCGCGGTGGCACCGAGACGGCCGAGTTCGTGGTAGGTCGGCAGGAAATGCCCACCCGGCACCGTGAACACCGTGTCGATGCCCGCTGCACGGATCGCCTCGGCGATGGCCTGTCGGCCCTTCACGGCCGCATAGCTGCTGCGGTGATCGGAGCTCTCACAGCGGACATCGAGGGCACTGTACCGGTTGACAAGCATGGAATTTGTGCTGTGTTCGTCACCCGATCAGCTCCTCGCAGCGGACATCGAAGGCACCTACCCGGTTGGCGTGCTCTCGGACAATTCGCTACTGTGAGGAAAGAATCGCTACTCTGAGTAAAGACATACCCACCCTGAGTAGACATGTTCAGGGTGGGCGTGCTCGGAGACGCACCCTGCCAGGCAACACCCGACCCAGCACAACCCGACCGAGGAGACACAGCACATGGCCACCGATCTCGAGAAGTTCGTCGAAGCTGACGGCCGTTCCGAGCAGATCGCCGAAGTGGAGGCTCGCATCAAGCGAGACGGCATCCAGTACCTGTACTGCCAGTTCGTTTCAGTGACGGGCCGGATCATGGGCAAGGGCATCCCGGCCAAACACTTTGGGGTGATAGCCCGGCGGGGCTTCCAGCTCGTCTACGGTTCCACGGCCAACCTGTTCATCGACCGCCACGGCAACTACATCGGTTACGGCCCCGAAGCCCGCGAGCTGGTCGGCATCGCCGAGCCCGAGACGTTCATGCGACTGCCGTGGGACCCCAAGACGGCACGAGTGTGGTGCACGCTGTTCCGCGGACGCGAAGAGGAGGTCGACGGCGGAGCGTTCCTCACATCGGACTGCCGCGGCAACCTCAAGCGCATACACGCAGAGTTCGAGGCCAAACACGGCCTCCACCTCCGCGCCGGCTGCGAGCCCGAGATGATGTGGCTCAAGGCCGACGCCGACGGCAAGCCCACCGTGGAGGGCATGACCAAGCCGAACTGCTACCACATCGACCAGTTCGCCGAGTTGCAGCCGCTGATCCACAGGGTGGTCGAGTACAGCGAGGCGATGGGCCTCGACATGATCCAGGGCGACCACGAGGACGCCCCCGGCCAGCTCGAGCTGAATTTCATGTTCGACCGCGCCGAGGAGACCGCCGACCGGCTCACCACCTACCGTCAGGTCTGCAAGCAGGTAGGCCGCGAGCTTGGCGCCTTCCCGTGCTTCATGCCTAAGCCGTTTATGGGCGTGTCGGCCAACGGCTGCCACCACAACATCTCGCTGTGGGCAGGCGACGACAACAAGTTCATGCCCGAGGGCGACAATCCGCAGCTGCCCGGGCCTGTCGGCATGAAAGCCATCGGCGGCATCCTCGAGCACGTCCGGGCGCTGACCTGTCTGACCTCGCCGACAGTGAACTCCTACCGTCGGCTCTGGGACACCGGGTTCTGGGCGCCGGTCTACGCCGACTGGGGATTCCAGAATCGCACGACCGCCTTGCGGGTGAGCGCTCCCGGACGTTTCGAGTACCGCTCGGTCGACTCCGCGGTGAACCCGTACTTGTCGTTCGCTGGCCTGCTCAAGGCCATGGACGATGGCCTCGACCGCAGCCTCGATCCCGGCCAGCCCGAGGAGCGCAACATCTACGAGGCCATCGCCGCCGAGAAGAAGGTCGAGAAGGTGCCGTTGAGCTTGGGCGAGGCGCTCGAGGCCCTGCGCTCCGATGACGTAGTGCGCAGCGCCTTGCCAGGCGAGATGTGGACCGTCTTTGAGCACTACAAGCGCGACGAGTGGGAGCGCTTCCTAGCCACAGTGTCGGACTGGGATGTGGAGGAGTACCTCGACGTCCTGCCGTGAGCATCGGCTGGGCCCCGGCGCGGAGCCTGCCAGTCGTCTCAGTAGCGAAGCAGCTAATCCCCCTAGATCTAGCAGACAACCCAGCCCCAGACGTTAGGAGGCAGTCATGTGCGGCATTGCAGGAGTTATCCACCGGGACGGCGCGTCTGACATAGGCGCGGAGCTCACTGCGATGCTTCAGTCCATGAAGCACCGCGGTCCGGACTCCACCGGGTACGCGTTGTACGGCCCGCCGGGCGATTTTGTGGTGATCCGGTTCGTGTTGGCGGAGCCCAACAAGAGCACCGGCTTTGGCATGGCCGAGCGGCTTGAGCGCAGCCGGGCCGAAGTGGAGAGCCGCCTCGCCAAGATCGGCGCCGAGGTGGCGGCGGTCACCAACGACACCGGCTACGCCTTCAGGGCCGTGATCCGCTACAGCGGTGACCTGAAGCCGCTGGCCGACTACCTCGAGGATGTGCCGGGATGCGAGGTGCTATCGCTGGGCAGCTCTCTGGAGATCATCAAAGACCTGGGCGACGCCGCCACCGTCAGCGACCAGTACGGGCTCGGCGATTTCCGGGGCACTCACGGCATCGGCCACGTGCGCATGGCCACCGAGTCGGAGGTCGATCTGGCCAGCGCCCATCCTTATTGGGCGTATCCGTTCGCCGATGTGGCGGTGGTGCACAACGGCCAGCTCACCAACTATCACCAGTGGAAACGTCGCCTTGAGCAGTCCGGTCACCGGTTCCAGAGTGAATGCGACTCTGAGATCATTGCGGTCTATCTAGCCGAGCAGATGTCGGGCGGGCTGTCGCTTGAGACGGCGATGAAGAACAGCCTCGACGACCTCGACGGTGTGTTCACCTACGTGTGCGTCACCGGACGTGAGCTGGGCGTGGCTAAAGACGAGATGGCCGCCAAGCCGCTGGTGCTGTTCGAGGCCGACGAACTTGTGGCGGTTGCCACCGAGGAGGTCGCCATCCGGGCTCTTGTGAAGCGCGAGGTGGAGACCCGAGACCCCTACGAGCGAGAGGTGCTGGTGTGGCAAGTTTAGGTTCGCGCAGCGGTGTCACCTACGACGCCCGGGGGCTGGTAGAGCCTTTCGCCGAGCTGCCCGACAACATCGAGGTCGACGGCGCCAGAGCCCGCTTCGACGCCACGGACCTGACCATCCGCCAGATCAACATGGCGCTGCGCCATCTGATCTACCACCGCGACATCGGCGACGTGACCGTGCTCAACCCGGCGTCCAAGCACTCGCTGGCAGTGGGCATCCTCAAGCGCTGCCGCATCCATTTTGAGGGCAGCCCTGGCTGGTTCGCGTGCGGGCTGATAGACGGGCCCGAGGTGACCATCAACGGCCGGGTGGGCTGGTCGGTCGCCGAGAACATGATGTCGGGCGTGGTAACGGTTGAGCGAGGCGCCGGCTCGCTCACTGGTGCCGCGATCCGCGGCGGTGACCTGATCGTCAAGGGCGACGTCGGCGCGCGCACCGGCATCGACCAGAAGGGCGGCACGATCATCGTGCTCGGCAACGTGGGCATCAACACCGGCTTCATGATGCAGCGGGGCCGTCAGATCATCTGCGGCAACGCCGGGGCGAGCCTCGGCGACTCGATGTACGACGGAACCCTCTACGTCGCCGGGAAGGTCCGCTCGCTGGGGATCGACTGTGTTCCCGGTGAGTGGACTGACGCCGACACCGAGCTGATCGAGCGCAAATTCAGGATCCACAACCTCGGCAGCCCGCCGGAGTTCCAGAAGTTTGTCTGCGGCAAGCAGCTCCACAACTACGACTCGCTGGAGCCGTCCGAGCGCAAGCTCGTGATCTGAACCCGGCAGATCTGAACCGGACGGTCAAGCGGGATATGGGCCGGAGCGGTTCGTATCCGGGCTCAAGCGGGATATGGGCAGAACGCCTTTAGCAGGGCGCACGAAGCAGGAGGCATGAAGCAGGAGGCATGAAGTGGCTGACATGAGCACCGAGACCAGCAGCGCCGTCAACCGCAGCACCGATGTGCTGGGTCAGAGTCGGATTTTCACGCCGACCGTGATCAACGACATCCACGTGAAGGCGCAGCTGGGCCGATACAGGATGCGGGGCTTTTCGATCTTCAAGAAGATCCCCCACTGGGACGAACTGGTATTCCTACCGGGGACGCTCACCAGGTTCGTGATCGAGGGCTACCGCGAGAAGTGCGAGACCAAGACTGTGCTTGGTGCCCGCTTCGCTAGTAAGCCGCTGGAACTCGACATTCCCGTGTACATCACCGGTATGAGCTTTGGTGCGCTGTCGCTGGAGGCAAAGATGGCGCTCGCCAAAGGCGCGTCGATGGCTGGCACCGCCACCTGCTCCGGCGAGGGCGGCATGATTCCGCCGGAGCGCGACCTGTCAACCAAGTGGTACTACCAGCTCATTCAGAGCCGCTACGGTTTCAATCCGCATCACCTGATGCTGGCCGACGCGGTGGAGTTCTTCATCGGGCAGGGCTGCAAAGTCGGCCTCGGCGGGCATCTGATGGGCCAGAAGGTCACCGAGCAGGTTGCCGAGATGCGGTCGCTTCCCGCCGGAATCGACCAACGGTCACCGGCGAGGCACCCCGACTGGCTCGGCCCCGACGACCTGTCGCTGAAGATCCAGGAGATACGCGAGGCCACGGACTATCAGATCCCAATCCAGCTCAAGCTGGGCGCGGCCCGCGTGTACGACGACGTGCGCATGGCGGCCAAGTGCGGCCCCGACATCATCTACCTCGACGGCGCGGAGGGCGGCACCGGCGCCGGGCCGCATCTCGCTACGGAGGAGACCGGCATCCCGTTGATGGCGGCCATACCCGAAGCGCGGCGGGCCTTGGAGGACGTGGGCCTCGCCGATGACATCGACCTGGTGGTGGCCGGTGGCATCCGCAACGGAGGCGATGTGGCCAAATGCCTTGCTCTGGGTGCTGATGCCATCGCTTTGGGAACAGCCGCGCTGATGGCGCTGAACTGCAACAAGGAGATCCCCGGGGTGACCGACTACGAGGGCACTGTCGGCGTGCCTGCCGGGGAGTGCTATCACTGCCACACCGGGCGCTGTCCGGTGGGCGTAGCGACCCAGGATGTGGAGCTGCGCAAGCGCCTCGATCCCGACGAGGCCGCCCTGCGGGTTTACAACTTCCTGATCACGCTCACGATGGAGGTGCAGATGCTGGCCCGGGCCTGCGGAAAGACCGACATCCACTCGCTGGAGCCCGAAGACTTGGCCGCTCTCACGACCGAAGCGGCGGCGATGGCCAAAGTGCCGCTGGCGGGCACCGATTACATTCCCGGCGTCACCGAGGATCGGGCGATCCGGGAAATACGGGAACTGTTCGACAAGTACGTGATCGACGGAGGCATCTGACATGGCGGGATCGGCAAGCACCGGGGAGAATCCGCGGGAGACCCGCACCGTCGCCATCGACGCGGAGGTGCTGGCGGGCAAACGCTTCGCCTACCAGCAGGACATGTCACTAGTGGAGGGCGTAGACCTGCTGGCGGCCACTCCCGGCCCCGACATCAACTGGCTTGAGGACATCAACCTGCTGGTGGAGGACGGCGTGCCGGCGGTGTTCGACCGCTACTCGAACTCGTTCCTGAAGATCTACTTCCCGATTCCGGAAGGCCGCGAAGACGAGATCGCCCGCAAGGTGCTAATCAAGCACCTTCAGTCCGGCAACTCTTACGGCATCGCTCTGAAGGACGTCCATTGCAAGTTCCCCCAGGTGGAACTCGGGCCGTGGGTCGACGAATCGCGGGTAGTCGGCGACGACTGGAAGCCGTCCGAGCTCGAGGGCTGGACCGCGCCGGCGGGCCATTGAGCGGCTCAGCCGGGGTTTCCCGCGTCGGGCTAGCAGACGGTCACCGAGCCGGACACGCACGATGAGCCTTCCTTCTTCAGTTCGCTACCTGATCATTGGCGCGGGCATTCACGGACTGTCCACAGCGTGGAACCTGGCCCGCGACCTGAAGGCTTCCGGTCGGGGCTCGGGCGACGACGTGGTGGTAATCGACAAGACCGGCGTCGGGGCGGGGCCTTCGGGTATTGCCTGCGGCGTGATCCGCAACAACTATTTCCAGCCGGCGATGCGCGAGCTGATGGCACATTCGGTGAGCGTGTGGGACAGCGACCCGGAGGCTTTTTCTTACCACCCGGTGGGGTATATGCAGATCAGCCACGAAGCGATGCGCGCCGATGTAGGCACGATCTACGAGCAGCAAAAAGCCATCGGGTACGCGTCGACTTTCGTGGAGGGTGCCGCGGCGAGCCGCCGCTACATGCGCGGCATCTTCGACGACTGGCAGGCGCAGGGCATCACCAGCGTGTTGCACGAGCACCGCGGGGGCTACGCCAACAACATGGCGTCGCTGAAGGGGCTGCTGGGCAAAGCGGAGACTGCGGGTGCCCGCGTAGTGAGCGGCGTGACGGTCACCGGGTTCGACCGCGACGCCTCGGGCGCGGTTGCTGCGGTGCTCACCGACCGGGGGCCGGTGTCGGTGGAGCAGGTGGTGGTGGCTGTGGGCCCGTGGGTGCAGCATCTCTGGGCGATGCTGGAGTTGCCGACCGTCACCGACGTGTTGGCGGGTGATGGCGTAGTCCACAGTCGGCCCACCTGGACTTACGTGTGCCTGCAGGAGGGCACCCTCAAGGTGGATCCTGGCTATCTCACCGATAACGACGGCAACATGCCCTCGGTGGTGCACGTCGACACCGATGCCCCGCTTTATGACGAGGCGGGGTTGGTGACAGAGGGGCCGTGGGGTATTTACTACAAGCCCGACTTCAACTTCGGTGGGGTGCAGGGCGGGTACATGCCCTATGTGGTGGACAAGCCTGCGGATGAGGTGGCGGTGGATCCCTACGGGCCTGCATCGCCAGACTTCGTGGTGGGCGACGACTTCTATCGCACCTGGAGCGCTGCGCTGGCCCACTGCCAGAAGCGTTTCGAGGGTAAGTCACATCTCATGAGCCGGGAGCCCTCAGGCGGCATCGGCAGCTTCACACCGGACAACTTCCCGGTGTTCGACACCTTCGCCGACAACGTGTACTTCATCGCCGACTCTAACCACGGCTACAAGATGATCGGCGTGGGCGCGCTGGTGGCTAAAGAGCTGCTAGGTGAGCCGCAGTCGCTGCTTGAGCCCTTCCGCTATTCGCGCTACGCAGCAGGCCGGCTACATCCCGTGAGCAACTCCCCCTATCCCTGGAGCTAACCCTTCGCGGCGTCATCAGTTCTCTGCAGCCTGCGATCGGCTCTCGGTGCCTTTTTGAAGATCGACGCACGCGATCCGTATGAGCGGTAGCATCTGATCATGAACAATAGCATCCAATCGCAAGTCGACCGGATTCCTTATACGACGCTGGTGCCTGTGCCTGGGGAGGATTCAGGACCTGTCACTGTGATCGACAGATTGACAGCGTTGCGCATGCGGGTAATCGATCGACCGCAGGTTGGAAGCCTTGTTGGCGAATGGTCCAAGACGGGTGTCTATATTCTGTTGTATCGCCATAACTCCGATGGAATATGGCGCGCTTATGTAGGAAAAACTGCTAACGGGCTCAATAAGCGTCTCAAGAGCCACTATACGAAGAAGCCGGATTGGTATCGAGTTCTGTTGGTTAAGCGCAACACACCAGAGGGTTTCAACTCGGCAGAAGTTGGCTGGCTTGAGGGTCATCTCTATGACGAGCTGGATTCAGCTGAAACGGCAGTTCTAGTTAATAAGAGCCGCTCGACAGATGATACGCTGGAGCAATATGAGCGCCAGATACTCCGGAGTCTGATCAAACCCGTGGTTGGCCTGCTTGCACTGCTCGGTCACGATACATCTACAGCAGATGAAGTGATCGAGAAGGACGAAGGTGACGATAAAGTGGACGAAGGTGGCATCGAGAAGGCTGACACTGCCGATCATATGACTCCGCGATCCGGAAGTCAAAAACGGTATTACGGTGTGACCGTCAAGGATCTCATAGATTGTAATTCCATCAAGTCTATTAATGATGGGACTCAGCTTGAATCAGCTATTGCTAAGTGGCCAGCAGTAGCCTACATAACTGCTGAAGGTAAGATTGAATACAAGGGCAAGGCTTACGATACTCCTTCTGCTGCTGGGAAAGCTGCTAAAGGTGGTGTAGAGTGTCCTGGCTGGGACTTTTGGGCAGTGAGAGTCTCGGGAGAGCCCATGCCGCTGAAGACCCTTCGGGCACGCTACCTACACAAAAGAGATGGCAAAGACAAGGAAACCGGCGAAGACAAGCAAACCATTTGACTCAACTTTAGGGGCACCGCTCGGTGAGATAGACCGGTAGGCGTCAGGCACGGGCGCTGGGGCCGTAGGTCAAGTGCATCAGATCCGCCCTCAGCGAAGCACTCCGGTCGGAGCGCTCGGACGTCCAGCGGTGGCGGCCCTGTCAGCGGTTGACCAAACTGGCGACTTGAGCTTGAGCGGGTGGCTGGTTCGCTCTATGGTCTCAGTCGGGCCGGCTCACAGCTTCAGACGCACGTAGGTGCGGTCGTCGAAGCTGAAGTGGCCCGGCTGCACGGCTCTCGTGCCCGGCGGATCAGCGATCCGAAGCGGGTCGGACCTGATTACTACCGCCAGAGCGGCCTCGCTCTGCGCCAGGGTGCGACCGGCGCCCGGATACCCGTCCGTCGCCAAGATCACCTCGCTGCCGCGCGGCGCGTTGAACACTTCGATCAGGCTGTCGGGCGTTCCGCATCCGTCGATTGCGGCAAACCCGTATGTCGATCCGGCGACGTTGCGCCATTGCCGAGCGGCGCGCAGTAACGGCAGGATCATCTCTCGACCCGGGTCGGTTGCTCTTAGATCATCAAGGTTGTGACCCGCTCTGAGGCGCGATTCGAGCAACGCGGCGCGGGCCTTGGCAGCGATGACGTCGATCTGCTTCGACGGAAGCTGCGGACGTGTGTTGATGCCGACGGCCACATCGCCAACCCGGACGATCCTGCGAGTGCGAAGATGCAAGAACGCGCCCACGGCCACCAGCTCGAAGTAAGCGCTGGCAAGGCCCGTCAGGGCTTCGTGGAGTCGCTTGATGGCGACCTCCGGTGTGTCGGTGTCTGAGATCTCGAGCACTGCCTCAGCCAGCGTGAGAGCTGCCAGTCGCCCTGCTGATGGTCTGAGAGATGAGCCGCTCTTGTCGGTTTCACCGTCGAATACTGCTACGACCGAGTCGCTGAGCACGAGAGCGTCCTCGTTGAACTCGGGCCGCCCGCTCTTGGCGATTGAGGAGGCCTCAACGACTTGAGCCGTCATTCTCTGTCCTTATTCCCAGGAGCAGCGTCAGCAGTTCGGCGCTCATAAGTTGTGCTCTACCCTCTATGCTCATAGGGTGCTGTGACGGCTGAGCTGTCTGTTCATTGTCACGGGTTACGCTATGGTCTTGGAGTGGCCGGCTAATGCGTTAGGAGGGTCAAAGGTAGAAATGGAAGAATCGAATGTGGACCTCAACAGAGTAATAGATGGATATCTCAACATGGGATATAGAATCGAAGTTCAAAGCGACCGGTCCGCCACTCTAGTTATAGGGAAGAGACCAAACCACGCACTACACGTGATCCTGTCCTTTATGACAGCGGGTCTTTGGTTGCTGGTTTATTTGATCGTAGTTCTCACTACTAAAGAGAAACGTGTCAGAGTCTGGGTCACACCTTACGGCGAAGTCACCACCCAGAAAGTCTGACATAGACACCAAGCATGCCCACCGGCGTGGCTTGATAGCAGGCCGGGCCGCTTGGGCAGGTTAGGCGCGGGCGCTGGGTCCGTAGGTTAGGTGCATCAGGTCGCCCTCGGCGAAGCGGCTGGGGCGCAGCGCGGAGGCGTCCAGCGGCGGCGCGTTGCCGACTTGGTCGACGCCGAGAACCCCTGCGGCGGCGATCTCGCCGACTGTGGGCGACAGCTTCAGCCCATGCCCTGAAAAGCCGACGGCCAGGTACAGCCCGCTCACATCGGAGATCTCGTCGGCCCAGCCGAGGATTGGGTGATAGTCGGGCGTGATGTCGTAAGCGCCGCTGATCAGCGCCACGGGCTCGTCTTCCAGCTCCATGCCGGGCAGCCGCTCGCGCACAGCACGGTCGATGTGCTCGCCGTGACGTCGGTGATCGTCCTTCGCCGCGTCGGCGAGCGGGTCGTCCACTACCGGCATCTCCGGCGGGTAGGCCACGGCCAGCACGTGACGGCCCATGTCGGGCCTGATCACCAGGTTGGAGTTGCCGTCGGTGACGCAGCAGTGGAGCTGCGGCGTGCCGGGCCGTTGCCTGCGCATGGCCATGTCGAGCCGGCGCCGCTCGACGGGTACGCTCACGCCTATCGGGTCAAGCAGGTCCCGAGCCCATGCTCCGGTAGCGGCCACCACGACGGGTGCCTGGATCTCGTCTCCGGAGGCCAGGGTCACGCCCGTCACGGCACCACCAGATGTGTCGATCCGCTCCACCACCGTCGGGGTCATCACGATGGCACCCGCGGCGGCTGCGGCGCCCAGCCAGCTCAGCACCATCTTCGTTACATCGATATAGCCCCCGTCGGGTTCGTACGCGCCGCCGGCCAGGTCTTTGGTGCGTAGCAGAGGCTCGATGCCGGCGACGGCGTCGGGGTCCACGAAGCGAGTGTCCACGCCCGCCGCTGCGCCGAGCGCGATGTTGCGCCGCAGGCCGTCGATCTGATTTTCGGTCACCAGCAGCAGGTAGCCCAGGCGCACATATCCCGGATCGCCGTAGCCCACCTCTGTGGCCCAGTTGCGGATGCAGTGGAAGCCCCGCATGGCCATGCGGACCATCAGCTCGTTGGAGTAGTGCTGGCGGATCTGCCCGAACGTCCGACCCGAGATGCCCCCCACCGGCGCTCTGGCATCAACGATGATCACCTGCCGGTCGGAGTGACGGGCCAGCTGATAACCGATGCTGGTCCCTGCCACTCCTGCCCCGATCACCACGATGTCGGCTCGGTGTTTGTTCATCTTCGCGCCATTCCCATCACGTCGTTATATGTTGCGCCACCGCCGTCAGCGTCAGAAGAGACGCAAGACGTCGCCCGTGCCCGTCCTTTGCGCTTCGGCGTAGAGCAGCTCGGCCACAGCGGTGTCGAGGGCCGGCATTCCCATGTGGCTCATGATCGTCCGCTCCGCGGCCCCGGTGCGGCCGGGCTTGTGGCCGGGAATGATCTCGCCGGCCAGGTCCGCGTAGATATCGGCCCGGCTGAGCGCCCCTGAGGCCAACCCACCGATGCGTCCGGTTTCGGAGCCTTCGATCCATTCAAGGTCTCTTCCGTACCAGCCCACGGCGAACTTGTCGAAACGCCGCACGCATCCCACGTCGACGTCCCGGAATCCCGTTGTGGCGCACACGTGCGCGCCCGGTTTCACCCACTGCTCGAACAGCACCGGCTCGGGCGCGGTCGTGGTGACGCAAATGACGTCAGCATCGCGCACAGCCACCTCCACGTTGTCGGATTCAGTCACCTCCACACTGAGCATGTCGCCCATCTCGGCGGCGAACGCCCTCTGAGCCTCTGCACGAACGTCGAAGACGGTCACCTGCTCGAGGGTGAAGATCTCTGCCATGGTGCGCAGATGCGACCCTCCGTTGTTGCCACAGCCCAGTATCGCCACCGTCGAGGAGTCCGGCCGGGCCATGTGCTTGGCGCCTACGCCGGCATGTCCTCCGGTGCGGAAGTTGGTGACGCTGGTTGCGTCGAAGATCGCCAACGGCATGCCCGTCACTGTGCTGTTCAACACGCCCGTGGCCGAAATCGCGGGTAGGCCACGGCGGGGGTTCTTGCGGAATGATGCCAGCCACTTGACGGCGGCGACGTCCAAGGGTTTGACGAACGCCGGAAACGCCTGGACTACGCCGTGACCGAACTCTGGCTCGGGTCCGAGCCGGTCATGGATGTACAGGTTCACCGGATTTCGTTGATCGACCTTTCCCTGCCCCACCCACCGGAAGGCGTCCTCGCAGCGTTGCAGAACGGCTCCAGGATCGAGCAACCGATCCACCGACTCCCGGTTGAGGAACAACAACTCGCCTGGGTCCAGATCGAAAGCGGTCATCGGGCGCGTGGGCTTGCTGGGGCGGCCATATCGCCCGCCGGAGAATGGGCCTCGAACGCCGTCATCGGGATCGCCGCCGCGTCCGGCGTTCGACTTGCCGGAGAGGACGCATGGCCGCCCGGATGCGTTTGATCGCCTCTGGGGGGAGCACGCCGTAAGGCTTGCGGGGCGCGCCGGCGCGGCCGCCCGCGATTTCGACGATGGCATTCAAATAGCCGTGCTCGAAGGAAAGCATCCGCGGCATATCCGGCGTGCGGATGGCGGCCGAGCAAGTCTGCAAGGCTTCGAACGTCTGCCGCACCCACACGTCGGAGTGGCGGCCTTCCAGGCATTCCTCGACGAAGTGGTTGGAGGCCCGCAGACCGCCCCAGCAGAAGATGCCTGTCGCTCCCGCCGCGCCCATCGCGGAGCCGTGAAAGAACGCTGGGTCGTTGCCGGTGAACACGTTGACCCGGTCGCCGATGGTCAGAAGGATTTGATCAAAATGCGGCAGCGCGAAATTGGACTCTTTGATCGCCTTGATGTTGGGTTCGTCAAGCAGAAGCTCCCACATATCAGACGTGACGTTCACACCGTTCAGTGGAGAATAATTGTAGAGCATCAGCGCCATGTCGCCGTCGAGCGAGGCAGCGACATCTCGGAAGAACCCCACTGTTTGGCGCGCGGTGAGAGGCAGCACGTACGGCGCCGCCAGCATCGAGCCGTCCGCGCCGGCGCGTTCGGCGAAACGGGCTCGGCGCACCGCTTCGCGCTGATACGCCGCCGTGCTGCCAACGACCACTGCCAGCCCGTGGCGATGCCCTTCGGCGACGGTGAGTTCGGTCACGCGGTCGAACTCAGCTTCCGACACGTTCGTCATCTGACCCATTGAACCGAAGACGATCATGCCGGGGACGCCAGACTCGCCAAGGATGCCGATGTTGTGGCGAATAGCGGCCACGTCGACTTCACCTTCGGGGTCGAGACTGAGTGGCAGCAGCGGGAACAGTCCCGCAAGTGGCCTGCGATTGAATTCGGGCATAGTCACCTCACATGTTTCGGCGCATCATCGCGGTCTATTCGGCATGGCCTCGGGGTCTATTCGGCACGCCACGGCAGCCCGCGCCGGGGAGGCGTGGTGGTGCGATGCCATGCTCAACGGGCTGTGGCGGTGATTCGGGTGAACAGGCGGTTCAACTGCTGGACGCGGTCTTCGAGTTCTTCGAAGCGGACTCTCGCGCCGTCATAGCCGAGTTCGGACATGGCCGCCGCCGCCCCTTCGGTGAAGACCACCGTGCCGTCGCCATCGATGCGTTCGATGCCGCTGTGGGCGTTGCCCGCCGCGGCGACCCGTGCCGCCTGCTCGGGAGTGATCCCCTCGGGCAGCGCCAGCTCGATCCCCGCGGCCGAGACGTGCGCCGGGTAGCTCCCCGGCAGGCCGTTCGGGGCCGTGACGTGCGTGTAGCGCGGCTGTGGCGACAGCAGGCTGGTGATGTTGTCGACGGCTGAGGCCGCGAACACCGAGAACGTAGGTGTCCTGCGCCAGTCGACGGGCTCGGGGTAGGCGGCGACGACCGCGCCGACGTCGACGGAGGCCGTGACGTCACGGCCTCGTACCCAGAGCCTTGCCCAGTGAGGTGTCGGCGGGCCGAGGGTCAAGAACGCGTGAGAGGCCACAAGCGCCACCTTCACGTCACTGAGCGGCACCGCCCAGCTGGTTGCCAGGTAATGAGCCAGCACCGCAGCTGACACCTCGCCGTTGCCGACCCCGGCGATCGGGCCGTGTCCAAACCGCTTCCAAACGGCGGGGTTGACGACGTCGGGGAAGGCGGCGTTGACGATCGCGGTGTTGAGCTCAGCTTCCATGACGGCCTCGGTTAGCCGGGCCGCTGGCAGCAGATGGTTCGGTAGCCACATTCCGAAACCGGCTCGCTCCAGGATGTTGCGGATGCCGGCGTCGACGGTGACGTTGGCCAGCGCCCGGGGTGTGCGCAACGTCGCCGCGGCGAGGATCACGTCGGGTTCGATCTCTCTCAGAATCCGGGCCGTCGCAGCCACGTCGGTCACGTCGCCGGTCCTGTGGTCGCAACGCACAAGCCGGTCTTGGAACACGGCGCCGACAGCGGCCAGCGCTGCTCGGCTCGGCCCGGACGGCGGCGAGCGTCGCATGGTGACGATCCGGTCGATGTCCGGTGAGCGCGCGAGGAACTCCAGCGCCCAGCCCCCCAACTCTCCGATCCCGCAAATCAGCACCGTTGCCATCGTCACTCACGGCGTTTCTGGCAGCGCAATGGCACCGGCACCGCCGATCAGTGGATCGCAGCCGCCGCCACCGGCTAGTCCAAACCGGCTCTGATCGCCGCCGCGATGCGCTCCGCCGAAGGCATCGCCAAGTCTTCGAGGCCATCGGAAGCGGGCAGGGGGATGTGCGGTGTGGTGATCCGCAGCGTCGGGCCGTCGAGGTTCCAGAAGCCCTCCTCGGTGACGATCGAACACACCTCAGCACCCCAACCGCAAAGCCGCGGGGTCTCCTCCACCGTCACCAGATGCGAGGTTTTGGCCACGCTGTCCAGAATGGTGGTCACGTCGAGGGGCACCAGCGAACGCAGGTCGATCACCTCGACGTCGATGCTTTCGGTTGCGAGTTCTTCGGCGGCCGCGAGCGCCCGGGGCACCATCGCCGCTAGAGCGACAACGGTGGCGTCTGAGCCGGCCCGCGCCACTACTGCTGTGCCGAGTTCGTCAACCACTTCCCCATCGGGGACGTGCCCCTTGCTGGGATAGAGCGACTTCTGCTCGAGGAATATCACCGGATCGTCGCAGCGCACCGCCGCGGCCAGCAAGCCGACCACATCGCGGGGGTTGGACGGCGCCGCCACTTTCAGGCCGGGAACGGCCATGGCCCAGTTCTCGATGGCCTGGGAGTGCTGACTCCCAAAACGGGCGCCACCGCCGTTCGCGCTGCGGATCACCAGCGGCAGCTTCACCTGGCCGTCGGTCATGTAGCGGGTCTTGGCGATCTGATTGGCGACAATATCCCAACATGTTGCAAAAAAGTCGCTGAACATGATCTCGCCAATGGGGCGCAGGCCATTCATGGCCGCCCCCATCAGCGCGCCGGTGATCGCCTCTTCGGAGATCGGCGTGTTGCGAACCCGCTGAGGCCCGAAACGCTTCAGCAGACCGGTGGTGGTCTTGAACACGCCACCGGCCTCCGCCACATCCTCACCAATGAAGAACACGCTCGGGTCGCGTTCCATCTCCTGGGCAATGCCGCGGGCGACCGCGGCGCGATAGGTAATCTCCGTCATGTCAGGCGTGCCCTGTCATCTGCGCCGAGTCACGTGCGCCACTGGGAGCCTCCGTCGGCCCACACCTGTGTCTGGAGCACATCTGCGGCGGGTGTCGGAGCGGCCCGCGCCACAGCGACTGCTGCTTCGATCTCTGCGTCGGCGTCGGCTTCGATCCCGTCGAGAACTTCAGCGCCAACACCCGAGCCTTCCAGCCGGCCCCGGTACGCCGGGATCGGGTCGCGGGCCAACCATTCTTCGACTTCTTCGTCGGGCCGGTAGTCGCCGGGATCGGCGCGGGAGTGACCTGTGTGACGGTAGGTCTTCGCCTCCACCACCGAGGGGCCGGCACCGGCCCGGGCCCGGTCGAAAGCACGGCAGGCCACCGCGAACACCTCATCGGCGTCGTTGCCGTCAACGATGATCCCCTGCAGCCCGTAGGCGGCGGCACGGTCAGCTGCGGGATGCTCCACGGGCGTCACATCGCCAATGGGGGTGTACTCCATGTACAGGTTGTTCTCGCACACGAACACAACGGGCAGCGACCACACGGCTGCCAGGTTCAGCGCCTCGTGGAACGCTCCGATATTGGTAGCGCCGTCACCAAAAAAGCAGGTTGCCACCTGGCCCGACTCCCGTGCCTGCGCCGCCCAGGCAGCGCCGCATGCCAGCGGAAGGTGCGCCCCGACGATGGCGTAGGACCCCATCGCGCCAACCGAGACGTCAGTGAGATGCATCGAACCACCCTTGCCTCCGCAAACACCATTGGCTCGCCCGAGCAGTTCTCCGAACAGGCGATCCATGGGGGAGCCGCGCAGCAAAGTGTGGTTATGGCCCCGGTAGGTACAGAACATCAGATCGTCGGGCCGCATGGCCACGGCGAACCCGGCGGCAACCGCTTCCTGGCCGATGCCCAGATGAGTGGTGCCCTTCACGAGCCCCTCCAAGAACAGCCGGTGGACACACTCCTCGAAGCGGCGGGCCCGGACCATCGCCCGGTAGAGGCGAAGACGCGTCCGATCTGCGATATCGAAGCCGATCGCCACGTCCGGTAGTTTAGTGTGCGACAGCAGAACAGACAGGCATGGGAAATGGGCATGGAAACGGACGAACCCAATCCACTCAACGGCTTGTGGGACCGCGCCTATCAGGTCGGCGTGGTCGTGAGCGACATGAACAAGGCCGTCTCCTTCTATGAGGCCATCGGCATCGGGCCCTTCGTCGAGGGCCCTTCGTTGCACGCCCTGGACAGGCGTATCTACGGCAAGCTCGAACCCGACGCGGAAGTCATAGGAAGAATCGCGCCGATGGGCCGCATCGAGTTGGAGCTGATGCAACCGGTGCGGGGCCGCAGCATCCAAGCCGAGTTCCTCGAGAAACACGGTGAGGGCGTGGTACACATCTGTGCTTACACCGACGACATCGAGCGCGACATCGAGCTGATGGCGAGCAAGGGGTTCGAGGTGATCTCTACCGCTCAGTTCGACGACGGCGGCCGGTTCGCGTACTTCGACACTCGGGAGGTCGGCGGCCTGGTGCTGGAGCTGTTCCAGACGGGAGACAGCTGGAGGTAAGCCTGGCCCGGCACGCCCGGAAAGTCATCGCTATGACAGTTTTTGGGCCGAGTCCGGGCTTCGGGGTCTCCGCGGCCGCGAGACCCGCCGCTTCGACGACATGACAGGCCGCGGGGCTTTGGTGACCGGCGCCGCCCGTGGCATCGGGCGGGCTGTCGCCGTTCGCCTCGCCGCCCGCGGCGACACTGTTCTTCTTGCCGACCGCGACGCCGACGAGGCACGCCGCGCCGCTCGCCGGATCACCGACAGCGGAATGCGCGCCCGCGCCGTCGCGCTCGACGTGACCGATGTCTATCGGGTGCGCGAGGTGATCGCCGAGATCGACGAACGCACGCCGCTCGGCACCGTCGTCAACAATGCTGGGATCGCCCGGTCTTCTCCGCTTGCCGAGGTGACCCGTGCGCTGTACGACGAGTTGATGGCTGTCAACGTCAGGGCCTGCTTCTTTGTGCTGCAGGCAGCCGCCCGGGTGATGATCCCGCGCCGGTCTGGATCGATCGTGAACGTCGCGTCCACGTCCGCGTTCACCGCCTCGACAACCCCGATGACCGTCTATGACACGTCTAAGGGCGCGGTCCGGATGCTAACCGTTGCCGCTGCGCGAGAACTTGCGGCCTACGGAGTGCGCGTCAACGCGGTGGCGCCCGGCACCGTTGAAACCGACCTCACCAGAGCGCTGTTCTCGGGCGGAGCCGACGCTCTGGATGCCCAGGCCCGAGAAGTGATTCCGCTCGGCCGGCTGGGAGAGCCGTCTGAGATCGCTGCGGCGGTGGATTTTCTGTCGTCGCGGGACGCGGCGTATGTGACCGGCCACGTGCTGGTGGTCGACGGTGGCTGGCTGACCTAGCCGGCTCTCGCCAGGGGCGGTGCCGGGACGGGTCTTCCGCGTCGGGATGCTGGTGTTGGGCTGCCGGGTTGCGTCAGCCGTTGGCTTGCAGTGTCGTGGGGTACTGGTTGAGTTTCTCTCCGCCGGTTTCGGTGCAGAGAATTATGTCCTCGACGCGTACACCAACGCGGCCGGGCCAGAACACCGAGGGTTCGATGGTGAACGTCATCCCGGCCCGCAACGGCGTGTCGTCTTCTTCGGAGATGTAGGGCTCCTCGTGGACGTCCATGCCGATGCAGTGGCCCGTGCGATGCCGGAACCAGTCGCCGTATCCGGCGTCGACGATCACCTGTCGGGTGGCATGGTGCACGTCTGATGCCTTGACTCCAGGCCGCACGGCGTCGATGCCGGCCTGCTGGGCGGCCATGACGATTTCGTAAACTTCGGTGTATTCGGCGCTGGGTTGACCGATGTGGATGGTGCGCCCGAAGTCCGAGCAATAGCTGTTCCAGACCGCTCCGAAGTCAAATGACACGCCCATCTGCTTGGTTAGTGGGTTGTGCGACACGCGCACCGATGCGTCGCGCCTGTCCAGTGGGCCCATTGACCACACGGCGGTGTCGAAAGACCATGTGCGGGCACCCTCGCGCAGCATGTAGTGGTTCACCTCCTCCGCGATGTCCATCTCGGTCACGCCGACGTCGACGCGTCCTGCGGTGCGGCGCATGGCCTCATCGGCGATGCGGCAGGCCTCACGCATCAGTGCCAGCTCCGGCGGGCTCTTGATGCGCCGCAGCCGGTTCACTAGCGGCGTGCCGTCGACAAGTTGCCTGCGGCCGAAGGCCTCCATAAGGCGAAGCACCGCGGACCCCCAGGTGCGGGCGCCTATGGCGAGCCGCCCCGAGCGTGGCTGCGCCGCGGCTACGCGGGCGAAGATCGCAGGGCCGTCGTCGAGTTCACTCACGCTGTAGACCTCGCCGGGCACGCCTTCGGGCAGGTCGAACTCGACATAGTTGCGGGGCAGCACGAACACTGGGTCGCGACCCGGTGACAAGAACGCGCCGGCCACCCAGCCGTGGGCGTAGTTGACCTCGCCGAAGGTCGGCACACGGCGTTCCAAACCGGTCAAGTACTCTAGATCAGCGCCGATCGGCAGCCACATAACCCCCACTCCGGCGTTCTCGAGCACCGGATCGAGCGCACGGCGCCGAGCCTCGTAGTCGGCTTCGTCGAATCGGTGCACGTGCGTTTCAAGCGTTTCGGTCATGGGTGCTCCTTTGGCTTTGGTGGATTGGTGGCGAAGAGTGCGTTCATCTCGGTTGCCGACAAATGACACGGGTGGCAGAGTGCGGGCGGCGAAAGCGAATTGCGGACACGGGAAGACTCCGGCAGCTTGGCTACAGACGGGCCGCGGCGCGCAACACGCTGCAAGCCTGTTTGGGCTTGTCGGGGTGGTCCCACTCGACGTCCACGATGATGTCATCCACACCCGCCTCCGCGAGAGCGCTGATCCGACCCGCGATGTCGTCGGTGCGGCCCGCGGAGCCCGTGATCTGAAGCACCACCCGCATCTCCGAACTGTCGCGGCCGACGGCGCGGGCGTGCTCCCGAACCGACTCGATTCCCATGGCCAGTGCCGGTGGGTCGAGCGCGTCGACGGACTGCAAGGCGACCCAGCCATCGCCGAGACGTCCTGCGCGGCGCCGCGCCGGGCCGCTGAGACCGCCGACGAGGATTCCGATGGGCTCTGTCGGCGTCGGACGGCAGATCATCTCGACGGGAACAGAGTAAAGGTCGTCCGCATCGCGGACCCCGAGCACACCGGACCACACCTGGCGCGCCACGTCCATCCACGCGTCGAGCAATCTGCCGCGCTGCGTGTAGGCGACCTGCACGGCGTCGAACTCTTCCTCGAGCCAGCCGACGCCCACGCCCAGAACGCACCGCCCCGCCGCCTCAACAGACACGCTAGCCATCTGCTTGGCGGCGACCAGCGGCGAGCGCAGCGGCGCCACCAGCACAGCCGTGCCCAGCTCGATGCGACTCGTCGCCGCCGCGGCGATGCCCAAAGCGACGATCGCGTCGGACCAGCCCGTATCGGCTGGCCACGGCACCCGCCTGTCGGCGCTGAACGGATACGCGCTGCGATGCCTTGCGGGCATGGCCAGATGGTCGCTGGTCCATAGCGAATCGAACCCGGCGTCCTCAAGGCGCCGCGCGGCTGCGGCAAGCCCGATCTCCAGCGGAGCAACGCCCGCGTTCGGATAGCGGGCCCCGATCCTGATCGCACGATCACCGCGCACATGGTCTCTCACAGGCTTGTTCGCAGTGCGGTTCGTCATGGCTCTGGCAGCGTCGGTCATATCGTCACGTACCCGTCAAGCAGGTCTTCGTGATGCCGCTCGGGGTCGCGTTCGGCGGGATCGCCGTAGCCGCCGCCTCCGCCGGTGGCGACGCGGATGCGCGTGCCGCGAGGGGCGGGTTTCTGGTTGACTTTCAACAGCCCCATTGTCGTGTCTCCGTGCGCGGAGCCGGGAATTGAGGAGTCCCCGTTTTTCGAGTCTCCGTTCGCGGAGTTTGGGATTGTCATCGTCACCTCGGTGACGGCGCCGGGCTCGCCGCCGAAGAGTCCCCAACCCGGAGTGCGCGTTCGCTCGAACCAGGTCGAGACGTTCACGCCATCGGCCAGCACTTCGTACTCGCGTGCCACTCCCAGGCCGCCGCGGAACTGGCCTGCGCCACCCGAATCGGGCCTGAGCGCGTAAGAGTGCACGCGGATTGGGTAGCGGGACTCGAACACCTCCACAGGGATGTTCTTCAGGTCGCCGCCGCCGTAGTTGATCAAGCCGTTGGTGCCGTCGCCACCGGAGTGGGCGCCCCACCCCACAGCGGTTGCCTCGCCGGAAACGAACTGTTGGCCTGTCTTGGGGTCGGTCCCGGTGAACAGGATGTTCATCGGATCGGCTGGCTGGCCGCCGACTACCTCATCGGGAAGCACCGGCGCCAGAGCCTTGATGAAAAGGTCGATCATCAGCCCCAGATGTGGGAAGTAGTACTGGCACGCGGCCGGCTCGCGAGCGTCAAAAACCGACGCCTCCGGGGCACGCACCTGAAAATTCTGGAATGTGCCACCCGTGACCGGAATGGCGGGATTGATCAGCAGCTTGTAGGCGAGTCGGGCCGCGGCCACGGTCTGGGCGAAGCCGCAGTTCAAACATCCCGGCGTCTGCGGGGCGGAACCGTCGAGATCAAGGGTGATCCGGGTCCCGTCCACGGTCACCGCAACTCGAACGGGCACCGGGTCGCCTCCCGGCCCCCAGCTGTCCATCATTCCTTCAGCGCGGTACACGCCGTCTTCTATGGCGGCCACCGCCTCGCTGTCGAGCTGCCGGCACTGAGCAAAGACCGACTCCGCGGCCTCCTCGACGGTCTGGCGGCCGAACCGCTTCAGCAGCGCGCCGAAGCGGCGTTCCCCGGTGCGGCACGCAGCCACCTGGGCGTGCATGTCGCCCCAGATTGACTGAGGAAGCCTGCTGTTGCGCATCAGGAGCTCGAGCACGCCCGTCTCCGGAGCGCCTTCGCGGTACAGGTGGATCGGACCGAACCGGTAGCCCTCCTGGTAGATCGACGTCGAATCCATCGCTTGGCTCGGATCCTTGGCGCCGATGTCCAGCCAGTGGGCCTTCGTGGCCCCGAAACCGACGAGTTCGCCTTCAAAAAAGATCGGCGAGAACACGTTCACGTCGTTGAGGTGGCTGCCGACGAGATAGCTATCGTTGACGGCGTAGACATCGCCGGGTCGGTAGATGTCGGGGCCGCCGAAGTGCTCGGTCGTGACCTCGATGGCCACTTCCAGGCTCCCCAAGAAGATCGGCAGGCCGGGTGCTTGTCCGAGCAAGGCGCCGTTCGCGTTGAACAGCCCGACCGAGCAGTCTTTCATCTCGTAGATGATCGGCGTGTACGCGGCGCGGGCAAGGTTGTTGTTCATCTGAGAGGCGATTGAGATGAAGGCATTGCGGATCACTTCTACAGTGACGGGGTCTACGGTCATGTGCGGATCCTCGCTCGGGTGATGTGGTCTTGAGGGTGATGTGGTTGTGGGCGGCCGGGGCCGGTCCCGAGGTTCGGCAGCCCGATCGACGCAGGCTGCTCGAGAGCTTTCCAGCAGCGCACCAGATGGCTGTCATCCACGGGCTGAAGCAGCTGCGGCTCGTCGCAGCGCGGCTCGGCATACGGACAACGCGAAGTGAGGCGGCATCCGGGCGCGTTGGCGGCGTCTGCGGTCAGCTCGCCGCGGAGCCGGACCCGCTCTCCCGCGAGTGCGGGCTCAGCGAGGTCCGCGGCGTCGAGCAGCCCGCGCGTGTAGGGATGCCGAGCCGCCGCGTATACCTGATCGCGGGTGCCGACTTCTACGAACTGCCCCAAGTACATCACTGCCACCCGGTGCGCCATGGCGTATACAACCCGAAGGTCGTGGGTGACCAGCAGATAGGCGAAGCCGTCTCGTTCCTGGCGGTCGAGAAGCAGGTTGACGATCTGGCCTCGGATGGAGACGTCGAGCGACGAAGTGGGCTCGTCCAGGAACACGATCTTCGGCTCAACCAGCAGAGCCCGGGCCATGCTGAGGCGTTGAAGCTGCCCGCCGCTGACCTCCGACGGCTTGCGGTCGCCGATCTCCGGGCCGAGTCCGACGTTGCGGATCGCCTCGTCGATGGCTTCGTTCCGCGCGGCGCGGCTGAGGCCGGGTTTCAGCCTGGCGAATTCTCGCAAGCTGGTGCGGATCGTCGCACTCGGATCGAATGCGGCCAGCGGGTCCTGGAACACGATCTGAATGTGGCGCCGATGCGGCCGAAATCGGCGCTCGCGCAGGTCGGTGACAGCCGATCCCAGAAGATGCACCTGCCCGTCGGTGGAGTCGACGAGTTTCAACAACACCCGCCCGATGGTGGACTTCCCCGAACCGGACTCGCCCACGATTGCGTACGTCTCGGCATCACCGACCTCGAAGCTCACGCCGTCGACGGCCCTAGCGACCCGCTTCTTCAGCTTGGCGTCGCGGGTGACATAATCCTTGACAAGGCCGCGCACACGCAGCACAGGCGCACCGATGCCATCGCCCTCGCCGCGGCTGGGGTTGCTCAGGCTTTCAGGCATGCCACTTTTCGGTCTCCGACGGGACGCAACGGAGGCAGTTCGGCCTCGCACTCCGGGCCGGCTTGCGGGCAGCGCGGCGCGAACGAGCAGCTCTCCAACTGTGAGTACAGCACCGGAACCCGGCCCGGGATGGAGACCATGCGCCGCTGGTTGACCACCGAGAAAGCTCGCATCAGCTCGATGGTGTAAGGGTTCGCCGGATCTGAGAGCACTACGGCGGCGGGGCCGCTCTCCAGCACCCGCCCGGCGTACATGACCGCCACCTGCTCGCAGGTGCGGCCCACGATACCGATGTCGTGGGTGATCAGCAGCAGCGACGCGTCGCGGGCTGTGACCTGCTCCACGACCAGTTCGAGCACCTGCTGCTGGAGCGTGGCGTCCAAGCCAGTGGTCGGCTCGTCGGCGATCAGCAGGTCGGGCCGGCACGACAGCACCATGGCGAGCACGGCCCGCTGCGCCATCCCTCCCGAGAACTGGTGGGCGTAGTCTTTGGCGCGCCGGCGGGCGTCGGGGATTCCCATCTGATCGAGCAGGTCGATGGCTCGTTCTTTGCTCTCACGGCGCCCGGCGCCTTCGTGGACTCTGATCAGCTCTGCGATCTGCCCGCCGACGGTAAGCACCGGATTGAGCGACCCGCGCGGGTTCTGAAACATGATGGCGATGCGGCGGCCTCGCAGATGCTGAAGGCGCCGTTCGTCGGCGCCGATCAGCTCATCACCGTTGAGGCGTATCGAACCGCTTGTGATCTCTGCGCCCGGCGGAAGCATTCCCATCACCGCCGAGGCTGTGAGGCTCTTGCCGGATCCCGACTCGCCAACGAGCGCCATGCGGGTGGAGTGGGGGATGCTGAGGTCGACGCCTTGAAGCGGCATGGTGGTCGGCGCGGCGGCGGTGTCGCCGCCAAAGCGCACCCGCAGGTCCCCGATATCCAGCAAGGACGTGTCTTCGGTTGCGGAGCGCGCGTTCTTGGTCACTGGCCGTGTTTGAAGCGGTCCGAGAGTTGATTGAGTGTCAGTACTGTCGCCACGATGGCAAGGCCCGGAAAGACCGACACCCACCACTGTCCGTAAGTGGTGTAATCGGCTCCGCCACGGACCATGGCACCCCACTCGGGGGTCGGCAGCGACACGCCAAGGCCGATGAAGCTCAGCGCGGCGAGGATCTGAATCGCCCAGGCCACGTTGATCGAGAACTGGGCGGCCACAACCTGAGAGACGTTCGGCAGGACATGCCGGACCAGGATCGCGAGGTCGCGCCTGCCCGCGCATCGGGCCGCGAGCACGTACTCGGATTCGACGATGGGCAGCACCGCGCTGCGCGTGAGGCGCAGGTACACGGGGATGTTGACCAAGGCGATCGTGAAGATCAGATTGGGGATGCTCGGCCCGAGAGCGGCGACAATGCCCAGGGCGAGTAGCAGAGTCGGGAATGCCTGCAGTGATTCGGAGACCCGCAGCAGCAGCGTGTCGAAGGCCCGCCCTCGGAATGCGGCGAGCGCTCCGAGCGGCATTCCGATCGTGACGGCGATCAGCGCAGCCAACACGCCGACGCCGAGGTCAAGTTGGGCTGCGTGGATTACCCGGGCGAAGATGTCCATGCCGAACTGATCGGTGCCGAACCAGAATTCTGTCGACGGCGGCGATAGTGAGGGCCCTGCGTTGAGCTTCAGCGGGTCTCGTACGAACACCGGGCCAGCCAGAGTGACCGCCACCAAGATCATCACCGGCACGGGCACGCGCCGCAGCACGAGCCCGGCGCCTGTCAGAACCCGTTTGGCCGTAGGCGCGGCCGAGACGGGCGCAGCCGAGACAGGGGCGCTCATTTCCGGGTCCTCGGATCGATCACGAAGTGAAGAACGTCGATCACGAGATACACGAACAGGTACGACAGAGCACTAAGCAGCACCACGGCGAGAACCGGCGCGAAGTCCGAGGAGTTGATCGAGTCCACAGCGTACTTGCCGATGCCTGGCCACGCGAACACGATTTCCACCAACACCGTCCCGCCGAGAAGGTAGCCGTACATCATCGCCACCATCGTGGAGACGGGGAGCAGCACGTTAGGCAGCGCGTGGCGCAACACGATCGACCGTTGCGGGATTCCCAGCGCGCGAGCCGAGCGAATGTGCGCTGAGGCCATCGTTTCTCGCATGAAGCCTCGGGTCACTCTCAGCAGCGGAGCGCCGATCACGAAAGCGAGAGTCACGGCGGGCAGCACCAACTGGGCGGCGGCGGCCCGGAACGCGGACCAGTCGGCGTCCAGGATCGCGTCGATGGTGAGCAGGCCCGTCACTCTCGGCGGTATGTCGCCCAGTGTGCGCCCCAGAGGAGCGGGTGCGATGTCGAGGTTGCCGAAGAAGATCAGCAACAGAATGAGCGCCAGCCAGAACTCTGGGATTGACACGCCCAAGCCCGACAGCAGATTAGCCAACCGATCTGAGAACGATTTGCGCCGCAGCGAGGACACGATGCCCAGCGAGACCGACCAGCCGACGGCGAGCACCAGCGCCACGCTGGCCAGCTCGACGGTTGCCGGCCAGCGCGCCGCGAGGTCGGTGGTCACCGGGAAGCTTGTGCGCCAACTGGTACCCAGATCGCCGGACAACAGATCCCCGAGGTAGCGGAAGTACTGCTCGTAGATGGGAAGTTCGAGGCCGAGCCGCTCGATCACGGCATCGACGGTGGACTGGTCTGCTTGGGCTCCGACGATCAGGTACGCGGGGTTACCGGGCAGAACCCGGGTGATGATGAACGTGACGAGAGACACGAGGAAGAGCGCGATCACCAGATACGCCAGTCTGCGCCCTATGTAGACGGCGAGGTGCACCCCCTGACCTCGTGTCTCTCATCATCACATCATCACGCTTGTAATCACCCGGCCGGGCGCAGATCGGCGAACCGCGGGATCGCATTCGGGTACAGCACGAAGCCTTCGACCGTGTCGCGCATCGCGATCTTGAAGTCGGGCTGTGCCAAGAAGACCCACGGCGCGTCTTCGACGATGATGCGCTGCGCTTCCTCGAAGATGGCGCGACGAGCATCGGCGTCTGGCTCGAGCCAGCCGGCGGCGATGATCTCGTCGACGCGATCGTTGCTGTAATCCGCGTAGTTGCCGAACACACCGCTCTCAAGCGACAGTGACAGCGAGTAGTTCGGGTCGTCAATCCAGGCGAGAAGCTCGTCCACGAACATCTGCAGCTCCTTGCCCACCTTGCGCTCAGCGAACACCGCCGCGGGCAGCTGTTCTATCTCTACGGACATGCCGATCTCGCGTAGCGCGGCTTGGACGCGCACCGCGATGAGCTGATGCTCCGCCTTGGCGGTGTCGATCGACAGCGTCACTTCTCCGCCGTCATAGCTGGAGCCCGCAAGAAGCGCCTCGGCTTGCGCTACGTCGCGCGTGTAGCCGATCTGATCGCCAAGCGACGTGGCTGCACCATCCGGCAGCGGCCCCCACAGCCGCCGCGCGTCGCCTTTGTAGACGTTGGTGAGGATGTCGTCGTAGTCGACTCCGTAGGACACGGCCTGCCGGACAGCTGGGTCGTCGAACGGCGCGATCGAGTTGTTCATGCCGATGTAGGCCATGTTCTTCGACGGTGCGCGCAGGACGTTCACTCCTTCGGAGCCTTCGAGGGCTGCGAACTCCTCGGTGCCGAGTCCCACAGCGAAGTCGATGGCGCCCGCTTTGAGGAGCTGCACCCGCTCGGCGGGCGACGGGATGATCTTCCAGATGATCCTGTCGTAGGCGGGCTCGCCCAGATAGAAGTCGTCGCGTGCCTCAAAAACGACCTCTTGGTCGGGCACCCGGCTCACCAGTTCGTACGGCCCGCTGGCGTTGCTGGCGTTGCGCGACAGGTACTCGGTGGCCCAAGGGTCTTCCTCTGTGGCGTGCTCCGCCACCACCGCGGGGTCAATGGCCACCGAAGAGGACATGTAGAACGACTGCATCACCATGGGGCTCGGCTGATCCGACTTGAGCTCGAGGGTGTGCTCATCGATCACCGTCGGCGGCTTCGTTACCTTGGCGATGTTTGTAAGCAGCCAGGCACCGCCGCCGGGCGTGTTGAGGTTGCGGTCGATCATGAAGCGAACCGTCTCGGCGGTGATCGGAGTGCCGTCGGCGAAGCCGATGCCTTCACGAACTTTGATCGTGAAGGTGAGGCCGTCATCGTGTGCCGTCCACGAGTCGAAGTAGCGGGATTCGAGTTCGGTTGCCTCGCCCACGAACGCGCCGCCTTGCTCCACCGTCGGGTGGATCACCGGCACCTCATACATCATCAGCAGCGCCTCGTGGCTGCGGATGAAGTTGGCGCAGCAGGGGTCCAGAGTCTCAATGTCGCCGGGCACCCCGATAGTGAGCACCAGCTCCTCTTCGGGCGGCTCGGGTGCGGTTGCTTCGCTGCCGTCGTCGCCGTCGCCGGCACCGTCGTCTGGGGCGACAGCTCCGGCATCGCTTCCGGCGTCGCCATCGTCGTCGTCGCTTGAGCAGGCGCCCACCAGCAGCGCAAAAACAGCTAGCAGCAGGGCCATCCGGCTCTTGAAGTGCCTCATGTTCATGTTCGGTACATCCTTCTCTTGTAGGTGTTTGATCTTCTCTTGTAGGTGTTTGATGTCATTGGGCGGAGCCTGTGGTCGGCCGCACCATTGGAGGGCAGCGTCTGAATCCCGGCCAATAGTAAAATTCCCGGCTGATGGTACTGATCAGATCTTGCGGCCTGCAAACGCCAGCATCGCGGCGTAGCGGACGGGGGTTATCAGCGGATCCAGCACAGGGATTGGCACGCGGTCTCGAATGGGGTCTAGCAAGCCCGACCAGAGCGTGCACGCAAAGAACAGCACCGTCGCATCGTGCTCCCGCCAAGCGAGTTCGGCAGCATCGCCGGCCGGGCCGCTGATCGACGCGGACATCTCGGCTCGCACCGCAGCCCTCAGGTCTTTCGGATTCTGATCGAGGAGGCGGTCCACCTCCTCGGCCGACGGATGGCCTGCCGGCGCGGGGAACACGCCACCGTAGAACGGCTTCGCCCCGTACCTGTGGATCAGACGGCGCACCCAGTTCGATGTCTGCGGCAGGTTCTCGCCTTCGCCGCTTTCGATACGCGGCGCCACCACCGCCAGGCGACCCAGCGACATGGCGGTGGCCACAGCGGCTTCCATCGGTGCTGTGACCGGGATCGACACCAAGTCCTTGGCGTCTTCGAGCCCCGGATCGGAAGCACAGGCGATCACGGCAGCGTCGAAGCCGTCGCGTTCGGCGTGTTGCACTGCGGTTAGCAGCTGGTTGACGAACAGCGATGCCGCAGGCAGAAACGCTGTTTCGGGCACGCCCGTGCCGGCCAGTGACCGCACAACCACTTCGGTGTCCGATCCTGCTGCGCGTTGCAGGATGTCGGCGGTCATGGCGTCGTAGACGTCCACGCCCAGCGGGTTGATCACAAGAACTCGGGTCATCAGGCTTCTCCTTGGTTGTTGGCATTCGCGTGATGTGCTGCGCCTGCGGGAACTTTGCTGTGTTCGCCTGGTTCCCGAATCAATCGAGTTCGCTTCAGCAGCAGATGCCCGTGGGCGGACACCGTCGTTTGCCAGCCTGGGCCTACCAGCGATGTGCAGGCGTCCTCAAGGATGATCGCCGGGCCGGAGATCTGCTCGGAGCGGCCCAGAGCGTCCCGTTCGAAGATTTCGACGTCCACCCAGTTGCCGTCCAGCCAGGCCCGATCGACGGCGACCGGCGGCGCGGGCCTGGCGTTTTCGGGGAGAACACGCCGGGCCGTGCGTTGGACGCGGCCGTAGGCGGCCACGCGCAGGTTCACGAATTCGACAGCCTCGCCCGGGTTGCTGTGCCCGTAGCGGGTTTCGTGCGCCCGGGCGAAGTCCCCCGGCAGGTTTCCCAGCAGCGCGTCGGCTCCCTGCTCTAGGTCGAGGGGAAGGGTGACCGTGTATTCCTGGCCCGAGTAGCGCAGATCGGCGGAGTGCTCTAGCACGACAGCGCCGTCATCGACGTTGTCGTCAGCGAGCATCCGACGGCCCCGGTCGGCGAGTCCGTCGAAGGCCGCCGCCAGTTCGGCCGCGTCGAGGTCGTCCATCCGAACGTAGAAGCTCTGAACCGCGTCGTGGCGAATGTCGGATTGCAGCATCCCGTACGCCGACAGGACACCGGGATCGGCCGGCACGACAACGGTTGAGATGTCGAGTTCGGAGGCGATGGCCACCGCATGTAGCGGCCCCGCGCCGCCGAAGGCGACCAGAGCGAACTCTCTCGGGTCGATGCCCCTCAGCACTGTGATCTCGCGAATGGCGTTGGCCATGGCCGCATCGGCGACAGCCACCATGCCCGCGGCCATCTCGGTCTTGTCGAGGCCCAGCTCTGCCCCTGTGGCGGACAGTGCGGCATCGGCGGCCGCGACGTCGAGCGGCATTCCGCCCGCCAGTCGCGCGATCTTGGGAATCCTGCCCAGATGCAGGTTCGCATCGGTGATCGTCGGCTCGGTGCCTCCCGCCCCGTAGCAGGCCGGGCCCGGCTCCGCCCCCGCCGAGCGCGGTCCGACGCGCAGCCCGCCGCCCTCGGCGCGTCCAATGCTCCCGCCGCCCGCGCCGATCGTGTGGATTGCCACCGCGGGGGCCAACACGGGATGCCCTTGCAGTGACGACTCGAGTTCGACCTCCGCCGTGTCGTCGATCACCAGACTCACGTCGAACGACGTTCCGCCCATGTCGACGCAGATCAGACGGTCGACCTCGAGTTCGTCGCGCAGGTCGTGGGCCACAGCGACCGAGGCGATCGTTCCGCCGACAGGGCCCGAGAAAAGCGTCTGGATCGGCTTGCGGCGGGCTGCGGCTGCGGTCATGACGCCCCCGTTGGACTGCATGACGCGCAGAGGGCCGCGCAGCCCGCGTGCCGCGACGCGCAGTTCCAGTTCGCTCATGTAGCGCTCGACGATGGGCGCCACGTAGGCGGTGATGACCGTGGTGGAGGTTCGCTCGAATTCCCGCCACTGGGGCGCGATCTCGTGGGACGACACAACGGCTAGGCCCGGCGCTTCTTCTCGCAGGATGCGCGCTGTCTGCTGTTCGTGGGCGGGGTTCGCATACGAGTGCAGGAAGCAGATGGCGACGGCCTGATATTGCTCGCCGAGGTGTTCGGCTAGCTCTCGCACCGTGTCTTCGTCCACCGCTGTGATCTCTGTGCCGTCCGGGGCGGTGCGCTCGTCGATCTCATAAATCGACCGGCGTGCCACTAGCGGCGTCGGCTGCCGGTACCTGATGTTGTACATCTCGGGCCGGTTTGCTCGCCCCAACTCGTAGACATCGCGGAATCCGCGGGTTGTGAGCAGCGCCACGCTGGCGCCGCGCCTTTCCAGAAAGGCGTTGAGGCCGGCGGTGGTTCCGTGTGTGATGGCTCGGGTGCCGGCCCAGTCGAGTTCGAGTTGTTCCAGCGCGGCGAGCACGCCGTCATGGAGGCGGCCGGGTGTTGTGAGAGTCTTAGCGGTTCGGATGTCGCCCTGTTCGTCAACGGCGACGGCGTCTGTGAACGTGCCGCCGATGTCCACACCGACTCGCATTCAGCGAACCTTTCTATCGGGTCTGTGCGCTGCTGGGTTGTCGCGCTGGCCTGCGAGCTGGGTCTGTGCGCCGGTCGGCATCGGCCGGGATCAGCCGAACCCTGCCGGGCTCGGCTGATCGAAGGTTTCGACGATCTTGGGCGGAGCGGCGACGACAGCGGACACGCCCGGCACGCGCCGGCGCACCACTGCTTCGATGCCAGCGGTCAGGGTCACGATCTGCAATGGACAGGTCCTGCAGGCGCCGGTCAACTCGATGGTGACAACGCCTTCGTCGTCTACGCCCCGCAGGGTGAGATCGCCTCCGTCTCCCTGCAGTGTGGGCCTGACGTCGTCGAGCACCTCCTCGAGAAGCCGCAGGTCTACAGATGCGTTCACGAACTCTCCTCGAGCGATGAGCAGCGGCCCACGGCATCGATCTGGACTGAAGCGCCCTTCCACAGGAAAGCGACGCCGAAGCTGGTGCGGGCGGGATACGGGGGTGTGAAGCGCTGCGCGTAGACGCGGTTCATGGTGTCAAGGTCGTCCTCGTTCACGAACTGCACGCACGTGCGGACGATGTCGGCCAGTGTCAGCCCCACCTCGCTGAGTATCCGCTCCAGGTTGGTGATGGCCTGATGAAACTCGGCCTCGAAGCCGCCTTCCACGAAGTCGCCGGTCTGCGGGTCGCGTCCGATTTGACCGGTGACCCAGACGTGATCGCAGTCGATGCGCATGTGCGGATAAGGGCCTCTGGGGTCGGGGGCATTGCGGGTCGTGACCGTGACATCATTCATAGGCGTTCCTGTTCGCGCCGGCCTTCCACAGTGTCGGCGCCCGACTCTACGACACTGTGGCGCGGGCTCTAGCAGCGGGAGTGCCATAGGATCGTACGCGTTCGCGACCCGAAGGAAGCCGCATGACCGTTTCTCTGGTGACCGGCGCGGGATCGGGCATCGGCGCAGCCACGGCACGGCTGTTGGCGCGGCGCGGCGATCGGGTCGTGTGCGTCGACCTCGACCGTGAGCGGGCCGAGGCGACCGCCGCTGAATGCGATCAGGCGGTGGCGGTGGCGGCCGACGTCGCCGTAGAGGCCGACTGCGATCTGATGGCCGAAGCTGCTTTGGACGCATTCCGCGATCTCGACGCCGTAGTCACCTGCGCGGGCATCGAGATCAACGGCGACAGCCTCCATTTCGATGCAGCGACCTTCCGTCGCGTCATGGACGTGAACGTCACCGGCAGCTTCCTCACCGCGCAGCGAGCGACGAGGGTGATGCGATCGCTTGGTCACGGCGGCTCCATCGTGCTTTTTGGCTCCCTGAATTCCCAGGTGGCGCTCGGCGCCGCCGCTGCCTACTGCGCCTCGAAGGGCGCCGTGTTGATGCTGGGCCGTGCGCTCGCCGTGGACTGGGCGCCGCTGGGTGTTCGGGTGAACATCATCGGCCCCGGAGTAACCGACACGCCCATGAGCGCGGCGTCCCTGGCCAACCCGCGGCGTTCCGCGCGTCTGCTCAGCCGCGTTCCATTGGCGCGGGCCGCGGCACCCGAGGAGATCGCGCGAGTAGCGGCGTTCCTCACCTCTGAGGAGGCGAGCTACATGACAGGCGCTTTCGTGCCCGTCGACGGCGGTTGGCTGGCTGGTTGAACGAAGGGCCTGCTCACCCGCGGCGGGCGGTCAGCTCGGCTCGCTCACGTTGACCACGTAGCGTTTGCCGCCGGTGCCGTGCTCGCCGATGTGGGCGAGCGCCGCCGGAACTTCGTCAAGGCCGATCGTCGGGCCGATCAGAGGTTGGAGATCCACGCGCGCTGAGGCGTACAGCCGGTTGCCGATCACGAAATCGCGGCGGGTGTATCCGAAGGTGGTGACAAGTCGCACCTCACGCCGCACGAACTCCGCGAGATAGTTCTGAAAGCTCAGGGCGACAGGGTCATCGATGATCCCCATCAGCAGTGCCGTGCCGCCGGGGCGGAGCACCTTCAGCGAAGTCGCCAGGCTGTCGGGATGTCCTGCCGTCTCAAAGGCGACATCCACTCCGTGACTCGTTCCTGCTGCCTGCCGCAGCGCTGCCGCCGCCTCAGCCGGGGCCATCCCCAAGATGTTGACCGTCGCGTCCGCCGATTCTCCGGCGGCCGCGAGCTGAGCGTCGTCAATGTCGGCGGCGATCACGCGGGTGGCTCCGAACGCACGGGCGACCTGGCACACGGCGAAGCCGATGCTGCCCACCCCGCTGACCACCACACGGTCGCCGGCGCCAACCCCGACGCGCCGCACCCCGTGCACCGCCGCCGGCAGCGCCGAACTGAGCATCACCGACTCCGCAAGGTCGGCGCCGTCGTGCAAACCGAAGACGTTGGCCTCGGGCGCTGTGACGAACTCGGCAAATCCGCCGTCTAGGTCGATTCCCAGATGGCGCATCCAGGGGCACACGCTTTCGTTTCCGTGGAGGCACCATTCGCACACGCCGCAGCCGATGACCGCATCGACGACCGCAAGCGTTCCCGGCGGGGGACTGGCAGGAGAGGCCGCTTCGACGACTTCGCCCACGATCTCGTGTCCCAAGATCCGCGGCAGGCCCTTGGTGTCGAGCATTCCCTTGACCATTTGGGTGTGGAACAGGCCCGCTGCCGAAGCCACAACACGGATGAGCGCCCATCCCGGCTCTACGGCCGGCACCGGGACATCGGACATTTCGAGCCTTCCCGGCCCGGTCATCAACAGGCCGCGCACACCTCGCCCCGGTCTCGTCCCGTCTCACCAGATGGAACTCAGCGAGTCACGTCAGCTGTGTCCAGCTCCCAGGTCAGTTCTGTATAAAGATCGCCGCCCGGCACCCAGTGCTTGCGCGAGTAGCGCGCCTTGGGATTGTACGCCTTGATGATGTACTCGTCGAGGTCGCAGTAGTTCGACGAGAACTCGGCGTCGGGCGCGTTGTCTTTCAGGTAGTCCCCAATGGGGCAGTTCAAGCGCAGCGTGTACTTGACGAGGTTGCCCCCGTCGTCGTAGTACTTTTCGGTGTCGAGCTTCGGCGACCACTGGAAGTATCCCCAGAAGACCTCGAAGAAGTTTGCCAGGTTCAGCGGCTTGCCCAGCGAGCGGACCTTGTCGGCCATCTGGCGGCCCATCTCTTCGCCTTGGCGCAACCGGGCTCGCTGCACGGCCGCCCGACCCTGCTCGTTGCCCAACTCGCGCTCAAACGCCGAAGCCATCACGTGGAAGATCTTCGTCTTGGCATGGAACTCCGCTTCGTTGGCGTCCCAGCCCTGCTGGATCGGGTCGTCTGCTGCGGCTTCGCGATACTTTTCCATGTATCGACGTTGACCTTCGAGGTCTTTCTTCACGGTGGTGCGGGCGTAGCGGTCACCCTTCTCGTCGTCAACGGCATCGGCGAGTTCTTTGAGTTCCGGGTGTGCGACTTCTACTCGTCCGTGTTGCGACATCGAGATTGATCTCCGGTGGTTCGGCTTTGCGGCCGGAGTAGTGCCGGCCGGTATCGTCATTATACATGACCACGTCAGCGGATTCGGATCAGGTGCTCGACCGGAATCCCGGGCCGCAATCCCAACAGCTCTTCGACCGTTGGGCGATCATCGAGGCTCTGACAGCGTACGCCTTCCACATCGACCGCAACGAGCCCGAAGAGGTCGGCCAGCTCTTTACGACCGATGCAGTGGTGGACTACGGCCCCGAGATGGGGCTACTCCAGGGCCGAGATGCGATCGTCGCGGCGGTCGCATCGGGTTTGAACACGCTGTTCGCGGCTACCAGCCATCACATCAGCAACTTCTCTGTGAGCTTCGAATCAGACGGCTCCGCGCGGTTGATGGCGTACGTGTATGCCTGGCACCACTACCGCGACGGTTCGCCCGACGGGTATCTGTGGGGGCAATACCACACGACGTTGTGTCGAACATCGGACGGCTGGAAGTTTACGAGCCTGACGCTGAAGGCCGCAGGATTAGTTGACTTTCATCGCAAGAATATGCACGGCATCGGCCGCCGGCCTACCTGAAGCGGGGCTTCGCATCGCGTGTGCCCGCGACGGGTTCGGCTCTGAGATACTCGAGGAAGAGACACTCGAGTTCTCGCCGATCACGAGGGCCAGATGCCTTCGGCTTCCAGTTCGGCCGTCACTTCGGTAATAGCGTCGCGCAAGGTTGCGACCAGCCAGTCGATCTGCTCGGCGGTCAGCACAAGCGGAGGAGATATCACTGTCAGGCGGCCGATCGGTCGCACCAACAGGCCCCGGGTCTCGCAGGCTTCCGCGATGCGCTCGCCGATGCGGACACCGTCATCGAAGGGGGTCTTGGTCACCTGGTCGGCCACGCTCTCTACGCACAGCATGAACCCGTCGCCGCGCACGTCACCCACTATGGGCAAGTCGGCCAGCGACTCGAGCCGCCGCTTGAAGTGTGGGCCGAGTTGGCGCACATGCCCGCAGATGTCTTCGCGCTCCAGCACGGCGATATTCGCCAGCGCTGCCGCGCACGACACCGGATGGCCCGAGTAGGTGTAGCCGTGAGCGAACTCCACCGCGTCGGGCCGGGGTTTGGAGATCACGTCGTAGATCTGGTCGGAGATCAGTGTCGCCGAAAGCGGCGCGTAGCCCGACGTGAGGCCCTTGGCGGTGTTGATGACATCGGGCTGGATGCCGAACACGTCTTCACTGGCGAAGAAATGGCCGAGCCTGCCGAAAGCGGTCACCACCTCGTCCGATACGTACAGCACTCCCCGCTCGCGGCACACCTCGCGGATGCGGCGCAGGTAGTCCGGTGGCGGCACCAACACCCCGCCTGCGCCCATGATCGGCTCCGCGAAGAACGCCGCGACGTTGTCAGTGCCGATCTCGTCGATCTTGGCCTCAAGCTCTGCCACCAGATGATCGGTGTACGCCTCTGGGGTCATGCCCGGCGGGCGGCGATAAAGATCGGGGCCGGATACGCGGGCGATCAGCGGCTCACCGATGACGTCAAAGCCGATGTGGTCGCGTGCCACGCCAGTGAGCGACATCGCCAGATAGGTGGACCCGTGATAGGAGTTCACGCGGGTGATGATCGTCTTCTTCTGAGGCCGGCCAAGCCGATTGAAGTAGTAGTGGATCACCCGCACGGCGGTGTCGTTCGCGTCCGACCCCGACATGCCGAAGAACACCCGGTTGAGGCTTCCGGGTGTCAGCGACGCCAGCTTGTGCGACAGCTCCGCCGCGGGCACCGACCCGGTGTCGGTGAAAGGCGAGTAGTACGCAAGCCTCCGGGCCTGCACCGCCATCGCGTCGGCTATTTCGGCCCTGCCGTAGCCGGCATTCACGCACCACAGCCCGCCGAGGCCGTCCAGGTAGCGCCGCCCTTCGGAGTCGTAGACATAGGCCCCTTCGGAGTCGGCCATGAGCAGTGCGCCCTTGTCTGCCCAGGTGGAGAAGTCGGTGAAGGGGTGGACGAAGTGGTCGACGTCCTTACGCCACAGATCGGCGGTGTCGTATTCGTCGAAGCGGCCCCGCGCGCGGGTTGCCACGCCCGGCGCGCTGTTGTTATTCATTGTCCACCTCCTCGGCACGCCGCGTTGCGCTGCCTCCGGTGCCGCAGGCTAGCTGAGCCCGCAAGTTGGGTCTGTTGGGGATTGGCTCGCGGGCTCCGTCGGCGGACAACTCCGGATGCGCCCTTTGGGCCGTGTGGGACGGTTCTCTCCGGCTTTCTAAGCTCGTGGCTTCCAGACGCCGGACGGAAGAGACCTTCCAGAGGGCACCTGAGCGCGGAAACCCCGCAGGCGCAGGCCCGTGAGCCGGCAACACAGGCAACCAAAGGAGACGGCAACCCGTGAGCCGGCAACACAGTCAAGGCAGGGAGGCGACAACCCGTGAGTGACAACAGGGCGCGCACGGCGCTGGTGACAGGCGCTGCCGGCGGCATCGGATTGGGCTGCGCCCGGCGCCTTCAAGCCGACGGGATGCGTGTCATCGGCGTCGATGTGTTGACCGACGAGCTGGCCCGAGCCGGTGCCGGCTTCGACGAGGCGGCCGAGCTGGACGTGACTCAGGCCGAGGTGGTCGACCGGTTCATCGCCGAGCGCCAGCCGATTGACGTGCTGGTCAACAGCGCGGGGGTGGTCGGCCCCAACGTGCCGCTTTGGGAGGTGGACGACGCTGGCTGGCAGGCCACGTTCGACGTGAACGTCACGGGCACGTTCAACACGATGCGGGCCGCCGTGGGCCCGATGCGCGAGCGCGGCTACGGCCGTATCGTCAACATCGCCAGCATCGCTGGCAAAGAGGGCAATCCGAACCTGGCTGCCTATTCGGCCAGCAAGGCCGCCGTGATCGGGTTGACCAAGTCGGTCGCCAAGGAACTCGCCACCGACGGCGTGATCGTCAACTCGGTTGCTCCGGCCGTGATCGCGACGCCCATGAACGCAGACACCGCGCCCGAGGTGCTGGAGTACATGCTCGCGAAGATCCCGATGGGCCGAATCGGCCGGGTCGCCGAGGTTGCGGCGCTGGTTTCGTGGCTCACCTCAGAGGAGTGCAGCTTCTCCACTGGTGCCTGCTACGACATCTCAGGTGGTCGCGCCACCTACTGAGCCTGCCGAGCCGGGCCCGCCGACCGTCGAGTCAGAGAGCCGCGATGACCTCCGCGGCGAAGCGCTCGGCCACCTCGGGGGCTTGCTCTGGCGAGAGATTGAAGTCTGGTATGACCAGCTCGTCGGTGCCGGCTTCGGCGTACTCAGCCACCTGCTCCACGATTTGGGCGGTCGTGCCGACCAGCCGGCGCCTGCCGGAGGGCCGAGAGCGCACCGCGGCTGCTTCCGCCTCGGAGTCGCAGAGAAACAGCATCACAGCAGCGGAGCGCTGTATCCCGGCCGGGTCGCGGCCGGCGTCGTCGCAGAGCCGGTCGATCAGGGCGTTGTAGCGCCGCATCTCGGCAGCGGTGCACCATCCGTTCCACTCTTGCGCATAGCGCACCGCGGTGGGGATGGTGCGGCGCTGACCCGTGCCGCCGATCATGAGCGGCAGAGGGGCTTGAAGCGGCTTGGGTTCCAGAGGCGCTCCCGAGAGCGTGTAATGGGCACCGACGAAATCGGTGCGCTGGTTGGCGAACAGCCCGGTGATCACGGCACAGGCCTCATCCAGCCTGTCGGCCCGGTCGAGCGCGGTTCCGAAAGCCAGCCCGTAGCGCCGGTGCTCGTTTTCTTGCCAGCCCGCGCCGAGCCCGAGTACTAGCCGCCCGCCGCTGATGTGATCGACGGTCGCGGCCTGTTTTGCCAGAACGGCGGGGTGCCGGTAGGTGTTGCCGGTGACCATGGCCCCGAGCCGCACTCGGGGCACCGCAGCTGCCAGCCCGGCCAGCAGCGACCAGCATTCGTGGGTCGGCTCCAGCTCCCGGCTTTCGCCGGGCGACTCGCCCTTGTCGTCGTAACCCCCAGCGGGGGGCATGAAATGGTCGGGGACCCATAGGCCGTCCCAGCCGCACGCTTCCGCGGTGTGCCCCAATGAGAGCATCTCGGGCCACTTGCCCCCACTCGACATCCAGAACCCGAATCGCATGGCCCATAGTTCTAGCCTCGCAAGTCCTAGACCGCGCCCGCCAGGCGGCTAGGCAGACAGCGCCCGTCACGACCCCGACGACGTAGCCCCGCGAGCCCTAGGCCGCGCCCGCCAGGCGCCTAGGCGCATGTGTACGGTTGCGCGCATGCGACAGCCGCGACCGGTCTCCGATGACGATCCCGGCATGACCGGCGCCAATCCTGAGGGGCCGAGCCCAGCCTCCGACGCATCCGGTGTTAGTCAGCGGAATCGCGGGAGCTACCTGATTTCCGCCGACCCCGAGCGGTTCGACGCCGACGCTTTCCATCGGTTCTTGAGCCGCCATGCCTACTGGGCCCGGGGCCGCAGCCGGGAGATAACCGCAGCTGCTGTGGCCAACAGCCTGGTGTTTGGCGCTTACGCGCCGGACGGCGCAATGGTTGGGGCGGCTCGGGTGGTCACCGACTGGGCTACCTTCGGCTGGGTGTGTGACGTCTACGTCCTGGAGCCCCACCGCGGCAGGGGCCTGGGAAAGGCGCTGCTCAAGGCGGTGTGCGAGCACCCGGGGCTGGCCGGCGTGAAGCGGCTGGTGCTCGTCACTCTCAACGCCCACAGGCTGTACGGGTCGTTCGGGTTCAAGCCGTTGGAGGCGCCGGAGCGCTGGATGGAGCTGTGCAGGCCTCCGACCTGAGAAGGGCCCAGACCCGGGCCGGGGTCAGCGGCAGCCTGACGGGCCAGGCGCCGACGGCCCGGCCCACGGCAGCGGCCACCGCGGCCGGAATGGGGTTGAGCGCGCCCTCGCCGCCTCCCTTTGCGCCGTATGGCCCGGCACCGTCGCCTCGCTCGGCAAGCAGCGACGTGATCCGCCGGGGCATGTCCCGGAAGCGGGGCACCCGGTACTCCACCAGGTTGGGGTTGAGGAGCTGCTCGCCCTCATAGACCATCTCCTCCCACAGGGCGATGCCGAGGCCTTGGGTGGCGGCACCGAGGTCCTGGCCCTTCACCAGCTCCGGTTCAAGGGCACAGCCCACGTCGCCGACGGTCACCAGGTGCTCTATCGCGACCTCGCCGGTCATCTCGTCGACCGTCACCTCCACACCCACCGCGCCGATCTCCCAAAACAGCGGCAGCGCTGAGATGCCGTCGCCACAGCGGATCACCCCGACCCCCACCGCCTCGCCGGCGTCGGCCCCGAACCACTCCCGGATGACCGCTCCCGGCGTCAGCGTCGCCCCGGCCGCGTGTACCAGCCCACCGCGCACGGTCACCTCGCCGTCATCGACTCCGGCCGTCTCAGCGGCCCAGCCGCGCAGTAGCTGCCACAGGTCGTCGCAGGCGGCCTGGACAGCCAGGCCGGTCACGGTGGTGGTTCGGCTGGCGCCGGTGGTCCATTCGAAGGGGGTGAAGAGGGTGTCGCTCTGGCCGACGGCCACGGCCTGGGGAGCCACGAGCAGCTCACGGGCGACGATTCCGGCCAGGGCCGTGCGGCTGCCCTGGCCCATCTCTGTGCTGCTTGTGAGCAGCGTGACCGACCCGTCGGAGTGCATCCGCACCTGGGCCGTGGAGACTGGCGAGGCCCCGGCGTCGCTTGCGGTGACGGCCACAGCCCGGCCGCGCCGCACCCTCCCGCCGGCGTCGGCCCCGTCGTCACCGTCAGACTCGATCGCGCCGATCGGCCCGAGAGCGGCCGACACGGCGTCCAAATCGGCGGCGAGGTCGGCGTCGAGCGGGCGTTTGCCCTCGATGACGGTATGGCCCGGCCCCAGCAGGTTGCGCCGCCGCAGCTCCACCGGATCGACGCCGGTCCGCTCGGCAGCCATGTCCATGTTCAGCTCGCCTGCCAGGGCCCCCTGAGGCGCGCCGAAACCCCGGTACGACGAAGCCGGGGTGGTGTTGGTGTATACGGCCACCCCTCGCACCCGCAGATTGGGCACCCGGTACGGCCCGAAGCTGCGGTTGATGCTCTTGGTGAGCACCAGGGGGCTGTTGTCGGCGTAGGCGCCGGTGTCGAAGCGGATGTCAATGTCGCGGGCCGTGATCCGAGCCTCGGCGTCGAACCCGGTGCAGACCGTCACGGACGCGCCGTCGGCGCGGGTGGTGTGCATGGCCGCCTCCACGTCGGTGGTCACCTTGACGGGCCGTCCCGTCGCCCACGACGAAGCCGCGGCCAGGGGCTCCAGCTTGGTGTACGACTTCGAGCCGTAACCGCCGCCGATGTAGGGCACTTCCACTCTCACAGCGGCCAGCGGTAGCGAGAAGATCCGGGCCAGCTCCTTTCGAACCATCAGCGGATGCTGGGCGGTGGAGATCACGTGCAGGCCGCCGGGCCGCCAATTGGCCAGGGCGTTGTAGGTCTCCATGGCGTAGCCGTACACCAGCGGGAACACGGTCGAGGTCTCCACCACGGCGGCGGCGCCGTCCAGCGCGGCGTCGACGTCTCCCCAGCCCAGCTCGCCCTGATGGGCCGCGTTGCCGGTCTCGTCGGCGGGTACCACGTCGAGGAAGCCGGCGCGGCGGCCCTGTTCCAGGTAGGACTCCTCGTGGATGCGCACCTCGGAGGCCAGGGCAGCAGCGGCGTCGGTCAGCGCCGGCAGATCGTCGTAGTCGACCCAAACCAGCTCGGCCGCGTCGGCGGCCGCGTGGGCGGTCTCGGCCACCACTGCCGCCACCGGTTCTCCGTAGTAGCGGACCTTGCTGATCGCAAGGATTGGGTGATCGCAGATGATGTGGCCAAAGCGCCGACCGAGCGGCTGCAGGTCTTCGCTGGTGATCACATCAATGACGCCCGGAGCGGCCCGAGCCTCGGCGAGGTCGACGCTACAGATGAGCGCGTGCGCCCGGTCGGCTCGCACCACCGCGGCGTGGGCCATGCCGTCCATGGTGGCGTCGACGGCGTAGGCGGCCCGTCCCGTGACCTTGTCCCAGGCGTCGCGGCGAGGCGCGCGCAGCCCGTTTGTCATGGCGACATCCGCCGCGCGGCGGTCATTACTGCCGTCTCGATCGGCGCGTAGCCGGTGCAACGGCACAGGTTGCCGTCCAGCCACTCCCGGATTTCTTCACGCTCGGGATGGGGCCGATCGGTTAGCAGGGCGACCACCATCATGATGAAGCCCGGGGTGCAGTAGCCGCATTGTAGGGCGCCGGCATCTGCAAACGCTGCCTGCACCGGGTGCAGCTCCCTACCCCGGGCCAGGCCCTCGACTGTGAGAACGGCAGTTCCGTCCAGGTCGCAGGCCAGGGTGGCGCACGAACTCACCGGACTGCCGTCGACCAGCACTGTGCAAACCCCGCACACCTGGAGCTGGCAGCTGACCTTGGTTCCCGTGAGCCCCAGCCGATCCCGCAACAGCTCTGCCGCCGTGAGGCGTACCGGCACCAGGGCTTCGACGTCATGGCCGTTCAAACCGAACCGGATCACGACTGACGTGGACGGGCCAGTGCCGTCGGCATAACTGCCGCGGGCAGGGTCGTTCATCGGGCGGCTCCGAGCACCGCCCGCAGATGATCCCGCAGCACTGATCGCTTGTAGTCGGACGGCCCGCACAGATCGGTGCTGAGTTCGAGGCTGTCGACGAAGGCGTCCAACGCAGCGGTGTCACCCGCGGTTAGCACGGCCCGCACCGGCCGCTCGGTGGCCGCACCGACGGTGATCTCCCATCCGGTGTCAGCCACAAGGACGGCGACTCCCAGCGTGGGGCGTTCGTAGCTCTGGAGCTTCCAATACGACAGTCCCGCCGGCTCGAAAGGGACCGTGACGGAGGCGAGGATCTCGTCGGTTGCAAGTGAGGTCTCGAACGCTCCGACCACCAGCTCCTCGATGGCCATCCTGCGCGATCCCCGCACCGACCGGGCCTTAGCTGTGGCGCGCATCGCCACCAGCACGCAGCTCAGGTCGGAGCGGGGCTCGGCGAAGCAGAGGTTGCCGCCGATGGTGCCCGTGGAGCGCACCCGGGCGTTACCCACCCGGCCCGCGGCCGCAGCAAGGGTGGGCAGGTGAGCCCGCACCGTCTCATGGCTTGAGAGCCGACGGTGGGTCACCGACGCACCGATCTCCACAACCCCGGCAGCGGTGTCGACTCGGATGCGGCCCAGGGCCTCCACTTGCTTGAGGTCGACGATGGCGGTAGGACGCCTCAACCCCAGGCCTATGGCCGGCACCAGCTCGGTGCCCCCGGCGTAGGGGGCGTGGTCGTCATCGACCGCGGCCAGCACATCGTCCAGTCGGTCGGAGCGGATCAGCCCCAGCTCAGGCAGCATTCTGACTAGGGCCGGCAGATTTGAATACGTCGCAATTCAACTTGCAGGCGAAGCAGTGGTTGAGTAGTCCACAGCTTCGTGAGAGCATCAGGCCAGACCCTCGACGGCTCGAGCGCAAAAACCGTCCACCAGCTTTGAGGCCTTGGACCGGATCACTCCGGCCCCTAAGGTGGCCACCCGGCCCGTTACCTCGTACGACCCGCTCAGGCGAACCCCTGTCCGCCCCGGCCCGGCGTCGGTCAGCTGGGCTGAGGCGTCGATCATGATCCGTGACCGGACCTGGCGATCCTCGCCCCGAGCCCGGATCGCCACCTCTACCGGCTCGTCCATGCGCACCACCTTGATGTCAAGGTCGGCTCGCAAAGTAAAAGGCCCGACCCTGTCCTCGAGAAGGGCCCGGTATCGGGCCCGGGGCGCCAGTTCGGTGACCGAGCCCAGGGCGGGCAGCCACGCCGCCACTTCCTCTACGTCTGTGAGCTGCTCCCAGACGTCGGCCCGGTCAGCTTCCACCAACAGCTCGCGGTTGATCTCTTCGCGCACCCGACCCGCTCAGCCTCGTCGGGTTCAGTCAGCCTCAGTCAGCCCGCAGGGCCGGTAGCACCTCGCGGCCCAGCAGCTCCACCGAAGCGAACCACCTGTCGAAGTTCATCCGCAGGTCGAAGACCAGGTGCTCCACACCCACCGCGGCGAAGCGGCCCACCTGCTCCACCACCTCACCGGGGGTGCCGGCAATGAGCGAGCCCTCGATGTCGTCCGCCGTTTCAAAGCGGCCCGACGGGGGCTTGGCCCACCACTTGCCCCGCAGATTGGCCCAGGCCAGCAGGCCGTCCAAGTTCACCCCGGCCCAGGCCAGATCGGTGGTGGCCGCTATTGACGTGGGGGGGATCACCGCGATGGCGGGCATGGGCCGGCCATTTCGGGCGGTCAGCTTGCGCATGGTCTCGACCCGCTCGGCGATGGTAAGCAGCGTCGTGCGGCCCGGCATCCAGCCGTCGGCGTAGTCGGCCGCCAGCCGGGCCGACCGGGGTGTGGCCCCGCAGTACCAGAACGGAACCGGCGCGCGGGGTTTGGGCTCTATCGAGATGTTCTCAAACGAGTAGACATCGTCGCGGTAGGTCACGTTGTCTTCGGTGAGCAGCCGGCGCAGTATCTCGGCGTTGGAGCGCACCAGCTCCACACGGTCGACGCCGGCCATTCCGATCACATCGAACTCGTGGTCGAATGTTCCGGCCCCGAAGCCCAGCGTGACCCGGTCGCCGACCAGGGTGCAAAGCGCCGCCACGCTGATGGCGGTATTGACCGGGTGGCGGAAAGGGATGAGCGAGCCGGTGCCCAGCCCGATGCGGTCGGTCACGGCCCCGATCGCGGTCAGGGTGGTGAGGGCCTCAAAAAACGTGATGTCGGCTGCCTCCATCTCGGCGTGCGGCTCGAACACCAGGTGGTCGCGCACCCACAGCGAGTCGAAGCCGAAGCTTTCTGCCAGCACCGCCCCGTCGAGGACGGCCCGACGGCTTGCATGGGCGCCGAAGTGGGGCATCAGCAGCCCGAATTTCATGGTCACATCCAACTCCTCAACACGACAGTTCTGTGACATCGGCGGCCACGACGATTGCCCGGTTCTGTCCACGGTCGGCTGTCATGCGCATGCCCGGCTCTGTCGTATGTCGGCTGTCATGCGCATGCTCGGTTCTGTCGTATGTCTGGTCATGGCGATATCGCAGGTGCTGTTCACAGCGCCGGCCGCACAAGCTTGCCCCAGCCGGGGGCGCCTACCACGGATCGGCCCACGTACACGTCTCGCCCCCGCACCATGGTCCGGTGGATCCGGCCTTTAGTGACCCGTCCGTCGTAGCAGGTCCAGCCGCACTTGGAGAGCACGGTGTCAGCCGAGTGGCGGGTGCGGTCGGCGGGATCGAAGATCACCAGGTCGGCGTCGTAGCCCGGGCGGATGAAGCCCTTATGCGGCAGCTTGAACTCCCGGGCCGGCTCCTCGGCCACCACCTCGGCCACCCGGGTGAGCGGAATCATGCCGTCCATGGCGCAGTCGAGCAGCAGCGGATACTGCTCCTGGATGCCGGGGGTGCCTGTGTGGCAGGCCCAGCAGTCGTCCCAGCCGATCTCCTTCTCCTCACGTGTGTGAGGGGCATGGTCGGACGACAGCATGTTGATGGTGCCGTCATTGAGGGCCTCCCACACCGCCTCGCGGTGGTGGTCGGGCACCCAATACGACAGGGCGTAGGGCCCGAGCCGTTCGATGTCGGCCCAGCGCGACAGGAACAGCGCCCAGTGGTTCACCTCGCAGCTCACGTTCACACCCCGCTCCCGGGCGCGGCGGACCAGATCGATCGACCCCTCGGTCTGCATGTGAACGATGTGCAGCTTGGTGCCGGTGGCCTCGGCCATCTGCAGCAGCACCGCGATGGCGGTATCCCAGATCAGGCCGTTGTGGGAGGCCAAGGTCTTGGCGTACGCGGCCGGACTGCGGTCGCCGCGCTCCCAGTGGGACTGTTCGATCACGTCCATGATGGCTTGGTCGTGAGGGTGGACCATGAAGGGCCGGCCGGTGGTGCCGATGGCCTCGAACATGCGCAGCAGATGGCCGTGGTCGTGTATCCCAGTGCCGCTCGGGTGCGGGTAGTCGCGCCCGGTGTCGACGACCATGAAGATCTTGTAGGCGGCCACTCCGGCGTCGGCCATGGGCACCACTTGGTCGAGTTCGCTCGGCACCGGGTTGTGGTTCCAGTCGACCAGGCTCTTGGCGTCGTAGAGATCGAACAGCTCGTCGAGTATTTGGCGGGTCTTGGTGACCGGGTTGAGGTTGGGCATCCCGAACACGGTGGTGACTCCGCCGGCGGCCGCGGCCTGGGTGCAGGTGGTGATGTCCTCCTTGTGCACGTACCCGGGCTCGCGCAGATGCACGTGGACGTCCACCATGCCCGGCAGCACCCACTTGCCGGCGGCGTCGATGCGCTCGACTGTCTCGGACAGCTCGATAGTGTCGGGTGAGGCGATGGCGGCGACCTTTTCACCCGCGATCAGCACGTCGGCGGTCTCGGTGCCAGCACCGGTGATGACGGTGCCGCCGGAGATGATCCGGTTGATCCGCCCGGTGCCGTCGTGCGGCCGGGCGCGGCCGGCGCGTTCGCCGCTTACGGGGGTCGGCTCGTCAGGCGGCATCGTTGGCGTCTTTGAGCAACAGCTCGGGCGGCTCGGGGGCAACGCTGGTGAGGGCCTCCACAGCGCCGCCGTCGAAGTGGGAGCGGAACCAGTCGACGATCTGGGGGATCACGGTGCCGCCGTACTGCTTGTACGCGGCGTAATGGGTGGTGTGACGCTGCATGATGAGCTTCTTGGGCGCCCGGGCCCGCGCGAAAAGCCTCTCAGCGTGATCGGTGGGGGTCACGGCGTCGCCGGCCACGCCGATGACCATCAGGGCTGCGGGTGCCACCTCGTGCACCACATCGATGGGCTTGTAGGCCATGATCGCCTCGGCGCAGCGCAGCGGCACCGACGACGGGATCCTGTCGTCCACGTCGGCTTTGACCTTGCTGGCCCGGCGCTCGGGGGTCGGGATCATGATCTCTTCGCGGGGATGGACCGTCTCCCCCTGCCCGGTGAGCACCCGCCGGTCGCGGTCGACCTCGATCCGGTCTAAGAACTCTTGCCACTCGTGTTCTCGCCGCATCCGGTGAAGCCAGTCTTCGCCGTCGGCGACGGGCACCTGAGACACGGCTACGCGCACTCGGCGGTCGGCCGCGGCAAGCATCACGGCGTTGCCCCCGCCCGTCCCCCCGCTGCCGAAGGCGCCGATGTTGTCGGAGTCGACGTCGGCGCGCGTTCGCAGATAGGTCACAGCGTTGACCAGGTCTTCAAGCTGGAGCTGGGGCAGGAGCATTCCCCTGTCGCCGCCGCTGGCCCCGAAGCCCCGGTAGTCGAAGATAAGCACGTGGAACCCGGCGGCGGTCAGGGCCTCGTGATACGGCAGGTACAGTTTGGCGTCCTTGAGACCGAGCCAGCCCGGACCTTGCACGACGGCGGGCGCTGTCTTGGGGGCCGGATCGTCCGGCGACCGGAGCAGGCCGCTGATAGGGGCGCCTTCGCTAAAAAACCGAACCTTGGTGGTTCTCACGGTGCTCTCCTCATCGCCGAACGCAGTGGTTGAAGGACATGCCGCCACCCTTTTGCCGGTATAATGTATACAAAGAGCGGCTGGTGGCTGTCTGCCCGCTCGCCTGACGATGCCATCATCCCGCGCTAGCGTCAGCCGAAATCGTGAAGGGAGCGACATGGACGAGTTGATGTCACAAGAAGACTTCAGGGTTGCCCTGGAGGGAGCGTTCTCGGGCACCATGGCCAAAGACGCCTCGTTCAGCCGTGCCTGGGCCACGGGCAAGCTCTACAAGCACCACTTCGTGCATTGGGCCACTAACCACTACCACTACGTCGGCCCGTTCGGCGACTATCTCGGCTTGATGTACGCAAACACGCCCGACTATGCCCGCGACGCCAAGGACTTCCTGCTCCAGAACATGTACGAGGAGGAGCTGAGCGACGACCGGCACACCGATCTGCTGATCCGCTTCGCCGAGGCCTGCGGCGGCACTCGCGCCTACGTCCAGGACCGGCGCAACGCCACGCCGTTCACCAAGGGCCTCCAAGGCTGGATGTACCACGTGTCGGGCACCAAGAACTTCGTGGTGTCATCGGCGGCGCTGATCGTCGGCCTCGAGTCGCAGGTGCCGTCCATCTACCGGACGCAATACCCCACGCTCATCAACAAGTACGGGTTCTCCGAGTGGGAGGCCGAGTTCTTCGACCTTCACATCACGTCCGATGAGATTCATGGCGAGCGTGGTTATCAGATCGTCTTGAAGTACGCCGACACTCCGAAGCTCCAGCAGGAGTGCCTCGATATCGTCCGAGAGGCCGCCGACATGCGGTTCGCCTACACCAAGGCCCTCTACGAGGCCTACGTAGAGCCCGACCTGGGGCCGTGGGTCGAGCCGGTCGATGCGCCCGAGCCTGAGAGGGTCCTCGTCGGCTGACCGGCCGCTCCGCCCACGGGATTGCCCGGGCCTGCTGATCGTCTCGGCCCGGCCGGCTCCGGTTCAGCCTCTTTCCTATGCCCCGGATCGATTTCAAGACCACCGGCCGCTGCTACGAGTTCCCCGACGGTGCTGAGGTGAACATCCTGCGGGTGTCGATCCGCGCCGACTGCGGCTTGCCCTGGAAATGTGCCAGCGGCAATTGCGGCACCGACCGAATGGTGATCGAGCAGGGGGCTGAGAACTTAGATCCGCCCAGGCGCAGGGAGCGGATACGGCTGGGGGAGCTGCTCGACCAGGGGTACCGCCTCGCCTGCCAGACCTATGCCCGCGGCGACGTGACGGTGAGCTGGGACCCCGACCAGGTGGGCCTGGACGAGGAGTCCCGGGCCGGCAGACGCCTCAAGCAGAGATGGCTCGGCGCCGGCGACGGCGACTGACTCCGTGATGTCCGATGCCGGGCTCGGTGACCGCGGCCTTGGTGACCGTGCCGCTGTTGTTCGTTGCCGGGGCCCGGTACTGACTCCGGGGACGTCTGCTGCCGAGAGCGGCGGCTAATGCCTCCGCTTCGGGGCTGGTTCGATGTCGCGGGCACCGACGACCTGGCCCGGGCGGGCAAGCTGGTCGTCAGCTGCGACCGTCACGAGATCCTGCTGCTGTGGAACGGCGGTTCGCCGGTGGCTCTGTCCAATGTCTGCATCCACCGGGGCCGCAAGCTGAATGAGGGTGTGATGCTCGGCTCTCGCCTGGTTTGCGCCGGCCATCAGTGGGCGTATGAGATCACTACCGGCTATTGCTCGGCCCGAGACCGCTATCAGCCCCGCTACGCCCTCGAAGCGCGCGGCGGCCGCATCCGCGTGGAGCTGCCCGCCAAGCGCGGTCCCGACTGATCCCGCCCTCCCGGAGCCACTGCGCAGACATCCGACGGGTACCTTTGGCGACCTGACACTACCTTTGGCGGCCTGGCTACCGGCGTTGATCCTGTTCCGTTCTCATGGCGTTCGACGACGGCAGCGTCCAGGTCTTTTAGCTGATATAGCTGTGCCTGAGGCCTTGTGACTCAGGCACAAATGTTGATGGCCGTCGCGGCGTACACCTTGGCAGCGGCCACCAAGTCGTCCAGCTCGAAATGGCCGGTTCCCTGCACGGCAGCCGAGCCGCGGGGCGGACCGAAGGTCAGCGACGGGATGCCGACCGAGTTGAAGACGTTGGTGTCGCGCCACATTGAGGTGTGGGCGACCTGCGGGGGCGGGGTCCGGCCCCCAACTACCCGGCCGTAGGCCTGCTCCACCGCTGCGGCCAGCGGCGCTGTTCCAGTGCCGCGCTGGCCGGCCTTGGCCATGTAGCACTCCACTTCGGCGGCGGGGTCGACCGAGCGGGCCACAGCCCTCACCTCCTCGATTACGGCGCCGATCGCCCCGTCCGGCGGAATGCGCACGTCCATGTACATCTTGCATACCGGCGAAGACCGGTTGGGGCGGTACGGCACCCCGCCCCGGATAGCGCCGATCTGGGCCTTGGGCCTGACCTCTCCCAGCTCCGACTGATACGAGCTGCGTTCCTCGTAGTCGACGCACCAGGCCTCTAGCGCGGCGGCCACGGCCGCACCCTTCACGATGGCGTTGGGGTGGTCGGCCAGGTCAGGCCGGCGTATCAGCCTCGGCGTGTACATATTGCGGCCCCTCAGGGTGACCTTGAGGTAGGCGGCGCCGCACTCGATCCACGACATCGACCAGGCCGTGGTCTCCGCCACGAGGGCGTAGTCGGCCCGCACCCCGTGATCGACGAGGTAGCGCGAGCCAAGCCCCTTGCCTTCATAGTTGAGCCCCTGATACTCGTCGACCGGGGCCATGCCGGTCTCGCCTACCACGGAGGTCAAGATCACGTCGCCGGCCAGCTCCACACCGGCGGACCGCAGGGCCTTGGCCATCACCATGAACACCGCCATGCAGCCCCGGTCGTTGAGCACGGTATGGCCGAATATGCGGTTGCCCTCGCGCCAGGCCCCGACGAGGTTCGGATCGTCGGACTCCATGAGATTCTCGTGGTCGGGGCCGCTGATCTCGGTGTCGAGATGGGCGTTGAAGATCAAGCTCCTGCCGCCCCGGGCACCGGCCAAGAGCGCGACCACGTTGGAGCGGTCTTCCAGGATTCGCTGTTGGCGGGCCGGAATCCGATGGCGCTCATACCAGGCGCTGACCGCGTCGGCGACCGGTTGCTCGTGGCCGCACGGCCCGAAGGTGTTGCCCAGCTCCAGGCAGGTGTCGGCCAGCAGCTCGCGATCGGCCTCGATGTGCTCGAACACTTCGTCTACGAAGTCTGAGCCGATGTTCAGATCAGATATCGAATCAGTTGTCATAGCCGCTCCTGGCATAGGCCTCTGGCAATACGAGCCGACCTGGCGATTCACACTAGAACAGGGTCGATTACTGACACCCTCGGCGCTGCGTCGCAGCGCCGAGGGGATGGTGGCCGGCTGAGCTGAGCAGGAATTGCCGGGCTGTCCGTGGAAACGGTATACAGAATGCAAAATGTGGAGTCCAGTAGGTCTGCACGGCGGGTGGCAAAGGCTGTCTCGCTGTTTCGGCGCAGGCTGCGGGGAGGAGCAGGTGTGCGCGAGGGCATGACGATCATCGACACCGACACACATGTCTGGCCGTCGGTGGAGGTGTTGAAGCGATACGCCGATAAGAGGCTGCTTGCCCGCTGGGACGACGAGCTAGCCCGTTACGAGCGCCGGGTGGAGCTGCCCCTCACATACGGTGATCCCGACGGCCCCTGGACCAACCTGAGCATCGAGCCCCGCGGCTACCTCAGAGAAATCGGCGAGAAGTCGCACCGTGAGGAGAAACTGGGCGCTGGAGGACGGGCCGCGCTGGAGGGCAAGATCCGGGGTCTGGTTATAACCGAGGACTCCCCGACAGCGAGCGTCGGGCACGACAACGCCGAAGGCCGGCTGGCCGACATGGACCGGGAGGGTGTCGACGTGCACCTGGTGATCCCAGGCACGTGGCCGCAGTCGCTCACGGTCTGCCCCACCGACGTGGCGACCGGCCTGTACGAGGCGTACGCCCGCTACATGACCGACTTCTGCTCCGTCGCTCCGAACCGGCTCAAGAGCCTGTTGCTGGTCACCGGCGCCGACGTGGAGTGGTCGGTCAAGCATATTTTCGACAACGCCTCGGGGCCGGACGTGTCGGGGGCCATGCTGTCGCTGCCTGAGGGCTTCCCCATCGACGACCCGGACCTCGAGCCCATCTGGGCGGCCATGGCCTCTGTCGATCTGCCGCTACTGCATCACTCCTTCTTCTATGAGCCGCCCTATTTCCCCGGCTACCGCGACGTGTGGGACAACATTGTGGTGGCGCGCACCGCTGCGCATCCCTGGGGTGCGCAGCTCCGACTCGCCTACTTGCTGCTTAGCGGCGTGTTCGACCGCTACCCGAACTTCCGCGTCGGCTTCTCCGAGACGGGCTGCGGTTGGCTCCCGGAGTGGCTGCTACGTCTCGACGGCCAGTCCAAGCACCTCAAGAGCAAAGGGCCGGCTCTGTCGATGCTGCCGTCGGACTACGCCCGGGCGGGGCACGTGTTCTGCGGGATCGAGTTTTACGAGGGTGAGAAGATCTTTGAATACGTCACCAACGTGCTCGGCGACGGCGTTCTGATGTACCAGTCCGATTTTCCCCATGCCCAGTGCCGCTTCCCCGATTCGCCCGGGGTTGCCCTGGGATGGGATATTCCCGACCGACGGCAGCGTGAGAAGCTCTTCTCTCAGAACGCGGCCCGGTTCCTGCGCATGGCGGCCTGACCGGCGTTCGCGCAGCGCCAGGACACCCGGATCGCAGAACAGGTCGAGGAACAGGCCAGCACAGAGCAACAGACAGCGAGGATTCACGACATGTTTGAGCGCGAACAGGTGCGGCTCCGCGAGCGAGACCGCAGCCAAGAGGACCGCCACCCTTACGAGGTGTTCTTCTCCACATTTAAGGAGCGCCGCGACCTGGCCAACACCGGCCAGGTCGTCATCAAGGGCCGCGACCTCCCCTGGCAGCAATCCCGCCAAGGCCGCAGCAAGTACTTCCTGCACATGAAGGCCGAGAACCGGGCTGTGCAGGACTGGATGCTGTTTCAGAAGGACATCCAAACCGAATCCGGGGCCCACACTCATCAGGGCGGACTGGTCATCTACGTCACCCGTGGTGCCGGCTACAGCGTCTTTGACGGCGTCGAATACCACTGGAAGCCCGGCGACCTTTTGATACTGCCGGTCAAGCCGGGCGGTGTCGAGCATCAGCACTTCAACTACGACGACACCCAGAGTTCCCAGTGGATCGCCTTTATCTACATCCCCTTCTTGTTCCAGACGGGCTCGATGTTGGCCCAGGTAAAAGAGCAGTCCAACTGGCGCGAGATGGCCGCCAAGGATTCCGGCTACGACGACTCGGACACCGACGATGACCCGATCGTGGCCGTCACCAAGATCATCGGCGAGCGAGCGGGCGGCTTCAATGGCTGACCGCACCCTTTACGACCTCACTTTCGAAGAGGCCCGAGCCGAGCGCGACCGCCGGGCCAGAGCCGAGAACCTCATCGGCCGCGCCGAGTGCGAGCCCGAGCTGAACCGCATGGGCACCATGCGGTGGTACCTGCACCCGCATCTGGAGACGCCCAGCACACGGGCCCTCTACTTCCACGAGCTAGAGATCCCGCAGAGTTCCAGCAGCGGCAAGCTCTACTGCCAGGGCGGCATCTTGCACTTTGTGCTTGCCGGCGGCGGCCACACAGTGCTCGACGGCAAAGCCCACGAATGGGAGGAGGGCGACGCCATCGTCATTCCTATCAAGGAGTCCGGCGTCACATATCAGCACTTCAACACCGGGGTCGGCGCAGCGCGCATGCTGGTGAGTTGGGCCAACCTCGACTCGGCAATCAGCGCCGAGGGCGGCGTGGCCATGGAGGTTCTCGAGCCCTGCCCTGAGTGGCGGGCCGCCAACCCGGAGAGCTGAATCGGTTCATGACTGCCGACGCAGGCGCGGGCTACCGTGCCAGCGCTGCCGCGCTGGCAGCGTGTCCGGCACCGGCCGTCGAGCTCGGATCGTCGGAGGTCGCCCTCGCCCCTGAGGTGATGGCCGATCTCGGGATCGAGCCCGGCGGGACTGCTTCTCTGCGGACCCCCGACCACCGGGCCTGGGCCCGGGTCAGGCGCGGTGCCGGCTCCGACGCACGGCTGGCCCGGCTCGGGCGGATGCTGTGGCCCCAGCTCGGGGTGCGCCCCGGCCAGACCTTGACCGTGGAGGCTGCAGGCGACCTGCCGGTGGCCTCCACCGCGCGCATCACACCCCCCTACAACCTCACCTTCAATCTGCATCAGCGGTTGCTGCAAAGGCTGCGTGACGACGGCACTCCGCTGTACCCCGGCAACCGGGTGCTGGCGGAGGTGCACCCGGGCGGTGCCGCGATGATGGTGCGCATCGACCTGGCCTCTCCCGCCCCGGCCAGGATGGGCGATTCCACCGAGGTCGAGCTGCACCGGGCAGACGTGAGCGTCTCGGAGAGGGTTATCACCCTGGCCGACGTGGGAGGTGCCGACGTCATAATCCGCCGGCTCCGCGAGCTGGTCGAGCTGCCCCTGCTGCGACCGGGCTTCTATCGACGCCTCGGCGTGAGGCCGCCCAAGGGTGTTCTGCTTCACGGCCCGCCCGGCACCGGCAAGACCCTGATGTCGAAGGCCATGGCCAACGAACTCGGGGTCACGGCATACCGGATGTCGGCCACCGAGTTGGTGGGCAGCGTCCAGGGTGAGACCGAGGCCAATCTGCGCCTGCTTTTCTCGCGGGCTTTGGCGCACGCCCCCTCGCTGGTGATGCTCGACGAGTTCGACGTAATCTCCACCCACCGGGAGCGTCTGGCCTCACAGAGCGACGTGAGGGCCGCCAGCCAGCTGCTCACCCTGATGGACGGGCTGGAGGAGGTAGATGGCCTGATTCTGATGGCCACCACCAACCGTATTCAGGCCATCGACCCCGCCTTCAGGCGACCGGGCCGCTTCGAGGAGGAAATCTTCATGGGCCCTCCAGACGAGGACGCCCGAGCCGAGATCCTCTCCATCCACACCCGGGAGATGCCCCTCAGCCCCGACGCCAGCGCCGCCATCACCGACCTCGCCGCCGAGACGGGCGGCTTCGTCGGCGCCGATCTCATGCATTTGGCCCGGTCGGCTGGCCTGGCTGCGGCCGACCGGCTGGCGCAGAACCGCGAGGGGTTCGAGCTAGCCGACTCGCTCTCCGACGCCGACATTTCTGTTGAGCTAGAGGACTTCAAGTCGGCGCTGCGCATCGTGCGGCCCAGCGTGCTGCGCGACACGGTAACCAGGACTGAGCGCATCGCCTGGGGTCACATCGTCGGCTTAGACGACATCAAGGCTCGCCTTGCCGAACTCGGCCGCCGAACTGTGACCGGCGCGTCCGGCAGCGATGCGGACGCCGGTCAGGGGGTGCTGGTGCACGGCCCGCCCGGATCGGGCAAGAGCGCTTTGGTGCACGCTCTGGCCTCCGAGCTGGGTGTGAACTTCGTCGCCATCGAGCCCAGCAAGGTCTACAACCAGTGGCTGGGAGAGTCTGAGGAGGCGGTGCGCGCCCTGTTCCGCCGGGCCTGTCAGGCCCGTCCGTCTATGGTCATGCTCGATCATCTCGATTCTCTGGCACCGGTGCGGACCGCCGGCAGCGGCGAGCGCACTGACGAGCGGGTTGTCGCAGCGCTGCTGGCGTCGCTGGACGACGCGATGGCCGCGGGTCAGGTCTTCGTCGTGGGCGTGTCCAACCGGCCCGAGATGATCGACCCGGCCGTGCTGCGCTCGGGCCGCCTCGGGGCTCACCTGGAGGTGCCCGATCCCGACGGCGACCGGCGCAGGGCGCTGCTTATGATGCTGGCGTCAGCCCGCGGGTTCGAGCTCGCGAGTGATCTGGCCGCAGAGTTGGCCGCTGGCACCCGAGGCCGCAGCGCCGCCGACCTGGTGATGCTGATCGGCGAGGCCGCTAGCCGGGCGGCCTTGGAGGATCGGCCTTTGAGCTTCGACGACATCGCTGCCGCGCTGAGGGCGCTGGCTCGTATAACAGGCCCGTAGACGTGCGGGCCGAGTCGATGGACGGGCTGCTAGCTTCCGGCGCGGCCGGTGTGGCCTCCGGGCATGAGCTGGCGGCCGCGGCCGGGATCGAAGCTCTGGTCTCAGGCGGAAGCGCCGTGGACGCGGTACTGGCGGCCGGCTTCACCCAATGGGTGGTGAACGCTCCGCAATGCGGTCCGGGAGGTGAGCTGCTGGCACTGGTGGCGCGCGATGGCGCTGTCACAGTCTACGGCGGCTGGTCTCGTGCTCCGTTGGGCATTGAGCCCGCCGCTGAGATCACAGCCGTGGGGCCTCGCGCCGCGGCGGTGCCGGGCGCGCTGCGAGGGGCTGAGGCGGCGTGGAGCCGGTGCGGACGCCTCAGGTGGCACGAGCTTTTTGCGGCCGCCCTGGACGCCGCCGCCGGCCACGAGGCCACGGCCTATATGAGCGAGGTCTACAGGCGGGTCGGCGCCCGCGGCCTGGATCAGGCTCTGGAGCGCGTGATCGGCACTCCCCGGCCCCCGCGACCGGGCGAGACGATCCGACTGCCGCGACTGGCCGAGAGCCTGGAAGAGATCGCGGGCTGCGGCGCCGGTGCCCTCTATCACGGAGCGCTGTGCGATCGGGTGGCAACCGCGGCGCGCTCGGAGGGTGCCTGGCTGCGGCGGGAGGATCTGCACCGGATGGAGGCCCGGATCGACCCGGCCGTGCGCCGCGAGTTCGCTGACGTCACCGTGTGGGTCTCGGGGCCTCCCAGCTACGGCCCGATGACGCCGACGCTGCTGAGCGAGCCGTCCGCCGACCTGGCAGGGCGCGGCGACGCTGCTGACCTCGCTGCGAGCACCGACGGACGCGCCTACCTTGCCGACCCCGCGGGGCGGACCTACGCCGAGACGGTGGCCCCCTTGGCCGAGAAGCACCTGATCGATCTGTTCACGCGGGGTCCGGCGGGCACCACCGTCTCGGCCGCAGCAGACGGAGAGGGCTGCTCAGCGGTGCTGGTGCACAGCCTGGCCGGTGTCCAGTTCGGCACGGGCTGGGTGGCAGGTGACACCGGGATTGCCTTAAGCAACCGGGTCGGCACTGTGCTGTCGAGCCGCGATGATCTGCCTGCTACGAACCCCAGGGGCGGCGAGATCCTGCCCCACACCCTCAGCGCCGCTCACGTGCGACGTGCCGGTGCCTGCCCGACGCGGTGGATGACCCTGGGCACCTCCGGAGGCGACCGTCAGTTCCAATGGCTCGCGCAGTCGATTCAGCGCTTCCGCCTCAATGCGTCCATCGCCGAGATCGTGTCGGGCCCCCGTTGGTTTGTGTGTCCCGCCGGTGACCGCCGGTTCACTATGCCGGCCGGCATCGGCCGGCAGTGGTATGCCTATGCCGAACCCGGAATCGAGTGGCGCGGTGATGAGCGGGTCGCCGGATACGAGGTCAGGCGCTCTCACAACGCCGGCGGCTGCCTTCAGGCTGTGGGCGGCACAGGCGACGGCGACATCGAGCTGGGCAGCGACCCCCGCTCCGCGGGCGGCGCCCGAGCCATTGGCGAGCAGGGCTGGCAACCAGGAGGCTGACTGATGTACGTCGATTTGAACTTCGCTGAGGAGAGCTGGGCCGAGACCACCATTGCGGCCATGGCCAGGTTCGCCGACCAGAACCGGGCCGAGCTACGGGACTGCCAGAGGGCGGGGCGGTTCCCGGCCGATATCTACGCAGCCATGGGCCGCAACGGCTGGGTTGGCCCTTTCACTCCCGTCGAGGAGGGGGGCGCCGGCAAGGGAGTGGCCGAGTACTGCCTGATCGAGGAGGAAGTAGGCCGCCGCGGGCTGGTCTCACCCCAGATCTCCATCCAAGGCCAGCGCTGGCTGATCGACTGGGGCACCCCCGAGCAGCGCCAGCGCTACCTCTCGGGGATCGCCCGAGGCACCATCATCTTCTCCGAGTCGATCTCTGAGCCCGGCGTTGGGTCGTCCATGAAGCTGATGGAGGCCACGGCCCGCCCAGACGGCGGCGACTGGATCCTCAACGGGGCCAAGACCCATGTCAACCTGGGCCATCAGAGCCAAGTGACTTTAGTCTACGCGATCGCCCCCGAGGGCATCACGGCGTTCTTGGTCGACACCGACGAGCCGGGCGTGCAGACCCGTCCCACCGACCCGATCGGGCTGCGGCTCATACCCACCGCGGACGTTGTGCTGACAGACGTGCGTGTTCCCGCCTCGGCTGTGCTGGGCCATGTGGGGCGGGGCATGGACACCTTCTTCTCGACCTTCAACATGAGCCGACTCGGCAACGCCTCCGAGCTGATCGGCTTTGGCCGCCGCGCCCTGGCCGACGCCATCGCATACGGCCGCACCCGGCAGGTCGGAGAGTCGATGGTCACCGACTTCCAGGGCATCCAATGGACCGTGGCCAACTGCTACAGCGATCTCTACGGCGCTTCGCTGGCTCGGGACCGGGCCGCGAACCTCTACGACGCCGGTGCCGATGTGGCCCTTGCCACGTCCCTGGCCAAGAAGATGGCCATCGACTCCTCCGAGCACGCTGTCAACGAAGCGTTCGCGCTCACCGGCGGTCACGGCCTCTACACCGACACCGACTACGGGCAAATCTTGCACGACATGAAGGTGCTGCGCGTGGCGGGCGGGTCTCTGGAGGTGCTCCGCAACTACGTCGCCCGACGGGTGCTGCGCTCTGAGGACTGCGAGGGCCTGGCGTGAGCGGTGCGCCCTCGCCCTGCGATCTGCTGGGAGGGGCCCCTGGTTGCATGCGATCCGCTGGAGGGCTGCCTGAGCGGCGCACCCGTACCGCGCCGCGCGTGCCGCGCCGCGCCAGTTAAGCCGTGAGCCTTGAATGGACAATCTGAGCCAGCTCGTACTGGAACGCGCGGAGCAGCGGGCCCGGACCCGCTTCGGGATGGCCGGGAGCGGGCTGACCTTGGGCCGGGCCGCTGAGCTTGCCAAGTTTGCGGCCGGCGCTCTCGCGTCGTCCGGCGTGCAGCCCGGTGCCCGGACGGCGGTCATCGGCACCAGCTCCAACAGCTACCTGGTGGGCTGGCTGGGGATGGTACTCGCCGGCGCTGCTCCGGCCCTGGTCAACCCGAACTACCCCACCAGGCTAATAAACGAGATGCTGGCGCAGCTCCAGCCCGAGGCGGTGCTGTGGATCGGCGCTGAGCCCCAGGCCACCGTCGCCCCGGCAGCTTTCCATCTCGACGGCGCCGGGCTCGCTGAAGGCCGGTTGCTGGCCGCGGGCCAGGCCGTGAAGGGCACGCCCCCCGATCCGCTGCCGGGCCTAAGCCGCCATCGGCTGGACACAGCCGGGTACATGCACACCTCCGGCACCACGGGCGTCCCCAAGTTCTGCGAGCAGACCCATGAGTACTACCTGCGCCTGGGCCGTTTCATTGCCGATTCGATGTGCCTGTCGGCTGCCGACACCGTGCTGGCGCCGCTGCCGATGTTCCACATCAACCCCCTGGGCTACGGAGTGGTCGGGGGTCTCACCGGGCGCAGCGACGTGCTGGGCCTCCAGCGGTTCTCGGCCCGCCGATTCTGGCCCCTCGTTAAGCAGGCCGGTGCCACAGTGCTGATCCTTCACGCCCCTCCAGTCGAGATTCTCAAGCGGGCCACCTCTGCCGACGACGCGGCCGGACACCGGGTGACGCGGGTGTTCTTCGCTGATGCCGAGTTCCTTGAGACCTTTTCCATCCCCCTGGGATTCTCGGCCTACGGCTCCACCGAGGCAGGCGGGCTTTGTCACATCTGGGCCTGGAGGCGGGGCGACCACGCCGAAGTGGTGGAGGGAATGTCCCGCTACGGGGGCCAGCCCCGCTGCGACGTGGAGTGGAAGGTCGATCAAACCGGTGAGATCTTCGTGCGGGCCGAGCGGCCCGGGGTGCTATTCAGCGGATACCGGCGGGGGCCGGAGCTGGATGCCCCCTTCGACGCCGACGGCTGGTTCGCCACCGGAGATCTGGGCCGGGTCGACCCTGCCGGAAACCTGGTATTCATCGAGCGTAAAGCGGAGTCGATCCGGGTGAAGGGCGAGTTCGTGCCTATCGGATACGTCGAGCAGCGCTTCGCGGCCGTGGAGGAACTGGCCGATGTGGCCGTGTGGCGCCGCCGCAGCGAACTCGTCGACGACGAGGTGGTTCTCTATGTGGTGGCTGAGAGCATCCCCATGAGCGGAATCCGCGCCGTGTCATCCCGTTTGCCCGGCTTCATGAGACCCTCATCGGTGGTGCGGGTGGCGGCCATGCCGCGTGACTCAGGCGTCGGCAAGGTGCAGCGCCGGCTGTTGGGCACAGTCCAGGCCTTGGAGGCGGTGGAGCTGTGACCTGCAGGCCGTGCACCCATTTGAGTGCCGGGTCAGCCAGCGGGCCGCGCGGCGCAGCGGACGGTGTAGTAGCAGCGGCTGGTGTAGTAGTCGACGGACTGGTCGATTTTCACGTGCACTCGGCACCGAGCTTGGCTCCCCGCCACAGCCGCGATCCCGAGACGCTTGAGGAGGCCAGAGCCGCCGGGGTCGCCGTCTTCGTGTTGAAGGCCCATGAGGGCTCCACCGCCGAGCGGGCCGATCTGCTCGGCGCCGAGGCGGTGGGAGGTGTGGTGCTCAATTCACCGGTGGGGGGCGCCAACCCCGACGCGGTAGCGGTCGCGGCCCGGCTCGGGGCGAGAGTGGCGTGGCTGCCTACCATCTCGTCGCCGGCCCACATCGCCGCTTTCGACTCGCCCGAGCTGGCCGTCCACCGGGGCATATCGTTCCGGCCGATCCCGGTGGTGGACGCCGGCGAGGTGCGCCGAGAATGGCTGGAGGTGTTTGACGAGGTGGCCCGCTCCGGCATGGTTCTGGCTTCGGGCCATCTGCGGATGGACGAAGCGGCGGTCGCATTCGACGCGGCCCGCAGCCGCGGCGTCGACCGCTTGCTGGTGAACCACCCCGGCCTGGCGTTCCTGGGCTGGCGCGACGATCACGCCGACCGGTTCCGGCGAATGGGTGCCCATCTCGAAGTCGGCGTGCTGGCCGATCTGCTGGCCGGGCCGGGCGGCCCCACCACCGAAGACCTGGTGGCCGGCTACCCGCACGATCTGCTGGTGTTCGGCAGCGATCTCGGACACCGCGACTACCCGCCCATCGCTGCCGGCATCCGGGCCTGGGTCGAGCGACTTGCTCCGGTCCTGGGCGACGCCGGGCTGGAGCAGGTGGCCCGAACCTCGGCCTTGGGGCTGCTGGCCCCATGAGCGGATCACGGGCTCTGTCGTCGCCGGCCGGGGCGTCCGAGGGTCGCGAGGTCGGGCGGGCCGCGGGCGACTTCGGAGGCCGCAGGCGCGTGGCGGTGCTGCCCGGTGACGGGATCGGCGCCGAGGTGGTGGCCGGTCCCGTGGAGCTGCTCAAGGACATGGCAGCGGCAGGGCGCATCGAACTCACCGGCCCCTGGCCAGCAGGAGCCTCCGCCTTCGGAGCCTGCGGCGCGGGGCTTCCCCCTCACACCCTCGAAGCTTGCGACTCCGCCGACGCTCTCTTCTTGGGCGCGATCGGAGAGCACCCGGGCGTGCCCTTGGCCGACTTCCGCCCCGAGAGAGCGATCATCGGGTTGCGAGAGCGGTTCGATCTGCGTGTCAGCATCCGCCCGGTGCACCGCGTCGGCGCTGCTGGCGGTCGGCCTCTGATCGTGCTGCGCAACCTGCTGGGCGGCGCCTACGGTAAGGCCGAGACTCGCACCGAGAGCATGGGAGCGTCGGCAGCTGCCGACCGCTTGGTGCTGACTCCGGATCAGATCTCCGAGCTGGCCGAGCTTGCCTGCGACATGGTGCAAAGGGGGCTGGCCGCGAGAGTGATCTCGGTGGACAAGGCCAATCTGCTGGCCACGAGCCGGCTGTGGCGGAGTATCACCGGTGAGGTGGCCGCCCGGCGCGGCGTGGAGACGACCCACACCTATGTGGACCGGATGGCCTACGAGCTGGCCCGAGACGACGTCGTCGGCGACGCCGTGATCCTGACCGAGGGGATCTTCGGAGACATCCTCAGCGACCTGATCGCCGGCCGGGCCGGGACGATTGCCTTGGTCGGGTCGGCCAGCGTGAACCCCGGGCGGCCGGCCCGGGGTCGCTGCGTCGGACTCTTCGAGCCCAGCCATGGGTCGGCCCCACGCCATGCGGGTGCCGGTCGGGTGAACCCGTCGGGGGCCTATCTGGCCTTGGTTTCGATGCTCGAGTGGTTCCCGGAGACTTTCGACTTGGCCCCGGCCGTGTCCGCGGCCTTGAGTGACGTGCTGCGCACTGGGCCCTGGACCTACGATCTGGCCCCGCTCGGATCGGAGGCGGTCGGCACCGAGTCGTTCGCCGCGGCCGTCAACGAGCGGGCCCGGCCGCTTCTGGCCGAGCGGCTCTGAACCGCGCAGGAGACCTGCCAGGAGGCTCTATTGGGCGGCCATCTTCACTTCGACGACAGGCAGATCGCCGAGCTGTGCGACCTGGCCACCACCACCGACTGGCTGGAGCAGGCCTGGCGCGACCTGGGCGAGGGCCGGGCCCACACCACGGTGAGAGTCCGCGCCGGCGGCAAGGAGCTCATGGCCAGCGCGATGGCCGCCTCGTGGCCCCGCCATCAGGTCGGCGGGGGCAAGCTGTATCTCACCCATCCCGACGGGTTCTCTTTCCTCGTGGCGCTGTTCAGCCCTGAAGGGGGGCTGTTGGCGACTTTTGACGGCGCCGGGCTGACGGCGACGCGCACCGCTGCCGCCACGGCTGTGGCTATCCGTTGCTTGAAGCCTCCGGAATCCGGCGTCTGCGCCTTGTTCGGAACCGGTGCCCAGTCCAAGCCTCATGTTCTGGCGCTGGCGCAAGAACTCGACGTCGAAGAACTGAGGCTTAGCGGCCGCAACCCGGCCAAGGTCGGTGCCCTCGCCTGCTGGGCTCAGCGCAGCGGCATACCGGCGCGGGCCGTCGGCGCCGACGAGGCTGTCGACGGAGCCGGAGTAGTCGTGACGGTGACGGCCAGCTACCAGCCTGTGTTCGACGGGCGCCGCCTCGATCCAGGGGCGCTGGTCTGCGCGGTCGGCTCGACCAAGGCCGATAGACGCGAGGTGGACGCTGCCACAGTTCAGCGAGCTGGCTTCGTTGTGAGCGACAGCGCGCAGGGAGCCCGCACCGAGGCCGGCGACCTGATCGGGGCCGCCGCCGACGGCGTGTTCGACTGGGTCGACCTCTTCGATCTGGCTGACGTGGTGGTCGGCCGGGTGAGCCCGCCCGAGCCGGGCTCACAGATCGTGCTCTTCGAATCCCAGGGTGTCGCCCTTCAAGACGTGGTAGCAGCCACTCTCGTCTACCAGCGTCACAGGGGGCTCATTGACTGAGCCCCCGTCGGCCGCACTCCCCGTCGGCCGCCCGCGGGGATATCCCTGCGGCCGAAGGATTGCTGGGGTACGCCACGGTAAAGCGAGAAATGGCCCTGCACCCCGTACCAGTTGCCGCGGACGCTGTCGCGGGCCAGCACGAATGTGCACCGTCCGGGCCGGTCGAAGGGCTCCTGCTCCTCGGTGAACCCTGTGGACGTCCAAGTGACCGCCACCGCGGCCATGCGCCGGTCCGGCGACACGGTGACGCGCATGTTCTCACTTTCTAGGCGGAAGCTGTCGATCGTCGGCCACACCTTGCGCCACTGGCCTTCGACGAACTGGTCGATGCCGGTCACGACGTCGCGGAAGGTGCTGAAGCTCACCACGTCGGGATCCATCATGGCGGCCGCCGACTCGAACTCGAGGTTGGCGACGTAGCCCGAGAAGCGGTCGACCCACTCACGCAGAGACCGCAGATCCTGCTGAGACCGCTGATCCTGTGGCCGCTCGTCTTTGGGACCGGGCAAGGCCCGTATTGTATACAGACCTTGTACCCGTAAGCCTGTCCGCAAAACCGGGCCACAGACAAGACTGGCCACTGAAAGGCGCGCGCATGACCCTCACCCGATTCGGGTTCCAGATCCCCAGCTTCACTTACCCCGGAGTTGACGACGCCGACCTGTTCGACGCCATCATCGCCACGGCGGCTGCAGCCGAGGACAGCGGCTTCGACTCGCTGTGGGTCATGGACCACTTCCACCAGATCCCGGCAGTGGGCCAGGCCAGCGAGCCGATGCTGGAGGCTTACACGCTGCTGGCCGGGATCGCGGCCCGCACCCGATCGGCTCGGGTCGGGACGCTCGTCACCGGCGTCACCTACCGCAACCCTGCTCTGCTGGCCAAGATGGTGACGACCCTCGACGTCGTCTCCGGCGGCCGGGCCGTCTGCGGGCTGGGCGCGGCCTGGTTCGAGGCCGAGCACACCGCTTACGGCTACGCGTTCCCGCCGGTTGGTGAGCGCATGGACCGGCTCGCCGAGGCGGCCCAGATCTGCCGGGCCATGTTCACCGGCGGCGAGGCTGTCTTCGCCGGTTCCCACTACCAGGTCGACCGGGCCCTGAACATGCCCCGGCCCTTGACGCCGGGCGGCCCCCCGATCCTCATAGGAGGCGGCGGCGAGCGCCGCACCTTGGAGATCGTGGCGCGCCACGGTGACGCCTGCAACATCTTCGGCGACGCCGAGACTGTACGCCACAAGCTGGCCGTCCTCGACGAGCACTGCCGCAGAGCGGGCCGCGACCCGGCCGAGATCACTCGAACCCGACTCGGGGCGCTGGTGCTGGCCGATACCGCCGCCGAGGCTGCACGGATCGGCGCCGACCTGCGAGCCGCCCGCAACATGGGACTGGACAAGTACCTGGGCTATGTCATCGAAGGCGATGCCGACGGGGTAGTGGCCCAGATCCAGGCGCTGTTCGACGCCGGGCTCGACGGGCTGATCTTCAACATGCACGACCCGGCCGACACCGTCGGCATCGCCCGGGCCGGGGCGTTGCTGCAGGATGCCTTCGGCGCGATGCCAACTTTCGACATTCGCCGGTGACCGCCCACGATCCGGCACCGAGCCCTAGATCGGGTGATGCCGGATCGGGTGGTAACAGCATCGGGGAGCGGACACGTCCGCTGACGGCCATGGCCTCGGCCGTGTCATCGCAGATCGCAGCCATGACACCGGCGTTCGCGCTGGGGGCGCTGGCGGTGACCATGCGGGCCGACCTCGAGTTCAGCGAGGCCCGGCTCGGCGACGCCGTGGCCTTTTTCTTCCTGCTGGCTGCCGTGACCTCCCCCCACGCCGGAACTCTCACCGACCGGCTCGGCCCCCAGCGGTCTCTGCACGTGGGCAACATCCTGACCGGGGCGTCAGTGCTGGTCATCGCCGTCATCAGCTCATACTGGGCTCTGCTCGCCGGGCTGGCCATCGGGGCCGTGGGCTTGACCGTCATCGGCCCCGGCACCAAGACGATGGTGGCTCGGGGAGTGCCGGCGCACCGCCACGGACTCGCCTTCGGCATCCAGGCCGCGGCCATACCCGGTTCGGTGTTCCTGGCCGGGCTGGCGGTGCCCGCCATCGGCCTCACTCTGGGGTGGCGCTGGGCCTTCGCGATCGCGGCGGTGATGCCCCTGATCGGATTCGTGCTTGCGCCCTCATATCAGGCCCTGCCTAAGCAGATGATCCGCTCAGAGGGAGCCGCCCGCGGCCTCAGCGACATCGACTACGGCCCGCTGAACCTGATCGGCCTGGCCGCGGCGCTGGGATCGGCGGCCTGCACGGTGATGGCCGCGTTCTTCGTGTTGGCCGCCACCGAGGCCGGGATCGCCGAGGGCCTTGCCGGGATCCTGCTGTCGGTGGCCAGCGGCAGCGTCATCGCAACCCGCATCGGTGCCGGATATCTGGCCGACCGCCTCGAGCACGGTCACCTCAAGATCGTCTCGGGGATGCTGGCCGTCAGCACCATCGGCTATCTGGCCGTGGCCACCGGGTCGAAGATCCTGCTGCCGCTGGGGGCCCTGTTCGCTCTGGGGCTGGGCTGGGCGTGGACCGGGCTGATCGTTCACACCGTCGTCCGGGCCTACCGTGACTCCCCCGGCGCAGCCACCGGCATGACCTCTGGTGGCCTCAACGTGGGCGGGGTGGTGGGTCCCTTCGTCTTCGGGCGGCTGGTGGAGGGAGTGTCCTACGGGGTCGGGTTCGTCACTATGGCGGCCTTCGCCCTGCTCGGCGCGGTCGCGGCCGATCTCGGCCGGCGCCGACTCGAGCGCATGGTCTCGAAGTCCACACGGTGACCGTCCCAATTGACTGCATGCCCGCCGACTCTTGCTGTTACACCAAGGCGATGGATGCGATCGAGGTGATCGAGTGGCTCACCTTTGAGGTGACCCCCGAAGAGCGCGACAGCTGGCTTGAGGTGGAAGAACGACACTGGAGCCGCTTTCTGGAGACCCGGGCTGGGTTTGCGGGCAAACAGATGTGGGTGGAAGACGGAGACCCGGGCCGAGTGCACGCCGTGATCCGATGGAAATCTATGGAGGCCTGGAAATCGGTGTCGGCGGCTGAGGTCGAAGCCGTCGATGAGGCCATGGGCCCCTGGTTACGGCAGCCCGGCATGCGGGTCTTCCGCGTCGTTCGCGATAGCTAGTGTGCCCGTCGACGGGTGGCCAGGGGTCGCCAGTGCAGGGACTTCGTCGCCAGCGCGACAGCTAGTGTGCCCGGTGGCGGGTGGTGGCCGAGGGTCGCCAGGTGGTTGTTATGTGCGGGTCGTATCGGGTGGCCCAGATGCCGCGGCTTATCTCAGCCGGTTCAGCACCTCCGATGCCCGTTCCACCAAGGCGACGGGATCGGAGCCCGGCTCGGTCAAGTCCACGAGATTGATACCCACGCTCGCAGGAGCAAGCTGTGCCGTTTCGGCCTTCAACACAGATGTCGCCTCATTCCAGCCGCACACCGAGCTGCGCCGGTCGCGGTCGCTGACCGACTGGTAGAGGGCTACAGCGGTGACGCCGGAGGTGGTTGCGTCGACTTCTCGCACATCTCTGACGATGCGGCGGTGCTGGGCCCTAGTGCAGCCCGACACGAATACGCCGTCGGCTCTTCGTGCCGCCAGCCGCACCAGCTGCGGCCCTCGGGCGCCCACCCAGATCGGCACCGAGCGCGGCGCTACGGCATGATCGGGCCGGTTCCAGCTGGCTCGGTCACAGCTGGCATCGTCGTCAGCACGGGCGTTGTCAGCCTCGGCGTCGGGGGTGATGAGGCTGGCGGTCGTGTCGGTGGCGTCCAAGCCGGAGGCGGTCAGGCGGTTGGTTGTGTCGGGGCCACCCCGGTGTGGTTGACCCAGCACGGTCCGGGCCCAGGCGATGGCATCGGCAAGCACTTTGACGGGGCGGCCGGCGGTCATTCCAAGCGGTCCGAGGGCCTGGTGCCCGCCTACGCCCAACCCGAGCACGGCCCGCCCGTCGCTCAGCTCGTCCAAAGTGGCCGCCGCTGCTGATATCGCCGCGGGGTGGCGTAACAGCGGTGAGGTGACGCCCACCGCGAGCCGGATGCGCGAGGTTAGCGCCGCAGCCGCGGCCAGCACGACCAAGGGGTCGCGGGCTACGCCTTCGTCGGCCACCCATACCTCATCGAGGCCCAGTTCCTCGGCTGCGACCACAGCCTCGACCAGATCAGTGGCGTCAACGCCGGGATAGAGCCACACACCGCGCCGCAATGCCCCAGAGTCCGTGGAGGTGACGCCCTGTGGCGGCGGAGAACTCATGCTTTCGCCATTTCGCAGCCCTTTGCGGCTGTGCCGTGCAAGTCAGTTGCGCCGTTTGCGGCGGTGACGGTCACAGCACATTATCCCGCGAGCGATGGACAGTTTGACATCCAACGAGCTGCAGCTCTCACTGACGTCAGCGAAGCGGACAGGTATGCTATGCATACTGCTATGCTAATCGTATGCCACAGATCGTGACCCGGATTAGCGCCGACTTGGAGTCCAGGGTTGACGGGCTGGTCGCTGAGGGTGTCTTCAAGTCTCGTTCTGATGCTGTGCGCAGCGGCCTTCAGCTGCTGATCGACGGGCATAGGCGGCGCATGATCGGCGAGGCGATCGTCCAGGGGTACCGGAACCACCCCCAGACCGACGAAGAGGTCGGATGGACAAACGACGACACCGCTGCGATGATCTCGGCTGAGCCCTGGTGACCCCGGCCCAGGGCGAAATCTGGTGGGCTCAGGCTTTGGACAAGCGCCGGCCTGTGCTGGTGGTGACCCGCAGCGAGGTCATACCGCTGCTGCGCTGGATTGTCGTGGCCCCCGTTTCTCGGACGGTGAGAGGCATCCCAACGGAGGTACCACTAGGTCCAGCCGAAGGCTTGCCGTATGACTGTGCTGCCTCTTTCGACAACCTGCGGCCAGTTCGCAAGGCGGTTCTGGCGAGTCGGATTGGTGCCGTCGCGGCACGGCGAACTCTGATCTGCGAGGCGCTTGCGGCGCTGGCCGACTGTTGACAAGTACCGGCGGTCACTCCCATCGGCCGGGAACACTGCAACCTCGTCAGCCACCGGGCACCGTCGTTGGCAGAGTGGATGGCCTGTCCGACCCCGGTCGGCGCCTTGATGTCGTGCTAGGCGACCGGCGGAGCGGTCAGTAGCCCCTGACCGCTCCGCCGTCCACCCGGATCACCGAGCCGGTGACGAAACTGGCGCGGGCGCTGCACAGGAAGGCCACCACCGACCCCAGCTCTTCGGGGCGGCCGAAGCGGCGCATCGGGATGGCCTCGGCCTGCCGACGGCGGACCGCGTCCATAGAGATTTGCTCGGCCTGAGCCACAGCCACCTGGAAACGCTCTAAACCCGGCGTGGAGAACTGACCGGGCACCACCACGTTGACCAGCACATCGGGAGCCAGCTCGAGGGCTAGCGACCGCGCCGCGGCTGCGACACCGCTGCGGAACACGCCCGACAGGGCCAGCTCCGGGGAGGCCTCCACCACCGTTCGGGCTGTGAGATAGACGAGGCGGCCGTCGCCGCTTACGCGCAGGTGACCGGCAGCGGCCCGAGAGATGGCCAGAGCCGGTCGTAGCATGGCCTCATAAGCTGCCTGCTCGTCATCGGCAGACATCTCAGCTATGCCGCCCGGACGCCCGCCCCCGGTGTTCACCACGCAGATGTCGAGACCGCCCAGCTCCGCGGCGGCCTCGTGAACGATGGCTTCGGCACGGCTCGGCTCGGTTATGTCACCACAAACGGCTACCGCGCCCGGCAGCGAAGCCGCGATCTGTTCGGCCAAGCCCGAACGACGGCCCGTTACGGCGACATGGGCTCCTTCACCGGCTAGAGCCTCGGCGATACTGCGGCCCAGACCTGAGGTGGAGCCGAAGACGATTGCCCGCCGGTCTTGCAGTCCCAAGTCCATTCAGGTACAGAATACTGAGGCGCCGATCGACGAGGAGGCTGAAATGGGATATGAGCAGGCCGCTCGAGACGCCGGAGTTGATCTGGACGTGCCGTTGCTGAGGGCCGGCAACTTCGACACCGTCGCCGCTGTCGGCGACCTCGTGTATGTGTCCGGCTCGATAGCGCTGGCCGAAGGCGGGGGAGGGATCACTCATGTCGGCCATCTCGGCGAGGGTATGGATATCGAGACCGGCCAGGCCAGCGCCCGAGGCGCGGCCGCGGCCATCCTCGCATCGGTGCACCAGCATCTCGGCACGCTCGACCGGGTAGTGCGGGTGGTGCGACTCACCGGCTACGTGGCCAGCGATCCCGGCTTCAACGCGCAGCCGCAGGTGATGAACGGGGCCAGCGACCTGATGATCGAAGTGTTCGGCCGGGCTGGCCGCCACGCCCGCTCCGCTATCGGGGTGGTCGAGCTGCCCCTGGGCGCCTCGACGGAAGTCGAGGCCATCTTCCAAGTAGAGCTGGACCCGCGGGACTGAGGCCCATCCGCAGGCCTGACGCAGACCAGCAACAGCCAACAGCCGACAGTCAAGGAGGCATTACCAAATGGCAGATCACGTGACCAGCGTGCCCACGCTGACACTCTCAGGGGCCAAGCTCGCCGCCGATGCGGCGCTGGCGACCGCCGACGAGCACAGCCTCGACATCTGCGTCGCGGTGGTGAACGCAACGGGCAACCTCGTTCTCGTCCACCGAATGGACGGTGTGGTCGAGATAGCCCTCGAGAACGCCATCGCCAAGGCCAACGCGGCCCTGACCTTCAAGCGCGACACCGGCGCGCTGTCGGACTACTTCCAGCAGGACGACTCGCTCGGCCCTCCCATGACTGCCCGCCACCACATACTGGCCGTCGAGGGCGGCGAGCCGCTGCGCACAGGCGACGGCGCCGTCGTGGGCGCGCTCGGCATCTCCGGGGCGAAGCACGCCGAGGACGTGATCTGCTCGAAGGCCGCAGCCGCGGCCTTCGCCGCCGCCACCTAGCTCCCGGCCTGCGCAGACCCTTCACCGACAAAGCCAAGTCCGAACGGGGGTTCCCATGACCGAGTCTCACGACGACGATCACGCTGATCACGACGATCACGCCAACCCGATCCTCGACGACCTGCCCGAGGGCTCCTTCGCCTTCCACTACACGCTGCAGGCCAAACCAGGCCGGGCCGACGACTTCATGAACAGCTTCCATGAGTGGGATCACAGCGACGACAACATCGTGCACACCACGCCGGGCATCGTGCACGAGGGGGTGCTCTACCAGAGCGAGGACGACCCGCACCGCTTCTACCTGATTGGCACCTGGAACCACCGCGAGAACCACCGCAACGTGGTGGCACGGCTGCTGCAGATGCGCCCGGCCTGGATGGATCTGCTCACCGCCGACATCGTCCCGGAGTACTGCAAGATCATCGGCTGAGCACAGCCCTGGCCCCAGCACCGGCACTGGTCGGGACCCAGGCCGGTCGCGGTGCCGTTTACAATCCCGCCCACGGGCTGCCGATGAGGGAGGATCACCCCGTGCCAGAGGGCTTCAACCTCGACCAGAAGTACACACTGGAGCGGGGTCGGATCCTCCTGACGGGCATCCAGGCGCTGGTCCGGCTCCCGCTCGACCAGCACCGAGCAGACCGCGCCCGGGGCTTGCGCACCGCTGCCTTCATCTCCGGGTATCAGGGCTCGCCGCTGGGCACCCTCGACATCACCATCTCCCGCAACATGAAGCTGCTGAGCGACCACGACGTGGTGTGGGTTCCGGGCGTGAACGAGGAGCTGGCCGCCACAGCCGTTTGGGGCAGCCAGGAGCCTCTGCTGGGTTCGCTGGACCGCCACGACGGCGTGGTGGGCATGTGGTATGGCAAAGGCCCCGGAGTCGACCGCTGCGGCGACGTTTTCAAGCACGCCAACTTCAAGGGCACAGCCCCGAACGGCGGCGTGCTAGCCCTCGCCGGAGACGACCCCACCGCCAAGTCGTCGACGCTCCCCACCCACTGCGAGCCGTCCTTCTACGACGCCCAGATGCCCATCCTCTACCCCGGATCGATCCAGGAGATCCTCGACCTGGGGCTGCACGGGTTTGCTTTGTCGCGCTACAGCGGGCTGTGGGTCGGCTTCAAGATCGCCACCGCCATGGCCGACGGTCTGGCCACCGCCGAGGTCGATCCCGCCCGGATCGCTCCCGTGACGCCTGAGCTGGTGATCGACGGCCGGCCGTGGCAGCACGTCCAGCGGCGCCGTCTGGTGACGCCCGCCAGCCTCGTCCAGGAGGCCGATCTCGTCAACGGGCGCCTTAAGGCGGCCGAGGCTTACGCCGCCGCGAACCGTCTCAACCGCATCAGCGGGGCTCGCTCCGGGGCCTGGCTCGGCATTGTCGCGGCCGGGCGCACCTTCTTCGAGCTGACTCAAGCCCTGTCCGACCTGGGCCTCGACGCTGAAGAACTCCGCCGCTTCGGGATCAGGCTGCTGCAGATCGGGATGGTCTGGCCCCTCGAGCCCGGAGTCGTCACCGAGCTAGCCCAGGGCCTGGACGAGATCCTGGTGCTCGACGAGAAGCGCCCGTTCGTCGAGCTGTTCGTGCGCGACATACTTTATGGTCGCTCCGGCGCCCCTAGGGTGGTCGGCAAGCATGACGCGAACGGGCGCGCCCTAGTGCCTGCAACCGGCGAGCTGTCCGCCGACGTGATTGCCCCGATCGTGGCTTCCCGGCTCCGTACCCGGTTCGATTCGCCGGTGATCGAGGCCCGTCTGGCCCTGATCACCGCAGCGTCCGGGGCTGCCGCCCCCCGCGTCGGGCGCAGCGCCTACTTCTGCAGCGGATGTCCCCACAGCCGCTCGACGACGGTGCCGGAAGGCTCTATCGCGGCCGCAGGGGTGGGCTGCCACGCTATGGCCCTTTGGATCGACGACCGGGCTGTCACCATCCACCAGATGGGCGGTGAGGGTGCTACCTGGATCGGCCGTGCGCCGTTCACCGACCGGACTCACCTTTTCCAGAACATCGGCGACGGCACCTTCTTCCACTCCGGGAGCCTGGGCGTGCGGGCCGCGGTGGCCGCCGGCGTCAACATCACCTACAAGCTCCTCTACAACTCCGCCGTGGCCATGACCGGCGGCCAGCCCGCGGCTGGGGCTCTGGACGTGCCCGAGCTGGTGAAGTCACTGTCGGCCGAAGGCGCGAGCCGCATCATCGTGTGCAGCGACGAGCCCCACCGGCTCCGCGCTGCCGGGCTTTCCGCCGATGCCGACATCTGGCCGCGGGAGCGGCTCGAGGAGGCTCAGCAGGAGTTGAGGGACACTCCCGGCGTGACCGTCCTCGTCTACGACCAGAGGTGCGCGGCCGAGAAGCGAAGAGACCGCAAACGCGGCCTGCTGCCGACGCCGACCAAGCGGATCTTCATCAACGAGGCCGTGTGCGAAGGGTGCGGCGACTGCGGCGCCAAGAGCCACTGCCTGTCGGTTCAGCCTGTTGACACCGAATACGGGCCCAAGACGCAGATCCATCAGTCGTCGTGCAACTTCGATTACACCTGCATCGAAGGCGACTGCCCGTCCTTTGTCGAGGTCGAGACCCGCTCGACCGCATCGCCGCGGCGGCACTCACCCCCATCGCCGTTCGAGGTTCCCGAGCCTGCCCTTCCGGCACCGACAGCGGAGGGGTTCTCGGTGTTCATGGCCGGAATCGGCGGTACCGGCGTGGTGACGGTCTGCCAGGTGCTCGCCACCGCCGCATTGCTGGAAGGGCTCGACGTCTCGGCTCTCGACCAGACGGGGCTCAGCCAAAAGGGCGGCCCCGTCGTGTCGCACCTGCGCTTGTTCGCCGACCGCGCCTTCGGCTCCAACTACATCGGTGCTGGCGGGGCCGACTGCTACATCGGCTTCGATCTGCTGGTGGCGTCCGATCCCCGGAACCTGGTTCGAGCCGCCCCCGAGCGCACCCTGGCAGTGATCTCCACCAGCCGGACGCCCACAGGCGACATGGTGGCTCACACCGATCAGGCCTACCCCGACGCCGACGACCTGGTGCTTGCCATCGACCGGGTGTCGCGCAAGGACGACAACCTCCATCTCGACGCCATCGGCTTGGCCGAGGGCCTCTTCGGCGACTACATGCAGGCCAACCTCATCACGCTGGGCGCGGCCTACCAGGCCGGGGCCATTCCCGTGTCGGCCGCCGCCGTCGAATCGGCCATCGAACTCAACGGCGTGGCTGTCGAGGTGAACCGGGCCGCATTCCGTTGGGGGCGCTGTTACGCGTTCAAACCGGAGGCGGTGCTGAACGCGGTGACCATCGGGCGAGCCAGCGCGCAGGCGGTGACCGCGTCGGGCCGAGCCCGTGCCGTGGCCACCGCCCTCGTGAAGCGGTCGGGCCTGACCGGAGCGGTGGCCGAGCTGGCCGAGCGCCGGGCCGCTGATCTGGTCGACTTCCAGTCGGAGGCGGTGGCCGCGGGCTACGTTGGGTTCGTGGCTCGCGCATCTGAGCGCGAGCAGGCTGTCATGGGCTCGGGAGCGGACGACCTGGCCGTGGCAGTGGCGACATATCTGTACAAGCTCACGGCGTACAAGGACGAGTACGAAGTGGCTCGGCTCCACCTGAAGCCCGAGGCTGACGAGGCGCTCCGTGCCGTGTTCGGCGACAAGGCCCGGCACAGCATCCTGCTGCACCCACCGGTGCTGAGGGCGTTGGGCATGAAGCGCAAGCTGCGGTTCGGCCCGCGGCTGCGGCCGGTGCTGAGACTTCTAAGAGCCATGAGGCGCCTGAGAGGCACGCGGCTCGACCCGTTCGGGGCCACCGCCGTGCGCCGACTCGAGCGGGCGCTGATAGGCGAGTACCGCGACATTGTGGAGCACGAGCTGGCCGAACTCACGCCCGCCCGCTATGACCGCGCCATCAGCCTCGCCCGGACTCCCGACATCGTCCGCGGCTACGAGGAAGTCAAGGTCGCTAGCGTCGAGCGGTTCCGAGCCGCGGTGCAGGCCATCCGTGATCCCTCTCACACTCCGGTCGAGCTGAAGGCCAAACCGGCGGCGGTGCCGGCGGTCGGGTCGGAGGGCGGTGGGTGACGCAGGCCCGTCGGCGTATCACCGACGCCCTTGACCTCGACTTGGCCTCTCGCCGCTGGGTGTGTAACCGCTGCGACCGCGATCTGGGGCCGGCCGACCGCAACTACAAAGAGGGCTGCCTCGTTTTCGACCGAGACCCACGTGAGGTGCACGTCCCGTTCGATCCGCCGACCGAGTTCGGGTTCAGCCCCCACCCCGACTGGTGCCGGATCATCGAGTTCTACTGCCCGGGCTGCGCGGTGATGTTCGACGTGGAGTACCTGCCGCCCGGCCATCCCCTGACCCACGACATACAGATCGATCTCGATCAGATCGGCCTTGATGCGATCGGATGACGCGTTCGGCGCGGCCGGCCCGAACCTGCTCGGTGTTGACATCGGGGGCACGTTCACCGACGCTTTCGTGGTGATGCACGGCCGCCAGGCCGTCGGTAAGGCGCTGACCACACATGCCGACCTGTCAGACGGGATGCTCTCCGCTATCGGCGCGGCCGTCCGGCGTCTCGGCTGCCGGCCCGATGACGTCTTTGCGGCCGCGGCGGCGGTCAAGTACTCCACCACGGTGGGCACTAACGCACTGATCGAGCGCACCGGCCCGAGGGTGGGCCTCATCACCACCGCCGGCCAGGAGGACACCATCCATGTGGCGCGGTCTCGCTCGTGGGCTGACGGCATGCCCCTGGAGGTGCAGATCGACCGAACCCGGGCCCGCCGCCCCGACGATCTGGTGCCGCGCTCGCTGCGGGTCGGAGTGAGAGAGCGGATCGACTGCTTCGGGTCGGTGCTGATGCCGTTGCAGGCCGACGACGTGCTCGCCGCCGTCGATCACCTGGTCCGCCAAGGGGTTAGAGCCGTCGCCGTCTGCCTGACCTGGTCGTTCATGAACCCGGCCCATGAGCGGCAGGTCGCCGACATCATCCGCCGCGAGTACCCGGACTCGACTCTGGGCCGGTGTCCGGTGCTGCTGTCCTCAGATGTGGCGCCCCGCCTCGACGAATACCGGCGCAGCATCACCACCATCCTTAGCGCCTTGTTGGCCCCCGACACCGAAGAGCACGTCATCGACCTGAGCGACCGGCTCGGAACGCTGGGTTATCGCAAGCCGCTGCTGGTGGCCCGCAACATCGGAGGGGTGGCCTCAGCCAGCCGCACGACGGCGCTTCACCTGCTGGGAAGCGGCCCGGTGGCCGGGCTGGCCGGGGCGGCCAGGATGGCTTCTGACTACGGACTCGACCGGGTGATCACCGCCGACATGGGCGGCACCAGCTTCGACGTCGGCTTGGTCATCGACGGACAGGATCGCAACTACGAGTTCGACCCGGTCATCGACCGTTGGCGGATCCACCTGCCCGTGATCGCCAACTACTCCATCGGCGCCGGCGGGGGCTCTGTCGCCTCTCTCACAGATGCCGGCGAGCTGCGGGTCGGGCCGCGCAGCGCCGGATCGATGCCCGGTCCGGCTTGCTACGTCCAGGGCGGCACAGAGCCAACGGTCACCGACGCTGACGTCGTGTTGGGCTACATCGACGCCGACTACTTCCTGGGTGGATCGATGCCGCTGAGCCGCAGGCTGGCCCATCGTGCGCTGAAACGCCGAATAGCCGATCCTCTCGGCATTTCGGTGACCGAGGCCGCGCTGCGGGTGCGCCGTCTCATCGACGGCGTGATGGGCCAGGAGATCTACCGCCAGACTGCGCTGCAGGGGCACGACCCGCGCCTGTTCACCATGTTCGCGTTCGGCGGTGCCGGGCCCGTCCACGCCGCTGCCATCGCCGACTTCTGCGACGTCGGTGCCATCGCCACCTTCCCCCACGGCAGCGAACTCAACGCGTATGGCGTTGCGACAATGCCGGTGCAGCAAACTTACGAGCGCACCCGGATGATCGAGCTCTTCGACGGCGAGAAGCACTCCGACGACGGCGGCGACTTCAACCGGGTGGTCAGAGGCCTGGTCGAGCTAGCCGAGCGCGACATGGTCGAGGAAGGCTTCAGCATTGGCGACGTCTCGCTGAGCCTCGAGCTGGACATGAACTACGGCGGCCAGCATCACACGGTACGGCTTTCGTCGCCGCGGCTGTTCCTCGAGGGTCCCGACGACGTAGAGGTGGTGTGCGATGCGTTCAATCGGGTCTTCGCGGAGGCGTATGGAGCCGGTTCGATTCACCCTTACGGGGGCATCCTCGTGCAGCTGTTCCGCCTGGTGGCGCGCGCCGCGGGCCACCAGCTCACCGACCGGCCGTGGCCGCTCCCGCCGCCGCCCCGGCCAGCCGCGGGCCGCAGCGAGACCCGCGTCGTGTGCTGGTCTGGTGACGGTGCGGTCGTGACGCCGGTGCACGAGCGGGGACGGCTTCCGGTCGGCTTCTCAGCCGTCGGCCCGGCCCTGATGGAGGACGTGGACACCGTCGTGGCCGTGCCCGAAGGCTGGGCCTACCGCATCGACGAGCACCTCACAGGGTGGCTGACCACTGTCGATGCCGCCGCGCCCGACGCCGGCTGCGAAGCTGGGCAGGCCGGGTTGGCCGCGCCGCTTGCGGGCCGCGGGGAGCCCCGGCCATGACTTCTCTTGAGCCTGGCACGGCCGACGTGGCCGCGATGGGCTTGGAGGAGCGAATCGCCCGCTTCGGTAGACCGCTGATGAAGCCGGGCCCGGGCCTCGACCCCGAGGTGTTGCACCGCGAGGTGCTGGAGACGCCCACCGAGCTTGAAAAGGCCGGAGCGGGACTGCTCGACCCGGTCGACCTGGAGATCTTCTTGCACAAGCTCGACTCGATGATCGACGACGGCCGAGACGTCTGCAAGTACCTGAGCATGGCCGAAATGCTCCAGGCCGGCGATCTCGGTGTGGGCATCTTCACCGCCAAAGGCGATCTGGCTGGCATGTCCACCGGCGTGGTGTTGCACGCCCTACTGCACTACGGCCCGGTCAAGTACGTGCTCAAGCACTACGTGGACGACCCCACCGTGGGGCTGGCTGACGGCGACGTTTTCTTCTTCAACGACCCCGACGCGGGCGGCGTTCACACCTACGACCACTTTCTGATGATGCCGGTTTTCTGCGAAGGCGAGCTGCTGGCGTGGGTGGCGTGCGGTGGTCATCAGGGCGAGACCGGCTCTCGGTCGCCGGGGGGCTGGTCGCCGGAGATCGGCAGCCGCTACGAAGAGGGCCTTCACGTCACCCCGCTGCGGGTAGGCCGCAACTTCGAGTTCCAGACCGACCACCTCGAGTTCTTGCTCAATTCGGTGCGCACGCCCCGGCAGAATTCACTCGACATGAAGGCCCGGCTGGCGGTTTGCGTCCGGCTGCGCCACCAGCTGCTGCGCGAGGTGGAACGCAGAGGCGCTGCGTTCGTCGCCGCCGGACTTCGTCAGTCCATCAAGACCTCGGCTGCGCTGGCCCGGCGGCGTATCGCCAGCCTCAACGACGGCGTCTACCGGTCGGTGGTGTTCGTCGACACCATCGGCATCGACGACGGGCTCATCCGCCTGCCTGTCGAGCTGCACAAAAGGGGCGACGAGCTGGTCATCGACCTGGCCGGCGCCTCACCCGAGCCCGGCATCGGCCCCTTCCACCTGCGATGGCACCTGGCTCGGGCCGCCAGTGCCGCCGCCTTGTTCCCCACCGTGTTCAGGGGGCTGAGGTGGTCGATCGGGCTGTTCGACCCGGTGAAGCTCACAGCCCCTCCCAGCATCGTGAACGCCCCGAGCCGCGATGTGGGCACCGGCTCGGGCAGCCACACCGGCCGGGTCGTGGTCCAGGGGCTGCTGCTGGCCGCCATGCGGATGCTGCACGACAGTCCCCACCGGAGGGGGGTTGCAGCCCCGTTCGCGGAGAACCTGCTGCTCATCGGCTTCGGTGGCACCGGCCAGTACGGCAACCAGATCGCGGGCGGCCCGGCGAACGGCAACGCCACCGGTCAGGGGGCCCGCTTCGACATGGACGGCGAGCACAGCGCCGGTTTCTTCTGGGCTATGGTGGTCGACTGCCCGGGCCCCGAGGAGCAGGAGCGTAAGTTCCCGTGGGTCTACCTGTTCCGTAACCGCTTCGACCGCGATGTCTGCGGGGCCGGCCGATACCGGGGCGGTGTGGGCCTCACCGACTGCTTCGTGATCCACGGCACCGAGGGGCTGCAGTTCAACTCGGTCGGCACCGGAAGCCGGTTCACGAAGAACTACGGGCTGTTCGGTGGCTATTCGGGGGCGGCTCAGCCCCGTATCGTGATCCGGGGCGCCGATGCCAAGGCGTTGATGGCGGCCGGGGCCGATGATTTGCCGATGAGCGTGCGTGAGCTGGCCGACGAGCGCCGGATAACAGGCCGGTACGTCTTCGGCCATCCCAACACCGAGGGCGAGCTGTGTACCGAGGGCGATGTGTTCGTGCTGGCCCGCGGATCGGGAGGCGGTTACGGCGACGCTCTGGAGCGCCACCCGGACGCCGTGCTTGATGACATCACCGCGGGGGTGACCTCGGTGGAGCTGGCCGCCCGGCTCTACGGGGTGGTGCTGATCGAGGGCCGCAACCAGGTCGATGCTGACGCCACGGTGACCCGCCGGGCCGAGATCCGGGCTGAGAGGAAGCGCCGGGGCCGCCCTTATGGTGAGTTCGTCGCGGATTGGTCGCGCCGCCGGCCCCCGCCTGAGGCTTTGAAGTACTACGGCGACTATCCCGTCCCCGCCCAGATTGTGGACGACCGCGACTTCCCCGATCCGCGGTGGGCCGGCATCAGATGAGCCGGCTGCTGGCCGTTGTGCCCGCGGCTTTGTGCGCCAGGGCTCTGGGAAGGGGCTGGCCCGAAGACCTGGACGGCCGGGTTCGCTGTATCGACGAGGGAGCCAGAGCCCTGGGCCTGGATCGATGCTGCGGCCCGTGGTCGCCCGAGGTGGAGGACGCTGCCCTACGGTCCGAGTTGGACGGCGCGGCCAGCGCCGAGCCGTACGGCAACCCCGAGGAGGCCTTTGCCCGGCTCGACGCCGTGACGGCCGCCCTGGCCCGCACCCCGGCCGCGCCCCCGGTGATGGGGCTGGTGTCGGGGCCGGCGGCTTGGAGGGCTCGGGGCGGTGACTTCACCGAAGACGCCCTCGACGCCGCCTCCGACTTGGCCGCCGCCCGGGTCGGGGCCTTGGCCGGGTGCGGAGTCGAGCGGTTGATCGTCGCGGAGATCGGCGTCTCCGGTGCTGATCTCGATCGGATGACCGAAGCCCACCGCTTGATCGTGCGCACCGCCGCGCATCTTCGCTTGGAGGCTCTGCTGGTGATGACCGGCGCCGGCGACGCTGCTCGGCTGGGATACCAAGGCTGGGCCTCCCCGGGCGGCTGCGCCGATGATCTTGGATTCCTGCCCAAGGCTGCGTTCGATTCCGCCGCGGGGCTGCGCCGCGGCCTGGATCAGTGCCGCCGCACCGTGTCGGGCGACGCGGCTGAGGTGGTCACTGCGCCCCTCGGCCCCCACACAAGCCCGGAGATTCTGCGGGAGGCATCGATCCAGGCCGCGGCGCTCAGCTCGGGCCGCGGGCGCGCCTTTGAAGCGCACGGGAGAGGTGGACGTTGACCCGTCCCGCGGCTCGCAGGCGCCGCCGACGCATTGGGACTGCTCGGTGACCTACGCCGTGGGAATCGACATGGGCGGCACGTTCACCGACGGTTGCTTCACCGACGGTCGGCGGGCGGTGATCGCCAAGGTGCCCACAACCCACTTCGACTTGACCAGGTCGGTGGTGGCCTGCCTGACCCAGGGTGCCGAGCGTCTCGGCGTCACCCTGGAGGCGCTCCTTAGCCGTGTCGGCCTGTTCCGCCTGGCGACGACCATCGGCACGAACTCTGTGGTCACCGGAAGCGGCGACCCGGTGGGGGTGATGGTGGAGGCCGGCGCGGAGAGTTCGCTGTACGGGCCGGCCGAGACGTCACCCGCCATCGGCGTCTTCGTCCGGGCCGATTGCGTGGCAGGTGTGGACGCCTCGCAGCAGCCGGAGTCGGTGCTCACGCTGTGCCGCGACCTGATCCAGCGCGGGGTGCGCCAGGTGGTAGTGAGCCTGAGGCGGGGCCGCCAAGTCGACGAGGAGCGGCTCCGAGAGCTGGTCAGGCGCCGGTATCCGGCCCACTATCTCCGTTCGATCCCGCTGACGCTGGGGTCGGAGCTCTGCGATGCCGACGACGACGAGCTGCGTACCGCTACGGCCATACTCAACGCTTACCTGAGCCGGCCCATGGCCAAGCTGCTGTACCGGACTGAGGGCGTCCTTCAGCAGTCGGGCTTGGGCGTTCCGGTGCTGGCAGTCCGCTCCGACGGAACGTGCAGCCGCACCGCTCGTACCACCGCCGTTAGCACCTACAGCTCCGGGCCGGCGGCCGGGCTGGGGTTGGTGGCCGTCGAGGCTCGCGCCAGCGGCGACCCGGTGGCGGTGGGGTTCGACATGGGCGGCACGACGCTGGATCTGGGCCTGGTGCGCGACGGCGCCTACGAGGTGGATCCCAGCCCGAAGATCCGAGGCGTCCGGGTCGGGCTGCGGGTGCCGCAAGTGCTCTCAGTCGGTTTGGGCGGGTCGTCCATCGCCGCGCCCGACGCGACCGGCGCGGTAAGGGTGGGGCCGGAAAGCGCGGGGGCGGTGCCGGGCCCGGCCGCTTTCGGCAGGGGCGGCGTGGCCGCCACGCTGACCGATGCCGACGTGATTCTGGGATTTCTGGCCCACGGGCAGGTTCTGGCCGGTGAGATCACGCTCGACGCCGACCGCGCTGCGGCCGCGCTGGCGCCTCTGGCGAACGGCGACGCCGTCGAGGCGGCGCTGCGGGTGCGCTCTGCCGCGCACGCCCTGGCGGCATCGGCCATCGGGGCGCTGCTGTCAGACGCCGGAGCAGATCCGGCGACGGTAACCCTGTACGCGTTCGGCGGTGCCGGGACGCTGCACGCCGCCGCCGTCGCCGAGAGGGCGGGTATCCGCCGGGTTCGCTCGTTCGCTCACGGCGGTGTGTTCAGCGCCCGCGCCGTGGCCAGCGCCGACATAGTGCAGCGTTACGGGGTGGACATAGCGCCGGGCCGGGATCCGGCCGAAGCTGTACGGGAACTGGTGGGCCGGGCTCGGCTCGATCTCGAAGCGGAGCGGCTTGATGGGGCAAAAGTCAACGTTGATCTGTACCAGGCAGGAGGTCGGCGCCGGTCGCTTGCCGCCGTCCTCGACCTCGAGGCAGCCGCAGCCGCGGCCGCATCGGCAGGCGCCGTCATCGGCGATGCCGTTCGGGTTGAGGTGACCACAGTGATCTACGGCCCCGAGCCGCTGGCTGTCACCGGCGCCCGGGCCGAGCCGCCGGCCTGCCACCCGGTCCGCTGGACGGGGCCGCCCCTTGACACGTACGCGGCGGAGCTGGCCGCGCTGGATGAGGGCCAGGTCCTTGACGGGCCGGCCCTCATCGGTGCCTCGGGAACCGTTCACGCCGTGCCGCCGGGCTGGACGGCCCGGGCCCGCGGCGGTGACCTGGTGTGGGAGCGCTCGGCGTGAGCTTGCTGGAAGGCATCGCCATCGTCGGGATCGGCGAGACACCCATAGGCAAGCTGCCGGGCCGCAGCGCCATCGACCTGCAGGCGGCCGCGGCAAAGGACGCTGTGGCAGACGCTGGTCTGGCCAAGGACGACATCGACGCTGTTTTCTCGTTCTCCGGCTACTCGCAGTCCATGATGCTGCACGCCGCCCGAGTGGCCGAATACCTGGGACTGCGACCCGAGCTGGCCGCCGTCATCGACGTCGGCGGCCCCGGAACCCACCACGCGGCCCTGCTGAACGCGGCGGCCGCAATCGACAGCGGCATGTGCACCGCGGCGCTGTGCACCTACGGCGAGAACGGCATCTCGATCCGCCGGTCGGGCCGGGGCCGGGCGCCTGGCACGCTCACAGGGGGAGAGGACTTCGAGGCGCCGTACGGCCAGATCGCCATGATCACCGGCTACGCCCTGTTCGCTCAACGGCACATGCACCTCTACGGCACCACCAGCGAACAGCTCGGCGCGGTTGCCGTCACCTCGCGGCACCACGCCTCCCTCAACGACAACGCCCACAAGCGCGAACCGATCACCTTGTCGGATCATCAGGCCTCGCCCATGATCTCCTCGCCTCTGCGACGCCTCGACTGCTCTTTGATCTCCGACGCGGGCGGCGCCTTCGTTGTGACCTCGGCGGATCAGGCCCGCAGCCTGGGAGTCGGCTGGGCCCGGGTGCTCGGCTACGGCGCAGCCACCACCCATCACATCCCATCACAGGCACCCGACCTTGCCGACTTGGGCGGGCCGACGTCGGCGAGGCTGGCCTTGCGCAGGGCCGGGCTGACGATCAACGATGCCGATGTCGTCTACATCCACGACGCCTGCACCTTCAGCGTGGTGGCCGGGGTGGAGGCTCTGGGCCTATGCCGCCGGGGCGAGGGCGGGCCTTACGCTGCCTCCGGCGCGCTGGCATTGGGGGCCGACCATCCGGTGAACCTCCACGGCGGGATGCTCTCCCACGGCCACGCCGGCGGAGTGTTCCACCTCATCGATGCCGTCCGCCAGCTTCGGGGCGCCGCCGGGCGCCGGCAGGCCACCGGGGCCGAGGTGGCTGTGGTCCACGGCAACGGAGGCGTCTTCTCCAACTTCTCGACGATGGTCCTCGGGCGGGGCTCGTGAGCGCCGGCAAGCCTCGGCCCAGCCTCGACGACACAGCGACCGCCCCGTACTGGGAGGCGGCCCGCCGCCACGAGCTGCTGCTGCCCTGCTGCGACTCCTGCGGTCTCATCTTCGCCTACCCTCGCCGGCTCTGCCCCGGCTGCTGGTCGAGCGAACTCACCTGGCGGCCTATGAGCGGCGAAGGTCGCGTCTGGACATTCACCGAAGTCCACGTCGCCTTCTACGACGACACCTGGGCCCGAGACGTGCCGTACGTGATAGCCGTCGTCGAGCTGGCCGAGGGCCCACGCCTGATGGCCAACCTGATCGAGACCAACACGGCCGGGCTCCGCATCGGCGACCGAGTCCAGGTCGTTTTCACGGAACATTCCGACGGCGACCTCACATTGCCCATGTTCCGGGTTGTGCCGGCGAGCAGCAGTTAGATGACGGCCGGAGCGGGCCCTTGAGCAGGCCACTTGACACGATGACGGCCGGAGCAGGCTGGCGCGCGAGCGTGGCGCCATGACCGGCGCTGGCGGGTTCGAGGACCTCTGGTCGCTGTGCCTGCGGCGGACCGGAGCCCACCCCGACCGGGCTGTGCTCGACTTCGGCGGTCGCCTCTGGAGCTGGGCCGAGCTTCTCGCCTCGGTGGAGGCCTGCGCCGAAGGCCTGGCCGCCGCCGGGGTCGGCCCCCATGAAGTGGTCTGCCATATGTCGCCCAACCACCCCGAGACGGTGGTCACGATGCTGGCGCTGCTGCGCCTCGGCGCGGTCGAGTGCCCCGTCAACGCCGGCCTCAGGGGCTCGCACCTCGCTCACGTGCTCGGCCATTCAGGGGCCCGGGTGCTGATCGTCGACGGATCGCTGGTAGACCGCGTGGCCGAGCAGATACCGGCCGTCGCCAACCTGAAGCTGATAATCCGGCGAGGCTCGGGCCCCGACCCCGCCGGCACCGCGGTTGTCGACTACGCCGAGGTGCGCCGCGGTGGGGTACCGGCCCCGCCTTTCGCCCGGCCCCGCCCCGTCGATCCGATGAACATCATCTACACCTCCGGCACCACCGGCCCGGCCAAAGGGGTCGTCCTGCCCCAGGCGTTCCCGATAGAGCAGGCCCAGATCAAGATCGAGCAGTGGGGTCTGACCGCCGACGACGTCTTGTTCTCGGCCCTGCCGCTGTATCACGTGAACGCCCGCTTCTCCACACTGGGCACTGCTCTGGTGGTAGGCGGCCGGGCTGCCCTGGCCTCGAAGTTCTCGGCCCGTACCTTCTGGGACAAGGTCCGGCGCTCGAGTGCCACCGAGGTCGGGGTGGTGGGGGCGGTGTCGTCCATCCTTCTCAATCAGCCGCCGGGCCCCGCCGACCGCAACCACAGGGTGAGGATGATGCACGGCGCGGCCGGGATCCCGATGGACCGGCGGACGCACTTCGAGCGCAGGTTCGGGCTGGCGCTGGTGACTGGGTTCGCCATGACCGAGACGGGGCATGTCTCCACGACCGGCCCCGACGATCCGATGCGCCACCGGGCCTCGGGGCGGCCCGTTCCCCAGTTTGAGGTGGCGGTGGTCGACGCCGACGACAACGAGCTGCCCGCCGGCGAGGTAGGCGAGCTGGTGGTGCGGCCCCTACGCCCGGGGGTGATGATGTCGGGCTACCACCGCCAGCCTGAGGCCACCCTGGCCGCGTTCAGAAACCTGTGGTTCCACACCGGGGACCTGGCTGTGATCGGCGCCGACGGCTATCTGCGGTGGGTGGACCGCGCCAAGGACGCCATCAGATGCCGGGGAGAGATGATCTCCTCCACCGAGGTGGAGCGGGTGGTGAGCGCATTCCCGGCCGTGGCTGAGTGCGCCGCGGTCGGGGTCCCCTCAGAACTGGGCGAACAGGATGTCAAGCTCGTCGTGGTGGTCCGGCCCGGCCACTCCGTCGACCCTGCGGAGCTGGGCCGCTACTGCCGGGGGGCGCTGCCCGACTTCTGCCAGCCTCGCTATCTAGAGGTGCTCGATGAGCTTCCCAAGGGGCCAACTCACAAAGTCACCAAGCACACGCTGCGCCACACCTCCGGCCCGACCGTGATGGAGCTGTCGTGACGGCGGCGTCAGAGGCTGCCGGTTTCTGGCCCGGCGGGCCTGTTGTAATATCCGCTGGCATTGACTCCGACCACGTGCCAACACTGCGATCGCGGGCTGGCGACCGAGCCGACCCATCGGCAACCGACAGGGGGTTGCGTTGCTTCGGTGGTTAGTCAGGCGTGTCATCGCCGCCGCGCTGGTCGTCTTCGTGGTCACGTCGCTGGTGTTTGTGCTCACCCACGTCTTCACCGACCCGGCCGCTGTGTCGCTGCCTTTGGAGGCGTCCGACGAGCTCCGGGAGAAGCGCCGCGAGCTTCTGGGCCTCGACCGGCCCCTGATCGAGCAGTACGGAGACTTCGCTCTGGGTCTGGTGACCGCCGATCTCGGCGAGTCGTTCTGGCAGCAGCGGCCCGCCTGGGAGATAGTGCGCGAGCGCCTGCCGGCAACGCTCAAGCTGGTGGCCGGCTCAGTGGCGGTCACCGTGATCCTGGCCGTTCCCCTGGGGATGCTGGCCGCATGGTGGGAGAGGAGGTTCCCCGACCATGCGGTGCTGGGGTTCTCGATGGCCTCGATAAGCGCCCCGCCGTTCTGGATCGGCTACCTGCTGATCATCATCTTCGCGGTTCAGCTCGGCTGGGTGCCCACCTTCGGGTCGAGGGGGTTCACGTCGGTCATCCTGCCGTCGGTGGCCATCGGGCTGGCCAGCGCCGGGCGGCTGGCCCAGATGCTGCGCCGCAGCATCGTGGAGGAGCTGCGCCAGCCCTACGCCATCACGGCCCAGTCCCGGGGCTTCTCGCGCTCGTACACGATCGTCCATCACACCTTCAGGAACGTGGCGTCGAACTTCGTGACCTTTACCGGCTGGGAGATGACCAGGATGTTCACTGGCTACACGGTGGTGATCGAGGTGGTGTTCGCCTGGCCCGGGGTGGGGCGGATGGCGTTCCAGGCCATAGAGCAGAAGGATCTGATCCTGCTCCAGGCCGCGGTCGTAGTGCTGGCCGGCTTAGTGGTCATGACAAATCTGGCGGTCGACATCATCCGCCGGGCCATCGACCCCAGGGTGGAGCTGCTGTGAGCCGACGAGACCCGCAAGACTCATGACGTCGGTCGTCACCGGTGCCGAGGGGGGCCTCCTCGACGGCCGCGAACCCGACGCAGGCGCCGAGTCTCGGCCGCTGGCCGACCTGCGCCGCCACCTGCTCAAGTCGAAGGCCGGCATCGCAGGCGTGATCATCACCGGAGGCTTCGCGCTGGTGGCGCTGTTGGGGCCGTGGATCCCGTTCGTGGCCGACCCGGCCGAGCAGAGCCTGCCCGACCGACTGAAGCCGCCGGTGGGATGGGGCGGCACCTGGGCTCATCCCCTCGGCACAGACCAGCTAGGCCGCGACCTGCTAGCCCGGCTCATCGACGGAGCCCGGATTTCGTTGCTCGTGGGCTTGGCCGCGGTGGGCATCGCCGCGCTTATAGGCACTCTGCTGGGCTTGGTGGCTGGCTACTTCGGAGGCTGGGCCGACACGATCATCACCTCGGTGGCGGACGTGCAGATGGCGTTCCCGGGCGTGCTCGCCGGGCTGATCTTCGTCGTCGTCTTCGGCCCCAGCGTGTGGATCGTCATAGTCGTCATCGCCATGTCGGGCTGGATGGTCTTCACCCGGGTTACCCGCAGTCTGGTGTTCACACTTCGAACTTCGCTGTTCGTGGAAGCCGCGGAGATGAACGGCACCCGGTCGCCCCGGATAATGAAGCGCCATCTGCTCCCCAATCTGGTGAGTTCTCTGATCACCCTCATCGTGTTGGAGCTGGCCGCCGCCATCCTGTCGGAATCGGCCTTCTCGTTCTTGGGCTTCGGGGTCCAACCTCCCCAGTCTTCGTGGGGCCTGATGATCGAGCAGGGCAAGGACTACATCACCCATGCCTGGTGGGTTGTTACCTTCGCCGGGATGGCCATCGCCATAGCCGTCCTCGGCGTGAACCTGCTGTCGCAGTGGCTCCAGTCGTTCAACGACGTGGCCGAGCGCGAGCAGATCATCCTCGACCGGCCCGGCATGTGACATGCAACCCCCAGCCTGACATGCAGCCCCCGGCCGCCGGCGAGCGGTTGCTGGAGATCAGGGATCTCACCGTCGGGTTCCCCACCAGGGACGGGACAGTCTTAGGCGTCGATCGTCTGACTCTCAACGTCGGCTCTCACGAAAGGCTCGGTGTGGTCGGCGAGTCAGGCTCGGGCAAGAGCGTCATGGGCCTAGCCATCTTGGGCATGGTGCTGCCGCCGGGCCGCTTCGTCGGGGGGTCGGTGCGCTGGAAGGGCCAGGACATGCTCGACCCGGCCGTCGCCAACCGGGTGCGCGGCCGCGAGGTGGCCATGATCTTCCAGGATCCGATGGTCTCGCTCAACCCGCTCAAGACGGTCGGGGCCCAACTCCGCGAGCTGCTACGACGCCGGGCAGGACTGCGGGGCTCAGATGTCCGGGCGCGCTCTGTGGAGCTGCTCGACATGGTGGGCATCGCCAACCCACGGGAGCGGCTGAAGGCCTACGCCTTCGAACTCTCCGGCGGAATGCGCCAGCGGGTGATGATCGCCACGGCACTGGCCTGCGAGCCAGAGCTGCTGATCGCGGACGAGCCGACGACCGGGCTCGACGTGACCATCCAGGACCAGGTGCTAACCCTGCTGCACGACCTGTCCACCGAGCTCGGAGTGTCGGTGCTGATGATCACCCACGACCTGGGAGTGGTGGCCCAGTTCTGCGACCGGGTACAGGTGATGTACGCGGGCCGGATCATCGAGCGCGCCCCTATCGCCGACATGTTTGCCCGGCCCCAGCACCCGTACTCGCTGGGTCTGCTCCAGTCGGTGCCGCGGGTCGACCGTCATTCCGAGGCGCTCGAGGGGATACCGGGCGAACCCTTGGACAGGGCGCAGCCTCCGGCGGGCTGCGCGTTCGAGCCCCGATGCCCCGAAGCTCACGACCGATGCGGGCAGTCGGCGCCCGAACTGAAACGGCTGGACGACCGGCGCTGGGTGGCCTGCTTCGCGCGCAGGGACCCACAGACACGAGGGCCGGGATCGCAATGACTCGCCACGACGCGGGCGTCGCTCACGCCGCTTCGACCGGCGACCCGCCGGCCGCGGAAGGCCCGATCATCGAAGGCAGGGGCCTCACCGTTCACTTCTCCAAACGCGTCGGCAGCCGCCGCCGCACCGTCCACGCTCTCGACGACTTCGATATCGCAGTGGCCCCAGGCGAGACCGTCGGCCTGGTGGGCGAGTCGGGATGCGGCAAATCGACCGCAGGCCGAGCCCTGTTGGGGGCGGTGCGGCCCATCGCGGGCCGGGTGTTCTTTCGGGGCGAGGATGTGACCGACCTGTCCCGGTCGCGCTGGCGGGCCATGCGCAAGCACATGCAGATGATCTTCCAGGACCCGTACTCGGCGCTGAATCCCAAGCTGAAGGTCGGTGCCAGCATCGCCGAGCCCTACCTGGTGCACACCCGTATTCGGGGCAGGGAGCTGGAGTCGGCCGTCGCCGGTCTGCTGGAGATGGTGGGAATGCCGGCCAGCGCCGCAGGCAAGTACCCCCACGCCTTCTCCGGCGGTCAGCGGCAGCGGGTGGTCATCGCCCGGGCCCTGGCGCTGCGCCCCGGGTTCGTCGTAGCCGATGAGGCCACGTCCGCTCTCGATGTGTCGATCCAAGCCCAGATCGTGAACCTGATGGCAGAACTCCAGGCCGCGGTGGGCCTCTCCTATCTGTTCATCTCGCACAACCTGGCCGTGGTCCGGCACATCTCCGACAGGGTGGCGATCATGTACCTGGGCCGGCTGGTGGAGATCGGCTCCCGGTCCGACATCTACGACAACGCGACCCATCCCTACACTCAGGCCCTGCTTTCGGCCGTTCCCGTACCCGACCCGGCCGCCCAGACCGATCACACTCCTCTCACCGGCGATCTCCCCAGCCCCATGGACCCGCCCAAGGGATGCCGGTTCAACACCCGGTGCCCGGTGGCGGTCGAGCAGTGCTTCCATGAGCTGCCGCCGCTGGCAGAGCGCTCGCCGGGCCACCTCGTAGCCTGCTGGGTGAACTGACCGCGGCGAGTTGAGTTCGGCCTCCCCCGACACCGGGCTGGAGCCGCCTTCCAAGCGGCGGTGGGTGCCGTTCGGGTACCTGTTCACCCTGTACTTCCTCCTGGGCGGGTCGGAGACGATGATCTCCCCGCTGTTCCCGCTTGTGCGGGACGACCTCGACCTACGGGAGAGCCATCAGGCGGCCATCCTGGCGGTGGTGGCGGCGGGCATCGCCTGCTTCAACGTCGCAGGGGGTGCCTCGAGCCGCTGGATGAGCGATCGGGCTCTGGTGCGAACGGCGTCCTCGTGCCTCGCCGCGGGCATGATCCTGTCGGGGGCGGCGCCGTCGTTCTGGCCGCTGCTGGCCGGTCAGGGCCTGCTCGGGATCGCGTTCGGCATCTTCTTCCCACCGGCTCTGGCCGCAGTAGCCCGCCTCTATCCGGGTGCTGTGGGCAAGGCCATAGCCGCCTACGGGCTGGCCTACTCATTCGGCCTTGCTGCCGCCGCACTGACTGGCAATGTGGGCGAGGGCAACTGGCGCTGGGTCTTCTACGCCGGCGCGCTTCCGGCGGTGGTCGCCGTTGTGTGGATTCCGCGCTGGCCCGAGCCCGGCCGCGACCCATCCCCACCGGCGCTGCTGGCCCAGCTGCGCCGGTACGCCCGAATGCGCGTGCTGCACCTGTCGTTGCTTGCCAGTGTCGGCGGCGTGTCCATGCACTATGTGGTGATCGGCTTCGCGCCCGTCTACTTCGTGGACCGGGGTGTGCACCTCGGGCTGGTGGTCACGCTGATCGCGGCCGGGCGGGTGCTGTCTGCCGGCGCGAAGCTTGTGGGCGGCGCCCTTTACGACCGCTACGGAGGGCTATGGACAGCCCGGCTCATGATGCTGGTCACCTCAGCTCTGGGGGTGCCCATGCTGCTGGCCCCGGCCGAGGTGGGCGTGGGTCTGCTGGCCCCGTTCGTGGGCATAGCCGTCTCGGTCTTGCCGGTGGCCAACGCCATGCTGGTAGGGGCGCTGCCGCCTCAGTCCGGATGGGGCATCGGCACTTTCCGGGCCGCTCTGCTGGGCTCCGCCGCCCTGCTGTCCGGTGTGGTCAGCTTGCTGTTGCGCTTCTTGGAGCTTGAGGTGCTGATGCTGGCATCACTGGCGGTGCCGCTGCTGGTGGCGGCCGCTGTCCACGCCTCCATGCACGCCGCCGTCCACACCTCCAAGCACAGTGAACTGTGATCCGGGCTTGCCAGCCCTAGCTCCTTGCACCGTGTACCCGTGATCCGAGCTTGCCGGCCCTAGCCGGCTGCGCCGATTTCGGTGTTGCCGGCGGCTCGCTCGAAGGTTTCAAGAGCGTTGGTGATGTGCTCGCGCATGAGCTTGCGGGCGACGTCGCTGTCGCCGGCAGCGACCGCGTCGTAGATGGCCTGGTGGTCCGTCCAGGTGATGTCGCCGCGGGCATCGACCACTACCGAGAAGACCAGTTCCGTCTGCTGTCGCAGCGGGTTGATGACCTGTCCCAGGAAAGGGTTACCGGCGGCTCGTTCCACGGCCCGGTGGAAATCGCGATGGTGGATAGCGGCGGCCGCGGCGTCGCCGGCTTCAGTGGCGGCGCGGCCGCGGCTGAGACAGTCGTGGAGCAGAGTCAGGTCGTCCTCGGTTCGGGTTAGGGCGGCTTGGCTCACGGCGTAGCCCTCCACAATCAGCCGCAGCTCCTGGATCTGGCGCACCTGCTCGCGGTTGATGACGCACACGTAGGCGCCCTTTCGGGGTGTCACCTCCACCAGGCCGGTCGCCTCCAGAGAGCGGATCGCCTCGCGCACCGGGTTGCGGCTGACCCCCAGCCGTTCGGCCAGCTGACCCTCGACCAGGCGTTCGCCAGGCGCCAGCTCGCCGTGGATGATCATCGAACGGATCCGGCTGGTGACCACCTCCCTGAGGGGTTTGTGCTCGACATGGGAGTTCAACCGACTCACCTCTGCGGCTCGGGCTGCCGCCCAGTCACTCGTCGTTGGCTCCGCTCACCGGCCCGTAGGGCTGCCCGGCGTGTCGGACGGCCTGGACGTGTACGGGAAGCAGCGTATGAAGAATGGTGTATGGAGAATACCGTATGCCGTTGCCGTGCCTGCCTGCCGGCCACCGATGAGGCCAAAAAGCCGATGGCCGGCCGGCCCCTGTTCCCGACGGTCAAGGAGCTGATCGTGACCACCCTCATCACCGGCGCCGGGATGATCGGCTCGCTGGCCGCGTCCCGGATCATCGACGAAGGCAGAGAGCCTCCTGTGCTCTACGACGTCGGCTTCAGCATGCCCAACCTCAGAGAGCGGCTCGACATTGGCGCAGTCACGATGGTGTCCGGCGACATCGGCGACATCGGCGACCTGATCAGCGTCATCGACGCTCACGGGATCGACCGGATCATCCACACCGCGTCGCTGCTCACCAGAGACCTCATCGCCCGGCCGGTGGCGGGGGTGAGGGTCAACCTGACAGGAACGCTCAACGTGCTCGAGGCGGCCCGTCTCACCGGCGTGACCCGGCTGGTGTTCTGCAGCTCCACGGTGGTGACGATGGGCCGCCGTAGGGTGCAGTCCGGCGACGACACTGTGGAGGACTTCACGATGGACGTCGTCAGTGAGTATCCGCCGTCGCTGTACGCGTCAATGAAGCTGGCCTCTGAGTGGCTGTGCCACAACTACCGCGACTCCTACGGGCTGGAGACGGTGTCGGTGCGCTTCGGCGGAGTGTTCGGGCCCTGGCACGGGGTGCCCGGCGGAGGGCCCTCCAAGCTGCTCAAGCAGCTCATCGAGTGCGCCCATCGGCAGCGGTCCTACCGGATCGCCGAGCCCGACCTCGACCGCCAGGGCATGGACTACACCTACTCGTCCGACGGGGCCCAGGCGGTGGTGCGGGCCGCGTACGCCGCCGATGTGTCGAACCGGGTCTACAACGCCTCCATGGGCGAGCTGCACACCATCCGAGAGATCATCGGCCGCATCGAGCAGGCCACGGGCCGCCCCTTGGAGTTGGAGGTCACCCAAGAGGACTCGATGACCAAGTATGGCAACCCAACTAGCCCCATGGATCTGTCGGCCTCCCGGCGGGACCTCGGCTACAAAGTTGAGTTCCCTATGGGCCGCGCCGTGGCCGACTACCTCGACTGGCTGGCACACGCCGACACTGGGCGCGGGCCTGAGGACTGGGCCTGAGCATGGCGAACCGGGTAATCGACGCCGACGGCCACGTGCAGGAGGACTCCACAGAGATCCTCGAGTACCTGCCCGAGGCGTATCGCGAGATGGCGCTTGAGACACCCCGCAGCGTGGGCCTGGTGCCCCCGTTGGTGGGCCTGTTCCCCCCGCTCGACCATGTCCACACCAGCTTCAGGCACTCGGTCGCGAGCTTCAACCGGTCCGGAAAGGTGCGGGCATCGCAGTGGCGCCAGTTCCTCGACGAGGTCGGGATTGAGCGAGCCGTTCTCTACCCCACAGCCGGCCTGTCGGTGGGCCGGATCAATTACCCCGAGGTGGCGGTGGCTCTGTGCCGGGCCTACAACGACTGGCTCCACGACACTTTCATGGCGGTCGATCCGCGTCTGTCAGGGATGGCGCTGCTGCCTATGCAGATACCCGAAGCCGCGGTCGACGAGCTCCGGCGGACGGCGGGCCGGCGCGGCTTCAAGGGGGCGATGCTGCCCTCCAACGGGCTCAAGGGACATCTCGGCAGCCGCGAGTATTGGCCCGTGTTCGCCGAGGCCGAGCGGCTGGGCTGCTGTCTGTCCGTGCACGGCGGCTGCCACATCGGCTGGGGCATCGACCATCTCGACGTGTGGCCCGTCATCCACGCCCTCGGCCATCCTTGGGGCCAGATGATCGCGCTTGCCGGCATCGTCGGAAACGGCCTACTCGACCGCCACCCTGGGCTGCGGATCGCGTTCCTCGAGGGCGGGATCAACTGGTTCGTCACCTGCCTGGAGCGCTTCGACAACTCCTGGGCTGCCTTCAGCCAACACGACCCTGACGGCCGCTTCCCCGCTATAGCCGGCAAGGCCAGCGACTATCTGCTGGGACATGTCGACGCCGGCCGCATCTTCGTCGGCTGCGAAGGCGACGAGCTGGGCCTGGCCCGGTTCGTGGAGCTGGCCGGCAGCGGTCCGCTGGTGTTCTCATCGGACTTCCCCCACGAGGTCACCTCCGCCACCTGCAGCCACGAGATCGAGGAGCTGCTCGCGAACCCGGGACTCTCCGATGCCGACAAGCAGGCCGTGCTGGCCGACAACGCCGAACGCCTTTACCGCTTCTCTGAGAGCAGCGACAACTGTTGATCCACAGCACCCAACGTCGCGCCCTCCAGCTCGGCCAGCCCGCCGACTTGGTGTCCGAGGCGACAACTGTTGATCCACCGCAACCAACGTCGCGCCTCGGGCCGTGGTTACGGCTCTGTCCTTCCGGCCTCGACTTCCGACGGCTGTGTCCGGGTGCTCGAAGGGCTGCCGTGATTGCCGATGCGACGCCCCACCACCGTCATCACTGCCGCGGCTGCGGTCATGGAGATCATCGTGAAGCCCCAAGCCCAGCTGTAGGAGGCTGTCTCGGCCAGGACGCCGAAGATCAGCGGCCCGCCGACGGCGCCTGTGAAGCTTCCCGTCATGGTGATCCCGGTAGCGGCCCCGGGCGCCGACGGATTGGCCCGCACCACGGCCAGGTGGTAGACGCTGGGCCAGGCGAAGGCGGTGGCGAACGCGAACGGGAGCACCGCGATCAGCGTCGTCTTAGACCCCGTGGCCAGCCCGCCGAAAGCCGCCGCTGCCACAAGGAACATCACCGTCAGCGCACTCCAGGCCCCGACGGAGCCCTTATCGACTGCCACCCCCAGCGCCAGGCGCGTGACGATGCCGATCACGCTGCCGACCACTAGCAGGATCCCGGCGACCGCCTCGTCGAAGCCGATCTCCACTCCGGACACCACGAAGAATCCGCCGAGCGATCCCGACCCTGCAGCACCCAGGCCGGTCGCTGTGGCCAGCAGAGCCAGCAGCCTGGTCGGGACGTCGGGCCGAGCGGGACGGGCCGAGGCCTTGTCGGCCGCCGGTGCTGCTTGGGCCGGTTCCGGGCCCGACAGTTTCGCCCGGGCTGCTGGCCCTGCCGGTGCTGACGGCCCGCCCGGTTTCGGCAGCGTCGAGGGCACATACACCGAAGCGGCCAGAGCCAATATGGCCCCGAAGACGAAAGCCCAGTTCCAGCCGATGGTCAGGCCCAGCGTGGGCACGGCGAGCCCGCCCAGCAGCGACGCCGCCGGGACGCCCGATTTCTGTATCCCGATGGCGATGCCCTGCCGCCCGGGGCGGATGCCTCGGGCGATGTAGAGGTTGGTTGCGGGCTGGGCGAAGGCGTTGGTGAGCCCAGCCAGAGCCACGAACGCGGTCAAGACGGCCCAGGATCGCGCCAGCACGCCTGCACCCAGCAGCATCGCCGCCGTGGCCGCTGCAGTGAAGCGCAGCGAGGCCCGCGGCCCCACCCGGTCGACGATTCGGCCCGACAAGGCCGATCCCAGCGCCCCGGTCAGATAGAAGGATCCGATGGTCAGCCCCAGGGCCGTCTCGTCGAAGTGCAAATCCTCGAGGATCTGCACGGCCAGACCGCTGGACAGCAGCGGAGCCAGGTTGGTGACGGTGGTGACGGCCAGGGCCGCAGTGACAAGCCCGGCGAACGCGGCCGCCGGTTCGGGCCCCACAAGTTGGCCGGTGCCCGTGGGGCCGGTCCCGCTCCGATGGCCGATGGCCGTTGGGCCGTGTCCAAGCCGGCCGAGCCTGGAGCGACCGAGCATTGGCAGGCTCACCTCTCGTTGGACGCTTCGGACCTGGTGAATATTGTATACCGAACCTAGAAGAGGGCCTTCGGGAGGCATTCGTGACGCAGATTCCTAGCCGGATAACCGTTGGCGACACCGATGAGGTCGGCATCCTGATCGACGGTGACGTCGTCGCCGGGAGCGGCCCCGAGCTGAAGCTGGTTAGTCGCACCGACCGCAGCGTGCTGGCTGTGCTGCGCTCGGCCGGCCCTGCCGACGTCCGGGCCGCCTACCGGTCGGCGGCGGAGGCCGCGCCCCGTTGGGCTGGGCTCGGGCCGGCGGCCCGAGCCGAGGTGCTGCATCGGGCTGCGGGCCTGTTCCGGGACAGGGTCGACGAGCTGGCCCCGGTGATGTCGGCCGATATGGGCAAGCCCGTCTCCGAGGCCCGTGTGGAGGTTGCGAAGGGCGCAGCGGTGCTCGACTACTACGCCGAACTCGGCTACCGGCGCCTGGGAACGACATACCGAACTGACTTCGATGAGGACATCTTCACCGTCGTGGAGCCGCTGGGCGTGGTGGCCCTGATCACTCCCTGGAACTTTCCCTTCACGATCCCGATCCGCAAACTCTCGGCCGCGCTGGCAGCTGGCAACGCGGTGGTCTTTAAACCATCCGCCAACGCGGGCATCACCGGCATACTGATCGCGGCCACGCTGCTAGACGCCGGTCTCGATCCGGGCGTGGTCCAGGCCGCTGCCGGCAGCAGCTCGGTCATCGGGCGTGAACTGCTGGAAGCGCCCGAGCTGTGCGGCGTGAGCCTCACCGGCTCTTACGAGGCCGCTGTGGCAATCCGGCACCGGCTCCGCATGGAGGTTCCGTTCCAGGCCGAGCTTGGTGGCAAGAACACGATCGTGGTCTGGGCGGATGCCGATCTCGATAAGGCGGTCGCCATCATCAGCGCCTCCAGCTTCCGCAACAACGGCCAGATCTGCACCGCCGCCGGCCGCATCCTGGCTCACGACGCGATATACGAACAGCTCCTGGAACGCCTGTCCGATCATGTGGCTGCCATGGCCGACGCCGACGGATCCGACGAGCTGGGGATCCTCGTGTCCGACCGCGAGTCCGACCGCGTCGAGGAGTGTGTCGAGCAGGCCGACAGCGAGACCGACCGCGTGATCCGGCCCTCCGGCTGGCGAGAAGGCAGAGTCGCACCGGCACTGCTGGTGTCGCCGGCGCCGGGCCCGCTGACCACCGAGGAGATCTTCGGCCCCGTGATCACCTATGAGCGGGTCTTCGGCATAGACGAGGCGCTGAACAAGGCCAACGCCACCGCCTACGGCCTCACCTCGGGCATTGTCACGGCCGACATCGCTGTCGCCCGCCGCTTCTGGCAGGGATCCCACACCGGAACGGTCAAGGTGAACTCGCCGCTAACCGGGGTTCCGTTCCACGTCCCCTTCGAGGGCTACGGCCACTCCGGTGCCGGCTGGGCCGAAGGCGGTGAATCGTCGCTGGACTTCTTCACCCGGACTAAGACCGTCTACCTGCGGTCCTGACCGGCCGACGGCTGCCCCGCTGCGGCCGCCCCAACAGCAACCGCCTATCGTGAAGCGAAGGCGTCTGAGCAGGAGGCATGAGGAATGCTTGATCCCGTCGAATACCGCAGCGCGCTGGAGGCAGCTCGGGATGAGTGGCACTCGAAGAACCATCCGTTCTTCAGGTCATGGGCCGCCGGCGAGCTGTCCCGGTCTGCCATGAGGGCTTACTGCCAACAGCATTACAACTTCGTGAGCAACGCTTCGCGGTATTCCGGCATAATGTACGGGCTCTGCGACTGGCATGACGCGCGGGTTCTGTTGCTGGAGAACCTCAATGAGGAGGAGGACCCGGTCGAGCGCCACGTCGACAAGCTGTCCCGCTTCGGGATGGCCCTGGGGATGACCATGGAAGAGGGCCGGTCGGCCCCCGACCTCCCCACCACCGCGGCGCTAAAGGACTTCATCGTCAACACGCTGATGATGAAGTCCGTGCTGGAGGGCATCGCGGTGCTGACAATCGGTCTCGAGTCGCAGGTACCCGACCTCTACCGCCCGATCGTGCCGGCCTTGCGCGGCGTCTATGGCTTCACAGACGACGACATCGAGTTCTTCACGCTGCACATCGAGGCCGACGTCGAACACGGCGACGCCGGGTTCGAGATAGTTGTCAACCACTCCACCGACGAGCGCGCGCAGCAGACCGCCATCGCCGCAGTCCGCCAGGCCGCCATGAAGCGCTGGTTCTACATGGACGGACTCTGGCTCCAGTACGTGGAGGGCCGCCAGTGGTATCCCGAGCTGGCAGCCGCCGGCTGACGGGCCTCGAACCGGAGTCAGCCGGCTCGACCGACGCGTCGACAGCCCGCCGAACGGCGACACGATGGCGCTGACCGACCTGCTCGACCTGCCGCGCCGGCGAGCGTTCGATGAGGAAGTGCCGCTGTGGATCGGCGGCCGGGCCGCCCGGTCTGCGGCAGGCGGCGTCGTTGACGACGTCAGCCCTGCCACCGCCGCGACCCTGGCGAGGGTTCACCACGCCGGCGAGTCCGACGTCGACCGGGCCGTCGAGGCGGCCCGGCGGGCTCAACCGGCTTGGGCCCGGCTGAGCCTGGGCGAGCGAGCCGTCCGGCTGACCGAGCTGGGCCGGCGCGTGACCGAGGCCTCCGACCGGCTCGGGCTGCTTGACGCCCGCGACGGCGGCACTGCCGTAGGGTCGATGACGGCCAGCGCGGCCAAAGGAGGTAAGTTCCTCCAGACCATCGCCGGGGTCGCCCCCGAACTCCACGGCCGCACCATCCCCGCAACCTCCGACGGGCTTCACTTCACCGAGCCGGCTCCGTGGGGCGTGGTGGGTGCCATCTGCGCTTTCAACCATCCCAGCCTGTTCACCTGCATGAAGATCGCCCCGGCCCTGGCGGCCGGCAACGCGGTTGTGCTCAAACCGGCCCAGCAGACCCCGCTGTCGCCGCTGGTGATCGCCTCTATGGCCTCCGACCTGCTGCCGGCCGGGGTACTCAACGTCGTCAACGGCGGCGCCGACACCGGGGCCGCGCTGGTGCGCCACCCGCACGTGCCCCGCGTCTCGTTCACGGGGTCGCTGCCGTCGGGTCTGGCTGTCCAGGCGGCGGCGGGCGCCTCGGGTGTGCTTAAGAGCGTCACTCTGGAGCTGGGCGGCAAGAACCCCATCGTGATCTTCGACGATGTGGATCCCGAAGTGGCCGCCGCGGCTGTGGTCAAGGGCTCGAACTTCGCCCGAGTGGGCGGGCAGAGCTGCGGGGCCACCAGCCGGCTGCTGATTCACGCCGACATCGCCGGGGAGGTCGTGGCACGGGTGGTGGCGCACACCGAGCGGATCCGCATCGGCCTGCCGACCGATCCGAGTAGCGACATGGGCTGCATGGTGTCGCACGCCCACCGCGACCGGATCCTCGGCTACGTGCGGACCGGACTGGACGAGGGCGGCATCCTCCGTACCGGCGGTGATCCGCCCGACGATCCCGAGCTGGCGGCCGGCGCCTTCATACGACCGGCCGTCTTCGACCGGGTTGATCACGGTGCCACTCTCACTCGAGACGAGATCTTCGGGCCGGTGCTGGCCGTGACGGCCTGGACCGACCCGGCGGCCGCTATCGACATGGCCAACGACACGCCTTACGGCCTCACCGCCAGCATCTGGTCGAACGACATCGACAAGGCCCTAAACGCAGCACGGTCGATCGACGCCGGCTACGTATGGGTCAATGACGTCGAGGTGCGCTATCCCGGCGTGCCGTTCGGCGGATGGAAGCAGTCAGGCATCGGCAAGGAACTCGGCCTCGTCGACGACATCGTGAGCCACACCCGGTCTAAGGCCATAAGCGTCAGCGTTCGGCCCAGCCGGTAGCGACGGCCTGCCCCTCTGATGCCGCTGCGCCCCGCGCGCGACAGCGCCGCGCAGTACTCGGCGGCGTTCTCGTTTTCGGTCAGCCTGGGAATGATCCTGGTCGCCTATCCCCTTTATGTCACCGATCAGGGCCAGTCCGAGACCATGGCTGGACTGCTGCTGGGGCTGTCGGCGGCGACGCAGGTTGTCACCCGGTGGCAGCTCGGGCAGCTGATGCGGCTCGTCTCCCACACACTGGTGATCACGACGGCCACGGCGCTCATGGTCGCGGCTGCGGCCATGCTCGTCGTTTCGGGCAGCCTGGCCGTGCTGGCTGCCTCCGCCGTGATCCAAGGCGTGGCGCGGGCCTTCTTCTGGACCGGCAACCAGGTCCACATCGTGCGGTCGACCCGCTCGACGCCTGTGAGCATCGCCAACCTGAACATGACGGCCACGCTGGCTATGCTGGTGGGCCCTGTCTTGGGCGGAGCGATATCGGAGCGCTCGCTGCCGGCCGCCTTCGGCGTGGCCGCCCTCGTGGGCGTGGCTGGGTTCGTGCCCACCTTGCTGCTGGTCCGGATGCCGCCCTTCAACCGAGTGGGCGGGCACCGCTATCTCCACTTGCTGCGGAACCCGGGAGTGCGAGTGGGCGTCTGGGCGAGCATCGCCGTGGGGCTGTGGCGCGGGCTTCTGGGTTCGTATGTGGTGATCGCGCTCGAGAACTCAGGCAATTCCAACACCGCTATCGGGACGGTGGTCGCCATCGCCAACGGCTCGGCCATCGTCGGTGGGTACATGGCAACGCAGGTGCCCGAACGCCGCGTGCCAGCCAGCACAGCATGGTGGGCCGCGGTCACGACCGTCACCACGCTGGCGGTGGGATTCGATCTGAACGTGCAGGTCGTAACAGCGCTGCTAGTGGGCGGCGGGCTCGCGGTGGGGCTCATCCAGGTTCACGCGATAACCGCGGTCAGCGAGGCTGTTCATCGCGAGCTGCGCGGTGATGCGGTCACCCTGGCCGGTGTTTCCCGCGGAATCACACTGTCCGGGGCCCCGCTGGGAGTGGCCGGGCTGCTGCTGGTGACAGGGCTGGGACCGGCGGTGGCGATAATCACGGCAGTGCTCGTGGCACCGGCCGTCTTCTTCAGCAGCCGCCAAGCCGCCGTAGCAGATAAGCCGCGCCCCTCCGCGGGCTGAGCCCGCAATCTTTGCCGGCGACGAAGAACCCCAGCCGAGACCCCCGCTAGCCGAGACCCCCCGCTAGGCCCTGTCTGGCCCTAGGCCTTTGGGCGCCCCAGGCCTTTGGGAATTGTATGGCGCCCTGGGCCATGGGAATTGTATACAGTGTACTTGCGCTCCGACGGTATTCGGTATACCGTCGGAGCCAGCCAGCAGGCGGTCGACCGCAACCGGCCGGCTGGCAGAACGAAAACCCATCAGCTCGACTACGGAGGGCACGTCAAAGATGCTGAAGAGATCCTCATTCCTCAGCCGGCTCTTGGCCGCGCTGTTTGTCCTGACGCTCGTGGCCGCCGCCTGCGGCGACGATGACGACGACAGCGGCGACGCCGTAAGCGGCGACACGGCTGACAGCGGCGACACGGCTGGCGACAGCGGCGACATGGCTGACGGCGGCGATGCCGATGACGAGGACAGCGGCGACATGGCCGACGCCGACACCGAGACCGAGGCCCCCCCGGCGGAGGAGCCTGTGTCTGCCGTCATCGCCATCGACTCCGAGCCGACCACCTTGGATCCCCAGGTGACTCAGGACGGTGGCATGCGCCGGGTCATGGAGAATGTCTATGAGCGACTCATCGAGCACAATCTGGACGACCCCTCGATCCTGGAGCCGAGGCTGGCAGCGGAGCTTCCCACACTCGTCGACCCCATCACCTGGGAGGTCAAGCTCCGCGAGGGAGTGACCTTCCACAACGGCGCGCCGTTCAACGCGGAGACGGCGAAGTTCGCCATCGACCGGGAACTCGACCCCGAATTCGGCTCCGAGCTTCTGGGCCAGATCGACACCATCACCAACGTTGAAGTGGTCGACGACTACACCATTCGCATCACCACGGTCGGGCCCGATCCGATCCTGCCCGCACGCCTTTACATGATCCAGATGGTGGAGCCCGGGTTCACCGGTTCGGGCGACATTGCCACCCAGGCGGTAGGCACTGGGCCTTACAAGATGGTGGAATGGGTCCCTGGTGTGCACTTCGATCTGGTGCGCAACGAGGACTACTGGGGTGCCGAGCCTCAGATCGACAACGTTCGGTTCGTGTTCATCGATGAGAGTCAGGGCCGGGTGGCCGCGCTACAGGCTGGCGATGTCCACATGGCCACCAACATCAATCCCGAGTCGGCCGGAGACGTGCCCCAGCTGATCACCCGCGAGGGCCTCGAGTACCCGTACCTGCGGATGAAGAACTATGAGGGCCCGCTGCAGTCCCACGAGCTGCGACAGGCCATCGCCCATGCGCTGAACATCGACGATTACATCGAGTTCATCTACCTGAACCAGGCCGCGCGGGTGAACTGCCAGCCGCTCGGCTCGGGCGTGTTCGGCTACAACCCCGACCTGCAGGACTACCCATACGACCCGGACAGGGCGCGGGAGCTGGTAGCGCAGTCGGGCTACGACGGCACTGAAATCGCCCTAGTCGCCCCGACGGGACGCTGGCTGAAGTTTGAAGAGCTGTCGGAGGCTGTTGTCAACGACATCGAGGCCGTCGGCATCAACGTCGACTTCCAGCTCGTCGCCTTCGATCCCTGGCTGCAGGCCTTCCTGGTGCCGTTCGGCGAGGGCCAGCAGGACATTCTGATGTCGTCCACGTCCAACGAGATCCAGGACGCCGACCGGCTGTCGTCACTCATCGGCAGCGGGGCCCGGGTTTCCTCCTACGACAACGACGAACTCGAGGCAGCTATGACCGAAGGCCGGACCACCCTCGACCTCGACGAGCGCCGTCAGCGCTATCAGGACATACTGGCCGCCAACTGCGAGGATGTGGGCATCCTGCCGATCCTTACCTTCCTCGACATCTACGGCGGCTCTGAGAACCTCGAGTGGACACCGCGCTATGACGGCACGGCCAGAGTCGAGGACATGCGGCTGAACTGATCAGCCGGCACAACACCCAGATCACCCCTCCAGCCATGCGGAGGCGCGGCTCGCAAGCCGTGTCTCCGCATGTGCCGTTGGCCGCTGCTTTTAGGCTGGCAGCCATCGCGGCTGGAGGCGCTGGATGTGGGGCGATGTCCGGGGAGGGGCCTACTGTCGGGGAGTTGCCTGCCGGAGCACCGTCAGGATGAGCGGCGTCGCCTACCCGTGGGACGGCATCATCCCCGCCGCCGACAGGCAGAGCTACGAGGCCTCCGGGTACGGCGACGAATACCGGCCCATCTCCGCGGGCGACAAGCCTGTGCTGCTCGTGGTGGACATGACACGTGAGTTCGTCGACAGCCGTTGGCCCACGGGCCACTCCGAGACGGGTTACCCGGCCGTGGCCGCCAATGTCCGCCTGCTGAAGGCCGCGCGCCGTCTGGGTCTGCCCGTGTACTTCACCAAGTGCTACGAGGATCCGGCCCATGTGCCCACCCCCGCCCAGAAAGGCCGGTGGAAAACCAGCGGTCGCCGTCCTCCCGACCCGGACCTGCCCCCAGGGGATGTGATCGTCGATGATCTGACTCCGCTCCCGATCGAGACGGTCATCTACAAGCACCACAAGCCGAGCGGGTTCTTCGGCACCGAGCTGGCCGCCCTGTTGCTTTATGAGGGCGTCGACACAGCAGTCATCACCGGCATGACCACGAGCGGGTGCGTCAGAGCCACTGCCGTGGACGCCTTCCAGTACAACCTCAACGTGGTTATCCCCTTTGAGTGCGTGGCCGACCGCAGCCAGATCTCACACAAGGTCAGCCTGCTCGACCTTCACATGAAGTACGCCGACGTGGCCCCCCTCGATCAGGTGATCGAATACCTACGATCGGTGACTGCCGGACGCGACAGCGGCGACTAGCCGAGTTCTCCGGGGAGCCCCTTGCTGAGCGAACCGGCACCGGCGACCGCAGCCCAACCGTCCCGGCGAGGGTCGCTGGCCGCGGCTGTCTCGTCGCCGACCATCACGGCTTGGGCACCCCCGAAATCGACCCCGTCCGGGTCAATCAGCCGGTAGCCGGCAGATCGGAGGGCCTGGAGGCAGTCGGCATCGAAGCCGGGTTCAGCCGCAAGCCGCCCGTCGCCAAGCAACCGGTAACGGGGCGCCTCCACCGCTCGGGTCAGGTCGGCCCCCCCGAACAGGCGGTCCAGGATCTGAAGCTGACCCTGGGGCTGCATAATGCCGCCGACCACGCCCAGGCTGAGCCATCCCCGGCCTTGCTTCTGCACCATGGTGGGCACGATGGAGTGGTAGGGGCGCTTGCCGGGTGCCAGGGCGTTGGGGTGACCGGGCTCGAGCGAGAAGCCCCGGCCCCGGCTCTGGAGCACGAACCCGCCGGAGGGCACGGCTACCCCCGAGCCGAAGCGGTCGCAGACACTCGACACCAGAGCCACGAGCTGGTCTCGGGCCGCAACAGCCGTGAACACGGTGCCGGGCCCGTAAGGCATTGGACCGCGAAGCGGGGCCGTGGTAACCATGTCCCGCAGGGTGGATAGCGGCGGCACAGCGACGGTGTCGGGGTCGGCCACTACGGCCAGGGCCAGCGCCAGGGCGCGGTCGAGGGCTTCGACCTTGCGCACGATCGCTTCGGGGCTCGTCTCGGCGCCGAGATCGCCGCAACGGTGGAGTTCCTCCGCTGCCAGCGCCACCACCATCCCCTGACAGCTCGGCGGGATTGTTATCAGCTCGCGGCGGCCCAGCTTCACGCTCAGCGGCGCCACCCATTGGCTGGCGTGATTGGCCAGGTCATCGGTGTTCAGCGTCCCGCCCGCAGCCGAGGCTGCTGCGGCCATGGCTTCGGCCAAGGAGCCGGCGTAGAAGGCGCCAGGGCCGTCTGCGGCAACCCGGGCGAGAGTTTGGGCCAGTAGAGGGTTCTGCCATCGCTGGCCTGGCTTTGGGGCCTTGCCGGCCGGCAAGTACAAGGCCGCAGCCTCGTCGCCGAGGCGGGATCGGGCCTCTGCCCACACCCGGCTGCAGCTCTTGCCGATCTCGCCGCCCGAGACGGCTGCTTCGATGGCGGGTTCGAATATGGCACCCCAGGCGAGCCGGCCAAAGCGCTGGTGGAGGTCCCACCAGGCTGCCACGGCGCCGGGGACGGTCACAGCCTGGCCGCCGACCGACGGCACGTACCCGTAACCGTTGTCGGCGACGGTACTCGGATCGAGCGATCGGGACGACCGGCCGCTGCCGTTCAGCGCTGCCACGCCGTCGTCGGTCGCCACAACGGCCATGGCATCGCCGCCGAGGCCGGTGGCGGTCGGCTCGATGAATCCCATGACAGCGTCGGCGCCGATGGCCGCGTCGACGGCCGATCCGCCAGCTTCCAACAGGGTCAGGGCCGCCTCGGTGGCTAGGCGGTGCCCGGTTGCCACGGCCATCGATTTGTGCCGGCTCATGGCCGGCAAGGCTAGTGACGGGCCGTTTGAAAGTCCTGGACCGGTCGTGGTGGCGCAGCGGTGTCGTGCGCCGAGAACCACGGGGGAGTACCCGGCGCCGGAGCGAAACATCGCAGCCCGAGAGGTTGCCTCGATAGCGGCACATCTTGGACAGTTGTATACAGTATTCGGTTGTCTGTATACAGTCTGCGGTCGACGACCTACGGGCTGCGACCAAACCAGAGCGGGACTGACGATCATGGGCGCCAAGCTTCGACATCTGGCCATCTCGGTGTCCGACGTGTCGGCCGCCCAGGCATTTTTTGAGAGGGCTTTCGGAATGACCAAGGCCGGCGACGCCGGTCGGGGCGTCTATATGACTGACGGGGTCATGAACGTAGCGCTGCTGGACTTCTCCGATGATCCCCTGCCCGGGATCCCGTCCGACCATAAGCGGTTCCTGGGTCTGTACCACTTCGGGATGTGGGTCGAGGATCTCGACGAGGCGACCGAACTCGTCGAGAAGGCCGGCGCCGCTTTCGTGAAGGGCCGCAAGCCCGACGAGCCCAACCGTTACTACGAGGTCAAGTACCGGACGCCTGACGGCGTGGTGTTCGACATAACCGAGTCGGGGTGGGTCGGCGCGGTGCGCGATCCCGGCTCGGCCCGTGAGCCGTCCTGAGCGACGCCGGTTTGGTCGATGAGCAGTCCTGAATGAGCGCTCGTCGATGAGCCGTTCTGAGCGGCCCGTCCTAGTGGCGGGTGCCGGGCCGGTGGGCTTGGTCTTAGCCCTGGCATTGGCCCGGCGCGGTCATCGGGTGACCGTCTTTGAGCGGTTGGTCGACATCGGCGATCAGGTGCGACGGGCCGGCACTATCCACGCCGCCACTCTGGAGATGCTCGACGATCTGGGACTCTATGAGCGGCTCGTGCCTCTGGGCCTGATCGCGCCGCTGGTGCATTACTGGGACCGGGGCCGCGATGAGCCCATCGCCGTGTTCGACCACGCCGTGCTCGCCGACGACACACGCTTCCCTTACGCTTTGCAGTGCGACCGCCTCAAGCTGGTGGTCGAGGCCCTCAAGGAAGCCTCCGACGATGACTTGGTGACCGTGCGCACCGGCACCGAGCTGATCGACTTCACCCAGAGCGCAGACAGCGTGGAAGCGACGGTGACGGAGCCCGACGGGACGCTTGCCCGGTTCGAGGGAACCCACCTGGTGGGCTGTGAGGGTGCCCACAGCCTTGTACGTAAGCAGCTCGGGATCGAGTTTGAAGGTTTCGCTTTCCCGGATCGCACCATGACCCTCAGCGTGGTGTTCGACTACGACCGCGTCCGGCCGTACGGGTACCGCAACTACATCCTCGATCCCGTCGAGTGGGCCAACCTGTTCAAATGGACTGACGTTTGGCGTGTGGTGCTGCCCTCCGACCCCGATGCCGACCCCGAGACGCTGCTCGACGACGAGGTAGTCGAGTCCGCCCTGCAGCGCTTCCAGCCAACCTCCTGCGCATACAACGTGGTCTCAAAGTCGCTCTACACAGTGCATCAGCGGGTTGCCCGCTCGTTCCGGATAGGCCGTGTGCTGCTGGCCGGCGACGCCGCCCACGTGAACAGCCCCATCGGGGCTATGGGCATGAACAGCGGCATCCACGACGCGGTGAACCTGGCCACCAAGCTGTCGGCAGTGCTGCGGGGCGAGGCCGACGACAGCCTGCTTGACCTCTACGTGCGCCAGCGGCGCCATGCTGCCGTTGCCCACGTGCAGGCCATCACCATCCGCAACAAGCGGCTCATGGCCGAAGCCGACCCGATCGTCCGTCGCCGCCGCCACAATGAACTCCGGCGTGCCGCGGCCGATCCGGTGTTGGCACGACAGTTCCTGCTGCGGGCCTCGCTCATCGCCAGCCTGCGTGAGGCCGAGGCGGTCACCTAGATGCTCACCCACCCAGCACGACGGGCTATTGCGAGGCCGTGCTCGGGCTGCTCGTCCGAGCAGCCCTTTCGAAAGCTGTCGGCGATGAGGCGCGGTAATGGCTGACGGCGGAGTTGTGCGGGCCCGGTTGGAGGCCATGGGATTCCAGCTCCCGACGCCTCGACAGTTTCCGAGCCCCAATCGCCGGGGATGCGTGGTTGTGGGAGACATGGCCTTCGTGTCCGGTCACGGCCCCCATCACGACGGGATGGACATCATGCGGGTGGGCAAATTAGGTTCGGACCTGACCATCGAACAGGGCTACCGGGCTGCCCAAGCCTCGGCCTTGACGATCCTGGCCACGCTCGAAAGCGTCCTCGGCGGCCTCGACCGGGTTCGTCGGGTGGTACGGCTGATGGGCATGGTCAACTGCTCGCCCGACTTCGAGCAGATGCCACGGGTCATCGACGGTGCCTCCGACCTTTTCTACGAGTTGTTCGGACCCGAGCAGGGCTGCCACGCCCGAGCCGCGGTTGGGATGGCCAGCCTCCCCCGCAACCAGCCCGTGGAGATCAGCGGCGAGTTCCAGGTGATCCCCGACTAAGCGATGACCACTCTGATCACCGGGATCGGGCTACTCGGCACCGCTTTCGCCCAGCACGCGGCCCAGCGGGGCGAGCAGCTTGTCTTTTTCGACCTCCACCCCCGAGCCGAGTACCTGCGCCAACGTTTGGGCCCCGACCACACCGCCGTGACCGTCCAGGCCGACATCCGGGATCTACCCGCGCTGGTGGCCGCCGTCTCCGAACACGGTGCCGACACGGTGGTGCACACCGCCGGCCTGATCGCCGACCGGGTGTCGAGTCCCCTCTACACCGGCCTGGAAGTCAACGTGAAGGGGACGATCAACGTGGCCGAGGCCGTCCGCCTCACCGGCGTGCGGCGCCTGATCCATGTCAGCAGCTTCGCCGTCTACGACCGGCGCCTCTCTCCCGGCGGCCCTGTTGCCGAAGACCACCCCCGCGGCCCGGGCCGGGCCTACGGCAACTCCAAGGTGGTCAAGGAGCTGGTTCTGGAGAGCTACCAGATCGACTTCGGCTTCGAGCTCGTCGTTCTGCGTCCGGCCAACGCCTACGGCTACGGCCATTTCGCGGGCGGGTCGGGCGGCGCCAAGATCCAGAGCCTGCTCACCGCCGGGCTCCGCGACACTAAGGCCCGGGTGCCCCAGGAGCACACCATGGACTTCGAGTACGTGTACGAGCACGACGTAGGCCGGGCAATCGACATCGCCGCCACCGCCTCCGTCGGGCCGCACAATGTGTTCAACATCGGCACCGGAGTGGTCACCACCTTCGACGAGCTGGTCGAAGCCGCTCGCCGGGTGTTTGGCCGGCTGGATGTGGAGGTGATCCCAGGCCGCCCCCCTGCCGTGGCGGCCGGCGATCCCCTCGACCTGACCCGGGCCCGCACCGAGCTGGGGTGGGTGCCTGCCTACGATCTCACCGCCGGTCTGCGCAGCTATGCGGCCGAACTCGAAGCACTGCTCACCACCGGGCCCGAGGTGAGCCGCCCGCGAGAATAAAGCCGGGAGCAAAGGGGCTTTCCATGACCGATCTGCTGGTGCGCAACGCCGATTACCTGTTGACGATGGACGGTGAACGCCAAATCGTGCGCGACGGCGCCCTGGCCGTCGACAACGGCCGAATAACCGCGGTCGGCAAGACCGACACGGTAACGACCGGGATCGGCGAGCCTGCACGGGTCATCGACGCCCGGGGCCGGCTGGTCACGCCCGGGTTCATCGATAACCACCAGCACTTGGCCCCGTTCTTCGTCCGCGGGCTCGGTGACGATGTGCCGCTGCGGGTTTTCCTCCATGAGCGCTGCTATCCGATGGAGGCCGGGCTCACCGATGAGGAGGCCTACCTGTCGGCGATGTGCGCCCTGCTGGAGTCCGTTCGCCACGGCACCACCACCGTCTGCGACCCCGGCTCGCAGCTCCCTGAGCCGTCGGCGAGGGCCGTAGCCGACATCGGCGCCCGGGCCGTGCTGTCACGCTCTCTGACCGACCTGGCCGGGGGCCGGGCCATGCCCGGCACCTTCGACTCCACCACAGACGACGCTATAGAGTCCGGCGTCGCCTTCGTGGAATCGCATCAGGGGGCAGCCGACGGGCGTATCCGGGCCTGGTTCTCGCTGCGAACCGAGCGCATGGTGTCGGATCGCCTGTGCCGGGCGATCAGCGAGCTTGCCGCTGAGCATGACACCGGCATCGTGTCGCACATGATCTCCAACCGCGACTCCGTCGAGCACCACCAGCGGGTGTTCGACGGCGAACGGCCAGTCGAACGCTACGAGCGCAACGGCGTCCTCGGCCCGAGCCTGCAGCTCGTCCATTGCCACTTCCTGGAGGCGGACGAGTGCGACCTGCTGGCCGAGCGGGACGTCAAGGTGTCGATGTGCCCCACCGCAAGCGCCGTATTCGGTTGGGGCGGGCTCCAGCGGGCCACCCACCTGAAGCTGCTTGAGCGGGGAGTGACGGTGGGCGTGGGCAGCGACATCGGGGCGTGCTCCCACACCGTCGACATCCTACGGATCGCCCAGTACTTTCGGGTTTACCGCGACATTTTCGAAGACTCCGGACTGATGCCTGCGGAGACGATCCTGGAGCATCTGACCGTCAACGGCGCGCGGTCGATCCTGTGGGACGACGAGATCGGCTCGCTGGAGGCGGGCAAGGCCGCGGACTTCTTGCTCTTCGACCTCGACCGGCCCGAGTGGGTACCGCTGCACAACCCCGTCTCCAACCTGGCACACGGGGCCAGCGGCGACTCCGTGGAGACCGTGGTCATCGGCGGCCGGGTGGTGGTGGACGGCGGCCGGTTCGCAGACCTCGACGCCGGCGAGATCATGGCCGAAGGCCGGCGAGCCGCCGCGGCCGCAGCCTCCCGGCTCGGCCTGGACTCCTTCGCCCGGCCGCGCTGGCCGGTGGTGTGACGGACCTGGCCGGCCGGGGACACTGTCAGCGGCAGTCGTCGATCACCGCGCCGAAGCCGTCGATGGTCTCCCTCAGTCCCTCAGCCATGGACGGCCGCAGCACCGCCACCAGATTTAGGCTTGCGCTGGTGAAGCCCAGGTCGGTCACGGCCCGGATCTGCGCAGGGATCTCATCGGGAGCGCCCACCACCGCGTAACGGCGGATCCACTCATCGGTCACCAGATCGAATAGTTCAGGCGGGTCACGGCGGTCGATGTCGAAATACCAGCCCTCGGCGCGGGCCAGAGCCGCGTCGATGGCAGCCAAGCGGTCGGGCTCGATCCCGGCCGGTCGGATGATAGCCAGGTAGTGGGCTACGTAGCGCACCACGGATCGCCGGGCCAGGTCGCCGTCGTTCGACACGCACAGCGTCAGCCGCGGAGCGATGTCGATGTCGTCAGCCGAGCGTCCGCCTCGGGCCGCGCCCGCCTCCAGCCAGCCGCGGTAGCGGTCGGCGAGTGCCGCGGTGAAATGCCGCGCCCCCACCAGAGCGATGTCCGCCAGCTCGCCGGCCAGCATCATCACCTGGCGGCTGCGGGTGCCCACCGAGATCGGCACCGGCACCTCGGGCGGCCTCACCAGCACAGCCCCGTCGATAGGGAACATCTCGCCGTCGAGGTCCACCGTCTCACCGGCCAGCAGGCCCCTGATCCCCGTTATGGCCTCCCGCAGGGCCCGCACCGGCCGGGGATATGAAATGCGCAGGTCTTCGAGGCCGGCGCCCACCCCGATGCCCAAGAACATGCGGCCGCCCGACAGCTCCTGAAGCGCCGCCACCGCCCCGGCCAGCACGGCAGGATGGCGCGAATAGGGGTTGGTGACCATCGAGCCGATGTGGATCCGCTCGGTGGCCTGGGCGATCAGGCCCTGCAGCACGAAACAGTCGGGCCAGAACACCACGTCGGACACCCCGAGCCGGTCGAACCCGACCTCCTCGCAGCGCACGGCCAGGTCGACCGCGTCGCGCGGGCTCATCCCCGGTGTGATCTCCGCTTCCAACGTGATGGTCATCGGACTTCCTTTTGCTCTCGGCCTGTCACCACGCTCCTCACGGGGCCTCGCCGTAACACGCACGGGCTCGGAACCGCGACGCGGCACGATGCCAGCTAGATCATCGGGAACTTGGCCTTGTCGGGCAGCCCCGAGCGCGCCGTGATGGCCTCGCCAGCCTGCTGGCATCGTGCGTATAAGGCCCGTTCGTCGATGGTGGTCATGCGACCGGCGTCCACCACCTTGGCACCGTCCACGAACACGGTGTGCACGCCGCGCCCGTCAGCCGACCACACGAGCTGGTTCATCACGTTGAGCAGAGGACGCCACTCTGGCCGGTCGGTGTCGTGTAGCACCACGTCGGCCTTCTTGCCCGCCTCCAGGGAGCCGATCTCGTCTTGCATCCCCATGGTGTGCGCGCCGCCGAGGGTGGCCATCTCATAGGCCTTTTCTGCAGGGAACATCTGCGGATCCATGCGAGCGTCCTTGAACAGCCCGGCCACCAGATAGGTCGCCCGGTGCATGTCGGCGTAGTTGGAGGCGTTGTTGCCGTCGATGCCGATGCTCACGTTGATGCCCCGCATCACCATCTCGGGGATCTTGCCGATCTGGGTCACCCCGTAGCTCACTTTGAGCGCTGTGGTGGGGCAGTGCTCCACCGAGCAGCCCGACTGGGCCATCACATCGAGTTCGTTGTCGTCGACGTGGACGCAATGGGTCATGGCGGTGTCGGCGCCCAGCACCCCCAACTCACCTAAATGGATCATGGGCCGCTGCCCGAACTCGGCCAAGAAGCCGTCGGGGTCGAGCCGCGCCGGGCTCATATGGAAATTGAGGCCCACACCGTGATGGTCGGCCGCCTCCCGTGCAGCCCGCCACAGCGGATCCGAGCAGGTGGTGTGGCCCACCACCATCGACCAGGCCCCCAGGCGACCGCCGGCAGTTCCGGCGTGCCGTTCGATTGTGTCGTTGAGGTTGGCGATGGCGGCGTCGGTGCTCTGACGGTAGACGTCGGGTTGCGGCGGCAGATCCCAGATCCATTTGCCGATCCGGCCCCTGATGCCGGCAGTGACCAGGCCGTCGATCACCTCGTCGGTGAAGCGGATGGTTCCCGCCTCCAAGAAGGTCGTGGTGCCCGACTTGAGCATCTCCACCGACGCGAGCTGTGCCGAGAGCCGCTCCTCCTCGGGCGTGTACACCGAATACAGCGGGCAAAGCCACATGAACACGTTCTCCTCGAAAGGCGTGTCGTCGGGCACGTAGCCCCGGGTCAGCGGCTCGCCGGTGATGTGGATGTGCGTGTTGACCAGGCCCGGCGTCACCACGAACCGGTCGCCGCCCACCGTTTCGGCCGCCTCGTATGCGGCTTCGAGGTCCGACGCTTTGCCCACGGCGACGATCTCTCGGCCCCGGATCGCCACCGCCCCGTGGCGGATGATGTCGCGGGTGCCATTCATAGTCACGACGTACCAGCCTTTGGCGATGGTGTCGACGCGCTCGCGTGCGCTCATGGCTGCCTCCTGTGGATCGGCGGGACTGGCTGGACGGATGAGATTTACGGAACGGCCAGCACTGGCGCGATGGCCAGCATTTTCGGAACGGCCAGCACTGGCGCGATTTGCGGGACGGCCGGGCGGGGTGTCATGGGATCGGCGCTGGTTTCTGGGTTTTGAGGCTACGTAAGCGAACTGGAAGCCGATGGGCTCGATCAGCCGAAGCGCCTCGAAGCCGGCGCCTCGAAGCCAGCCGCAGGCCGTCTCGTTGGTGACGGCGAATCCGTTGACGGTGCTGGCCATCATGGTCATGCCCATCAGCACGGAATGGGGGCTCGCTGAGGGGTCGGGACCGACGAAGTAGTCGGCCAGCACCACCCGGCCTTCGGGCCGCAGCGCCGCATACGCCTTCTCCACCAGCTGCCGGGCGCCGGACGGGCCCTCGGTTCGGCAGACGTGGCCGAGCACCGCCAGGTCGTACCGGCCGTCCTCCAGGGCGATGTCGTGGAAGTTGCCGGGCCTGAACTCGCACCGGTTGGCCACCCCGAACTCGTCAGCCTTCCGGCGGGCGGCCCCGATCACTCCGTCGAGGTCGTTGATCACGGCCAATCCGTCTTCGCAGGCCTGGAGCACGGCCATCGACCATGGCGCTGCGCCGGCGCCGACGTCAACGATGAGGGGCGCGGCCAGGCGGCTGTAGCCGATCTGCAAGTCGGCCCGCACGGCGCAGCGCCACATCGTCGTGAAGGTCCCCTCCACCAGTGGCCGGTAGAACGCGGCCGGGTCGTCGTCGATGGGCTCGGCGGGACGGCCGGTGCGCACAGTGTGCGCTAGGCGAGCCCAGTTGTCGTGCGGGCCGGGGGCCACGGGAACCAGCCCGGTCATCGAGGCGGCCCCGTTGTTGAGCAGGTAGCGCCGCGCCGTGTCGTTGAGGTCGTAGGCGCCGCTGACGCGTCTCAGCAAGCCCAGGGCTGTCACCGAGTCGAGCAGCGACTCCAGGTGTGCGGCCGACGCCCGCAGACGCTCGGCCAGGCCAGCAGCCCGGCTCGGCCCGGCTGAGGCCAGAGCTTCGAACACGCCCAGCTCCAGAGCGGCGAGCAGCACGTGGTAGCGGCCCAGCCCCTCGATCACCGCCCAAACCGGCGCCGCCGCCGGAGGTTTGTAATCGATGAACGGTCGGCCCTTCCGGGCTATCGTGTGCGTCTTCTTCAGCTCCGGATACGCCGGATCGCGCGGCTGCATCACAGCATTCAAACCTCAGTGTCAGAGGTGTATCTTCCTCCACCTCTGCATCTTCTGTCTCAGGTGGTTCGAGGGGATGCGCTAGGGGCGGAGGAGGATCTTGCCGAAGAAGTCGCTGTCGAGCATCTTTTGCTGGGCTGCGGCAGCCTCGCTCAGCGGGTACTCCGAGTCGACGACCGCCTGGAACCGGCCTGATGAGATCTCGTAGCAGAACATGTCCCATAGTGGGCCCATCTCATCGGGCCGATAAGGGTCGGATCCGATGATGGTGATGCCGTTGTGGAACAGGTGGCCCAGCGACGCGATGGTGGCTGTGTCGCCCGACGCGTTGCCGCAGTTGACGAGCCGGCCGCGGATCGCAAGCGAGAACAACGACTGAGGGAACAACGCGGTGCCCACATGGTCGAATACCATGTCCACGCCCCGGCCCCGCGTGACCTCCATCGCCCACCCGGTCACGTCGCCGGTGCGGTTGTTGAGCACGTGATCGGCGCCGATCTCCAGCGCCTGCTCGCATTTGGCGTCGGTGCCTGCGGTGGCCAGCACGGTGGTGCCTGTGTGTTTGGCGAGCTGGATGCCGGCAACCGACACCCCCGAGCCGGCCGCGTGGATCATCACCGTCTCACCCGCGGTCAGCTTCCCGGTGGCGAACAGCGCGTGGCCTGCAGTGAGCCATACCGTGGGGAACGTGGCCGCCTGCGCGAAGCTGATGTTCTCGGGGATGCGGTAGCAGTGCGATGCCGGCACCAGGCACTTCTCTGCGTAGCCGCCGTCGAGGGTTCCGCCGAGGATGCCCAGCTCGCCGTACAAGTCGCCCATTCCCGCAAGCTTCGAGTCGTCCCGGACACCCGCCATCGACGGGTCTGCCACCACCCGGTCGCCGGTTTGCCACTCGGTGACGTTCGAGCCCACGGCCGACACGGTGCCCGCGATGTCCATCCCGGCGATGTGTGGGAACGTGAAACCAGGCATGTGATACCAGCCGTTGCGCTGAAGCAGGTCGAGACGGTTCAGCGCCGTGGCGGCCACGTCGATCACCACGTCGCCGTCGCCGGGCATGGGATCGTCCACATCGGCGTAGGTAAGCACCTCGGGCCCGCCGCTCTCGTGATAGAGCATCGCCTTCATAGTGTTGCCTGCCTCCTGACCTGGGGTCTCATGTCGGATGTGGCCCCAGACCGCAAAGCGCCGCGTCGAAACCGACCGGGCTCACCCGTAGGCCGGTGCGACCGATGCTGCTGTGCTCCACGGCGTTGGAACTGCGGCGAGCCGCCGGCAGGCACCGGTCGGCTGCCGTCTTGGGAGTGGCGTCAGCCGTGTCCTTCGTCGGGGGTGGCGCCCCACTCGATGACCTGCAGCAGGTTGCCGTCGGGATCGGCGACGGTGCCGATCAGCCCGAAGGGCATCTGCTCCACTTCGCGCACCCACGTGACGCCCTGGCTCTTCAGATGGGCCTCCAGCCCCCGGCAGTCATCGACGTCAAGGTTCAAGATGATGCGGTGCGCGTCCTCGTTGGGACCCGACACCTCGCTGTGCTCCTCGATGAAGAGCAGCAAGCTGCCAAAGACGAACGCACCCATCTCGTTCTCTTCTGGCCCGAGGCAGGTCTTGTACCAGTCTTTCATAGCGTCGACTTGCGACGATCCGAGCAAGATGCTGCCGAGGTTTGGTGCTGACATTGGCTGTCCCCTTACGGTTGCGGGCTGATGACCTGATCGTACGCCACGCGAGCCGACGCCTCAAACCAGCCCCACTGGCCTAGGCGCGCTCGGCCGGCCTGAGCGGCGGATGTGGTGATCGACGTGGCCGCCACGGCGCTGAACCGTGTCTTGACAGTCCGTGTCACAGGCTGCGCTAGCATGGATCACATGGCTCTGACGGATGCCGTGATCGGACGCGTCGGGAGCCCTCACGCCGGTGCCCGGTGACGAAGACGACGCGCTACGCGAGCTGCTCGACTCGGGCGTCATCTGGGGAGACGCCCTCCAGTGGCTCAAACGCTTGCCTGAGTCGTCAAGTCTACGAACTCGTGCTAGCGCTTCAGGACTTGGGCTGGCGCTGGATCGAGACGTACGTGTGGGCAAAGCCGAATGCGATCCCCGGCCGGTTCGGGCCTCGGCCTAAGGACAGCTTCGAATACGTGTACCACTTCGCCAAGGGGCCGAAACCCTATTTCGACCTTGACGCCGTGAGAGTTCCGTACAAAACCGATATCGCTGAGATTGAGAGGCGGCGCAAGGACACGAATGGGCGCCGCAACACAGAGGCCGGATTTGGCAGGGATCGCGCCAAGACCTACAGCAGAGGCGGAGCAGACCCCGGAAACGTGATCTCGGCCTCTCAGATCTACAACCAGTTCAAGGGGCCTGCGGGGCAGCACACAGCGGTCATGCCCGAGGGCCTAGCGGAGTTCTTTGTGAAGTCGATGTGTCCTCCCGGTGGACTCGTGCTCGACCCGTTCGCAGGCAGCGGAACTACTATTGTCGTGGCCAACAGGGAGGGCCGTCGAGCGGCTGGCATAGAGCTGCACGAGAGCTACGCAGCACTGGCCTGCGCCCGCATCGCGAGCGACGCCCCCCACAATCTGGGCACCAACGTCACAGCAAGTGCTGTCGGCAATTCTACCGACGGCGCCGACTCAGGTCAGCCCCAGCAGCTGCATGCCGCTTTCTAGCGACGAAATCCTGATTCTGCAAAGGGCCGGACGTACACCCGACCCAGTTCAGCGGCAGCGCGCAGTCGGGATCGTGCTGTCCAAGTCGGGCACTGACGCTTCACGGGCACGAGAACTTCTTGCTGAAGGTTATCTAACCCACGTCAAGCCTTCATTCCATTATGGATCGTGACATACTGCAAGTCCCGCCTCACATTTCCCAGCACTTCCACAGTAAACTAGACAAACGGGACACGCGGGATGGCTGGTCGAGCGTCGCTGCTGACTCGGCTGGAGTCCCCTATTCCGCACTTCTGTACCAAAGGTACGTTGGCGGCGTGTGGCGCCAAGCGCAGGACGCGTACTCCGAAGTCAAGGGTGACGCTCTACTTGAACATCCGCTAAGAGCGCTATTTGACGAGTACGACATTCCGTATCGTCACTCCGAATCGGGGCCATCGGGAGCGGACGAGATGGTTAGGCGCTACAGGATGTCTCCGAGTCCAGATTTCGCGATACCTGATGTCTCGCCGACTCTGGTCATTGAGTGCAAGGTGGGCGAAGATGGCGGGACCGTCCGTGACAAAGCGGCGCGGATCAAGGCTTCCGCGCAATCAGCGTATGGCCTGGGCTTCAAAGCCGGTGCGGTGATTGACGGCAAGGGTTGGGCAGAACGGGTGAATGCGCTTGTCGATGTCATTGTTGCCACTCAAGGCAGAACATTCACCCTGGAGACTATTGACTATGTGCTCGAGCTTCCCGAGATCAAGGCCCTGATCCAATAGACCGGTGTGTCAGGTAGACCGGGGTGTCAGGCTCAAGCGGCCGCCGCTCCGGCCATCAGCAGTCCTAGCTCTTTGATGGTGCACTCCTCGCGAGGCACCACTGCAGCGAGGCGGCCCTCGAACATCACGGCCACCTCATCGGACAGCGCCATCACTTCGTCAAGGTCCTCAGAGATCATCAAGATCGCCGTGCCGTGCTCGCGCTGGGCTACCAGACGCTCGTGGATGTACTCGGCGGCGCCGATGTCCACCCCGCGTGTCGGCTGAGACGCAAGCAGCACCGCCGGCTCGCCGTGCAGCTCCCGGGCCAGGATCAGCTTCTGGATGTTGCCTCCCGACAGCGAGCTGGTCGACGTTTCTAGGCCGGGGGTCTTCACGGCGTAGTCGTCCACCAGCCTCTGGCTGTGGTTTTTGATCGCCCGCATCCGCAGCACACCGCGCCGACAGTAAGGCGCGTCGCTATGGGCCAGCAGCATCAGGTTCTCAGCCACTGTGAACGAGCCGATGGCGCCGTCGCGCATCCGCTCCTCGGGCACGTACGCCAGTCCCGCCGCGCGCGCCTCGTTCGGCTCGCGCCCGGTCACGTCGGCCCCGTCGATCTCAACGCTGCCGGCACTGACCGGCCGCAGACCTGCCAGCGCCTCAGCCAGTTCCCGCTGCCCGTTCCCGGACACTCCGGCGATGCCCACGATGCGCCCCCCCGGCACATCCAAATCAAGGTCTCGCACCGCGTCGGTGCCCCGGTCACCTGGCACCACCAGGCCTCGAACTCGCAGTCGCACGTCGCTGGCCGGCACCCGGCTCATGTCCGGCGCCAGCTTCACAGGCCGGCCCACCATCATCTGGGCCAGGCGCTCACGGTCGGTTTGGTCCGGCACTGTGGCACCCGCCACCCGGCCATCGCGCAACACGGTGATCCGGTCGGCCAGCGCAAGCACCTCGTGGAGCTTGTGTGAAATAAATACCAGGCCGCGCCCATCGTTCGCCATGCGCCGCAAGGTGATGAATAGGTCTTCCACCTCGCCGGGCGTGAGCACCGCCGTCGGCTCGTCCAACACCATCAGGCGCGCCTCACGCAACAGGGCCTTGACGATCTCCACCCTCTGGCGCTCCCCCACAGCAAGCTGCCACAGGTACGCATCGGGGTCGAGTTCGAGTCCATAGGCCTCGGAGAGTTCGCCGATCCTGGCACGCACCCCGGCCAGGTCAGGCCGCAGCCGTGAGGACGGCGACAAGCCGAGCGCCACATTCTCGGTGACCGTCAGCGTGGGCACCAGCATGAAGTGCTGGTGGATCATCCCGATCCCCGCCGCGATGGCCGCTGCCGGTGTGCGTACCCCGGAAGGCTCGCCGTTGAGCAGCACATCGCCCGCGTCGGGCGTGTACAGCCCGAACAGGATCTTCATCAGGGTGGTTTTGCCTGCCCCGTTCTCGCCGAGCAGGGCGTGCACCTCCCCGGCCCGCACGTCGAAATCGACGCGGTCGTTGGCCAACACCCCCGGGAACCGCTTGGTCACGCCGCGCATCTCCAGCAGCGGCGGCTCGTCCAATAGCGGCGGCTCAGGCTGCGGCGGCACGTCCTAGCGGCCTTTCCAGGCGAGCGAGGCTCCGGGCGGAGGGCTCTGAATTGCCGAACCCGGGATCACCGGGGCCGGGGCCAGAGCCCCGGCCCCGGCACGCAGGCCAATCTCGGGCCGACTCAAGGTCGGCAGCCCGGATCAGCCGCGGCCGGACCCGGCGCGCTCTATCGGTCAGCCGACGCCCGTGGACATCGAGCCGTCAGTGAAGCCGGCTACGGCTTCGTCGCCTAGGGCCCGGATGTCGGGATCGAGCGGGTAATCGTCGTTGTACTCCATGACGAGCCCGCCGTTGGCGAAGTCGATCTTGTAGGCGCTTCCACCGAGCTGGCCCGCTTGAATGTCCGCGACCAGGTCGCCAAGCACCGCATCCCAGCGGTACACCTGGTTAGCGACCACGACGTCGGGCGCGACCTGGGTCTGGTTGGACTGGGTTCCGAACCACGCGACGCCGTTCTGGTTGGCGACGCCAATGGCGCCCACGGTCATCTGAGCGGTGCCTGTTAGCACGGCCGCGCCGTTGTCAATGAAAGACTGGGCTGCTTCCGCCGCGAGCTGGATGTCGGCGAAGGAGTCGGTGTAAACCGCGCGGGCCGCCCCGCCGCCGGCTTCGACGCCGGCGAGGAAGCCGTCCACGAAGAGCTTGGCGTCGCCGACCTCGATCGGGCCGATGATGCCCACGTCTGCGCCGCCGGCCAGGGCTGCTGCCATCACGCCCATCACATAAGCGCCCTGATCTGATGCCGTGGTGTAAGACGACACGTTGGACAGCCCGAAGGTCTCCACCGCAGTGCCCCAAGAGAAGGCCGTGTCGGGGAAGTCGGGCGCGATCTGCTCGATCAGCGCGCCGTACTGTGATCCGTGCCCGATCACCAGGTCGAACCCGGCCTCGGCGTAGTCGCGCAGGGCAACGCCGGCGTCCTCCACGATGAACAAGCCTTCAGATACTGCGACCTCGCTGAACAGGCCGTCGGCCTCCATCCGATGCAGCGCGTCGACAATGGACTGGCTGAACGCCAAGTCGTTTTTGGCGCTCGGCGTCACCACCGCAACACGCAGCGGCTCGGGCTCAGTCTCCATGGCATCGGTCTCCATGGCGTCGGTCTCCATGGCATCGGCCTCGGGCTCGGGTTCTGGGGCCTCAGGCTCCGGCTCGGGTTCTGGGGCCTCAGGCTCGGGCTCTGGTTCTGCGGCTTCGGGCTCGGGCTCGGCGGTTTGCGGCTCAGACTCGTCGTCACCGCACCCGGCGGCCACCAGCGCCAGAGCGGCCAGAACGACAAGCAGCCAGCGAAGTCGCTTGGTCATGGGTTCCCTCCTTCAGGATTTTGGGGCCACAGTGCTTCACGGCCCCTTATAGGTTGGCAGGAGCCTAACAGACCGCTGTAGAACGCGCCGGCCGCTGTAGCAGGCGCCGGATGAGGTGATGCCACTGCCTGGGGCGGTTGAGGGAGCCTGGGCGGTTTAAGGATCAGTGCCCCGCACGAAGGGCAAGGTAAGCGCTGACGGCTGGGCGGCGGTGCGACGGGCGATCACCACCAGAGCGACGATGGTCAGAGCTGCCGGGGCCATCGTGGTGAAGCTGGAGGCGGCGCCCGTCACAAGGCCGGCCGTCTTCCACTGGTTGACGGCGGCGGTGACGAAGCCGTATAGCAGCGACCCGGCGAGCACGCCAGAGGGTCGCCACGCCCCGAAGTACACCAGCGCGATGGCGATGAAGCCGATCTGGTTGGTGAGGTTGTGCTGGAAGATCCCCAGCTCGATGGCAAGCGTCGCACCAGCCAGTCCAGCCAGGGCGTTGCCAAAAACGATCGTCACGGCCCGCGTCCGGGCGACCGACACCCCCAAGCTGTCCGCCGCTTCGGGCGTCTCACCGACGGCGCGCACGTTCAGCCCGAACGTGGTGCGGTTGATCAGCAGCGTCAGCCCTGGCACCAGCAGCATGGCGATGTACACCAGCAAGCTGTGGTTGAAGAGCATGTCGCCGAGCTTCGGAATGTCGGAGAGCAGCGGGATGGCCACGTCGTTGAAGCTGGGGATGGGCAGCGGCGTCCCCACCAGCTCATGGAACAGCAGCTCGCTCATGCCCAGTCCGAAAAGGAAGATGCCGATCCCGCTGATGCCCTGCTCGGCCCGCAGCCAGATCGTGACGACGGCGTACACGACGCCCATCACCACTCCGGTGGCGAGGCCCACAGCCAGGCCGCGCAGGATGCTGCCGGTGCGGAGCACCGTCCAGTACGAGAAGAAGGCCCCGAGCAGCATCACGCCGTCCACGCCGAGGTTGAGCACGCCGCTGCGCTGCCCGAGCGTCTCGCCCAAAGCGGCGAGCAGGTACGGAGTGGCGAGGCGTACCGCTGAAGCGAACGTCACCACCGTGAACGTGACCGTGATGAAGTCGGTCATGGCTTCGGACCTGCCCGTGAGTCGGCGCTGCCCCCGTGGGGCGTGTCTACAGCTTCGGCGGTGCCGGGCGCGTCCTGGTCATCGCCCTCGGCGGCGGCGCCCGGCGCGGCGGCCGCTTCGGCGGCCATGGTGGCCACCTGTGACAGACGCTGGCGGATCGAGTTGCTGCTCACCACGAACACCACCACCAGACCGTTGAGCGCCACCACCAGCGCTGCCGGTATCTGGATGGCCCGCTGCATGGCGTTGGCTCCCACGAGCAGCCCCCCGAACAGGAACGACGACGGGATCGTGTAGATAGGATTGAGCGCTCCGAACAGCGCGGCCACGATCCCGTTGAAGCCGGCCGAGCCGGTGAACCCGGTGGCCGAGCCATCCGTGAGCAGCCGGTGCGACTCGCTGCCGAATACCAGCACCGCGCCGGCGAGTCCGCACATGGCGCCGCTCAGCGTGAGCGACAGCATGGTCATCCGCTTTACCGGCATTCCCGCGTACCGGGCGGCCGGCGCGCCGGCGCCCACCGCACGCACTCGGAAGCCGAGCGTGGTGCGCCATAGCAGGAACCAAGCGCCCACGGCCACGATGACAGCGATCAGCACGCCGAGGTGGAGGCGCGTGCCCGGAACGAGTACCGGCAGGTCGGCGTTCTCCGACAGGCGCCGGGTCTGCGGTATCCGGGTGCCAAGCTCCACTTGCTTGGGGTCGATCAGCGGCGCCCGCAGCAGGTAGTTCATGAGCTGCACGGCTACCAGGTTCAACATGATCGTGGAGAGGATCTCGTTCACGCCCAGATAGGCCTTGAGGCCGCCGGGGATGCCGCCCCAGATGGCGCCGCCGATCACGCCCATCAGCAGCACCAGCGGGATGAGCAGCACCCTTGGCAGGCCCGGCAGCGCCAGTGCGGTGACGGTGGAGGCGATGGCTCCGGCGATGATCTGGCCCTCGCCCCCGATGTTGATCACACGCGCCCGGAACGCGATGCAGATGCCGGTGCCCACGAGCAACAGGGGCATCGCCCGGGCAGCCGATTCGGCAAGCTGATCGGCGCCGCCGAACGCCCCCACGAACAGCTCGCCGAACCCGGTGACGGGGTTGGCCCCCAGCGCGGCGATCATGATCGCGCCGATCAGGAATGCGGCCAATACCGCCCCCAGCGGTATCACTGCCCCCAGATGGCCGACGATCACGCGGCGCCGGGCTGCCACTGCGGGCCTGGCGTCGACGCTGTTGGAAGTTCTGTCAGCCATAGGCCACGGGCCCGAATACTAGCCAACGGGCCTTACGCTGGCACTGCTGCGGGATCAGCGGCACCGGAAACTGCCCGTCCAAGGCGGCAGGGCCACTCGCCCGATGGCCCTGCTCGGCCGTCGGGGATTGTCTCACCCCTCAGCTAACGTCAGGTCATCTGACGCAACTTTGCGGACTTCTCCAACTTCGGTGGTGGCATCTATGGCGCATACAGACGAAAAGGCGTTTAACGGGCTGCTGGCCCAAGCGCTTGACGTGCGGCACCCTCGCTGGGAGGTGACCGCCGAGCAGTCGGGCGTGCTGCAATACCAAAGTGGCAAGACCCCCGACATCGTGATCACACCTTTAGGCGGCCAGGCCGGTAATCCGGTGGTGATCGAAACGGAGTACGAGCCCGCCTCCACCGTTGACGCCGATGCCGTCGCCCGTCTGGGCAAGAAGCTCCAACGGGGCGGCTACGTGATCGAGCAGGTGGTCGCAGTCAAAATACCCAGACGGCTCGAAAGCCTGAGTGTCGCAGACCTTCGCCGTGAGATCGCCGCCGCCGAATTCGGCTACCGGCTGGTGAGCCAGATCACCGCCGCAACCGAAGTCGGCGGTAAGGACACCGACGGGCAGGGCGAGGAAACCGGTGGACAGGGCGAGGAAACCGCTGAGGAAGCCGAGGGCGCACCAGAAGCGGTCCGACTTCCGGAGGCCGGCTGGATCGACGGCACTGTGGATGATCTGGCAGGTTTCTGCGAGCGGATCGCCATCAACGAGCACCTGCTCGACCAAGCCGTCATGTTGCTGGAGAACACCATCAACAGCGTCGCCGGCGAACTGCGCGACGCGCTCACACCCCAACGCTCGGCCCTTCTCGAACGTATGGCCGCTGCCTTGCATCAGGCCGACGACCCCCAGACCACTCGCATGGGCGTGGCGATCGTCGCCAACGCGCTGCTGTTCCAGACCGCCCTATTCGGCACTAGCCAAGCGGGAAACGACTTCACGGTTCCGGAGCCCGCCCCCGACCTCAGCCGCATCGAGGTGCTCATCAACTGGCAGCGGATCCTGCACGTCAACTATGCGCCGATCTTCACCACCGCCTACAAGGTGCTCAAGGCCATCCCCTGCCGGGAGGCCAGTCTGGTCATCTCGCGGCTCACCGATATGGCCTGCAAACTGGCCGGCTATGGGGTCATGTCGACTGGCGAGATGGCTGGGCAGATGTTCGGCAAGCTCATCGCCGACCGCAAGTTCCTGGCAACGTTCTACACCCGCCCGGCCGCTGCGCATTTGCTGGCCGAGATCGCAGCGGCCCGGTTGAACACCGACTGGTCTGACCCTGAACAGGTGACATCGCTGCGGGTGGCCGACCTGGCCTGCGGCACCGGAACGCTGCTAACGGCCGCCTACCAGCGGATCACGGCCAGGGTGCGCCGCGCCGGCGCCGACGACGAGGTGATCCACCGCGAGATGATGGAGCAAGCCCTCATCGGCGCGGACATCATGCCGGCCGCCGTGCATCTGACTGCCACACTGCTGTCGTGCGCCTATCCTGGGTTCACTTTCGAACGCACCGGCGTGTTCCTGATGCCGTATGGCCAGTCTGCCAGTCCCGACGCCAAGAAGGTCGCCGACAGGGTGGTGATCGGGTCGTTGGAGATGCTGTCCGAAGGCCCTCAGGCGGTCTTTGAGCTGGGTGTCTCGGGCCGGCAAGCGGTGGAGGGCACCGGAGACAGCCCGACCGACAATGTGGTTGACCACAGCACAGCCGATCTCGTGATCATGAATCCTCCGTTTACTCGGCCCACCAATCACGAGACTGCGGCCGCTGCGGGGGTACCGGTGCCGTCATTCGCCGGATTCAAGACCGAGGCCGACGAGCAGAAGCTGATGGCGGCCAAGCTAAAAAGTCTGAACCGGAAGCTCACTGATCGGGCGGGGCACGGAAACGCTGGCCTTGGTTCCAACTTCTTTGACCTGGCCCACGCCAAGGTGAAGCGAGGAGGCATCGTTGCTTTCGTGTTGCCCTTTGCGGTCGTGTCCGGAAGGGACTGGTCGAACACCCGAAGGGTGCTCGCCACGCACTATGTGAATATCTGCGTCGTGGCCATTGCCGCCACCGGCTCAACTGACAGGGCTTTTTCTGCAGACACCGGAATGGCCGAGGCGTTGATCATCGCCACCCGCCGCGGTGGGGGTGCCGAATCGGATTCGGTCATGCAGCCGGACCGCGTCAACAAGGTGAACGACGAGAAGTTGACTGACGAAGAATCGAACGACGTGCTCTACATAAACCTGCTAGAACGGCCCGCCGACCTCGTTGAGGCTGTTGAGGTGGCCCGCGGCATCGCTCGGATCGCCTCACAAAGCACACGCACGATCCCATTGACGCGATCAGGATCAGTTGACATCGGCGAGACTTCAGTCGGAAACTTCATTCGCGCCGGGATCGACGACGGCGGCTGTGCGGCCATAGCGGAACCCGACCTCGCGGACTTCGCTCGAGCCGTCTACGTGGGAGGATTGCGGCTTCCCAGACTGGGCGGGATCTCTGGTGTCCCGTTGACCAAGCTGAAAGAGTTGGGCACCCGCGGGCCCGTCGATCGGGATATCAGCGGGACGCAGGCGGATCGGGTAACTCCGCGCGGCCCGTTCGACATCAAATCGGTGACCCGCTGGCAGGCCGCCGCCTATCCCGTGTTGTGGGCTCACGACGCCAAGCGCGAGACCCGGATGGTGGTGGAGCCCGACCGCCAAGGCCGAGTTCGTCCTGGCTGCAATAGCAAGGCGCTCCAAGTCTGGGCCACTGCGTCTCGGCTGCACTTCAACCGCGACTTCCAGATCAACTCGCAGCCTTTGGCGGCTTGTGTCACACCCGAGCCGGCCATAGGCGGAAGGGCTTGGCCCACTTTCAAGCTCCGCGACCCGAGGTGGAAGCCTGCGGTGCTGCTATGGGCCAACACCACGCTCGGCCTGATCTCGTTCTGGTGGATCGGCACACGCCAGCATCAAGGCCGAGCAGGAGTGACTATTTCCAAGCTCCCGGAGCTGGTGGTGCTCGATCCACGGGCTCTGACCGACCGCCAACTGGACACAGCCCGCAAAATCTTCGAACGCTTCAAAGACAGGCAGCTCAAGCCCGCCAACGAGGCCTACAGTGACGACACGCGCCTGACGCTTGACAAAGCAGTGTTAGTCGAGCTGTTGGGGCTCAAGGAGTCCACAGTCATGCCGCCTCTGGCGGTGCTACGGGATCAGTGGTGCCGCGAGCCGTCAGTTCACGGAGGTAAGGCCACCCGCCCGGTCTAAGCCCACCGGCCTCAACAGCGTGGAGAGGCCAGGGCGAATCGCTTGACGTTTGTGTAGGCGCCCGGCCGCTCAACTCTCACCAGGGCGATCTCTCGGGCCTCGAACGCCGCCTTCACAGCCGGCGCATAGCCGGGCGGGGGCTTGCGCTTGAACCGGGCCACTGTGAGATGACCTGTGAACGGCCGCTCCGGTGGCGGTTGGCCGAAATGCCTGGTAGCGGCGGTGACCGCTGCGGCCAGACCGTCCGCGCCCTCAGCCGGGATCATCAGCACTGCTCGGCCCAGCCGCTCAACACGGGGCCCCAAAGTCACGGTCACCGCCGGGAGTCGAAGCGTCTCCAGAGCGTCGCCGACCGCGGACTCGTCGGCTTCGCCCAGGAACCTCAACGTGATGTGGAGTCGCTCCGGGACGGTCCAGCGAACACCGGGCACATCGGGGCGGGGCATCTCGGCCAGCGCCTTCAGCGTGTTGGCGGGCGGCCAAATGGCTATGAACAAACGAGCTATGCCCGACGACGCTACTGGGACGAATCAGCCTGGCCAGCCTAAAACCCGGGGGCTGGCCTCGCAGCCTTACAACTCCAATGGTTTCGTCAACTTCGGGAAGGTTTCGTCTACTCCGGAAGTAGCCGTCAACTCCGGGAAGTAGGTCGTGTAGAAGCCGCGATCCCGGGTGAGGAAGGCATCAGCCACAGCAATGGCGTGAGCACCGATCAGGAAGTCGGAAATGATCCGTGTCCGCGGCCCTCCAGCACGGCGGTATAGCGCCCATCGCATCCCGGCCTCATACGCGATCGACGTATCAACCGGAGAGAGCACCGCGTGCATCTCCCGCAGCGCCCTGTCCAATGCAGGCCGGTCACCGAACGCCGGGACCAGTTCTGCATAAACGATGTCGCAGACCACGATAGCGCCGGTGTCATAGGCGGAGCGAAGCCATTCCCGGGACTGTGAATGGTGCTGGGAACTGGACAGGAAGACATCCAGCAGGACGTTGGTGTCGACAGAGGTGATCATGTTCCACGGATTTCCGCTACGTACTCGTCCACGTCGAAATCGCGGTCAAGGATGCCGCTGACCCGATCCACTGGATGTTGCGCGGTTGTTCGCTTCTGGATGAGAAGCCCTTGCTCGGCTGGCGTGATCTCAATCTCGACGTTGTGATGCATGCCGAAGCGGTCCCTGAGGGCCTTGGGGATGGTGATCTGACCTCGCTCGGATATTCGCATGATTTCTCCAGCATGAATTACATATCGATATGATCATACTACGTTAGCCGCATGTACCGGACCGATCGAGTAGATGAGCCCGCATGCGACCGACTGTCGCAAGCTCGAATCGAGCCCGCCTATTCGATGAAGGTGACCTAGTTCGATGGTCCGGTTGGACGTTCGGGCTGATCGGCCCAGGATGTTGCGGTGAGTGCTGTGCGGCTGGTGGACGGCCGGAAGCTCAGCGTCGGCGAGCTGGCGTCGGCGCTGGCTTTGCGCCAGCGGGTGGATCTTGCCAGGGACCCGCATCTGCCGCCCACGCCCGAGGCCGAGCTGCGGGCCGCTTTCGCCGATGACGGCACCGACTTCTCCCGCCACGATCACGTCGTCGCCTTCGATGGCGACGAGGCTGCGGCCATCGGTCACCTGCAGTTGACCAACGACCGCAACAACCCCGAGCTGGCCGAGATCGAGATCACCGCGGAGGGCATCGCTGACGGTGCTTCGTGCGCCGCGCCCTTGCTCGCCGGGCTTCTGGAGCGGGCTCGAGCCGACCGGCGCAGGTCTATCGTCATCTGGGACGACCACACGCCGGAACGTCACCAGTTCTGGACCGGCCTGGGCGCTGAGCTTCGCTACACCGAGCAGGAATCCGATTTGTGGGTGGGCTCAGTTGACGCCGAGCTGATGGACCGCTGGATCGCAGCTTCGCCTGCAGGCCTGCGTCTGGTGCGCTGGACCGGATCATGCCCCGAGGAGTGGCTCGACGCTTTCACAGAAGTCAACAACGCCATGAACGATGCCCCCATCGACGACCTCAAAATCGCCGCCTGGGTCGTGGACGCCGAAGCGGTACGCAACGAGATCGCAGCCCGAGAGGCCTGCGGATACGGGCACAAGGTGATCCTCGCCGTCGACTCCCGCAGCGGTGCCTTGGTCGGGGCCACCGTCGTGTTGGTCAATCGACACCGGCCCGGCTTCTCGTGGCAGTGGAGCACAGTGGTGCTGGCCGCGCATCGTGGCCGGGGAGTTGCCCGCCGGGTCAAAGCTGAGATGTGGCGATGGCTGCGGTACAGCGAACCGGACGTGGCGATGCTGAGAACCGGTAACGCCCACAGCAACACCGCAATCCTGTCGATAAACACGCAGATGGGCTTCAGGCCGTCGCGCTCGATGGGGTCCTGGCAAGTCGACCTGGACACCATGGCCGCCGCGCTCAGCTCAGAAACAGCTCCCTGACCCGCGCATACGAGCCGCTTCGTTATTCGCTAGCCCAAGAGTTCGACGGGCTTGGACTCGCGATCCGCCGCTGACCCGCGCATACCGAGCCGCCTCTTTACTCGCTGGGAAGCTTGAGAACGGCGCAATGCTGTCGTGTCACAGGGATCTCACTCAGTATGAAAGGGGCTCTCTTTCGCTGTGGTCGTTCGGGCGGCTAGAGCTTGGCTGAGTAGGCTCGTTGCCGGTGGCTACTGCCGCATACGAGGGTTTCGACCTAGAAGCTCACATCGGCGATTGGCGAGCCCGTGTGACGCGCTTCACCGGACTGGTGCCGGGGGAGCAGTCAGCGCAGGACGGTCGGCTGTCGGCCGCGAACGCCTCCGAGGCCCGGCTGCGTGATCAGATCGCCGAACTCACTCGAGCCGGACTCGATGTGGAGGAGGCCTTTACCATCGCGCTCAAGCGTCTGGCTGAGCCTACCGACGCACGGAGTTCGGGGCAGAATCAGCCCGACTCGGCCTCAGCTAAGGCTGCCAGAGCGTTAGCCGGTGAGCACTTCGGCCGTTTAGCCGACCGGCTGGCGGCCGCGCAGACCGCCGCGCCCGTCTCCGAGCGGGCAACAGTCGTCGTCGCCCAGCCCGCCGCCGGCCGCTCTCTGCTCTCGGTGGTCATATTCGCGGTCGCGGCGGCGCTGGCGGTGAAGGCGCCGGCCGCGTTAGGTTTCGGCGACTTCGAAGACCATGCCTGGCTTTACCGGCGCAATTGGAGCCTGTTCGTGTTGGCGCCTTTGGCGGGTTACTTCGCATGGCAGCGCAAGTCGCAGAGCGGCCGGCCTGTCGCACCGCTGCGGACGCCCGCGCTGCTGGCGGTGCCGCTGCTGTTCGCGGCGGCAGCCGTGCTGGCCAATGTCTGGCCGTTCACTGAGGAGGGCCAAACGGAGTGGCTAACGGCGATACACCTTCCGTTCGGGCTGTGGCTGGTGACGGGCGTGGTGCACGCGGGCGGCAAGTGGCGGTCACACCTCCGGCGCATGGAGTTCGTGCGGTTCACGGGCGAGTGGCTCATCTACTACGTGCTGCTCGCGCTCGGCGGCGGCGTGCTCCTGGCGACCACCGTTGGCGTTTTCGACGCCATCGGGATAGAGATCTCGGGCTTGGTGGAATCGTGGCTTCTGCCTTGCGGCGCCGCTGGCGCGGTGATCGTGGCTGCCTGGCTTGCCGAAGTTCGTCAGGGTGTGGTGGAGAACACCGCGCCAGTGCTCACTCGGGTGTTCACACCGCTGTTCACCGTGATGTTGCTGGCGTTCTTGGCGGCGATGGCCGTGACGCGCAGCGGCATCGACGCCGGGCGCGATCTGCTGATCTTCTTCGACGTGTTGCTGGTGGTTGTCGTCGGTCTGCTGCTCTATGCGATATCGGCCCGCGACCCCGACGCCGCGCCCGGACTGTTCGACGTGCTGCAGGTGGTGCTGGCGACGTGTGCGCTGGTCACCGATGCGCTGGCCATGGCAGCCATCATCGAGCGGACCGCGGAGTTTGGCTTTACCGCCAACAGAACCGCCGCCCTGGGGCTGAACGTCATAATGCTGGTAAGCCTGGCGCGGACGGCGTGGCTGGATTTCTGCTTCGTGCGCCGCCGCCGCCCGTTCGCCGACGTCGAACGCTGGCAGACCGTCTACATCGGTGTCTACGCCGCCTGGGCCGCTGTGGTGGTGGCTGCCTTCCCGCTTCTGTTCGACTTCGCCTGACCCGCCGGCGCGGGCGCCGGAAGGCTCGGCTCGGGCGGAGAGGGGCTCAGTCATAGGCGCGGGCCCTTCAGGCTGGGTTCCGGTTGCCGGGGGCGTCCCGGAGCGCAGGCCCGTGACCGCGGCGAGCGTCAGGCTGGCTGAAGTGTCAGCTCGGCTTTCTCGTATACGAGCAGGCGGTGGAACAGCTCTCGCAGCTCGCGGCGTCGGGACCGGGCGTTCGCCAGATTGACCAGCTCGCCGGGATCGTCGGGCAGGTGGTACCACTCGTGGTCGTGGTCGTCGAAGTCGGCATCCACATCGAACACCTTGCCCGTCGCCGCAGCGGTGCCGTCTCGTTCGATGCCTCCGCCGATGCCGTAGTAGCGGGCGTACTTGACGACGCCGTCGAAGAAGCCCCTCACGGCGTAGCGGCTGGAGCGGATCAGCCCGGACTGGGCCGAGTCTTGGCAGAACAGCACGAAATCGCGCACGCTCGTCGCGGGGTCGGCCAGCACCGGGGTCAGATCCCGGCCCGACAGGGTGGGCGTGTCGCCGACGTTCACGCCGCCCCACGCGCAGATGGTCGCGGCCAGGTCGACATGGGTGGCCAGGGCGCTCGTGCTGAGGCCGCCCGCACCGCTCGACGCGCCCGGCCTGGCCGAGGCGGGAGGCTTGACTATCAGCGGCACGCCCATCACCTCCTCGTACACGCACGGCAGCTTGGCCCGCAGGCCGTGCGCCCCGCAGGCGTCTCCGTGGTCGGAGGTGTACACCACGTACGCTCCGTCGTAGAGCCCCAACCGGTCGAGCGCTCCCAAGATCACCCCCAGCGCCGAGTCGAGCCGCTCGTGCAGCCACGCGTAGTAGTCGAGGCCCCGCAGCCAGCTGGCGACATCGTCAGGGTCGCGCGGGTCGAGCCGTCCCACGAAGTGCTCCCGGTTGCGGACATGGCGCCACACCCGCTGAACCTCAGGCTTGGTGTGCAGGTCGTCGTGGAAGTTCTCGGGCAGACGGTCAAAGCGCCGCGGATAGTCCTCCGGCGGCGGGGTCAGCCCCAGCTCCTCGGCCACCCCGTCGCCCAGCCGCACCCGCTGGATGAAGTCCAGCGCCTCTGCCATGCCCGGATGCGCGCGCAGATAGCTGGCGTGGTCGGCGGGGTACCACATGATGTCGTGCGGGTTTAACAGCGCGACCGTGAGGAACCACGGCTCACTCGAGTTCCCGAAGCGTTCGAGCCACTCTGCGGCGTCCCGCGCCAGGATCGGGTCGAAATGCCGCCCCGTCCACGGGTTGCCGGTGTACAAGTAGTCGTCGCCTGACCAGTCGAGATACCCGTGGGCGGCCATGTCGGGTTGACGGTCGTGGCTGAGGTGCCATTTGCCCAGGTAGCCCGACCGGTAGCCCCGCTCGGCGAGCAGCGCCCCGACGGTGGGGATGGCCGGGTTGAGCGCGGTGTGCGCGGGGAAGCTCACATTGTCGACCACGCCGTGCTCGGCAAGGTACCGTCCGGTGTACAGGCTGGCTCGCGACGGTGAGCACGGCGAGGCGTGCGTGTAGTAGCGGTCGAAGCTGAGGCCGTCGTCGCGCAGCCGCTGGTGAGCTGGCAGATCCACTGCGCCCTCTAGCCAGTCGTTGCGCCGCTCTTCGTCGGACACGATCAACAAGATGTTGGGCCGGTCGCCGGTCATGAGTCGCGCTATCCCGCCGAGGTCAGGTGAGCATTTGGCCTGGCGGGCTCTCTATGCGGCGTGAGAGCCTGGTCAGGAAGCGGCCGGCGGCACCGCCGTCGATCATGCGATGATCGAACGTGGCGCAGATCGTGATCATCGGCACCTCCGTCGGGACGCCGCCGCGTAGCCGGACCGCGGGGCGGGCCCGTCCGAAGGCGGCAATCATGCTGGTGCCCAGCGGCAGGATCGGGGTGCCGGCGATGATTCCGACCGCCCCGACGTTGTTCAGCGTGGCGGTGGCGCCGGTCAGTTCATTCGGCTTGAGGGTCCGAGCGCGTGCCGCGTCGGTGAGCCGCAGGATCTCCGCGGAGAGTTCGGCTGCCGACCGGCGGTCGGCGCCGCGCACCACGGGCGTCATCAGACCGGCGGACGTGTCGACCGCCACGCCGATGTCGCAGCGGTCGTGGTACACGATCGCGTCGCTGTCGAGAGCGGCGTTCATCACCGGGTGGTCCCGCAGCAGCGGCGCGAGCAGGAACATCAGCACCGCGTCCAGCGGAGCCGGGGCGCCGGTACGAGCCGCCAGGGCCGACCGGGCCGCGAGCACGGCTGCGCCGTCCGCCTCGACCATCGCTGTGAACTGCGGGATCTGCCGCACCGACTCGGTGAGGTGCCGAGCGAGCGTGCGGCGCAACGGCGTAAGCAGCTCGCGGTCGCCGCCCCCGGCAGAAGCGGCCGCTTCGACATCGGCGGCGGTGACGGAGCCGCCCGGCCCGGTGCCGACAATGGTCGCCAGATCGATCGATCGCTTCCGTGCCAGTTTGCGCACTTTGGGCATCGCCCGGACTCGACCGGCCTCGCCCATCGGGGGCGGCGCGGCGTGTTGTGGCTCTGTGTCTCGCGCGGTCGGGGCTGGGCTCGCGGCCGGGGCCCGACGCTCCTCGCCAGGCTTCTCGCCAGCCTGGCCGATAACTATCAGCGGCTCGCCCACCGCAATCGTGTCGCCGGCTCGCCCGCCGAGTTGCAGCACCGTCCCCCGGTACGGCGACGTCATTTCCACCACCGACTTGTCAGTCTCTATCGAGCAGACGGCCTGATCTAGGTCGACCTGCTCACCGACGGATACAAGCCATTCGACGATTTCGGCCTCCACCATGGTGTCGCCCACGGCGGGAAGCCGGAACACCAACGCCATGTCAGCCGCTCAGCCGGCCAGCGTCCGTAGCACGCCCGGCAAGCCAAAGTCATCTTCGATCATCCCAGGCTGCCTCAGCCGCTCAGCGCCCGGCGCACACCCGCTGCGATCCGCTCCGCGGTGATCATCGAGTAGCGCTCCAGCCGTGTCGGGCCCCAGAAGACGTCGGAGTGTGCCACCCGCACCGGCGGTGCCTCCAGCAGATAAGCGCCCCGCTCGGCGACCGTCGCTACTATCTCGGCGCCCACACCGCAGGAGAGCTGCGCCTCGTGGACCACCACCAGCCTGCCGGTCTTCTCGACGCTGGCCAAGACCAGGTCGCAGTCCCACGGATACAGCGTCCGCAGGTCGATCACCTCGATCTCAGCCCCCTCCGAGGCCAGCGCCCGAGCGGCGTCCAGGCAGCGGTGTACCGGCGGCCCCCACGAGACTACGGTCGCGTCCGCTCCGCCCCGGCGTACGCGGCCCCGCCCGAACGGAATCCGATACGGCGACACCGGCACGTCTTCGGACAGGCCCCGGTAAAGCGATATCGGCTCCATGAACACCACCGGATCGGGACTGGCCAGGGCAGTCTCCATCAGCCCCTTGGCGTCATAGGGAGATGAGGGGCACACGACTGTCAACCCCGGGGCGTGAACGAAGAACGCCTCGGGTGAATCGGTGTGGAACTCGTAGTTGCCCAGGTTGGTGCCTACTGGCAGGCGGATCAAGACAGGCGCGGTCATGCGGCCCCGGTAGCGCCACCGGATGCGCGCGACATGTCCGACGATCTGGTCGAAGGCGGGATATGAGAAGCCGGCGAACTCGATCTCGGCCACCGGGCGCAGGCCCGCCATGGCCATCCCCGCCGCCGTGCCGATGATCCCCGTCTCGCATAGCGGAGTATCGATCACCCGTTCGGGCCCGAAGGCGTCCAGCAAGCCCTCGGTGATCCGAAACACGCCGCCCTCCACAGCGACATCCTCGCCGAGGGTTACCAGCGAGTCGTCTTGGCGGAAGGCGGCGTGCAGGGTGAGATTGAGCGCGTTGGTCATGTCCATCACGCGGATGTCGCCCGTGCTCGCCGGCTCCGGTACTGCGCCGGGTATCCGCGCTTCACCGCGGAGGCGGGTCACGGGAGCGGTCGCGGGCGGCTCGCCTGAGTCGAGCTGCTCGCGGTGAAGCTGCTCCGCCAGCGCGGCCGGCATCCGCGCGAACAAATGCCGCGGCGAGTAGTCGCGGGCCACGGCCGGCCGGGCCTCCAGCTCATCCACCACGGCCTCCATCTCAGCCGAGAGGTCGCGGCGCATTTGAGCCTCGCGCTCGGCGGCCCACAGCCCCTTGGCCTCCAAGAAGCGGCGCATCCGCAGGATCGGGTCTCGGGCCCGCCACACGGCCTCCTCCTCAGCCGTCCGGTAAACGGGCGCGCCGTCGTAAGTGGAGTGAGGCGCGTACCGGTATGTGAGCATCTCAATGAACGTCGGTCCTCCGCTTTCGGCAGCCCGATCCACCGCCTCACGGGCAACCTGGTACATCGCCAGGGGATCCATGCCGTCCACCAACACACCCGGAAACCCGTATCCGGAGGCCTTGGCGGACAGGGTGGCCGCCGCGGTCTGCTTGTCGAGGGTAGTCGACTGTGCCACCTGGTTGTTCTGGCACAAGAACACTGTCGGAGTGCCCCAGACGCCGGCGAAGTTCATCGCCGCGTGAAAATCCGACTCCGACGTGGCGCCGTCGCCGAACACCGCCATGGTCACGGTGTGGCGCCCCCGAAGCTGCTCGGCGTAGCCAAAGCCGACGGCGTGAGGCAGATGAGTGCCTATGGTGGCGTTGAGGCGGGTGATCCGGTAGCGGTGGACGTCCCAGAGTTCATCGTCGTCGGGGATGCCGAGCCAAAGGCCTGCCACGCTGAGAGCGCTCATGCCCCGGGCGAGCCACATGCCCAGCTCCCTGTAGGCGGTGAAAATCCAATCAGCGTCCCGCAGGGCGAGCGCAGCGGCCACGTGCGCCTCCTGGCCGCTCACCTGATAGTACGCCGGTATCCGGCCCTGGCGTTGCAGGTTGAGCAGTTTCTCGTCCGTGATCCTTGTGGTGAGCAGAAGCTGGAACATGCGAACCAGCTCGTCGTCGCCCAGATCGGGGGGCACGCCGACCAACTCGCCGCCGGGATCAAGGATCTGCCGCAACTGAGGCCTCGCTATGACAGGTGTTACGTTCCGGGAAATGGTAGGCAGCACTGGCTGGACCGGCTGTGACGCCCACCGACTCGCTATGACAGGTGTTACGTTCCGGGAAATGGTAAGCGGCCGACAGGCTGACCCGTTCTCGGTGCAGGGCAGAAGGATTGTGATCGTCGGCGGCACTGCGGGCATCGGCCTGGCTGCGGCGGCGCATTTGGCCCGAGCCGGTGCCGATGTGGTCATCACCGGTCGGCGCGCCAGCGGCCACGAGATCGCCACTGGCGCGGGTGCCCGGTTCACGCCGATGGACGTGGCCAGCCGCGACTCGGTGGCTGCCGGGTTTGAGGACATCGCGGCCGGCGGTGGCATCGACTGCCTGATCCACAACGCCGGCATCGAGCGCTACCACGGGCCGCTGGAAGACCTCAACCTCGACGCGTTCGAGACGGTGCTGGACATAAACACGCTCGGCGCGGCCCGCACTCTCGCTCACGGCATATCGCTGATGCGCAGCGGCGGCTCGATCGTGGTCACAAGCTCGCCGGCGGGCTCCATAACAGCGCCGGAGATGGCCGCCTACTCGGCCTCTAAAGCAGCGCTCGACATGCTCGTGAGAACTTGGGCGCTGGAGCTTGGCCCCAAGCAGATCCGGATCAACGCAGTGCTGCCGGGCATTGTGGAGAGCGAAATGGGCTCGGAGTCGGCGCCCGATGCAGAGCTGATCCGGCGCATGACCGCCAACGGCGCACTGCGGCGCGGGGCTGAACTTGGCCCGGTGTTCCAGTTCCTAGCGTCTGACGCCAGCATCACGCTCACCGGCTCGCTGGTCGGCGCCCACGACGGCATATTGGCGGGCTACAGCCGAGAAGTGCTCGAAAGGCTTGGGGCCGACCTTGCTTGAGCCGTGGCGTCCTGAGCAGCGGCACAGGCGCCGGCGGACGACAAGCGGACGATGACAGCCTTGCTTGGGGGCAAGGCAGCGCTCATCACCGGCGCGGGCCGTAGCGGAGGCATAGGCCAGGCTTCCGCCAGACGGCTGGCGGAGGCTGGCGCCTCGGTGTTGATCACCGACTTGGCTCGGGACCGGCCCGAGCTGCGTCAAGACGAGACGCACGGACTCGGAGACGACCTCGCGGCTATGCAGCGCTTCGCTGCCGACCTGCAGTCCAGCACGGGCGTGAGGGTGCTGGCCGCGCCGCTGGACGTGACCGACCAGGCCCAGGCCGAGGCCGCGGTGCAGCTTGCCGTGACCGAACTGGGCTCGCTGGACATCCTGTTCAACAACGCCGGCGCCACCATCGGCGTCGGCCCGGTGATGGAGGGAGCCGACGAGCAGTGGGACCTCGCCTGGCAGGTCAACGTGATGGGCACCCGCAGGATGTGCCGGCTGGCCATCGGCGTGATGTCTGCTCGTGGCGGCGGGGTGATCGTCAACAACATCTCGGTGGCCGGGATCGTCGCAGACGCTGGCTACGGCGCCTACGACGTCACGAAGTTTGGCGTCACGGCGCTGACCAAGCTCGTGGCCAAAGAGCACGGCGCCGACGGCATCCGATGCGTCGGGGTGTGCCCAGGGCCGATCGACACCCAGATGGCGGCGGCCAACCGCCGGCTGGTGGCCCGACTTGGGTGCGTCAGCGACGACGAGGCGTCCGAGCTGCTGATCCGCGGCGTGCCCCTGGGACGCTGGGGCAGACCCGACGACGTGGCTCAGGTGGTGACTTTTTTGGCCTCGCCAGCGGCGGCGTACCTCACAGGCGTGCTATTGCCGGTCGACGGCGGCCTGCTGCCCTAGCTGATATCCGCGCCGGTCGTGCTCTAGGCTCCTGCCCAGAGGCGCGCCGTTCCGGTCGCGCCTTCAAGATTTACAGCAGAAGGAGATCACTGTGCCCGCCATCCAGCCGACACGCTGGCTGATCGCCGTTTGTGCCGCTCTGTGTCTGGCGGCTGCAGCCTGCGGCGACGATGAAAGCGACGACGGTAACACCGGCACGCCCGCGCCGACCACTGCTGCCGCCGCTGAGGAGGCCCCCGCCGAGGAGGCCCCAGCGGAGGAAACTCCCGCTGAGGAATCTGGGAAAGACCCGATCAAAGTCGCGGTGATCAACCAGGAGGACGGTCTCTATGCATGGCCGGAAGTCTCTGAGAACACAGTCGTGCTCGCCGATTGGATCAACGAGAACGGCGGCATCGGTGGCCACATGCTCGAGATCGACCTGTGCACCTCCGGCGACGATCCGGAGTCGGCCCAGGCCTGCGCGCAGCGGTTCGCAAACGACGACTCGGTGGAGTTTGTCTACATCGCCACCGTGTTGAACAGCGCCCCGGTCTACGAGGTGCTAGGCCCCGACGGCGCCGACAAGCCGATGATCGGCCAGATGCTCTGGGATGTGCCCGACTCTCTGCAGCCCGGCCTCTACAGCACCGACCCTGGTCTGCTGCCGCTCGCGTATGAGGTGATCCGCTACGCGGTCGTGGAGGACGGTGTCACCAACCTGGCTGTGCTGCACGACGACAGCGACGTCGGCGAGGCCACCGCAGCAGTGGTCGAGTACTTCCTGAGCACCTTGGGCGGGGCCACCCTGACGCCCGTCCCGATCTCGATGGGGCAAGCCGACTTCCTGCCGCCCATGACCGCGGCCGGGGTGGAGAGCGCCGACGGCCTGGCCCTGCTCATAGGCGAGACAGCGGCCTGTCAGCCCACCCGCGACGCGCTTGAGGCCCTCGGCTTAGGCGACGTGCCGGTCTATCTCGGCGACTGGTGCACCGGTGAGGAGTTCCGGGCCGCGGGCACCGCCGAGGGTTGGCGCCTGGCCACAGGCGGGCGCGGCACTCTCACCGACGACCCCGAAGCCCAGATGCTGCGCGACATCTATCAGGCGGCCGGTTTGGAACCGCCCTATGGCCTCGCCTTCGCAGCCACGATGAACATGGACTTCCTGCGCCAGGTGCTGGAACTGGCGGTCTCCAAGGCCGGCGGCGTGCCCACCGGCGCCGACGTGAAAGCCGCGGCCGAGGAGTGGTCGGGCTCGATCTGGCTCGGCCCCAACACCCTAGACTGCCCCGGCCAGGGCCTTTGGGTGTCGACCTGCAACTCCGCTGCCATCGTGATCACCCTGCAAGATGGGGAGTGGGTGGCCTTGGATGACTTCCAGCTGATCGACGTGTCGCTCTTCGACCCGCTGCTCGGCTGATCTGTCCGTCTCGGCCGAGCCGACGGTGCAGGCCCGCGGCGGCGTCTGATCCGTCTGTTTCGTCGGGCGGCGCAGGCCCACCGCGGCGAGGGCTGTTGACAAAGCTGACGAAGGCCGCCGAAAGCATTGGGCCCGTACCTACAGCAGATACTGCTCAGCTCCGGCGCAGGGGCCATCTTCGCGGCGCTCGCCATCGGGCTGGTGCTCACCTACCGCTCGTCGGGGCTGATCAATTTCGCTCACGGTGCCATCGCCACATACGTGGCCTACACCTACACCAGCTTGCAGACCGCGGGCGATCTGCCGCTGCTGCCGCTGCCCAACCCGCTGGCGCCGGTCGAGGGTCTCGCCGGCGTCGAGATAATCGACATCCCTGCCTTCGTCAGCCTCGGGGACGGCTGGAACAAATGGGCGGCGCTGGCTGGAGCGCTGGCGGTGGCGGCTGCTCTGGGCCTGGCCTTCCACTACCTGGTGTTCCGGGCGCTGCGCTACCAGCCGCCGCTCACCAAGGTGGTGGCTTCGATCGGCCTTATGTTGGCGCTGCAGAGCGCCGTCGTGATCCGTTTCGGCGGGTCGCGCCCGCCTCGAATCGAGCCGCTGCTGCCTGCTTCGGTGCGCTCCAGCACCGTCAGGGTGCTGGGGACGATTGTGCCGTGGGACCGTTTCGTGCTGCTGGCTGTCACGCTGGTGCTCACCGCCTCGCTGTGGGCGCTGTTCAGATGGACACGCTTCGGGCTGCACACCCGCGCCGCGGCCGAGAACGAGCGCTACGCCACTTTGATGGGCATCTCCGCCGACCGCCAGGCTGTGCTGTCGTGGATGCTCGCCGCGGTGCTGGCCGGCTTCGTTGGCATCCTTGTGGCTCCCACCACCAGCCTCACGCCGGTCAACTTCACGCTGTTCATCGTGCCCGCGCTCGGGGCGGCGCTGCTGGCCAAGTTCACATCGTTCTGGGTGGCTGCACTGGGTGCCGTGGGCTTGGCCATGGCCCAAAACGCGCTGCTGTTCGCCGAGATCGACCAGGAGTGGTTCCCCAACCTCAACCTTGACGCGGTGCTGCCCTTCGCGGTGATCGTCGTCGCGATGATGGCCCGCGGCAAGGTGCTTCCCGAGCGCGGCGCTGTGGAGTCGGGTCGGCTACCGCAGGCGTTCCCGTCGCCGTGGCGGCCCGGCCTGGCCCTGGCGTGGATCACGCTGGCGGCGCTGGTGGTGGTCTTCGGGCCGTTCGATTACCGCGCCGGGATCACTAACACGATGATCGGGGCGATACTCGCGCTGAGCCTGGTGGTGGTCACCGGGTACGTCGGCCAGATATCTCTGGCACAGCTCGCCTTCACCGGCGTCGCCGCGGCGGCGCTGGCGTCGTTCGGCACCGATGCGGGCATCCCGTTCCCGGTCGCGCCGCTGCTGGCCGCGCTGACGGCCACCGGGTTCGGGCTGCTGTTGGCGCTGCCGGCGCTGCGGGTGAGGGGCTCGTCGCTTGCGATAGCCACGCTGGCCAGCGCGCTGGCGATCGACCAGCTCCTGTTGCGGGGCGACGGCTGGTTCCGCATTGAGGGAAACCCGAACCGCGAGTTTGACGACCCCTCCCTGCTTGGCATTGAGTTCGGCCCTACGTCAAGCTTCCCGATCAACGGCGACGACATCCCCACCCCGGCATTCGGGTTGTTCGTGCTGGTGATGCTGGTGCTGTGCTGCGCGGCGGTGATCCGGCTGCGTCAGAGTCGCCTGGGCGAGCAGATGTTGGCCGTGCGGGCCAACGAAAGGGCCGCAGCCGCGGCCGGAGTGAACGTCGCCGGGGTAAAGCTCACAGCCTTCGGGATCGCCGCCTTCCTGGCCGGGATCGCCGGGGCGCTTAACGGCTACAAGCTCGGTGCTATCAAGATCGACAGCTTCGACGTGCTCGCGAACTTGAGCATCCTGGCGTTCGCATACCTGGGCGGCATCTCCACGGTGACCGGCGCTTTGTACGCGGGAACGCTGTTCGCGTCGGGGATCGCGGTGGTGGTCGGCGAGGAGCTGATCAAGCTGGGCCGTTACGAGACCTACGTGGCCGGCGTGGCGCTTGTGGCTACCGCGGTGGTGAATCCGCAGGGCATCGACGGCTTCGACCGCGAACAGCGTGAGCGGATAAGGCGATGGCTGCGCAGGCGGCGGGCCCCGGCATCCTCGGCGGCATGAGCCCGAACCCGGTGCTGGTAACCGACGGGCTGACCGTGCGCTTCGGCGGGGTCGTCGCGGTCGACGACGTAAGCCTCGACTGCCGTTCCGGAGAGCTGACCGGCCTCATCGGGCCCAACGGCGCCGGCAAGACCACGTTCATCGACGCGGTTACCGGGTTCTTGCCCGGCAACACCACCGGGGGAGTGCGCTTCTTGGGTCGAGAATTGGTGGGAATGCCGCCTCATCGCATCGCTCACGCCGGGCTCACCCGCACCTGGCAGTCGCTTGAGCTGTTCGACGACATGACGGTGCGCAGCAATCTCGACGTGGCCAGCCGCCGGCTCACGCCGGCAGGCGCGGCGCGTGACTACCTGCTGGGATCGGCAGCTGACAGCAGCGTCGGCCGGGTGATGGAGATGCTGGGCTTGGACGACGTGGCTTCCAGACAGCCGCGCGAGCTTTCGCAGGGTCGGCGCAAGCTCGTGGGCGTGGGCCGGGCGCTGGTGGCCGGCGCGTCGCTGATAATGCTCGATGAGCCCGCCGCCGGGCTCGACCGAGCCGAGACGGTCTGGCTTGGCGACCGTCTGCGCGCGCTTATCGATGCCGGATACACGATGCTGCTCGTCGACCACGACATGAGCCTGGTGCTGCGGGTCTGCGACCGCGTCCATGTGCTCGACCTGGCCGCGCTGATCGCCACCGGCACGCCCGAGGAGATCCGCGACAACGAGCGCGTGGTAGCGGCCTACCTCGGCTCACACGGACGCCGGCGATGACGCCGGTCTTGGCACGCGGCAGTGACTCCGGCGGAAGCGCGGCAATGGCACCAGTTCTTGAGATAAAAGGGCTGCATGCCGGTTATGAGGGCGTGGCGGTGGTGCGCGATCTCGATCTCACCGTGGGCGCGGGAGAGGTGGCGGCACTGCTCGGGCCCAACGGCGCCGGTAAGACCACCACCTTGATGACGGTGTCGGGGATGGCAGATGTGATCGCCGGTACGGTCTTCGCTTGCGGGGCGCCGATCGAGGGCCTGCGTCGCGCCCATCTGATCGCCCGCCGAGGCGTGGCTCATGTGCCGGAGAACCGTGGCATCCTGTTCCAGCTCACGGTGCGGGAGAACCTGCGGCTGGCCCGGCTCAGAGGCCGCTTCGACACGGCTGCCGCGGTTGATCTGTTCCCCGCGCTTGGGCCGCTAATGAACCGGCCCGCCGGGCTGCTGTCCGGCGGCGAGCAGCAGATGCTGGCCTTGGGCCGGGCGATCCTGAGTGAGCCGAAGCTGATGATGATCGACGAGATGAGCCTCGGGCTGGCGCCGGTCGTATACGAAGAGCTCATGCCGATGGTTCGCCGAATCGCGCGTGTCACCGGCGCCGGCGTGCTGCTGGTGGAGCAGCATGTCGACCTGGCCCTAGAGGTAAGCGACCGCTGCTACGTGCTCAGCCACGGCGACTTGGTGACGTCTGGGCCCTCCGCGGAGCTGCTCGCCGATCGGGAGCTGCTGGACGCCAGCTATCTCGGCCTCGATCGCTGACTCGGCAGGAAACGGTCGAGCACGTTGCGGGTGATGATTTCGCACTGAACGTCGCCGCTCGCCAGCGCGTGACACCATTCGGTGGTGCCGGCGCAGAAAACCTCACCGTCGCCGCGCCGCATCGAGGTGATCACCGCGCTGCCGTAACGGAACCGGGCCCGTGAGTTAGCGTCGTCCGCACAGCCGACAGCAGAGGCAGCGAACGCCAGATCGCCGTCCGCGATGGTCACGAGGCTGCCGGAATGGCCGTGGTCCTCCTCCTCGAGGGTGACCGGCGTGAGCCCCAGGATCTCTAGGCTCTCGGGTGCTCCGTCGTCGCCTGTGGGATACGGCAGGCCCGAGCGGAACGTGTAGTCGACCCCGTCGGTCTCATAGCCGACCAGCGGCAGGTCGGCGCCAAGCACGTCGCCGTAGTAAACGTCGGCGCCTTCGAAGCACCAGTGCTGGGGCCGGTAGACGATGAACCCGCCTGGGCCGCGGGGCGACAGACCGCCCATGCGCGAATAAACGCCCCGCAGACCGTTGGCGCCGAAGCTGGTGACCGGTGGCCGGTCGATATGCCGGGCCTCGAAGGCTCCGGTGCGCATGCCTCGGTCGGGGTTGGCGTGCTCAGGGTCGCCGGCGGCCGCGTACTTGTGGCAGACCTGAGTGAATCCGTCCTCCAGGCGCACCTGCCACACGATGTTGCCTGCTAACCGGACGTACTGTCCGCCCGACGCCGTGAAGCCGTCTAGCGTCCGGCGCCCGACGGCGCTCCAATACTCGTCGTGGCCGGTCGTCACCACACAGCGGTAACGGTCGAGCACTCCGGGGTCGTGGTCGAGGTCCCACTGCGACAGCAGCTCGGGCCGGTAGCCCTGAGCGTCGAGCCAGCGGGCGGTGAGAGCGTCGTAACGGGCCCATCCGGCTGCTGTGGCCCACACGGAGAAGCCGTTGGCGACCGACCAGTCCGCGGCTGGGATCCCCAATGCCGCGCCGACCACCGGCGGCGGCTGCGCCAGCCTGGGAGCACCGGCCGGAACGCGGATCAGCCCCCTTGACCATGGCCTGTGGAAGCTCAGGCGCGGTTCGAAGCTCAGCTCGCACACCTCTGCGGGGTCGCCGCTGTGGTCGCTGAGCCGCTCGGAGAAATAGCCGCAGCCGCCGCCCCAGTCGTTGTACTCCTGCCATGTGTAGGTGGCGGCCACCAGCGCCAGCGGAGAGGCCCGTCCGGGTTCAGCGGCGCGCAGCACGAAGAAGCCATCCTGGGTCACCCGCGCGCCGTGGCGCTCTGCGCCGAACACGATCACGTAGCCACCGCTGGGCCAGCCCCGGGGGATGTCGAAGCTCGCGGCGACCGGCCAGCCGCAGCCGGCGGCGGCCGCTTCGGGAGGGGTCTCGCGGCGCGCGCCTCGCAGCCCCGTCTGCCGGTGCAGCCTCTCGAAGCGTGCGCCGTCGCGCCACACCTCAAATCCCCAGGTGTCGGCGGTGGTCGACACGTGCAGGTCGACCCGCTCGCCGGGCGCGTAGCTCGGCTTGGAGGTGTACCCCCAGATCTGAAGCCCGTCACCGCCGGGCCGCTCCGCTGTGATCTGCTCGTGCCAGGCCAGCCACTGCCCGGTGCTGACGCCCCTGTCGGCCGTCATCGCCGGACGAGCGCCACTAGACAACAGGTCGGCTGCCTGCGGGGCTGTCGGGCGGCTGTCGGGCTGTCATCACCGGACGAGTTGCACTGGGAGGTCGCCGCGCCGGCCGATCACCACGGGCGAGCGCTGCCAGCCTTCGGTCCACATGCTCTCGCAGCGGCCCCGGCGATGCGCTGTTGTCATCATTTCGGGATCTAGCGTGCTCATCAGCTCGATGTGGGTGCCGTCGGCGTCATAGAGCCATGCGATGGTCGTCCCGTACTCGGGGTAGTAAGCGGGTTCGCTCAGCGGCTCGACGCCCCGGCTGACGGCGCGCTGCCACACTCCGGCCACGTTGTCGGTGGTGAAGCAGACATGGTCATAGCACGGCCCTCGACGTGCCATCACTGGCCCGTCGATGCTGTCGTGGGATCCGCCGATGATCTCCAAGCAGAACTCGTGGCTGTAGCCGTCGAAGTGTTCGGCGCCGGTTCCCAGGCCGAGGTCGCACCGGCCGCGACGAGCCGTGCATGCACCGAGGCTGCGTCGTCGCAGGCCAGCGCCACCCGCTCGATGCTCCATCCCTGCCGGGCTGCGTACTCCTCGGATTCGGTGGGCAGCGGCGGCCCCTGAAACTCCAGCAGCACGTCGCTGCCGGCGCCCAGGAATGCGACGTCGAACGCACCCCGCCGCTGGGACCGCTCCATTAGCTCACAGCCCAGAGCCCGGTAGCAGGCGACGGCATAGTCCACATCCGGAGTCAGCAGGCCGACATGGTCGAAGCGAAGGCCGGTCACGGGGTCACACTACGCTGCGGGACAATGACGTCTATCAGCGCCGACCCAACTGGCGCCGCCGCGACCGACACCGCCGCGGCCAGTGCTGTCGCCGCGGTCAATGCTGCCGCGACTTTGGCGACCGACACGGCCGCGGCCAATGCCACCGTCGCGGCCGACGCGACCAACACTGTGCTCACGATCCCGGCACCTCGCACGGTCGCTCTGGCGGACAAGCCCTACCCGGTGGCCGGACCGGGTTTCGTGATCGTCGAGACGGCGATCGCGCCGGTCTGCAACGAGGCCCGTATCTACCGCGATCACCAGTTCGAGTGGCACGACAGCCCCGAGCACCTCGGCCACGAGGGGGTAGGCACCGTCGTCAGCGCGGCGGCCGGGTCGCGGCTCGCCGCAGGCGACCGGGTGATCGTGTTCCAGGGCAACAGCTGCCGGGAGTGCTTCGTGTGCACCCAGGGCCTGTCGCCGACGCACTGCCTGGCCATCCCCTATGAGGATCACGATGACGGTATGGCTCCGCAGGACGTGACCGCAGGCCTTCTGGGCATCGAGACCGTCAACGGCAGCCAGTCAGGCGGTTTCGCCATGGCCCGCTACAGGCTCGCCCCCGAGCACATGGTGGTGAAGCTGCCCGACGAATTGTCGTTCCGCCACGCCGCGGCCGGGAACTGCACCCTGGGCTGCACGTTCACGGCGGCCGAGGAGGCCGGCGTGTCCGCGGGCGATGTGGTGCTGGTCGGCGGGGTGGGGTTCATCGGTATGGGGGTGGTCGCCAATGCGCTGTACCGCAACGCCACCGTGGCAGTGCTCGGCCGCAACCCGTACCGCATGGGGCTGTGCCGCGAGCTGGGCGTCCACACAGTGATCGATCCCGACGACCCGGGCTGGCTCGATCAGCTGCACGCACTAACCGGAGACCGCCGTGGCGCCGACGCGGCCTTCGAGTGCTCGGGCGCTCCGTACTATCTGCACCGGTGCCTTGCCGGGCTGCGACGCTACGGCACGCTGTTCTCACTGGGGTTCAACGGACCCGAGCGCTATCCGGTGAGCGTCCTCTGCGAGATCATCGACCGCCACGTCACCTGGACGGGCGGCCATGACGTCAGGTTCCGCGACCGCGCTGGGCTGATGCGAATGCTCGGTGACGCCGACACCCAGCGGCGCATCGAGGTGATCGCCACTCACACGTTCCCCATGAGCCGCGCCGCGGAGGCGTTCGAGATGGGCCTATCCCGCCAGTGCGGCAAGCTCTATCTGCTGCCTCAGGAGTAGCTGACATGAGCGACAACCCTCAGCCGCTCGGCGGCAACGAGATGCCCCGCTTTGCTGGCATCGCCACGTTCATGAGGCTGCCCGGCAGGTCGGCGCCGGCCGACCTGGACGCGGTCGTGGTAGGCGTGCCCTTCGACATCGGCACCTCCAACCGGCCCGGTGCCAGGTTCGGACCCCGGGGTATCCGCGACGAGTCGGTGCTGCTGAGGCCCTACAACATGGCCACCCGGGCCGCCCCTTTCGACAGTCTGCGAATCGACGACATCGGCGACGTGGCTACCAACCCCTACAACTTGGCCGACGCCGTCGCTCGCATCGAGGCCCGCTATCGCGAGCTGCTGGCCTACGATCTGGTGACCGTGACGATGGGCGGCGACCACACCATCGTCTTGCCGATCCTGCGGGCAATGGCCGCGAAGCACGGCCCTGTCGGCCTGGTGCACGTGGACGCCCACACAGACATCAACGACGCCATGTTCGGCGAGCAGGTCGCGCACGGCACACCGTTTCGCCGTGCTGCCGAGGAGGGGTTGCTGGACGCGGCGCGGGTGGTGCAGATAGGAGTGCGAGGCACCGGCTATGCGGCCGACGACTTCGACTGGTCACGGCAGCAGGGCTTCCGGGTGGTTCAGGCCGAGGAGTGCTGGCACCGGAGCCTGACGCCGCTCATGGACGAAGTGCGCATCCAGCTCGGCACTGGGCCGGCGTATCTGAGCTTCGACATCGACGGCCTCGATCCGGCGTTTGCGCCAGGCACGGGAACCCCCGAGGTGGGCGGGCTCACCACGTTCCAGGCGCTGGAGATCATCCGCGGCTGCCGCGGGCTGCATCTGGTCGGCTGCGACCTGGTGGAGGTGGCCCCTGCCTACGACCTGTCTGGTGCCACGGCGCTCACGGCCGCCAACCTGCTGTACGAGATGATTTGCGTGATCCCCGGCGTGCAGTATCGCGGCTAGTGGTTCAGCATGGTTCTGACGACGAAGCCGACACGACGAGAAACCTCCGCGTCCACAGCGCCCAAGCGGTGCACCAGGCGCTTTCGGCTCACGGATCGGATCAGTTCGCATTGCACGTAGCTCGTCTGGCTCAGGCCGGTTGAGGCGGTGGCCTCGACTTCGACATGCAGGGACAGGCCGCGAGGTGTGGTCGTGAGCGGAGCCAAGATCACGAGCGGGAAGTCCCCGCCGAACGCATCGGGCGGGCCCAGCACCAGGGCCGGTCGGTGCCAGGCGGGTTCGGCGGGGTAGGGGCGGCCAAAATCAACCAGCCAGAGTTCTTCCACCATGCGGATGAGCTTCGTCAGGCGATGCCGTCGCCGACATGGGTGGCCTCGGCGTCGGCCAGGTAATCCTCCCAGGCTTCGCGGTCGCGGCGCAGCTCGGCGAGTTCGGCTGTGACCGCGCGCGCGAAGTGCTGTCGGCGCAACGCCTCAGCGGCCTGTTCCACCGTCTCGCCCAGGGTCGCGCCCTGCGCCCGGCTCAGCTTGACGAGCCGGGCGTGGGTGTCGGTGCTGATCCGTATCGTGGTCGTCGACATGGCTCGCAGTATATGGTGCCGTATATGTATTTGTCTACATCCAGGCGTATGGATACGCATATATCTGGGTGCTGTCCCGGCCTCAAGTCTGGGGCATGACCATAACTTTGCACTGGTCGACGGGGGCTCGCAGCGCCTCGAACGCGGCAGGCAGCTCGCGCAGGCCGATGCGGTGGGTGATCATCGGGGCCGGGTCGATGCGGCCCGCTGCGATCATCTCCAGCACGAAGGCGTTCTCGGCCTTGGTGTAAACCCGGGCGGCTCGGATGACGGGCTCCTTTGCGTAGGCGAGCAGGTGATCGAACGTGTCGGGCTCCATGCAGACGCCGCCGGTCACCACCCGGCCCTGGGGCTTCACCGACGCCATCGCCGCGTTGAGCATCCCGGGTCTGCCCACCGCCTCGATCACCGCGTCGGGTTCGGCGCCCGTGAGCTCCGCGAAGCGGGCTGCCACGTCCGGCCCGGCGTCGATCAAGTCGGTTGCGCCCAGACGACGTGCCAGCCCCAAGCGATGCTCGATCCTGTCGGACACTGCCACTCGTCGGGCGCCGAAGAAGCGAGCCCAGACAGCTGCGGCGAGCCCGATAGGGCCGGCCCCCAATATCAGCACCCGGTCGCCGATATCGAGGCGGGCTTGGCGCACGCACATCAGCCCGGTGGCCAGTGGCTCGGCGAGCGCGGCCGTGTCCAAGCCAATACCGGCAGGCACTGCCAGCAGATCGCTCAGGGAGACCCTGAGGCGCTCCGCGTAGGCGCCGTCGGGCTCGTCGGGCCCGAGCGCCCCGAAGGAGCGCTGGTCGGGGCACTCTTCAGGCCGGTCGAGCAGGCACTGGGGGCAGCGGCCGCACGAACCGATCGGTATGGCGTACACGCGGTCTCCGGGCGACCACTCACCGACCGGCTCGGGGCCGACTTCGAGGATCTCTCCGGCCACTTCGTGGCCCAGCACTCCGCCCCGCCGAGCCAGCTCCACGCCGGGCTTGGTGGCGTGCAGATCCGACCCGCAGATCCCGCACGCTGCCACTGCGATCACCGCCTGGCCGGGGCCGGGCGCTGGGTCAGGCACGTCGGCCACCCGCAGCGGCAGACCGGGAGCGTCGTAGACGGCGGCTCTCACGCTTGAAAGTATTCGGCTCGCAGGCCATCGACCGTCAGGCCTGCGCTCTCGACTATCCGGGTGAACGACTCCCAGTGCGCCGGGAGTATCTCCACCGGAGCGCCGGATTCCATGGCCCGCCAACCCCGCTCGCCGGGCAGGAAGATCTCCTCCACCCCAGGCCGCCGCTTGGCGCCTTTGACCGCTTCAGCCAGCAGGTCGGACTTGCGGCCGGGCTCAGCGGCGGGCATCCAATGCGACGGGTCTATCACGATCACGCAGGCCCCACCGGTGAGCGCCTCGCCGCGGGGCTCGAGCCAGTAAGACGGCGGCCCCGGTATCTGCGGGCTGAGCCGTGCGCCGGGGTTGATGACGCCGGCCAGCATCTCGGTGATCAGGTTTAGGGCGTACATGCGCGGCGTGCCGAACACCGACGGCGCCCGACAGTCCGAGATCCGCCCGAAGTCTTCCATCCGCTCGAAGTATGGGGCCGGGTCGTCGGTCAGCTCGCCGGTGTCGGGGTCGGCCAGAAAGGGCCCGCTCAGCTTGACGCCCCGGAAGTAGGCCTCGCTCAGGTCGCCGTCGTGCGCCTCGATGGTTTGGATGTCTGAAACGATCGGCGGATGACCGCCGCCGGGAGCGGCCGCGGCGAGCGGCGCCCCCGACAGCACGTTCTCCATGCCGCCCCACGGCGACACCAGCGGCAGGCTGTTGTTGGTGGCTAGGGCGAACATCTGCTGACGGGCCGCCATCCGCACGTAGGTGCCGAAAGCGCCGGCGTCGTTGAAGTCGCGTGCGAAGGCCACTGCTATGGCGTGGTCGCGGGCCTTGGCGATGGCCGCCTCGGTGGCCATGGTCAGCGCCCACTGGCCCGACGACCGGCGGGCGTCGATCACCGCCCAGGTAGGGCCTTCGTCGACCATCTTGGGTACGGCACTCACGTCCATCACGCCGGTTCGGGCCAGCAGCACCGGGATCTCGAACACGCCCATGCCCTGGGTGAGCTTGCCGTTGCGGTCACCGTCCGACACGCAGCGTGCCAATATCCGGGCGTGCTCGGCGGAGAAACCGAGCCGGTCGAGCACTCGCCGGTAGCAGTGCTCCAAGAAGTTGGGGTCGTGCTTCACGGCTGTCGTACCATCCAACCCATCATGCCCGCCCTCGAGCGCCTGCCCGCCGACTGCACCACAGCCGACATTGTCGAGGCCAACGAGCGCCGCGGCGCGGTGATAGTGGACGGCTGGCTCAGCCCCGACCTGCTCGAACGCTTCAACTCGGAGCTTGATCCCTGGCTGGAGGCATACGGAGGCACCGACTCGGGATCTGAGACGTCTGACGAATTCCTGGGCCTGCGCACCCGCAGGCTTCAGGGCTTGTGCGCCAAGACCACGAGCTTTTTGGAGATCATGCTCGATGAACGGCTGCTCGGGTTTGCTGAGGCGGTGCTGGGGCCCATCAGCCCAAGCTTTGTTCTCAACGACGGTGAGGTCATCGACATCGGCCCGGGTGAGTCGGCCCAGCCGCTGCACCGCGACGACGACGCATGGAACTTCGCCAACCCCGGCGGGCCGATGATCGTGAACACCATCGCCGCGCTGGTGGACATCACGCCCGAGATGGGCGCGACGCTGGTAGTACCCGGCAGCCACCGCTGGGCACCGGGCCGTCAGCCGGTTGCCGCTGAGATCACCGCGTGCGCGCTGCCGGCCGGCTCCGCTCTGTTCTTGCGCGGCGACACGCTGCACGCCGGAGGCGCGAACCGCACGCCCGACCGCCGCCGCAGGGCGCTGTCCACTGGCTACTGCTGCGGCTGGCTGCGCCCAGTCGAGAACAGCTACACGAACATCGGCTTGGACGTGGTGAGGACCCTGCCCCGCCATGCCCGGGAGCTGCTCGGCTATGCGCTGTACGACGCCTCAGCGTCGGGCGGCGGCTACCTCGGCTACCACGAGATGGGCGACCCGATGCGTCTGGTGGACGGCTGACCGTCTGCCTGCTGCCGGTCTGCGCAGCGACAGCGCTGGCCGTCTGTCCGCGACTTGCTTAACTGCCCAGCTGGCCGCCAGACCGCTGGCGTCACAGGTCGTCGAGTGAGGCCAGGCCGGCGCCGGCTGTCATGAACTCGATGATCGTGCCGAACGGGTCGCGGCAGTAGACGGCGGCAGCGCCTCCGCGGGCGTCTGTTCGGACGGGGTCGCCCATGCGGGATCCGCCCAGCTCCACCAGCCTGTCCAGGGCGCTGTTCACGTCGTCCACCTCGATCGCCAAGTGGCGCAGGCCGAGCTCGTTGGCACCCCGCTGGCCAGGATCGGCGCCTGTCCGGACGGGCTCGTAATACCGCCACAACTCCAAGTAGCAGCCCGCGCCTCGCAGCATTACGCCGTCCGCGGACGAGCCGACGAGCCCCACCGCGCTGTCGATAGCCGGCTCAGGCGCACGCCATCGGTCGCGCTCGATCACCTCCATGCCGAGCAGAGCCGAGTAGAACGCGACTGCGGCGTCCAGGTCGTCCACTACCAGCCCCACGTGGTGGACGCCCTTCACGGTCACGGGCCGGCTGCGGCTGCTCTAGACCGACAGCGGCTCGCGCACCTGAACGATGTTGCCGCTCGGCTCTCGCAGATATCCGGTGCGGACGCCGATGCGGTCGTCGGGTGCCGGGGCGGAGATCTCGCCGAAACCGGCCGCCACCGCCGCGACCCACGCGCTGTCCACATCGGCGGCTTGGTACAGCACCGAGGAGATCACCGGGCCGTGGCGGTCCATCATGCGGCGCTCGGCGTCTGTGTTCGGCGTGGCCAGAACGTTGACGCACTGCCGGACGCGGTAGGTGCGGTCGGCCATGTACACCAGCCCGTCATTGTCGCTGCGAGCGTCGACAAGCACGCTCAGCCCCAGCACTTCCTGATACCACTCGACCTGGCTGTCGAGGTCGCGGCAGAGTTGCACCACGCCGAGAGTCTGCAAGCCGGCGTGACCCACCGGCCGGAACTCCACGTCGGGGGTTTTGAAGTCGTTGACGTATTCCATGATCTCCACCCAGCGGCCCTCGAGGTCGATAGCCACGAAGCCGTTGTAGGTGCCGCCGAACTCCTCATACGGCATGGCCACCGAGGCGCCGTTCGACTGGAGGTGACCTACGGTGTCGAAGGCGTTGGGGACGATCCAGCAGACGTGGTTGATGCCCGAACCGTGCTCCGCGAACCAGCGGCGCTCGTACTCGAACTGGTACGGCGGCGCTTCAAGCTGCATCTGGAACGGGCCGCCGCACGCAAGGAACGTGTAGTCCACTCCGCCCTCGCCGGTGTGGTGAAGGTCGGCTATCCCCTCCCAGTAGTAGGCGGGGATGGCGTGATGCCAGCGAAGCCAGGCCCACATCGCCTCGCGGGGGCGTTTCTCGAAGATGCACAGATGATGGAGCTGGTAGCTCGGCCGCTGCGGGCTGGGCTGGGTCATGGCCCACTCAGGTTACGGCTCAGCGATGCCGGCGGTCAGGGCGGCGAGCACTCGCGGCGGGGTCATGGGCAGATCGGTGATGCGGGCCCCGATGGCGTCGCGCACCGCGTTGGCCACAGCCGGGGCAATCGCGGGGATCACAGGGGTGCCCACCCCCTTGGCACCGTAAGGCCCGCCGTCCGGGTCGGGGTCCTCAACCAGCACTACGACAATCTCGGGCATGTCGGCAGCCATCAGTACCTTGTAGCCCATGAAGTTGGGGTTCATCGGCAGGCCCTCGTCGCAGACGAGCTCCTCGGTGAGGGCGTAGCCGATCCCGTGGTGGACGCCGCCCTCTACCTGGCCGGCGCAGCCCAGCGGGTTGATCACCCGGCCAACGTCCTGAGCGGCCACATACCGCAGCACGTTCACTTTGCCGGTGGCGCAGTCGACTTCAACCTCGCAGAAGTGCGCCCCCGCCACGGGCAGGGGGTCGCTGTCGGCCGGCTTGAAGTGGCCTTCCGCCCGGATCGGCTCAGCCGCCACCGCTGCGGCGATCTGATCGGGCGTCAGTTCGGCGGGATCCGCGCCGAGTCGGTCTCGTATCATCCGGCGAAGCCTGCGGGCACCGTCGGCCACGGCCCGGCCCATCACGTACGTGGTTCGGCTGGCCTCCGCCCCGGACGGGTCGAACGGCGCCGTGGCAGTGCCCCGGTTGCCCACCCGCACCCGCTCCGGCGCCAAGCCCAGCTCCTCGGCTGCTACCAGCGTCAGCGTCGTGATCGATCCCTGGCCCTTGTCGACCACCCCGACGGAGACCTCGACCGTGCCGTCGGCGAGCAGCTCGGCCGCGCAGTGCGACATCTCCGGGATCGGGGTGAGCCCGGTCAGCCCTGCGTGGTGCATGCCCACGGCCATGCCCACCCCACGGCTGCGCCCGATCGGGTCGTCGTCGGGCCGCCTCCGGTTGGCCGCGGCCCCCGGGGCGGCCGACCAGCCGAACGCCGCCGCGCCCTGCTCGAGGCAGGCCTCCGCCCCGAAGGAGCGGATCTCGGTGCCGAAGGGCAGCCGGTCGCCCACACCGATCAGGTTCCGCCGGCGCAGCTCCACGGGATCGATCCCCAGCGTGCGGGCTATGTCGTCGAGCTGCGACTCCATAGCGAAATGGATCTGCGCAGTGCCCACCGAGCGGTACGCGCCGCCGGGCACATGGTTGGTGTACACGGAGTCGGCCGTGAAGCGCAGATGTTCGGTGCGGTACAGACAAGCCCACTTACCGACCATGCTCAGCGCCACCACATACCCCCAGCCGTAGGCGCCGGAGTCGAGCAGCACGTCCGCTGTGCGGGCCGCGATCACCCCGCCGCGCGTGACGCCGGTGACAAGCTTGATGTGAGCCCGATGGCGTGTGACGGTCGCCGCCATCGATTCCTCCGGCGTCAGCGCCAGCTTCACGGGTCGGCCCGCCGCCCGCGAGCAGATCGCCGCCAGTGGTTCAAGCGACGCGATGAGGCTGTTCTTCAGCCCGAAAGTCGCCCCCAGCGCCTCCGGCAGATGGATGCGCACCCGCTCGGGTTCCACCGTCAGAGCCTCGGCCAGCGCGTCGCGGAAATGGAACATCGAGTCGAGATGGGTCCAGACGTCGATGCGGCCTGGCGTCCAGCTGCACACGCAGGCGAGCGGTTCGATGGTCTGGGCGCACTGGCGCTGGGTGGTGTAGCTGTCTTCGAACACGTGGTCACAGTCGGCCAGTGCCGCTTCTGCGTCGCCGACGGCGATCCTCACCGGAGGGCCGGCTCGGTTTCCGGGCGCTGCCGGATGCAGCTGCACGACACCGCGCAAGGCTTCGGCAGCGGTCAGCACGGCGGGCAACGGCTCGTAGTCGACGTCGACCCGCACGGCGCCCAGCTGGGCCGCTTCAGGGCTTTCGGCCACCACCGCGGCCACGGCGTCTCCGGCGAATTGGGGGGTGGAAGTGAGGATGCGTGCCACTGGCGGCGAGTCGGCGAAGACGCGCACTGGGGGCAGGTCGTCTGTGTCGTCGGGCGTGAGAACGGTCAGCACACCCGGCAGGGCCAGCGCGTCGGCGGCGTCGATCCCCAGCACCCGGGCCCGCGGATGCGGTGAGCGCACCACTGCGGCGTGGGCCAGGCCCGGGGCGTCCATGTCGGCCAAATAGACGGCCTTCCCGGTCGCTTTCGCACGGCCGTCCACCCGCACTAGCGGCCGCCCGACGCTGCGGCCCGGGCTATCGCTCATACCCTCTCAGCGGCGGCAGCCGGCCCGGGCCCGCCGCCGATCCGCTCGCTGGCGAGCAGGGCAGCTCGGACGATAGCCGCGAAGCCGGTGCAGCGACAGATGTTGCCTGTAAGGAACCGGCGGGCTTCGGTCTCAGTTGGTGCGGGGTTCTCGTCCAAGAGCGCCCGCACCGAGACGACGAACCCCGGCGTGCAGTAGCCGCACTGGACAGCCCCGGCGTCCAAGAACGCCTGCTGAACCGCGCCAAGCGGCGACCCCGGCCCGTCGGCGCCGACACCTTCGACGGTGGTGATCTCCCTGCCGTCCATCGTCGCGGCCAGCAAACAGCAGGAGTGCGCGGCAGCACCGTCCACTAGAACGGTGCACGCTCCGCAGTAGCCGATCTGACAGCCCGGCTTGGCGCCAGTCAGGCCCAGCGAGGCGCGCAGCACTTCCAGCACCGTGTCACTGGGCCTGCAGTCGATCCGCCGGCGCCGGCCGTTGACCGTCAAAGTCACCGACGTCACGACTGCGCCTCGACTGTGTCCCGAACGGCGGCGGCCGCCAGGCGCACAAGCATCGTCTGCAGATAGTCGGCAGTCAGCGACAGGTCGGGCAACAAGCCGTCCGCGATGCCGTCGATCCAGCTGCCGCCCAGTGTGAGGGCGGCGGCGTCGCGAGGATCGGCTCCGGCCAGGAGTGCTTCCAGCTGTGTCACCCGAACAGCGCGGCGCATCGCGCCTCCGACGGCTACCCGGGCCTCGGCGATCTCGGAGCGTTCAACGCGGGCCATCACGGCGACGGCGGCCACAGCCAGGTCGCCGGCCCGTTTGACCAGTTTGCGGTAGCCGTGGCGCCACGACAGGCCCGGCACCGGGAACATCGCCGCCACGGCCATCTCATCGTCGGCCAGAGCGGTGTTGAACGGCCCGTCGATCAGATCGCGCACCGCCACATGGCGCTGGCCGCGCGGCGAGCGCGCGGCCAGCTCGGCCTCAAGGCAAAGCGCTGCGGGGATCAGGTCGCTGCCGGGATCGGCGTGGCAGAGGTTGCCCACCACCGTCCCGAAATTGCGTACGTGCGGCGAGCCGACATGGCCCGCCGCCTCAGCGAGCAGCGGCACAGAGGCACCGATGACGCGGCCGAGTTCGACCCGCCGTGTGGTGACCATGGCTCCGACGGTCACTCGATCAGGCCAGGCTTCGAGGCGTTTGAGGCCTTCGCATCGGTCGAGGCTCACCACCACGTCGGGCGCCGCGAGCCCCAGCGTGAGCATCGGCGTCAACGACTGTCCCCCGGCCAGCAGCCGGCCCTCGGGTGCTGCGGCCAGCAGGCTGACCGCCTTGGCGACCGAGCGCGGTCGCTCCAGCCGGAACGGTACCGCCGCCGACAGCGCAGGCCCCCCCCGACAGTGTTGAAAGCTCAGCCTCGGGCGGTCGCCGCGCGGCGGTTCAGACGCTGCGCGTGCGACGCCGCGCCCGCTCGACGGCATTTGTGGCGGGGCCGTTGCCCGAAGAGCCGTCTGCGGCAGCGGAGTACTCGGCCCACGGGATGCGGGGCAGGAAATAGGCGCCGTCGTCGGTCGTCCGCAGGAACGTGCGCAGGCCGAGGCGCCCGATTGCGCCCAGGCGCACCGGGTCGATGCGGCCCTTTTCGTTGCATATCGCCTGGTCGTAGGCCACCCAGACCACCTCGCCGATCATCAGGTGCACCTCCCCGAACGGCACGTCCGGCGTTCCCAGGTCGATCACGCGGCGCACAACGCACTCCAGGCGGGCCAGCGCCTCGCCAATGGCCGGCGAGCTGACTTTGGTGGCCGGCACGGGCGTCCATCCGGTGAGTTCGAACTCGTCGGACGAAGCGGGGCTTTCCATGGCGACCGTCTCGATGTCGTCTCGAAAGGCCTCCGAAGTCACGTTCACCACAAAGTCGCCGCTGGCCATGGCGTTGTCGTAGGTGTGCTTGAGCTGTCCGTCCTCGCGCAGGCCCATGGTGATGCCCAGCAGCATCGGGTCGCCGGTGATCGGCAGGTAGTAGCTCATCGGCGCAATATTTCCCACGCCGTCGGGGCTGCGAGTGGACACCATGGCGATGGGGCGGGGCACGATCAGCTGCGACAGCATGAACTGGCAGTCCATCGGCGGGCTCTGCGCGGGATCGAAGGTGACAGTGCGATCGGGATCCATTGGGACTCCTCTGGTCGGGCGAAGTGACCGGGCGAACTCGGGGGATTGAAACTCGGGGATTGGCGTACCAGTCTGGGCTGGGCTGGTGGATTGGTGGGCTGGTTCAGATGATGCCTCTGGTGAACGGCTTGGCGAGCGCGTCGGGCTTGCGGGCCCGCGCCGCGAACACCAGCAAGCCCAAGAAGGCCAGCAAGAACGGCATCGAGTCGAGCACCGCCCCCGGCACTCTCTCGATCCCGACCGCGGGCAGCGCTATGGCCAGCGCGTCGGCGAAACCGAACAGCAGCGACCCCGCGATCACGCCCCACAGCCGCCATCCGCCGAACAGCACCGCGGCGATGGCGATGAAACCCTTGCCAGCGGTCATGTTCTGGGAGAAGCCGCCCACCAGCGCCACGGCCAGGTAGGCGCCGGACAGGCCGCTTAGCAGTCCGCATACGTAAACGGCCTCACGGCGCCGGGCCAGCACCGGCACACCGCTTACGTCAGCAGCGCCCGGGTTCTCGCCGACTGCGCGCACCTCCAGCCCCCAGGGAGTGCGCTGCAGGATCCACCAGACCGCAGCCGCGACGGGCACCGTCGCGTAGGTGAGCCACGGCTGACCGAAGAGCGCCTCCCCGATCAGGGGAATGCTCGCCAGGCCGGGGATCTCGAAGACGTGGATGCGCCCGCCCGCCATCTCGATCTCGGTGAACAGGAACGTGGTCACGCCGATGGCCAGGGTGGTGAGCGCGATCCCCACCACGAACTGGTCGACGTTGAGATGATGGCTGAGGTGGGCCTGTATCGCGGCGACGGCCAGGCCCGCCAGCATCCCGAAGGCGATGCCCGCGACCGGCGACCCGGTCTGCGACGACATCAGCGCCGCCGTGTAGGCGCCGGAGAGCATCATCCCTTCAAGGGAGATGTTGATGGTGCCGGCCCGCTCGGCGACGTACTCGCCCAGGGCGGCGAACAGCAGCAGACACGCCAGCCGCACGGTCGGCTCGATGATGGTTTCAAGGTCGGCGATCATGTCGTCGTGACCGCTTCGCTGTCGGTCTGAGCAGCGGCGGCTGCGTGGGCGGCTGAGCGGACGGCGAGCTGGTGCGCCCGGCGGCGGTCGCGCAGTGTCATCACCGCGGCCGGCAGCAGCGCCGCTATCACGAACAGGGCCTGGACGACGTCGGTGACAGTTCGGGACACGCCGGTGGCAGTGAGGAAGCCGCCTCCGGTGCGCAGCGACGCGAAGAAGAACGCCACGGGCAGCACCGCCACCGGGTTCAGCCGGGCCACGAGCGCCACGAGCAGCCCGTGCCATCCGAAGTCGTTTGCTATCTGATCCTGAAGCCGGAACGCTGCACCGGTCAGGAAAATCCCGCCGCCGAGCCCGGCAGCGGCCCCCGAGAACACCAGAGCACCGCCGCCGACCGTTCCGGGCCTCACGCCGGCCCGTCGGGCGGTGAGCACGTTGAGGCCCAGCATCCGCAATTGCAGCCCCCACACGCTGCGGGCCAGCGCGTACGCGGTGATGGCGATCACCGCTGCCGCGAGCACCACGCCGATGTGGACGGTGTTGCCGAACAGGTCGAACTCCGGCAGGTGCACGCTGTCACCGATGCGCTCGCTCTGCGACGCGCGCCGGGTGTTGGCCGGTGTGGTGTCGAGCAGCAGATAGCCGCGTGCCACTACGAACAGGATCACGTTCGGGGCCACGAACGTGAGCAGCAGGGTGCTGATCAGCACGTCGACCCGGCGGCGTGCGTGTGCCGCCGCCGCGATCCCGGCCCAGAGTCCGCCGGCGACGGCGCCGCCGGCCAGCGCCAGAGGCACGACGAACAGGCCCGGCCCCGGCATCTTGAGCGCCACGACGGCCGCACCCAGCGCGCCCATCGCCACCTGGCCTTCGGTGCCGATGTTGTAGTAACCGGCCCGGAACGCCACTGTCACTCCGAGCCCCACCAGCGCAAGCGGCGCCGACTCGACGAGCGTGCGGCCCCACGCGCCCGGGCTTCGCAGGCTTCCGTCGAGCAGTGCGCCCAGCACTTCGGTGGGCGATCCCCCCACCGAGGCCACCAGCGCGCCGCTCGCCACCACCGATGCTGTAAAGAACGCGGCAAAAAGCCCCGCCTGGAGAGCGGCCCGGCGCGACGGAGGCTCAGCCGCGCCGATCAGGCTCGCAGGCCGGGCGGCGGTCCCTGCCATCAGGCCGCCTTGCCGCGGCCCGCAGCGCCGTCGGCGGCGTGACCGCCCATCATCAGGCTGAGCCGGTCGAGGTCGATCTCAGCTCGGGCCATGTCGCCGATGACGCGACCACGGAAGATCACCGCAACGCGGTCTGCCAGTTCCAGTATCTCCTCCAGCTCGCTGGATATGAGCAGAACGGCCACTCCGTCGTCGGCGGCGGCGCGGATCTGTGCACTGACGTACTCGATGGCGCCCACGTCGAGCCCGCGGGTGGGCTGCGAGGCGATCAGCGCCCTGGGGTTGCCGGACAGCTCCCGCGCGAGCACCGCTTTCTGCTGGTTCCCGCCCGACAGCAGGCGGAATGGGATGTCGGGTGAGGGCGCGGCGATGTCGAAGCGCTCCATCAGCTCCCGAGCCCGGGCCGAGACGAGCCCCTTGTCGAGCACGCCCCAGCGAGACACGGGCTTGGTTCCGGCGAGGATCAGATTCTCGGCGATCGTCAGGTCGAGCACGCAGCCCGACGCGTGCCGGTCTTCGGGTATCACCCCCACGCCCGCTGCGTTCATCGTGCCCGGCACGCCTGTGGCCACAGCCTCGCCACCGACAACGACCTGTCCCGAGTCCAGCTCCAGCAGGCTGGAGAACAGCTCGGTCAGAGCCGCCTGGCCGTTGCCCTCCACGCCGGCGAGCCCGAGTATCTCCCCGGCTCGCAGCTCCAGGTCGAGCCCGTCCAGCAGCCGGCGGCCGTCTTGGGTGACGGCTGCCGCAGCCTCCACCCGCACGACCACCTCGCCCACCTTGCCGTTCTCGCCGTCGGCGTCGCGGTCGTCGACGGCCTGTCCAGCGAGCTCGTCGAGCATCCCCAGGGCGGAGGCTTCGGCGCGCAGCGACACCTCGCGCCCCACCATGGCTCGTGCCAGCGTCGGCGCGTCGGCCTCCGCCGTGGGGAGCTCCCGCACGGCCCGGCCGTCTCGCATGATCACCACGCGGTCGGTGGCGTGGAGGATCTCCTCGAGCTTGTGGCTGATCAGCACCACAGCGCGCCGGCGCCCCGCCACCATCCGGCGCAGCACGTCGAACAGTCGCCTCGACTCCGCCAGGGTTAGCACGGAGGTGGGCTCATCCAAGACGATCACAGCCGGATCGCGGCGCAGGCACTTGACGATCTCAACGCGCTGGCGCTGGGAGGCGTCCAAGTCGCCGATCCGAGCGTCGGGGTCCACCACCAGGTCGTACGCGTCGCTTATTTCGGACACCTCGGCGCGCAGCGCTGCGGCGTCGAGCTTTCCGCTGCCGCCGAGCCGGACGTTCTCCCACACGGTGAGCGCGTCGATCACGCTGAAGTGCTGGTGGACCATGGCCACGCCGAGAGCCGCGGCGTGCGCGGGGTCGCGCACCGCGCGCCGGACGCCAGCGATACGCACCTCGCCGGCGTCCGGCGGCACTAGGCCGATCACGATCTTCATGAGCGTCGACTTGCCAGCGCCGTTCTGGCCGAGCAGGCCGACGATCTCGCCCGGCCTCACTTGCAGGTCCACCCGGTCGCAGGCCACGACCGGGCCGAAGCGCTTGCTCACGCCGCGCAGCTCAAGCGCCGGCACGGTCATGGTCATACTGGGTAGCGGCTGAAGATCAGCCCAGCGGCTCCACGAAATCCTCGGGAACGAGATCGCCTGAGCCGATCCGAGCCACCACATCGTCGAGGACGGCCTGCTCTTCCGGCGACGAGTCGCACAGCACGGCTCCGACCTCAGGATCGACGCCGACATGGAACTCTCGGATCACGCCCTCCTGGTACTCGCCGGCGGCAAAAGCGCGCAAGTTCGCCACCAGATAGTCGCCCGGCGGGAATAGCGACGACCCCACGAACGGCGAACCTGGGAAGCAGGTGTCGGACGACGCCGACAGCGCAAGCCCGCCGTTGGAGGCGATGAAGCCGCCGGCAGGGAACATGGCGCCGCCGAGGAACGTGTGGATCACGCCGATGTCCTGGTCGAGCATGGCCCGGGCCGCCTCGATGCCCAATGCGGCATCGTTGAAGTCTCCGGTGTGGGTCACCACCAGCTCGGCATCGGGCTTCACCGACTTCAGCCCGGCCTCCATGGAGCGGTGCGCGATGGTGGAGAACGCCAGCTCGGGGCCGCCGATGAAGCCGGCCTTGTCGCCTCCGGTGCGCTCCAGAAGCTGGGCTGCGGTCACTCCAAGCACCCAGTGAATCTCGAAGTAGTTGTCGCTGGACTGGCCGTAGCAGGGGTTGTCTTGCGCGATGGAGGCATTGAGGTACATGGCGATATCGCCGAACTCGTCCTCGCAGGCGATGGCGTCGAGACCGTCCTGCAATTCTGTGGCACCAACGGCGAGGAAGTCGACGTTCTGGCGGGCCAGGTCGGCCAGGGCGCTCTCGCTGTCGGCCGGGTTGATGAAGTCAGACACGATGACGGTCCAACCCGCCTCTTCCGCGTACGCCCGCGCGCCCTTGACGAAGTTCTCATAGAAGCCCCCGTCGTTGGTGTCGCCGGGGCTGGCAATGCCGATGATGACCTCTCCGTCGCCGTTGATGTCGGGCTGACCCGCGACCGTCGTCCCCTCGCCGATCACGTTGCCGCCGCCAGCCTCGCCGGCGTCGGTTTCGCTCGGGTCGTCGTCGGCCGCCGCGGCAGACTCGGCCGCGCCGCTGTCGTCTCCGCTGTCGGCGGCCGGCTCGGGCGCGTCTGTTCCGGCATCGTCGTCACCGCCGCATGCCGCGGCCGCCAAGGCCAGCGCCAGCATCAGCGCCGCGAGCCTGCGCAGTCGGGCGCTCCGCGGTCGGAGTCCACGGGTTTGCCTCATCATCGGATCACTGGTCCTTTCTGGATCGGGCCCCTTGATTCTTAGTGTCATGATGACGACAGACCAGCACTGACCGCGCGCAGGCGCTCTTTTGGGGATAGCGACTGCCTGGCTGCCCGCGTCACGCAGCCGCAGCCGCAGCTGCTCAGCTGGCGGCCTCGACAGCCTCGACAGGCCTGGCCCCGCGCTCCACCAGGCGCCGCAGGGCGTCGTCGTCACTAAGTAGCTCGGCGACGGCCTCGGCGTTGATGTCGGCCACGATGATCTCCCCGACCTCCTCGGAGACGGCCCGGAAGATGCCCATCTGGCGCATGCTCGCCGTCTGGCGGCGGTTGTCCTCGGTGGGCGTCAGATAGTGGATCGAGTCGACCTTGTACCGCAGCACCAGGAACAGGTGCAACAGCACCGTCAGCCGCTTGCGCCGCACCGCGGGCGCGGTGTTCTGGTCTCTCACCGACAGGATGGCACGGCCCCGCCGGTCTTTGAGGATGGCGAAAACGAGGCTGCTGACAGTCTCTCCGTCCGCATGCGCACTCAGCTCCAGGATCTCCGACCCGGCGGTGTAGGGCAGCAGCCGCACCCGGAGCTTGGCGGCTATGCGGTGATGATTGGCCCAGCGCGCCAGCCAGCCTTCCAGCGTCGTCGTGGGCGCCTCGGTGTGCACCAGGTGCTGGAATTGCGTGGAGCCCTTGCCCATGGCACGCGTGGTGGCCGTGCGCCCGGACGAAGCCATCAGAGCGGCGTCGATCCGCGGGCCTCCCACCAGCGTCTGGGGGGTCTTGTAGGGGGAGTCCACCAGGCGGAAGCGCCGCTGCAGCTTCGCGAGGGCCAGCATCCCCTCCTCGGCGAGGGCGGCGGCGAACTCCTCCGACGCCATGCCGTCTATCTGGTGACCGCCGTAGGTGATGAAGTTGAATACGTAGCCCATGCGACCCAGCTCGGAAGGAAAATCGCGCATCTCGGCTTCGGTCATGCCCGTCGTGTCCCAGCTGAACGACGGCGACAGGTTGTAGGCCAGCATCTTGTCGGGATGCACAGCGTGGATGGCGCGCGCGAAGGACTCGGCGTCGGCCAGATCGGCCGTCTTGGTCTCCATCCACAAGATGTCGCAGAACGGCGCCACGGCCAGAGACTTGGCCACCGCGTAGTCGATCCCGCCGCGCACTTGGTAGTAGCCCTCGGGGGTTTGGGCGAGCCGGGGATCCCAGCGGCTGGAGTCGAGGCCGAGCTGGGCGGCGCGTCCCCGGAGTCCGTGAAGGTCGGCTGTGCGGGCGAATGTTGTCCACTCTTCGGCGCTAATCTCGACCTGTTCTCCGTCCGCGGCGCGGGCCGTGATCTCCTCGGCCACCGCCTCGGCGCAGGTCATGAGCCTGGCCGTCGACTGCCACGCCTCCACCAGCGCGTCGGCAGCTGCGTCTACTACCTCGTCGGGGCGCGTCGAAGGCCTCGCCCGGTAGTCGGCGACGACGGCTTCTGCGGCAGCGAGCACGCCGGCGCGCTCCATCCACTCCTCGGCCCGCGCGCAGCGGTCGCCGTCCAGCGCGTAGAGGCGATGGCCGTTAACTCCCTCCACTCCGGCTTCGCTCAGCAGCTTCAGCAGGGTGAGGAAAGCCACCCGGTAGGAGGGGACGGGCGCTGTGGCGCCGAGAATGAAAGGCTGGTCGCGTTCGTCGCTGTCGCCGTGCAGCAGGCTGGCCGACTCAGCGTCGGTGCGGGCAACTATCACGCCGGGCACGCCCATCACGTCGAGCTGGAAGCGGGCCGCGTTGAGCCGCTTGATCTGCTCGTCCACGGGGACGAGCACCTTGCCGCCCTGGTGTCCGCACTTCTTCTCACCGGGTTTCTGGTCTTCGATGTGGTAGCCGGGGATGCCGGCCTCAACGAAGCGGCGGATCAGATTGCGGACGTGGGGGTCGCCGCCGTGGCCGGTGTCGGCGTCGGCGATCACGAACGGCGAGTAGTCGACTTCCGGAGTGCGGGCCCGCTCGTCGGCGGACATGCGCGACCGCAAGAAGCGCTGGTTCTTGTCGGCGGTGAGCAGTGCCCGCACCAGCGCAGCGCCTTCGTCTGGCACCCGGCTCAGGGGATAGCTGGCCAGGTCTGGGCCGGGGTCCTCGTGCTCTGAGCCCTTGGCGGAGGTGGCCCAGCCGCCCAGGTAGATGCCCTCGATGCCGGCCCGTTTCATGGCCACCGCCTGACCGGGCGAGTACGGCCCGAACGTGGTGATGCCGCGCCCGGCAGCGAACAGTTCGCGCAGACGAACCCAGAAGCCTTCGGCGGCCCGGCGCGCCACCGTGTAGTCCCGGGGGATAGCGCCTCTCTGCTCCACCACCTGCCGGGCCGAGTAGAGCCGCAGCAGCCCGTCGAAGCGCGGCCCCGACATCCACTCACGGACCGACTGCACCTCTGCGTCGAAGACGGCGTCAAACGATGTCACTTCTCCCCCTTCTGGCAGGCCCGTCCGCTGGCCGCTCTGGCCGGGCCGACGGACGGCACTCTACGTCAGGACCGGCCCCGTCCCGCGGGCGCTACTGCCCGCAACAGCTGCCGGCGGTGGCGCCCGTGTCCCTTTGCCGCAGGGCGGCAACAGGCATCCCCTTTCGGCCTGTATGGAGGTGTCCGTGTGACATGATTCAGCCGATGCTTCAAGCTGATGCTCGGGGATTCTGCCATTTGGGCATCGGGCGCGGCAGCCGTGCAGTCTGTCCCGACGAGACAGAGCACTCGCCGAGGCGGCCGCTGGAGAGAGGAGAATGACACATGATGTACATGATGTGGCCTAGCCCGGCAGGTCTTCGGCTGATGGCAGTGCCGCTGATAGTGCTGGTGCTGGTGGTCGTACTGGTCGTTTGGCTGATCCGCCGGTGACCGACCTCTGATAGTTACTGCAGTTGTTACTGTGTCGTCCGCAGGGGATGCCAGCGCCAGTAGGTGGCGCAGCGCCACAGCCACTCCGCCGGCCCGTAACGGAATCGGCTCAGCCAGGCCTGCGACCACCAGAGTTGCACGGCCCACACCGCCAGGATGAACACAACAAGCAGGGTGCGGGTCACGTCGGAGGGGTCGAGCACCAGCCGCAGCACGACCAGGCCGATCACCGTCTGGGTCAGGTAGTTCGTGAGCGCCATGCGGCCTACAGCTCGTATCCGCACTCGCAACTTTGACTCGGCGCGGGCGTCCCACAGCGCGATGAGCGCCAGGTAGCCCAGCGCTATCGGAATCGTCGCTGCGGTGTTCGGAACCGAGCCCGCCAACGCCACGTCCGCAGAGAAGCCGGCGCCGGCGACCAGCGCCAGACCCAGCGCGGCCAACGGCAGGCCGATGCCGAGTCCGAGCTTGGCGACCCGCTTGTAGAACTCGGCGCTGCGCTGGCCGGTGATCACACCCGTGCGGTACAGCGCCACACCGATCAGCATCATCCCCAGCGACCGGGCGAAGAAGTCGTATAAGAACCACAGCCCGACCGCGTCCGACATCTTCCCGTCGGGCAGCCAGTATCCGTCGCCGATCTGGTTGGCAGGATCGTTGATTGTGGACTGTACGACCAGAGCCGAAACGGCCGCGGACGCCACTATCAGCGTCCCGGCGACAATCAGCGTGACCGGCCGCCGCCGGCGCAGCAGTATGAGCAGGGGTGCGCAGACTGCGTACACCTTCAGGATGTCGCCGACCCAGAACAGCGTGTGGACAATCCCGATAATCAGCAGCAGCGTGTTGCGCCACAGGCTGAGCCAGCCGGGACGGGAGAGCCTGCTGGCGGCCCGATCGGCGAACAGCACGATCCCCGCCCCGAACAGCATCGAGAACAGTCCCATGAACTTCTGGTCGAAGAAGATCTCGCCCGCTCCGCCGATGAGCCAGTCGAGCCAGGTCTCCGTTCCGGCCGAGTCGAGGTTGAAATAGCTATCCGGCAGACCGTACGACACGGCGTTCATGGTGAGGATCCCCAGCACGGCCACACCCCGGATGGCGTCGAGAGCAGTGATGCGCTCGCCCGATGCCACCGGGCTGGTGCGGGCACGGTCAGAGGCGGTCACAACGCCACAAGCCGACCACAAATCGGCCGCTCACTCGGCCCAGCAGAGCCCGATACCGGCATCCTAAGCACCGCTAGAGACGGCCCGGCGACGCTAGCCCGAAGACCCGTTCGGCCACCACCGGCGATAGCGTCTCACTAGCCAGCGGTTGAACTGCACCAGCGTTTCTTCCTGCCACGAGTAACGGCCCCGCGGGGCCAGGTGAGAGTTAAGACCTTTCTGGGTCATCTCGTCGGCGTAGATGTCCTGCACGTTGAAGTTGTTGACTCCGGCTTCGGCCGCTTCAAACAGGTACTCGAACAGCGGGTGGTCGAGCGCCGAGCGCTCTAGGCAGTACCCGATGTGGATGGTGATGTGCCCGGCGTCTTCGGGGCTGATGATGAAGTATGCGACTTCGTCGGGCACGATCGCCAGGGCCAGCGTCGGTGGGATCAGCACGAACCCGCCCCGCTTGCGCTGCTCTTCGGTGAGGTTCGCGAACACTGGCAGGATGCAGCGCTGCGTCGGGTTGAACGACCCGTCGATGTCGGTGAAGTGCTGGATCCGTCCGATGGCACCGTCGTCATCGGCCCATTCGAGGAAGTCGTTCATGTGGCTCGGGGCGAACGTCTGCAGCGCCCCGTGCAGCCGGCTGGCGTGGTACGGGTCGTTGAAGTTTTCCATCATGACCTTCCAGTTCCATGCCAGGTCGCCGATGGTCTTGCCCTCCAAAGTGGTGGTGGACTCCAGCCCGTAGTTCTCGAGCAGGGTGTCGATCTTGGCCATAGTCGGCGCGAAGGGGCGGGCGTTGCGGTCGAAGTTGGCCATGATGAACCCTTGCCACAGCTCGACCTTCAGCTCGGGCAGCCGATGCTCGGCGCGGTCGAATCCGACGGCTCGGTTCATGGCCGGCGTGCCCAGCAGCGCTCCGTCGAGACCGTACGTCCAGTGGTGGTACGGGCACGTGAACCGGCGGCAGTTGCCTGAGCCCTCGGCTACGACCATGCCGCGATGCCTGCACACCGCCGACATCACGTGCAGCTCGCCGTCGGAGTCTCGGGAGGCGATAAGCGGCTCGCCGGCGATGGTGATGCACCGGAAGTCGCCAGGCTCGGCGATCTGATCGACGCGGCCGACGCACAGCCACTCGCGCTCGAAAATGGCCCGCCGCTCGAATTCGAAGAACTCAGGCGACGTGTACAGCACCGGCGGCAGAAGCCGAGCTTCGTTGACCGGGCCAATCGAGTCGTCGAAGCTGCTGAGCAGCTCATCGTTGAGGATCGTCATCTCGGTCTCCTTCAGTGATCCTTCGATGCCGGCTGCCAGCTGTCGGCTGCCGGCTCGCCTTATTCGCGGTGGATACGCCGCCCGGCGGCCTCAGGTGTTGCGCTTGACGGCTTCACGCCATGCGAACACCCGGACAAGATCATGGCAATCTTCGACCGTTCGCAATCAGCCAGCGTCCGACTCTAGGCGACCAGCAGCCAGGTCAGCCCATACCAAGCTCGGGCTCAGCCGCCCGCTGAAGGGCTGCGCCCACGGCCAGGCACAAGGCGTCACTGTGCGGTCGGGCGGCTATCTGCACAGCGGCGGGAAGGCCGTCGTCGTCGCCGACGGGAACCACCAGCGCCGGCATCCCGGTGACGTTGAAGATCAGCAGCGTGCGGGCCACCTTGTCGAGCCACAGGCGGTCGCCGTCATCGAAGAACGAGGACATGTCGGGTGCCGCGGTCGGGGTGGCCGGTGTGAGCACTGCGTCGACCTGTTTGAACACCGCATCGAAGTCGCGCTGTACCAGGCGGCGGGCGCGCAGGGCTCTGGCGTAGTCGCCGGCGCTGGCGCGGGCGCCGGCCACCAGCCGATATGCCGCCGAGGGCGTGAAGTCCGCGGCGCGTTTCAGCCGGGGGTCGTGGTTGGCTGCGAACTCGACCACGGTGATCAGCCAAGCGACGGTTCCGGCCAGCTCGGCGTGGGGGACTTTCACCTCCGTGACCTCGGCGCCGAGGGCTGTGAGGGCGTCTGCCGCCGCATTGCGGGCGGCTATCACGCCTGGGCTGCATCCCTCGGCCAGCCATCCTCCGGGCATGCCGACTCGCAGCCCGGTCAGGTCCTCCGCTGCGGCTGCGGCCGCGGCGGGGTAGTCGGGCACGGGCTGCGGCGACGAGTAGGGATCGTCCGGGTCGGCGCCGGCCATGATTGTCAGCAGCAGTGCCAGATCGTCGACGGTTCGGGCCATCGGGCCGACATGGTCCAGAGTCCACGACACCGGGAACACGCCCGTTCTCGGCACCCGCCCGAACGTCGGCTTGAGCCCGCACACGCCGCAATACGAGGCCGGCACGCGGATCGAGCCGCCGGTGTCGGTGCCGAGTGCGGCTGGCAACAAGCCCGCGGCCAGCGCAGCCGCCGATCCCGACGAGCTGCCGCCCGCCCAGCGGCCGGCGCCGCGCGGGTTGACGACACCGTCGCCGCTCTCGTCGCCGAAGGCAAGCTCCGGTGTGGCGGTCTTGGCTGCCACCACAGCGCCGGCGCGCTCCAGCCGGTCGATCACGGTGGCGCTGGCGGACGGCACATGGTCGGCGAACAGCGCAGAGCCGGCCCGGGTCGGTACTCCGGCGGTCTCGATGATGTCCTTGACGCCGACCGGTACGCCTTCGAGAGGCCGAGCCCCGCCGGACCGCCAGCGACGAGCTGACTCTGCCGCCGCGGCACGGGCCCGGTCGTCGAGGCGCGTCACCACAGCGTGAAGCCCGCCGTCGGCTGCGTCCATCCTGGTGAGCGCGTCCTCTAGAACCTCCACTGGATTGAGTTCCCCGCTGCGGTACCCCGCCAGCAGCTCAGCGACGGTCGCAGACGGCAGGGTCGCGTCCCTTGCCGTTGTGACTGTTGTCGGCTTGGCCGCCGGCGTTGCGGCTGGGGCGACCTCACCGCGATCGCTCGACCACGCAGGATCCAGGCGTAGCCCGTCAGGGCTCGGGCCGCCGGTCTCGATCCAGCGTTCTGCCGCCGTCAACCCTGGCCCGCCCGGGAACGACAGCTGTACGGCGGCGAGTTCGGCCAGCTTCGGCGTGAGCGTCGCCTGGGATTCGGCGGCCGCGGCCACCAGCTCCTGGGGGAAAATCTCGGCCTCGGTAAGAGCAGGTTTCACTCGACCAGCTTTGCCGTGGTTGCCGCAGAAAGCACACCTCCACCCCGACGATGGCGGCGCCGCTGCCGACGCTTGTGCGTGGTTTGCCGTGGTTGCCGCAGAAAGCACACCTCCGCCTCTGTGGGGCATTTGTGAGGTACTGGACGTCGTCATTCCACAGAGCCCCGGGCTTCGCGGTCAATCGTGGCAAGCGCACACCGGCACAGCCCCACGATCAACCCCGGCCCCGGTAGCAAGTTCGGCCATCGTCGGCCCGTGGGCGCCGGACGGTAACACGTCGCCGGTCGCAGCGTCCCGATCGTGTAATCGTCCCACCAATGTCCCAGCCCAGCTGCCGTCTATATGGGTTGGCTTCGGAGTTCGTGCTGCAAACTGGTCTGCCGGCAACAGCGAACCAAGCCCGAGGTTTAGCCGCTGTCGGGCTCGGACACCGCCGGCGGAGGTGCGGGCTCAGAGGCGAGGGCGGTTTCGCCGGCAGAAACAGACCGGGCTATCAGGGCCATGATGATGGGGGTCCACCCCATGACGTTGGATTTTAGGGCCGTGACGTCAGCTTTTAGGACCGTGACATCGGATTTTAGGGCCGTGACGTCAGCTTTTAGGACCGCGACATCGGATTTTAGGGCTGCGACATCGGATTTTAGGGCTGCGACATCGGCTTCGAGGTTGCTCACCCTCCGGGAGAGGTCACCGATTTCGGCTTTCAGGTTGTCCTGGCCGGCCTGCAAGCGGTCAAAACCGGCGTTCATGTAGGCTTTCAAGCGGTCGTAGCCGGCGTTCATGTCAGCCTTCATGTCGGCTCTGAGGCTGCGTTCTGTCTTGCCGATCTGCCTGAACAGGAAAACTATAAGCGTCGTATTCAGGCCAAGAAAGGCGACCATCACGGATACGAGGATGGCGGTCGCTCCGTTCGTCACAGCGGGTTCCTCAGGGGGGGGCTTCTCAGCAGGGGCTGGCGAACAGGTAACTATAGTGAGCAGCTCCGGTGGCTGTCAACGCCGGAACGCGGCCGGGGATTCGGAGACATCAGTCGTTGACACGGCGACTGACACCGGAGACTGCCGCACCTGCCGGTGTCGCGCTCTGGCCTGCGAACTCCCGGCCCACCGCCCGCGCTGACTCCCGCCCACCGCTTTCCCTCTGTGAGCGTGGCGAGCGAGCAGGCGATCCTGCCGGCCCGTGGTAGCCCGTCGGCTGTTCCGAACTAGCATCGCTGCATGATTTCCGACGTGAAGCCCCACCCGCTGACCGTCCGACTGCAGCGCCGCGTTGCCGAGACCTCGGGTCTGGTCAATGCGCCGCTCGCAAGCCCGATGCTGCAGCCCTATGAGGTGTACGACCAGGAGCTGTTCGACCTGGAGATGGTGCGGGTGTTTGCCCGGTCTTGGGTGTGGCTGGGCGACACCGAAGACCTAACCGAGCCCGGCGACTACATCACGGGGGTCATCGGCTACCAGCCGGTGATGGTGATCCGCCAGCAGGACGGCTCAGTAAAGGGGTTCCTCAACAACTGCCGGCACCGGGCGTCGGGGTTGCTGTTCGAGCCGTCGGGCAACTGTGGCAAGACCATGACCTGCCCGTACCACAACTGGGCGTACTCCATCGACGGACGGCTGATCGGCATCCCTGACCGCATTCGCATGTACCCCGAGAGCCTGCCCTCAGACGACTACGGGTTGGTGCCAATCCGCATTGAGGTGGCCTGGGGGAAGCTGATCTTCGGCTGCCTGTCGAAGCGGGCGCCGGCTTTCCGGGAGTGGGTCGCCCCGCTCGCTGAACGCTACGACCTGTACAGGTTCTTCGAGTTCACCCGCTATCACCGTGAGCTCGACCAGACCTATCCGATCAACTGGAAAGCCTTCGCGGAGAACTCCAACGACGACTACCACGTTCGCTTCGTCCACCGCCGGCTCAACAAATTCCGCAAGCAGATGGACACCATCGTGCGATTCGAGGGTCGCACCTGCAGCGGGTTCAAGCCTCACGCCGACAGCGACAACGCCTCAGGGGGCCGCCGCGACCTCACCGACGAGCAGCTACGCGGCCACTACGCCGACTTCATCTACCCGAACCTCACGCCGCTGCCCTATCCGACGCAGCTCATCCTGGTGCGGGCCGATCCGATAGCCCCCGACCGCACTCGTCTGTTCAGCCGCATCTACGGGATCGACAAATCGATCGAAGAACAGAACTTCGAACTCGACCGCCTGGAGACCACCAACAAGGAGGACACCGACATGGTGACCGAGCTGATGAAGAATCTGCGGTCGCCGTTCTACCGGGTGGGCCCGCCGTCTGCCTGGGAGGGCAGGGCCGCTCACGTGATGCGCATGGTGCGAGCCGATGTGGCCACACCACTCGCCGATGACGAGTTCACGTCCGCATCTGAGGAGGTCGCTTCGTGAGCGCAATAGCGCATTCAGCCACCGGTGCCGGCAAGCGCCGCCGCATGGCACGCATCTTCGGTGCCGACGGCCGGGCAGTCGTGGTGGCGATGGACCACCCCGCCTACATGGGAGCAGGCGTGCCCTCAGACGCTGTGGACGCCGTGGCGTCGGCGCGCCCCGGTCCCGACGGCGTGCTGGCCACGTGGCACCTGGCCCGCTCGCGCCCTGAAGCATTCGCCGACACGGCGCTGGTACTGCGGGTCGACGGAGGCGTGTCCGACCTCGGCGACTCCCGGGCAAGTGACGACTCGTCACTGCTTTACACGGCCGAGCAGGCCATGACGCTCGGTGCCGACGCGGTGGTGATCATGATCTATCCTGGCGCTGTCGACGAGCACCGCTCGCTGCAGCGCCTCGCCGTGCTGGCCGCCGAGTGCGAGCGGCTGGGTCTGCCGGTGATGGCCGAGTCGATACCGGGCGGCTGGGCTCAGAACGTGCCGTGGACGGACGAGAACGTCGGCAGAGGCGCCCGCATCGCCGTGGAACTCGGTGCCGACATCGTCAAGACCATGTGCCCGCATCCCGGCACGTTCGCGGCGGTCACTGGCGCTTGCCCCGGCCCGGTGCTGGCCCTTGGCGGCCCCAGAAGCGACGAGGACGCCCTGGACTACGAGTACGCCTTGGTGTCAAGGGTGAGGCGGTTGGTGGATGCCGGAGGTGCCGGCGTAGTGTTCGGCCGCAACGTTTGGGGCTCGCCCGACCCCGCCGCCCTGATCGCCCGCCTGCGCGAAGCCGTCCATTTGTGACGCCCGCCCGAACACTCGCAGCGCCTTGCCTGCCCCAGCGAAGCCGTTCGTGGGAGTGAGGGTGACGGGCGCCTCGGTGGTCGAGGACGGCCTGTATCAGCGGCTGTTCGATCTGGTGTCGGCCCGCACCGAAGACCGCGGGCCGAGCCATCCGGCCTTGCGGCCCGCGGTGGAGCAGGCTCTGCACCACGAAGCACGCCTGCTCGACGACCGCGACTACAGAGGCTGGCTGGCGCGCTTCACCGACGACTGCGTGTACTGGATCCCGCTCGACCCTGACGGCGACCCCCGCCGTCAGGTGTCGTTCCTGTTCGACGACCGGCGGCGCATGGCCGACCGTGTCGGTCTGCTTGAGACCGGCTGGGCGCACGCCCAGAACCCGCCTTCTCGAACCTGCCGTGTGGTGTCCAACGTGGAGGCGTGGCCCGACCACGCCGGCAGCGACGACACCCTGGCGCGCTGCTCGACCGTCGTCTGGGAGTACCGCCTCGGGCGCCTCACGCCGTTTGTCAGCCGCAATGACTACTCGCTGGCTGAGCTGGGCGACGGCTGGGCAATCAGGCACAAGATCGTCCGGCTCGTGGACAGCGCCGGCGATGTCCGCAAGTTCGCGTTCATCTTGTAGGCAGAGAGTCTCAGGAAGTTCGCGTTCATCTTGTAGGCAAGGAGCCTCAGGGTAAGCAAGGAGCCTCAGGCAACAGAGCTGTGGGTAGGAAGGGGCCTCGGACATGAGCAGCCTGGACGAGTTCGTGCAGACGGGCCGGGTTCACCGTCTGGCATATGTCGATCCCGGGATCTTCGCCGAGGAGATGGTGAGAGTGTTCGGCGGGTCGTGGGTGTATCTCGCCCACGAGAGCCAGGTACCCCAGCCGAACGACTTCGTGGCCGCGAGCATGGGACTGCGGCCGGTTATCGTCACCCGAGACGCCGACGGCGGCCTGCACGCTCTGTTCAATCGTTGCTCGCACCGGGCCTCCACGGTGTGCCAGCAGGAGCGCGGCTCCGCGAGGCGCTTCCAGTGCTCGTATCACGGCTGGACTTACTCCAACCGGGGCGATCTGGTCAACGTGCCGTTCCGCAAGGGGTACCCCGACGACTTTGACCTAGCCGACCACGGGCTGGCACAGGCGCCGAGGCTGGCCGTCTACCGGGGCCTGATCTTCGCGACGCTCAACCCTGACGCGCCCGAGCTGGCCGAATGGCTGGGCCCGGCCGGTCCACTGATCGACGAGTTCGTGGACCGCTCCCCTAGCGGCCGCGTCGAGGTGCGCAACCGGCAGCGGATGATCTACCGCGGCAACTGGAAGCTGGCGTGGGACAACGCCGCCGACGGCCTCCATCCGACGTTCGCCCACCGAAGTTTCGTGCTGCTCAACGAGCGCCAGCACGGCGGCGCCAGGTCGCTGTCGCAGTTCAAGACCAGCCCCGACACCACCGGCATGTACGGTGCCGATCTAGGCAACGGGCACATGTTCGTCGATCAGCGGCCGGGCCTGGCGAAGTCGTTCTGGGAGACGCAGCGGCCGGTGCCGGGCCGCGAGAGCTACGAGGCCCGCATCCGCGAGCGCCATGGCGACGCCAGCGCCGAGGTGCTCGAGATGGCACCGGGGTCGATGGTGAACCTGTCGATCTTCCCGAACCTGCTGATCAAGGGCAACCATCTTGAGGTGGTCGAGCCGGTGAGCGTGGACGAGACCCGGCTGCACACGTGGGTCTGCGCCGCTGAGGGCGCGCCCGAAGAGGTGAACGTGATGCGGATGCGTATCGCCGAGGACTTTCCCAGCCTGGGCAACCCCGACGACCTGGAGCTGTTCGAGCGCTGTCAGGAGGGGCTCGGGATCGCCGAGATCGAGTGGGTGGACATGAGCAAGGGGCTGGGCATACCGACGATGTCGGAGTCGGACGACGGACTGCAGCGGGCGCCGGTCACTCATGAGGGGCCGATGCGCGGCTATCTGCGCGCCTGGCGTGAGCTGATGTCCGCCGACGTGAAGCTCACGACAGCCGGAGCCTGCGGCGTGACCTGCGAGACCGTGGCGTGAGCCTGTCGCCTCGCCGCCTGGTCGAGACCGTGATGGTGCCGCGCTGCGAAGGCCGCGCGGTGGAGGTGCCGGCCGGGCATTGGCTTCGGATCATCGCGGTGGACGGGCCGCAGGTGGCTGACACTGCGTTCTTGGCGCTTGACAACCCCCGCGAGGGCTACCACGCCGGCCAGACTGTGGCGCTGAACATGCTGGCCGGCACCGGAACGATGCGCCGGGTGACCACGCTGTGGTCACGACCGCCTTATGAACGGCCCATGCTGGAGGTGACCGACGACCCGGTGGGCGTTCACTTCGCGTGGAACGGAGGTCGCTGCTCGCGCGGCGTGTACTCGGTGCGCGACGGGATCGCGTCGGGCCATCGCACATGTCAGGACAACCTGGAGGAAGCGGTGCGGCCCTGGGGTGTGGCGCCCGACCTGATCCCGGACGTGTTCAACGTTTTTATGTTCACCGATGTGGAGGACGAGCGGCGGCTGGTGTTCCGCGAGTCGCCGGCGGCCGAGGGCGACTACATCGAGCTGCGTGCGTGTATTGACGTGCTGGCGGCCGTGTCGGCGTGTCCGAGCGAGACGTCGGCCTCCAACGGTGGCGACCCCAAGCGCATAGGCCTGGAGGTGCGGGCGCCCACCGACGGGTGAGCCGTTGCCACAGCGGGCAAGCCAGAAGGGGATGAGCAGTCAGAAGGGATGAGCAGATGGTGAGGATGGTGCGCAAGGCGCAGGTCGACTCCAGCGACGTGGCTCGCGTGCGGGCGTGGATACAGCGCTACACCGGCTATATGGCCGAGCGGGTGCCGCCCGGAGGCGCGGTGACGTCTTGGATGGAGGCTTACGGCGCCTACGGCGTGGTGTATTGGATGATCGACGCTGGTGACTTGGGTGCCCTGGACGACTTCCTAGAGATGCTCCCCACCGAGCAGGGCTACCGCGATATCCTCAAGGACGGCAGCGAACTGTTCGTGTCGGGCCAGACCAGCGACCTGCTCCTCAAGTCAGTCTGACCCCGTTGTCGGGCCCAACCCGGCCCGTTCGCTGAACGACGATCATGGGCTCGCGTTGAGCAGATCAAAAACGGCGCCTATGTCTGTCACGCCAATTAGCAGGCCCAGAGCAACGCTGCGATGCGTGTGGGGTTAGCGCAGGTCTTGCAGTGTTGCCCGTACCAGGAAGTCGTCTTCGGATCCGGGATGGCCGGGACGGTCGGGGTATTCGAGTTTGACTGAGCCGATCACGCGGAACTCGACGTCGTCGGGCTGGCCGCTGATGTCGGCGGCGAACCTCGCGGATGATCCGCGCAGCCGGCCGTAGCAGGCGTTGTCACCCAGCAGCTCACCGGAGAAGCGGTTGGCGAGCGCGTAGGCCACTGGCTCACCGTCAAGTCCGGTGGCGAGTTCGCCGTCGCCCGCGTTGGTCAGTCCGCAGATGATCCCGCTGTCGGTGAAGGCGTTGCGCGCTTCCACGTACAGCTCAGCTGTCCACATCACGCCGAGGGTCAGATCGGGGGCTTCGGTTAGCTCCAGCTCCACCACCAGGCTGCGGTCGTGCAGCGACTGGTCATGCGTCGTCCGGTCGTGCAAAGACAACACAACCGTTCGCACATCCGCTCCGGGGTCGCATCGCTCGCCGGTGTCTCGCCCGGCTTCGCGGCAGTCGCCGATGCGGTCGTCGGTCACCAGCTCGGCGCTGGTGCCGCTGTCCGCGGAGAACAGCGCCGCAGGGTTCAACAGGCCGGACTCGGTGAGTGCCCACGCCGCGGCCAGCACCAGCGCGGCCGCGATCAGCAAAATCAGGCGCGGACTCTGCCGGCCGTTGACGTCCCCCACCGATCCTGACGCTCCTGGTGACCGCCGCTTTGCTGAATGCCGTTTACTGGTCTTCGAGCATCGACATCGACTTGGCCTTGATCCAGTCCCCGGAAACCACTGGCTCGTACTTGCGAGGGCGATCGGCGGTGACCGTGGTGGGGATCGTCTCGATAACGGCCCGGTACGTCGGCTGAAAGAAGAACGGGACCGACACGCGGTCGCGGTGCCGATCGTCGCCGTCGGGTATCACCACCCGGTGCAGTGTCGACACCCAGCGGTCATTCGTCCAGCGGGCCATCAGGTCGCCGAGGTTGACCACGAAGGAGTTCGGCACGGCTGGCACGTCGAGCCATTCGCCGTTGACGCGGATTTGCAGCCCCGGTATCTGCTCGGCCGCCACGATGGTAAACGCCCCGTAGTCGGTATGGGCGCCGCGGCGCAGCTGACCGGGCCGGACGGTGTCAGCAGGCGGGTACCAGTTCACGAGCAACAGCGCGGTGTGGTCGGCCACCTTGTCGTGGAACCAGCCCGGCGGCAGCCCCAAGGCCCGCGCGAACAGCGGCAGCATGTCCATGCAAAGCTGCTCCAGCACCTGGTAGTAGCGCTCGAAGAGCGGCCTCAGGCGGGCTGGCTGCTCGGGCCAAAGGTTCGGCAGGAACGTGGCCTCTGCCCCCTCCACAAAGGCTCGGGCGCGTATCTCGGGATCGTCGAAGCGTCCCACGTTGAACGACTCGCACAAGTCGGGCGGGATCTCGTCGTCACCGAGCGTGGCCGCCAGCGATGTGGTGTCTAGCCCTAGGAAGCCGCGGTAGTGCGGCGGGCCGGGTGGTGCCACCTTTTGTTTGACCTCCGGCGGGAGCCGGAAGAACTCCCGCGACACAGCCACCACGTCGTCGACGAGTTCGGGCGCCACACCGTGACCTGTGACTATGAAGAATCCGCTGCTAATGCAGGCGTCGTCCAAGGCCTGCGCCACCCCGTGCGCGCGGGCCGGTGATGCCTGCGCGCCCAGGGCGCCGCTTACGTCGATCGTGGGAATAGCGGTCATCTGGTCGATCGTGGGAGTAGCGGTCATCTGGCTGTGATGGTCATATATGAGCCGGTTTTCATATGGCAGCGGCAGCCGTCATGGGGCGACAGTAGTCATGTCAGGCCGCGGACGAAAGGCTGGGCCAGCGCCCGGGGCTCGTGCGTGCGATGCGCGAAGAACGACACCGTGATGATGGTCACCACGAACGGTGCCGCCGACAGGAGTTCGGAGTTGAGTTCGTGACCCACCGTCGGCAGCGTCAGGCGGAATGAGTTGACCGTTCCGAACAGGATGCAGCCGCCGATCACGCCTCGCATAGTCCACCCGCCGAAGATCACAGCCGCGATGGCGATGAAGCCTTGTCCGCCGACGATGGCGTCCTCGAAGCGACCCACCTGGCCCAGCACCAGATACCCACCGCCGAGCCCGGCGGTGAGCCCGGCGATGTAGATCGCCTGGCGGCGGCGCTTGTTCACGTCGATGCCCGACACGTCCGCGGACTGCGGGTTCTCCCCGACGGCCCGCACCTCCAGGCCCCAGTGCGTGCGGTAGAGCAGCCACCAGGCGGCAGGAATCAGCGGGTACACCAGGTACAGAGGCCACGGCTGGTAGAAGAAGGCCTCGCCCATGAGCGGGATCTCCGACATCAACGGGATGGCGAAACGGTGCGCGGCGGTGGACTGGGGCTCGATGCTGGTGTTGAGGAAGCTGGCGATCCCTAGCACCAGAGTGTTGAGTGCCAAGCCGACCACAAACTGATTGGCGGTCAGCCGATGGCTCATGTTGGCCTGCAGCGCGGCGATCAGGATGCCGATCAACGTGGCCAGCACCAGCCCGGCCGTCACCGACGACGTGAGGTGCATTCCCAAAGCGCCAGCGAACGCGCCGCCGAGCACCATGCCCTCTAGTGACACATTGAGCGTGCCGGCGCGCTCAGCAATGGTCTCGCCTATAGCGGCGAATGCCAGCAGCGCCGCGAAACGCATCGCGCCTGAGTACGAGACCTCGTTGCTGAGCACGTCGCCCACAGCGGAGAAGAAATCACCCATATCAGGTTCTGTCCCGTGTGGCTGCGAGCGCCCGGCGGCGCTCTCGGATGAACAGTATTGCGGGGGGCACCAGCAAGGCCAGCACCAGAAGCGCTTGCACCACTTGGGAGATCTCGCGTTCCACGCCGGTGGCGGCCAAGAAGCCCGAGCCGGCTCGGAGACCGGCGAAGCTGAACGCCATCACCACAATCCCCACGGGATGGCGGCGGGCTACCAGCGCCACCAGCAGCCCCTCCCAGCCGATGTTGTTGGCGAAACCGGGTGTGAACCGGTAGTTGCCGAAGTCGCCACCCGCAAGCATCAGCGCTCCGGCTAGCCCGGCGCACCCGCCTGAGATCAGCATCGCTCCCGTGCCGTACCGAACGGTGGACACGCCCGCACGCTGAGCGGTGCGAGGGTTGCGGCCCAGCATGTTCATGCGGAAGCCCCAGACGCTTCGCTTGAACAGAAAATACACGATGGCCGCCATCACGATCACGGCGATAGCGCTGATCGGGAAGTCGTTGCCCCAGATTTCGAGGCGGGGCACGCGGGTGTCCTTGGCGAGCTGAGCGCTGACCTGGTTGCGCACCGACCGGTCTTCGCGGAAAGGCGCGAGCAGGAGCCAGTCGACCTTGAGGCCGTAGCCAGTGGCCTGGGACGCCACGGTGATCAGCAGCAGCGTGGTGAGCACCTCGGGCACCCGCCGCCAATACAGCAGCCCGCTGGCGATGCCCGCCCATATGGCACCGCCGATGATCCCTGCGACCAGTAGGCATAGCACCACCACAGGCCCGGGCCCGGCCATGTTCACCCCTACGTAGGTGGCCAGCGCCGTGCCCATCATGACCTGGCCTTCCTGTCCGATGTTCACAAGCCCGGCGCGGGCGTTGATCGCGGTGCCGAGCGCCACGATCACCAGCGGTATGGCTATGCCGATCGTCCTGCCCCAACGGCCCGGCGCCCGCAGGCTGCCGTCCAACAGCGCGGAGAAAACCGCCTGCCAGGAGCCGCCGGTGGCCGACACGATCACAGCGGAGATGAACAGGGCGGTGACGATGCATGCCAGGTACATGCCCAGCACTACTGAGGTCTCGCGCAAACGCGACCAGTCCGCCCGGCTCTTGGGCTTTTCGCTCATGGGGTGCCGCTTAGACCGGTGTCGCTCATGGGGCGCCGCCCGGCCCGGTGTCGCTCATGAGGTCTTCTGGCAGTCCGGCTCCTCCTGCGCCGCCCATCAGCAGGCCCAGCTCCTCGAGATCGACCTCGCCTCGTTGCATCTCGCCGGCGATCCGGCCTGCGAACAGAACCGCGATCCGGTCAGCGAGCTGGAGGATCTCCTCCAGCTCGCTGGAGATCAGCAACACGCCCACACCGCTGTCGGCCACCTGGCGGATCCGGTCGCTCATCCACTCGATGGCCCCCACGTCGAGTCCCCGAGTGGGCTGGGCCGCCACCAGCACCTTGGGACTGCTGCTCAGCTCGCGGGCTAGCACCACGCGTTGCTGGTTGCCGCCCGACAGCGACCAGAACGGCGCTTCGGGCCCGGCGGTCTGGATCTCGAACTCGTCGATCAGGCGCGCCGCCTCGTTGCGCATCACGTCGGGGTCGTAGATGCCGCGGCGGGTGATGCGCTCTAAGTCAACCAGGAAGAGGTTCTCCGCCACGGTCATGTCGAGCACACACCCCGACGAATGGCGGTCCTCGGGGATGACCGCCATGCCCGCAGCCGACATGGCGCCCGGCTTGTTCGGCTCCACCTCAACTCCGCCCACCTCGATCGTGCCGGACTCGATGGCCAGCAGGCTGGAGAGCACATCGACGATCTCCGTCTGACCGTTGCCCTCCACGCCGGCCAAGCCCACAACCTCAGAGTCGAACACCTCGAGGCTCAGACCGTTAAGCGAGAAGCGGTCGTCGGCACCGCGGGCGACCACGTCGTGCAAGCGCAATACCGGCGCTCGGGCGGCTGATGTTGGCTGCCCGCCGGCATGCTGCCCATCCGGGCCGTGGGTCGAGGCCTCCTGCTGGGCGATGAGGCCTAGTGCCGACGCCTCAGAACGCAGCGACACTTCCCGTCCGACCATCGCCCGGGCCAGCATCGGAGCGTCGGCGTCGGCTGTCGACACTCGGTGCACCACCGACCCGGCGCGCATGATCGTCACCTCGTCGGTGGCGTGGAGGATCTCGTCGAGCTTGTGGCTGACCAGCGCCACCGCTCGGTTCTCCTCAAGGACCGCCTTGCGCAGCACTTCGAACAGCCGCTCCGACTCGGCCGGGGTCAGCACCGAGGTGGGCTCATCGAATATCAAGATGCTGGGGTCGCGTCGCAGGCACTTGATGATCTCCACCCGTTGGCGGACTCCTGCTGGAAGATCGCCAACCCGGGCGTCGGCGTCCACGCCCAAGCCGTAGTGCTCGCTGATCTCAGCCACCCTGCGGCGGGCCTCGGCGGCGTCGAAACGGCCGGTGTCGCCCAGTGTGACGTTCTCCCACACTGTGAGCGGCTCCACCAGGCTGAAATGCTGGTGGACCATGGCGATGCCCCGCTCGGCGGCGTCCTGGGGATCGCGGATCTGGCATTGCACGCCGTCCACTTCGATGTTTCCGCCGTCGGGCAGAACCAGGCCGATCAGCACCTTCATCAGGGTGGACTTGCCCGCGCCGTTCTCGCCGAGAATACCGTGGATGCGGCCCCGGCGAAGGGTCAGGTCGACGTTGTCGCAAGCGACGATCGACCCGAACGACTTGGAGATGGAGGCGAGCCGGACGGCGGGGGCTTCCGTCCCGCCGTCCGGCCGCTCGGCCATGCTGTCAGCCTCCGCCGTAGGCCTCGGCCTTGATCTCGTTGAACGTGTCCTCGTGGAGGCCGTTGGCCACATCCACGTGCGCTTGGTCGAGAATGGCCTTCTGCTCGGGGGTAGGACCGCAGATCTTCGCTCCGACCTCCGGGTCCCTGCCGACGGCGAACAGCTTGATGCTGCCCTCTTGTATGTCGCCTGCGACGATGCCCGGGAAGATCGCCCGTGCGAAGTCACCGCCGTCGAACAGCACGGCCATATCCCAGTGCAGGTCTGTCCGCTCGCACACGTTGGAGGCACCCGCGCTCATCACGATGATGTCGTTCTCGTTGGCGAGCTGAACCAGCGGCTCGTGCGCACCGCCGAGATATGGGTAGACCGCGTCCATCCCGCCGTCGAGCGCCACGTTGAACGCCTCGGTGGCTCCTGCCACGTTGTCGAAGTCGAACGGGTAGTTGCCGGTCGGGGTGTAGGTCACGTCGAAGCTCGGGTCGATGTCCTTGAGGCCGAGTCGGAACGCCAGCTCGGTCTCGACCTCGAATCCGAGGTCGCAGCAGCCGATCATGGCCACCTGGTCGCCGCCGCGCTCTTGCAGCAGCAGGCCTGCGGCGATGCCGGCGACGTACTCGATCTCGGCGCCGTCGTTGGTGCTGAGAGCTACGCCGGGCGTCTGCGGATAGCCGGTGCCGCAGTTGCAGTACCAGAACACCTCTGGGTACTTCTCCACCATGTCGGGCAGTGGGTCGGCTATCTCTCCTGCGCCCACAGCGACGATGTCGACTTTCTGGGCCACCAGATTCTCAAGCTCGGTGTCGGCGACGGCGGGCTCGATGTTGTCGATGACCACCGGGTCTTCCCAGTTGTTGGCCTGGGAGATCTCGATGGCGGCATCGACCAGGGCCTGATAATACGCGCCGTCGTCGCGGGGGCCTGCTGCGGCCACGCCCAGGATGATCTTGCCGTCGCCGTTGGCGTCGAGATGGGCGTGATCGCCCATTGAGTCCTCCATGGCCATGTCGTCCTCGGCCATGTCGTCCTCGGCCATGGCCATGTCGTCCTCGGCCATGTCTTCTTCGGCCATGTCTTCTTCAGCCATCGACTCATCAGCGTCGGCATCCGCCTGCGCCGCCGGCTCGTCGTCGTCACCGCCGCAAGCTGCAGCAACCAACCCAAGAACGGCGATCACAGCCGCAAGCCATGTGAGTGAATATCGTTTCATGTGCCCTCCATTTTGGAGTCGATGATGTCTCGAAGGCCCTATAAGCAGACCCAGAACGTGACTTTAGCATCGCGCCCCGAAAGTGTCGGATTCGGTGATGAACTCGGCGAGCCAGTCGAGCGCCCAGTGCGAGAGCAGGCTCGAACGCGGGGCAGGGCGGCCCTGCCGTCTCGCAGCCGGAGAGCGGCTGCGAGGGTGAGGCGGGTGCCGGCCGATTCGCCGTGGCAGCGCCCGCGGCCCGCCATACCCCGCGCCCGCCATACCTGTGTAGGTTGCTGGGCATTGATCGCGTGATGGGTCGGGCCGTGTGATGTATCGGCTGCTGGCTTGGCTGGTGGTGGCGTTGCACTTGTCGTTCATAGCGTTCCTCGTGTTGGGCGGCCCGCTGTCGCGTTGGGTTCCGGCACTCATGAGATGGCACTTGGGCGCTATCGCCGTGACCGTCTTGATCAACCTCAGCGGCTCGGGTTGTCCGTTGACGGTCTGGGAGAAGCACTTCCTGCGCTTGGCCGGGCGAGAGCCCTACGACTCGGGGTTCATCTCGCACTATCTGGTGGAGCCGATCTACCCGCCCGGGATCGACGGGATGGTGAACCTGGTGCTCTTAGGGGCGTGGATCATCCCAACCGCCTGGGCTTACGGGCGCTTCGCGAGGCCCTCGCCGCGCCGCGGTCTGAGCGGGTAGCCGCCGGATACCGATCCGAGGCATTACAGCTTCGAGGCCAAGGTCTTCCAGCTTCAAGGATCGGGGCTTCCAGCTTCAAGGACCGGAGAATGAACTACGCGTTTCGCTCTCCGAGGGCTAGCAGCCAACAGGATTTCTTCCGGGCGTCGCTCGCTTTATGGCTTCTAAAGCGACACCACGCGGCAGATGACTGACACATCCGCGCCTACTGATACATGCGCACCTATGCCCGCTTAGGAGCGCGCAGGGACTTTTAGAAGCGCGCGGGGGACTTTTAAAGCTACACCAGCTATTCAGCTATTCAGCAAGCTGTTCAGCTTGCTGGCCAATAGGTCGGGTTGAGTATCGTGCAGGTAGGCGTCCGGTGGGAGCGCTGCCATGTTCTGTTGCCATCGTAGCCAGCGTTCTGGTGTGATGGAGCCGATGCTCTGCGCGGCAACTTGGGGATCGTCGTCTTCGATGATGTGTCCGATGCCGTGGGATTCGACCTGTCTAGCGGCCTCGGTGCCTGCTCTTACGATGAGAGGTTTGCGAAAGAAGCAGGCTTCGTAGTACCTGCTCGCTTGTGACCAGCCGAAGGGTATCATCGGGCTGTAACATGCCAATATCATGTCAACTGAGCTGTACAAGTAAGGGATGTCTTCGGGGTGACGAAAAGGTCCCAGATATCGGATAGCGTTGTCCTTTTGAAGGTAGTCGTCGAAGTGTCGGATCTTATGTGAAACGAGCCCAGCAATGACTACATCGAACCTGTCATTCGATGATGAACACAATGCTGCTAGCAACCTGAGAGACCATCTGCTTCGAATATTTCCGTAGTAGCCAATTCTGAGTTTTCTGTCACCGAGCGGCATTCCTGACCGCACCACCGGCTTGTGTTGCGCATACACTGAAGCCAACGAGGGCTCAATCCGTTCCTCAACGAGTAACTCAGGGATATTGGACTTCAGCCATCTTTGGTAGTAGTCACGATATCCAGTACTCATCAACACTAGCAGGTCGAGTTGTGATAGGGCAAACTTTTCGATTTGGCGGACGATCTTTCCGATCAACCCGGGGCGGGTTTGGATTGGTTGTATGTCGGTGACTTCCATGGCTATTGGCCTTCTTAGTCCGAGGCTGGCGAATATCATCATTAGAGCCAAATCCGTATTAAAGACGTATACGAGCTGGTTTCGTTGTAATGCAGATCGGACCTTGCGTATAGACCATATCAAAGTCAGTACCCGTTTTAAGTAATTAGCTGGTTTGATGATTCCAAGGTATGTTATGTTATGGTTAGGTGTCGTTCCCTGATTGACTTCTCGCTGAAATCCCATGGTTTCAATCCTGAAGCCGCCATCTCGGATCATCGCGATGCGGCGGTTGATCAGTGGGTGTGTGGCCGCGCGGGCGATGCAGAGAACTCTTGGCTGTTCCATGTGGGGGAGAGGGGGTCTATAGAAGGGGGGGGGGGGTTCATAGAACTTGACAGCAGCTCACCATATCGGACCAGTCCATACCAACGGCACTGGACTCGACATGCTGCGGTCACGCCGGGCGCCTCCATCGCCTTCACTGCCCCGAAGCACCTGACCGCGCCGCCGCTAAAATAGTCGGAGGCTGCTACGCCAGTCAGCTGCGGGGGAAGGCGAGCCGCTTGTGGACAGTGCCAGCCTGTTGAAGATCGGCGGGGCTCGGCCTTAAGCGTCGTCGGCTAGCGAGGCGAGATCGAGTTCCGAGACGAGTTCCCACGCCACCCTAGCCCGCAGCCCGCTTACACTCGCACCGTGACGGCAATCACCGCCGACCTAAAAGCCACAGACGACGCCCGTTTCACGGTGGAGCTGCGCAACGGCTCACACATCTGGTGGGCTGACGAGCCCGCCGAGGTCGGCGGCGCCGACAAGGGCCCCAACCCCTACGAGCTGCTGCTTTCAGCGGTGGCAGCGTGCACCGCTATCACCGTTTCGATGTACTGCAAACGCAAGGGCTGGCTGCTGCATTCGGTGTCGGCTCGCTACGAGCACGACAAGGTTCACGCCTCCGACTGCGACGACTGCGAGGACGCCTCGGCCGGCTACATCGACCGTGTCCGCAGCCAGATATTTATCGAAGGCGACTTCGACGACAGCCAGCGCAAGCGCCTAGCCCAGATCGCACGCCGCTGCCCGGTGCACAAGACCCTTGACCACGGCATGACGTTCACCACCGAGATGGTGTTCGTGGGCTGACCCGGCGGCCTCAGCTGGCGGCGCAACCTCATGATGACATCCGCCGACTGGGCACGGCGCGACGCCGACACGGTGTGGCACGGCTTCACGCAGATGGCCGCTTATGAGACGTCCACGCCGGTGATCGTCGACCGCGCCGAGGGCAACTACCTCTACGACGTCGACGGCCGCCGGTACCTGGACGCGATCTCGTCGCTGTGGGTCATCACCGTCGGCCACAACGACGCCGACCTCAACCAGGCGATCCGCGACCAGCTCAACCGGGTCAGCCATTCCACACTGCTAGGCAACGGCAACACAGCGGCCGTCGAGCTGGCCGAGGCGCTGCGGGCGGTGGTGCCGGTGCCCGACCCGCATTTCCTGTTCGCCTCCGACGGCTCCGCTGCGGTGGAGCAGGCGGTGAAGATCGCCTTTCAGTTCTGGCGCAACCGCGCTCTGTCCGACGGCGACAGCACCGAGAACTCCGCCTCTGCCGCGGAGCGCTCGACGGACGGCCCTGGCGCAGCCGAGCGCTCCGCGTACTTGGCTTTGGGCAACGCCTACCATGGCGACTCCGTGGGGTCTCTGTCGGTGGGTGACGGCGGATTCGGCACCGACCTGTTCGACCCTTTGCGCTTCCCGGTAGTGCGCACCCCCGGATACGACGACCCCGAATGGGTGGCCAAGGCCGTCGCTGCGCTCGACGAGCACCGCCACAGGCTCGCCGCAGCCGTGATCGAGCCCCTGGTGCAAGGCGCGGCCGGGATGCTCGTGACTGAGCCCGACCAGGTGAGAGCCTTCGCCGAAGCGGTGCAGGCGCAGGGCATACCGCTGATCTGCGATGAGGTGGCCACCGGCTTCGGTCGCACCGGTGCGATGTTCGCCAGCGACCGTTGCGGCATTCGCCCCGACCTGATGTGCCTCGGCAAGGGCATCACCGGCGGATACCTGCCGCTGTCGGCCACCGTCACCGCCGACTGGATCTACCGGGAGTTCCTCGGCGAAGACCTCGGGCCGCGCACCTTCTACCACGGCCACTCCTACAGCGGAAACGCCCTGGCCTGCGCCGTCGCGGCCCGCCACCTGGAGCTGATCGCCGAGCGCGGCGTGCTCGAAGGCGTAGCATCCGCAGCCGCCCGCCTCGGCTCGGCTCTCGCCTCGGTGGCGGTGCATCCTGCAGTGGCCAAGGTGCGCCGCCGGGGGCTGATGACCGGTGTCGAGTTGGCTCCGCCGCCGGGTGCCGTCCGCTGGGGCCGCAAGGTTTGCGCGGCCGCCGTGCGGGCCGGCGTGCTGCTGCGGCCCCTCGGTGACATCGTCGTGGTAATGCCACCGCTGACGGTCACAGAGGCTGAGATCGACATGATCGTCGCAGCTCTCATTAACGCCCTAGACGAAGTGGCCGCCGAGCCGTCCGAGGCGGTGTCGGGGCGGTGACCGTGGCTTCCTGGGACCGCATAGCGGCAGACGCCCTGCGCGCCGTCGCCGAGGCCGACCAGATGCGCCGACCACGCAACCTTGACGGTGGCAGCCCCGCCACGGTGCTCTCGGACACCGGGCGGCAGGTGCTGTCGTTCGCGTCCAACGACTACCTCGGCCTGAGCCAGCACCCGTCAGTGCTCTCCGCCGCCGCGGCCGCTTTGGACGCTTACGGCGCCGGTGCGGGCTCGGCGAGGCTGATTGTCGGCTCCAGACCCGTCCACACCCGGCTCGAGGAGCGCATCGCGCAATGGCGCGGCGCCGAGGCGGCTGTGCTGTTCACCACCGGTTACGCCGCGAACGTCGGCGTCGTCTCCACGGTAGGCAGGTGGGCGTCGCTGATCTGCTCCGACGAACTCAACCACGCCTCCATCATCGACGGCTGCCGCCTGGCCCGCGCTCCCACCCGCGTCTACCCCCACCGAGACGTGGCCGCCGTGGAAAGTCTGCTGGCGGGATCCGGCGGCCCCGGAGTGGTGGTCACCGACACGGTGTTCTCGATGGACGGCGACGTCGCGCCGGTGTCCGGACTGTCGAGGGTGTGCGCTGACCGCGGGGCTCTGCTGGTGCTCGACGACGCCCACGCCGTGCTCGACCACCCCGAGCTGCGCCCTGAGGCGATTCATCCCGACTGCCGGGTGTTGAGGGTCGGCACGCTCTCCAAAGCTGTCGGGGCGCTGGGCGGCTATGTGATCGGCCCGGACGTGTTCGCCGAGCTGCTGGTCAACAAGGCTCGCTCCTACATCTTCACCACAGCCTCGGCGCCTGCTGCGGCTGCTGCGGCCTGCGCCGCGATCGACGTCATCGACTCCGACGAGGGTGCAGAGCTGAAGGCCCGGCTGCGCGCCAACGTCGACCGGGTGAAGCCCGGTCATCCGAGTCCGATCATCCCCTTCGTGGTGGGCCACGAGGAAGCGGCCGTCGCCGTGTCGGCGGCGCTGGCCCGCCACGGGATACTCGTTCCGGCTATCCGCCCTCCGACCGTCCCGGCCGGAACGTCCCGGCTGCGGATCGCCGTCTCGGCCGCGCACACCGACGCCGACCTGGAACGGCTCCTCGATGCCTTGGATCGGGTAGGAGTCTCATGATGGTCGACACCAAAATGTCTGGGACAGTCGTGTTCGTGACCGGCACCGGAACCGAGGTCGGCAAGACCTGGGCCGCCGCTGCGCTGGCTCGCGCTCTGCGCCGCACCGGGAGGCCCGTGCGGGCTTGCAAACCCGTTCAGTCCTACGACCCGGCTGACGAGTCGCCCACAGACGCCGAGATCCTGGCCGAGGCCACCGGCCAACATCCCGACGAAGTCTGCCCGCGCCAGCGCACCTACCCGGTTCCGCTGGCGCCGCCCATGGCCGCCGCCAAGCTGGGTCTCACCTGCCCGACGCTGGATGAGATAGCCGGACATTGCCGCTCGGTGGGCTCCGAGCGCTCCGGCCCGGCTACCGATGCCCCCGGCTGCGCCAGCGTGGTCATAGTGGAAGGGGTGGGCGGCCTGTTCTCACCAGTGGCCCCCGATGGCCACAACCTCGATCTGATAGAGCGCATCGATCCCCAGCATGTGATCGTGGTCGCATCAGCAGTGCTGGGGGCTATTCACGACATACTCGCCTGCCGCCTACCGCTCGCCGCCCGCAGCCCCGTTGTCTTCCTGAATCGATTCGACCCACAAGCCGAAGTGCAGCGCCTCAACCTCGACTGGCTGCTAGCTCAAGGTCTCACGGTCGTGACCTCCCCAAAGGCGCTGGCCGAGGCGATCTAACGCGAACCCTCTGCCGCTCCCGGCGCGGCTAGCCTGAGCGCTTGAGCCATTGGCGGGTTCGGCGGTGCGGGTTGCCGTGTCCATCCCTGCGCAGCTTGTACGCCGGTGCGGATTGACCGGGTCGGGACGCCTGGAGAGCGGAGGTCGAGTTGGCGGCAGGAGGCAGCACCAAGGCGATCATTGCGGCGCTGCTGGCGAATCTCGGCATCGCGATCGCCAAGTTCGCGGCGTTCGTGTTCACTGGTGCGTCGTCGATGCTGGCCGAGGCGATCCACAGTGTGGCCGACTCTTCCAACCAGGCGCTGCTGCTGCTCGGCAGCCGCCTCGCCGGCCGGGATCCCACCTCAGAACATCCTTTCGGCTTCGGCCGGGAGCGCTATTTCTGGTCGTTCGTCGTGGCGCTGGTGCTGTTCTCGGTCGGGTCGCTGTTCGCGCTGTACGAGGGTGTCGAGAAGATCCGCCACCCCCACGAGATCGACTCGCCTGTTTGGGCCTTCGCCGTGCTCAGCTTCGGGATCGTGCTCGAGAGTCTCTCGTTCAGGACCGCGATCATCGAATCAAACCGCATCCGGGGCTCGGCGTCGTGGACCAGCTTCGTCCGACACTCCCGCACGCCGGAGCTTCCCGTCGTGCTGCTCGAAGACCTTGGGGCGCTGGTTGGGCTGGTGTTCGCGCTGGCGGCGGTGACGATCGCTGTGGTGTTTGAGGCCCCGGTGTGGGACGGCATCGGAACGCTGTCGATCGGCGTTCTGCTCGGTGTCATCGCCGTAGTGCTGGCGGTCGAGATGCGCAGCCTGCTGCTGGGCGAGTCGGCATCGTCGGCCCATGTCGCCGTGATCCGCAAGGCGATCAACTCCACCGAGGGAGTGGCCAGGCTGATCCACCTGCGCACCCAGCACATCGGCCCCGACGAGCTGCTGGTGGCAGCCAAAGTGCAGTTCGAATCCGGCTACACCGACGCCGAACTGGTGGAGGCGATCAACCGGGTCGAGCACAACACCCGCCAAGCGGTGCCCATAGCCCGCCCCATGTACGTGGAACCCGACATCTGGCAGGAAAGCAAATGAGCAAATACATCATCTTCTACCGCGCGCCCATGATCTGGACGGAGAAGCCGGACGTGACACCCGAAGACATGCAAGCGGGCATGCAGGCGTGGATGAAGTGGTCTGAGAGGTGCGGGGATGGTCTCGTCGACTTCGGGTCGCCCCTGGGAGAGCAGCGGCTGGTCACCCCGTCCGGGAGCGCTCCGAGCGACAGCGACGTAGTGGGTTTCTCGATGCTCGAAGCCGACGACATGGACGCGGCCCTTGCCTTGTGCGAAGGGCATCCCCACCTCGAGTGGATGGACGGCTGCGAGATCTCTGTTCACGAGTTTCTCTCGATGGGGTAGCGCCGTGGCACCGTCGTGCCCGTTGGGCTCGGAGCACATCTCAGACGGTTGCCTCAACCTGCCGCCGGGCTTGGGTCTCGGCGTCACCGTCGACGCGCAGCCGTGACAGCTCGCCCTTACACGGCTCCGGTGCCCCGAACAGGCCCGTCACAGCGCTGCGTTAGCAATGTCTAGAGCCCGGCTAACCCCGAGCAGCCATAGAAGGGAGTGACAGATGACTAAGACCGGATCATTTCAACATGTTTCACATGAAATAAATCCATCTGAAACATCAGAAAACGCCGGTCCGCCACCGTCGCTGCTCACGCATATCGCGCTGCCTGTGCGCGACTTGGACGCCACGCTGGCGTTTTATGAGAAGTTCACCACGCTCGTGAAGATCTCCGAGCGCCAGGACGCCGAGACGAAGATGCGCACGGCCTGGCTGGCCAACGAGCGCGACATCACCAAGCCCGGCGCGGCCCGGTTCGTGATCGTCATTATGCAGGGCTCGCTGCCGCGTCACATCACCGGTGACATCGCCGAGGAGTACGGCTTCCTGACGTCGATAGCCCATCTGGGGATTTCGCTCAACAGCCGCGACGAAGTAGACGAAGTGGCGCGCCTGGCCGCCGAGGACGGCTGCCTCGTGCTGGGGCCGATGTACCGCAACCCTGACGTCGGCTATATCTGCCTCATCAAGGATCCCGACGGCAATAACGTCGAGTTCTCCGTAGAGCAGGTCCTGGGCTGACCAGCAGTCAGCGCGCCCCCTCCTGAGTCGTCACATCACCTGGGTCGACGGAACCCATCCCAAGCCGCTGTCAGGAGTCGTCGGCGGGTTTCTCGGAGGCTGAGCCGGGAACGTAGGTGCCCTTGTTGCGCCACAGCACCACCTCGTTGCCCCACGGGTCGCGGAAGGCGGCGTGGCGGGCGTCGAACTCGGCCCAGTACACCTCGTCCCACATCTTGGAGGCGCCCATCTCCATCGCGGCGGCGAGCTTGGCGGGAGGGTCGTCCACCATCACGTAGATTCGAGGCACCGGCCCGGTCACCGGCTCGGTCTCTAGATGTATCCCCAGATTGGGCTTCACACCGGGCAGCACCTCGTGGAACTCTCCCGCGGGCCGGCGCTTGTACTTCCAGTCGAACAGCACCTCATAGAACCGCGACGTGGCCTCGGGGTCGGGCGTCGGCAAGTCCACGAAGATCAGCGGATTGACCATGGCAGCAGCTCCTTTCGGCTGTGATCAGCATTCGGTCGCACCAGCGTCGGCCGGTCGGCGCCGGTCGGGTGCGGCCCAGCGTAAACGCTCAGGGCGGATTGCTCAGCTCACCTGCCAGCTTCGCCGTCGGCGCCGGCGGACGCGTGCTGCGACCGGCAGAGACGGGCCGCAGCATCGTCACCCGCGGCGATGAAGCGCTCGTAGCCGGCGCTGTAGGCCCTAATCACCGCCGGGTCGGGTGACGGATCGATGCGGGTCATCGGCACGATGGGCCAGGAGTCCATGTCGGCGGCGCCCACGCCGTCCCACCAGCCGACCGCGGCACCTGCGGCCAGCGCGCAGCCGTGTGCGGAGAGCTGCTCGGGCTGCTCGGGCACCTCCACCGGAACCCGCAGCACCGACGCCTTGATCTCACACCAGAGCCGGCTGCGCGCCGGCGACCCGCCGCAACCCATCACTTCCATGGGCACCCCGCTTTCGCGCAGACTCTCGCTGATGTGGCGCAGGCCGTATGCGGTGCCCTCCAGCACGGCCCGCGCGATCTCCGCGGTACCGGTGCGGAAACTGAGGCCCCGGATCTCGCCGCGCAGCCCGGGTGACCAGCGCGGCGCCCGTTCGCCCCCGTGGTACGGCAGCATCAGAGCACCTCCCGCTCCGGGCGGAACCTCGGCGGCTAGCTCCAGCAGCTCGCCGATCCCGCGGCCCGAAACCGCCGACCACCAATCCAGCGCTTCGCCGTGGCCGTTCACAGGTCCGCCGACCACCTCCACGCCGGCCACCGGACTTTGGAACCCGATCATCTCAGCGGGACGATCCCGCGCTGCCACGGCCACGCCGAGGCCGCCGGTACGCCCACCGGGATCGTGACCCCGGCCGGACACTCCCAGCCCGCCCGCCCAGAAGCTCATGTACGCGTCGTTGTAACCACACACCAGCGGCGTACCCGCGGCCACCCCGAGCGATCCGTCGCTATGCCCCGCGACCGCGCCCACCGCAACCGGCTCGCCGTACCCGGGAAGCGGATCCTCGCCAGGCCAAACCCCTTGGACACGGCCCGCCCCGAGGCGCCAAAGCGCCCAGTCCCAGATCTCAGCGCCCTCCAGGCGGTACCCCAGCTCGCGCTCGAGAAGGTCGCGCTGAGCCATGTACTGGGGCAGCCGCGCCAAACCGTTGCCAACCGGGTGACGGCATGTGACGGCCATCCCGAGAGCGCCCGCGCCGCGGTCGGCCGATAAGGCGCCGCCGGCGCGGGACGGCGCTACTGGCACAGTCGTCGGGCTCTGGCCCCCGATGCCGATGGCCGCGGTGCTGAGGCCGGCGCCGCCGACCTCAGACAGCAGACGGCCGAGGCCCTCCAGCCATGCGGAGGGATCACCGCGGCCCGCAGGCTGCGACGCGGCCTCTGAGAAGGACCGGCGAGCCCACAGGCGCACTCCGCCGTCGCGGGCCAGCGCCACCGCCCGCGCGCCGGTGCTGCCCAGATCGATCCCCAGCACCACCTCGCTCATGAGCGCACAGGCCTTTGACGTGCCGTCGGGCGCAGGCTCTCAGCCGACGAGCACCCGGTACACCGGCTGTGAGACCGTCAGGTCCATCGCGGCAGCCACTTCCGAAAGGCCGAAACGGGCGGTCACCAGCCGGTCGAGATCGTCCGCCAGCGCCCCGGACTGCAACAGCCCCGCCGAGGTGCGCCAGTCTTCGGGTTCGTGGCTGAACACACCGACGATCGACAGCTCGTGATGGTGGATCCGGTCGGCGCCGACCGTTGCGGTCACGTCATGGGCGAACGCGCCGTAGAGCACCACGGCGCCCGCGTCGTCGCACAGGTCGAGCGCCAACTCCACCGCGCCCGGGACGCCCACCGTCACGAACACCACATCGTGGGCGCCCCGCCAGTTGGACGTGTCACCCGGGGCGGCCACCCGGTCGGCGCCCGCGTCGGCAGCCTCGCGGCAGCGTGTGTCGCTGATATCGATCATCCCGACCCGGGACGCGCCCAGGCTGCGGCACAACGCCAGGTGCAGTCGGCCCATATAGCCGGCGCCTATCACCGCCACCCGGTCGCCGGCCCTGAAACCGCCGAGACGCACCGAGTGCGCGACGCACGCCAGCGGCTCTCCCATGGCTGCGTGCTCCGTCGAGGCGCCACCCACCGGGTACGCCTGACGAGCTGGCACCCGCACATAGGTGGCCAGGCCTGCGCCGAGCGAGATCGTCCCGTCGCTGAGCCGTCCGCCCTGAGGCCGCCGGCACAGCGAGCTGCGGCCCCGCCGACATTGGTGGCAGGCACCACAGCGGGTGAGCAGGTCCATCGTCACCAGGTCGCCGACAGTGGGCGCTCCCGGCAGCGACGCCGCGCTCTCGCCGACCTCGGCCACAAAGCCAGCTGCCTCATGGCCGGGAGCGGACGGATAGATCGCCTTCTCGCCAGAGAACAGCCGCCGCTCCATCGTGCAGAGCCCGCAGGCGCTCACCTCGACGATCACGTCGTCGGGGCCGGGCCTCGGGCGGGGCTCACGGCGTACCTCCACCGCGCCGGGGCCTGTCACAACGGCAACCTGCATCATGCTCTCTCATGCTCCTTCAAGCCGGAGGACCGGCTTCGGCGGACCATCCGAGCCTACGGTCGGCGGCATTGCGGCCCAGATGCTGGCGCGTTCACTGCTGCAGCGGGCCGGGCCGCCGAGCGCGCCGCATGTTCGACCCAAAAAGACTGACCGCCGGTGACTGACTGCTCCGACTGCTGCCGCGAGAGGCCGCCTAGAGGCTCGACGCCGAAGAAACCCAGCCACCGGTGACTGGCTGCTTCGGCTGCTGCCGCGAGTCGAGCCTGGTCAGCCGCAGTCGATGTGGGGCCAGCTGCTCCCGATCTCCAGCCCGGCCCGCTGCAGCAACGAACGCTGAGCCGCGGCGGCTTCAGCGCGCAGCGCCGCGATGTCCACGGTGAGGCACACACCATCGCGCACCACCGGCCGCCCGGCCACCACCACATCTCGCACCGAGCGTCCGTCGGTTCCCCACACGAGCTGCAACGCGGTGTCGCCGCGCGGCGTCCAGGCCGCGCCGCCCGTGTCGTGCACGACGATGTCGGCCTGCTTGCCCGGTGCCAGTGATCCGATCCGCTCGCCCATGCCCACGGCCTCGGCACCGGCGATCGTCGCCAGCTCGAACGCGGTGGCGGCGCCGAACGCCTCCGGGTCGAGGCGCATGTCGCGGGCCAGGCCCGCGGCCAAGGCGGCAGTGCGCAGGATGTCGCACACGTCACCGGCGTTGGAGGCGTCACAGCCCAGCGCGACCCGGCCGCCCCGCTCGGCGATCTCAGCGTGGCGGCTCTGGCGGGTGACTCCCTGGCCCAGCCGAAGGTACGCCCAGGGGCAGTAGGCGATAGCGGTGCGGGTATTCAGCACCAGCTCCACCTCGGAGTCGTCGAGCCAGACGCCGTGAGCCAGCAGCAGGTGTGGGCCGAGCACCCCCAGCGCGTCGAGATGAACCAGCGGCCTGCGTCCGGTGCGGGCTAGGTACCGCTCGGGATCAGACGACGTCGGCGACATGTGCATCGTGAGGCCCACGCCGCGGTCGCGGGCCAGCTCGGCGGCCCCGGCCAGGAGTTCGTCGGACGCCAGGTCGTGGCCCACCAAGGTCACCCAGCCCTCCAGTAGTCCACCGCCGGCGGGGTAGGCGTCCACCACCTCCCGCTGGCGCCGCAGCACCTCGGCGGCGGGTGCTGTGAACGGCCCATGCTCGATGTCCCATCCCCAGGTGCCGAGCGTGGCCCGAATGCCGGCGGCCTGAAGCCCGGCCGCCACCCGGTGCGGATGCGCCACCGTGCCCGCCTCCACCACCGTGGTCACGCCATTGAGCAGGTTCTCCGCCGCCGACAGCAGCGCCGACAGCTCGTCGTCGTTGCCGGTATGCGCGGAATGGGCGGGCACCGACCATTCGAAGATCGACGCGCCCGGCGGCAGCAGGTCGGGGATGCAGCTTCGGATCAGCGGATCACCGGTGAGGTGCTGATGAGCGTTCACCATGCCCGGGGTCACGACGCAGCCGGCGGCGTCGATCACTGTTGCGTCCGGGTGCCGCCGCCGTAGGGCGGAGCTGGCGCCCAGCTCGGTGATCCGATCGCCTGCCACCGCCACTGCGCCGCCGACGAGCACCTCACGGCGCTCGTTCATGGTCACAACGTCGCCCCCGGCGACCAGCAGCGTCACGTCAGCATCGGCCACCGCGGGCTCCAAGCCGCCAGAGGCGGAAGCGGTCGGCGCAGCCGATGACCCAAGCGCAGCCGATGACCCAGGACTGTTTGCTGCTGCGGCCACGGCGGTCACCAAACCGAGGATACGCAAGCTCACTGGCACCGAACGCTGCTAGCCGGACGCTGCCTTCGGGTAAGTCACTGGCCGGGTCTGTCGCTGGCGTGAAGTGACGCCTCGCCGCAGTCCCCCTGGGGCGCACCCGACATACGAACAGCCAGCGAATCGTCCCCGGGGGTGACCGCGCAGCGCATCATGAGACGGCGTTAGCCTCATCTCGGAGCCGTTGAAGCCGACTGAGCCTGGTGCGATGGGAGTGTGGGCGGGGTGATACTCCATCCGGGCGAGGGGCGCATCGACGGCGAGCACTACCTTCCGGTCGCGCTTTCTACGAGCTGCTGGGGCTGGTGGCCTAACAGTGCGTCCCCGCCGGTGCTGAGCGTCGACTCGGGCGCTGTCGTCACCGTCGACACACTGTCGCATGAGGGGATTCTCGAAGACCAAGGCCGCGACCCGGTGGGCTTCTTCGCGGCGCACAGAGTGGAGCGCTCCGCGGTGCTGGAAGACGCCGTGGTCACAGCCCGCAACGCAGAACACGCCTTCGGTGTGGACGGCCCGCATGTCGTGACCGGCCCGATCGCGGTGCGCGGCGCCGAGCCGGGCGACCTGCTGCGCGTCGACATGCTGGGATTCGCGCTGCGCGTGCCGTATGGGGTCACGTCCAACCGGCACGGCCTCGGAGCGCTGCCTGGGGAGATGCCCGACGGGTGCTCCCCGGCGCACACCCGCACCCCCGGCTATGAGACCGTCTCGGTGTTCACGTCCGTCACCGGGGGCTCCCGATCCCCGAAGGCGGTGCTCGACTGCGGCGACGGACGCGTCGTGCGCTACCCGATAGCCCCGTTCTTGGGGATGATGGGCGTGGCACCGCCCACGGCAGCGCCGGTTGCGACCCGCCCGCCCGGACGCCACGGCGGGAACATCGACGTCAAGCGGCTAACTGCCGGTGCCACGCTCTATCTGCCGGTCACCGTGCCGGGCGCTCTGTTCTCAGTGGGCGACCCTCACTTCGCGCAGGGCAACGGCGAGGTTGCGCTCACCGCTCTGGAGGGCTCGCTGCGGGCCGATCTGCGCCTGTCGGTGCTGCGCGGCCCGCAGGCCCGCCGCGCCTGCGGCCTGGTGGAGAACCCCTTCGGTGAGACCGGCACCCACTGGATCCCCGTCGGCTTGCACGCCGACCTGAACGAGGCCATGCGCGAAGCCGTGCGCGAGGCGCTGCGCTTCTGCGAGACCCGTCTAGGGTTGCCCCGCCACGTCGCTTATGCCTATCTGAGCTGCGCCGCGGACTTCGAGGTCACCCAGGTGGTGAACGACGTCAAGGGCGTCCACTGCCTGATCTCTAAGCGCGATTTCCCCGAACACGCCTAGCGCTGGAGCGGGTCAGGCCTCGGCGACGTCCAGAGCGGCTATCGCCGCTGTAAGCATCCGAGCGCTGCAACCCTGCATCTTCGACGGCGGCACGTGCTCCTCCGACAGCGTCCGCGCCACCTCCCGGAAGGCCGCGGCGGCCCCTCCAGAGCTGCCGGGGCCGCCGCGCTGGTCGTCCGCCGCGGAGAGCACCACCGGGTCGCCGCGGTCGCCCCCGTCCGCAACGGCGGCCTCCAGCGGGATGCGCCCCAGCAGCGGCACTCCCACCTGACGCGCCAGCGCCTCACCGCCGCCAGCGCCGAACACCGCGTGCTGCTGGCCATCCGGCGACGTGAAAGCGCTCATGTTCTCGATCACGCCGACGATCCGCAAGTAGTTCTTGCGACCCATGTTCGCCACTCGGGCCGCAACCTTCTGAGCGGCGAGAGCCGGCGTGGTCACGATGAGCATCTCGGCCCGCGGCAGCATCTTCGCCAGGCCCATCTGCACGTCGCCGGTTCCGGGGGGCATGTCGATGATCAGGTAGTCAAGGCTGTCGCTCCAAGCCACGTCCTCGCAGAAGTGCTGCACCGCGCGGTTGAGCATCAGACCGCGCCACATCAGCGCGGTGTCCTCCCGGTCGACCAGAAACCCCATCGAAACCACATGCAGGCGTCCGCGGCCCACGCTTCGGCTCAGCGGCACGATCTTGCCGTCTACAGAGCGCAGAGCGCCCGACATTCCTAGCATCCGCGGCACCGAATGGCCCCAGATGTCGGCGTCCATCACGCCCACCTCGAAACCGCTGTCGGCCAGGGCCGCCGCCAGGTTGGTGGCGACCGACGACTTGCCAACTCCGCCCTTGCCGCTGGCGATCATCAGCACCTTCGCCGTCGGCGGGATCGCCGTGTCCGGCGAGTTCTGAGCCACGTTCCAGCGGGCCTTGGACATCGCTGCCGCCTTCTCGTCCGCGGTCAGCTCGCTCCAAGCGATCTTCACCTTCGACACCCCTGGCAGCGTTTCCAGCCTGGCTCTCACGTCACGCTGTATCTGAGCCCGAAGCGGGCAGCCCGAAGTGGTGAGCGCGATCTCGACCCGCACAGCGCCCTCCGGCGACACCGTCACACCGCGGGCCATGCCGAGCTCCACGATGTTGCTGCCTAGCTCAGGATCGATGACGCCGCGCAGCAGCGCCATGACGCTCTCAGACGACGGCGCGCAAGGCGAAGGGGCAACCGTCTCGTTGGTCGTGGTCACAAGGTGATGTTAACATAGCCTCATGATCACACTCACCACCTCCGCAGCCGACAAAGTGTCCGAACTCATCGCCTCGGAGCCCGATTCCGACGACGGCTTGGCGCTGCGCGTCGCTGTGCGGCCCGGCGGCTGCTCCGGGTTCTCATATGAGATGTATTTCGACAGCGACATGGCCGCCGACGACCGCAAGAAGACCTTCGGCGACATCGCCGTGGTGGTGGACCCGTCCTCGGCGATGCTGCTGGAGGGTGCCACGCTCGACTATGCCGACGGTCTGCAGCAGGCCGGTTTTTCTATCGACAACCCGAACGCTCACCGCACCTGCGGCTGCGGCCAGAGCTTCAGCTAGCCCGATTTCAGCAAGCCGGGTCAAGTCAGCTGGCTCGGCTTTATAATCCCGGCTTCAGCTGTTCGGCTCCGGCTTCACAATCGGCCGGGCTTCAGTAGTAGGCCGCAGGGCCGTGGCCGGCTCGCTCCGGTCGCGCGACAGGATCTGCCTGAAACGGCGCTCGGCGCCGGCCCGCTCAGCGGCAGCCTCAGCGGGCGTAAGGTGCCGGCCCAGGCGACCGATCCGCAGGCCGCGGGTCCTGATCGGTGTGGCGCCGGCGTCGGACATGCCCTCATATCGCGCTGCCAGGGCTCGCTTCTTGCGCACCTGATGAGGCTGGAAGTCGTCGAAGGAGCGCGGCGTGATCCGGCCGCCGAGCACCAGTGCTTCGTCGGCCACCGCGGACGCCACCAACGCAGCCCCGGCGGCGGTCCGAACGATGATGCCGTTGAAGCCGTCGTCCTCTCCATCGGGCGCGCCGCCGGGCCACACGTCCGCAGCGGCCACGTCGGACGCCTCGCCGAGCGCGTCCGGGCAGAGCTTGCAGCGAGTCTCGACGTCCCATCCCGACGCGTCCTCCCAGAGTTCCAAGTAGGTCTTGGTGAAGGCCCGACCGTCGGCCGTCTCCACGCGGGTCGCGCCCGGGTTGCCGAACCCCCGGTAGCGGAACAGTGTCAGCTCGGCCTCGTCCACATCGAACTCGGCCAGCACCGTCTGCGACTTCGACAGCCGAGACTGGCCGCCGCACACCAGCGCAAGCCGCACATTGCAGAACTCGTCCACGCTGGGATCGACGCGCGCGTAGCTGTGGAGCGCGGCTAGGTCGCACGGTTTGGCGATAACGGCGAACGGCCGGCGCCGGGCCAGCGCCTCCCCGAGCCCCGCAAGCGGCGCGGTCGGCCCGTACCGGGAGCCGCAGTTGGCGAATACCTGGTCGGGGGTCTCGCTGATAGTCCAACGGCTGCGCATCGGCTTGTCAGGTCGGGCGCCGACGTGCAGAACGAACTCGGCAGCTCCGCAGCGCAGCGCGGTTATGCCCAAAGCGGTGAGCGCGCCGCCGGTCGCCGAGCGGTGGCGCACCTCCGGGTCGCCGGCCCAGGCGTAGCGCATGTCTTTGAAGGCTCCCCACACCTCATCAGCCGCGGCGGTGTCTCGGCTGCCGACATCGGGAAGTGTCCTGGGCTCCTCGGGGGCCTGGTCGAGGCGGATTTCCGCCACGGCACCAGGGCAGGCCTCGATGAGCCTGGCGTCCTCTTCTGGCGTGATGCCGTCCACGGGGTGAGGCCGCAGCGACCCCGCGGCGGTCATCGTCATCTGGATGCGGCCGTCCGTGACTGTCTCGCAGAGCCCGCAGCCGATGCACATGTCGGCCTCCACCACCTCGGCGATCCGCCCCGCGGCGGCCGGCTGCGGCGCAGTCCGAGGGCTCATGGGCAGCGGCCAGCCGCGATCCTGAAGCGGCGCAGGTGCTCGTAGTGCGGCAGCAGCTCTGGCAGCACGTCCCGCACCCGTTCCGGCGCCTCGTCGAGCGTCACCGGTGCCGTCGGCTGAGGCTTAAGGCCGTCGGAGTCGCGCAGGTTCTGGTGGAACGACCCTCCGTCCCACCAGGACACCTCAGCCCGCTCTCCCGGCGTCCAGCTCAGCGCCGACGGAATGAACTCGCAGCCCATCGCCGTGCACCAGGCCTTCACCATGCCGCGCGGGTCGGCTAGCAGGTCGTCGCTGTCGATCACCGGCGGCGCCTGCCCGCCGCCGCGGTCGCGCAGCTCGTCGAACAGACGGCGCTGCTGCGCGAATCCGGTCTCGGCGATATCGAAGTCGGGCCAGTGCTTGTACATCGACGACAACGCCTTGAGCGGGTGGCGGATCAGGAAGCTGTGCGCGAACCAGTCAAAGAAGGCGTCGTTCCAAAGCCGTTCGAGATACATCGGGAACTCTTTAACGAACACAGGGCCGCGAAGCGCGGCTCGGCTCAGTTCGCGCCAACGGGTTTCGTAGGTCAGACCCGGCGTGCGCACCGACTCACCGGGTCGGTACCGCGGCCAGTCCGGCGCGTCACCCTGATACCAGACCTCGCCGAAGGGCTCGTGGAAGCAGGTGAAATCGCCGCGCATCCGCATCATCCACTCGAACGCGGTGGACGTTGATCGCGGCACAGCCCACAACGCCACGATCCTCCCCGCGATCATTGGGCGTCAGACGGGCCTGGCCCTCGGCGCGGTCGGCGGGCGTCGGAGGTCATCGGGCGGATCTGAGAGCGGTCTGGCACACGGCGCGGTCGGACGGTTACAGCGGCGGTCGGTCATGTGAGCGTGCTCAGCAAGTGTCCGTGGCCGGGCGCGGCACGAAGTCCGAGATGGCGCAACATCGCCCAGTACAGGGCGAAGTCCGACGCCACGATCGGCGTTCCGGTCTGGCCCTCGGCGGCGTCGACAACCTGCACCATCCGAAAGCCGGCGCCGGTGACCACCACGGCATCAGCGTGCGGTGCCCTGCGGTGGGCGTCCACAGCAGCCGCGATCATCAGATGGCCGGGGTAGTCCCAAAGCGTGGCAGCCTCGATGCGCAGTTTCTCGTCGTGGTCGGCTACCAGCTTCTGGTCGATCAGATCGCCGTGCCACAAGATGTCGAACCCGGCCGCGGCGAGGTATCCGTTGAGCCCTGCCGCCCAGTCGGGCCGGTAATAGCCGTTAGCGACGGTGATCGCATTGGCGCCCAGGGCGCGCAGGCCGTCCACGAGGCACTGCCCGGCCATGAAGAAGCGGACGCCGGTCTGATCGGACAGCTCGTCGCAGAGCGCTGAGATCTCGTCGGGGCCGGTGGTGCCGAGGCAGTGAACCCAGTTGGAGCCGACCTGCCCGATCACCTCGCAGTGCGACTCCGCCAGGCACACCACGGCCTCTTTGAGCAGGTGGAAGTTGCCGGCTCGCTCATCGAGGCGGTAGTCGTAGTCCGGCACGTGCAAAACTCGCTGGAGCACACCGGTGCCCGCTGGCGCCACCTGCAGGAACTGCTGAGGGCTGTCGTCGAAATAGCGGGGCGTGGTGACAAAACCAGCGTAGGCCCGGTATCGGCGGTGCGCCCGGCCGACGGAGAATCGAGATGCGGGGACTTCAGGGCCTGCCATGGCGTGATTCTTGCCGACGTCGAGGGCGTGCGCCATAGCGTGGAGCCCGATGCGCCCCAACTCTGAAAACAGCGCCGCCGCCCAGGGGTTTAAGATCACCGTGGACGGCGCGCCGGTGAACGTCGCCGACCCTGCGCTGACTCTGCTCGACGTGGTGCGCGAGACGGCGGGTGTGCGCTCCGTGAAAGACGGCTGCAGCCCGCAGGGCCAGTGCGGGTGCTGCACGGTGCTGGTGGACGGACGGGCTCGGGTCGCCTGCGTCACGCCCGCGCGTCGGGTGCGGGGCCGCGACGTGCGTACTATCGAGGGCCTTCCGGCAGCCGAGCGCGACCGGTGGGCGCGGGCCTTCGATGCCGTCGGAGGCAGCCAGTGCGGTTTTTGCACGCCCGGGATCATCTGCCGTTTCTCGGCCCTGGCTGCCAGGGGTGCCGGCCACCGCGACCGCGCTGCAGCGGCTCGAGCCCTGGCAGCTCACCTGTGTCGCTGCACCGGATGGCAGCCGATTATCGACGCCTGGACGGCCTACGGCGACTTGGCCGAAGCTGATCTGGATGAGGCTGATCTAGCCGAGGCTGAGTCGGTGGTTGTCTCTGATGCGGGCGCCGACACCGACATCGAGCAGACAGGCGTGCCGCGGCTGCGGTCAGCCGTTCGAAGAGGCCGTGGGGGCCGGGACCCGATCGAGCCGCCGAAGGCTGTGCCGCGGCTGCGGTCAGCCGTTCGAAGCCGCCCCAGCCGCTCCGACGCCGATCTGCGGGCGCTCATCGAGGGGCGCTCGCAGCAGACCACCGGCCGGCGTACGGCGCTCGGCAGGGGTGGCTTCGCGGACGACACCGCACCGGACGACGCGCTGGTGGCGGTGCTGGCCGGCGACGGCACCGGGTGGGTGGTGGCCAAGACTGCGTCTGAGGCCCGCCGGGCCGCTGGAGCGGTGCCGGGCCGCCGCACCACGGCAAGCTGGGGGCCGCCTCTGGAGGCTCCGGCCGGGGATTGGGCGGCAACGCTCCGAACGAGCTGGGTGGAGCCCGGCTATCTCGAAACCGACGCCGCCTGGTGTCTGCCCGGCGGAGAGCCCGCTTCGCCGCTCGGCAATGGCGGCGCGTTCGGCGCCAAGCGCGACTCGCCCGTAGCCGCCGCGGCGCGCAGCCTGGCCAACGAGCACGGCCGCGCCGTGAGAGTGCTTTGGAGCCGCCCCGAGGCGACCGCTCTCGGCTCCAAGCGCCCGCCGCTCGCGGCGGGGATCCGGCCGGACGGCTCAGGCGAAGTGGTGGTGGCGCGCACTCCGGGCATCGCCGAGGCCATCACCGGCTACGCCCCTGGGCTGACGGTGCGCGAGATCGACCTGCCCGGCCCGCCCACGTCGGCGGCGCTGAGAGCCGCGGGATGGGCCGAGGCTGCGGCGCTGACCGCGGCAGCCGCAGGCCGGCCCGGCTGGGTCACCGCGCCCGAGGGCGGCGCGGCTCGCGCCTCAGTCGGCGACGATGGAGCGATCCGCGTGAGCGTGCGCGCCGGCCGCCCGCTCGCGGAGACGGTGCTGCGCTCGTACTGCACCGGCGCGGCCCACATGGCGCTGTCGTGGGTCACCAGCGAGTCGCTGGGCGTCGCCCCCGACACTGGCGTCGTCCACGACCTCACGGTGCGCTCGTTCGGGATAATCGGCGCGGCGGCCATGCCGCGTGTCGATGTCGAGATCGTCCCCGAAGACCGCCGTCCCGTCAACGGCAGCGACGCTGTGTTCGCCGCGGTCGCGACCGCGGTCTGGCTGCATCAGGGAACACCGCCGTTATGGCCCACCGGCATTGCGCTTGCCTAACGTGGCAACCGACACATCAAACCTGCGGAGGCAACCAACACACCAAACCTGCGGTAGCGATCATTGCCGTGAGAGTTCCGACTCGCACGCCTGGAAGCCGGCCAGGGGATGGCCCGCCCAGCTCGCCGCCTATAGGGGCGCCGTGGGAGTTTCGACTCGCACGCCCGGAGGCTGGCCAGGGTCTTCCGATCTCTGGTCTGGGCCGGTAAGCGACTTGCGGACCCGGACCTGCAGGCGTGGGTTAGGCTGTGTATGTGGCCGGGGCAGTGGCGATGGCGGTTGTGTTGGTGGTCGTGTTCCCCGTGGCGGTGCTGATGCTGACAGGCGTCATCGCAGCGGTGCTCGGCGGCGCGCTCAAAGGCGACGCCGATGGCCGCAACCGGCAGGGTGAGGGCCCCAACGAGTACCTGGCGATATCGCAGAAGGAAACGGATACTCCATACCCCCGCGCCTGAGCCCTATCCGCGCCCGCCTGACTTCGGCGTCATTCGTCGAGTTCGAGCATGCGCAGGGCGTTGCCGCGTGTGATCTTGTAGACCGTCTCGTCGTCGAGCCCAGCGAACATCTCCGTCGCAAGTGCCAGCGTATGCGGCCAGGTGGAGTCCGTGTGCGGGTAGTCGGTCTCGAACACGACATTGTCCACGCCCACCGCGTCGAGGCTGGCGAGCCCGTGGCGGTCGTCGAAGAAGCACCCGAACCCGTGGCGATGCCAATAGCGAGACGGCGGCTCGGGCACCAGCTCCTTGGTGCGTGCCCAGGCGCGGTGCTGCTCCCACACCGCGTCGGCACGCTCCAGCACGTAGGGCAGCCAGCCGATCTGGCCTTCGCTGTACGCCAGCTTCAAGCGCGGGTGGCGCGGCAGTATCCCCGAGAACAGCCAGTCCGACAACGACGCCATGGCGTTGTTGAAACTCAGGGTTGCGGCCACGCCCGCGGGGGCGTCCGCGGAGGTGGCCGGCATCTTCGAGCTCGATCCGATGTGCATGCAGATGGTGGTGCCGGTGTGCTCGCACGCGGCGACGAACGGCTCGTAGAAGCCGGTGTGTATCGACGGCAGCCCCAAATGCGGCGGAATCTCGCTGAAGCACACAGCCCGGCAGCCACGCTCCGCGTTGCGCACCACCTCGGCCGCTGCCAGCTCCGCGTCCCACAGCGGGATGATGGTCAGCGGCAGCAGCACCCCGCCGCTCTGCGCGCACCACTCCTCGATCATCCAGTCGTTGTAGGCCCGGATGCACGCCAGGGCCAGGTCGCGGTCGTTGGCCTCGTAGAATGTCTGGCCGCAGAACCGCGGGAACGTCGGGAAGCACAGCGACTTGTCGACGTGGTTGGCGAGCATGTCGGCTGCGCGGGCGGCGGGCTCATAACAGCCGGGGCGCATCTCGTCGTAGGTGATCGGCGTGAGCGTCATGTCGTCGCGGTCGAAGCCCACGGCGGCCACGTGGCGCTTGTGGGGGTAAACGCCGTTCTCGTAGAACCAGATGTCGCACCACCGGCCTGACCCGTCGGCCGGGTCGATGTCGTACTCATAGCTGGTGCCGCCCAGATAGCTCAGCGCGCCGAGGCGGTGCCGTTCCACCCGCGGCCCCCGGTCGCGGTGCTTCGCAGGCAGCCACCGCTGCCACACGTGCGGCGGTTCCACCACGTGATCGTCCACGCTTACGATCATCGGGATCCGCTGAGCGGCGCCAGCACCGCTGCCGGCTCCTTCGGCCGTCAGACGTCCGGAGGTCGCTGATCCGGCCGGATCGCGGTCTGATCGCGCTGAACTCATGGACAACAGTGTGCCCGACCCGTCGTGTGCCCGACCCGTCGTGCCCGACCCGTCGTGCCCGACCCGTCGTGCGCTGCTGCGCCGTGCGCCGCGGTGCCGTCTTCGGCGTGCGTGCGCCGTGGCCGGCCTAAGTGGGCCGGCCTAACCGACGCCGGCGTGGGAAGCTGAGGCCATGACCTGTACTCCAACTCAGTCGCCTGCGGCACCCGCGGCTCGTTATGAACGTGACGGTCACGTCGCCACGATCACCTACAACCGCCCCCACGCGCTCAACGCCGTGAACCGTCGCATGCGACGCGCCCTGGACGCCGCCTGGGACGCTTTCCGGTCCGACGAAGAGGCCTGGACGACGATCGTCACTGGAGTGGGCCGGGCGTTCTGCGCCGGTGTCGACCTGAAAGATCCCTCAGGCGCCACCGGCGACTGGCCGGGATCGTTCTGGGAGCAGCCGACCATCACCACCCTGGAGTCGGGCATGGAGATCTGGAAGCCGACCATCGCGGCGGTGAACGGCCCGTGCATCGGATACGGACTCACCGCGGTGCTGGCGTGCGACTTCGTGCTGGCGTCGGAGCGGGCGACGTTCGCCTACCCCGAGGTGCGCATCGGCGTGCCCACGATCGTCGGCGCGCTGCGGCTTCCCGGTCGGGTGGCCTGGCCCGACGCCCTGGAGCTGCTGCTCACAGGCGAGACCATCGACGCTCGTCACGCCCGCCGGATCGGCCTGGCCTGGAAGGTCGTCGCCCACGACAAGCTGATGGCCGAGGCTCGTGCCTTGGCCGACAGGCTGTGCGCCGGGGCGCCGCTGGCTGTGCGTGCCACCAAGGAGATGGCCTGGCGGGGCCGGACCCTCGAATGGACCGAAGCGGTGCGAATGGGCGAGGCCATGCGCCGTGTGGCCTCCGCCACCGCCGACGCCGCCGAGGGGCGTTCGGCCTGGCAGCAGCGCCGACTGCCCGACTGGCAGGCCCGGTAGCAGGTCTGTCAGCAGCGGTGTTGGTCGGCCAACGACGCGCAAACCGAGTTCAGCAAGCCGGAAGCACCGAACCGGAGACGGTCGGGCACAAGCCAGTCATCGCCGAGCACGCTCCGCACGACGAAGACGTAACGCTCGGCCTCGGCCGCGGTGCTGAGGCCACCCGCCACCTTGATCCCCACCGCCCGGTCTGTGCGGGCTGCGTGATCGCCGATCACTTCCGCCATCGTCAGCACCGCCTCGGGCGTGGCGCCCGCATGGGACTTGCCTGTAGAGGTCTTGATCATGTCGGCGCCAGCGTCTATGGCGAGCATCGCAGCGTCGGCGATCGCGTCCGCCGATCCCAGCTCTGCCACCTCGAGGATCGTCTTCAGCTGGGCGTCGCCGGCGGCCTCGCGCAGCGCCCTCAACTCGTCAGCCGCCTCGTCGGCTCGGCCCGACAAGAAAGCGGACCGGTTCAGCACCGTGTCGATCTCGGTGGCTCCGGCACGCACAGCCGCACGAATGTCGGCCACGCGTACCGCCAACGGCGACAGACCGCTGGGAAACGCGCCCGCCGCGCTTGCCACCGCCACCGGCGACGAGGCCAGCAGCTCAGCGGCGAGGCCCACCAGCGACGGGTAGACGCACACCGCGGCGACCGGGCCGATGGTCGCGTCTGTGGGATCGGGGCGAAGCGCTTGGGCGCAGAGCGCGCGGACGCGGCCGGGGGTGTCGTCGCCGCTGAGTGTGGTGAGATCGGTGCAGGCCACGATCAGGCGCAGCACCTCGTCATGGCGAAGCCGCACGTGCTCACGGTCAGGCTCCGGGTGTCGGGGACGCTCGGCAGGAGCTGTTCGCTCAGGCCGCCCTGAGCGCCACGCAGCGCTCCGTATGCGTGTGAGCCGCTCGGGCTCGGCGGCTGCCCGGACGGCGTCGTCGAGCATCATGCTGACGCGCGCCCGGGCTTCGCGGCGGGCCGAGCCCAGCGCCTCGCGGCTGCCTCGACCGCTGTCGGGGCTGTCGCCCTGATCAAACCTGTCACGGTGGTCGCCGCCGGAGGCGGCGACCACCGCCTCCGCGTAGACCTTGAGCTTCGGCTCGGTGCCGCTCGGTCGCACCGCCACCCTGTCGTCGCCGGCTTCGAGAATCATCACGTCGGCCGGGGGAAAGCCCGCCGAGCCGGACTCCAGATCCACCACACCGGTGACGGCCTGGCCGCCCAGCTCGATTGGCGGCACTTCCCGCAGCGCTGCCATCGCCTGCTGGCGCAGCGACCCGCCGACGGCAGCCCCGGCAGACGACTCAAAGCGGATCGAGCGCTGCCCCGTGGCGTGCACCCCGTGTCGAAGGTGGAGGTCGTCGAGCATGTCAGCGATGGTGCGGCCCTGTGACGCAAGCTCGGAGACGAGCTCGGCCACCAGTAGCGCCGCTGTGATGCCGTCCTTGTCCAACACAGTGCCGCCGGCCGCGTAGCCGAGCGCATCCTCATAGGCGAGCACTAGGTCGTGGCTGGCGGCTCGTTCCTGGCGGGCTTTCATGATCCACTTGAAGCCGGTGAGCGTTTCCACCCAGTCGGCGTTGTGACGGGCCGCGATCTTGCCGAGCAGCCGAGTCGACACGACCGTGCTGATCACCAGCCGCCGCCGACCGGTGCGGGCCTGCGCTTCTGGCTGCTGCGACGATTCGGGCGGTAGCCGCGGCTGACGGCTGAGCAGATGCTCCGCCAGGAGGCAGCCCAGCTCGTCGCCGGTGAGCAGCCGCCAACGCAAGCCGTCGGGTACTGCCGTGGCCAGCCTGTCGGCGTCGGGATCATGCGCCAGCGCCACATCGGCGCACACCGCGGACGCCAGGCTGATCAGCCGGTCAAGCACACCGGGCTCCTCCGGGTTGGGAAACGCCGCCGTCGGGAAGTCGGGGTCGGGCTCGGCCTGCTCGGACACCACCGCCGGCGTCTCGAACCCGGCCGCCGACGCGGCCCGCAGGAACGTCTGAGCGCCCACGCCGTGCAGCGGGGTGTAAGCGATGCGGGCTGTGCGCGGCCCCCTGGGATCGAGCAGCCCCACTGCGGCTTCGACGTACGCCTGCCGCAGACTGTCATCAGCGACTGTGATCAGCCGGTGGTCATCCGATGCGAGGCTTTCGTCGGGTAGCAGCTCAGTCCGGTCGATGATGTCGCTGATCTCAGCGTCCACCGGCGCCGCAAGCTGAGCGCCGCCCCGCCAGTAGACCTTGCAACCGTTGTCGCGGCGGGGATTGTGGCTGGCCGTGACCATCATTCCGGCCGAGGCTCGGAGGTGGCGCACCGCGAACGCCAGCACTGGAGTGGGCAGCGGCTCGGCAAGTTTGGTCACCCGCACACCGCGTGCGGCCAGAACGCGGGCCGCATCGCCGGCGATGTCGCGGCTGCGGTGTCTGGCGTCTTGGCCTATCACCACGTGCGGGTCAGCTGGGCGGTCTCTGAGTATCCGCTCCGCGACTGACGCTGCCACGACGCGTGCCAGTACGCGGTTCATGCGCATCGGGCCGGCCCCCACCGCGCCGCGCATTCCGGCCGTGCCGAATGCCAGACGCGCCCCGAAGCGTTCTGTCAGCTCGGCGTGATCGTCTGAGTCCAGCAGCCGTCGCACCTTGGCCCGGTCTTCGGGATCGGGGTCGACGGCCAGCCACTCCTCGGCCAGCTGGCGAGGGTCGTGCGCTCTCAGGCCGAGCGTCGTCACCGCCCCGGCCCCGCCGCTGTCGCCGACGTCGACATGCTGGGCCGTGATGACGGCCCAGACGTCGACCCGGCTCGGGTCTCAAGTAGTGCTCGGGTCTCAAGTAGTGTTCGCATGCGGTTGCCGTGGTCGTTGGATGTCGGATGTCGGCCCGGATCCGCCGGTCTGGGACGCCGCGTGGCAGAATCGCCTCTTATGCGGATTTGTGTGGTGGGTGCCGGTGCCATCGGCGGGATGATGGCGGTTCGGCTGTCGGCCGCGGGCTGCGACGTGGCTGTTATAGCTCGCGGCGAGCACCTCGACGCCATTCGCCGCGACGGCTTGCGGCTCATCGAGGCAGACGGCGTAGAGACGGTCGCCACCGGGCTTGCGGCATCGGATGACTTTTCGGCTCTCGGGTCCCATGACACGGTGATCCTGGCGCTGAAAGCGCACCAGATCGCGGCCGTGGCCGGTGAGCTTCACTGGCTTTTGCGGCCCGACACGGTGATCGTACCGGTGCAGAACGGCATCGGCTGGTGGTACTTTCAGCGCCACGGCGGACCCCACGACGGCCGCCGGCTCGACACCCTCGATCCCGACGGCGCGATTGCCGCGGCTGTGCCGGCCGAGCAGATCGTGGCCGCCATCGCCTATCCGGCCGCATCCAAGACCGCTCCCGGCGTGGTCACCCACATCGAGGGCGACCGCTTCCCTTTGGGCGAGCTCGACGGCGTCCGCTCCAAGCGGGCTCGGGCCTTGGCCGCGGCGTTGACCTCTGCGGGGTTCAAGGCGCGCGTGCTCACCAACATTCGAGCGCAAGTGTGGGTCAAGGCTCTCGGCAACCTCTCTTTCAACCCGATCAGCGCTCTCACCGGCGCCACTCTTGGCGAGATATGCCGCACGCCGGCCACTCGGGAGCTGGCCGCTGCGATGATGGCCGAGGCCGTCGGCATCGCCAAAGCGCTTGGCGTGCGCCTGAGGATCAGCATCGACAGGCGCATCGCCGGCGCCGAGGCTGTCGGCGAGCACAAGACGTCGATGCTGCAAGACGCCGAGGCCGGACGCCCGCTGGAGATTGACCCGCTTGTGGGTGTGTTCGCCGAGCTGGGCCGGCTTACCGGCACGCCGACGCCCTCCATCTCCGCTGTCTACGCTTTGGCGTCGATGCTCAACGAGCGCCTGAAGCGCTCACAGCCCTAGCCTGTTCCGGCTATGACCTGGCACGCTTCGGTCCATGCTCTCCGGCAACGAGAGCATGAAACGGGCGCTTAGCCTGTTCCGGCTATGACCGGCACGGTTCGGGAGCTGCTCAACAAGGGTGCCGACAACGACCCGGCCCTCATGAACGTCGAGGGTTTGGTGCTGACTCACGCAGAACTCCGGGCCGAGACCGACCGGCTCAGCGGTCAGCTCCGCCGATTCGGGCTCGGCGCGAAAGACCGGATCGCCCTGGTGATGCCCAACGGCCCGGAAATGGCCGCAGCGTTCCTGGCGGCAGCTTCGACGGGTTGCGCTGCGCCGCTCAATCCGAAGTACCGCATCGGCGAGCTGCAGTTCGGCATGCGCGACCTGGGCGTCGCAGCCTTGATCACTCAGCCCGGCGACACCGGTGCCGAAGCCCGCGAGGCTGCAGCACGGGAAACGGCCGCCAGGACGTCCGCAGCGCCACAGTTGTCAGCAGGTCGGGCCGCGGCCCGCGTCAAGGCGCCCGTGCTTTCACTGACGCTCACCGGAACCTCCGGCCAGCTCGATCTGACCGCCGAGAATCCTCCAGGCGCCCGTCCGCCCGCCGGTCTCCCGGCTCGCTCGGGCCTCGCCGTAGGCCGCGAGCCCGGCGCGGACGACATCGCTTTGGTGCTGCACACATCTGGCACCACCTCGAGGCCCAAGATCGTTCCGCTGCGCCAGCGTCACCTGGTCCGCTCCGCGTCGGCGATCGGCGAGTCGCTGGCGCTGACGCCCTCCGACCGGTCGCTCAACGTGATGCCGCTGTTCCACATTCACGGACTGATGGCCGCGCTGCTGGCGCCGTTGGCGGCGGGCGGCTCGACCGTGTGCACGTCCGGCTTTGATGCCTTCGCTTTCTTCGGCTGGTTGCGCTCTCTGCGACCCACCTATTACACGGCAGTGCCGACCATGCACCAGATGGTGATCGCCCGCTCGACGCGCCACCGAGACGCTGCCCGAGCTGCGGGCTTGCGTTTCGTGCGGTCGTCGTCGGCGTCACTGCCCGCGCCGGTGCTGAATGCGCTGACCGAGCTGTTCGGCGTGCCCGTGATCGAGGCCTACGGCATGACCGAAGCCGCCCACCAGATGTGCGCCAACCCGCTGCCCCCCGGCACGGCTAAGCCCCGCTCAGTGGGGCTGCCCGCCGGCCTTGAGCTAGCGGTCGTCGACGGCGACGGCCGCCCTGTGCAAGCCGCAGGCCGTCGGGGCGAGATCGCCATTAGGGGCGAAACCGTCACCGACGGCTACGAGAACAACCCATCCGCCAACGCCGAAGCATTCACCGGCGGATGGTTCCGCACCGGCGACGAGGGATACGTCGACGACGACGGCTACGTGTTCATCACCGGGCGGCTGAAGGAGCAAATCAACCGTGGCGGCGAGAAAGTGTCGCCGCTGGAGGTGGACGAGGCGCTGCTCAGCCATCCGCAAGTGGCTCAGGCGGTGACTTTCGCCATGCCGCATCCGAAGCTCGGCGAGGAGGTGGCCGCAGCGGTAGTGCTCGAGCAGGGCGCGCTGGTCGGCGAATCCGACCTTCGCCGACATCTGTCGGCGTCGCTTGCCGCGTTCAAGACGCCGAGACGGATACTCATGCTCGACGAACTCCCCAAAGGCCCCACCGGCAAGCTTCAGCGAACAGGGTTAGCCGACCGCCTCGGCCTCACCCTCTAGCCGACCTTGACCTTCTTGATTCTGTGACCTTCTTGATTCTGTCTCGACCTTGGCTCTGTCTCGACGATGTCTTTTGAGCTGCCATGTCTTTTGAGCTGCCATGTCTTCTGATCGGCCCGCCGGACACTACGATCGTCGCGGGGCCCGCTCCTGTAACGTTTGCCCCTGCATGTGCCACGGGTTTGAACGGCCGTCGTCCGCGGGGCGCGGCTCTCGGCTAGGCCCGTGATGCGCATCGCCGTTCTGTCCAAGCAGATCACTGCGCCTTCCCATTTCCGTATGGCCGACGGGCGGGTTGTGCGCCGCGGCGTGCCGCTGGAGACCAACGCCTACTGCCGCCGGGCCAACGCCAAAGCGCTGGAGCTCGCCGGCGATGACGGCGAGGTGGTCGTGTTCACGATGGGGCCGCCGCCGGCTGAGGACACGCTGCGCGAGATGATCGCTGCCGGGGCCAGCCGCGGTGTTCACGTCTGCGATCCGGCGCTCGCCGGAAGCGACACGCTGGCCACCGCCAGGGCGCTCGCCGCGGCGCTGCGGCTGGAAGGGCCGTTCGACCTGGTGCTCGCCGGGCTCAACTCCCTTGACGCCGACACCGGCCAAGTGCCCCCCGAGATCGCCGAGCTGCTGGGCCTGCCTTTCGCTGCCGGTGTGCGGGGCCTTGAGATCCACGATGGGTCTGGCGGCTCGTTTACGGCCCGCCTGGAGACCGACCACGGCTTTCGTGTTGTCACCGGCCGGCTGCCTGTGATGCTGTCGGCAGCCGAGCGGCTCACCTACCCGTCCAAGGCGCCCCCCGAACAGCGCGACGCCGTGGCCGCGGAGCGCATCTCGCGCCTCGCCGCCGCTGATCTTGGCGTTGCGTCCGACCAGCTAGGGGCTGCGGGATCGCCGACTTCGGTCGGGCCGGTGCGGGTGCTCAAACCGACCCGAAATCCCGTGAGAGCCGCGTCCGTGCCGGAAGCCGTGGACTTGCTGGTGAAGCTGGGAGCGTTCTCCGACGGCGCGTCGTCCGCCGCCGTCGACACGGCCAGCTCGGCTGCGGGCGGCTCTGTTCAGGACGGTTCGGCTGCGGCCGGCTCAGTGCGAAACGAGATGGGCCGACCCGCGCCAGCCGGCAGGCACGAGCTGTGGTGTTTCTTTACGGGTGCCGACATCGGCGCTGAGCTGCTCGGCGAAGCCGCCGAGCTTGCCCGCGCCATGTCCGATGAAGGCACCCCTGCCACGGTGACCGCAGTCACCACCGAGAGCGGCCTGGCCTCCTTCGGCGGTTCAGTGGCCGTCGACCCCGGCCAGCACCACACGCTGGCCTGCTTGGGAGCGGCCGGCGCCGACCGCCTGCTGGTGATCCCGGCGGCCGTTCCAGGCCAGCCCGCTGAGCCCGTCGAGCTGGCCGACGCGCTGGCCGCCGCAGCCAACGCGGAGCTCCCATGGGCGCTGCTGACTGAGGGCACCCGCTCGGGCCGGGTCGTAGCGTCAGTGGTGGCCGCCCGCTGCGGATGGGGGCTCACAGGCGACGCCGTGGGCATCGAGATCGGCGGCGACGGTCGGCTGGTCGCCTGGAAGCCGGCTTTCGGCGGTCAGGTCGAAGCGCCGATCCGGTCTCGCTCGCCGGTGCAGATGGCAACGATACGCCCCGGCGTGCTCAACCGACGGCCGCCGCGCCCTGCTGCACCGACCCCGGAGATGCAGATGCTCGCCGCGCCCGAGCCGGCCCGTGTGCGCACCGTCTCAGTTGAGCGCGACGACTCCGATGTGGGCGAGCTGCGCCGCGCCGCGGCGATAGTCGCGCTCGGGCAGGGGGTCGACCCTGCGGGTTATCCGGTGATCGACGAGCTGTGCGCTGCTTTGGGCGGTGCCGCTTTGGGCGGCACCCGCAAGGTCACCGACAAGGCCTGGCTGCCCCGCAACCGCCAGATCGGGGTCACCGGTCACGCCGTGGCGCCCAGGCTGCTGGTGGCGGTCGGCTCCAGCGGACGCTTCAACCACACCGTCGGCATCCGCAACGCCGGAGTGATCCTGGCGGTCAATTCCAACCCCTCCGCCGAGATATTCGATCAGGTGGATGTGGGCATCGTGGGCCCTTGGGAGCAGGTCGTCCCTCGCCTGACCGCCGAACTGACCGCCCGCGCTCTCACCGTGGCGCCGCCCGCTTAGCCGCGTCCGAGCACCAGCCCGATCCTCCTGCCCGATCCGTCGGGATCTTGGCAGCGCGTCCCCTGCTGGCAGCGCTCCCCCTGGGGGATCTCCGGCAACCTGGGGGATCTCCGGCAACGGCTGATGCCGCCGCGGTTATTGGTCGAACTGGGCTCGTCTCCACGCCAACGCGGCCTTGAGGCCGTCTCGGGCAGCTCGGTCGCGGAACTCCTCACCTACGGTGGTCTCCGCGGCGTAGACGGGGGCCACCACATCGAGGCCGGCGTGAAGAGCCGAGCGGAAGCCGGCCGCATCAGCGCCTCGGTTGATCCCGAGCTTGACGGCGGCCAGAGCCTCCGGGGCTATCAGCGCCATCCGGTGGGCGTAAGCCAGCGACGCCGAGCGCAGATCCTCAGCGGGCACCACCCGGTTGACCATCCCAATGCGCAAAGCCTCGGCGGCGTCGATCATGTCGCCGAGGTACAGCAGCTCGCGGGCCCGCTTGAAGCCGATGATCCACGGCATCACCAGGCCCGGCCCCGGATCGGAGAACCTGATCTCGGGCTCGCCGAACCGGGCGTCGTCAGCCGCGATGGTGATGTCGCACAGCAAGGCAATCTCGCACCCTCCGCCCAAGGCATGGCCCTGCACGGCGGCGATCACCGGCTTGCGCAGGTACCAGTGCGCCAGCATGAACTCCAAACCCTCAGCCAGCATGGCGTGCCTGCCGAGAGCGTCGTTGCCGTAGCTCCGGTGGTCGGGGTCGGGCTGGCCCGAGATGTCGAAGCCCACGCAGAAGCTCCGGCCCTCCGAGCGCAGCAGCACCACGCTGGTGGTCTCGTCCGCTTCAGCGGCCCGTAGTGCGTGCCACCAGGCGTGCATGAGCGAAGGGCTGATGGCGTTGAGCTTGTGGTGCCGGTCGATGGTGATGATGCTGACCGGGCCGTCGGTCTCATGAACAACACGGCCGTCTTCGGTGTGCTCAGCGGTCATTGTCGTCTCTAGCTCGTGTCGCCACAAAATAGGGGCACGATCAGGGCGTCGGCTGCTGCGCAGCCCTCGCCGATAGGCCCGACGATCACCGGATTGAGGTCGATCTCAGCTATGCGGTCGCGCTCGGCCCAGGCGAAGCAGGCAACGGCCTCGATGCACTCTGCCAGCGCCGAGATGTCTGCGGGCGGAGCGCCCCGGAAGCCGTGCAGCAGCGGAGCGGCGCGCACCTCGCCAATCATCGCTTCGGCATCGTCCGCCCGCAACGGCAGCGGTCGCAGAGCCGTGTCGTCGTCACCGGCCAGGTCGGCGGCGATCCCGCCGAGGCTAAACGCCGCCGTCAGCCCGAACACCGGGTCGCGGCTCACGCCGACTAACACTTCCACTCCGCCGCTGAGCATCTCGGCCACGAGCACCCCTTCCACGTTCTCGGCAAGCGCGCTGACGCGCGAGGCCAGCTCGCTCCACGCCTTTTCCAGCGCGGCTGCGTCCGCGATGCCGGTGAGCACCAGCGCGCGCTCAGACTTGTGGGCGATCTCGTCCGACACGGCCTTGAGCACCACCGGAAACCCGATCCGCTTCGCAGCCGCCAGCGCTTTGGCGAACCCGGCTTTACGCCCGGCCGCACCGTCGGGCGCAGGTGCCATGTGGCGCTGGACCACTGGAACGCCGTAGGCCTGCAGGATTGTCATCGAGTCGTGCTCGTTGATCGCAGCCCGACCGGATCGGCCGACTTCGCCGCGTTCTCGGCAAACGCTGTCCACCAGCCCCAGCGATGGGGTCTCTGCCAGCGCTGGCCGGCGAGCCCACTGTGAGTGCCAAGCCAGGCGGGAGATCGCTGCGAGCCCCTGGTGCAACCCGCCGAGCGCAGCGCCGCCCGCAGCGGCGAGCACCGCCACCTGGTCGCGGTGCATCAGCCCCGGACGGGTGTTGATCTGGTAGTGCGGCTTGTCGCTCACCGCAGCGGAGGCGGCCAGCAGCGGCGTGTAACCCTCAGCGGCGTCGGCACCGCCGATCGGCTGGCCGTCGAAAGCGTCGTGGGTCAATACCACCACGTCGAAGTCGGCCGAAGCGCGTGTCACGGCCAGCGCCTGAGGAAGGTTCACGGTGAACTGGCCGCTGCCCCAGGCGTCGAGAGGGTTGCCGTCACCAGCCAGAGGCCCCATGAAACACTCAACGGCCGCCCGGTCGGCCGGCGACAGCGGCGGCAGCTCGATCCCTGCGACGTCGGCAGCGTCGAGCGCGAGTTCTGCCAGCCCTCCCGAGGCGGTCACCACCGCGGCGCGGTTGCCGGAGGGCAGGCGAGCGGCCTGGCACGCGGCCACGACCTCAGTCAGCTCGTCGAGCCCGTCAACCTCGATGGCCCGATGGGCTCGCAGCACCGCTGAGAAGACTTTCGAGCCGCCGCTGAGCCCGCCGGTGTGGCTGACGATGGCCTGCCGCGCCCGGGCGGTGCGCCCGGCCTTTAGCACCACGACCGGTTTGCCGGCCGCAGCCGCCGCGTCGAGCGCCGCGGTGTAACGCTCGCCGTTGGCTACCGACTCGGTGAACACGGCGATCACCGCGGTGGCGGGATCGTCGACCAGGTATTCGATGTAGTCGGCCGTCGTCACCACAGCCTCGTTGCCGGACGAAACGACCACCGAGAAGCCGAAGCGCCGCGTGTCGGTCATCATGGCGATGCACACCGATCCGCTCTGCGACACCAGTCCGACGTTGCCCGGAAGCTGAGCCGGGTCGTGGACCAGCTGGGCGTATGCGCTCACGCCGCGGGCTGGGTTGAGCACGCCCATGCAGTTCGGGCCGCACAGGGCGATGCCGGCCTCTCGGCTGATGCTGGCGATCTCCTCCTGGAGCCTGCGGCCGTCGTCGCCTGCCTCAGCGAAGCCTCCGTCGAATATCACCGTCGCGCCCGCTCCAATCTCGGGAAGCAGCCGGTACGGCTCAGCCACGCGAGCGTGGCTCAGGCAGAACACCACCACGTCGGGCGGCGCGTCGAGGTGTAGCAGTCCGGGGCGGCACTCCAGCCCGAGCACCCGGTGGTACTTCGGGTTCACCGGCGTGATCTTCCCGGCGAAGCCCTGAAGCTGAAGGTTCTCCACCACCGAACGCCCGATAGAGGGGCGCTCTGAGGCGCCCACCACCGCCACCGAGCGCGGATTGATCAGTCTCTCGAGGCGCACGGCTAGCGATAGTAGATGCGCCGGTGTTCCACAGCTGCGCGCCAGACCGCGCTGGGGCCGGTGGGCTAGGGCCGCCAGACCGCGCTGGGGCCGCCGCGCCGGGGCCACTGAACCAACCGGGGCCACCGGGCTGCTGTCGCTGAACCCACCGCGCCGGGGCCACTGAACCAACCGGAGCCGGCGGGCTAGGGTCGCAGAGTGCTCATAGGCCTCAACGTAAACGGCGAGGCCGTGACAGTGGACGTGCCTCCGGCGGCTCGTCTGCTGGACGTGCTGCGCGACCGGCTAGGGCTAACGGGCGCCAAGGACGCCTGCGGGCGGGGCGACTGCGGGGCGTGCACCGTACTGGTGGGCGACCGGGCGCTGCCGTCGTGCTTGGTGCTGGCTCTGCGTGTGGACGAGCCGGTGCGCACCGTCGAAGGCATTGCAGCCGACGCAAAGCCGCTTCGGGAGGCCTTCGCCGATCTTGGCGGCCTGCAGTGCGGGTACTGCACCCCCGGGATGGTGGCGCGCAGCTGGCAGATGCTCGCTGAGACGGGCTCGCCGGACAGCACCGCCGACGGCACCCTGTCGCCAGCAGCTTTGAGGACGGCCCTTGCCGGGAACTTCTGCAGGTGCACCGGCTACGGCGGAATCGTCGACGCGCTGGCGGCGGAGTCGGCCACCCGCCGCGCGCCCCAGTAGCGCCCAGAGCCGCTGCTGATGGCTCTAGCCCAGCGGGTTCGCCCGACCGGATGGGATGAGCGGACTTCGGGCACTGCGCTCTACACCACCGACGTCCAGCTGCCGGACACGCTCACCGCCAGGGTTCTGCGCAGCCCCCACCCTCACGCCGACATCCGCAGCATCGACACGGCCCGCGCCCGCTCCCTAGAGGGTGTGGCCGCTGTGGTCACGGCCGCCGACTTCGGCGAGCAGACCTATCTCCATCTCGGCGATCCGTTCCGTGATCGCTCGGCCATGGCCCGCAACCGAGTCCGCTTCGTCGGTGAGGAGGTGGCGGCTGTGGCCGCGGAGACCGAGGCAGCGGCAGCGGCCGCTCTCAGGCTCATCGAAGTCGACTACAAACCGCGTCCTGCGACGCTCCACCCACCCGCCGACGCGCGCGGCCGCGAGCGCAGCCACAGGCCTGGCGCCGCTCGGCCGAAGCGACGGGCTGTGATCCACGACCACGCGCCCGACAACGTCGCTATGCGCATCACACGCGCCTACGGCGATTTCGAAGCGGCACGCGCCGCCGCAGACGTAACCGTAAAAGGCACCTACAACTATCCCCCGGCGGCGCACGTTTGCCTGGAGCCGCACTCTGCGGTGGCGCGCTGGGATCCCGGCGCTGAGCGCCTCTGCCTTTGGCTGTCCACGCAGGCGCCGTACTTCGTGCGCAAAGAGGTCGCCCACATGCTCGGGCTGCGCATCGATCAGGTTCGCACCCACCCGGCGGCAGTCGGCGGAGGCTTCGGGGCCAAGGCCAAAGCCGGATCTCACGAGGTGATCGCCGCGGCGCTGGCGATGCGCGTCCCCGGACGTCCGGTGCGTCTCGTGCTCGACCGCGCCGAGGAGTTCGCCGCCACCGCGGTGCGCCACCCGTTCCGCGTCGAGCTGACCACCGGCGTCAGCAGCGACGGGCGGCTCACCCACCGCGAAGGCCGCATCGGGGTGGACAACGGTGCCTACAACCACGCCGGGCCGTCGGTGGCGGTCTACGCCACCATGCTGGCCGCCAACCTTTATCGTCTCGAAGGCTGTGAGACCACTGCAAAACTGGTCTACACCAACAGGCAGCCGCCGGCTTCTTTTCGAGGCTACGGCAATCCGCAGATGACGTTCGCGATGGAGTCGCAGATCGACGAACTCGCCGGGCAGCTCGGCATCGATCGCATCGACTTGCGCTTGCGTAACGCCTGCCGTGATGGCGACGTGACGCTCACGGGCTGGCGGCTCGGCACGGCCCGGCTTGCAGAATGCCTCGAACGCGCCCGTGCCGAGATCGGCTGGGACGCCAAACAGGAACTCGCCGGCAGCGGCCAGGGCGTTGGCGTAGCCGCCGCGATCCATGTGTCGGGCGCCAACGCCTTCGAGCACTCCGAGCTGAGCGAGGCGGCGGTGGACGTGCTGACCGACGGCACCGCGCGCGTGCGCTTCGCCGGGTCCGACGCTGGCACCGGCCAGGCCACGCTGCTGCGCCAGATCGTCTCGCACGAGCTGGGCATCGCCTTCGACGATGTGTCTGCGACGATGATGGACAGCCACAACGCGCCCCTAGACCTGGGCGCGTGGTCGTCGCGGGGCACGGTTTGGGGCGGTCACGCCACGGCCGACGCGTCCCGCCGAGCGGCGCAGATCATCAAGCGCGCCGCGGCGGAGAAGTTCGGCTCGTCGGCGTCGCGGGTGCGTCTCGTCGACGGCGAGGCCCGATACGGCGCAGACGCCGTATCTGTCGGAGATCTCGTGGCTCTGACCGAGCAGGGCGCGGCCTCCGGGCAGATCTCGGCGGAGGGCAGCTATCTCACCGACGTGGACAAGATGGACAAGCAAACGGGCCGCTCGCATTTTACGCCCGCCTACGGAATCTGCGTTCAGGCTGTGGAGGTGAAGGTCGACCGCGACACCGGCGAGGTGCGGGTAACCGACGTGGTGTCGGTGCATGATTCGGGCGCCGCGCTCAACCCGGCCGCAGCGCAAGGCCAGGTGACTGGCGCGGTGGCAATGGGGCTGGGCGCGGCACTGGGGGAGGAACTCGTTTATGAGCAGGGACGGCTGGTCAATCCGAGCTTGGCGGAGTACGCCGCGTCCCGTGCCGCCGATCTGCCGGCGATCCGGGCGGTGCTGCTGGACGGCTACGACTCGGCCGGGCCGTACGGCGCCAAGGGTCTCGGCGAGATCGGGCTGGTGCCTACGCCAGCGGCGGTCGCCAACGCCGTGGCTCACGCCACCGGAGTCAGGGTGCGCGACCTGCCCATCACTCCCGACAAGCTGCGGGGCTTCACCCGGGCGTCGCCCCTTGAGGGTGCCCGGCCCGCGTTCGCCGACAGGGCCCAGGCACCGGCGGCGGCCCGGCCTCGCTTGGTGCTGAGACGCCCGAGGTTGTGGTGGACGGAGCTGCTTCGCCGGCTGTACCCGCTGGGCGTGTTCTGGCTGCTCGACCGCTGCGGCGCCCGCGGCACCCGTCGGCGTCTCGCCGCGCCTGCGCTGGCCCCGGAACACACCGTGCAGTCCGTGCAGCGGCCCGCGACGGTCGCCGAAACGACAACCGCCAAGGCCTCGGTAGCGGCCTCCGACGGAGGGCCCGGTGACTACATCGCAGGTGGCACCGACCTGCTGGTGGCGGCCCGCCAGGGCCTCCGCTCGCCGGTGCACCTGATCGACGTGACGTCGGTTCGCTCGATGCGACGGCTACGTCAAACCCCAGACGGCGGTCTGAGCATCGGCGCCGCCGTCACATTGGAAGACCTGCGCCGTCATGTCCTTGCATCCGACCCGGCCGAAGGTTCGCTCAACGGCGATTCGATGCTCGCAGATCTTCTTAAGGCGCTAGCCACCCACCAGATCAGAGAGCTGGCGACCGTGGGCGGCAATCTGCTGCAACAAAAGCGCTGCTCTTTCTACCGCAACGGGTTCCCGTGTTACAAAAGGGGCGGGTGGAAGTGCCCGTGCTACGCAGTGCTCGGCGATCACCGTTTCCAGCACGCAGTGATCGGCGGGCACCGCTGCCAGGCCGTCACGCCATCGGATCTGGCCACCGGGCTGCTGGCTCTCGGCGCCGCAGCGCTGACGGCTTCTCCCTCTTCGGGCAAGCCGATCCGCCGTCTGCCGATCGGCCGCCTCTACAAGGGGCCCGGCGAGCCGGCGCTAGCCCCCGGGGAGCTGCTGACCGCTGTGGAAGTGTCCGCTGAAGCCCGCGCCCGTCGCGCCGCGTTCGAGAAGCTCGCCGGCTATTCCGGCGACTTCGCGGTCTGTTCGGCTGCTGTGTCGCTGCGCCTCGCCGACGACGGCCACACCGTTGCCTCCGCCCGCATCGCCCTGGGCGCGGTGGCACCTGTGCCCTATCGCGCCCGCCGTAGCGAGCGCCGTCTCATAGGCGCCAGCCTGCAAGATACGACCGCGCTGGCCGAGACCGCATCGGCCTGGGCTGTCGAAGCCCACCCTTTGCCCCGCAACGCTTGGAAGGTTGACGCGGCTTCGGGACTTCTGAGACGCGCTCTGATGCGCCTCACACCGAAGCTGACCTGACACCGAAGCTGTGACCTGACTGATTTGACGAAACTGACATGACATCGAGTGCGCGGTTGGGTTCGTCTGCGTTCGCATCGCCCTGGCGGCCTGCCCCTGAACCGATCTGGCGCGGCGCCCTGGGGCGCCTGCCCCTAACCGATCTGGCGCGGCGCCCTGGGGCGCCTGCCCCTAACCGATCTGGTTCACAGCGCCGGCAGTAGCTCGTCGAGGAGCGCGCCGAAGCGGGCAGATGCCGAGGCCCCGGCTGCTACCACCTCGTCGTGCGAAAGCGGCGCTTCAGAGATGCCGGCCGCCAGGTTGGTGCACAGCGAAATGCCCAGCACCTGCGCCCCCATGTGGCGCACCGCAATGGCCTCCGGGACGGTGGACATCCCCACCAGCGAACCGCCCAGCGCCTGGGCCATGCGGATCTCCGCCGGCGTCTCGAACATCGGGCCGCGGAACCAGAAGTACACGCCTTCCTTGAGGCTGAAGCCCGCCCGGTCTGCGGCCGCGTGGGCCTCGGCGCGCAGCGCTGGCGAGTACACATCGGTCATGTCCGGGAATCTGGGCCCGATGCGCTCGTCGTTGGGGCCTTCCAGCGGGCTCAGCCCTGCCAGGCTCACATGATCGGTGATCAAAACAAGGTCACCCGCGGCCAGGTGATCACCGCAGCCCCCGGCGGCGTTGGTGAGCACCACCACACGGCATCCCGCCGTGACCGCGACGCGCACACCGAAGACAATCTCGTCGGCTGAGCGGCCCTCGTAGGCGTGAACTCGCCCCGACATCAGCAGCACCCGGTTGCGGTCCGCTAGTGCCGAGTAGGCAACCCCGGCGTGACCCGAGGCGGTGGGCGCCGGAAAGCCCGGCAGCTCCGCATACGGCACCGCGATGGCGCCGTCGAGCGATACCGGGTAGCCGCCCAGGCCTGAGCCCAACACCACGGCCACATCGTGGCGATCTCGGCCCGAGCGCTTGGCCAGCTCCGCGGCGGCCCGCGAGAGCCGATCATGCAGATCCAGCCTCTGGAGGTCGCCTCGCGATGCACCGCCGCTCACCGCCTTACGAATAGCACAGCCGGGGGAGCGCTCGCACGAAGGGCACCCGCGAACCTAGCGGTGACGATCATGCCGAACTCGAATAGCACAGCCGGGGGAGCGCTCGCACGAAGGGCACAGCCGGGCGTACGACGACCCTCGGAGTACGCTCTAGCGCCCGATCACCAGGAGGAAGCCCATGAACGCTGTTGACCCCATCCCTGCTGACCGCACGCACGTGGTGCCGTATCTCTGCATCAAAGGCGCCGCAGCGGCGGTCGACTGGTATGTTGAGGCCTTCGGTGCGGTTGTCGGCCGCCGGCTGCCCGCCCCGGACGGCCGCCTCGTCCACGCCGAGGTCGAGATCGGCGGACATGTGGTGTTCTTGGCGGACGACTTCCCCGAGATGATGGACGGTAAGGAATCGTCGCCATCGGCCACGGGGGTCACAACCGTGACACTTCACCGCTATGTAACCGACTGCGACGCCGTGGTCGACAAGGCCGCTGAGGCCGGTGCCGAGGTGCTGATGCCGCCGACGGACATGTTCTGGGGCGACCGATTCGCCATGATCCGCGACCCCTTCGGCCACGAGTGGTCAATCGCCACGCACTTGCGCGACGTGTCCGACGAGGAGGCGACCGTCGCCGCCGCGGCGATGTTTGCCGATCCGGAGGGCTAGCGAACCGCGGGCCGCCTGCCCCGGCCGAGGCCGCAGGTCACGACCAGCGCACGAAGACGGGCTTGCGCAACGTGGAGCGCTGCGGGCTGTGCCGGTATCCGAGCCCGTCGAAGGCCTGTAGCCCCCTCATCGTCTTAACGCGGTTGCGGATCATCCAGCCGGCCATCGCGCCGCGCGCCCGCTTGACGAAGTATCCCATCACCCGCGGTTCGTGGGCCCGACCCTGGTCGGCGCCTGCTTGGCGCCCGTCGCCGGCGAGCTTTCCGTCCAAGAACTTCGGGGTCACGAGGTGCCCGTCGAGTTGCTTTGTGTCGACTGAGCGGAAGTACTCGTTGGAGGCAAGGTTGACCACCGCGGGCGTGCCGGGGCTAGACGCCAGGTCAGCGTTGAGGGCGTCGGTGATGCGCTCGCCCCAAAACGCGTAGAGGTTGCGGCCGCGTGCGGTGGCGAGCTTTGAGCCCATTTCCAGCCGGTACGGCTGCATGAGGTCTAGGGGCCGCAGCAGCCCGTACAGCCCTGACAGGATGCGCAGCATCTTCTGGGCGTGGGTGTAGTCGCGCTGCGTGAACGTGGCTGACGCATCCATGGCGCGGTATACGTCGCCAGCGAACGTCAGCAGCGCCGGGCGGGCCGTGTCGGGCGTAAACGGCGCCTCCCAGTCGTTGAAGCGCTCATGGTTGAGTTCTGCCAGGTTGTCGGAGATGCCCATCATCTCGATGAGATCGTGGGGCGACTTGCGCCGCATCACATCTACGAGCTGTGCCGCGTCGTCGAGCATCCTGGGGTGCGAGTGCTTCTTGGTGGGCAGCGCCGAGGAGTAGTCAAGCGACTTGGCCGGCGACACGACGATCAGCACGCCAGAAGTTATAGCCGCAATCCGACGGTCTGCTCTTCAGACGAGCTGCGTCGTCTCAGGCTTCAGGCAGCGGCAGCGATGCTGCGGCCACCCCTACCGAACCCACGGGCCGCCCCGGCGGCCCAGTCTCAGGCTTAGGGCAGCGATGCTGCGGCGGCTTCGGCTTCCAACTCGGTCAGGCGATTGCGCATCGCTTGCACAAAGTCGTCAGAGCGCCCCTGATACAGGGCCAGCCCGAAGCGGACACGCTGGTGCATCCAGTCCACCGCGTTCGCATCTAGTAGGACTCCCGACACGCGCTGGCGGTTCGAGACAGGCAGCTGAAAGTAGAAGTCAGAGCCTGTGCGCTCGACGTTCAAGGCAATCAGCTTGTTCCACATCCATTCTCGGTTCTGGGTTGGGCCGTGATAGACGGCTCTCATATTGGTCACCGTGAAGGTGCCGCCGGTGTCGATCAAGGTGGGCGTGTCCGCTCCGCGGGTCACCTTTCCGCTGTGGACGCTCGGTCGGTAGTAGATGCCCTTGGCAACGCGGAGCGACAGGCCGTGGCTGGTGCCTCCGTACCGCGCCCCGGAACTGCGGGACTCCAGCAGAGCTGCGTTCTTGCCAATGGCCAGAACCTCCTCGCCGCGTTTGGTGATGATGGGGCACTCAGCGCTGAGTTCGTCGCATAGCTCTCGGTAGTTCTCGAAGTCGTTGATCTGGTGTTGCAAGTAGCTGATCTCCTCATGCCGTTTCTCCGACTGCCGCCTCCCGCTCGGGCCGCCCAGCAGGTTCTTCAGCCTCTCCAGCAACCTCGCCATGTGACGCTCCTCTCTATCCGATGCTTCTTCTGCGCGCCGACGAATTGCCGGCACGCCTCCGAAGCTAGCGAACACCTATGACAGAGCAGCGCGCAGGCGCGATCAAGAGTTCAGCGGCAGCCGTCAGACATCTGCGGTAGAGCCACTGGTCTGCGGTAAGGTCACTAGCTTGTCAACTGTTACCGAACATTGGGAGGCTGGTAGATCCATGTGCAGGCGTTCTCTTCGTGTTGTTGCTGTAGCTGTCTCAGCTCTGGCCCTGCTGGCTTCCGCTTGCGGCACCGGGGACGATCCGGTCGAGATCGGTCAGGTGATTGCGGAGAAGGTCATTGAGGAGAAGGTCAGAGCGCAGGTCGCGGATGCTGTCGAGCGCTACGATGACATTGGCGAGGCGGCCTTTGAGGAGTTCACCAGCAGCGGTGATTACATCGACGGCGAGGTCTACTTGTACGTGCTGAACATCGAGGGTGTGCCCCAAGCCCATGCCGCCAATCCCGATCTGGTCGGGCAGAACCTCTACGACCTGCAGGACAGCACCGGAGCGTTCATCGTGCAAGGCGTCTTGAACAGCGCCACCCCTGAGGGCGTTTGGACCAACTACCGGTTCACCAACCCGGTCTCCGGAGAGGAGGAGCCGAAGCGGAGCTGGGCCGTTCTACACGACGACCTCGTGTTCGGCTCCGGCTACTACACCGACTCCTGAACTGGCCGCCCCGGTCCGCTCAGCGCGCCGGCCGCCCCAGCGCGCTCAGGGGGCGTAGCCTGCGATCCCGACCAGCCAAGACCATGGACTAGGGAGGGCCGCAATGTCCGGGCCGATGGCAGGCGTCCGCATCGTCGAGATGAGCACGGCGGTCACTGGCCCGCTGGCCGTTGCCATGCTGGTCGACCAGGGGGCTGAGGCGGTCAAGATAGAGCAGCCCGGCTTGGGCGACCCCGGCCGCTACGCGGGCGTGAGTTCGGGCGGCATCTCGGCCATGTTCCAGGTGTGCAATCGGGGCAAGCGGTCAATCGCACTGGACTGCCGAGACCCGCGCGGTCGCACCATTGCCTTGGACCTGATCGCCGCCGCCGACGTTTTTGTGCAGAACATGCGACCTGGCGCCGTTGACCGGCTCGGCCTCGGCTATGACGCAGCGGCCGAGCGCAATCCCGGCATCGTTTACGCCTCGCTGTCGGGCTTCGGACCCGACGGCCCTTACGCCCACCGCCGGGTATACGACTCGGTAGTGCAAGCCCAAGGCGGGCTGGTGGCCAGCCAGACCGGCATCAACGACAAGTCGCCTCGATTCCTGCGCCAGGCCGTGGCCGACAAGATCACCGCCTACACCGCCTGCCAGGCCATCACAGCAGCGCTTTTCGCGCGGGAGCGGGGCGCCGGCGGTCAGCACATCGATCTCGCCATGCTGGACGCTGTTGTGGCCTTCCTATATGTGGACGCTGCCGCCCATGAGGTCGCTTTGGACAACGAGCAACCCCACTTGGCGCAGTCGTTGATGGTCAACCAGAAGGCGGTGGCCTTCAAAGATGGCCATGCCGTGGTCGCCGCGCTCACCGACGACGAGTTCCACGGGATGGCAAGCGCTTTCGGAGTCGACTCCTCCGATCCGCGTCTGACCACCGTGGCCGACCGTTGGGAGCACAAGGAAACGAGCAGCCGGGTCTTCCGGGCCGCTCATGCCGCGGCGTCCCGAATGCCGCTGGCCGATGCGGTGAAGGCGATGGAGCGATCCGATGTGCCTTACGGGGTGGTAGTGGGCGTGGAAGAAATCGCCGATGACCCTCAAGTGGTGCACAACCGGCTACTCGAAGAGCACGATCACCCGGTCATGGGGCGGGTGCGCCAGCATCGCGCTCCCGCTCGTTTCAGTGCAACTCCTGCGTCGTTTCAGAATCCGTCAGCGCCGGCGCTCGGCCAACACACCGATGAGGTGATCTGCGAAATCGGCTGGGGCGATCGCCTGGACGAGCTGCGAGCCGACGGCATCGCTGCCTAACCGACGCCGACCCTGCCTACACATAACCTGCTCGGTGGTTGCCGCTCCGCGTTGATGCATTTGTGGAGGGTTGCAATCAGGCGGGGTCGAACAGCACCGGAAGCGACGGCGGGCTCCTGAAGGCATAGCCCTGGATTTGTGGGATCTCGGCGTCGGGATCGAGCCTGAGGCCCGGCAGCCGGTCGAGCACGGCGTTGACCCCCACCTCGAGTTCGAGGCGGGCCAGGTGCATGCCTAGACACTGGTGGACGCCTGCGCCGAAGGCCAAATGCTGCTTAGGCGTGCAGTTGAGGGACCAGACCTGTGGATCATCCCAGCGGCTTTCGTCACGCGATGCCGATCCGGTGAGCACGGTGACGGCCGAACCTTGCGGCACACGGCAGCCGGAGATCTCGGCGTCGGCGACAGCCACACGCGACACCATCGTCACCGGGCTCTCCCAGCGCAGCGTCTCCTCCACCGCGGCCGGCACCAGCGACCGGTCGGCCCGCACCCTGTCGAGCACTGCTGGCCTTGCCAGCAAGGCCAGCAGGCACGACCCGAAGGCCCTGTAGGTCGTTTCTGCGCCTGCCGGCAGCAGCAGACGGAGGAACCCGTAGATCTTTTCGTCGCTGAGCCGGCACCCGTCCACTTCGGCCAGCACCAGCTCCGACAGCAGGTCACCGGCAGGCTCGGCCCGGCGGGCTTCTACCAGGGGTTCGAGATAGTCGCGCATCGCGTCAGACGCAGCAAGCCCGGCCTCGGGATCGAGCGGACCGTAGATGATCTGCAGCGACCAGCGGTTGAACTGTTCGTGGTCGTCCGCGGGCACGCCGAGGATGCCGCAGATGACCTGAACAGGAAACTTGCTGGTGAGCTGAGTCACCAGTTCGGCCTGCCCGGCCGGTGCGATCTCGTCGAGAAGACCCTCAGCTACGGGTTCCACCAGCTCCGCCCGCCAGCGCTCGAGAGTCGAGCGGCGGAAAGCCCGGGCCACCAGGTTGCGGTAGCGGCGGTGCTCGGTACCGTCGAGAGCCAGCATCAGCTCTCCCATGTAGGGGCCCATCAGCTCGGCGTTGATCGACGAGGAAAAGGTGCGCCAGTCTCGCAGCACCCGGTTGGAGTCGTCCCAGGTTGTGGTGAAGAAAGCCGGCGTCGCTGTGGGGCTGTCGCTGATCTCGATCACTCCACCATGCGCCCGGGCGTGCGCCCAGACGGGGTGCGGTTGGGCGGTATCCCACTGTTCGTAGGGGGGCTGCGAATAGTCCATGCTGCTCTGCGGTATCATACCGACCGTGCCGGTCTCGTCGCTGCCGCCGGGGGGGGGGGGGGCTGCTGCAGATCTGCCTAAGCTTCATCAGGTGTCTGCTCTCCGACGAATCTGGCTGATCTGCGTTATTGCTCTCATGAGCATCCAGGCAGCCTGTTCATCCAACCCTGGCGCTGAGGCTGGTGGGGCTGACGGCCCGCCGAATATTCTGCTGATTCTGGTGGACGACCTGGGGTACAATGATGTGAGCTATAACGGTGCCACCGACATCATCACCCCAAACATAGACCGGCTGGCACGAGAGGGCGTCATCTTCTCCAACGGCTACGTCGCCAACTCAAGATGCGGCCCGTCAAACGCGGGTCTCATGACAGGCCGCCACCCGGCGCGTCTCGGGTTCGAAACCAACTTGTTGTACGCACCTTCAGATGACAACCATGGCCTTCCGCTGTCGGAGAAGACCATCGCCTCCCGCCTGAAGGAGTTCGGCTATTACTCGGGGGTCATCGGCAAATGGCACCTGGGTGCTGCGCCAGTCTTTCATCCACTCAACCGCGGATTTGACTCATTCTTCGGCTTCAGCGGCGGCGAACATGACTACTATCGAGTCGATACAACCGCTACTCCGTTTCACGAGCTCCTGCAGCCTCTCAGCGAAGACCGAGGAAGCGGCGAATTCTCCGGCTATCTGACTGACGCGCTCACCGACCGTGCCATCGAATTCGTCAGTGACGAACGAGACGAGCCATTCTTCCTGTTCCTCTCCTATAACGCCCCGCATGAGCCCCTGCAGGCACCTTCCGGCCTCATCAACAAGTACAGCCATGTGGATGACCCGAAACGGCGCATATATCTGGCTATGATCGATTCGCTGGACACAAACTTGGGACTTCTGATGTCGGCGCTGAAAGAGTCCGGCGAATGGGAGAACACGGTGACCTTCTTCCTAAGTGACAACGGAGGCGCGGTACTTGGATGGTCAGACAACGCCCCATTCAGAGGAGGGAAATCCTACCTCACGGAAGGCGGAATACGTGTGCCTTTCCTGGCTTCGTGGCCCGCGCGATGGCCTGCGGGAGAGACCTTCGATCTGCCCGTGGTCAGTTTGGATATCACCGCCACTGTTCTCGCCTTGGCCGGTGCAGTGCCAGATAATGGGTTGTCTGAGGTGCCTTTGGACGGAGTCAATCTCGACCCGTTCATCCGAGGGACGGCGTCGGGCCCTCCCCATGAAGTGCTCTTCTGGCGCTTGTGGCACACCAATAGGTCCAACACCAGGTACGCCGTGCGGGCGGGTGATTTCAAGCTTATCCGTGATGTTGGCTTTCGTGATGTTGGCTTTATGGAGGAGGCCGCTCTTTTTGACCTGCGTAACGACCCCGGAGAGACGCACAACCTGATCGATGAGCACCCGGACACGGCCGCCCAGCTTGCTGAACTCTGGAACGATTGGAACAGCCGGAATGCCCCCTCCTTGTTTTTAGGGAAGTCGGAATCTTCGGATGCCCGGGCTGAGGCTCAGAGCGAACTGGTCGAGCGGGTGCGGGAGTTAGGCGCCGGGCCGCCGTTCCGGATAGTCGGCCTGACAGAGGGAATGTCTCCCTCGCGACCCACAGGCCTCAAGGCATCCACAGTCCTCGAGGCCAGGGACGAACAGTATGGGGCAATCGCACTTGCCTGGAACTACCCGGACGATCCCACAATCACCCGCTACCAATTTCGGCTCCGATTCGAGGGCGAAACGGAGTGGCGGCCATGGAAGAGCTTCGCCACCAGCGCGACCACTACCGCTTATGAGCTCTCTACCAGTTATGAACTCGGAGGTATCACCAGAGGCAGGGCCTACGACGTCCAGGTCCGCGCCGGCAACGATAGCGGCTGGAGTTCACCCAGCGAAACGGTCACCGCCGTCGCCGGCCCGTGAGTATCGGCTCGGGGTTGGTCACGGTGCTGCCGCCAGCACGGTCCAGTCGAGGATTCTGGCGACCGATGGAGCCTTAGCAGCCTCGGCGGACTCGGCGCCGTGTCCGGTCGGGCTTGCCTCGCGAGCGCTGTCCCGGTGGGCGAAGCCTTCGACCCGCACGGCGAAGACCCGGCCTGCGCCGGCGGGAGACACGCCGAGGAGGGTGTGGCGGAACGAGACCAGATCGTCTTCGAAGGCAGGGCCGGTGTGGTCGCAGTTGTGCCAGCCCACCACTGTGGCCATGCCGGGCAACACCCGCGACAGCGAGGCCTGGGCTAGTCCCACCACATGGCCGCCGTACACCAGCCGCTCCGGGTAGGGGGAGCAGGCGGCGTCGCGGTGGATCATCGCCAGGTTGTGGGTGAGGCGGACCAGCGCCAAAGCACTGTCGATCACGTCGCGGGCGGGGTCGATGACGCTGGCGCCGACCTGCCAGTCGGTTGCGGGTCCCAGCGACCCGAAGTCCCAGTTGGCGGGAACCAGTCTGGCGTAGGAGTTCAAGTCCAGCCCCGGCTTCCGGCCCAGATCATCGGTGTGGCCGGGTTGGATCTCACCGCTTTGGGGAAGCAGCGGCGCCCGCTGGTAGCGAACGGCTGGTTCGCCGTCGGCGCTGGAGACGATATCGACCAGCACCTTGCCCCGATGGGCCCGGCCCGGTCGTGTCCGTCCGTCGGCTAGAGCCGCAACAGTCACGGTGGTGGCCAGCGACTCCCCGATGAACACCGGCCGCAGCAGCCGAACGTTGCGGTAGAAGAGGTTGGCGATCGCCCGCCGGCTGATCGTGGTGCTCTGCCCGATTGAGAGCTGCATCACCAGACCGGGGCTGGCCAGCCGGCCGGGCCTTCCGGTGACGCTCTGGCTGGTTGCGTGGTCGAGTGCCATAGCCAGCCGTTCTCCCATCATCGACTGGTAGAGCGCGGCCATGCCCTCGTCGATGACGACCGAGGGCTGGCGGGGCAGCTCCTCGCCCACCCTGAGCCGGTCGTAGAAGGGGCCGTCGAGCGGAATCATCCGCACACCCGATTCCGCGAGCTGCCTGATGTCCGCGAGCTGCCTGATGATCGACGTCGATGGTGGCACTCAGGTGGCTGCCGCATTCGCCTCAGGGGGTCGCTCTCAGCCGGGCACGACACGGGGGATGGTAGCCGGGCAAGCGGATAGTGTCACCGCAGTGACAGCCAGCCCAGTCATGTCCGTTGCCGAGGCCGACGCGCTACTCACCGAGCCGGGCGGGTTCTTCGAGATCGCACGAAAGACTGTGCTGGGCCAGGAGATGGACGTGGTGAACAGCCCTCACCGCGACCTTCGCAGCCTGCTGGCCGCTTCCGCCGGCCACGGAGGTGACGGGTCGGGCCGCTACTACGTCTTCGACGACGGCCGCTGCGCCAGCTTCACCGAGAACGTCGCCCACGCCGCGGCCGTTGCTGCCGGCCTGACGGACCGTTTCGGCGTCGGCCCCGGAGACCGGGTCGGCCTGCTCGGCGCCAACCAGCCCGCCTGGATCCAGGGATTCTGGGGAACGGTCAGCGCCGGCGCCGTCGCCGTGGCCATGAACGGTTGGTGGAAGGGCGACGAGATCCGCTACGCCGTCGAACTCACCCAGCCGACCGTGCTGCTCGCCGACCGCCGCCGCCTGGAGCGTCTGGCGACAGACCCGGGCGTGCCGGTGGTTGCAATAGACGCAGGCTGCCCGCTGCCTGCTTCCGAGAGCGCCGCGCGCGTCCGTTTCGATGATCTGCTAACCGCCTACGGCGGCGCTTCGCTGCCCGATGTCGCCATCGCTCCCGACGACCCGGCCGCGATCCTGTTCACCTCGGGCACCACCGGACGGCCCCGAGGCGCGATACAAACACACCGCAACTTCCTCGCGTATTTGAGCTGCGCGTTCATAATCGGCGCGCGCAAAGCCGTCCGCTTCCCTGGTGCTTACCCTTTCGCGCCCGGTCCGGCCCTGGCCTGCAGCCCGCTGTTCCACGTCTCTGGCCTGCACGCCTGCGCTGTGACTGCGGTCGCCTCCGGCTCAGGACACGTCTGGACCACCGGACGCTTCGACCCCGAGAAGATCCTGAAGCTCACCGAAGAGCACCGGATCGCGCGCTGGGGCGGGGTCACCACACAGATATGGAGGCTGGTGGAGCACCCCAGGCTGGCCGACTACGACACGTCCTCGGTGATCTCCGTCGGGGGCGGAGGCTCGGTGTGGTCGCCGGAGTTACAGCAGGCATGCCGGGCCGCGCTGCCCAGCGCCCGCGCCGATGTGAGCGTCGGCTATGGCCTCACGGAGAGTTCGGGCCTGGCCACAAGTGCCTCCGATGATGTGCTGCGCCGCCATCCCGACTCGGTGGGCCATGCCCTACCCACCGTAGAAGTGCGCATCACCGACGACGACTGGCGCGAGCTTCCCGACGGAACAGTCGGCAATGTCTGCATCCGCGGCCCCGTGGTGACTCCGGGCTATTGGAATGATCCCGCCGCCACTGCCGAGACCATCCGCGACGGCTGGCTGCGCACCGGCGACCACGGCCACCTCGCCGACGGGCTGCTTTTTCTAACTGGCCGGCGCAGCGACCTCATCATCCGAGGCGGGGAGAACATCTACCCCGCCGAGGTCGAGAACCGCCTCGACGCCCACCCCCAAGTGCTGGAGTCGGCGGTGTTCGGGGTGGACCACCGCGAGCTAGGACAACAGGTCAAAGCGGTGGTAGTGCTTCAACCCGATGCCGGGCTCCAACCCGATGCCGGGCTGGCACCCGATACTGGAGTGCCAACAGATGCCGGGCTTCAACCCGATGCCGGGCTCCAACCCCATGCCGGAGCGGCGCAGTTGGCCGCGCGGCTCGAGTCCTGGGTGGGCGAGACTCTGGCCGACATGAAGGTGCCCAGACATTGGGAGGTACGCACCGAGCCTCTGCCCCGCAACGCCGCAGGCAAGATCCTCAAACGGGTGCTCCAGGGCGCGGACGACAACATATTCATCGAGGAGTGACCCTCAGATTCATCGAGGATCGAAGAGCGGATGACGAGAATCGAACTCGCATTCTCAGCTTGGGAAGCTGATGTTCTACCATTGAACTACACCCGCCGGGCGGTCTGAATCTTAATCAAGCTCGGGCCTTAATCAAGCTCGGGTAGGGCGCGCCTCAGGTTGCGGATCGCTTGGCTGATTCGCTGCTCGTTCTCGATCAGAGCGAAGCGCACATGGCCTTCTCCGCCGGGCCCGAAACCGACCCCCGGCGAGGTCGCCACCCGCGCGTCGATAACGAGCTGCGACGCGAAGTCGATGGAACCGAGGTGGGCGTAGGGCTCCGGGATCGGTGCCCACACGAACATCGTCCCCCGAGGTCGCGCCACAGGCCAGCCGATCCGCTCCAGGCCGTTGCACAGCGCGTCCCGGCGTCGCTGGTACACCGAAGCGGCCTGCTCGGGGTACTCGGGCAGCCCCAGCAATGTCACGGCCGCCGCTATCTGGATGGGCTGAAACGATCCGTAGTCGAGGTAGCTCTTCAGCTTCGTCAAAGCAGCCACCACCTCGGCGTTTCCGAGCATGAAGGCCACCCGCCAGCCCGCCATCGAATACGACTTGGTCATGGAGTAGAACTCCACAGCGCATTCCTTGGCGCCCTCAACCTGCAGGATCGACGGCGGCCGGTAGCCGTCGAAGCCGAGATCGGCGTAGGCGTTGTCGTGGACGATCAGCACGTCGTGAGACCGAGCGAAGCTCACGACTTTCTCCATGAAGTCGAGGTCTACGCAGGTGGTGGTTGGGTTATGCGGGAACGAGATCACTGCCACCCGTGGCTTGGGGCGGCTGTAGCGCCATGTTAAATGCATCCGCTGGATGAACTCGTCGCCGTCTGCTAGCGGCACCTCACGGATGCCCGCCCCGGCGAACAGCGGGCCGTAGATGTGGATCGGGTAGCTCGGAGTGGGCACCATGCACGTGTCGCCGCGTTCGAGCAGCACCCACATGAGGTGGCTGAAACCCTCTTTGGCGCCGATCGTGTTGAGCACCTCGGTGTCGGGATCGAGGCTCACGCCGAAGCGATGCTCATAAAGACGGGCCATCGCTTTCCGCAGGGCGGGCAGTCCCCGGCTGGAGGAATAGCGATGGTTGCGCGGGTTGCGGGCCGCCTCCCTGATCTTGTCGACGGCGGGTTCTGGGGAGGGCAGATCGGGGTTGCCGAAGCCCAGGTCCACCACGTCAGCGCCGGCTTGGCGCTGTTTGATCTTCAGGTCGTTGATGATCGTGAAGACGTAGGGGGGCAGGCCGGTGATGCGCCGGAACTCCACGGCCCTGAAGCTAGCCTGCGCACGCAGTGTTGAGCGTCGACCCTGGGCCATGATCCTCTCAGACCGCTCGATTCGCGAGGCGCTTGCAGCCGGACGCATCGTCGTCGACCCTCTGGACGAAGACTGCATCCAGCCGTCGTCGATCGACTTGAAACTCGGCCGCAGTTTCAGGGTCTTCCGAAATCACACCCTCGGCCACATCGACGTGAAGCGCGACCTGTCCGAGCTCACAACGCTGGTGTCGATCGGCGCCGACGATGAGTGCTTCATCCTGCATCCCGGCGAGTTTGTTCTGGGTGCCACCTTGGAGTGGGTCGCCGTGCCGGATGATCTGGTGGCCCGGCTCGAGGGCAAGTCGTCGCTGGGGCGCCTCGGGCTGCTGATCCACTCCACGGCGGGGTTTGTGGACGCCGGCTTCCGCGGCCAGCTCACTCTCGAGCTTTCGAACGTGGCCAATCTGCCGATCACCCTGTATCCCGGAATGCGGATCGGCCAAGTCAGCTTCCAGCAGATGACCACACCCGCGGAACGGCCCTACGGCTCGGGCTCGCTGGGGTCGAAGTATCTGGGCCAGCGAGGCCCGGTGCCCTCGCGCTATCGGGAGAATTTCTTCCAGCCGGGCTAGGATCGTCAACATGGCGAGACCGGTGAAGCGGCGAGTGTCGGGGGCCGGCCGGGTCACCCCCAAGGGCACGCACCCGGTGGACTACACCCCCGACCGGGCCTCGCACACGGGCTTCGGCGATATGCCGCGGAGCCCCATCTGGGTGCCGGTGCTGCTGTTCTCGTTTCTCGGTCTGGGTGTGGCGACGATCGTCGTCAACTACGTGGCGGTCCTGTGGGACACGTCCAACGTCGTGCTGCTGATCGGCCTCGGGTTCATCCTCGCTGGACTCATCACAGCCACGAAGTTCCGCTGAGCCCAGGCTCATCGGTTCTGCGTCCCGCGTCCGTGTCCCGCGTAAGGCACCCGCGTGAGAGCGCCCCTGAGCCACCGCCCTAAGCCACCGTCAGTTGCTGTAGCGCTACACAGCTGAAACTACACCAGCAGGATTATCCACGGACTCGTCCACATCCTGTGGATAACCCGTGTGGATTATCTGCGTATCAGACTGATCTTCTGCGCACCAACGATGGCCGCCCGGATAAAAAACCGCGAGGTGGGAAACCGCCCGGATGGGAAACCGCGGGATGGGAAACCGCGGGGCGTCACTCGATGGGGGCCACCAAGTCCATCTCGTCCTGGCAGTGGCGGGGCGGTTCCGGGTCTTCGTCCGGTGCCACGGTCATCCTCACCTCGGTGCCACAGATGCCGCAGTGGTAGTGGAGCTTGACTTTGCGCAGCTCACCGGGTGCTGGCGGCTCGGGAAGGGGCCGTACCAGGTTGCGCAGCATGGCGAAACCCAGCCGCAGGATCGCATAGGCAGCCACTACCGCAACCGCCACCCGCGCCATGTCGAGCAGCAGCGCCGCGACGGCAAGTCCGGTAGCCGCCACCGCCGTCACAGCGATTCTCGTCTTGGTGCTTCCGATGTGCCAGCTGCCGCTCATGTCAGCCTCTTGACGCGCGCATCATCCGATGTGGGTGCGGCAGGCGTTTGCCACACGATGGCTGCGGACCCCGTGGGGCCGGCGCTGATCGTAAGCAGGTGCGCCTGATGATGCTGGTTGACCCTGGAACGGCGCGTCAGGCCGTCCGTCATGAGCCGCAGCTCCTCTGCGGCCTCGGCGTAGCCCGTGGCCGTTGCGCCGCCAGCCGGGTTCAACCGTGCGGTGTCGATGCCGAGCTCACGGGCCACCAGCGCAACGGTCGCCACGTCGGGCTCCGACACCGCGATCTCGTCCATGTCGTCCAACCCGATGGGTGCCGCCAGCGCCGATTCGGTGCGGCCCGCATCAGCGTTGGTCTTGCGTAGCGCCCGCTCCACGGCACACGCCACAGCCCCGGTCGGGTCGAACGGGTCACCCGAGGCGCGCCCAATGCCCGCGACCCGCCCGATCCCCTTGATTTCAGCGAGCGGGTCACCGTCACTGGGGCCCTCTCGCAGCACAAGAGCGGCCACACAGTCGGCCGGCGGAGCGAAAGACGCGGCGCTGAGCATGCCGTCGGCGTCGAACAGCGGAGGCAGCGCGGCCGTGTCACCCCAGTCGCGGATCACGTCGCAGGTCACCAGGCCCGGGATCTCCACGATTGCGACGCATTCTGCGGAGCGTGCGGCGGCGCTCCAACGGGAGCGCCGCCGCCGTGACTGCTCGGCTCCGGCGTCGAGGCAGCTTCGCCTGATGCCGGCGGCCGCCGCGGCGCGCTCGGCCAACCGCGGCGGCGGAAGCAGCCCACCCCGGTCGGCGAAACGGCGGGCCACGCCCTGCCACGGCACGCCGTAGCCACGGCTGAGGGCTGCCGCTCCGGGCGGAACCACCGAGCACACGCCCAGCCCGATCACCATCACCGTTTTGGCCTGTCCCGAGCGGATCACCGCCGCTGCGATCTGCACTGCGGCCGCCCCGCTGGTCTCGGCCCGGTCGATTACGTGCCCGCCCACCGACGCGGGCCAGCCCGCCGCCAGCACCACAGCGCGCGCCGCGTCGGCGCCGCACGCGCCTACCGGGTCGGCACATCCGACGACCACTTCGTCCAGCTCGTCGGCGCCTATGCCGGCTCGGTCGAGCCCTGCCTGGCCGACTGCCCCCGCCAGCGTCACTGGATGCCACCCCGCCAGGTCTGTGTCGCAGGGTCGTACGGCCGTTCGGGCTGCCGAGACGACTTCCACCGTTGCCAGAGGCGCGATCATGGAGGGCCTGCGATCACCGACTCGTTATCACGTGGCATGGTTCCCGAGCTTCCCGAGTCAGCAGCTGCCAGCGTCGCTGTCGTCAGGTCCTGTGCCGCGCTGCTGCGGCGTCGTCCTTGCGGCAGCCGTCGCAGCAGTGTACATTTGGCCCCATGGTCGGCGTTTTTGCATCTCGGGGGCACGTTTTTGCAGCTCTGAGTGAGGAGTCAATTGAGCAACTGATTGATCAACTCAGCCACGTCGACCTGGGCCTGGCGATCCTGAGGATCGCGCTCGGGGCGATGATCTTCGTCCATGGCTACAAGAAGGCCTTCAGCGGTGGTCGGCTCGCCGGCACGGCACGCTGGTTCCGTTCGATAGGAATGCGCCCGGGTCCGCTGCACGCCGCGCTGGCAGCGTTCACTGAGATGGGCGCTGGCGTGCTGCTTGTGGTCGGGTTTCTCACACAGTTCGCGGCTGCCGGCTTGATCGGGGTGATGGTCGTCGCCTTCTGGACGGTGCACCGCGACAAGGGCTTCATGATCACCAAGGAGGGCTGGGAGTATGTGGTGCTGATCGCGGCGATGAGCCTGGTCGCCGCGATCCTCGGCCCAGGGGATGCGTCTTTAGATGCCGTGTTCGAGATAAACGACAACCTTGACGCCTGGACAGGCTTCTGGATCGCCGTACTGCTCGGCGTCGGCGTCGGTATCGGACAGCTTCTCATGTTCTATCGGCCGTCACGCGCTGTTAAGACACGCGCTGCTAAGAGCTGAACACCGCTTATAACCGCGGCCTCAGCCGCGGTCGCAACCACGGCCGGCTCACACGCTGATGCACCAGGTCGGCGCCGGCGTGGCCCAGCACCGCGCTCACCACGATCAGCCCGCCGACGACGGCGGCCAGCGGTGGCGACTCGCCTGCAAACATCCACGCCAGCGCTATCGAAAACGGTGTCTCGCTTGAGGCTAGAAGCCCGGCTTCGGCTGCCGGGATGAGCTTGACGCCTTCAGTCCACAACAGCACCGACAGCCCGAAGATCGCGCCGAACACGGCCAACATCGGCAACTGATCCGCGGTGATGCCCAGCGGGTCGGCCACCGCCAGCGCCAGGACGAAAAGCATCACACCGCCACCGCCCATCGCCAGTACTGCGTCCACCCGGGCGTCGGCGCTTTCGAAGCGGCGGATCAGCACGATCATCCATGCCAGCGTCAACGCCAGCGCCACCGCCTGCAGGTTGCCGCCGAGCCCCGACGAGCCGAGCGTGATCCCGCCGCCGACCGTCACGAGAACCCCGGCGAAAGAGGCCAGAGCGGCCACCACCGTCAACCGGCGCAGCCCTTCGTTGAGCACGACCCGGCCCAGAGCTGCGGCGATGAACGGCACCGTCGCGGTGATCACGGCCACGTTGGCGACGGCAGTATTCTGCAGCGCCGAGATGAACAAGATCATCGACAGCGCGCAGAGCCCCGACAGCGTCAAACCGCGAACTCCGAACGCTTGTCTCGCCCCCTGGCGAGTTCCGAACGCCTGCCTCACCCCCTGGGGGTACCTGCGACGTCCGCGCACGCCCGCATAAACCAGCACCACCGCTCCGCCGATCAGGCCCCGCCAGCTCGCGATCTGCCAGGCGCTGGCTTCGAGGCTGCGGGTGATGGCGCCGGTCGATCCGAAGCCCAGCCCCGACAGCAGCATCGCCGCCACCCCGAGCGGCTGCTTGCGGTTTCTGGGCAGTTTTGCTTACCTAGCGTGCGCTCGCCTTACAAAGGCGTGGCCCTGTCAGCCGACAGGCTCCGCCGGCTGGTAGCTCGCCTGGCAGAAGCCGTGGTTGCAATACCCGCCAGGGTTGCGCTGCAAATACTGTTGGTGGTATTCCTCGGCATAGTAGAACGCCGGAGCGTCCAGCACCTCGGTGGTGATCTCGCCGAAGCCGCGCTCCCACAGCCGCTGCTGGTACTGCTCCCGGCTCGCCAGCGCCGCCGTCCGCTGAGCCGCTGTGAAGGTGTAAATCCCGCTGCGGTACTGCGTCCCGAAGTCGTTGCCCTGGCGCATGCCCTGCGTGGGGTCGTGCATCTCCCAGAACACCTTGAGCAGCCGCTCATAGGCGGCGACCTTCGGATCGTGCACTACCAGCACCACCTCGTTGTGGCCTGTCCGCCCGGTGCACACCTCCTGATAGGTCGGGTTCGGCGTGGAGCCGCCCGCGTAGCCCACCGCCGTGGTGTGGACGCCGTCGAGCTGCCAGAAGAAGCGCTCAGCGCCCCAGAAGCAACCCATCCCGAACATCGCCCGCTCAAAACCCGCCGGGAACGGAGGCGTTAGGGGCGTTCCTAGCACCAGATGACCGTACGGCTGCACTGGCATCGCCTCGGGCCGTCCAGGCAGCGCCGCCGCCTCTGCTGGCATCTGCGTCTTGTCCCACCTGCGCAGCCGGCCTCCGCTGTCTTGCGTTCGCCCCCTTTGCGTTCGCCCACCTCGGGTTCGCCTGCCTAGCATTCGCCCGGCGCCGTCTCGCCTGTCTCGGGCACTACGTCCAAGTCGCATAAAGGCAACTGTAATGCTTTGCCCTCACGGCTGAACTCCCGACCCCGCCCCCATAGCTGACCCCCGTCTGAATGGTCGCTGAGCGCTGTCTGGTCTTCTTCGGCCTGCGGACACGCTGCGATACCCTGCGCGCCATGCTCGACACTCTCATCAGGCGCGGCACCCTGGTGGACGGCACCGGCGCACCGGCCCGCACAGCCGACGTTGGTGTCCGCGGCGGCCGGATCGTTGCTGTCGGTGCCGTCGAAGAGCCCGCAGCCGAAAAGATCGACGCCGACGGTGCCGTAGTGTGCCCCGGCTTCGTCGACCCTCACACCCATTACGACGCGCAGATCTTCTGGGATCCGAGGGCCACGCCGTCCAATCTCTTCGGTGTCACGTCGGTGATCGGCGGCAACTGCGGCTTCACACTGGCCCCGCTGGGCGACGAATCCGACGGCGAATACATCAAGAAGATGATGGTGAAGGTCGAGGGCATGTCGCTCGACGCGCTGGAGGCCGGATTGCCGTGGAGTTGGTGGAGCTTCGGCGACTATCTCCATGCGGTGGAGGCCGGCGGCGCCGCCGTGAACGCGGGTTTCCTGGTGGGGCACTGCGCGCTGCGCCGCGCCGTGATGGGCGCCGACGCTGTGGGGGAGGAGGCCGCGCCAGAGCAGGTCGATGCCATGCGCTCGCTGCTGGCCGAGTCGCTCGCTGCGGGCGGGCTCGGCTTCTCCACCGGCCGCAGCTACACGCACAACGACTGGGACGGCCAGCCGGTGCCCAGCCGCTGGGCCGCCCCCGCTGAGGTGCTCGAACTGTGCCGCGAGACCGCCGAGCACGAGGGAACCACGCTTGAGTGGGTGACCGACGGTTGCTTGAAGGGCTTCACCGACGACGAGGTGAGCCTTATGACGCAGATGTCGCTGGAGGGCCGTCGACCCCTCAACTGGAACGTCCTCACCATCGACTCGGCCCGCCCCGACGACTACCGCAACCAGATCGCTGCCTGCGAGCGGGCTGCCGCGGCGGGCGCGACCGTGGTAGCGCTCACGATGCCGATTCTGGTGGGAATGAACATGAGCCTCGGCAGTTTCTGCGCGCTGCACATGCTGCCAGGTTGGTCCGAGGTGTTCGGTCTGCCGGTCGGCGAGCGCATCCGGCGCCTGCGCGACCGCGAGACCCTCATACGCCTGGAGAACCAGGCGGCTAGTCCCGAAGCGGGCGTCCTTAGCAGGCTCACCGGATGGGACGACTACCGCATCGGCGACACCTTCTCGCCTGCCAACGAGGGGCTGAAAGGCCAACGGGTCGGCGATATCGCCCGAGCCCGCGGCCTGCGCAGCTTCTTCTGTCTTGTGGACATCTGCGCAGCCGACGACCTGCGCACCGTGCTGTGGCCGGCGCCAACCGACGACGACCCTGAGAGCTGGCGACTCCGGGCGGAAGCCTGGGAGCATCCGCAGGTGATGATCGGTGGCAGCGACGCCGGGGCGCACCTCGACCGCATGGCCGGGGCCTCCTATCCGACGGCTTGGATTGACGACTGTCTGCACGGCCGCCGCCTCACCACGCTCGAGAGCGCGATCTGCCATCTCACCGACCGGCCCGCTCGCCTGTTCGGGTTGAGGCGCCGGGGCCGCATTGCCGAGGGCTGCTTCGCCGACATCGTCGTGTTCGATCCCGACCGGATCGGCGCCACCGCCCCCGAGCTGGTGGCCGACCTTCCCGGCAACGGCAAGCGGCTGTGGTCTCAGGCCACCGGTGTGCACCGGGTGATGGTCAACGGTGTCACAACCGTCGTAGACGGCGAGCCGACCGACGCCCTGCCCGGCAAAGTGCTGCGCTCAGGCCGCGACACCTACACAGTCCTCGCCGGCACCTTCTAACTCCCGGTCGCTAACTCCCGGTCGCTAACTCCCGGGCGGGTATACCTAACTCCCTGGCGGGTCTACTCTGGGAGCGGCGCCCGCAGCCGTTAGCCGCGCGCCGCAGAGCAACCGAGGCAGAGCAACCGAGGAGGAGCACACCATGGCCGAAGGGTCGATCGAGGTCTACGAGAGCGAGAATCGCACCTTCCCCCCGTCCGCCGAGTTCACCGCAGCGGCTCTCGCTGGCGACCGGTCGCTCTACGACGAGGCCGAAGCCGACTTCGAGGCTTTCTGGGCCCGCCAGGCCCGCACGCTTCTCGACTGGCGCAGCGACTTCCACACCACCCTCGAGTGGGATCTGCCCTTCGCCAAGTGGTTCATCGGCGGCACGCTGAACGTGTCGGAGAACTGCCTCGACCGCCATGTGGCCGCCGGCAGGGGCGACAAGGTGGCGTTCCACTGGGAGGGCGAGCCCGGCGACACGCGCGCTATCACCTACGCCGAGCTGCTCGACGACGTCCAGCGCTTCGCCAACGTCATGCTGCGCCTCGGGCTCGGTAAAGGCGACCGCATCGCCGTGTACATGCCGATGATCCCCGAGCTGGCCGTCACCATGCTGGCCTGCACCCGTATCGGCGTGGCCCACTCGGTGATCTTCGGAGGCTTTTCGCCGGACGCGATCACCGACCGATGCGCCGACGCCGAGGCCCGCCTGGTGGTCACGGCCGACGCCGGATACCGGCGCGGCGCGCCCTCGCCGCTGAAACCCAACGTAGACCTGGCACTCGCCACGGGCGCCCCGTCGGTGGAGCACGTGATCGTCGTCGACCGCTGCGGCACCGACCCCGCCATGACCGACGGACGCGACTTCTGGTGGCACGATCTCATGAACGAGTCTGCGCCCGACTGCCCGGCCGAACCCATGGACTCCGAACAGCTCCTGTACCTGCTGTACACGTCGGGCACCACAGCCAAGCCCAAAGGCATCATGCACACCACCGGCGGCTACCTCACGCAGGTGGCGTTCACGCACCGCTACGTGTTCGACCTGCAGCCGGAATCCGACGTGTACTGGTGCGCGGCCGACATCGGCTGGGTCACCGGCCACAGCTACATCGTTTACGGCCCGCTGGCCAACGGCTGCACCTCGGTGATGTACGAGGGCACGCCCGACACACCCCGACCCCAAGAGCGCCGCAGCTCCGACCGGGCCGGCTGGGCCAAAGACCGGCTCTGGGACATCGTCGAGCGCTACGGCGTGACCCAGCTCTACACGGCGCCCACCGCCATCCGCACGTTCATGAAATGGGGCGAGCAGTGGCCCTCCGGGCGCGACCTGTCGAGCCTACGGGTGCTCGGCACTGTCGGCGAGCCCATCAACCCGGAGGCCTGGATGTGGTACCACCGCCACATCGGCGGCGAGCGCTGCCCGATCGTCGATACCTGGTGGCAGACCGAGACCGGAGGCCACATGATCGCGCCGCTGCCGGGCGTGACGGTCACCAAGCCGGGCTCGGCCACGCGGCCGCTGCCCGGCGTGTTCGCCGAGGTGGTCGACGATTCCGGCGCCGCTGTCGGTCTCGGCGGCGGCTATCTCACGATCACCCGACCATGGCCGTCCATGCTGCGAGGCATCTGGGGCGACCCGCAGCGCTACCACGACACCTACTGGTCGACCTACGAGGGCCGCTACTTTGCCGGTGACGGTGCCCGAGTGGACGAAGACGGCTACCTGTGGCTGTTGGGGCGGGTGGACGACGTGATGAACGTGTCCGGTCACCGCATCTCCACCACCGAGGTGGAGTCCGCGCTGGTGGATCACCCGGCCGTGGCTGAGGCGGCTGTGGTGGGTGCCACTGACGACATCACCGGGCAGGCCATCGTCGGTTATGCGATCCTCGTGGGCAGCGCCGAGTCTTCCGAGGGGCTGCGCGAGCAGATCCGACAGCACGTCGCTGTGAGGCTCGGCCCCACCGCTCGACCCAAGGCCGTGTTTCTGGTGCCCGACCTGCCCAAGACTCGCTCAGGCAAGATCATGCGCCGGCTGCTGCGTGACGTGGCCGACGGCCGCGACCTCGGCGACGTGACCACTCTGGCCGATCCGAGCGTGGTGGCCGAGATTCGAGACCGTGCCGCGCGAGCTGGCAGCGAAGACGACGACTAAAGCCGTGATCGAGCCCGCCAACTGGCACCGGCTTGGCGGCCAGGCCCTGGCGCCGGCGGCGCCAGGGCCTGCGGTGATCTTCGACCTCGACGGCGTGATCTCAGACGCGTCGCACCGTCAGCACTTCCTGCGGCGCCGCCGCCAGGACTGGCGGGGCTTCTTCATGGCCGCGGTTGGCGACGCGCCGCTGCGGACCGGATTGGGCCTCTTCGAGGGTGCTGCCAGGGGACGACCGCGCTGGGCGACCATAATCTGCACCGCCCGTCCGCACTATCTGGCCGACATCACCAAGGGCTGGCTCGCCGCCCACGGGGTGCGCCCTCACCTGCTGATCCTGCGCTCGCCCTACGACCGCAGCTCCGCAGCCGCCTTCAAGCGCCGCGAGCTGAGCCGGCTGCGGCGGTTCGGCTATCGGATCGAAGCTGCCATCGACGACGACGAGCGCGTCATCGCCATGTACCGCTCCGAAGGCGTCGCCGCCCTCTACTGCCATTCCGGCTACTACGACCGCCGCACCTGAGCCCTTGGCAGCGCCCCGGCGCCCGTGCGGACCGCCCGAGCGGCGCTTAGCCTGAGCGTGCGCCGGCCCGTGCGGGCCGGCGCCGGGAGGCCGAAGGCCTAAAGAGAGGCGCAACATGTTCAACGCTGCCAAGACGTTCACACTGCTGGCCCTGCTAGGCGGCCTGTGCGTCGTAGTGGGCGGTCAGATCGGAGGCTCCAGCGGCCTGGTGATCGGACTGCTGTTGGGTATCGCCATAGTCGGCTACTCCTACTGGTTCAGCGACAAGCTGGCGATCCGCTCGGCCCGGGCCCGGCCGGTGTCCGCCGCCGAGATGCCTCAGTACCACAGGATCATGGCAGACCTCGCCAACCGGGCCGGGATGCCGATGCCCAAGCTGTACGTCTCACCCAACCCGCAGCCCAACGCCTTCGCCACTGGGCGCAACCCCAACAACGCCGCGGTGTGCGTCACTGCAGGGCTGGTCCAGGCGATGAGCTGGGACGAGATTCGCGGCGTGCTGGCCCATGAGCTCGCCCACATCCGCAACCGCGACATCCTGATCTGTTCAGTCGCCGCTGCCATCGGCATGGCCATCACGTTCGTGGCCAACATGGCCATGTTCGCAGCGATGTTCGGCGGGGGCGGAAACGATCGCGACGGCCATCCCCTTGGGCAGCTTGTGTTCGCTCTGCTGGCGCCGATCGCGGCCACCCTGATCCAGGCCGCCGTGAGCCGCAGCCGCGAGTTCCAGGCCGACGCCTCAGCGGCGGCCCTGATGGGCGACGGCAGGCCGCTGGCCAGCGCGTTGCGCCGCCTTGAGGTGTACTCCGAGCGCGTCCCCTCCGGCGTTAACCCCAACCAGGCGTCGGCCTACATTGTCAACCCGCTCAAAGCTCAGGCCCGAGGCGGCGGCGGTGCTGTAAAGCTCTTCAGCACGCATCCTCCCACCGCCGAGCGCATCCGCCGCCTCGAGTCCGGCAACTGGAGCTGAGTCCAGCAACTACTACCGGACAGCAACTGCTGCCAGCAACTGCCGTCCCTTGTTGCTGGGGCCGTCGCTTGGTATCGTCGCTGCCGATTCAAAGGGTCGGTGCCCGAGAGGCCAAAGGGAACGGGCTGTAAACCCGTCGGCTAAGCCTACGGAGGTTCGAATCCTCCCCGGCCCACGCGGATCCCACACGAGTCAGCGCCCGCTGGCTCGCCAGAGCGCTTCAGGTCAGGGCAGCATCCTTTGCATCACCACCACGTCGAGCCACTGCCCGAACTTGCGGCCCACCTGTCGCTCGGTGCCCACCACAGCGAACCCTGCGCTGTGGTGAAGGCCGATGGACGCCTCGTGCCCGCCGGCGATCCGGGCCAGCATGGTGTGAAAGCCCCGAGCCGCGGCCAGCGCCACCAGTTCCGCCAGAAGCCGCCCGCCCACTCCTTGGCGCCGGGCCGACCGGTCGACGTAGACACTCGACTCCACCGAAGTTCGGTAGGCGAGCCGCGGCCTGTACTGCGACAGCGAGGCGAAGCCCGCCACCTGCCCGTCGATCTCCGCCACGAGCACGCCCAGAGCGCCGTCTCGCTCGGCCAGCCAGGCTTCCTGCTCCCGCAGCGAGCGAGCCACCAGGTCGAAGGTGTGCGTGGTATGCTCCACCTCGTGGTTGTAGATGCGGCGTACAGCCTCGGCGTCGGCAGCCGCTGCCAGCCGGATCCGATACGTCCCGCCACAACCCATGCCTGTATGCTAGAGCCCGATGGATTTGGTGCTACCCGCAGCGAAGCGGAGACGGAGCACGCGGTGCTTCGCCCAGGGCGCGGTGCCTCACAGCGCGGTGCCAGCACCACGCGAGGGTGCTCGTGACGAGTCGTTCCGTTGGGATGCGGTCGGTGGTGTGGGCTGCTAGGGTCATGCGGGTGGGATTCTGTCGGTTGTGCGGCTTTCGGGTGCGCAGGTTCGGCGGGGGCCGTTTTGCCGTAGTTGGCCATCAGATAATAGGAAGGAGGGGCGCATGCCCCAGTTGAAGGGGCGTTTGCCCCATATACCAGCAAAGGAGGGGTTGATGCCCCAGCTAGTAGGGATTCGGCGTGCGGGTTGGGCAGTGTTTGCTGTGGCTGCTTTGGTCGCTTCGCTTTTCGTCGTGGCGGTTTCGCCGGGCGGTGCGGTGGAGATGAGCGCCGATGCCGCCGTTGGTTACAACGCGGCCTGCGGTGGTGACCCCGAGAGCGACATTGATTTCACTGATGTCAGTTCGGGTCATGTGCATAGGGCGGCGATTAATTGTCTTGCCCATTACAGGGTCACGATTGGTACTGGTGGCGGCGAGTTTTCGCCGAATGACAGTGTGACGCGTAGGCAGATGGCGCTGTTTTTGCAGCGTGCTGCGGGTGTGGCGGGTGTGACGCTCGCGGATGCTGTGGATCAGGGTTTCACTGATGTTGGTTCGGAGAGTCAGGCTGTGCAGGATGCGATTAATCAGGTTGCTGCGGCTGGGATGTTGACGGGCAGCGGTAATGTGTTCGGTCCTGGTGACACGGTGACTCGTGCTGATATGGCCGTGGCCATTATCAATCTTTTGGCTCAGGACGGCGCGTCGGAGTCTGTTGCGCGTAATGCCGACGGAACGATCACGCTCACGAGTGGCGTAATGACGGTCACTGTTGATGATGCGTTTGCGGATGTTACGACTACTCAGCCTCGTGCGGTTGATGATGCTGTGAGCCAGTTGTTTGAGTTGGGGATAGCTAAGGGGACTTCTGCTACTGAGTTTTCTCCGGCTGCTGATGTGACTCGGGCTCAGATGGCTGCGTTCATTACTCGGGCTTTGGCGTTCACTACTGCCCGGCCGGTTGGTGTGAGTATCGCTCCTGTTGAAAATGGTTATGAGGTGTCGGTGCGTGATGAGAACTTTGAGCCGGTTATCAACGCTAGGGTCGACCATTTTTATGTGTCGGGTGACACCGAGGGTGCTTTCAATGCGGATGGCACTTGCGACAACGGCATCGTGGAAAGCGAAGACACTGACACGAATGAGTGTCAGATTGACATCAGTGACGGCATCACTGATGGGGACGGCAATGCCACGGTCACGGTCACTACCGACACTGATACGCCGACGCCGTCTGCGGATAGTCCTTTGACGGTTTGGGCTTGGACGGGTGATGTCGGTGACGAAGTCCGCCAAGGTATCACCGAGCTGGCTACATATGTCGACACCGGCCAAACGGTAACGGTTGATCCGGTTGCGTTCACTGTGAAGCGCAGTGCGCCCACCGAGTATGCCAGGATGGGCTCGACGGTCACCGTGACGATACAGCTCGTCGACGATGCGACCGAGTTGAACAACGTCAGCCAAGCCGGATACGAATTCAGCATAGAAATAGAAGCCAGGCAATCAAGCGCCGATCTAGCAACCAAATCGGGTGATAATCCGTTGGTTAATACTTTGGATGATAATATTGATATGGAAGATCTTTGGACAAAGCGTGCTGCGTCGGTGACGACTGACGAGTCGGGTCAGGCCACGTTCACGGTCGGTGGCACCCAGGATCGCGGCCGCGCAACCCAACCCGGGTTCGACGACCAACATAACCTTTATGTTGGTTGGACGGTTACGCACACATCAGAGCAGCCGATCACGGATGCAGGCATGTCGGACGAGTATGTGATCTTCGCCGACGAGGGTGTTGGTGAGCTGGCAACGGTGACGGCTGAGTCTGTTGGTCCCTTTAACCGGGCAAGCGGTGACGGTGCAACTGCTTACATCGACGCGACAGTCCTCGATCAGTACGGCGGTCCTGTAGCGGGCCAGGCCGTGCAACTGTCCGACCCGTCGGCCGAGCTCGACGGTGATGTAACCTTGGACGACAGAAGTCGTTACACCAGCCGGTCCGGGACTGTGCGGCTGTCCTACGAACGCGACAGCGGCGATCCTGCTCAGGGCATGATCCATGCTCAAGCCGCAAACGCGGACGGTACCCTCAACACGGATCCGAACGCAAAATCTGCGGCGGTTGACGTCATATGGGTTACAGATCCTACTACTGCCAAGGCCGCCACTGGTGGCCCTAACGACATATTGACTGCAGACTTGACGTCAAACGCCATTGTCGTCGACGACACTAATGGACCGTGGGTGGTTTCTTTCGACTCCAACGATCAGTTCGTCGGCATCGAAGGGACTTTGGATATGGCCGGCTTTGCGGAAGCCATCGCAGACCACCTGGAAGACGACATGTCGACCCTCAAACTGTCGTGGAGATTCCGCTCGGCTAAGAGGAACACGTCAGTCCTCTGGACCCTGAGCTCCTGAGCTGAGTGGGTAGCCTGGTCTTGCCCAAGTAACACAGGCGCAAGACCACTCCGGACGGGAGCCTGAACCCCTCCAGAGCCAACCCCAAACAAACGGCGAGAGGCCCCGGTGTCACACCGGGGCCTCTCCCCGCGCCCAGGCCGTTGTCGGGGTGCCTGGCCTGTCGGTGTCGCGGCACATCTGCTCACCCCCCTCCAGGGCACCGTCGACTCGACCTCACCTTTTTCACTGACGCCGCTCGGCCCCTCAGTGTCGGCATCACACCCCGCATCCGGGCTGTTGCTGGCGCCTGGCTTGTCCTTACCGGTGGTCTGGGACCTGTCGGTGTCGGCATCGTCGGGTGGGCCGCCCCCGACCGGGGGCGGCCCGGGGCAGTGGGCGATGTCAACGGGTGGTAGCGGGGCACTAGGTTGTGCTGCCGTGATGTGGCCTGTGTGCTGTGCTAGAGTGCTCTGGTGGTGCTAGAGTGCTCTGGTCATGTTTGTGGGTGGTTCCGTTGGGATGCGGTCGGTGGTGTGGGCTGCTAGGGTCATGCGGGTGGGATTCTGTCGGTTGTGCGGCTTTCGGGTGCGCAGGTTCGGCGGGGGCCGTTTTGCCGTAGTTGGCCATCAGATAATAGGAAGGAGGGGCGCATGCCCCAGTTGAAGGGGCGTTTGCCCCATATACCAGCAAAGGAGGGGTTGATGCCCCAGCTAGTAGGGATTCGGCGTGCGGGTTGGGCAGTGTTTGCTGTGGCTGCTTTGGTCGCTTCGCTTTTCGTCGTGGCGGTTTCGCCGGGCGGTGCGGTGGAGATGAGCGCCGATGCCGCCGTTGGTTACAACGCGGCCTGCGGTGGTGACCCCGAGAGCGACATTGATTTCACTGATGTCAGTTCGGGTCATGTGCATAGGGCGGCGATTAATTGTCTTGCCCATTACAGGGTCACGATTGGTACTGGTGGCGGCGAGTTTTCGCCGAATGACAGTGTGACGCGTAGGCAGATGGCGCTGTTTTTGCAGCGTGCTGCGGGTGTGGCGGGTGTGACGCTCGCGGATGCTGTGGATCAGGGTTTCACTGATGTTGGTTCGGAGAGTCAGGCTGTGCAGGATGCGATTAATCAGGTTGCTGCGGCTGGGATGTTGACGGGCAGCGGTAATGTGTTCGGTCCTGGTGACACGGTGACTCGTGCTGATATGGCCGTGGCCATTATCAATCTTTTGGCTCAGGACGGCGCGTCGGAGTCTGTTGCGCGTAATGCCGACGGAACGATCACGCTCACGAGTGGCGTAATGACGGTCACTGTTGATGATGCGTTTGCGGATGTTACGACTACTCAGCCTCGTGCGGTTGATGATGCTGTGAGCCAGTTGTTTGAGTTGGGGATAGCTAAGGGGACTTCTGCTACTGAGTTTTCTCCGGCTGCTGATGTGACTCGGGCTCAGATGGCTGCGTTCATTACTCGGGCTTTGGCGTTCACTACTGCCCGGCCGGTTGGTGTGAGTATCGCTCCTGTTGAAAATGGTTATGAGGTGTCGGTGCGTGATGAGAACTTTGAGCCGGTTATCAACGCTAGGGTCGACCATTTTTATGTGTCGGGTGACACCGAGGGTGCTTTCAATGCGGATGGCACTTGCGACAACGGCATCGTGGAAAGCGAAGACACTGACACGAATGAGTGTCAGATTGACATCAGTGACGGCATCACTGATGGGGACGGCAATGCCACGGTCACGGTCACTACCGACACTGATACGCCGACGCCGTCTGCGGATAGTCCTTTGACGGTTTGGGCTTGGACGGGTGATGTCGGTGACGAAGTCCGCCAAGGTATCACCGACCTGGCTACATATGTCGACACCGGCCAAACGGCAACGGTTGACCCGGGGGCGTTCACGGTGAAGCGCAGCGCGCCCACCGAGTATGCCAGGATGGGCTCAACGGTCACCGTGACGATACAGCTCGTTGACGATGCGAGCGAGTTGAACAACGTCAGCCAAGCCGGATACGAATTCAGCATAGAAATAGAAGTAGTCGAAAATCCTCCGACTGATAGCAGCCCGATTATCCTGAGACGTGTCATTTCGGTTACGACTGACGAGTCGGGTCAGGCCACGTTCACAGTAGGTGGCACCCAGGACGGCACAATCGACCCTGATGTCAACGCCGACAATGATGATGTTCTGGTTCGTTGGACGATTACGCACACGTCGGCTGAGCCGATCATGGATACAGGCGTGCCGGGGGACAGCAATCAGAAGAGTGTGATCTTCAGCGACGATGATGCTGAGTTGGCAACGGTGACGGCTGAGTCTGTTGGTCCCTTTAACCGGGCAAGCGGTGACGGTGCAACTGCTTACATCGACGCGACAGTCCTCGATCAGTACGGCGGTCCTGTAGCGGGCCAGGCCGTGCAACTGTCCGACCCGTCGGCCGAGCTCGACGGTGATGTAACCTTGGACGACAGAAGTCGTTACACCAGCCGGTCCGGGACTGTGCGGCTGTCCTACGAACGCGACAGCGGCGATCCTGCTCAGGGCATGATCCATGCTCAAGCCGCAAACGCGGACGGTACCCTCAACACGGATCCGAACGCAAAATCTGCGGCGGTTGACGTCATATGGGTTACAGATCCTACTACTGCCAAGGCCGCCACTGGTGGCCCTAACGACATATTGACTGCAGACTTGACGTCAAACGCCATTGTCGTCGACGACACTAATGGACCGTGGGTGGTTTCTTTCGACTCCAACGATCAGTTCGTCGGCATCGAAGGGACTTTGGATATGGCCGGCTTTGCGGAAGCCATCGCAGACCACCTGGAAGACGACATGTCGACCCTCAAACTGTCGTGGAGATTCCGCTCGGCTAAGAGGAACACGTCAGTCCTCTGGACCCTGAGCTCCTGAGCTGAGTGGGTAGCCTGGTCTTGCCCAAGTAACACAGGCGCAAGACCACTCCGGACGGGAGCCTGAACCCCTCCAGAGCCAACCCCAAACAAACGGCGAGAGGCCCCGGTGTCACACCGGGGCCTCTCCCCGCGCCCAGACCCTTGCCGGCTCGCCCGGCCCCTTCTCCCCGCGCCCAGGCCGTTGCCCGGACGCCCGGCTCGTGCATGCCTGTAACAGTCCGAACCCTCGCGAACTGTGCCTGTAGCGTGTTCAGCATGCACTTGTCCCAGGCAGCCACCTTGCCGGTTCACCTATCTGTGTGCTGGTCGGCTCTCGTCGCGTGTTCAGCGTGTGCTTGTGTCAGGCAGCCACAGGCACCTGTTCGTCGTCATAGGGAGGTTGGCTAACGGACATGCGGCGTGCGGGTTGGGCAGCGCTTGCTATGGGTGCTTTGGTCGCTTCGCTCTGCACCGTCGCGGTTTCATCTACCGGGGCGGTGTCGGGTGTCGCCGACGCCGCCATAGCTCACAACCCGGCGTGCGGCGGGAACGCCGCGAACGACGTTGGCTTCACCGATGTGGGATCGAGTCACGCCCATTTCGCCGCGATCAACTGCCTGGCCCACTATGAGATCACGATCGGCACCGGCGAAGGTGAGTTCTCGCCAAACGACAGTGTGACGCGTAGTCAGATGGCGCTGTTCATGCAGCGTGCTGCCCGCATCTCCGGTGCTCGGCTGCCGGATCCTGTCTCCCAGAGCTTGACCGACATCGGCGACTACGCGCTGCCCGTTCGTGACGCGATCAACCAGATGGTCGCGGTCGGCATCATGACAGGCCGCGACACCCTGTTCCGGCCGGCCGACGCTGTGACCCGCGCCGAGATGGCGCTGATTATCCTGAACTTTCTGTCTCAGCCGGGTGTGTCAGGTTACGTCGACCGCGACCTGAGAACCGGCAGGGTCACGATCAGAGACCGCCAACGCACCGCGATTGCGCTCGACGATTTCTTCTCGCATGTCCGTGCCGTCTACCCGAGAGCGGTCGACGACGCGGTGAGCGCCTTGTACGAACTTGGTGTGGCGAAGGGTACGACTGCGACTGAGTTCGCTCCCAGCGCAAGCGTCACCCGCGCTCAGATGGCTGCGTTCATCACCCGCGCCCTGGCCTTCACCGACGCCCGGCCCGCCGGTGTAAGCATCGCCCCCGCCGGCTCGCGCGGCTACGTCGTGTTGGTCCGCGATGCGGTGTTCGCGCCGGTGCGTAATGTCCGGGTGGACGTGTTCTACGCCAAGGGCGACACCTCGCAGGCTTTCAATGCCGACGGCACCTGTCGTCGAGTTGAGAGCGTGTCCTCTAAGCGCTGTGAAATCGACGCCTCCGACAGGATGACGAACGCTTCAGGCGATCTTGCGCTCACGATCCCGGACGCCGACAGCAGCAGTGTCACAGTGTGGGCCTGGACCGGCCAAACCGGCTCTAGGGTCGATTCCGGCACCGCCTTGGCAACCTACATGGGTTCTGCTCAGGTGCCGGCGGGAGGGCCCGCATGGTACTACAAGGTCTCGCTGAGCTCGCCGACAGATGTCGCCCCGTTGGGGTCTGTCGTGACGGTGACGCTCCAGATCGTCGACGTGTTCGGCGTCGACTCCGCCCACCCCGACGCTGTTTACTATTTCAACCTCACAGCCAACAGCATCCATTCAAGCGGTGTCAAGACGCTTGCGTGGCGGCGCACCGTGGCTGTGAAAACCGATTCACACGGTCGGGCTTCGTTCACGGTCGGCGGCCCGCTCGACCGCCTCGAGAACACGCCTGCCCACGCCGACGCCGATGTGGAAGTCTCATGGACAGTGAAAGCTGCTCGGGACTGCATCATCCGCACAAAGCTTTGCTACGGCCTGACACCGTTCAGCGAGCAGAACGCTGCGATGGTCACGTTCAGCGAAGCCTTGCCGACGCTGACTTCTGTTGTGGCCTCGCCTGCGGCCGCCTATGTGAGAGCGTCTGCCACGGGCCGCGGTGCCAGGAATACGGTCAGGGTCAAAGCGATAGACCAATACGGCCACGGGGTCTTCAACTCTGAAGTGCTCCTTTATTCCGGCGACTACGCGTCTGATGTTCCTACGGTTGCCTACTACACCGGCCGTGACGGAACCGTCGATATTCCGATATTGCGCGACAGCAACATCGGTGTGGCAGACGCTGTGAGCGTCACGGTCAGGCACAACGGTGTGACTGAACGCCCCGCCGATCTGGTCACCTTGCTTTGGGTGACGCCTTCAAGAAGCACAGCGCAGGGCAGCGGCAGCATCATCACCGCAGACTTGGCCCTAAACGAAGTCGTCGTGCTGGTGGGCAGCGTTCCGGTGCTGATCGGCTACGACCTCGACGACAGCTTCTACGATCACACCGCAAGCCGGGCTTCGAACGCTCCGATCTCCATCGGAGCGTTCGAAGCCCGGCTGTTCCGCCACCTCGCCGAGCAAGCTGACTATGCGGCGGGCGCGCTTTTCCTTTCGTGGAATGGGCGCAGCGCACACGCGAACACAGCCGTCGAGTGGACCCTCAGCCTCTAGCCCTAGCCGCCCCTATTGCTCCGCAGCCGCCTCAGCCAGGATGAGATCCGCCTGCGGCGGCTCGACGACGGTGATGCCGATGCCGAGGCGTCCTTGGATGAGCATCAGCCGCTCCCGAGCGTCCTTGTTGTCGGCAGCCAGCTCGCGCATATTGGTGTCGAGGCCGTCGATGCGGGTGTTGAGCCGGTTTTCTGTTCGTTCCAGGTCGGCTTTGGTGGCTAGGCCGTCGATGCGGGTGTTGATACCGTCTATTCGGTTGTCGACGCCGTCGATGCGGGTGTTGGTGGCTAGGGGGTCGATGCGGGTGTTGGTGCTGTCGAGTTTGGTGTCGAGGCTGTCGATTTTGGTGTCGAGTTTGGTGTCGAGGCCGTTGACTTTGGTGTCGAGGCCGTTGACTTTGGTGTCGAGGCCGTTGACTTTGGTGTCGAGGCCGTTGACTTTGGTGTCGAGGCCGTTGACTTTGGTGTCGAGGCCGTTGACTTTGGTGTCGAGGCCGTTGACTTTGGTGTCGAGGCCGTTGACTTTGGTGTCGAGGCCGTTGACTTTGGTGTCGAGGCTGTCGATGCGGGTGTTGAGCCGGTTTTCTGTTCGTTCCAGGTCGGCTTTGGTGGCTAGGCCGTCGATGCGGGTTTCGAGCCGGTCTATTCGGGTGTTGGTGCTGTCGATTTTGGTGTCGAGTTTGGTGTCGAGGCCGTCGATGCGGGTTTCGAGCCGGTCTATTCGGGTGTCGACGTGGTCTCGCAGTTCGTTGTTCTGTCGCGTGTTCTGCCAGAACAGGCCAAGGAGCGTCAACGTCTGCGCTGAGAATCCGATGATGAAGATGACGGTTGTGGAGTCCATGGTTGGTTCCTCCGTGTGGGTGCGGGGTCTTGTGCTGGTGGGCTTCGAGATAGGTGGGGTCGAAGCCGATCCCCGCCCGTGGAGGGCTGTAACGACCTTATACGGCTGTTCGGGCTTCGGTGTAGATGGAGGGTGAAGCCGATCGTTCCGCCACCTCGCTGAGCAGGCTGATTATGCGGTGGGTGTGCTCTTGCTTTCGTGGGCGATGTCCGGGATCCTCAGCCTCTAGCCCTATCGCCCCTGCAGAGGGCTCCAGCCCCTCCCTATCGCCCCTGTGGAGGGCTCCCGCCCTGTGGAGGGCTAAAGCTCGGGAGCTGCCTACCCAGAGCGGGCTGTCCGCCAATACCAGTCTCGGCGCTGGAGCGGTCTCGGCTGGAGAACTCTAGACGGATTGCTCCGCAGCCACCTCAGCCAGGATGAGATCCGCCTGCGGCGGCTCGACGACGGTGATGCCGATGCCGAGGCGCCCTTGGATGAGCATCAGCCGCTCCCGGGCGTCCTTGTTGTCGGCAGCCAGCTCGCGCATATTGGTGTCGAGGCCGTCGATGCGGTTGTCGATTCGGGTTTCGAGGCCGTCGATGCGGTTGTCGATTCGGGTTTCGAGGCCGTCGATGCGGTTGTCGATTCGGGTTTCGAGGCCGTCGATGCGGTTGTCGATGCGGGTGTTGGTGCCATCGATTCGGGTGTTGGTGCCGTCGATTCGGGTGTCGACATGGTCTATGCGAGTGTCGATGTGGTCTCGCAGTTCGTTGTTCTGTCGCGTGTTCTGCCAGAACAGGCCGAGGAGCGTCAACGTCTGCGCTGAGAATCCGATGATGAAGATGACGGTTGTGGGGTCCATGGTTGGTTCCTCCGTGTGGGTGTGGGGTCTTGTGCTGGTGGGCTTCGAGGTAGGTGGGGGGTCGAAGCCGATCCCCGCCCGTGGAGGGCTGTACCGACCTTATACGGCCGTTCGGGCTTCGGTGTAGATGGAGGGTGAAGCCGACCCCGCCCTGTCCAGGGCCACGCCTAGGTTAGGGCCCCGCCTAGGCTAGCGAGCCGAGCGCAGGCTGAGGCGTGTCAGCAGCAGCACCAGCCCAAATCCAACGAGTGCAGCGGCTGTCGGCGCGGCCCAGTTGTCCGTAGCGGGCCAGACAAGATCGGTGCCCGAAGTCGTCTCGCCTTGATGACGGCTGATTATGCCGACACCGTCGGGCCAGGGCCACAGCACCCGCAGCGACCCGGCCATCAGCCCGACCAGCACGGCCATGACCGCGGCGCGTGCACGTTCCATAAGCCATCCCAGCAGTGTCGAGAACAGCGCCAGCCCCAACCCGGCGCCAGCGGCAAAAACAGCTGCGTCGCCCAAGAGCCTCTCGTCGATCACGTGGATTACCGCGGCGTACATGCCCAACATCAACAGCACGAAAGACCCGCTGATTCCGGGCAGGATCATGGCGCACACCGCAACTGCGCCGGCCCCGAAGAATGCCGCAGGCGACGGGTCGGCAGCCGGAGCGGCCCGGGCACCGAGCCCGGCGAATGTAAGCACGGCCACCGCGGCTGTCAACGCGAGCCGTCCGGGGTGGCGCCATTCGAACAGCCGGCATGCGGACACGGTCGACGCAGCCACCAGACCGCAGAACAGCCCTGCCATCTCCGCCGGACGTTCAACCAGCTGTGTCTCAATAAGCGACGCCAGCAGGGCCACGGCTGCGACGATCCCGCACACGAGCGGCACGATCAGCATCCAGTCCACAGCGCCCAGACGCCGGCGAGCCGCCCGCAGATCGCCCCGCGCCAGCCATCCCAAAGCGGCGGCTCCGCCCCCAACCGCCGCTAGCAGCCGCTCGTAGATCCCCAGCACCACGGCCACCGTGCCGCCTGACACGCCCGGCACCACATCGGCCGCGCCCATAGCGAAACCTCGTGCCACTCCCCCCACAATCCGCCCGGCGATCCCGCCGGCCTTTCGCTCTGGTTTCGCGACGGCTGACCGCACGGCGGTGTTTCCCGTCGGCGGCGCAGCCTTCTGCTTCGCCTTCTCGGAACTCGACGGCCTTTTCATGTGGTCGTCGGAGCCTCCGGCCGCAGATTCGAGCGGGGCTGCTTCAGATCTGCGAGGCGAGGCGACGGTTCTTGAACTTGGCCTTCACGTAGTCGCGGTTCATCAGCGCGATGAAATCGAGGCTTATCTCCTTCGGGCAGGCGGCGTGGCACTCGCCGTGATTGGTGCACGACCCGAAGTACTGCTCCATCGTCTCCACCATCGATTCCGTTCGACGCCACCGCTCTGGCTGACCCTGGGGCATCACGTTGAGATGTCCCAGCTTGGCCGACGTGAAGAGCTGTGCCGCCGAGTTCGGGCAGGCGGCCACACAGGCGCCGCAGCCGATGCACTGCGCCGCGTCCATGGCGAAATCGGCCACTTCCTTGGGCACCGGCGTCTCGTTGGCTTCGGGCGCGGTGCCGGTGGGCGCCGATATGAAGCCGCCGGATTCGATGATCCGATCCAGTGCCCTCCGGTCGACCATCAGGTCTTTGACCACCGGAAACGAAGCGGCCCTGAACGGCTCGACGGTGATCTCGTCGCCGTCGTTGAATTTGCGCATGTGAAGCTGGCACGTGGCAGTGGCCCTCTCAGGCCCGTGAGCCCGGCCGTTGATCATCACGCCGCACGTGCCGCAGATGCCCTCCCGGCAGTCGTGCGCGAACGTGATCGGCTCGATGTCGTCGGCGATGAGGCGCTCGTTGACGATGTCGAGCATCTCCAAGAACGAGGCGTCGTCGGGGATGTCGTGAGCGTCCACGTCGAGGAAACCGCCGGGCGCGTCCGGCCCGTCCTGGCGCCAGATGCGCAGCTTGAGGCCGAGCCGGTTCATTTGTAGCTCCTCTGGGTGAGGGCTACGTTCTTGAACTCGAGCGGTTCGGCCTCCATCTCCTGGACGCTGTCGGGGCCGCGCCAGTGCCACGCGCCCACGTAGGCGAAGTTCTCGTCGTCTCGCAGCGCCTCACCCTCGGGAGTCTGATGCTCCTCGCGGAAATGGCCTCCACACGACTCGTCACGGTGCAGGGCGTCTCGCACCTTGAGCTCGGCCAGCTCCATGAAGTCGTCCACCCGGTTGACTTTCTCCAGCGACTGGTTGGTGGTGGACGCCGACCCCAGCACCTTCACGTTGGCCCGGAACTCGTCTCGCAGCGCCGGGATCTCGCTCAGCGCCTTCTCGAGCCCCGCGCGGTTGCGTGCCATGCCGCAATAATCCCACACGATCTTGCCCAGCTCGCGGTGGTAGTGGTCAACCGACTTGGTTCCCTTCACCGACAGCCAGCGCCGAGTGCGGTCGTCCACCTGCCGCACGGCGGTCTTGAACACCGGGTCGTCGGTCGGCACCGGCGGCGATCCGAGCTTGTCGGCAAGGTAGTCGCCGATGGTGTAGGGCAGCACGAAATAGCCGTCGGCGAGGCCTTGCATCAGCGCCGAGGCGCCAAGCCGGTTGGCGCCGTGGTCGGAGAAGTTGCACTCTCCGATGGCGTACAGGCCCGGCAGCGAGGTCATCAGGTTGTAGTCGACCCAGAGCCCGCCCATCGTGTAATGAGTAGCCGGGTAGATGCGCATCGGCGTGCGATACGGGTTCTCGCCTGTGATGCGCTCATACATGTCGAACAGGTTGCCGTACTTCTCGCGCACAGTCTGCTCGCCGTCGCGGGCGATCACATCCGCGAAGTCGAGATAGACGCCGTTGCGCTGCGGGCCCACGCCGAGGCCCTGATCGACCACGGTCTTGGCATTGCGCGACGCCACATCACGGGGCACCAGGTTGCCGAACGCCGGGTACTTCTCCTCCAGGTAGTAGTAGCGGTCGGCCTCGCCGATCTGACCGGGAGCGCGGCCATCGTCCATCTGCCGGGGCACCCAGATTCGGCCGTCGTTGCGCAGCGACTCCGACATCAGCGTGAGCTTCGACTGGAACTCGTCGCTTGCGGGGATGCACGTGGGGTGGATCTGCGTGTAGCACGGGTTGGCGAAGGCCGCGCCACGCCGATGCGCCCGCCATGCGGCGGTGACGTTGCAGTTCATGGCGTTGGTGGACAGGTAATAGACGTTGCCGTAGCCGCCGGTGGCCAGCACCACAGCGTGACCGGCGTGGCCGCGCACCTCGCCGGTAAGCAGGTCGCGTGTGACGATCCCGCAGGCTCGGCCGTCCTTGACGACAATGTCGAGCACATCGCTGCGATTGTGCAGCACCACCCGGCCCGCTGCGATCTGGGCCGACAGCGCCTGGTAGGCGCCAAGAAGGAGCTGCTGGCCGGTCTGACCCCGTGCGTAGAACGTGCGGCTCACTTGGGCGCCACCGAAAGAACGGTTGGCGAGCAGTCCGCCGTACTCGCGGGCGAACGGCACACCCTGCGCGGCGCACTGGTCGATAATGTTCATCGACACCTGCGCCAGGCGATAGACGTTGGCCTCCCGCGACCGGTAGTCGCCGCCCTTGACAGTGTCGTAAAACAGCCGGAACACCGAATCGCCGTCGTTCCGGTAGTTCTTGGCGGCGTTGATTCCGCCCTGTGCGGCGATGGAGTGCGCGCGCCGGGGCGAGTCGTGGAACGTGAACGACTCGACGTTGTAGCCGAGCTCCGCCAGCGAGGCAGCCGCGGATGCCCCCGCAAGCCCGGTGCCCACCACCAGCACAGTGAAGCGCCGTTTGTTGGCCGGGTTCACGAGCTTGATCGAAAACTTGTGGTTGTCCCATTGCTCGGCGATCGGCCCATCGGGGGTACGCGCGTCCAACGGGGTCATGATCCGCCTCCCGAGTCTTTGGCGGCGTGTGCGCTGTCGGTGTCGGTGGGGGTTTGTGTGGCGGAGGTTTCGGCAGTGTCTGCCGATGGCCTGCCGTCCTCGCTGATGAGCCCGGCCTGCACCATCACCGGGAAGCTGAGATTTCCGATGCAGATCACCGAGGCGATCCCTATCGCGAAGCCGCGTCGCAGCCGGTTGAAGCGCGGATTGTTGACGCCGAGGCTCTGGAACATCGACCAGGCGCCGTGGTAGATGTGCAGTGCCAGAGCGATGTTGGCCACTGCGTAGATGAGCGCCACCGGCAGCGACGACAGCGACTCGGCCACGTTGTGATACACGTCGCCGCGCACGTAGTCGTCTCCGAGCCACCATCCCCAGGTGAGGTCGGCGAGGTGGAACAGCACGTACAGCCCGATTATCGGACCCGTCCACCGCATGGTTCGGCTGGCGTAGGAGGCCGCGGCGAAGCTCTGTCCGCCCTCGTAGCGCTTGCGACCGCTCACGTATCCGGCTTTGTGGCTGCTGCGGCGGCTCATCTCCTTGAGCGAGTAGGCGCTGTGGATGTGCAGAGCGAACATCGCGATCAGCCCGAGCCGCATCGACCACAGCACAGCGGTGCGAGGCACCAGATGGCCGCCGAGGTCTCGAAGCGCCTCGGCGTATTCGTTGATCTGCGTCGGGCCCTCATAAAGGTGGAGGTTGCCGACCATGTGCACTACCACGAACCCCAGCAGGCCGATCCCGGTGAGCGCCATCACGTACTTCTTGCCTACGGCGGTCTGATAGACGTTCAGAGGCCAGGGCAGGCCGCGCTTGCCGCCGCGCAAGGGAGGCACGCGCCCACTCTGAACGGCGCTTCGCGCAGAGGTCGTCATGCCGGGTGCCATGGCCTGGACGATACCGCCCTCGTCGGCTTCGCTTCCACCGGGCCGAGGCCTATCAGCCGATCAGCGCTCGGCTGCGGCTCGAGGCCACCGGCTCGCTGCCGACTGAGAGGTCGAGTTCCACCGTCACGAAGCCTTGTGGCTCGGTGCGGCGGCCGGCACCCGGCCACGCCTTTCGCTTCTGCCAAACCCAGCGGCGTCGCCCGGTGATCGGGTTCGAGACGGCGGGCGCTGCCTCTGCGGCAGGTGCGGTCGCGTGGACGCGGCCCACCAGAGCGCAGTCGTCAGCGTCGACGGCACCCGACCACCCCTGTTGTGCGAGCAAGCCCGCCGGCCCAAGAATGCGAGCCCGCACGACGATGTCATCAACCGCGTGACGGTGGTCGTTGACCACATGCACCGAAAGCTCGATCCGGCTTCCGGGGCGAATCACCGGCGGCAGCCCTCCGCACACCGCCGTCAGCGGCCGGCAGGCGTCCAGCAGCGCCGCCTGGCCCGGCTTCGGCTTGCGCTGCGCATCGAGAACGCCGAAGCCGGACCGATCACTGTCGGGCACATCGGATGCGTCAGCGAGAGCGTGCAGCAAGAAGCCGCCGTTGGGACGGTACTTCAGGCGGCGCAGCGCCTCGATCGTGGTATTTATCACGTCCGGGGCGTCGGCCGCTGTCGGCGTGCCGAACGCCGACACGAAGCCCGCCTTGCGGCCTATGCGGGCCAGTGCCGTCTGCAGCTCCGGCACGCGCATCCGCTGCGGGCCGACCCACAGATGAACGGTGCCGCGGCCAAAGCGCGACGTGCGGGCCGGCACAGCCGTGTGAGCCACCACCGGACGAGAGCCGTCGCACCGCTCGAGGATCCTGCACAGCCAGCGGTCGAGCACGTCGCGGTTCCACGAGGGCCGGCGTCGTCTGATGGCCGTCGGCAGCGCCGAGCGCACCGTGGAAGTCAGCACGGGCCTCGACCTGGTGCGAGCGAACGGCTCGTCGTGGGCGCACCAGAACGCCACCGACGGGTGATGGCCCAACAGGTCGACCGCCTCTCGGGCCTGCCGTCGGGCCTGTACGCTGACGCTTCGGCTCATCACGCCCCGAACGGGCAGGTCCTGCCAGACCAGCATTCCGGTCTCGTCGGCTGTGTTATACAGCTCGGGTCTGGCGATGTGGGCGACGGGCCGTACCAGGTCGAGCCCCGCAGTCCGGGCGAGCCGGATGTCGCCACTGGTGGTGTCCGCGGCCGATGCCGTACCCAGCAGCGGCCGAGCGGGCAGCAGGTTGGCGCCCTTGAGGTGCAGACGCTCGCCGTTCACGTGCAGCGTCCAGCGCCGGAGTTCCAGCTTTCGGAATCCGATTCGGAAGCGGCGGCAATCGTGCACCCGACCTCCGGCCGTGGCTTCCAGGCTGAGATCGAACAGCGGCTGGTCGCCCAGCGCGTGAGGCCACCACAGCTTCGGGGAGCTGACATCGACGCTCCACTCCACCCGGTTGTCGCCAGCGGCGGCCGGGTGGGAGTGAACGTGTTCGACGCCGCACACGCGGGTGCGCAGCTCGACGGTGACGGCATCGGGCACGTCGAGCACCGCGCGCAGCGCGAGTCGGGCCGAAGCAGTGCCCACATTCGTGCTCACATCGGCGCACACAGCCCGTGCGTGCCGGATGGCGATAGGGCCGCTGGAGCGGATCCGCGCGGGCCTCCAGATCCCCCCGACGATCACATCGTCGGAGCCGATCAGCTCTGGGTCTTGAAGCGCTCCGGTGAGGCTTGTCCGACGGTCGGGATCGCCGAAGCGTGCGCACATGGCCGCCACGGCCAGCACATGATCGGGTCGGGCAGTCACCTGATCGGTGATCTCCATTTCATGGGGAACGAAATAGCCGTCGGTGTTTCCCAGGTAGTCGCCATCAAGCCACACGTCGCCTTGTTGGGCTAGCCCCTCAAAGCGCAGCCACCAGCGCCGCGGTCGGGCTAGTTCGTCGCCTGTGGCGTCGGCCGGAGTAGCCGAGTCGCAGTTCGTGGAGGCGGGGTCAGGGCCGGTGAACCGGCGGCGGTATAGCACCGCTTCTTCGTCGGCCAGCTCAGGCACTTCGACCCAGTGGCCCGGAACCTCCGCCGGAAGCCAGCCGGAGTCGTCGAGGTTGCGCTCATGGAACGAGCGGCGCAGTTCCTCGTTGCTGGCCGCGGCCCGCCAGATGCCGCCCAGATCCACCCCGTCAAGGTAGCCGCCTGCCCGACCCCCCTTCCGGCCTCGGATAAAAAATCCCAAGACAGGAGCGGATTCGGGGTCTCACTTTGATTTTCTCTTCTAAATTCAAAGAGAGCACCTTGGTCGGGCTGGTTTCTTTGATTTTTCGGCTGAAATTCAAAGTCCAGGCACTGTTTGAGGCACTTGCTTTGATTTTCTCTTCTAAATTCAAAGCAGATGGGTAAAGTGTGGCCGTGGCTTTGACTTTCTTGGGCCCCGATCCGGTAGCAAGAGCAGTTGATCTGGTATTTCGTCGCCTTTCGGAGGGCGAGCCTCCCAACCACGTGGAGAATCGATACGTGGACGTGAAGGAAGAGCCGGGACGCCGAGAGCCAGACGGGTCGATCATGGAGGGTCATGTGGTGGCGAGGCGTCGACTGGTCGGCTCAGCCGTCGGGTCATGCCCTGGCCGACGTTGACCCGGTTGCTGCGGCGATCGCTCGTCGCTATCTGCGCGCCCGCCCTTCGAGCAGCGCCGCGGATGCGGGTGCCGATCGCCGGATTCCGAACGAACCGGCGCCGTCTAGCGAGCTGTCGCTCGCCCCGCTCACGGACCCGCTCGATCTGGCTGAGGCCTCCGACCGTGACCTGATCCGGCGGCTCAACCTCGTTGCCGGTGAGAGCAGGCTCACCAATGCCGGATCGCTGTTGTTCGTGGCCACGCCTCACGTGGGTGTCGATTACATCCGCCGCGATCAGACGGGCGGGGACAGCACTCACCGCATCGAGGGAACGGGACCGCTGCTCGTTCAAGTGGACGAGGTCGTCCGGCTGGCCAACAGCATCAACCGGATGATGCACGTGCCTCGCAGGCCCGACGGGCTGGTCCACTCTCGCTGGAGAGCGATCCCGGAGAGGGCTCTGCGCGAAGCCATCGTGAACGGCGTGGTTCACAGGGACTGGTTGTCGCCCCGTCCGACAGTCGTCGAACACATTGGCGACGTGCTCACCGTCACTTCCCCGGGAGGGCTCGTCGGCGAGATCACCCTCCAGAACATCATCACTCATCCGGCTGTGCCTCGTTATCGCAGCCTGGCGACGGCGATGTCCGTGCTGGGGCTCGGCGAACGCGAGGGGATCGGCGTTGATCGCATGGTGAGGGACATGCTCGCCTACGGCCTGAATCCTCCGGAGTTCTCCGAGGCTTACGGCGTCTACGTCCGGGTTGGGCTGTTCGGTGGCAACCCCGACCGTGAGATGATCGACTTCTTGGCAGCGATGGAACCGCCGACTCTGAGCGGCGACCTCAACGTGCTGATGCTCTTGGACATGATGTGCCGCCGCGGCTGGCTGGACGCCCCGACGGCTGCGCCCGTGCTTCAGCGCCCTGTCGTCGAGACCGGTGAGGCCATCAAGCAGCTCAGGCAGGCTCGAGTAGGTCGCGCCCCGGTGGTGGTAGCTGTCAGGGGTGTGCCGACAGCTTCCGACCCTGCGTATCGGCTTACGAAGGCGGCTCGATCACTTCTAGCCCGCCGGCTCAAGCCTCTCACCGGGCCTGAAGCACGGCGCGATCTGGCTTTGGACTGGGCCAGGGCCCGGCGCCGGGCCTCGTCCACCGAGGTGGCCGACCTCACAGGCGTCAGCCAGACCACGGCAGGCAAGATCCTCAGCGGCCTAGCCGATGAGGGGCTGCTGGTCGGCAACCGCGAGTCCAGAAGGGGCCGCGGCTTCTTCTACAAGCCGGCACCAGCGACCTGAGTGACGGTCAGGCCCAGGTGACGTGCGCCACGGTGAGGGTGCTGCAGTAGAAGAGGCCTCTGTTGCCGTCGGGGCTGAGGAACATGCCGTTGCCGATGCGGGAGCCGGTGTGGCATCGGTCGATCAGCGCGCCGGTGGCGATGTCGACGATCACGATGTCGTCGGTTCCACCGTCGGTGTAGTCGTTGATGGCCAGCTCGCCGGAGTCGGGAAACACGACCGGCTGCATCGACGGCCGAATGTCGAGATGCCAGACGACATCTAGGGCGTCGTCGTATGTGCGGATGCCGGCCAGCCCGCCGTTGACGGAGTCCCAGGCGACGGCTATGTCGTGTTCGGCAACGTGAACGGGCGGTGCGATGATCCCTCCGCCTGGCGTACCGAAGGGCTCGATCCACTGAACGCCGTCGGGTTCGGGCTCGGTCAGCGAGATGCGCAGCAGCCGCTGGGCACCCGGCCAGGGCGCGGGCAGCCGCCACGACAAGGCACGGCCCGGAGGGTCGGCGAACCGCCCGTTGGGTTCGGCGTTGTGTATTCGGCGCACCGATTGGACGTCGCCGCAGTCCATCACCCAGCAGGCGTCGGCGGACAGGCAGCAGTCCCAGGCCAGTCCCCAGACGTCGCGGGGCTGCCGGTAGCGGGGCTTCCAGGCGTCGACATCGAGTCGTTCGTCGTGCACGGTGAGCCGCCAGACGTGCTCGGCGCCGGGCACATACACATATTCGGCACCCGAGGGGGTCAGATCGGCGGCGATGCGCCCCATCGACGGCTCAGCCAAAACAACAGGGTCGTGGACCAGATCGAGGGTCTGGGGATCGACTCGCGTGAGCGTGGTGCCGTCCTGTCCTTCGAGGCGCAGGTCTTTGGTGATGAGCGTGCCGTCGGCCAGAGCCAGCAGCCCGTTGTGGCTGCGGTCGACGGGAAGCCGCCGTTCGGCCAGCACGCTCAGGTCGTCGGGATCGAGGCGGTGAAGGTACGACCCGTTGACCGAGTAGATCGAGCCGTTGGCATGGGCGAGGATCGCCCCGCACCACACATGGTCGCCGCACGGAAGCTCAGCGGACGTGGCGAGCGGTTCGAGCGTGGTCGGATCTATTCGCTCAACCCAGCCGAAGGGGCGTGGCCCGCTGAATGAGGCCATCGTGCCCCCCAGATACCACTGGCCGGGTTCCCGCTCGACCGTCATCACGTTCCAGCGGCCGTTGCGACGTGTGGTGACCGAGGCCGCGCCACCGGACGCGTCGAGGCGTCCCGAGGCGGCCTTCTGGCGGCGGTTGCCGCCACACTCGACGGGCCATGCCGAAGGCCAGTAGCCGGGGTGTTGGGCGGCGCGGTCGACGCCGGTCACGGGTGATCTGCTGCGGTCACGGGTGATCTGCTGACTGCCGGCACATCATCTTTCGATTCTTGAAGGGTCTTACTTTTGGCAGGTCTCGACGCAGGGCGGTCGTGGCAGCGCATGGGTATCGGCAGCGCATGGGTATTGGCAAGGTTAGAGGCGGCTCGGTGTGGTTTCGAACGGCTCTCGCCGGAGATGGCAACGGGTCTCCGCTAAGGTTCGGAGCATGTCGTCGCGGCCCGGCACGCTCGGCGAGCTGCGCGCCAGCGGCTGGATGTCGACGCCGGTGCGCCGGGAGATCCGCCGCAACCTGATCGCCCGCATCCGGTCGGGCGAGCCGCTGTGCCACGGCGTGCTCGGCTTTGAGAGCACGGTCATACCACAGCTTGAGAACGCCCTGCTGGCGGGTCACGACGTGATCTTCCTGGGGGAGCGCGGCCAGGCCAAGACGCGGATGATCCGCTCGCTCACGGCGCTACTAGATGAGTGGCTGCCGGTGGTCGCCGGGTCGGAGATTAACGACAACCCCTACGCGCCGGTTTCGCCCGCGGCGCGTGCGCTGGTGTCCGAACACGGCGACCGCACCCCCGTTGCATGGGTTCACCGCGACGACCGACTCGGCGAGAAGCTCGCCACCCCCGACACGTCCATCGCAGACCTGATAGGCGAGGTCGACCCGATCAAGGTGGCTGAAGGGCGTTACCTGTCCGACGAGCTCACTGTCCACTACGGGCTCGTGCCGCGCTCCAACCGCGGCATCTTTGCCATCAACGAGCTGCCCGACCTCGCTGAGCGCATCCAGGTGGGCCTGCTGAACGTGCTGGAGGAGCGAGACGTCCAGATCCGCGGCTACAAGGTGCGCCTGCCGCTCGACGTGTTGCTGGTCGCCTCCGCGAACCCCGAGGACTACACCAACCGCGGTCGCATCATCACACCCCTAAAGGATCGCTTCGGCGCCCAGATACGCACCCACTATCCCCTCGACACCGACACGGAGGCGGCCATCGTTGAGCAGGAAGCCGAGCCACTTACCGACAGCGCCGACGGCGTGCCCGGCGACGCCGCTTCGGAGCTTGCGCTGACGGTGCCCTCGTTTATGTCGGAAATCGTCGTGCGTCTGACGCACGAGGCGAGGGCTAGCTCGCTGGTGTCGCAGCGCTCGGGCGTGTCAGTGCGGGTCAGCATCACCAACCACGAGACGATGGTTGCCAACGCCGTGCGGCGCACGCTGCGCGCCGGAGGCGATCATGCAGTGCCCCGCGTCACCGACCTGGAGGCGCTGGCCGCGTCTACCGCGGGCAAAGTGGAGATCGAGACGCTGGAAGACGGCAGAGACGCCGAGGTGCTCGAGCGGCTGCTGCGCACCGCGGTGCTGGCGGTGTTCCGAGACCGCGTACCGCCCGTCACGCACGGCGAGGTGGTGGACGCCTTCGACGACGGTCTCGTGGTGGACGTCGGCGAAGACGTGGACGACGCCGCCTACCTGCAGCTACTCGACCAGATCCCGGCCCTGGCGGCGACCGTCCGGGCGCTTGTCGGCGACGGCGGGTCTCATAAGGAGTCGCCGGAGCTGCTGGCGTCCGGTGTGGAGCTGGTGCTGGAGGGCCTGCACCTCAACAGGCGTCTCAACAAAGACACCGTCGGCGCGAGGGCCCAGTTCAGGGCCCGTCGACGTCGGCCGCCGCGCCCAAGCGGCGGGCTGAGGGCTTCACAACCCGGTCCCGGGTGATGAGGCCTCTCGGGGCGTCAAAACCGAGCGACCATTCGTAGCCGTCCACGGCGCTGTCGTGGAAATAGCCCAGCAGGCCTGAGCGTCGGGCATCTTCCACCACTGCGAGCACCTTTTCAAGCACGGTGTCGCGCCATTCGTCGTCTTCGGTGGGCACCCCGTTGGCGGCCACGACGACACCCAAGCCTGCCGGCACCCCGCCGATGGCCCGGTGAACGGCTTCGCCGAGTTCGGCCGGCTCCGGCGCGAAACCGGCCGCGGAGCGGCGAGCCGACGCCGGCCAGTGAGTGAACCGGCCTGAGCCGGTCACCCCCACCGGGTGGTCGTGGCTCAGGCCGATGATGTCGAGTCCGGTCTCGAAGAACGGCGTCTGGATCGGCGCGCGTCCCGGCACTCGCAGCGCCGAGTCCCGCAGCGCCCGGATCCATACACCCCAGATGAGTTCGTCCCAGCGGCGCGTTGCTCGCTCAGCGGTGCGGGCCTCAGAGGGATCCTCCGGGGCCGGATGCAGAGTCGGCGCGCCGAACACCGCCATCACCGGCTGAGTCCCCGATCCCAGCAGCCGGCATGCCTCGTGCAACGCCAGCATCGCGCCCTCGGCGGCCGCGGCTGCCTGCTCGGTGTTGCGGCGGCCCGGCGGCCGCGTCCCCAGCCCGTAGCCGCGCACCGCCCAGCCGATCGGGTCTTCGATGGGGCACCATCCGGCCGCCCGACCGTCGAACACCTCGGCCATCCGGTCGACGTGGCGCGCCCACCACCGTTGACGGGCCGCAGCATCGGCATGCCCGCCCTCATCATCGAGGTACCACCCTGGAAGCGACGTGTGGTGCAACGTCAGCCACACGTCCAACCCGGCCGCAGCCGCTGCGTCGACGATGTCGAGATAGTGGTCGACGGCGTCGCTGTCGTAACGCGCCGCGCCGGGCTCCACGCGCGCCCATTCCACGGTGATGCGAATGCTGTTGAATCCCAGCCCGGCGAGCCGGGCCAGGTCGTCGCGGAAGTCGACGGCGAAGCCGGCGCCGTCGCTCGAGCGCGGCACGCGGCGATCGCGCTCCCAGCGGGACCAGTCAGCCGCCGGCGCTACTCCCTCGGCGGACACCGACGACGCGCTCACGCCCCACATGAACTCCCGGTCTGGCAGCTGCCGGGCGCGCAAGTCAGCGCCGCGCGAACACGCCGGTGTCGAACACCACCCGGTCTCCCACCCGGGTCTGGAACAACGCGCTGTCGCCGTCCTCCCAGATGTGGACGTCGAGGCGCTCGCCGGGCGTCACCGGTGCCTTGAAGCGGCCGCCGACGGCCGTGAACCGGGCCGGGTCGCTGTCGCAGAGCGTGTGCAGCAGGGCTCTTCCGGTGAACCCGAACGTGCACAGCCCGTGAAGGATCGGCTTGTCGAACCCGGCGAGAGCTGCGAAGGATGGATCGGAATGCAACGGGTTGCGGTCGCCGCTGAGGCGGTAGAGCAGCGCCTGGTCGGCGCGGGTTTCATAGCCCACCACGTGGTCGGGTCGCCGGTCGGGAAGCCTCCAGTCCGAAGCCGGCCCTCGGTCGCCTCCCCATCCCCCCTCGCCGCGGATGAACAGCCCGGAGCGGCTGGTCCACATCGGCGTGCCGCCGTGATCGCGAACGTTGGTCTCGAGGATCACCAGAGCGGCCTTGGTCTTGTCGTAGATCGCTGCGACCTTGCCGCGGGCAACGGCCGATCCCTCCGCCGGCAGCTCCTGGTGCAGAGCTAAGTGCTGCTCGCCGTGCAGCAGGTTTGCGAGTTCGTAGTCACCGAAGTCGGGCAGGGAGGCCCCGCCGACGATCACGGCCTGGGTGGGAAGCGCTCTCTGGGCGACGCCGATGCTGTTGTCGGTGGTGAACTCCAGCTCGGCCCCGGTCGGGTCGACTGCGCCAGCGCCTACGCCTAGGGCGTAGAGCAGGCTCTGGTTGGATGTCCAGGTGATCTCGGTCTCGGGCCCTTCTGCGCCGGCTGCGTCGGGATTTATGGGCACCTGCGGTCCTTTCTGCCGTATCGGCTCACGGGTTCTGTATCGGCTCGCGGGGTTGGCACGCCGCGGCTGGTGTGGTTGCGGTGAACGGTAACGGCACTCAGGCCCGGAGGCGAGTCAGCCGGTACGGTGAGGGCGGATGACCAGCCCCGCCCAGCGGACCCAGCCCGCGGCGCGCTCAGGCATCAGGCCGCGCCCGCCGCGGCGCGCAAGCCGCTACCGCGCGCTGTCGCGCCACGACTGCGTTATCGACGACCTGGCGGCTTTGGTGGAGCAGCCCGCGGACATCTCCGACTACCCGATGGTCGAGCGGCTCGATCAGGGCGTGCCGGTGTACGCGGCGGAGTCGGCGCGCGCCTGCCGGCAGGAGCTGACCCACGAGCTGGCCGAGGCGCTGGTGTCGGGCCCCGGCATCGTGGTGCTCGAAGGCGCCGTGGCGCCTGAGGCAGTCGAGGCGGTGTCGCGGGTGTTCTGGGCTCTGATTAGCCAACAGCGCGCGGAGGGCGGCCCCGCCGGCGACCACTACGGCAAGCCCGGCGCCAACGACCGGGTGTGGAACGCGCTGGAGAAGTTGGCGGTGGCCGACCCCGAGGCGTTCGTCGACTATCACAGCAGCGACGCTTTGGCGGCCGCTTGCGAGGCCTGGCTCGGGCCTCGATATCAGATGACCGCGCAGGTCAACGTCGTCAACCCCGGCGGCGAGGCCCAGCATCCCCACCGGGACTACCACATGGGCTTCCTCACCGACGACGAAGCCGAGATGTTCCCCCGCCACGCGCATCTTCTGTCGCCGCTGCTCACGCTGCAGGGCGCTGTCGCGCACTGCGATATGCCCGCGGAGACGGGCCCGACCATGTATCTGCCGCACTCGCACAAGTACGAGCTGGGCTACCTCGCATGGCGGCGTCCCGAGTTCGTCGAGTATTTTCACGAGCGCCGGGCGCAGCTCGAGCTGCGCATCGGCGACGCTGTGTTTTTTAGCCCGGCGATATTTCACGCAGCCGGGCGCAACCACACATCCGACGTGCGCCGAATGGCCAACCTGCTGCAGGTGTCCTCGGCGTTCGGCCGGGCCACCGAGGCCGTCGACCGCACGCGCATGGTCAACGCCGTCTACCCAACGCTGAAGTCAAGGCTGGCCTCTGCGATGAACCGCACAGAGGTGGCGAACGTCGTGGCGGCGTGCGCTGAAGGCTACGCGTTCCCCACCAACCTCGACCGCGACCAGCCGACCGACGGTCTGGCGCCGCCGTCGCAGGCCGACCTGGTGAGTCGTGCCCTCGTTGAGGGCTGGACGCCTCAGCGCCTGCGCTCTGAGCTTCGCCAGCACGACGAGCGCCGCCGGCCCTGCTCGGAGATGGCACGTCAGGCCCGGCTCAGGTGATCGTGCCCGGTAACGCCCGGCGTCGTCTGCTGCGCACGCGGCACCCGCCCCGCTTCGCGTATTCGCGCTGGGACGGCACGCAGGCCGGCTTCGACCTGGACGCGGAGAGCATGTTCGAGCAGTTGGCCGATGACCTGCTGTACCACGGCGACGTCAATGCGGCTTTGCGCCGGATGATGGCCGAGGGCCTGCGCGATAGGCAGGGCCGAACAATCCAGGGCATCCGCGAGATGCTCGAGCGCCTGCGCGAGCGGCGCCGCGAGCTGCTGAAGCGGCACGACCCGGACGGCATGCACGGCGACATACTCGACGCTTTGCGAGACATCGTGCGCACCGAGCGTCGTGCTCTGGACGACGAGCTGGAGCAGGCCAGCACCCTCAGAGACGCCGGCGAGACGCGCCGAGCCGACTTCAAGTCGGGTCTCGCAAAGCGCAAGAAGCGCGAGCTGGAGCAGATCCCCCCCGACCTTGCTGGCCAGATCAAAGCCTTCGATCGGTACAGCTTCCAAAGCGACGAGGCGCAGCAGCGTTTCGACGAACTCGTGGCGCGGCTCAGGGAGCAGTTCATGCAGCAGTTCCTCGACCGCGTCGCCGGTGAGATGGGCAGCGCCTCCCCTGAGGACATGGCCCGCCTCAAGGACATGCTCGCCGAACTCAACCGCATGCTGGCCCAGCGCGCCCGGGGCGAAGAGCCGGACTTCGCCGGATTCATGGCGCGCCACGGCCACTTGTTCCCGGAGGGCCCCAAGAGCCTCGACGAACTGGTGGAGGTGATAGCCCGCCGCATGGCCGCGGCGCAGGCTCTGCTCAACTCGATGAGCCCGGAGCAGCGCGACCAGATGCAGGCGCTCTCCGACCAGCTGCTAGCCGACATGGACCTGCAGTGGCAGCTCAGCGATCTGGGCCGCAGCCTCCAGCAGATGTTCCCGCAGCTCGGGTGGGACAGCCGGCAAGACTTCGACGGCATCGACCCACTCGACTTCGGGCACGCCGTTGAGATGATGTCCGAGCTGGAGGACATCGATCAGCTTGAGAACCTGCTGCGCAGCACATCAAGCCCCGGTGCCCTGGCGGAGGCAGATCTCGACGCCGCCCGGGAGCTGCTCGGCGACGACGCGGCGCGGAGCCTTGAGCGCATGGCCGAAGCAGCCCGGATGCTCATCGAGGCGGGCCTGATCGACACCCGTGAAGGCCGTTTCGAGCTGACCCCCCGAGCCGTGCGAAAGATCGGTCAGAGCGCGTTGCGTGACCTGTTCTCGCGGCTCGACGCCGACAGGTTCGGCGGACACGCCGCTCGCATCTCCGGCACCGGCCACGAGCGCCGCAGCGGCTCCAAGCCCTACGAGTACGGCGACCCGTTCAACCTTCACATCCCCCGAACAATCCGCAATGCGGTAGCGCGCTCAGGCGCCGGCGTTCCGGTGCGCCTGCGTCCCGACGACTTCGAGGTGGAGCGAACCGAGCGGCTGGTGCGCTCCGCCACGGTGCTGATGCTCGACCTGTCGCTGTCGATGCCGATGCGCGACAACTTCTTGCCGGCCAAGAAGGTGGCGATGGCACTGCACTCGCTGATCTCCACCCGTTATCCGCGCGACTACCTGGGCCTGGTGTCGTTCAGCGAGGTGGCCCGGGAGTTCCCGCCCGAGAAGCTGCCGGAGATCTCCTGGGACTACGTGTACGGCACCAACATGCAGCACGGCCTGATGCTGGCGCGGCGGATGCTGGCCCGCCAAAGCGGCACCAAGCAGATCATCATGATCACCGACGGCGAGCCCACCGCGCACATCACCACTTCGGGCCAGCCGTTCTTCAGCTACCCGCCGAGCCGTGAGACGGTCAGCCGAACTCTGGCAGAGGTGGCGAGATGCACACGCGACCGGATACGCATCAACACGTTCATGCTCGACGCTCAGTCATACCTCGTGCAGTTCGTGGAGCGGATGTCGAAGATCAACGGCGGACGAGCGTTCTTCACCACCAAAGCGACCCTCGGCCAGTATCTGCTGGTGGATTTTGTGGAGCAGAAGCGGACTCTCATGACCGGTCGCTAGCCGGGCCCGAGCGGACAGGAGCAGCGGCTCAGGCCACGCCGGCGGCTTTGCGGCGGGCGGCGGCGCGGGCCTTGCGGATGCGCCGACGCTCCCGTTCGCTCATTCCGCCCCAGATGCCGAACTTCTCGCCGTTCTGGAGCGCGAACTCCAAACATTCCTCGCGCGCCACACAGCCCTGGCAAACCGTCTTGGCCTCGCGGGTGGACTCGCCCCGCTCAGGGTAGAACAGGTCGGGGTTGACACCCATGCAGTTGGCGTTGTGACGCCAACTCGTGTCAGCGATGTCAAAGCCGACCTTGTGGATGAAAGTGTCGATGCCCTGCAGAGTCATGGCCCTTCCCTGATGACGATTCGACCGATGCCCGATCGAGCGGTGCCCGAGAGGGCAGTCAACTTGATGCTAACAGTGTAATTACACTACTGTCATATGACACTACACCAATGTGGTATGACACGCGCAAATCGGACAGGCCCGCATTACGCCGGGCGGGCGACGACGAGACGTCCCCGCTTGCGGTACGCTCTCAGTTCATGGGTTCCTTAGGCGCACCTGAACTGCTCATCATCTTGGTGCTCGTGCTGCTGGTATTCGGCGGGGCGAAGCTCCCCAAGCTCGCCCGCTCGCTCGGCCAGGCACAGCGCGAGTTCAAAAGCGGCCTGTCCGACCAGTCCGACGCTTCCTCGGGCGATGCCGCGGCCGGCGACAGCAGCAGCAAGAGCACCGGCAGCACCAAGAGCACGAACGGCTCCGCCTGAACGATTCAAGACCATGTCCATCACGGGAGCCGATCTGATTGATGAGCCGCCCGTGGGCCAGGCCATGATCGTGTACCTAGGCCCCGTGGCGCCGCACTGGGACATCCGCACGGTGTACGGCGACGACGACATGATGAACGCCTTCCACGACCGCGTGCACGCAAGGCTGCTGCTGCTGCCCCCGCACGATCCGCAGTTCCGCCGCAACCGCGAGCGCGTGATGCGCGACGCCGAGCGCGAGCGCATCGCGGTGCGCTGGGATCTCGGCTACCCAGAAGACGACCATCCGGGCGCGGGCGCCGCAAAGCCCCGCTGAGCATTCGAGGCGGGGCGCCCGCCTGAGGTCACGCAATGCGCGACGTCAACACTGACGACTCAGCGACAGAGCCGCTGAGCGCTGTTGCGGAGGGTGCCGTCGACAACGCGGACATGCAGGCACTGCTCATCGCACCGGCCGAGCCCGGCAGTGTTGTCGGGCGCGACAAGCGCCGGGAGTGTCACATCATGAGCGCGGCCGCCACGTCCACGCCGATGAGCGTCGGGGGCTGGAGCAAGCCTCAGAACGAGTACTTCAACAGGGAGCTGTCGTGGCTGGCGTTCAACGCCCGCGTGCTCGGACTGGCCGCAGATGAGGCCGTTCCGCTGCTCGAGCGCGTCGCCTTCCTGGCGATCTTCGCGTCGAACCTCGACGAGTTCTTCCAAGTCCGTGTTGCGGGCCTCGCCGACAGGGTCGCCGCGAGGATAACCAGGCTCAGCATCGACGGGCTCACCGCCGAGGAGCAGCTCGAGGAGATACGCAAGGCCGCCGTCGAGCTGTGCGAAGAACAGCAGCGCCTGTTCGCCGAGAGCATCCGGCCCGCTCTTGCCGCCGAGGGCATCGACCTGATATCCGTCAAGGAGCTGAGCACCGCCGAGCGCGACGACCTGCGCTTGCATTTCGAGTGCCGCATCCTGCCGGTGCTCACACCCTTGGCCGTGGATCCCGGCCATCCGTTCCCGTTCATCTCGGATCTGTCGCTCAACCTGGCGGTGCTGATGCGCGATCCGGTTGACGGACGGCGCCGCTTCGCGCGGGTCAAGGTGCCCGGAATGCTCGACCGCTGGGTGCGCATCGGCGACGCGACGCGTTTCGTGGCGCTCGAGGATGTAATCGCGGCGCATCTCGATTTGCTGTTCCCCGGCATGGAGGTGCTGGAGCACCACGCTTTCCGCGTGACCCGCAACGCGGATCTCACGGTCGACGACGAAGAGGCTGCGGACTTGCTCGCCGCCGTAGAGATGGAGTTGCGCCGTCGGCGCTTCCAGTGGGCGGTGCGCTTGGAGGTCGCCGATGCGGTGTCGCCCGAGGTGCTCGGGCGGCTGCTGCAAGAGCTCGACCTCGGATCCGAGACGCTGTATCGCACACCCGGCCCGGTCGACCTCGGCGGGCTTTTCTCCGTGGCGTCACTGCCCCGCCGCGATCTGCGCTGGCCCCGGTGGCAGGGCATCATCGAGCCGCCGCTCACACAGTGCGGCGGAAACAACGAGCCGCGCGACCTGTTCGGCGTTCTGCGAGCCGGCGATGTGCTGGTGCACCACCCGTATTCGTCGTTCGGCAAGTCGGTGGTGGAGCTGATACGCCAGGCTGCAGAAGACCCGGCGGTGCTAGCGATCAAGCTCACCATCTACCGCACGTCCGGCGACAGCCCTATAGTCGATGCGCTGATCTCCGCCGCCGAGCAGGGCAAGCAGGTGGCTGTTTTGGTGGAGCTGAAGGCCCGGTTCGACGAGGCTGCCAACATCAGCTGGGCCAAGCGCCTTGAGCAGGCCGGCGCGCACGTCACCTACGGGCTCGTCGGTCTGAAGATCCATTCCAAGACGGCGATGATCGTGCGCGAAGAGCCCGACGGCATTCGGCGCTACTGCCACATCGGCACCGGGAACTACAACCCTCGCACCGCAAGCGTCTACGAGGACTTGGGGCTGCTTACCGCCGACGCCGAGGTGGGCGCCGATGTGGCCAGCCTGTTCAACCAGCTAACGGGCTACGGCCGCGGCGTCCGCTACAGCCGCCTGATCGTGGCACCCGAGCAGCTCCGCCGCCGAATCGTCGACCTCATCAAAGCCGAGGTCGAGGTCGCCGCCGGCGGTGAAGGCGCCCGCATCGTGATGAAGATGAACGCCCTGGTCGACAAGGAGATCATCGAGCGGCTGTATGAGGCCTCTCGTGCGGGGGTGGAGATCGACCTGATCGTGAGAGGCCAGTGCTGCCTGCGCCCCGGCGTGTCCGGACTCTCCGAGTGCATCCGGGTGCGCTCCATCGTGGGCCGCTACCTGGAGCACTCGCGCATCTATCACTTCGCCAACGGCAACGGCCTGGGCCGTCCTGTCAACTACATCGGCTCGGCAGATCTGATGACGCGCAATCTCAACCGACGGGTTGAAGCGCTGGTGCGTGTGGACGACGAACACCTCTCGGCGCGCATCGCCGAGGTGTTGGAGGTGTGCCTCGCCGACGATCAGCTCGCGTGGACACTCGACGGCGACGGCGTGTGGACCCGTTGCTGCCCCGCCGTGGGTGGCCGCGGGGTGGCCACCCACGCGAGGCTTCAGGAGCTCGCCGCCGAGCGGGTCTCGCAGCAGCGGTCGCGTCCTACTCTCACAGAGTGAGCGGCGTAAGCGCAGACGGCTGGATAAGGCCCGACGCGCGGGCCTCGTCCGGGTCTGAGGCCTCCACGGGCAGCCACGCCGTGCCGCGCTCCCCGGCTCGGCTGATGATCAGCCCGTTTCAGCGGCTCACCAGAGTGCACGCGGTGGCCACCGGCACCGACGCAGTGATAGCAGTCGCTTTGGCCGGTTCGATTTTCTTCTCGATCAGCCCCGACGCGGCTCGCCAGAGGGTGGCGCTGTACTTGGCGCTCACGATGGCGCCCTTCGCAGTGGTCGCGCCGCTCATCGGGCCTGTCATCGACCAGATGCCCGGCGGGAGTCGGCTGATGGTGTTCTTCACGACGTCGGGCCGCTGCGTGGTGGCCTTTCTGATGATCGGCCACATCGACACGCTGTGGCTGTTCCCGGAGGCGTTCGCTCTTTTGGTGCTGCAGAAGAGCTATGCGGTGGCCAAGAGCGCGGTGCTGCCGAACTATGTCTCCACCGAGTCCAATCTGGTGCAGGCCAACGGACGCCTGGCCCTGGTCAGCGCGGTGATGAGCCTCGTCGGTGCCGGCCTGGGCGGGTTGCTGGTCTGGTTGGGCGGCCCGTCGTGGGCCGCGGCCGCGGCCATGATCGGTTACGGCGTTGCCGCTGCGGCCGCGATCAGGCTTCCTCTCATCTCCGCATCGTCGGTGGTCGCGGCGGTCGGGAAGTCCTCTGGGCAGGCCTACGCGCTGTTGCCGGCGGCGACTTCGATGGCCGTGCTGAGAGCTTCTGTGGGCTTCGTCACCTTCCTGCTGGCTTTCGAGCTCCGGGGCGGCACCGAGGGCCTGGACGTGAGCAAGCTCGGCGCCGCGGCCGGTGCTGCGGTCGCCACGGCGCGCAACATCGACCTAGGTGACTACTTGGATGTCATAGTCGGTGACCCGGGCGCGCCTCCATGGCACTTCGGCGTGGTCGCCGCTGCGGCCGGGCTCAGCGCCTTCACGGGCGTGCGGTTGGCGCCTCTGCTGCGCCGGTGGGTCGTCGAGGAGACGATCCTGCGGGGCGCGCTCGCGGTGGGCTCCGCCGCTGCGCTGGTAGCGGCCCTTTCAGGCGGGCTTATCGGCTTGGCGCTGCTGGCGGGCGGTGTGGCCGTGTCGTCCGCGGCCGGGAAGCTCGCTTTCGATTCGCTGGTGCAGCGCGACGCGCCGGACGCCAACCACGGGCGCTCGTTCGCCAAGTTCGAGACCCGCTTCCAGATTGCGTGGGTCGCCGGCGCGCTGGTGCCGGTAGTGGTGCCCGTGTTGTTGCCGGTGCCGGCCCGGCTTGGCGAGCTGGCGGTCGCGGCCGCGCTGGGCTTCGTTCTCGTTACTGGCCTGCTGGGCCGCCACGCCGAAGGTTGATGCGAGCCAGCCACAGGCCCGGCGCGTCCACCTCAGCTGGCGTGGGCAGGTTGGCGGGGTCGTCGAAGAGCCGGTTCAGTCCTGAGGGGCCGGCCCGCTCGAGGACGCCAACCGCGAAGTCGGAACCTCGGTCGTAGTGGGCTTGGTCGAGCCCGAGACCGAGAACGCGTTCGGATAACCTGTCGGAGGCGCCAATCTCCACCCTGTGGCGCCGCAGCGCTTCGCTGAGCTTGTCGTATCGGCCTATCAGCTCAGCGCCGATGCTGTCGATCACATGGTCGGCGTATCCGGCGACCGCCGCGAGGGGCGCGGCAAGCGCCGGCAGAAGGGCCTCTTGGGCGGGTGAGCGCGCCGCTCCCCAAAGCCCTTCGGGATCTGCGAGTAACGCCTGGACGTCCGCGAAGGCTCGCTCCGGCCCGCGGCTGGTGTCGATCTCCCCCAAGAGGTCTGACAGACGGTCGGCACCGCCTTCGGAGGCCGCGGCGTAGCGCTGCAGCAGCGCGCTGAGCTGCTCCCGGATGTGCTCCACGCCGAACACGGCATGGTGGACGGCCTCGTGCAGGCACACCCACAGTCGCACGTCCTCGACGGGCAGAGCCCATTGCCGGGCGAACTCGTCAACGTTGCGAAGCACAACCATCACAGGCGCGAACGCCGGCCTCGGAACGGGCAGCACGTAGCTTCCGAGAGCCCTTTGCGCCAGCGTTCCCACCAGCGAACCCGCCCTGATCGAGATCATCGTAGGCCCCAGCATCCGGCTGATTGCCGAAAACAGGTTGGCCACGGGGTCACCTTGTTCGGCGTTCGACAGCATCGACTCGCCCATAGCGCGGAACAGGCTGATGTAGTCGCGCACTGTTCGGTCGGCCCACTGCGTGCGGTTCACCGCCTCGGCTTGAAGAGCGTGGCCGCGGGCCGGATCGAGGCCGGTCGCGTCGGCCACCCGCAGTTCGGCCACTCGCATGAGCGATCCGAGAGCGATCCGGTCGGCCGGGTCGACGTTGGGCTCGTAGTCGCCGCCGGAGGCCATTGCCCGGCTGATGTCCCGCGCCCGTTTGCTGATCACGCCCTCCAGCGCTGCCTTGTCGCTTGGCCCGCCCGCGATGTCACCGAGGAGCGCGCCCAGCCCGCTCGTGTCGCCGAGCGCCTTCAGCAGCTCGCTCAGTCCGCCGAAGCCGCCGCCTGCGTCCCCGGCTTCTGAGCGGCGTTCACCGGAGCGGGATGCGTCTGAGCGGTGTTCGCTGGATTGGCGTTCGTCTTCTCGGGTTTTGTCAAGTTCCGCGAAGGTGTCCTCAAGATCCTCGCCGAGGCCTTCAAGTCCCTTGAAGGGATCGTCCTCGGCTGGGCCCGTTGCGGGATCGCCGCTCATGCGGGCATCGTAGGACAATGGGCTGGCGATTGCCCCACAGGTGCGCGTAGTCATCACCGGCTCGGCCGGCTCGGTGGGCAGACAAGTCGTGGCGCAGCTCTACATTCGCTGCCCGGACGCAGAGATCGTAGCTGTGGACAGGGCCGAGATGCCGTCCGTGCCGACGTCGGTGATCGTCAAGCACGTCGACCTCTCCGACGGCGACCTGGCCTCGGTCTTCGCCGGCGCCGACGTGGTAGTGCATCTGGCCTCCGCTGTGCGAGCTGGCACCGCGGAGGCTGCGGCCGCTCAGCTTGACCTGGCCCTGTTCCGGAGAGTGCTCGACGCCCTGTCCCCAGCCGGAGTGGCACACCTGGTGATGATGTCGTCCGCGACGGTGTACGGCGCGCGTGTGGGCAACCCGATCCCGCTCACGGAGGGCGCGGCTGTGCGCCCCAATTCCGATTTTGCATGGGCCGTTCAGCGTTATCGCCTCGAGCTGCTGGCCCGGCAGTGGAGCGCAGAACTCCCTGCCCCTGCTCGCTCGGTGACCGTGCTGAGGCCGACCGCGGTGGTGGCTGACGACCGGCTTGGGAGCCTCGCTCGAACGCTCTCGGCGGCGCGCGCTGGTGTGGCTGCCGACGGCGATCCGCCGAGGCAGTTTCTCCATACGGACGACCTCGCCTCGGCTGTGGTGACAGCCGCGCTGGCCCGTCACGATGGGGCGCTTAATGTCGCGCCCGACGGCTGGATCCCGCCCGACGCTCTGGCCGGTCTCGAAGGGCCCCGACCGCGGCTTCGGGTTCCCCAGAAGGTCGCCAGGCGCATCAGCGCGCTGCGCTGGCGTTCGGGTCTGGCACCCACTCCGCCGGGCGCCGTGCCCTACACAGCCCACTCCTGGGTGGTAGCCAACGACCGCCTCAGGGCTCTGGGCTGGACGCCGCAGCACAGCAATGAGGAGGCCTGGGTGGCGTCTCATCAGCCCGGGCCCCTGGAATCGCTGTCGGCACGGCGCCGCCAGGAGATCCTGTTGGCCGCGGCGGGCACGACAACGCTGGGCGCGGCCGCAACGGTGGCCTGGATCGTCGTCCGGCTGCGCCGCCGCCAGCGCCGGGCAGCGGCACGGATCGCCGGCTCCGGCACACTGCGGGCGCTGCGGCATCTACGCTAGAGGCGGTGCTCACCCCCCCTGAATCCGGCGACGACTGGCTGGGCCTGTCAGGCGAGCGGCTGCCGGCTGCTGCGGCCTCAGAATGGGTCGCGCTTGCGCGCTGCGGCGCCTGCGTCGTGTTCAGCGGCCTGGCCCGGGATCACTCCGCCGGGCGCCCCGGCGTCGATCTGTTGGAATACGAGGCCTATGAGCAGCAGGTGGAGCCCCGAATGCGCGCAATAGCCGACAAGATGCGCAGCCGTTGGCCTCACCTGGGTCGCGTCGTGATGCTGCACCGCGTGGGCGCGCTGTCCGTCGGGGAGGCCGCCGTTGTCGTTGCGGTGTCGTCTCCGCACCGCGACGACGCTTTCGCCGCTGCCCGGTTCGGTATCGACACGCTCAAGTCCAGCGTGCCGATCTGGAAGCGCGAGCGCTGGCAGGGCGGACAAAGCTGGGGCCTGGAGCCGCAGCACATCACTGAGGTGGCCTGATGAGTGGCGCCGCTGTGGGGCTGCTAGTCGCCATCGGTGTGGCGGCGCTGCTGTCGCTGATGATGTGGGCGTTTTGGAAGGTGCCGCGGCGGTCTCGCACGTTCATTGAGCACTTGGACGCGCTGGTCGCCCGCAGAGGCCCGCCGGTGGGCCCCTCCAGCGGCATATCCCGCCGCAAGCCGCTGCAGCAGACGAAGCGGACTCCGCGGGATCGCTGAGGAGCCCATGCCCCGCGACCTCGCCATCGACCTGGGCACAGCCAACACGCTGGTATACGCCCGAGGCCGGGGAGTGGTGCTCAACGAGCCGTCGGTGATCGCTTTGAACACCATCACCAAAGAGGTGCTGGCGGTAGGCCGCAACGCCTCGCGGATGATCGGCCGAACGCCTAGCTACATAGTGGCGGTGCGCCCGCTGCGCCAGGGCGCGATCACCGACTTCGACGTCACCCAGAACATGATCCGGATCCTGCTGGGCCAAGTGGGCGTCAGCCGGCTCAACCGAGCGCGTGTGGTGGTGTGCGTGCCTTCGGCCATCACGCCGGTCGAGAGAAGGGCCGTCACCGAGGCCGTCAAGCGCGCCGGCGCGACAGAGGCGCGACTCATCGATCAGCCTCTGGCGGCCGCGATAGGAGCCAACCTCCCCCTCAACGAGCCCGTGGGGTCGATGGTGGTCGACATCGGCGGCGGCACCACCGAGACGGCGCTGCTGAGCATGGGCGGAGTCGTGGCGCTGGAGGCTGTGCGCGTGGGATCGTTCGATATCGACGACGCCATCCAGAGCTACATACGCCGCGAGTATGGCTTGGCTATCGGCGAACCGACCGCGGAGCACACCAAGAAGGTGGCGGGCTCCGCGGCGCCCACGCACAACGAGATGGGCGCCGTCGTCAGAGGGCGAGAGCTGGTGTCGGGAATGCCCAAGACGGCGATGCTCACACCCGAGGAGGTCCGCCAGGCAATAGACGAGCCGGTCAGTGCCATGGTGGACTCGACCGTCAGCTGCCTATCGCGCTCACCGCCCGAGCTGGCTCAGGACATCATCTTGCACGGCATTCACCTGGTGGGTGGCGGCGGACTGCTACGGGGCATGGACACGAGGCTCGCCAAAGCCACCTCGGTGAAGGTGCGCCGCGTCGAATCGCCTTTGGAAGCTGTGGTTCTAGGCGCGGGCAAGTGTCTTGAGAACATCGACAGCATGTCGGTGTTCTCAGACGACTGGAACTAGCGCTAGCCCCGGTGAGCGCACTTGTGAGAGCGGGCTAGTAGCCAGCGTCCGCCTGCTGTCGCATCCTGTCGAGTTCGGCGGCAGCCTCGCGCACTTGCCGGTCGCGGTCGAGCAGCGCACGCGCCAGGGCGTCATCCACCTCCGGGCCGTCAAAGGGCGCCAGCGCGATCACGGCTCTGCGCCTCACCGCCGGCTTGTCGTTCAGACCGCCGATCACGGCTCGCAGGCCCTCCGGATCGCCGACAGTGCCGAGAGCCGCAATGGCAGATTCTCGGCACAGCGGATCTTGATGGCAGGCGGCGACCCTCGCCAACGCCGCCACCGTCGCAGCGGCAGCAGGCCCGCCCCTAGTTCGGCTAACGATCTCGCCGCAAGCCCACGCTGCCGCCTCCGCCGCGCCGTCGTCGCTATCGTCGAGGCGGGCTGCGGCGATCGCCCCGTCCAGATCGTCGCGGTGCGCTGCCAGTTCCAGCGCCGCAATGCGCACCCGCGGATCGCTATCGCCGACCGCCGCCGCGAGTTCGTCTGCAGTCAGGTCACCTGATCTGCTCAGGGCTCTAAGCGCCACAGCCCGAACCCCAGCGGTGGGATTAGACAGATGTCGCCGGGCTGTGTCGACGTCGCCGCGGTGCCCCGCCAGAGCGGCCTCCATAGCGGCAGGCTCAGGCAATGGCCTGCTCCAGTAGGAATCCCGCGACCACCACCATCAGCCCGACGGCTGCAGCAAACATCAGGCCGATGCCCACCACGATCACCGCCATGGCTGCCGCTGCCAGCAGGCGCTGCCACCACTGCACGTACGCTTTGGGGCCCACGATCGGGCGAGGAACCGATCGCCGAGTCAGCCCCGCACGCCGCAGCACGAGCACCGGCAGAGAGACGCTGTCGTGCTCGCCGCGGCTTTGGCTGCCGAGCCAGGCAGCAAACCGGTGCCAGAGCGCACCGGCCAGTTGAAAAAATCTTTCGACGGCAGCTCGCCTCGGCGTCTCGGCCGCCGCGATCGCCGCGGCTTCAGACGGGCTCTCAGCCTGTTCAGCGGTCGAACCGGTGCTCATGTCAGCTAACTTTGAGTTCGGGCAACCTCGAGTACAGGCGTCCCGCGAGCGCGGCGCCGCGAGCGAGACAACGGGACAATCGACACACTAGCTTCCCCATCACCTTCGCCGCCCTCCGCGGTATCCCCTTCGGGCGCCGATCCGGCGTCTCGGCGGCGGCGCTGGCGCCGCTGGCTGGTGCCCATCATCTTGCTGTCGGCGGTGGCAGTGCTGTTAGCCGTGTCCGCGTTCATGCCGGCCCAGTGGCTGGCTCAGGCAATTCCAGGCAGCTCGACAGTCGACGTCGGAGCGGTCGCCTTCCGGCCCGGCAAGGTTGTGTCCACAGCAGACGGGGTGATGCTGGAGGGCATCGAGCGCTTCGACCCCGCAGGCGACATTCTCTTCACGACCGTGTCGATAGACAGCCGTGTCAGCGTGTTCGACTGGGCGAGGGCCGTCATCGACGACACGACCGATCTGCGCCCCCGAGAGTCGGTGTTCGGGGATCGCTCATCGCAGGAGCAGCGCGAGTACAACGCCGCGCTTATGCAAGAATCCAAGGACACCGCGGTGGTCGTGGCGCTGGAATACCTGGGGGTGGACGCTTACGAAGCGACCGGCGTGGGCTTCAGCGGGGTCGTCGAAGGCACCGCAGCGGCCGGGCGGCTCACTCCCGGCGAGCTGATAGTCGCCGTCGACGGCGAGCCTGTGACCACAGTCGACTCACTGCTGCAGCTCATAAGGGCGCGTCCGCCCGGCACAGTTATCACGCTCACTCTGCTGAGGCAGTCGACCGGCGAGCGCTCCCGCGTCCGGCTCACTTTGAGTGCCCATCCGGATAACGACGGCGGGTTCATCGGTCTCAGCGGCGTGCGGGAGTGGGTGAAGGTGAGCACCCTCGACTTCGAGATCGACATTGCGTCGGCTTCGATCGGCGGCCCGTCAGCCGGACTCGCCTTCACGCTGGCCCTGATTGACTTGCTGACTCCCGGTGAGCTGACTGGCGGCCTGCCGGTGGCGGTCACCGGCAGGATTCTGCTAGACGGTGCGGTAGGCAATGTCGGCGGTGTGGCCCAAAAAGCCGCCGCGGCTCGCAACGCCGGCGCCCGCTTGTTTATCGTGCCCGAAGACATGGAGCACGAGGCGCTCTCTGCTGCCGGGGGGATGCCGGTTGTGGGCGTTGCCACATTGCAGGACGCGCTCGCAGCGCTGGGGGATCTCGGCGGCGACGTGGACGGGCTCGCCTTGCCGTGACAGCGGCAGGCATCGTGCGCCTGACCGGTCCGGGCCGTACCATCGTCACCGACATGGAGCGATCATGACCGACAGTTCCGAGTTCGATCTAAAGCAGCTGACGCAGTCCGCACGCAGCGCCTTGGAGGGTCTCGATGCGGGCGATCTGCGCATCGTGCGGCGCGGCTACGAGCGCCATGCTGTGGACTCGCGGATGCGCGAAGCGTCCCGGCAGATGCGCGGACTGCTCACCGCAACCGAGTCATTGATCCGACGCCTGGACGAACTCGAGTCGATCAGGCCCGCCGACCTCGAGGCCAAACGGATTACGGCTGCTTTGGGCTCCGAGGCCGTTCACTTGCTTGAGTCGGCCAGAAGTGCGGCCCAGCAGCGCGTTGAACGTGCCGAGGCCCAATGCGCTCAAATGTTGGAGCAGGCCCGCGAGGCCGCGACCGAGGTGATTCGGGATGCGCGAACTCAAGGACGCGAGGTTGTGGCAGAGGCCCGCAACGTTCGCAAGCGGATGTTGGACGACGTGGCTCGCAGACGACATGGTCACCGCACGGAAGTGGCGCAGCTGCGCGCTGTGCGAGACCGGATGCTGGCTGCTCTCGCGGAGTGTCAGCAGGGTTTGGACGACCTGATCGCCGACCTAGTCGAGGCGTCGCCTGCGGCCGCCGCCGCCGCCAAGCGGGTGGGACTGCGGATCGCGTCAGAGGCAGAGCCCACCGCCAGGGACATCGAAGCTGAGATCGAAGCGGCCCGCTACGCCGGGGTTCCGGTTGCTCCCGGCACAGAACCCGGGGCGCCGCGCAGCCCCGCCAGCGGCGGTGCCTCTCCGGCGAGGCTGTACGACATTGAGGCCGAGGCAGACAAGCCCGCTGAACGCGCGCAGGCATCCGCCAAGCCCGAACCAGACTCAGACAAGCCCGAGGAGGCCGAACTGGCCGACGGTACCGATGTGCCAGCGGACGAGCCTGCCGAGCCCGGCCTGCCGGGCCAGCCCGACGGGGCTGAACTGCCGGCCCAGCCCGAGCCGGACCAGCCCGAGCCTGCTGACAAGAACGAGCCGGCCGCCGAGACAGGCGTGGAGAGCATCTTCGCTCGGCTTAGGTCTGCCAACCGGTCACAGCCGCCAGGTGAGCCCGACGCTGCCGGTGACCGCCCGGACTTCGATCCTGCCGACGTCCGGGCGGACCCCCACACTTCTGACTTCGCCTCCTCTGACAGCGCCGCGGATGACGGCCTGGCCGCTGCGCGGTCTCTTGCGGTGATCGGCATCACCCGTGAACTGAAGCGGCTGATCATGGACGAGCAGGGTGAGCTGCTCGACGCGATCCGCCGCAATGGCCGTGCCGCCTTGGCAGCGCGCGCCGCGCACGGGTACGCGGAGGCCCTGCGCCGCCCGCTTGAGAACTTCGCCTCCGACGTGGACGCGAGCGCCGACCACCTCGACCTCGCAGCCGCCGCCGAGGCAGTCTCCGCAGCACTGGAGGCACCCGTCCAAGCCCGGCTTCGCGCTCTGGACTGCCCCGACGACGACCTAAGTTCCGAAGTACGCGCCGTATACAGGGAGTTGCGAACTGAGCGGGTGCCTGCGGCGGCACAGGCTGCGCTCGACGCCGCCCTGAAAAGGCTCGGCACGCGCGGGGCTTCCACGGCAGCCAGCCGATAACGTGGTCGGTTGATGCGCACAGTCTCACCAACCGGCAGCGGGCGCCCCCGCAGGGGATTCGGCAGCCGCCGCACACGACTCATAGCCCTAATCGTCGCCGCCTGCCTCCTAGTGTTCGTGCTATCGCTCCGCGGGCTGGCGCGGTTCTACACCGACTACCTGTGGTTCGACGCGCTCGGGCGTACCGACGTCTGGCAGCGAGTGCTGCTCGCCAAGATCGCTCTGGTGTTGATCTTCGCCGGCTCGTTCTTCGTCCTCATCTGGGTCAACCTGCTGATCGCACAACGGATCGCGCCCACGACGCTCACGCCAGGCCCCGAAGAGGAGATGCTCGGCCGCTTCCGAGAGGTCGTGGCCGGCCGCTCCCGGCTGGTGCGGCTCATCGTCTCGGCAGTTTTCTCGCTTCTAGCCATCTCCGGAGTCTCGGACCGCTGGGAGCAGTGGCTGCTGTTCGTGAACCGCAAGGACTTCAGTGTCGCCGACCCGCTGTTCAACACCGACATCGGCTTCTACGTCTTCCGGCTGCCGTTCCTGTCGTTTGTCGTGAGCTGGGTGTTCACCGCCTTGGTGATCATCTTCGTGGTCACCTCGGTGTTCCATTACCTCAACGGCGGCATACGGATCCAGCGGGTAGGCGCCGAGTCCAACGGCGGCATGCGGATCCAACTGGCCGGTCTGGCCGGTGCCGAGCGCGTGCTGCCCGAGGTGAAGGTGCACCTGTCGGCGCTGCTGGCGGCGCTCGCCCTGGTCAAGGCAGCCGACTACTGGCTCGACCGCTACGAGCTGACGGTCTCCACACGCGGCGTGGTCGACGGGGCGCTCTACACGGACGTGGAGGCCAAGCTCCCCGCCCTCAACCTGCTGATGCTTATCTCGCTGTTCGCGGCGCTGCTTCTCATCGTGAACATGCGGCGCAGAGGCTGGGTACTGCCCGTTCTGGCGGTCGGGCTCTGGGCGTTCGTAGCGGTAGTGATGGGAAACCTGTACCCGTCGTTCGTGCAGCGTTTTCGAGTCGATCCCAACGAGACGGCCCGTGAGTCCGTCTACGCCATCGACAACATCGCGGCCACGCGCACTGCGTACGCGCTCACGCCCGGCACCGATGTGGCGCTGGAGGTGTTCGACTACGACGACGACCTAAGCCCAGCCCAGATCAGAGACGCTGCTCCGACGGTTCGCAACGCCCGCATTCTTGACCCCTACACGCTTACCGACACCTTCGACAAAGAGCAGGGCGAGCGCGACTTCTACAGCTTCTCAGACGTTCTCGATGTCGACAGGTACAGGGTCAACGACGAGCTGACCCAGGTGGTGCTCGCGGCACGCGAACTCAACTTGAGCGAGCTCGGATCCTGGGAGCGTCAGCATGTCGCCATAACTCACGGCTACGGGCTGGCCGCGGCCCGCGCCAACGTCACCAACGTGCGGGGCAGCCCCGAGTTCATCGTCGGCGGCCTGCCCGTGGAGACCGACACCCGTATCGACCTCAACCTGGAGCAGCCTCAGATTTACGTCGGCGAAGATCTGGACGGATACGCGCTGGTGGGCGCCACCCGCGACGAGGTCGACTACGTCGATGGCAACGGCCAGGAGTTCAGCTTCCGCTACACCGGAGACGGGGGCGTCGACATGGGCTCATTCGTGCGCCAGGCCGCCTTCGCGCTGCGCCTCGGCGACTTCGACCCGCTCATATCCAACTTTGTGGGCGACGACACCAAGATCATCTATGTGCGCGACGTGCGCGACCGCGTGAGCGACGTCGCGCCTTTCCTCGAGTTCGACTCCGACGTGTATCCCGTTGTGCACGACGGGCGCATCAAGTACGTGATCGACGCCTACACCACCACGGGCCGCTATCCCTACTCTCAGCGCGCCGATGTGAGCGGCTTGGAGACCGGTGCCGCGCTGGCCGCGACCGGCGCCAACTACATCCGCAACTCGGTTAAGGCGGTGGTCGACTCCTACGACGGCGACGTGACCCTTTATGTGATGCCCGTGAACGATCCGATCATCGCGGCATGGCAGAGCGCTTTCCCCGACCTGTTCACCGATTTCGACGAGATGCCCCAAGGGCTGCGCGAGCATCTGCGGTTCCCGCACGACCTCTTCACCGTGCAGACCAACATGTGGGCCTCGTATCAGGTGACTGACCCCGAGGCGCTGATCATCGGCACCGAACTCTGGGCGGTGGCCCAGGATCCGGGTCGCAGCGTCGAGGCCGGCGGCGTCGCCGAGGCGGTCGTCGACGAGAGCAGCGGACTGATCACCAAACGCGAGCGCCGTGTCTCGGCCTACTACTCGCTGATCCAGCTCCCCGGCGAGGAGGACGCCTCGTTTGTGGCGCTGCGCTCCTTCGTGCCGGTCTCAGACGACGACAGCCGCAAGGAGCTGACGGCGTTCATGGTGGGCGAGACTCGCTCCGACGGCACGTCGAGGCTTGTCTCATATGAGATGTCGAACCTGCTGGCGCCGGGGCCCGCGATCGTGGCGTCCAACATCTCCACCAACCCCGACATCAGCCGAGAGCTGACACTGCTCAACGACCAGGGTTCCTCGGTGGACTTCGGCGACTTGCTGCTGCTACCGGTGGACGACTCGATGTTGTACGTGCGTCCCTTGTATGTGCGCGCGCAGGTCACACAGATTCCGCTGCTAGCGGGGGTGATCGCCGCTGTGGGTGACCGCACCGCGTTGGGCGACACGCTCGAGGCGGCCCTGATCCAGCTCTATCCGGGGGCCGATTTCACCGGTGTCGTGTTACCGCCTGTGGTAACCGACGGCGATGGGGCCGAGCCGTCCGCCGATGAGGCCGAGCCGCCTGATGGTCAGCCTGTAGATCCGCAGCTGCCGGACGATCAGGCCGACGGCAGCCAGGGCCAGCAGCCCGAGGCGCAGGCCCTGCTCTCGCGGCTTGAGGAGCTGCGCCGGCGCGACCCCGACACGGCCGAGACCCTCGAGGGCCTCATAGATCAGCTTCTCGACCTGCTCGCGGCCCAGTCCTGACCACTCGCTGCCGCCTCAGCAGCAGATCGGGCGCGCTGGGCGGCGTCGGAGTAGCCGAAAGCGTCAAGCAGCTTCATCATCTGGCCGCGTCGAACTCTCATCTCCACTGCGCTTGGGTCCACCCGAGAGGGATGGTCAGCACCCATCGCCTCCGCGAGCGACCGAAGCTCAGAGCGCAGCCCGGTCACGTAGTTCGCTAGGCGCACCGCTTTGCTTGTGGGGTCAAGCCCGCGGCTAAGCCATCGACCTTGTGTGGCGACGCCGGTGGGGCAGTGGCCGGTGTGGCACCGCTGGGCCTGGATGCAGCCGATCGACAGCATCGCCTCACGCGCCACGTTTACTAGGTCGACGCCCATGGCCATTGCCACCATCGCCTCGGGAGCGAAACCCAGTTTGCCAGCGCCGAAAAAAACCACGTCGTCTTGCAGTCCGACGTCCACGAAAGCCTGGTAAACCTCCGTGAATCCCAAACGGAACGGCAAGGCCACGTGGTCCGTGAAGGTGATCGGCCCGGCGCCGGTGCCGCCCTCTCCGCCGTCGACGTTGACGAAGTCCGGGCCGCGCCCGGTGGACGCCATGTGCTGGGCGAGTTCCGTCCAGAAGCGGCGCTCGCCGACAGCCGACTTGATCCCCACGGGCAGCCCGGTGGCATCCGCCAGGCGCTCGACGAAATCGACCAGCCCGGCGACGTCATGGAACTCGCGGTGGCGCTTCGGGCTTCGGACTGTGACGCCGACCGGCACGCCTCTGGCCTCGGCTATAGCGGGGGTGACCTTTGCTGCCGGCAGCAGACCTCCGAGGCCCGGCTTAGCGCCCTGGCTGAGCTTCAGCTCCACGGCCCTGACCGGCGCAGAGTCGACGCTGGCCAGGAAGCTCTCCATCGAGAAGCGGCCACTGCCGTCGCGGGCGCCGAAATAGCCGGTTCCGAGCTGGAATATCAGCTCGCCGCCTTGGCGGTGGTAAGCACTTATTCCGCCCTCGCCGGTGTTGTGGAGGCAGCCGCACAAGACGGCACCGCGGTTGAGCGCCTCCACGGCCGGGCCAGACAGCGAGCCGTAGGACATCCCGGAGATGTTCACCACCGACGCCGGACGGAATGCGACCCTCCGGTTGCGCCACTCGCCGAGCACCTTGGCGGCTGCCAGCTGGCCGGGAGGCTCGTCGGAGTTCACCGGGAAGGCCGCATGGCGGAAGAACACGTACCCGGGGTCGCTTAGACGGTTGTCGGAGCCGAACCCGAAGTACGGATTCTGCTCTTTGGCGGTGGCGTAGACCCAACGGCGCCTGTTGCGATTGAAAGGACGCTCCTCGTCGTTGTCGGCCACGATGTATTGGCGCAGTTCCGGGCCGACCGCCTCCAGCAGATATCGCAGATGTCCGATCAATGGGAAGTTGCGCAGCACGGCGTGGCGCCGCTGCAACAGGTCGTGGACGGTTAAGACGGTCAGCACCACGCCCACGAGCATCAGGGCCCACAGCCACCATGGCATGGAATGACACTAGCCCGCCCGTGCCGGGCCCTGGGCCCGGCACGGACGTTGGCAGCGCCGACATCAGCTATTATCATATATTCAATGATATTTCAGCTATTTTTGAAATGCAGTTGCTTGGGCTTGATTACGACATGGCTGTCGGTTTGCGGGCTCGCTGCGAGCTGCGGAGGCGAGAAGGCAGCACCGGTTGCTGCGGACCCGTCGCCGGAACATGACGCTGCGGACGGCAAACGGTCTGCGAGCGGCAAAAGGCCTGCGAAGCCCGCTCCCAACCCGCGTGGCGCCGATGAATTCGGGAGCGCCGATGATGCAGCGGGTTCCGATGAGCCGCGTGGCGCCGTTGAGCCTGCAGGCACTGCATCAGCTACTGCCGTGTCGTCTGCGCCTGCCACCACCGGAGGGCTCGCTGCCGTGGAGGAGTCGGTTCTCGAATTGCTGCGGAACGAGCGGATGTCGCTGGCGTCATCGAGGTTCTTGCTGCTGACAGACGACATCGCGGTGGTTGACGCGTGCCTTAAGAACCCGCCGTACGGGTTTTTGCATGTCCAGCACGTCGTGGAACTCGGCCCCGAGCACCCGTGGATCGACCGCACGTTCAAGGTCATGGACTTCGCGGACCTCCAATCATGCGTCGCCTCATTCGACTGAGCGCTCTGGCCGCGCTGATTGCTCTGGTCGCGCTGATTGCTCTGGTCGTGGCAGCGTTCGCGCGACCTGTAGCCGGCTTGCCGGGCAGCGGCCTCACTGCGCAGCAGCAGGATGAGGAGGGTGAGGAGGATGAGGAGGGTGAGGAGGGTGAGGAGGGTGAGGAGGAGACCTACTCCAACGTCTTCGTGTCATCGTGCGCACAAGTGCCGGGCATTTGCTTGCGGGTCGCTGAGCGCCGCAGCATCGCTCCGGTCAAGCGGCCCGGCGTCAGCGTCGGCCCGGTGGTGCTGTGCGTCTGGTACCGCTACGGCACAGCGCCCGGCGGTTGGGACGACCCTAACGGCGCGGTCGCGGTGAGTTGGCGCTTGCCGGGTCACCTGTACGTGCTGATGTGCACCTACGAAGGCTCAGCATTGGCGGTGAGCGGTTATCCCAGGGTCGTCCTCTATCAGTATCCCGGCGATGTGATTCCGGGGCATGTCGTGGCCGGATATGAGATCGCCGAGTACGCCAAGAACCGGCTGGGCTTGCGACGGCCTAAAGCCGCAATCGCGCCTGCGCCACAGCAGCTCGTCGGCACGGAGACCTGGTTTGCAGTGACCAGCCCGCTCCACTACCCGGAGAGATCGGCCCAGGCTGGCCACACCTGGGCAACAGTGCGAGCCGATGTCTCTTATGTCACTTGGGATTTTGGAGCCCACGGGCGGCTGCAGTGCCGCATCGACATGGCCCGACGCTGGGATCCGAACCTGTCATCGAGCCAGCAGAGTTCTGCTTGCACGAAGGTGTTTACCGAAGTGAACCCGGGCCGCTTCAACGCGGTCGTCACCGTCACATGGAACATCTGGTGGTCGTCCAGCGAGCATTACGGCTGGCGCTACCACAGCAGCTACAGCCTGAGTTCCTACGTGCCGCTCAACATCGTGCAGCTCCAGGCCGTGATCCGTTGACAGGCCGCGATCCGTTGACCTGGGGTGGCGGGCTCGAAGACGACCGCGATCGCTGTACGTCACCGCGTAACGTGTAGTTGTGGGTTGAGTGGGTTGGCGTTGAGTGGGTTGGCGGGTTCGAAGACGGCTGCTATCATAGAGATGCGGGGTAGAGCAGTCTGGTAGCTCGTCGGGCTCATAACCCGGAGGTCGGAGGTTCAATTCCTCCCCCCGCCACCAAGCGAAGTCCCCGGACCGGGAAGCCCCGGACGGGGATTGTCGCTGTGTTCCAGCCTTTCCGGGTGTTCGTGGTGGTACGTCACAGTGCCGCTGTTAGCTGGCCTTCACCGGTGTCTCCGCGTCGGCAAGCGCATCCTCACCAATACCTGCGGCGCGTTGTTGTATCTGCGCAGCGGCCCTATCGTTAGCACTCGGCAACGGCGAGTGCTAACGATAGGGCCGCTTGAGCGCCCGCTGGCTGGTGCCGCTGTCGAGGCGACCGCCCGGCCGCAAACCAACCCGAAACCCCAAGCAACATAAGGAGAGTCCGGAGGGACCTATGAATCTAAAGCCATTAGAGGATCGCATCGTGGTGCGCCCCGGCGATGCCGAGGAGACCACGGCCAGCGGCCTCGTCATCCCCGACACAGCCAAAGAGAAGCCCCAGCAGGGTGAGGTTCTGGCTGTCGGCCCCGGTCGTCGGTCTGATAACACCGGTGAGATCATCCCCGTCGACGTGGCCGTAGGCGACACCGTCGTCTACTCGAAGTACGGCGGCACCGAGATCACGGTTGACGGCGAGGACCTGCTGATCCTCAACGCCCGCGACGTGCTCGCGACGATGGCCTGAGGTACGAAATGCCGAAGATCCTCAAGTTCAATGACGAGGCCCGCCGGGGCCTCGAGGCGGGCGTCAACAAGCTCGCAGACGCTGTCAAGGTGACGCTGGGCCCCAAGGGCCGCAACGTGGTGCTCGACAAGAAGTTCGGAGCGCCCACCATCACCAACGACGGCGTGTCGATAGCGCGCGAGGTGGAACTCGAAGACCAGTTCGAGAACATGGGCGCGCAGCTCGTGAAGGAAGTCGCCACCAAGACAAACGACATCGCCGGCGACGGCACCACCACCGCGACGGTGCTGGCTCAGGCGCTGGTGCGTGAGGGGCTTCGCAACGTCGCCGCAGGTGCCAACCCGATGGGCCTCAAGCGCGGCATCGAGGCGGCCGTGTCCGCAGCGGTGGACTCGCTGGCCGAGCAGTCGGTTCCCGTGTCCACCGACAAGGAGAAGGTGCAGTCGGTGGCGGCTATCTCAGCGGCCGAGGCTGCGGTCGGCGAGACGCTGGCGGAAGCCTTCGACAAGGTCGGTAAAGACGGCGTCATCACCGTAGAGGAGAGCAACACTTTCGGGATGGAACTCGACTTCGTCGAGGGCATGCAGTTCGACAAGGGCTATCTCTCCCCGTACTTCGTCACCGACCCGGAGCGGCAGGAGGCCGTGCTCGACCAACCGTATGTGCTGCTCAACCAGGGCAAGATCAGCAACGTCCAAGACTTGCTGCCGGTGCTCGAGAAGGTGATGCAAACCGGCAAACCCATGCTGATCATCGCCGAGGACGTGGAGGGTGAGGCCCTTGCCACGCTCGTGGTGAACAAGATCCGTGGCACTTTCAACTCTGTTGCCGTCAAGGCGCCCGGGTTCGGCGAGCGCCGCAAGGCGATGCTGCAGGACATGGCGATCCTCACGGGCGGCCAGGTCGTGGCCGAAGAGGTCGGGCTGAAGCTCGACTCGATCGACTTGTCGCTGATGGGCTCGGCCCGCAAGGTGGTGGTCACCAAGGACGACAGCACCATCGTCGAGGGTGCTGGCAGCGCCTCCGACGTGGAGGGCCGCGTCAACCAGATCAAGACGGAGATCGATAACACCGACTCCGACTGGGACCGCGAGAAGCTCCAGGAGCGCCTCGCCAAGATGGCCGGGGGTGTGGCTGTCGTTCAGGTCGGCGCCGCCACCGAGGTGGAGCTCAAGGAGAAGAAGCACCGTATCGAGGACGCCATCTCGGCCACCCGCGCTGCCATCGATGAGGGCATCGTCGCCGGTGGAGGCACCGCGCTGCTGCGCTGCCGTGCGAGCGTGTCGGCGGCTATTGACTCGCTGTCGGGCGACGAGGCCACCGGTGCTCGCATCGTCTACAAGTCGCTGTCGGAGCCGACGAGCCTGATCGCGGAGAATGCTGGGCACTCCGGCGCGATCGTCGTGCGTGAGGTGGAGAACGCCGAGGGCAGTAACGGCTTCGACGCGGTCGCGGGCGAGATGTGCGACTTGATCGCGGCCGGCGTGATCGACCCGGTGAAGGTCACCCGAGCGGCTTTGCAGAACGCGGCGTCGATCGCCGGGCTGATGCTCACCACCGAGGCGCTCGTGTCGGACAAGCCCGAGGAGAAGCCGCCTCCAGGTCCGCCCGGCGGCGGCGACCCGATGGGTGGAATGGGCGGGATGATGTAACCCCACCCGCCTGGTCGGACCCCGCCGCCCGATCGACCTCCGTCGGTCAGGCCTGGCGGTCGGGTCTGGCCTAGTTCCTCCAATAACCGATGAGGCCCGGGCTTGGGAGCCCGGGCCTCATCGCATCTCGGCGATGGCAGCCCTTCAGTTCTCCGAGGCGGCTGGTGTTGTGGTGCTGCTGGGTGCCGTAGTGCTGCTGGGTGTTGTGGTGCTGGTGGGCGGTGCCGTCGTCGTGGCGGTGCCCTCGGGGTTGCAGGGCTGGCCGATGCCTCTGTAAATGCCGTCGATGACGTTCCAGCGCGACTCGTACTTCGGCTCCTGGCTCGGGTTGCTGAAATAGGTGACAGTCAGCTGCAGAGGCACGTTCAGCGCGAACCCGCCGACCGCGGCAGCCCAGCGAGTGCCTCCGTCTCTAGCGATGTCGATCTCGTCCAGTGACAAAGCGCGGACGTTTTTCAGCGGTCCGCCGTCCTTGCCCGCATAGAGCCGCGCAAGGACGATATTGGATGTGTCGGCGGGCGCGTCCCATTCCAAGAGCACTTCACCCTCGCCGGTGCCGGGCAGGCACTTGAGGCCGCTCGGCGCTGGAGGGCGCTCTGAGGACGTCTCTTCGACGGTGGTAGTCGTCGGAACGGTGATTTCGGTGATTTCTGGGGGCGCGGTGGTGATCGTCACCTCAGGGGCTGCCAGCGATGTGACGGGTGGCCGGGTCGTGGTCGGGCCCAGCGTGGTCGTGGGTTCAGCGACGCTGCCGTCCTGCTCCGCGCCGTCATCCTCGCTGTCGCCACCGCATGCGGCTGCGGACGCTGCCAAAGCCAGCACGACGGCCACAAGCCGCAGGGGTCGCACAGATCGCATAAGGCTCCTTCCAGGGCTCCGTCTTGAGGGCTCCGTCTGTGGGGCTCCGCCGCTACCCAAACACTACACTCCTCGCCGCTCACCTGCCGGCCCGCTCGAAGGATCAGGCTCGACCTGAACGGCCCTGCTCCCAGTACTGCGCACGGAGGGCATGCGAAGCACATGGTCGTACTCTGTGGGCATACTGAGCCAATGTCCGTGACAGCCGACCGTCGAGAACTCTGTCGCATCCTGAGCGGCGACGATCCCGCGCCCGCGCTGTGGTCGGCGATCGACAGCGGCCGCATGGGCGAGATCGTTCCCGAAATCCCCGTGCTAAGGATGGAGCAAGACCCCAAGCACCGACACAAAGACGTGCTCGCCCACACGGTCTGGGTGGTGGCGAGGACGCCCGACGATCTGGTCGTGCGCCTGGCGGCGCTGTTCCACGACGTCGGCAAGCCTCGCACCCGCAGTTACGAGCACGGCGATGTCACCTTCCGCCATCACGAGGCTGTCGGCGCCAAGATGACGCGCAAGCGTCTGAAGGCGCTCGGGTTCGCCGAGCCCGTCGTATCCGACGTAAGCGAGCTGGTGAGGCTCTCAGGCCGCTTCAAGGGCTACGACACGGGCTGGAGCGACTCCGCGGTGCGTCGCTATGCCCGAGACGCCGGAGGCCTGCTCGGCCGCCTGAACCTGCTCGTGAGGTCGGACTGCACCACTCGCCACCAGCACAAGCGCGACCGCCTCCATCGTCAGGTCGATGAACTGGAAGCACGCGTCAGACGGCTTGCCGAAGCCGACCGGCGCGCTGCTGAGCGTCCCCAGATCGACGGCAAAGCCGTGATGGCCCATCTCGGCGTGGGTCCAGGTCGCCACATCGGAGCGGCTCTCAAGTGGCTGCTAGAGCTCAAGCGTGCTTCCGGCGAACTCGACCTCGTCGACCTGCTGGCGCAACTGGACGAATGGTGGGCTCAGAACCGCTCCGAGCTGGGGTTCGGGTATCCGGACTCGCCTACCGACGAGTCGTGATGAACACGCTTGGAGGGTCGCTAGCGTGTGTGCGGGAGTTGCGGCGCAATGGCGCGTCACCCGCCAGCCGGCGCGGGCAATGACGACCGATGCCGGCTCAACCGGCCTGCGGCCGGCCGCGGCCTGTGCCGCAACCAAACCCCTACAGATCAAGGAGATCACGTGACCTACAGAGCCGAGTACATCTGGATAGACGGCGCCGTGCCCACCGCAGCGATCCGCTCCAAGACCAAGATCGTAGAGAACGACGAAGAGCCGCCGATTTGGGGATTCGACGGCTCCAGCACCAATCAGGCCACCGGCGACAACTCCGATGTGGTGCTCAAGCCGGTGTTCACCTGTCCCGACCCCGTCCGCGGCGGCGACAACATCCTGGTGATGTGCGAGACGCTGCTCACCTCCGACCTGTCCCCGCATCCCTCCAACACCCGGGCCGCAGCCCGGGCCGCCTTCGAGAAGTACGCCGACCAGCAGCCGCTGTTCGGCCTCGAGCAGGAGTACACGCTTCTCGACGCCATTACCCGCTGGCCGGCGGGGTTCCCACCGGCGGGGTTCCCAGCACCTCAGGGGCCTTACTACTGCGCAGTTGGTGCCGGGCTGATCTCGGGCCGTGAACTGATCGAGGAGCACACCACGGCCTGCATCGAGGCCGGTCTGGGCATCGCCGGCACCAACGCCGAGGTGATGCCCGGCCAGTGGGAGTTCCAGATAGGCCCGCTCGACACCGTGGCCGTGGGCGACCACATGTGGGTGGCGCGCTACCTGCTGTTCCGCCTGGCAGAGAAGCACGGCATCGAGGTGACGATCGAGCCCAAGCCGATGCTCGGCGACTGGAACGGCGCCGGGATGCACACCAACGTGTCCACCAAGTCCATGAGAGAGGGATACGAGCCGATCATCGCGGCCTGCGAGGCGCTCGGCGCGGTCGGCAAGCCTGAGGAGCATCTTGCCGGCTACGGCGCCGGCATCGAGTTCCGCCTTACCGGCGACCACGAAACGCAGCGTTACGACCAGTACTCCTACGGGGTTTCCGACCGCGGCGCATCGGTTCGCATCCCGTGGCAGGTCGCCCGCGACGGGAAGGGCTACATCGAGGATCGCCGTCCCAACGCCAACGCCGACCCGTATGTGGTGACGACGCTGATCACGCGCACGATCTGCGAAGCCCTCGTCGGGTACTGACCCAGCCGGGCGCGGGCGCACCGCGGCGGGCAGGCGCACGGCCGCGGCGGGAGTTCTGTTGGCGTGGGGCCGCACACCCTGCTAAGGGTGGCGATCTGCCAGATCAACCCGACCGTGGGAGACCTGGTCGGCAACGTCGCGTGCGCCCGGGCCGCGCTTGCCGAGGCCGAGGCGGCAGACGCTGACATCGCGGTGCTGCCCGAGCTGGCGGTCACGGGCTACCCGCCCGAAGACTTGGTGCTGAGACCGGGATTCGTCGCTGCGGGCCGCCGAGCGCTCGAGGAAATAGCAGCGTCCACGGGTCGATGTGCGGCCGCGGTCGGGTTCGTGGATGGCTGCGGCGGGTCGCCGCGTGTGACGCCCGACATGGCCGGCGTGGGCTGGTTCGCCGATTCCTACAACGCGGTGGCGCTCTGCGCAGACGGTCGCGTGCACGGCGTGTACCGCAAGCGGCACCTTCCCAACTACGACGTGTTCGACGAGGTACGCCAGTTCCGTCCCGGCGATGCGGAGTCCCCGGCGCTGTTCGGTATCGCCGGTGCTGTCGTCGGCGTCACGCTCTGCGAGGACGCGTGGGTGCCGGGCGGGCCGCTGGCCGAGCTGGCCGCCGCTGGCGCGCAGGTTGTGGTCAACGTGAGCAGCTCACCGTTCCGGGAGGGCAAGCAGGCCGCCCGCGAAGCCGTGATGGGCCGCCAGGCCGCCGATGCCGGAGTGCCGATCGTGTACGCCAACCTCGTCGGCGGACAAGACGATCTGGTGTTCGATGGCGGGTCATTCGTCGTCGACGCGCAGGGCTCGGTGGCAGCCCGGTGCGCGTCCTTCACCGAGACGGTCGAGGTGTTCGACGTCGAGCTGGCCCCGCCCCGAACGGCCCCCGGCGGGGGCATGTCCGACGCGGCGGAGGCTGTGCCCGTCACTCCGCCTCGACCCCGATCCCACACCAGCAGCGAGCGGCTCGCCGGGCCGCTCGCCCCCCCGCTCAGCAAAAACGCCCAGCGCTGGGGGGCGCTGGTGCTCGCCACGGCCGACTACGTCCGCAAGACCAGGTTCACTGATGTGGCTGTCGGGCTCTCCGGCGGCGTGGACTCGTCGTTGGTGGCAGCAGTCGCTGCTGAGGCCCTGGGCGCTGAGCATGTTCACGGTGTGCTGATGCCGTCGCGGTATTCCAGCGATCACTCCGTGGCCGATGCCCAGAAGTTGGCCTCCAATCTTGGCATCGAGGCTCGCATCGTCGCCATCGAAGCAGCCCACGCGTCTCTTGCGGACATCCTCGAACCGGCTCTGGGTCCCGACGGAGCAGCCGGAGCGCTGGAGGCGGGCAGCATCGCCGATCAGAACCTTCAGGCCCGCATCAGGGGTGTGGCCCTTATGGCGGTGGCCAATCACAACGGATGGCTGGTGCTCACCACCGGCAACAAGAGCGAGCTGGCGGTGGGCTATTCGACCCTGTACGGCGACACGGCTGGCGCCTTCGCGGTGATATCCGACGTTTGGAAGCTCACCGTCTACGAGCTGTGCCGCTGGTTCAATCGGCGGGCCGGACGGGAGCTGATCCCGTCCGGAGTGCTGCGCAAGCCCCCGTCGGCGGAGCTGGCCCCCGGCCAACGCGACGACGATTCGCTGCCGGCTTACGAGGTGCTCGACCCGATACTGCGCCTGTACGTCGAGGAGTTTCACACGCCGGATGAGATCCTCGAGGTGGGCATCGCTCCGGCGGCTGTGGTGGAGCGGGTGTGCCACATGGTGGACGCGGCGGAGTACAAGCGTCGGCAGTCTCCGATGGGACCGCGTCTGACGAGCCGGGCTTTCGGGAGAGACCGCCGAATGCCCGTCGTCAACCGCTTCCGATAGCTGCGGCCAGCGGCCAGCGACTGCGGGACGCGCGATGGGTAGGGGAGAACGCTTGTCGAGCAGCTGCTCAGCGGTCACGCTTGTGTCGACGCGACTGCGGACGCGCGATGGGTAGGGGAGGACGCTGAGATGACGGCGGGCTCGGGTTACACCGCAGTTCAGACAGCCCGGCTGGTGTCGGCTATGCGCTGGGTGCTTGGGCGCCTGTTCGAGATCACCGGCGTGTGGGCGACCGATGCCGCTGCCGCCGATTCCGCGGCGGCAGCTGAGACCGCGGTGTGGTTGGCGACGCTCAGCAGGCTGCTTGGCGTGCATCGCGAGGCGTTCGATGAGCTACAGCCGGATTCGGTGCTTCTGGCCGAGCACCATCGGGCGGCTCCTGTGAGAGCCAACATCGAGTCGGCTCTCACGGAGCTGGCTGACGCGGCTTCGGACTGGTCGCAGCACCTCGCCACGGCGCAGCGCGTGCTGATCCCCCAGACCGAGCGCGCCTGTGCCGAGATCGAGCGGACCGGCGCTGCACACTGCGACGCAGCGCTCATGCGTGCCGCGCGCGCCACGCGCGCCGACTTGGAGTACCACCGCGCTGGCTGCCCTTCACCCGGCGTCTCGGTTGACGGCCTGGCGGCACGCGCCGAGAGCCTCATCGCAGCCGTCGGCGGGATTGTCCCCGCAGCGCTGCTGCGCCCCGCTGAGACCGAGGGTGCAGGGTCGTGAGTGGCAGTGCGTCCGATGTCTTCGGCGGACGGTTGCCGCAGGCGATTAGCCGGTTATCGTCATGGCCAGCCAAAGGGTGGTGAACGCTCATCACCCGAGCACGCATTAGCGTCAGTTGCACCACCACCAGGGCCTCCGAGGTGGTCACACCGTGAAGAGAGGAGCAGGGTGAACAGAGGGGACGATGGTCAGGCCCGCTAGGACCGCAGCCCGGCAGCGCGCCGAGCGGGAGGATGAGGACCTCGTCCGCGTTTATCTCTCCGACATCGGCCAATACCAGCTCCTCACCAAAGATGACGAGGTCCGCCTCGCGCAGCAGATCGAAGCCGGCGCAGCTGCCCGGGCGGAGCTCGCCACCGCCAACAGCCTCGACGGTGCACGGCATCTCAAGCTCCGCCGCATCAAAGACAAAGGCGCCATGGCGCAGAGCATCTTCGTGAAGTCGAATCTTCGCTTGGTCGTCTCCATCGCTAAGAAATACCAGGCGTCGGGGCTGCCGCTGCTCGATCTGATCCAGGAAGGCAACCTTGGCCTGATGCACGCGGTGGAGAAGTTCGACTGGCGCAAGGGGTTCAAGTTCTCCACGTATGCCACGTGGTGGATCCGCCAGGCGATCACACGGGGCATCGCCAACACGGGCCGCACGATCCGCCTGCCGGTTCACGCCGGCGACACGCTCGCCCGCCTGCAGAAAGCACGCTCGCGTCTTGAACTCAAGTACGGGCGACCTGCCACGGTGGCTGAACTGGCCCGCGATGTGGAGATGACCGAGGAGAAGGTCGTCGAGGCGCTGCGCTTCCAGTCGGAGCCACTGTCGTTGTCGGAGCCGCTGCGCAAGGACGGAGACGCCGAGCTGGTCGACGTGGTGGAAGACAAGTCGGTTGACACGCCCTTCGACCTGGCCGCGGTCACCATGCTGCCCAAGGAGATAGCCCGCCTGCTCTCTGCCCTCGACGAACGCGAGCGCCAGATCCTCACGCTGCGCTTCGGGCTCGACCGCGGCGAGCCTCGCACGCTCGAGGAGGTGGGCCGCACTTTCGATCTCACTCGTGAACGGATCCGCCAGATCGAAGCCCGAGCCATGTCGAAGTTGCGCCACCCGTCAACTGATACCGGCGCCCGCGACCTGATCGGCTACTGACAGCACACATCACCGGGTGCTATTCGCCGCCCGCCGTTCGCGCCGCCTGCCGTTTGTTGCCTTGAGGCTTCAAAGAAAGCGCGCCTCACAGGGCACCGCCCGGTGCGCACCGTCCGCCCGCTGCGCACCGTCCGCCGCTGCGCACCGCCCGCCGTCCGCTGCTGAATGCTGCGCTGGGATGGCGTTTGTAGTGGCGGAGGTGGACGGGAATCGAACCCGCCGGACGGGGATCGCCCGTCCCGCCCGCTTTGAAGGCGGGGGAGCCCACCAGGCGCTCGGACACCTCCGACAACGAGCGTAACGCTCCAGCCCCCAACGCCGTACGGCAGGCGCCGGATGCGGACCGCGTCCGGGATCGGCCCTGCCCGGGTGCCGCTCGCGAGGCCTGTGGCCAAGACGCCCTTAGCCGATGACGTTGGGATGACAACTCGACAGTGTCGGGATGGCGTAGCCCCACGTGAGCCGATATGCTCGTCCCCGTGAAGAAGATGTTGAAGCGTCTCATCATCGTCGGACTGCTGGTAGCTCTCGCGGTCGCGGTGGCCCGAAAGATCCAAGAGTTCTGACCCGCCGGGCCGTGCGGGCCTGGCTTGATTCGCCGAAGTGACCGACCTAAGGCCGGCCGAGGCAGTGTTCACACGACTCGGCGGAGCTGCGGCCGCTCTCGGGCTGCGGCGGCGGTCGCTGGTGTCGCTGGTGGGCGGGGGCGGCAAAACGACGCTGCTGTTCGCGCTCGGGCGGCACCTTCCGTCTCGGACGCTGCTCACCACCACCACTCGCATGGGCCGAGACCGAACAGGCGACTTCGATGTTCTGGTGGGGCCGTCGGAGCATGACCTACGCAACGCCTTCGAGCGGTGCCGGGCTGTGCTGGCCTGGAAGTCCGCAGACCACCGCAAAGCGCTGGGGTTCGACCCGGAAGTTGTGGACGCATGGTTCTGCACCGGCGCAGCCGACCATATTGTGGTGGAAGCTGACGGCGCACGCCGCCGCCCCTTCACAGCTCCCGCGCCCTGGGAGCCTCCCATCCCTGCCGCCTCCACGCACGTGATCGCTTGCATCGGGGCCGAAGCGCTCGGCTATGTGATCGCCGACAGTCTGCACCGTCCTCTGAGGGTGGCGGCCGCGGCCGGCTGCTCACCGTACCAACGGCTCACGCCGGCCCGGGCGGCGGCCGCACTGGTCAGTCCCATCGGACTGATGAAGAACGTGCCGCCCGCGGCGAGCTTCACCGTCGCTGTCGCCAAGGCTGATCCCGACGAGCCGCAGGTGGCGGAACTCGCCCAAGAGCTCGTCGAGCGCGGAGTCGGCTCGCTTCTGATCGCTGAGGAGCGATGAGCACAACTGGCGTCGCCGCTGTTGCGGCCCGCAATGACGCGGACATCATCGTCGTGGGGGGCGGGCACAACGGCCTGGTGTGCGCCGCCTACCTGGCGAGGGCCGGCGTGGACACGCTGCTGTTGGAGGCCAGGCCCCAGGTGGGCGGCTGTGCCTCAACGGTCTCAGACCTGGGCGCCCGCTTCAATATCTGCCACTGCGATCACACCATGGTGCGGGCGATGCCCTTCATAGAGGAGCTCGACCTCGCCGCGCACGGGCTGCGTTACCTGGAAGCCGACCCGGCCTCTGTGCAGATGAGCCTCAGTGGCAAAGCGCCGTGGCTGTTCTTCAGCGACGCTGAGCGCACCATCGAGTCGATAGCGCGGCACCGTCCCGCCGCGGCCGTCGCCTACCGGCGCTACCTGGCCGACGCGCGGCCCGTGGCCGAGCTGGTGTTGGAGCTGGGCACCGGGGAGGCCACCACACCCGCGATGGTGGCGGCTCTGGCTCAGCGCCGGGGCAAGGGCGCCGCGCGGCTGTTTCGGTGGAGCCGAGCCAGCGCCACGGACGTGCTGGGCTCGTACTTCGACGACGAGGCGCTGATCATGCCCGCAATGGCTAACGGGCCGACCGTCTGGGGGGTGTCGCCCGACGCTGCCGGCACCGGCATGGCTGGCGCGCTGTACGCCCTGCGCCACCTCGTAAAAACCGGGCGGCCAGTCGGCGGCAGCGGCGCCCTGACCGACGCCCTCGCAGCGGCGTTCACTGCGGCCGGAGGGCGTCTGCGCTGCAACGCTGCCGTAGACGGCCTATTGCTCGACGCCGGCAAAGCGCGCAGAGTGCCGAGGATCCGGGGGGTGCGCCTTGCTGGCGGCGACGAGATCACCGCGCGGCTGGTGGTGACGGCTTGCGATCCTGCGGTGGTGGCGTCGCAGTGGCTTCAGGTCCCGTCCCCAGGCCGGGCAGTCCGCCGTTTCGTCTCCCGCAGCCGCGCTCAGACCCCCGGTGAGGGCTACGAGTCAAAAATTGACGCGGTCATCTCCGATCTGCCCCGATATGAGGCGCTGGAGCGGTCCCGCCTGCTCGATCTGTTCGAAGGACGCGACCCGCGCGAGTCGTCGTTCGTCATCTCGCCGACACTCGAGGAGCTGGCCGAGGCACATCGCCTGCGGCCTCTGGGCAGGGTGGCGGCGCGTCCCACGATGATGAGCAGCGTGCCGTCGGTTCTCGACGGGTCGATGCGCTCAGCTGATGGCCATCACGTGTTGAGCCTCGAAGTGCTGTTAACTCCTTATTCGCTGGACGGCGGGTGGGACGGCTCCGCCGAGCCCGCACGATGGCTTGAGCTGTGGTCGGGGCTGCTGCAACCCGGTTTTCTTGAGTCCGTTGAGCGCTGGCGCGTCATGAGCCCGGACCGCTATGAGCGAGAGCTGTTCCTGCGCCGCGGCTTCACGCCCGGCTACTCCGAGTCGCCGGTCGCGTCGATTCTGGGGCGGCGGCGCGAGCTGAGCCGCTACCGCACACCCGTCGCGGGGCTGTTGCTGTCGGGCGCGGGCACCTATCCGGGCGCCGGAGTGTGGGGCGCTCCCGGGCGCAATGCCGCCACTGCTGCGCTGCGCCGGATGCTGTGAGCGCAAAAGCCGCCTCACGTGCCGCCAGCACGCGGGTGCGAGGCTCGGTGAGCATTCTGGCTACCGGCCCGGCTCGACAGGTTGCCGAGGTTGCGGCGCTCGCCGAGCGGCTCGGCTATTCGCGCATCTGGGTAGCCGACGAAGGCATCGCAGCGCGAGACGTTTACGTGAGCCTGGCCGCGGTGGCCGCGGCCACGGCGAAGGCCAAGATCGGGCCCGGTGTAACCAACCCCTATACACGCCATCCTGGCGTCACTGCCGGCGCGGTGGCCGCGCTCGACGAACTGAGCGACGGTCGCGCCTTTCTCGGGCTCGGTGCCGGCGGCGGCCTGGCGCTTGGCCCGTTGGCTGTTGAGCGCCTCCGGCCGGTGCGCGCCGCCCGCGAGACGATCACGGCACTGCGTGCGCTTTGGGCGGGCGAGACGGTCAGCCTCAACGGGGACGCGTTCAGCCTGAGCGGCGCGCAGCTGGTGAACCCCCGGCCCGGTATCGAGATCCACGTGGCTGGGCGCGGCCCGAAGATGGTCGAGATGGCCGCCGCCGCGGCTGATGGCTTCTACGCGAGCTACGTCCACAAAGGCGTGCTCGGCGCCTTGGTTGAAAGGCTGCAAAGCAGCGCGCAGCGGCCGTTGACGCTCACCTACTGCACCCGTTTCGTGCTCGACGAGGACGGATGGCGCAAGGCGCGGCGCGACATGAGCTTCCGACTGCCCGACAGCCCCGCTGAGGTGCGCAGTGCCGTGGGCATGACAGCAGCGGACGTGGAGGCGTTGCGAGCCGAGCTGGCCCGCGGCGGCCCCGACGCCGCCGCGGGCCTGGTAAGAGACGAATGGGCGGCACCGTTCGTCATCTCCGGCTCGCCCGCGCAGTGCCGCTCTGAGCTGCTCGGCCTGGTGGAGGACCACGGCATCGACGAGGTTCTGGTCTGCATACACGACCTCGACGGCGCCGCCGAACGTCTAGAGACCGCCGCTGCTATCGTCGGTCTCTAGACGTGACGACCGGAGGCCGGCCCCGGCGAGGAGGCCGGCCCCGGCGATCGTCACGACCGTGCACCAGCCGCCCAGTTGCGGGCAGCAACGGTTCTTATGCGGCCAGTCGCTAGAGCCCTGGTGGCTGCTCGCCCCAGCGCTTGAGGTCTGGAACTTCCACGCTCAGGTGCTCGAGAGCGCGTGCGACGGAATGCGACACCAAGTCATCGATCGTCGACGGCCGGGTGTAGAACGCCGGCACGGGCGGATACACCACGGCGCCGATCTCGGCTGCCCGGGTCATCAGCCGCAAATGCCCCAGATGAAGCGGCGTCTCGCGCACTAGCAGCACCAGCGGTCTTCGTTCTTTGAGGGTCACATCCGCGGCCCGGGCCACGAGATCGGAGCCGTAGGAGTTGGCGACCGCTGAGAGGGTTTTGATCGAGCAAGGCGCCACGATCATCCCGGCCGTGGCGAACGACCCCGACGAGATGGGCGCGGCGATGTCGCGCGGCCTGTGCACCACGTCAGCCAGACCTTGAAGCTCCGACGCGGACAAGTCGGTCTCATAAGCCAGCGTCTGACGACCCGGGCCCGTGATCACCAGATGCGTCTCCACACCGGCGATGTCGGACATCATCTCCAAGGCCCGGATCCCGTAGACGATGCCGGTAGCGCCGCTGATAGCCACCACCACCCGGCGTGGCCCGCCGCCGGACCGCTCGTTCACAGCCTGCAGAGCCTCGAGCGTGGCATACCGCGCCACCCCCGGCGCGGTATGCCGCCGGACCGCGCGGTCACAGCAGGTAGCGGCTGAGATCGACGGGGGCGTAGGCGACGCGTTCGCCGTACTCTCGACGCTCTCGCTTGTAGGTGGCGTCGATGCCGACCTTCACGCTGACACCGCGGCCGTCCGCGGTGGGGTCCATCTCATGGCCCTGCGCGTCGCCAACGGTGAACACGTCGTGAAGCCAGTTCACTCGGTTGGTAAGCGCCCACGTCAACTCTGAGGGCTCGGAGACGTCGACGTCACGGTCCACGACGATCACGTTGCGGATGTTGATGTGCGCGGCCATGGCCGCCAACGCCAGGTTCTTGGGCGTGCCGGGGTTGTCGCGGTCGATTTGGATCACCGCCAGGAACCCGTTGCCGTAAGGCGGGATCGACACGTCCGCGCTGGCGTCGACATGGCGCACGAATCGGCGCAGCAGCGGCTCGCGGGGCAGGACGTTGCCGATGAACACGTGCTCATACCAGCCGGGAATGATCGTCTGGTAGATCGGGTCGTTCCGCCAACACACCGCGGTCACTTCCACGGTGGGGCTGTGCCACATCTCACCGTGATAGCCGTGGAACTCTGCCAGCGGGCCCTCATCGGCGCGCTGCGAGGGCCGGATCCGGCCTTCGATCACCACCTCGGCGCGGGCCGGCACGTCCACGTCCACTGTGAGCCCCCGGCAGACTTCCACGGAGCGGCCCCGCAGCGCGCCCGCTATGTGCAGCTCATCGGCGGGGGTGCGCACACCGGCGGCGATCATCACCGCAGGGTCAAGGCCGATAGCCAGCGCCACGTCGAAGGGTGCCTCGGGATTGTCCCGGCTGCGCATAAACGTTCCCACGTCGCGCCATTCGTTCAGGTTGAAACCCATAACGTTGCGGCCGATGCGCAGCATCCGGTTGTAGGAGAGGTTGCCCCTGCCGCTGATCGGGTCTCTGGTGACGCTGACCGCTCCGGTGATGAAAGCGCCACCGTCGCCCCGGGAATGGGTGGGAATGCCCAAGGCGTGAAGATCCACCGCATCGCCGGTAACGGTGTTGTCGTGCCAGTAAGCCGTGCTGACCAGCTTTGTCGGCACAGCATTGGCGGGCTCCAGAGCGGCGCCCATTCGGTCGATCACGTCGGCGGGCTCGCATCCCAGCGCCAGCGCCGCGGTGCGGCGACTGCTAACTGCGCCGGCGAATATCGGCCAAGGTGAGCCTTCGGGGCTCTCGAACATCACCGGTCCGGCGTCTGCCCGCTCGAAGGCCGCGGCCACGTCGGCAAGCTCGTGGCGCAGGCTCACCGGCGTCTTCACCCGGTTTAGCATCCCGGCGTCGTCCGCGGCAGCGATGTAGCTGCGCAGATCGTCGACTTCAGCTGCCACGAACCCAAGTTTACGCGCCGCTGGGCGCACCGGTGCGGGTCGGAGCACGGGCTCGAGGCGGCGGCTCGCCCGGACGCGGCACCGACGTTCGCTCCACCGCCGTTCATCTAGCCTGGGTGGTCACATGTCGAACCCTGGGAGTTGAGATGAAGCGGTCTCTGGTTTTCTCCACCGCGCTCGCGACGCTGGCAGCGGCAGTGATGTTGATCGCCTCGTGCTCGGACGGTCGCTCCGTTGAGTCCGCCATGACCGGTGTGTCCGTCGATCCCGCTGCCGAAGCCGCCGCGGCTGACGTTCGAGACGGTGCCGACCACGGCGAGGAGTCCTCAAGCGAGGCCTTCGACGCCGCCAGCGTCGAAGGCCAGGCCGGTCAGCCGTATGACCCCGAAGCGAACATTGACCTGACGCTGCTTCCGGCCGACGAGAACGTGGTGATAGGCGAACTCGACAACGGTCTGGTCTACTACCTTCGGCACAACGATTCCCCCGGTGAGCGTCTCGAAGCGCGCCTAGTAGTGAAGGCCGGTTCGGTCAACGATCCCGACAGCGCCGCGGGAGCGGCCCACTTCTTGGAACACATGCTGTTCAACGGCACGGAGCGCTATCCTGACAATGAGCTGGAGCAGGTGCTGCGCGACGCCGGCGTCAAGTTAGGCCCCGACCTGAACGCCTACACCAGCTTCGACCAGACCGTCTATTGGCTCTCTGTGAGCACTGTCGTGCCGGGTGCTGTCAACACCGCTTTCGACGTGTTGTCTGAGTGGGCTCACGCAGCTTCCATCACCGAGCAGGGCACAGTCGCTGAGCGGGGCATCGTCCACGACGAGTACCTGCTGAGGACATCGTCGGGGTTGGGCCGCGTGGAGTTGCTCGTCGAGGAGCTCCGAATTGCCGGAACCCCCTATGAGGGCAAGAGGCCGATCGGCAATCCGGACGCCATCAAGTCGATGACCGCACAGACTCTGCGCGACTTCTACGACAGCTGGTACCGGCCGTCGAACATGGCGGTCGTGGTCGTCGGCGACATGGCCGTCGAAGACCTCGAGCGCCTCGTACGCGAGCATTTTGAAGGCTTGGAGGCGCGCGGCCCCGAACTCGAGCGGCCCGTCTTCGTCGTGGAGCCGGCTGCTGAGCCGCTGCTTGAATCAGCCGCGTTCAGCGGCGCCGGCCCGAACCGGGTCTCGCTCAGCTGGAGCGTCCCCGAGTGGCCGGAAGGCACTGTGGGAGGAGAGCGGCTGATATTCATGGAGCAGCTCATCATTGGAATGCTCACAAACCGCCTGACAGCGGAGTTCAATGCGGGCCGTCTGGCTCAGACCAGCGAGCCGTACATCACCGATGCTCCCGTAGGGACTGAGCTGCGCTTCCAGGGCACGAACCTCGTTGGAGACAATCTGACGGCGGCCACAACCGACTTTCTGTCGGTGTTGACTGGCGCCGCACGCGCCGGTTTCACGCAGCAGGAACTGGACCGCATCACCGAAGCGGTCAGAGTTCGCTTGGACGCCGCAGTTGAGGCCGAGGCAACACGCCAGGACGGCTCATATGCGGCTCAGTACACGCAGCACTTCTTGGAAGGTACCTACGTTGCCGACGCGCAGCAGTCCCGCGACTGGTATCTCAGCCTGCTCGAGGACTTCTCGGCCGACGATCTGAGCAGGCACTGGAAATGGCTGTGGGAGCGGTCGGTGCCGATCATCGTGGCGGCTGGAGAGAATGCCGAGGAGCTGCCCACTGTTGAGGAGCTGAACTCTGCAATCGCCGCCGTGCAGCCCCGAGACTTGGCCGAGGCCGAACCGAGAGTCGAGGCGCTGATGGCCGTGCCCGCGCCGACGGCGCCCGTGTCGTCGCGTTCTTTGGGCTTGCTGGAGGGATACGCGGCCTACGAATGGCGTTTCGCCAACGGTGCCGTGGTAGTGCACGTTGAGTCGGACATCTCCGAGGCTCTAGTGAACATGGAGGCGCGGTCGCTAGGCGGCAGCTCGGTGCTGGCGCCCGATGAGGCCGGTCTCGCCTGGGTCGCGGTCAGCGCTGTGAGCGGCAGCGGCTTGGGCAGCCTCTCTTCGGATCAGCTACACGCCTATCAGGACACCTCCACGGCTTGGGCCCAGCCGATGATCAGCGAGATCCAGGAGGGCGTCTCAGGCGCCTCGTCCCCTGAGCACCTCGAAGACCTGTTCGCGCTGTTGCATCTTTATCACACTGAGCCGCGTATATCCCCCGTGAGCCTGAGGTCTGCTTTGAGCAATGCCCATCAGACGCTCGACTACTCAGATGTGTATCCGCCGTTACTGCTGCAGCTGGCTTACCTCGCAGCCAGGCACCCGGACAATCCGTGGCAGATGCTGCTGCCGACCCGGGAGCAGATCGAATCCGCCACCGTCGAGTCGCTGCTGGAACTGTACGAACGGCGTTTAGGCGGGGTTGACGATCTGCTGGTGGCCGTCGTGGGAGACATCGACCGTGAAACGGTTGCCAACCTGGCCGCCCGCTACGTGGGAACACTGCCCGCGGGCGAGCCTGACACCTTCGTCAACCGACGGTCGCCCCACCCCGAGGGCGTCACCCGAACCGACGTCCGACTCGTTGATTCGTCCGGCACCAGCGTGAGCATCTACTATGACAGCCCGGTCGAGGTGACGCCAAAGCTGCGCGTCACCTCCGACGTATTGGGAACGGTGCTCGCTGAGCAGATGCTGTCAGCTGTGCGCAAGGAACTCGGCGACACCTACGCAGTGTCGGCGGCAGTATTGCCTGTTTTGACGGCCGAGCCGCTGGTTTTATCGCAGTTTTCTGCTAGCGGCGAGGTGCAGTTCCTAGATGACATCTACGATCAGATGACTGCGGTGATCCGCGTCATGGTAGACGAAGGGCCGGGTGACTCCGACTTCGAGCAGGCCAAGAAAATCGTCGCCGACGACTACACCCTGGTCCACAACCATGACCTGATCGAAGTGGTGCTGCAGCGCCACTTCTTCGATGACGCCGACCTGTTGACACCGGGTCGGCTAGGCGCTGAACTAGAGTCGCTGACGGCAGCCGATGTGCACGCGCTCGCCCGGCAGCTTTACGGCCCGGGCCACAGGATCGAGATCTTCGGGCTACTCGCAGAGTAGGGCCCGCAGGTAGCCCTCGGGTTCAGCGGCAGGTGACGGTATCTGCTCCGGCTCATGAGCGAACCCGGCTGTCGTCAGAGAAAACGCCGGGCTGAGGAGTAGCTCAGCGGGTCGTCTCCACCGGCCGGTCGGGGTCGCCTCCCCAAGCCGACCACGACCCTACGAACAGCTGGCCATCGGCCAGGCCGGCCCGGCGCAGAGCCAGCAGGTTGCAGCACGCCGACACGCCGCTTCCGCAATAGGCGACAACCGTCTTGTCGCCGGCGCCGACGCTCAAGTAACGACCACGCAGTTCCTCAGCAGACTTCAGGCGCCCGTCGCGCAGGTTGGCGTCAGCTGGCATGCTCACAGCGCCGGGGATGTGCCCGAAGCGCTTGTCGATCGGGTTGGCGACGCCCGCGAAGCGCTCCGCCGACCGCGCGTCGATAACCAAGGCACCCGGATCGCCGCGCAGCTGGTCGACTTCGTCAATGCTCACAAATCGATCCGAAGGCCAAGGTCGGGCGGTGAACTCAGCGGGAGACCACCACCGCGGCACGCCAGTCTCAAGAGGCCCAGCCCAGGCGCCGATGCCACCGTCGAGGACGGCCGCCCTCCGGCCCAGCGAATCGAGCATCCACCACAGTCGGCCCGCGATGACGCCGCCCGCGTCGTCGTAGGCCACCACGGAAGTGTCGTCGCCAATGCCGAGCCTGCCCATCGCCGCGGCAAAGCTGTCCGGGGTCGGCAGGGGATGGCGGCCCAGCGCCGCGCAGGGCTCAGCCGACAGGTCGGTGTCGAGGTCTGCGAATCGCGCACCGGGAATGTGGCCGCGGTCGTACGCGGCGCGGCCGCTGCGGCCGTCGAGATACCAACGCACGTCGGCCACCACCACGCTGCCGATGTTGTCGGCCAGCCAGTCGGCACTCACGACAGGCCCGCTCATGCCCGCTGCTGTCACGCTCAGACGACTCTCCGCTCGATTCCCCGGTTGCCGGCCGGTGCTTGTCGGCCTGTGCTCGCCGAACAGGACGACAGTTTCGGGGCTCGCAACAACCTGGTAGCACATTAGCGTGCGGCCTCAAGGCACACGGGCCGAGCAGGCGTGCAGCCATGTTGTGCCCGCACACCGGCTAGTGCCATCAGACGCGTACGGAGGAGCGTGAATGGGCGGACCGCTCGAGGGCGTGAAAGTGCTGGAGCTGGCCGGACTCGGCGCGCTGCCATACGGCGCGCTGAGGCTGGGCGACATGGGCGCCCAAGTGACACGCATTGATCGGCTGAGCAACACACCGGCCGAGCCGAGGCCGAGGCCTTATTCGCCCTGGGATCGCGGCCGCCGCTCCCTGGCGGTCGATCTGAAGCGCCCCGAGGGGGTTGAGACGGTGTTGCGACTCGCGGCCATATCGGACGTGTTCATGGAGGCGTTCCGCCCGGGCGTGGCCGAGCGGCTCGGCGTCGGACCCGACGAGGTGGCGGCCCGCAACCCGGCGATCGTCTACGCCCGGCTCACCGGCTGGGGTCAGACCGGCCCGCTGGCGCAGTCTGCCGGCCACTCGCTGAACTATGAAGCGCTCACCGGCCTGATCCGCGCCATCGGTCCGCCCGACGGCCCGCCTGTGCCGCTGCTGCAGGTGATGGGCGATTTCGCGGGTGGTGGCCTGACGCTGGCCTACGGTGTGGTCTGCGCGCTCTGGGAATCGGCCCGCAGCGGCCGCGGCCAGGTGATCGACGTGGCTATGACCGACGGCGTGATTTCTCTGGCCAGCGTGTTCTACGCCTTATCCGCCGCAGGCAGCCACTCCGAGCAGATCGGGTCGAACATGTTCGACGGCGGAGCACCGTTCTACGCCGTGTATGAATGCGCAGACGGGCGTTACCTGTCGGTGGCGCCCATCGAGCGGCGCTTTTACGATCTGCTGTTGGAGCTGATCGGCCTCGGCGACGCCGACGACCTGCCCGACCAGTACGACAGGGCTCGCTGGCCAGAGCTGCGGGCCCGGCTGGCGGAGGTGTTCGTCACGCGCACCCGAGACGATTGGCGCGACCTGCTCGAGCACACCGACGCCTGCGTAGCCGGCGTCCTCACCTTCGGTGAAGCCACCCGCAATCCTCACCACCGGGCGCGGGGCACTTTCGTCGATGGAGACGGCACTGAGGTGGCCGCGATCCCGCGTATGTCGCGCACGCCGGGCCAACCTGAGCGGAGGTCGCCGAGGTGGTCCGGCGCCGATACCGACGAGGTGCTGTCCTCCGCGGGGTTCTCCTGTGAGGAGATCGCAGGGCTGCGGCGCTGCGGCGCGGTGGGCGGCTGACCGCGGCGACGGGCTGGTCTGCACATGGTGAGCATCCTCGGCAACCCCGTCGCTCGGCGCGAAGACGCGGCGCTTGTGACCGGCGCGGGATCCTACGTCGATAATCTGGACATTCCGGGAGTGCTCCACGCTGTGTACGTGCGCTCAGTCTTCGCCCATGCCCGGATCACCAGCATCGACACGCAGGCCGCTTCTGCGGCGCCTGGTGTGGTAGCGGTGTTCACCGCGTCGGATGTGACCGAACTAGGGCGGGTGCCGCACGTCGTGCCCAGCTTCCCCGACGAGATGAGACGCCCCTTCTTGGCGGGCGTCACGGTGCGCTACGCCGGCCAGCCCGTAGCCGCGGTCGTCGCCGAGACGCGCGCGCAGGCGGTCGACGCCGCGGAGCTGGTGATCGTGGACTTCGAGCCCCTCCCGGCGGTCGTCGACCCCGAGGCGGCTGCCGCCGACGAGGTGGTGCTGTTCTCCGGTCACGGCACGAACGTGCTGAGCCGCACAGCCTCCGACTCGCGAGCAGACTTCTCCGGCTGCGAGACCGTGGTGCGCTGCCGGATCGTTAACCAGCGGCTCACCGCCGCTCCCATAGAGGCCAGGGCCGGGGCCGCATGGTGGACGCGGGAGGGCCGCCTTGTGCACTACTCGGCATGTCAGGGTGCTCATCCGACGCGCGATTTGCTTACCGCGATCTACGGCCTGGCACCCCAGCAGGTGAGGGTTGTGGTGCCCGACGTGGGAGGCAGCTTCGGCGCCAAGGCGCGCACCTACCCCGAGGAGCTGGTGCTCGCACACTTCGCACGGGCTGTCGGGCGGCCCGTCAAATGGACCGAGACCCGCTCAGAGAGCCTCCAGTCGATGCCGCACGGCCGGGGCCAGATCCAATACGCGGCGATGGGCGGCACCCGCGAGGGCCTCATCACCGCCTACCAGCTCGACGCGGTGCAAGACGTCGGGGCCTACCCACTGATCTCAGGCGTGATCGCCAACCTGACGCAGCGGATGCTCACCGGCAACTACGAGATCCGAAACGTTGGTTTCACCGCCCTCAACGTGGTCACCAACACCATGTCCACCAACGCCTACCGGGGCGCGGGCCGTCCCGAGGCGACAGTCGCAGTAGAGCGGATGGTCGACCGCTTCGCGGCTGAGATCGGCATGGACGCCGCGGAGGTCCGTTTCAAGAACCTGGTGCCGCGTTTCACCGAGCCCTATATCAGTGGCATTGGCACCAGCTACGACACCGGCGACTACCCACGGGCGCTTCAGAGCGCGCTCGACACCGCCGATTACGACATGCTGCGGGCCGAGCAGCAAGCCCGGCGCGCCGACGGAGCCCGCCGCCTGCTCGGCATCGGGATCGGCTGCTACGTGGAGGTCACCGCCGGCGGCCCCAGCGGGGAGCACGCGACCGTCGCGCTGCACCCTGACGGCCGCCTTCGAGTCACCTGCGGGGCCACCTCCGCTGGGCAGGGCCACGCCACCGTGTGGGCGATGATCGCGGCTGACGCCACCGGCATACCCGACGAACTGATCGAAGTCACCGCCGGCGACACCGACGAGGTGGCCCGCGGCGGGCTCACGGTCGGGTCGCGGTCGGTGCAGTTGGGCGGCACCGCTGTGGCCGCGGCGGCTTCGCAGCTCGTCGAGCGGGGCCGCACCTCTGCGGCCGAGCTTCTGGAGGCCGCCGTCGCAGACGTAGTTCACGACGCACGGGCCGGGGCGTTCACAGTGGCGGGGTCGCCGACCGCCCGCGTCGGCTGGGCCCAGATAGCGGAGTCTCTAGGCGAAGCAATGTTCGAGTCGTGTGATTTCACGGCGCCGCATCCCACGTTTCCGAGCGGGGCGCACATCGCGGCTGTGGAACTGGACGCAGAGACAGGTGCCGCTCGTCTTGTGCGTATGGTCGCCGTTGACGACGCCGGGCGCATCATCAACCCGCTGCTGGCCGCCGGTCAGATTCACGGCGGTGTCGCCCAGGGTGTCGCCCAGGCGCTTCTCGAGGGAATCGAGTACGACGCGGAGGGCAACCTGCTCACCGCCAACTTTATGGACTATCCGGTGATCTCCGCTGCGGAGCTGTGCCGGTTCGATCTGGTCAGCGTCTGCACGCCGACATGGGCGAACGATCTGGGCGCCAAAGGCATCGGCGAGTCCGGCACCATAGGCGCCATCCCGGCCGTCTACAACGCGGTCATCGACGCGCTGTCGCACCTCGGAGTGAAGCACCTGGAGACTCCGCTGACCCCGCACAGGGTGTGGCAGGCCCTGAACGCCAGACCCTGACTGGTAGGGATCTGAAGGCCAGGCCCTGAACCTGTCAGGCCCTAAGTAGGCGGGCTCCTAAGTAAGGGGCTACAGGCGCTCCATCCGGGCGAGGATCCGCATGATGCGGCTCGAAGGAGTGGGATGGGTGTTCGACCACCAGCTCAGTTGGGCTGAGTCGTTCTCCGCCTCATAGCGCTCAAACCTGTGCATAGCGTTGAGGAGCCCGGCCCCGAATCCGAGCGTCACTGCGGTGTCGTCAGCTTTGTGTTCGGCCTTGCGCTGGAAGAACATCAGCGTACCGAACGCGATCTGAACGATCAGCCGCAGCACGAGCACCAGCACCCGGATCACGAGCTGAACCCCCAGCAGCACCACCAGCACGAACATGTTCATGCGGCTGAAGTTCGTAATCACGCCGAGAGCGTTGTGCAGTTTCACTGCGGCCCAATCAGCCCACAGGATGGGTCGCATCAGCCATGACTGGGCCAGCAGCGTGATCGGATGCAGGCCCGCGTGATGACCCAGCTCGTGTGCGAGGATCGCTTGTAGCTCGTCGTCGGGCAGCGCGCGGAGCGCGTAGTCGGTGACCATCACGAGGCTGCCCCCGGCTGCTGCGGCGTTGACGTTGTCGATCTCGATCACGCGCAGACGCCATCGTCGCTTGGCGCCTTTGTCCACCTGGGCGCGGACGGTCTCCCAGGCCGGCGAAAGCCGATCCCACTCCTCGGCGGTCGGCGCTCTGGTGTTGCGGCCGACAAGCCAGACCTGGAGAAACCCAAACCCGGGCACCATGGCCACCGGGATCACGGCGAAGTAGGCCACCATCCACACGATCACGTTGCCGGGCAGCAGAAAGGCCGTCAGCCACGCGAATGGAAGCAGGCAGATAATCGCCAACGGGGCAAGAGCCAGCAGCACCGCCGCTGAGCTGAGAGTTGTCCAGTCTCCGTACCAGCGCAGGGCCACCCGTTCCCGCGCCGGGCGGTCTTCGGCCGGGCGGCCGTCGGCGAAGCGGTCGGCATCCATGGCAGCTTCGGCAATCCTAAGCGCCGTCACCGGAGTCCTCCGGATGCGGGCCCTTCTCCAGCCTCCAGGCCCAACGCCGCCCCTGCGGGGCGCGTGCCTTGCTCGGGCTCGGCTCAGAATCCGGGTCGTCGTTGCACTACGCGTCTCGGTGCTCGGTCCCACTGGGGCCTCTGGCGGCGCGGCGGCGCCTCCACCACCAGACGACAGCTGCGACCACAGCAGCGATCGGCAGGAACGGGATCACTGCTCCGACGACTATCAGCGCCACGCTGAAGACTGCGACCAGCATCGATGCGCCGCGGCCGATGGCGTCCGTGAACCCGGGCAGCGACTCATCTTCGGTTACCTCCACCGCCACCCACGAGGTGTCGCTGATCTCGGCCAGCGCCTCACCGTCTTCGTCCACCGGTGTGGCGGTCACGCTTACCCAAAGCTCTATCCCACGGGTTGCGGCCCGGCCTCCGAGGCGTCCGTCCGACATCTGCACGGGCAGGGTGGCGACGAGCCGTTCACCCGAGGTGATCCGGGCGAACCCCCCCTCTACGACCTCAAATGTTTCCTCGGCCAGGCGCAGAGGCTCTGATTCCAGGCTGAGGCGGGTGAGTGCCGCCTCGCCGCGGTTCTCCACCTCTAGACAGAAGTTCACGACGGACTCCGCCTTCGCAACCACATGCTGGTCGCCGAGGCAGGGGTCGTCGTCACCCTCCGACACCCACAGGGCCACGCTGATGCCAGTGGCGGGCAGGACCTCAGGCGACTGTTCGATAGTGAAGGTGATTGTCGCCAGATCGACTCGATCGCGCAGCGTACGAAGCTGGCCTCGCAGCCTCTCCAGGGTGGTCTCGCGCTCCAGCAGCTCGCGCTCGAGCTGGGCGACGTTGTCGAGGTCTGTGGCGTTCTCCAGCAGCGACCGCAGGCGAGCGACGCTGGCGACGGAGGTGATGATGCGGCTCTCGAGGTCGACGATCCGCTCGGTCACGTCATCTGCGCTGATCTGTTGTCTCATCAGATCGCCCACGGAGGCCAGCCGGTCCACTGCCGTGGAGAAGTCGACGGGCAGCACCTTGAACGTGAAAGTGATGCGCGGCTTCGGGTGGGTGGCGGTGTTCTGTGCAAACACGATCCCGCCGAGGCCCGCCACGATTCGCGCCGCCTCCTCGCCTGCGGCGGCCACGTCTTCGGCCTCCACTTCGATGGTGGCCGTGTACACAATGTCGCGGCCCAAGTCCTCCAGCGTCTGAGCGGTCGGCACGGCCAGAGCCGCAGATTCCGATTCACCGCTCTCGGGCGACGTCTGACCGCCGGCATCGGCTATCCCCAGTGTTTCTTCCGAAGCGGGCTCCTCGGCGTACAAGCTCTCGTCGGAGTCGCCTGGGAAGCTGTCGTCGCTCGCTGACATGTCGTCTACCGACTGTTCATCCATCTCCACGAAACCGCTGTCGAAGAACTCGGATCCGGCGGCGTCAGACATTTCGGAGTCGTTCGCTCCGCAGCCGCCTGCAAGCAGCATCACCGCGATCACCGCGGCAACCACTGCAGACAGCCAGCGGCGCCGCCGCGTCAAGGGCCTCATCAGAGCGGCAAACAGCCGCATGAGCCTGACAGGGCTTTTTGGAATGTTCATGGAGAACTCCCCGGACATACTACTGACATACTTTTGACGCTCGTCGGAGCCGGCTGGTTCCCGCATGAGCAGACTGAGGGTGTCGCGTCAGATTGTGAAGTGCTCACCTCGGCAGCTGGTTCCCGGCGCTCCGATATCAGCAGGCCGGGGTGCCGGTAGCCTGACAAGATGGAGCGTCCCCCGCCAGACCCGCGCAAGCTGCTGGATCAGTGGGACGAGTGGGAGCGGGGCGAGACCACGCCGGGCCGCGTGATGAGCAACCTCAAGACCGGCGGGCTGCGCGACCTGCTCCAAGAACTCATCCGCGGGGGGCCGTCCTGAGCGGTCGCGCAGCCGCTCGGCGCGTCGTTTATGCGTCCTGTCCGCCCAGCGCTTCCAGCGGAGCGCAGACCGGCTCGTCGGCAGCCTCCCGCCCTCCGCGCGGAGGCCCGCAGCTCATACCGCGCCCTCCCCGAACCCGTCCCGGCGGCCCGCCGCCGTGGGCGGGGCTGCCGGAGGCCGACCGGCGGCTGCCGCTGACTGCTCTGGTTAGCGCCGTGCGCGGCGTGAGGCCTGGCCATCGGGCTCCGCTGATCCCCGCGTGTGCGCCGTCTGAGCCGTCCGCGGTGCTGGTGTTGCTTTATGAGCGCCGGGGTGAGGCGCACGTTGTTCTCACCCGCCGCGCTTGGCATCTGCGGCATCACGCGGGTGAGGTGGCGTTTCCCGGCGGTCGGAGCGAGCCGGGCGACACCGACCTGTGGGCAACCGCCCTCCGAGAGGCTGCCGAGGAGATCAGCCTTGACGCCGGCAGCGCTCGTTGCGTCGGCCGTCTGGACAGCTTCAGGACAGTCACGTCGAGTTCGAGAGCTTGTCCTTTCGTGGCCGTCGCCGAGGCGAAGCCCGCCCTGCGGCCCGATCCTGCCGAGGTCGAATCGGTGCTGTGCATCGCCGTCAGCGACCTTCTCGCCGACGACACCTGGCGTGAGGAGTTGTGGACGCTGCCCGGCCAGCCGGAGCGGGTCATGACCTTTTTTATGCTGCCGGGTGACACGATCTGGGGCGCCACCGCAGCAGTGTTGCGCCAGCTTCTGACGGTCAGCACCGCAAGTGTCTCCGCGGGCGTCCCCACGGGTGCCTCCGCCCGACGCTAGGCCGCGACAGCGAACTCGAGGAGGCTGCTTACATGGCAGAAGTTGAGATCGGGCTCGGAAAATCGGGCCGCCGTGCCTACCGGCTCGACGAGATCTCCATCGTTCCCAGCCGTCGTACACGCGACTGCGACGACGTCGACGTCTCTTGGCAGATCGACGCCTACCGTTTCCACATCCCCGTGCTCGGCGCCTCTGCCGACTCGGTGACCAGCCCGGCCACGGCTATCGCGCTCGGCAAGCTCGGCGGGGTGGGGGTGCTCGACCTCGAGGGCATCTGGACTCGCTGCGAAAACCCAGACCAGGCGCTGTCGGAACTGTCCGAGATGCCCGCATCCGACGCCGTCCGCAGGCTGCGCGAGCTCTACGCCGAGCCGGTGCGCCCGGAGCTGATCACCGAGCGGATCGCGGAGATCGCCGGTGCCGGGGTGCGCACCGCGGGGCGGGTGCGCCCGTCGAGCGCTCTAAAGCTGGCTCCTTACGCCGTCGCCGCGGAGATCGATCTGCTGGTGATCGCCGCGACCGTCGTCTCCGCCGAGCACGTTTCGTCTTCGCATGAGCCTCTCAACCTGAAGACGTTCATCCGGAGCATGCACACTCCGGTGGTGGTGGGCGGTTGCGTCAGCTACCAGGGTGCACTTCACCTGATGCGAACCGGCGCGGCGGGCGTGCTGGTCGGCGCCGGGTCGGGCCACGCCGGCACCAATCGCGACGTTCTGGGTCTCGACGTTCCTCAGGCGACGGCCATAGCCGACGCCCGTGCCGCGCGGATGCGCCACCTCGACGAGACCGGCGTGTACTGCCATGTGATAGCCGACGGGTCGATGCGCACCGCGGGGGATATCGCCAAGGCCATCGTGTGCGGCGCTGACGCGGTGATGCTGGGGCTGGCCCTGGCGTCGGCGACCGACTCGCCGTGCCCCGGCCGGCACTGGTGCCTCTCAGCGGGCCGCCCGCAGCTGCCGCGGGGCCGGGTCATGGAGATCGCGCCACACGCGACGACGGCGGAGATCGTCCACGGGCCGGCGCTGTCGCCTGACGGAACGACGAACCTGATGGGCGGCCTGCGGACGTCGATGGCCAAGTGCGGCTACACCGACGTCAAAGACTTTCAGCGCGCAGCCGTGGCCGTTATCGCCTCGTGACCGGCTCGCCGGTCGCTCGAAAAGGCCGTGCTCCCGCCGGCCAGGCCACCAGCGTCCGGCAGCCGGTGCTGGTGGTCGACTTCGGCGCCCAGTACGCGCAGCTCATCGCTCGGCGGGTGCGCGAGGCGGCGGTCTACAGCGAGATCGTCCCGCCGACCGTCACCGCGGCCGAGCTGGAGGCCCGCCGGCCTATGGGCGTGATCCTCAGCGGCGGCCCGGCTTCGGTGCACTCTCCGGGCGCGCCGAGCCTCGACCCCGACGTGTACAGCCTGGGAGTGCCGGTGCTGGGCATCTGCTATGGCGCACAGCTAATGGCCACTCAGCTCGGAGGTTCTGTCGGGCGCAACGCGCGCGGCGAGTACGGTCGAACTGAGCTCACACTGAACGCCCTCTCCGAGCAAGGCGACGCGGCAGGCGGCGTGCTGTTCGAGGGGCTGCCATCGCCGCAGCAGGTCTGGATGAGCCACTTCGATGCCGTAACGAGCCCGCCACCGGGTGTGACGGTCACCGCCCACACCGACGAGTCGCCGGTGGCCGCGTTCGAGGACCCCGAACGTGGCCTCTACGCAGTGCAGTTCCATCCCGAGGTGCTCCATACGCCGTGCGGCCAGACAGTGATCGATCGCTTCTTGCGTAAAGCCTGCGGAGCGGAGCCCGGCTGGTCGGTGAGTTCGTTCATCGACGACGCGGTCGCCGCGGTGCGAGCCCAGGTGGGTTCGGGGAGCGCTGTCTGCGGCTTCTCGGGAGGCGTCGACTCGGCTGTGGCTGCCGCGTTAGTTCACAGAGCCATCGGCGGCCGGCTGACCTGCGTGCTTGTGGACACCGGGCTGCTGCGCGACCGCGAAGCCGACAGCGTGCTGGAGCTCGCGCGCTCCGGTCTCGACATGCGCTTGGTGCGCGTCGAGGCGGCGGATCGTTTCTTCGCTGCGCTTGCGGGCGTCACCGATCCCGAGGCCAAGCGCAAGGCGGTCGGCGAGCAGTTCGTGCGGGTGTTCGAGGAGATCCGCCAAGAGGTCGCCGGAGAGGCGCGCTTCTTGGTGCAGGGAACGCTGTACCCGGACGTGGTGGAGTCGGGCACCGACCACGCGGCCGTCATCAAGAGCCACCACAACGTTGGCGGCCTGCCCGACGATGTGGATTTCGAGCTCGTGGAGCCGCTGCGGGCGTTGTTCAAAGACGAGGTTCGAGCTGTTGGCACCGAGCTTGACCTGCCGCCCGAGATCGTGAGGCGCCAGCCGTTTCCCGGCCCCGGCCTGGCGGTGCGCATCACTGGCGAGGTAACGCCCGCCAAGGCCGACACGCTGCGACAGGCCGACGCCATCGTGCGCTCCGAGCTGCAGGCTGCGGGGCTCGAAGACCAGCTCTGGCAGGCTTTCGCGGTGTTGCTCGATGTCCGCACGGTGGGCGTGATGGGCGACGAGCGCACTTACGGCCATCCCGTTGTGGTCAGAGCCGTGACCGGTGCCGACGCCATGACCGCCGACTGGGCCCGTCTGCCTCATGAGGTGCTCGACCACATCAGCCGCCGCGTGGTGAGCAGCGTGCGCGGCGTGAACCGTGTGGTGTACGACATTACGTCCAAGCCGCCCGCCACCATCGAATGGGAGTGACCGCTCGAGCCGCCACGCTGTCGTGTCAGTACCAAACGATTGTACGTGTCAGTGCCAAACGATTGTAGCAGCAGGGTGTGGCAGCCTCAGCGTCGTGCTGATGCCGGGGCCCGCCGACGCGGTTCCGAGGTTGACTGTTGCGGATGCTGCCTGCTACAGTCGCGTCTCCTGCTGGCTGTAAGGAGGAGTCCTGTTGTGACGAACGGAGCGGCCGCGGTTGTCGTGTCCGTGTTGGTCGCTTTTTTTGCTACGAATACGACGCTTATAGTCTTCTTGTTCCGGCAGATCGGCAAAACAGAACGCGGTCTCAGAGCCGAGGTGAACGCCGGCAGAGCCGAGATGAAGGCTGACATGAACGCCGGCAGAGCCGAGATGAAGGCTGACATGAATGCCGGGTTCGACCGTTTGCAGGCCGGCCAGGACAACCTCAGAGCCGAGATGAAAGCCGACATTCGTGGTCTCTCACGAAGGCTGCGGAACCTCGAAACGAACGTCACAGCCTTGACAGTCCACACACTAGGAGTGGGCTACTACCTGGGCTCACCGGACGAGCCTGATTCTGCCGACGAAACCGCCTCCAAGCCCCCAACACCGGCGATGTCCGAGCCCGACACCAGCGGGCAGGAGGCGGCAGGCCAGAGTACGATACCGGCAGGGGCGGCAGCCTCATAGGGAGGGTATGTCAAGCTGAGCCGAAACGGGCGTTTGCGGGCTCCGCCGGTGGCCCGTACTGTGGCAATCAACGCGGGTGGCAATCAACGCGGGCATAAGCGCCACGCGCGCGGCCACCACCGGAGCCGCCCACAGAACAGGCCAGCGGGTGTGCACCGCCGCCCCGCCGCAGGCACATAACTCCGGGTGTAACAGGTCAACTGGCGACACCCCGAAGTTATGTGAGCCCAATCTCCGCTGGCAGGCTTCGACGCCGGAAGGGCGTGTAAGGTCGTGCGCGCATGAACGCTGCTATACCGCGTTCAGAGTGGGAAGCGTGGTCTTGCCCGTTGCCAGACTCTCGCATGGGCCGACCGAAGCGCTCTGCTTGGTTCCCGGTTGGCTGATCTTACGCTCCCAGCGGAGCAGGTGGTGTGGGTGCCTGAGCAGGTGTGCGCCGACCTTGACTTGGCTGTGTCCACGTTAGAAGCTTCCGATGTTGGCGCGCCGGTGCTTCGCCATGAGATGGTGTGGTCCGAGTCGGTGTTCGTTGTGTTCGAGAAGCCGGTGTTCGCTCAGCCGTTGCCTGACGGGGCGCTCCTGTCTGAGACCGCCCCTACCCCGGTTGTGGCGTTGCGGTACACCTGTGCCACGGCGGATGTCGTTGTGGAGCTGGTTGAAGCTATGCACGCCCGCTCGTTGCGGTTTCTCTCGGCTGGCCCCGCCGTGATCGTCCGATGGATGGCACAGATGCCTCAGTTGACGTTCCAGCCTGAACCCCGCCGGAACAGGCAGCGACCAAAACCGTGTGTGTGGCATTCTTACCCGCGGGCGCACGGGCTAGCGCTGCGCTGCGACTCGCCGTTTGTGTGGGATTTTGGTGCGACGGTCGAAATCAGCGACGGTCGAAATCAGCGACGACAGCGAAGCTATCGGCCGTGTTGGCGTTTTCACAGCTGGTGTCGGCTTAGATCGGGAACCTGCCGGCTGCGAACCGATTCTGGTGACCCGCACAACAGCGGCGGTGTTCTTTTTGCTGTTCGCGTTGTGGCAGTTTGCTGCTTCGCCTTGGAGGGAAGCAGCGGGGCGCCAACCTCGTAAAACAGGCAGGGAAGCGGTCCGGCGGACGAAGCGGGCGGTGCGCCGCCAACCTCGTTTAGGTGACCGGTTGGACCGGTTTCGGGTTGTGGATCTGCCCTCTCAACCTGTATCGCGTGGCCACTCCGACCGCTCCCGGGGGGGGGCAAGCGTCGGCATTGGGTGCGCGGCCATTGGCGGCGGCAGTGGTATCCGTCTCGTGAGTGTCACGAGCCGATATGGATTGCCACACACATCCGCGGCGACCCGACGTTGCCTTGGGCGCCTCCTGCAGCGAAGGTTGTGCACCGGCTAGCCGGCCCGGCTGGAGGAGTGCCAGCGAGGTGGGCCGGCCCGAACATTATTCGAACCGCCAAGACTGTTTCGACCGCCGGAGGGTCTATCGCATCGAGCGTATACTCCATCAGCCACTGGTTGAGGTAGACGTCGATCACGTCTTTGGGGCGAACCCGTCCCGCTAGTGGTAGAAGCTCTGAGAGGGTGCGTTCAAACGGGGCTCTTCTCCTCGTTGGTGTCGGTTTGGCGGTCGAGCTGGGCCGGCTCAGTCGCCAAACCGATCAGAGCTCCGCACAGGAGACCGGAGTCAGCCGGGGTGAGCATCATGTCAGTGTCCGCGACTGATGTCATCAACATCCTATGGGCAGTAGGGTGACACTAATGCCGGTGCCTCTCGCCGAATCGGCTGCCCTATCGGGCCTGAACCCGGCCCAGCATGAGGCTGTAACCCACACCGGAGGGCCGCTGCTAGTGGTGGCGGGCGCCGGTTCGGGCAAAACCCGGGTGCTCACGCACCGCATCGCCCATCTGATTGAGCATCACGGCCTGTCGCCGTACGACATCTTGGCGATCACGTTCACCAATAAGGCCGCTGGCGAGATGAAGCAGCGCGTCGGCGCGCTGGTCGGACCGGTGGCCGAGCGCATGTGGGTGTCGACTTTTCACAGCGCCTGCGTGCGCATCCTGCGCCAGGAGGCCCACCTCATCGGCTTCCCGCAGCGCTTTGTGATCTACGACCAGGGTGACGCCGTGCGCCTGTGCCGCTATGTGATGAGCGACCTGGACATCGACGTTAAGCGTTTCCCACCGCGGATGATCCACGCAGGCATTTCCAAGGTCAAGAACGACGACGTAACCGCCGAGAAGTACGCTACTCGGGCCTCCGGGCCGCACGAGCGGCGGATCGCGAAGGTGTTCGTCGAGTATCAGCGCCGTCTGGTGGCCGCAGAGGCGATGGACTTCGACGACCTGCTACAGCGCACAGTGGAGCTGTTCCGGGCCGACCCAGATGCGCTGGCCTTCTGGCAGGACCGCTTCGGCCATGTGCTGGTGGACGAGTACCAGGACACCAACAAGGTGCAGAACGCACTTGTGATCCAGCTGGCGGCGCGCAGTCGGCAGGTGAGCGCCGTGGGCGACTCCGACCAATCGATCTATGCGTTCCGAGGCGCCAACGTGCGCAACATCTTGGAGTTCGAGGAGGCGTTCCCCGATGCGCGCATCGTGGTGCTCGACCGCAACTACCGCAGCACTCAGCGCATCCTCGACGCGGCCAACTCGGTGATTGACAACAACCCGGGCCGCAAGCCCAAAGAGCTCTGGACAGACCTCGGCTCGGGAACGCACATCACCCGCTATCGCGCCGACGACGAGCAGGACGAGGCCCGATACATCGTCGGTGAGACACACCGCCGCCACGAGCACGGTGTGCCCTGGGACGAGATGGCCGTCTTCTACCGCATGAACGCCCAGTCACGGGTGCTTGAGGAGGCGCTGTCGGTCGCCGAGATCCCCTACACGGTAGTGGGAGGCACCCGCTTCTATGAGCGTCGCGAGGTGCGCGACGCCATCGCCTACCTGCGTGCAGCGGTCAGTCCCGCCGACGAGGTGAGCGTCAGAAGGGTACTGAACACGCCTCGAAGGGGTGTGGGCGCCGTTTCGGAGTCGAGGATCGACGACCTGGCAGCGCGGGAGGGAATCAGCTTCTTCGAGGCTCTGCGCCGCCGCTCTGCCGCCGGCGTCACCGGCAGGGCCGCTGCCGGCATTCGCGACTTCTGCGACCTGATCGACTCAGCGGGGTCGCTGGCGACCTCGCCGGGCGCCGCGCCCGGCGAGGTGTTGTCGTACTTGTTGGAGAGGTCGGGCTATCGCGATGAACTCCGCCGGGAGCGCTCTCACGAGGCCGACGGGCGGCTGGAGAACCTGGATGAGCTGGTCGGAGTCGCGGCCGGGCACGAGACGCTCGACAGCTTCCTAGAAGAGATTGCGCTGGTGTCCGACACCGACGACCTAGCCGACGCTGAGGCGGAGTCCAAGGTGTCGTTGATGACCCTCCACGCGGCTAAGGGCCTGGAGTACTCAGACGTCTACCTCACGGGCATGGAGGAGGGCGTGTTCCCGCATTTCCGCTCGCTGGACAAGCCCACGGAGATGGAAGAGGAGCGCCGTCTCGCGTATGTTGGCATCACCCGGGCGATGCGCCGCCTGACGCTGATGCACGCCTGGAGCCGGCAGCTGTACGGGCGCGCCCAATACAATCCGCCGAGCCGTTTCCTGTCGGAGATACCCGAAGATCTGCTGGATGATGTGGACGGAATCAGGACGTTGCGCACTCGCCGGCGGCGCAAACAGCGGCATGAGCAACGCCTCGACCGGCGCAGCTCAAACCGCGACGAGATCGTGGAGCGCGCCATGGCCGCAGGGCGCAGGCCCGCGCGGTGGCCGCTTCGAGCTGATCGGTCCAAACTGCGTGTCGGTGATGACGTGCGTCACGCCAAGTTTGGCGAGGGCGTGATAATCGACATCACCGGCCACGGCGACTCAGCAGAAGCATCCGTGCGTTTCGCTTCCGAAGGAGAGAAGCGCCTGCTTCTCTCCTGGGCTCCTCTGACAAAGCTCTGATCCCCGCCAGATGACAAAGCTCTGGGATCCCTCGCCTTTGTCGCCCCGTGGCCGTGGTCAGGCGTCGTGAAGCACGATACGGATTCGCTTGTTGGCCTTGCCCTTCGACTGGGTCTTGACCACCTCAAGGCGGCCGACCTCGCCCGTTGAACGCAGGTGGGTGCCGCCGTCGGCCTGTTTGTCGAGACCGACGATGTCCACCACCCGGATTTCGGTGACCGACTCCGGGATCAGGTTGACTTTGGTGCGGATCAGGTCGTCGTCCGCCAAGGCGACCGCCCTCGGCAGGAACGACACTTCGATCGGCCTGTCGGCGGTGATCTCGGCGTTCACAAGCTCGGTGACCTTGGCCTTAAAATCGTCCGGCAGCGGGCCGAACTCGAAGTCCATGCGCGCCGACAGCGGCTGCATGTTGCCGCCGGTCACAGCCTTGCCCCATTCGTTGTAGATCACGCCGCACAGGATGTGCATAGCGGTATGGGTGCGCATCAGCGCGTGGCGGCGCTCCCAGTCGAGCGCGCCTCGCACTGCGGTGCCGATCTCGGGGATGTCGCCTTCGAGGGTGTGCCACACGATTTTGTGACCGCGCACATCGCTGACACGCGCCCGGCCGCCGTGCCATTCCAGCGTGCCGGTGTCGCAGGGCTGGCCGCCGCCTGTGGGGTAGAAGGCCGTGGCGTCAAGCGCGGCACGCTGGCCGTCCACCGCCGTGACCGTGGCGTCGAACTCGCGCATCTGAGCGTCTCGCAGGTAGATGCGATCGGTGGGCTCCATGGGCTTCCTCTCTGACAGGGGCTTGTTCTAACAGAGGCTTACTCAGCGGCGTCGCCTCGTAGTGTGCCCGCCGGCTTGACAGGGTCAGCCCCTGACTGGGTTGTTGATGTCGATTGTCACCTTTCCGTCGTGGACGGTCACCGGATAGTGCGTCAGCCCGGTGCCTGCGGCGTCCACGACGTCGGACTCGTCGCAAGTGTTTGCAAACCCGCCGACTGCGGGGCTGGCGCCGTCGTCCGACTTCAGATTGGCCCGCCATCGGAAGAAACAGTCTCTGGGCTGGCCCGGCCTGCGGGCATCGAACGCGCTCCAGCCTCGTTCGGGGTCGTCACCGAGATGCTGCACGATCAGGTCGCGGCTGCCGCCCGCCACATCGGAGAACAGCACCGGCCCCTGCTCAGCGATCTCGGCGCTGATCCGGTCGGCGTCGAGGTCTCCGAAGTGGCTGTCCCCCAGCCTGACCTCCACCTCGCCTCCAGATCCGGCCAGCCATAGCGCTACTACCGCCAGCGCCAGCGCCACCACCACGCCTGCCAGACCGACCAGAATCGCCGAGCGGGCGCTGACCCCGCGGCTGCGTTTGACTGCCATGACCTCTAGTATCGTCGCCGTCGTGGACCTCTTCGAACATCAGGGCAAGGAACTCTTTGCTCGATACGGGCTGCCGGTGCCCGACGGCGAGGTGGCGTTCACGCCGGGCGAGGCCGTGGCCGCTGCGGGTCGGCTCGGTCTGCCGGTGGCGGTGAAGGCGCAGGTGCACACCGGCGGGCGGGGCAAGGCCGGAGGCGTGAGGCTGGCCGACGACTTCGCTGCGGTGCGCGAGCACGCCGAGTCGATCCTCGGTCTGAACATCTCCAGCCACGTGGTGCGCCGCCTCTGGATTGAACAGGCATCCGAGGTCGCTGAGGAGTACTACGCCAGTTTCACGCTCGACCGCTCCGCCAAGGCGCACCTCGGGATGCTGTCGGCCGAAGGGGGCGTGGATATCGAGACGGTGGCCGATCAGAACCCCGGCGCCATCGCCAAGATCTGGATCAACCCGGTCGACGGACTCGCCGAGGACAACTGCCGAGCCTGGGTGCGCGCCGCCCGCCTGGCGGAAGCCGCTTCTGACGCCTCAGTGGAGCTGCTGATGTCGCTGTACCGCACGTATGTGGACGCCGACGCCAGCCTGGTAGAAGTCAACCCGATGATCCTGACCGCCGACGGCCGGGTTTTGGCGCTCGACGCCAAGGTGACCCTCGACGACAACAGCGTCTTCCGCCACGTCGACTACGGCGAATACGACGCCACCCAGAGCCGCGACGAACGCGAGCAGGCCGCGCACGCCAAAGGTCTGCAGTATGTGGGCCTCGACGGCTCCGTCGGTGTGATCGCCAACGGCGCAGGGCTGGCGATGAGCACCGTCGACGTGGTGAACCAGGTAGGCGGCCGGCCCGCCAACTTCCTCGACATCGGAGGCGGCGCCAACGCGGAGGTGATGGCCGGTGCTCTGCAGGTGATCAACGACGACCCCTCGGTGCGCTCGATCTTCGTCAACATCTTCGGAGGCATCACCCGCGGCGAGGAGGTGGCCAACGGCATCATCGGGGCACTTGAGCGGGTTCAGATCGATTCGCCGATCGTTATCCGACTCGACGGCACAAACGCCGCGGAGGGCCGGGATTTGCTGGCGCCGCATCTCGGCGAGGGCCTGATGATGGCCCCGACGATGCTCGAAGCGGCCCGCAAGGCCGTCGAACTCGCCGACATGGCCGAACTAGCCGAGGCCGTCGGATCGTGAGCATCTTCGCCGATGAGCGCACGCGGGTGGTGTACCAGGGGCTGACCGGCTCGCAAGGCCGCTACTACGGGATGCTCAACCGCGACTACGGCACCAAAGTGGTGGCCGGCACCAACCCCCACAAAGCCGGCACCGACGTGGACGGCGTGCCGGTATTCGCCGACGTAGCCGCCGCTGTCGCCGCCACCGGCGCCACCGCGAGCTGCATGTTCATCCCCGCGCCGGGGGTGCGCGACGCCGTGCTGGAGGCCGCGGCGGGCGGTGTGAGCCTGATCGTGGTGATCACAGAGGGCGTGCCCGCGCACGACGAGGCGTTCCTGTTCAACAAGCTGAAGCGCGATCACCCCGGCGTGCGGCTGCTCGGCCCCAACTGCCCGGGTGTCATCAGCCCCGGCCGCTGCAACATCGGCATCACCGCCGGGCACATCGCCAAGGCGGGCGGACCAGTAGGGATCGTCAGCCGCTCCGGCACGCTCACCTATCAAGCACTTTACGAGCTGAAGCAGAAAGGCATCGGCGTCACCACCTGCGTCGGTATCGGCGGAGACCCCGTGCCGGGAACGAGCTTCATCGACTGCCTGGAGGCCTTCGAAGCCGATGCCGAGACGCGTGCGGTGATGATGATCGGCGAGATCGGCGGCTCGGCCGAGGAGGAGGCCGCGGCGTTCATCTCGGAGTCGACGATCAAGCCGGTGGTGGCGTATGTGGCCGGGGTGACAGCCCCGCCGGGCAAGAAGATGGGCCACGCCGGCGCCATCGTGTCCGGCGGCAAAGGCACGGCCGCTGCGAAGATGGAGGCCCTCGCCGCCGGCGGCGCCCGTGTGGGCCTCAACCCAACCGAGGCGGGCGAACTGATGGCCGAGATCGTGGCCGGGTTCTGAACGGCTGTTGAGCGGCCTCGGCGAAGGCGAGCCGGGCTCGGTGCGGCTTGAGGCAGTCTGGTGAGCCGGACATGAGTTCGCGACCGGCTATGGGCTCGTATCCGCGGCGGGCGCTGATCTCGGTCTACGACAAAGCCGGGGTGACGGAGCTGGCCGCCGGTCTGATCGGGCTGGGCTGGGAGGTGCTGGCCAGCGGCGGGACGGCCGCCGCGCTTGCCTCTTCGGGGCTGCCGGTGGTCGACGTAGCCGACCACACGGGTTCGCCGGCCATGCTCGGGCATCGGGTCGTCACTCTGCACCCTCGAATCCACGGTGGGATACTGGCCGACCGCGGCGACCCGGCCCACCGAGCCGATCTTCAGACCAACAAGATCGCGCCCATCGACTTGGTGGTGGTGAACCTCTACCCGTTCGAAGCACGACCTGGCGTTGAGACGATCGACGTCGGCGGACCGACCTTGCTGCGGGCCGCGGCCAAGAACCACGCTCATGTCGGCGCAGTGGTCGATCCCCGCGACTACCCGCTCGTGTTGGCCGAACTCGCAGACCGTGGTTGGCTGACGGACGCTACCCGCCGCCGCTTGGCTCGTAACGCCTTCGCCCATGTCTCCGCCCACGACGCGGCGATAATCGCCTGGCTCGATTCGCAGGCGATCCAAGAAGGCGGCGGGCCGGAGTTGCCGGACTCGGTTCATCTGGTGCTGCGCCGCGCCGAGGCGTTGCGCTACGGCGAGAACCCACATCAGAGCGCGGCCCGCTACCGCCCCTGGGGTCGTGTCACCTTCTTCGACAGGGCGGCGCGCCATGGGGGAAAGGAGCTGAGCTACCTAAACCTGGCAGACGCCGCTGCGGCCTGGCGCCTGGCGTGCGAGCTGGGTGCGGGTGACGAAAGCCGCGCCGGAGGTGGCCGGGTTCGCCCGGCGGCGGTGATCGTCAAGCACGCCAACCCCTGCGGTGCCGCTGTAGCCGAGACCCCGGGCGAGGCCTACACGCTGGCGCTTGACTGCGACCGCCAGAGCGCCTTCGGAGGGGTGGTCGCCTTCAGCGCGCCGGTCGCCGCCGCTGACGCGGCGGCAGTGATGGCCGGACCGCAGATCGACGTGGTGATAGCCCCCGGGTATGCGGCTGGGGTGCGCGACCGGTTCGTCCGCCATCGTCGCGCCACGCGCGTGCTGACCGTGCCGCCACGCTGTGTGCCGGTCTCCGACGGATTCGGTTCTGGCTATGAGCCGCCGTCGCTCAAGGCCGCCCCGCCTGACGGTCAGCCGGTCGAGTGCGGGTGGGGCGGCCCGGAGCTGCGGGCCTTGGGAGGCCTCAACGACGACTTCCTGCTGCAGGACTCCAGCCGTCTCGAGTTTGACCCGTCCGCCTGGCGCGTGGTGACAAAGCGCGCTCCTACGGCCACAGAGCGCGCCGATGCGGCGTTCGCCTGGCGGGTGTGCTCCGCGGTCAGCTCCAACGCCGTGGTGCTGGCCCTCGGCGGTGTTGCCTGGGGCATAGGCGCCGGCCAGCAAAGCCGCGCCGAGGCCGGGCGCCTAGCTGCGGCCAAAGCCGCCGGTCGAGCGCTGGGCGGCGCCTGCGCAAGCGACGGCTTCTATCCCTTTCCCGACGGCGTCGACGCCGCAGCCGACGCCGGCGCAGCCGTGGTGGTGCAGCCCGGCGGTTCGATCAACGACGCCGAGGTCGTAGCCGCTGCCGACGCCCGCGGCCTAGCCATGCTCTTCACCGGCCAACGCCGCTTCCGCCACTGACCGCCGCGCAGCGGTTCCGAAGCTGGCAGGACATCTCCTAACGCGCTGACTCTTCCAAAACCCCACCATGGCGAGAAGGCCGCCGGTGCCGAAGCTGGCGGGCATCTCCTAACGCGCTCACAGCTCAGGTCAGCAGGGCTGCGGAGCCCTCCAATCAGCCAATCAGCATTGCAGCTCGCGCGGACGGCGAGCAACGAGGAAGGCGACAAAGGTCGGTACCGTAGTAAGGGATGACCGACCAGTCAGTTGGCCATCGCTGGCATCCGATAACCGACCTCAGCGGCAGAGATCTTGATGCGGCCAGCGACGAGATGCCGGCGCTGGTACGAACCTGGGAGCATCATCGCGAGCGCCTCGACTCGGTCCAGGTGGCCGATTTTAATGAGCGCCTGAAGCGGGAGTGGGCGATCGAGACCGGAATCATCGAACGCCTGTACACACTCGACCATGGCACCACCAGGCTGCTGATCGAGCAGGGCATCGACGCCTCGCTCATTGCTCACGACGCGTCCGACCAGCCACCCCAGCTCGTCGCCGGGCTGATCCGTGACCACGCGGAGGCCGCGGATTGGCTTTTTGGCGTGATAGCCCAGCAGCGGCCGCTGTCAACGTCGTTCGTGAAGGAACTTCACGCGCTGATGACCCGTAAGCAGAAGTTCGCCGCGGGCGTTGATCTCTTCGGCCGTAAACGTGAGATCGAGTTGCTGCACGGCGATTTTAAGGTGCGGCCCAACAACCCGGTGCGACCCGACGGCAAGGTGCACGAGTACTGCCCGCCCGAGCACGTCGATGCCGAGATGGACCGGCTGATGGAAATGCACCACGCCTACGTCGCCGCCGGCGTGGCCCCCGACGTGAGCGCGGCTTGGCTGCATCACCGCTTCACGCAGATACACCCCTTTCAGGACGGCAACGGCCGCGTGGCGCGGGCTATCGCCTCGCTGGTGCTGATCGCGGCCAGATGGTTCCCGCTCGTGGTTACTAGCAAAGACCGAGCCCAATACATCGAGGCGTTAGGGGCAGCCGACAAAGGCGACTTGACGCCTCTGATCCGCTTGATCTCTGCCCTCGAACGAAAGTGGTTCTTGAAGGCCCTGACCATTGGCAGCCAATAGGCGAGGACATCTTCCAGATCAACTTCTCGGAGGATGCCGAGTCCGCAGAGCAACGCTTCCGTCGATGGCTTACTTCCAACATTGTGCAGGCACTAGATGTGTGGCGTAGGAGTGAGTGACACATGCACACACCAACAATGACACCAACAGTCCAGTCATCGTGAAGACGACAACTATCGCCCAAATATGGGTCGGCCAGGTGCTGGTAATCGCCACCTGCCGGTTCTAGTCGCGTCGCCGGCGACGCGTTCTGCCCCGCCGGCGTACGGCGGCGCGGCGGCGAGGTGCTACCGGCCCCGACGATAGGTCAGACGCACCAAGCTCGGGTGCGGGTTCGTCGCCTCGAAGGACTGCGGCGATCTTGGCGATGTGCGCGGGAGTGCTGCCGCAGCACGCGCCGATCACTGTCGCGCCCGCGGCGAGTATCCGCATGGCGTGAGCCGCCATCACTTGCGGTGTGCCGTCGTAGACCAAGGCGTCATCGCTCCAGACGGGCACACCAGCGTTCGGCTTGGAGATCACCGCCACGCCGCGCTCTGCTGCCGCGCTAGAGATTGCGGTCACGGCAGCTTCGGTGTCGATCAGATTGTTGCCGCAGTTGGCACCCATCGCGGCCAAGCCCAGGCCGCGCAACCTGCGTCCCATCTCGGCGCCGGTTGTGCCCATCATTGTGCGCCCGGCCGTGTCGAAGCTCATGGTCGCAGCAACCGGGAGATCGCTGGTTGAGCGAGCGCCCCGCACCGCGGCCTCAACCTCACGCAGATCGCTCATCGTCTCGATCCACAGCAGGTCGGCACCTCCGGCGGTGAGGCCCGCCGCCTGCTCGGCAAACGCGGCCTCGCACGCCGATGCGGTCATGGCACCCATCGGTTTGAGCAGCTCGCCGGTCGGGCCCATCGATCCGGCCACCAGAACCGGCCGTGCAGCCCGCTCGGATTCTTCTTCGGCGGCAAGCCGGGCATTGCGGGCTGCGGCCTCGTTGAGTTCCACCGCCCGGCGGCTGAGGCCGTGCAAAGCCAGGCGAAAGCGGTTCCCGCCGAAGCTGTTGGTGAGCACGATGTCTGCCCCAGCGCGCAGGTACGAACGGTGAACCGCCTGGATGTCGGCGGGACAATCGACGTTCCACGCCTCGGGCGGATCGCCCGCCTTGAGCCCCATGTCGAAGAGCTGGGTGCCCATGGCCCCGTCGGCCAGAGCGTAGCCCTTGGCCGTGAGTAGATCGGATAGAACGTCAGAAGAAGTCATCGTCGTGTCCGCCTTCCGCGCAGCGGCCAGCCGTAGACCTCGGCCGGGTCTGTCAGCGGGTTGACGGACCCGTCAACCCGGCAATCTGTCCGCCGCCCCCGAACTTCGTCGGCCCTACCGGACCGCCGACACTGGGTCGACCTCGGCGCTGCGTCAGCCCGGAGGGGCCGTTTAGCGCCTATTTGAAGATGTCGATCAGGTCCGTCAGCGGTGCCAGTCCGCCGTCACTGATGGCAGTGCTGTATTCAGACAGCCGGAACTCGTCGCGAGCGTAAGGCTTATCAGTGCTCAGCGAGTTGTGCGCATTACCCGGCAGGGCAAACTCCGACAGTTCGCCCGCAGCCACCGCCGCGGTCACCGCGTCGGGGGTCAGCTCTGGCCCAGCCGCCGTAGCTATCAGTTCGAATAGCCGCAAAACCCGGCAGTACCGGCGCACGGAGTTGAACCAGTTCTCTTCATCCACCACCACGTCAGAAGGATCTTTCACCGTCACGCCCAGCGCGTCCTCGGTGACGGCCACACATTCCTGCATGGCGGGATCGGACCACAATTCGGCGTCGCTGGCGCTGCTGGCCGTGATCGTGCCTTGAGCCCGCTCGCGGTCCACCGACTCCCCGAGATTCTCCAGGCCGGGCGCGTCGTTGGCCCAGACCGGCACAGTGCCGTCGAGACCGGCCTGCTGAAGGCCTCGCAGGCCCGCGGAGGGGTTGCCGTTCAGCATGATCGTGTTGGCGTCGGAGGCTCGGTAGCGCTCATATATCACTGACAGGATGGCGTCTTGAGCGTTCTGGTCGGCGTCGGGGGCGTCGATCACGGCGCTCTCCACCAGCTCAATGCCCTTGTCGGCTAGCGCTTGCTCGACCAGAGGTGTGTCGGGCTCGGCGGCCAGATTGGTGATAAGAAACACCTTGGCGCCCTCTGCTCGACCCGTCTCCACGAGCAGATCTAGCAGGATGGAAGTGGAACGGTCAGTGGACTCGTTGGTGTCGTACCAGGGCGCTGCGGCCTGGGCGAACTCGGCTGGTGTGATCTCTCCGCCGACGAGCATCGTCTCGTTGGTGCCGACAATGCAGGGATCGACCGTGCCAGCGAAGGGGCCGAGGAATCCGCCCAGCACAGCGAACACCTCATTGTCCTGGGTCAAGATCGCGCAGGTCTCCTCAGCCTCCACGCTTCCGATCGGGCTGTAAAAGTCGTAGACCGCCTCGAGCTGGCGTCCGTATATGCCGCCACGGGCGTTTAGGTCGTCGATCAGGGCCTGCCAAACGCCCTGCTGGTCACCCCAGCCCGCCGTGGAGTAGTTGTTCTCCACCAAGAATTGGAAGTCGAGCATCGAGATGCCGACCTTGATGGTCTCAGGAGTGACACCGCGGTAGGAAGCCGTAAGCACTATCGGCTCCTCCGGCATGTCGGTGTCGTCACCTGACTGCGCATCTGTGTCCTCGGCAGCGTCGTCGTCGGAGTCTCCGGAGTCGCCGTCGTCGGCTGCGACGCTGTCGCTGTCGGACGGCTCCGGATCCGGCGTCTGCGTGCCGTCGTCGGCTGCGACGCTGTCGCTGTCCGCGGAGACGGCTCCGTTGTCGTCCGAGTCGTCGTCTCCACCGCAGCCGGCGGCAGCCAACGCCAGCACCAACAGCAGCGCCGTCAGAACACGCGGTCGACGCAGCCCGGACAGTTTGGGCCAAGCGCGAATACTCGACATGATCTAACCCTCCAAGTCTCGGCGGCGACACCGAGGCAGCGTGTCCGCAAGCACGCCGGAGCGCCGTCTCATTTGTGCGCCGCCATGCGGTCAGCGCATATTCGGGCGGTACACTAGCAGAGCTGAGGCCGAAGTGGCCAGCCAGCGGCAGCGACTCCTCGAACGACCGGCGGCGCTCGAACAACCGTTGTGTCAACCGACCGATCGGCACGGGTGAGACGGGGGCGAGTACAGATGGACGATTCAGGCAGGAGGCAGCCGAGATGACGGTCAAGACCCTACGCCAGCCACACGAAACGAGGGCCGCGCACGCGGATCTGGGCGTAGATCTCTGGGATCACGACATGTTCCAGCGCCAGGATCATCACAAGGCACTAGCGCTGTTGCGCGAAACCGACCCCGGCATCCACTGGGTTGACGAAGGCGACAAAGGGCCCGGCTACTGGGCGATCACCCGCCACGAGCACCTCAAGCAAGTGAACCGGCGAGCCGACGTGTTCTCCTCCAATCACAGCGGCACGCAGATGCACGAGCCCGACATGACCGACGCGTCCAGCAACTTCTCACGCGATCACATGCTGATCGACATGGACCCGCCCCGCCATACCCGCTACCGCAAGCTCGTCAACCGCGGCTTCACGCCCCGCATGATCGGCCTGCTCGAGGACTATCTCCGCAACCGCACCGACATCATCCTCGACAGGGTCTGCGAGCGGGGCCACTGCGATTTCGTCACCGACATCTCAGCTGAGCTGCCGCTGCAAGCCATCGCTGAGATGATGGGCATCCCCATCGACGACAGGTCATACGTCTTCAAGTGGACCAACGCTTTCATCGGGCGCGAGGACCCCGACTTCGTGACCAGCGACGACGACGTCAAAGAAGCTTCGATCGAGCTGTTCGGCTACTCCCACGCCCTGCAGACCGAGCGCCGCGGCAGCCCCGCAGACGACATCGTGACCACTCTGCTGGCCGCCGACATAGACGGCGAGAAGCTCACCGAACTCGAGTTCGATATGTTCTTTCTGATCTTGTGCGTGGCTGGCAACGAGACCACCCGCAACTCCATCACCCGGGGGATGCTCGCCTTCTTCGACTTCCCCGACCAGTGGGCCAAGTTCGCTTCCGACCCCGACCGCTACATGAGCACAGCCGTCGACGAGATAGTGCGCTGGGCTTCGCCAGTGATGCACTTCCGTCGTCAGGCGGTGCGCGATTTCACCATCGGCGACGTGAAGATCTCCGCTGGTGACAAGGTGGTGATGTGGCATGTCGCCGCCAATCGCGATCCCCGGGCCTTTGATAACCCGTGGCAGTTCGACATCGAGCGTCGCCCCAACGACCACGTCGGCTTCGGCGGTGGCGGCCCTCACTATTGCCTCGGTGCCAACCTCGCGAAAATGGAGATCCGGCTTATATTCAAGGCGCTCGCCGAACGCATGCCCGATATCCGTCCCGTCGGCAAGCCCGGCTATCTGCGCTCGAACTTCATCGGCGGCGTCAAATCGCTTCCGGTGTCCTACACGCCCACGCCGTCGCTGAACACTGCTTCGATGGATCGGCTCGGCTCGGCCGCCGGGGCCTCCGGCACCATCGGCTACGGCGGCCACGTGGAGCGCACCGCCTGAGGCTCTCGACGCCACCGTCGGAGTTCGATCTCTAGCGTCACCCACTCTGACGGCCAGATCGTGGTGACCGAAGCTCAGCGCGATCTGTGGAACTTGTCAGGGGTTCCTGGACCTGCCCGCGCCGGCGGAAGCGCGGGCGACATCAGCCCGACATCAGCCGGAGACGAGGCTCAGGGAGTCTGGTGCCCAGCTCACCTCCAGACGCGAAGCATCTCCTAGGTAGTCGCCGTCTAGCTGATATGGCGCAGGCGGATCGGCGACGACCTGCAGGCGACGACCTCCGGTGTGGACGGTCACGCCCCGAAGTTGTCGCACATCGCCTCGACCCAGCGCACGGGCGGCCACCGGTAACAGCTTGTGCAGGGCGAGACTCGACAATGTCACAGTTGCTAGGGGCGCATCGAGCGTGGCCTCGGGGACTAGATCGAAGGAGCGGCTGCCCAGATAGGTGTAGGGGTTGGCGTTGAGGGCGACGGTGAAGAGGCCGCTGGCCATCTGCTCGCCATCGCCGTCGAGCACCCGAATCGGCGGGCGGTGCCTGTTGCTGCGGCGCATCCAGGTGGCAGCCGCGGAGTAGACGAACAACGGATGACCGGCCCAGCGCTTCCACGGGCCGCGGCGCTCCACATTCTCCACCACCGCAGCGTCGAAGCCCACCCCACAGTGAAACAGGAAGTACCGGCCTCCGGCGGTCCCGAGCCCGATCCGGCGCACAGCGGCGCGGTCGAGGGCGTCGAGCAGCCATCCGGCCGCGTCGATCGCGTCGTCGGGCACGCCGATAATGCGGGCAAACACGTTGGTGCTCCCGCCGGGGAGCGCGGCCAGTGCCGTATCAGTGCCCGCCAGGCCGTTGGCGGCCTCATTCAGCGTGCCATCGCCGCCAAGCACTACCACAAGGTCGGCGCCGTCGGAGGCTGCGGCGCTCGCCAGGAGCATGGCGTGGCCCCGCCGGGCGGTCTCCGCGAGCGTCACTTCGTGATCGGCCGACAGCGCCTTCTGGATCACCACCCTGCGCCGTGCGGTTACCGATGAAGCCACCGAGTTGACGAGCAGCCGTATCCGCATCACTCACAAGTCTGCCCGGTGCCGACCTCGGGGCGCGGTTTACGGTCGTGAGGTGGCACACTTGGGCTATGCGAGTTGTTGTCTGCGTGAAGCAGATTCCCGATCCGGCCGACCCCGGCGCCCTCGACCCCGACACGAACACGCTGCAGCGTGATTCCAAGCTGATCCTTGACGAATCCGACTCCTACGGCGTCGAGATGGCCCTTCAGCTAGTCGACGCGGCTGGCGGCGGCTTGGTGCATCTAGTGTCGATGGTACCCCGAGGGGAGGTCAGCGGTATTCGCACGGCGCTGGCGATGGGCGCCGACTCGGCCACGCTGGTCAGCGACGAAGCGCTGGCCGGCTCCGACGCCCTCGGCACCGCCAAAGTGCTCGCCGCGGCGATCGCGCGCGCCGAGCCAGATCTGGTTCTCGCCGCCACCGAGTCGAGCGACGGCTACACCGGTGTGGTGCCCGCTCAGGTGGCGGAGCTGTTAGAGATGCCGTCGGTGACTTTCGCAAAGGCAGTCGAGATCTCCGACAGCACGGCTACCGTGCGTCGCCAGACAGAGGCCGGTGCCGACCTGGTGGAGTGCCCGCTCCCGGCGGTCGTGTCGGTCACCGCGGGGGTGGTGGAGCCCAGGTACCCGTCGTTCAGAGGGATCATGGGAGCCAAGAGAAAGCCGGTAGACGTGCTGGGCTTGGCCGATCTTGGCATCGCGTCCGATCAGGTCGGCTGGGCGGGCGGCGGCCAGCAGATCGTGAAGGTCATGGACGCGCCGGCGCGTGCGGCGGGCGAGGTGGTGGTCGACGAAGGCAACGCGCACGAGCGCATAGTCGCCTTCCTCGAAGAGGTCAAGGTCATCTGAGGCCGACCCTCGACTAACCCGACGGCAACGACGGCAACGACGGCAACGACAACGAAAGCAGCCCGACGGCAACGACAAACCCGGCAACCGCGAGAGACGAGGATCGAAACATGCTGGACAAGATCTGGGCATTCGGCGAGGCCAACGCCGGCGGCGTGGCCACGATCACCCTGGAGATGCTGGCGAAGGCCCGTGAGATGGCCTCCACCGTGGAGGTGTTCCTCGGTGGCGACGGTTCAGCGCACGCGGCTGAGCTGGGAGACCACGGAGCGGCCACCGTCCACGCCACGGGCGACCTCGGCGACGCCATGCAGGGCGTGTCGGTGGCCTCTGCTGTCGCCGCCTTGCTGGAGTCCGGGGCGGTGTCTGCACCGGACCTGTTTATGTTGGGCACCACCTACGACGGACGAGACGTGGCGGCCCGGCTGTCGGTTAAGCTCGACGCGCCGGTGCTGTCAAACGTCGTGGAGCTCGAGCTGTGCGACGACCACGTAGTGGGGATGGAGCCAGTGTTCGGCGGTGCCACCAACGTCGTGTCGCGCTTCACTGGTGACAAGCCCGGCGTATGGCTGGTGCGGCCCAAGTCGTTCGAGTCGTCTCCCGTGGGCGGCCCGCCCGCGTCGGTGGCCGATCTGGTTGTGCCCGAGCTGGGCGCGACGGGCGAGGCCGCAGTGCTCGACCGCTTCGCAGAAGAGTCCGAGGGCCCCAAGCTCGACGAGGCGGCCGTGGTGGTGTCGGGCGGCCGAGGACTCGGTTCAGCTGAGGCGTACACGATGATCGAGCGGCTGGCCAAGGCGACGGTCGGGGCGCCCGGAGCCAGCAGGGCAATCGTCGACGCCGGCTGGGTGCCCTACAGCTATCAAGTCGGGCAGACTGGCAAGGTCGTGAAGCCGACGGTCTATGTAGCGTGCGGCATCTCCGGTGCCACCCAGCATCTGGTGGGGATGAAGAACTCCAAGAACATCGTCGCGGTGAACAAGGATCCCGAGGCTCCTATCTTCTCTGTCGCCGATCTGGGTGTGGTCGGTGATGTGCACAAGGTGCTCCCGAAGCTGATCGAGGCCCTCGAATCTCGCTAGCGGCCTAGCGCAGAGCTTGCCGAGCAGAGTTCTCCAGGCGTCTCTAACAGGAGTCTTGGGCTAGACGAGCGGCCAGGGCCAGCGGCGCCCTGTGTCGTCCACGGGGAACTGGCCTGCAGACGCTAGCGCATCGGCGCGGGCCATCACCGCGGACCGCTCACGCTTCGTCAGCGTCTCCATCAGCGACGGCGGCAGACCCGCCTGCGTGAAATCTCGCAGGTCGTGGCTCATATCTGGAGGCAGCTCCTCTCCGGCGAAGTCCCAGATAACGGTGCGCAGCTTGAAGTCGTGATGAAATGACAGGCCGTTGTCGATGGCCCACACGTCGCCGTCGGTTCCGAGCAGGCAGTGTCCGGATTTGCGGTCGGTGTTGTTGATCACAAAGTCGAGGGCGCAAATCCGCTGAAGTGCCGGGCGGCGACGCGGGTCTGACACCAGCGTGAAGTAGTGCTCGGAGAACTCAGCCGGCATGAACAACTGCAGCGACCCTTCGTCCAGGGGCAGGTCGGAACGCACCACCGTCGGCGGCACCACGCCCCAGCCCAGAGCCCTGTCGACCTCAAAAGCGCCCGCCTCGCGGTGGCACAGCCCCGGCGGAAAGTCCCACAGTGGCCGCTCGCCGCGTACTGGCTTGTAGATCGCCTGCGCCCGGAGCCCGTCGTGGTGGATGTCCACCAAGAATGTTGCGTTGGAGCTGTAGGGCATTCGCCCAATGAGGCACACCTCGCCGTGTGACAGCAGCGTCACAGCCCGGCACGGCTCGATCGGCGGACGGTCGAAGAACGGCGACTCGCTACTGCTGGAAGGTTCGGCGCGGCCGGGAGGCTCGCCACCGTCCCGGCTTGTGGTCTTCGATATCACGGCAGGCGCCGCAGTCAGTTGTGGCACGGGCACCAGCCGCCGTTGGCCGGCTCCAGCGGCCGCATGCAGTACGGGCACGGCGGCCGGCCGGCCGCCACGACCGCGCGCACCCTGTCCACCAGGGCCGTCACCTGTGGGCGCGACAGCATGAACCGGGCATGCGCCGGATTGGTGTCCCGGTCGTCCACGAACTCCTCGGCCACCACCACCACACGGTCGCCCTCTCGGTCGTATGCGATGCCCATGGAGCCGATCGTCCAGGCCTCCACGACCGGCTCACGCAGGTCGAGATCATCGGGAGGCGGTCCCGCATCGGTCGAAGGAAGCTGGTTCAGCATCTGGTCGAGGTGCTCGCCCAGCGCCGCCGCCTGCTGCTTCTCGAGCTTCAGCGACACCAGCACGTCATCGGCTCGACACTGCAGGTAGAAGGCGCGCTGGCCTTTCGGTCCGAGCGTTCCAACGGTGAACAGCTCCACCGCCTCGAAGTAGAACGACTCGCTCACGACGAAGCCTTCGTTCTGCTAAGGCCGTCAAGACCGCGGAGACCGTCGAGACCGTCGCCTGCGGTGTTTACCGCCAGTACGACCGGCCCTTCCGGTCGGTACGCGATCACCGAGATCGAGCACAAAGACACCATGATCCGCTGGAACAGATCAAGCGGCGTGCCAACGGCCGCGGCCACCACCGACTTGATCACATCGGCGTGCGACACGGCCACCACCGCCTCGCCCGGATGCCTGCGGACGATGTCGGCCACCGCGCCGGTGGCCCTGGCCTGCATCTCAGCGAACGACTCTCCCCCAGGGAATCGGAACCCGCTGGGGTTGCGCTGCACTGCCTTCCACTCTTCGCGTTCGCGCAGGTGCTTCAGCTCGCGGCCTGTCCACTCGCCGAAGTCGCATTCGGTGAGCCCAGCGCACCAGCGAACACGCAGACGACAGGCTCGAGCAATCACACTGGCTGTCTCGAGGGTGCGCTCCATCGGCGAGGAATAAACCGCCGCGATCTTGCCCAGAGCTGAGATGCGCTCTGCAGCGCGCCGCGCCTGGGCTTCACCGGCGGGCGCCAGGTGAAGCCCAGGTGTGCGCCCCGGAAGCACGGAGCCCGTCGTGGGCGTCTCGCCGTGGCGCACCAGCAGCACGGCGGTGCTCTGCGACGCTTGCGAGTCCGAGCGGACGGCGCCACCGGCACGGCCGTAGTCGGGAGTGGGGGCTTTGGGATCGGCGGAGCCCACTGCGGTCCTCGGGTTCATAAACTCGCGCCAAGGTAGCCTAAACGCTGTGGAGTTCTCCGGCCGCGGGCGCAGCGGTGCGTCCGGGCCGAAACGCCGCTCGCTTGATCTGATAGCGGCTGAGGTGGCATCGTGCCGGGTATGCCCTCGTCTCGTGGAATGGCGCGAGCGGGTAGGGCGCCAAAAGCGCGCCGCCTACCGCGACGACGTCTACTGGGCACGAGGCGTGCCCGGCTTCGGCGACCCGGACGCCCACCTGCTGGTAGTGGGACTAGCGCCGGCCGCTCACGGCGCCAACCGCACGGGTCGAATGTTCACAGGAGACCGCTCCGGTGACTGGCTCTATGCCGCGCTGCACCGAGCCGGCTATGCCAGCCAGCCCACATCAGTGCGCCGAGGCGACGGCTTGGAGTTGCACGGCGCCTGGATCTCTGCGCCGGTGAAGTGCGCGCCGCCTGGCAACCGGCCCACCGCCGCTGAGCGCGACGCCTGCGTGGGATACCTGCGGCGCGAGCTGGAAACGTTGGCAGGCGTGCGGGTGGTGCTGGCACTCGGCGGCTTCGCGCATCAGGTGATGTGGAGGATGCTGGCCGACGGGCGCTGCCCGAAGTTCGGCCACGGCGTCGAGGCGCCGTTGCGAGGCGGCCGGACGCTGGTCAGCAGCTATCACGTGAGCCAGCAGAACACCTTCACCGGCCGTCTCACCGAGCCCATGCTCGACGCCGTGCTCACCCGTACACGTGAATTGGGCGCTGAGGCTGAGCCGCTAGCCTGACTACCGAGATGAACGGATTCCGCAAAGCCGGATCAGCTCTCGCGGTGTTGGCGCTGGTAATCACGGCGGCCGGCTGCGGCACCAGCGCCGATCCTGCTTCCTGGCGAGAAGCCGACGAGACCGGTGCGGTGCGCGAGAACTTCCTGGACGCCTGCCAGCTCGCCAACGAGTCGCTCACCGGCGACGGCCTCAATCCGGCAGCCGTCGAGGCCGTGTGCGTCTGCACGTTCAACGGACTGCGAGACGCGATCGACTTCGAGGAGTTCAAAGAGCTAGACAAGGCGCTGCGCGACGCACCCAACCCGAGCGACCTGGACGACGACGAGGGCGAGACCGCGGAGGCCAACTGGGACGACAAGGCGGAGCAGATCATCCGGGACTGCCTGCCGAGATCGCTGACCTCCGCCGGCGATGCCTGACCGCGAGGCGGCGGCCTTAGACGTGACGCCTCCGCTGGAGGAGTTGCCGCTGATCATCTCCGTAGACGACCACGTAATGGAGCCCAAAGACCTGTGGCAACAGCAGCTGTCCCCCAGCCTGCGCGCCCGCGGCCCCCGTGTAGTCCAGGAGAAGGTGAGGCTGCACTTCGAGGGAGGCCACTACGGCTTCCACCGGGACGATCCCGACGGCCAATGGTGTGATCTGTGGCTCTTCGAGGACAGCGCTACCCCCACCGGATTTCTGCACGGCCCCGCTGGCGTGCCTCGAGAGCAGCAGCGCAACGTCGCCGCCCGCTATGAGGACCTTCGACCCGGCACCTACGACCAGACCGCCCGCCTCGCCGACATGGACCTCAACCATGTGGAGGCGGCGATCAACTACCCCAACATCTTCCCCCGGTTCTGCGGGCAGGGCTTCCTCGAGCGCAACGACAAGCAGCTCGCCTTGGAATGCCTGCGCATCTACAACGACTGGATGATCGACGACTGGGGCGGCGGCGCCGGCCGGGGCCGGCTCATCCCGCTGACGCTGATGCCACTGTGGGACCGGGAACTGGCCGCGGCCGAGGTGCGGCGCTGCGCGGCCAAGGGCAGCCACGCCGTGGCCTTCTCGGAGAACCCTTCAAAGCTGGGGCTGCCCTCGATGTACACCGGGGAGTGGGACATCGTGTGGCAGGCCTGCGAGGAGACCGACACAACCGTTTCGATGCACATCGGATCGTCGTCGTCGATGCCTGCCACCTCGCCGGACGCGCCGCTGGCCACGTCGATGTCGCTGTACGCCCAGAACGCTGAGGGCTCGATGGTGGACTGGGTGTTCTCGGGCACGCTGCAGCGCTTCGGCAAGATCAAGATCGCGTACGCTGAGAGCCAGGTCGGATGGATGCCGTTTCAGATGGAGCGCATGGACTCGGTGTTCAAGGAGGGCCGGGGCGGTGTCGGCGGTGCCGGGCCGTTGCCTAGCGAGATCGTGCGAGGCCGCGTTTACGGCTGCATCTTCGACGACCTCGTAGGCCTCAAACAGCGCCACGACATCGGTGTGGGCCAGATACTGTTCGAGACCGACTACCCGCACTCCGACGGCACCTTCCCGCATTCTCGCAAGGTGGCCCATTCGATGTTCGCGGCTGTCGGGATGAACGCCGAGGAGTGCTACAAGGTGCTGCGGGGCAACGCCATCGATGCCTATGGCCTGAGCCGCTTCGGTATCCCTGAATAACCCGGCGGCCCGAGTACCAAGCCCAAGCCCGAAGCCAGAAGTCCGAGGTCAGTCTGATGTCCCAAGTCAGTTGCGTGCTGGTAGCCGATCCGCTGGGAGCCGCAGGAGTCAAGCGCCTACAGGCCGAGCCGGGGATTGACTTACGCTTCGCGGATGAGGCGGGCCGTGCCGAGCTGCTGGAGGCGGTGCGCGACGCCGACGCGCTGATCGTTCGCAGCGGCACCCGGGCCGATGTCGAGCTGATCAAGGCGGCGACCCGCCTGAAGGTGATCGGTCGGGCCGGAGTGGGCGTCGACAACATCGACTTGGCCGAAGCCGGCCGTCGCGGCATCGTGGTGACCAACACGCCCATGGCGAGCACGTCCGCAGCCGCAGAACTCGCCTTCGCGCTGATGCTGGCTGCCTCGCGGCGGGTGGCCGCAGCGCATGTCTCGGTGGCGGCTGGGCGCTGGGAGCGCACCGAGTTCGTGGGTCACAGGCTTGACGGGCGGACGCTGGGGCTGGTCGGCTTCGGGCGGATCGGGCAGGCCGTCGCAGTACGCGCCCAGGCTTTTTTGATGACGGTCGTGGCGACCGACCCGTTCGTGACAGAGGATGTCGCTCGCAGCCGCGGCGTCGAGCTGATGACGCTTGAAGAACTGCTCGCCGCTTCGGACGTGATCAGCCTTCACGCAGCGCTGAGCCCCGGCGCCGCGCCGCTGCTGGGCGAGGCCGAGTTCGCGGCCATGCGGCCCGACGCCATCGTCGTGAACGCCGCCCGCGGCGCGCTGATCGACGCGGCCGCGGCCCGCGCAGCGCTCGACAACGGCCGCCTAGCGGGGATGGGCGTCGACGTGTACGAGCACGAGCCGCCGCCGTCGGACCACCCGCTTGTGGGCCACCCGCTGGTCGTCCACACGCCGCATCTCGGGGCCAGCACCTTCCAGTCGCAGAGCGATGTGTCGCTGCATGTGGCCCACAACGTGCTCGCAGCCCTGCGAGGCGACCCGGTGGAGCACACCGTCACCCCTCTTCCCTAACACCGCGAGTCTCTTCTCCCTAATACCGCGGGATTCTTCCTTAACACCGCGGGGATGATTCGCAAATGACCCCTCGCGAATAGAGGGAATCATCCCTCGCGAATAGGGGGTTGTCGCAAATAGAGGTTGTCGCCTGATTGGTGGAGATCTTTTCTGCTATCCCATAACATTGAGATCTGTACTGGACCTGTCACTGGGATCTGTTCAAGGGCGAGAACCGAACTCGGGGCGCTCGGTGCGGGTGCGCTTGAGCTCCCAGAAGCCGTCGATGTTCATCATGGTCACCAGCGCGTCCCACATGGCCAGGGAGTCCTCAGGCGGCGGCACTCGGGTGATCACAGGCCCAAAGTAAGCCTGCTTCACCCCGCTGCGGTCATCGATTGCGATGATTGGCGTGCCCACATCGTCGCCGCACAGAGCCAGTCCCGCGTCCATCCGGGTGCGTATCTCCGCGTCCCAGGAATCGTCGCCGAAGGCGGCGGAATGGGCGGTGTCCATCCCGACAGCGGCCAGCGCGTCCGCCGGGTCGAAGCCGCGGTCTCTGTCGTGATGGATGCGGCGTCCGAACTCCCAGTACAAGTCGAACACCGCGTCGTTGCCCTCAGCGACCCGCGCTGACTCCATCACCCGCATCAGCCGGTGGGTGAAATACGACGCCGTGTGATAGTCGGAGCCGGGCTCCGGGTCGTTCTTGAACATCAGGCTGATCGGCTGCCAAGTTATGTCCAGACCTCGAGTCGGTTTCACCTCTTCGACGACCCAACGGGCCGTCACCCAGCACCACGGTCAAAGCGGGTCAACCCAGAACTCCACATCCATCGCTGTCATCCTCCGTTTGTTTCAATTGCCGCTGTCGTTCTCATACTCAGATGTGACCTGAGTTAAGACTGGACTACCTACGTCAACCCGTGAGGCCGCTGAAAGACTTCCGCTGGAGAGGCTTACGCTGTGGCAGACCCAGTCGGGCCGAGCCGTCGGCCCAGTCCGGCCAGCGCTTACGGCTCTTGGCGGCAAGTCTGTGCATCAGGGCGATGGCACCGGGGTCGTCGTCGCCGGGCCGGGTCACGATGGCACCGTCTCGGGCCATGGCGTCGATGATCGCCCTGCCCAGCTCGGTGCGCACCACCGTGAGAGTCCAGTCGGTTAGCTCACCTATCCCGCCGGTGGAGATGTCGGCATGCTCGGCCGCGAAGTCCGGGCAGAGGTTGCAGCCCTCACGTGTCCAGGCGTGGCACTCCTTCAGGTTGATCTCGTAGTAGCGGCCGTCCTTGGTCCAGATCTGGAACACGCCCTTGATGTTCATCTTGGCGATGCTGTCGGCCGGAAGCCCGTACTTCACCTCGAACAGCTCGTCGAACAGCGAGTCGTCGAACGACTTCGAGCAGAGCAGCCCAATGTTGAGCTTGATCGCCTTGCCCACCTTGCCCACCTTGCGGTGCCACATCACCGGGCCGATGGAGGTCTGGCAGCTCATGCCCACCAGAGCCAGCCGGCTCAGGCCCCGGGACCGGGCCTCGTCGTACGCGATCGTGTTAGCAGAATAGGTGTAGCGACTGCCCGCGCCTCGCAGCACCTCATCGCGGTCGGCGGCCACCATCGGGAAGGCTTTCCAGCCGGGCTCGCCGTTAGGAAGCTGCTCAACCCCGCTGGTGAGAGCGCCGTCGATGATGTCGTTCTCTAGGCACCAAATGAGAAGCGCCGACACCAGTCCGCCGTCCTGGCCGATCTCGTAGACAAAATCGTCGCTGGCACGCACCAGCAAAATATCGGAGAACACCCCGGATATCTCGTCGTCGTAGCGCTCTCGCCCGAACAGATGCCGGTCGGCCTCGGGCTCCCACATTCGAAACCGCGGGCACGCCCTGGTGCACGACGTGCAGCCCTTCTGGCCGTGGATGCAGTCGTCCGCGCCGAGTTCCTCCTCGAGATGGAAGGGCCTGTAGGCGCCCGGCTCGTGGGTGTAGCCGATCACGTGGTGCGGGCAGGCGATCACGCATCCGGCGCAGCCCGTGCACAGGCCCGAGGTGATCACCTCGTCGTGGAGTTCCTTCCATTGGTACTTCCAGCGGGCCTTCTTGGCAGGGGCAGCGGCGGGCGTTGCTGCGACGGCCATAGTCAGATGATAGAGCCGCCGCCCATGATCTGCCGGCGATATGGCTGCGTACCCTCGACAGGAGTCGAACCTGCGCACACGGCTCCGGAGGCCGATGCTCTATCCACTGAGCTACGAGGGCTTGCGAGCCGATATTACCGCCACTTGAAGGCCCGCAGGCTGCAGCGGGGCAGCCGAGGAGCGGCGGCAGGCTGCAGCCCGGCGGACCTGGCCCCGTCGGTAGCATCATGTGGATGCCGGATGTGCGCGCCAATCTGCGGGCTGGTCTGCGCTGCGCTTTGAGGGCGGCCGAAGTCGAGGCCCCGGCGGAGATCGCTTTGGAACGCCCCCGAGACCGCTCGCATGGCGACTGGTCGTCGAACGTCGCGCTCGCCTGCGCGAAGGCGGCGCGTCGGCCTCCGCGGCAGCTTGCGGAGCAGCTTGTCAAACTGCTCGCGGACAACCCGCCGGCGCACGTGCAAAGTGTGGAGGCCGCCGGGCCGGGGTTCGTGAACTTCCGCCTGGCGAACTCGTGGCTGCACGAGGTGCTGAGCGAGGCGGTCGCAGCAGGCCCGGACGCCTACGCCCGTCACGAGGTTGGCACGGGGCGCACCGTCAGCGTTGAGTTTGTGTCGGCCAACCCCACCGGGCCGCTGCATGCGGGCCACGGCCGCTGGGCCGCTTACGGCGACTCGCTGTGCCGGCTGCTAGAGCGCTGCGGCTATAGCGTCGTGCGCGAGTTTTACGTGAACGACCGGGGCCGCCAGACCGAGCTGTTCGCCGAGTCGCTGGCGGCCCGACGAGCGGGCGCGCAGCCCCCCGAAGACGGGTATTGGGGCGACTACGTCGCCGGCTGGGCCGCTGAGATGCCCGCGGACGCCGATCCGCGCGAGTGGGGGATCGAGCGCGCCCGCAACGACCAGGCCGCCGACCTCCGCTCGATGAACGTAGCTTTCGACCACTGGACAAGCGAGAGCGATCTGGTTCACAGCGGTGCAATGGACGACATGCTGGTCGAGCTGCGCAGCCGCGGCGTGGTGCGCCGGGCCGAGGGCGCGATCTGGCTGTGCAGTGGCGACTTCGGCGACACAGCCGACCGGGTGCTGGTCAAGAGCGACGGCGAGCCGACGTATTTGCTTCCCGACATCGCCTACCACCACGAGAAGTTCGCCCGGGCCGACTTGGTGATCGACGTGTTGGGCGCTGACCACCACGGCTACGTTGCCCGGATGCGGGCCGCCATGGTCTCCCTGGGCCATGATCCCGGCGCATATGAGGCGATTATTGGGCAGAACGTCACACTGCGCCGCGGCGCCAAGGAGATCCGCCTCGCTAAGCGGTCCGGGGCGATCGTGCGGGTCTCGGATCTGCTTGATGAAGTGGGTGCCGACGTCACCCGGCTGACTTACCTGCTCCAATCCATCGACACCACCCAGACGATCGACGTCGAAGCGATCTCCGCGCGGTCCGCAGAGAACCCCGTGTACTACCTGCAGTACGCCAGCGCCCGCATCCACTCGCTGGCCCGCGTCGCCACAGAGCGGGGCGTCACACGGGAGCCGTTGGGCGGGGTTGACTTGTCGGTGCTGACCCACTGGCGGGAACTTGAAGTGCTGCGACTGCTGGCAGCGCTGCCAGACGCCGTCCTGGCCGCGATGCGCGCCCGGGCGCCTCACCAGATCACAGCGTGGGCCCGAGATCTGGCCGCGGCCTTCCACCGTTTCTGGCACGACTGCCCGATTCTGCGCGAAGGTGTTTCCGAAGACGTGCGCCAAGGCAGGCTCTGGCTCGTTGAGGCCACCAGGGTGGGGCTCGAAGTGGGCCTCGGAATCCTCGGTGTGTCGGCCCCAGAGCGGCTGTAGCCGCCGGCCCATGGCGCCCGGCCCGCTGCCGCGCGCGTTGCTGCCCGACACGCACGGGCTGGTGGGCGGACGTCTCTTTGTGGGGGGCTGCGATCTGATAGCCCTGGCCAAAAAGTTCGGCACGCCGCTTTTTGTGTATGACGAGGCGCACCTGCGCAACCGGTGCCGCGAGGCGGTAGCCGCGTTCGGTGACGGCGTGTCTTACGCGGCCAAGGCGTTCCTGTGCCGTGCCATGGCTCGCCTCGTCTTCTCAGAGGGAATGGGCATCGACGTGGCCACCGGCGGGGAGATGCATGTGGCCCTAGCGGCGGGTGTGCCCGCGGAGCGGCTCGTGCTGCACGGCAACAACAAGTCGATAGCGGAGCTGCGGGCCGGCATCGACGCCGGGGTGGGCCGGATCGTTGTGGACAGCTTCGACGAGTTCGACCGCCTCGACGACCTCCACACCGAAACCGGCGCTCGGCCCAGGGTGCTGCTGCGCTTCACGCCCGGCGTGGAGGCCCACACACACGAGTACGTCGCCACCGGCGGCAACGACTCCAAGTTCGGTTTCACCGTCTCCGACGGCACGGCGGCGGTGGCCATGGCACGCGCCAGCGCGTCAGCGTCGGTAAAGGTGGTGGGAATCCACTCCCACATCGGCAGCCAGGTCTTTGAGTCGTCGTCGTTCGCTAAGGCCGTCGAGGTGATAGCGGCGGCTGCCGCGCCTTACGACGTGGAGGAGATCTCCTTCGGCGGAGGTTTGGGCGTGCCCTATGTGACCGGCGAGTCGGCTCCGACCATCACCGAGTGGGGCGAAGTAGTGCTAAGCGCCTGCGAGCGGGCCGGGGTAACGGCGCGGGTGACGGCCGAGCCGGGACGCAGCATCGCGGCTGCTGCCGCGATCACCCTCTACACGGTGGGAACGATCAAGGAGATCGACGGAGTGCGTACCTACGCAGCCGTCGACGGCGGCATGAGCGACAACCCTCGGCCTGTGCTGTACGGCAGCGGCTATGAGGCCTTCCTACCCCGCGCCGCCGACGCGCCCCGGCCCAAGACGGTGACCGTTGTAGGAAAGCACTGCGAATCGGGAGACCTGCTGGTGCGCGGCGCGGCCGTGCCCGACGACCTGTCGGTGGGCGACATCCTGGCCACACCGGTTACCGGTGCTTACGGCCACTCGATGGGCTCCAACTACAACAAAGTCCTGCGCCCGGCGGTGGTGTTCGTCGCCGACGGCGCCGCTCGTCTGGTGGTTCGCCGGGAAACCCACCGTGACCTGCTGGCCTGCGACATCGATGAAGGCGTCTGACCGCCAGTCCAACAAGCGCGCACCGACGCCCATCGCGACTTGCTGGCCGCCGGCCTCGCCGACGGCGTGCCAGCCCCTGCGGGCGATGCCGGCGGCGGGCGTACCGGCATGAACTCGACGGTGGGGGTCGGGTCGGTGAACGCTTCGAGCACAACGGGCACCGGCAGCGCGGACACCCCGGAGCGCTCGAACTCGCCAGCCACGGCCTCGGCGGTTGAGCCCGGATCAAAAAGTGCCGCGATCTGAGAGCTGAGAGCAGGCGAACAACCCAGCCGGGGCAGTTCCGAGGCCTTCCAGACGATGCCCGCATCAGCAGGGATTCCGGTGGCGAGTTCGATCAGAGTGACCCCCAGCGCTCTCAAATCGGCACGAGGATGAGTCCCAGGGCCCGGCGCTGCCCGGCCGCGGCCGGGCAGTCGCCTCTCCGCAGGCGCAGCCGAGCCGAGGTCGGTCAGCCAGAGCCCGCCGTCGCGGCTCAGCAGCAGGGTCGCCGGTTTTACGTCGCCGTGAACACGCCCGGAGGCGTGAACCCTGGCCAAAGCTGCCGCGGCGGCTGCAGCCACGGCCCGGACCTCGCCGTCGGACAACCGCCCGCGCTCGCGCAGCACATCCGCTAACGAGCACACGAAGCGACCGCTGAAATCCTTCATAGGATCAATGATATTGCTTGAAATGTAAGGATAAATCTCTGAACCCACACGGAACAGAAAGCTGTGCCCTCACGCCTGTCAGTTGTGCTCAGCTTTCACGAGTTCCAGGCCGGACGCCAAGGCGAAACTGTCGTGTTCAGGACTGCGAGTCGTGATCAAGACCGTGACGGCGGGCGCGCCCGGGAGTTCTGCGCGGGGGCAGCTGTAGCGTGGCGCCGTGAACCGGCTCCGGATCGGACTTCTGGGCTGCGGCCATGTGGGATCGGCTCTGGTGACGTTGCTCAGCGAACAGCGCCGGCAGATCGCGGCCCGCACCGGCATCGACTTGCAGATTGCCCGTATCGCAGTGCGCTCCACGGCCAAGGACAGGGGCCTCGACATAGACCCGCAGATTCTTGTCGCCGACGCCGCTGCAGTTGTGGCCGACCCCGAGATCGACGTGATCGTGGAGGTGATCGGCGGGATTGAGCCAGCGCGGACGCTGCTGAGAGGCGCGATCGCAGAGGGCAAACCGGTGATCACCGCCAACAAGGAGCTGCTCGCTAACTACGGTGCCGAGCTGTTCGCTGCTGCCGACGAAGCCAGCGTGGACCTGCTGTTCGAGGCGGCTGTGGCGGGAGCCATCCCGCTGATCCGGCCACTGCGAGAATCGCTGGCGGGCGAGCCGCTGCGCCGTGTGATGGGCATCGTCAACGGCACCACCAACTACATCCTCACCCAGATGTCTGAGCACGGCGCCGGCTACGCCGACGCGCTCAGCGAGGCTCAAAGCCTGGGCTACGCGGAGCGGGACCCCACCGCCGACGTCGAGGGGCTCGACGCGGGTGCCAAAGCTGCGATCATCGCCACGGTCGCGTTCGGCGCAGTAGTGGTGGCTGGCGACGTCTACCACGAAGGCATCTCGCAGGTGACGCGCCATGACATCGAAATGGCTGCTCGACTGGGCTACGCGGTGAAAGCCATCGCCGTGGCAGAGCGGGCCGGTTCCGACCATTCGGCGGCTGAGCAGGCAGGCTGCGAGCGGGCGCCGGAGGTGTCGGTGAGGGTTCACCCTGCCATGGTTCCGGCCAATCATCCGCTGGCCTCAGTGCGAGACAGCTTCAACGCCGTGTTCGTGGAGGGCGACGCGGTAGGCGAGCTGATGTTCTACGGCCGCGGCGCCGGCGGCAGGCCCACAGCCGGCGCAGTGCTTGGCGACCTGATCGATGCGGCCGTGAACCTCACAACCGGGGGCCCGGGCAGGATCGGGCGGCTGGTGCGAGCCCGCATCCGTTCAATCGACGATCTCCGATCCGCTTACTGCATCGGGCTGGAGGTGGCCGACAGGCCGGGCGTGTTGGCCGCAGTGGCTGACGTGTTCGGGCGGCATGAGGTGTCGATCCGCTCCATGGAGCAGCACGGCATCGGCGACGACGCCCGCCTGGTGTTCATCACGCACGTGTGCCGCGAGCGCGACGTGCAAGCTACTTTACGAGACCTGCGCGGCTTGGAACCTGTCCACAAGCTCGGCGCTGTAATCCGCGTGATCGACGACGACCCGGCTCGCCCGTGACGGTCCGCTACGTGAGCACCCGCGCCGCTGCGGGCGCGGGCGACCTGCCCTTCGACGAGGTGCTGCTCGCCGGTCTCGCCACCGACGGTGGCTTGTACGTACCCACCGTCGTGCCTCCGCTACCCGAGACGCGCTCCGCAGCCGGCGGCCAGTCCGACGGCGGTTATGCGGAGCTGGCAGCGCGGGTGATCTCCCTATACACAGGTGATGCGATCTCCTACGATCTGCTGAGGACGCTGACCGCCGACGCGTACGCCGGCTTCGCCCACCCGGATGTGTGCCCGCTGGTGCGGCTCGACGAGAGCCACTGGCTGCTCGAGCTGTTCCACGGGCCTACGTTCGCCTTCAAGGACATCGCTTTGCAGTTGGTGGCCCGGCTCTTCGACTTCGAGTTGGAGCGCCGCGACGAACGGATCACCATCGTCGGCGCCACCTCCGGTGACACCGGCTCCGCGGCTATGGAGGCTGTCGCCGGACTCGACCGTATCGACATCGTGATGCTGCACCCCGCCGGGCGAACCAGCGAGATACAGCGCCGCCAGATGACCACCCTCACCGCGCCCAACGTCCACGCAGCGGACATCGAGGGCACTTTCGACGACTGCCAAGACCTCGTCAAGGCGATGTTCGCGGACGAGGCCTTCCGCTCGGAGTCTCGGTTAGCCGCGGTGAACTCCATCAATTGGGCAAGGGTGGTGGCCCAGGTCGTGTACTACGTGTGGGCCCACCGGCAGCTCGGCGGCGACCGGCCCGTCACCTTCTGCGTTCCCACCGGCAACTTCGGCAACGTGCTCGCCGGACACTACGCCCGCCGGATGGGACTCGACGTAGAGCGTCTGATCATCGCGTCCAACAGCAACGACATCCTCAGCCGGTTCCTCGCCAGCGGCGAACTCTCAGCCCGCGAGGTGGTGCCGACGCTGTCGCCTAGCATGGACATCCAGATCTCATCCAACCTGGAGAGGCTGCTGTTCGAGTTGCTTGGCGGAGACGGCCCGGCCACGGAACGGCTGGTGGGGGACTTCCGGGCCACAGGCCGGGCTGGTCTGAGCCCCGAACTCCACACCGCGCTGCGCGCTGGGTTCCGCGGGGACCGGCTCGACGATCAGGCCACGCTGGCTGTGATGGCCGACGTGCACGCCGAGGCCGGGATGTTCATCGATCCCCACACCGCGGTCGGTGTGGGGGTGTCCCGCCGGCAGCGCCGCCCCGGCGAGCTGGTGGTGACGCTGGCCACAGCGCACCCCGCGAAGTTTCCCGAAGCGGTGACGGCAGCCACCGGCCGAGCGCCGGACATGCCCGAGGCTCTGGCCGCTGTGCGGGATCTGCCCGAGAGGTGCGCGCACCTTCCCAATGACCTGGCGGCCGTCGAGTCGTTCGTCCGGTCGGTGCGACGCGTCTAGCGGCGTTGGTGTCCATCACGCCGGAGTTGCCAAGCGACGAGCTGGTGAGGTATCCTTACGGCGCCACCCGCCAACAGGTGCCGCAGAGTTCTTCAGCGGCCTCCGCTAAGGTGACGGTGGTTTGTCTCAGGCTTGTGAGCGCTGCCGCGCCGGGTCTGGCCGCTGTGTCCGACAACCCGGGGAAGTTCCGTGGAAACGACCGAGATGCGACGGTCGACACTTCAGCGCAAAGACCGCGGCGAACTGATGCAGATCGCCAGAGCGCTGGGCGGTCAACCGTCGACGCGAGCCCGCAAAGACGAGCTCATGAAGCTGATAATCGACCTGACTTCCAGTCCGCCAGCCCAGGACGGCAAGCTGCCGAGCAAGCGCACACCCTCCAAGGGCAACGGGGCGCCCCGTTCTCGGCACGCCCCGACCGCCCAAAGGGGTGCCGCTACGTCTCGGACCTCCGGTACTGGGAGTTCAGGCCCCAAGTCCAAAGGCGCCGGCCGGACAGCCGCTTCCAAGGCGCCGGCGAAGGGCTCTGCCAACAAGAGCGCCGCAGCCGCGGGCACAGAGAACACGCCCGCCGCCGGAGCTGACAAGGGCAACCACCGCCGCCGTCGACGCACCCGTGACCGTGACCGTGATCGCGACGAAGGCTGGAAGGGCGACTCGGTGGACGTGACCGGCCAGCTAGACCTTCGGGCTGAGGGCTACGGATTCCTACGGGTGGACGGCTACCTGCCCAACCGCAATGACGCGTATGTGCCGGTGAAGACGATCCGCCAGTTCGGGCTGCGCCGTGGTGATCATCTGTGCGGCACGTCTAGGCCCGCCAACCGGGCTGAGAAGAATCCGGCTTTGCTGACGTTGGACTCGATAAACGGCGCCCCGGCGGAGCTGTCGGATCGCCCGCTGTTCGAGCAGCTCAGCGCGGTTCACGCATCCCGCCAGATCAAGCTGGAACACCGCGCCGCCGACGGCGCTCCCCGCGAAGTCACAGCCAGGCTGATCGATCTGGTGGCACCCGTCGGCCTCGGGCAGCGTGTGCTGGTGTACGCGCCGCGCGGCTCCGGCGTATCACGGCTGCTGGCCGCAGTGCTCACAGCGATCGAGGCGAACGAGCCCGACATCTCTGTGATGGGGCTGTTCATCGACCAGCGGCCTGAGGACATCAGCGCAGTCCGCGGCAGCCTCCGCAGCGGCGAGGTTGCGGCCACCTCCTTCGACCAGCCCGCGGAAGAGCACGTCCAGACCGCTGAGATGACCGTAGAACGCGCCAAGCGCCTGGCCGAGTCGGGTCGCGACGTGGCGCTGGCGGTGGACAGCCTCACCTCGCTGGCACGCGCCTACAACACAGCCCTGTCGAACGCCGGCAAGGCCTACAGCGGCAACGTCGAAAGCGGCGCAGTTCACATGCCCAAGAAGCTGTTCGGCGCGGGTCGCAATCTCTCGCAAGCCGGCTCGATCACGATGATCGCCTCGCTAGTCACCGACAAGACCAGGTACCGCTCTGTTGATCAGGTGGTGCGAGAGGAGTTCACTGGAACGGCCAACACGGAGATCCACCTCGACCGCTGGGCCGCGGAGCGCGGCCTGGTCCCGTCCGTGGACGTGCTCGCGTCGTTCTCACGCGACGAGCACCGCTTCGTCGATACCGACACGCTGCGGGCCCTTCACGACCTGCGGCGCGGCTTTGCCGAGGCCGCGGGCGACGGCCCGACCGCCGTGGTCACGGCCTTGGAGACAGCTCTGGCCCGCCTGCGCGCTGTGGAGTCCAACGCAGATCTGCTGAGCTGAGAATGCAGGCCCGCTGAGCTGAGACGGTCTCAGGCGTCGGTCGTCTCCGGGTTAGACCACACGATCAAAGACGCCCAGCTGTCCACGGTCGGGTCGTCCATGTAGTCCTTCAGCACGCCGCGCACTTCGAAGCCGTTGTGGAGCTGAAACGTGAGCGTCGGATCGTAAATCTCGCCAGCGGCGACCCTGCCTACATAGTCATGCGCGGTCATCGCCGACTTGTAGTCGGCGTAGCCGGGGATCACCCCGCCGGCGACGATGCCGCTTAGCCCCAGGTTGATGCACACCTGCTTTCGCATCTCGTACAGGCGTGAGCCGATCCCTCTCCGCCGATACCGCGGGTCCACGGAGATGTCGGTGCCGTAGTACCACTCGCCGTCGGGCGAGTGGCCGGCGCGCCCACCGAGGCTCAGCAGCTCTTTCAGCGTGTGCTGGGGCTTTGCGAAGTCGAAGTGGACGCGCACTCCAAGGCCCATCGCAATCGGCTCGTCGTCGTCGAGCACGGCGAAGTTGCCCTCCGGAAACACCTCGGCTAATTCCGCCAGCTCCGCCGCGTCGTACAGGTCGGCGGGGCTCACATTGGGGAACGCCCTCAGTTCCAGCGACTCCAGCTTGCGGGCCCAGCACGCCTCGATGTTGCAATAGCGCAGTTCGGCGCTCACAGCCGGAAGTCTAAACTTCTGTGGGTGCCTACCGAATACTCGAGCCTGTCGCTGTGGCTGTCGGAGTTTCCTGGCGATCTGAGTCCCAGAGCGGCGCTCGACGGTGACTGCCAAACCGATTTGGCTATCGTCGGCGGCGGATTCACCGGCCTCTGGACTGCCTACTATCTGGCCGAACGCGATCCGTCGCTGTCGATCACAGTGATCGAGCGTGACATCTGCGGGTTCGGTGCCTCGGCGCGCAACGGAGGATGGTGCGTCGGCGAGCTGGCGAGCGGCGTCGAAGCGTACGCCCGCAGGCGTTCGCTCGACTCGGCGGTGCGCCTGATGCGCTATGTGCACGCGGCGGTTGATGAAGTCGCGCGGGTGGTGTCCGCTGAGGGGATCGACTGCGGCTTCGCCAAAGGAGGCTGGGTCCGCTTCGCCCGCAACAGGCCTCAAGCCGACCGCCAGCGAGCCGAACTCGCCGAGTACCGCTCGCTCGGCTTCGGCGAAGAAGTGATCCGCGCACTCGACGCCGACGAAGTGCGCGAGCACGCGCGTCCAACAGGACTGCACAGCGGTCTGTTCTACGCGCCGTGCGCCGCGCTCGACCCGGCGCGTTTGGTGCGCGGACTCGCGGAGGCTGTCGAGCGCCGCGGCGTGCGCATCGTCGAGCAAACTGCGGTCACCGGGATCGATCCCAGCACCGGGGTTCGCACCGACCGCGGCGTCATCGCCGCCGAGGCGGTGATCGTCGCCACCGAGGCCTACACCCGCGACCTGCCCGGGCGTCGTCGCAGCCTCGTGCCGCTGTACTCGCTCATGGTTGCTACAGCACCGCTCGAAGACGCCGTGCTGGCCGAGATAGGCCTTGACGCGCGTCCGACTTTCTCAGACGACCGCTACGTAGTGATCTACGGTCAGCGCACCGCCGATGACCGCATCGCCTTCGGCGGCCGCGGCGTGCCGTACCTGTTCGGCTCGCGTATCGCCCCGGCAGTTGAGCGTCATGCGCCGACCCACGAGCGGATAGCCGGGACATTGGTCAACCTCTTCCCCGCGCTCGCCGGAACGAACATCACGCACCGCTGGGGCGGCGTGCTGGCCGCGCCCCGAAACTGGCTGCCGTCAGTTCGCTTCGACCGCCGCAGCGGTGTAGGCACCGCAGGCGGCTACGTAGGCGAGGGCGTTGCGCCGTCCAACCTCGCGGGGCGCACTCTCGCCGATCTGGTGACCGGCACCGACTCCGAGCTGGTCGACCTGGCGTGGGTCGGGATCGAGTCTCGCCGCTGGGAGTTCGAGCCGCTGCGCTGGCTGGGCATCCGCGGCACCCGCGCGGTGATGAGCCGAGCTGACCGGGTGGAGTCAGCCTCCGGGCGCGAGTCGCGGCTGGGTCGAGCCGCCTACGAACTGCTCCGCTGAGCTGTACTAGCTGAGCTGTCCTGTCGTCGCGTCAGCCGACGGCTTCGGTGAAGGCGTCGGTGAACTCGATCTCGAAGTCGCCGGTGTCGACGATGCTCTCCAGCGAATCGACGCCGCCGGGGATCACCGCCGGGTCGTTCACGAAGTCCCGCAATTCCTCGTCCAACCCGTCGATTGCTGCCGCGTTCGGGGTTGAGTAGTAGTTGAAGTTCGACAGGGCCGCGCCGTTAGAGCCGTCCATGATGAAGTTGATGAACGCGTGCGCAGTGCACGGGCTGTCGGCGTCGAATGGGATCGCCATGTTGTCGATCCACCGGGTGCCGCCCTCCTCAGGCACGAAGTAGACGTAGCGTGACGGGTCGTCGGTCTCGAGGAACTGCGTGAAGAAATCGCCCGAGTAGCCGTGGCCGATGACGGTCTCGCCGGTGGTCAGCAGCTCATCGGCCTGGTCGGTGTCGAACGCTGCCAGCCTGTCGCGGGTGGAGATCACCAGGTCTCGCGCCTGCGACAGCTCGTCGGGGTCGGTGGTGTTGAGCGAATAGCCCAGGTACTTCAGCGCCGCTCCGAGCGTCTCACGGGGATCATTCAGCAGCGAGATCTGCCCCGAGTAGGCGTCCGCCAGATCGGGATCGAACACAAGTCCCCACGACCGCGGGAAGTCCGTCCCCACGACCTGGGTGTCCACGCCCAGGCCGGTGGTTCCCCACTGGTAGGGCAGCGTGTAGGCGCCGTCGGGGTCGTAGACGAGGTTCTTGAAGTCGTCGGAGACATTGGTGGCATTGGGGATGGCGTCGAAGTTGAGAGGCTGGATGTCCTCGCCTGCTATCAGGATCCCCACCATGTAGTCCGACGGGACGATCACGTCGTATCCGGACCCGCCAGCGGAGATGATCGGCTGCATCGCCTCGTTGGAGTCGTAGTTGTCCATCGTGAACGACACGCCGTGCTCGGCTGCGAACGCGTCGAGCAGTTCAGGGTCGATGTATTCCGACCACGTGTAGAAGTTGAGTTCACCGTCGGTCTGGCCGGGTTCGCAATCAGCGGTTTCTGGCGTGGCCTCGTCGTCGCTGCAGGCCGCGGCTAGCAGTACGAACACGGCGACCGCCGCGACCGCCTGCACGGATGTCCGGTGAAGCTTCATGACTGAATGTCCCTCCCACTGTGCGAACAGTTCACCCAGCGTACACTAGGCATCGTCCGCGTGTAGGCCCGTCTGAGTCAGCACATATCTCAGAGTCGGCCCATGTCTCAGGTGCCATTGAGGTGTTCAGCCGGGGTGTTCAGTTCGGTTGTCAGGCTGCCGCGCCTGCATCCGCTCGTCGGCGCCTGCGTCGCGATTCGCCCACCCGGAGCTGCTGGACTGCCAGCGACAGCATCACCAGCAGCACCGACGCGGCCAACATCACCACCGATACGGCATTTATTAACGGCGTCACGCCGCGGCGGATCAGGCCGAACACGAACACAGGCAGAGTGGTCGCCCCCGGCCCGGACGCGAACTGGGTGACCACCACGTCGTCGAGCGACAGAGTTAGCGCCAGCAGCGCGCCTCCGGCCACTCCCGGCGCGATCTGCGGAAGGGTGACGTAGCGGAATGTGCGCCAGCGCGTGGCGTAGAGGTCCATGGCCGCCTCTTCAAGCACCTCGTTCATGCCCGCCAGTCGGGCGCGCACCACCACCGACACGAAGCTGATGTTGAACGCGATGTGGCTGATCGTGATAGTGGAGAACCCCTTAGTGAGGCTCAGCCCGAACAGTGTGTTCACCACATCGAGTGCTCGCACGAAGAACAGCAGCATCATGACCGCCATGGTCACGTCCGGGATGATGATAGGCAGATAAAGCAGCGCGTCGAATACGCGTTTGCCCCTGAAGCGGAAGCGCTCCAGTGCCAGCGCCGCCAGCGTTCCGAGTACCACGGAAATGACCGTGGACAGGATCGCCACTCGGATCGACACCCACAGGGTTTGACGGATCTGGTCATGGTGGATGAGGTCGTCATACCAGCCAAGCGTGAAGCCGCCCCAGCGCCCGACGTTGCGGTCGTCGCTGAACGAGTAGACCACCAGCAGAGCGATAGGGGCGTAGAAGAACGCGTACACCAGCCAGGCGTCGGCGGTGAGCAGCAGGCGTGTGACGCCTCTGGGACGCGCCGTGCTGCCGCTCACAGGTTCCTCCCGCCGGTGCGGAAGTAGATCAGGGTCGCCACCAGCATCACGGCCATCAGCACGAACGACAGCGACGCGCCCAGCGGCCAGTTGCGGGCGGTTAGGAACTGCACGACGATGTAGGAGCCCAGCATCGTGGACTTGCCCCCGCCGAGTATCTGCGGTGTGACATAGGCCCCCAGGCTCGGGACGAACACCAGGATCGACCCGGCGATCACGCCCGGCATCGACAGCGGCAGCAGCACCCGCCGCAGGGTCTGCGCGCCCGAGGCGTAAAGGTCGCGGCTGGCCTCCACCAGGCTCAGATCGATGCGCTGGATCGCCGCGTACAGCGGCAAGATCATGAACGGCAGGAACCCGTAGACCAGGCCGAGCACCACAGCGGCGTGGGTGAACAGGATCTCCTGGGCGCCGAGGCCGAGCGCCTCGGTCGCGTTGCTCAGCGGGCCGTCGTTGCCGAGGATCACACGCCAGGCGTAGTTGCGCACCAGGAAGTTCGTCCAGAACGGGATCATCACGAACACCAGCATCAAATTGCGCACCGCGGCGGAGCGGGTGGCGAGGAAGTAGGCGAACGGGTAGGCGACTACCAGGCAGATCACCGTGGTGATCAGCGCGATCAGTACCGACCGGAACAGGATGACGCGCACGATCGGCTCGCCCAGGCGCCGGTACGAATCGAGATTCCATCCGGCGAGGTCGACGCCGCCTATGCGGTTGCGGGTGGCGAACGAGTACACCACCACGGTCACCAGCGGCAGCGCGAAGAACACCACCAGGTAGGCGTATGCCGGCAGCGACAGCAGGAACCCCCGCCGGGAGTCGGCGCGGGCGGCGACGGTCTCGATCTGCGGCCCAGGCGCGACCTGTGTCTCGGCGGCGCTGATGGTCTCGGTCTGCGGTGTCACCGTCTGGCCTCAGTCGGTGACGACGGCGAGAGCCTCGGGGTCCCAGGACACAGTCACCTCGTCGCCGGGGGATGCGGTTGCCATGCCGCTGCGGTTCTCGGTGCGCACGTCTAGGGTCATCCACTCGAATACCACGGTGTGAACCAGAGCGTTGCCGTGATAATGCACCTCTTCGACACGTCCGTCCACGGCCGTGCGCCCGGAGGGGGCGGCCCCCCGCCTGTGGATTCTCACTTGCTCGGGGCGCAAGCTCACCGCCACCTTCGTGCCTGGCGCCAGCGACGACGCTGCGGGGATCCGCACCCCGTTGGGCAGGGTCACCTCACCCGGCGCGGTTACCAGCGCGTCGAGCAGATTGGTGTGTCCGATGAAGTCTGCCACAAAGCGGTTCGCGGGGCGGCTGTAGATCTCCTCGGGCATGCCCACCTGCAGCAGCCGCCCCGCGTTCATCACCCCGATCCGGTCGCTCATCGTGAGCGCCTCCGACTGATCGTGCGTGACGAACACGAACGTGATACCCAGCTCGCGCTGCAGCGCCTTCAGCTCGAGCTGCATTACCTCGCGCAGTTTGAGGTCGAGCGCGCCAAGAGGCTCGTCGAGTAGCAGCACCTTGGGGTTGTTGACCAGCGCCCTGGCCAGGGCCACCCGCTGCCGCTGCCCGCCTGAGAGCTGGTTGGAGCGCCGCGCCTCCATCCCCTCCATGTGCACAAGCTCGATGGCGGCGCTCACCCTCGGGCCAATCTCGGCTTTGGGCAGGCGCTGCATTCGCAGCCCGAACGAGACGTTCTGCTCCACGGTCATGTGAGGGAACAAGGCGTAATCCTGAAAGACCGTGTTGACAGGGCGCTTGTTAGGCGGCAGCGTGCCCACCTCGGTGCCGAAGATGCTGAGGCGGCCGGCAGTGGGGAACTCGAGACCGGCGACCAGCCGCAGGGTGGTCGTCTTGCCGCACCCCGACGGGCCCAGAAGACTGAAGAACTCCCCGTCGTCGATTTCCAGCTCGACGCGATCGACGGCGGTGACGTCGTCGAAGCGCTTGGTGATCCCGTAGAGCCCGACCGCCACCGACTTGGCAGCGCTCGCGGCTTCAGACATGGCTGTCATTCCCGCTGCCATCGGTGATGACGGTAGCCGAGAGCATCCGGCGGCGCCGTGGCGCACCCGCGCGAGGCGCCGTCGGATGTGACAGGGTCGCCCTCAGGTGGGCCGACCGACCCGGCTTCAGTCAGCCTGGGCGAAGTCGAATCGCTGGTAGTCGTTCATGGGCGGCAATCCCCAGACAGCCCAAAATTCGCGAGTGCCGGGCCTGGCCACCACAGCGCCTGAGGTCTCCGTCTTGTGGGGCGGCGACGATGTTTGGCACACTCCGCCTCGGGTTAGTTCCATCAGATCCTCGACTCGCACGCGCGGCTTGTCGAGACACTCCTCAGCGGTCGCCATGCGCTGCAGCGAGCTGTCCTGAAGCTCCGGCGCCCGGAGGCCCTGCACGGTGCCGGCGGCCGCGTCGACCGTGTGGTTGGCGTGGACCAGAGGGCGGGTGCCCAGCGTCGTGACGGGCCGGACGGTGGGCATGGCCTCCACGTTGAAGCCGCAGCCCTCGGCGTCGAGGATCAGGTAGTTGTGCCCACCCGCGAGTTCGGCGTCGAGTACTGACTCCAGGGCTGCTTCGGCATTCTCGGCCCGCAGCGCGCGGCGGACTACGGTCGGCCACGTCACGCCGCTTCGGCCGTCGGCGGCGGTGAGGTTGTTGATCCCGACACACACGCCGAACTCGTTCATGCCGATCTGTCCGAGGCATCCGGTGGTGGTGAACACCAGGGCATCGGGGCCGTCGTCGAGCCGTGCGCGAAGCAGGATCACGTGGTCGGTGGCCGAGTCGTGCATGTCCCAGGTTTGCCCGAACAGCGCCGTGCCGCCGGCGCGTCCGTCGGGCACGATGAACGCGGTGCAGTCGTCCTCGGTCACCGCCGGCGGGTGTTCGGCACCGACAGCGGCGCGGATCGTGTCCACCAGGTCGGTGAACCCGCCGACCACGACCGCCTCCGCCGGCGTGATGCCTGATGCCTCGGCCATCGCGGTCATCTCCTCGTACAGGCTTGCCGAGTAGCTTTCGTGCGCGGGCAGGCATGCCTCGGCCAGTTCCAGCACCTCGCCCGCCCGCAGCCGCCGGCCACCGCTCCACGTGCCGGACGCTGCCAAACTCACCCGGTCGGCGGTGTAGGCGCGGATCTCCTCAGAAAAGGCAGAGCCGTGGGCGTGGCCCGCGTCACCGGGCGTTCCGATCAAGTCGAGCACCCGGATCGGCGGTCGTCTCATCGGTCGTCTCCAGCGAAGTTCGTGTGGCTATGCACGTCAATTACATAAATCTACACGAATTTCCGAACCTCTTGTAGTTCGTGTAGAGCAGAACCGTGCGACAGCGGGCACCGCGAACATGGTTGCAAACTGGATGAGCGGCATAGACTGCCAAGTCGATGAAAGCTGACATACACCCCGAGTACCGGCTGGTGGTCTTCTCCGACCAGTCCGCCGACGCAGCGTTCTTGACACGTTCCACGATCGCCACCGACGACACCATCGAATGGTCCGACGGCAACGTGTACCCGCTGGCCAAGGTGGAGATCTCTAGCGCCAGCCACCCTTTCTTCACCGGCACAATGAAGATCGTCGACACTGCCGGACGCGTCGAACGCTTCGAGCGCCGATACGGCAAACGCCGCCGTCTTCCTCGCCGCCCTCCTCGAGGCACCGCCCGTTCCCGCGGGTGACGGACGCGGCCTGGGATAGAGATCGCGAAGCGAGCGAGCGGCTGAAGTGCAACTATGAGCGACGCAACCCGGCTTGAAACGCGCGCCGGCGCGGGCGACGCCCTAGCCAAGGCATTCGAGATGATTGCCACGCCCGCGGTGTTCGGCTTGGGCGGCTGGTTCGCGGACTCCCGTCTGGGGGTTTTCCCGCTGCTGACGCTGGCAGCGGTGGTGGTCGTGTTCGGCTACCAGGTGTGGCGTTTTTATGGTGACTACAGCACTGCGATGGACGAGGCGCTGCGCAGACGCCGCGCCTCGTACGGCCGGCCCGCCGCTGTCGTCGACGGTGCCGACCGGGCCCGGCGAGCAGGCCTTGGCTGACATCGCCGCTTCAGCCTCCGCCCCAGAGCGGGATGTCGCTCGCGACATGATCTGGCGTTCGTGGCTGTTCGCGCTGCCGCTGATCGCGGGCGGGGCGTTCGGCTGGGGTTGGCGGGGCGCGGCGTCCGTGGCGCTGGCTCTGGCGCTGGTGCTCGTCAACTTCGCGCTCGGAGCGGCGGCCATCGGCTGGGGCGCACGAGCGGGCGCCGCTGCCATGATGGCCGCGGTGCTGGGCGGTTATCTGCTCAGGCTCGGTATCGTCGCAGGCGTGGTGCTTCCGGTCCGCCATAGCGACTGGTTCGAGATGCTGCCGTTCGCGGTGAGCCTGCTCGCCACCCACATCGGCCTTCTGGCCCTTGAGACACGCCGTGTCTCGGTTTCGCTGGCGTACCCGGGGCTCAAGCCAGGCTGCGGTGTCGGGCCGCGCCGTGAGCTGGCCGTCACGTCAACATCGGGGCGCGCCGGATGAGCATCCTTGCTCTCGAGTTCCCGCCTATAGGTCATCTCTTCGACTGGCCGACCATCCTGTTTGAGGGCACCCCGCTGGCCGTCAACAAGACCGTCCTCGTCTATTTGACCGCCACCGTCGCCACGATGCTGATCTTCGGGCTGGCCGGGCGCCGCCGCGCCACGCTGGTTCCGGCCGGCGTCCAACACGTAGCCGAGTCGGGCATCAACTTCATCGAGAGTTCCGTGGTGGAGCAGACCATCGGACCCGACGGCAAGAAGTACGTGCCGTTCCTCACGACGATGTTCTTCTTCATCCTGTTCTCCAACATCACCGAAGTCATCCCGTTCGTGCAGTTCCCGGCCAACAGCCGCATGGCCATGCCGATGACGCTGGCGGTGCTGGTGTGGGTGATCTACAACGTGCTCGGCGTCAGGCATCAGGGCCTGTTCGGCTACCTCAAGAACTCGCTGTTCCCGCCAGGCGTCCCCAAGCTGCTGTACGTCATCGTCACACCCATCGAGCTTGTGTCCACCTTCGTGGTGCGGCCCTTCTCGCTGGCGATCCGGCTCTGGGCCAACATGGTGGCCGGGCACCTGCTGCTGGTGACCTTCGCCATCCTGACGGCGGTGATGTGGGACTTCTACGCGGTGCCCGCCGTGCTGCCGTTCGTGATGCTGATACTGATGACCGGCTTCGAGATACTCGTGTCGCTGCTGCAGGCGTTCATCTTCACGATCCTCACTGCCGTGTACATCGGCGGATCGCTGCACCCCGAACACTGACAACCCAGCCGCCGTTCAGTCCAGTCACCGGAATACAACACAGTCAACTCAACACAGGAGAAACGCAAGTGCTCAGTCTTCTCGCCCAGACAGGCGCCAACGAGTTCCTCGACGGGCTCAAGGCCATCGGAGCGGGCCTCGGCTACGGCTTGGCGGCTATCGGCCCCGGCGTGGGCATCGGCATAGTCGTCGGCAACGCCATATCGGCAATGGCCCGCCAGCCCGAGTCGGCGGGAATGGTGCGCACCACGATGTTCCTCGGCATCGCCTTCACCGAGGCGCTGGCGCTGATCGGCTTCGTGGTGTTCATCCTTCTGCTTCCATGAGCCACCGCCCCAGCAGCGCAGCGGCACACCGCGGACTAAGGGCCTGGCCGACAAACCGGGCGGCTGGCAAGCTCGCTGTCATTGCAGCCGCGTCGATTGCGGCGCTGCTGGTTGCCGCCGGGCCGGCGGCCGCTGCGGGCGAGACCATCGGCGGCTGTGTGCTGGAGAAGGCGATCCACGTCGAGGAGGCCCACGGAAGCCTTCACGCTATGAAGTCCGCCTCCGCCGAGACGCTCGAGGAGTTCGAGTCCGAACTCGAATCGTGCCTGGAAGCCCCGAACCCGATCTTGCCCGAGCTGGACGAGATCATCTGGGGCGGCGCGGCGTTCTTGATCCTGCTTGCCTTCATGGTGTGGAAAGGTTTCCCGGCTGTGAAGGGCGCTATGGATGCCAGGTCCGACAAGATTCGCGCCGACCTCGACGCCGCAGACAAGGCCAAGGCTGAGGCCATGCGCACCCGAAGCGAATACGAGGCTCAGCTCGCCGACGCCAAGACCAGCGCCGCTCGCATCATCGAAGAAGCCCGCGCCCAGGCCGCAACAATGTCCGATGACCTCAAGGCGCGCGCCGAGGCGGACATCGCTGAGCAGCGGGCCAGAGCCGCGGCCGACATCGAGTCAAGCCGCCGCCAAGCCATCGACGACCTGCGCTCTGAGGTGTCCGCCATAGCGGTGGGCGCGGCGGAGCGGATCGTGGAGGCCAGCCTCGACGCCGAGCTTCACCGCTCGCTGATCGACAGCTACATCGACGATGTGGCCGGCGTCTCATCCAACAGCGGCAGCGGGGGCGAGGGCTGAGCCGATGGCCGGCACATCCGACGCCCGGGTGAGCGACTACGCCGCAGCGATGCTGACAGTGGCCCGCGCCGAGGGCGACCAGGCCGCTGTTGAGCAGGAGCTGTTGAGCTTCGCGCGAGTGCTTCGAAGCAGCGAAGAGCTGCGCTCGACGCTCAGCGACGCCGGCATCGGAGCGGCGCGCCGTCAGCAGATCGTCGAGGACCTGCTCGACGGTCGGGTGCGGGCCGTCACTACGGCTCTGGTATCGATGGCGGTGGCGGCGGGCCGCGGCGGCGACCTCCCTGAGATCATCGATGCGGTGATCGACCAGGCCGCCGCCGGGCGCAACCGGCGCGTGGCCCGAGTGCGCAGCGCGGTGGCGCTCAGCAACGATCAGCAAACCCGTCTGGCCGCGGCGATCAAGTCTTCGTCGGGCCTGGACGTCGAGATCAAGGTGATCATCGATCCTGCGGTGATCGGTGGCGCGATAACCGAGATCGGCGACGACGTGATCGACGGCAGCGTGCGCCGCCGGATTCATCAGATGCGCTCCAGCGTTGGGTGAGCCCGGGCTGAGATCGAAAGGCACATAACAGATGGCACTACACAGATGGCACAACTGACGATCAGCATTGCCGACATCGCCGCCGCGATCCGGCAGAACCTCGACGGGTTCACGCCGTCGCTCGAGCAGACCACCGTCGGGCGGGTGATCGAAGTCGGCGATGGCATCGCCCGCGTCTCCGGGCTGCCCGACGCGGCGGTCAACGAGATGCTGCGCTTCGAGAACGGCACCATCGGCCTGGCTCTCAACCTTGACGAGACTTCCATAGGCGCGGTTGTGCTCGGCGAGGTGGAGGGCATCGAAGAGGGCCAGCCCGTTCAGGCCACCGGCAACATCCTGTCGATCCCCGTCGGCGACGGAGTGCTCGGCCGTGTGCTGAACCCGCTCGGCGAGCCGGTGGACGGCAAAGGCCCGCTTTCCAACACCACGCCTAGGCGCCTGGAGATACAGGCGCCCGGCATCACCGGACGCCAGCCGGTACACGAGCCGATGCAGACGGGCATAAAGGCGATCGACTCGCTGATTCCCATAGGGCGCGGCCAGCGCGAGCTGATCATCGGCGACCGCAAGACTGGCAAGACCACCATCGCGCTCGACACGATCTTGAACCAGCGCGGGCTGGGCGTGAAGTGCATCTACGCGGCGGTCGGCCAGAAGGCGTCCACCGTGGCCCAGGCGGTGGCCACACTCGAAGAACTCGGCGCGATGGACTACACGGTGGTGGTGGTGTCGCCCGCGTCGGATCCGGCGCCGTTCAAGTACCTCGCCCCCTACGCCGGATGCGCGATGGGCCAGCATTGGATGGAGAACGGCGACCACGCCCTGGTCGTGTACGACGACCTGTCCAAACAGGCCGAGGCCTACCGGCAGGTGTCTCTGCTGCTGCGCCGCCCGCCCGGCCGCGAGGCCTACCCCGGCGACGTGTTCTATCTGCACAGCCGTCTTCTGGAGCGCGCCGCCAAGCTGAGCGATGAGCTTGGCGCAGGCTCCCTCACCGCTCTGCCGGTGATCGAGACCAAGGCCGGCGACGTGTCGGCCTACATCCCCACCAACGCGATATCTATTACCGACGGGCAGATCTTCTTGCAGGACGACCTTTTCAAGTCGGGCATCCGCCCCGCCGTGGACGTCGGCATATCCGTGAGCCGCGTCGGCGGAGCAGCGCAGGTGAAGGCCATGAAGACGGCTGTGGGAACGCTCAAGGGAGACCTTCAGCAGTTCCGCGAACTCGAGGCATTCGCCGCGTTCGGCTCCGACCTCGACGCCGTGTCCAAGGCGCAGCTCGAGCGCGGCTACCGCCTGACGGAACTGCTCAAGCAGGGCGTCAACACCCCGATGCCGGTGGCCGAACAGGTGGTGTCGATCTACGCCGGCACCCACGGCTACCTCGATCCGCTGCCGGTGGAGGACGTCAGGCGCTTCGAGGAGGAGCTGCTCGACTGGTTCCGCACCCGCGAGCCGGCCTTGCTGGCCGATATCGCGTCAACCGGCGAGATTGCCGACGTGGAAGCGCTCGACGCCAAGATCGCCGCGTTCGCCGAGCAGTTCGAAGCCACCGTCGCGGCGCCGGGCGCCGAGCCGGAGCCCGACGACGAGCCAAGCGGCGCCGCTCACGCCCGTCTGGTGGACGCCGACACCACGCTGCCGGAAGCCGATATCACGCGAAGCGAAGACGAGGGCTAGGCCGCGAGCGGTGACGCCTATCGAGACGCCAACGCGCGAGGACTGAGCCGTGCCGGGCGCCAAGGAGCGGGAGCTTCGCCGTCGCATCGGCAGCATCCAGTCCACCAAGAAGATCACCCGCGCCATGGAGCTGATCGCCGCCACGCGGGTGGTGAAGGCCATGCAGCGCGCCAACGCCGCCCGGCCCTACGCCCGCCTGATCACCAGCGTCATCGAAGACCTGGCAGCGGGGGGTGCCGCGGTGGAGCACCCGCTGCTGAGACAGGTCGAGCAGGTGCGCAGCGTCGGTTTCGTGGCAGTGGCCGGCGACCGGGGTCTCGCCGGGGCCTACAACACGTCGGTGATACGCGCCGCGGAGCGGCAGCTCAGACATCACCAGGCCGAAGGCAAGCGTTATTCGCTGTGCTGTGTGGGCCGCAAGTCCGCCGACTACTTCCGCTTTCGCAACTACCGGATCCGCCACGCCCTCTCGGGGTTCAGCGACAACCCGTCCTATGAAGACGCCCGTCGTCTGGCGTCTGTCGTGAGAGACGACTTCGTGTCCGAGACGGTCGATCAGGTGGAGCTGATCTACACCGAGTTCGTGTCGATGGGCACCCAGCGGGTGGTGGTGCGCCGCTTCCTGCCGCTGGAGGAGACCAGCGTGATGGCCGAACTCGGCAGCGAGAGCGGCACGCGGACTGCCGCTGGCTTCGAGTTCGAGCCGTCGCCGGAAGGGGTGCTTCAAGCGCTGTTGCCGCGTTACACCGAGGCCCGCCTGTACGGAGCGCTGCTCGATGCGGCGGCGTCGGAGCACGCCAGCCGGCAGCGGGCCATGAAGGCTGCCACCGACAACGCCGAGGATCTGATCACCAGCCTCTCACGGGAAATGAACCGCGCCCGCCAGGACGCCATCACCACCGAGATCATGGAGATCGTCGGCGGTGCCGAAGCGCTGGGCCAGCACGACCGCTCCGCCGATGCCGCCCAGCTCTTGCTGGAGCGGGTCGGACAGCCCGAAGCAGCGGCCTGACCAGCCCGACCAGCACAACCCCGACCAGCACAACGAGGGCACCGCGAAAATCAGCATGACCAGCACAACGAGGACACAGCCATGACCATCGTCGAGACCGAGCACCGCAACGGCCGGATCGTCGGCATCGCCGGCCCTGTGGTCGATGTGGAGTTCCCGCCGGGGCATCTGCCTGAGATCAACACCGAGCTGCGCTTCGACGTCACCGTCGACGGCAGGGATGTGACCGTGCCGGCCGAGGTCGCACAGCAGATCGGCGACCACCGGGTGCGGGCTATCGCGATGCGCCCGACCGACGGCCTCACTCGGGGTACGCTCGTGCGCAACACCGGCCACGGCATCCGTATGCCGGTGGGTGACGGGACGCTGGGCCATGTGTGGAACGTGATGGGCGAGTGCCTCGACGAGCCCGGCCATGACACGCCCGAGCACTGGGAGATACATCGCCAGGCGCCGGCGTTCGACACCCTTGAGGCCAGCGCCCAGATGTTCGAGACTGGCGTGAAGGTGATCGACCTGCTGACGCCTTACAAGCAGGGCGGCAAGATCGGACTGTTCGGCGGTGCGGGTGTGGGCAAGACGGTGCTGATCACTGAGATGATCACCCGGGTTGCCACCAACCACGGGGGTGTGTCGGTGTTCGCCGGGGTGGGGGAGCGCACCCGTGAGGGCACCGACCTGTTTTTGGAGATGGGCGAGACCGTCATGGGTGACGGCAAGACCAGGGTGCTCGACAAGGCGGCTTTGGTGTTCGGCCAGATGGACGAGCCGCCCGGCGTGCGGCTGCGTGTGGGCCTGGCCGGCGTGACCGTCGCCGAGTACTTCCGGGACGTGCAGAACCAGGACGTGCTGCTGTTTATCGACAACATCTTCCGGTTCGTTCAGGCCGGCTCGGAGGTGTCGACCCTGCTGGGCCGGATGCCGTCGGCTGTGGGCTACCAGCCGACGCTGGCCGATGAGATGGGTGAGCTTCAAGAGCGGATCACGTCCACGGGGGGCAAGTCGATCACGTCGCTGCAGGCCGTGTATGTGCCTGCCGACGACTACACCGACCCTGCTCCGTTCACGTCGTTCACGCATTTCGATGGCACGTCAGAGCTGAGCCGCGACATCGCGGCTCTGGGTATCTACCCGGCGGTGGATCCGCTGGCGTCCACTTCCACGATTCTCGATCCTTTGGTGGTGGGACAGCGTCATTACAATGTGGCCCGGCGGGTTCAGGAAGTGTTGCAGCGCTACAAGGAGCTGCAGGACATCATCGCGATCTTGGGCCTCGACGAGCTTTCTGAGGAAGACCGCGTGACGGTCGACCGGGCTCGCAAGGTGCAACGCTTCTTGTCGCAGCCGATGTTCGTGGCTAAGAACTTCACCGGCAAAGACGGCATCTTCACGCCGGTGTCCGAGACTATTGACTCTTTCGAGGCTCTTGTGGATGGCGAACTCGACCATCTGCCCGAGCAGGCGTTCTATATGGTGGGCGGCGCTTCCGATGTGGAGCGTCGGGCCGCGGAGCTTCAGGCGCGGGCCTGACATGGCTGAGCTTCTCGGGGTGCAGATGGTGTCACCGGAGCGGGTGACGTATTCCGGTGAGGCCGAGATGGTGATCGCTCGCACCGTTGAGGGCGGTGACATTGCCTTCCTGGCGGGTCACGCGCCCTTTGTAGGGGTGCTGGCGGTGTGGTCTGTGGAGGTGGTGCGGGCCGGCGGCGAGCGCGACGTCTTCGCCGTTCACCGGGGCTTCGTGGAGGTCGCAGGCAACGAGGTAACGATTCTCAGCGATGTAAGCGAAAGCGCCGCCGAAATAGACGTGACCCGCGCCGCTGCCGCTCTCGAACGGGCAAATGTGGTCCTTGCGGCGGATCGAGACAACGTTGCTGCCGCCGCGGCAGTTGACCGCGCCGAGCTTCGCCTGAGAGTTGCCCGATCCGCCCAACCGGGAGACTAGCCCCAACCGGGGACTAAACAATGCTTGGTAGCAGCACTTGGAGTGTGACCCCGTCGCGGCTTTGCCGGCCCGATCCGTGACTTATTTCAATCTCCATCTAAATCAGACGTGTCCTGGAAACGGTGTATCGTATCCGGCATAGTCCTGAACATACTGAAGGATGTATGTCCTCTTCACGAGTTGAGCCGAATTGGTTCTTGAATATTTCAAGATTGCGGTTCTCTATTCGTGTGGATGTTTGTCGGTACAATTGTGGATAGCGATGATGCTGCCGGTTGGTCGAGCAATACGGTCACATCGGGGTGTGACCTGATCACCGACGCAGGGACTTTTGGGGTTGCAGGCTCTTGCAGAGCACGAGCAACGATGTTCGCCTTCTTCGAGCCGAAGGCCATAAGCACGAGGCGGTTGGCGGACATGATGGTTGATATGCCCTGAGTTATTGCCAGCGTCGGCACAGCCTGCCGATCGGGAAAGTTCGCGGCGTTCGCGATCCTGGTCTGCTCGCTGAGCTCGACCACACGAGTGACGCTGTCTGCTGTCGAGCCTGGCTCGTTGAACCCGATGTGCCCGTTCAGGCCGATCCCCAGTAGCTGAAGCCCAACGTGTGCATCTCGTACCACCCGTTCATAGCGGGCGCGTTCGGCATGAAGATCCGCTGCGTTCGGATTCGGACAATGGAAGCTCGAGACGCCAATGTCTGAATGCTCGACGAACTGCTTCTTGGTGATTTCGCTGAACAGCTGCGGGTCCCCGGGCCGCAGGCCCACGTATTCGTCGAGCAGGTAGGCGTCGACCGAGGCGAAGCTGAGACCGCAGTGCCTATGGCGTCGTACCAACTCGGCGAACAGAGGTCGCATGGTCTCTCCGACGGCGAGCCCCAGCCCTAGAGTTTGAGTACAGGCATCGCCATCTCGGACGAAGCGCTCCACCAGCCCGGCTGCTTCTGACGTCGCCGCTTGCCGAGAGGCCGCCACCACAACTCTCATCGGGCGTCACGACTCTCGTTGGGCGTCCCCGCCGGCAAGTTCGCTGGAGCGGCCCGCAGGCCTGTTGTGGCCGTCGCTGCCCTTGGCGCCAGTGATATAGCCGACAAGGTCGTCTTTGGTCACCGAAGCCACATCGAGTTCCGCCACCTTACGGCCTTGCCGCAGGATCACTGCACGGTCGCATACTTCGATGACACGATCCATGTTGTGGGTGATCAACAGCACAGCCACGTTGTCTCTGCGCAGGTTGCGGATCAAGTCGAGAACCCGGGCTGTCTGCTCCACCCCCAGGGCCGCGGCGGGCTCGTCCAGCAGCACGATCTGCTGACCCCAAGCGACGGCGCGCCCGATCGCCACAGCCTGGCGTTGACCGCCAGAGAGTGCCGTCATCGGTCGTCTCAGGGAGGGGATGCGGATGTCGAGACGGCCGAGGATCGCCCCCGACTCGGCTCGCATGCGCCGCTTGTCGAGCACTCCGATCAGTGCTCCGATGCGGCCCCCTTTCGTGAACTCTCGGTTCATGAACAGGTTCTCGGCAACGTCCAGAGGCTCGATCACAGCGAGGGTCTGATGGACCGTCTCTATGCCCAGCCTTCTGGCTGCCTCGGGCGACGAGATCTCCTCTTGCACACCGTTGACTCTCACAACACCCGCGTCGGGCCGGTAGACACCCGAGACGCACTTGACCAAAGTCGACTTGCCGGCGCCGTTGTCGCCTAGCAGGGCTGTAACCGTGCCGTAGCGGAGGTCCAGCGTTACGTCGTCGAGTGCCTGAATTGCCTGAAACGCCTTGCGGATCCCCAACACCTCGAGGGCAATCCCACCCCTGTCTGCTGTATTGTTTCCGGAGATTCGCGCTGTCTTGCTTGCGCTTGTCATAGCTGCTCATCTCGGAAATGCCTTTCGATTGGGATTCCCGAGCTGTAGCAAATCCCGGCAATCTCAGCTTGCTCTGTAGCCACACCCTTCAATCCGACGACTACAGCTCTGGTGACAAAGGCTTGGATCCGAAAGCCGAATATGACTGTGGCTCCCTCCGACACCGAACGTTGTGGGTCGGTGTTCACCCTCGCGTAGTAGTCGATGGCGGCTGGGTTGGGCATGGCCACCGGAGCGCTCGAATCAAGCGACAGAGCCTCGTCGGGATCGTGAGCCACAAGAGCCCGGACCTCGTAAGGACCAAAGACCGGATCCACATACAGCCCGCCACCGAAGCAGTAGGGTGCCCCCTGATGGATGTGGGCCACCTCGCTCAGATACAACACAGCCGGTCGTTCGGGTAGTTCCTGAACGGCGTGCGGCGGTGTGGTGCCGGTGAGTCCGTGGCCCGGCTCCACCTGAGTGGCGCCCGCATCTGCGAGCATCTCCAGCACCGAGGTCGAGGTGGTGCCGGGCAGGTTCAGCTCCAGTCGCTGTGGAGCCGTCCGATGTGAGCGGCACAGATCCGCGGCACGGGCCAGAGTCTCGACGTTGCGCGTGATTCTGGCTGTTTCCGTGGCGGGGTCGAACAGCAAGGCCGGAAAGGTTGTTAGTCCGGCGAGTTCCGCGCCCGTGAGCGAATCGATGTAGTCGAGTGCTGCCGGCAGCTCGGGAAGTGTGATGCCTCCTTCGTGGCCGGGATAGAACACGTCTCCGTCGTCGAAGATCCGCAACATCAACCGCTGGGTGCGACCGGCGGCTGCGGCCGCGGCCGCAGCCTCGGATGCCTTGTTGGTTGAGAACACGGTCCAATACAGCGGCTCCATGTCGCTTGCCTCGCGAACCTGAGCCCTGGCAACTTGCACAAGATGACCGAGGTGGCCCAGGCAGTGCCCGCCGCGGTGGATCGCACGTGCGCAATCCATGTCCACAGCCACAAACCCCTCAGCGCCTCCCCGTGCGATCGCATCCAAGGCGTGTGGCTGTCGCCCTACCTGCTTGGTCATGGGCAAAACGGTGAGTCCCAGAGCATGGGCTCGTTGGCAAAGAGTGGCTGTGTTAGCTTCGATCGTGTCGAGGTCTAGGACGTAACAGTTTGGGGGCACCAACCCGGCTTGGTGGGCTTGCACTGCTGCCTGAACGAACTCGGGGTTGCGTTCTACCAGGGCGTTCAAAAACATGTCAGGCCTCCCGGTGCTCGCGCATGCTGAGGGCCACGGCTGCGATAATGATCACACCACGGGCGATCAACTGATCTGCCACTCTCAACCCCATCAGGATCAGACCATTGTTGAGCATGGCCATGACTATCGATCCGGCAATGGCTCCGACAACCGAGGCGCGGCCGCCGAAGAGATTGGTGCCTCCGATAACCACCGCTGCGATTACCGTCAACAGGAGGTTTTCGCCGAGGTCGTGACGCCCGACCGCTAACCGGCCTGCGAGCAGCACACCCGCGAAAGCGGCAGCCGTGGAACTTGCCATCAGCGCGGTGACACGAATGCGATCGGTGTTGATGCCCAGCGTCGCAGCCACCGCACGGTCGGCGCCGACCGCTAGCACATGGCGTCCCCACCTGAGCTGATGCAGGGTGTAGTGGCCGAGCGCTCCTACCACGATCGTCCAGATCAGCAGCGAGGAGACAGGCCCGAGCGCACCTGCACCGAAGACAGCCAGGAATGTGTCGTTGCGGATCGGCAGCGACTGCAGGTTGTTCATGTTGCGGGCGATTCCGCTGGCGATCCCCAGCATCCCCAACGTGACCAGAAATGACGGGATCCTCACTTTCACGGTGATCATCCCGTTGATCCAGCCGATCAACGCCCCCACTAGCAGGGCCCCCAGTACACCTCCGACAAAGCCGAAGCTCCCTACCGCCTCTGCTGCAGCCAACGACGACAGAGCCGTGACCGAGCCAACCGACAGATCTATCTCCCCGGCTCCGAGGGCGAACGCCACGCCCACCGCCATCACGGCGATGGGCGTGGCCTGACGGCCGATGTTGAGCAAGTTGGAGGTGGTGAGGAACCCGTCGTCTCGTAATGTCACCGCAAAGAGCAAGAAGATGCACAGCACCGCGACATACACGACATAGTGGCGCAGATCCGTGTCTATGCGCCGCTCGGCAAGCCACTGGCGAGTGTCGAGCCATGGTGGGATCGAGGGCAAGGCCTGCTCAGCCTCCGATAGCGTCTAGAACCTCCTGCGGTGGCTCCGTTGCCAGCGATTGGCGATACGCATCCACGATATTGTCGGCGGTCACAGCGATGGCAGGCACCACAACGAACGCCGGGGCTGCTTTCCCCAACACTCCGTAGGCACCCTCCAAGGCCATGGTCCGCCCCAGGTTGTAGGCCTCGTCGGCAGCGATGCCGGCGATATTGCCCCCCTCTACCAGATCCAGCGAGACATTGGTGTCGAGGTCCATGGTGACAACAGCGACATCGTCAGCGCCTGCGGCTCTCAAAGCGGCGAGAACGCCGTCGGCGGGTCCCGCCGACCAGGGAGCGTAGATACCGTCGAGGTCCGGGTGTCGAGTCAGCAGGGCTGAGGCGATCTCTTCGGCTGCAGCTGGATCGGCCAGACCCTGCTCGGCCACGATCTCGATTCCTGGGTAGTTGCCTTCGATCCAAGCCTTGAAGGCCTGGTCGCGCTGGTTGGTCACATAGTAGGCGGCATCGTGAAAGATGTAGCCCACCTGCCCCTCACCTCCGAGCGCATCAGCGAGCAGATCAGCCGCGGTGATGCCCATTGCTGCCAGATCGTCGGTGACGATTCCGACATAGTCCTCACCCTGCACGTAGCCTTGAGGCACGTTGGAGAGGAACACGAGGTGCACGCCCGCTTCCACAGCGGGCCTGAAGGCCTCGGCGCCAGAGTCCGGGCCGATGGCCAGGCTGATAATGATGTCGGGATCCTGTGCCAGCACGGTTTCCACATCGTTGGCCTGCTGAGCGGCGTCGAATGAGGCATTGGTCTCGGCGATCACCTCTATGCCCAACTCCTCAAAGGCGTCGCGAGCGCCCTGGCTCACAGCGTCGGTGAAGGCCGCCGCTGTGTGCCAGAGCAACGCGGCCGTGTGGTTCCCGCCCCGAACGGTGGCGATCTCGTCATCGGTGAGCGTGATCTCGCTGGACGGCACAGCCTGTTCACCCGCAGGACCCTGGGTCACGGGCCTTTGTGGTGCAGGCGCCTGCTCGGCCGCATCGGCGTCGGGTTCGGGTTCTTCGACGGTATCGCTGGGCGGGACGGTATCGCTGGGCGAGGATGTGTCGTCGTCGCCGCAAGCTGCGGCAAGCAAAGCGAAGGCCACAAGCATCGCTGTCCAGAGCATCCAGAGATGGCGTCTGGCCCGAAGATGCGCATTGGTTGTTGTTCTCATTGGGACCCCTCCAGTGGGTCGGGTTCAGGGATCGGTTGCTCCGCACCAGTCGCCGATGAAGTAGGCGAGCGTGCGGGTAGCTGTGATCAACTCGTCGACGGCGACGCGTTCGAAAGGTGTGTGGCAGTTCGATATGTCCCCGGGTGCGAAGTACACCCCGGGGATCCCCAGGTCTCGCAGGAACGGCTTCTCCGACCAGTAGGGGGCGCCCTCGATTCGGGCCGCTTGCCCGGTCGTGTCGAGAATGGCCGACGAGAGCGCAGCGACACCGGGATGGCCCGCGGCGACCTCGTCGGGGGTTCCCCCTAGTGGATGGTCACGAGGTGCGCTGAAGTTCACCGAACAACGCACGGAATGGTCCTGCGCCGCCGCCGAAGCGATGCTTTGGATCTGCTCTGCAGCGCTGTCCAGGCTCTCGGCGGGCAGAATCTTGCGTATCAGCGAAAGCTCGAAACGTCCGGGCACGGCAATGTTGCCCCCCGAGTTCACGGATGTCACCAGCAGGAACGCTTCGTCCAGCAGGTCATGAGCGGGAACCTCCGAGCGCAGGGCATCGGAGTGCTTCCACAGCCTGGCGAGCAGATCATGGCCGGCCTTGAGTGCGTCGATTCCGAGTTCGGGTCTGCCGAAGTACGCCGAGACGCCCTCCAGGGCGATGTCGGCGATCAGAAAGCCCATCTGCGCGGTGTAGATCGCCGAGGTGGTGGGTTCGGTGTAGATAGCGAAGTCCGCTTTGGGCACCAGGCCTTCTGCGCTCACTGCTGCCCGCATCCCCGCAGAGACTCCACTGCCGGGTTGCCCTGACTCTTCGTCGCAGACGAACAGCGTCGTCGCCTTACCGTTCAGACGGATCCCTGCGCGGGAGAACGACCGCAGCGCCTCGATGATGCAGCAGATTCCGGCCTTCTGGTCGGCCGCCCCCCGACCCCAGATCTCGCCGTCGACGATGTGCGCACCGAAAGGGTCGTCCTTGTCGGTGTCAGCCCAATGCTGGGTCCAGTCGTCCACGCCGACCGTGTCAAGATGACCGGCAAGCAGAAGGGAGCGCCCGTTGTTACCACCTGTTGAGCCATGAACGTTGGGGCGTCCTGGCGCACACTCCAGCAGCTCGCAGTGATCGAAGGCGGCCGACTCTGTCATTCGCTCGTGAACCCAGCAGGCGAAGGGCTCCTCTTCGGGGGTGATGCTGGGTATGGCAATTGCCTCGGTGAGCAACTCCACCACAGCGTCGCCGTCAACTGCCGCTGCGGCGGCTTCTGCCAGTGTCGAATTCACGGCGCCGGAGGTCGCGGCGCCGGGGGTCGCGGAGCCATAGGGCGGCGGGTTCATGGCCGGATGCCCCCGAGGGTCTGCGCCACCAGGTTGTTTCGAACGGAGCGAAGCGCCACCGACACCGCCCCGATCAGTGCGGCTCGGTGGCCGAGCTTGGACACTGTCACTCTTGGAGGTCTGCTGATCAGCCTCTCGACGTGGAGCCGGACCGCGTCGACGAACACCGGGTTTGCACCGGCGCCGCCGCTGAACACCACCCGTGTCGGGTCGGTGATGTGGCACACGTGCGACACGGCCAGGGCCATGGCCCTGGCGACATGATGCAAGGTCCGGCTTGCGGCCTCGTCGCCTCGCTTGGCGGCGTCGAGGATCTCTGGCACGTCTGAGCACGGAGGCAGCTCACTGCGGCAACCGCCCTCGATGGCTTGCCCGAAGAGCTTGCAGAAGGCGGGGCCCGAGGCGACGTCTTCGAGAGTCAGCGGTGCCGTCGCAGAAACGGGATGCCACATCAGCAGCGAGCCGATCTCTCCGGCTGATCCTGTGCCGCCCCGATAAAGCTCACCGCCGGCGACGATGCCCATGCCGATGCCTGTGCCTACCGAGATTGCGACGAAGTCGCTGTCGCCGGGCTCGCTTCGGCTCAGCTCGCCCAGAGCGGCCAGGTTTACGTCGTTGTCGATGTGGATGTTCATCTGGAGGCGTTCGCCATTTGTTCCGAAGCGTTCGGCGAGCAGGGACCGAGGTTTCAGGTTGTCGAATCCCGGCAGGTTGAGGGCTTCTTGCACCTGGTCTGTGCCGGGCCGGTAGATGCCCGGTACTCCCACGCAGATGCTGTGGCAGCCGCTGCCAAAGAGGGCGAGCATGTCGGTAGCGGTATCCATGAACCGCTCGAGTGCGGTCTGGGCATCTGGACCTGTCTGGATTTCGCGCTCGACCAGGATGCTGCCCGTCAGGTCCGCGACAGCCACGAGAATCTTGGTGGCGCCGATGTCGGCGGCCACCAGCAGGCGGTAGTCGCCGACGAGTTCGTAGAGCGTGGCTGGGCGTCCCGAGCGCTTCGGAGGCGAACCCGTCTCGGTTGCGCTTACCAGTCCTGCGGCCTCCATGTCTGCGATCAGCGAGGACACCGTCGGCTTGGACAGCTCAGATGCTCGGGCGATCTCGGCTCGAGAGATCGGCTGAGGCTGACTCGCGAGCATGGCGTCCACGATCTTCTGCCCGCTTCTCAGGCGCAGGATGCTTGGCGATGATCCGCTGAAGCGACTACGAGTGGTGCCCACAATTTGTAATTGTACTTAACGAACCTGCCCTGTCAAGTTCAGATTGGGGTGTGGCCCCAACCGCGCCGGGCTGAGGGCGGTTGATGGCGGGTCAGGCAAGTTCTTTGCCGGTCTCACCGCCAAGGCGGCCGATCTTCGCCACACAGTGCAGGGGCATCCCCCTCGAAGAATGCACCCAGCCAGGCACCCAGAGCGTCGCCGGGCCACCTCTAAGCCGGTCAGCCGCTCACTCACGCAGATCACGTTGCCGCCGTTGTGCTGGCGGGCAAGACGTGCCGAGTGGTGTGGTGGACGGTGGCTGGCGATCTTGTTGGTGGCCATGGCGATGCCGATACCGCTACCGCAGACGCATAGGCCCACCTCGGCACGGTCAACCGGGCTCGCAAGGTGCAGCGCTTCTTGTCGCAGCCGATGTTCGTGGCTCTTGCGTCGGGCGAGGGTCAGCCGGTCTCGCTGTCCGGGAAGCTCGGCTGCTGTGCCAGCGTTTCAGGTGATCGGCAGCATGCCCACTTCACTGCCTGCTCACTTAATCTTGTAGAAAGTCCACCGCTAACACTAGCAGGCGTGTTGAACTAGATAGTTCAATAGGCTTGCCGTGAGAGTGGTGAAGAACTTTGGTGTGCATAGCCAACCAGGAGCTATCTTCCAACACCCGCCGGTGGATCGAGGACACCCCGATTTCTCATCGAAAGAAGTTGGGTCAGTTCATGACGCCGAAGGTGCTTAGGGAGAGCCTGATAGACCAATGTGACTTGTGGCCTGGAATACGTGTTCTAGATCCTGGGGTTGGGACAGGGGAGTTTCTACGGTCCATCCTCGATCGGGAGCCTGAGTGTGAGATACACGGCTGGGATATTGATTCTAAGATACTGGCTGTAGCAGGTGATACAGTTCCAGAAGCAGTGCTGACAAAGCGATCGGCTCTCGATCCTTACCTTGGCGATAGATTTGATCTAGTCATTGGAAATCCTCCTTATTTTCAACTCAAGTTACCGAAGGAAGTACGGGCACACTTTAGTCAAGTAATCTCCGGACGAGCCAATATCTTTGCCCTATTTTTTCAAGCCGGTCTCGACATCTTACGGGATGGAGGTCAACTAGCTTATGTTGTTCCTCCATCGATGAACAGTGGTGCTTATTTCTCCAAATTGCGGGATTATATAGTTCGACAATGTGCCATCGAATTTCTTGAGATATATACTCAACCAGATCTGTTTGACCAAGCTCAGACTCCTGTACAACTTCTAGTACTTCGTAAGGGTCGAGATAACTCAGACAAGTATAGTTTCGAGGTATCATATCCAAATATTGGGTTCCGACGTGTGATATTCTCCAATAGTAGTGAGGCACTGGCAGACTCTTTCTCTAAAAATAATACACTGTATTCACTTGGTTATGAAGCTGTTACAGGGACAATCGTATGGAATCAAAACAAGCAGCATTTGAAGCGAACAAGAACGTCGAGCAGTGTTCCGCTAATATGGGCCCACAACATTGCTGATACGGTCCGTCTGGCTGAGAATCACAAGAGACCTCAGTATATTGAGACTACAAAGCCTGCCTTGATAGGACCTGCTATCGTGATCAACCGAATCACCGGCTCGGTAGGCGCAGGGGAGCTGCGATGTGCTCTTATTCCTGAGGATTATAAATTCGTCGGTGAGAACCATGTGAACGTGATCCGTCGACATGGTCAGTTTGAAGCGTCGGTCGGATGGAACTGCTTGCTAGAGGCTCTTCGAGCACCGTCAGTACTAGCTAGAGCCAGAATGTTGACCGGCAACACCCAGATTTCTGCTACAGAACTGACACACCTATTGCCCGTGTGAATACTAACGGACGGTCCACTTTCACCCAGCCGAATTTCCTATCAGTATGTAAAATGATAGGAACATTCCACTTTTCCTCTGGTATGGTTTCTAGCGTCTTCATCGCCTCAAGTCTTGTGATACCTCTAGCAACACATCTAGCTAGGATAGAAAGTTTGTGAGGGGCATCTCTTCCCTCCGTCAGCTGGGATTTGAAGAATTTGCCAAGTTCTACCATAGTCTCAATCTGGTTTTGTATGACTCTACCAAAGTCATTAGCGTTTGCTAGTTCTATGCGCTCTTTCATAGAGGTATTTAAGATGTACTTTATCCTTTCCTCCGCATCATCAAATGCCCACATGAGAGTTCCTAGTCCCAAATTAGCATCTGTAACTTTCCCTGTCTTTAGTTCGATCTGCTGATTTGTGGTGACTACTAATAGATCCATACCTTGTTGATTGTTATTATTAGATCTCAAGATATTATATGGGTATCCAAGTGAGTTTAGATAATCTCTCGCAGTTTCTATCCATGCTGCTAATCTGTTTGTTCTATCCATGCTGCTAATCTGTTTGATTGGAGGCCCTTATAGAATTTGGGTCTGTTGATCTGCGGGATTCGGGACACCTCTTGATGGATATCTGGTAGGTCTTCAGGTGCAGCTGTCATTGCTGCTATGACTAGTCTCTCAAATCGATCGAAGTCAGGCATGATTATCCTCGTCAAAGGGAGATGGCGGACGGGCTTCGTAGTCCAGCTGTAGATCACACTGTAGGGAGGCAGCGGGTCAAGTTGAGCCTGGCCGAGCGCTCGTAACTGGCTCAGCAGGCCTCCGTCTGAGCCGTACCTTGTGGTGGGCGAGGGGTCAGCCGGCCTCGCTGTGGGTGACGGGAGTCTCGCCCATCCACTCCCGAAGGGTGTTCTTCAGCTTGGTCTGTTGGATGAACAGGTCGTGCTCAACATCGGCCTCTCTCTCCGGGAGGCTCGGCTGAGGTGCCTTGAAGTAGAAGCTCAGCCACTCCTGCACGCCTGACACTCCGGCGCGGGCCGCCAGGTCCATGAACAGCGCCAGGTCGAGCACGATGGGCGCGGCCAGGATCGAGTCCCGGCACAAGAAGTCGATCTTGATTTGCATCGGATAGCCCAGCCAGCCGAAGATGTCGATGTTGTCCCACCCCTCCTTGTTGTCGCCCCGGGGCGGGTAGTAGTTGATGCGCACCACGTGGTGGATCTCGTCGTAGAGGTCGGGGTACACGCCGGGCTGCAGGATCGTGTCGAGCACACCTAGCTTCGACACCTCCTTGCTCTTGAAGTTCTCCGGAGCATCTAGCACCTCACCGTCGCGGTTGCCGAGAATGTTCGTGGAATACCAGCCTCTCAAGCCCAGCATCCGAGCCTTGAAGCCGGGGGCCAGCATCGTCTTCAGCAAGGTCTGTCCGGTCTTGAAGTCCTTACCGGCGATGGGCACGCCCCTGGTTCGAGCCAGTTCCCGCGCCCATGGCAGATCGACGGTGAGGTTGGGAGCACCGTTGGCGAAAGGCACGTCACACTGCAGGGCCGCGTAAGCGTAGATCTGGCTGGGGGCGATGTCGGCGTGGTCGACGGCCAGTCCGGCTTCGAACGACGCCACCGACTCATGCACAGCCGACGGCTCAGAGAACGCCTCCGTGGAACCGCACCAGACCATCACCAAGCGGTCGCAGTCGTTGGCGACCCGGAAAGCCTCGATGTCGTTGATCAGGGCCAGAGCCTGATCCCATTTCGATGCGGCCTTCTTCACTCTCACGCCGTCGAGCCGCGAGACCCAACGCCGGTCGAACACCGCGTCCATGGCCACCACGCCTTCCATCTCCGCGGAAATGGGGTTCAGGTCTTGCTCGTTGAGCACGCCGCAGGTGCGGGCCGCCTCGAGCACGTTTGCCGACAGGGGGTCCCAGCCGCCGAACACGAGATCGTCGAGGCCGGCCAGCGGCACGAAGTCGCGGATGAGCGGGTTGCGGCCCTCGGCCTTGGCGCCGAGGCGGATGTGGGCCATCTGGCTGATCGAACCGATGGGCGGGCCGAGGCCCCCGCGGGCTGCCAGCACGCCGGCAACGAACGTGGAGGCCACCGCACCCATGCCGGGAGTGAGCACTCCGAGGCGTCCTCCGGCCGGTGCGATCTCCCGAGCCACGGGCCGGCTTGTGGTGGCGCGCAGACCCGCGGCTGCGGCGTCTTGCGGATCGGTGCCTGTCGCAATGCCTGTCGTCATGGGACTGACAGTAAGCGTTCATTGAGATAATCCCTCAATTATGAAGTAAGACTTAACTAACCTGCTCGGGGTGTTGCCCGACTTGTCGATCCGTCAGCTGGAGTATCTGGTGGCTGTTGCTGAGGCCGACACGTTCGCCTTGGCCGCGGCTCGGGTGGGGGTGAGCCCCTCAGCGCTGTCTCAGGGGCTTGCGGAGCTGGAGCGCCGTGTCGGTGTGGCGCTGTTCGACAGGCAGGGCCGCCGTCGTGTGCTCCGCGCCGATGCGCGGCCCGTGCTGGACCACGCCAGGCAGGTCGTGGCGCAGACCACCGACCTCGCCGAATGGGCGTATCACGTCCGCACCGCAGGCGCTGGGCGCCTGCGGCTGGGAATGATCGACGTCTGCATCGTGCACCATCACCACGAGGCTCTGAGCCGCTTCCGAGCGGAGCGTCCCGGTCTGAGACTGCTTCTGCGTGTGGCGCCTTCGGCCGACCTGCTCGACGAACTCAGAGCAGGTGCTTTGGATCTGGCGGTGTGCGTCGAGCCGCCCAACCTGCCGCGGGGCATCACCGTCGAGCCGCTGCTGAGCGAGGCACTGGGCCTCTACGCTCCCGACGGGCGCGCCCGAGCCGGGCCGAGCAGCAACTGGGGGCCTTGGGTGCTGTTTCCAAAGGGCTCGCACACCAGGGCTGTGACTGAGGAGGCGCTCAAGTCCGCGGGCGCGCCGGTTGACGTGGTGGCCGAATCGCATCACCCGGAGGTGTTGCGCAAGATGGTGCGGCTGGGTGTGGGATGGACGGTGCTGCCTGTCGTGCAGGCCGGGCCCGGCGGGCTGACGGATCAGCCGCTGACTCGGGCCCGTGTGCTGGTCCGGCGACGGCTGGTGATCGCGCGCCGGCAGGGTGCAGGCCTGAATCCGGCTGCGCAGCGGCTTTCCGAAGCGCTCCGGCCTTCTAGAGCGCTTCGGTCGAGCGGGTAGAGTAGCCCACCCGGCGATGGAGCAAAGGGAGCCAAACTCTGAACACCCATCCTATTCGAGCGGGGAGCTGCCTGTTCACGCTGGTCGACCCAAAGCGGGGCCACGAGGTGGCCTACAACCGCTGGTATGAGCGCGACCACTTCTACGCCGGCTGCCTCGTGGGGCCGTGGCTTTTCTCGGGCCGGCGCTGGGTGGCCACCCGCGACCTGAAAGACCTCCGCTTCCCGGCAGACTCGCCGCTGGCGTCGCCGGTGGACGCGGGCTCGTACCTGGCGGTGTACTGGGTGCTTGAAGGCCGCCACGACGAGCATTTCGCGTGGGCTATCGATCAGGTGGTCGAGCTCTACCAGGACGGCCGAGGCTTCGCCGAGCGCGTTCACGCCCACACGGTGTTGTTGCATGAGCCGTGGTCGCACTACCGCGACCATGACCCGGTGCCGATTGCGCTGGCCCTCGACCACCCCTACAAGGGCCTCGCTGTGCTCGCGGTCGATCCCGCAGGTAATACAACTGCCGACGACCTCAACGATTATCTGCGAGCCGAGGCGCTGCCTGGCCTGATGGACGGCTCAGCGGTGGCGTCGATGGTGTCATGGCGCTACATAAACGCCTCAGATGGCGTCACCGGCCGGGCGCCGATGGACCTGGGAACACCGCCGGGCCCGCCCGAACGCCAAATCCAGATGTTCTTCTGCGACAGCGAGCCGAGTTCTGTGTGGCACCGCTTCCGCGAATACGCGACCGGGCTCCGGCGGGCTGAAGTCGCTGAGACAGTCTTCGCTGCGCCGTTTCGTCCCACCATCGTTGGTACGGACGCCTACACCGACCAGCTCTGGTGAAGACATCTGCGCTGGCACCGATGCGGTGTCTAGCGACTGGGCTCTCAATGCCTACGCGGGCCACCTGATGAAAGGACCGGCTCCCACGCGGCTTTGGGTATCCCCGGCCACTGTTACGGGCCCACTTGGAGTTTCGGTCTTTATGCCGATCCGAAAGGCAGCCCCGACCACTGTTAGGGCGCGTGGTGAATAGCATGAGGCGGCGTGTCGCTGCGGCGCTGGTGGTTGCTGCGCTGGTCGCGGCCTCATGCTCCGACAATCTGTCCGATTCGGCGGGCGAGGCCGTCGCTGATGCCGACCCGGCCGGAGCGGCCGCAGCTGACGCCGATCGGGCGGACGGCGAGGCAGCCGCTGACGACGAGGCGACCGGCTTAGACGCTGCGATCGAGGCCGGCTCGGCGTCGCTTACGACAATTGTGCTGGTGGACTGCCCCGATCGCTGGCTCTACCAGACTGCCGCCTTCGACTTCGACTGCGCCTTGGCCACAGTGCCCATCGACAGGGCCAAACCAAGCCTGGGCACCACCGACATCAGCGTCCTGATCTGGCCGGGCAACGACGACCGCGAGGGTGCCGTACCCATGGCTGTGCTGCAGGGCGGTCCGGGTGGCGCCAGCAGCGATCTGCCCTTGTACTACCCGAGACAGCCCTACACGCAGGTGTTCATCGACCAGCGCGGCACGGGCTTCGGCTCGGTGGACTTCAACTGCGAAGAATTCGACGAGGTCTTCTTGGAGCTGCTGTCCGCTGACAGCACCGAGGCCGAAGAGATCGAGCTTGAGGCCTACAGCTGGTGTTCTGAGCGTCTCGCCGACCATCCCGTGTTGGATCACACCCACACCGCCGCCCATGCCGCCGACGTGGCGGACGTGATGGCGGCTTTGGGCTATGACCGCTGGCTCCTCTACGGCGTGAGCTACGGAACCACCATCGCCTTGGAGATATTACGAGACCCGCCCGACGGGCTGGCTGGTGCTGTGCTCGACGGCGTCTTCCCTCCCGACATCGACCTGGACGCTTCGGTGGCCTTCTCGGCCCGTCGTGCGCTCGACGAACTTCACGACTCCTGCTCCGCAGACGCCGACTGCTCGGTCACGGTGGGCGACTTGAACGCGACCGTGGACGACCTGATCCAGCGTTTGAACGACTCTCCGCTGGTCGTGAGCCTGACTGCTTTCGAGTCGCCTCTCGGCGGGCCCGTGCCTCTCGGCGAGGCTGTGGATGTCTCGATCGATGGGGCTTCGCTGGCGGGTTTGGTGTTTCAGTTCCTCTACATCGATGCGGTGATCCCCGCGATCCCAGCGGCGCTGGCCGGGCTGGCCAAAGGCGATGAAGACGCCGCCCTGTGGATAGCGCAACTCGGGGTGCTGGTCAGCGCCTCCTCGGTGCTCCAATCCAGCGAGGGCACGTACCTCGCCGCCACCTGCGCCGATCGTCTGCCATTTTCTTCGGGGCTGCCGCCGGGCCTGCGCGCCTTCGAGGAGGCGATTTTGGACCACGACCTGGAGGAGCTGTGCGATCTTTGGGACGTGCCCGCATCTGCGCCGTTTGCGGTAGCTCCGGTGACCAGCGACCTGCCCGTGCTGCTGCTGTCGGGCCGGTACGACCCGATCACTCCGCCGGAGTTGGCCGCCCAGGCCGCTGAGGGTCTGCCGAACGCCACGCTGGTGGTGCTCGAAGGCCGCAGCCACGGCGTCTGGGCCGGCGACGACTGCGCAAGCCGGATAGTCGACGAGTTCGCAGCCAACCCGCAGAACAAACCCGACACCTCCTGCGCCGACGATCCGGTCCTCTGGGAGTGGATCGATGACCTGTAGTCGGCGAACGAGTGGTTGGCGAATGAGTAGTCGGCGAATAAGACTGCTTTCATGATTCTCCAAGGGCGGACGGTGCTGGTGACGGGAGTCGGGCCCGGCTTGGGCCGCAGCTGCGTTCGGCTGGCGCTGCGGGACGGCGCCAACGTCGTGGCCGTGGCCCGCAACGCCGAGCGCCTGGCCGCTATCGCTGCCGAACTCGACCCTGCCGGCGAGCGGGTGGTCGCCCTGCCCGGCGACGTCACCAACCAGCAAAGCTGTGAAGACGCGGCCGAGGCCGCGGTGCGACGCTTCGGTGCCCTTCACGCGGTGATCAACGTCGCCGCGCTCGACACGCGTCACGGTGCCTTCGACCGGCTCAGCGACGAGGACTGGTCTGCCAATCTCACGGTGAACGTGCTCGGCGCGGTTCACGTTGTGCGGGCTGCGGTGCCGCGTCTGCGGGCCTCAGGCGGCGGCGCGGTGGTGCTGATCGGGTCGCAGGCCTCGATGCGGCCCGTGGCGGCGGTTCCCCAGAGTGCCTACGGCGCCGCCAAGGCGGCTTTACTGTCGCTGGCGCGGGATCTGGCGGAGGAGCTGGGCCCTTCGAAGATCAGAGTCAACACGGTGGTCCCGACGTGGATGTGGGGCCCGAACGTGGAACTCTACTGCCGATGGCAGGCCGGTGTTCGGGGGATCGCCGCGGGTGAGGTGAAACGGAAGATCGAGCAGAACATGGCGCTGAGGGAGATGCCCGCCGATTCCGACGTGGCGGAAGCCGCGGTGTTCTTGGCCTCGCAGCGGGCACGGATGATCACAGGCCAGTCGCTGCTGGTCAACGCCGGCGACCTCTACCCCGCAGCCTGATCACGCGGAGCCTGATTCTGCCGACAGCCGCCAGCACCTCCCCGCAAGCACCTCCCGCCGCGGTGTGTGTCAGCCGTTCGGCTCAGCCATTCGCATAAGGGATAAGGAGACTGTTCGTGACCTTGCTCAGCGTCAAAAAGGACTCCACCAACTTGATGATGACGTTCACTGCGAAGTTCGACTCGCCGGTGGAGCGAGTGTGGCAGGTATGGAGTGACCCGCGGCAGCTGGAACGCTGGTGGGGGCCTCCCGCCTATCCGGCCACGGTCGTAGAGCATGCTCTGGCCCCGGGGGCTCGAGTCTCCTACTGCATGACCGGTCCCAACGGCGAAAAGTATCCCGGATGGTGGCGCGTCTCTTCGGTGGAAGCGCCGTGCTTGCTCGAATTCGAAGACGGATTCAGCGATGGCGACGGGGAGCCCGACAACGAGATGCCGAACGTCCGGACTCGTGTGAGTCTGACCGGTGCATCTTCAGGCAAGACCACGATGACATTAGTCTCCTCGTTCGCCTCGCTCGAACAAATGGAGCAGATCCTCGCCATGGGGGCCGAAGAAGGAATGATCCAGGCTCTCGGCCAGATCGACGACATCCTCGCCTCTCCGGACGTCTCCTGATAGTGGCACGCGGTTCGGCCACAGCTAGGTAGGGCCTGGGCGGCCTGGGTCCTTGAGTTAAGCCTCGGAGCGTCGCGGCGTGTTCGTTGAGGTCGGGTCGAACGAGGGAACCGGCGAGAATAGGTGAACACCAGGCCCGCGTGCCGTTTGCCGACTGTTCAGATGCGCTTGTGTTGCCGATGAGGCCTCGCTTCGCTGGTGCCGCGGGCAGCCCGCCGCTGCGGGCCCGGCGTCGGGAACCCGGCTGCGTTGGCGGTTGTGTGGTGCCGTGGATCTCGGCGCAGGCCAAGCGGGGTGTGGTCGTCTGGAGGCGGTGTGGGCTGCGTCCCAGAGGCGCTTGGCGAAGCAAGATAACCAGCGGGCAGTCAGCCCGCCAGGATTATCTGGCAGACAGCCAACGCCAGCTTCCGAGCTAAGTTGCCGAGCGATCTCCGCAACCCCGGTTCTGTTCGGCAGCCCCACCGCTCCGGCGGATAACTCTGCCGCACCGCGCAATCTCCGCGCTATGCTGCTACTGTTCAGCCGACATTCTGGACGAATCGACATCTCAAATGAGTTATCTGCAGAATTTTAGGCAATCATCCTGCCTTTGGAGGTGGAATTCGCTGCAGATCTGTCTACGCTATGTTCGATAGCCCAGAGAGGCAGAGAAATGATGAATGACCCAAACGAAAATCTCTCGGAGAGGAGGAAGACCCATGCGGTCGACGATCAAGTTTCCCTACGCCACCCTCACTGATGCCGTACAGATTGCCGAGGTGGTCCACAACGACTACGGTGGGGAGTGTTCCGATGCCCAGCTCGCTGCTAGTCTAGGTTCTACCACTAGCAGCAGTACCTTTCGTACCAAGCTAGCCGCGGCCAAGACCTTCGGTGTCATACGGCGTCATCGTGGCCGGAGCTTGCTGACGGACTTGGGGGGGCGCGTAGTTGACCCTTCAAAGGCAGCACGCGCCAAGGTTGACGCCTTCCTGAACGTTCCGCTATACACGGCGGTCCATGATCGCTATGAGGGTTCGCTCCTGCCTGCGGGTCACGGCCTGGATACGGCAATCATAGATCTCGGAGTTACGCCCAAGTCAGCTACCCGTGCTCGGCAGGTCCTTCTCCGTTCGGCAGAGTCTGCAGGATTTTTCGATAAGGGGAAGACTCGCTTGGTCAAGCCAGCCTTCCCAAACACGGTTTCCGCGTATACGCCGGAAGAAAATTCTGCTGTAACAGATGCTGGGGAGAAGACCACGATAGCTGACTCCCTCAAGTTACCGGACTCTGGGCCGGGAAGACACACGCGCCTTGATCCACTCCTTCGGGACCTCTGGACCAACCTCTCGGCGAAGCTGCCATCACCGTCGAGCGACTTTCCCGCCGATCAACGAGACCGGTGGCTAGAAATGTGGCGTCTTGCCTTTGACGTGGTCTATGGACCGGACGACGCTCCGCTGGATGGCAAGCTCGAGAGTCCCGGCGCGGGAATCACTGAGTGATGGCGCTCTCGATGAGTGCCACGTCTAACAGTTCATCAAGCAGAGAAGCCCGAAAATCGCTACTTAGCGGAAGTTGGGACCGGCAGGGTGCTGGGGTTGTCCAAAAACGTCGCCCCAGCACCCTGGGCATTGCCCCCAACTGCATGCACCTACGTGGGGAGAGGCGGGGAGGGGGCGCACGTGACCAACGATAGCACGGGTGACGGGAATCGGCGAGACCGCTTCGCTTACCAACCGCGTGAGGTTGAAAGCCTCAGAGAGGCCATCTCTGGCGAACGATTTGAGCTTTATCTCATTGGCACCGGAGATGTCGTGCGCGCTTTGAGGTTCTACGTCTGGAACGCTGCGGTCAGCGCCGCATTCTTGTGGCCTCTTCACATGGTGGAGATCACACTGCGTAACACTGTAAATAATCGAATGATGCAAAAGTATGGAGCAGCGTGGCTTCTGGACTCTGAGTTGGTAGGAACTTGGGCTGCGCGCACGGCTGCCAAGGCCCGATCCCAGATTGGGAAGCGTGGTGCGGAGCCAGCCGATGGACGAATCATCGCTGAGCTGTCATTCGCATTCTGGGTTGGACTCTTCGCGAAGGCCCGCGATGAAGCCCTTTGGCGGCGTAATCTGTGCCGCATCTTCTATCCGACGCCGAAGCGCTCTGAGGTGCACGCTCACCTCGAACGGTTGCGCAAGCTGCGCAACCGGATTGCGCATCACGAGCCCATCCGCAATCGAAGGCTCAAGGCCGATTACGAGATCGCGTTGCAGCTATTGGACTGGCTCTCGCCTGATACAGCAGATTGGGTTCGGTGCCACAGCCGAGTCCCCGAGTTACTTGTCACTGACCCTGCAGAGCTCCGTTGGCTCTAGCTAGCGGCCGAGACTCTCCAGAGCGGCCCCGCGCCGCGGCTTGGTAAGACCCGGGGCGGCCCTGGGCTTTGATGCCGGTCGGGTAGCGTCGGCGGATGCCGGTCGTTGCGCTGCGTTTGGCTGTGAGGCTGAGGCTTCGGCGGGGTGACCGCTGATGTGGCGTGAGCTGTGCTCAGCGGTGGGAGATGCTCGGATAGTGGCGGCCAAAGACTTGCGCATCGAATGGCGCGTGCGGGCGGCTCTGGGCCAGGTCGCGCCCTTTGCCGTGCTGGTGCTGGTGCTGTTCGGCTTCGCGCTGGACGCCAACCGGCCGGCGCTGCGGCTGGCTGCGCCGGGGCTGTTCTGGATGACTGCGCTGTTCGTGACGGTGGTGGCAGTGCAGCGCTCCGCGGCGGTGGAGGCGGCGGACGAGGCCGGACGGATGCTGCTGCTGGGCGGCATGTCACCCGCTGCTGCTTTCGTGGGTAAAGCGGCTGCGGTGGCTGTGCAGCTGCTGGTGGTGGAGCTGCTGCTGCTCGCCGGGGTGGTCGCGCTCTTCGGCGCGGAGGTGGGCTCGCCGCTGCTGGCCGCGGCGGCCGCGGTGGCGGCCACGTGCGGACTGGCGGCGGCCGGTAGCTTGCTTGGTGCTGTGGTTGCGGGAACCCGATCTCATCAGACCGTTCTGCCGATTCTGTTGTTGCCGGTGGTCGCGCCCGTGCTGATTGCGGCCACCAGGGCGTTCGGAGACGCGTTCGGCGTTACAGCGCTCAATGGATGGGCCTGGGTGGCCGGGCTGGCGGGCTTTGCCGTTGTGAACGCTGTCTTGGGTGCCGCGGTCTACGGTGCGCTGCTAGAGGATTCGTGACTTTAACCGCGGCTGAGTCACCGCCGCAGAAGTCGGCTCAGGCGAACACGGGGTCGCGGGCCACTTTCTGGCTCGGCGCGGCCACACTGACCGGGGCGGCCGCCGTCGCGGCACTCGGGCTGCTGGCCGCGCCCGCTGACGATGTGCAAGGCGACGCCGTGCGCATCATTTTCGTCCATGTGCCAGTCGCCGTCGGCGCTTACGCGGCGTTCGGACTGACCGCTGTCGGCTCTGCCGTCTGGCTGTGGCGGCGCTCCCGCTGGTGGGACACGGTCGCCTGCGCCGGAGCCGAGATCGGACTGCTCCTCTGCGGGCTGACGCTGGCCACCGGGATGCTGTGGGGCCGTCCCACTTGGGGCACCTACTGGGAGTGGGGCGACGTGCGACTCATGACCACGCTGATCCTGTTCCTGGTGATGGTCGGCTATGTGGCGGTGCGGTCTCTGGGCGGCCATCCGGACTCCGTTTCCACCCGGGCAGCTGTGGTCGGCCTAGTCGGGGCCGTCAACCTGCCCATCGTCAACCAGTCGGTGAACTGGTGGAGCAACCGCACGCTGCACCAGCAGTCGTCCCTAACAGACGGCAAGTTGGAAGATCTCACGCTGTTCACCGTGTTCGCCGGGATACTTGTGTGCGGGATGGCTGTGTGCTGGCTGCTGATCCACCGGTTTCGCATCGGCTGGCTGGAGTACGAACTCCAGTCACAGGAGATCGCCGAAGCGCTGACGGCCAGACGGGCAGAGGCCCGACGAGCGCCGCCGGGCCAGCACGGCGGCGAGCCAGACCCTAGGCCGAACGGTGGCTAACGCCGGCTATGTGCTCGGTGCGTGGGGCCTCACCGCGGCTGTAGCGGCCGTCTACGCGGTCAGCCTGCTTCGTAGGGGCCGGCGCCTCTCGCGCCGGGTTGCTCCCGACAGACAGCGTTGGATGTCGGCGGTTGAACCGGAGCGAGAGCCTGAGGCCGGGTGACCGACAGCGGCAACGATCCGAACTCGCTGGCACCGCTGACGCGGCGGCCTCCACGGCGCTTGGGACGTCGACGGCGATGGGCCGCGGCGCTGATTGCACTGGCAGCGGCCGCGGCGGTCGCAGCTCTGGTGGCCAATCTGCTTGGCGACTCGGCGCTGTTTTTCTACAACGCCGATGAGGCTGTAGAACGCCGAGATGAGCTCGGCGCACGGCGTTTCCGGGTGCAGGGCACGCCGCTGAACGCGCCTGTTGAAGTCTTCGTCGACGATCGTCGGGCTTTGGCGTTCTCGATCGGCTTCGAGGGCGCGGTTATCGAGGTGGTCCATGTCGGAGACCCGCCGGAGCTGTTCCAGCCGGGCGTTCCTGTGGTGCTGGAAGGGGCGTGGAGACCTGAGCCGGGTGCTGTCGCTGGTGCCGCAAGCGGTTCGACTGACGACGGCTGGCACTTCGCATCCGACCGAATGCTGGTCAAGCACGACAACGACTACCGCAACCGCGACGACTACGACCAGCGCATCACCGAAGCCGACCAGGCCGGAAGCCCACCATGAGCCGCCTATTGCGTCGCCTGATGCTTCCGAGCCCGAGCCCGCACCTCAGAGACCAGGCCGGAACCCCACGATGAGCCGTCTGTTGCGTCGGGCGCTCTTAGCCTGACCCGCATGACGAGAGCGCGTCGCCCGCTCGACGGTCGCGTCTGAGCGCGAGGCCGCGTGTGCTTGATATGGCTACGCGAGGCGGTCGTGCTGCGGGGCCGGTTCCCGGCGCTGGCCGGGCTCGACCTTGATGTGGAAGCCGGTGAGATCGTTCTGGTGCGCGGCCCCAACGGGGCAGGCAAGTCGACGCTGCTGGGCTTGTGCGCCGGCCTTCACCGGCTGCATTCGGGCAAGGCCGTTGTGCTGGGCCACGACCTCGGCGTCAACGGCGCCTCCCAGCGTTCCGCGCTGCGCCGACAGGTGGGCCTGCTCGGCCATGAGAGCGCGCTGTACGACGACCTGACCGTCATGGAGAACCTCGAATTCTGGGCGCGGGTCGCCCGAGTTCCGGCGAGCGCTGCCCCCCGAGCCTTGGATCGGCTGGCCGTGGGTACGCGGCTGCGGCACATGCGGGTGGGCTGGCTCTCGGCCGGTCAGCGTCGCCGCTGTGCCCTCGCCGCGATGGTTATGCGGCGGCCTGAGCTGTGGCTGCTGGACGAACCCTACGCGAGCCTCGACAACCTGGCCCGACGCGCCGTGGACGACCTGATCGCGGAAGCCGCCGCCTCCGGGGCCACCGTGATGGTCGCTTCGCATGAAGCTGGCCGTGTGGGCTCTCTGGCCAAGCGCACGGTCACGCTGACAGCTGGCGCGGCGCGCGGCTAGGCCCTTCGGAACGGGAAGAGCAGCTCGGCGGTGGGCAACGTCACGCTCGGCTCGGCCGCGGTGACCGTCGGGCTGCTCGCCGCGGTCGCCGGGACGGCCGTGGCGGCGCTCGGCACGGCACGCGTCCTGCCGGGCTGGCTCCGGCCCGCCCGCGGTCTCGTAGCGCTCATGACCGCAGCCGCGGTGGTCGCCTTCACGGTGATGGAGCGGGCGCTGATCACCCGCGACTTCACGGTGAAGTTCGTGGCCGAGAACGGATCGTCCGCCACGCCCGCTGTATTCAATTTCGCCACCCTTTGGGGGGCGCTGGAGGGGTCGATACTGCTCTGGGCGCTGGTGCTGTGCGGCTATGTCGCAGCCGTTGTCGTGCGCTTCCGCAGCCGAGGCGACGATCCGATGCTCAACTGGGCGCTGCTGGTGCTGTTCGTCGTGTGCGTCTTCTTCTTTGCGCTGATGGCCGGGCCGGCCTCGCCGTTCGTCGGCGTCAGCCCGCCCCCCGGATACGACGGCCCCGGCCCCAACCCGCTGCTGCAGAACCACATCCTGATGGCCTTCCACCCGCCGATCCTCTACCTCGGCTACGTCGGCTTCACTGTGCCTTTCGCCTTCGCCGTCGCTGCGCTGGCCACGGGCCGCCTCGGAGAGGGCTGGCTGAGAGCGACACGGCGCTGGACGCTGGCCGCGTGGGGGTTCCTGACTTTCGGGATCGTGCTGGGCGCCTGGTGGAGTTACGAGACGCTGGGGTGGGGCGGATACTGGGCGTGGGATCCCGTGGAGAACGCCTCCTTACTGCCGTGGCTCACCGGCACCGCGTATCTGCACTCGGTGATGGTGCAAGAAGGGCGCGGGCTGCTGCGGGTGTGGAACCTGTCGTTGGTGATCGCCACGTTCTCGCTGACAATCCTCGGCACGTTCCTGACCCGATCGGGGGTGCTGGCCTCGGTTCACGCCTTCACGGAATCTCAGATCGGCCCCGCCATCCTCGGATTCTTCGCGGCCGTGGTGCTGGTGTCACTTGGACTGATCGCCTGGCGCGGTGACGCGCTGCGCTCGCCCGAGGGCCGCATCGCATCGCCGGCTTCTCGCGAGGCGGCGTTCCTGGTCAACAACGCGCTGTTCGCAGCGTTCGCGTTCGTGGTGCTGCTCGGCACGGTGTTCCCGCTGATCGTGGAGGCCGTCGACGGCCGTGCCGTGTCGGTTGGAAACCCTTACTTCGACCGTATGACACGGCCTATAGGCCTGGCGCTGCTTTTTCTGATGGCGGTGGCGCCGATGCTCCCGTGGGCGAAAAAGGCCGCGCCGCGCAAGGTGGTGCAGCGGCTCGGCAGGCGTCTGCTCGTGCCGGCGTGGGCGGGCGCGGCAGCGCTGGCCGTGGCCGTGGCCGTGGCCGGTGCCCGGGGATGGGCTCCGCTGCTGGCTTTCGGGCTGGGCGGCTTTGCCGGGGGCGCGGCGCTGCGACAGCTGGCGCTGGCGGTGCGTCGCAACAGATGGCGGGGCCTGGTCGGACGCGCCAACGGCGGGATGATCGTGCACCTGGGCGTAGTGCTCGTGGCGGTAGCGTTCGCGGCGAGCCAGTCGTACGTGCGGCAGGCCGAGTTCGACCTGGCGCCGAACCAGAAGGCGGTCTTCTCCGGCCACGAACTCGCCTATGTCGGCTCGGCGGTCGTGCAGCACGAAAATCGCACCGAGCGTGTGGCCTATGTGAGGGTCGACGGAGACGAGGTGCACGGGCCGGCCATCGCTGTGTACCCGTTCGCCTCTCAGACCATCGGCATCCCGTCGGTGAGTTCGAGCTGGCGAGATGACGTGGCGCTGTCGGTGCTCTCGTTTCCCGAAGGCCCCGACGGCGCCGGAGGCGCCAGGTCGGCCGAGCCAGGCGCGGCCGAAAGCTTCTCCGCCGACCGGGTGGTGCTGAGGGTGACCGTTCAGCCGCTGGTGGTGTGGCTGTGGATCGGTGGTCTGGTGATGGCGGCGGGCACCGCGGCGTCGCTGGTGCCGTCCAGGGCTATCAAGCCCTCAGCCGCGTCGGCCAAGACCAGGACAGGGCGGATCGCAGGCCGCCGCGTCCGAGCGCTGCGGGCTGTCGATGCCTGAGAACCGCGTCGGCCAAGACCGCGACAAGGGCGTCCAAGACTCGAACAAGGAGGATCGCGGCGCGACTGTGGAAGGCGCCCGCGGGCGCATCGTGTGGACGGTGCTTCCCGTGGCCGCGGCGGCTGTTCTTCTGGTCGCGCTGCTGGCCACACGCGACTCCGGTGCGGAGCGCAACGCCTCCGGCGGCGTCCTGGGCGCCCTGACACCGCCGGTGACGGGCGTCACCGTGGAAGGCGAGCCGTTCGACATCGACGACTGGCGCGGCAGGTGGGTGCTGGTCAACTTCTTCTCCACTGCTTGCGTGCCCTGTGTGATTGAGCACCCCGAACTGGTGGCGTTCAGCGAGCGGAGCGCCGCAGAGGCCGAAGTGGTGTCCGTGGTGTTCGATGACAGCCCAGCCGATGTGAGGGACTTCTTCGCGGCTAACGGCGGCGACTGGCCGGTGCTCGCGGAGGGCGCCGGCGCGGCGGCGGTCGGCTACGGCGTCACCGGCGTGCCCGAGTCGTACCTGGTGGCGCCCTCCGGAGTGGTCGTGTTCAAACAGCTGGGCGGCGTCACCGCAGACGGGATCGACGCCGTGATCGCCGAGCTGCTCGATTCCGCGCAGACGCCGTGAAGTTGCGAACCATCAGTTGGGCGGCGTGCGCGGCTTTGGCCGCTGCAGCTTTCCTTTATGGCGCGCTTGACGCCCCGCCGCCGCGCACCAACGCCGACCGCGCCCACGAACTGGCCCAGGACTTCGCGTGCCCGGTCTGCGCCGGGCAGTCGGTGGCCGAAAGCGACGTGCCGGTCGCCCGCGAGATACGGCGCCAGATCGCGGTTTGGGTGGACGAGGGCCGAACCGACGGGTACATCCGCGATCAGCTGACGGCCGCATACGACGACATCGACTACAACCCGGCGGCGACCGGCTTCGACAGTCTCGTGTGGGTGCTGCCTGTCGTGGCGGCCGCGGGCATCGCTGCGGTTCCGGTGCTGATGCTGCGGCGGAGCGCATCCGGGTCGCGGTCGGCGCGTGACAGGCTGCCGAAACAGGCCGAACAGTCTGAGCAGGCGGAGGCGCCCGGCTCGGAGGCTGGTCTCAGACGCCGCCTGCATCGCCGCGTTTTCGGCCGCAGATGGCGAGCCGCGGTCGGGTGGACTATCACTGTCGGGCTGGTCGCCGGAGCCGCCGGGGTACTGGTGGCCCGCACCTCGGGAAGCCGCGGCGCGGATTCCTCGATCACCGGCGGAATCCGGTCTAGCACCCGCCAGCTGATCTTCGAGGCCCAGTCCGCGCTCGCCGCCGGCGACATGGCCGGCGCCGTCGACCTCTACGACCAGGCTCTCGATCTTCAGCCCTCCAACGCGGAGGCTCTCACCTATCGCGGCTGGCTCACGTCGCGCTCGGGCGACCACGCAGCAGCAGCCGAATACCTCGAAGACGCCATCGCCACCGACCCCGACTATCCCGACGCACGCCTGTTCCGGGCCATCGTGGCTCTCGACAGTGGTGACGCGGCCCGGGCCGCGGCCGAGCTGGCAGTTTTCGACTCGCTTGATCCGCCCGCCTTCGCCGAGTCGCTGATCGCTGAGGCCCGGTTGCGCGAGCGGATTGCCGCGGCCGTCAACGCCACCGCGGCGGCCAAGGTGCTCGCAGTGTTCGACGCCGACAGCGACACCGCGTTCGAAGATTCCGGCCTGGCCGTCGCAGAGGTGTTGGCCGCGGCGGAGGGCCTTGCCGCCGAAGGCCGGCTTCTGGACGGTGTGCGGCTGCTCGACTGGATGCTGGCCGACCGCCCGGACGACCCGGCGGCGCTTGCGGGCCGGGGCTGGCTCATCGCCCGCACCGGCGACCCGGAGCTGCTCGAGCGCGGCATCGAGTTCCTCGACGCCGCCCTGACTGTCGAGGAGGCCCATCCCGAAGCTCTGGTGTACCGGGCGTTTGCCCTGCACCAGCGCGGAGATCCCGCCCGTGACGACGTCACCGCGGCCCGAGCCGACCTGGCCGCGTTCGACGCTCTGCCGGACCGTCCTGCCGGGCTCGTCACCCTGATCGAGGCCTACGGCCTGCGCACTGCCCTCAACCCCGAGCAGAACTCTGCCAGCCCCGAGTGATCCTGGGCGCCCTGACAGCTCCGAGCGTCCCGACACTCAGAGTAGGGCGGCGATCCCAGCGGAGCGCGCCGCCGGCCCCGTTCGCTTTGGCGGCTGAGGCTCAAAAGGCTCAGCCGCTGTTGAGAGCGGGTGGGCGATCGACCCGGGGTTCTGCGCTGCGGCCGCTCGTACAGCTCAGCCGCTGTTGAGGCGGGCGTAGCCGGCTCGCAGGAACTCGAGGGCAGACCCGCAGTGTTCGGTGCCCGCCGCGAGGCGGCTGAACGTCAGCGACGCCCCGTTGAAGCTCGGATCGTTCCAGAACGGGTCTGAGCGGTCTATGCCGCCCCAGGCTGCCACGTAAACGTAGGGCTCGGAGTGGTCGCGGTCGCCGGGGGAGAAGCCGTAAGTGGCCCGCAGCCCGGCATCAGCGTCGCCGACAGCCATGGCGGCGTCGAAATGGCCGGGCCACAGCTGCACCCGCTCTGGGTCGGTGACGTCGGGTGTGAACCTCAGCTCCTCCAGCACGGCGAAGGCCAGTCCGAACCAGGCACCCAGGAAGTCGCACACCTCAGGCCTGGCGTCCAGGTGTCGGTCAAGGTCGCCGATTTCTGGGCTGTCGTGTTCGGCCGCGACCGTCCCCGGCGCTATTCCGGCGAACTCGGCCGCCTCGCGCAGCGTGCTGATCGCAGTCGAGCGGGCCCGCCCCGCCTCCTGCACCACGAGTCGGCCGTCGGCCACCCGCACCTGAGTGTCGTTTCCGAAGAACGGCGTGCCGAACCCGCCCATCGTGTAGCGCAGCCCGAACTTGCCGTTCACTCGGTAGCGGGTCTCGGCCACCACCGAATAGGCCAGACGGTGGAGGTCGAACAGCGCAGCCGGGTAGTCCGACGGCAACGGGGGCAGCGGCCGCCGGGCCCCGAGCCAGCGGTCGGCGGCGAAGCCGGCCAACTCGGGGCGCTCTTGGATCAGTTCGTCCCAGGTGAGGTCGCCGCCGGAGTGGGGCGTCACCACCGGACGGCCATCGGCGGGTTGGGGATGGGCCGGGTCGTCGGCCCAGAACGGCGCCTCGGTGACGGACGGAGGGCTGGGCTCGAGCACTCGCGCGTTGAGAGCGTCGCCGACAGCAGCAGCGGCCTCCGAGGCAGGATGGCGGGCGCCGAGAATGCCGTCAGCGGAGTTCATGGTCTCCTCTGCTCTTTCTTTGAATTCATGGTCTGCTCCCCTCTGGGCGGGTCCGAGCACGGCCCTGCCAAGTTAGGTTGTCCGCTATGGCATTGTCGCAGCACGGCTTAGGGCGCGAGAGTGCTTTCAGACGACAGCTGGGCGTTGCGGTGGCTGTGGCCCTGCTGATAGGGGCCGGCTGCGGCTCATCATCGTCCTCCGAAGACGCCTCTCAGGGCATCACCGCCGAATCACAAGAGCCCGAACCTTCGGTATCGGCGTCAGGCGATTCTCCGCCAGCGGCTGAAGACTCTGCCGCTGGAGATTCACCTACGACAGGCGCCGACGCCGATGAGTTGCCGGCCGCGCCACCGGAGACGGTCGAGTCCACGCCTCGTGAAGACGTGCCCAGTGCCCTGCGCGACCGCGACAACCCGGATCACCCCGACCCGCTCGTCGATCTGGGCGAGATCCGCTCCGGCGGGGTGCCTCCCGACGCCATCCCCGCGCTGGAGCATCCCCGGTTCGAGCCTGTGGGCACGGTGGACTGGCTGGAGCCGCAAGAGCCGGTGCTCGCCTTGGAAATCGGCGGAGACGCCCGCGCCTACCCGCTGCAGATCATGACCTGGCACGAACTCGTCAACGGCACGGTAGGCGGGGCGCCGGTGACCGTCTCCTACTGCCCGCTGTGCAACTCCGCGGTGGCGTACGACCGCCGAGTCGCTGGCCGCATCCTCGACTTCGGTACCTCAGGCGAGCTGCTCAACTCCTCGCTGGTGATGTACGACCGCCAGACCGAGAGCCTGTGGTCGCACTTCACCGGTCAGGCCGTGGCCGGTCACCTCACCGGCGAACAGCTTGACTTCTTCCCCATGCAGACCGTCTCTTTCGAGGCGTTCGCGACGGCGCATCCTGACGGGGCGGTGCTGAGTTCCGACACAGGCCATCGCCGGAACTACGGCAGCAACCCCTACGTCGGCTACGACCATCCCAGCCGCGTTCCTTTCCTGTACGGCGGCTCGTTTGATGATCGCCTCGCTCCCATGACTCGGGTGCTGTCCGTGCGGGGCGACGGCCCGACGGTGGCGATCCCCTACGAAGTTCTGGCCGAGTTGCGGGTGGTGATGTTCACCGCGGGCGGGCAGGACCTGGTCGCCTTGTACGAGCCGGGCACGACCAGCGCCCTTGACGCTGGTCGCATCTCCGAGGGCCGCGACGTGGGCGCGGCCGGCGTCTTCGTTCGCCCAGCTGGGCCTTTTGCGCTCGAACCGTTCGATGGCGGAGGCTTCATCGACACATCCACCGGCATCGTCTTCAACATCTTGGGCCACCCCGCCGCTGATCCCACCGATCCCGCTGGCACAGACCGAGCAAGCAGCCTCGAACCGGTCGAGCATCTAGACGCCTTCTGGTTCGCTGTGGCAGCCTTCGACCCGGCCGTTGAGATCGTCTCTCCGTGACGATTGCCGATCTCAACACACCATTTGTCTGAGCAGGGCACCAGCGCTGTTGTCAATCCTTACGCGGAGGCTGGTCGGCTCATCAGGCGAAATTAGCGCCGAAGTCTCTGGGATGCCGGTAGCGGGCACCCGACACGATGCTTCCGATTGAGCGATGGCTGGTCACTGCCAGCTCCCAGATGGAAGCTTTCTTGCAGCGGTGCCGGTCGGGAATCACCAGACCGGTTCGCGACAGCGCCCATATCACGCCCGGAATCACGTCGCCGTGGCTGCACAGCACAGAATCGCCAACGCTTGTGGCCAGCTCCGAGAGCAGGTCGAGAGTCCGAGCGGTCGAGGCGCCCTCTGCCAGTTCGTCTACCGTCTCGATCTCCAGTCCCAGCGTCTGCGCCAGAGGCGCCACGGTGTCGGTGCAACGCAGCGCCGGGCTCGACAGGATCCGCTTCACAGGCCGGCCGCTCAGCTCGGCGCCGATAGCGCGCGCCTGGGCCCGCCCTACGGAGTCCAGAGGCCGCTGAAAATCGTCGCCCGTCCAAGCGGGACGGCTTCCAGCCAGCGCGTGACGCACCAAATGAAGCATCAGTCGATCATAGCCCCGCCCCCCATCTCAGGACCGGGCGGTCACAGCACCGACCCTCCATCTCGAAACGCGGGCGGTCATAGCCCCGACCTGATCCCCTAACCGGGTGGTCATAGCCTCGGCCACTTCAGCAACAGGGCCATCCGAGCACCGTCCGCTCGCCGTTAGCCTGAGCACGTGGCCGTCACCGAAGCACAGATTCAAGAGGCTCTTCGCCCTGTCGAAGACCCCGAACTGCACCGCAGCATCGTCGATCTCGGCATGTACCGCGGTGCTGATGTGGACGGCGGCCATGTCGATGTACGCATAGCCCTCACCGTGGCCGGGTGTCCGCTGAGAAGCGAGATACAAAACAGGGTCAGCGACGCGCTCTTAGCCCTCGACGGTGTAGCGGCCGTGACGCTCGACTTCACCGTGATGACCGACGCCGAGCGGGCTGAGCTGCGCACCAGGCTGCACGGCAATCCTGCGGCCACAGCAGGCTCCGCTCCCGCTCACGGGCATGCCCAGGGGCGGGCGATTCCCTTCGCCCAGCCCGGCAACCGCACGCGTACGCTGCTGATCGCCTCGGGCAAGGGTGGGGTCGGCAAATCCTCGGTGACCGCCAACCTGGCCATCGCCCTCGCCGCCCGGGGTCGGTCGACAGCGGTGGTGGACGCCGACGTGTGGGGCTTCTCGATCCCTCGGATGCTCGGAGTGAACCGGGCGCCCGTTGTGATCGACGACATGATCGTGCCGCCGGAGGTGCACGGCGTTCGTTGCATATCGATGGGCTTCTTCGCGCAGGAGGACCAGCCGGTGATCTGGCGGGGGCCGATGCTGCACAAGGCCTTGGAGCAGTTCCTCACCGACGTGTTCTGGGACGACCCCGACTACCTGCTGGTCGATCTGCCGCCCGGCACCGGAGACATCTCACTGTCGCTGGCCCAGTTCCTGCCCCGGGCCGAGGCCTACGTGGTGACCACCCCCAACCCGGCCGCGCAAACGGTGGCCCAGCGCTCCGCTTTCATGTTCGGCAAGGTCAACATCAAGGTGCGCGGCGTTATCGAGAACATGTCGTGGTTCACCGGCGACTCCGGCAAGCGCTACCTGCTATTCGGCTCGGGAGGCGGCGCCGCTCTCGCCAGCCGGCTCGGCGTCAAACTCATCGGTCAGGTGCCGATGAGCGTCGCCTTGCGCGAGGGCAGCGACCACGGACGTCCCGTCATGGCTGCCGATCCGCTGTCGGAGGCGTCGATGGTGTTCTCCGCAATGGCGGATTGGATACAGGCGCAGAGTCCGTCCAAGCGAACGCATCCCGAGCTGGTCATCCGCTGAGAGGCGCGCCTGCCCCCATCGGCACAGAGCGAGGCAAGCGTCACCACAGCCAGCGCACAGCCAGCGAGCATGCGATCAGCGGCAGACGACCAGCGAACAGGAGGAGTTGTGGAGATACGGATCGGAATATCTGACACCGCTCAGAATCTGGCTGTGACGCTGGCTGAGGGCGTCGACCGCACAGCGCTCAAGACCGCTGTGGGAGAGGCCCTCGACGGTAAGACCTCGGTGCTGTGGCTCACCGACGACGCCGGGCGGGAGATCGCCGTGGCGACGTCGCGGATCACTCACGTGGAGATCGGCCCGTCCGGTTCGCACCCGATCGGGTTCGGCTGATCGCAGGTACACGGCCGAGATGGTCGGCCTGGGGCAGTTGGCCCGCACGCTAACGGACCTCGACGAGCGGTCCATAGATCACCTTCACCGGCTGGTGGCCGCATGGGCGCCCCTGGCTGATCTGTCCTTCTCGGATCTGCTCCTGTACGCGCCATGCGCGCCGGGTGCCGCAGCGTACGCCGATGCTGGCGTCGAGCCGTCTCCGGTTCAGGCCTCAGAGCGCTTCGTGGTGCTGGCGCATGTGCGTGCCAACTCCGGCCCGACCGTTCACATCTCCGACCCAGTGGGCGCGCGTGTTCCGGCCGATGCGAATAGGTGGCTGAACTCGGCGTTGGCCGACGGCGAGTCCGGCCACGCCGAAACTGCCCATTTCGGCGATCAGGCCGCTGTCGACAGTGCCTGGCACGATGCCGCGCCGCAGGCTCGACTGGAGGTGGACTACGTGCCGGTGCGCGTCGGCGATGATCCGATAGCGGTGCTGGCCCGCCAGTCCGCCCCCGCCGGTGACCGGCATATCAACCCGCTGAAGACCGTCTACCTCGGCCTTTATGAACGGTTCGCCCAGATGGTTGCGGATGGCACGCTTCCTTACGAGCGAGTTGAGCAACTGGGCGAGTTCCGGGAGCCCAGAGTCGGCGACGGGGTGATGGTGCTCGACTACGAGGGCCGGATTACCTACGCCTCTCCGAACGCCAACAGCGCGCTGCGCCGCTTGGGCGTGATCCAGACCGTGCTGGGCAGCCCGCTCAGCGCTTTTGGCCTCGACGACACGGTCATCTGGCGTTCGTTCTGGCGCCGCCGTTCCACGCTGGCTGAGTTCGACGCGGGATCGCGGGTCACGGTGATGATCCGCTCCTTCCCGTTTGTCGCCGACGACCGCATCACCGGCGCAGTGGCGCTGCTACGCGACATCTCAGAGCTGCGCCACCGAGACCGCCTCCTCGTCTCCAAGGACGCCACCATCCGTGAGATACACCACCGCGTGAAGAACAATCTGCAGACCGTGAGCGCCCTGCTGCGCCTCCAGGCGCGTCGGCTCGGCAACGCGGAGGCTAAAGCCGCCGTGGAGAGCTCGGTGCGGCGCATCTCGTCGATCGCGACGGTGCATGAGCATCTAGCTCTGGACATCACATCTGAGGTGGACTTTGACGCGATCGTCGCGCCGTTGGTGCGCATGGTGGAAGAGGGCCTGACCGCAGCGGAGAAGCCTCTGCGCATCCGCGTGGACGGAACGGCGGGAGCGGTCGACGGTGAGGTCGCGATGCCGCTCTCGGTGGTGCTCGCCGAGCTGCTCCAGAATGCCCACGATCACGCCGCGCCTGCGGCCGACTTGGTGAATGTGCGGTTCGACCGCAGCGCTGACACGGTCTCGATGAGGGTCACCGACACGGGTCCGGGCGTGCCCGACGGCTTTTCGCTCGACCGCGACGCCGGGCTCGGCCTCACGATTGTGCGCACCTTCGTGGTGCACCACCTCGGCGGCCGTATCGCCATCGGCGCCGCTGCTGCCGCTCCGCCCCGCGGGACCGTCGTCGATGTGACCGTCCCGCGGCGGATGCCCGCGGCCGAAATGGGCTGAGAGACGGCGCCCGGCGGGTGTCGGTGTGGGCGCGCCGACAGCCGCTGTGCGAATGTTTCAGGCGTGACACTCGTCGTGGCCCATCGAGGGGCCAGCGCAGCCGCCAAGGAGAACACGGTAGAGGCGTTCTTGAAAGCCCGCGAACTGCGCTCCGACTGGGTGGAGTTAGATGTGCGCCGGTCTGCGGACGGCGTGGCGGTGGTGCACCACGACGCCCACCTGTCGGACGGCCGAAGGATCGGCGCGACCCACAGCGACTCGATGCCGTCGCACGTGCCGAGTCTGGCCGAGGCTTTGGAGGCGTGCGACGGAATGGGCGTGGTCTTGGAGATCAAGAACCTGCCCGGCGACCCTGACTTTGACGACCAGAACCTGGTGGCGTTTGCGGTGGCCGGGCTCACGGCGGCGTATCTCGAGCCGGGGCGGTTCGTGGTGTCGTCGTTCGACGTCGACACCGTCCGGGCTGTCAAGGACGCCGACCTCTCGATCCCCATCGCGCTGATCTGCGGGATAATCGACCCGGCGTCGGCCGTGTCCAGGGCGCTCGCCTACGACATGTCGGCGGTTCACCCCTATGAGGCCATGTGCAGCGCGGACTTTGTGCGCCGCGCCCACGGCTCGGGTCTGGAGGTGTTCGTGTGGACGGTCAACAACGCCGAGCGGATGGCCGACTTTGTGGCGATGGGAGTGGAAGGGATCATCACCGACTATCCCGACGTAGCCCGAGGTGTTGTCGACCGCGCGCCCTAAGCCCGCTACCCGCCGATTGTCGGGCTCAGCCGCCGAACAACGCGGCTGCGTTCACCAGCCACTCGAACGCCGGGTCTCGGTCGCGCCCGTCCATCATCTCGGGGTGCCACTGAACGCCCAGCCACGGGTGTTCGCTGGACTCGATCGCCTCCGGCGTGCCGTCGGGAGAGCGGCCCGTCACCGTGTAGCCGGAGGCCACGACGTCCAACGTCTGGTGGTGCAACGAGTTCACCGGCAGCGACGGCCCGTACAGCCGAGCGGCCAGCGAGCCCTCCGCGAAGCTCACCTCATGGGCGATGGCGCTGGCGGCTGCGTCATAGCAGGCGTGCGACGGCACGTGTTGATGCAACGTGCCGCCGCCGTGGACGTTCAGCACCTGGATTCCCCGGCAGATGCCCAACACCGGCAGCCCGCACGAGGCGGCGCCGTCCAGCAATGCCAGCTCGAAGGCGTCGCGCTCCGGCTCGGGCGCGATCAGCTCGGCATCCGGAAGCTGGCCGTACAGGGCGGGATCGACGTCGGCGCCGCCGCTGAGAAGCAGTCCGTCAAGCCGGCGCGCGTACAAGCTGGGCTCGGCGTCAGAGGGCAGGTAGACGGGCAACCCGCCGGCGGAGAGGACGCTGCGGGCGTAGTCGCAGAAATAAAGGTCGAGGCGATGGGCTGCCAGGACGTCGGGCTTGATGCCTATCTCTGCGGCGGTGCGGGTGCGCCCCGATATGCCGATCAGCGGTGCAGCGGCCACGGATGCGAGTGTACGTTCTGGGCGTGTCTCATCTGATCGGCGAGTCGGAGCCCGCCGCCCGCAGCGGGCCTTTGGACGTGGAAAGGCCGATCGCCTGGCGAGAGCAGGGCCGGGGCCGCCCGCTGGTGTTCTTGCACGGCCTCGGCGGTTCGCGCACCTCGTGGGCGCCTCAGCTTGCGGGGTTGTCCGACATCTTCCGCTGTGTCGCATGGGACATGCCCGGGTACGGCGCATCCGCGCCGCTCGAGCCTCTCACGCTGGCCGGCATCGCCGATGCCGTGGCCCGCCTGCTAGACGCCCTCGGCGCAGAGCGGGCCTGTCTCGTGGGCGAGTCCTTCGGCGGCATGCACGCGCAGCACGCCGCGCTGCGCCACCCCGACCGCGTGAGTCGGCTTGTTCTGGCCAACACCAGCCCGGCGTTCGGGATAGACGGCACCGACCCGGCCGTGTGGAAGGCCTCGCGGCTGAGTCTGCTCGGCCCGGGGGTCAGCTGCGCGAAGATCGCCGGACCGGTTCTGGCCTCGCTTGTGGGACCGAGCATCGACAGCGAAGCGATGGAGATGAGACAGGCCGCGTTCGCTCGCATCCCCGTAAGCGGCCTGAGAGCTGCGGTGGAGTGCCTGCCCGACCACGACGTGCGCGCCCGCCTCTCCGAAATCGCCGCGCCCGCCTTAGTCGTGGCGGGCGAACTCGACGCTGAGACGCCCGTCGCTTACTCCCAGGCTCTGGTCGACGGCTTAGCGGATGCCGAGCTGGCGGTGCTTGAATGCGTAGGGCATCTGGCCGCATCGGAGGCGCCGAGGGAGTTCAATCGGCTGGTGCGCCGCTTCCTCGCAAGCGAAAGCACGGTCGCAGGCGATGAACTGCCCGACGCTGCGGAGTCGGTGGCGACCCGCGCCGCAGAGCGTGCCATGGTGAGGAGCGCAGCGTGACCACGGCCAGCGACATGACCGCCGCCCTTCTCACGCCACAGCGGGCGGAGCTGGTGGAGCGCGTGGCCGTTTTGGGCCCCAGGTTCGCCGAACGCGCCGCAGCGGCCGATCGTGACGCCGCCTTCCCTTACGACAACTGGAGCGACCTGCGCGCTGCCGGGCTGCTCGGGTTGTGTATACCCGCGGAGGACGGCGGCCTCGGCGGGGACTTCGCGGCCTACGGCCTCGTCGCCGAGGAGATGGGACGACACTGCGCCGCCACCGCGCTCACGTTCAACATGCACGCCGCCACGACGTTGCTGGTCGGGCAGATCGCCGACGATCTCGACCTCACCGCAGCGGAGCGGTCTCAGCTTCGGCGCCGCCGCGCAGCGCTGCGCCGCGGCATCGTCGACCGCGGCCTGATTCACAGTCAGCCTTTCTCGGAGGGACGCGCCGCAGGCGCCACCGAGGGCTTCGTCACCAAAGCCGCGGAGGTCGACGGCGGCTACCGCGTGACGGGGCGCAAGATCTTCGCGTCGCTGTCGGGGGCGGCGCACGTTCACAACATCGTCTGCAAAGTTGACGGCGACCCCAGGGTGCGTTTCATGGGCGTGCCCGCCTCCGCCGCCGGCGTCGTCATCGAGGGGGAGTGGGACCCGCTCGGGATGCGCGGCACCGACTCGCGCACGCTGGTATTTCACGACGTGTTCGTACCCGAAGACAACGAGTGGCTTCCGCCGGGGGTGTTCGATCAGGCCGCGGCGCGCTGGCCGATGTTCTACATGACGCTGTCATTCTGCTACCTGGGGCTGATGCGCGGCGTGCTCGACGCAACCGCGGAGTACTTGCGCCGGGGATCGGCCGGCGGCGCCCCCTCCCGGCGGGATCATCCGATCAAGCAGCAGGGATGGGCCCAGATGAACGTGGTCTACGACCGCGCGCAGTCGCTGGCATACCGGGTGCTGGCCGGTGCCGGAGTCGATCCTGATCCGGCGCAGCTTCGGCGGGCCTGGTCGTCGGTGTTCACCACGATGGAGGCGGCGCCGGAGGTGGCTTCGCTGGCTGTCAGGGTGTGCGGAGGGCGCTCGATGCTGCGACCCTCACAGCTCGAGCGCGCCTACCGTGACGCGCGCTGCGGCGCCGTGATGCTTCCCTGGAGCGTCGAGGCCTGCCTCGAGCGTCTCGGGCGGTCCGGCTTGTACTCCGACGAGGAGTTCTCGACCGCGGGCTGACATCCGCAGCGAGGCGGGGCTAGTTTCTCGTGTCGGAGGTCGTCTGACAACGAGGAGCGCCTATGTCGGACACAACCGTGTGGAACCCCGGCTGGGACCGGATTCGGGTTCTGTGGCCCGATCATTTGGGCCTGGCGCGCGGCAAGTACCTGCCCGCCCGGCTGGCGCGCCGCGGCACAAGCCACTGCGTGTCCACATTCATCCTCGGCTACGACCGCAGCATGTTCCCCGGCCCCGGCGGCTACCTGCTCGAAGGGCTTCCCGATGTGTTGGCGACTTTCGAGGAGTCCGATGTGCGCCAGGGCTGGGACGACGCGGCCACAGGCGTCGTCGTGGCCGACCTGAGCATGCACGGCGAGCCCTACGCCGTGTCGTCCCGTCATGCGCTGCGCCGCGCCGTGGCGGACTGGCGGGCGCTGGGATACGAGCCGGAGGTGGGCATCGAGCTCGAGGCTTATGTGTTCACCCAAACTCCTGTGGGCCCGAAGCCGTATGACACGCCGTCGTCGATGGTGTACGGCACCGGTCTCGGCTCCGATCCGGCCGGGGTGATCACCGACGTTTTTCGCCAGGCCGAGGCGTCGGGGATGCCCATGGAGTCGTTCAATGCGGAGTTCGACGAGGGCCAGTTCGAGCTGACTCTCGAGCACCGCGACGCCATGACCGCCGCCGACGACGCTTTCCTGTTCCGGGTGTTGGCGCGTGAGACCGTGCTTTCAGCGACCGACGCGGCGGGCCGCCCGCGCGGTCTGGACCTGACGTTCTTAGGCAAGCCCTTTGCCGGAATCTCCGGAAGCGGCGTGCACGTGAACTTCTCGTTGAACGACGGTGAGGGCCGCAACGCTTTCGCCGCCCCCGGCGGCGGCTTGTCCGACCTGGCGAAGCGCTGCCTGGCCGGGCTTGTCGCACACCACAAGCCGATGACGGCGCTGTGCGCGCCCACAGTGAACGCCTACCGGCGCCTGCAGCCTGCCGGGCTGAACGGCTACTGGGCCAACTGGGGCTACGAGCACCGCTGTGTGGGCAACCGCGTGCCTGAGACCTCAGGGCCGGGCGTGCGCATCGAGAGCAGGATTGGCGACGGCGCCGCCAACATGCACACCCTGATCGCGGCGGTGCTGCAAGCTGCCAGGCTCGGGGTGGCCGGAAGCCTGGACCTGCCGGAACCTGAGACGGGGGACGGCTTCGAGGAGGTCAACACCGACGTCCACTGCGCTCACAGCCTCGCCGAGGCGCTCGACGACCTTGAGGTCGACCCTGCGCTGCGCTCTGCCGTCGGCGCCGAGCTGGTCGACAACTTCATAGCCAACAAACGCGAGGAATGGGGCCGGTACGCGGCCGCTGTTGCGCCCTCAGACCCCACCGCGGTCACCAGCATCACTCCCTGGGAACTCAGCGAGTACCTGCCCTATCACTGACCCATGAGCCCCAGCTCTCCGAACTTAATCACCCGGCCTGGGAACTCAGCGAGTACCTGCCCTATCACTGACAGTCGCCCCGGACAGTCGATCAACCGCCGTCGACGCCGTTACAGGTCACACGCCGTTCGGCAACCCTAAGACAGACGGCCTTCAGTAAACGGGTCCTCAGTCACCGTCGGGCCCTAGTCGCCGTCTAGGAACCAGTCGACCAGCGCAGCGCACCGCACGGCGTTGCCGTCGGCGTGGGCGGCCATCTCCGCGAGCATCGCCGACCTGCCGAGCCCGTGGCTGGTCAGGTACTCATCTGACGCATCTCTTAGGAAGTCCTCCATGTGCTCGTAGGTGACCTCCGGGTGGAACTGCATGCCCACACTGCGGCCGATGCGGAACAGCTGGGCGCCGTTGTCGTTGATAGCGAGCAGCTCCGCTTCTGGCGGCGGGGTGAAGCGGTCGTGATGCCATTGGAACCAAATCCCGCTACCCGCCGGGTTGTTGCGCCTGGCTGCGGCAGCGCTTCCGCCGCCCTTCTCGGCGCTCGCCTCAGGCCCGGCGCCGTTGGCCGGAGCGATCTCGTACCAGCCGATCTCAGGCGCCGGGGCGGTCTCCACCGTCCCACCGAGTGCCTTCGCTAGCAGCTGCCCGCCGAAGCAGACTCCCAGCACTGGGGTGTTCTCGCGGTGCGCGGTCTGCACCATCTCGATCTCGTCGAAAATCCAAGAGGCGATCTCGTCGGTGTTGGTGAGTGAGCGGATCGAGCCCATCACCACCAGCACGTCGTAGTCTCCGACTTCTGGGAACGGGGCGGCGGCGTCGGGACGCGACTCGTCCGCGGTGACGAGGTGCTCGTGCACCTCGAAGCCCCGTTCACCCAGTCGCTGCCCCACCAGGGCGCTGGTGCCTTTGGGCTCGTGCACCAGTACCAAAGCCCGCTGCATCAGCGCAGGTCCTCCCACGGCCTGTCGGCGAGCCCCGTGCTCACAGGTCGAACCACACGTGGGCTTGCCCGGTGCCGGCGACGGCCTCGTACTCACCGAACTGTGTCCCGCATGCTGTGCACGCGGCACCGCCGAGGGCGCCGACCATCATCAGGTAATGGGCGAAGAAGCCCTCGGGGGCGTGGCGTGCGAACTCCGGCATGTGGCCGAGTATCGTGTGGTGATCGCCCTTCGCCATCCACTTGAGCACCCGCCGGTCGGCGGCGCAAGCCTCGGGTGTGCGGATGTGCGCGTCCGGGTCGGCGGCTTCATGGTCGCGGAATTGCCGCAGCGGCCAGAACCGGTGGCTGAGGCCTCCGCTGGCCAAGATCACCACTCTGCGGTCCACTTCGGCCACCGCCTGGGCTAGCAGCTCGCCGGCTAGCAGGAAGTCGTCGACCTCGGCGGTCTGGCAGACGCTCACAGACACCCAGCGCTCGTCGCCTTGAAGGAAGCCCAGCAGGTTCACGGTGGGGTAGTGCACCGGGATGAACGGATCGTCGGTCGCTGTGACCCACGTGTCGTCCCGACCGCGCGCCGCGGCCTCAAAGGCGCGTGCCAGCTCGGGGTCGCCGGGCATGTCGTACGGCACCCGGGCCATGCCGCGGGGCAGCTCGTCGGACGTGAACAGCCCCTTGCGGCGCTCATGGGCTGTTACGAGGTGTTCGACGGTACTGAACCAGTGCGTGTCGATAACCACCACGGTGTCGGGTTGAGCCGGCGCGAGCTTCACAGCCCGCAGCTCGTGCAGGCCGGCATGAAGGCTGGTGTCCCGGCCGTGGTTGAGCGAGCGGCGCACGGCTTCGGGCAGCACCAGCGTCGGCACGTGCGACACCAGCGCCGCTCCCACTATCGACCCCATTACCGAACTCCTCCCTTGTCAGGTCTCAGCACGGCGCGGGTCCGTCCGCAGTCGCGGCGGCGCCAGCGGCGCTGAGTAGCTCTCATGTCAGGCCTCAACCGTCAGGCCACAACCCGCACTGGCAGGTGTTTGATGCCGGCGATGAAGTTCGACCGCAGGTATTGGGGCTCGCCGTCGGGCTCGAGCCGGTCTACCCGCCGCATCAGCTCCTCGAACACCACACGCGCCTCCATGCGGGCTAGCCAGGCCCCGAGGCACAGGTGCGGGCCGTTGCGCCCGAAGGCCATGTGGTCGTTGGGATCGCGGGCCAGGTCGAAACGCCACGGCTTCGGGAAGCCGTCTTCGTCGTGGTTGGCAGAGCAGAACCACATCACCACCTTGTCGCCGGCCGCCACCTGCCGGCCGCCGATGACCGCATCGCGGGTGGCCGTGCGACGGAAGTGCGTGGTCACCGAGCTGGTTCGCAGGATTTCCTCTACAGCGGTGGGGGTGAGCGCCGGCTGGGACCGCCAGGCCTGCCACAGTTGCCGGTGTCGCATCATCGTTTTGAGCCCGTGGGTCAGCGTGTAGCGGGTGGTGTCGTTGCCGGCTGCGACCAGCAGCGTGAAGAAGTTGTTGAACTCCAGGTCGCTCAGCGGCTCGCCGCTGCGGGTGGGTGCCAGGAGCTGGGTGATCACGTCGGCGCGGGGGCAGGCTCGCCGGTCGGCGGCCTGACGCTGGGCGTAGCGGAACACCTCCACAGCCGCGGGGCTGCGGAACGGCATCAGCCGGAACTCTTCGGTGTCGGCGATGTCTACGACGTGGGTGGTGAACTCCGGATCGGTGTTGCCCAAGAACGCGTCGCCCCACTTCACGAGCTGGTGCCCGTCGGCGTCGCTGGTGCCCAGCAGCCGGCCCAGCATCCGCATCGGCAGCTTGGCTGCCACCTCGGTGACCCAGTCGAAGGCGTCCGCGGCGAGGGCTTCGTCGAGCACCTCGGCGGCTAGCGAGCGGATCGCGTCCTCGTAAGTCTCCACGGTGCGGCGGGTGAAGCCCCTGTTGACGAGCCGGCGCAGCCGGGTGTGTTCAGGCGGGTCGAGTTCCATCATCGTGCGCCGGGACTCGAGCTGCTCGGCATCCATCTCTTCCAAGCGGATGCCCTTAGACGACGTGAACGTTGCCACGTTGCGGCTCACCGCTAGGGCGTCGTGGTAGCGCGTCACCGACCAGAAGCCCGCGCCGTGGGCCTCGGGCGTCCAGTGAACCGGGTCTTCGCGGCGCAGCCGGGTGAACGTGGCGTGCGGCACCCCCGACGTGAAAGCGTCGTGGGACGAAAGGTCGGCGTCGTCGGGGCCGTGGTAGTCCAGGTAGTCGTCGACGAAGGTCTGGTCGCTCACGGTGCTGCCTTTGAATCGGCGTCCGGGTTGGGGGCGTGCGGATTGGGCGCGGCCCACAGCGTGGCGCCGCCTGCCATCGATATGCCCACCTGGCGGTAGTAGCCGCCGATCACCTCGAACGGCTCGAGCCGGGCCAGCTCCTCAGTCGGGTGGTCGAAGATCTCCAGCTCCGCGGTGCCGGAATAGACCTGGCCCAGGTCCGCGTCGTAGCCCCTCATGGTCACCAGCTCGTCGAGGGAGTCGCGGCCGTCCATCTCGATAGACGGCATCTGGCGGGTGTGGAGCATAGGGTGGCCGTTCACGAACCCCGGGGTGTCGGCAGTGCCTGTGATCGTAAACCGGGCGGCCGCAATCGGCCTGCCCCAGGTGCTGAGGGTTGCGCCGAACCGGCCGCCCGGCGCCAGCCTCGGCCCTGCCCTGCCGACGGTGACGGGCCGGGTCATCCAGATCTCGCCCAGCTTCTTCGGGTAGCCCTGCACGTGGCCGCGCGCCATCGAGAAGTCCTTGTCTACCCAGATGTAGGCGGCACGGCTGTAGGTCTGGCCCCGGTAGCGGCAGCGGATCACGACAAAAACCTCTCGGTACTGGGCGCGGGCAGGGTCGAGCAGCTCCTCGAAGGTGTCGCTGCAGCTCTGCCAGTCGGCCCAGATGATCGCGACCGCTCCCGGATCGTCATCCGCAGGCTTGAGGCCGTCGGGTAGCAGCTCTGCCACGCTGCCCGGGTCGGTGCGCAGCTCCACCGTCAACATTTCGCCTGAATAGTGCCACGGCGGCCCGGGCAGGATCCCGGCGACGCCGGTGGGCGTCCTTGGGTACATGAGCCCTTTCAACAAGGCCACGCCGCCAACCGTAATCGCCGGTTCGGGGCGATCCAATGTCTCGGTAATCGTTAGTCCCCGGGCATCCGATATCTCGGTCGGCCCAGAGCGACGAGTGATCGTCGTAGTCGTTAGTCCCTGGGCGATCCCGATGTCTCGGTCGGCCCGGGCCACCGCGGCGGCTTCCGCAGTAGTTCAGCCCAGAGCGATCGAATGTCTCGATTACGGTGCTGCGATGACCGACCCGTTGTTCGATCTGACTGGCAGGCGCGCCTTGGTCACCGGAGGGTCGGCCGGCATCGGCGCCGCAATAGCCGTTCGTCTCGCCGGCGCCGGCGCCGATGTGGTGGCCGTGTCTCGCTCCGGCGGCACCCCCGACGCCCCCGGCGGCGTTGGCTCTGTGCGGCCGCTGGCGGCAGATCTAAGCGATTCCGACCGCCTCGACGCTGTGATCCCGGCGGCGGCAGCCGAGTTGGGTGGGCTCGACATCCTGGTCAACAACGCAGGCCGGGGTGACTGGGCCCGCCTCGAAGACCTCGACCGCGATTATTTCAACAGCCTGGTCGGGCTTAACCTTTGGGCGCCGTTGCGTCTGTGTCAGCTAGCGCATCGCTACCTCGCCGCCGCCGGCGATTCCGCGGTGGTGATGATCGGGTCGGTTGACGCGGTGCGACCGTCGGCCGGTGGAGCTGTCTATGGCGCCACCAAGGCGGGTCTCGCAGCGGCGACTGTTGCGCTGGCTAAAGAATGGGCGAGCGATGGCATTCGCGTGACCCAGGTCGACCCCGGGCTGGTCGACACGCCGATGGCGGCCCCGGTGGTGGCCGAACTCGCCGAAGCCGACACGTCAGTGAACATTGCCGGACGGCCCGGCCGCCCAGACGAGATCGCAGCCCTGGTGCACTATCTGGTGGCCCCGTCAGGCCGGTTCGCCACCGGCGTGTCGTTCCGACTCGACGGCGGCGCGGTTGCTCTGGGCCCCTTCGATCTGCGAGGACGCTGACATGTCCGGGCCGGTATCAGGCCGTCTTCCTGCCGCCCCTGTCCGACATCGCCCGCAAGCGTTCCGCCTTCGCTATCGCAGCCACATGGCCGCGCGTCAACTTGATCCGCGCGGGGCGACTGTTGAGTTTGTTGATCAGCGCTTTCCGCTCAACCTCCCGGTCGATGATGCGCTCCCGGATCATCGGGCAGAGCCCTCCTTCCTCGCGGCCAGGGCAACAGCGCCCCTACACCGATCAGCACCGAGCCGGAGATGATCGCTACGCTCGCGACGCTGTTTCGGTCGGACGACAGCAGCATCAGCCCAGCGGCGACAATCAGAGTGCCGGCTAAGACCGCGTAAGCCCGTCCCGGTCGGGTCCGGGCCAGACCGTCAGCGAATCGGAGCCACGACCTGCCCCATAAAAAGAATCGTTTTGTCCCTCGGAAGATCCCCAATCGATGCACCTTTCTTTCGCTTGGCCGCCAACCCTAGCCAGGCGGGTCGGCCAAGCTGATCTGGCGACATGACTGCGCCTCCTTCGATTCCGGGCTCCGCGATGCACGGCGAACCGCTGTTCTCGATCAACGCCGTCAACCTGTCCGAGCACTCCGACAACCCGGTTCACACCGAGCAGGGTGGTATCGAGGCCGGGTTCGCAGGGGCGATCGTGGCCGGCACTACCGTGTATGCCTATCTCGTGCGGGCCGCCGTGGAGCTATACGGTTCGGACTGGGCGAGCCGAGGTGGCGGCACCTTGACTCTGCGGGCACCGGTTCTGGCCGATGAACTGGTCGAGGTGCGACAGATCGACGGACGACTCGCCGCCTGTATGGGCGATCTCGAGTGCGCCCGACTGGTGCCCCGAACCGTGCCGGAGACAGTTGAGGCGCTGTCTGAGACCGATCTCGAGCCTTTCGGGCGCGCCTTCGAGCCGATGGTGGTGGAACTCGGTGAGCCGCTGATGGGCTACGGGTTGCGCTGTGGAGACGACGACCCCCGCTACCGAGGCTTCGGCTTGGTGCATCCGGTGGTGTGGCCCGTGCTCGCCAACGCGGTGTTCGCCCGCAACCTGGTGCGCGGCCCTTGGGTGCACACCCGCAGCGACATCTTCCACATCAGCCGGGTCGAGCCCGGCGCAAGCGTGACGATCACCGCCTGCGAGATCGATCGCTTCACGAAGCCCAGCGGCGAGCGAGCAGTTGTGGCCATGCGCTTCACGGTGGACGACGAACTCGTAGCCTTCGTGGAGCACGAAGCCATCATCTGACCACTCCCGAAGCGTGCGGTCAGCCGGCGCGTGGGTCTTCTGGTCGCTTGAGGCGGGCCAGCCTGTCTAGGTCACCAGTGGGCGGCGGAAGGGGGCCTTCCAGTCACCCTGGATATACGGGGTGACCTCAAACAGTTGGCTCTGGTCCAGCAGCAAGTTGTACTTCTGGAGCAGTTCGCCCAAACAGTCAATGGCAGCGTCAACTTCGCCATAGGTTGGGATCTCATTCGGCGGGATGCGGTCGTGGTGAGCCACTTGCTTGTTAGCGTAGGTCTTGATCTTCTTCGTCTTCTTGCGAAGCTCTTTTTGATCGGTTGCGAGCCCGCTGTCCTCGAGATGCGAGGCCCCAGGATTGTCGGTGAACTGATCGAACGAATGGTTGGCTTGTTGGAGGTGATAAGTAGCCTCGTCGCGAATCCGGTCGTTGTCGCTGTTCAAGTCCAGCCCTAGTTTGCGCAACCACCGCTCGACATAAGCCTCGCGAGTAAACTGCTCGCAGTACTGCTTCAGTTGTTTCAGCAGACAATAGAGCGACAGCGTCCGCGGGTTGGAGTCAGCCTGACGGCGAATGGCCATGACGGTGGAATCGACGTACATTCGGTTGAACGTGGCGGCGAAGATGGTGTCCGGTTGGCGACCAGCATCTGTCTCGTGGGCTGCGAGAAGGGCCAGGAACTCGTAGCGGATCTTGCGGCGGAGATGGAGTTGGATGACCTCTTTGTGGATGGCCTCAAGCCAGACGTCGCGCCAATCGTCCCACCGCTCCTCAAACGAGGCTGGCGCGCCCACAGGGATCATCGGCGGCGTTGGATGTTGGCCTACTCGTCTCGAAGGTCGACCGTGCGATGGAACAGCGTCGGCGCATCGGCAGGGCCGTCGTTGAGGCCACTCGCGAAGTATCCGAGCCGTTCGAACTGCACCACCTCACCAGGTGTGATGTCGGCAACGGCAGGCTCGGCTTTGGCTCGACGACTCACCCGGGAGGCGGGATCGAGCGAGGTCACCAACTACGCCAGCCTAGCACCGTGTGGGTGTGGATAACCTCCCGCTGAGCACACGAATACGGTGTCATCCCGCAGTTCCTAGCGGCGCAGATTCCGGGCCGCAACGTTTGGCCCGCAAGCCCGTAATCTCGCCGTAATCCCGCAGCCGAACCGGCACAGCCCGAGGATCCACAGAGACGCCCATGTCCCACCCCATGACCCGCAGTGCCGACGGAACACCCCTCAGCGGCGTGCGTGTCATCGACTTCTCACGGGTTCTGGCAGGTCCGCTGCTGGGCCAGACGCTGGGCGACCTTGGCGCGGATGTGATCAAGATAGAACGCCCGGGAATCGGCGACGACACCAGGCAGTGGGGTCCGCCGTGGCGAATGATCGACGACGAAACCGGCGCCCCCGAACGCGAGTCCACCTACTACTCGTCGCTGAACCGCAACAAGCGCTCGATTGTCCTGGACCTCAAGAACGAGGCCGACGTGACCACAGCCCGGCGCTTGGCGCTGAGCGGCGACATCGTGATCGACAACTTCAAGCCCGGCTACATGGCCCGGCTCGGGCTCGACCCGCCCACGCTGCGGGCCGACCGCCGTGATCTGGTCACCGCCACGATCACCGCTTACGGATCCGACTCCGCCGCAGCCGAACTCGGCGGCTACGACCTGGTCGCCCAGGCGATGGGCGGACCCATGCACCTCACCGGCGAAGCCGAAGGTCGTCCGCTGCGGGTGGGTGTGCCGATCGTCGACATGATGACCGGGCTCAACGCCGCCGTCGGCGTGCTAGCGGCACTGCATGCGGCCAAGCTCACAGGCCGGGGCCGCCACATCGAGGTCTCGCTGTTCGACACGGCGCTGGCGGCCACGCTGAATCACCAGACAGCAGCGCTCATGGCCGACGCGCAGCCGAAGCGGGCGGGCAACCGCCACCCCTCGATAGCTCCCTACGAGTCCTACTCTGCAGCCGATGGCGACTTCATCGTGGCCGCTGGCAACGACAAGCTTTTTGCTGGCCTGTGCAGGGCGATCGGCAGGCCCGACCTGCCAGAAGATCCGCGCTTCGCCGACAACACCGCCAGGCGCGTCCATGTGGAGGCGCTCAATGCCGAGCTGGCGCCGGTGCTGGCAGCCCGCAGCCGTGCCGAATGGGTGCGGCGGCTGCGTGCCGAGGAGGTGCCGTGCGGGCCGATCAACTCGATCGCCGAGGCCATCGCCTGGGGCCGCGATGTCAACACCCGGCCGACCGTGAGCGACGGCGACTTCGTGTCGGTGCGGTCGCCGATCCGGGTCGACGGCGAGACGCAGGCGACGGTCCGCCGGCCCCCGAAGATCGGCGAGCACTCAGCAGAGATCCTCGCCGAGCTGGCCGCGATCGACCGACTCACCGCCATAGAGGTTGAGGCCACGGCGACAGCCTGTAAGACTGACCCATTGGAGAAAGGGACCGGTGACAGTCGTCGCTGATATCCGCAACGTCTCTCTGTCCTTTGGCAGCGTCGCCGCTCTGAGCGATGTCAGCTTCTCGTGCGCTGCCGGGGCGGTGACCGGCCTGGTCGGCCCGAACGGCTCGGGCAAGAGCACGACCCTGCGGGTCATCGCGGGGCTCCTGGTCCCCGACCGCGGGGAAGCCAGCGTCAACGGTCTCGACCCCCGCAACGAAGCCGCCCGCCGAGCGCTCGCCTTGGTCCCCGACAAGGCGACGGGCCTCGACGAGCTGACGATCGTGGAGTACATCGACGTGTTCCTGTCGCTCCACAAGCGCTCCGACGCCATGACGGTGGCGCGCGATCTGCTGGAGGCGTTCCGTCTCTCGGACCGCGCCGACCACTCTCTGGGGACGCTGTCGATGGGCATGCGCCGCCAGGTCACGATCGCCGCTGCCGCGGCGCTGAGACCGCGGCTCCTGCTGGTCGACGAGGCGACCGCCTCCTTGGACCCCGAGGCGGTCGTGGTCCTGCGCACGATCATCAGACAGCTCGCCCGCAACGGCTCGGCTGTGCTCGTCGCCACCCAGGATCTGGGATTCGCCGAGAAGGTCTGCGACAAGGTCGTGATGCTGATGTCGGGGGTCGTTCAGCTCGACGGGCCTGTCGAGGACGAGATTCGCCGCTTCGCCGCGGAAGACCTCGAAGACGTCCTGCTCAAGGTGGCTGAGCGCTCCGCGATGGTCGACGAGGTGCGTGATGCTCTGGCCGCTGATTAGGGCCTCGCTGATCGCCCCGCTCCGACGGCTCAAGGCTCTGCTGCGCCAAAACCCGGCTCTGGCAGTGCTCGGAGGGCTGCTCGTCGTCGCTGGGCCGTATCTTCTCTGGTACGCCGCCACAAGAACTGCCGAATCGTTCGAGTCGCAGCTGACAGACGACGACGTTGCCAGCAGCTTCGCTGCCGTCTTCATCGTCATGGCAGTGCTGGTCGGTGTTACGTGCTCGAGCACGCTGCCTCGGCTGGATGCCGTGGACGAGCAGCTCCATGTGGTCCCGGTGTCGGCGCGCAGCCTTGCCGTGGCGCACGCCCTCGGCCCGGTGGTGGCGGCATCGTTGGTTCTGGCCGTGCCGATCGTGGTCTACCTCGGCCCGATCATGGCCGTCGCGCCGGGCGGCGTCGCGGCTACGCCGTTGGTGATCGCAGCCATGATCATCGCGGCGGCCTTGGGAGGTGTCGCGGTCGAAGCCGCCCGCGTCCGCCAGGTCAGAGCCTGGATCGAGGCGGGCGCGTTCACAGGCACGGTCTGGCTCTTGGCAGGCCTGATCGGCGGCGAGGCCGAGCTCGGCCTCGTGGCGATCGCGGCTCATTCCATCGTCGAGGGTCCGGCCGTGCTGCATGCCGTGCTGCTTGCGGGCGCAGCCGCTGCAGCAGTTCTGTACTGGGTGAAGCTGGTGGCCGTGCCGTCACCGGTGCATCGCCGGACCGCGGTTCGCGGATTCCGCCCTATCCGGCGGGCCGGCTTCGTGCATTGCGCGGTGACCAGCCGCGTGCTGCGGCGCAGGCCTGCCATGCGAGGCCACCTGCTGTCGGTGGTGGTGCTCGCCTTCGCAGCGACCGGCTTCGCGGCGGCCACAACCGATGTCGATCCCAGTGCGGCGTCGGCGCTGGGAGTCGTGATCGCCCTGCTTGGAGTCCTGCTCTTGCCTCTGGCCGCCTTCTGGATCGACGTCGAGGCTCTTTGGCTCTGGGGATCAGCGCCGGGCAAGCCTGCCGCGCGCGCCATGAGCCGTATCGGGGTTGCTCTGGCCGGCGCTCTCGGGCTGTTCGCCGGCCTCGCCGTGGCTCTCTTCGCCGCCACTGGGACCGACATCGCTGAACTCGGGAACGTGATCCTGCTTGTGTTGCTCTTGAGCGGCCCGGTGGTCGTTACCGGCGTGCTCATGCCGCTGGACACGACATCGGTGCTCGCCCAGATCCTCACCTACGCCACCGCGGCCATCGCAGGGGCCAGTTGGCTTGCGGCTACGATGGCCTTGATCGGCCAGTCCGATTCCGTCGCCGCTCTCAGCGAAACGGCTGTCGCGTTCGCCATGATCGTCGTCGGAATGGCCGTTGGCCTCGGGACCGCAACGTGGCAGATGAGCCGAGTGGAGCAACGATGAGGGGAACGACGATGGTTACTTTGAAGGCGTTCGTGCTGGGGTTCGCAGTGGGTATCGCCATCGCGCTGCCGGTCGCGTTGCTTGCAGGGATCGTCGCAGACACATCGGACTGGCCTTCGAGGTCCCTAGAGATTCTCGGAGTGACCGTCTGGGCCTTCGAGCGCAGCGGGTCCGTCACCTCAACGACGTTCGGGCCTGGACTGCTCCTGATTGCTATCGCCGTTGGCGGACTCAATGCGATCGGAAGCCAGGTGGTCAGAAGGATCGCACGACACCGAGGTGCCATCGAGCAAGAAGCCCCGACAAGCACCTGACCCTTTGCCTGACTGCTCCATCCTCTCAAGGTCGGAGCCTGCGCAATACCCGGTGAGGTTCATTACGCGTGGAGTGGGTGAGGGTGTGGTGGTTCAGGACATGACCAAGCGATGTGTCAGGACATCAGAAATTACATGGCGGCAATGATGGACAATGTCGAAGCGTCGATCGACCGTCTTGTACGTCCTCTTCGATGGGCCGTCCCAGGCCGAGACGGTTCGGCTGTATGGCGTGTCTCCTGGGTGGGTTTCAAGGCTGCTAGCCCGCTATCCGGCTGAGAGCAAGCCGCCCTTGAGTCGCAGTCGCCACCCTTGAGCCGCAGTCTGTGCCACCTGTCCTAAAGCACCGCTGATTTCTGGCCTGAGCAGAATGCTGGGTAGCGTGTGCGGTTAGGGATGGGGATTCGAACCCCCAGTCAGATGCTCTATCCGGACTGAGCTACGGGCGCTTTAGGCTACCAATGTAGGGCCTCCAAAGCCCCATCCACCGAGATGGCTGTTCGCTCGCGGCACGGCAAGCGGCGAGAGCGCCAGGCCAAGCTCCGCAGATGCCTGACCGAAATGGAGAGCGAGGTAGCGTGCCACCGTGACAAGCCAGGACGACGCCGCTCGGAAGGAGATCTACGAGCACCTTTATATCGAGAAGCGTGACGCCATCATTCGGCAGGAGATGGTGGTGGAGAACATCCGCAACGCGGCTGGCAGGGCGTTGATCATCGGGGCGCTCATCGTGTCTGTCATGACGGGGCTTGCTTCCAACACCGATGAACTCCACGAAGGCTGCATATGGGTTGTGCTCTTGTTGGTTCTCGTTGGCCTGTGCTTCGCTGGTTACATTTGGCTTCCCCGCAAGGTTTGGCATTTCGTCGGGCGGGACGCTAAACAGACTATCAAGGATATAAGGGCGATGAATCCCACGCCAGGCAAGGTGTACCGGGATTGGGCACGCAACCTCCAGGAGACCCTCCAAAAAAACGAAAGGCGGATTCATCGCCTCCATAACGCCTTGCGAGCACTGTTCGTTGTGGTCGTAGTGATGTTCTGTGTGCTGTTTGTCTGTCTGATGGTCTGACCGGGTAGACTGTTGCCATGAGCAGTGAAGAGTCAAGCAACAACATGCCTACTAACAACATGCCTACTTCGGGCAGCGAGGTGTTGCCCGAAGTATCCGAGCCACTACCCGAGAGTGGCAGTGATCAACCACCCGAGCCTCAACTCCTGCACCTACCGACTCAACTTCTGCGCTTACCGAACAGAGACTTGCTTTGTGAACGGGCCCAGGACACGTCAGGCCTTGAGACCCGCTGAACAACTGAGCCTTAGTTGCCGTCCCGCGGCTGGGTTAAACGTTACGGGTATCAGTGTTGTGTTGGCAGCATGGCGGCAGCGGCGGCATTTGGCATCTCGATTGTCGTCACCAGGTCGTGGTGTCGTCGCCAGGCCAGCGCCGTCGGGCCGCTGATCGACCCGGCTCGGAAGGGACTTGAATCAGCCATCATCAGCGAGCACAGACTCAAGAGCGGCCGGGGTGATCGCTGTACCGCCGGGCCAGGTCCGGCTTGATCCGCTTCTGAATCTTCGCCCGGTCGAGCACGGATTCGACCTCGGCGATCAGGGCCGGACAGACCACCACATCGAGATCCCCCAGGTCGAGCCAGCGGGCAACGATGCGATGCGACGCTCCAGCTGCGATGGCTGCAGAGATCATGACGTTCGCGTCGAGAACAGCCTTCACGCCCGCGGAGGGAGACCGCGGCGATGGCGCTCAACCCGAACCTCCTCGACAGCCATATTCATCGCTTCATCCTCGGCGAGGTCCGATTCCGCCACATTGGCTGCGATTTCGTGGCGGACAAGCCTGGTGAAGTACTCCCAGGCGGACTGGCGGCTCACCCCGAGCGCCTCGCCGATCGCAGCCCACGACGCTCCGGCGTCGCGTGCCGCCGCGATCTGCTGCCGGCGGAACTCGTCCGACTCGACCTCTGAATGTGCTACCCGTCGCCGGGCATCAAGAGGCTCGACAGGAAGCTCGTCAACAGCGATCAGACTCACAAATGTCACGGTACTCTGGCAGCTGAGCGGCTTCAATGCATCGCCCCAGCGCCGCGGTCGGCCAAGGAATCCGCGGCACGCTGGCTACTCCGCCCCCGGCTTCGGCCCACCATAGCCAGTCCCGCGAGTGACAACCCCACAACCGCTTGGGTTCAATGTTGCCGATGTCCTGACACATCACACGGCGGAGACGGAGGGATTCGGATCCTCGAATGCCTTGCGACGTTACTTCCTTAGCAGGTAAGCGCCTTCAACCTGACTCGGCCACGTCTCCGTGTACCGGGTTCGGTACGGACGCTGAGGCTTATCGGTACGGACGCTGAGGCTTAGCTGTTGCGGACGCCTGCAACCCAGCGAGCTGGGATCGCCTGAGTGTCAGCGGGAGCCAGCCCCGGCAGAGGGGGGGGAGAGGGTCTTGAAGCTGAGATAGAGGCGGACTTCCACAAGTGTGCCATCCCGGAGGGCTGCCAGTGGAACGATCTGCGGCGGGCAGCCGAGAACCACGGAGTGCTGGTCCAGGAGATAACCCAGCGGATCGAGGAAGCCAACCCGCAGCGCCTGGCGGGCATCTTCGGCACCGCCGCCTGGACCGATCCCGCCCGAACGCCTGGTGCGCCTCATCGAGCACTTCAACCGCTACGTGATCTCGCCGTCGCGGGTGCCCAACGACATGCTCGGTGCGGGCTATGAGTACTTGCTGCGCAAGTTCTCCGACGAGAACGCCGTTTCGGCTGGCCAGTTCTTCACGCCACGAGCGGTGATTCATCTGCTGGTGCGGATCCTCGATCTGCAGCCGACCGACATCATTTACGACCCGGCGGCGGTTCGGCCGGCATGTTGATCGAATCCGCCAATGCCGTGGCCGCAGCGGGCAAGTCTGTGGCGCAGATGCGCTTCTACGGCCAGGAGATCAACCAGACGTCGTCTGCAATCGGCCGCATGAGCCTCTACCTGCACGACGTGGACAATGCTCAGATCGTCAGAGGCGATACCCTCCGAGCCCCCAAGTTCACCGACGATCTCGGAAGACTCTCTACGTTCAACGTGGTGATCGCCAACCCGCCCTTCTCGCTCAAGAAATGGGGCCAGGAACACTGGGCGACCGACCCGCACCGGCGCTCGGGGTACGGCGGTGTGCCGCCAAAAAACACTGCGGATATGGCATGGCTCCAACACATGCTCGCCTCTGCCACGCGGGGTGTGTCGGAGTGGTCATGCCCCACGGGGTTCTGTTTCGTTCCAGGGCCGAGGCAAGGATCCGCCGGTATTTGATCGAATCTGATCTGCTCGAGACAGTCATTGGGCTCGGAACGAACCTGTTCTACGGCACCGCCACCCCGGCCTGCCTGCTGATCCTGCGCAAGTCCAAGCACCCCGACTGGGTAGGCAAGGTCCGCATAATCGATGGTGCCGAGCGGTTCCAGCCAGGCCGCAATCAGAACTCCCTTAGCAAGGCCGACATCGACGCTCTCTTCGACCCTCGAGGAGTCCGCAGAAGTCACCGCAGCTACACAGCAGGTGATGCTCGAGCGATTGAAGGCCACCGGCTATGGACAGTAGGGGCTGGCAACGGTTGCGGATTGGCGACTTGGTGTCGCAGGTGAAGCGCAAGGTACGGGTAGAGCCAGGCCAGGCATATCCGCTACTCGGAGTTCGCTGGTATGGCAAAGGTGCGTTCCTTCGAGAGGTGGTCTCGTCCGAGACGACGAAGGCCTCCGCCTTCTATGCAGTTCCGACTGGAGACTTCATTTACAGCAGACTCTTCGCCTGGAAGGGCTCATTCGGACTGATCCCGCCCGGCCTGTCAGTCAGCTATGTATCCGGCGAATTTCCACTTTTGAAGTTGATCCGGCTCGATTGGATCGTGTCTACCTCAAGTTTATGATGTGCCAGCCGTCTGTGTGGCTCCAGATTGAGATTGAGTCCACAGGGTCCACAAAAGTGAGCAGGAATCGTTGGAAAGAAGATGCGTTCGCCAACATGATCGTGAACGTTCCGCCGATTGCCGAGCAGCGGCGGATTGTGGCTGTGGTGGGGTCGATCGATGCGTGCTTGGATGCGCTGGAGGCGCAGATCACCGGTCTGTGGTGACGAGCCTCTCGGCCTCGGTCTCGATTGCGGTGGCGATCATCAGAGCATCCGGCAGCCGCAAGGATCGGTGACCCGCCTGCCACCGGGCAGCTTCGATCGTCGCGGTTCAAGAACCCGATGAGCACGCCAGCATCGAGGTGGGTTAATCCCATTCGGATCGCAGAGCTTCGAGTTCGTCCTCCTCATAGAGGCCGGTGAATACACCGGCCAGTTCTCTCACCACGTCGCAGATACGCGGCTCTATCGGCTTTGAGCACTCGTCCCATCAGCATTCTCCGTTGGGATAAAGATACAGTCGCTCAGCCCTCCGCGCGACGGGCAGGGCACTGATCTCGACCCTCCCGGGTCTCGGTCGTAGGGGGTGGGGTCAGGAGAAGTTGGCCTCGGCGAACTCCCAGTTGAGCAGGTGCTCGATGAACGCTTCCACGTAGGCCGCCCGGGCGTTCTGGTAGTCGAGGTAGTAGGCGTGTTCCCAGATGTCGATGGCCAGCAGCGGCCTGAGCCCGGTTCGCAGCGGGGTGTCGGCGTCGTCGGTGTTGACCACAGCGAGCCCGAGGCCGCCGCTGACCAGCCAGGTCCAGCCCGAGCCGAAGTTGCCCACTGCCTCCTCCGCGAGGCGCTGCTTGACGGCGTCCACGCTGCCGAAGTCAGAGGCGATCGCAGCGGCCAGGTCGCCACCGGGGTTGCCGCCGCCGTCGGGGCGCATCGAGTTCCAGTAGAATGTGTGGTTCCAGATCTGCGCCGCGTTGTTGAACAGCGGCCTCGGCTCGGCACCGCTGATGATCGTCTCCAATGTGGCCTCGGCGAGGTCGCTGCCGTCGGTGAGCCGGTTGAGGTTGGCTACGTAGCCGGCGTGGTGCTTGCCGTAATGGAAGTCGAGCGTGCGCTCGCTGATGTGGGGCGCCAGAGCGTCGGCAGGATAGGGAAGCGGAGGCAGTGTGAATGCCATGGCGCAAAGCTACCCCTGCCGGTTCCCGTACCCGCCCTGCCGCTTCGAGCAGCAGCCCTGAGGCACCCGATCGCGCGAGGCGAGGTAGCTATGCACTGAACGGCAAGGATTCATCGACGTAGATAACACCCGTGAATCCTTGCTGTATCCTGTCGGCATGACCGCACCCGTCACTGCTTCCCCCCGCTCCCGAACGTCCACCCCGACGGCGGAAGCCCGCGCCTGGGTCATGGCACTTCCAGAGGGCAGCTTCTTCTGGCAGTACGAGGTGCCGGCTCCGTCACGGATCGCCTCGGTCATGCTCTGCCGTCTCGCTCAAGGAGACGACCCGCCGATCCGCAGGCTCGGAAAGGGCTTCTACTGGCGCGTCAGCCGCTGGTCCAGCGGCAACCCGCGGCCACACGACCCCAACCTGGCAGCACTCATCTACGCCGGGCCAGGCAGCGGATACGCCGACTGCTCGGCGACGAACTGGATGGACTGGAGCACGCAGTGCCCCGCCAGGGAGCGGATCGCCACCATGCGCCAGACGGCGCCGCTGGACAGGTTCACCGCCTACGTCCACCGGCCAGCCAACAAGCGCCGAGAGCGGCTGTCTTGGGCCGAGGTCTCATTGATCGAGGCGGTCCAGCATTTCGGGCTCTCCGAGGAGGAATGGGACGACGCTGTGGAGTGGGTTGCTGACGGCACCTCGATTGCCAAGCTGTATTACCCGTCGACGATCCGCGCCGATGCCGTTCGCTGGGCTGCTGAGACGGAGATAAGCCCGAGCGCGAGATGGCCTTGCGAGCCGAGGGCGGTGTTCCAGGAGCGCATAGCGGATCTGTGCGCACGGATACCGGCTGAGCAGACAGGAAGGTGGGGCCGTGCCGAAGCGGCCTAGAGAGATCTGCGGCAAGCCCAGGATCAGCGACGGTCGGCCATGCCAGCGCGGGACGGGCTGCACCATGAAGCACAGACCCGATCCTGCGGCAGCGGCTCCAGGGATGCCACAAGTGACTGCTGTGTCAGGGCTTCCTGGGCGTCCCGACCCCAAAGACGATCTGCGACGGCTGTCAGTAATCGAAGGAGGCTATGGGCTGTCGGGACATCCCGAGAGGTTCGCTGAGATAGCCGTGCGAGCCGAAGCGCAGATCGGAGTGCGTCGCTTAAACGTCACGCGTGATTATCACTTGCACAACCTGCTCGCAGGGACGCTGGCAGGCTGCGCCCCTGGGCATCGTGTGGCGCATCGCGCTACTGGCGAAGAAATCGCCTTGCTCGGGCTCGGCGGAGGCACTGCGCTGACAAACGGCTACCACGTGTCGGAGCGGTATTCGGAGGACTTGGACTTCGGGGTGCTGTTGCTGGCCGACGAGTTCGACAAGAAGCTGCAGGAGGAAGCGAAGAAGTCTGTGAGGTGGTTGCTCGACGCTGCGGCTCGGGAACGAATTCTGAAGCCGGAAATCAGGGTAGGGAAAGGAGTCACCGCGCTGACAGTGCGGGTCCACGTCGAGCGAGCCGATGCGCCTTTCCTCAAAGCCGACATTGCTGTTGAACCAGCCATCGAGGGGATGTTGCGGAACGGTCAAGTCGTGTCGCTGATGGGCAGAGTCGCCACCGCCGAGGAGATCGAGGAGTTCCCTGAGTTGGGCGAACTGGTAGTGCCTTTGCTGGGTATCGAGACGATTGCCGCCAACAAGTTCCACGCGCAGCATTCGAGAGCTGTCCACGGCAACCTCGCCGCCGTGCAACATCGGCTCCGTGACGTCTACGACATCGCCAGCATCGCACGGTCTGAGTACGCCGAGCAGGTCCGCGAGGCGCTCGCCTGGCTTTCCGAGGAATACTACGAACGCGCCTGGCAGCACCGTCGCGGGGTCAGCGGCAGCCCCCGCCCGACGGGAGGCTGGGGTACCAGCCCTGTGTTCACCCCAGGCACCGAAGCCAACAGAGCCGCCAGAGACGCATGGGATCACCCGGTGTTACAGGAGATGATCTGGGGATGGCGGCCGAGCTTCGACGAGGCCATCGAGCTGGCCCGCTCGCTGGACTTAGCACACGGATGAGCTGCGGCTGAGCATCCGCATCGAGGACACCGCCCAGCGCTGGTTCGTGGGCAACGACCCGTTCCGCATCGAGAGCATGTGGCGCAACACCTACGGCTCGGGCTACACGCTGCGCCCCGACATCTCGCTCGGCGCGGTGCTCTCGGACGTCGAGACAGCCTGCTGGGACATCTGCGGCAAGGCTGTCGGCAAGCCGGTATACGAGCTTCTGGGGTGCGCTGGTACACGAGTGACTCCGCGCCTACACCTACCTGTACCCCGATCCCGCCGAGACCCACGCCGCGGACAGCGCAGCCGCCGTGTACCGCGCCCCGAACGCTGCCGCCGAGGCGGCCGCGGCGAGGTCGAGGCGGGGTTCACGGCCGTGAAGTTCGACCCGGCCGGCCCCATACACCGTCTACGACGGAGCGACCTGAACGAGGACGTGGCCCGTTCTAAAGTGCCCCGGCCGGCGCCCACTGCCGGCGAGGTGCTGGAGCGGCTGGAAGAACGCATCCGCCGCAGGGTCTCCTGCAGCGACCCGCATCGGGTGTGGCGCAGCCTCACCGGCGCCTGGAAGAGCTGCGGGCCGCCAAGCTCGCCCCCGACGTGCGCCCGGCCATCGTGGACGAGGTGGTGGAGGCCGTCGATGCGCTGGTGGCGCCTGCTCGGGGGACGGGCTGGCAGACCTCGGTGCCCCAGGATCTCGAGGTGCGCAAGCAGCTGCGGCTCACGCTGCGCCGCTTCTCGCTGCCGCCCACCGGCGAGCTGTTCGACCGGGCCTACGCCTACATCCGGGAGAACTACTAGCCCGGCCGGCGCTGGGACGGTAAAGGGAGGAGCGGCCCCGAAGGGCGGCTCCTCCCGTGTAGACCGTGACGGACACCTAGGTGCCGTCCACGGCATTAGCGTACCTGAGCCGTGGCCGCACCGCAAAGACAAGCTCCGAACCCGACGACGCTGATTCTCGCCAGGCTTGGCGACTTCTTTGCCCACCGAACCCCATGGCACCGCCGGCTCTGGAATGTAGGCACCACGCTCGGGCTTACGGAGGTCATCGAGTACGCTGATGCATGCCTCACCGGCGCTGTCCCGAGCACCGACGGCCTCAGGTACGTGGTCGGGACCGCCAAACGCGAAGTTGGCTGCGATCCCGGGGCAGCACCGCTGGCCAGCGAGATCACGTCTCGCCTCGACGAACTCGACACATCGCCGCCTTCGAAGGTCCCGGTCACGGCCCGCGACGAACTCGCTCATCTAGTTCGTCGCCTAGATGATGACTATCTTGACAACTGGTGCGTGTCAACTTCAGAACCGCCTGTTGAATTCACCGCCAGAGCATTTGCCGCTCACCTTCTCGACCTGGGATTGAGCCCTGACCATCTCCATCGGTGGATAACCGCGGTGGCTGCGGACCTGACGAGCGTCGGCGACCTGGCTAAAGCGGCCCGAGCAATGGTGAACAGGATGCCTCAGCGGAGTTTCGACGTCTTCGTTCCGTGCGACGCCCCCTATGGCAAGCCACAAGCTGATGGTGGACGAGTGAGTTGGCTTGATGGCCACGCGGCGGCGGCATGGCTTCGCGAGAGCGTGCCGGTCGAGGAACCGGGCCGTCACTCGGGTGGGTTCCTTCTCCGGATCGAGAGCCGCGACCCATGGTCGGCGGTTGAGGCCGCCCGAGTCACGATCGCTCAGGCCGATGCTCGAGCCAAGGTCGCCAGACCCTCTGATGACACCATCCGTATCGCTGGGTGGGCTCGGATAGCGGGCAATGCCCGGCGCTATGGGGTTCGTTCCACCCACCGGCAGATGGAGATCCCTCGGCTGCTCCACGCAAGTGCCGCATATCGCTTCGACGGTGGTCTGCCGCCTGCGACCAACGACGCCCTCGAACTTGTCTCCTATGCAGAGTCGCCGACCGCCAGCGCAGCGATCACGGGTGCATGGTTTGCTATCGAGGCTCTTCTCATCCGAGCGAAGGAGCGAAAGCACCACTTGGCTGCGGATCGGTTAGCGGCCCTCGTTGCCTGTTCGCTGCCGCGAGCCGAACTCACTCACCTCGCATACCAGCACAGAGGAAGCACAAGTGACTCACTGAAGCGCTCATTGGCCGATACGTTGTCGACCCACGCAAAGGCGCTACTCGTCGAGCGCCATCTCATGGTGGGCAAACGACTCAGCCTGTCGGAGAGCAGCGATCTGGCTGCTCAGGATCGGATCATCGCCATTCTCCACAAGCCGATGAGTGAACTCGCACGGATCAAGGAGTACCTAACGGACTCGCTTCGTCGCCTCTACAACCAGCGGAACACCATTGCTCACGCCGGCTCGCTACGTTCATCCGCGTTGCACGCAACCACGAGAACCTCTCTCAGCCTAGTTGGCGCTGGGCTGGACCGGATCGTGAACGCGCAACTTGAGGCCGACGGTGAGCTTGAGCCGCTGGCCCTCGTCGCGCGTGCCGAGGTCGAGCTGGGCCTTGTAGGCAGTCCTGGAGGCCGAGCGCTCAGTTCGCTTCTGGATTAGGCCGTGCGGTGGCCATCTCTGAGGCCGTTTGGCGACGACGATCACCGCATGCTCTGCTCGCTGTCTGCGATTGGCTCGGCTGTCTGCTGGAGGCGCTGGGTCACGGCAAGCCAGGACAGGCATTGACAAACTGCAGCAGCAAGAACATCAACGACAAAAGTGTTTTGTGCGATTAGGTTTGCGCAGACGCGACAAATTCATGATTTGTGCGGCACAATTAGGTCCGTGTCTGGCGAACAAATTCAGCGACAGCACGGGCGGCCCTCCCGCAAGTACGTCTACACCCGGCTCGAAGACGGCGTTGCCGAGCTGTGGGACCGCCTGGGTGGGCTGCCGTCGCCTGCTGAGGCGTCAGACATCTGGCGGGGGATCTGGTACGAGGAGGCGCACCATTCCACGGCCATCGAGGGCAACACCCTCGTGCTGAAGCAGGTCGAGAAGCTGCTGGCCGAGGGCCGCGCCGTCGGCAACAAGGAGCTTCGCGAGTACTTGGAGGTCCGCGGCTACGCCAATGCCGCCGAGTGGGTGTATCGCCAAGCCAGCAGCCCCGCCGAAGCCGCCGGCCACGACAGGGTGGTCACGCTCACCGAGATCCGCCAGGTGCACGAGCAGGCGATGGGTCCCGTGTGGGACGTGGAACCGCACTCGCAGGCCTCTGACCGTGAAGGGCCGGGCAGCTTCCGCCGCCACGAGATCCAGGCATTCCCCGGTGGCATGGTTCCGGTGTCGTTTCCCCTGGTGCCTGCGGCGCTGTCTGATTGGGTCGGGGCGGCCAACGCGCTCGAAGGTCGCACGCTCGGGTTCCCCGACGAACTGGCGGAGCTGCACTGCCGCTTCGAGCAGATCCATCCCTTTCTCGACGGCAACGGCCGAACCGGGCGCCTGCTTTTGAACCTCGTCCTGGTCCGCCACGGCTACCCGCCGGCGATCATCTACAAGCGCGACCGCGGCTCCTATCTCAAGGCTCTGAGCCGCGCCGACAAAGGCGGACCCGGCAGCCTGGGAGAGATCATCGCCCGAGCGGTCATCGACAATCTCTACCGGTTCGTGTACCCCGCCGTGGCCGGACCGGCACGCATCGTTCCCCTCGCCTCGCTGGCGACTACAGACATCAAGGCCTCGGCCCTGCGAGCCGCCGCAGCACGAGGGCGCCTCAAGGCAACACGCGGACCCGACGGGCAATGGCGAAGCTCCCGCAACTGGGTCGACGACTACCTCGCCGACCGCTACAAGCGCAGCTAACGCTGCTCTAAACGGACTCTAAACGGCTCGCGAGCCCTCTACCTGCGGTTTTCCAGCTACTTGAACGCTACTTGAACACTGCCCTAACAGTCATCGGGTAGCCGAACGGCGACAACCGGCCCGAAACCCGCCGCTGATGCCACCCAGCAAACGGCTCGATCAGGCACCGCAGACCGGCACGGCCACCACCACGAGAAAGGGGCGGCAGGCGGCCCAACGGCGGCCGTCGGCTTCGTCGCCGGAGCTGCGTCGCAAGCGTCTGGTCGCCGATGCCTGGTGCGCGGCCTTCATGGCGATCAAGACCCAGGACCGTCCCGCGATCACAACCGCGACGCTGCGCCGCCTCGCCGATTGCCCGGAGCCGGTTTCGTCGGGTGAGCCGGAGCCGATGTCGCCGGGCGGCTTCGCAACTTCTGAGGCTGGGGGGGTCCCAGATTGCCGAGGAAGCGCAGGCGGTACAGCAGATCAGCGACGAGTACCGGTTCTTTCATTGGCACATTGAGTTCCCGCAGATCTTCCCTGTCGGGGAGGGGGCAGCGTCGGGCGATGGTCCAGGCTGGGTCGGCGGCTTCACGTGCGTGCTCGGCAACCCGCCCTGGGATCAGGTGCAGTTCGACCCTCGGGAGTTCTTTGCAGCATCTGCACCGGAGATAGCCGCTGCACCGAACGCTGCCGCCCGCGAGCGCCTCATCGACAACCTGGAGCGAGACAACTCAGTGCTCTATGCCCGCTACTCGGCGGGACAACGTTTGTCAGATGGCGTCAAGCACTTCGTGCATGCCTCAGGCCGCTTCCCGCTGACGGCCTTCGGTCGGCTGAACACCTATTCGCTGTTCGTCGAGCACTTCACGTGGATCGTGGGGCCAAGCGGTCGAGCAGGTGCCATAGTGCCGACCGGGATCGCCACCGACTCGTTCAACCTGCACTTCTTCGGAGTCTCGTCAAGCGAGCATCACTGGTGTCGCTCTACGACTTCGAGAACAGCCGACCGCTGTTTGGTGGCGTGCACAGGAGCTTCAAGTTCTGCTTGCTGACCATAGCCGGGCGGTCTGAGCGAATCCCGCAGGCAGAGTTCGCCTTCTTCCAGCTTCATCCCGACGATCTCGCACGAGAATGTTCACGCTTCGAGCTGACCCCAGACGAGATCCGCCTGCTCAACCCCAACACCGGAACCTGCCCCGTCTTTCGCAGCCGCCGCGATGCTGAGATCACGATGGACATCTACCGCCGACATCCCGTCCTAATCGACGAGAACCTCCCCGACGAGGACGGCAATCCATGGGGGCTGTCGTTTCGGCTCATGTTCATGATGAACACCGACTCCCACCTCTTCCACACACGCGAGGAGCTGAAGTCCGACGGCTGGGATCTCGAAGGCGCCGTCTTCACTGGGAGTGCCGAGAGAATGCTTCCGCTCTATCAGGGAATGATGCTCTCCCTTGACGACTACCGAGCGGCATCGATTGTTAGAAGCACGACTGCAAAGAAGCGCCAGAATCAGCCCCTTTACCTCCCAGATGCTGAGAAGGACGACCCTGACTGTGTCGCTCTGCCAATGTATTGGATTGATGCGATGGAAGTCGATGATCGGCTGAAGCGTTACACGCCCTCGACCTGGTTGATGGGAATCGCAGACATCACCAGCTCAACCAATATGCGCTCGTCAGTACCTCAGCCCGGCGTCGGCAAGACCGCCATCGTGGAGGGCCTGGCCCTGCGCATCGCCGATGGCGACGTGCCCGAGAGCCTGCGGGACAAGCGGCTCGTCAACCTCGACATGTCGGCGATGGTCGTCGGCGCCAAGTACCGCGGCGAGTTCGAGGAGCGGCTGCAGTCCGTGCTGGCGGAGATCGAGGCCGCCGACGGCGAGATCATCAGCTTTGTCGACGAGCTGCACACCGTGGTCGGCGCGGGCGGCGCGGAGGGCGCCATGGACGCCGCCAACATGCTCAAGCCGATGCTGGCCCGCGGGCAGCTGCACACCGTGGTCGGCGCGACCACCCTCGACGAGTACCGCAAGCACATCGAGAAGGACCCTGCGCTGGAGCGCCGTCTCGCCGAGGCAAGCGAGGCCCTGGAGCGGATCCAGGCCGAGGAGTCGATGCTGCCCGAGGAGGTGACCGACTCCGACATCGCCGAGGTGGTGAGCCGCTGGACCGGGGTGCCGGTGTCTCGCCTGATGGAGGGCGAGGTGCAGAAGCTGGTGCATCTCGAGGAGCACCTGCACGAGCGGGTCGTCGGCCAGGACGCCGCGGTCGGCGTGGTCGCCAATGCCATCAGGCGCAGCCGGGCCGGGCTCGCCGATCCGAACCGCCCGATCGGCAGCTTCCTGTTCATGGGCCCGACCGGCGTCGGCAAGACCGAGCTGGCCCGCAGCCTCGCCGAGTTCCTGTTCGACGACGAGCGGGCCATGGTCCGCATCGACATGTCCGAGTACATGGAGAAGCACTCGGTGAGCCGGCTGATCGGCGCGCCGCCGGGCTATGTCGGCTACGACGAGGGCGGCCAGCTCACCGAGCCGGTGCGGCGCAGGCCCTACAGCGTGGTGCTCTTCGACGAGATCGAGAAAGCCCACACGGATGTGTCGAACGTGCTGCTGCAGCTTCTCGACGACGGGCGCCTGACCGACGGCCAGGGCCGCACCGTCGACTTCGCCAACGCGGTGCTGATAATGACCTCGAACCTGCCCGGCGATCCCGGCGACTTCTTCCGGCCCGAGTTCGTGAACCGCATCGACGAGATCGTGCGTTTCGTGGAGCTGACCCGCGAGGATCTGGTGGCCATCGTGGACCTGCAGCTGCGATCGCTGGCGGGGCGCCTCGCCGACCCCGCCCCGACGGCCCTGTTGACGGTACCGACACGCCCGACGACTCACCCGACGACCGGGTGATCGTCTTCAACTGAGGCCCGCCCCCGGCCCCTCCACTGCGACCCGGCCGCCTGTTGGCCGACTGCCGCATCGACTTCGGCCGGCCAGGTCCACAGGTGCCGCGCTTGGCTATAGCCGGGGTACCGTCGCTGCGTGGACCGCGAGTCTGGAGGGGAACTGGTTTGTGACGACTCCGATCCGTGGGCTTCTGTTCCACTTCACCCACGTGACCAACCTCGAATCGATCACCACGCAGGGCCTTGTGGCGGATAGCCGGGTGCCAGATGACGGTTTCACGACCGAGGTCGGGCTTCCGCGGATCAAGGCGGGTCGTCGGGAGCGCCCGGTTCCGTGTGGTCCCGGTGGTGTGGTGGCGGATTATGTGCCGTTCTACTACGCCGCCCGCTCGCCGATGCTCTACTCGATCCACAAGGGAAATGTCCCTTCCTACGAGGGTGGCCAAGACGACATCGTCTACCTGGTGAGCCATATCGACCGGATCGTTGAGCTGGGGCTGACCTTCGTGTTCACGGACCGCAACGCCTACTGGCAGCACGCCGACTTCAGCGATGACATCGGACGGATCGACGAACTCGTCGACTGGGGGCTGATGGAACAGACGATGTGGAACAACACGCCGGACGAGCTTGACCGCAGGGAGCGCAGGATGGCGGAGTTTCTCGTCCACAGGCAGGTGCCATGGGACGCCCTGCTCGGTGTGGCGGCCTTCGACGAGGCCCGCTCCGAGCGGGCGGCTCAGATCCTCGACAGCGTCGGGATCACGACTATTGTCAGGGTGCGACGTGGCTGGTACTTCTGATGACTGACTTCAGCGAGGCCGAGGGCAACCTTCTCCAGGCGAACGTTGATGCCCTGGTCAACACGGTCAACACGGTCGGCGTGATGGGCAAGGGCATCGCCCTGCAGTTCAAGAACGCTTTCCCTGGGAACTTCAAGGCCTACGAGCGAGCCTGCAAGCTAGCGGAGGTTCGCCTGGGAGAGGTGTTCGTCTTCGACTCGGGCCAGCTCACCCAGCCGCGCTGGATATTCAACTTTCCGACCAAGGGACACTGGCGATCCGGCTCACGCATGGCCGACATCGAGAAGGGTTTGGCCGATCTGCGCAGGGTCGTCAAGGAGCTAGGCGTCTCCTCGGTAGCCATTCCGGCGCTCGGGTGCGGCAACGGGGGACTCGAGTGGCGTGACGTGCGTCCCCGCATCGAAAACGCTCTGGGCAGCCTGGGGATCACCGTCCTGCTTTACCCCCCGATGGGCGCGCCCAGCGCCGCGGAGATGGTGGTTGCGACCCCAAGGCCTGTCTTGACGCCGGGCAAAGCGGCCCTCGTCGCGGCAGCCGACCGCTACGACGTCTTTGGGTTCGGCACGTCTCTCGTCGAGCTCCAGAAGCTCATGTACTTCCTGCAAGAGGCGGGCGAAGAGCTGAACCTCCGCTACAAAGCGAACCTGTACGGTCCCTACGCCGACAGCCTGAGGCACATGCTGAAGGCGCTGGAGGGCCATCATCTCCGGGGCTTCGGAGACGGCTCCAGGATGGTCCCCGAATCCGAGCCCATCGAAGTTCTCGAAGGGGCAGCCGAAGAAGCCGGCGAGGCACTAGCAGGCAACCCGGCGATCACGGAAAGGCTGGAGCGGGTGCTGGAGCTAGCCAACGGCTTCGAGTCGCCTTACGGGATGGAGCTCCTGTCCACCGTGCATTGGATCGCCAAGCACGAGACTCCCGAGCCTGATGATCTGCCGGGGGTGATCGACCGAGTGCGCTCTTGGAGCGCGCGCAAGTCACGCATGTTCACCGACCGACAGATCACGATCGCCTGGAATCGCCTGCGCGACCACGGCTGGATCGGGCTCCCACAGCCTGTGCTGACCGCTTAGCGGAACCGTCGGGGCTCGGCGGGCGGGCCGGTGTCGCTCGTCGGCTACCCACCCCAGGAGATCAGGGGGCATCGCGCTCGGCGGGGGTGTTTGGGCGTATCCTTGCCCCGCAAGAGTCCCCGGCAAGGAGACCGCCGTGCCCACGACCATCGTCGTCGGTACTCAATGGGGAGACAAGGGGAAAGGCAAGTTCACCGCCCTCATCGCCAAGGAGATGGATGTGGTCGTGCGCTACCAGGGCGGCCACAACGCCGGGCACATCCTGGTGATCGACGGCGAGACCTTCGCCCTGCAGCTCGTGCCCAGCGGCATCCTCTATGGCCACATAATGCCCGTGATCGGCAACGGCGTGGTCGTGGACCCGCAGGTGTTGATCGCAGAGATCGACATGCTCGAGGCCAAGGGGGTGGACTGCTCGGCGCTGAAGGTGTCCGGCAGCGCCCATCTGATCATGCCGCATCACCAGCAGCTCGACGCCTTGCACGAGCGCCATCTCGGGCACGCCAAGCTGGGCACCACCAAGCGGGCATCGGCCCGGCCTATGCCGACAAGGCCATGCGGGTCGGGCTGCGGGTGCAGGATCTGCTCGACGCCAAGATCTTCCGCCAGAAGCTCGATAAGGCGCTGCGTGACGTCTGGGTCGGCAAGAGCCCCAAGGACCCCCGCGCCTACTGGACGCTCCACCACAGATGACATCCAGGGCACTAAAGCTACTCTAAACGGCTCGCGAGCCCTCTACCTGCGCTTTTGCAACTACTCTAACGCTACTTGAACACTGCTCTACGGTCATCGGGTAGCCGAACGACGACAACCGGCCCGATCAGCCCGCCGCTGACGCCACCCAGCAAACGGCTCGATCAGGCACCGCAAACCGGCACGGCCACCACGCGAAAGGGCGGCAGGCGGCCCAACGGCGGCCGTCGGCTTCGTCGGCGGGGGTGCCTGGTCAGGCTGGCGGCGGGGCGAGGCCCATGACCCAAGCAGGGCCTTTGCCCGTTGAGACAGGCAGGGGTGCCAGGGCAGGCCAGCGGAGGTGCGTCGGGTTAGCGACAACCCGCCGCGGCGAAGTAGGGTCTCGACTCGTAGACGTGTTCGGCATACGCGACGGACTGGTGGAGGACTATGCCGAATTCACGTCGTCGTTCGTCGAGCCGCGTGACCAGCGCATCCAGGGTGAGCTCCGCAAGAGCAGGGAAGCAGGGAAGCAGTGGCCGCAGCCGTGGCTCTCGCTGAACCCGAACTTCGCCCCCGGAGGGTCGGTCGACGACCTGGTGGCTGAAGGCCTGCTCCACCCGACCTCCGCCAAGGTCTTCCGAGTCAAGGAAACACAGCACGACACCGGCCTCGACCAGCCGATCCGCTTCCACCGTCACCAGCGCCAAGCGATCGAAGCCGCTCGCACCGGCGACCCCTACGTGCTGACCACCGGCACCGGCTCAGGCAAGTCGCTGGCCTACATCGCTCCGATCGTCGACCGGGTGATCCGCGCAAAGGCCGAGCAGCCGCACGAGAACCGGCGCGTGAGGGCCATCATCGTCTACCCGATGAATGCCCTGGCGAACAGCCAGATGGGCGAGCTCCGCAAGTTCCTCGAGCACGGCTTCCCCGAAGGCCGCCCGCCTGTCAGTTTCGAGCGCTACACGAGCCAGGAGTCCCATGACGAGCGGGCCAGGATCATGGCGCACCCGCCCGACATCATCCTCACCAACTACGTGATGCTCGACCTCGTGCTGATGCGCCCGGACGAGCGCCAGAAGCTGATCCGCGCCGCGGAGGGCCTCGACTTCCTGGTGCTCGACGAGCTGCACTCCTACCGCGGGCGTCAGGGCAGCGATGTCGCCATGCTCGTGCGACGCGTCCGCAACGCCTGTCGGTCTCCGAACATGCAGGTGATCGGCACCTCGGCCACGATGACGACCGAGGGCAGCGCCGCCCAACAGGCTGAGGTCGTCGCAGATGTGGCGACGCGCCTCTTCGGCAGCCGGGTCGGCCCGGCGAGGGTGATCAGCGAGACGCTCGTCCGTGCCACCACAGACAGAGAGCCGACCGTCGACGAGCTGTGCCGCTCGATCGCCGGCCCCGCTGACCCACCTGACACCGCCGGATTCGCAGACGACGCGCTCGCTGCCTGGGTGGAGTCGACCTTCGGCATCGCCAGCGACCCGGCCTCAGCCAGCGACCCAACCTCGGGGAACGACCCAGCCTCGACCACCGACCCAGTTTCAGGGCCCCTCGTGCGGCAGGCGCCCACGACCGTCGAAGATGAGTCCGAGAAGCTCGCACAGATCACCGGGCAGCCCCTCGACGAATGCCGAGAAGCAATCAAGCTAACGCTGTGCACCGGATCCACTCTGCGCAGCGAGAATGGCCGCCCGGTCTTCGCCTTCCGGCTCCACCAGTTCCTCTCCAAGGGCGACACCGTCTACGCCAGCCTCGAGCCCGAGCAAGACCGCCACCTCACCGACCGCTACCAGCTCCGCGTGCCCCACGATCCCGACAAGGTGCTGCTGCCGCTGGGCTTCTGCCGCGAGTGCGGCCAGGAGTACTACGTGGTCGCCAAGATCGTCCGAGAAGGCTCAGAGATGTTCGTGGCCCGCCGAGATGCCGACGCCAGCGGCGGCGATCAGGTCAACGGCTACCTCTACATCTCCGCTGACCATCCGTGGCCGACCGATCCGATCCGAGCAGGCCGGGTCCCCGGGCACTGGACGACCGAGAACGACGACGGCACCGTCCAGATGCAGCCGACCCGCGAGAAGTACTTGCCGGACACGGTGCATGTGCGAGCGGACGGCACGAAGACCCACGACCCGAACGACCTCAAAGCCTGGTTCATCTCGACTCCGTTCTCGTTCTGCATGCGATGCGGAGTCACCTACGACCAGGTTCGAGGCAACGACTTCGCCAAGCTGGCGACCCTCGACCAGGAGGGGCGCTCCTCGGCCATGACCGTGGTCAGCGCAAGCGTGGTGCGCCGACTCCGTGAAGCCGAGGGCCTCGACGATGAGGCCCGCAAGCTGCTCACCTTCGTCGACAACCGCCAGGACGCGTCGCTCCAGGCCGGCCACTTCAACGACTTCGTGCAGGTATGCATGCTGCGCGGCGCCCTCGCCCAAGCGCTCGCCGACGAACCCGAAGACAAAGGCCTCATCCACGAGACGGTCGCCCATCACGTCACCGACGCCCTCGGCCTGGAGCCAGCGGACTACTCAGCGGCCCCGGACGCCATCATCGGCGGCGACCTCACCAGAGCGGCTCTCCGCCGGGTCATCGAGTACCGCCTGTATGTCGACCTCAAGCGCGGCTGGCGCGTCACCATGCCGAACCTCGAGCAGACTGGGCTCCTGCGGGTCCGCTACATCGGCCTCGACGAGCTCGCCGCCGCGGAGCGCATCTGGCAGTCTGAGCCGCAGCTCGCAGCAGCGTCCGCAGAGCTCCGCAAGGACCTCATGGCGATCCTGCTCGACGAGTTCCGCCGCGTGCTCGCCATCGACGTCGACTGCCTGACCGTCCCCGGCTTCGAGCGCCTGCAGCGCACCAGCCGCCAGCATCTGAACGAGCAATGGCAGATCAGCGAGAACGAGAAGCTCGAAGACGTCGGCGCCGCCGTACCCCGGCCCGGCCGGGGTGGCCGCAGGCGCGCCGTGCTCAACCTCACCGGCCGCGGCGGCTTCGGGAGCTACCTCCGGGGCCAGCGTGGGCTGGGCCAGGCCAATGCGCCTTTGTCGCTGGACGAATCGCAGCAGGCCATCGATGCCATCCTCAAGAACCTGACCGACAACGGCGTGCTCGCCGCAGTGGACGTGCCGGTCAGCCCGGGCGGACGCGGTCCCGTCGAGCGCGGCTACCGGCTGCGTGCCAGCGCCATCCGCTGGCTGCCCGGCGACGGCACCAAAGGCGCAGTCGATGCGCTGCGCATCGATCTCGATCCCGAGGCCGGCGCCCGCGTCAACCCGTTCTTCCGCAGGCTCTACAGCGAGGTCGCCCGCGAGCTCACGGGCATGCAGGCCAAGGAGCACACCGCACAGGTCCCGCAGTCCGAGCGCCAGGAGCGAGAGGACCGCTTCCGAGCGGGCGGGCTGCCGCTGCTTTACTGCTCGCCCACGATGGAGCTCGGCGTCGACATCGCCGACCTCAACGCCGTCGGCCTGCGCAACGTGCCGCCGACCCCGGCCAACTACGCCCAGCGATCGGGCCGAGCCGGCCGCTCCGGGCAGCAGGCGCTCGTCGTCACCTACTGCGCCACCGGCAGCAGCCACGACTCCTACTGGTTCCGCCGCAGCTCCGAGATGGTCGCCGGCTCGGTGCAGGCGCCACGCCTCGATCTCGCCAACGAGGAACTGGTCCGCTCTCACATCAACGCCGTCTGGCTGGCTGAGACCGGGCAGTCGATGAAGTCCACGATCACGGACGTGCTCGAGACCCATGGCGACAGTCCGTCGCTCAAGATCCGCCCCGAGATCATGCGGGAGCTGGTCGACGCAGACGCCCAGCGCCGCGCCGAACACGCCGCCCTAGAACTGTTCACCGACCTGCGCCGGACCTGGACCGAGAGCGGCACGAGTGGCGCAGGAGGCGAAGGCGGCGAAGGAGGTGGAGAAAGCGAGGAACCCGCCTGGTTCAGCGAGCAATGGCTTGCCGAGGTCATCCGTTTCGCTCCGCAGCGTCTCGACGATGCCTTCGACCGCTGGCGTGACCTCTACCGCGGCGCGTTGGAGGAAGACCGACAACAAGGCCGACTGGCTGTCGACACGGCTGTTGCCAGGCGTACCCGCAAGATCGCCGAGGCCCGCCAACGCGAGGCCCGTGACCGCCTTGCGGTGCTCCGCAACGACGATACCGCCGAGGGCCACTCCGACTTCTACCCGTACCGCTACCTCGCCTCGGAGGGCTTCCTGCCCGGCTACTCGTTCCCGCGCCTGCCGCTGGCCGCCTACATCCCGGGCAGCCTCCGCCGAAGGAGCAACGACCCGCGGGGCGACTACATCCAGCGGCCGCGCTTCCTGGCGATCAGCGAGTTTGGCCCCGGCGCGCTGATCTACCACGAGGGCGCCCGTTTCGTCGTCGACCGCATCCAGCTGCCCCGCAGCGCCGAGGAGCCAGGCCAGGTGGCGACCGAGACCGCCCTGCGCTGCGAGCACTGCGGCTACCACCACGCCGAGCAGGCCGGCCTCGACTGCTGCGAGATGTGCGACGCCCGGCTCGGCGCAAAGACCTACGACCTGCTGCGCCTGCAGACGGTGCACACCCGCCGCCGTGAGCGCATTTCCAGCGACGAGGAGGAGCGCCGCCGCTCCGGCTACGAGCTCGAGGTCAGCTACCGCTTCTCCAGCCGGGCCGAACGCCCCGACAAGCTCGTCGGCAACGTGCGCAACGCCACCGGCAGCGAGCTGCTCGAGCTGGCCTACGGCGATGCCGCCACGATCCGTATCGCCAACGTCGGCCGGCGCCGTCGCAAGGATCACGACGACCGCGGCTACTGGCTCGACACGGCGCAGGGCCGCTGGCTGAGCGACTCCGCCGCCGCCGCGGCCGACAGCGACGACAGCGACGAATCCGACCTCCACTGGGCCGACGATCTGACGACCAGCAAGAAGGTCATCCCCTACATCGAGGACACCCGCAACATCGTCGTCGCCCGTTTCGCCGACAGCCTCGACGAGTCCACCGCGGTCAGCATGCGCTATGCGCTCGAACGCGGCATCGAAGCCGAGTTCCAGCTGGAGGACTCCGAGCTGACAAGCCAGCCGCTGCCCGACACCGGCGAGCAAGGCAGGATGCTGCTCACCGAGTCGGCAGAGGGTGGCGCCGGCGTGCTGCGTCGGCTAGTCGCCGAGCCGCATGCGATCGCAAGGGCTGCGCGCCGTGCCCTGGAGATCTGCCACTTCGACCCCGACACCGGCGACGATCTCGGCGGGCCCGGCGGCGAGCCCAAGGGCGCCGAGGGCGCCGACGACGAGCGCGAGCGCTGCACCCTGGGCTGCTACGATTGCCTGCTGAGCTACTACAACCAGTTCGAGCACAGCTCGATCGACCGCATGGCTGTGCGCGACCTGCTGCTCGCGCTCGCCGGCGCGACCACCGCCACAGGCGCAGCGGGCCGGACCGACGAAGAGGCGCACGGCCATCTCGCAGCCTTCGCCGAGTCTTCGCTGGAACGCGAGTTCATCGACTGGCTGCGCGAGCACGGCTATCGCCTGCCCGGCCGCGCCCAGGTGATCGTGGAGGCTGCTCGCGCGAGACCGGACTTCGTCTACGACCGGCCGGGCAACCCCACAGCCGTGTTCGTCGACGGCCCCCACCACGACTCCGATCACCAGCAGCAGCGAGACGCCGAGGCCGAGGATCGCCTCTGCGACGCCGGCTGGAGCGTGATCCGGGTCCGCTACGACGACGACTTGGCGGCGGTGACCCGCCGGCACCCCTCCGTGTTTGGGGAAGGGAGCGGTCGTTGATCGACACGGCCGTATTCGGCCAGGCCCAGGAGGACCGCTGTTGACCGACACGGTGATCCCGGCCACAGCGGCCCCGGAGTTCGCGCCCGGAGCGCTCGTCGCCACGCGGGGCCGGGAGTGGGTGGTGCTGCCCGAGAGCGAGTCCGACCTGCTGATCCTGCGCCCGCTCGGCGGCGGCACCGACGACACAGCCGCGGTGTTTCCGGCGCTGGAGCCCGTCGAGCAGGCCAGCTTCGCCCCGCCGACCGTCGCCGATCTGGGTGACGCCACAAGCGCCTCGATGCTGAGAACCGCGCTGCGCCTCGGGTTCCGCTCCACGGCAGGCCCGTTCCGGTCGCTGGCGGGGCTCGCCGTCGAGTCTCGCGCCTACCAGTACGTGCCCTTGATGATGGCGCTCAAACAGGATCCCGTTCGGCTGCTCATCGCCGACGACGTGGGCATCGGCAAGACCATCGAGGCGGGCCTGATCGTCACCGAGCTGCTGACCCAGGGCGACGCCTCGCGGCTGGCCGTGCTGTGCAGTCCCGCGCTGGCCGAGCAGTGGCAGGCCGAGCTGCGCGAGAAGTTCGCCATCGACGCCGAGCTGGTGCTGCCGTCGACGGTCACCAGGCTGACCCGCGGGCTGATGCTCAACGAGTCGCTGTTCGAGAAGCACCCGCATGTGGTCGTCTCGACCGACTTCATCAAGCAGCACACTCGTCGCCAGGAGTTCCTGAACCACTGCGGCGACCTGGTGGTGGTTGACGAGGCCCACAGTGCAGTGTCCGACTCGGTGGCCGCGGGCGCCCGCACCCAGCGCTACGAGCTGCTCAAGGCCGTCGCCGCCGACCGGGCCCGTCACCTGGTGCTGGTCACGGCCACCCCGCATTCAGGCAAGGAGGAAGGCTTCCGGAACCTGATCGGCCTGATCGATCCCGACCTCACCGCGGTCGATCTCGAGACCCAGCAGGGCCGAGTCACGCTGGCACGCCATTTCGTGCAGCGCCGGCGAGCCGACATCCGCCATTACCTCGACGAGGACACTGCCTTCCCCAGCGACCGTCACACCAAGGACGCCCCGTATGAGCTGAGCCCGCAGTACCGGGCCTTGTTCGACAAGGTGGTCGAGTACGCCCGCGAGCAGGTCGCCGATCCCGACTCGCCGACCGGCCAGGTCCGCCAGCGGGTCCGCTGGTGGTCGGCTCTGGCCCTGCTGCGCTCTCTGGCGTCGTCCCCGCCGGCAGCGGCAGCGGCGTTGCGCACCCGTGCCCAGGCAGCCGACGCCCAGACGCTCGAAGAAGCCGATGCCATAGGCCGTGAGACCGTGCTCGACACCGGCGTCTACGAGGCCGCCGAAGCCGCCGACGTGGTCGCGGGCGCCTCGGAGCTGGAAGAGGGGGCCACCGAGCAATCGATAGGGATCGAGGGCGAGGCGTTCCTCTCACAGCGTCGCCGCCTGCTCCGGCTCGCGATAAAGGCCGAACGGCTCGCCGGCCCCGGCCAGGACCGCAAGCTCGCCGCCCTCGCCGCAGAAGTCAAGGGCCTGCTGCACGACGGCTTCAACCCGATCGTGTTCTGCCGGTTCATCCCCACCGCCGGCTACGTGGCCGACCAGCTCAGAACCGCTCTCGGCAAGGGCGTCAGCGTGGCTGCCGTCACCGGTGAGCTGCCGCCGGCCGAGCGGATCGCTCGCATCGCCGAGCTCACCAAGAACGGCGATGCCGGCCGTCACGTGCTCGTCGCCACCGACTGCCTGTCAGAGGGCGTGAACCTGCAGGAGCATTTCCAGGCCGTCGTCCACTACGACCTGGCCTGGAACCCGACCCGCCACGAGCAGCGGGAAGGACGGGTAGACCGCTTCGGCCAGCGCCGCGACATCGTGCGAGCCACGACCCTGTTCGGCATCGACAACCAGATCGACGGCATCGTGCTCGACGTGCTGATCCGCAAGCACCGCGAGATCTCCAAGGCGACTGGCGTAGCCGTGCCGGTGCCGGACCGCAGCGACAGCGTGGTGGAGGCGCTCATGGAGGGCCTGATCCTGCGAGGCCGCCAAGACATCAGCCAGCTTGTGCTCGACCTCGACGAGGACATGCAGGCCCAGAGCGACCGCCTGCATCGCGAGTGGGAGAGCGCCGCCGAGCGGGAGCAGAGATCGCGCACCAAGTTCGCGCAGGGGACGATCCATCCCGACGAGGTGCGCAACGAGGTCGATGCGGCTCGGGCGGCGCTCGGGCACCACAGAGAGGTGGAGCATTTCGTACGCGAGTCGCTGCGGGCGCTCGGCGCGAGCATCGCCGGCGATCCGCAGGTCGACGGCTTCGTCGCCCACACAGTCACGCTCCCGGTGGGCCTGCGCGACGCCCTGCCGCCGGGGCACCGCGAGCCGCTGCCGTTCCATCGCGACTCCCCGGTGCCGCGTCGCGAGGCGCTGCTGGCCCGCACCGACCCGCACGTCGGCGCCGTCGCCCGTTTCGTGCTCGATGCCAGCCTCGACCCGTCTGCGCTGGCCCCTGGCGTACACCGGCCGGCCAGCCGTGCGGGCGTGATGCGCAGCGGCGCGGTCAGCACCCGGACCACGCTGCTGGTGCTGAGGCTGCGCTTCCATCTCGATCTCCCTGGGTCAGCCGGTCCGCGTACGCTGGTCACCGAGGACGCCCTGACCGTCGCCTTCGAGGGCGCTCCCGCCAACGCCAGATGGCTGGCCGACGACGCCACCGATGCGCTCATCGAAGCCGAGCCGGAGGCGAACATCCCCACTGACGCCGCAGCCCACGCCCTGCAGCGGATCCTCGACGGCCTGGCCGCCCTCGCCGGGCGCCTCGACCGGCTCGCCGACCACAGCGCCAAGCAGCTTCTCGAAGCGCACCGCCGGGTGCGGACCGGCGGCGGCATCCGCAAGCAAGGCCTCGCCGTGCAGGCCGTCAAACCCGTCGACGTGGTGGGCGTGTACGTCCTGCTGCCCACGGTCTCTCCGGCCATGAGCACCACCTCCGGGGTATGAGCGCCGAGACGCTGGCGACCGTCCGAGCCGTGGGCTCGGCGCTGCCCGCAGATGTGCTGTCCGCTGTGGTGTCTGGCGACGACGGGCTGGGCGGGCTGGACTCCGATGCCTACCGGCTGGAGTTCGGCGTGTCGCCACGCGAGGCCGCCAACCGTGCCTGGAGCGTGCTGAGCGGCGCCTACGCCGGCTACCGCAAGGCCCTCGACGAGCGGCCCGCGGGCGACCCTGCGGTCGGGCTGACCCGCGAGAAGTGGCTGGCGATCGCGCTGCGCGAGCTGGGCTTCGGCCGCGTGCCCACAACACCCGCGAGCGGCCTGACGGCAGACGACCGCGGCTTTCCGATCTCACACGTCTGGGGCGCAGACGCGGGCCAGGTCTGGGCGCCAGACGTCATCCACGTGCCGGTCCACCTGCTCGGCTGGGGCGTCGACCTCGACAAACGGACCCCCGGGCAGGCGGGTGCCGCGGACCGGGCGCCGCATGCGTTGGTGCAGGAGTACCTCAACCGCACCGACGCTGCGCTCTGGGGCCTGGTCGGCAACGGCCGCAAGCTGCGCCTGCTGCGCGACTCGTCGACGCTGATCGGCCAGAGCTTCGTGGAGTTCGACCTGGAGGCGATGTTCGACGGCGAGGTGTTCTCGGACTTCGTGGTGCTCTTTCTGGTCTGTCACGCCACCCGGTTCGAGACCAGCAACCCCGACGGCACCGCCCCCGACGAGCCAACCGCAGCCGACTGCCGGCTGGAGCGCTGGCGCAGCCACGCCGCGGAGACCGGCGTCCGCGCTCTCGCCGCTCTGCGCCCGGCGGTCGCCAAGGCGATCGAGGTGCTCGGCACGGGCTTCACAAGCCACCCGCACAATGACCTGCACTGCCGGCTCGCCGCCCGGGAGATCACGCCGCGCGACCTGCATCACGGGTTACTGCGCCTGGTGTACCGGATGCTGTTCTGCTTCGTCGCCGAGGACCGCGGTCTGCTGCTGGATCCCGCCGCTTCCCCCACGGCGCGCGAGCGTTACGCCAACTGGTTCTCCACTGCCCGTCTGCGCGGCATCAGCGAGCGCCGCCACGGCAGCAGCCACAGCGACCTCTGGGGGGCTCTGCGGCTGGTGTTCGAAGGCCTCGGCCAGGAAGGCGGCCGCCCCGAACTCGGTCTGCCCGGCCTGGGCGGCATCTTCGAGCTCGGCGAGTCCGACGTGGTCGCTGGGCTGGAGCTCTCCAACGCCGCCTTGCTCAAGGCGGTCCGGCATCTCACGGTGGTGCAGCCTTCCGGCGGCGGCCCGAAACGCCGGGTCGACTACCGCAATCTCGGCGCCGAGGAGCTCGGCAGCGTCTACGAGGCGCTGCTGGAGTTCGAGCCCCGCTACGACGAATCCCGGCGGTCCTTCTCGCTGGAGACGGTGAAGGGCAACGAGCGCAAGACCTCCGGCTCCTACTACACCCCGTCTTCGCTGATCGACTGCCTGCTCGACTCGGCCCTCGACCCGCTGCTCGATGACGCCGAGAAGGCCGACGACCCCGAGCAGGCGCTGCTCGCCCTGACGGTCTGCGACCCTGCCTGCGGCTCCGGGCACTTCCTCGTCGCCGCGGCGAAACGGATCGCGGCCCGCCTCGCCACGGTGCGCGCCCGGGCCGAGGGCGCGCAGGAGCCGACCCCGCTCGACGAGCAGGCGGCGATGCACGAGGTGGTCGACCGCTGCATCTACGGAGTGGACCTCAACCCGCTCGCCGCCGAGCTGGCCAAGGTCAGCCTCTGGCTGGAGAGCGTCCAGCCGGGGCGGGCGCTCAGCTTCCTCGATGCGCACATCAAGGTCGGCAACGCCCTGCTCGGTGCCACGCCTGCGCTGCTTGCCGAGGGCATCCCAGACGGTGCCTTCAAGGCGCTCGACGGCGACGACAAGAAATGGGCTGCGTCGCTGCGGAAGCGCAACCGCCAGGTACGCGAGGTTTTCCAGGACCAGCTGTTCGACGCCGACGTGTTGAGCGTGTCCACCGGCGATCTGCGCTCACGGGCGGCAGCGATCGACCAGCTCCCAACCGTCTCGTTGGCAGACGTCCATCTCGCAGCGCGCAGGCACCGAGAGTTCGAGCACTCGCCGGAACTACGCCGAGATCGTCTCGTCGCCGATGCCTGGTGTGCGGCCTTCATGGCGATCAAGACACAGGACCGTCCCGCGATCACGACGGCGACGCTGCGCCGCCTGGCCGAGGACCCTGGACCGATTTCGCCCGACGGCTTCTCAGCTTCTGAGAATGGGGGGTCCCTGGCCGCCAAGGAGGCGGAAGCGGTGCGCCAGATCAGCGACGAGTACAAGTTCTTCCACTGGCACATTGAGTTCCCCCAGATCTTCGGGGACGGCGACAATGCAACGGCAGCGGAAGGCCCGGGTTGGGCCGGCGGCTTCGACTGCGTGCTCGGCAACCCACCCTGGGAAAAGGTCCAAATGCAGGAGAAGGAGTTCTTCGCGGCCTTCGACCCGGAGATCGCCGGTGCGCCGAACGCCTCCGCCCGCAAACGGCTGATCAAGACGCTGCCCGAGCGAAACCGGCAACTGTTCGACGATTTCGTCGCAGCGAAGCGACAAGCCGACGGAAAGAGCCAGTTTCTCCGTCTCTCGGGCCGTTATCCGCTGTGTGGCCGCGGTCACATCAACACCTACGCGGTCTTCGCCGAGCACGACCACTCGATCCTGGCACCGACCGGCAGGCTCGGCGTAATCGTTCCGACAGGCATCGCCACTGATGCCACGACGCAGCACTTCTTCAGGCAGCTCGTCGAGCGGGCTTCGCTGGTGGCGCTCCATGGCTTCGAGAACAGCCGGCCGCTGTTCGAGGGCGTCCACAGGAGCTTCAAGTTTTGCCTATTGACTGTTGCCGGTAGGGAAGAACGGGTGCAGCGGGCTGAGTTTGCCTTCTTCCAGCTTCACCCCGACGACCTCGCACGTGAGGGCACCCGCTTCGAGCTCAGCCCCGACGAGATCCGTCTCCTCAACCCCAACACCGGCACCTGCCCTGTGTTTCGGAGCCGACGCGATGCTGAGATCACGATCGACATCTACCGACGCCACCCCGTCTTGATCAACGAGAACCCCTCGAACGATAGAGGCAACCCGTGGGGACTTTCGTTCATGCAGATGCTTAATATGTCTAGCGAGTCCCACCACTTCCACACGAGGCAAGACCTGGAATCCGAAGGCTGGACTCTCCACGACAATATCTTCACCAGGGACACCGAGAAGATGCTCCCGCTCTACGAGGCGAAGATGATCCACCTATTCGACCATCGCTGGGCCACTTACGAAGGGCCAAGAACCCGCTACCTGACAGACGGGGAGAAGGCCGACCCAAGTCAGGTGGTGCTTCCTCGCTACTGGGTGAATTCGAGCGTCGTCGCTGAGCGCCTGGGGCCGCATGCTGTTCGTTCTTGGCTCTTGGGTTTCCGTGACATCACCAATTCCACGAACGAACGCACCGTTGTCGCCACTCTCTTCCCAAAGTCCGGTGTTGGAAACAATCTCCCTATAGCGTATGTCCGGACGGGCAGCCCCAACTTGTTGTGCCTCGCTTTGGGCTCGATCGCTTTGGACTTCTGTGCTCGGCTCAAGATTGGAGGCACGCACCTCAATTTCTTCATCGCCAAGCAGCTGCCCGTCCCTACCCCCGAGGTGTTCGCCGACAGGTGCGCATGGGATGCCACAACCTCCGTATCGGACTGGCTGCGGCCTCGTGACCTGGAACTCCGGGTTACCTCCTACGACCTCGTCGGCTACGGGCAATGCGAGCAGCCCTTCAAGTGGGACCCCGAGCGCCGGAAGCAGCTTCGGGCTGAGATCGACGCCGCCTTCTTTCACATCTACGGCCTCAACCGCACCGACACCGAATACGTGCTCGGCACCTTCCCGATCGCCAACCGTGAGGATCCCGAGCTCACGCCGCGAATCCTGCGCGAATACGACGCCATGCAGCACGCCATCGACACCGGCACTCCCTACCAGAGCCCCCTCGACCCGCCGCCCGGAGCCGGCCCCCGCCACCCACCCCGCTAGACCGCCCAGACTGCCGATTTCCCCACCTCACCCGCGCCACGCAGGTCGCCCCACGCCCTAAGCCCCCCGCTGACCACCGCCACGACAAGGCTGGCAGGCGAACCCAGCGACCGGCGGCCGCGTTCAGCGGGTCGTGCAGATCGCAGAGCCGCAGTTCGCCTGGAGGCGGCCGATGTCGGTGGTCAGTGCCCGAAGTCGAGTCGCTCGCGCAGCCAGGCCGCCATCCAGGTCTCGTCTGCTGTGCCAGCGGCCAGCGCGACCATCGCCTGTTCTGCTTCGTCCGTGTCGGGCACGGCAGGGGTCCAGGTTCCGCCGTTGAGGTGCACGAACCTGTTCAACGCCAACCACGCTGAGCGCTTGTTGCCGTCGGGCAGCGGGTGGTTCTGAACCAGCCGACAGCACAGCACCGCCGCCTTGTCGAACAGGCTGGGGTAGAAGTCCTCGTCGCCGAACCCGGCTTACGGGGCGTGCAGGGCGCTGTCGGCGAGGCCGATGCGGTCGGACTTCTTCAGCACCTCTGCGCGGATTCCGGTGACCTTCTCGGCGATCTGCAGGTACGTGAGAAGGTCCAGGTACTCGACGCTCACTGGGCGGCGAGCCGGTCGAGAAGCTCCTTGTCCCGCTCCATCAGACGGTCGATCCACTCGTTGAGTTCCTTGTCGGCGCGGACGCGGGCCATGCCTTCTTCGAAGGTCTCGCCCGTCTTGGCCTTTGCGGGGGTCGGCGTGATGGTGTCCGTCATCCGTCTCTCGCTCTCTCTCAGTGGGTGCCGCCTACCGGCATCTCTAGCATCAGAGTAGTCGCTGGCGACCGGGCCGCCACCGAAACGCTCCACCAGCCTCGGCCGGGCCATCGGCAGGCCACGTTCAGCCCCGGGAGAGAGGGACGGGCGCGCCGCTGAGCAGCACGCCGGGCTCGTCGCGGAGCGTGGCATCGGCGGGGCCGGCGCCTGGTCCGGAGGCCGTCTGCGAACCCCGACGCCGGCGGAGGATGATGCCGACGACGACGGCCGCTACGGCCACAGCGAGGATCAGCACCGCGCTCATCTCACGTCGCCTTCGCCGGTGCATGCGAGTCATCGTCCGCGTCGGGATGCAGGCAGGCGAACTCGTGGCCGCCCGGCACCCCCCCGACCGCCGGCACGCCGTTCAGCCTGGCCCAGGATTGGTCAGCAGAACCGGCAGTCCCTCAAAGCACTACCGATGCCCGAGGGTTGCCGGCTCGAATCCTCACGGTCAAGAGCAACCACCTCTATCAAGGCACAGACGCAATCCGGGCGGGCGCTAGCCGCTCATGCATCCCGCCCCATCGCCCCTGATTGACCAAACCGCCCGGTTTCGGTAGGTTTCGTGATAGCCAAATGAGAATTGGTAATGCCGAACAGGGTTAGGATAAACACAATGGGCCTTGATGACTCGGCGCATGTCCGCAACGGGTTCGAGGGCCGGGGGCCGCGTGTCGTCGTTGTCGTCTGAAGCCGTGTCGACTCCATCGGGCAACCCGCCTGCTCCCTCTCACGGCCCACCCTCAGGCGAAACCGATGATCGACAGCCAGAAGGAGCCGCCCAGCGATGGGCGCGCATGAGGCGAAAGATCCCTGGAACACAGCACTTCGGGCTGATCGGCGCACTTTTCGGTGTGGGGCTGGTGGTGTCGCAACTCACCCCGTTCTTCCTGAAAACACAGAACCTCCTCAACGTTGGCACGGCAGTGTCGTTCACCGGGATCGTCGCGGCCATCACGACCGCAGTGCTCATCGGCGGGGGCCTGGACCTCTCGATCGCTGCCGTCATGGCCTTCAGCGGGACGATTGTCGCGGTCGGCATCGACAACGGCCTCAGCGTCCCCGTCACCATCCTGCTGGCGCTCGGCGCCTCCGGGCTGATCGGCCTGGCCAACGGCGGACTCATCAGCTACGGCGGGATCAACCCGTTCGTCATCACCGTCGGCATGCAGTTCCTCGTGAGAGGCTTCGCCTATCAGGTCACCGACGGCAGGGTTGTGCGAGTCACCAGCGAAGAGATCAGATACCTCGGGCAAGGCAAGCTTCTGGACGTTCCTGTGCCGCTGTGGATCATGCTGGCGGTATTCGGCATCGTCGGCTGGCTGCTGCACACGACCGTGTGGGGCCGGCACTGGTATGCGATCGGGGGCACCCCCGGAGGCGCCATGGCCCGCCTGGCCGGCATCCCGGTCAAGCGACGCAGGCTTCAGCTGTATATCCTCAGCTCGCTGGCAGCGGGCCTGAGCGGAGTTCTCGTGGCCGGCTTCACCACCGTCGGCGACGCCAACGGCCTGGCAGGCCTAGAACTCTCGATCTTGGCGGGCGTGATACTCGGCGGAACGGCCTTAACAGGCGGCCGAGGCACCGTCTTTGGCACGCTGCTCGGAGTTGCCCTCATCGGGATCATCGACAACGCCATCCAGTTGCTCAACTACGGGATCTCAGCGCAGTTCCTGTTCTTGGGAACGGCGCTCTTGCTGGCCGTCGTCTACGACCACGTTCGCACCAAGGGCTGGGGAGGATCATGAGCGCCGACGACCAGCCCGCATTCGAAGCGCGCGGCCTCAGCAAGCGTTTCGGCCACATCGAAGCCGTTGTCGACGTGAGCGTCGCCTTCCACCGCGGCGAGATCACCGCCATCGTCGGAGACAACGGAGCAGGCAAGTCGACGCTGGTGAAGATGCTGACCGGGGCAGTGCGGCCCGACGAGGGCGAGATCGTCCTCAACGGTGAGACGGTCGATCTCCACGATCCTCTGGACGCCCGCCAAAAGGGCGTCGAAGTCGTCTATCAGGAACTCGCCCTGGCGCCGAATCTCGACGTCACGGCGAACGTGTTCTTGGGCAGAGAGCTGCGCCGTGGCGGCCTCTTCGGGTTCAACCGACTGGCCAAGAAGCAGATGGTCGCAAGCGCCCGCAAGCAGCTCTCGGGGCTGAGCATCAACCTCCCGAGCCTGACCGGTGACGAGCTGGAATCGATGTCGGGCGGACAGAGGCAGTGTGTGGCTGTCGCCCGGGCCGCCTACTGGGCGAGCAGCGTCGTGTTGATGGACGAGCCGACCTCGGCCCTGGGGCTTCGGGAATCCCGCGCGGTGCTCGACTTGGTAAAGCGGATTCGAGACTCGGGACTTGCTGTGGGGATCATCAGCCACGCCCTGCCCCAAGTCGCTGAGCTGGCCGACCACGTAGTCGTCCTTCGCCACGGACGCAAGATCTCCGATCTCCGCCACCAGGACTTCTCTGTTCCCCAGATCATGCAGCTGATCCTCGAAGGAAACCCCGCCGCAACTGTCGGGACAGGACCGTGACACACAAGGCCGCTGCTGGGCGAGACAGACAGACGAGCAGACGAACAGGGGGAGTTCCTCGATGGATGATTCGATGAGATCGCTGGACGGCGCAAACGTCCTTGTCACAGGCGCCACCGGCCGAATCGGCAGCCGCCTGGCCCGCGAACTCCTGGCCCTGGGAGCGCGAATCCGGACCGTCGTGCTGCCCGATGATCCGAAGGCTGAGGCGCTGTCTGCTGACGTTGAAGTCATCAGCGGCAGTCTCGTCGAGGGCTCGGTCGTGGCCGAAGCCGCCAGGGACGCGGATGCCGTCGTTCATTTGGCTGCGCTGATGGACTGGAGCCTCGAGGCAAACCCGGCGCTGTTCGATTCCAACGTTCGCGCCACTTACCTGCTCCTCGACGAGCTCGCGAAACGTCCCGGCAGGCTGCGCCGGTTCGTGCTGGCGAGCAGCGACGAGGTCTATTCGGCGCTCGAGGTCCAGGGCCAGATCGTCGAGGACCTCCCGATCGTGCCCTACAGCTTCTATGGCCTGACCAAACAGCTCGACGAGGTGATGGCCGACTTCTATCACCGGGTCCACGGCATGCCGACATGCGTCGCCCGCTTCGCGCTCACCGCAGAGGCAGATGAGATCACCCGCCATGACGGCTGGTCCGGCCGCTTGTTCTTTGCTAGCGGGCTCCGGGCGATCCTGGACGCCATCGGCCGGCCGGAGGCTGTCGCCGCCATTGACGCGGCTGTTGACGACGCCCAGCAAACCCTGGTCTTAGCCCGCGACACCGACGGCAATCCATACCGGTTCCAGTTCTGCGACGCCCGCGATCTCGTGGCCGGGCTGATATGCCTTCTGACCGCTCCGGGGGCTGTGGGCGAGACGTGCAATCTGTCTGGCCCTGAGCCGTTCTCCTATGACGACGTCGTCCCAAGACTGTCCGAGACGATCGGCGTCCCCTACGTCGACCTCCAACTGGCAGGCGACCGCATCGACTTGACCACCAGCACCCAACGAGCCCGCGAAGTGGCGGGCTTCGTCCCGCGCATCGGGATCGAGGAAATCCTCGAACAGATCACCGACGGCCACGAACAGACGAGATGACGGCGACCAGCGGCCGCCTGGCGCGGGCCTCGGACCCGAGACGGAACGAACAAGACCACAAGATGCGCAGCACGACTCAGCCAGTCGGGGTTCTTCCCGTAGTGCAAACGCCATTCGCCGGGGACGGCTCGATCGATGTCGGCGTCCTCGACCACGAACTCCACTGGGTTCTTGACCAGCACGCGGACGGCCTGACCACCGGAATGGTCAGCGAGATCCCCCGGCTGACATCCGAGGAGCGGCGCCTGCTCGCCGAGCGCGTCTGCGCCGTTGCCACCTCGAGAGACCGGGCCGCTGTCATCAGCTGCGGTGCGGAGTCCCTTCGCAGCGCCATAGCCCACAGCCGGCATGCCCAAGACAACGGGGCAACAGCGCTGATGGTCAACTCGCCGCTGACCGTGGCTCTCGACGACTCCGAGCTTTATAAATACTTCTCGCGCATCATCGAGGCCACGAACCTTCCGGTCGTCGTCCAGGACGCCAGCGGCTACATCGGTCGCCCGCTCACCATCAGCCTGCAAGCAAGCCTGTTCGCGGAGTTCGGGGAGCGTGTCGCCTTCAAGCCCGAGGCACATCCCATCGGGCCCACCCTGTCGAGGCTGCGTGATGCGACCGACGGCGGCGCCGCCATCCTCGAAGGGTCCGGAGGGGCCTGCATCATTGACAGCTACCGGCGGGGCATCGTCGGAACGATGCCAGGCGCCGAGGTCTGCTGGGCGGTGCGCGCCCTGTGGGACGCAGTCTGCGAAGGAGACTGGACGCTCGCCTATCGCATCAGCGGCCCCCTCAACACCCTGGTGGCCAAGCAGACGACCATCGACGGCTACGTCGCTCTCGAAAAGCACATCCTCTGGCGCCAGGGTGTCCTGCCAAAAAACGCACGCCGCCCTCCGCATGGGTTCTTCGTCGATGCTGAGACCGCCGAGGAGGTCGACCGGCTGGTCGACCAGCTCGCAGACGCGGTCGGCAGAGACCCGCTGCCGCCCACCGATCCCTAGCTCGACCTGATTCGACAGCGTGCGCTCATGACCCAGCCGCAAGCCCCCGCCAACAGCGAGCAGCGCGACAGCGACGAGATGCAGGCTCTGGTCTACTAGACCCCGCGCCTATGAAGTCCCGCGTCTCATGAACATGAGGACCCTGGACATGCCGGCGCCCGGAACGCTCGACGCGCCGGCGACTGGATGACGGCCGGTCAGGAGCGGCCGACGACGGGCTCGATGAAGACGGACCGGCTGTCGTTTGGCGCCACCAGGAAGTCGAGATCGCAGCCGCTCGTGGCATCCAGGACGTGCCGACGGTACATGGCTGGCCAGCCCCGTTCGTGAGCCGACGCTGGAGAAGACCAGGCTGCGCGTCGGCTGGAGAGCACATCGTCGTCGACGAGCAGGTCGATTCGGCGTGCCGGGACGTCGAGTTCGATGACGTCGCCGTCGTGGACAAAAGCGAGCGGCCCGCCCCGATTGGCTTCGGGGGTGACGTGGAGCACGACCGTGCCGAAGCTTGTGCCGCTCATGCGGCCGTCGCTGACGCGCAGCATGTCGGTCACGCCTCTGTCGGCGAGGCGCTTCGGGATCGGGGCCATACCCCATTCGGGCATGCCGGGACCGCCTGCGGGCCCGCACTCGCGAACCACGATCACCGAGCCCTCTTCGATGTCCAAGTACGGGTCGTCAAGGCGTCGCCGCATGTCGTGATAGTCGTCAAAGACGACTGCCGGCCCACGATGACACAGCAGCTTCGGGGATGCCGCCGCCACCTTGATGACGGCACCACCGGGCGCCAGTGATCCGCGCAGCATGGCAATGACCGGGGCCGCAGCCACCGGCTCGTCGAGAGCTCGCAGCGCCGTTGACCCGGCGCTTGGAGGGGTCTTGACCTCCGACCACGCCCGGCCGTCGGCGCAGATCGCGGTCTGATCAAAGAATGCCCCCAGAACGTGCACAAGCGCAGGTGTCGTGCCGGCCTCGTGGAGGTGCTGGGCCAGCCCCGACCCGCACGGTTCGATGTCTGCGACCAAGGGCACACGGCTGAGCACTTCGTTCTCGGCTTCAGGATCGAGCCCGAGGCCGAGGCGGCCTGCGATCGCGGCCAGGTGAATGACGGCGTTGGTCGACCCGCCGACCGCTGCGAGGGTCGTCAGCGCGTTGTGGAATGCCTGCCTGGTCATTCTGTGCGAGGGCCGTTCGCCACGGGCGACCATCTCGACGACACGGCGGCCGGTTGCCCGAGCAGCCTCGAGAATCTCCTCGCCGCCTGCTTGCGGCGTCGTCGACCCAGGCAGGGCCATGCCGAGCACCTCGGCGACGAGTCCCATGGTGACCGCGGTGCCCATAACGTTGCAGATGCCTGGCCCCACGTCCCGCAGCGATTGTTCAAATGCCGCCCACTCGTCGTCGTCAGCATCCCCTGAGCGTCGCCGCTCGAGCTCACGCCAAACATCGGTGCCTGCCCCCAGGCGGCGATCCCCGATCAGGCCGGGCCGGCGGATGCCCACGAGCCCGATCAGGCCGGGGACATCGGCGCTAGCGAGCGCCATCAGCGCGGCAGGCACGTTCTTGTCGCAGCCGGCGAAGATCACGAGGCCGTCGATAGGCGAGGAGCGGATCGTCTCCTCGAGCTCCATCGCCAGCAGGTTCCGGTACATCATCGCCGAGGGCTTCATCAGGTCTTCGCCCAGCGACATGGCCGGAAAAACCGCGGCCACGCCTCCCGCATCGTCAACGGCCGCTGCGGCCGCTTTCACGAGCCGGTCCACGTCCCCGTGACAGGGATTGAAAGCGCTGGAAGTGGCGGCAATCCCGATCACGGGCCGGCCGCGCTCATAGCCGGTCTGAGCGAGAGCGACCCGGTGAAGCATCGCCACTTCGTCATCGCCGTCCAGCCAGGCGTCGCTGCGCAGGGCGCTCATCTCGGCAGTTCCTGCTGCTGTGGTCTGCGCTCGTCTCCGAGCAGGACCGCTGTCCAGCCACCGTCGACGACGATCGTCGTCCCGTTGAGAAACGACGCGCCCAAAGAAACGACGAATGCCGCGACGTCAGCGATCTCGTCGGGCTGGCCGAGTCTGTGCAGGGGACTGGACTCGGCCAGCCTTGCCGTGGCGCTGCCCGGATCGTCAGCTGTCTCCAGGGAGGCCTTGAGAGCCGGCGTCTCGATTGCCCCGGGGGCGATGGCGACCGAGCGGATGCCATCGGCGCCATAGGACACCGCGATGCTTCGGGTGAGAGCCTCGCATGCTGCCTTGGTCATCTCGTACACGGGATAGTGCACGGCTGAGCGCGACCCGTGGATCGAAGAGATCTGCACGATCACCCCTGGCGTCTTGGCAGCGCGGAACCGTGAGACCGCTTCGGCCGCGCCGAGCAGCGGCCCCATCTGGTTGACGTCGATCATGCGGCGAGCGGATTCTGGGTTCAGAGCATGAAGCTCGTGGGTGGCGGTGATCCCGGCGACGGATATCCACCCGTGCGGAGACCCGATCTCGGCTAGTCGTTGGCCGGCTCGGGCATGGGTGGAGCGTTCGGCTACGTCGCCTAGGACGGTCGCACAGTTCGGGTCGTCGGCGAACCGCGCGAGTCCTTGCTCGTCGCGGTCCACGGCAACCACCGCCCAGTCGTCGTCGAGAAGCCGGCGAGCAACCGCCTCGCCGATTCCCGAGGCTGCTCCGGTGACGACGGCGCTGATCATGGCAGGGCGTCGTCCGGCTCGCTGGGCACCCGCAGCCTGCCAATCGCTGCATCGACCGCATCGACGACAGCCTCGAGCGCGCCCGCGCCTAGCAGGGTCTGCCAGACCTGATACGGCACACGCTCGTAGGCCGAGCGTTCTGGCAGATACATGAATCCGGGGCCGTTCGTGCAGTTGGCCACGAGGATGCAGCGGCCGGGGTGACGTCTGCGGAGTTCGGTCTGCATAAGCGAGTAGGCCTCGCCTGGATGCGCCACGATGACGGCGTCGCCGGCCTCCATCAGCCACACCGGATGGCTCGCCTGGCCGTCTTGGACGTAGCCGTTGCGAAGCGCCTGCGCGCGCTCGACGCGCTCGCGGGCCGGGGTATCGCCGAGGTGGCTCCAGCGCGCGCTCAGATCCTCGGGCGACAGCACCGGCTGCAGCGGCACGGGAACACTTATGAGATGCGCGCTGAGCGCTGTTGAGGCATCGGTGGGGACCTGTTCCCACACGCCGAGGCTGGCTCCGGACTCGACAACGCCAGCGAAGCGCAGGGCGTGGCCGGGCCGTGGCATCGCTTCGAGGGCCGAGAGCACGGCATGGCCAACGACCCGTCCGTTGCGTTCCACCACATCGATCTCGCCGGTGTACTGGTCTCGGGGGGCGAGGTCTCCGGAGGCGCCTTGCAGGAACAAGCAAGGAGCTGAGGTGGCGGCTTCTACGAGGACGCGTGCCGGTCCGACGAAATCGGGCGAGAGAAGCGGGTTCTGCCAGGCGAGGGTGGTCGGATGGCAGGCGTAGTTCACGATCGTCGCCACCGTGGTTGCGTCACGATCGACGACACGCCCCACGACCAGGGTGTCGTCGGCGGGCAGGTCGGGGTTGAAGCCGACTACGTCGGAATCGCCGCACGGCAAGTCACGCACGGTTGCCAGATCGCAGGAGCTTGTTCCCCAGGTGATGTGGCATGGCCGGGCCGCGGCCCCGGCTTCGTGGCACGCAGTCTCGATCGTGTCCGACATGCTCGACAGGTAGCCGTCCACCAGGGCGCCGCCGGGTTCGAGATGCTGGGAACGAGTGGTGCACGGACCGGCATGGGTGTGGACCAGGTGCAGCAACAGCTGCGATTCGTCGATCCCCAGGGCCCCCAGGACTGGCCGGCGGACCGACTGCTCGTCAGCGGAGTCCCGCCACCAGCCGAGGTCGGCGCTGACGATGTACAGCGTCGAACCCGACTGATCGGCCAACGCCAACGCCGTGACCGTGAGCGGCTGATGGATGCCTGTGGCGATCTCATGGCGGCCGTGAGCGCCCCAGTTGGCCGTGCGGATCCCCAACGGCGGCGTGATGTCGTGTCGGCTCGATCCGGCCACGAGGTCCGCAGCGAAGGGCCTCCACAAGGTCGTCTGTCGCTGTCGCAAGGTCAAGTTCGGGCCCTGCCTCGGGCCAGTTCGGCAATGTCGGTTGCCGCTGCCTGCACCTCGCGCCCGATGCGGCGTGGCTGGCGCAGCAGCGGATCCGCCTTAAGTCCGGTGACGCTGACGGCGCCGACAACACCGCCGGGCAGCTGAGTGAGCGGCGCGGCCACGCAGAGCACACCCTGAGCGTCTTCTTCGTCGTCGAGGCAGAAACCGTCGGAGCGGACACGCTCGAGCACCGCCAGCAGGGTGTCGACGTCGGTGATCGTGTTGGGAGTCTTGCGAGGCATGCCGATCCGGTCGACGATCGAGCGCACCTCGGCTTCGGTCAGCGTCGACAGCATCGCCTTGCCCACTCCGCTGCTGTGGGGCCATTCCTGTCTGCCCATGCCCAATTCGAGGCGCACAGCCGTGCGGGTGTCGACGCGGCCCACCACCACCGCCCAGCCATCGTCGAGCACCGCCACCCGCGAGGTCAGACCTGTCCTCTCTGTGAGGTCTCGCAGTCTCGGCCTAGCGAGATCCGCGATCGAATTCTGAGCTGACGCCTGCTGGCCCAGCCGTATCAGCGCCAGACCGAGGGAATACTGGCGGGACTGCCCCTCGACCCGATCGCTGACCAGCCCGTAGCTGCACAGCGTGTGCAGCGTCGCGAAGGCGGCGCTCTTTGAGATGCCGATCAGTTTGGCCACCTCGGTGACAGTGAGGCTGTCTTCGTGCGCGTCCTCCAGCGCTTCGAGTATCTCGATCGCCCGCACCACGCTCTTGACTGCATAGCGACTGTCGAGTTCGGCCATCTGTTGATCCTCAAGATCCCTTCTTGTTCGGCATTGCCGAACAGCCTACCGGGGTTGACTGGCGCCTATCTCAGCCTTGACATGACCCGCTCAGGAAGTATGCTGGTTTTGTATTAGAAGCTACCGTTCGGTGATGCCGAACAGAAGGGAAGATCCGATGTCCAAGAGACGAGGAGTGCGGCTCTGTCTGTCGCTTCTGGCCCTGGCCCTGTTGGCCGCCGCCTGTGGATCCGATGACGACGACAGCGGAGAGGCAGCAAGCGAGTCCGCCGTCTTGTGGACTGTTCCGTCCAACGGCAACAGCGACGAGTGGGTGACCTGGAACGCAGAGACCTGTGCCTACGAAACCGCAGACGACCATGCCGAGATCTGGGATCCCGTAGCGGTTTCCTCAAACGGCGAGCTCGTCGTGGGATTCGGAGCCCAGGACACTGTCAATGAGGTCAACATCTCCATGAACGCAAGCATGGACTCGGCCGCTGAGAGGGCCGATGTCGAGCTTGCTGTCGCCGACTTCCAGTTCCCGAGCACGACCGAGCCGATCTCTGCTGCCCAGTCGATTGTCGTTCGCGAGCCGAGCGTCATAGTCAGCAACAACCAGCTCGACGACGTGCTGGAGAGCGTGAACGAGATTTTCTTCGATGCGTGCATCCCGGTGGTGCAGGTCGTGACTCAGTCTCCAGGCACTGTGCTGTTCGGCCCGAGCAACTCCGGCATGGGCGAGCTTCAGGGCGAGCGGCTGGTCGAGATCGCCAACGCCCAGGGGTGGACCGCGGACAACACGATGCTGTTCATCACATTCTTCTCGCCTGCAGGACCCGAGGTCGCCCTTCGAGCGTCTGTGTGCGCAGACGTCGTGCGTGAAGCCTTCCCGGGCATCGAGTCGGTGGAGCACGACACCACCAGCACCACCTCTCTGGAACTCCAGAACGCGTTCACGGACATGCTGACCGCCAACCCCGATGCCGAGAACATCCTCAGCTGCACGGTTGCCGACCTGTGGGCGCTGGCCAACGCGGAAGCGCTGAAGGTGGCGAACCGCCACTCCACGGCTGCGGTGACCGGCGTTAACGGCGGCTCCGCGGTGTTGGACGCGATCACCGAGGGCGACACCGCCCTGGTCGGGTCCGTCGACCTTGGGGCAGCGCAATGGGGCGAATACTGGATCCCGCTGGCGCAAGACATCGCGGCCGGCGAACCGGTTCCGGCCGAAGTGTTCGCTCCCATCGTGATGCTGCCCGAGGAACTCCCGACGCGCTGACCCGCCCGGACCCGCGGCCGAGCAGCCGGCACTCCTCTGGCTAAGACCAAGGGCTTCGTCCCGGGGCTGACCAGTTCGGAACACCACCGACCGGGCTGGCCGCACTCCTCTGGCTAAAGCCAAGGGCTTCGTCGGCCTGCTGACGATCGGACTCGAGTCACAAGCTCTCCAGTGAGTCGGGTCCGGTCGTCGGTAACGGTCGCGGCGCCCACAGCCGACAGTCCTTTCTTCGCCGTCTCTTTCTTTGCCCCATGTCGTCGGGCTCTGGGTCACAGCCAGAGCCCAAGTCGCGGCTTAGGGCTCTGGTATCCTCCGAGGGCCAACAGGCCCCGCGAGAACTGCCAGCGAGCACCACTGAAGTCGAGGACTGCCTGCACGCCGCCTCGAACAGGGAAGCCTGCAGCCGCCGCTTCCCGCTTGATTACAGTTCCCAGGGATACCAGCGCACAAGTCCCAGCGACAAAGATCTGATGTAGGGGGATTTGGCGAAAATCTGAGGTAGGAGAATTTGGCGACTGCTGAACAGGTCAAGGCGCTGATCCGAAGCCACGCCGCCGGAGATGATGACCAGTTCTACTCGGTGGCCCTGCAGATGGCGGCTCGGGAAGCTCGCAGCGGTCACGCGGGCTACGCCCGAGACTTGCGGGAGCTGATCAACGCGGCCAAACGCCGGGCACCGAGCGTGTCTCCGACACCAGTCGGATTACCTCGCGGGAACCTCGCCTCGCTGCTCACGATTGAGTACCCAGAGGAGCGTCTTGGGGGTCTTGCCCTCGACGAGGGCGTCCTCGCCTCGCTTCGGCGTGTCCTGACCGAACAACGCCAACGTGACCGACTTCGAGCTATGGGCTTCGCTCCACTCAAGCGGCTGCTGCTTGTAGGGCCTCCAGGCACAGGCAAGACCCTCACGGCGCGAATTCTCGCCGGCGAGCTGCGGTTGGCGTTGTTCACCGTGCGGCTAGATGGCCTCATCACCAAGTTCATGGGCGAAACGGCAGCAAAACTCCGAATCATTTTCGACGCCGTCGCGGAGACCTCCGGTGTGTACCTGTTCGACGAGGTTGACGCGCTTGCCGGTGCCCGAACGCAAGGAAATGATGTTGGGGAGATTCGGCGGGTACTGAACTCATTCCTGCAGTTCCTTGAGCAAGACCTCTCTGACAGTGTGATAGTCGCTACGTCCAATCTTCCCGAGCACCTCGATAGAGCGCTCTACCGTCGCTTCGATGCGACCTTGGACTACCCAATGCCGACCGGCGCTATCGCCAACCAAGTGATCCGCAATCGGCTTGCGATCCTCGACCTTGAAGATGTCGACTGGAAGCGAGTGTCGGCCGCGGCCAAGGGACTCAGCCACTCTGAAGTCACCGCAGCCGCTGAGCACGCTGCCAAAGATGCCATACTGATTGACCGGACTCAGGTGACGACCGAGCTGCTCGTTGGGGCGCTGAAGGCGAGGACGAGAGCCGCCGCTCCCTCGGTCGGATAGCCCGTTGATATGGCAGAACGGAACCGGTTTCACATCACCATCGCGCGGCCAGCGAGCGTTGAGAGATACACGCCGTCGGTGTCAGGGCGCGACTCAACAGCACCACTTCCACGCACAGTTCGAGCAGTGCGCCACAGAGAACACGAAGGCGGGCAACCCGAAGAACCGAAACCTGGTGGAGCGCATCAGCAAGCTGCGATTGGCGACGCTGCGCGCGCTTTCGTACTTCGTCGGGTGGAGGAGCGCAAGTCTCGAGACCGAAGCGACGGAGAGAGGCGGTACGCCCTGATCGTTTCCATCGAGGCACCGGAGCTTGAGGTAGACCTCTGGACACCAGTAGCGCTCGCGGTGGAAGCGCCGATCGTGATTGCGACGTAGCAACCCGATCCGTACCTGGTCTGGCGTGGTGGCGTCGGTGTGGGGCGGTCGGGTGGTGCGGTGGGATACGCCAAATATAACGGTGGAGTGGGAGCGGCCTAGTTGTACTCGGCAGAGGCGTTGGTGACAGGTTGTTGATCGAGTGAAGATCTTCTGGGATTGTGAAGTTGCTATGTAAGCAATCCAGGACCGGGAGGTCTTCATGTGACACCGTAATGTCCGTTTGTCTTATGAGGCTCGCTGCACCTTCGTGAAGCGGATCCGTACCTACCACCAACGCAGCCAAACCCTCCAACCAGGGCTGCACGACTACAATCACCACCGATGGCACCATGCCCTCGGAGGACACCCACCCATCACCAAGTGCCACCAACCTAACTGCCGAGCACAGCTAGTGCCACCGGCGGCGGCCACAGATGCCAGTCTCCCAACGGGCCGGCAGCATCAGACTCGGGTTAGGTTGTGTTGGGCTCAGGTCAGCAGGTCAAACTGGCAAACCCCTTAGCACGTCTTGAGGCGAGAGTTGTTAATCTGCTGATACCCGACGCACCCCTGCCTGTGGCCGGCGCCGCGTTTGACGACATCAGAGATTTCAGTTTGTTAGCAGCTGCGGTGCTGTTAGGAGCAACCTGCTTTATGAGGTGGCGCTTATGGCTTTCAAAGGTCAGACGTTGGGGAAGATGCTTTTCGATGTCAAGGTCGTTCGTGCAGAGTCTGGCAGCGTTCCAGGTACAGGCAAGTCGATCGCTCGTTGGGTTATACTGGTTTTTGTGTTATTTGTGCTGTTCGTCGGCGGCCTGGTCTGACTGTTGGTGTACGCCTCCCTGTTGTGGGGCAGCAACCGTCAAGGATGGCATGACAAAGCCACCGGAACGTTGGTTGTCAGCGTGGGCTGAACGTCGCGGGCTGGGGCCTCGGGTATTAGACGCCGGTTGAACTCTTCCGCTGCGATGAGCAGACTCAGCGAGCCGGATATTGCGGTGAGCTTCCTGCCAAACAGGCGAGCTGCGTCAGTCAGCGGCCACACCGACTGGGAGCGGTTGGGCGGCTTCTGTTTGTCTGTTTTCGATTCTGGTTAGACGGTTGTCGGCCTCGCGCCGCCAGGCGCCGTTGTCGGCTTGCTGTATGGCGATGGTCTCCACAGTGTTGGACAGGCGGTCTACCCGGTCCTCCAGCCCGTCGAGCCTGGCGTTTAGTTCTGTTGACACTGTGTCGATTTTGGCGTTTAGTTCTGTTGACACTGTGTCGATTTTGGCGTTTAGTTCTGTTGACACTGTGTCGATTTTGGCGTTTAGTTCGGTCAGTCCTGTGTCGATTTTGGCGTTTAGTTCGGTCAGTCCTGTGTCGATTTTGGCGTTTAGTTCTGTTGACACTGTGTCGATTTTGGCGTTTACGCCCGCCAACTTGGCGTTCACGCCCGCTAACCCTGCGTCGAGTATGGACTTGACGATCCATCTGATAGCAAAAGTCATCGCCGCCAGAAACACAGCCCCCGCCGGAACGATCACCGCGAAAGCTGTCAGCAGTACCTCACTGTCCATCGCTCACCCCTTCGCCTCGGCTGCTGGTGCTACAAGTGCACTATACCACACACCCGCCTCCGGCGGTCAGCCGAACGCGGCCAGCCGCGGCTGGCCGCGTCTTGAACCCAGAACGCATGCCAGGCACCGTAAGCTGCCTAGCATGCGACGGAAGCGTGTCAGACGCCTGCGTGCTCCGTCTCGGCCATACCGACTGGGAGCGGTTGGGCGGCTTCTGTTTGTCTGTTTTCGATTCTGGTTAGACGGTTGTCGGCCTCGCGCCGCCAGGCGCCGTTGTCGGCTTGCTGTATGGCGATCAGCACGTGCTTGCTGTGGTCGAGACGCTTGCCGCGGCCGAGCGGGAAGCCGCAAAGTTGATCGTCGAGAACGCCTTAACCGTTTTGGTCGATCCCAACACCGCAGCCGACACAGATCAAGAAGCTTTGGACGCTGCCTGCGAGTTGTACGGCCACACGAGGCAGCGATCATGATGTGGTACAGCGCCACGGCAAGCAGCCTGTGCTGTGTGGATGCCTGCCAGACGGCCTGTGAAACTTGCCACGGTGAATGTGGCAGGGTTGCACCCTTTGGTTTCAAAGTTTTGGGTTGGTGCTACGGGCAGCCTCTCCGAAGGCTCAGGTGTTTGCCGGGCCCGAAAGTTGGGCCAAACCGCGCCCGCATCCTACACGTCGGCCTGTCACACTCTGCCGAACGTAGCCGCTAACATAAGCGAACAGGCAGGAAGAGCTGCGGCTGCCCCCGTACGCTTCCGCAGCGGCGGCCGCCAAGGCGCCTCCCGGGTGAGGTCAATCTTGAGAGTCGCGCTGCCACCCGGAAACCCCCTTCCTTCAACAGTGATCTTGCGCGAACCGGAACGCGAACTGGTTCGCACCCTAAACGGTCCAGCTTCCAACTCGTCGATAACATCCAAAATCGTCTGGTGTGCTGCCGGTTATATCAAAAATCGAGATCCTCGGACAGCCTGGAAGTGAGCCCTAGCACAGTCTTGCGGAGCGCTGTGCCGCCTTTGAAGACCAGCCCGCAGTCGTCGGCGATGCCTATAGAGCACAACTCGTTCAAAATGTGATCGATAATAAAGTCCATCAAACGGGCTCGGGTGCTGGTGTTCACAGCAGCCAGTCTTCTTTCGGGTACCAGATTCCAATATCAACGCAGCAGCCATCCACACTCGCCTCGGCAAGTGTTCAAGCTCCGCCAGAAGTCCCTGCGGTTCGACTTTGGCGCACAGGTCGCGGTGGTAGTCGGCTATGTCAGCCCACGCTGTCACATCCGGGCGGGCGGCCATGAACGCCACAAGCGTGTCCGGTGTCCAGTACGGAAGCCCAGCGATCTGCACTGATGGTGTGGCCGGCTGCCACCGGTGGATCGTATACCACCCTTCGAGCGCTATCGAGGTTGTCATCCCGGGCGGCAACCCCAGTCCGCATACTCCTGGCCGGTTTGTGGGGTGCAACTTGGGTTAGCTCACGACGTGGTGGTGTGTCGTCCTGCAACCTTGGGGGCAGTTCCCCGTATGCACCTGCCGGCTTTTGACGCACAACAGCGGCTCCTTCTTAGCTTGTTGGACGGCTTCGGTTGTCTGACAGCGACTCTTTTTCGAGCGATCCGACGGCGGCGTCGTAGGCTTTTTCGGCCTTCGCGAGACTGTCGCCAGCCTCCGCAGGATCTCCGGCAGCGACCCGCACCGGGTCTGGCGCAGCCTCTCCGAACGCCTGGAAGAACTCCGGGCCGCCAACTCGCCACCGCGGAGGCCTCCTTGGAGTTCCTTGAACACCTGATGGAGGTCGCCCGAGAACTCGTGCGGGCCGAAACGAGCTGACGAAGAGGGTCGTCTGGACGAGATCAAGATGCTGGACCCCGCACTGGGGCGCTCACCCTGACCTTCAAAGAGTACGCCCCCGACATGCGGCCGGCCATCGTGGAGAAGGTCTTGGAAACAGTTGACACGCTCGTGCCCCGGTTCGGGGCACCGGCTGGCAGACCTTGGACCCGCAGGATAAGGAGGTGCGCAAGCAGCTGAGATTCACACTGCCTCGGTTCTCGCTGCCGCCCACCGGCGAACTCTACGACCGGGCGTATGACTACATCAGCGAAAACTACTGACACGCAACCGCTACTGACGCGCAGGCCCTTGAAGCCGGCCGTCAGGCTGGTTCCGGTCTGCGAAGGGGTAGTGGCCTGCGAAGGGGTCTCGGTCTGCGCAGCGTCGGTCTCGGCCTGCGCAGGGTGATGTTGTCGGAGAACTGGTAGAGGACAGCTCCTGTGACGGTGAGGGCAATCACGTAGGCAGCGGCCAAGGCGCCGAGGTCGGGTTCGTCGGCGACGCCGAGTTCGGCTATGACGATCGAGAACTCGCCGCGAGCGATCAAGGCGGCTCCGGCACGCACACGCCCCGGAGTGGCGATGCCGGCTCGTTTGGCTGCGATCCAGCCTGTGGCCATCTTGGTGGCGGCGGTGACAGCGGCCAACAGCCCAGCAGCGAGCGCCACCTCGGCGATGAGACCGGGGTCTACCTGCAGACCGAAGAACACAAAGAAGACCGCGGCGAACAGGTTGCGCAGAGGCAGCAGAAGCCCGCGGGTGTGCGAGACGATCTCGCCAGAAAGGGCAACCCCGACCACAAAGGCCCCGACGGCGCTGGAGAGGTTGATGCGCTCGGCCAGACCGGCCACTAGCAGCGTGATCCCCAGCAGGGTCAGCAACAGGGCTTCGCTGGATTGGCTCAAGGCGAAAGCGCTGAGCCGGTCGCCGAACACCCAGGCGATCCCGAGCACGAACAGAACGGCCGCCAAAGAGATGCTGACGGCCAGGATCGTGGAGGCGACCGAGCTGCCGAAGAGCACCCCGGAAACGATCGGCAGGTAGAAGACCATGGCCAGATCCTCGATGACCAACAGGCTCAGCACGACCGAGGTCTCGTGGTTGCCGATGCGGTTGAGGTCGGCCACCAGCTTGGCGACGATGCCCGACGACGAGATATAGGTCACGCCGCCCAGCAGCACGGCAACTATCGGATCGAAGCCGAGCAGCAGACCGGCCACGAGACCGGGAACGAAGTTCAGGGCGAAGTCGGCGGACCCGGCAAGCGCCGAGCTGCGCACGTTGGACAACAGCTCACGAACCGAGAACTCGACTCCGAGCATCAACAGCATCAGGATGAGCCCGATCTCGGCGCCGCTCTCGATGAACTCTGCCGATGCGGGAAGCTCGACCAAGCCTCCCTCGCCGAACGCCAGTCCGATGAGCAGATACAGCGGCAGCGCGGGCATGCCGACCCGCCGAGCCAGGCGGGCGAGAACCGCCAGGCCCAGAACGATCGCCCCAAGTTCGATCAGCAGCAGATCGGTGTGGGAACTCACCCTTGGGAGGCTTCGGGGGAAGCCGGGCACAACAGCCCGGTGGCGGCCTCCACAGCGGAGGGCAGTCCGACCAACACAGCGGTGTCGCCGGGCTCGAGGCGCTCGTCTCTTCCGGGGACCGGGATCGACCCCGACTCGGCAACCAAAGCCACAATCCCCGCGCCCGTGCGCTTGCGCAGCGAGGTCTCAGCGATCGTCGAGTTGGCCAGAGGCGACTGGTCGTCGATGCGGACCCAGGCGATCATCAGATCCTCCAGGCGATGAATGGCGTCATCGAGGCGGTCCAGAACCGGGCTGCCTCCGAGCAGTTCCCCGATGGTGTGTCCCTCGTCTTCGCTGAGTTCCACGCTTTCGCTGGCCCGGTCGGGGTCCTGTTCGTCGTAGATCAGCAGGTCTCGTCGGCCTGTCTGGTGGGCGACGACACCCACTATTCGACCGCTGTCGGTCTGAAGCTCGAAGCGGACCCCGACGCCAGGAAGATCGGTCTCGGTGATGTTTCTCATGCGGCTCAGAGTACGTGCTAGGGGCCGCCTGAGGGGCGAGGAGACAGCCGAAAGCCGAAGGAAGCGACGGGCGAAGCAATACTGGTCTCCATGATCGTGGTGCTCCTGGCAGCTGCCGCTGTTATCTGCGTCTTCATGGCGGCGCTGTGGCTGCTCAGCTTGCGGCTGGGCGACGCAAGCATCGTCGACATTGGCTGGGGTCTTGGCTTCGTGCTCGTGGCCGCCGCTGCAGCCATCGTCGGCGACGGCCTGCTTGGGCGGCGCCTGCTGCTGCTTGCGATCGTTGCTGTCTGGGGGCTGCGACTGGCCGTGCACCTTTGGTTTCGAGCCCGCGGCAGGGGCGAGGATTTTCGCTACAGGCTCATGCGCAACAAACACGGCGATCGCTTCCCGATCGTCAGTCTCGTGAGCGTGTTCGGGTTGCAGGGCATGCTCATGTGGGTGGTTTCGCTGCCAGTGCTGCTGGCTGCCTCAGCGGACGATTCTCTCGGTCTGTTCGCCGGGCTCGGGGTGGCTCTGTGGGCGTTCGGCTGGGTTTTCGAGACCGTGGCCGACAACCAGCTACGGCGTTTCAGAGCCGATCCGGCCAACCGGCGTCGTGTGCTTGACACAGGGCTTTGGCGTTGGACGCGTCACCCGAACTACTTCGGCGATTTCTGTGTGTGGTGGGGCATCTGGCTGACGGCTGCTGAGACCACTGCCGGACGCTACGGGATCATCGGCCCGATCGTGATGACCGTGCTGCTTACTCGTGTCTCGGGTGTGCCCATGCTCGAACACAGCATGGCCAAGCGCCGACCCGACTACGCCAGCTACGTGCAGCGCACTAGCAGCTTCGTACCCTGGCCGCCAAGACGTCCCACTCGTGCCTAGGCGGACCTTGCCGACCTCGCCGACACAGAGGGCTCTATGACCCCCGGGGGCTCCAAAGAGACAGAACTGGCAGTATCCGTGCCATCTCCATCTCCATCTCCGCTCCGAGCGGGACGGCCAGAGCGGTGCACGTTTATCTGGGCTCGCTCAACACGGTGAAACGGTCGCTGTTTCACCCCGAGACCCTTGCGGAAACGGCGATGGACTCAAGCGTCTACCACGACTACTGCCGGCCCATGCCCTCCGACTGATCTCGCTCCAGGGGGCATGCAACCAAGGCGCTGTTGCGAAACAAGCGAAGATCTGCGAAAGTGCGCAACAGGCATATTGCGAGGGGACGGATCTAGGACACGGATCTATGGGCGAATGCCATTCGGTGCTTGCGCGCATCAGAGCGCGCGCTCATTACTCCCAGGACGACGTGGGCGCTGCGCTGGGCGTCAGCCGGACCATGGTGTCGTATTGGGAAGCCGGTTCGCGATCTCCCAATGATCGCCAGGTCAGTGCTCTGGCCCGCCTGTACGGGGTAGAGCCGACGGCTCTCGTCGAAGGCTGCTCGGTCGAGCCTGCCAGGGTCGATCTCGCCGGCATGATGCTGCGCGCCGACGACGGCGTCGATCCGGGAGCGGCCCCAGGGATCCGGGAGTTCATCCAGTTTCTCGACCGCTACGCAGAGCTGGCCCGGCTTGTCGATGCGCCTATCCGCGGGATGACCCAGAGCCCGTTCGTCTACAGATCCAAGTTCACCCAGAAGGACGACATCCGTCGCAAGGCGGAGGAGGTCAGGGGTCACCTCGGGCTGGGGACCGGACCGATCTCCGATCTGGATCCGGTGTGCGAGATGCTCGGCATCACCGTCTATCACGTTCCGCTGGGCGGCGATCTTCGCAGGGCGCCGTCGGGCGCCTTCCTGAACCATCCCGAGGTCGGCTTCGCGCTGCTCGTCAATCTCGACATGACACCTGACCGGCGACGGTTCACGGTCACGCACGAGATGGCTCACGCGCTTTTTCACAGCGACTCGAACCGTTGCGTGCTGTCGCAGGGCCGAAGCCCCCGCGAGTCTTTCGCCGATGGGTTCGCCGGGGAGTTCCTCATGCCCAGTGAGGGCGTCCGCCGGTTCATGGAGGAGGCCCGGATGGGTCCGCGGCTGGCCGACGCTGTGGACATCGTCCACATTCAGCGCTACTTCCGGGTCTCCTGGCCCACGGCGCTGGTCCGCCTGCGGCAGATGAACGCCATCACGCCTATCACGTACCTCGAGTTGAAGGATTCCGTGCAGCCGGTGTCGCTCGCCCGATCACTGGGGTATGCGATTCACCCTGAGGAGTACGCCCAAGACGCCGAGCGGTGGCGGGTACATCGCTTCCCGAGAACCTTCCAGCGCATGCTCCGTCTGGCTGTGGTCAGCGAAGTGATGTCTCCGCCGACTGCCGCCTCCTTTGCCGGGCTGGCCGTGCCCGACATAGTGCAGATTCTCGGTCAACCGCTCACAGGCCCAGAACAAGAACAGCCGGGCCTCGAGGCCGAGTTCAGCGAGTACGAGGAGACTGGTGTCGTCTGAAGGCGACCACATCCTCGACACCAGCGTCCTTTTGTACTTCCTTCTCGTTGAACGAGCCGAACTCCTCGCTGACTTGATCGGCCGGCCGCTACAGGTGCCGTTGGCCGTCTACGACCCCGAGGACAGGGCGTTGCCGGAGACGGCTCTTCGTCGATCCGAGCTGCCGTCGGAGATGCGCCAGGCCGTGCGCCACTACGAGAGCCGAGCACAACAGGACGGAGACTCGGAGTCGCTGCCACGCAGATGACCGAGCGCGGCTTCTGGGACTCGGTCCTCCCATTCCCGTGACGGCCGGGCGCTGCGACTCCGGCTCTGGCGGGGCGCGCCGGTAGTGTTCGTGGCAATGTGAGGCATCATCTCCGCCGGCGGCCTCGGGGCTGGCCATGGGCGGGCCGCTGAAGATCCACGGCAAGCTGATCAGCCGGGTGGAGAACTACTGCGCCACCGGTTCTGAGGCCATGCGCCAGGCTGCCTATGCGGTGGCGTCGGGCGCCTACGACGTGGTCATGGCGCTGGGCGCGGAGAAGGTCACCGACAGCGGCTACCAGGGCCTCAATACCTTCCCGATCCCCAGCGACGGCACCCAGCGCACCCTCACCGCGGCTGCCAAGTTCTCGTTAATGCTGCCCGCCTACGCCCAGCGCTACGGGGTCGACGAGGACCGGCTCCGCTACGCGGCAGCCCGGATCGCCGAGAAGAACCACGCCAACGGCGCGCGCAATCCGCTGGCCCAGTTCCGCCGCCAGGTCGCCGCCGCCGACATCTGCGAGATGCCTGCCGTGGCCGGGCGCCTGTCGGTGTTCGACTGCGCCGGCGTGAGCGACCCCCGCAGCAAGATAGCCCTCGCCGAGGTGCACGACTGCTTCACGCCCACCGAGCTGGTGCTGATGCAAGACCTCGGCTTCTCCGAGCGCGGCCGGGCCTGGTCCGATGTGCTCGACGGCCACTTCGACATCGACGGCCGGCTGCCGGTCAACACCGACGGCGGCCTCAAGTCATTCGGCCACCCCGTCGGTGCCTCGGGCCTGCGCATGCTCTATGAGATCTGGCTTCAGCTGCGAGGCGCGGCCCCCGCAGAGCGGCGCATCCCCGCGGGCGAGCGCAGCCTCGGGCTCACCCACAACCTGGGCGGCTATCCCGGCGAGATGGTGAGCTTCGTGGGCATCTACGGCACCCGCCCGGGCTGACCCCGCCGCGCCAGGCGACACGTCTACAGGGGGTCGAGCGACCGTGCAGCCTCCACGGCCTCCTCGAAGGAAGGAAGAGCGCTCTGGTCGAACACCAGGCTGGGCATCCGCTTCTCGTAGCCGTTGCGCAGAGCCTCGTAGGCTTCGGTGCGGGGCGTGAAGGCCAGGCCGGCGGCGAACCCTCCGGGCGGGCGCCTCTCGGCGTCTTGTCGCTGAACGCCCCCTGATGCCAGGACCGCGGCCAGCTCCTCGACATTGACGCGGACGAGGGCGGCCTCTGCGGCGACCACCGCGATGCAGTAGAGGTCGTAGACGTCCCTGGCTCTGTCGGCGAGGGCGTCGAAGCGCCCGGTCTCGGCGAGCCGGTTCAGGGCCAGCATCTTGTTGACGGCGATGACCATCGTGGGAATGGTCGGCACACCGAACCCGGCAAGCTCGGGGAACCGCAACAGGTCCTCGGCCGTGGCGAAGCGGCCGAGCAGCGGCGAGGCCCTGAGGGTCTGCAGGCCCCAGTCGCGAGGGGCCGTGTGCGATATGTCGTACTTCAGGAACTCCGGTACGCCGTCGACCGTGACGTTGAGCACGGTTACATCCCGGCGCACGACAGGGTCGGGCTCCGCCAGCACGCCGTGCTGGGTGATCCCGTCCATCAGCAGAACTCGGAAGATCTTGTGGAACTTCTTGATCCTGCTCTTGCTCATTCCCACCGAGGGGATGAACACGATGTCGATGTCCTCGGAGAACCTAGCGCAGACCCGATGAGCGGACGTGAGGGCGGTTCCTCCCGTGAACGCCCAGAGCCCTGTCGACTCGTCGCCGCCTGCGTCGCCCACAGGCGTCTCCGGCGGGTATTCGAGAGCGAGCCTTCGCAGCCCCTGGAACATGTGATAGTCGCGAGCCAGGCGGTCGATGTCGATGCCTGTCGCTGCGTTCGCATGCTGCGCCAGCCTGTCGAATGCCCACGGGTCCCCGGAGAGCGCTGTGCCATCCTGAATGGCAGAGACTCCAGGAGGAAGGCGGACCTGTGCGATCTGCTCCGCAGGCGTCGCCGGTGTGGACGGCGAATGGGGCTGCCCTCCTGTTGTCTGGCCTTGCGGCTCTTGGGTTTGCCTGTCAGACATCGGCCGACTCCTTCTCTCGTGGTTCCGTCCAGCCTCTTGAGGCTGCTACCTCAGGGTGTCGCTCCCTGATGTAGTCCCGCCATGTCCGCTCGGAGGGCAGCAGGTCGCAGAGGTCTTCCACCCGCTCGTGGAACACCGCAGGCTTGCCGCGCTCGGTGTGGGCCACCTCGCGCAGCGGCTCTCTTCGGATGAGCGCCCCGTCGCCGAGCCTGCCTAGGCACACCTCCTCTCGAACTTTGCGCAGCGCCTCGGCCCAGCCGATCTCGGCCAGCTCGAAGTGGCTGACGGCTTCGAGCATCGACACCTCTGCCCACGTCAGCAACACCCGCATCGGGTTGTGCCGCGTCAGGTAGACGATGCAGGCATCGATCGGGGTCAGCCTGCGCCCCAGCACGCACACCTGGGTCGGAACCGGGATCTGCGTGGTCCAACCGACCTTGTTGACTGCCGTGTAGCCGGCGAGCCCGCTGCCCGCTCCGGCATGAGCAAAGGCCGTCTGCACTTGGCTGCGACAAGGCAGCTCTGTGCCGTCGTCGTGCTGGCGCAGGAAGAACCCGGGAGCGAGCCGCTGCACGATCGGCGCGTCAGCGGCGAGCATCCGGTGCATCGCTGCGGAGGCCAGGCCCGGATTGGGCGCGGGCAGGTCCGCCAGGCGGAAGAAGACCCCCGGCGTGAGCGAGTGGACCCATGCGGCGATATCGGCTGTGTGCGACATGGTGTAAGACTATCGCGGCTCTACCCAGGCACGCGATTATCTTACACCGGCCCGGCCGGCTGGGCCGGGCCCGCTGGACTGCAGGGTTGCCTGCGCCTGTGCCGGCCCATTGACGCGAAACCGGGGGTCGTCCGCATCTGCTGCGGACGACCCCCGGTCGTCGTGTTGTCGTTGTCGCTGCGGCGGCTTGCGGCTGCCTCAGCGGCACTTGGCCTGTGCGACGGCTAGCCGGGCGTGACGCGCACGTAGTTGGAGCGGTCCCCGACGCCGGCGGCGTTGATCGCCTTGACTCGGTACACGTAGCGGGTGCCCGCCGCCACGGCGCTGTCCGTGAACGTGGTGGCGGAACTGCCGGTGTTGGCGACGTAGACCTGCAGCGCTGCGTTGGAGCCGAACAGCTTGCGCAGGATCCGATAGCCGCTGACCGACGGGTCGTCGGGGGCGTCCCAGTTCAGCGTCACCGAGCCACTGCCGGCTGAGGCTCTCAGGCTGCGCGGCGCTGCCGGCGGCGCCAATGGCGGCTCGGGATCGACAACCTCCGGTGCAGGCTCGGGATCGACAACCTCCGGTGCGGGCTCGGGATCGACAACCTCCGGTGCGGGCTCGGGATCGACAACCTCCGGTGCGGGCTCGGGCTCGACAACCTCCGGTGCGGGCTCGGGCTCCGCGGCCTGCTGAGCGGATTCAGGCTCCTGCTCGGCGGTCTCGGGCGGCAGCGTGGTCGCCGTGACCGTGGTCTTGGGCGTCTCCGGTTCTGGGGCTGTCTGGGCGGCGCTGTCGCCTTCGGTGGTGATCACCAGCTTGGGCGCGGTCTCCCAGTCGCTCCAGGTGGGGGGCCGTCCGGCGGTGACGGCGATGCCGCGGAACTGATAGACGGTCCCCGGAGCCAGCCCGCCGATGGTGACGGTGGTGCCGTCGATGTGGCGGGTGTGGCCCCATTTGGCGTCGCCGGGCTGGCGGTACTCGACCCGGTAGCCGCTGATGGGCCGATCCCCAGCGGACGGCGCCGTCCAGGTCAAGGTGACGCTGTCGGTCCCTGTGGTCGCGGCGGTCAGGATCGGCGAGTCGGGCCGCTCCACGACGTCGGTGACGGCGATCGTGACCTGCCGCGAGTCGTCGCTGGCGGGATCCACGGCGCCGGTGGCGCTGCGGTCATCAGACACGTGCAGCGTCAGCGTGTAAGAGGCCGCGGTCTCGTGGTCCAGCGCCGCGGTGGTCGTGATCTGCGCTTCGGCCCCGTTGCCGTCGGTGGTCACCGCGAAGTTCTCCGCCCCGGGGCCTTCCAGCCAGAACCGCAGCAGGTCGCGCACCTTGTCGCCGTCGCCAGAATGGCCGTACACCCGCCCTGCACGGGCACCCGGCGCGGAGTTCTCCGCCACCGACAACCCCCACACACGGCCGATCTCAGCCGGCGCGTTCAGGTCCTCCTTGGCCTCGGTGCGCAGAGTCCCGCCGGACTCATAGCTGCCCCCGGCACAGGCCGTGCCCTCACACCAGCGCATCTCGTAAGGCGTGTCGGCGTACAGGCCGCGGATCTCGCTGTAGGCCTTGCCGACGTGATCCTTCAACGCGCCCGCGGCGGTCAGGTCGTGATCCACCCAATCCGGGTCTCCCACAACGCGGTACTGCACCTGGTACTGGCGCGCCTGCGCAGGCGAGACCGTCCAGATCACCGACATCGCCTCAGAGCGGTCCTGCACATGAAGCGACGACAGCGAAGGCGCCATGTGCTCCACCACCACACGGATCGCCGCCCGGTCGTCGATCTCGGCATCCGGGTTGCCGTCAGCGTCCTTGTTGTCGCTGACCCACAACGACAGCCTGAACTCCGGGTAGGTGTCCGCGTCCAGACGGCCCGCGCCCACAGCAGACAGCGTCGCCGCGCCCGTCGCCGGGTCGACATCGAGATACTCCGCCAGAGGACTCGCATCAGACAGCGAATAGCTCAGGCTGTCGCCGTCGTCATCGGCGGCCACCACCGACGGCCAAGACCCGCACGCCGCGCCCGCCGCCGCGCCCTCAGCCAAACGGCACACGAATGCCCCCGAGCTGAACTCCGGGTTGTCGTTCACATCGCCCACCGTCACAGTCACGTCCTTGGACAGAGTCCCGGCGCCGATCGTGGCCTCCACGGTGAACTCCAGCGTCTTGTCGCCCGGATCCTCGAAATCGAAGACCCGCTTGTTGTAGACGAGCCCGCCCAAACCGAACTCGTCATCGACGAACACCCCGAAGGCTGCCGCATCCGCCCCGCTCAGCGAATAGGTCACATCGCTGCCGTCATAGGCCGTGGCGGAGTAGTCACCGATGTCGCCCAGCGAATTCTCCTCGACAGTCACGCTCGCCGCGCCAGAACCGGTGAAGCCGAGCGGGGGCGGCGGCAGGGTGGTCGTGGAGGGTGGGGTGTCGGTGTCGGGGTCGACGTACTCGGCGTAGAAGAACTTGACGCTGCTGCCCGGCGCAACCTGGGTTCCGGGCAAAGGATCCTGCCCCGAGGAATCCACAAGGCCGTCCTGGGCCGGGTCCAGGGTGAGCCACCGGAATGGGTCGGGCACCAGGCCCGCAGCGTGCAGCATCTGCACCGCTGCGTCCGTGGCCAAGCCAGCCAGATCAGGCACCTCAACGGTCTGCCTCGGGGTCTGGCGCGTCTGCGCCGCGGCTCTCTCGCCCGGATCAGGCGCCGACTTCTGCGTCGCTGCGCTTGGCGGTTCGTGCACGGAGTGGCCACCGCCTCCCTGAGCGACGCCTTGGCCTGGAAAGGCCAGGATCAGAGCAAGGGCAATCGGCACCCCCCTCCCCCAGCGCAAGCAAGCCAGTCCTCGCGGCTTGCGGAATACGGTTCCCATGACTGCGAGTACGGTTCGCATGATTAAATTTCTCCGTTCTTTCGGCTGACCAACACCGTAAGCAGGCAGTGTGACAATCACCTTATCCAGGCACCGGGTCGAGCCGACGGGCGAGAGCCTGGCTGTCGATGCCACCAGCGGCGTGGCCTTCAAGGCCGGGCTCGCAGACCGCGAACCGCTCTTGCCGCCGGACAACATCGCAGCGGTGCAGGCCGCTTACCTGGGTTCGGCGGGCCCCGCCCAGCCGTGACCGGCTTCGTCAGGCGGCGTCGCGTTATTGTGGAGCCACCTCGACACGACAACCCGTCCGGTCACAAAGCCCGCGCAGCCCGCTACCGGTCGGCCGGTGCACCCGACGAGTCGGCAATTTCTCTCAAGCCCTGGTGAGGCGAACATGACCGAATACCGCAGGATCCTGCTCGACGGGTATCCTGTGCTCACCGAGCGCCGGGGCGACTTGCTGGTGGCCGGCGACGGGCGCCGCACGGCGATCGACAACGCGGTTCACCTGCCTCCCGTCGAGCCCACCAAGATCATCTGCGTCCACCTCAACTACTCCAGCCGCGTGGCCGAGTTCATAGCGAAGCTGCCGCCGGCGCCCACCTATTTCCACAAGCCGATCACGGCGCTCAGCTCCCACGGCGCCGACGTAGTGCGGCCCAGGGGATGCCGATGGCTCAACTATGAGGGCGAGATTGCCATAGTCATCGGCCGCGTCTGCCGCAACATTGCCCCGTCGCAGGCCGGTGCGCACATCGCGGGCTATTCGATCGCCAACGACTACGGCCTCCACGACTTTCGCGACACAGACGCCGGGTCCATGCTGCGTGTCAAGGGCAGCGACACGCTGTGCCCGATCGGCCCCGGGCTCGTGACCGGATGGGACTTCCGTGGCAAGCGCATCCGGACGCTAGTGAATCAGGAGGTGCGCCAAGACGGCACCACCGACGAGATGCAGTGGGACATGCATTATCTCGTTGCTGACATCGCCCGGACGATCACCCTCGTGCCGGGAGACGTGCTCCTGTCCGGCACGCCGGCCGGATCCCGCCCAGTTGAGCCCGGCGACGAAGTGACAGTAGAAGTGGAAGGCCTGGGTGCCCTCACCAATCGCATAACTGAGGGCCCGACCCCGATCCGCACGGACGTGGGCGCGCAGGTGTCGTCCAGCGAGGAGGTGGTCTCTACTTCGTTGGGCGGCGACTGGGAGTTCCGGGGTATCAGAGTGCCGCGCGGTCGCGGGGCGAGGCAATACCAGTCGCGGGCCAACCAGTCGCGGGCCGGCGATCCCGGGCCGGACCCCACCGGATCCGGCTAGGCCGGTAGCGGCCCGAGCGCCTCCACACTCATGCGTTGAAGTGGGCGAGGGCCACGGGAAACCGGCATAGCGGTCATTGCTGCACAGCGTCGTTGTTGCATAGCGGTCATTGCTGTTGGGCTGCGCTTGCCTGCGACGGCGCTGGGCCGGCTGGCTGGAACGGGCTTCGACTCCAGCGCGGCACGCTCATCGGCCGTTCTACTGGCTCCATTCGCCGGATCTCCACGGTGGCGTCCACTTCGGGCGTCGCATCGCCTTGGTACACCCCACGCACCGGGGCCACGTCGTCGTAGTCCCGACCGACGCCGATGACCACGTGACGCTCCCCCACGACCCGGTCGTTGGTCGGGTCTACGGGCTGCCACCCCTGGCCCGGCAACGCAGCCTCGACCCAGGCGTGGGTCTGCACCTCGACAGCAGCGGTGCTGGCGCGCTCACCGCTCCGCGGCGCCGATCCGGAAGCGTCGTCGGCGGCGAAAAGATAACCCGACACGTATCGGGCCGGGATGCCGACAGCCCTCAACATGCCGATGCACAGATGAGCGAAGTCCTGGCATACTCCTCTGCCCCCGGCTACCAGCTCATTGAGGGGTATCCCGATGCGGGTCGAGCCCGGTTCATAGCGCAGCCGGCTGCGCGTGGCAGCCACGATGGCGGCCATCGCGCCCTGCGCGTCGTCGGCCCCGGATGCAGCATCTCGGGCCAGAGCCGCAATTTCGCTGTCCCATTCCACATGGGCGGACGGTTCGAGGAACTCCGCGTGGTCTAGAGCGAAGCGCCCGCCGTTCAAGCGCTCGGCGTTCACAGTGTCTGCGGGCGCGGCAGTGATCGGCGCCCGGAGCCGAGTCTCGACCGCTGACTCGGCGATCACGTCGAGCCGGTCATGTTCGCGCGCGTGTCCGAAATGATCCACGGCCGTTCCCCAGTAATCGGTGAACGACAGCACGCGAGCCACGGGAATCGTCGTGAGGCGATAATCGAGCAGGTGCTGCTCGGGCCGGTCCTGGGGCCTCACCCGGATCGCGTTGTGAGCCTCGCGCACCGGTCCGCTGTAGCGGAACCGCATGGTGTAGCGGATGTCCAGCCTCATGGCTCGCCGCTGCCTGGTCTCACAAACTGGGCGTGCAGGCCGAAAGAGCCGACTGGGTTAAAGGCATGGGCGGCGATCGTGTCGCCAAGGTCGGTCACGCCGGCCTCCACCTCAAGCAGGTATCCGGCGGGATCGTCAGACAGCGATCGCTCCATGTCGCCGAACTCGAGCAGCGAGCGGATCCGGCCGCAGGCTCGACGGGCCGGGGCTGTAACGGGTGCCTGCGCCTGCAGCGCGTCGAGGTGGCGGTCGACTCTGCGCAAGCACGACAGCACAGATCGGGGCACGGGCTCGGCGCGCAGCAGGAAAGCGGCCAGCGCCGACCGGCTGTCGTCGTATCCGACCATTCGCCGGTAGGCCTGCAACGACGACGACAGCCTCAGCACAACGGCTGGGTCGAAGCCCCGTTTCGGGCTGAGCAGCCCGCAGCGGATCACTCGGCAGGTCAGAATCGACCGCTCGATCATCCGCCCGGAGTCGAAGAACGTGTAGCCCTCGTCGCGGGGCATGGCCTCCGCGACCACGCCTGCGATGGCCTCACAGCTTCGGCGCACCGAAGAAAAAAGCTCATACGGCCCCTCGCGCAGCAGCTGTGAGGTGTCGACCGCGTCCAGGTCGAGATGCAGGCGATTGACCTGCTCCCACAGCTCGACGGGCACCCGGTCGCGGACGGCCCGCACGTTCTCGCGCATCTGGCGCACCGACGACAAGACCGAGCCCGGATTGGCCGCGTCAGCGAACAGGAAGTCGGCCACCGGCACCCGGTCGATGTCCGCGCCCGTAGCGCGGAAACCGTCGGCGAGCCCCAACATGTCGAGCAGCAGCTCCCATACGTAACCCGACAGGTCCACCCCGCCGATGGCGACATCGGCGAGGCCGAACACGTCGAGCAGCGTCTCCCACTCGTCCAGCCCTCGGGGCATGCCGAAATGCGCGGTGTCGCGGGCCACCACGTCGAGCGCTCTGGTGGTGTGCTCGCTGCGCTCGAGCTGGCGGCCTGCCCAGTACAGGGCCTCGGCGTGGCGGACGAGGATCATCGGGCGGAGGTCACAGGCCCGGGGGTCATTCGGCTAGCACCCAGGTGTCTTTGGAGCCGCCCCCCTGCGACGAGTTGACGATCAGCGATCCCTCACGCATCGCCACCCGGGTCAGCCCCCCCGGGAACACCCGGGTGCGTTCGCCCGTCAGCACGAAGGGTCTGAGGTCGATATGCCGCGGCGCCAGCCCGTCGCCGGCTTGTGCCGGGAGGCTCGAGAGCCCGACCATCTCCTGGGCGATCCACCCTCGCGGGTCTTCCTTAATCTGCCGGCGAGACGCTTCCAGCTCCTCGCCGGTTGCGTGAGGGCCGATGACGATGCCGTAGCCCCCCGACTCCGCCACCGGCTTGACTACCAGCTCGTGGAGCCGGTCCAGGCAGGCGGCCCGCTGCTCGCCGTCCCACATCACATAGGTGTCCACGTTGGGCAGCAGCGGCTCCTCACCCAGGTAATACCGGATCAGGTCGGGGACGTAGGGATAGAACGCCTTGTCGTCGGCTACACCGTTGCCGACGGCGTTGCAGATGGCCACCGTCCCGGCCCGGGCCGCTGTCAGCAGTCCCGGCACGCCCAGCGTGGAGTCGGGCCGAAACGACACAGGATCCAAGAAAGCGTCGTCGATGCGCCGGTAGATGACGTCGACGGGGGAGAGGCCCCCCACGGTGCGGGCGTAGACGACCTGGTCGTCGACGATCAGATCCCGGCCCTCCACCAGCTCCACGCCCATCAACCGGGCGAGGAACGCGTGCTCGAAGTATGCGCTGTTGAAGATGCCCGGCGTCAAGATGACGATGCTGGGGTTACTGCCAGCCGACGGAGGCGCCACCTCGGTCAGCGTGGTCCGCAGCAGCCGGCCGTACTGGTCGACAGGACGAACCGTGTGATTGCTGAACAGCTTGGGAAAGGCCTTGACCATGGCAGTTCGGTTCTCAATCACGTAGCTGATGCCGCTGGGGTTGCGCAGGTTGTCCTCCAGCACGGCGTAGGTGCCGTCAGCGCCCCGCACGATGTCGATGCCGGCGACCATGCAGCGGGCCCCGAACGCGGCGTCGATGCCGAACGCGTTGCGCTCGAACCCCTTGGAGGAGATGATCAGCCATCGGGGCACGATCCCGTCGTTGATGGCGGCCTGTTCGCCGGAGTACAGGTCATCGAGAAACTTGTTCAGCGCCCCGATCCGCTGCGCCAGCCCCCGTTCGAGGAAGCGCCACTCGGCGGCTTCGATGATCCGCGGGAACAGGTCCATTGGCCAGGTGCGCTCGGTGCCCTCATGGTCGGAGTACACGGTGAAGGTGATGCCCTGGCGGCGGAACTCGGCCGACACCGACTGCTCGACCCGGCGAAGCTCGTCGGGGCCGATGGACGCGAACCGGTCCACGACCTGCTGGTAGTGGCGTCGGACAGCGCCGACAGATTCGAAGGCCTCGTCGAACCACGGCCCCGGCAGGTATCCGTTGAGCAGGCCATTCACATCCGGGCCGCTTACAGCTGCGCCGCCCATATCCGCTTCGTTCACATCCGCATAGTAGCCCTGAGCCTTTCACCCGTCGGACGCGCGGCCGTTCTTGGCTGCGGCGTCCTAGAAGTCCTCGTCGAAGACGACTTCTCCTTCCACGCCCACCTGATAGGCCGACACGGTGCGCTCAAAGAAGTTGGAGAGTTCCTGCACGTCCTGAAGCTCCATGAACGAGAACGGGTTGCGCGCCCCGAAACGCCGTGGCAGACCGAGCTGGACCAGCCGCTGATCGGCCACGAACTCCAGGTACGCCCTGGTGTCGCGGGTGGACATGCCGGGCACGCCCTCACCCAGCAGGTCCTCGGCGAAGCCGTACTCCGCCTCCACCGCCTCGGCCAGCATTTCCGATATCTGGTCGCGGAGTTCTCCGTCGAACAGCTCGGGCTGCTCGCGTCTCACCGTGCGGATCACCTCGAACGCGAAGTTCATGTGCATCGACTCGTCTCGGAACACCCAGTTCGTCCCCGCAGCGAGCCCGTTGAGCAGGCCCTTGGAGCGCAGGAAGTACACGTAGGCGAAGGCGGCGAAGAAGAACAGCCCTTCGATGCACGCCGCGAAGCACACTAGGTTCATCAGGAAACGCCGGCGGTCGGCCGCGGTCAGTAGCGGCCCGTCGCCCACTGAATCCATCCACTTGAAGCAGAACTCGGCCTTGGCGCGGATCGACGGGATGTTCTCAACGGCCGCGAACGCGGCGGCCCGCTCGCCGTGGTCGGGTATGTAGCTGTCGAGCAAGCTCAGATAGAACTGAACGTGCAGTGCCTCCTCATAAAGCTGGCGCGACAGGTACATCCGGGCTTCGGGCGAGTTGATGTGCTGATAGAGGTTGAGAACCAGGTTGTTGGCCACGATCGAGTCGCCTGTGGCAAAAAACGCCACAAGGCGCCGCACCAGATGCTTCTCTGCGGGCATGAGCCGGTGGTCGAGATCGACGAGGTCGTCGGAGAAGTCGATCTCGTCGACGGTCCACGTGTTGCGGATCGCGTCGCGGTACATGTCGAAGAACTGCGGGTATCGCATCGGCCGAAGTGTCAGATCGAACCCCGGGTCGAGGATGCTGGGGCGTGCCCCGTTCGTATGGGCTCTGCCGGCTGCTGAATGCCCCTGATCGAGGTGGTGCCACTCACGGGTGGACGAACCGGACACCGGGTAGGCGCTCAGGTCGGTAATGGCCATCAGTCGCACGCCTCGCAGGTCTCGGGGTTCTCCAGCCGGCAGGCTGCCGCGATGCCGGCACCCGCCGGATGCCCCGCAGCGGGCCTGCCGCGCCGTGCGCCGTTGGTGGAGCGGGCGGATGCGCCGGTACCGAAGGTCGTCTGGTTGATGCGCGTCGCGGGCCGCGAGCGCAGGTAGTAGGTCGTCTTCAGGCCCTTCTTCCAGGCGTGCATGTACATGGACGACAGCTTGCCGATGGTGGGCGACTCCATGAAGAGGTTTAGCGATTGGCTCTGGTCGATGAACACGCCGCGCTCCGCGGCCATGTCGAGCAGCGAACGCTGCGGCACCTCCCAGGCTGTGCGGTAGACGGACCGCAGCGTCTCCGGAATGCGGCTGATGCCCTGCACAGATCCCTCGTCACGCTTGATGTCTGCGATCATCCGGGCGTCCCACAGGCCCAGCGCCTTCAGCTCGGCCACCAGGTAGCGGTTGATCTGCATGAACTCTCCCGAGAGCGTCTCGCGCTTGAACAGGTTCGACACCTGCGGCTCGATGCACTCGTAGCAGCCTGAGATGGCGGCGATTGTCGCAGTCGGGGCGATCGCGATCAGAAGCGAGTTGCGCAGTCCGTGCCGCGCGATGCGCTGGCGCAGCGCCGGCCAGTTGAGGGCGCCGTCGGGCTCGACGCCCCAGAGGTCGAACTGCAGGTCGCCGGCCGCAGCACGGGTCTCGCCGAAGGCGCTATGGGCGCCGTGGGCCTCTGCCAGCTCGCTGGAGGCCCACAGCGCGTCGAAGTAGATGCGCTCGCTTAGGCGTTTGCTCAGGCTTCGGGCCTCAGGGCTGTCGAAAGGCAGGCTCAGTTTGAAGAACACGTCTTGAAGGCCCATGAGCCCCAGCCCCACGGGACGCCACCGCCGGTTCGAGGCTTCTGCCTCCTCGGTCGGGTAGTAGTTGATGTCGATCACACGGTCGAGGAACGGCACGACGGTGCGCACCACCTCGCCCAGACGATCGAAGTCGAAACCGCGCTCAGATGCCGCGCTCGATCCGTTCAAGGCGCGCGGCGATGCCGGAGCCCGGGAGGCAAACGCGCCCAGGTTTACCGAACCCAGATTGCAAACGCCGGTCTCCTCGGGGCTTGTGACCTCCACTATCTCGGTGCACAGGTTCGACAGGTGCGCCACGCGGCGGCGCGAGTTGCCGTGGCTGCCGTCGCCGGGTCCCGTCTGGTTGCATTTGGCGTTGCAGGCGTCCTTGAAAGTCATCCAGCCGTTGCCGGTCTCAGCCAGGGTGCGCATCATGCGCGCGAAGAGCTGCCGGGCCGGTATCTGACGCTCCCAGAGCCCGGCCTGCTCCGCACGCTCGTACAGCGAGCGGAACTCGTGGCCATAAGTGTCCACTAGCTTGGGCACCTTCTTGGGGTCGAACAGGCTCCACTGCCAGTCCTTCTCCACGCGCTCCATGAACAGGTCGGGTACCCAGTTGGCGAGGTTGATGTTGTGCGTTCGCCGCGCGGGGTCGCCGGTGCTGTCGCGCAGCTCGAGGAACTGCTCGATGTCTGCGTGCCACGACTCCAGGTAAACGCACGCCGCCCCCTTGCGCCGTCCGCCCTGATTGACCGCCGCTACTGAGGAGTCCAGCGTCTTGAGCCACGGGACGATGCCGTTCGACAGCCCGTTGGTGCCGCGGATGAGCGACCCCTTCGACCGTATGCGGTGCCACGCCACCCCGATGCCGCCGGCGTACTTGGAGAGGCGGGCGATGTCGGTGTAGCGCTTGTAAATGCCTTCTAGGGAGTCCTCGGGAGAGTCGAGCAGGTAGCAGCTCGACATCTGCGGGTGCGACGTAGCTGAGTTGAACAGGGTCGGGCTCGACGGCATGTATGACAGCGACGAGATCAGGTCGTAGAAGCCGACGGCTTCGTACGGCTCGGTGCTTAGCCCGCACGCCACCCGCATGAAGAAGTACTGCGGCGTCTCTATGACCAGCCTGCTGTCGGGGTGGCGCAGCAGATAGCGGTCGTAGACCGTTCGCAGGCCAAAAAACTCGAAGCCGCGGTCGCGCTGAGAGTCGATCGCAGCGTTGAGAACCGGGGAGTTGTCCCGTACGAACGCCTGCGCCTCGTCGCTGATCAGACCGAGCTGGTGGCCGTGGTCGATCGACTCCGAGAACCAGGGCAGGTTCTGGTTGCGCACCTCTTTGTCGATGTACGTGGCCAACATCCGGGCCGCGAGCTTGGAGTAGTCGGGATCTTCCACGATCAGCCCGGCCGCGGTGCGGATGCTCAGCTCGTCCAACTCTCGGGTGGTGGCGCCGTCGGTCAGCGCCGCGATCGTGCGGGTGCTGACCTTGAGCGGATCGATCCCCAGCAGGCCCTCGGAGGCCCGGGCCACAGCGTTGACGATTTTGTTGACGTCGACCGGCTCGAGGCTGCCGTTGCGCTTGCGGACGTGCATCCTCGGCGGTTCTGCGACGGCCGGGCCCTTTGCTCCAGGGGCAGTCGGCCGCTCCTGCATCAAGGTCATGTGCGCCTCCCTCTGTGTGTGCTCCCCGCTGCGATGAGGGTGTGTCGGCCAATGCGCTGCCGGCCTCGTTGCCAGCGGCCGCTTCGGATGGGCCGGCTGTCACCTCCGCAGCGCATGCACGCCGAGCCTTCCACCCAGTCTCGCAGATTACACAGCTGAAGTTACACTATCGCAATCCTGGCGGACTCGCCCCCTAGGGGGACTTGCCCGCCTCAAGGGGGGTATTCTCAGGCCGGTGGAGATCCTCGACGTCGACCTCGCCGCCTTCGAGCACGGCGGTTCCGCCCGGAGATCCGCAGTCGTCGACGGAGTGATGCGCAGCCTCGCGACAGGCTTCGTCTATGTGGCGCACGATCTTGACGAGGATCTGCTCGATCAGGCCTACGACGCCCTTGAGGCGTTCTTCGGTCTGCCGCAGGAGCGCAAAGACTCATACAGGGTGCCGGGCTCACACGGCAGCATCGGCTACACGGGCCTGCTTACCGAGACGGCCGCCTCTTCGGACACTCCCGATTTCAAGGAGATGCTCAACTGGGGGAAGGAGCGTCCGCCGGGGCATCCGCTGCGCGAGCACGACCCGATCCGCTCGGGTCCGCAGGCCTTACCCGAGCGCGACCTGCCGGGCGTCACAGCGCTGCTTGGCGAGTTTCACGCCAGGCTGCTGAGCCTTCAGCGCAGAGTGCTGAGGATCATCGCAGTTGGGCTCGGTGCCGATGAGGGCTATTTCGACGAGATGACGGAATGCGGCAGCACCCTCACGCGGGCCATCCACTACCCGCCGATGTCGGCCGCTCCCGGCCCGAGGCACATCTGGGCCGAAGAACACGGTGACATCAACCTGATTACTGCTCTTCCCAGGGCCACCGCTGCCGGCCTGCAGGTGCGCACCGACCAGGGTTGGGTGGCCGCTGAGCCGCCCGACGGCAGCGCCATCGTCAACACCGGCATGATGCTGGAGCGTGTCAGTAACGGAGCGATCCCGACCGGTGTCCACCGGGTGGTCGCCTCAGACGATGACGCAGGCGACCGCTATTCGGTAGTCCAGTTCGCGCACCCCGCACCCTGGATCGTGCTCACGCCGATGGCAAGCTGCATCACCGCGGAGCGGCCGCTGCGCTATCCCTCGATCTCCGCGGCGGACGCGCTGGCGAAGGTGATATGGGAGATCAATCTGGTGGAGCACGGACGCCGGGTGCCCGAAGATCACTCCGACCCCGGCTGATCTCGGCTGATAGCCCGTTCGCTCATAGTCCGTTCGCTCCAGGAGGTCACTTTGCTCCAGGGGCACCCGGGACTGGTCCCGGCCGGGCGAGTGAGCCTGCTTCAGGTGCCCGTCACTCGGCTCAGACTGTGATGTAGCGTGCGGCCGTCGACAGCCGCGGTGCAGCTGCCGTCCGGGGGGCCGCTGTCGCTGACTGTCACCTCCATGCGGGTAGCCAGCACCTGCTCGCAGATGTAGTCGCGCCAGTCGTCGAGCGCTTCGGCGAGATCGTCGGAGGCGACGGTCACATCCACCTCGATTCGGTCGGTCACCGAGAATCCGGCAGCGCGGCGCCCGTCTTGGATCACCCGCACCGCATCGCGCGCCCAGCCCTCAGCCCGGAGTTCGAGCGTCACCTCCGTGTCTAGCACCACTACGGCGTCGCCGGAGCGCAGCACACCCGCGGCGACGCCCTCGGAGGCCGTCTCAACCTCAACTGCGAGTTCGAAGTCGTCCGGCGACAGCACGTGCCCGGCCACGGTCGCGCTGCCGTCGTCGTTGAGGGTCCAGTCGCCGTTTCGGGCCGCGGCGAACACGGCCTGCACCCGCGCACCGAGCCGCGGCCCGAGAACCCGACCGTCAGGCCGCAGCACACGGGTGCCGTAGGCGTCGAGGTCATCGCTGAGCACCACCGACTTCACGTTGATCTCCTGAGCGAGCAGGCCCGCCAGCGGTGCCAGGTCTTGCGCCCCCTCACCGGCTACCACGGCGGAGGCCAGGGGCAGGCGCACCCGCAGCCCGGCGTCCTCGCGCAGCCTCAGAGCCGCAGACGCCGCGTCGCGCAGCCTGTCCATGCGGGCCGCGCCCGCCGGATCGGTGGGAAGCCCTTCGGCGTCGGGGTCGGGCCAGTCGGCGAGATGCACCGACGGGCCTCCGGTGAGCCCTCCGTGGATCTCTTCGGCGATCATCGGAAGGAACGGCGCCATTACCCGCACGAGCGTTGTTAACACCGTGTAGAGCGTGTCGAACGCGTCGCGGTCGGTCTTGGCGCCTCCGGCGTTCCAGAAGCGGTCGCGGGAGCGGCGGATGTACCAGTTGTTCAAAGCGTCGACGAACCCGGCTATCTGCTCTGCTGCGCCTGGCAGGTCATAGACGTCCATACGATCGGTTGCGGCTTCGACCAGTTCGCGGGTCTTGGCCAGGATGTACCGGTCGAGCAGATCGCCACTGTCCGCCCGCCGCTCGGCGCGGCAGCCCTCGGCGTTGGCGTAGAGAGTGAAGAACGAATAGGCGTTCCAGATCGGCAGCAGCACCTGGCGGGTCACCTCGGCGATGCCCGCGTCGGAGACGCGAAGGTCGCCTCCGCGCACCACGCTCGCGGCCATCAGGTACCAGCGCAGGGCGTCTGAGCCCTGCGTCTCGAAAAGCTCGGTCGGCTCGGTGTAGTTGCGGAGTTTCTTTGAGAGCTTGCGGCCGTCCTCGGCGAGCAGGATGCCATGGCAGATCACGTTGGAGAAGGCGGGACGGTCGAACAGCGCAGCGGCGAGCACGTGCAGGGTGTAGAACCAGCCCCGTGTCTGGTTGATGTACTCCACAATGAAGTCGGCCGGGAAGTGGCTGTCGAACCACTCGGCGTTCTCGAAGGGGTAGTGCACCTGCGCGAAGGGCATCGACCCCGACTCGAACCAGCAGTCGAGCACCTGCGGCACGCGCCGCATCACCGACTGCCCTGTGGGATCGTCGGGGTTGGGGCGCGTCAGTTCATCGATGAAGGGTCGGTGAAGGTCGTCGGGACGAATACCGAAATCGCGCTCCAGCTCGTCGAGCGACCCGTAGACGTCAGTTCGGGGCCATGCCGGGTCGTCGCTACGCCACACGGGGATCGGCGATCCCCAGAAGCGGTTGCGACTTATCGACCAGTCCCTGGCCCCTTCAAGCCACATGCCGAAGCGGCCGTCGCGCACGTGCGACGGCACCCAGTTGATCTGCTGGTTGAGTTCGATCAGCCGGTCGCGGATCGCGGTCACACGCACATGCCAGCTGCTGATGGCCCGGTAGATAATCGGGGTGTCGGTGCGCCAGCAGTGCGGGTAGTCGTGTTCGTAGCTGTCGTGGCGCGCAATCTTGCCCCAGGACTTGAGCTGGCGGATGATCCCCGGATTGGCCTCAAACACGTTGACGCCCGCCCAGTCGGTTACGGCTTCGGTGAAGCGGCCCCGCTCGTCAACGGGCACGGCGTCGCCGATCTCGATGCCGGCGGCTTCGCAGATCTCTTGGTCGTCGAGGCCGAATCCTGGTGCTAGATGGACGATGCCGGTGCCCTGAGACGTGTCCACAAAGTCGGCGGTTAGCACGCGGAACGCGTCGCGCCGGTGCGCGAAGTAGCCGAACAGCGGCTTATACGCCCGGCCGGCGAACTCTTCGCCGCGAACCGTGCCGTGCAGTCGGGCGTTGCCTAGCTGGGCCTCGTATGCGGCCAGAGTCTCGGCACCGAGCACCCAGAAAACACCGTCGAGTTCTACAACCGAATATTCGATGGACGGCCCCACCGCAACGGCCAGATTCGACGGCAGCGTCCACGGTGTCGTAGTCCAGGCCAGCAGCCGCATCGGCCCAGGGTCGCCGGGCACCGGCGCCAGGTCGAAGGCCACCGTGATGGCGGGGTCCTGGCGGGGGCGGGTGGCGTCGTCGAGGCGTATCTCGAAGTTCGACAGCGGCGTCTCCGCGCCCCACGAATAGGGCATCACCCGGTACGCCTCATACACGAGCCCCTGGCGCCAAAGCTGCGAGAAGGCCCACATCACCGACTCCATGTAGGGCAAGTCCATGGTCTTGTAGTCGTTGTGGAAGTCCACCCAGCGCGCTTGGCGGGTGACGGTCTCAATCCACTCGCGCGTGTAGCGCAGCACGGACTGGCGGCAGTGCCGGTTGAACTCCGCTATGCCGAAGGAGGTAATGGCGGCGCGGCCCGCCACTCCGAGTTCGCGCTCGGCCTCCATCTCCGCGGGAAGGCCGTGGCAGTCCCAGCCGAAACGGCGCTCCACCCTGCGGCCCCGCATGGTGTGATAGCGCGGCACCACATCCTTCACGTAACCGGTGAGAAGGTGGCCGTGATGGGGCAGGCCGTTGGCGAATGGCGGGCCGTCGTAGAACACCCAGTCGCGCTCGGTCGGGCGTCCGTCCACCGACTTGGCGAAGCTGCCGTCGGCCTTCCAGCGGGCCAGCACCCGCCGTTCAATTGCCGGAAAATCGGGGCTGGCGACCTGCGGATAGGGCGCTCGATTCGCCGAGATCGCTCCACTCACGGGCGCTCAGGCTACAGGCCTGCCGCGATCAGCTGCCGTGCCCGGTGCGGGCAGCTGCGCCTGGCGCGTACGCTGCCCGCTGCGCTTTGGCAGTTCAGCTCTACGCCACGGGCTACGACGGCTTCTTGCCGACGGAGCCTTTCAGGCGGTTGAGCGTCTCGACGGCTTCCCGGTAGGCGGCTTCGGCCGTGGCCAACTCCTTTGCCGAAGCCTTGGGGTGGCTCAGCCTGCGCACTTTGGCTGCTGCGTCGGCCCTGTTCCGCTCCGCTTTGGAGATGGCGCGCTGTGTCCTCCGGTGTTCTCGATCAGCTTCCAGATAGGTGTTGAACAGCGTCAGAGCGTTCGCGGTTTCTTTGTCTAGGGGCTGAGTGTCGAGCTGCTGAGCCGCCGCAGAGTCGCTGTCGGGGCGGCCTGAGGTTATGCGGCGTCTGCGGCCGCGCCTGCCCGAATTTTTGGATGTGACGACCTTGGTAGGCCGGGAGCTTGGCGGTGTGCCAGCAATGCCTGAGGGCGCACCGCCGGCGGCGTTCGCGGCCTCGGTCACTGGGTCGGGCATCGGGTCTCCATCAGTCTTGTCGGCGTGACGACTCGTTGAGGTGTCACCGCGATCAGGCTCGCCGGTAAGTGGGGCTGGCATGGCCAAGCGCAATCTAGTACGGTGGCACAAGCATTTGTGACGTTGCAGCCTGACGTCGGGGGGCAGGCTAGACAGAGGCAAGCTAAGCGGGGCGAGGCAAGCTAGGCGGGGCACCGGCATCTGACACCGAAACGGATACCAGGAGGCGAGCACATGACAGAGATGGGCGAGGAGATCATCTTCTTGGACGGTGTCTACAAGATCTTCGGCCCGCAGCCCTCAGGGAGGGCGCTGGATCTCGCCCGAGCCGGAATGGGCAAAGACAAAGTCCATGTCGAGACCGGCCACGTCATCGGTCTCGACGATGTCACCTTCTCGGTGCGCAAGGGTGAGATCTTTGTGGTGATGGGCTTGTCGGGCTCCGGCAAGTCCACAGTGCTGCGCACCGTCAACAAGCTCCACCACATCACCGCCGGGTCGGTTACGGTCGACGGAACAGACGTTCAGGCTTTGAATGGCCCGAGCCTCCAAGCCTTCCGTCGAGAGTACATGGGCATGGTGTTCCAGCACTTCGCGCTGTTCCCGCATCGCAACGTCATCGACAACGTCAGCTACGGGCTGAAGGTCCAGGGCGTGGAAAAGACGGCCCGAGAGGAGGCCGGGATGCGGGCACTGGGCCTTGTAGGGCTCGGCGCATACTCGCTGGCCAGGCCATCGGAACTCTCAGGCGGAATGCAGCAGCGGGTGGGCCTGGCCCGTGCCCTGGCTTCGGATCCCGACATCCTGCTCATGGACGAAGCCTTCAGCGCACTCGACCCGCTGATCCGCCGTCAGATGCAGGACGAGATGATGGAGATTCAGAACGAACTCCACAAGACGATCCTGTTCATCACCCACGACTTGAACGAAGCGCTTCGAATCGGTGACCGCGTTTGCATTATGAAGGACGGCGCCGTGGTCCAGATCGGAACGCCTGAGGAGATTCTCACTCAGCCTGCCACCGGCTACGTCGCCGAATTCGTCCAAGACGTCGACCAGGGCCGTGTGATCCAGGTGGCTGAGGTGATGCAGCAGCCCGACCCGATCTCTGCAGGCGCGACCCTTGCGGAGGCAATGGCCGGCATGGGCGATCGGGCCGGGGTCTTCGTCACTGATGCGGCCGGCATGCCCACCCACCTGCTAACCGTGGAAGACGGCCACCGAGCCGCGCGGGTGGGCACCGTTGAGCTTGCGCCGGCGCTGCGCACCGACTTCCCCACATGTTGTGCTGACGACACGCTCAATACCGTTTATGCAGAGGCAGGCCGCGGGCTGCCGATAGCGGTGTGCGACAAGTCCACAGGTTCGCTGATGGGCCATCTCGACGCCCGACACATCATGGAGGAGATGGGCCGTGTCGAGCATCTCATAGACGACTTCGAGCGCGAGGTGTTCATGTGAGCTATCTAGCACAAGGCTCCAACGACGGGCAGGGCGATCCCTCAGTCTTTGATAACCGAGTACTCGAGCAATTCGAGATCCCTTTCGGCGAATGGATGGACCAGGCTGTCGACTGGATCGCGGTCAGGCTCGAATGGCTCCTGGACTTGATCAAGTGGCCGTTCGACACTCTCATCAGCTTCCTGGTACAGGACATTCTCGAGCCGGTCTCCTGGGTGGTTGTGGTCCTCGGCTTCTTCGTGGTCGGCACACTGGTTCGCAACCTGAAGGTCGGCACGTTCGCCGCCATAGCCTTGGGGGTCTGCGGAATCCTCGGAAACGCCTTCTGGCTTGAGACCGCCCGCACCATCGGCTTCATCGGTGTCGCGGTGTTCCTTTGCGTCGTCATCGGCATACCGCTGGGCATAGCCTGCGGCCGGGTTGACGCCCTTTGGCGATCGGTCAGGCCGGTGCTCGACGCCATGCAGGTGGTGCACTCATTCGTATACATGCTGCCGGTCATCTACTTCTTCAGAGTCGGAGAGGTGTCGGCCACGATGGTCACCATGGTGTTCGCGCTGCCGCCTCTGGTGCGCCTTACCAACCTCGGCGTTCGCCAGGTGCCCGAGGATGTGGTGGAGGCCAGCCGCGCCTACGGCGCGCCCGAGTGGCGGGTGCTGCTAGATGTCCAGATCCCTTTGGCAAGGCCCGCCATCATGACCGGCATCAACCAGACGCTGCTGCTATCGATATCGATGCTAGGCATAGCGGCCATCATGGGCGCAGGCGGCTTGGGCCGATTGCTGTTCAATTCGATCTCGCGGCAGAGCGTGGCTGACGGAACCGCGAGCGGTCTGGCCTTCTTCTTAGTAGCTGTCGTGTTAGACCGAATCTCTCAGCCCGAGGGAACCCGCAAAAGCCTGCTTCGGCGCATCCAGTCAGCTTGGGTCCATCGCAGAGACCCCGAGGCGCTGCTTGACCCCGGCGACGCCGGCAAGTCGCCAGCCGATGCCAAATCAGCCGGTGGGGGCGTGTTCACGCCGGTGTCGCCGGCTGAGCGCACCCCCATGCTGATAGCGGCCGCCGGAGGGCTTTTGGCGGTCGTGTCGGTGTTTCTCACGTGGAGCGGCGGGGCGGGGTTCATCAGCGCCTACGGACGCCGAGACGACGAGCAGCTGGCCGGACAGTCATTCAACGGCTGGTCAGCCACCGGAGGTTCCTGGTTCGGCTACCTCGCCTTTGCGCTAGGCCTTTTTGTGATGGCATCGGTATTGGTCAGTTTGAGAACACCGGGCCGCGGGCCGCGCTTCTTGTCCGCCGACGGCTGCGTGATGGCCTCAATAGCCCTTCTGGTGACGATGATCGCCTACACTCTTGCGTCCCCGTCGGATTTGACGATCGGGCAGAGCAACGGCATCGGGGTCTACCTGGCCCTCGTCGGTGGGTTGACGGCCGCGGTTGGGTCGATTTGGTGGATACGGCTCGCTCCCTGGGCTCCTGTCCGACCGCTCGTCGCCTCTATCAGCTGGGGCCGTGTGTTCGCTTCGGCGATCGCGGTGACGATAATCGGCATCGGAGCCATCTCAGGATGGAGCTTCGACGGTCGCGCCGACGTGGTGCTCTCGCCGGAGGATAAGGCCCAGATCCAGCTTCTGAGGGATCAGGCGGAGGCTAATCCGGCCGACGCCGCAGTGATTGGCGCTCAGATATCGGCGCTCACGGAGGCGCTAAGAGCTGAGAATGCCATCGTCACTGACGGAATAAGCGGCAAGGGTGCCAGGTTCGGCTGGTGGACGTCGCTGGCCGCGCTGGTCGGGTTTGCCGTGTCGTTGCTAGCTGCCGGAATATCGACCCCCGGCGAGCATAAGCAGTGGCGTTGGAGCGCCGTTACTGCCGGCATCGGGTTGGGCATCGTCGCCGTGAGCTTCGGATGGATCTTTACCCACGTCCGCTCGGCGGACCCCAACTACATAAGCGGTATAGGCTCCTTCCTGGTGATGTCCGGAGGTGCTGTGCTAGCCGCCACCACGTCGGGCGTCATCAAGGAATTCCGTCGCATGAAGGTATACGCGGACGATGAGGTCGCCATCGACGATGAGGTCAAAGTGCCGTCGCTGGGGGGAGCAGAGCGTTGATGAGCCGCCGCCTCTAAGCGCCAACAACAAGCCGTGAACATGTCGCTTACGGCGCCGTTTCAATCGATCAAGCCAAACCCCAGGAGGGATTATCCATATGAAGAAGAGACACGCAAGTCTGTGGCTCGCGCTGCTAGCGGCGTTCGCGCTGTTCGCGGCGGCCTGCGGCGACGACGAGGACGATGCTACGGGGCTGCCCGGTGATGGCGTCTCGGTGACGATGGCGCGCGCCGACTGGACTACCGGCTATTTCCAGGCGCAGGTCTTCAAACAGGTCATGGAGGAGCTCGGCTATGAGGTGAGCGAGCCTTCTGAGTTGGAGCTCGGCCCGTCTCTGGCGTATCTGGCCATGGCGCAAGGCGACATAGATTTCTGGACCAACAGCTGGTATCCGGGTCACCGTTCGTGGCTGGCGCCTGAGTTGCCGGACGGATCCAAGGTCGGCGATCACGTCTCGCCGATAGGCGAGCTGATGCCGGCAGGCGGCCTTCAGGGCTATCTGATTACGAAGTCGGTTGCCGACGAGTACGGCATCACACATCTTGATCAGATCAACGACGATCCTGCCATCACGGCGTTGTTCGATTCCGACGGCGACGGCGTGGCGGAGATGTACGGGTGCCCGGAGAGCTGGACTTGCGACAACATCATCACCAGCCAGATCGCGTTTTCGGGCTGGGACAACATCACTCAAACCATCGCAGGCTATGACGCCATGATCGCCGAAGCAGAGACCAAGGTGAACCGTGGCGAGCCGGCGGTGCTGTACACGTGGACGCCTAGCGCCTATATCACCAAGTTCCGTCCTGGCGACAACGTCGTGTGGCTGGCCGTGGAGGAAGTGATCGACAACTCCAACCCAACCGGGATCGAGGGTGGCGAAGATCACGACCAGCGACCCGGCATAGCCAACATCCCAGCGGACCAGTGCCCTGCAGCCGCCGATGCGGGCGTGTGCCAGCTGGGCTGGGTGGCTGCTGACATCCTTGTTACGGCCAACAACGACTTCCTGGCCGCCAACCCGGCTGCCGCAGAGCTGTTTGATGTAGCGACGATGTCGGTGATCGACGTGTCGCTCGCCAATGTGGAGCAGTCAGCGGGCAAAGACACCGAGGCCGACATAGCAGAGCTAGCGGCCGACTGGATCGAGGGCAACCGCGACACCGTCGACGAGTGGCTCGTAGCCGCCAAGGCCGCTGAGCTAGCCGCCGGCTCAGATCTGTCCGATCAGACACGGTGAGCCAACCAAGCGGTTGAGCTGACACCCAGCGGCCTGCCGATTGGATAGTCGGCAGGGTCATCAGATATTCGAGACGACTGGCCGGGGGCGGGCCGCCCGCCCCCGGCTCTCGCGTCCTCAGACGGATGTCGACCTGACAACGCAAACAGCCAAGGGCAGGGCCCCGACCCCGCCTCAGGCACGATCCCGCGAGGCAAAGGGGGGCGCCGATGGGCAGGCCGCGTCATCGTCCTCGGATCGGCGCAGCGCGCACAAAGCCACCGACATGGCTTCTCGACCACGGTGATCGCAACATGCACACCCTCGGCCCCGGGGCCGCGTTGGAGGCCGATTGGCTTGCGGCTGGGTTGGAGCTTCCCGATCGGACTGCGATGCGCCGCTACCGCGTGGAGCGGGTGCGGCAGCAGCTGCGGGCCGCCCACTGCGATGCCGCGCTGCTCTACAACCCGCTTCACGTCCGCTACGTCACCGACACCACCAATATGTCGCTGTGGACGATGCACAACGCTGTCCGATACGTCTTCGTGGCCTCTGACGGCCCGGTTGTGCTGTTCGAGTTCTCCAAAGGAGAGTTTCTCGGCACTCATTCGGAGATCGTTGACGAAATCCGGCCCGCGACCTCCTTCCTTTACTTCTATGCCGGACATCGAGACTCCGAGATAGCCGCGCGCTGGGCCGGCGAAGTGGCCGATCTGGTGGTCGAACACGGCCGGGGCGGGCGGAGGCTCGCCGTGGACTCTCTCAGCCCGGTCGGCCTGCGGGCGCTGGAAGCCCACGGCTTGGAGCTGGCAGACGCAGAATCGCTGATGGAGGAAGCTCGGCTAATAAAGTCGCCCGACGAGATCCGGGCTATGCGCTGCGCTGTTCACGCCTGCGAGAGGGCCATTGACGACATGCGGAACGCTTTTGATCCCGGCGTCACCGAGATGGCGCTATGGGCCGCGCTATGGGCCGGCAACTTGTGCCGTTACGGAGAATGGATCGAGACTCGGCTGCTGGCGTCTGGACCTAGAACCAACCCGTGGTACCAGGAGGCCAGCAGCCGGCCGGTCGAAGCTGGCGACCTGATGGGCTTCGACACAGACATGGTGGGCGCCTACGGCATGTGCGTCGATATGTCTCGCACCTGGCTGTGCGGAGGCGTCCGGCCGTCGTCGGCTCAGCGGCACGTCTACTCGCTGGCCCGGGAGCAGATCGAGCGCAACATCGAGCTGCACCGGCCCGGTGCGTCGCTTCGCGAGATCACCGAGCGGGCCTGGTATCCGCCCGTGGACGAATACAACTGTTACACCGTGATCTCTCACGGTGTGGGTCTTTGCGACGAGTACCCGTCTGTCTTCGTCCGCGAGAGATGGGACGAGACTGGATACGACGCAGAGCTCGTGTCTGGCATGACGATGTGCGTGGAGGCTTTCGTCGGCGCCGTCGGCGGCGTCGAGGGAGTCAAGCTCGAGCAGCAGATCCTGATCACCGACACGGGCCCCGAGCTGCTCACCGGCTACAGCCTCGACCTTACCTAGCAGACCTGCCGTGACCTAGTAGCCGACCAGCCGTTTATCTAGCAGACCTGCCGTGACCTAGCCGTGCACTGACATCGACGAGTTCAGATTGATCTCGCGGTTACGGCTGAAGGCGCCCATTGGCAGTTCCAGGCTCGTGTAACGCCCCGTCACGGTGAGCGGATCGGAATCGTGGTCGCGACCGGATTCGACGGCCTCAATCAGTTCGGCCATGCAATGGCCGGCGACTCCAGCGTTCTTGAACTGGTTGCCGCTCGTGCCGACCGCGACGTAGAACCCGTCCAGGTCGGTGCGGTCATAGACGGGGATCCAGTCGTCGCTCACGTCGTACAGGTCGACTATCCCTTTGCGCTGTCTCGGCACTCCGACGGACGGCAATCGGCGGTTGAGGCGCAGCATCTGAGCGTTCCATTGGCTCTCGCTCACGGAGGTGTCGTAGCTGTCAGGGTCGACGAACTCCCTGGGGTCGCAGATCGGGTCGCCGCTGCCGACCAGGATGTGGTTGCCCGTTTCGGGCCGCAGGTAGATGCCGTTGTCGTCGTCCACCATGCAATACCCGGACTGCTCGAAGTCGAAACCCGCCGGTGAGGGCGCATGGTGCACCTCGTGGCGCAAAGCTCGAGTCTTGATGTTCATCGAATCGTAGACGCCTGCCATCTGGTTAATCACATAGGAGTGCGGGCCGGCCACGTTCACCGCCACCGGCGCCGCCGCGACCGAGCCGTCACTGAGCCGCACGCCCGCCACCCGTCCGCCGGCGGAGTCGACGGCTAAGACTTTGGTGTTGAACCTGAACTCTGCGCCCTGGGCCTCTGCGGCGCGCTGCAGGTTGTGCGCGGTGAGCTGCGGGTCGCTCACATAGCCGGACTCCGGCACGAAAATCGCTCCTTCGATCTGACCGTGCGCGTCATCCCAGAAGGCCGGGTTGTCGGGGCGCTTGGGAGGGCCGAACAGGCCCGGATCCAGATACGGCAGCCGTCGGCGCAGCTCGTCAAGAGGCCACAGGTGGTATTCGATGCCGATTGCGTCGAAGTGCGGCAGCACCTTGGTCCAGTGGCCGCCGGGCTCTTGCAGCATCAACTGGCCGCATTGGCGGTACTCGATCAGGCCGAGTTCGTCGCCGGCTTCCAGGTAACCGGGCCAGTCGAGCCAGTAGCCCAGACCCTCATAGGCCATGGCCACGCCCGCGTAGGTGGAGTAGGAAAAGCGGACGATGGCGCAGGAGTTGACCGTGGAGCCGAAGCCGGCCGCGGGCTGCTTGTCGACGCACAGGACGCGGCGGCCCCGCCGTCCGAGTTCAAAGGCGATGGCGGCCCCGATCACACCGGCGCCGATGACCACGGCGTCGAATTCGCCGCCGTGCCTCGCTTCACCGGATGCCACGATGGCGTTCCCCTCTCATGTCGAAGGCGATCTTCACAGCGCCCCGCCTTCCGGCCTCAGCCGCGTGGCTCAACGCGTCCAGATAACGGCTCAGTGGGTACACGGCCGACACCAGCCGATCCAGCGCGATCTTGCCGGCGAGCTCGAAGGCCAGCTCGAAACTGGTGGCGCGCCGTCCGTCGGGCCGCGTTTCGGTGCCGTACGCGTAGCAGCCGACCAGCTCAGTCTCACGGTGCCAGAGCCCTGTGAGTTCAGTCGTCACCGTCGCGGGCATACCCAGCATCACCACACGACCCCGCGGCCGGCACACCGTCAGAGCCGTCGCCAGCGAGCCCGAAGAGCCCACCGCGTCGATCACAACGTCGGCCCCGCCGGACAGGTAGTCCCCGATCACGAACGAGCGGCCTGCACGGCGCACCGCCCGCTTGAGTTCGTCGCCCTCCACTGCCGCGTCGGCGCCGAATTCCGTCGCCAGCGAGCGTTGCGTCGGGTAGCGGCCGCCAACGATTATCGACGCCGGATCGGCGAAATGACGCAGCGCGGCGACGGCAACCAACCCCATCGTCCCCGCGCCCACCACCGCCACGGTGTCGCCAGACCGGACGCGAGCGCGCAGCGCAGCGTGAACGCCGGAGGCTGCGGGCTCGATCATCACGGCCTGCTCGTCGCTCATCCACTCGGGCACTTCGTGGATCTGAGAATCGTGGGCCACTAGCTCCGTCGACCAGCCGCCGCCCACAGACGCGCAGAAGCCCGTCTGAAGGCCCGGCCTGAGGTGGCCGCACACCAGGTGTCGGTAGTCGTTGCCGTCGCCGGGAGCGGCATGCTCGAAGGGCGGTTCGAAACCCCGCGCCGCATGGCCGAGCACAGGTTCCACCACGACGCGTCGTCCGTCGGCCGTGTCAGCGACGATTTCGTGTCCGGGAGTGAACGGCATCGAGACGTAGTCTTCGAAATAGCGGGCAACTCGGCCGTCGATGGTTGCCAGGTCGGATCCGCATATGCCCGACAAGCGGGGAAAGAGCCGCTCCCACCGGCCCCCCGGCAGATCAGGCGGGTTGACGTCGTCCCGCAGCGCCAGCGGCCCCCAGGCGGCGCCGGCGCCCGGCCGAAGCCGCGACGCCACTGCTGCGGCGGCGTAGCGCGCCGGTTTGCGCGAGAAGCGCAGAGCTTTCACCGACTGGGATGGTAATCGCGTCCGGTCGGCGCTTCGCCTAGCGTGGCGAGATGAGCGAGGCTGGGTGGTGGCCGTGAAGCTGGGACTCGGCCTGGAGCTGTACCGGGGGAGGTCGCTCGAAGTGCCGGTGAGCACGGTGCGCCTCGCCGAGCGGCTCGGATATCACAGCGTGTGGACAGCTGAGGCCTACGGCGCTGATGCGCTCTCGCCGCTGGCCTTTCTCGCGGCTCACACCACTCGCATCAAGCTCGCGGCAGGTGTGGCGCAAATCGCGGCTCGTACAGCGGCCGCCACGGCCATGCACTCCATGACCATCGACGCGCTGGCCGGCGGTGGGCGGATGATCATCGGCCTCGGCGTGAGCGGCCCGCAGGTGGTGGAGGGCTGGCACGGAGTCGCCTGGCGCCCGCCGACGGCCTGGCTTGGCGACTATGTCGCCGTTATGCGCAAGGTCATCGCCCGCGAGCATCCCGTCACACACGACGGAAAGGTCATCCGGCTGCCATACGACGGCCCCGACGCCCTGGGGCAAGGCAAGGCGCTCAAATCGATCCTGCATCCCGCGCCAGGAATCGAGATCTGGATCGCAGCGGGCGCCCCGGGCAATGTGGCTCTTGCCGCGGAAGCCGCCGACGGATGGCTTCCGATGGGCTACGGACGCACCGGGGCCGAGGCGTTCGCCTCGCCGCTGGCCACAGGACGCGCCCGGCGCAGCCCGTGTTTGGGCGACCTGGATGTGTTCGGCAGCGTGGACGTCTGCGTCACCTCCGGCGTTGCAGCCGCAGTGGCGGCACGCAAGCCGCTGACAGCGATGTACGTCGGCGGCATGGGCAGCGAGAGCCACAACTTCCACGCCGATGCCATGGCCCGCCGGGGATACCCCGAGGCGGCGTCGCGTATTGTCGAGCTGTGGCGAGCCGGCAGGCGCCGCGAGGCGATAGCCGCCGTGCCCGACGACTACATCGATGACGGCTCACTCATCGGCCCGCCAGCTCGCATACGCAGACGCTGGGACGCCGTCGTGCCAGCAGGGCTAACAGGCGTGATCGTGCGCATCAGCGCAAGCGAAGGCAGCGAGCGGCGCGAGAGCCAGGTGCTCGAGCTGGCCGCCGAACTCGCAGGCGCACGAGATCACCGGCCGACGGAGTTGTGAGCAGATTCATTTGGTATGCACGACGAACATGGGTGAGGAAGGTGTACGAGATCACCGGCCGACGGAGTTGTGAGCAGAGACTTGTGAGCGGAAGGGAGTGCCGATGACCCGCGAGCCTTTGGTCTTGACGGACGAGCCCGCCTCGCATGTGCGCCGTGTGACGCTCAACCGGCCCGAGAAGCGCAACGCCATCTCCACGCCACTGAGGGCTGCGCTCTTTGATGTTCTCCACCGCTTCGACGACGACCCTGACGCGCGCGTCACCGTGATCCGTGGCGCCGGCGCATGCTTCTCGTCGGGCTACGACCTCGCTGCTCCGCTCATGGACGACCCGCCGTATCCCTCCGCTCCCGGCGACGGTCAGTGGACGCGCCAGGCCAGCGACGGTTGGTTCTCGATCTGGGACCTCGCCAAGCCGGTGATCGCGCAGGTGCACGGCTACGCATACGCCGGAGGCACCGAGCTGGCCGCCGCCTGCGACCTCGTGTACGTGGCCGAGGATGCCCAAATTGGCTACCCGGTGGTGCGCATCGCCTCCCCGCCAGACTGGCAGTATCACATGCCGCTGATGGGCTTGCGCCACGCCATGGAGGCCATGCTCACGGGCGACTCCGTGAGCGGCGCGGAAGCGGCCAGGATGGGCTGGGCCAACCGGGCCTACCCGGCCGACGAGCTAGAGGAGGCCGTGCTGGACGTGGCGAAGCGCATCGCCGGCGTGGCCACCGATCTGGCGCAGATCAACAAGCGCATGGTCCACCGGGCTTTCGACGTGCTTGGGGGCAGGGCCGCGATCCGCTCCGGCCAGGAGTTCCAGGCCCTGGCCGGTCACCAGGAATCGGTGCGCGCCGCGCGGGTCGACCTGCTGAGAGCTGTCAAAGGTGCCGTAGCGGACTCCTCCGCGACCGTCGGAGACTGATCCTCAGACGCCTGAGCGCGTACTCTAGCCGATCTCGAGTCTGATCGGCTGACAAGCATTTAGTTTAGTTTTGTAGTATTCGCCGTCATATCGGCTATATTGAAAATGTATGAGATAGGCTCATATAGCACAATATAGAAGGGGAGCAACGATGGCCGGTGACATGCTTGTGATGTCAAAGTCCCAGATGGAGCAGCTCGCAGCGAACTTCGCTCGGCAGAAGGAGACCGCGGAGGGGGTGATCAGCGCCGTCCAGGCCGGGATCGACGGAACTACCTGGCAGGGCGCCCGGGCCGACCGGTTTCGGACGCTTTGGGAGACGGAGTTCCGTCCCAGCCTGCGCGGTCTGTGCGACATGCTCGGCGACCACTCCACCTTCATAACCGCCGAGCTCCAGGCCGGCGTGAGCGCGTTGGACACTGTCTGAGTAGACGAAGTTCGCCGCCGCGTCCGCAGGCCACACCGTCGGCCCCGCCCCGAAGTCCGGCAGCGCGCGCCCGAAGCGCTGGCTGACCAGGCGGGCAGGCGGGGGACATGCTGCTTCGGCATCTGCGCAACGGTGTGCAGCGGGTTGTGGAGCTCGGTGACGGGTTCCACCGCTTCACGGTTGGCGACCTTGCCGCAGCGCTGAACGGCGCAAAGCCCGAGTTCCCAGACACCTTGGCGGGGCCGGAGATCTCAGACGACCTGGCAAACACGGCGCAGATTCGGGCCGGAGATACAAGCCCAGACACCTTGGCGGGGCCGGAGATCTCAGACGACCTGGCAAACACGGCGCAGATTCGGGCCGGAGATACAAGCCCAGATGCCTTAGCGGGGTCAGAGACCTCAGATAACGACGGCACTGAGTCCGGCCTAGCCGCTTCAGATGATCACGATGCTGAGTCCGGCGGCAACCCGGCGGGGTTGGTCATCGACGGGCGTTGGCATACCCCAGGCACGCGGCTGTCGTCGGTAACCCTGTGGGAGGGCTCTCTGGTGGAGGTTCGCGCCAAGCCACCGAGCGGCGACGCGTCGAGCGGCGACGCCGTGTGGTGCCGCCTGCGCCCGCAGAGGGCGCGGGACGCTCGAGCCGCGCCGCTGATGCTTGCCGTAACCGGCGGTCTCCGCTCCGGCGTCGGCTACGCGCTGCCAGCTCCACTGTCGCGCTGCATGATCGGCCGAGACGCCGGCTGCCATGTCGTGCTCGACGACCCAGCGGTGTCCCGGCGCCATGCAGTCGTGGAGGCCGAGCCCGGCGGACGCCTGACAATTTGCGATCTCGGCGCCCGCAACGGCATCGCCGTAGCGGGCCGAGCCGTCGCCGGGCGGTCGCTTCTGCCCGCCGGCGCGCCCGTGCGTCTCGGCGCCACCGTGGTGGAGTTGCGCCGGGCGGTGGATGACGTGCCGGCCGCGGTGAGTTCAGGGCTTGGCGCCGCGGCCGGCCGCGTCCCGTTCAATCGTCCGCCCCGCCGTCGGGCGCCGATTGCGCCTGCGGCGCTTCGCATGCCCTCAGAGCCTCCGGCGCAGGGCGACCCCGAGCCGCTCTCCTGGGCGGGGATAGTGCTACCGGTGGTGGCAGGGCTCATTCTGGCGATCGTGTGGAGCCCGTTCATGGCGGTGTTCGCTGTTCTCGGCCCGCTGTTGACCATCGGAACTTGGCTGGAGCGCCGAAGACGTGCGGCCAAGTCGCACCGCAGAGCCTGCGGAGACGTGTCTGAGCAGGTCAGACGGCTGCGGGCGTCGCTTCCGGCGGCGCGAGCAGCCGAGCGCCGGCGCAGGGTGGCGCTTGTGCCTGACTTGGCGGAGATAGTTCGCAGAGCCTGCGCTCCGTCGGTGCGCCTCTGGGAGCGCAGGCTCACCGACCCGGATGCCCTGAATTTGGGCATCGGTACCGGTGAGGTGGCCTTTGCTCCTCCGCTCGAAGTAGTGGAGCCTGGCACGAGATCAGCCGCCACGGGAGCGGCCGGCGTCGCCGCGGCACCTGATGCGGTCGCGGCGGTTGAGGCCATGGCGCCGCTGAAAGACATTCCGGTGGCCGTATCCGCAAAACCAGGAGAGGTAATCGGCATTGTGGGCCCTCCGGCAGCGTGCCGTGCCGTGGCCCGGGGGCTGGTGCTGCAGGCAGCGGTGCTGCACGGCCCAGCCGATCTGGTGGCGGTGGCTCTGGCGCCGGGCCTCGACGGCGACTGGGGGTGGATGCGCTGGCTGCCGCACACTGCCGATCCCGGAAGAGGCCACGGCGAGCTCGTGGCGACCGGCGCGTCTGACATGTCGGCGGCAGTCGAGGCTGTAATGGCGGACCCGTCCGCACGGGCGACGCTGCTGCTGATCGACGGACCCGACGCGCTCACCGGCCGGGGCGCACCTGCCCGAGTGCTGTTGAACAACGAGCGCACCGCCGCGATTGTCGTCACAGACGACACCGACGACCTGCCCGCCGCGTGCACGACGATTGTGGAGGTGACCGACACGTCGGGCGGCCTGCGGCTGGTCGACCCGCTCAACTCTGCGGTGCTCGAACCGCTGATCGCGTGGGGCGTGACCGCGAACACGGCCCTTGAAGCGGCAGCGCATCTGGCTCGGCTCGACGACCCCGAGCTGGGTGTCGGCAATGCCGGCCTGCCGTCGTCGGTGTCGCTGGTCGATCTGCTCGGCGGAAAGATCACCCCGGAGTCCGTTTCGAAACGCTGGGCGGCCACCCGCGGAACTCCTGAGCTGGCAGCGCCCATCGGCGTGGACGGCGCCGGGCCAGTGGTCATCGACCTGGTGGCGGACGGACCTCATCTGCTGGTCGGCGGAACCACCGGCTCAGGCAAGTCGGAGCTGCTGCGCTCGCTGGTTGCGGGGCTGGCCCTGTCGTCCGATCCCGAGCACTTGGCCTTTGTGCTCATCGACTACAAGGGCGGCGCCGCATTCGACCGTTGCGCGGATCTGCCTCATGTGGTGGGAATGGTCACCGACCTCGACGACCGCCTGGCGGAGCGGGCCATGGTGTGCCTGGAAGCCGAGCTGCGCCGCCGTGAGCAGCGGCTGCGAGCCGTTGGCGCAGACGATCTGGCAGCGTTCCGTGCTCTCAACCGCGGCGGGGCCGATCCCGGCGTGGGCGGCGCTGAGCCTCTGCCTCGGCTGGTGGTCGCGGTGGACGAGTTCGCCACGCTCGCCGCGGAGCTTCCGGACTTTCTGGATGCTCTGGTGGGGATCGCGCAGCGCGGCCGCAGTCTGGGAGTTCACATGCTGCTGGCAACTCAGCGACCGGCGGGCGTGGTGACCGAGGACATCAGAGCCAACACTTCGTGCCGGATCGCGCTGCGGGTCACCGATAAGCACGACTCGAACGACGTGATCGGGTCTCTCGACGCTGCGGCGATACCGCGTCAGCGGCCGGGCCGGGCCCTGGCCCGCTTCGGGCCGGGCGAGCTGACAGCGTTTCAGGCGGCACTGGTCACCGGCACCACACCGCCGGCTTCGTCGGGACTGCGAATCAGCGCTGTGTCCGACGCGTCCGACAGCGACAGTCCGCCCTCCGCTGCGAGCGTGTTGCCTGAGGACTGCCGCAGCGATCTCGACGCCGCGGTCGAAGCGGCTAGGGAGGCCCACAAGCGATTGCGCTGCCGCGTGCCGGGGTCGCCGTGGCCGGCGCCGCTGCCCGACGACATCAGCTTCGACTCGCTCGCGGAGGGCGCAGAGCCGGGCAGCCGCGCGGCGTGGCTGGTGGACGATCCGGCGCGGCAGCGCCAGTTCACGTGGGGCTGGAGGCCCGATGACGGCCATCTGTTGGTCATCGGCAGGCCTGGCTCGGGCACGTCCACCACGTTGGCGTCCGTCACATTGGAACTGTGCCGGACGATGCCGCCTCACGATCTGCACGTTTATGGCATCGACTTCGACGGCGGACTGCTGGAGGCCTTGGAGGGGCTGCCGCACACAGGCTCGATAGTGACTGCTGCCGACTCAGAGCGAAGGCGAAGGCTGCTTCGTTTGCTGGACGAGAAGATCGTAGAACGGCGGGCGTCGCGTGAAGGCAGCAACGGCGGTCCGGAGCGGGCGGCCCGGCCGCAGATCGTGCTGGTGATCGACAAGCTGTCCGGCCTTGCAAGATCGCACGACCCGGTTCGAGATCCCGAGCCTCACGAGCGCTTGAGGCGCATCTGGGGCGACGGGCCCGCAGCCGCCGTGACCTGCGTCGTGAGCGCAGGCCGCGCCGCTGAGCTTCCTCCGGAGCTGGCCGCCTCAGCTGGCGTAGTGCTTGTGCACGCCACCGCAGGTACAGACGATGCGCTGAGATTCGGGCTGCGAACCGACACCGCCGGGCTTCGTCCGGGCCGGGCGATCAGAGCCGACGACCGCAAAGAGCTTCAAGTCGGACGGCCGCCCGCCGGAGCCTTCTCAGATGCCGCCGCAGCGGTGGCCTCTGCCGCAGGAGGCCTCTGTGGCCGCGATGACCAGGCCGCAGGCCCTCCCGATGCCCCCTCGGGAGGGCCGATGAGCATTGGTGTGCTGCCCTCGGTGGTTCCAGCCGGCGTGCTCGGTGTCGGTGGCACGCTCGAGGACCGCCGCATCCGGCTGCGTTTCGCTATGTGCGATCTCAGGCTGAGGCCGATCGGGTTCGCGTTGCACGACGGCGAACACGCGATGGTTCTCGGCCCGCCGCGCACGGGCCGAACATCCGCCCTCGCGGCGATCGGCCTCGCGGCCCGCCGGGCCGGAGCGAGCATGCTGGTGGTGTCCGACCGCCCCTCAAGCGATCTCGCGGCCCTGCTCGGCGTTGCCCCGATCACCGCCGAGCAGCTCGACGCGGCCGGCCCGCAGGACGGGAATTCCCGGTGCGTAGCCCTGATCGACGACGCCGACATGGTGCGTGACAGCCCCGACGGTGCCCTGGCCGGAGTCGTCTCGGACCGCGGCTCGCGTTTGCACGTGGTGGCCTCGGCGACGGCTGAGCGGGTGCGCTCGTCGTATGGCCACTGGCTGGCGGAGATGCGCTCGTGTCGCACCGGTCTGCTGCTGCGCCCCGGGCCCCTTGACGGCGACCTGCTGGGCGTGGCCCTGCCGCCTCGCCTTGGGCTGGCGCCCCGCCCGGGTCTGGCCCTGATCGTCGAGAACGGCGCCGCGGAACTCTGCCAGGTAGCGCTTTTGGAGCCGTGACGCCTGCCGCCGAAGTCGATCTAGTTGCTGACGGCGGTTACCCGCTGCAAGGTGGCGCTTTTTGAGCCGTGACGCCTGACTTCGGGCGAGCTTCGCAATACTGGGGCCACGATCCGCTCGGCAGCCGTTGGCGGCCCCGCTGAGCGGCCCACTCTCACAGGAGCAGCATTGACCCGGTCACAGCACATCGTCGTCACGTTCGATAAACAGCCCTCCGGCGCCGAGATAGCCACCGTCACTGTTGATCGGCCACATCGGAAGAATGCCTGCACGCCGGTGATGTGGGCCGCAATCAGGACGGCGTTCGACGAGATATCAGCATCAGAGACCCGCGCGGTGGTGCTCACCGGCGCTGGGGGCGACTTCTGCGCCGGCGCCGACGTGATCAGCGGAGACCGCGAGGGCAGTGACGGCTCGGCTCAGCGAAGGCGGGGGGTCGACTCGATGCGCGACATCGCCGACGCGGTCATGGCGGTGCACGACTGCCCCAAGCCGGTGATCGCCAAGGTCGACGGCGTGGCCGTGGGCGCCGGGCTCGGCCTAGCCCTTGCCGCCGACATGATCTGGTGCTCGCAGCGTTCGCGCTTCTCGCTGATCTTCGCACGGCGGGGCCTGAGCCTCGACTTCGGCACCTCGTGGCTCCTGCCGAAGCGGATCGGCCTGCACGAAGCGAAACGCCTGGCCTTCACCGGTGAGATCATCGGAGCAGAACGCGCCGCGGCGCTCGGCATAGTCAACGAGGTGGTGTCCGCTGACGCCCTTGACAGTTCCGTCGCGGAGATCGCGGCGCAGATCGCGGCGGGTCCTACCGTCGCGCTGTCCATCAGCAAGCGCTGCCTAAACAACGCCAGCGCGATCTCGCTGTTCCAGGCGCTTGAGGCCGAGTCGCTCGGCCAAGCCGTGAACTTTCACACCGACGACACAGCTGAGGCGATGAGAGCCTTCGCCGAAAAGCGCGCCCCCATCTTCAAAGCCCGCTGACGCTACGCCGCCGACCGCCCATCGGCGGGCCGGGCAGGCCATGACCTACATTCGCGGTGTGACGGGCGTTGACTCCTTCCCGCGTCGACAGGCCCGCACTCGCCGGTTCACGCTGGGCGCGCCCCGGAACATCCGGGTGTCAGATGACGGCAGCCGCGTGGCTTTCCTTCGCTCGTCGGGGCCCGAAGATCCTGTCAACGCGTTGTGGGTGCTCGATGTGGCCTCCGGCGTTGAGCGGCTTGCGGCCGATCCCCGTCGGTTAGATGCCGACGGCCGTGCCAGCAGCGGCCGCGGCTCGGCTGAGGACGCTCTTCCGGCCGCGGAAAGGGCTCGACGGGAGCGAGTCCGCGAATCGGGGTCCGGCATCGTGTCTTACGACGCCGACCCGCGGCTCACCACCGCCGTCTTCGCATTGGCCGGAACGTTGTGGCGGGTCGATCTGGGCACGGGCGAGGCGGTTGTGCTGGCTGCTCGGCCCGGCGCCTTCGATCCTCGCCTCGCGCCGGACTGCCGGCGGGTGGCTTACGTGTGCGGTTCGGCGCTGCGCATAACCGGAGACGGCCCAGACTGCGAGGTGATTGCGGAGTCGAGAGATACAGACGCTGTCACCTGGGGTCTGGCCGAGTTCGTTGCGGCTGAAGAGATGGGCCGCACCCGTGGCCACTGGTGGTCGCCCCAGGGCCGGCGGCTTCTGGCCGCGCGGGTGGACGCGGCGCCTGTGAAGCGGTGGTGGATCTCAGCACCGGCCGAGCCCGAAGCTGCGCCGTCGGAGGTTCGTTACCCGGCGGCTGGCACGGCCAACGCCGTCGTCGGCCTGGCCGTCTTCGACGTCTCAGATTTGGGCCTTGTCGAAACGCTGCGAGCCGAGCCCAGCCTCTGCGGTGTTGAGCATCTTGCGTGTCCGGCGATGACGTCGGAGAAGAACGAGAAGCCGGGTGTTGAGCCCCGCCGGGTGGGTGTTGAGCCCCGCCGGGTGGACGTGGCCTGGGATGCCGATGGCTGGGAGTACCTGGCCGCAGTGGACTGGAGCGCCGAAGGCCTGCTGCTGACCGTGCAAACCCGGGATCAGCGCAAGCTGGCTGTGCTCGACGCCGACCCCGACACGGGCGTCTGCTCGACGCGTTACCAGGTCAGCGACGACGCCTGGGTGGAGCTGGTGCCGGGCGTGCCCCGGCTCGCAGGCGGCCGGCTTGTCACGGTTGAAGACCGCGGCCCGGCCCGCAGACTGTGTGCGGACGGTCAGGCGATCACACCCGACCACGTGCAAGTCCGGCGTGTGGAGCACGCCGATGAGGCAGGCGCGATCGTGACCGCATCGGTTGATCCAACCGATGTCAACGTGGCAAGCATCGGCTGGGACGGCGCCATCGAATGGCTGACCGTCGGCAGGGGAGTGAACAGCGCGGCCGCGGGCGGTTCCACCGCTGTGATCACCCGACAGTCCATGAACAGGCCCGGCCTGCGCTGCACGGTGCACTCCATAGGCGGCCGCGCCGTCTCAACCTTGGGTGGTAAAGCCGGAGCCGCTCGCGAGCCGCCGAGTTCGCTTCGTCACGCCCGCCAGGGTGTCATCTCAGGCGGTGTCGACAACGGTGTAGCCGAAACCCGCAAAGCGCGCCGCGAAAACCGGAACATTCACCAGATCGCCTCTCATGCGGCTGACCCCGGGATTAACCTGAACGTTCGGATCGTTGCGCTTGGGCCTAAACGTCTCGCCACGGCGATAGTTATGGCCGCTCGCGCCCACCCGGCCGAGCCGCTGCCCGTGTTGGTCGACCCCTACGGCGGCCCACACGCCCAGCGGGTGCTGCATGCCCAGGCGCAGTACCACACGTCTCAATGGTTCGCCGACCAGGGCTTCGCCGTGGTGGTCATCGACGGCCGTGGCACCCCTGGGCGCGGCCCCGACTTCGAACGGGCCGTCAGCGGTGATCTTGCCGGACCGGTCCTCGAAGACCAGATCGAAGGCCTGCATGCCGCGGCGCGCCTTGAGCCTCGTCTCGACCTCTCGAGGGTGGCCATCCGGGGCTGGTCGTTCGGCGGCTACCTGGCTGCGCTGGCTGTGCTGCGCCGCCCCGACGTCTTCGGCGCCGCCATCGCCGGAGCGCCGGTGACCGACTGGCGGCTGTACGACACCCACTACACCGAGCGCTATCTCGGCCACCCCGACGAAACGCCGGCAAACTACCTGCGCACCGACCTGATCAGGCTTGCGCCACGACTGCGACAGCCGCTGATGCTCATCCACGGCCTCGCCGATGACAATGTGGTGTCAGCCCACACGCTGCGGCTGTCGCAGGCTTTGCTCGAAGCGGGCCGTCTCCACACGGTGCTGCCCCTCAGCGGCGTCACCCACATGACCTCGCAGGAGCAGGTGGCGGAGAATCTGCTGCTTGTGCAGCTCCGATTCCTGCGATCGGCCCTGGGCTTGCGTTAGCTGGGTTTTCGCTGACGCGCTGAAGTATGCGCAGACCGCAGCTGTGGTCAGCGCCGGCTTGCGTTAGCCGGGCCTGCCCCGATGCGCTCAGTATGCTCGTCGCCGATGACGGGCGCCGGTGAACGCCCGGGTGAACGCGGCCCGGCTCAATACGGTGATTCGGGTCAAGCCGACCCGGTCCGCACCCAAGTGGCAGCCGGCCGTCGTGAGCGGCTGCTCAACGGGCGGGCTTGGGACGATTTCTGCGACACTCTGAAAGCCGCGGGCCGCATCGTCATACGCGAGACGCCCGACGGCGACCCCCAAGACCGGGTAGAGGGGTTTCGCTACCTCACACGCATGATGACGATGGCCTCAGCCCGTGCCATCGAGCGCCGCACTCCGGGTCGCAAGCCTCGTCCGATCCGGCTGATACCGCCCCCGCGCCGCGGCGGCCAGGCTGTGCAGTCGCCAAACCAGGATCACATCGTGTTGCCCGTCGACCCCCGGTACCGCTACCGGGTCACCGGCCACGCCGGAGACGCTTACACGCACCTGTCCTCCTGGAGCCCTCCCATACCCGCCGATGTCGGCGCCTTCGACGTCGGCGAGAGCGCCGAGAGCCTGCTCGACCGCTTCAACCCGAACATGGCTCTCACGCCCCACAGCTTCGTGCTGGCCGAGCTGGCCTCTGATGACGGCCGAGTCGACTTCGTGATGTCGGTGGATGACCCCGGGCCCGACGAGGTGTGGTTCCCGATGACCGAGCAGACCCGCGAGCTGATGGGCCGCGTTGTCTACGAAGACCGAAGCGCTCAGGCGCGGCCCTCGCTGACCGTGAGATGTCTCGACGACCATCGTCAGCCGGCTGCTCCCGACCCAGACGACATGGCCACCCGTCTGGCGGTGGCGGCCCAGCTCGTGCTCGGCGTCCTCAGCGACTACGCGGGCTGGACCCGCGATCTGCTCAGCCGCCCGAACGAGCTGAGCTTCACCCGCGAATGGTACGAGCGCATCGGCGGCTCGCCCGACGACCGTCACTTCGAGTTCGGATACTGGCGTCTGCAGCCCGGTGAGGCCCTGGTGGTGGAGTTCGCCGAGCCCCGCTGCGAGCATTGGAACTTCCAGCTCTGCAACCATTGGATGGAGAATCTCGCCGACTACGTCCGCGGTGTGGGCTACGTCGACGCTCGCACCGCGTGCCGCGAGCACGACGGGCGAGTGCGGATCGTCGTTGCCTCCGAAGAGCCCGACACCGGCAACTGGGTCGATTCCGGAGAACGGAGCCACGGCGTGATGGGCCTGCGATTCGTGCAGCCGGAGGCACCGCCGGAGGTGACGGCACGGGTTGTGGCAGTGGAATCGCTGAACGGGGTATCGGGCCGGTAGCGTCACTACCAGAGGGCGACGACAAGCGAAACGCCTGCGATCTCGGCCGAGATGTGGTGGCTCTCGGCCTGACAAGCGGGACGGTGGTGCGCACAACCTTGGGGGAGGAGGTGCGCACCACCGTCGCCGCATCGGCTTGACGGCTTGACAACGCATCAGCTCGGGCTTGCGGCCGAGGTCAGGCACCGCGGTTAGACGATGCCCCAGCCTCCGTCTACGCAGAGCACGTGGCCGGTAACGAACGAAGACGCGTCGGAGCACAAAAACAGCAGCGCGCCGTCGAGTTCGTGTGCTCGGCCACCTCGCCCCATCGGGCTCTCGGCGACGTAAGCGGCAAACGACTTCTCATTCCACACATCGGCGGTCAGCTCTGACAGGAACCATCCGGGTGCTAGAGCGTTGACCCGCACGCCGCGGCGGGCCCACTCAGCGGCCAGCGCTCTGGTGAGGTTGTGCAGACCGCCTTTTGCGGCCGCGTATCCGGGCAGTCGTATTCGGCTGCCTCCCGCCGAGCCGAATATCGACCCGAGATTCACCACCGCGCCTTCGCCGCCCCGCGCGATCACCCGACTCGCGAAAGCGCGAGCCATTGCGTACGGCGCCACGAGGTCGACGTCGATCTCATGGCGGAAGGCGTCTGCGTTGAGATGCACAGCGGGAGCTATTTGGGCTATTCCGGCGTTGTTCACCAAGATGTCCGCCGGCCCGAAGTGTTCGTCAGCAGTGTCGAGCAGCCTCTGCGGTGTGTCGGCGGCAGTGACGTCGGCTGCGACCGCCGCCGCCCGGTCGCGCCCCAGCTCGTCCTGCAACTCGCGGAGTCGTTCGCTGCGGCGGGCTGTCAGCACGACCGCCGCCCCGGCTGCGCAGAGCACCCGTGCGAACCTCACGCCCAGCCCCGAGCTGGCCCCGGTAACCACAGCCACGCGCCCGTCCAGCCGGAAGCCCGCCAGCGGATCGAGCCCGCCGAGCGCATCTTCGGTTTCAGGGACAGGCCGCAGAGCCGATCCCCGCGAATCCGGGTGCTGGCTCTTGCTCGTCATCTGCGACAATGATATTCAAAGGCCGCCCGAGGACGGGCCCGCCGTCGACACAACAGCCGGCTGGCACAACCGCACGGGCAGATGACGGACACGAAAGGAGCACCGCGATGGCCGAGCAAAGCGACTACCACCACGGCGTCTTCAACTGGATCGACCTGTGCACCGTCGACACCGGCGCCGCTAAGGCGTTCTACTCGGAGTTGTTCGGGCTGAGCTTCGTTGATGAGACCCACCCGGACGGCACGGTCTACATGCTGGGCCTGAAACACGATCAGCCGGTGGTGGGCATGATGGCGCAGCCGGCCGATCTCAAGGAGATGGGAATGCCCTCTCAGTGGGAGACTTACGTCAAGGTCGACGACATCGACGACGCCGCCGCGCGGGTGACCGAAGCCGGCGGGACGCGGCTCGGTGATGTGACGGATGTCTCCGACTCGGGCCGCCTCGCGGTGATCGCCGATCCCACCGGCGCCGTGCTGATCCTGTGGGAGCCGATCTCTCATCTCGGCGCGGCCTACGTGAACGAGCACGGCACAATGTGTTGGAACGAACTCAACACCCAAGACCCCGAAGCTGCCATGGCCTTCTACTCGGCGCTTCTGGGGTGGACGGGCGTGCCGATGGACGGTTCAGACCGGGTGGGCATCCGCCATCGGGGCGAGTTCATCGGAACAGTCGCTTCCGCGCCGCCGGACTTGCCCGCGCATTGGTCGGTGTACTTCGCCGTGGACGACTGCGATGCGGTTGCTGAGCACTGCGGCAAGCTCGGCGGCAGCGTGATCTTCGGCCCCACCGATCTGGCCCCGGGTCGCACAGCCCTGCTCGCCGACGGCCAAGGCGCGGGCTTCTGGGTGATCGCGCTCGACGAGAACTTCTCGATGTCGCCGGCGTGACACGCGCACGAAGCACGGCAGCGCCTCCGAAGCGCCCTGGTTAGAGGCCTGAGCGTCAGGCCTCCACCACCGACATCTCCGTGGCCTTCGCGGAGGCCCAGATGTCGGCCCCGGGTGCCAAGCTGAGCCTCTCCACCGAGCCGCGGGTTATGTCCGCCCGCGCGCTGATTGGGCCGTCCATGCTGATGCGGGCGAGTTCGCCGTCGACGTCCACCCGGCGGACTTTGGCCTGCCAGGCGTTGCGGGCGCTGCCCGCGGGCCGGCGCCGGTGCAAAGTCACCGCGTGGGCGGCGAAGGTCACGTGCACCGGGCCACGGGCGTTCTGCCCGATAGTCAGCACAAGCCCGGAATCGGTCACCACCGACATGCCGCTCGCCGTGCCCGCCACCACGTTGGCGCCCAAGAAGGCAGCGGCCCACTCGCATCCAGGCGAGGCGGTCACTGCTTCGGGCGTGCCGGCGCTGGCCACCGAGCCGTCGTCGATCACAACCACGGCCCGTGCCCAGGTCCGGACATCCACCGGGTCGTGGGTGATCAGCAGCACCTGGCGGGCCGCCGCCTCCGCCAGCACGGTCCGCAGCCGCATCCGGCCCGAGCGGTCCACCGACGCCAGAGGCTCGTCCGCTATCAGCACAGCTGGCTCGGGCGCCAAGGCCCGCGCCACAGCAACACGCTGGCGCTGACCTCCAGACAGCGCGGCCGGACGAAGCCGCGAGGCCGCGCCTGCTACACCGACCTGTTCGAGCAGTTCCGCGGCTCGTCTGCGGGCAGCGGAGCGGGCCAGCCCGGCCCGGCGGAGCCCGAAGGCTACGTTGTCAATCGCGCTCAAGTGTCCAAAAAGTCGATGGTCTTGGAACACCACGCCCACTCTGCGTTCGTGGGCGGGCACGAACACACCGGCCGAAGGGTCGTCGACCACCCGCCCGTCGATCATCAGCCGGGCGCGCGGCGCGTCCCGCCGCTCGTCTCTGTCGAGTCGGTCGAGTCCCGCGATCAGCCTGCCCAGCGTGGTCTTGCCCGCGCCGTTGGCGCCGACCACAGCGGTCACGTCGGCGTCGATGCTTAGAGAGCTGAGGCTCAGCGTCCAATCGCCCCTGGTGACACGGCCCGAGAGTTCTATCGTCATCGCGGCATCCACCGGTCGCGCAGCGTCACCAGCACCGCCAGGGCAACAGCCAGCAGCACGAGGCTGATCGCCACCGCGGCCTCGGGTCGGCTCTCGAGCGCCAGATACGTTTCCAACGGCAGGGTGCGGGTGCGACCCGGGAAGCTACCAGCAAAAGTCAGCGTGGCACCGAACTCGCCAACGGCCCGGGCCCAGGCCAGCGCCGCGCCCGAAGCCAGCGCCGGGCGTATCGCGGGCAGCGAGACGTGCAAGAGGTTGGCCCACTGGCCCGCCCCCAGACAGGCGCCAGCCTCCTCCAGATCGGTGCCGGCTTGAAGCAGTGCGGACTCCACGGTGACAACGAAGAACGGGAGGGCCACGAATGCGGCCGCCACCGCCGCCCCCGCGGCAGAGAAGGGCAAGCTGATGCCGAACCAAGAATCGAGCCACTGGCCCGCCAGGCCGCGCCGTCCGAGAGCAAAAAGCAGCGCGGTGCCGCCCACCACCGGCGGCAGCACCATGGGCAGCATCACAAAGGCGCGGATCACCCGCAACGGCCGCAGCCGCGATCGGGCCAGAACGAAAGCCAGCGGAAGGCCCAGCACCACGCAGGCGGCTGTGGCCGCCGCGCTGACCGTCAGCGACACCCTCAGCGCATCCAGCACCGACTGATCGCGCAGCAGGCCCGGCAGCGCCGACCACGGCGCGCGCTGGACCAGCCCTACCACGGGCAGTATCAGAAGGCCGAGAGCCAACAGCCCCACAGCGGTCACCGGCGCCGGGTTGCGGTTCGTGCGGCCGGGCGGGGTCACGGCGTGCCGAACCCGAGTTGCCGCAGCGCCCCCGCGCCGATCCCTCCCGGCTCGAAAGCGTCCATCACAGCCTGCACCGGAGGGGACGGCGAACTCTCGACCGGCGCCATGAAGTACTTGTTGACGTGCTCGTTCAACTCTGGCGCCTGCACCGTCTGCAAATCGAGAGCGGCAGCGTCGGTGGCGTAGATGAGACCTGCGTCCAGTTCGCCCAAGGCGATCTTCACGGCCAGCGCCCGCACGTTCGGCTCCAGAGTGTCGGGCGAAGCCGTCACCCCGGCCGCTTCCAGGCTCCGCCCGGCCAGCGCTCCGCAGGGCACATCCTGTGCGCACAGCCCGATCAGCAGGCCGGGGCGGGCCAGGTCGTCCAACGACCGCACGCCGCCGAGATTGCCTGGGGCCGTGGCCAGCACGAGGGAATTAACCGCGATCACGCGAGGCGCGCCACGCACTGCGCCTTTCGAATGCGCCCTCTGCATCGTCGCGGCATCGGCCGTGATCAGCAGGTCGGCTTCCGCACCGGCCGAGAGCTGGGCGACCAGCGTCGAGCTGCCCGAGAAGACGGCCACCACATCAGGCCAAACAGCCGGCGCCGCCGATCCTGGCGCGGCCTCCGCCGATCCGCTCAGCGCCGCGACGCTCTCGAAGTGCTGCTCCACGACGCTCACGGCTTCGGTCAGCGAGGACGCGGCCATCACCACCACCTCAACGCGGCCGCCTGTGTGGTCTTCAGATGCGTCGGGGCGGCTCTCGGCAGGGCTGCAACAGGCGGCCACCAAAAAAATCGCAGTCGCGACCACAGCCTTTCTGATGCCGCCAGGCGGCCGAATGTCTCCGTGCTCCGACTTCCTGATGCTGCCAGGCGGCCGAATGCCTCTGCGCTCCGAACGCGGATTGCGCCGGCTCAGCCAGAGGCCGGAGCCTCCGTTGCCGCCGGTGAACACGCACAGAATCTACGCAAGCCGACGTCCGCGCCAGCCGAATCTGTAGCCAAGGCCTCCGCAAGGGGCTTTCAGACAAGGCTTCCAAGTGAGTCAGAGCGCGGGCGAAACGCCCGAAGCGTCATCGTTTAGGGTGTGGCCATGCCAATTGCAGCACAAGCGAGCCAGCCCGACGCGACGGACGCCTGCGGCGAGGCCGGCCAGGGCTTCGTCTGCGAGCGGATCTACGACTGGACCGGCAACAAAGCGCTTGCCACTGCGTCTGACTGGTTCGTAGACCGCCCGCTGCGCATCCTTTTGGTGCTTGTAGTGGCGTGGTTCGCGTCGCGTTTAGCCAAGCGCGCCATCATCCGGCTGGCCAGGCGGATCGGCACCGCGCCCCAGGACAGCCGGCTCAAAGCGCTCAAGAAGCGGGGACTCGAGCTGGTGCGCGCTGATCAGGAAGACGACCCCGAGCGTGCAGCCCGTGAAGAAGCCGAACGCGCACGCGCGGCAGCGCGCGCAGAGACGCTCGGCCATGTGCTCCGTAGCCTCGCGCTGGCAGCGATCTGGACGTTCGCTGCGCTCGTGGTGATGAGCGAGATCGGCCTCAACCTCGGCCCGCTGATCGCTGGCGCGGGCATTGCAGGCGTCGCAGTCGGCTTCGGGGCTCAGTCTGTGGTCAAGGACTTCCTTTCCGGCTTGTTCATGATGATCGAAGACGATTATGGCGTCGGCGACATGATCGACTTCGGAGGGACGATGGGCATCGTCGAGGAGGTGTCTCTACGCTCCACCACCGTCCGCGACCGCAACGGCACCGTGTGGCACGTTCCGAACGGGCAGATCGACCAGGTCGCCAACTTTTCGCAGCTTGGTCTACGCGCCCGGATTAACATCGAGGTGGCCTACAACGTCGACCTGCGAACCGCTATCAGGGTCATCAACCAGGTGGGTGAGCAGATGTGGGAGGCGGAGATCTGCCAGGGCAGGCTCGCCGGTCCTCCCAAGGTGTCGGGTGTTCAGGAGCTGCGCCCCTCCGCAGTGGCGATACGAGCCGTGGTCGAGACCGTGCCGGCGCTGCCCTGGAGCGAGAAGCGCCTCATGGAGCGCGAGTTCAGGCTGCGGATCAAAGAGGCCTTCGACGCGAACGGGATCGAGATGCCGTTCCCTCAGCAAGACGTATGGATACGCACCGAGGGAGAGCCTCCCGAAACGAAGCCTGCACCGGAGGAGCTGAAAATCCCCGAGAAACCGCAGACGGCCCCCGCGCAGACGGCCCCCGACAATCAGCAGTAGCCGCTACGCGTGGCAGCAGCCCTGTGCCCGTCGCAGGGGCGCGGCTTGTGCTCGGCTCAGCGTGGCCGGGGCGCGATCATCATCACGCCGTCGCCCACCGCCAGGAGCGCCGTTATCACCCGCGGGTCGGCTGCCGCGTGCGCGTTGAACGCTCGAATCGCCGCGGTCGTATCGTCAGTGTGCGACGCGTCGGCGACTTGGCCGTCCCAGAGCGCGTTGTCGACCAGGATCACGCCCCGCTTCGACAGTCGAGGCACCAGCTGCTCGTAGTAGTCGATGTAACTGCCCTTGTCGGCGTCGATGAACGCGAAATCGACCGTCGGGTCGTGCGGCAGGTATTGGAGCGTCCGCAGCGCCGGACCGATGCGCAGCTCGATGCGGTCGGCTACCCCGGCGCGCTCCCAATAGCGGCGAGCGATGTCCGTCCACTCTTTTGAGACGTCGCAGCACAGCAGGCGCCCGTCCGGCGGCAGCGCCCTAGCGACCGTCAGTGCCGAATAGCCGGTGAACGTCCCGACCTCCACAGCGAACTTCGGCTGCAGGAGCGTCACGAGCATCGACATGAAAGCACCTTGGTTGACGCCGATCTGCATCTGGCTGACCGGGCCCAGATTCGATGTCACCGTGATCAGATCCCGCTGAATCTCATCCGGCGGGCTTGAGTGTGCTTCGATGTACGCGCTCAGTGACTGGCCGAGCAACACGGCGTCCGAACTCATAGCACCAATTGTACTTAGGGCTGTTGTACTTAGGGATGTGCCCAACAGCAGCGACGGCGCACGCAACACGCGCTGATCGCGCCACGCTGGAATCCTCCTCTCGAAACTAACGCAAAGGAGGCTCAAATGGCCAGCACATCCGCATCCGCCCAACAGCAGTCGTCGTCGGCCCTCGCGCAGGCGACGGCAGAGAACTGGAACGAGCTGGTGGACCTGCTGAGACGCATCCCTGAGGAGTTCATCACGCCGCAGCGCCGGGCGATCGACTCTGCCACCACCGCGGATGCCTACAGGCTGGTTGCGCACATCCTGCAGTCGGCCCTGTTGGCGCACGCTGAGTTCGACCCCGACCGGCCCCGCTTTGAGCGCATCGTGTCGCCCACCCGCAAGTTCACTGGCGACAATCCTGAAGCGGTCTACTTCGAGGCCGAGGTGTCGCCCGACCGCTGCTACCGGGTGACTGGCAACCTCGCCGAAGCGGCGTACACGTCGTTCACGGTGGAAGGCGGAGCGGCCGGCGGCGCCTACCCCACCCGCACCTGCGGCGCGCTCAACGACGCCGACATCGACATCTCCGACGACGGCGGCTACGAGCTGCGCCTGGGCGGTCCTGCGCTCGAGCGCAACTGGATGGAGCTCCCCGAGGACGCAGGACGCATCACCACACGCCACTACTTCGAGCGGGCCGAGCCCGCCGCCGCCGACCAAACCCTGGTGGTGCCGCTGACCATCGAGGTGACCGACCCGCCAGAGGCACCGCCGCGGTCATGGGACGACGAACGCGCCGCAGCGATGCTGCGGCGCGTTATCACACATGTCCGCGCCAAGACGCTCGGTCAGCCTCTGCCCGGGACCACGGCGCCAAGCTGGGTGAGCCGCGTACCGAACGAGTTTCCCACTCCCGAACGGCCCGGCGACATGGGGCTCTCCGCGTTTGACGCCCATTATTCGATGGCGCCGTATGCGCTCGCGCCCGACGAGGCGCTGGTGATCAGGAGCTGTTGGCCTCAGTGTCGATTCGGCAGCGTGTGCCTGTGGAACTGGCATCTGCAGACCTACGACTACGTGAACCGCAGCGTGTCGCGCAACCGAGCGAACACAGCTCTGGAGCCTGACGGGTCGTTCCGCATGGTGCTGGCCCACCAGGATCCGGGTGCCGCCAACTGGCTCGACACTGAAGGCCGTCGGACGGGCATCGTGATGTGGCGCTTCTTCTGCGTTGAAGGCGGTTGCGACCCGATCGAGGCCAAGGTCGTGAAGCTCGCCGATGTGATGCTGAGCTAAAGCCAGTTATATTTCATGTTAAGTAGCTACAATTACCGGGAAGACTTCTACTTCTATTTGTCATTATCGCTAGCGTGTGCTGGCTCGGCTGCCGTTGGCGGCTCTGGGGAGTGATTCGGAAGGGAGCACAATGGCGCCGATATGGGTCGCCCTTCGGTCGACCCTCGACATCCAGCTGATGTTCCTGCCGGCGTGGCTGACGATCGCCTTCCTGCTACGGCTCAGGTTCTGGAAGATTCTCCGCTCCCATCGTCGGATGATGGCCGATGCCGAGGCGGCCATCGACGATGAGGTCACCAGCGAAGAGATTCGCAGCGAGCTGATGCGCGATCCGGCGGCGCTGAAGCTGATGGTCGCTGACAGCACGCCGGAGGACGTGCAGCGCTACCTCTTCCTGGAGGCATACCGCCGTGCGCGCTATCGCAAGATGAAGCTGCTAGACGACAGCGAGAATGACTTGTTCGCCAAGCCGCGCCGGCTTCGGCCCGACTATTTTTTTGGTCCCGAGCACAGATAGAGCCGTCGCGAGCACACGGGGTCGAATCAACCGGGCCGGGCGTCGGTGCCGAGGTAGCTGGCGACAACTGCCGGGTCGTTGCGGACATGTTCCGGACTGCCCTCGGAGATCACCGATCCCGACTCCAGGCAGTACACGCGGTCGCTCACTCCCATGATAAGGGCCATGTCGTGCTCGATGAGAAGGATTCCGGCACCGAGTTCTGATCGGATCTCCATTATCAGCGGAGCGAACGCCTCGCGTTCACGTTGGGCAACCCCGGCGGTCGGCTCGTCGAAGCACAGCACTTGCGCGTCGAGAGCGAGCAGGCCGGCCAGCTCCACGATGCGGCGGGTGCCAGTCGACAGGTCGGACACGAAGTGATCGGCGTGATCGCCTAGACCGAGCCAGCCGATCAGCTCGGCGGCGGCGTTGCGGCGGCGGCGCTCTCGAGAGAACGTGCCGGGCAGGTGCAACGCGGTCGACAGGAACGGCGTGCGCCCCCGCGCCTCAAGTGCCACCATCACCGTCTCTCGCACAGTCAGCTCAGGGAACAGCGCAGCCGACTGGAACGTGCGGCCCAGCCCCGACCTAGCCCGCCGCGGCGCTGAAAGCCGAGTCACGTCACGACCCAGAATCTCCACGGTGCCTTCTGAGCTGACGAAGCCCCCGATGGCGTTCATTAGCGTGGTCTTTCCTGCACCGTTGGTGCCGATGAGCCCTGCGATTTCGTTGCGATGCACGTGCACGCTCGCGCTGTTCACCGCCAGATTGCCGCCGAAACGAACCGAGATGTCGCTCGCGGCCAACACAACCTCCTGCACCTGGGTCTGCGGTCCGCCCGCCATCTCGCTAGCGGGTGCATGGGCCGGCACAGATGTCACCACGTCCGGCTGTGTTCGTCGCGGCCGCTGCAAGGCTCCTGGCCGTGCTGGGGCACCGGAGCGGTGCATAACCGGTGAAGAGCTGGCCGTCACAGCAGTCGTGGGCGCGTCCGCGGCGAGTGGCGGCATCCGGGACTCCGCCCAACGCAGCAGCGCATCGCGAATGCCGTATGCCACCTGAATAAACCCGCCGGGCAAGTACATGATGATGATCAGCAGGCCGATGCTCGACGTGAACAGCGGCACCAGGTCGTTGTCGCCGAAGAAAGCTGGGATCCCTTCCACCCAGAATGCGCCCAGCACCGCGCCCGTGACCGAACCCAGGCCGCCGATCACTGCGATCCCGACCACCCGAAGCGAGTCCTCCACCCTGAACAGCGCCTCGGCGTAGCGGATGTTCTGTACCAGCCCGCCGAGAAGCGCCCCGCCGAAGCCGGCGATCCCGCCCGCCAGCGCGAACGCCGTGATCTTGGTGCGGGACGGGCTGACAGTGCACGCGGCGGCGGCAGCAGCGTTGTCGCGCACGGCCACCGCGGAGCGACCGAAGCCGCTGCGGCGCAGCCTCGAAGTGACAGCGAAGACGATTGTGAAACCGCCGAGCACGAACCAGTAGTACGACCGCTGCGACGACAGGTCGATCCCGAACAGCGTGCCGCGCGGCAGCGGCACGCTCGGCGAGCCGCCGAAGAACGGTCGGCGGAACAGGTACTGCGTGCAGCCGATAGCGAACGCGAAGGTGGTGACTGCCAGCATCAGGCCGCGAACGCGGAGCGCCCCCATCCCGATCACAGTGGCGACCGCCGCGGCGAGCAATGTCGCCAAGAGAATCGAGACCCCGAAGGGCAAGCTCGGGGCTGTCACATCGATGAGGCGCAGCCCGCCGAACCCGATGTCGAGTTCGGCCCCGCGGGTGAACGTCGCCGCGGAGAGCGCGCCGAGGCCTGCGAAGGTCATCTGCGACAGCGACAGCTGGCCCGACCATCCCGTGATCACAGTCACCGACATCGCGCAGATGCCGAAGCCCAGCATGGTGGAGTAGAGAAGATGCCGCGACGGCAGCTCCACTATGAGCGGCAGCATCACCGCGGCGAGCAGACCCAAGCCGAGGGCCAGCCGCGGAAGCGCCCTCACCCACCACAGGGCCTCCAGCCGGGCCGGCACGGGCCGGATACGGGGGACGAAGGCTAGCAGCGACTCCTCGGCTCCCCCTTTGCGGCTCTGCCAGTAGATGGCGGCGAACACGGCGCAAAACAGCAGGAAGTCGATCAGGCCGGTCTCAGAGAGGTAGTTGAACCTCACGACCGATTCCACAACTCCGATGCCGAGCCCTGCGACGATGGCCCGCGGGAACGACCTCATCCCCGAGACGCTGGCGGCCGCCAGAGCCCGCGCCAAAGTCAGAGGCCCGAGATTCTCGAGTCCCGTGACCGAGCCGGACTGCCCGCTGAGCAGGATTATCGAAAGAGACGACAGCAGCCCGGCGGCGGTCCATACGAACGTCGACACGATCTTGGGGTTGACCCCCGAGAGGCGGGCCAGGTCGGGGTTGCTGGCCGAAGCCGCCACCGCCCGCCCGAACGCAGTGCGGTTGAGCGTCCAGCCCAGCGCGGCCGCCACCAGCGGCACCACTATGAGGATCGTGACCTGCGGCCCGCCGATGCGCAGCCCGAACGGGGCGTTCTCCCAGACGGCGCGCGCCGCCACCGGGTAGCGACGCCCGGCGCTTTCCAGGTCGGGTAGCGAAAAGACCACAGCCCGCATGAGCTGGGCGACGCCGACTGTGGCCACCAACAGGATCACCCTCGGCCGGGTGAACAGCCGCCTTACCACCGTGAGTTCCACCGCGGCGCCCACCGCTGTGCCAGCCATGAGCGCCACGGCCAGCCCCAGCCAGAACGGAAAGCCCCAGTTGAGCTGCATCAGCGCGAACAGCCCGGCGGCGGGGAGCCCGAGGTTGCCGACCGCGAAGTTGATGACCCGCGTCGACCGGTAGATCAGCACGATGCCCATCGCTAGAAGGCCGATCACCATGCCGGTGACCACCCCGTTGAACACGAGCTGAGGCGTGATCCAGGCGGCCAGGGTCATAACCGCTAGGCCCGCCCTTCAGACGGCCGCGGCATGGCGGTAGGTGCCCCGCCGTTTGTCGGCGAACCCGGTTGACGTTGCTCTAGGGGCTCCGGACAGCCGCGGCACGGTGTTCAGGGCCCCGCCCCGAGCAACACGTCGCGCACCAGATCCTCGCGTTCGGCAAGCTCCCGGGCCGCTCCGGAGAAAAGCACTTCGCCCTTCTCCAGGAAGACGGCACGGTCGGCTATCGACAGCGCCAGCGGAAGGGACTGCTCCACCACGATCATCGTCTGGCCCGCGTCGCGCAGCCGTCTGAGGTTGTCGAGCAGGTCGCGCACCACGGTGGGTGCCAGGCCCATGCTCAGCTCGTCGATTATCAGGATCTCGGGGTCGTGCAGCATCACGCGGGCCAGTGCCAGCATCTGCTGCTGACCACCTGAAAGATCGCCGGCGCGCTCGTCGAGCCGCCCATCGAGCTGGCCGAAGACACCGAGCACCCGATCGATACGCCTGCGTACATCGGCGCCGTCGCGGCGGTATTTGTACGCGCCGATGCGCAAGTTGTCCTCAACAGTCAGATCGCCGAACACGCCGCGTCCACCGGGAAGCATCTGGATGCCCATAGCGGAGCGCTGCTCGGGCGTGGTGTAGGTGATCGACCTTCCGTTGAGCCGGACGACCCCCCGTTCAGGGGCGCACAGGCCGGTCACCACGTTCAGCGCGGTGGACTTGCCGGCTCCGTTCGCGCCCAAAAGTGCCAGCGTCTCGCCGCGCTTCACCTCGAAGCCCACGTCGAAGAGCACCTGGACTCCGCCGTAGCTGAAGTCGATGTTACTCACCTGAAGCGCGGGCGTTGATGCGGGATCGGAGCTGCGGCGCTCGTGCTCGGCGAGTTCCTCGGTGAGTTCGGCAACCACCAGCGACAGGTCGCCCTTGATTGAGCGGGAGCCCCGTATGAGCAGCAGCGACCCCACCGTGACCGACGGGATGGCCAGCACGATGACGGCGGTCTGCACGCCGTAGGCGTCCACGAGGAACGCGGCCGACGTCGAGCCACCCACGGCACCGAACAAGAAGATGAACAGCGTGATAAGCGCCGATCCCAGGCCCCGCAGCCGGTAGGGGACGATCGACCACACCACCGGCCCGACCATGGCGAAAGCTGCGAAGCTCAACACCGACCGTGGCACGTCGAAGGCGACAAAGAGGTACACATTCGGCATGACGAACTGCAGCGGCGCCAGCAGCGCGGTGGGCAGCAGCAGGCTGCCGATCAGCCGCAGCGCCAACGACGGGTCGCGGCGGTAGAGCCGGTCGAAGCGCGCCCCCACGAAAGGCAGCACCGCCGCCGCAGCGAATCCAGCCACAGAGGTGGCCGCGCCACGCCCGAACGGGCCGAGGCCGAACTCGTCTTCCATGAACAGGTTGGACTGAACGGGGATGGTGAACAGCACGAAGCCGAGCGCCACGAACGCGAACAGCACCGAGCGCACGGTCTGGATGCGCAGCAACCGCGCGAAGGCTGCCTCCACCGAGATGGGTGCCGGATCCTCGTCGCTGATCACCCGGTCGAGCACAGAGGCCTTTTCCCATTGGCCTCGGGGAGGTTCGGGTATGCGGAATGCCAGCAGAGCGAACACGGCCACCGGCAGGCCGAGCAGGAAGAAAGCCCAGCGCCAGCCGTCGTCACTGCCGGCTACGAGCACTACCGTTCCCACGGCCAGCGGGCTGACGGCTCCGACCACCCGGCCGACGGTGTGCGTGAGTCCGCCGATCCGGCCCCGCACCCCGATCGGATAGGTGTCAGCGAGCAGTGAACTGTGGACGGGGAGGGTGTTCGACTTGGCGATGCCCGCCCCGAAGCGAGTCCAGAACAGCATGAACGCGTTGACGGCGAAGCCCGAGAGCACCACCATGGCCGAGAACGCGGCGCTGGCCGCGCCCACGATGGGGGCGCGTCTCATGCGGTCGGCGAGCCATCCCATCGGGAAGGCGCCCAACACGACGAAAGCGGCGGATGCCGCCGCGATGAAGGTGATCGTGCCGTCGGACACACCGAAGGAGTCGCGTATGTCGGGGGCGAGCACCGACATGGCGGCCTGCTCGAGCTCGTCGAAGCTGTTGAGCAGCAGCAGCACTACGAACGTGAAGGCACCGCCAGCGGCCAGGCCTTCTCGCAGGAGCATCTCCTTGTCGCCCACGCCGGGCAGGAGTTCGTCGGCGAACAGAGGCTGATCGCGTTCGAGTTCTTGGGCTCGGCGTCGTGTCGCCTCTTCTGCTAGGAGTGTGCCCGCTAGGGCCGCGGCGTCTCGACCCTCTTGGTCTGTTCTTTGGGCTCGACCTTCTTGGCCGTCGGTGCCGATTTCGGCGGGCCCGGCGCGTTCGTCCGGGTCTTGCTTGAAAGCGGTGCTCACGGCAGCGGGAACTATAACACTGCCGCCTTTAGCCGTTCCCCGTGCGCGGGCCTGCGTCCGCTCTGAGTTTACCGGAGTTCCCCAAGACGGTCGCTGGCGACCGTAGCGTCAGTTCCCTAGACGGCCGCCGGCGACCGTAGCATCGCCGCTATGGCTTCGATAACACCTGAGGGCGGCTGGATCTACGGCCTTTGCTTGCCGATTCAGACTCTCACCCGCACGCTGGTCGACCCGTGGGAGCACACCGCTGGCGTGGAAGACCTAGCGACCTTGGCTCACAAGGCGGAGCGCACTGGCTGCGCCTTCGTCGGGGTGTGCGACCATGTCGCCATCCCCGATAACGATTATGCGAAGCACATGGGCGCCACCTGGTACGACACGGTTGCGACGCTGGCGTTCCTCGCGGCTCGCACAGCCACGATCAACCTCGCCGCGCTGGTGTGGGTGGCCGCGTACCGTCACCCGTTGCAGACAGCCAAGTCCTTCGGCACGCTCGACCATCTCTCGGGCGGCCGGGCCGTCCTCGGGGTGGGCGCCGGACACGTCGAAGCCGAGTTCGAGGCCCTCGGCGTGGACTTCCGCAGCCGGGGTCGGCTCCTCGACGAGACCATCGAAGCGGTGCGCGGCGCATTCTCCGAGGAGTACGCCAGCCATCACGGGGGGCGTTTCAGCTATTCCCGCATGGGCGTGGCGCCGCGTCCGGTGCGGGAGCCGCCCATATGGGTGGGCGGCTCCGGCCCGCCCGCCTGGCGCCGGACCGGACGGCTGGGCGACGGCTACGTGCCGATGGGCAACCCGGTAACGCAGTACAGCGAGATCATCGACACCATCGCCAACACGGCGACACAAGCAGGCCGACCGGACGCCGGCTTCGACGTCGGCTACATGCCGCCGTGGGCCTATCTGCTCGCCGGCGCCGCGCCGGAGGGACTGCCCCCCGCCATGATGTTCGGCACCGAAGCCCTGGCCGCCGACATCCGAACCGCCCGAGCCGCCGGCGCCAACACCTTCCACCTGAAATTCCGGGCGCGCACGCTGGAGGAGTACTTGGAGCAGTTCGACGCCTTCGCCGAGTCTGTCGCCCCCCTAGTCAACGAACACTGACCGATAGTCAACGAACACTGACCGATAGTCAACGAACACTGACCGAACGAGAAGCTGTTCTCGGAACCGGTCGCACCCCCAGAGCATTGGGCGCCTAGGCGTGTCTCGGGCTGCTGAGTCCAGGTTGAACCCCAGAGGAGGAACAGAGGAATGGAGCGCAAGCGCCAGATCCGAGGACCCAACGGCAACCTTATGAATGTCACAGAGATCGGCTACCGACCCAGCGGGGAGTATTGGAACGAGTACCTACTAGATGATGGCACCGTGGCACGCTTGAGGCTGATCGTCACGAGCGTGTATCGCGTCGACGGCAAAGTCGATTCGAAGGGTCAGCCTGTCTACATGATTGAGTCCAAGAACGTTGTGGCTATATCCGCCGGAGAGGGCGGAAGCTCATGACAATATGAAAGGGCTGCATCTCGTCGTATGAATCAGCGCTAGTTGATGCGGCGGGTGCGGCCAGCCCAGAGGCGGTCGCGCAGGGCGAACTTTTGGATCTTGCCGGTAGCGGTCTTGGGCAGCTCACCGAAGGTCACCGACTTCGGGGCCTTGAAGCGGGCGATCCGGCCCTTCACATGGTCGATCAGGTCGTCTGCGGTCACTTCGGCGCCGGCCTGGACCACCACGAAAGCGGCGGGCACCTCGCCCCAGACATCGTGGGGCGCGGCTACCACCGCGCATTCCACCACGTCGGGATGTGAGGCCAGCGCCTGCTCCACCTCGATGGAGGCGATGTTCTCGCCTCCGGAGATGATCACGTCTTTGGCACGGTCTCTCACCTCCACGTAGCCGTGGTCGTGCATCACGGCCATGTCGCCAGTGCGGAACCACTTGCCGCCGGGACCATCCGCAGATGCGGCCGAGGTGGCTTTGGGGTCGCGGTAGTAGCCGAGCATCACGTTGTTGCCCCGGATAGCAATCTCGCCCTGTGTCTCGCCGTTGGCGGGGATGTCGGCTCCGTCGGCGTCGATCACCCGCACCGAAGTCGTCACTAGCGTGCCAACGCCCTGGCGGGCTTTGATCTGAGCCTGCTCGGCCGGGGGCAGTTCGTTCCATTCGCTTCGCCAGTCGCAGATCAGCGACGGACCGTAGGTCTCGGTGAGGCCGTACAGGTGGGTGACGTCGATGTTGAGTTCGGCCAGCCGGCTCAGCAGTGTGGGTGACGGGGGCGCGCCGCCGGTTGCGACCTTCACAGTGCGGGGCGCGGGTGCCGCGTCGGGATGGTTGACGAGGCCGATCAGCACAGTTGGGGCTGCGTTGAAGTGGGTGACCCCGTCATCGCGGATGCGTCGCCAAACGACGGCGGGATCGAGGGAGCGCAGCATCACGTGCACACCGCCCACGGCGGTGACCGCCCACGGGAAGCACCAGCCGTTGCAATGAAAAATGGGCAGCGTCCACAAGAACACGGCGTCGCTGTCGAGCCCTGCCTGGGCGGCCATGGCCAGGGCGTTGAGGTTGGCGCCGCGGTGCGAGTACATCACGCCTTTTGGGTTGCCGGTCGTGCCCGAGGTGTAGTTGAGGCTGAGCAGGGCGTGCTCGTCGTCGATGTCGATTCGGTGCGGCTCCGCCGATGCCAGCAGAGCCTCGTACTCGTCGCCCTCGCCGTCGCTTGCGCCCGACACCACTATCCGCAAGCCCGGCACCCGGCGCTGAACCGCTCGGGCGGCGTCAGCCAGCTCGTGGTCGGCGAAGAGCACCTTGGAGCCTGCGTGGCCCACGATCCAGGCCAGCTCGCGCACCGACAGACGGGCGTTGAGAGCGTTGAACACCACCTGCGCCATCGGGAACCCGAAAGTGGCCTCCAGCGCCATCGACACGTTGGGGGCCAGCACCGACACGGCGTCGCCGGGCAGCAGCCCCAGCTCGAGCGTGGCACCGGCCAGCCGCTCGCAGCGCTCGGCCAGCTCGGCGTAGCTGCGGCGCACAGCCCCGTCGGCCACCGCCAGCCGGTCGCCGTGCACCACCCGTGCCCGGTCGAGAAAAGCCACCGGCGTGAGCGGCACCGGCACGAAAGGAGAGTCGAAGCCCATCATGAACTCTGCCAATCAAGACCGTGACGGCGTAGCTCGGCAGCCGACCGCGACTTCGCCCGTATAACATCGCCGATCACAGATCTCGATTCTCGCAGCAAATCAAAGTCCTCCTTATCAAGGATCATAATGCAAAGTGGGGAATTGCGCATTACTTCATCTGCAAACGCCATGGCATCTCGTGTAGCCCGACAGTTGGCGATGAACAGTACATGAGTGGCTTTGGTGATGAACGTGAGACCGATCTCTCTAGCTACATCCTCCAAAGACAACCGTCCGCTCGGCGTGTTCTTACACTGCACTTGCCACCTAGTCGCAACACCGCCCATCAGTCCAGACAGGATGATGTCCACTTCGGCATGGCCGGTTTCATCACGCGCCCTCTTACGCCAAGCTACGAATCTCAATCCCAACAGACGCATTACTTGTATGGCGAACGCTTCGAGTGCCAGTCCCTTCGTGTGTTTATCATTGGAGTCTAACTCACTATAGATATCGTCTAGAGACTTTCGATAGTGAGCTGCCAAAGTGGCATCTAGCGACTTGATGGTTGTACTCAGGAAGGGTTCGAGCACTTCAACATTGAATTTGTCAGTTGTGCTGAGGGTTGAAGTCTTGCCCCCTGATGTGCCTTGGCTCTCATAGTCGATGAACCCGAGCCTCTTCAATGGTTCCAAATATTCCTTTGGAAGGCTGGAGTGTTTCATAGCAATGCCACTTCTAGCATGAGCAAGATCGCGGATCTCGGCAGCAGGAATATCTGCACCTGCACCTCGCGCGCACAACGCTAGAACGAACTGTTGTTGGTCATCTCTAAGATCAACTAGCGAGGCAATCTCATTGTCGTCAAGTCCCACAAGACGTTGCTTGACCTCTACTGAGACTTGCCAAGCTCTAGATCGTGCTTTGGGGAACAGTCCCGCCTTTACTAGCCACAAGCGAAGGCTATTGATACCAGTATTGTGTTTTGGGATATAGAACCCTTGTTTGGTAAGCCATTGACGAAGACTGGCGGCCTTAACATCGTGTCCATCCTGCTGCATTTGCTCGATTGCTTCAACGACACGTAATCCGCCTAGGTTATGCAGAATATGACGGGCAAACTCTTCATAGAGTTTGGTAGACTCGAGCTGCTGGAGCCTGAGACACAAATCAGTTGCCTTATAGTCTGCATCCAACAGTCCGTATTGAATAGCGGCTTCCAGCGGCAGGCTTGCACTCCTCTTAGTGGGCGACAGCGGCTTGATTCTGACGTCAGGAGACCAAATAGCTGCTATCAGCTTATCTTTGTAGCCACTCTTGTCGACTAAAGCCTTAAGGAACTTTCTAAAGTCATATAGGTTAGGGTTGAAGCCTGAGCCCACAGGTATTTGACTTGTACGAGACTTCATGGGTATATATCCGAGACAGGGCTGCGACTCTATGAACCTACGACCGTATAGAATGAGGTTCCTCTGGGATTCGTGCGCTCTGCCTAGTGCGACCGCCATCGTGTGGTAGCCTTCCCTTGGGCAAGCCGTTCCAGAGGACGCTGGGTCGGGAGATAGTATAGTATTGACGCCCGGATGAGGCATCTTCATAGTGTGTCTGCTGGAACCGGCCCATAGCACCTTCGAGGTAAGTCTCCTTAAGATCGATGCACAGCCATCTACGTTGCAGCTTCTCACATACCTCACCCGTGGCACAGCTACCTGCGAAAGGGTCTACAACTAGGTTGCCAGTGTCAGTTGTCAATCTCACGAAAAACTCGGGCAGGTCGGTCGGAAATCGAGCAGGATGCGGATGGACTCCGATCTGTTTGCAGTATCTCAGGTATTGGCTGTTGCTCTCAGTGTTAGGTATTGCGAGCAGGTTGGGTGGGATTGCCGCCCCGTTGTTGGTAACGAAGTTCTTGCTAATGTCATGACCAGAAGGGCGTTTCTTAGCCTGATATCCATCAGTCAACAAAGTGCGCATGGCAGGGCTGTATGGCTGGAGGACTCGGCGGTTGCTCGCCTTAGGCCAAGGAGTCTTTGAGAGCCACCAGACAGTGTTTACAGCGTCTTTGACCCTAAGCCTTCGTACAGTGACCCATTCGGCCGGTGTCGGCAGTTTCGACGGGTTCCACCAGTAGAACTCTTGGGCAAGATGGAAGCCGGATTCCTCGCACAACATGATCAAGAGTTTGAAGTGGTAAAGACTCCGCGTCGGAGTTCCAGGAATCCAAGAGCCACCGATATCCAAGACGAAGCTGCCCGTATCCTTGAGCAACCGATGGATTTCCTTCGCAAAAGGCCGGAACCAGTCCAAGTACCGATCGGCAGCTTCATTACCATATTCCTTCTTGCGAAGGAGCGCGAAGGGCGGGCTCGTCATTACGAGGTCGGCAGACCGGGCGGGAAGAGCACCCATGACTTCAGCGGCATCGCCAAGTATCATCTCGCCATATTCGGTTGAGTGGTACAATTTGTTGGTGAACATGGCAGTCTCCTTCAGGCATCTCGGGGCCTTAGCCGAGGCTGCCCCAGGGGTGTGACATCCCGAACCTACGTCATCTCGGCGTGATGGAGTTCGTCGACGGTGATGAACAAGGCCCGCTCTGCTGAACTTCGCATCTTCACCCATCTCTAACACCGTTCAGAGTGTCGATTGCTGCTATGACGTCGCCCGCTTCGTAGAAGTCGACCGCCACCAGGTTGGGCAATCGGGAGCGCTCCTTCCAGCACTGTTCGAGGCGCGGCAGCAACACCTCGAGATCGTTGATCGATCCGTTGCGGCCCAGCGCCGGCGTGATGAAATGGTTGACCTGGAACAGGGGACTGTCGCTGAGGCCGCGGTTCGGGGCGCAACTGAAGTCCGCGGTGCTCGAGAAGCTGAACGGTGTCTCCTGGGTGTAGCGGAAGCCCTCGTGGTACCAGGCAAACTCGCCCTCCGGGTCGCCAGCATCGTTCTCGGCCATCACGAAGACCCGCCGGTTCTCGGTGATCATCCGCTCAAGCGTCGGCAGCAGCGTTCCCCACACGTGGGTCCAGGCCAGCTCACTCAGTCCCGACGCCTCGAACACTGCTGCCGTATCGGCGGGCGAGGTCTCGTCCTGCACGAATATCACCAACACCTCGCGAGGATGCTCGTCCAACCAGGCCCGCACCTCGGTCAACGCCGTCAGCGCGTCGACCGCCCCTATCTCGCAGAACCCGTGGCACAGATAAACCTCGGTCGGCCCCAGACTGCCTGTCAGACGTTGCCGGACCCGTTCGGCTGCCGCCGCGGCGCTGTCATCGTCTAGAGAAGCGGGATCGATGACCGTTCCGGACGTCACAACCGCCCCCGACTCACTGCGCTGCCCGTACCAGGTGTCGATCAGCAGGCCTCTGAAGCCGGAGTCGAGCTGGTCGATCATGCCCTTGGTGTGGTTGGCCAGGTAGAAGCCGTCGGCAGCCGACGACATCGAGTTATGGGTGGCAGCCAGAGCGACCTGATCTAGACGGAGGCTGCACAGCTCGACGTGGCCGTTGCACGCCAGATCGACCGGGACGTCGGGAGCCGGATCGCTGCGGCGCAGCACGACCGCGCCGGCTACTGCGAGCGCCGCCAGCCCCAACACGATCGCCGCTGCAATCACCGCAGCCTTCCGGCCACTGGGCCGGACGCTTGGACGCTCTGCGGCCGCACGGGTCTGCGCGGAGGCGATGCGCTTGTCGAGCCCCGTGATCCGCAGCAGCTCGTTGAGGGCTGTGATGGCCAGCAGGATTCCCGCGAAAACCCCCAATACCGACAGCAGCGACAAGGGCCGCAAGATCAGCCATACGCCCAGCACCAGCGTGGCGATAGCGCGGGTAACCCGGCCGGTCAGCGATGTGGGCGGCGTCGTGACCCAGGTTCGGACGCGTCCGACGGGCGTGGTGAGGTGCTCAACCCGCAACAGCGACCAGGCGAAAGCGCAGGTCACGCCGCCCACCGCGATCAGGATCACGGCCCAAAGGGCCAGATCCGAGATGAAGACGTCCCAAACGGCCGACACGGCGTCTCTCGTGGCCGGATCCGCCGCGTAAGACCCGAGCACGACGCCGCCTGTTGCGACGGCCGCGAGCAGCAAGCCCCCCGTGATGGCGAGGGCTAGCCCCGCTTTGCCCGCCCCTCTCCAGCGCTGCCGGTCGACCAGTACCGCCGCCAGCAAACATCCGAGAGCCAGCAGGCTGGTGATCAGCGCCAGCTGTTCGACGTCATTGGCCAGCTGGATCAGATCGGTGAAGGCCTGTTGACTGCCGATGTCGATTGCCGCTTCGTTGAGTTCGGCCGGTATCAGATCTGCGATGTCGGGTGCCAGCAGCTGCAGCTGACTTCGGATCGTGACGATGAGGTCTGACACCGTCAGCAGAGCCGAGTCAGAGTTCTCGTCAAACACCGTGCTGTGCAATTCGCGGGCGGCTGTCTCTACAAGGGCTCGAGCTGCGTCGGTGTCGAGGATGCTGGCCGTCAGATCGCGGATGATCGTCCCTCCTGCGGCCGCGTCGGGTGCCAGCCGCAGGATTTCCTCGTTGATCGCATCCGCGAGGAAGTCTCTGACCTCCGCCTGGCTCATGGTGTCGCCGACCAGGCTGGCAAAGCCGTCGCTGTCGAAGACCCGGCCGTCCGCATAGCCGATCAACGAAGCCGACAGCGTGAAACAGCCGGCCAAGACCGCCAAGAGAGTTGAAAGTCTTCGCCTCAAGATCGCCGCCTTATGCCGTCTGTGCCCGGGGCAGGCAGGTTTGCCCGCAGCAGGCTGGTCAGCCGGGATGCGATCTCGTCGACGGGAACCGTCTCGGTCGTTCCGGAGGCGCGCTCGGTCAGCTCCACGTTGCCCTTCGCGAGGGCGCGGCCCAGCGTGACCCGCCACGGGATGCCGATCAGTTCGGCGTCGGCGAACTTCACGCCCGCCCGTGCGTCGCGGTCGTCGAGCAGCACGTCGACGCTCTCGTCGCGCAGCTCCCGGTAGAGCCGCTCAGCCGCGGCCATCGCCCGGGTGTTCTTGACGCTCACTACGGTTATCACCGCCTCATAGGGGGCTACTGCCGGCGGCCACGCCAGGCCCCGGTCGTCGTGGTGTGTCTCCGCGATGGCCGCCACAGCCCTGCCGATGCCGATGCCGTAGGAGCCCATTGTGATCACCCGCTCGGCACCCTGGCTGTCGAGCACCGTAGCTCCCAGCGCCTTCGCGTATTGCCGGCCGAGCTTGAAGATGTGGCCGGCCTCGATGCAGCGGATCACCTCCAGAGGGCGGCCACAGCGCGCGCAGGGCTCACCGGCGCTCACTTCTCGCAGGTCGAGCCATTCGTCCACGGCGATGTCGCGGCGGATGTCCACACCCGAATAGTGCCAGTCGTCTTCGTTGGCGCCGGTTGTGAGGTTGCGTCGGTGTCGCAGCGCCGAGTCGGCGACGACACGCAATCCGGTCACGCCCACCGCGCCCACCGAGCCGGGGTGAGCGCCGAGATGCTCGAACACCTCCGCGGGCTCAGCGGGCCGGATCTCCGCGGCGCCCGTGCCGTCTTGCAGCTTCTGCAAGTTCAGCTGATGGTCGCCCCGCACCAGGGCCAGCACGACCGAGCCGTCGAGCACCATCACCATCGTCTTGATCTGACGGTCCGCCGGTGCGCCACCCTCGATGTGCTCCAAGGCAGCGATGGTACGCACCCCCGGCGTGGGGAACCGGACCGGCACGGCCGACTCGGCGGTGTCGGCGTCGCCGTCGTCCACGGGCTCAACCGTGGCGACGGCCCGCTCCACGTTGGCGGCGTAACCGCAGCCACCGCAGCGCACCACGTCGTCCTCACCGACGGGGGAGGGCACCATGAACTCAACGGAACCGGTCCCACCCATCGCTCCCGAAGACGCCTCAACAGCGATCGTGTCCAGCGACAGCCGTTCGAAGATGCGGGCGTACGCCGCGTGGTGGAGGTCGAAGCTGCGGTCCAGTCCGGCGTCGTCTAGGTCGAATGAGTAGCTGTCTTTCATGGCGAACTCGCGCACCCTTAGCAGCCCCGATTTGGGTCGGGGCTCGTCCCTGAACTTCCACTGGATCTGGTACCAGATCTGCGGCAGCGCTCGGTATGAGGAGATCTCGCGGGCCAGTTGCGCGAACACCTCCTCATGGGTCATGCCCAGCGCGAGGTCGGCCTGCTTGCGGTCTTGAAGCCGGAACATCTCAGGGCCCATCGTCTGCCATCGGCCCGAGCGTTGCCACAACCACGCCGGGTGCATGGCGGGCAGCAGGAACTCCTGAGCGCCGATCTCCTCCATGCCAGCCCGCACGATCCTCTCCACCTTGTCGTGCACCCGCAACCCGAGGGGCAGCAGTGAGAAGTGCCCGGCGTGAAGCTGGCGGATGAAGCCGCCGCGCACCAGCAGCCTGTGGCTCGGGGCCTCAGCGTCGGCGGGGGCGTCGCGCAGCGTGGGGATGAAGAGCCGAGACCAGCGCATGTCGGGTCATCGTAACCATCGAGATGCGCCCGCTGCCTGACCGTGGGCCGCTCTCGTTCCAGGCTGCGAACATCTATGGATGCCTGCCGCTGCTGGGCATCGCACGGCTTCGGGCGCTGCGGTAAGATTATCCCGTGAACCGCAATGTGATCATCACTTGTGCAGTCACCGGAGCGGGCGACACTGCCGGCCGGCATCCCGACCTGCCGATCACTCCCGAGCAGATCGCCACGTCTGCCTTGGAGGCCGCTGAGGCCGGCGCGGCCATCGTCCATATACATGTGCGCGACCCCGAAACCGGCCAGGGCACCCGTGACGTGGAGCTCTACCGCCAAGTCGTGAAGTCGGTGCGAGCCGCCGACACCGACGTGATCGTCAACCTCACTGCCGGAATGGGCGGCGACCTGACCCTCGGCGACCCCGACCCGCTGGACTTTCAGCTAGACGGAACCGACCTGGTGGGCGGCCTGGAACGCCTTGCGCATGTGGAGGCGCTGCGCCCCGACATCTGCAGCCTCGACTGCGGCTCGCTGAACTTCGGCGAGGGCCATCTCGTTTACGTGAGCACGCCCGACATGCTGCGCGTCATGGCCAAGCGGGTGCGCGACCTGAACGTGAAGCCCGAGCTGGAGGTGTTCGACACCGGCAACCTCTGGTTCGCCAACCGTATGGTGGACGAGGGCCTGATCGAATCGCCTCCGTGGGTGCAGCTGTGCACCGGGATCCCCTACGGCATGCCCAGCGACGTGGGCCTGTTGACTGCGCTCACCCGCCTGCTTCCCGACGGCGCCGAGTTCACGACGTTCGGCATCTCCGCGATGCAGATCCCGTGGGTGCCCCAGGCTGTGCTGCTCGGCGGCCATGTGCGGGTGGGTCTTGAGGACAACCTCTATCTGTCGCGGGGTGTGTTCGCCTCGAACGCCGATCTCGTGACCCGGGCCAGAGAGATCATCGAACGGATGGGCGCCCGAGTTCAGTCGCCGGATCAGGCTCGAGAAACGCTCGGCCTGAACTGAGCCAAGCCGCGAACAGCCCAAGAGCCTGGAAGAAAAGGACGAGGCGAGAAATCGTGAGACGACGGAAATCACTTGACAAGCGGCTGGCCCGGCTCACCGAGCCGCTGGTGCGCGACGATGACGGCAGGCTGCGGCCCGCCACCTGGGACGAAGCTCTGAGCCGGGCTTCGGACGGCTTCCGGCGGGTGCGCGACCAATTTGGCCCCGGCGGCTTCGGAATGTTCAGCTGCTCCAAGGCCACCAACGAGATGAACTACGCGGCGCAGAAGTTCATCCGCACCGCGATGGGGTCGAACAACATCGACTCCTGCAACCGAACTTGACACGCCCCATCCGTCGTCGGTCTGGCGACAGTGTTCGGAGCGGGCGGAGGCACTTCGTCGTATGAGGAGATCGAAGAAGCAGACGTGATCCTGCTGTGGGGATCGAACGCCCGCGAAGCCCATCCAATCTTCTTCCATCATCTGCTGAAGGGCCTCGACAACGGCGCCCGGATGTTCGCCATCGACCCCCGCCGCACGTCCTCCGCGAAGTTCGCGGACGCTTGGGTCGGCCTGTCGGTGGGAACCGACATCGCCCTCGCCAACGCGATGGGCCGCGAGATCATCCGCGCCGGGCTGCACGACACCGCCTTCATCGCCCATTCCACACAAGGCTTCGACGCCTACGCCGCCCACGTCGAGCCTTACACGCTCGAATGGGCCGCGGAAGTCACCGGGGTGCCCGCCTCAGCGATCGCTGAGATGGCCCACGCCTACGCGGGGGCCGACAAGGCCCAGATCCTTTGGACGCTGGGCATCACCGAACACCACAACGCGGTCGACAACGTGGTCTCGCTTTGCAACCTGGCCCTGCTCACCGGACACGTCGGGCGCTGGGGCTCGGGTCTGTGCCCGCTGCGGGGCCAAAACAACGTGCAAGGCGGCGGCGACATGGGTGCCATTCCCAACAAGCTGCCCGGCTTCCAGGACATCGCCGACGACGAGGCCCGAGCCCGTTTCGAGGCTACCTGGGGCGTTGAACTCAACCCGGTGCCCGGCAAGCACCTGACGCTGATGTTCGAGGCGATGGAGGCCGGCGAGCTGCGGGCCTGCTACGTGATCGGCGAGAATCCGGCAGACTCCGAAGCCGATGTGGAGCACGCTCGCAAGCTGCTGAAGGGCCTCGACACGCTGGTCGTGCAGGACATCTTCCTGACCCGCACCGCAGAGATGGCCGACGTGGTGCTGCCCGCTTCGGTGGCTTGGGCCGAGTCCGAGGGGACAGTCACTTCCAGCGAGCGCCGGGTGCAGCGGGTGCGGGCCGCGGTGCCTGCTCCGGGCCTGGCCCGCGACGACATCGAGATCATCGGCGAGTTGGCCCGTCGGCTGGGCGCGGACTGGGGCAACCCCAGCCCCGAGGAGCTGTGGGACGAGATGAGGCATCTGTCACCCATGCACCGCGGCATGTCCTGGGCCAGGCTCGAAGCTTTCGGCGGCATCCAGTGGCCTTGCCCCAGCGACGACCACCCCGGTTCGCCGTTCCTGCACGGCTGGCTTTGGGCCGACGATCTGGACGGCCGCGACCCGGCGCCGTTCAGCGTTGTGCACCACGCGGGTCCGGCTGAGGAGCTAAGTGAGGAGTTCCCGCTGCGGCTCACCACCGGCCGGGCTCTCGACTCCTACAACACCGGCGTCCAGTCCGGGGGCTACGTCTCGCCGATCCGCTACGGCGACGCCATCGACGTCAACCCGACCGACGCCGACGAGCTGGGCATCGACAACGGTGAGCGCGTCCTGGTCAGCTCGCCCCGCGGCTCCGTGGAGATGGAAGTCCGCCTCCAGCCGGAGATTCCGCCCGGCTTGACCTTCACGACGTTCCATTTTCCGGAAGTGGTCGACGCCAACGTGCTGACCAACGACACTTGGGATCCCAAGTCGGGGACGTCGGAGTTCAAAGCGGCGAGCATCCGCATCTCCAAGCTCGAGCCGGCCTATGGCTGACGCGCTCCCGGCTAGCCGGCGGGTTAGCGCGCCGGATCGATGATGTCGGCGCCCCGATCACGCCTAGTGGGGCACTGAGGCTCCGCCGACTGTTGGATCAGGCACGACCTTTGGCTGAACCGGGACCTGCACGTGGCTGACATTTACATCGGCGCCGAGCGCGCCTCAGCGCAAGAGCGGGCCGCGGTGGACAGCGTGCTGAAACGCCTCGGCGTTGATCCGGTGAACCAGCATCACACCGAGCGGCTAGTGATAGGTGGCACGAGCCGCAGGCACAGCCGCCGCCACTATCTGCTGCCCGCGCTGCACGCCCTTCAGAACCAGGCCGGCTGGATCAGCCCCGGCGGCATCAACTACCTGGGCGAAGTGCTAGCCGTTCCCCCCGCAGACGCCTACGGGGTTGCCACATTTTATGACCTGTTCCGCACCGAGCCGCCCGAGCACCACGGCGACACCTTCCACGTGTGCGTGGACGCGGCCTGCCAGATCGCCGGCTACGACAGCCTGGCCGCGCGGATCGAAGCCGGCGGAGACCATGTACACCACGGGCCGTGCCTCGGCCAGTGCGAGCGGGCGCCTGCGATGTTCGTGCAAGCTGTCGGCGGCGGTGCAGACCGCGTCCCAGCCGACGACGACGAATACCGGCTGCCCCAGGCGGGCGACCCGTCGCTTCGGCTGCTGCGCCGCATCGGCGTGGCCGACCCCACTTCGCTGGACTCATATCGGAACTGCGGCGGGTACGAGGCGCTGAGCCGAGCCATTGAGATGGGCCCCGAAGCGGTGCTAGCCGCGGTGGCCGACTCGGGCCTGTCCGGCCGCGGCGGCGCGGCGTTCCCCACCGGCATCAAGTGGCGAGCGGTCGCCGGACAGACGGGCCGCCCCAAACATGTGGTGGCCAACTGTGATGAATCCGAGCCGGGCACGTTCAAAGACCGCGTCGTGATGGAACAAGACCCGTTCGCGGTGATCGAGACGCTCACCATCGCCGGGTTCGCCACCGGCGCGGCCAACGGCTGGATCTACATCCGCGGCGAATACCCGCTGGCCACGGCTCGGCTGGCCCGCGCGGTGAAAGCGGCACAGGCCGCGGGGCTGCTCGGCGACGATGTGGCCGGGAGCGGCCACCCGTTCGACATTGCCATCTGGCGCGGCGCTGGCGCCTACATCTGCGGTGAGGAGACGGCGCTGTTCAACTCTTTGGAGGGCTTCCGGGGTGAGCCCCGCAACAAGCCGCCGTTCCCGACCACCCACGGGCTGTTTAGCGAGCCGACCGCGATCAACAACCCCGAGACGCTGCTCAACGTGATCGACATCGTCAACGAGGGCCCGCAGGCCTACCGCAGCCGTGGCACCGAGCGCTCGCCGGGCACGAAGCTGCTGTGCCTGTCGGGTCGGGTTCGCTGGCCCGGCCTCTACGAGGTGCCCTTCGGCGTGACGCTGGGCGAGGTGCTGCAGCTCGCGGGCGGCATCACCGGCACCGGTGAGCTTCAGACCGTGCTGATGGGAGGCGCGGCGGGCTCGTTCGTCGGGCCAGACTCGCTCGATCTGCCGCTCACGCTGGAGGACACCAGGGCGGCGGGCACCACGCTCGGCTCCGGGGTGGTGATGGCCTTCGACACGTCGGTGGACATGACGCCGGTGGTGGTGCGGATCGCGGAGTTCTTCCGCAATGAGTCGTGCGGACAGTGTGTGCCCTGCCGAGTGGGTGCGGTCCGCCAGCACGAGACGCTGGTCGAGATGCAGCGCCGGGGCGCCCTCACGGCGGAGCGCCACGCGCTGATCGACGACATGGCCGAAGTGATGGGCGACGCCTCGATCTGCGGTCTCGGCCACACCGCCGCCTCGGCCGTGCGGTCGGCGTTGGCGCTCGGTCTGGTAGGCGGCTGACCCGTGGTACACGCCAGCACCGCCTGCTGCGGGCACGCCGCGGCGTTGGTGCTTGGTCTGGTAGGCGGCTGACCGGTGGTACCGTCTGCGCCTGAAGGGGGTTGCTGATGCGCTCCGACACAAAAACCGCCCGCCGTGGACGGTCGGTTCAGACACCACCGCCGCGCGAGGTCTCCGTGTCGCTCACCGTTGACGGGCAGGCCGTGGAAGTGCCACAGGGCGCCACGATCCACGGTGCCTGTGAGCAGTCCGGCATCGAGACACCCACCCTGTGCTGGGCGCCGAACCTCACGCCGGTGAACGTGTGCCGGGTTTGCGTGGTGGAGCTGGAAGGCTCCAGGGTGCTGGTGCCAGCGTGCTCGCGTCCTGTCGAGGACGGCATGGTCGTTCACACCGACACCCCGCGTGTTCGCCACAGCCGCAAGATGGTGTTGGAGTTCCTCGGCTCCGGCGTGGATCTGAGCCAGTCTGACGACCTGCAGCGCTGGATCAGCCGCTACGGAGCAGACCCGGATCGATACGGCGAGCAGGGCCACCCCGTCGAGCGGGTCGTCGAGCCTGTGAAGATCCAAGACGAGCTTTACATCCGCGATTATGAGAAGTGCGTGCTGTGCTACAAGTGCGTGGAAGCCTGCGGCGACGACGCTCAGCACACTTACGCCATCGCTGTGTCGGGCCGAGGCTTCGACGCGCGCATCTCCACCGAGTTTGATGTGAGCTTGCCGGAGTCGGCTTGCGTCTACTGCGGCAACTGCGTGGGCGTGTGCCCCACCGGCGCTTTGCAGTTCAAGACTGAGTTCGACCTGCGCCAGGCGGAAAACTGGCGGCCCGACGAGCAGAGCGTCACCCGCACGGTGTGCTCATACTGCGGGGTGGGCTGCAACCTCGACCTGCACGTTCAAGATGAGCGCATCGTCAAGGTCAGCTCTCCGGCCGATCATTCTGTGACGAGCGGCCATTTGTGTATCAAGGGCCGCTTCGGCTGGCAGTACGTCCACGGCGAGTAACCCCCGCCTGCTTCTTGTGGGTCGGCTGCCGCTGAGGGCCGGCATTGAGGCCCTCACTACCCTCGAGCACCGCAGGAGAACGGACCGCGCTGTTATTGAGGGTTACCGGCGCACGCCTCCTACCGATGCCGAAGACGCCGCCGCGATGGCTTCGCTCCGCGATTCGATCTTCGAGGAGCCGTGGTGAACCCACCCGACCGCGGAGAGGTCTGGTGGATTGGACGCGCTGACTATTTCAGAGATTGAGAACCGTCGAAGATCCTGCTCTGAGCAATGGCTTGCAGCCTCGCGGGTCGGCTGACGCTGAGGGCCATTGGGTCACTCGTGGAATTCTGTGGTGTCGAACTTGAGGGTGGATGCGTTCTCGGTCACTGTTCGCTGCACCGTTTCGTCGAAACCGTGTTTGGAATCGGCCTCAACCTCGATCGTCACCGACAGTTTGGTGTCGTCGGTTCGCGCCAACTGGTTCACGATCGCGTCTGCGATGTCGGCAACCGTCTTGGTCCATCGCAGCGTGTCAAGCTTGACGCGGCCGAGGTAGCGGGTAGGCATCTGCGGGCCTGTTGCAGCGGCCTCGCAAGTGTCATCCGCGGGGGTTGATCCAGCCGCCGAAGAGCGGTACCCGGTCGGCTTCAGCTCTCCGGCTCCGCCCGCAGTTCCGTATCGGGAATCGAGAGGCTGTTCGCGTGCTCGCTGTGAGAGCGCCGCGTCCGGCTTCACCAAAAGTCCGCTCTGAGCCACCGCAGCAAGCTGTTCACCCATCCTCAGGCCCGTATAGCGCGAGCCGTCGTGGCCGTCGGCATAAGCGAAGCCTTCGGTTTCCCAGGTAAGAGCGCCCACCCCGTCACGGACGGCGTCCTCGAGCACCGACCGCTTCACAAGCCGCGGCAGGTACAAGTACTGCGCGTAGTATTTCCAAAGCTGGTTAACTTCGATGTGATCGCCTCGCCAAAGCGGCACACGGTCGATGTCGAGGCGCAAGCGGGTGCCCGAATAGGCCGGTATCAGGGTCTCCTCGCCAACCATCTTCTTGGCTGCGCGCTCCGCGATCGGCAAAGCCCCGGAGACACGAATCGCATCACAGTGAACCCGCCCGGTATGTGTGTGGTCGGGCTGGGTCGGATTGAGAAGCCACTGGTAGGTCTCGACAATTCGGTGGCCGACCGTCTCTTGCCACTCTTTGACTTTGGTCTCGATCTGTTGCACTTGGAAGTTGTCGAGACGAAGCGAATCCCGGTCGCGGTCGATGGAGTCCCAGGCGAGCCACTGGCGCACGGCGTCGTGCAATTCTGCGAGCCGCGACTTGTCGGCGGCGAGCAGCACAAGCATGTTGCGGTAGCGCCTGAGGCCGTTGCCGTGCTCGGTGAGCAACTTCTCGGCGAAGTCGAGCGCGTCGCTTTGCTCGGTCTTGGTGTCGTGAGGTGCGCTCGGGTCGAGCACGACGAGCCGTACCGAATCCGTGTCGGGAACGTCGACGGAAGCGCGAGGGCAAGTGTGGACCGCCGCGAAATGCGATCTCTGCGAGCGAACGGCGTCGAGGCGTTTGCGAAGCACCTCGTCGATGTCTGATTCGGATAATAGGGAGGCCCGCTCTTTCGCTAACCGAGTGACTGTGGGCTGAAGTGAGTACCAGTAGCGCGACCGGTCGCGGTAAAGGTATGTCGCCTGGTCGGACAAACGCCGCAGCGCGTCGCCGAAGGTCGCGGGACGTTCGCCCGGCTGTACGCACCCGAGTTTGATGGCGCGGTCGTCGAGTCCTAGGTTGGCGGCTTCCTGTGACGGGGCCGAGCCGAAGTAGACGGTGCGGGCGATCCTGCGAGCCGCCGAGTAGCGCCCGAGGTTCGGGATCTGCTTGTCGAGCTTGAACGGAAGCGAGCCGGGGCCGTCAATGTCCGTCTCGATAACCGGGCGCCAGCCGTCTTCGAGGTAGCGGATCAGTTCGGCGGCCACGTCGTTGTCTGCGATGGGAATGGTGGCTGGCATGATCAGCAGGCTCGGGTCTTCGTTGATCCACAACGAGTGGATGACCTTGGCCATAAGCCGGAGCACGCCTCTGGTGCGCTGGAACCGCTCCAGTTCCGACCAGTCGCCGAACAGCCTGTCGAACAACTCGGGATGAATGGGGTATGCGGCCTTCATGCGTCGCTCGTAGTCGGCTTCCCGGCATGGGTACGGAAACTCGCCGCTCTGAGTTCGGTAGAGGTTGCCGAAGGTTTTGACGACAGCGTCTCTCTGCCGGGCAGCATCGGGCTCGAGGGTTTGAAACAGACGGCGCCGGACGATCTCGAAGCTCTCTTCGGTGCTGGCTGTGCGCCAGTTGGTCTCCATGCGGGAGAACAGGTTTTCTAGCCTGGTGAGTGCCAGCCTGCCGCCTTCGCCTCCGACCTCGATGTCCGATGCCGGTATGGTCGCCACTAGCAGCGCCTCGGGAGTGTTGCGAGCGGCGTCGGTAAGCGCTTGAGCGAAGCTGAAATGGGCGTCGAACGAGCCGGCGGGCAAGTCGCTGACGCCGTAGAGCTGACGCGCGTAGGCGACCCATTCGTCGATCAGAATGAGGCAGGGGGAGTGCGAGCGCAGCAGCTCGATGAGAGCCGACCCTGGACTGGTCCCGCGTCTGTCGGCCTCGGCCACAAGCTTGAAGCCCTTCGCGCCTCCGAGCTGCCAGGCGAGCTCGCCCCACATCGTGCGGACGACGGTCCCGTCCGGTTTGGTAGAGGCGCTGGAGGGCTGGAGTTGGTGTCCCACCAGCACGGCTCGGCTGATGGGTCGGTTCGGCATGTCCAGGCCGTGCTCGGCTAGAAGCTGCTCGACACCGGGCAAGTCGCCGGCACCTGCCTCGCCGGTCAGGTGGAAGAGCGCGATCAGAGAGTGTGTCTTGCCGCCGCCGAAGTTGGTCTGAAGCTTGATCACTGGGTCGCCGCCGGTGCCGGAGAACCGTCGTACGGCACCGATGATCAGATTGCCCAGGCCTTCGGTGATGAATGTTCGCCGGTAGAACTCCGTCGGGTCGCCGTACTCGCCGGCGGCGTCGCCACGCCACACCTGATGGAGGTCGGCAGCGAACTCGGCCATTTCGTAGTCGCCGGAGGCGACGTCTTCGTGAGGCGTTGCCGCCTTGCGCCAGGCGGGTAGACCCGATGTGGGCCGGGCGCTCACGGGAGCCGTCGCAGCCCGCCTTCGAGTATGGCGGGCTTGCTCGTTGAACTTTCGGCGGAGCAGGCCCATACGAAGCTTGTCCACTTCGTTGGCCTGCGCCCCGGCAGCGACCGACTCGAGCAGCCTCTTAGCGGTGTCGAGAGCGCGCAGAGCGTCGTCGGTGGAAAACTTCTCATGGTGGGCCCAGCGATTGCGAACGTCGCGAAGCTCCGACACATAGCTGCGGTCGATGTGTGAAAGCTTCTTACCGAAGATCGTGCGCCATTCGTCCCAGACGACCTTGAGCAGGAATTGCGGGTCTTCAGGGTTGACCTTTTGGGGCCGGGCCAAACCTCCGCGGGTGTTGTATCGCTGGACGGCCGAAAGCCAGTCCTGACCGTATTTGGCCCGGCACTCGCGGGCGACGAAAGGTATGAGTCCGCCGCCCAGCAGCCGTATTGCCTTGCCCACCAACTGGTAGTTGCTGTCGGCCACGATCTACTCCTCCAGATCCGTCTAGTTGCCCGGCCTTGTCTGCCTTCCGAAAAGCTGACTGGTGGTGCCGGTCGTCTGTCGTCGGCGGGCCAGCCTCAGAAGCTCGGGCCACGCCATGACTAGGCCGTTGAGCGACGCCGACTCGTTGCGCCAGCCCTTGCGCTGGCAGATCTTATGAAGATGGTATGCCAGCTCCCTGGAGAGCTGTGCGTAATCGGCGCCAAGCACGGCTACCAGCGCTGCAGCGGCCGACTCTCCGTCTTTCTCGACCGCTCGGATGAGATGTTGCGTGGTCTTCCACACGGTCAGGCGATTGTCGGCGTCAGGATCCCATCGGGCGTTAAGCTCCTCGCGGCCCAAGAGCCGCGCCCTGCCGGCACCGGCAGCGATCACTCCCGCCTGAGCCAGTTCGTGAATAGACGTATTGCGCGACTTGGACAACTGTTCGGCACGGCCGTATGGGCCGTCGTCGAAGCCGCGCTCCTCGAACCAGGTGATGGCCCAGCGGGTATCAGCATCAAAATCTGATTCAGCGCCCTCTAGTGTCTCCTCGTCAAGCACCTGATTGATCATCTCAAGAGCACCACGCACGCTCATCGCCTCTCCATTGGCTTTGACGACGCGCGCGAACGATGTGAACACAGCCATTCCTGGCCCGATCGCCGCGTGCGCGAGGTCGACTGGCGCGATGTTGCACTGCTGCCACAGGCGCAATGCCCGGCGAAGCTCATCGCGGAGGGCTCGCCTAAAATCCGCAACGTATGTATCCGGGGCGTCTGCCGGGGAAGGCCGGCAGACCAGAAGCACCGATGTTGCCAGAGAGTTCGACCCCTTCTTGACGCCCGATGGCCTTTCTGTTCGCAGCGGCCAAGTGCTCGTGATGCGCAGTCCGGCGCTGATCACACTCTCAAGAAGGGCTTGCCACGCGGTGCGCTGCCGGCCTTTCTTTGGTCGCAAGGTCTGCTGATAGCCGTAGTAGATCGTCATCGGAAAGCGCGGGTCCTGCACTTCGCGCATGCGGATGAACGCTCGCATGAGCAGCTGTTCGAAGTGCTCGTGAGACTGACTGCGGTCACCGTCGAATCGGGACGGGTTCGACACAATCTGCTCGGCGGTCGGGGTGAGCAGCGATCCCATCGCGTTTGGCCAGATATCGGCTAGAGACGCCCTCAGCCACATGTAGAACCAGTTCGACAAAGCGGCGTAGTCGAACATGTCGTAGTAAGGCGGATCGGTGCTGACGATACCGCGCTCCCCGTCGAGAGTGCCCAGCATCGAAGTGGCGCGCACGTCTGCTCTTGCCTCGCTCATCGGCAGCGCTTCAACGGCTTTCCACACGTGCTCCAACGCGTTGCCCCATGAGCCGGTTGAGCCCGAGAACGGATTCGCCTCGGGGAAATCGCCGTAGAACGCGTATGCTGGCTGAACGAACGACTGCTCGACCGATCCGTTGGCCCGGTTGTGGATCGTCATGGTCGAGACCCGGTTGGCCATGCGCGAGAGCGTGAGGCCCAAGTACGTGGTTACGGCTTCGGCGTAGGCCAACGCCCCCTTTCCGCCCTTCTCGAGCCCGATCGGATCATCCTCCATCCCCGCAGCAAGAGCGTCAGCGCGGATCCGATCCTCGAAACTGGCGAGCACCTCAGCGAAAGTGCACATAGTGAGCTGCTGCCGCGGGGTGAGCAGGTCGGCGAAGGTACTTATGCCGAAGGCGGTGATGTTGCCGCTGACCGTCGGGATCTCTCGCAGGAGTCCGTTTGCGATATGAGCTGGCATCGTAGACAACTCAGGTTCCATAGCTGGATCGGGATCGGTATAGATACGGCCCGACCGGCGCTTTGCTGGGTCGCGGAACGCCTGAATGGCGACAAGCCTTAAGCCGAATCCCCTCCCGGTTCCTTGCATACGGACGGCTTCGGCGTCATTGACCGTGTCGCAGAACAGGCACCGGTAGATCACTCCTCGACCGGCCTTGAGGTTTTTAAGCTCGGGGGGGGGGGGGTCCTCGGTGAACGGTGAAATTGAAGCTGTCGCGCTCAACAGTCGGGCGAACATGCCAGCGGTTGGTCGGCTTCTTGCACAGCCACCACGTCGATAGCAGCGGCGTCTCTCGCCGGCACCCGGGGTTCGTGCAGATGATCGTCCGCGTCCACAGGTACGAGACGGGAACCGTCGTTCCGCCGGGTGAGGCTGGACTCTTCACTTTCTTGAACTGCCATTGGAGGCGGTCGCGACACACACGTTCTACGGACTCCCCGTAGAATCGCACGTCGTCAGCTATTCCGGACAAGCCCGCCGTGCCTGAGGCAAGACGACTGGCCGTGCCAGAGTTGACAGCGCCTCGCCCTGCGAAGCGCTGAGCGATGGCCACAGCGCTCGAAGTGACCACAGCGGCTACAGGGTTCAGGTCGATAGCCACTGTGTCGAGCCCGAGCCGGATCCCTTCGATCGGGATCGAACCGCCTCCGCAGAAGGGATCGATGAGACAGGGACGGTCGCCGTTGGTTGCCTCATCGATCCGGTGTCGCGCTTGCTTCAACAATTCCACATCGTTGCTGCGGTCCCACCGCGATAGCGCCCCTACCATCTCAAAGAGCCGCTGGCGCTCTTCTGTTTGCGCTGCTTCCGACGCAAATCGGTCCGGTCGGGAAGACGGATCGTCGACGAGCGACGCGAAGAGTACGGCTCTGGCGATGCCTAGAGGCTTGCGCGACCACCACAGGTGCATCGTGGCGGGGTGCCCCTTCCTAGGCACCGACTTCTCGGCCCGTCCCGCCGAGTTGATCGCGTCTAGCGGCAGCGCTACCTCGATTAGCTTCTTGCGGTACTCGGTCACTCGATAATCAACCTAGACCACAGCCGCGTGGGTGTGGGTGTGCGGGGGAAGGGCGGTTCCCTGTTAGCGGGCCTCGCTAGCCAGGTTCCAGTACTGGGCCCAGTCGAGGCGGCGGTCGTGCTCGCCGATGCCGGGCTCAGGGGCCCGGCCGGTGAAGGGGTCGTACAGGTAGCGCACGGTGGTCGTGTCGTCGTCGGCGATCTCCACCAAGGCAAGGATGTGGCGGTCGGCAGCGTTGAGCCCGTAGAGCACTTCGGACGCGGTGACCGTGAAGTCGGATGCTCCGGCACGGCGCCCTTTCACCTCGATGAACAGCAAGCGGCCGTCGTCGCCGCGTGTCTCGATGTCGTAGCCCTTGTGGTTGTGGGGCATCTCAGCGGGTGTTCTGTCCAGGGCGCGTTCGGTTTCGATAACGGCTAACACGGCAAGCTTCTCGGTGCGGGTCGTGTGGCTGGTACGGCTTGGAACATCCGAGCCGGTGAGTTCGGCTAATAGGCCGGCCGGCACGACGAGTGCTCCGCCTGCGATACGTGGCGGGAGGACCGACAGCTTGCGTTGCCGGGCCAGCTCTAACTGCCTCTGCTCCAGCCTTTTCTCGGCTTCGTCGGCCCGCCGCTGGGCTAGCGCCGAATTGAGCTTGTCGGTCTTTTTGCCCGCTCGCTCCTGCTCCATGAGGGCCAGAGCGCGGGCGTCCCAGTGGCGGATCTCCGCGCTGAGGCGTTGCTCAACGGCTGTCCGGGTGCGGTCGACGCGGTCGTGGACACGGGCTTCAACCTCAGCAAGGTGCTTGGGAGCGTTGTGCTCGATGGCGTGGCGCAGAGCCGTCTGCTTGAGGTGGGCGCGGATCCACTCGGCGCCGGTTGCCGACTGCAACAGCGCGAGTTCGTCGGGGCTCGGAATCTTGTAGTCCACATAGGGGTGATGACCCGTGTCCGACACTTTGCCGTCTTTGGTGATCTCTACATACTCGAAGCGCTTGGAGATCACCCGGCGCCGTCCCCGCGCTGTTGTGGTGCCGTCGACGATCTCGTGTTCCATGAACACCAGCACCCGCGGCGTGTCAGTCCAATCACCGGGATCGACGAGAACGCTTCCCTGCCGGAGAACTGAGCCGTGGCGTTGCCGGAGAGCGCCGATCGCAGCTTCTAGCAGCGGATGGCCGGGGCTGAGCAGATCGGCGGGGGGCTTGCCCGCAACGTTGACACGCTGGCGCTCGAAGCAGACGCGCTCATAGCCCGCCAGGAGCCGACCGAAACGGGCGCTGCTGTCCCACTGCTGCAACGCGGCGGGTACGCGGGCGATCTCATATCGTTGGGTTTCTCTTTGGACAGCCCGACCGCCCAGGCATTGGAAGGCGTCGAGAAAGAAGCGCCGAGTGAAGCTTGGCTGCAGCTTGCGGGCGCGGGCCCGTTCCATCTGATCTCGGATCTTGTCGCTGGACGCGGGCGCTAAAACGTCGGAGAGCAGCGACTGAGAATCGATCAAATCTCGCACACGCGCGCCGACCGTCTCGTCAATGACGAGCTTCATGCTCAACTGTTGATAGGCCGGATTCTCGGCTCGGATCGCTTCGATGAGCAGATCGCGCAGCGACCTGTTGGAGAAGGCCTCCCCGAGCACGTCGTACACCTTTCCTCCGAGATCGCGCCGCTGCTCCTCGATTTTGTCGAGCAGCCGCTCGAACACCTGGCCTTCGCGCGTCTCGTCGGCCACGAGGTTCCACAGGCGACACACCTGAGTCTGGCCGATGCGGTGGATACGTCCGAACCGCTGCTCGATCCGGTTGGGGTTCCAAGGAAGGTCGTAGTTGACCATCAGGTGAGCGCGCTGAAGGTTGAGGCCCTCGCTCGCGGCGTCGGTCGCAACCAAGATGACGACTGCCGCGTCTTGCGTGAACCGGTCTTGGATCCGCCGGCGCTCCTTTCGGCGTATACCGCCGTGGATGCTGACAACCGCGCCGGAGCGCCCGAGCAGCCGGTTCAGCTTGGATACGAGGTAGTCGAGCGTGTCGCGGTGCTCGGTGAAGATGATCAGCTTCTTCATGTGGCCGAGGTCGTCCGCCATCTCGGGCGTTTCCGTGATCAGGCGGGCCAGTTCCTCCCACTTGCGGTCTACTCCTGAAGCTAAAAGCTCGCCGGCGAGAGACACGAGGCCGACGAGTTCGCTGATCTCGGCCTCCAGCTCCGCAACTGTTCGGGCCGCGGTGACCTCGTTCACTACTTCTTGTTCCAGGTCTTCCAGTTCGCTCGGAAGCAATTCGTCGGGGTCGAACACCCCGACGTCGCGAAACCGGAAATCGCCGACAGCTTCCGGCGGCGCTATGTCGAGCCTGAGATGTTTGGCTTCTGCGAGCTTCTGCGACAGCCGATCCCGGCGCCGCTCCAAAGAGCGGAGTATCGCCCGCGGAGACGACGCCAGCCGGCGCTGCAGGATCGTCAGCGCGAACCCGACCGCCGCCGAGCGTCGTCCTTCGCCTTTGGCCCTGAGTCGCTCGGCTCGGTTCATGCCCTCGCGCACATAGGACGTGACCCGCTCATAGAGGGCAGCTTCCTCGCTGCTGAGCGGGTACTTGGCCGTGGTCGCGACCCGCTCGGGAAACAGCTTGGTGCCATCGAAACGCAGCAGCTCCTCTTTGACCATCCGACGCATCAAGTCACGGGGCGGCTCGTTGCTGTGCTGGCCTCTCCGGTACTTGCCCGCGAAGCGGTCGGCGTCCAGCAGCGCCATGAACAGCTGGAAGTCCTCCGGCTTGCCGTTGTGCGGCGTGGCAGTCATCAGCAGGAAGTGACGGGCGACTCGCTCCAGTTGCCGGCCGAGTTTGTACCGCTTGGTCTCCTTGATCTCGAGGCCGTAGTGGGTTGCCGACATCTTGTGCGCCTCATCGACGATCACGAGATCCCAATCCGTGCGGCTCAGCCGACTTTGCAATTCTTCGTTGCGGGCCAGCATGTCGAGCCGGGCGATCAGCCGAGGCTGGTCGGCCAGCGGGTTGCCGGTGCGGGACGCCGCTGCCATGCCGCGGGTCAAGATCTCGAACTCCAGGCCGAACTTATCTCCCAGCTCGTCCTGCCACTGTTCCACCAGACCGCCGGGCACGACCACCAGACATCGTTCGAGGTCGCCCCGCACCTCCAGCTCCTTGATCAACAGGCCCGCCATGATGGTCTTTCCGGCGCCGGGGTCGTCGGCCAGAAGGAACCGCAGCGGCTGGCACGGCAGCATCCTGGTGTAGACGGCTTCGATCTGGTGGGGCAGCGGAACGATGTGGCTGTTCTCCGCGGCAAGATACGGGTCGAACAGGTATGCGAGCCTGATGCGCTCCGCCTCGGCGACGAGAGTGAAGAGCTTCGGGTCGCCGTCGAGCGACCAGGCCCGCCCGGCACTCTCGACTTCGATCTGGCTCTCCTGGGTACGGAAGACGAGTTCCCGCTCGACGAGCCCGTGCTCGTGCTCGTAGGTGAGGTTGACGACCTGCGACCCGATCCACTCGGCGTCGATGACCGTCACCACCCCCGACGGCGTGACTCCCCGAACCCTCGTCCCTTTAGTGAGCTCCTCAAGCCTCGTCGCCATCGCGCCCAGTATCTTCTCGCGCCACGCCCCTGGCACCACCCTGTATGATGATCCAGGCTAGGAATAGTCGTTGGAGTCGTCCGTACCGGCAGGTTGCGGAGACCCTACGCCTAAGCACCCTCAGAGCGCCCGATCAGGTAATCCCATGCCAGAACAAGCTGCAGCCAACGCCAGAATCAAGCATCTTGAGTTTATTCAAAGTGTGATCAGCCGTCTTGCAGACAATTCCTTCCGAATGAAGGGATGGAGCGTCGTCTTGGTGTCTGCGCTACTGGTGCTAGTAGCAAGCGAGAGAAGAACAGGGGCTGTTCTCATAGGTGTGGTTCCCGTGGTAGAGACTGCTCTTATAGGTATGGTTCCCGTGGTGATGTTCTGGATACTAGACAGCTATTTCTTGTGGAAGGAGCGCCAGTACCGCGCGCTCTATGATCATGTCCGAACATTGGCTCATAATGATGTTGATTTCAACATGGATACTGATATGTTAGAGAGGGCGCGATCGCTGAGCTGTTGGGAAGCATTCTTCTCACGTACGCTGTTGGGATTTTACGGGATGTTAGCGGCCTTCGTAATAGGTGTCTCGATCATCATCCACTAAGAGCCATCCTCATCAACTAAGAGCCGCTGGACGTTAGGTCTGTCAAGGAGCCCAGTCTTTTCTGTGAAGGAGCCCAGTCTGTCAAGGAGTCGTTCGAGGGTTCAGCACGAGCGGATGTTGTCTGGCCAGTTGGTGCGCAGGGTTTCGGTGTGGCCGTCGACGCTGAGGATCTGGCCATTGATAAACCGCGCAGCATCGGAACATAAGAACACAACTGCGGCGGCGATGTCGCCGGCGGTTACGAAGGTTCGCATCGAAACCTGATCCTGATAGCCGCGGCGGATCTGATCGGGGTCGCTGCCGGCGGCGGCCGCCTCGGCTGCGATCACCCGGTCCATCCTGTTGCCTTCGACCGCTCCGGGCGCCACACAGTTGACTCTCACGCCGAAACGCCCGAGTTCCATCGCCCAGCTCCGGGTGAGCCCTTCGACGCCCCATTTCGATGCTGCGTAAGGCGACCTCAACGGGTAAGGCAGATGGCCAGCCGTTGAGGAGATGTTCACGATCGATCCGCCGCCCGCGCCGATGCCGCTGCCGCCTCCGGTCACCAGCGCCCTCTGCCCGGTCAGGGTCATGCTCACACAGTAGGCAGCGGGGGACCGCTGATTCGATTGGCGGACCACCGGTTCGATAGGGCCAAGAGAGGGTACCGCTCGTCGGTAGCGTGGGTCCGTGAATCGGCGGGGCAGCGAGTCGTCTTCGCCGTCGGGCGCCGCCGGCCGCGTCAAAGCCAGAAAGCGCCGCCCGCGTCGCCGCAGGGGGCGCAAGCGGCGGCGTACCTCAGCCGAAACTGGGCCTTATCAGCCGCCCTGGCGTCGGATTCGGCGCCGTTTCGAGCCTGTGAAAGTCGTATCCGACGACGAGCTTGAGTCGATCCACGAAGCTTCGCTGACGGTGCTGCGCGACATCGGCATGGTGTTTTTGCACCCTGAGGCGCTGCGCTTGTGGGCCGAGGCCGGCGCGGCCGTGGGCGACGACCAGCGCGTCCGGTTCGATCCCGAGATGGTGCTGGAGCTGGTAGCGCACGCGCCGTCGCAGTTCACGCTGCACGCCCCCGACCCGTCCCGCAACCTGATCTTCGGGGGCGACCACGTGGTGTTTGGTGCCGTGGCCAGCGCCCCCAACGCGGCCGACCGGGCCGGAGGCCGTCGCACCGGCAATCGGGCCGACTTCCGACGGCTGGTGAAGCTTGCGGACGTCCTCAACGCGGTGCACACTCACGGCGGGTACCCGGTGGAGCCGGTGGACGTGCACGCGTCGGTGCGACATCTCGTGGCTGTACGCGACCTGCTCACGCTGTCGGGCAAAGCCGTCAACGCCTACTCGCTGGGCGCGCAGCGCTGCCGCGACGCCATCGAGATGGTGCGCATCGCGCGTGGCGTCGATGACGAAGACCTCGACGAACAGCCGTCGATCCACACTGTGGTGAACTGCAATTCGCCGCTGCGCCTCGACGCTCCGATGATCGAGGGGATCATCGAGTTCTCAGCGCGAAACCAGGCTGTCATCGTCACGCCGTTCACCCTGGCCGGGGCGATGGCCCCGATCACTGTCGCCGGGGCGGTGGTGCAGCAGAACGCCGAAGCGCTCGCCGGTATCGCACTCACGCAGCTGGTGCGGCCTGGCGCGCCGGTGATGTACGGAGGCTTCACCTCCAACGTGGACATGCGCTCGGGCTCGCCCGCGTTCGGAACGCCCGAATACATGCAGGCGGCGATGCTCGGCGGTCAGCTCGCCCGCCGCTACGGGCTGCCCTACCGCTCCTCGAATGCGTGCGCCGCCAACGCCGTGGACGCCCAATCCGCCTGGGAGAGCGTCTTCTCGCTGTGGGGCGCGGTGATGGGCGGCGCCAACCTGGTGTACCACGGGGCCGGGTGGATGGAGGGCGGCCTCTGCGCCTCATACGAAAAGACTGTGATCGACGCTGACCTGCTCAACATGGTGGCTGCCTTCCTGGCGCCTCCGGTCGTCGACGAGGCGTCCCTGGCGGTCGAGGCCATAGCCGAGGTCGGCCCCGGCGGGCATTTCTTCGGCGCCGCTCACACACGGCAGCGCTATCGCGACGCGTTCTTCGCGCCGATGGTGTCGGACTGGCGCAACTTTGAGACCTGGCGAGACGCCGGCTCGCCCACCGCCGTTGACCGCGCCGAGCGCTTGGTGGGTGAGCTGCTGCGACAGCACCGTCCGCCGAAGCTGCCCGACGATGTGCGAGCCGAACTCGATGACTTCGTCGACTCACGCATAGCAGCCGGCGGCGTACCCACCGACTTCTGAACCTGACACCTACCGACTGCTGAACTCGACGTTGGCAGGACGGGTCACTCCTCGAGTAGGCGCAGTGACGCAAACGACGACACCGCGATGCGCTCACGCAAGCCGGTCGGCGATTCGATCTCGAGCCGGCCGTCGGGTGCTGCGCCCCGCACCGACCCGCGGGTGGTGCCGTGCGGAAGAAGCGACACCGCCACGGTGCGCCCGATCGCTGTGAACCGGCGGTTGTAGGCGTTGACCAGTCCGGTCGGCTCGTCCAGCATGCCGGCCGCCCGTCGCAACTGCTCAACAAGGGCGGTCGCGTCGAGCGGCGGGTCGATGGCGCCGGTCGGCCTGAAGCGGACGACGAGAATGGCGTAGTCCACCCGTCCGGAGGCCAGGGCGCAGACCGCGCCCGTCACCACCCGGGTACGGCCGCCGGGGCCGCCTTCCACCGTGTCGGGCCAGACACACCCGACTTCAGGTCCCCCTGGCCGGTGATGTGCGCGGGCGGCTGCGAGGCTCGCTGCTAGCCAGGCGAGATCACGGTTGGACGGTTCGAGGGTCACGGGCCGGGCCAGGACGGCGACCGCTTTGGCGTCGGCGGCTTTCCATTCGACCCCCCCTCGAATCCGGGCCGCGATCTCGGTGTCCACCGCCAGCGCGAATCCGGCTGGGGCGGCGCGCTGGCGGGCCCACTGGTGCATCAGGGCTTCAACTGAGACCGCCACCCGAACGCGGCGGAGTTCGGACGTCACGGGCCGGCCAGCCTGGGGTGAAGGCGATCGACAACCCAGCCTCCGTCCGGATCCGGGCTCAGCTCCAGGTGACCGGCCGGCCATCCGGCGGTGCCCGGCAGCCTCGAGGGCGACTCCAGGTCGACGATCACCGATCCGCCAGCGCCTGGCCTTGAGCGCCCGGCCACGGTCACGTTGTCGACGTCCACGCTGCGCATGTCCCTGCGCAGCCCGGCCAGCAGGCTGCGCAGGAACTCGTCAAGCTCCACCGGCTCGGCGCGCCCGTCGCCGATGCGGGCGGCCACGACCCGGTCGAGGCCGTTTCCCAAAGCCACCGACAGGGCAGTGGACCGGCCCTTGCGGCTCAGCAGCGCCCACACAGTCGTGTGCTCACCCCACACGATGGCACGCAAGAAACGGCGTGCCGCGTCCGACGCGCCGGTCGGATGGCTCAAGGTCTGATCCATCCGTTCGCTTCCAGAAGGTCTCTGACCCGCACTCGCTGCGGGCCGAACAGCAAGTCGTGGATGACCTCATCCAACGCGCGGTCGAAGTCTGAGGGCGTCGCGGTGCCCCGATGGGCCTCGCACAACGATCGGCACGCGGAGTCCAGCACCGGATCGGGCAGCTCCATCAGCACCGGGATCATCGACCGCATCACCTTTTGGTAGTTCGCAACTCCCAGTTCCGTTAAGGCTGTGGACAGCAGGTCAAGCTCTCTGCGCCGTCGCAGTTCGGGCCATCCCGCCAGGCGAACGAGCCGCTCCCTCAGCAGCGCTGTCGTCTCAGCGGCCGTGGTGGTCGACATCAGCGACACGACGCGGCCTATACGCCATCGGGCGCCGCCGCCCGTCTCTGAGGCGTTCTCCAGCCGCGACAGGGTCGCCGCCGCGGACTGCCACTGAGCGGAGTGAAGGCGCGGGTCGAGCATGGTCATTGCCGCCTCGACGCTGTTCACGGCTCGGGCCGTGTCCCCTGGTCGGCTCCGCCGTTCGTAGGCAACGGCGAGGCTGTGCCGGGCGATGGCGTGCTGGAAGGGAAACGCTTTCGGCGTCAGGATCCGCAGCGCCCGGTGGAAGGCGGCGATCGCGTCTTCGGCCGACCATGAAGACCCGGCAGGGCGATCCCTGCTGATCGTCTCCAAAATGGCGGCGCCCAGGCCGTGCAACGCCATGGCGCGCTGCGGGGTGTCCTCTTCGGAGCATGCGACGGCCTCGGCGTAGTCGGCGATAGCGGCCTCGATTTCCCGGTCGCCGCCGATCGACTGGCGGGCCTGAGCACGGTTGATCAGCGCAGCGGTCCTGACCCTGGAGGCTTCGCCGTCGGAGTCACCGGCGAGCACCACCAAAGCGCGGTCGAGCCGCTCGACGGCTCGGGGCGCATGGCCGGCCTCGGTCAGGGCCAGACCTGAGTTGACCAGAGCGGCAGCCGTTTCGTTGGGAGTTGCTCGAGCCTCGATCAGATGCGCGGCTCTCTCAAAGAGCGGCGCCGCCCGATCCGGCCGTCCCAGCCGACGATGGCAGTTGGCTGCAACGGTGAGGATGCGGGCGTGTTCAAGCGGAGACCGCGTCTCCGTCAGGATGCGCCCGGCTCGGTCGAGCAGGTCCAGGGCCTCCGTGAGCTGCTCCCGACCGGTGGCGGATTCGCTGCGCGCCACGGCCACCCGGTAGGCGGCGGCCGCCCACCGGTCGGGGTCGCGCCCCTCGCGGCGACGGGCCAGTTCGGACTCGAGCTGCTCCAAGCTCATGGGTTGCAGATCTGAGCGAGGAAGCGCTCGATCTCGGCGGTGGCTGTTTCCACAGCGTCGGCCACCTCTTTGGTGAGGCCGATGCCCAAAGCGCCAGCGTCGAGGGGCTGGCAGCCGACAATGACGGTGCGCTCCGGCAGCACGCCCACGGCGCGAGCCATCATGAGGGCCCGCTCCGGGGTGGCCAGATGCATGTCGGCCAGAAGGTCGTAACGGGCATCAGGGGCCCAATCGGTGACGTCGTCCACCTCGGCTTCGATGACCATCACCGTGCCCGGGGGCCGATCCCGGTCGACCGTGTCGACGACAATCAGCACGTCGTAGCCGGTCATCAGCTCGTGGACCATGTGGATGCCGCCTATGCCGGTCTCTGCCACCTCCACAAAAGGCGGCAGTGCCCGACGGGCCAGGCTGCGGGCTACTTCAACCCCGAAGCCGTCGTCGGTGTGCAAGAGGTTGCCCACACCGACGATCAGCACCCGCGGTTCGCAACCCGCCATGGTGCCGAACTCGCGCCGCCCGGAGTCACGGCGCCCGAACTCACACCGCCCGGGGTCATGGAGCGCTGGGGCGCGCAGCGAAGGTCTCGGCTGCCCTGGTGCTGTAACCGTGGACAACCCACCAGGCGATGTACTCCTGCAGCTCCGACCACTGCCGGTCGTCGAGCTGCTCCCGCAGATGCTCCCTGCGCTTGTCGAGTTCGGTGGCGATGATCCGGTCGAGGGCCGAGATTGTGAACGGCGACGCAAGCAGGGTCACCTCCTCCGCGTTGCCGGCGCGCAGCGAATCGCTGATGTCGGCGACCGCAACGGCAAAATCAGCGGTGCCGGCAGATCCGACGGAGCCGCTCAAACCTCCGGCCCGACCTGCCCGACGCTCCTCGGCTCGGCGCAAGCAGTAGCCCACCAGCAAAGCTGTGGCGGCCCAGTCGGCCAGCTCAGACACCGGTTGGCGAACCCGCTCCGCCTCGAAGCACCGCTGGCGGTAACGGTGGGCCTCCTCGGTCAGCGGATGGGTTTGAGCCAGCGCCCGGGCCGTGAAGCAGAGATCAGCGACGTCGTCTGAGGCCGGTCTCATACGCGGCCCGGGCCGATATCCAGACCGGTCACCACCCTGCCTGGGGCCGGCGGCGGGTGCGGCGGTCGGGTGGCCTCTTCGACCTCGACCCGGCGAAAGTCGATCCAGTGCTCGCGCAGGGCCACCTCCACGCGGTTGGCGATGGTGTCGCCCGCCGCGGTGCAGCCGTCGCAGTGGCCGTGCATGCGAAGCCCGACCACGCCGTCGTCGACTGAGACCACCTCGAGTTCGCCGCCGTGGGAGCTGACATAGGGGCGTACTTCGTCCAGCGCCATCTGAACCACGCGGTCGATGGCGGCGCTGTCGACGTCAACTCCCAGGCTGTACGTGTCGAGTAGCTCACCCACTACCGGGTCCAAGGCCGCCTGCTCCAAGAAGAGCTCGCCTCGCCACCGGCGCACCATCTCGACCAGTCGGCCCAGGCCCTCCCGGTGGTAGGCGTCGAGCCAGTCGAGCGCCTCTTCCGCATCTGCTCGCACGTCCGGGTCGGGGTGCTCCAGCAGACGCTCGGCCCGATTTCCCACATGGGCCAGGATGTCGGCGTAGGCGAGCCCGTCGTCGTTCATCGGCTCACCTCGTCGAGTCACCTCGTCGTTCATCGGCTCACCTCGTCGAGCACCATCGTCAAGACCGTGTCCACTGCGCGCTCCACGGGCCGCGAGAAGCCCAACCCGAACTGGCTCTCGGCGGGTTCCACCTCGATGACCACCGTGTCGGCGGGGAGCGCGCCCCAGTGACGGCAGACGGCGATGGTGTGGTCGAGGTCGATGATGCCGCCGACGGCCTCGGACAGGCGCTCTTGCACTTCCTTGGGGCCGGCGGCGGGAGTTTCGGCCAGTGAGTAGCGGCGAACCGTGCCTGGCGGGTCGCCGCCGCGGGGCGTACAGCCGATCAGCACCACCCGGAAGGGCTCGAGTTCTTGCAGCCGGTGCATCACCCGGTGCGCCCCGTACGAAAGGTCTTCCAGAACCACCCTTTCGGGCCATGGCCACGACGCGGCCCGGGCCAGCCAATTGGTGCCAAAGTCCAGGTCGCGAAGCCATGGCAGCCCGACCCCTCCCACCAGTGTGCAGCCCGGCCCCTGCTCGGCTGAGGGCCCGAGAAGGGCACTCGAGCCGAGGAGCCTGTCCAAAGCCGAATTTGGCTCCGAGTCGCCGTCTCCGGCGAGCGACCCCCTAGAGGGCCTGTCGGTTTGCGCTGCGCTCACTCCAGAGTGCAGCCGCAGGAGTTGACCTCGCGGGTGATCACACCCCGACCGGTGTCCATGTGCGTCGTGCACGGCATGCAGGGATCGAAGCTGCGGATGGTCCGCAGGATGTCGATGCCCTTGATGTCGTCGTCGGCGACGCTTTCCAGCAGCGGAGTGCCGACAATGGCCTCCTCATACGGGCCCGGATTACCGAAGGGGTCTCGTGGGGAGGCGTTCCAGGTGGAAGGAGTGTTGATCTGGTAGTTGAGCAGCCGGCCGTTGTCCATGTGCATGTGATGGGTCAGGTAGCCACGGCCGGCTTCCCATATCCCCATAGACACGCGCTCATCGCGGGGGACCTTGAACGGCGTTGAGACTCTGGTCTCGCCCTTGCGCCAGCACTCGAAGGCCTGCATCAGGCAGATCATGCCGATGGCGGCGGTGAAGCCCACGCCGTAGGCCCTGCCCCGGTTGCGCTCGAAGGCGTTCAGCTTGGCCGGGATCTTCCACTCCAGCTCGGTCTCGGGGAGGTCGTGCGCGGGAAGCAGGATCCGCAGCCCGTCGCCGGTGGCCTCGATGTAGGGGTTGTCGGGAAGCTGCTGGGCCATGGCCGTTGTCCACATGCGCCCGTACACGCCGGTCTCCATCGAGGTGCGATCCCATCTGGGCGCGGTGGCCCAGGAGTACTTCTCTTTGAAGTTCTTGCCCTCCGGGCGGGGGATCGTCTCCTTGTTCCAGGCGTGGTAAGGAGACAGCGGGTTTCCGAGCTCATCGGCGGTGAAGCGCGGCCCGCTCCCGTTCGACCCGCTGGAGCCGTTCGACCCGTTGGAGCCCCTGGTCCAGTCCTCGTAGTAGGAGTGCTCGACGAACTCCTCGATGCCCATGTTGATCTCGGTGATCTTCGTCGTGACCAGCTCGCCGTCTTTGATGATGCCCGGCGCGGAGAAGCGCGCATGGCCCCACGCATCGATGTTGGCGTAGGTGGCGTCGTAGACGTCGGGGTCGTCCCATATCCCGGTCTGGATCAGGTTCGCCGGACGCAGGCCGACATCTGAGTAGCGCGGGTCGGCGGACAGGAAGAAGTCGCAGATGTCGTCCCAGATCCCCGCCAGGCGCTTGGCGTAGTCGAAGATCTTGCCCAAGTTGGCGTAGTACTCGTTGAACGTGGACGTACTGACCGTCGTGGACACGCCGCCGGGCACCAAGGTGGACGGGTGCGGGTACTTGCCGTACATCAGGGTGCACATCGTGCGCGCGATGCGGGTGTAAGTGAGGGATTCAAGGTAGATCGAGCCCTCGAGCGGGTTGAGCCCGTCCATTAGATCCTTGATCGTCCGGTAGCCGTGAACCTCCGCGTGGGGGGCGAGAGTCCTCTCGGCGCGCTCGACCAGCTCGGGGTTGGTCACCGACACGATGGCGGTCGAGTAATCGGGCCCGGCCAGAAGGCCCAGGTGCAGCGGGTGGTCGTAGAACATCTCGGCCACCTCGCCCAGATTCCGAACGCAGGTGCCCAAAGGCGGGGCCGCCACCCCGAAGGCCATCTCGATGGCCAGAGAAGAAACCGTGGCGTGCACGCCGCCGCAAACCCCGCAGGCGCGCGAGGAAATGTCGATAGCGTCCCGCGGATCCCGGCCCTGCAAGATGATCTCGTAGCCCCGGAACAGCATGGCCATCGAGTGGGCGTCCACAGCGGTGCGGGTCTCGAGATCGAGCACGGTGTGAACGGCGAGCGCGCCGGCCACCCGGGTAACCGGGTCGATGCTCCACTCCCGCAGTCGGGGCGGCGCGGCTAGAGCCCCGACACTGGAACGGGCCGTGGCGCTGCGGACATAGTCGCGAGGCTCGGCCACAGCCACCGCGTAAGGGTCGGCGACTCCGTCGGCGAGGCGCGCCCGCCCGTTGGCGTCGAAGGTGATAGGAAGGTTCTTGAAGCACATAGCCGGTCAGTGGCCTCCCTCATGTGAGTGCTGCTTGCGTGCGTAGAGCCGGTGGATGAGGCGCTCGGCGCCGACCGGCTGGGTCTTGTAACGGCCCCAGCCGCTGGGGAGGTCGCGTGTGCCGTCCCAGCGAGGCGATCGCATTTTGTCGGTCTGCGACAGCCGGCGCAGGCGCCGCACGAACGAGCCCATCACCCGGTTGGTGTTGGTGGACAGCAAGGCACCCGGCGGGCGTTCGTAGATCGGGGAGAACTTGTCCGGGAACCCCGGCATCGTGCATCCGATGCAAATCCCGCCCATGTTCATGCAGCCTCCGTGACCGTCCACGATGCCCCGCTCGGCGATGTTGCACTGCACGACCGGCCCCCAGCAACCCAGCTCCACCAGGCATTCCTTGTCGCCGTAGCTGTGGGCGAACACACCCTCCTCGTAGTACCCGGCTCGGGGGCAGTGACGGTGAACGGTCTCCGTGAACAGCCAGGCGGGCCGCCCCAGCTCGTCGAACTCGGGAAGCGGCGCCAGGCCGTTGAGGAACAGCAGCGCCGCGGCCGCCGTCTCGGTGATGTTGTCGCCGATAGGTGAGCAGCCCGGAATGTTGACCACCGGCAACCCCAGCGCCGATCGGTAGTCCTTGCCCAGATGATCCATCACCCCCATGGCGTTGGTGGGGTTGCCTTGCGCGGCCGGGATGCCGCCCCAGCAGGCGCAAGTCCCGATGGCCAGCACGGCGGCAGCGCCCGGGGCCATGCGGTCGAGCCACTCCAAGCTGGTGATCTGGCGGCCGTCGGCCGGATCCTCGCCCAAACCCATCCAGTAGCCGTGGTCGCCTGAGACGGTCTCGTCCATGATCGACCCCTCCCAGGCGATGATGTAGGGCGCGTCCAGCTTCCCCTCAGACGCCAGGCGGAGGTTCTCGACCCACTCGGGGCCGGACTCCACCGAAAGCACGGTGTGTATCAGCTCGATCCGGGGAAGTCCCGGCACCCGGCCGTTGAGGAGATCCTCCACCGGAGGATGGGTGGCACCTGCCACCGCGATGGTGCAGCCGTCGCAGCTCGCTCCCACGATCCAGAACAGATACGCCTTCTCGAGCGGGCCTTGAGACACGGTGTCGGAGCGTTTGGGACGGCGGCGGCTGCGCAGCGCCACCGGGGCGAAAGGGTTGTCCGGGTCGGTGGTTACAGGCTTGGCCTCGATCTCGCCGTGCGCCGACCACGGCACAACCTTTGTGTATTGAGTCATCAGCGAGCCTCCCGGATGTGCCACCGCTGTGGGCGCAAGCTGTGATGCTTCGCCCAACGCATGCTAGCCGCTAAGTGCGGATCGCATCTAGCCCGATGATCGGCCTAAGCTGTGGTGTCAGCTTCTGCGCAGTCTCCGACCCATGGGGGTCACGTGTCAACAGGATGGATCATCGGGTACGTGGTGGGCGGCGTGATCGTCGTCGCCGTCGTCGTGCTCTTGCTGCTGATGATCAGCGGTGCCCGCCGTGCGGCCACAACCGCTGAGGCGATCCTCGCTCGGCTCACGGAGTCTCACGGCAACACCGAGCCGCTGTGGGCCGTCAACCACGTCAACGGTGCCATAGAGCGCATAACCGACGGCGCAGCAGCCGTAAGACGACATCTGGCTTCAAAGCACCTTGAAGCCGAAGCCCAACAGTGAGCGCTGGATAGTGAGCGCCGAAAGGCGAGCGCCGAACAGCCAAGAGCGAAAGGCGAAGGCCCCGACAGCAAGGAGCGAACCTGTGAGGACCAAAGAGTGAGCACGAACGCCCTGTGGTGGATGACTCTGGGTTTGGGTCTGGTGGTGGCGGTCGCAACCACCGTGCTGCTGCAGATCTTCTACCGGTTGGTTCGGCGCATCGAGGCCGGCTCGGCGGCCATCTGGGAGACGGGCAAGAAGGTGGCCCGCAACACGGCCACCACCTGGATGCTGCACCAGACCACGGTTCGCCTTGACGGGTTGACCGAAGAGGCGCTTCGCCACGACGCTTTCCTCGATCAGGTCGCCGCCGGCGCCGACACGGAAGCCGCACCAAAGGCAGGCTGATGCGCTCCGTTCTTATTGTTCTCACCGTGGTCGAGATAGTTATTCTGGTGGCCGTGCTGGCGGGCTATCTCATCGCCATCGCCCGTTCGCTCAACCGAATCTCGCAGAACCTCGCCAAGGTGACCTTCGGGGTCAGGGCCATCGAGACACAGTGCGCTTCGGTCGGGCCGTCCGTGACGCGGGTCAACGAGCAGCTCACCGGGATAGCCGGAGCGCTGGAGGGGTTGGCGACCAAGGCCGAACGACTCGGCACCGGTTCGTGACCTCGCCGACGGCGGTGAGATGACATCGACCGCGTCGGCGCCCAAGTCGGATGCGCTGGCCGCTCTCTACTGGCGCAGCGAGATCCTCCAGGTGATGTATTGGCTGAGAGGCGAGGGTTTCGGCGATCTCGTCGATCCGGGCCTGATCGAGCGGTTCCTGGGCGTTGACGCCGCGGTCGGACTTACCTACTTGGACCGTCTGGCGGTTGAGGGCTATCTGGTCAGGGACGGCGACTGGTACGCGCTGTCGGAGTTCGGGCTGGAGCAGGGCGCCCGCGAGTTTTCTGAGGCATTCGCTGATCTCACCCGACCGGCGCACGGCGAGTGCAGCGCAGACTGCTGGTGCCACGCGTCAGCCGATGAGGCCGAGGCGTGTCTCGTCCACCGACAAGCGGGCTCCGGGCACGACCATGCCCACTGAGACGCAGTCGGTGAGCGCCAGGCGGGCCTCGGGTGCCGGCGCCGGCCTGCCCCGGCGGTTCCTCAAATCGTTCCTGCTGCTGGCTCTTCACGAGGCGGGCAGCTCCCACGGGTACGAACTCTTCGAGACTGTGCGCCAGGACTTGCAGGCAGATCTGGCGGGCGTGTACCGAACTCTGCGCACCATGGATAGGCGGGGTTTGGTCACATCGCGGTGGGAGCCCTCCAACAGCGGGCCTGATCGGCGCGTGTACACGCTCTCTGACTCCGGCCAGGACGCGGCGATCGAGGCGGGACGGACGCTGCGCGGGATCCGCGACGGCCTGTCGGCGGCGCTCGACTGCTTCGAGGCCGCATCCGACCGTTCACGGCGATGAGAGCTTTGGCGACTCGCGAGGCGTCTGAGAAGTCCGGGCGTCACCGCGGTCAGCAGGCTCCAACGGGCGATTGGCAGGCTCCGACGGCGCTGAGAGTGGCTGTGGCCGGCAAGGGAGGCGCTGGCAAGACCACGTTCTGCGCCACCGCGGCCCGTCTGCTCGCACGGTCTGGGCACCGCGTGGTGGCGATAGACGGCGACAGCAGCCCCAATCTTCATTCCGCCCTGGGCGTGACTGCGCAGTCCGCAGAGCCGGCCTGCCTTCCCCAGCATCTGGTGTCGCGCCGTTTCAGCGGGCCTGCCCTGAGCGCGCCGGTGGACGAAGTTCTCAGCCGCTACGCGGCGCCTGCGCCCGACGGCGTGAGCGTGATGCGGATGGGCGCGGCCGAGCACGCCGATGAGGGGTGCTTGTGCGCGGCTCATGCGACTGTTAGCGCGCTGCTGGCCGACCTCGCCACGGAAGAGAACCTGATAACCATCCTCGACCTCGAAGCCTCCCCGGAGCATCTCAGCCGGGGCACGGCCCGACACGCCGATGTGCTGCTGCTGATGGCCGAGCCGTATTACCGCTCGCTGGAAGCCGTCCGGCTCCAGGCGCGGCTGGCCGCTGAGACGACCATCGACAGGGTGGCCGTAGTGGCCAACAAGTGTCGCACCGAGGCCGAAGTCGCCGCCATCGAGGAGTTCTGCCGCCGCCACGGCCTCGAGATGCTGGGTGCCATTGGCTGGTGTGACGCCGTCCTGGACGCCGATGCGGCCTCGGTTCCGCTGCTCGACTATCGCGGCGGTGAGCCCGTAGTCGCGGTGGTGGCAGAGGTCATCGACCGGCTGCTCACATCAGGGTGCCGGCCAGGAGCCGAGGTCGGCCGAGCTGAGGTAGGCCGCTGATGTGTGTGGGGATCCCGGCCCGGGTGGTTGAGATCAGCTCAGCCGTCTCGCACACCGCGACCGTCGATGTTGAGGGTGTCAGCCGTCAGGTCAACACCATCATGGTCGACGACGAGCTGTCTATGGGCGACTGGGTGTTGCTCCACGTCGGGTTCGCTCTGGCCATAATCGACGAGGACGAGGCGATACGGACGCTCGACTTCATGCGCCGACTCGGCTCGGAGTATGACGACGAAGTCCGGGCGTTCGCCTCGACACCCCACGAGAAAGAGCCGTCCCACTCGGACCGCCGTGAACTCGAGACTCTCGTTGCGGACCCGTCGTGACAGGCGCGGCCATGACCGGTGCGGCCATGACCGGCGCGGCCATGACCGGTGCGACCATGACAGGCGCGGCCATGACCGGTGCGGCTGTGGCGGGTGCGGCTGTGACCGCGATCGACTGCACGCGCCACCCCGTCGACGCGGCGTTGAAGCTGGCCCGGGTGTTCACGGATGGCGGGCGCCTGGTGGTGCGGGCCCCGGGCCGCGACGACCACGCCCATCATGTGGCCGTCGAGTTCGTCCACCCCGTGATCGCCGGAGCCCGGCCCCTGCCAGCAGCAGTGGCCGGCCCCGAGCAGCTGACTGCCGCCGAGCGGCCCGGCTACTGCCACCTCCTCATCGGATCGCCCGACGGCCGGCCGGCACACCTTTGGATCCCGGCCGCCGACCTCACCGATGCCGAGGTGATGATCGGCTACCACCTGTTGTGGGAGCTGGTCCAGGTCGCCTTGGAGCATCCGGGCCTGGTGGGAGGAATCGCCGCCCCTGGCGGCGATTCCACTGGTTTCTTGTATCCGTTCCTCGATGCCGGCGAACAGGACGAGGCCAGCCTGCGGGCAGCTCTGGCCGTCTCGGCCCGGTCGAAGCAGGCAAAGTCCAAGCTGCTGGCCGAGGCCGCGCTGCGGGCCAACCGGGATGCGCTTCGTGCTGCGGCTGCTGCAGTGGCCGGTGCAGTCGGCAAGGGGGGCCGGGTGCTCACCATGGGCAACGGAGGCAGCGCCACCGACGCGGCCCGTCTCGCCCGGCTGTTGGAGGCTCGGGGGGTTCCCGCCCACTGCCTGGCCGCCGACTACGCGGTGCTGTCTGCGATGGCCAACGATCTCGGCGCCGAGCGGCTGTTCAGCCGCCAGCTCGAAGCTCTGGCCCGGGCCGGTGACGTGCTGATCGGTTGCAGCACCAGCGGCGCGTCGGCCAACCTGCTGGCGGCCTTCGACCGGGCCGCAGCGCTGCGGACGACCGCTGTGGGCATCAGCGGCTACGGGGGCGGCTCAATGCGCGGCCTCTCCAGCGTTGATCACTGCCTTTGCGTCGACTCAGACTCGGTGCATCGGATCCAGGAGGCCCAGGCCGCTCTCATCACCGAACTGTGCGACCTGATTCGGCCCGAGCCGTGAAATACATCGACGAATACCGCGATCCTGAAGCAGCCCGGATCCTGCTGGGCGAGATCGCAGGCATGGCCCAGGAGCAGCCTCGCCGCAAGTTCATGGAGGTCTGCGGAGGCCACACTCACGCCATTTACCGCCACGGCATCGAGGCCCTGCTTCCTGAGAGCATCGAACTGATCCACGGGCCGGGATGCCCGGTCTGCGTCATCCCCATGGGCCGGGTCGATGATGCCGTCTCCGTCGCCTCCGCACCCGGAGTGACCATGTGCTGCTTCGGCGACATGCTGCGCGTGCCGGGCGGGTCGTCCACTCTCGTCGAGGCCAAGGCCCGAGGTGCCGACGTTCGGGTCGTGTACTCGCCGCTGGACGCTCTGGAGCTAGCCGAACGCGAGCCCGAGCGGGAGGTGGTGTTCTTGGCGGTCGGATTCGAGACCACCGCACCGGCCACCGCCGCTACCGTGCTGGCGGCCCGGGCCCGAGGAGTCGGCAACTTCAGCGTCTTCTGCAATCACGTGACCATCGTTCCGCCGCTCAAGGCCATCCTCGACTCGCCCGGTCTCGAGCTCGACGGGTTCCTGGGTCCCGGCCATGTTTCCACGATCATCGGCACGCTGCCCTACCGTTTCGTGCCCATGCAATACGGGCGTCCTCTGGTGACTGCCGGCTTCGAGCCTGTCGACATCCTCCAAGGCGTCGCCATGCTGCTGCGTCAGCTTGACGAGGGCCGATGCGAGGTTGAGAACCAGTACCGCCGGGTGGTGACAGAGGCTGGCAATCCCAGGGCGTTGGAGCTGCTGAGGAAAGCCTTCGTCATCCGCCCCCATTTCGAGTGGCGGGGTCTCGGCTTCATCGCCCAGAGCGCACTGGCCCTGGCGCCGGAACTGGCCGACTGGGACGCCGAGATGCGCTTCGACGTGCCCGGCCTGAGGGTGGCCGATCCCAAGGCCTGCCAGTGCGGAGAAGTGCTCAAGGGTGCGCTGCGGCCCTGGGAGTGCAAGGTGTTCGGCACCGCTTGCACCCCCGAGACACCCATAGGCACGTGCATGGTCTCCTCAGAGGGTGCCTGCGCCGCCTACTACAACTACGGGCGCTACACACAAAACTACGGGCTCTATACGAAGCGGCCGAAGCGGCCCCGCATAGAGCCGAAGCGGCCCCGCATCAAGGTGTCGGCCCGTTGACAGGACGAGCACGCCCGCCGGCGGGCACCCAGGGGTCGGGCGACGCCTGCGCAAAGGCTCGGGCCGGGGCGACAGCACTCGGCTGATGACCTCCGACGCAGACCGGGCACACCGAGAAGCGGTGCTGGCCCGGGTCGAGTCGTGGCGCAGGCGCGCCCCTCGGCTGACCGACGACGTCGTGACGATGGCCCACGGCGCCGGCGGCAAGGCCGGCCGGGCCCTGTTGGAGGCGGTCATGCGACCCGCCTTCTCCAACCCGATCTTGGACCGCCTCGACGACGGAGCGGTTCTGGAACCGCCTCCTGGCCGCTCGCTGGTGGTTACCACCGACTCGTTTGTGGTCACCCCCCGCCGGTTCCCTGGGGGTTCCATCGGCGACCTCGCCGTCAACGGCACAGTGAACGATCTCGCCGTCATGGGTGCCGAGCCGCAGGCCCTGGCCGTTTCCTTCGTGCTGGAGGAAGGCCTCGACCTTCAAGAGCTACGCGCCATCGTGGCCGACGCGGCAGCGGCGGCGGACAGGGCCGGAGTGGACGTCGTCACTGGCGACACCAAGGTGGTGGAGAGAGGGGCCGCCGACGGGTGCTACCTGACCACCACAGGGATCGGCTTTCTCAGGCCCGGCTCGGCACTGGGGTCTCAGCAGGTGCGGCCCGGCGACGCTGTGGTCGTCTCGGGCATGATCGGAGACCACGGCATCGCCGTCATGGTCGCTCGCGGCGATTTGGCCTTGACGTCCGACGTGGAGTCCGACACCGCCCCGCTTTCAGGGCTCGTCGCCGTTCTGCTAGCCGCCGTTCCCGATGTCCGCTGGATGAGAGACCCGACCCGTGGCGGCGTGGCTTCTACATGCAACGAACTGGCCGCAGCGGGCGTAGGTTTACGCCTCTTTGAGCGCTGTCTGCCGGTCCGTCCCGCTGTGGCGGCGGCCTGTGAGCTGCTGGGGCTAGATCCGCTCTACATCGCGAATGAGGGCCGGCTCCTGGCGGTGGTTCCCGGCGAACGTGCGAGCGACGCGGTGGAGGCGATGCGATCCGTCGCTGTCGGCGCCGAAGCCCGTGTTATCGGGGAGGTCACCGCAGAGCATCCCGGACTTGTCGTGATGCAGACGAGCTTCGGCGGCACCCGCATCGTGGACATGCTGGTGGGCGATCCGCTGCCCCGGATCTGCTGACCCGACACTTCAGGAGCCGTTCATCTAAGTCTTCCGCGTTCTTTGAAGAAGCAGGTCGGCCAGCTCTTCGACCCCTTTCCAGACGTCGGTCGCCGCGACGCGCTTGAGCATGCGGCCCAGCCGGTCGGCCTTCACCAGGTCGGCGCTGGCTGGCAGCACAACGTCTAAGGGCACGTCCAGGCGTCGGCACAGCCGCTCCAGCGCGTCGCGCTGGCTGGCGCCGGCGGCTTTGTTCCCCAGGCCGATCCAGGCCCCGATCCCCAGATCGGCTGCCAGAGCGATAGTCCGCCGGGCCGTTATCACCGCCTTGTAGCTCGGCTCCATCACCAGAACCAAGACATCGGCGTGGGCCAGCGTTCCGCCCGAGCGGCTGAGATGTTCGATGCCGGCCTCCATGTCGATGACGGTGTCGGTGACCTCGCTCTCGAGGGCCTGACCGAGCAGGCTTCGCACTGTGGCATGGCCGCCGCAAGTGCATCCTGCCCCGGCACGGGTGATCCGCAGAGCCGACATCAGCGCGACACCGCCGGGGGTCGCCACGGCGTAGTCGTTCATGATCTCCGAGACGGTCAGGTCGCCGCGGGCGCCGACGACGACCGAGCGCGGAATCGCCGGGACGGCTTCGGTCTGAACCGGATCCAGCCCCAGCGAGATTCCGAGGTTCGGGTTGGAGTCGGTGTCCACGGCCAGAACCCGACGGCCCCGCTCGCTGAGGGTGCGCGACAACATCGCGCTCACAGTGGTCTTGCCGGCTCCCCCCTTGCCCACCACGCCGATCTTCACGCTTCCTCCGATCTGGTAGAGGACTTCAGCCGTGTCGGGCTTCTCTGTTGGCCGTTCGGGCTTCCCCGCCGGCCGCTCGGAATCGTACCCGATGCCTCCAGGCGGGCCCGTCCCACAGCGACCTGCCCCAGGGAGATACCGCCGTCGTTGGTGGGGACCTGGGAGTGGAGCAGCACCGCGAACCCGGCCGCTTCGAGGGCGGGAGCCGCCAGCTCGACCAGCAGGCGGTTCTGGAACACGCCCCCGCTCATGGCCGCGGTCGCGATGCCCGTTTCGTCTCGCAGCCGCCGGCACACGTCGACCACCATCCTGGCCAGACCGGCGTGGAACGCTCCGGCGATCACGCCGACGTCGACGCCTTTGGCCAGGTCGTCCACGACAGCTCGAACCGTCGGGGCGGGATCGATCACCAGCGTCGGCCCGGCGGAGGCCTCCCACCGGTACCACCTCGAAGTGGTCTCAGCGGCCTGTTCCAGAAGGCTGGCGGCCTGACCGTCGTAGGACACCTCGTCGGCTAAGCCGCACAGCGCCGCTACGGCGTCAAACAGCCGCCCCATCGCCGAGGTGCGCAGCGGTACAGCGCTGGAGCACAGCTCCACAACAGCGCCGGCACGGCCGCGATGGCGCCTGATCAATTCGACTTCCTCAAGGTCGACACCGACTGCGTGCACGAGATGGGCGACGGCCATGCGCCAAGGCTCGCGTATCGCGGCGGCGCCCCCAGGCAAGGGCACCGGTGCGAGGTGGGCGGCCCGCCTCACGCCGCAGGCGTCTCCTGTCAGGAACTCCCCTCCCCACAGGGTGCCGTCGGTTCCCCAGCCCAGCCCGTCGAAGATGACCCCGATCGCCGGGCCGCCGTGGCCGTTATCGGCAAGGCAGGAGGCGAGATGGGCATGATGATGCTGGACTCCCACAGCGGGTGCCAGCGTCTGGGAGCCGGCGAACTTGGCAGACAAGTACTCGGGGTGAAGATCGTGCACCACCAGCTCCGGCTCTGCACCGGTGAGCGACAGCAGGTCGGCGACGGCCTCCTCGAACACTCGCAGCGTCAGGGGGTGGTCCAGGTCGCCGAGGTGGGCCGAGATATGGGCTTCGTCACCTAGGGCGAGGCACACGGTGTTCTTGAGTTCGGCCCCGACCCCCAGCACGGCAGGCCCCGGCCGGGCAAGGCGAACCGGCCGGGGGACGAACCCCCGAGCCCGGCGCAACACTCGGAACTGTCCGTGTGCGGCCTGGCCGACCGAGTCGTCAGCGCGGCGCTCGATGCGCCTGTTGTGGGCCAAGACTGCCGAGGCGATTACACCGAGGCGGTTGTCGGCGTCGGCGTCATCGATGGCGATGGGCTCGTCGGACAGATTGCCGCTGGTGCAGACAAGGGGCGTCTCTGCGCCGACGGCCAGCAGCTGGTGCAGCGGCGTGGCGGGGAGCATCACGCCCAGCAGACGCAGACCGGGGGCGACGGCGGGGCTGACTCGGGCGCCGGGGTGCCGCATCCCGAGCACGATCGGGGCTTCGGGTCCGGTCAGCGCGTGTCGGGAGGTGTCGTCCAGATCGATGATCGCCTCGGCCTGCGCCAGCGTGGCCACCAGCAGAGCGAAGGGCTTGTGGTAGCGGTGCTTGTGCTCCCGGAGCCGGTTGACGACGCGGTCGTCGTCTGCTCGGCACACCAGCTGGTAGCCGCCCATGCCCTTGACCGCGACGATCCCGCCGGATGCGATGAGCGTCAAAGCGTCATCGAGTGGGTCACCGCTGAGTGCGCCGGCATCGACGCAGGCACCGCGGGGACGATCTCGGCGAGCCAGAGCCATCTTGAGGCGGGGGCCGCAGACGTGACAGCAGATGGCCTGGGCGTGGTGGCGCCGGTCGCCGGGTCGGGAATACTCGGCCCGGCAGCTTTCGCAAAGCGGGAAATCCGCCATCGACGTGTGATGGCGGTCATAGGGCAGCGAGCGCAGCACTGTATAGCGGGGCCCGCAGTCGGTGCAGCAGGTGAAGGGATAGCCGAATCGCCTGTCGTCCGGGTCGGCGACCTCCGAGGCGCACGCGAGGCACATGGCGACGTCGGGCGGGACCGACGCCGGGGTCTTTGCGGACGGGGGCCCGCCTCCGCCGACCGCATCGCTGGCGACGATGGCAAATTGAGCTTCGCTCGTAACGGCCGCCGTCACCCGGGCCTCGACGTCCCTGACGCGGGCTAGCGGCGGCGCCTCAACCTGCAGCGCGGCAACGAATGAGTCAAGCGCCTCGACCGGGCCCTGCACTTCGCACCAGACGCCTGAGGCGTCGTTGCCGATCGACCCGGTCAGGCCCGACCTGAGGGCCAGGCCGTGGACGAAAGGCCTGAAGCCGACTCCCTGAACCGTCCCGTGAACCCGGATACGACGGCGCTGCACCATGCCGGCCGGATCGCCTTTAGGAGCGTTCGACTGTGAAAGCCGCGGCGGACATCTCAGACGATCTCCGGTGGGTTGCCAACCGTGAAGCGTACCATCGCGGTGGTGGACGCTGAAGGCGCAGGCGCTGAGAAGTGTCGAGTCTCGCTGGAAGGAGCATCGATCTGAGCAAGCGTCACGAGCTGATGTCGGCAGCCGCATGAGCACGGAACGCACCACACGTGTCGCCTTCGTCGGCAAGGGCGGCTCGGGCAAGTCGACCATCGCCGGGACTTTCGCCCGCATCCTGGGGCGCTCCGGGCGGCCTGTGCTGGCTCTCGACTCCGATCCCATGCCTGGCCTGCCCTACTCGCTGGGCGTGCCCGTCGAAGACCGGCCCATACCCGACGAAGCGGTGGTTGAAGGCCCCCAGGGCGGGCCGCGGTGGGTGCTGGCACCGGGCCTGGACGCAGAGAAGATGATCGAGCGACACGCGAGCGTCTGCCCCGACGGGGTCCGCTACCTGCAATTCGGGAACCTGTGGGGCCATGTATCGGCCATTCAGCGCGCGCAACACGCATGGAGCCAAGTTGTGGCCGAACTCGACCGCGACCGCTGGAACCTCGTCGGGGATCTTCCGGGCGGAACCCGCCAGCCCATGTTCGGGTGGTGCCGCTACGCCGACAGCGTGCTGGTCGTGGTGGAGCCGACGGTCAAGTCGCTGCATTCGGCTCGGCGGCTGCTGAACCTGTCCAAAGCCAGGTGGGCGCCGCGCAACCTTGCGGTTGTGGTGAACAAGGCCCGCAACACCCGCGACGCTCGCCTCGTCGAACGGCGCCTAGGCGTGCCGGCAATCGCCGTGCTGCCGTATTCGACGGGGGTGGCAGCAGCAGACCGCAGAGGCCGGGCCGCGCTCGACTCCGATCCTCGGAGCGGTTTTGTCGATGGGATGAACAAACTGGTGTCGCGCTGTCGGGCGATGACGGTTGGGTCGGCATGCGAAGCAGTTTTGTCGACGGGATGAACAGGCTGGTCGACCGTGGGTCGGTCTGTACCCTGATCCCACATCGGTAGGGCGCATGAAGACCGCAGTCGCTGGAACCGAGGCCGTGGGGTGACGGAATGAAGATCGCAGTGGTCGGCAAAGGGGGTTCCGGCAAGACGACCGCCAGCGCCGTTCTGGCCCGCACCCTGGCTCGCAGAGGGCTCGACGTCGTGGCTATGGACTGCGACACCAATCCCAATCTCGGGCTCTCCCTGGGATTGGGTGACACTGAGACCGAACGTCTGCTCACCTTGAGAGATCAGCTCTCCGACGGCGTCGGCGAGCACGCCCCGAGCTTTGAGGACATCCTCAACCGGTACGGTGTCGATGGCCCCGACGGCGTCCGGCTGTCGGTGATCACCCGCATCGAGAACCCCGAGCCGGGTTGACCTTGATGCGGGTTGTCCGCCGAGCAGTTGCTCGGCTCAGTCCCCGCCCGCGACGTCATCGTCGTGGCTGATCTCGAGGCCGGAATCGGGACTCTCACCCGTCTGGCGCCGTCGGCTGTGGACGTCACGGTGGTAGTGGTCGAGCCCACCCCACGGTCTATTGACGTGGCCGCCCGAGCGGTGCGCAGCGCCGCTGATCAGAGCCAAGGCCGGATCATCGTGTTGGCGAACAAGACCGTCGAAGAAGAGGACAGCCGGCGGATCGCCGCCGCCCTTTCCGGTTGCGACATAGCCGACATGCTGGCCGTGCCGCTGGACGCGTCTATTGAGGCCGCCGACCGCGAGGGCGTCTCTCCTCTTGATGAGTCACCCGGCGCTCCCGCCGTCTTGGCTCTGGGTGAGCTGGCCGACCTGGTGATCCCGCCCGAGGCGGCATAGCACTGAACCGTTTGCGCCGGTTGTGCTTGCTCAGGGCTTTCTTGGGATGCGTTAGACGGGGGCACCGAGGCTAGGGTTTGACCTGAGCGCCAGCGTCGGGCAGTCAAATCGCTAACAGCTTCGAGACGAGAGGAACGTAAGGCCATGTGGCTTTGGTGGGTGGGAAACGCCGTGCTTTTGGTAGTGGTCGTACCTATCGTGCTGCTGCTCGCCAACAGAGTGCTCCGGCCCGCTATCGAGATCCGCCGTTACGCCGCCGACATCAGTGATCACGGCGCAGCCTTGGCCCGCAATCTCGAGCCGGTGCCCGCCGTTGCCGACACCCGCGATCTGGTGTCGGCTGCCAAGGGCCTGGCAGTGCGGTATCTCAGCGCAGCCCGGCCGCTCCTGTAGTCGGGTCGGCGAACCTACTCGGCGAACCCACGAGAGAGAGCGAAGTCGTGCCAGCAGCCGGAATTGTCACCGTCGTGATCGCGTTGGTGATCGCGGCGGCTCTCGCCTTCTACCTGATCCGAGTCGTTGTGGTTCTGGCGGCCGTCAACCGCTCCCTGAGCGAAATCTCCGCGGGCGTGCAGGTCATCGCGGACCGCACAGCTCCGCTGGGAGAGCTGCTCACGCCTATCAAAGGCGACTTGGAAGCCGTCGCCGATGCCCTCGACGGAGTGGCCTAACGGCTATCGGGCGATCGTGTCGGCCTCCCCAATGGCCGTCGGCGGAACTGCCGGCACGTGCCTTCTCGCCTGATCGATCCCCGCGGTGCCACGGTGGACATTGACCGCGGCGATGCGGCACTTTGGAAGCGGATGACTCTCGCCTGATGGATGCCCGCGGTACCGCGGCGGGCCGCTGGGATCGGTCCATGGCCGCATGGGCCATACCCCCCGAGATTCTCGAGTCGGCGCCGCGTCGGCCTTTTGTTTTCATTCCGCAGATGTTCGCCGCGCCCGATCCCGGCGCCTTCGAGCTGACGCCGTCCAACCGACTGGCCGCCAAGGCCCTCGAACCCCGCGGGTCCGTTCTCGACGTGGGTTGCGGCGGCGGTGCCGCAGCTTTCGCGCTGGTGCCGCCGGCGACAGAAGTGATCGGTGTCGACCGCCAATCCGACATGTTGGATCTGCTCTCGGCCACCGCCCAAGAGCGGGGGATCAGCGCATCGGTGTACGCCGGATCGTGGCCCGACATCGCCGACGATGTGCCGGCCGCCGACGTGGTGGTGTGCCACAACGTGATGTACAACGTGATCGGGATCGCCGAGTTCGTCGCTGCCCTGGCCGCCCACGCCCGGCGCCGGGTCGTGATCGAGATGACGCCGAAGCACCCTCAGGATCGCCGCCGCGTGCTGTGGCGTCACTTCTGGAATCTCGAGCGGCCCCGCGAGCCCACGTCAGCGGTGGCGGTGAAGGCGATACGCGAAGCCGGCATCGACGCGCGAGTCCAAGAGTGGACCTTCCCCGCCGAACGGTTCGCGGACCGGCCGAGGCATCTGGAGGCCGCCTACTGGTGCCGCCAGCTGTGCCTGGAGCCCGAGCGCGAGCCCGAGTGTGAAGCGCTGATCGCGGATGTCCCCTTTCCCAGAGAGCGCGTCACCATTTGGTGGGACGCGACCAGCTGAGCGAGCGGCCCGGTGAGCGCTCAGCAAGTCACACGCAGGTTGGAGCACGTGCCGCCACGCGCGACCAGCTGAGCGTGCGCGTCCGGCGAGCGCGCCGGGGGCCGGGCCGAGACTCCTCTGCGCCGAGACTTCTCTAGGGCGGGGCTTCAGCCGGCGAGCAAAACGTCGTCGTCCTCCGACCAGCTGTCGACCAGCAGGTTGAGCCCCAGCACGGCGATGACTATGGCGGCGCCGGGGAACAGCGCCAACCACCAGGCAGTGCGAAGGTACTGCTGGGCGTTCGATGCCAGCAGCCCCCAACTCGCCTGATCGGGGTCACCCAAGCCCAGGAAGCTCAGGCTGGCCTCGATGAGGATGGTGTCGGCCACCAGCAGCCCGGTCATGACCGCCACCGTCCGCCACACCGACGGCAGGATCTCGCGCGCCAGGATCCTCCTTCGGGTCGCCCCCAGAACCCGGGCCGCGTCCACGTGTGCCCGCTCCCGCTCCGAGAGCACCAAAGACCGGACCGCGCGGGCGATGATCGGCCATGACGATGCGGCCAGCACGATCACCAGATTGACGTAGCCCTCACCGAACATGGCCAGCACGACGATGGCTAGGAAGAACCGGGGGATTATCTGCAGGAACTCGGTGAGGCGCATAAGAGCCCCGTCCGTCATGCCGCCCAGATAGCCCGACGCCAGACCGATCAGCAGTCCGATGACGGCGGCGGCTGCGGCGGTGGCCAATCCCACTGTCAGCGAGGTCCGGGCGCCGTGGAGGACGGCGCTGAACACGTCGCGGCCCAGCGCGTCTGTTCCCATCAGGTGGGTCCGGGACGGCTCTGCGAGCGGTCGTCCGGCTAGGGCGAAAGGGTTGAACGGTGCCAGCCGAGGCGCTCCGACGGCGGTCAGCAGCACTGCCGCGGTCATCGCGGCACCCAGCCAGCGCATGCCGCGGAAGCGGGGGAGCCGCACAACCCGGCGGGGAGAGACCCGACGGGCCCGATCAGCCGAGCTTGATGCGAGGATCGAGACGCGCATAGGCGAGGTCTGTGATCAGGTTGGCGACCAGCACGGCAATGCCGACCAGCAGGAAGAGACCCAGCAGCACCGGGATGTCTCGGTCGTTGGTGGCGGCCACCAGCAGCCTGCCGATGCCGGGCCATCCGAAGACGATTTCCACGACTACGGCGCCCGAGACGAGATGGCCGACCCGGTTGCCGATGACGGTAACGACCGGCAGCAGAGAGCCGGGCAGAGCGTGGGCGAACAGGATGCGCCTGGTGGTGAGGCCCTTGGCCCGTGCCACGTCAATGTGGGGGGCGGACAGCTCGGCGATCATCCCGGTGCGGGTGAGCCGGGCCACGATGGCCACCTGCTGGGAGGCCAGCACCAGAGCAGGCAGAGCCAGATGGTGGGCGACATCGATGAGGTGAGCGAGGCCGGCGGCATCGCTTCGCGGGTCGGTGCGTCCTTGCACCGGAAACCAGCCCAGGCGAAGCCCCAGCCACAAGATGGCCAGCTGACCCAGCCAGAAGACCGGCAGAGCGTAAAGCAGCAGAGTCAACACGGAGATGGCCCGATCCCGGAGCGCGCCCGACCGGGACGCGGCCCAGACTCCGGCCACGATCCCGCCCACAGTCGACAGCAGCAGAGCGCTGCCCGCGAGCAGCAGGGTGTTGGGCAGCCGCTCGATGATGACCTCCGCAACGGGCTGGCCACGGATCGTGGACGTGCCGAGGTCGCCCTGGGCCACCCGGCTCAGGTAGGTGCCGAGCTGCGCCAGGAACGGTTCGTCCAGCCCGTATCGCTCCCGCATCTGGGCGTAGTAGGCCTCGTCGCCGTTCTCGCCTGCCAAGGCGAGGATCGGGTCGCCGGGTGCGAGGTGCACCAGGGTGAATCCGACTGTCACCACCCCGACCAGCATCGGGATGGTCTGCCATATCCGGTTGAAAATGTAGCGTTCGCTCAGCCTCGGTCGCATGTGGCGGCTTCGGCGAAATGGCCGAACGCCCTGAAGCCAGTGCAGTCGCTCGTGTGGATGCGGGTGGCCGTGGTCTCAATCAACCAGAAGTACGGCAGCTCGTCCACCAGAATCTCCTGCATCTCCCTGTAGAGAGCGGCTCGGGCGTCACGGTCGACGGTATTACGGGCCCGGTCGAACAGGTCGTCTACTTCGGCATTGCGGTAGGCCGAGCTGTTGGAGAACGGGATGGGCGTGATATTGCCGGAGATGTACATGCGCCGGATCCCCACCTCGGGATCGGTGCCGTTGCAGTAGCTGATCATGTTGGTGTCGAAGTCACGCTGGACGAACACCTCGTCAACCATGGTGGCCCGTTCCAGCGCCTTGACCTCGACGTCTATGCCGACCTCCAGCAGCAGCGCCTTCATCAGTTCCCCGTAGGCGGCGAACCGCGGGAACAGGTGCACCCCGATTGCCAGCGGGGTGCCGTCGGGCACGCCGGCCACGCCGCTGGCGGTACGAATCCCCCCGCCGTCCGACACCCAGCCGGCTTGCTGCAACAGCGACCGGGCTGCGTCCGGGCCGTAGTCGGGCAAGTCGAGGCCGGCAGCGTAAGCGGTGGGGATGCCGCTAGAGACGGGGGCGGTAGCGACGTTGCCCTGCCCGAACGCGACCCGCTCCAAGAAGGCAGTCCGGTCTAAACCGTGGGCGATGGCCCGACGGACCCTCACATCCTGAAGCGCCGGACGGTCGAGGTTGAAGCTGACGGTCATGATGCAGTTGGCGCCGCCCGGGTTCACCAGCGTCTTTAGGGTCTGGAAGCTGTCGTCGCTACTGAGGCGGGCCAGATCGGGCCCCGGCACTCCCCACAGCCAGTCGACATCGCCGGCCTCGAGGGCGATCACTTGGCTGCCGGAGTCGGGGATCACCCGCATGACCACCCTGTCGACGCGGGGCAGCCCGGGCTTGAAATAGTCCGGGTTCCTCACCAGGACGATCTCCTCATCTGGGGAGTGGGATGAGAACATGAACGGGCCCGTCCCCACGGGTGCGAGGTTCGCCGGGTTCTCTTTGGGGTCGGTGCCCTCGTAGACGTGAGTGGCGATTATGGGCGCCTCCGTGACGTCGAGCTGCTGCATCAGCGGGGCGTAAGGCTCGCTGAAACGGAACTCGACGGTCGTGTCGTCGGGTGTTTCCACCGATTCCAGAAGAGCTCCCACCGAAGCAGTGGTGCGGGAGTGGAAAGTGGTGAGCACCTCTTCGAAGGTGTAAGCCACGTCCGCGGAGGTGAACGGGGTGCCGTCGTGCCAGACGACGTCGTCGCGCAAATGGAAGCGGTAGAGCCTGCCCTCTTCTTCGATGTCCCAGTCCAAGGCCAGGTCGGGCTGCGGGGCGAAGTTCTCGTCGTAATAGACCAAGCCGTTGTACATCAGCTCTGAGGCGGTGTGGACCCCGCCGCTGGTGGTCAGCGCCGGGTTGAACTGGCCAGGGTCGTTGTCGATGGCCACCACTAGCGTCCCTCCGCCGCCGGCTGCGGGCTCATCCGACTCAGGCTCATCCGCCGTCGGCTCGTCCTGCGGCGCCGGGGACTCATCGACTGCGCCCTCCGGGGCCTCGGCGGTGTCGTCAGGCCCCGCTTCGGACTCCGACGACACGTCTGCGGGGTCGGAGCTGTCGCCGCTGCAAGCACCGGAGATCAGCGCCAATGCCACAAACAGGCCGACGAGAGCGCCGGGGCCCCGGCCACGCGTGGGCCAGGGACGGGTTGATGAGGTCATTGTTGTGGGATCGCCTTTCCGTAGCGGTTCGTTTGTGCGGATCCTTCGCCGATGTGAACGAAGACCGTGTCCAGGTGGGTCACTTCTCGGCACAGCGCATCTGCGACCTCTTTGCTGATCTGATTCGCTTGGGCGACGCTGATCTGTCCGTCGACTGCGATGCCTATATCGGCTCTGAGACGGTGGCCCATCCACCTGATCTGGCAGACGGTGATCTCATTGACGCCGGGGATCGCCAGCGTCAGATCTTCCACCTGCCCCACGAGGGCGGGGTCGACCGCGTCCATTATGCGCCGGTAGATGTCTCTGGCCGCGGTGCGGAGCACACCGAATATGGCGATCGACACGCCGATGCCGACGATGGGATCAGCCCGTTCGAAGCCGGTCCACACCAGTACAGCGGCGACCGCAACGGCCAGAGACGTCAGACCGTCGACCCGGGCGTGCAGCCCGTCGGCCACCAGCGCGGCTGAGCCGATGCGGCGCCCTGTCCGGATCCGGTACACCGCCACCCACTCGTTGCCGACGAAACCGATCATCCCGGCTGTGAACAGCACCCCGACGGCCTCCAGGGGCCGGGGGTTGATCAGCCGCTCTATCGACTCGTAGGCCGCGATCACCGCAGAGGCCGTGATGACGAGCACCACGAATCCTCCGGCTAGGTCTTCAGCTCGCTGGTATCCGTAGGTGTAGGTGCGGTTGGGCGGGCGCCGTCCCATTCGGAAGGCGATGAACAGAGGGATGGCCGTGGAGGCGTCGGAAAAGTTGTGGATCGTGTCGGCCAGCAGCGCCACCGAGTCTGTGACGTAGACGATGAAGAGCTGCACCAGAGCGGTCACCATCAGCACGCTGAATGAGATCACCAGTGCCTTGGTGGCCTCCGAGCTGCTCTCGAGAGCGTCGTCTATGGAATCGGCCGGGTCGTGCGAGTGCCAACCCATGACACTGCTGAACCCGTGGCGGATCTTGGCTAGCAGCGAACGGTGGTGTTCGTGATGGTCGTGGTCGTGGTGTTGGTGTTCGTGCGATTGGTCGTGGCCGTGCGAACGGTGGTGTTCGTGGTTGTGGTGGGTGTGGTCGTGTTCGTGGCTGTGGGTGTGGCGTTGACCGTGATCTGGCTTGCTCATTTCCCTCTCCGGGTGGCGCAGCCAAAGAACGGTACTGCGGACGGCATGGCCCTTCTAACCGTCTGCCGCAATTACGGCGTCGGACTAAATTGCCGAATCAGCGACGGACTCTCGGGAGTCTGTGCTGGCAACACCGCGGGAGCTCCTATGACGACCACAACCGGTGCCCCTCCATTCGAGGTTTCAGCAGAGGCGGACGGTCCATCGCCGACGCCGCCTCTCGACGCACCTTCGTTCGATACTTCTGAGGAGCCGGCCACAGAAGGGCGCTCGGGTTCTGAAGAGCCGGCCACAGAAAGGCGCTCGCCGGTCGCCCCGGCGCCTGAAGCTGCCGGAGGCGACGATGGCGACGACCGGGCCGGCTTCCTCGGCGCGAGGTTCTGGTCGGGAGTGCGACGGCCCGTGGAACAGGCGACGGGGATACCGCCGCAGGCCTATGCCGATGAGGGTTTCTTCGCTGCGGAGCGGCAGCGGCTGTTCGAGCGAGCGTGGACGGTAGTGGGCATCGCCTCTGAAGTCGACCAGCCGGGCCGGATGCTGGTGCGCCGCCTTGGCAACAAGTCGGTGCTGATCGTGCGCGGCGCCGACGGCATGCTTCGGGGCTTTCTGAACGCCTGCCGCCATCGAGGCACCGAGCTGGCCGAGGCCGACTGCGACGTGTCTCGGTTCATACGCTGCCCGTATCACCGCTGGAGCTACCGGCTTGATGGGTCGCTGGCGTCCACGCCGCTGTTTGAGGAGGTTCCCCGGCCCGGCTTCAACCGTGACGACTATCCGCTGCTGCCGGTGCGGGTGGAGACGTGGGGGCCGCTGCTGTTCGTCTGCTGCGACCCCGACACGATGCCGCTGGCCGAATGGCTTGGAGACCTGCCCGAGCGCATGGCCGGATACGGGTTCGAGCATTGGCACGTCCATGAGGAGCGCACCCTGGAGGTGGCCGCCAACTGGAAGCTGATCAGCGAGAACTTCCAGGAGTACTACCACCTCAGGTGGGTGCATCCGGAGCTGGCCAAGGTGTCCCGGGTGAGAGACCACTACCGCTATCAGGGTCCTGGCATGTACTGCGGCCAGGCCACCACGCCGGTGTCCGGCGACGAACGAGACGACTGGCTGAAGATGCCGCCCGCGGCCGGTCTCGACGACTCCGACCGGGTGAGCGGACGCTTTGTGGCTGTGTTCCCGAACACAGTGCTGTCTGTGCTGCCCAGCCACGCGTTCTTGCTGCTGCTCGAGCCGGTCTCGGCCGGGCTCACCCGCGAGCGCTGCGTGTTTCTACTACCGCCGTCCGCGCCGCTGCCGGTGGACGACGACGACTTCGCCGCCACCCGGGCGTTCTGGTTCGAGATCAACGACGAAGACATAGACATCACCGAGCGCGCCCAGCGCGGCCTGGCCAGCACTCAAATGCCGCCCGGACCGCTGTCTCCCCGCTTTGAGGAGCCACTGAACAGGTTCCACAACATGCTGGCCGACGTGATGACCTCGGACTCGCTTGCATCGGGCTGCCTGAGCGTCCCTGCAGGGGACGGCCCCGACGCGGCAAGTCGCTACGGCACCGGGGTCAATCCTTCACCACCCCGCATCGACCGCATCGCCAGCATCTTGGACAGCTGATGCTCGGACGGTTGATGCTTGGACGGCTGATGAAGGTCACCCACACCCACCGCATCTTCGGAGTCTGATGAAGACCAGCACCCAGGTCGTGGTGATCGGCGGAGGCGTGGTCGGCACCAGTATCGCCTACCACCTCACCGAGGCCGGGATCACCGACGTGGTGCTTGTGGAGCGCACGGAGCTGACCGCCGGCTCCACCTGGCACAGCGCGGGCGGGATGCACACGCTTAACGGCGACCCCGACGTGGCCAGTCTGCAGCGCTACACCACTGATCTCTACCGCAAGCTGGAGCAGGTCTCCGGCCAGGACTGCGGCATCCACCTCACCGGCGGCGTCCTGCTGGCCGACACCCCCGAGCGGCTCGACTGGCTCAAGATGGCCCACGCCCGCGGCCGCTACCTGGGAATGGACACCGAGCTGATCTCCGCGCAGGAGGCAGCGGAGCTGATGCCACTAATCGATCCTGCGCACTTCGCCGGAGCGCTCATCGACGCCAACGAGGGCCATGTCGACCCGGCTGGCGTCACCCACGCCTACGCCAAGGCGGCCCGGGCATCCGGCGCCGAGGTGCGCCGCAACACCTGGGCCCGAGCGATCGAGCAGCGCCGCGCCGGCGGCTGGCAGGTGATCCTCTGCGACACGCGCAACGGCGAAGACCTCGGCGCCGTCGCCTGCGAGCACGTTGTGAACTGCGGCGGCCTCTGGGCGCGCGAAGTGGGGCGCATGGTGGGGCTCGAGCTGCCGCTGCTGGCGATGGAGCACACGTACATCGTCACTGAGCCGATGCCGGAGGTGATCGAACACAACCGGCAAACCGGCCGCGAGCTGATGCACGCCATCGACTTCGCCGGCGAGATCTACATGCGTCAAGAGGGCGACGGAATGCTGGTCGGCACCTACGAGCAGGCGAACAAGCCGTGGTCACCGCGCCAGACGCCCTGGGATTTCGGGATGCGCCTGCTCGAGCCCGACCTCGACCGGGTCGCGCCGTCTCTGGAGGTGGGCTTCGAGCACTTCCCGGCGCTGGCCACAGCGGGGATACGCCGAGTCGTGAACGGGCCCTTCACCTTCGCCGGCGACGGCAACCCGCTGATAGGGCCGATCCGGGGCCTGCCGGGCTACTGGACGGCGTGCGCGGTGATGGCCGGGCTGTCCCAGGGCGGGGGAGTGGGCCTGGCGCTGGCCAACTGGATCGCGCACGGCGACCCGGGCTTCGACGTCTGGGGAATGGACGTGGCCCGCTACGGCGACTACGCCACGATGGGTTACACGCGCGCCAAGGTGCGCGAGAACTACTCGCGGCGCTTCCGGATCACCTTCCCCAACGAGTACCTGCCCGCCGGGCGCGGTGTTCAAACCTCGCCGATATACGACCGGCTGGCGGCCGCCAACGCCGTGTTCGGGGACTCATTCGGGCTAGAGACCGCGCTTTGGTTCCAGGCCAGCGGACTCGAGCCCGTCGAGGATGTGACGTTCGGACGCTCGAACGCCTGGGACCACGTTCGCGCCGAGACACTGGCGGTGCGCGCCGGCGTCGGCATGATCGAGACCACCGGCTACTCCAAATTCGTGTTCTCCGGGCCTGGCGCGCGTGCCTGGCTCGACAGGATGCTTGCTGGCCGGGTGCCCCCGCCGGGGCGCATCGCGCTCACGCCGATGACCAACATCGCCGGCAACCTCGTTGGCGATCTCACCACGGCCGCGCTGCCCGCCGCCCGCGGCCGGGCTGAGGGGCCCGTTGCGGCGCTCACCGGGGGTGCTACCGCCAACGTGCGCCGAGGCGAGAGTTTCGTGCTGTTCGGGTCGGGCGCTGCTGAGCGCCACTATGAGCGCTGGTTCGACCAGCACCTGCCCGCGGACGGCTCAGTAGCTTGGCGCACCCTGGGCGTGCAGCTTTGCGGGCTGGCGATAGCGGGGCCGGCGTCTCGGGCTCTGCTGGCCGAAGTCACCGAATCAGACGTCTCCGACCGAGGGATCCGCTTCATGGGCTTCGCCGAGATCGAGGTGGGCCTAGCGCCCGTGTGGTGCGCCCGCATCAGCTTCACCGGCGATCTCGGGTACGAGCTGTGGATGCCGTCGGAGTACCAGCGGTATGTGTTCGACCTGCTCGTCGAGGCCGGCGCCGCTTACGGGCTGAAGCTGTTCGGCCTGCACGCACTCAACTCGCTGCGGCTGGAGAAAGGCTTCGGCGGATGGGCCCGCGAGTACAGGCCGGTCTACGACGTATTCGAGGCGGGGCTGGGCCGCTTCGCCCGCATGGACAAGGACTTCATCGGTCGCGACGCCCTCGCGTCCAAGTACAGCGAAGGCGGTCCCGGCGCCGCCGTGCGGCTGTGCACATTCGTGGTGGACGCCGAAGAAGGCCCGCACGGGGTGGACGCCATCGGCGACGAGCCTGTCTGGCACGACGGCGAGGTGGTCGGCCGGATCACCTCCGGCGGGTATGCCCACCACAGCGAGACGTCTGTGGCCATGGGATACGTGCCCGCGCCGCTGGCCGCCTCGGGCGCCGAGGACGGCGTCAGCGGCCGCTTCGAGATCGAGATCATCGGAGATCGGCGCCCGGCGGTGATGCTCAGCGGCCCACTGTGGGACCCCGACGGCACCCGCATGCGGGGCTGACCTCGCCCCGAAATCGTTGCGGACCGGTGGTTGTTGCGGACCGGTGTGCGACGTGTTGTCGCCCCCGGATTCGGCTTGGCGTCAGTCTGCGGGGCGCTGACGCAGGCTTGTGTCGAGGGTGTGGTAGTCGGAGGCGTCCTCACTGAACACGACCACGTCGGTGCTGAGCCCGGTGGGCGGATCAAGCGTTCCCGCGCAGATGGAGATCCTGGTAGAGCCGACGACCGTCCAGAACAGCGACGAACCGCATCGCCTACAGAAGCCGTAGACCACGTTCGGGTCGCTGCTGGGATGATGCCACTCCAGCGTTTCGTCGCTGTCGAACGCGATCTCATCACGGGCGCAGTTCGTCGCAGCCATGAAGTGTCCGGTCCAGCGGCGGCATCGCCAACAGTGGCAGTTCCACACCGGGCGCAGATGTCCGTCCACCGCGTAGCTCACTCCGCCGCACAAGCAGCGGCCCTCAGACGTGCGGCCCGCAGACGTGCTGTTGTCGTTCGTGCGGCCTTCAGATGTGCTGGTGTCGTTCTGCGTGCTATGGATGTCGGTATTCATGTTGCGTATTGTCACTTATCCGAGGTCACCGGCAGGCGCGGATAGACGGGGGCGTGAGCATCAAGAAACACTTTGACTACGTGATTGTAGGAGGCGGCTCGGCGGGCTGCGTGCTGGCCAACCGCCTCAGCGCGGACGCCGCTACATCGGTGCTGGTACTCGAGGCGGGCCGCAAAGACTGGCGCTTCGACGTGTTCGTCCACATGCCCGCGGCGCTCTCATTCCCCATCGGTAGCCGCTTCTACGACTGGCAGTACGCGTCGGAGCCCGAGCCGCACATGGGCGGGCGCCGTGTCTACCACGCACGGGGCAAGGTGCTCGGCGGTTCGTCGAGCATCAACGGCATGATCTTCCAGCGCGGCAACCCGCTCGACTACGAGCAATGGGCCGCCGATCCCGGGATGCAGCACTGGGACTACGCCAGCTGCCTGCCCTATTTCAAGCGGATGGAGAACTGCCTGGCCGCCGGGGAAGACGACGACCACCGCGGCGTCGACGGCCCGTTGGTGCTGGAGCGCGGCCCGGCATCCAATCCGCTGTTCGAGGCTTTCCTCTCCGCCGCCGAGCAGGCCGGCCACCCGCGAACCGACGACGTGAACGGCTACCGCCAGGAGGGCTTCGCCGCTTTCGACCGCAACGTCTGCCGTGGCCGGCGCCTGAGCGCGGCGCGGGCCTACCTGCACCCGGTGCTGCGGCGCCCCAATTTGCGGCTTGTCACGCGAGCTGTCGCCACACGCCTCTTATTCGAGGGCGACCGGGCTGTCGGCGTGGCGTACTTGAAGCGCGGGCGGCCCCGAACCGTGCGAGCCGGCGAAGTGATCTGCTGCGGGGGTGCCATCAACTCGCCGCAGCTGCTGCAGCTCTCCGGCGTAGGCCCGCCCGATCTGCTGAAGCGTCACGGCATCGACGCTGTGGCCGGCCTCGACGGCGTGGGCGCCAATCTGCAAGACCATTTGGAGGTCTACGTTCAGCATGCCTGCCGCCGGCCGGTATCGATGCAGCCGCAGCTGGCCCGTTGGCGCTGGCCTTGGATCGGGCTGCAGTGGCTGGCCCGCCGCGGGCCGGGCGCCACCAACCACTTCGAAGCAGGCGGCTTTATCCGTAGCAACGACGACGAGGCCTACCCCAACCTGATGTTCCACTTCCTGCCTGTCGCCGTTCGCTATGACGGCTCAGCGCCTTCCGGCGGCCACGGCTACCAGGTGCATGTCGGGCCGATGCGCAGCAACTCCCGAGGGACGGTGCGGATCGTCTCGCCCGACCCGCGCTCCAAGCCCGCGCTGCGCTTCAACTACCTGTCCACCCCCGAAGACCGCCGAGAGTGGGTCGAGGCACTAAAGCACGCCAGACGGATCCTCAGCCAGCCCTCTATGGCGGAGTTCAACGGCGGCGAGGTGTCGCCCGGCCCGGAAGTGCGCACAGTCGAGCAGATACTCGACTGGGTGCGACGCGACGCCGAGACGGCGCTTCACCCGTCCTGCACCGCGAAGATGGGCGTGAGCGACGACGCCGTGCTGCATCCCGACACGCTCGAGGTGCACGGCGTGAGCGGCCTGCGCGTTGTGGACGCGTCGTCGATGCCCTATGTCACCAACGCCAACATCTACGCCCCGGTGATGATGCTGGCCGAAAAGGCCGCCGACCTCATAGCCGGCAACACGCCGCTGCCGTCCGAGCCGCTGCCCTTCTACCGGCACGAGGTCCTTGCACGGTCGCCGGCTATGTGGGAAAATAATCAGCGGTAAGATACTCACAGCGGTAGGCTTGTGTTGCGCGAGCAGCACGAAGTTCCAACAGAGGAGGTGTCATGGGCTCATCGCCTGCACCGGTCAACGACCACAAGATCGAGACAAAAGATGATGCCGATGCCGTATGGCGTGACGGTGTGGGCCCCGGCTTCGCCGTAGGCACAGCCGAGAGTGTTGCCGCGGTCGTCGGCAAGGCGGCAAATAAGCCTTACAAGGCCCATCGCTGACATCCGGCTCAGCGGCTCAGCTGCACCCGAGATGTCAGGTCCTCTGCCAGAAGGCGGTGCCAGTCGCTGAGCCGAGTCAACAACAGTCCGGGACACAGCCAGGGCCCCGGACGAAGATAAAGTCAGGCTTGAGATGATCGAGCCGGACTTCCTTCGCTTCGACACGCTGAGCCTTCATGCAGGCCAGCACAGTGACCCCGCGACCGGGGCCCGCGCTGTCCCTATTTATTTCACGACGTCGTACTCCTTCGAGGACACCGACCAGGCGGCCGGCCTGTTCAACCTTGAAGTCCCCGGCCACATCTATTCGCGCATCTCCAACCCCACCGTGGCGGTGCTCGAAGAGCGAATCGCCGCGCTGGAGGGCGGCGTAGGCGCGGTGGCGACTGCCAGCGGTCAGGCTGCTTTCTTCTTGGCGGTGTCAGCGCTGATGGGCTCGGGCGGTCACATTGTTGCAAGCCGCAATATCTACGGCGGCACCCACAACATGTTGAATCTCACGCTTCCAAGGTTCGGCATCACCGCTACTTTCGTCGACCCCCGCCGCAGCGACGAGTTCGCTGCGGCCGTCACCGACCGCACCCGGCTGGTGTTCGCCGAGACGCTCGGCAACCCCGGCATCGAGGTGCTCGATATCGAGGCTGTGGCTGAGGTTGCCCATGCCCGGGGCTTGCCTCTGATGGTGGACGCCACGTTCTCCACGCCGTACCTCATCCAGGCTCTTGAGCACGGCGCCGACATCGTTATGCACTCGGCCACCAAGTTTCTCGGCGGCCACGGCGTCGCCCTTGGCGGCTTACTGGTAGATGGCGGCCGCTTCGACTGGGACGCCTCAGGCCGGTTCGACACGATCACCGAGCCCTATGCCGGCTACCACGGGATCAGCTTCGCCGACGAGTTCGGCCCGGCGGCCTTTATCAGCCGCGCCCGTGCTGAAGGGCTCCGAGACTTCGGGGCCTGCATGAGCCCGGCCAACGCGTTCCAGATACTGCAGGGCGTCGAGACGCTGCCGCTGCGGATGCAACGCCATGTGGCCAACACCACGGCGGTGGTCGATGCCCTGAGAGCGAACGACGCGGTCGCCTGGGTCAAACACCCCTCTGCTCCCGATCACCCCGACCATGAGCTGGCCTCCCGACTGTATCCGCGGGGTGCCGGCGCGATCTTGAGCTTCGGCATCGTCGGCGGGCGCGCCGCTGGGGCGAAGTTCATCGAGTCGGTGAGGCTGGCGTCGCATCTGGCAAACGTTGGCGACGCCAAGACGCTGGTGATCCACCCGGCGAGCACCACCCACCAGCAGATGTCGGCCGAAGACCTGACCGCGGCCGGCGTGGGCGAAGACCTGGTGAGAATCTCGGTGGGCCTCGAAGACCCCAGCGACATCGTCGAAGACCTTGAGCGGGCTCTCAAGGCATCCCAGCGCTGACCGGCAGCGGGCCCGCTGGGTGAAGCGGCGGTAGTAGGCCCGCTCGGAGGATGCGCAAGACAGTCGGCGGGCGGAGTGTCCGCTACGCCACCGGCGGACGCGACCACAGCGGCGACGAGCCAGCCGCGGTGCTCGTGCACGGCGCCGGTGGCGACCGCACGGTCTGGCAGATGCAGACGCGCTGGATCGCGCATCATGGCTACCGGGTCGCGGCTCTTGACCTGCCCGGCCACGGCGGTAGCGAAGGACCCGCGCTGGGCACCATCGAAGAGATGGGTGACTGGCTCGCGTCGGCGGTGACCGAACTCGCGCTGGCGCCAGCGCATCTGGTGGGGCACTCGATGGGCACGTTCGTCGTGCTTGAAGCTGCCGCCCGCCACCCCGAGACGGTCCGCTCGATCGTGCTGCTGGGCACAGCCGGGGCCATGCCCGTTCATCCCGCGCTGCAGGCTGCCGCCGACGCCGACGATCCGCTCGCCGGACGGCTCATAGCGTCATGGGGAGTGGGCCAAAGAGCCCATGTGGGCGGCCACGCCTCGCCGGGCATGTGGCTGATCGGCGGTACCACCGCTCTGCTCGACCGGTCGCCGCCGGGCGTGCTTGGTAACGACCTCGCGGCCTGTGGCAAGTACCGCGGAGCGACCTCCGCGGCGAGGCAGGTGCGGTGCCCGGTGACGCTGGTTCTCGGCGCGGAGGACAAGATGACCCCGAACCGAGCCGCGCAGAAGATGATCGCGGCCTTCGGGCCAGGGTTAGCGACGACCGTGTACCTCGACCGCGTCGGCCATTTCATGCAGACAGAGAGCCCCGTAGTCACGCGCAAAGCCATCGCGGAAGCCCTCGCCGCCGCGCCTCACCATCCGGCCGACCGCGGTTGAGCGCACGCTGGACAGCGGCCCCGGCCGTCTCGACGATTCCTGCTTTGAGACAAGAGTCACACAGCCACGCCGGCACATCACGCTGATTCTCAGCCGGCCTTCCAAAGGGCATCGCTACGATCCGGTTTGTGGACGCCAACGCTGTCCAGTGGCCCGAGCCCAGCGGCGAGCGCGGCCCGGCGCGCCAGCCGCCCGCCGCCCGCGCGGGTATCAAAGCGGCTCGGTCGCTGCTGTGCGGCGAGCGCGGCCCGGCGCGCCAGCCGCCCGCCGCCCGCGCGGGTATCAAGGCGGCTCGGTCGCTGCTGTTGGGCATGGTGCTGCTGATGGCCGGCAACGGTCTGCAGGGGTCGCTGCTGGGAGTGCGGGCAGAATCCGAGGGCTTCGGACTGGCGATCAGCAGCTTCGTGTTGGCCGCCTATTTCCTGGGGTTCCTGTTCGGCACCAAAGCCGCCGAGCACTTCTTGAGCACCGTCGGCCACATCCGCGTGTTCGCCGCGTTGACCTCGATGACCTCGGCAGCCGCGATCTTGTTCTCTGTGTGGATTCATCCCCTGTCGTGGGCCGTTCTCAGGTTTGCCTTCGGTCTTTGCATGGCTGGAATCTTCGTGACAGTGGAATCGTGGCTAAACAACATCGCCACCAACGCAACCCGCGGCCGCCTGCTGGCTCTCTACATGGTGGCCACGATGGGCGGGATGGGCACCGGCCAGTTCCTGCTGAACGCTGCCGACCCCGACGGCTTCAAGCTGTTCATCGTCTCATCGACGCTGATCTCGATGTCGCTTGTGCCGGTGTCGCTGTCGGCAAACCGGGCGCCGGAGCTGTCGGTGCCCGAAGAGATGCCGCTGCGGCGGCTCTTCGGCCAGGCGCCGGTCGCGGTCGTCACCTCCTTCTGCGTGGGCACAGCGCAGGGCACACTCGTCGGCCTCGGCGCCCTCTACGCCGCGACCGAGGGGCTGCCGGTCACTCGCATCGCCCTGTTCACGGCGGCTTCGATCGTCGGCTCGGTCGTGATGCAATGGCCCGTGGGTGCGGTCTCTGATCGGGTTCAGCGCCGCTATGTGGTGTTCGTTGTGGCCGCGGTCGCGTCTGCCGCTTCAGGGCTGCATCTGATGGTGGCACCCGGTTCGCTGCCGTCGCTGGCTCTCATGTTCACACTGGGCGGGGCCACGTTCCCGCTTTACTCGCTTGCCATCGTCATCGCGGGCGACAACGTGTCGGCGAGACAGCTCAATGGTGCCAGCGCCTCGCTGGTGCGCTCCGTAGGCATCGGTGCGGTTGTCGGCCCGACCGTCGCCGGCGCGGTCATGGCGGCGACCACACCGCAGGCGTTTTTTGTGATGCTGGTGGTGCCGCACGTGATCGTGGTGGGGTATGTCGCCTACCGGATGCTGGTCCATGAGGCTCTTCCCGTGGCCGAGCAGGGCAAGTTCGTGGCCTGGCCGGCCCGGGCCTCAGCCATGGCGGCCAACCTGCTGCGCCGTCCCCGCAGCCGTCCCCGGCGTCCTCAGAGCGGACGACAGCAGCAGTCCGGTTAACACCGCGGCCCTCCGCGAGGCCGAGCCGTCTTCGCCGCGTATGATGAGCCGGTCGTCACCGCGGTGCGAAGCGCCGAGAGCGAGAAGCCGCCATCTAACAGGAGGGAGCCTGAGCATGGCTGGAGAGTCTCAGATATGGAACGCATACCTGCAATACGCTGAAGAAACCGGACACGGCAGCGACAGCGTTGTCGGCAGCCGCTCGCACGGCTGGGACATCTGGGTGGACGCGGTGTTGGCAGACCCGTTGAACCGCTCCCGGCCGCGGGCGGTCAGAGCGCTGTCGGAGTGGGCGGCAGCGTCCGTCCAGAGGAACAACGACGTCCACTCCGGGATCTCGGCGGGCTTTGCTGCGGTTTCCCGTGCAGCGGAGTCGCCGGAGACCACGATCGAGGCGGCTCACCTCGCCATAGGCCACGCCGTCATGTCCTTGCAGGCCGCCGCCAAGGCCGAAATGGACGAGTGGCACGCCGCGCTTCGCGAGGCTGCTGAGATGATCGGCCTTCGCCTTCCCGCGCAGCGGGCCGCAGCCGCCTGAACTAGCCGCGCCGCCTGAACTGGCGAACTGGCCGCAGCCGCCTGAACTGACCGCGCCGGCTCCACCCGCGGCTCGCCACTTTCAGCCCCGAAGGGATCACTCGCCACTTTCAGCCCCGAAGGGATCAGCCGCCGGGGTCAGCCGATCTCGTCTGGCATCTCTGCTTTGCGCCGCGCTAAGTAGTCCTTCAGCTCGGCATCGACGGTGTCGTCAATGGGGGGTGGCTCGTACTCGGAGAGCAGGCTCTTGTATCGGGCGTTAGCTCGCCGGGCGGCCGAGAGCGAGCCCTCGTCACGCCATTGCTCGAAGCTGCCGTCATCGCAGAGGTCGGAGCGCCAGAAGGCGTTCTCGAAGTTCGCGAGGGTGTGGGCGTTGCCCAGGAAGTGCTGGCCATGGTCGTTGGTGCGAAAGGCCTCCATGGCCTGGCCGTTGTCGCTCATGTCCACCCCTCGGGCCCAGACCTCCATGGCCGTGAGTTGGTCGGCGTCGAGTAACAGCTTCTCGAATCCCAACGTCAGGCCTCCCTCCTGCCAGCCCGCGGCGTGAAGCACAAAATTGACCCCGGCCTGCACTGTGGGGAACAAAGTGTGGGCCGACTCGTACGCGGCCTGCGCGTCGGGCAGCTTCGACGACGTGAACTGGCCGCCCGACCGGAACGGCACTCCGACCCGCCGGGCTAGCGCCGCCATCACGTAGATCGCCTGTCCGGCCTCGGGCGTGCCGAACGTCGGCGCGCCGGTCGCCATCGACATCGACGACGCGAAGGTGCCAAAAACCACGGGCGCGCCCGGACGCACAAGCTGTAGGTAGGCCATGCCCGACAGCGCCTCGGCCAAAGCCTGCGCGGCCAGCCCTGCCACGGTCACGGGCGACATCGCGCCGGCGAGGATGAACGGGCTCACGACGCACGCCTGGTTGGCCCTCGCGTACTCGGTAGCCGCGCCCAGCATCGTGGCATCCCAGCGCATAGGCGACGAGGCGTTGATCAGCGACGTCATGACGGTGCGGTCGCGCAGGTCGCCGCCGAACGCGATTCGGGCCATCTCCACCGAGTCGGCAGCCCTCTCAGCGGCCGTCACGGAGCCCATGAAAGGCTTGTCGCTGTAGCGAAGGTGCGCGTACACCATGTCGAGGTGCCGCTTGTTCACCGGAACATCAACCGGCTCGCACACGGTGCCGCCGCTGTGATGAAGTCCGGGAAGCCTATACACGAGTTTCACCGCGTTCTCGAAGTCGTCCAGCGTGGCGTAGCGGCGGCCGCGGTCTAGGTCGAACGCGAAAGGTGACCCGTAGCTGGGAGCAAACACGGTGGAGTTGCCGCCGATCTGGACGTTGCGCGCTGGGTTGCGGGCGTGCTGGGTGTAGGTGGCAGGGGCGTTGTCTCGCACGATCTGGCGGCACATGCCCGGCGGGAACTTCACCAGTTCGCCGTCGACATCAGCGCCCGCCTCTCGCAGCAGCGACAGCGCCTCGGGGAACTCCTGGAAGGCGATGCCGATCTCGGAGAGGATCGTCTCAGCGTTCTGTTCGATCGCTTCCAGGCCCTCTGTGTCGATGAGCTCCACCGGGGCCAGCCGTCGCTTCAGATAGGGCGTCGCTGCGGCGGGGGCAGCCCGCGCCGCCCGCCGTCTGGCCCGTCCGCCGCCGCCTCGCCGCCGGCCGCCCCTGCGTCGCCGCCGGCCGCCTGCGGTCGCTCTTGTCTGGCTCATCGCGCCTCTCTCGCTAGTCGGTTGGCAGATCGGTTGTCTCGCTCGTGTCGGCGGCGCTCACCGGCGCACGCGGCCGGCCGGCGGGCCACGCTCAGCCGCCTGGACGCGCCGTTGCGCGCCTGCGTCGCCGACGTCTCGCCCCCGAGGCCGCGTTGCGGGCGCTCCGGCCGGCGGTGCCCGCGCTCACCGCGGGGTCGGGAAGGTTCACGGCTTCGGCCAGGTACGGCGTGGGGGCGGTTTCGTGCGGGAACGCCATCGCCGCGACGAACAGCTCCTGAAAGCGGGGCTGCGTGGCGGTCTCGATCTTGACGATCGAGTTCACCGTCGCCTCGATCTCGGCGCGCTGGCGCCTCGACAGCAGCATCCGCGCGGCGCCCGTGCCCGAGGCGTTGCCCACTGCCCGCACTCCTCCGGCGGGCGCGTCGGGGACGAGTCCCAGCACCATGGCATGCACCGGGCTGATGTGAGTGCCGAAGGCCCCGGCCAAGCGGATGTCGCGCACACGGCGTATCTCGGAGTGCTCCAGTAGCAGGTCGATGCCGGCCCGAAGAGCAGCCTTGGCCAGCTGGATGGCCCGCACATCGTTCTGGGTGATCGCCAGTCGGATTGGGCTGCGCTGCAGCACGTAGCTGAAGGTGCGGCCATCGGCTTCCACGCGTGCAGTCCGCTTCGTCAGCGCGCCGGATATCACCCCGTGGCGGTCGATAATCCCAGCGAGGAACATCTCAGCGATCGCCTCTATGATCCCGGAGCCACAGAGCCCCGACGCTTCAAGCCCGGCTTTAGCGAGCGCCGCGTCGAAACCCGGTTCGTCAGACCACTTGTCGCAGCCGATCACCTTGAAGCGCGGCTCAAGAGTCTGCGGGCTGATCCGCAGGCGCTCTATGGCACCCGCTGTGGCTCGCTGCCCGCAGCTGATCTGCGCCCCTTCGAACGCCGGTCCGGTGGGGCTCGACGCGGCCAACACCTGACGGCCGTCGCCGAGCACGATCTCGGCGTTGGTGCCGACGTCCACCACAAGCATCGGCGCCGAGGAGCGGTGCGGCCCCTCCGACAGCGTCACCGCCGCAGCGTCAGCGCCGACGTGCCCGGCGATGCACGGGCCGACGTACAGAGCGGCGTTCGGCAGGTCAACTCCGATGTCTGAGGCCCTGCCCCTAACAGCCTTGCTAGTGGCGAGGGTGAACGGCGCCGTCCCCAGCGGCGTCGGGTCGATGCCCAGAACGAGATGGTGCATGATCGGGTTGCCGACCACAACCAGGTCGTGCACATAGGCGCGGTCGGTGGCGGCGGTCTCGCACAGCTCACCGACGAGTTCGTCGATGGCCCCGCGCACTGCGGCCGTCAGCTCGGCATCGCCTCCGGGGTTCATCATCACATACGACACACGGCTCATCAGGTCCTCACCGAAGCGGATTTGCGGGTTCATCCGCCCGGCGGTTGCCGCCACATCGCCGGTGGCGAGCTCGAGCAGGTAGCCCGCGACGGTGGTGGAGCCCACGTCGACCGCCGCGCCGTAGGCCGCATCGGAGTAGCTGGGCCGCACCGCGAGCACGCGCCTGCGGTCGTGGACGGCAACGGTGGCCGCACGCCCGCCGGCGGCAAGGGCGGGACCCGCCTGGGTGAGGGAGCGAATACCGAACTCCACACCGGGCAGTCCCCATTCGGAGTCAAGCGCCGCGGCGATCGCGTCCGCGTCGGCCATCTCGTCGCCCAGCACCGCGGCCGGCACCTCAACATAATGCAGAGTCACAGACGGATCGACCGCCACATCGCCGAGATCGATCTGCTTGCGCACCACGGGCCGGTGCACCTGGCTGGCCGCCGGCACGTCGATGACGACGTCGTCGAGCACCAGCGCTTGGCAGCCGAGGCGGCAGCCCTCGGCGATTGGGCGTCGGCCCCGATAGCGCCGTTCTGTCGGGCCGGGCCGTGATAGGGCGCTGGCTCGGCTGACGATGCCCCACTTGGCCAGTTCGCCCTCCACAGCCGACACCTGGCAGCGTCCGCACAGACCTCTGCCGCCGCAGACGGAGTCGAGGTCTACGCCGCCCGCCCTGGCCGCGTCGAGCACCGTCGCGCCCGGCGCTGCGGTCACGCTGATGCCCGCCGGTGTGAACACCACACGCATTCTGCGGGGCGGCTCGTCGACCTCCGGGGCCATGACGACCTCAGGCGACCACGGGCGGCGCGTCGGCTTCAGACCGAGCGGCGTCGCCGTCGCCGCCGCGTCCGAGAAGTCGTCCGGGAGCGCGCCGACGCGGGGTCGCGGTGCTCCGCGATCCACTCGGCGCAATCACGGTCGCGGCCGGTGAGCACATTCGCTGCCATCACCGACCTCTTCACTTCAGGGTGCAGCGGGTTCATGATCGCCGAGGTCATCCCCGCGCTGATCGCCATCGACAGGAACGTGCCGGTGATCGCGTGGCGAGCCGGCAGGCCGAAGCTCACATTGCTGGCGCCGCAGGTGGTGTTCACGCCGAGCTCACCGCGCAGACGCCGCACAAGCCGGAAGACTTGCTGGCCTGCTGTGCGCATGGCGCCGATGGGCATCACAAGCGGGTCGACCACCACGTCGTGGGCGGGAATCCCATGATCGGCGGCGCGCTGCACGATTCTTTGGGCCACCGCGAAGCGGACATCCGGGTCTTCGCTGATGCCGGTCTCGTCGTTTGAGATGGCCACCACCGCGGCCCGGTGGCGCGCCACCAGCGGAAGCACTCGCTCCATCACCTCGTTCTCGCCGGTCACGGAGTTGATCAGCGGCTTGCCTTCGTACACCGCGATGGCCGCCTCGAGGGCCTCGACGATCGACGAATCGATCGACAGCGGCACGTCGGTCACCTGCTGGACCAGCTTCACGGCCCGCGCCAGCAGCGCCGGCTCGTCGGCCAGCGGGATGCCGGCGTTGACGTCGAGCATGTGGGCGCCGGCTGCGGTCTGGGCGAGCGCGTCGGCCTCGACGCGGCTGAAGTCGCCGGCTCGCATCTCGGCGGCCAGCAGCTTCCGTCCGGTTGGGTTGATGCGCTCGCCGATCATCACGAAGGGCCGGTCGAAGCCGATCACCGCTTCTCTCGTAGCGGAGCTGACCACGGTGTCGGTCACTTCGGATCCTCCTGCGGTGCGTGCGATTCGGCCCGGTCCGGATCCCAGCCGCCGGCCTTCACGAACTTGTTGAGCCGTTCCATGGGAAACGCCTCCTCAAGCTTCGCGGCAGCCTCGCGGGCTGAGATCTCAGGGTCGGGGTTGCCTGCGTTGACAACGCTGCGCCGCCACTCGCCCACGTACTGCGACGCCTGCGTCTTGCCGGCCACCATCGCGGCCCGGTCGATAGCGCGCTGGAAGCGCCGGGGGAGTATGCGCTGCACCCTCGCGCCCGATGCGGACGCGTTGACCTGGGCGGGGATGTCGCGCCAAGAGATCACTACCAGGCCGCCCGCTCGGCTTCGGCGCCGCCGGCCTCGGCGCGCCGGCACGGCGGCGTCGCTCGCGGGGCCCAGGCGCGGGTTCGAGTCTCGCCGGCCGCCGCCCACCTGATCACCCGGCCTCCGTCAGGCGGATCATCGCGTCAGAGCGGGCGGCTTGCTGCTTAGCTCCACCACGCTCCAATCCAGGCCACCGAAGCCCGTGCGAACGCGTTCGTGCCGCAGTCCGAGGCGATCCGCGGCCTGTCGCGCCTTGCGGTCGAGGCGCTCGTCGTCGGTCTGGGCGAGATGGATCACGCGGGTGTAGTTGCCGAAGTACATGTCTCGCAGCTCAGGGTGGTCGCTGATGCCGAGGCCGTCCATCACCAGCCGGTCGAAGTGCCTCACTATGTAGTCGGTCAGGTAGAACGTGCCGGGCTCGTCGTCTTGCCATGCAGCGAAGCGGGCCGCGCCGGCATAAAGCTCGTAGCAGTGGGGCCCGGGAAGGCGCTCGACGCCCTCCTCAGCGCAGACCCTGTCGAGCAGGCCGCCGGTTCCGCAGTCCATGTAGCCCACCAGGATGGTGTGGAACCGGCCGCTGGCACGTGCGGCGCGCACGCGTCGGCGCACCGCGTCCGGTATCTGCTCGGGACGGTTGTGGAGCTTGGCCGGCAGGCATTCCAGCGTGAGGTGATCGAAACCCTGCGTGATGTCGCGCAGCTCTCGGGCCAGCGCGCCACAGGCAATTATCAGAACCCTCGGCTTGGGCAGAACCCCCAGCTTGGGCTCAGCCGCCGCGGCCGGCGGCATCAGGCGGCGGCGCGGCGAGCGGTGATCAGCGCCTTGGCCGTCTCGGCGGCTACAGCCGCGTCACGGCAGTAGGCATCCGCGCCGATGGCCGCGCCGAACTCCTCGTTAAGGGGCGCGCCCCCCACCAAGATGATGTATTTGTCGCGCAGCCCCTTTTCGATCAAGGTCTCGATCACCACTTTCATGTAGGGCATGGTGGTGGTCAACAGCGCCGACATGCCCAAGATGTCGGGCTTGTGCTCGTCGAGAGCGGCCAAGAATTCCTCAGCGTCGGTGTTTATTCCGAGGTCGAACACCTCAAATCCCGCCCCCTCCAGCATCATCGCCACGAGGTTCTTGCCGATGTCGTGGATGTCGCCCTTTACGGTGCCTATCACGACGCTTCCGATGGGCTCAGCGCCGGTCTCAGCCAGTAGCGGCCGCAGTATCGCCATCCCCGCCTTCATGGCGTTGGCTGCCAGTAACACTTCGGGAACGAACAGGATGCCGTCGCGGAAGTCGATGCCGACGATGCGCATGCCTTCGACGAGAGCGTCGTTGAGCACTTTGTCGGCCGGCCAGCCGCGCTCCAGCAGAATGTTCGTGCCCTCCGCGATCTCGTCGGCTAACCCGTCGTAGAGATCATCGTGCATCTGCTCGGTGAGCTCGTCGTCATCGAGGCTCGACAGGTCCAGATCGTCGTATTCCTCTTCTTCGCCGAATTGTGCGATCTCATCGATGGCATTGGCGGCTTCAAGGGTGTCGGTCATCCGGCTGGGCCCTCCCCGTTGGTCGAGATGTGACATGGCGCACTGGTGTACGGGCCGCCGCAACCCCGGCTGCCAGCGCCCTAGAAGTAGAGCGTTGTCATAAAGCGTTGCCGTAGTGCGTTCCGTACTGCGGACCTGTCCCGCAATGTGGAACAGAACTGTACCACAGGGTTGGTAAATGCGAAGCCGCTCGGGGCACCGCCGACGGCGGTGCCCCGAGCGCAGCAGAGAGCGTCCCGGCGCCTGCGGCGTGCCGAAGGCTTCTAACCTTGAAGAGATGCCCCGAGCCGACGTCCCGTCCTGCCGTTACGACGCCGCGATGGCGGCCGAGATCGAGCTGAAGTGGCAGCAGGCTTGGGACGACCAAGGCGTGTATGAAGCCCCAAACCCGACGGGATCGCTGAGCGACCCGGACAACCCGGCGGCGACGCGTCCCAAGCTGTTCATCATGGACATGTTCCCGTACCCGTCGGGATCGGGACTACATGTTGGCCACCCGCTGGGCTACATCGCCACCGACGTGTACGCCCGGTTCAAGCGCATGACGGGCTTCAACGTGTTGCACACGATGGGGTTCGACGCGTTCGGGCTGCCCGCGGAGGAGCACGCCCGCCAGACCGGGCAGCATCCCAGGCACAACACCGAGGCCAACATCGCCAACATGAGCCGCCAGTTGCGCAGGCTGGGGCTCGGCCACGACCGGCGCCGGGCGATCGCCACCACCGACTTGGCTTACTACCGGTGGACGCAGTGGATATTCCTGCTGATCTTCAACTCCTGGTTCGACCCCGACGCCAACCGCGCCCGCCCGATCTCAGAGCTCAGAGCAGATTTCGAATCAGGCGCGCGCAAGCCGCCGGGCGACCGCGTCTGGTCGGAGCTGAGCGAGCCGGAGCGAGCTGCGGTGATCAACGAACACCGTCTCGCCTACGTGGACGACGCGCCGGTCAACTGGTGTCCGGCACTGGGCACGGTTCTGGCAAACGAGGAGGTCACCGCCGAGGGCCGGTCCGAGCGCGGCAACCACGAGGTGTTCCGGCGTCCGCTGCGACAGTGGATGCTGCGGATCACGGCCTACGCAGATCGCCTGCTCGAAGACCTCGACCTGCTCGATTGGCCGGAGTCCGTCAAGACGATGCAGCGCAACTGGATCGGCCGCTCAGAGGGCGCTCTGATCTCTTTCCTTGCGGCACAGCCAGAAGGCGCAGACACGCCGTCGCCCTCCTGGGTCAGCGACTCCGGGGCGGCTGAGCCGGTGATTGACGTTTTCACCACCCGTCCCGACACCGTGTTCGGTACCACCTACATGGTGCTCGCGCCAGAGCACCCGCTCGTGGACGTCCTCACCGCCGACGCTTGGCCCGCCGGCACCGACCCCGCGTGGACCGCGGGAGCGGCCACTCCGGCGGAGGCGGTCGCCGCCTACCGGGCCCGCGCTGCTGAAATGACCGACGACGAGCGCCGGGACATCGGCAACAAGACCGGTGTTTACTTGGGTGTTTCCGCCGTGGTGCCGGTGAACGGCAGCCGCGTGCCTGTGTTCGTCGCCGACTACGTGCTGATGGGCTACGGCACCGGCGCGGTCATGGCCGTGCCTGGCGAGGACGAGCGCGATTGGGCTTTCGCAAAGCGCTTCGGCCTGCCGATCATCCGAACCGTCCAGCCGCCGCCGGATCATCCCGACGACGAGGCCTATTCCGGTGAGGGCGCTTCGATCAACTCCGGCTTCCTCGATGGGCTCAGCAGGGCCGACGCCTTCGTCAGGATCGTCGAGTGGCTGACCGAGACCGGCTTTGGGTCGGCCACGGTCACCCACAAGCTGAGAGACTGGCTGTTCAGCCGTCAGCGCTATTGGGGCGAGCCGTTCCCGGTAGTGTTCGACAGCGACGGCCTTCCCGTGGGGCTCCCCGAGGAGATGCTTCCCGTCGAGCTTCCCGAACTCACGGACTGGGCGCCGCGGGCCTTAGACGGGGATTCCGCCCCAAAGCCGCCGCTGAGCCGGGTCGACAGCTGGGCAGATATCGAACTCGACCTCGACGGCGAGGGGCCGCGCCGCTACCGCCGGGAACTTAACACCATGCCGCAGTGGGCCGGCTCATGCTGGTACTACCTGCGCTATTTGGATCCCGCTAACGACGAAGCGCTTGTCGACCCCGCGGTGGAGCGCTACTGGATGAGCGACCCCGGCGACGGCGTGGGCGGGGTCGACTTGTACGTCGGCGGTGTAGAGCACGCCGTGCTGCACCTGCTCTACGCCCGCTTCTGGCACAAAGTGCTCTACGACCTGGGCCGTGTGTCGGGGCCGGAGCCTTTCAAGCGGCTCGTCAACCAGGGCTACATACTCGCGGCCGCGTACTGTGACAGCCGCGGCGTGTACGTCCCCGCGGACGAGGTGGAAGGCTCCGCGGCGGCCGGTTTCTGGCATTCGGGTCGGCCGGTGACCCGCCAGTTCGGGAAGATGGGCAAGTCGCTGAAGAACTCGGTAACCCCCGACGACATGTACGCCTCATACGGCGCGGACACGCTGCGCCTCTACGAGATGTTTATGGGGCCGATCGACAAGGACAGGCCATGGGAGACGCGCTCGGTGGTGGGCGCCCAGCGGATGTTGCAGCGAGTGTGGCGCAACGTCATCGACGAAAGCAGCGGCGAGCTGTGGGTGAGCGACGAGCCCGCCGACGAGCATCTCAGCAGGTTGCTTCATCGCACAGTCCACGGCGTCCGTTCCGACATGGAGGGCATGCGGTTCAACACGGCGATCGCCAAGCTCACAGAGCTGAACAACGAGATCACCCGCCGCGGCGCCGCCGCGCCCCGCGAGGTGGCCGAAGCGCTCGTGTTGATGCTGGCTCCGCTGGTGCCGCACTTCGCTGAGGAACTCTGGCACCGGCTCTGCGCCGGGCAGCCCGCACCGCAGCGCAGGGCGGAGTCGGTGAACTGGGCAGAGTTCCCCACAGCCGACCCTGCGCTGTTGTCTGAGGACACCGTCGTGATGCCCGTGCAGGTCAATGGCAAAGTCAGGGGGCGTGTGACGGTTGCCGCCTCCGCGGACGAGGCCGATGTCGTAGCCGCCGCTTTAGCCGAGCCCAACGTTGCCGCGCACATCGGCGGGAGCCCGCTGCGCAAGCAGAAATACGTTCCCCGGCGAATTATCAGCCTGGTGGTGTGACCCGCGGGTTCGGCCTGTCATCCGGCTCGGCTTGAGACACGCCGCGATGTCGTTCACGCTGCGGCGCCCTGCAGCCCGCTGCGTGCTGTTCGACCGGCACAAGCGGCTGTTCCTGATCCGTTCCGAAGACCCGATCGACCCTTACAAGCCCGAATGGCTGGAGATTCCCGGCGGCGGCATGGCCGTCGGGGAGGATTCGGTGTCGGCGTGTCTGCGCGAGCTACGCGAGGAGACTGGCATCACCGACGTGGAGATCGGGCCGTGCGTGTGGACGCAGTATGTGGAGTACACCTTTTCTGGTTTGCGCTTTGAGTCACACGAGTGGATCCACGTGGCCTACTGCGACGGCGGCGAGTTCAGGCCCCGCGGCCTGGAGGCTCTGGAGGCCGCGGCGTTCCTGGGCGCCGACTGGTGGACCGTCGATGAGCTGATGGCCAACAGCGAGCAGACCGTTCCCCGCAGGCTCAGGGAGTTCCTGCCGGCGCTGGCCGCCGGGGAGCTGCCAGAGTCTCCAATCGACATCTCGCCGGTCGCCGAGCGCTGAGAGCGCGCCCTGCCCGTCACGCGGTAAGTGGGTCGTCACACAGCCGCGAGCGGCCGGGCCACCGGCCCGGCCGCTCGGGCTCGCGCGGTTATGCGCTTCACCCCACTGTCCCGTGGCGGCTACCAGTCGTCTTGCGCGTCGGCGCGCTCAGCAGCTTTCACCGCGTAGCCGACGATCACCGCGGGCGCCAGAATCACGGAGCCCGCCACAAGCCCCGCCGCGGCTCCGGTCGCCGCCGCTGGATGGTGAAAGCCGGTGGCCATCCCGATCAGAAACAGCGCAAGCGACAACGCGTACGACGTGTAGCCGGCCCGGCGCCCGAACGACGCCCAACGCGAGATGCGAGCCCGACTCGCCAGAACGGGATCGGCATTACGGCCCGCCGAGTCGTCTCTCATTCGCCTGCCCCGCGCGCGGTTCCGAGTACCGGCTCGCCATCCGTGCGGTGCAGCCAGCAGTGCACCCCCCGGTAGCGCGCCTCGTCGTCTTCGAAACTCACGCGATCGGGCGTGAAGACGCCGATCTCGAACACCGATTTCTCATAGATCTCACCAACGAAAGCTTCGAACTGCTCATAGCAGAGCCTGCGGGCGTAGTCGCGCATGGCCGTGTCACCGGGATAGATCGAAGGGTGAGGCGCGTCGAGATCAAAGGTGCGAAACACCTCATACACATGCGGCTGCCCGCACTCGAGACGCGCCGTGATCACGACTTTGCGCCCCTCTCTCAGGTCTTCTATGCGGTTGAAACAGTCACCGTTCTCAAGGTTGTAGTCCCTGATGATCTCCCCCTGAATAGTGAGCGGGTCGAGAGGCGCTTCGTCGGTGTCGGGGGCGGTCGTCGAGATGGCCTCGTCGTCGGGATCCGAGGCGACCGCGTCGTCTCGGAGCTGCGCGGTCGCTGCGGCTGCCGCAGCCGGGTCGAGGACATCGCCCACATCGGCACCGCCGCTATCTCCGCCATTTCCGCACGCCGTCGCCGCGCACGCGAGCAACAACGCCACCGCGAGTGCGGTCGTTCTCGTTAGCACCTGAGATCCTGTTGACGTCGCCGGCATCCCGCGCCGAATCGTAGGCCTCGGCAGGTGAGAGACTGTCGTCACACGCCGCCAAGCCGCCGCTGCCTCCGCACCGAATCGTAGGCTGCGGCAGGTAAGAGACTGCCGCGGCTGTACGATCAGCGCCGGTGCGGCACCGGGCGCTTGCTGCAACGACGATCATGGTCTCCCAGGATGTGGCAGCGTCGCCCAAGGTAGTCTGGGCCGACCTGAGCGATATCGCCAGCCACGTCGAGTGGATGGCAGACGCCGAGACGATCAGTTTTACGGGCTCAAGGCGCTCAGGCGTCGGCGTCAGCTTCGAATGCATCACCCGCGTCGGGCCGCTGCGGCTCACAGACCAGATGGAGGTCACCGAGTGGGTGCCAGCGAGTGTCATCGGCGTCTCTCATCGCGGCCTAGTGTCTGGTGAGGGCCGGTTTCGCCTGACGCCGCTGCTGGGGCCGGGCGGCTCAGCACACACCCAGTTCACCTGGACTGAGAGCTTGCGCTTTAGGTGGTTCCTGGGAGGCCCGCTTGCGGCGGTGCTGGCCAAGCCCGTGCTGCGCCGAATCTGGCAGCGCAACCTGCGCGCATTCTCCAACCGTTTTTGAAGCCCGCGCTGTCGCCAGTGACTTCTGGCGCAAGGTGTGGGAGGGTCTTGGATGCAGGCCTTCTGTCAAGTGCCTAGTGGCCACCAACGGATTGAACATCTGCGCGTGATTCGTGGGCGCATGGCGGCCTGCTGTCGCTGAGGCAGCGGCTGGAGTGGCCGATGGCACCAGGGCTGCCGACGAGTGTCACCGGTAGCGCGGAAGGGCCGAGTGTCGTAGGTGGCTGAGTGGGCAACCCGGCGGGTGCTCTGAGGGTGTCACCGGTAGCGCGGAAGGGCTGAGTGTCGTAGGCCTGTGATTGTATGGGCGTATGGATCATATGGATCAACTGACCGACTTCAGGCGGCGCTGGTACCGGGCCCATGTCAAGCGCTTCGAGGCGGATAGCGAAGCCGTCGAGAACGCCGACCGGAAGCAGGCCGTCTTTCGCCGCAGCGCCCCAGCAGCCATCTCTCTCCGCGACGAGTTGAGTCGTAGCGGCAACCTTGATGCGTTCGTCCGAGACATGCAGGCTTGGGCTCCCAGCGCGCACGGCTTCAACGCCTTCTCAGGGCAGATGTTCTTGAACCAGATAGGTAAGAAGGCCGACGATCCCCGCGCCATCGCCAGTCTGCTGGTCGACGTGCTGACCGCACCCGGCGACGGCGCTGATGCCGTGCACAGGATCGACGAATTGGTTGCCACGGTGAGGCGGATCGGCACAGGCAGCAATCCGTCTCCAGGATACTCGGGATTTCTGGCCTCATATTTCTGGGCATTGCAGGATCAGGCCCGTTGGCCCGTCGCTTGGGCGAGTGCCCTGGAGTTCGCCGAATACTGTGCAGGCAGGCTCCCGCCCACCACGCATCCGGCCCGTCGCTATCACCGATACCTCGAGATTGCCGCTGAGTTAGACAACAATTTCACGCGCTTTGAACAGGTCGCCCGCTGGTGGAAGGATACGCAGCCCGCCCCCGCATTCCTTGACGCGGTGCTAGTAGACCGCTGCCGGTTCAACAAGCAGTTCGACGGAGAGATGCGTCCCGAGATACGTGAAAACGTCCTTGCACTAATCGCCATTTTCAACCACTTGGGAGAGGCGTTGCTCGACTCGGTTGCGGCGGCGGCCGGTCTCGAACTGAAGTACGTCAAACACATGCAGAGGTCGGCAGACCAGTTGGTAGAGGCCAACATGTGGGTCGATTGGCGGCTGCCCGTGGAGGGGGTTTCCCCCACCCTCCGGATCTGGGTCACAGATCAGGGGACGATTATCGGGTTACGTTCCGGTGTGGGCCGGAGGCGTCCTGATTGGATTAAAGTGCTGGCTGAGATCGTCGAACCGTTGCAGTTGGCCGAATTCGAGCTGATCCGGGCCAAGGGTTCGTCGCACTCCTCAACACGTGCGATCACTGGAGCGCCTGGCGAGTTCATCTACGGAAAATGGTACGAACCGGAGGCGTTGGCCGACCTAGACCTGCGGGCCGAGGTCGTATCTGTTACCGAGGCGTTGCGGCCTACGCTGGACCGAATCGTAGAACTGGCCGGCGGTGACGGATCAGTCCCCCAAGCGGCGTCGCATTCGAGCCTCGTTGAGGCGACCGACGCCGAAGACTTGCCTAAAGAAGCACAAGGTCTCCCCGAAGAAGAAGCACAAGGTCTCCCCGAAGAAGCAGAAAGTTACCCTGAAGAGGCAGAGGCTTCCCTAGATGAGAGGATCGAGAACCTCGCAGAGGAGCTGCTGCTAGAGGAACGCGGCTTTCTGGACGACATCGTGCGTCTGCTCCGCGATAAAGGCCAAGTGATTCTCTACGGCCCGCCCGGCACAGGCAAGACCTACCTGGCTCGCAAGCTGGCCCAAACCCTGGCGCCCCAATCCGACCGTCGGATGCTGGTCCAGTTCCACCCTTCCACCTCCTACGAAGACTTCTTCGAGGGCTACCGCCCCGAGACCGGCCCGGACGGCGCTATGGCCTATCGGCTCATCCCCGGCCCGCTGGCGCGGCTGGCCGAGCAGGCTGCGGCCGCACCCGGCCAGCGCTTCGTCATGGTCATCGACGAGATCAACCGGGCCAACCTGCCCAAAGTGCTGGGCGAGCTGCTGTTCCTGTTCGAGTACCGCAACGAGCAAGTGCAGACGCTGTACCGCCCCGGGGCTCCCTTCACACTGCCCAAGAACCTCTGGTTCATAGGCACCATGAACACCGCCGACCGGTCAATCGCTCTGATTGACGCGGCGCTCCGCCGTCGCTTTCATTTCGTTCCGTTCTTCCCCGATCGAGGCCCGACCGTCGGACTGCTTGAGCGCTGGCTGCGAGCCGAGCGCGAGCCGGAATGGGTCGGTGTGCTGGTCGACATGGTCAACGATGAGCTGGCTGAAGATCTGAGCGGGTCTCATCTGCTGCTAGGCCCCAGCCACTTCATGAAGAAGGGTCTCAACCGCGAGAAGCTGCGCCGCATATGGGAGTACAACATCGAGCCCTTCATTGAAGACCAGTTCTTCGGCGATCCGGCCCGGATCAAGCAGTTCCGCTTCGAAGACGTCATGAAGCGCTTCCACGACCTGGGGGGTGACACGGGCGAGCCGGCCGAAGATTCGGCGGTGTCGCCGCCCCGAACGACACCCGATGAGACGGAAGGCGATTCATCAGTCGAGTGACCGCTTTACATCACCGGACCGCGAACACCGCCACCTTTCCTATCTTTCACCCGGATGCGGATGACTGGGTACCGCTTCACATCACCGGTGAGTGTCGGTGCTACTGCCCCGAGACTTGACTACTTGATGACCTGATGACCGCAGCGCACGAGTTGTTCGAATACGAAGAGCGCACCCTGCAGCTCAGCGATCGCCAGGCTCGCCTTCTGGCTGCTACTGGCCGCGTGTCGGTGTTGCCCAATCGCCAAACTGGATGCTGGGACGTGAAGGCCGGCGGTTGGGTGGGATCGCTGGTCGTCGGCGATGTCCGCCTGTTGGTGCGGCCCAAGATCAGGCTGGAGAACCTGTTCTTGATGTTGGAGACGGGGCTTCGGCCCGAGGACTGGCGAGACGAAGCGGTCGCGTACGCCCAAGACGCCGAACTTCTGCCAGCGGTGGTCTCTTTCTTGGCCCGGGCCACCGAGACGACTCTGGCCCGGGGCTTGTTCCGCCGCTATCGGGAGCGCTCCGAGCGGCTGCTCACCCTCCGGGGGCGGCTCGATCTCGCTGCCACGGTGGCCCGAGCAGGGCTGCCTGCACCGCTCGACTGTCGCTACGACGACTTCACCGCCGACATCATCGAGAACCGCTACCTGAAAGCGGCGTTGCGCCGAGCCTTGTGGGTGCCGCAAGCGCCGGCCCGAGACCGACGACGCTTGCTCGGCCAGCTCGCCGACTTGAACGAGGTCGCAGACGCGCCGATCGAGGCTGCGGATCTGGATCGCGTCGTCTTCAACCGCCTCAACGAGCACTACCGGCCCGCCTTGAGCCTGGCCCGGCTCGTTCTGGAGAACCTGACCCTGCTCGACAGGTTGGGTGGCCGGACAGCGGCGTCTTTCATGCTCGACATGAACAGCCTGTTTGAGCGGTTCGTGACCGAACGGCTCCGGCGGGGATTGAAAGGCCGCCTGGTCGTGAAAGACCAGTACTCCACGCATTTGGGCCGGGGGCGCACGGTGCCGATGAAGCCCGACCTAGTGTTCGAGCGCGACGGCGAGATCGCCTATGTCGGTGATGTCAAGTACAAGCTCACCGGGTCTGGAGAGGCCCGTGACTCCGGCGACTACTACCAGATGCTGGCCTACACCACCGCGCTCGACCTCGGTGAGGGCGTGCTTATTTACTGTCGAACCGAGGACTCACCGCCCGGGCGGCCGGTCACGGTGCAGCACTCTGGCCAGGTCTTGCACACCCGAGCCCTCGACCTGACCGGCTCGTCGGAGTGGGTGGCCCGGCAGCTTGACGAGCTGGCCGACTGGATCGCCGACCGGGCCGGTTAATGAGCTGGCCGACTGGATCGCCGACCGGGCCTGCCGCAGGCGGCTTAATTAACGAACTGGTGGTGGTAAACGGCTCGCACGGCCAGGGCGGAACGCAGTTCTTCGGTCATGTCCTCAGCGAACTCGGCCCGGTATCCGGCGTCGGTCACCACCGAGACGGTGAACTGCAACCCGGACAGCAGGCCCATGAAACCGGCGACTAGCAGAAGCTGCCGGCTGAACAGCAGTTGCTCACCCCACAGCGAGTACCGCACTACCCAGTCGCCCGTTGAGGTGAACTCTGAGGCCGTGGTCCACTGCAGCATCGTCTCCTCGCGCACTGTGAACAGACCAAACACCAGGTAGAAGGCGGTGTTGATCGCCGCTACCAGCGTGATCTGGATGCTTTGGGCCACGAACAGCAGCAGGCTCACGTTGAGGCGTTCCCGCCGGCTCAGCCCGGGATGGTCGGGAGGGCTGTCACCGTCGCCGGGCACAATGTCGGCCACGGGGGTGCCCGCGCAGTGGGACCGTATGGCGCTCCAGGAAGTGAAGCGGGCCAGATCCACCGCCAGCCTGCGCACCGACAGCATCACGAACGACGCCCCGATGAGTACCAGCCCGGCCGCGGTCACGCCGTAGTAGGCCAGGGTGAAGTCGTTGGCGACCTGCCACATCTCGGCGTTCAAAAAGACGAACACCGAAAACAGCAACAGGATCGGCATCGATTTCACGAACAGAATGCTCACATGGCCGACTTGGCGCCAGACTTGCACTGTCGACCAGCGGACCATCGGGATTAGGCCCCAGTTGGTGACCAGATAGGCTCCAGCGAGCAGCAAGAGGTTGATGACGCCGATGGTGATGATGTTGGTGATCACCCACTTGGTTTCGGACCCCAGAGCCGTGAAGGCGGCGCCCAGCCCGAAGTAGGCCCCAATCTCGATCGGGCCTACCCGTTTGGGAAGCTGCCAGGTTCGCCGGCCCCTGGCCCGGTTCACTCCGGCTACAGCCGCGGCCGAGATCCCGATGCCGGCCATGAAGATGCCGGCCTGTGCCCAGCCGTCCCACCGATCGCCGAAGACCAAGAAGAATTCGACGAACAACACCAAACCGAGGAAGGGAGCGGCCCGTGTGAGCACGTCCGCAGTGACGGAGTAACGGTGGATCAAATGCGGCAGGCCCCGCCGGACGAACCAGCGCTCGCAGCGGTCCCGGTCGGTGCGGACGGCCATGCTCCAGTTTCGCGCCCTTACAACGTTGCCAGGCGAAGTGGAGGCCGATCGCGGCGCCCGCTTACGCCGTTACCGCTGCTGCCGAGTCTGCGGACCTCCAAGGTGGGTGCTGTCTTTGTTCGCCCCATGGGCCGGACGTGAGGCTGCTTGTCTTCGCGGTTTTTGGGTTTGGTGTGGCGGAGTCGTCTAGCGTGGTTGGCGATGTTCCCTGGCACCCACGCGGAGCGCGACCCCGACAAGGCGGCCGTGGTGATGGCCGGATCGGGCCGCGTCGTCAGCTACGGCCAACTCGACGAAGAGGCAAACCGCCTGGCGCGGGTGTTCCACGAAGCGGGTCTGCGCCGGGGCGATCACGTGGCCTTCTGTTTGGAGAACCACCCCCGGTTTCTGGCCGTGTGCTGGGGCGCCCACTACGCCGGGTTGATCTACACCGCGATCAGTAGCCGTTCCACCACCGACGAGATGGTCTACATCCTCCACAACAGCGGTGCCCGTGCCTTCATCACCTCGGCCTACAAGGCCGACCAGGCTGCCGAGCTGTTGAAGCGCACGCCGAAGCTCGAGTTGCGGCTGATGATGGACGCCACGATTCACGGCTACGAGAGCTATGAGCGGGCGCTGGCTGCCGCCTCGCCGGAGCTGCTTAATGACAGGATCGCCGGGGCGGACATGCTGTACAGCTCAGGCACCACCGGCCGGCCCAAAGGAGTGGTGCCGCAGCGCCAGGATCTGCCCCTGGACACGGCCGGATCAACGGTCGCCGCCATGCTCATGCTGCTGTTCGGCATGACCCCAGAGACCATCTACCTGTCGCCGGCGCCGCTGTATCACGCCGCCCCGCTGCGGTTCTGCATGGCGGTTCACATGATCGGCGGCACCGCCGTTGTGATGGAGCGCTTCGACGCAGCCGAGTTTTTGGCCTGTGTGGAGGCCCACTCCGTCACCCACACGCAGGTCGTGCCGACGATGTTCGTGCGCATGCTCAAGCTCCCGGCTGCGGTGCGAGCCCGCAACGACATTTCCTCGCTGACCCATGTAGTGCACGCCGCGGCGCCCTGTCCGGTGCAGGTCAAGCAGCAGATGATCGAGTGGTGGGGGCCGATCATCCACGAGTACTACGCCGGCACCGAGGGCAACGGCTTCTGCTACAGCAACAGCGAGCAGTGGCTGGCCCACCCCGGCACGGTCGGGGCGCCTATCAACTGCGAGGTGCATATCGTCGACGACGCCAACGGCCGCGAGGTCGAGGTCGGCGAGCAGGGCACCGTCTACTTCAGCGGCGGCGACAGCTTCGAATATCACGGCGATCCCGCCAAGACCGAAAAGTCGTACCTGCCGAACGGCTGGTCGACCCTGGGTGATGTCGGCCGGGTCGACTCCGACGGGTTCTTGTACCTGACCGACCGCAAGGCGTTCATGATCATCTCCGGCGGTGTGAACATCTACCCGCAAGAGGCGGAGAACCTGCTCACAATGCACCCCGAAGTGCTCGACGTGGCCGTGATCGGCGTCCCCGACGAAGTATTCGGCGAACAGGTCAAGGCCGTGGTCGAGCCGCTGGCCATGCCACGAGACGGTGCTGCTGCGGCGGCGTTAGAACGACGCCTAATCGACTACTGTCGAGCCAGCCTCACCGACGTGAAATGCCCCCGGTCGGTCGATTTCCGGCCCGAATTGCCGCGCCACCCCACGGGCAAGCTCTACAAGCGGCTGCTGCGCGACGAGTACTGGCAGACCCGCGACTCCGTGATCTGAACCCGCCACCCGCCACCGTTGCCACAACCACCGGACCCCGCGTTATAGATCTGCGGAGCGTCCCTTTCGTTGAGTCTCCAGACGGGTTCTTGCTGTTGACTGCCGCCAATGCCTCCACATACGCGGCAGAACGATCAGAGGTGTCTATAAGCCGCCTGGTTTCCCATTTCCCGTATTGGTAAACCTTGAGCGCGTCAGATCTTTCGCTCTGTCATTGTCGTTCTTGGGCGGTGTTTAGCAGCCCTTGTAGTTGAGAACCGCGCGGAGGCGGTGTTCGGCTTTCACAAGGTCGCCCTGGGCTCGCATGACGGATTCTACGGTCCGGTACGCGGCCGGAGCCTCGTCGGTTAGGCGGTCGGCCTTGTCCGCCTGCCAGGTGCGGCTAGCCATCTGCTCGATCAGGTCGTCGGCGCTCAGCTCCCGCCTGGCCTGGGTGCGGCTCATCAGCCGGCCCGCGCCGTGCGACGCAGAGCAGTACGACTCCGCGCAGCCCACACCCGACACAATGTAGGTGTCGTCGCCCATGCTGCCGGGAATGACGCCGCGGTCTCCTCGCCGGGCGCGGATGGCACCCTTGCGGGTCACCCAGACGGTCTTGCCGTGGTGTTCTTCGCGTTCGGCGTAGTTGTGGTGGCAGTCCACCCTGTCGGCGACCTCGCACTCCAAGCCCGTCACCGACCGAAGCGCTGTGAGCACAGCGGCAGTCATCAGCGCCCTGTTGGCGCGCGCGTAGTCCTGAGCCCAGAGCATGTCGGCCACGTAAGGCTCGAAGCCTTCGTCTCCCTCCACCAGGTACGCCAAGTCAGGGTCCTCCAGAGCGCGGCCCGCAGCCCGGCACGCCTTTTTTGCGCTGCGGATATGACGAACTGCCAGCGCATGGCCGACACCGCGCGACCCTGAGTGCAGAACCACCCAGACGCGTTCTTGCTCGTCGAGGCTGACCTCGACAAAGTGATTCCCGCCGCCGAGGGTGCCGAGCTGAGCGCCCATTTTCTGCTTGGCCTTGCGCGGCGTGGACTTCTTGTCGGGCAGCTTGTGGGAGCGGAGCCAGCTGCGCGCCTCAGCCGTTGCCTCAGGGTGCGCGGCGCGCCCCGCCGGCACCGCAGCGGCCACTGCGTCGAGCGCCGGGCCGAGGTCGTCGGGCAGATGCGCCGCGGTGTGCTCGACACGCACGGCGGTCATGCCGCAACCCAGGTCGACGCCCACCGCCGCGGGGATTATCGCGGCCTCGCTGGGGATCACCGAGCCGATCGTTGCTCCGATCCCGACATGCGCGTCGGCCATCAAAGCCACGTCGCCGGACACGGCCGGGCTTCGAGCCGTGCGCATCGCCTGTTGAAGGGTCTCGGGCTCCGCGTCGGCGGCCCAGCTCAGCACGGCTCGGCCGGCGCCTGCTTCTACACGTGCGGGGCTCATTTAAACAGTCTTCCCCTCCGGTGCCTGTGCGGCAAGGCTATTTAGCGGCCTGGCAGCCCGCGGGTGCTGGCGCACAGAAGGCCTAGGCTTGGCCGTGTACCCGGAGGCCGTCGTGGCAGCAACCCGACGACAGCGGCGCGGTGCCGGAGACCGCCGCAGATGCTGAAGCCGACGCCTTGAAGGAGACTTCGACATGCCGAACGCAGACAGAGACATCATCGGCCGCGATCACGTCGACGACGTGGACGCCATCATCGAGATCTCACAGTTCAACGACGACGTGACCTCCACGATCCACGCTGTGGCCGACAACGCCGACGCAATCTTCACCTGGAACTACGACAAGGGCGAGCGGACCCGGCTCGACAGGCTTTACGAAAAGGCCAAGAGATCGCAGTGGAACGCCACCACCGACCTTGACTGGTCGATAGAGGTCGATCCGTACCGGGTGCTCGACTTGCAACGGGAGGTGGCGGTACCGGAAGTCAGCGACGATCCGACATCTCCGCTGCACCACTGGGGTGACGACGAGTGGGAGGAGTTCTCCTACCAGTCTGTGAAATGGCGGATGTCGCAGTTCATGCACGGCGAGCAGGGCGCACTGCTGTGCACCGCCAAGATCGTCGAGACCGTCCCCTGGATCGACGCCAAGTATTACGCCAGCACACAGGTGCTCGACGAGGCCCGCCACGTGGAGGTGTTCTCCCGCTACCTCGACGAGAAGCTCGGCGGCGGCTACCCGATCAACCCGCACCTGCGGATGCTTCTCGATGACATCATCAACGACAGCCGCTGGGACATGACCTACCTCGGCATGCAGATCATGGTGGAGGGCCTGGCGCTGGCAGCGTTCGGCTTCATGCACGACCTCACCGACGAGCCGCTGCTCAAGAAGATGCTGCGCTACGTGATGAGCGATGAAGCTCGCCATGTTGCCTTCGGCGTTCTGTCGCTTCAGGAGATCTACTCCGACATGACCCGCGCCGAGATCCGCGAGCGGCAGGAGTTCGCCTTCGAGGCGGCGCTTCGGATGCGGGACCGCTTCTTGCAGCAAGAGGTATGGGAGCGCATGGGCGTAGACACCCGTGAAATGGTGCGGCGCCTGCTCCATGCCCCCGAAGAGAGCAAGATCTTCCAGCGGATGCTGTTCTCCAAGATCGTTCCCAACTGCCGCAAACTGGGGCTGCTCGACGCCGGCGACGGCTGGCTGCGCCAGAAGTTCACCGAGATCGGCGTGATCGCCTTCGAGAACCTGCCCGACACCGGCGCCGAGTTCGTCGACTACGACCTCAACGAGGGCCGCTCCAAGGAGCAGTCCGCCGTCCGCCACAAGACAGCCGCGACTGCCGCAGCCGCCGCATAGGTCGGCAGCCGCATCAGTTGTATGGTGCGTAACGCAGATCAAGATCGGTGAGCCGCACCAGCATCGACGAGATCCAGCCTCCTAAGGCGTTGAAGTGCTTGTCGAGTTCGCTGCCGTCCGACATGACGGCCTTGCCCAGCTCGTAAGATCCGTCGTAGGCCACGAGGAAGACATATTCGACGCTGTATCCGGTCTCGGAAGCGGAGTCGTGGCCGTAGAGCTTCTCAACCACCGGCATCGACCTCTCCAGCGCCTTGCCGCCCATCGCGGGGCCGCGCTTCGGGAGCACGCCCAGCACCTCCTTGGGCGTCGGCTGCTCCAACAGGGTCTGCAGGCGGAACTCGAGGGTTATCGAGACGTTCGGCGGCTCCACATACTCGAGGTCCATTAGCCAGTTCCGGTAGGCCGTCTGAGACCACGTGGGCCAGGCGAGGGTCACGTCGACGCGCACCCTCGCTGGCGTTCCCTCGCCTGGGAGCCCGTACGACGTCTCCCATGTGACTTCGCCTAGCAGAAGGTCGGTCTGCAGGGCCTCGTCTCCGGCCAGCCTCTCAAGGCGCACGTCCACGAAGCCATCGCGCAGCGCTCCGATGGCGTCCATAAAAACGTGGTCGAGCATGGTGGGTGCGTCAGCTAAGGCGGAGGGCCGGTGGTGGAGCGCACCACCAGCTCAGGTGCCAGCGTGCGGCGCACGGGATCGGCGCGGCTGCCTCCCATGCGCTCGAACAGCGCGTCCACTGCCATGCTTCCCATGGCCGGGCTCGGCTGGTGCACTGTTGTGAGGGACAAGCGGCCCAGCCCGGCTATGAAGGTGTTGTCGAAGCCCACCACCGAGACGTCGCCTGGCACGGTTGCGCCGACTGAGCTGAGACGGTCGAGCACGCCCGCAGCCACCATGTCGTTGAACGCGAAAACCGCTGTGGGGCCTCCTTTCCCGGCGGTGACCCCCTCAAGCGCCGCATCGGCGCCGGCTTCGTCGTCGCCGCCGGCTCTCACGTCGATCAGGTCGCCCAGCCCGGCCGCGCGCATCGCCTGAAGATACCCGGCGCGCCGCTCATGTGATGAGACGTTTGCGCCGCCGTCGATGTGCATGATCCGAGTGTGCCCGAGCCCCACAAGGTGAGCGACGGCCAGCTTCGCGCCCAGGCGCCCGTCCGTGGTGACCGTGTCCACCCCGGGTAGCGCGTCGCCGCTAGCGACCGCCACCGTTGGGACAGCCGCGCCGATCCGCTCCAGCTCGTCGTCGCTTAGGCGGGGCCCCAGCAGGGCTAAGCCTTCCACCTGAAACTGCAGCAGCGTCTCTACGGCGGTCTTCTCGCGGCGTGTGCTTCGGTGGCCGTTGAGGATGAGGATGCGAAAGCCGCGTTCTTCGGCTGCGGTCTCGATCCCGTCGACCACAGCGCCGAAGAACGGATTGCGGAGGTTGTCCACGAGCACACCGATGGTGTTAGTGCGTCGCTGGGCGAGGTTGCGGGCCATCAGGTTGGGCCTGTAGCCCAGCTCCTCCGCAGCGCGCAGCACGCCGCGCCGCTTCGTCTCCGACACTTGAGGTGAGTCGTTCATCACCAGTGACACCAGCGCCCTAGACACGTTCGCCCGCTTCGCCACGTCTTGCATCGTGGGCCGGCTCATCGGGTCGTCATAGCAGCCTCACAAGCACGCCATGTCAAGCTCGCCAAGAGCAGCGCGGAGCCTGGCGCGCGGAGGGGTCCAGCGAGCGCTTGCCAGCGCTTATCAGCAAGTCTTGACAAGCTCAGGCCATCATGATAAGAAAATTGGAGCGCTCCAAACCAGGCGGGAGGGCGATCTCCCGGAGGCGAGGTAGCGGGGAGGACGAAGCTGTACATGACCATCATGCCAACCGCTCCGTCACCGCTCGGTGAGCGCTGGCACCCGGGCGGGCGGCAGCGGATCAGGCGATGATGATCGTAGCCACACGCACTTCGATGCTCGACCGCGTCGCTGCCGCGCCGATCAGTTGGGGCGTATGCGAGATGCCCGGCTGGGGATACCAGCTACCCGTAAAGCGGGTGCTGGCGGAGATGGCCGCAGTGGGCTTCACCCGCACCGAGCTTGGATCGCTCGGCTACATGCCTACCGAGCCTTTGGCGCTGCGGGCGCTGCTCAACGAGTACGGATTGTCGCTGCTCGGGGGATTCGTACCGCTGGTGCTGCACGATCCGGCCTGCTCCCGAGCCTCCAGGGCTGCGGCCGCCCGCTGGGCCGACCTTATCGCGTCCGCAGGCGGCGCCTACTTCATCACTTGCGTGATCAGCCACCCGGACCACTGGCGGCAGTCGCCGCTGCGCGGCGCGCAATGGGCTCGGGTGAGCGGCATGTTGGCGGAGCTCGACGACCTCGTCGGCGCTCATGGCCTCACCCAGGCATTGCATCCCCATGTCGGTTCACTGGTCGAGAGTCATGCCGAGACGTCGCGCATCCTGAATGAGTCGGGCGTGTCGCTGGTGCTCGACACGGCCCACCTGAGTCTCGGAGGCACCGATCCCGCTGAGCTCGCCGAATTCCATCCTGAACGGATCGCGCTAGTACACCTGAAGGACGTCGACTTCGGCATAGCGTCCGTGCACAAATCAGGCGAGATCTCCTTTGAGCGGGCCGTGCAACTCGGCCTGTTCCCGCCGCTGGGGCGGGGTGGCTTGCCGATTGCGCGGATCATCGCGAGCCTCGAGGCGACAGGGCGTAATATTTGGTACGTCCTCGAGCAAGACGCAGCGATCAAAGAGGGTGACGACACTGCGGTCACCCGACTCAGCCGCAACGTCGACGAGAGCCTAAGCTTCTTGCGATCTTTAAATGCCCGCAGCGACGGGCATTGCCAACAGCCTATAAACCAAACCCTGGAGGGGTGAATCAATGACAAAGCTATGGAAACTGCTCGCTCTTGTGTTCGCGGTCACGCTTGTGGCTGCGGCTTGCGGCGACGATGACGGTGACGACGCTGACGGCGTCTCAGCAGCCGACGATTCGGCTGCCGCTGAAGATGACGCGGCCGAGTCCACCGATATGATCGATGACACTCAAGGCTGTGATCACACTTACCACGTGATCACACACGGCGACGCCGGGACGTTCTGGTCAGTGGTCGAGGTGGCTGTGGAAGACGCGGCTGCCGCAATCGGCTGTGAGGTCGTGTACTTCGGGTCGATCAACGACGCGCTTGCTCAGTCTCAGGCGATCGAGGCGGCCATCGCCTCGGGCTCCTCAGGCATCACCATCTCGCTGGCCGACCCTGCCGGCGTGGAAGCTGCCGCACGCGCCGTCGTGGAGGCGGGCATCCCCCTCTACACGATGAACTCCGGCGTCAACGACTACAAGGATCTCGGTGCCGTGAGCCACGTCGGCCAGACCGAGGTGGTGGCAGGTAACGGAGCGGGCGAGCGATTCAACGAATTGGGCGCAACGCACGTTCTCTGCGCCCGCCAGGAGCAGTCGAACGTGGCCCTTGAAGAGCGCTGTCAGGGCCTCGAGGAGACCTTCAGCGGCGATGTTACATCTGAGTTCGTCGGCCTAGACCAGACCCCCGACGAGCAGCAGAACACCATCGCGGGAATCCTTCAGAGCGATCCGTCGATCGACGCTGTACTCGGTGTCGGCCCGAACCTCCCGCTGCGCGCACTCGCCGCAGGAGAGCAGGCTGGCCGCGACCTGGTCATCGGCGGTTTCGACCTGTCGACCGACCTGATCGAGGCCATTCAGGCCGGTGATGTCGCCTTCACCGTCGATCAGCAGCAGTACCTGCAGGGGTATCTGCCGGTGATCCTCATGCACCTGCAGGCCACCAACCTCAACACCGCAGGCGGCGGGCTGCCGATTCTCACAGGCCCAGGCTTCGTCACAACCGATAACGCGGCCCAGGTCGCAGCCTTGGTGGACGCGGGCACCCGGTAGGCGGGCCGGCTAGCGTCGCGCCTCAAGCGACGATGAGAGAAAACACCTGACACGACACGGTTGACGGGGAGGGGGCCAGCCGGCGCTGGCCGCCCCCCGTCAGTCTTGTTCCACCCCCTCGGGAAAGAAGAGAAGGCCCCGACCGGTCCGAAAGTAGGTCCGGTCCGAAGGCTGCAAGGAACGCAGATCACACAAAGGAACGCCGATCACAAAAAATGTCTAGGCATGGCCGCAGCCGTTACGCCGCTTTAGGGATCCAGCGGACGACCCCGACAGCGGACGGTCTGACGAAAGCCTGTGACACATACGACAGGAGGTAATCCCTTGACCGACTCCGCCACAAATGCCAAACCGGCAGGGGCCACGCCTTCGGGCGCCCCTGATGAGCGACTAGCCCACAGAGGCCCCATTCAGCAGCTCCTCACACGACCGGAGATCGGCGCCCTACTAGGTGCCACCGGAGTTTGGCTGCTCTTCTGGCTTGTCTCAAAGCCGTTCGGAACGGTCGGGGGCACCGCCAACTTCCTAGACGTCGCAGCGACGATCGGACTCATGGCCGTTCCCGTGGCACTGCTGATGATTGGGGGCGAGTTCGACCTGTCCTCAGGGTCGATGACAGGCGCCGCGGCGATGGCCGTGATCCTGCTCAGCAGCGACACCGGGGTGCTCGGAGGAGCCGGGCTGAGTTTGCACCTTGCCGTGCCCCTGTCGTTGGCGTTCGCGTTGGCCATCGGGTGGTTCAACGGAACGCTCGTGGAGAAGACGTCGCTGCCGAGCTTCATCGTGACGCTAGGCAGTTTCTTCATCCTGATAGGCGCCAAGCTCGGTTTCGCCAAGCTGTTCACCAACAAAGTGATCGTCGAGGGACTCGACAGAGCCGACGCCTATGAGTTCTGGCGCAACATCTTCGGCGCGTCGTGGATTCGCAACAACCACGTCTGGGACGGGCGCGACTGGGCCTGGGGTGGGCTTCTCGTGCTCGGCGGGGTGGCGCTTCTGCTGGGCATCCTCGAACTCACCTACGCTCGCAGCGGCAAGTCCAACCCGGCCGGCATCGTCACGGGTGTCATCGGCGCGGTCGCCGGAGTGTTCGGCTTCCTGATGCTGCTCACCCAGGGCGGTAAAGCGTCGGACTGGATCTGGGGAATCGTCACCGGTGCAGGGGTTCTTGTCGGCGTGGCGGGCTGGTGTATGGCGCGCTACAAGCGGGCCGACGCCCCAGCCCAGCGATCCGAAGCGCCGCCGTCTAGCCAGTACCTGATCGGGGGAGTCGTGGCCGTCGTGGCCGCAATCCTGATCGCGTTGATAATGGACTCGACCAATTCCGACCAGCTCGGCCTCCTCGGAGGCGGCGCCGGTCGAGCGGTGCTTGCACTGGGGATCGGAGCTACAGGCGTAGCCGCGGTGCTGGCTGTGCTAGGCCGCCTCAGCGAGCGCTACGCCTTCATCGGCGCTGTGGTCACGCTCGTGCCTGCTGTCAGCTTCATGATGACGGTGCAGGCCGCTCGGGCTGTGCTGTTCGGCGGGCTCGCCCTTGCGGGTGTGACTCTGTTCACCATGGCCGGTGCCGGCAGCCGCATGAGCACGGCCATGTCCGGGCTCACCGCCGTGGCCATCGCAGTGCTTGCGTTTTTCATTCAAAGCGAGGGCGCGTCGCGCAAGATACGGGTGGAGCTGTTCACAGCGCTGCTGCTGCTTGCGCTGGTGGTGGCCGCTCTGGCCGTCGCCGGGGCGTTGAGCGCCCGTCGTGTCACAGCACCTGCGCCCCCCGATCTGGGGAACTGGACCAAGGTCGGTGCTGGGCTTGGTGGCTTGGCGGCCGTGATATCGCTGATTGTCGAACTCGTCCAAGGCGACGGCATTCTCTACAGCATCGTCACAGGCGTCGTCAAAGGCGCCATCGTCGCCTTGGTCGTGTACGCCGTCGCTACCGCTTGGAAGCTGTTGTTCACCGATGATGAGGGCATCGGCCGATCGGTGGTGACTGTCGGCTTGGTGTTCGTGCTGCTCGGCATCGCCGCCAAGCTGCTGTTCATCACAAAGATCGAGTCCGAGACCATCGCGGGCACAACCCGCTTCGGCGTCAGCGTGCTGCTGTTCTTGGCGTTTGCCTGCATTGGCGCATGGATGCTGGTGCGAACCCAGTTCGGAGGCTGGATATTCGCCGTGGGCGGCAACAAGGAAGCGGCCCGCTCCATCGGTGTGCCCGCGGCGCGCACCAAGACGACGCTGTTCATGCTGGTGTCGTCCGCTGCTTGGCTCACCGGAATGACGATTGCCTTCCGCCTCAACTCGGTTCAGGCCAATGTGGGCGACGGCAACGAGTTCCGCTACATCATTGTCGCCGTCGTCGGAGGGAACCTGCTTACCGGAGGCTACGGGTCTGCCCTGGGCGCCGCCATCGGCGCGCTTATATGGGCGATGATCCAGCAGGGGATCACCTTCGCCGGATGGAACAGCGACTGGCGATTCTTGGTGCTCGGCGCCCTGCTGCTAGTGGCAGTTCTCGTCAACAACTATGTGCGCGCTCGGGCGGAGAAGAAGCGATGACCCGCTCGTCGCCGTCCAGCCTGGATCCAGCGTTTTTCTGCCGGATCGACCGCAACAGCCCTCGTCCCACCAAGGAGCCACAACTATGAGCGAATTTCTCGAGCTACGGGGCATCTCGAAGTTCTACGGCAACATCATCGCCCTCAAGGACATAAGCACAACCGTCAATCCGGGTGAGGTGACTTGTGTTCTCGGCGACAACGGCGCCGGCAAGTCCACGTTCATCAAGATCCTGGCCGGAGTTCACAAGAACGATGAGGGCCAGTTCCTTCTCGAAGGCGAGGAGGTGGACTTCAACTCGCCCCGCGAGGCTTTGGCCCGCGGCATTGCCACGGTGTACCAAGACCTCGCGATGGTGCCGCTGATGTCAGTGTGGCGCAACTTCTTCCTCGGCGCAGAGCCGAAGAAAGGCTTCTGGCCGTTCCGCCAGATCGACATCGACAAGGCCAAGGTCATCGCCAAAGAGGAGATGGCGAAGATGGGCATCGACATCCGCGATACCGAGCAGACCGTAGGCACGCTCTCCGGTGGCGAGCGCCAGTCGGTGGCCATCGCCCGGGCCAGCTACTTCGGTGCCAAGGTGTTGATCCTCGACGAGCCCACGTCCGCTCTGGGCGTGAAGCAGTCGGGCGTCGTGCTGCGGCGCATCGTTGAAGCCCGCGACCAGGGGCTGGCCGTGATCTTCATCACCCACAACCCCCATCACGCCTATCCGGTAGGCGACCGGTTCGTGATCCTCAAGCGTGGCCGCTCGCTGGGCAACTGGGCCAAAGCCGAGCTGTCCCAGGCTGAGCTCACGCAGCTCATGGCCGGCGGTGCCGAGCTTGAGGAGCTCCAGCACGAACTCGCCCAGGACGACTGAGGCTGACCGCTGACAGGGACCTCGAATGCGTCTCGTGAGACGGATGAGATGTCCCAGACGAAGGGATCTTCGGGCCGAGAGTTGACGGCTGAAGGGCTGGAGCTGCTCGCGATCGGCCGCGTCAGCGTCGATCTCTACCCCCAGCAGAGCGGTGTGCCACTACGCAATGTCGCTTCATTTGCCAAGTCGCTCGGCGGCTCTCCCGCAAACGTCGCCGTGGCGGCGGCCCGGCTCGGCCGACGAGCCGCGGTGGTGACGCGCGTTGGCGACGACGACTTCGGCGTGTACATACGCCAGACGCTCGCTGAAAGCTTCGGCGTCGTCAGCGACTACGTGTCGGTGGATCCCGAGCTGCGGACTGCGATCGTGTTCTGCGCGCTCGATCCGCCTGAGAATCCGCCTCTGCTGTTCTACCGCGAGCCGCGGGGTCCCGACATGAACCTCACTGTCGACGATGTCCCGCTCGGCGAGGTCGACGTCGTCCCCGTGCTGTGGGTGGCAGGCTCCCGCTTCGCGCAAGAGCCCTCGCGCTCGGCGGTGATGGCGGTGCTCGAGCGGCGAGGCCGAGCCGATCACACTGTGCTCGACCTCGACTACCGGTCGAGCTTCTGGCACTCTCCGGGAGACGCAAGTGAGCACATCGGTGCCGCGGTGGATCACGCCACGGTGGCCTTGGGCAACCGCGCCGAGTGCGAGATCGCAGTCGGCACCGGCGAGCCTCACGCAGCGGCCGACCGGCTGCTGGAGCGGGGGGTGAAGCTGGCCATCGTGAAGAAAGGCGGTGACGGAGTGCTGGTGGCTACCGAGTCCGGTCGCAGCTCCGTGCCGCCTCTGCGGGTGGAGGTGGTGTGCGGCCTCGGAGCAGGCGATGCCTTCGGGGGAGCCCTGGTGGACGGCCTGCTAGCGGGAAGCGATCCGGTCAGCGCGGTCAAGCGGGCCAACGCCGCAGGCGCGATCGTGGCGGGCCGCCTCGCGTGCGCCGACGCGATGCCCACATCTGATGAGATCGACGAGATGCTGGCAGGTGCCGCTGCGTGGCCGAACGCCGCCGCAACCGCATGAGCACCGGGGTCGCATGACCGGGGTAGCGCCGGCGTGGCGCAACGGCGAGACGGAAGTCCGTGTCCTATTTGATGCTGGAGGGGTCGCATGAGCCACATGGGGCCGGTGTGGCGCATCTGGATCGACCGTCCGCCGCCTCAGGATGTGGCGATCCCCGATGACGTCGAGATAGTCGACGACCTGACGGCTGCGGACGGCGCCATAGTCGGCGCCGACAAGCCGTGGAACGGCGCCGTCTGCCGGCGCCTGCCGCTGCTCAAAGTGGTGGCTCGGTCGGGCATCGGTTACGACAACGTCGACGTGGCCTCCTGCGCCGCTGAGGGCGTCGCCGCTTGCAACACCCCGGACGCTCCCACCGTGTCCACCGCGGAGCACTCGCTGGCGATGCTGCTGGCGGTGGCCAAGAACATCAAGCGCGCAGCCTGGCGCCTGAGACAGGGCAGCGGAGAGTATCGCTCGAAGCACGCAGCGGTGGAGCTCGAGGGTTTGACACTGGGCCTGCTCGGCTGCGGGCGCATCGGCAGCAGGCTCGGCGGCTACGCCGACGCATTGGGGATGAGGGTGATCGCCTGCGATCCGCACGTGAGCCAGGCCTCTGTCGCAGACTTCGTCGAGCTGGTCAGCCTCGGCGCGTTGTGGCGGCGCAGCCACGTCGTGTCTCTGCACGCTCCCGCGACCTCGGAGACGCTGCGCATCGTCAATACCGCGGCTATCGCCCAGATGCGCGTCGGCGTGATCATCGTCAACTGCGCCCGCGGTGGGTTGATCGACCACGAAGCGCTGCTAGCGGGCCTCCGTTCCGGCCATGTCGCCGGCGCGGGCTTGGACGTCACCGACCCCGAACCGCTGCCGCCGAACCATCCGCTGCTTCACCGCGACGACGTGATCGTCACGCCGCACGTGGCGTCGGCCACCGCCGTCGGCACGCGTCGGCTTATCAGCCAGGCGCTCGAGCAGGCCGTCGTCTGGCTGCGCGGCAGCACGCCCGACAACCTGCTCGATATGACCGCCGCAGACCCCGACTTCGACCGTCGCTTCCGCCGTTATTCGCCGTCGGGTGTGGGTGATCCTGTCGTTGCCGCAGACCCCGCCGTCGATCGCACGGTTGGGGCGACCCCCACGACCGGTGACCGCGATGGCTGATCATTGTCCTTCCCGGCGCCCTCACCGTCTGGGCATAGCCGTCATCGGCTTCGGCTGGATGGGCCAGGCCCACGCCCGCTCCTACGCCCGACTGCCCATGATCTTCGGTGACCGCTGCTATGCCCCCGAGTTGGTGGTGTGCGCAGACACCGCGGCGGCTCGCTGCGAGTCTGCGGTCCGCGATTTCGGTTTCGCGCAGACCACCGACGACTGGCGAAGCGCAGTCGACCGTCCCGACGTGGACGTGGTGACGATCTGCGCACCCAACATGCTCCACGAACCGATCGCGGTGGCCGCCGCCGCAGCCGGCAAGCATGTGTTCTGCGAGAAGCCCGTCGGCGGCACGCCCGCCCAGACGGTGCGGATATACAACGCTTGCCGGGCTGCGGGCATCGTCACGGGTGTCGGCTACAACTACCGCTTCACACCGCTGGTGCGCCATGCCCAGCGTTTGATTTCCTCAGGAGAGCTGGGCGAGATCACCAACTACCGGGGCCGGTTCTTCTCCATGTACGGTGCCGATCCGCTGGGCCTGCTGACTTGGCGCTTCCGGCTGGATCAGGCTGGCCACGGCGCCTCCACCGACATCCTCAGCCACTCCATGGACCTCGCCATGATGCTCAACGGGCCGATCACGCGGGTGGTGGGCACCGGCGAGACTTTCGTGAAAGAGCGCCCTCTTCCCTCCGGCGAGGGCACCCACTACGACCGCGGCTCTCCCGGCGATCCCACCGGAGTCGTGAGCAACGAAGACTACTTCGGGGCTATGGCGAAGTTCGCTAACGGCAGCGTCGGCACATTCGAAGCCAGCCGAACCATCGTAGGGCCGCAAAGCCAGATGGCCTTTGACGTCTACGGCACCGGGGGCGCTGTTAGCTGGAACCTGGAGACCATGAACGAGATGCGGGTGTTCCGGTTGAACGGACCCGACCAAGAACGGGGCTACACCACCGTCTACGCCGGTGAGAGCCACCCCTGCCACGGCGCTTTCGTGCCCGGAGAGGCGAACTCCATCGGCTTCGAAGACGTGGTGACCATCGAAGACCACGAATTCCTCACTGCCGTCAGCGAGGGCAGGCCCCACTCGGCCGGTCTGGAGCAGGCGGTGGACTACGTGAGCGTGCAGGCCGCCCTGCTGCGTAGCTGGGAGATCGGTGCCTGGGTCGACGTGGTGCGGCTGGCATGAGACGCCGCGCGCTGCGCGCCAACAGCGGAGCCGACATCAGCCGCCAAATGTCTGCCGGTAACCACAAGATGACTGTCATAGGTTTTCAATATATTTCAGGATGTGACATTGGGAGATGAACTGAAGGGAAGAGACCCGTGACACAGACGATGAGGATGACCGCATCCGCTGCGCTGGTGCAATATCTGACGGCGCAGCACATCGAGATCGACGGTGACACAGTGCCGCTGTTCGCCGGGGTGTTCGCGATCTTCGGACACGGCAACGTCACCTGCCTAGGACACGAGCTGGAACGCGCCGGCGACTCCCTGCCCACTTGGAGAGGCCAGAACGAACAGGGCATGGCGCTGGCCGCCGCAGCGTTCGCCAAGGCGAACCGGCGCCGGCGGATAATGGTGGCGACCAGCTCGATAGGCCCCGGCGCCACCAACATGGTCACGGCGGCCGCGGTGGCGATGGCGAACCGGCTTCCGCTGCTTTTGCTGGCCGGCGACACGTTCAACCACCGCATCGTCGATCCGGTGCTTCAGCAGGTGGAGCACTTCGGCGCGCCGGCCACCACCGTCAACGATGCCTTTCGGGCTGTGGTGCGTTACTGGGACCGCATCACCGCGCCCGAGCAGCTGGTGCAGTCGCTGCCGCACGCCCTGCACACGATGCTCGATCCCGCCGACTGCGGCCCAGCGTTCATCGCGCTGCCCCAGGACGTCCAGGGCGAGGCCTACGACTATCCGCCGACCTTCTTCCGCGAGGCGGTACACCGCATCCGGCGAGCGCGGCCCGACCGCGGCGAACTGCGCCGCGCTGCGGCCGTGATGCGCACTGCCAAGCGCCCGCTGATCGTCGCCGGGGGCGGCGTTCACTGGTCTTGCGCCGAGGAGCAGCTCGCGGCGTTCGCGGAGGCCCACGACATCCCGGTGGTCGAGACGGTCGCCGGTCGGACGTCGCTGCCGGCCCATCACCGGCTCAACTGCGGCCCGATCGGCGTCACCGGCTGCGCCTCTGCCAATGCCATGGCCGCGGACGCCGACGCGGTGCTCGCAGTCGGCACCCGGCTGCAGGACTTCACCACCGGCTCTTGGACGGTCTTCGAGGATCGCAGTGTGAGGCTCGTTGCGCTCAACGCGGCCCGTTTCGATGCTGTGAAACACCGCGCGCTGCCGTTCGTGGCCGATGCCCGAGAGGGTCTGGCGGAGCTGGACCAGGCCCTGCGGGGATACCGGGCACCGGCTGACTGGCCGGAGCGGGCCGTGGCCGAGACCGCCCAGTACCACGCCTACATCGATAAGATCGCGGCCGCTTCTTTCACTGCGCCGGAGCCCCGGCCCGCGCAGGGCACTGACCGCGAGGGCGCCGACCGCAGCGTTGACGGGCCTGGCGCCCGCCACGAATTCGCAGCTCGCCCCTCTTACGCTCAAGTGGTGGGCGCGGTCGACCGGGCTGCCAGCGAAACCACTTACGTTCTGGCTGCGGCGGGAGGCCTTCCCGGCGAGCTGGTCAACGGATGGCGCGCGCGCGGAGTGCACTCGTTCGACTGCGAGTACGGCTATTCCTGTATGGGCTATGAGATATCCGGCGGCTGGGGGGCCAAGATGGCCCGGCCCGACCGCGAGGTGATCGTGCTGCTGGGCGACGGGTCGTATCTGATGATGAACAGCGACCTGTACAGCACCGTGCTCAGCGGGCACAAGATCATCGTGATCGTGTGCGACAACGGCGGCTACGCGGTGATCAACCGACTCCAGATCGGACAGGGCGGCGAGCCGTTCAACAACCTGTTCTCGGATTGCCGCACAGTGCGCCTCGTCGATGTGGACTTCGCGGTGCACGCCGCATCGATGGGCTGCGAGGCCGAGACAGTTCGCACGATCCCAGAGCTGGAAGCCGCCATTGAGCGGGCCCGGGCTGCCGACCGCACTTATGTAATCGCCTTGAAGACCCATCCCTATAGCTGGACGGAAGGCGGGTCGTTCTGGGAGGTGGGCGTGCCCGAGGTCAGCGACATCGCAGCGGTGGGTGAGGCGCGCAGCGCGATGGACGAGGGCCGCCGCCGGCAGCGGCTGAGCCTGTGAGATCATCCGTATATGGGTGAGCACACGAAAGAGAAGGCAGCGGTGCCCGCTATGGCCTCGGGAGCGCGTGAGGGCCTGCGGGCGGCCGCCGGATTCGAAGACGGCGTGGCGCTTGTGACCGGCGGATCGCAAGGGCTGGGATACGCCGTTGCGGAGCTGTTGATCGCCCGGGGCGCGTCGGGCGTGATGATCGTGGGCCGCGACGCTGCAAAGGGCGAGGCCGCCGCCGCGTCGCTAGCCGTGCCGGGTTGCCGGGTGGTGTTCACCGGCGCCGACTTGGGTGAGGCGAGCGGCTGCGCCGAGGTGATCGGCGCCCTTGACGAGGCCTTCGGCAGATGCGACGCGTTCGTGAACTGCGCCGCCATTACCGACCGCGGTTCGGTCTGGGACGCCGGCGTCGAGCTGTGGGACGCGATGCTGGCGGTGAATGTGCGGGCGCCCGGGCTGCTCAGCCAGGGTGTCGCCAGGATCATGGCCCGCGAGGGCTGCGAGGGCGCCATAGTGCTGATCGGTTCGGTCGCGGGGTACGGCGGCCTGCCGCAGCTTCTGCCGTACTCCACATCGAAGGGAGCGCTCGTCGCCATGACCCGCAACCTCGCGTTCGCGCTGATGCCGTCGCGCATTCGGGTCAACCTGGTGTGCCCCGGCTGGATGGACACGCCGGGAGAGGACGCGGTTCAGCGTGCTTATGAAGGCGCCTCGGACGGGTGGCTGGAGCGCGCCGAGGCGATGATGCCCTTCGGTCGGCTGATCAAACCCGCGGAGATCGCGCGCACGATTGTGCATCTGGCGACGAGCGAGTCATCTTTCATGACCGGAGCGGTGATCGACTGGGACCAGACCGTGCGCGGCGCGGGCGATCCGCCCCGCCCGGGCCCGCAACTGGCGCCGCCCTCAGCCGTCTATGACCGGCAGCACGGAGCGCCCTCAGCCGTCTCTGACCGGCAGCACGGAGCGCCCTCAGCCGTCTCTGCTGCGGAGTCTCGGTGATGACACCGCGCGACTACAGCCTCACCGGCGCCGAGTCGGCCCGGGCCGCCCAGCAGGGCCTGGTGGACGCCGAGTGGTTCCGTCCTCCTATCAACCCCGAACGCCTGCGAGCCCTGCAGGAACGCAACAACGTCCGCGCCGCGGTCGACACCGCCGGCTGGCTGGGACTGCTGGCGCTCACCGGCTATCTAGCCTGGCTATCTCTGGGCTCGTGGTGGGCCGTCCCGGCTTTCGGGGCCTACGGCGCGCTCTACGGCGGTGCCGGGGATTCCCGCTGGCACGAGTGCGGACACGGCACCGCCTTCCGTAGTAAGCGGCTCAATGACATTGTGTACTACCTGGCGTCGTTCATGCTGCTTCGCCAGCCCACACTGTGGCGCTGGTCACACGTCCGCCATCACACCGACACCCTGGTGGTGGGCCGCGACCCAGAGATCATCTTTCCGCGGCAGTCGTCCTTGGTGCGCGTCATCGGCAAGTTCGCACCCGTTACCGCGGTTCCTCAGGCGATGTGGCGCACTCTCAAGCACGCCGCGGGTCGCATCGACGACGACGCGCGAGACTTCATTCCCGAAGACGAGCTGGGCAAGCTCAAATGGGAATCGCGGGCCTATGTGGCAGTTCTGGCCGGCGTGACGGCGTGGTCGGTGGCCGCTTGGTCGATCGTGCCGCTTCTCTACATCGGTTTGCCGACCGTCTACGGCGCATGGCTAATGCTGTTCTTCGCGGTCACTCAGCACTCCGGCATGCGCGAGGACGTGCTCGACCACCGCCTCAACACTCGCACCGTGTACATGAACCCGGTGTTCAGGTTCTTGTACTCCAACATGAACTACCACGTCGAGCATCACATCTTCCCGACCGTGCCCTATTATGCGCTGCCTGCGCTGCACCATGAGGTGAAAGACCACCTTGCGCCGGCTACGCCGTCTGTGATGGCAGCCTTCCGGGAGATCGTCTCGACGATGCGACGCCAGCGGCGTGACGCGTTCTATGACCGGCCCCGCCCCGACGTGCCCGAAGTCGCCGCCGCGTCCCAGTCTTTTGTGGATACCGGCGTGACCGCCTGGGCCGGCGACCGCCACGACGGCATGGTCGACCTCGGCCCAGCGGAGATGTCACCCGGATCGATTCGCAGGGTCGACGACCACGGCGCCACTTACGCACTCTGCCGCCTCGACCGAGCCGAAACTGCGCCCGACGCCAGCGCGGCACGCGACGCCAGCGCGGCACACAAGGCAGGGTTCGTGTTAAGCGACGGGCTGTGCACTCACGGGCGGGCGCATCTCGCCGACGGCGCCCTGCTCGGCAGTTACATCGAGTGCCCCAAACACAACGGCTGTTTCGATCTCAGCACCGGCGAGGCGGTGCGCCGTCCCGCCGTAGAGCCGATCACCCTGTACGACGTCGAGGTCCGCAGCGGTCGGGTGGTGTCGAGCCTCAAGCCGCGCTCAACGCTGATGCCGAACTCGTGACCGCGGCGGCCGCGGGGCCAGGCGGGGCCGAGCCGATCCGCGTGGGAGTCCTCGGCTGCGGACGCATCGGCGCGATGCACGCGGAGCTAATCGCCCGACGCGTACCCGGGCTGGTGCTGGCCGCGGTGTACGACGTGGCCAGACCGGCCGCGGAGGCGCTTGCGGAGCGGCTTGGCGCACGGCACGCGGGCAGCGCGACGGAGCTGATCGAAGCCCCCGAAGTGGACGCCGTCGCTGTGTGCACCTCCACCGAGACCCACATCGACCTGCTCGTCGAGATCGCCGCAGCCGGCAAGCCGGCGTTTGTGGAGAAGCCGCTGTCGTTGGAGCTGACAGAGGTAGACCGGGGAATCGCCGCCGCGACCGCAGCGGGCATTCCGGTTCAGGTTGGGTTCAACCGCCGCTTCGATCCTGCGCACCGCTATGTGAGAGACCGCGTGCTCGCCGGTGATGTGGGCGATGTCCACCTGGTGCGCATCTCGAGCCGCGACCCGGCCCCTCCGCCGATCTCCTACATTGAGGTCTCTGGCGGCATCTTCCGCGACATGACCATCCACGACTTCGACATGGCCAGATACATCACCGGCAGCGAGGTCACTGAGGTGTACGCCACCGGCGCCGTGCGAGTCGATGAGGCCATCGGCACAGCCGGCGACCTCGACACCGCCGTCGTGCTACTCACCCACGCCAACGGGGCGATCACCGCCATCGACAACAGCCGCCAGGCCGTTTACGGGTACGACCAGCGGGTTGAGGCCTTCGGCTCGGCTGGGGTGGCGGCGTCGCACAACCCGGCCGCGGCAGCCGCATCACACCTGGGCGCGCAAGGCTCGTCGGGTCCGCCGCTGCCGCATTTCTTCATTGAGCGCTACACCGGCTCGTACCTGGCGGAGTGGAGCGCATTCGCAGCGACGGCCAGGGGTGCGCCCTCGCCGGTGACTCTGGCCGACGGCCGAGCGCCTTTGGTGATCGGCCTTGCGGCTTGGGCCTCGGTGCGCGAGCGTCGCCCGGTCCGCATCGACGAGATCGGCTGACGGGATCGACTGAAAGAACCGGCCGGGCGCTGTCACTGAAAGAACCGGCCGGGCGCTGTTCGCGGGCGGCTACGCGACAGCCCACCGTTTGGCCCGCTCAACCGCGCGCCTCCAGTTCGCATAGGAGGCATCGGCCTGGTCGCGGGCAGGGCTCGGCAAGGCCCGATATTCGAGTTCCCAATGCTCCTCGACGGCCCGCGCCGAGGGCCACAGGCCTACCCCCAGCCCGGCCAGGTGCGCGGCTCCGGATGCGGTGGCCTCCTGCAGCTTGGGCCGCTCTACCATAGTGTCGAGCTGGTTGGCCTGAAGCTGGAGCATCGAGTCCATCGCAGCAGCGCCGCCGTCCACGCGCAAACGGCGAAGGCGGGTGCCCGTGGCAGCGGTCATCGCTTCAACGACATCGCGGGTCTGGTAGGCCATAGCCTCGATGGCAGCGCGCGCAATCTCCGGTCGGCCGGTTCCTCGAGTCAGCCCGACGATCGTCCCGCGGGCGCGGGGATCCCAGTGAGGGCTGCCTAGACCGACGAAAGCAGGCACGAAATAGACGCCGCCGGTCGATGAGCATCGCGCCGCAAGCGCCTCGATCTCCGACGCCCGGTCGATTATCCGAAGGCCGTCTCTCAGCCATTGAACGGTCGCGCCCGCGGCGAACACCGAACCTTCGAGGGCATAGGCCAGTTCCGGTCCCGCGCCACTGTCGCGTTCGAGCTGCCAGGCGATGGTGGTGAGCAGGCCTTCCGCGGGTTTTGGCAGATCCGCGCCGACGTTCATCAAGATGAAGGCGCCGGTGCCGTAGGTGTTCTTGGCGTCACCAGGCGCGAAGGCGGCCTGCCCGAACAGGGCGGCATGCTGATCACCGGCCACACCTGTGATGGGGACCCCGGTCGGGCAGCCGGCACCGGCCACGGTGACGCCAAACCTGCCGCTCGACGGGCGGACTTCGGGAAGCAGCTCGACCGGCACGCCGAACACGTCGCACAGCTCGCGGCTCCAGCGAAGCGCTCCGATGTCGAACAGCATCGTGCGGCTGGCGTTGGTCACGTCAGTCGCGTGAACTCTGCCGCCGGTCAGCTTCCAGATGATCCAGCTGTCGACAGTGCCGAGGGCTATATCGCCGCCGACGCTGAAATCGCCGTTGCGGAGCATCCATTCGAATTTTGTGCCCGAGAAATACGGGTCGACCACGAGGCCGGTGCGCCTCCGGATCAGATCAGCGGCGCCCTCGGCTTCGAGATGGGCACAGCGCCGCGCGGTGCGGCGATCTTGCCATACGATCGCCGGACACACCGGCTCGGAGCGGCTTCGGCTCCAGGCCACAGCGGTTTCGCGCTGGTTGGCCAACCCGATCGCCATAGGGGTCCTGCCGATTGCGGCTGACACTTCGGTGAGTGTGGACTGAACCGCCGCCCAGATCTCGCCCGCGTCGTGTTCAACGAGACCCGGCGCCGGAAAGTGCTGCGGAAACTCCCGCTGCGCAGCCGAGACGGGGCGCCCATGCTTGTCGAACGCGATTGTCCGCACGCTGGTGGTGCCCGCGTCGATTGCCAGGATCACGCCTGTTTGCCTCCTCACGAGACGGAGTCACCCCATAGGTTGGCCAGCGCAGCCGGTTACCGTCCAAGCGGGTTTCGTCGAAAGCGGGATAGCGATTATCGTTTTAGCTGATGCCGTGCCCGGTCCGCGCGGCGCGTGTCGCCACATTCGGCTGAGGGGGAGACTGCGAGCACCATGCGGGCTTACGTCACGGGAGGCACCGGCTTCGTCGGCTCCAACATCGTAAAGGTCTTCTCGGAGCGCCACGGAGCCGAGGTTCACTGCCCCGTCCACCGGTTCAAGCTTTCTAAGAAACTCGGTGCCACAACCGAGCAGCTCAATCTGCTCGATACGGCAGCGACCCGCCGTAGCGTGCTAGTGCACGACCCAGATGTGATCGTGCACTCGATGATCCTCAACGACTTTCAGCGCTGCTACGCCGACAGGCGGCTGGCGTGGCGCTGCTATGTCGGCACCACCGAGACGTTGGCCGACGCCGCGGACGAGACCGGCGCGAAGCTCATTCTGGTGTCCACCGACTGGGTGTTCGACGGTACCCAGGGCGGTGCCGACGAAGACACGCCACCCAATCCCGTGAACCTTTACGGCGTGCTCAAGATGGCCAGTGAGATGGCGGCGCTCGCTAGGGGCGGCGCCGTGGCACGCGTGGCCGCGGTCAGCGGCACCCACTGGGCTCGAGCCAGCACGCCGCGTTGGCAAGACGGCGGCTTCGGGTATTTCGTCACGTCGCTGGTGAACGCCGTGAGCGCCGGGCACTCCTTTGGTGTGTGGGAGTCTCCCGACATCAACATGGTCGCCTCGCCGTCGCTGGCCAGCGAATGCGCCGAGGCGATGTGGCGCATCGCCGCTGACGAGTCGGCTGTCGGCGTTTTCCATTGCTGCGGTGCCGACTCGGTGGGGCGCATGGAGCTGGCCCGGCTCGCTTGCGATGTGTTCAACCTCGACGAGGGGCTGCTGTTCTCGACCGAGCCCGACGAAGAGCCCGGCTTCCGCATCCCCTATGACACCAGCCTGACGGTGCGGCGCACAACCGAGCTGCTCGGCTACCGCCCGCCGGGAGTACGCGACCTGCTCAACAGCTTCAAGACCGAGCGCGAAACTGGCGCACTCGCCCCAGTCGCCCCGAACTGAGTGCAGGCATGCTCATGGCGAGCAGACCATTCAAAGCGGTGGTGATACAAGCCGGGCGGGTCGCCCCGAACTGAGTGCAGGCATGCTCATGGCGAGCGCGGCTCCGGCCAAGGCCGGTACGTGAGTCTGGTTGGCCTGTCCAGCCCCGCGCGCCACACGGTCCTAAATCTTAGAAAGACTTGTAATGGATTCATTAACGCTTGGGAACTACAGGTGTTTCCACAAGAAGCAGACCGTCCGTTTGGCACCTCTCACACTACTGGTAGGTGAGAACAGCACCGGCAAGACATCGTTCTTGGCTATGATTAAGATACTAAGGGACTTTGCGCGTGGATTAGAGTCGCTGGATTTCAAGAAAGATCCTTATGACTTGGGTAGTTTTGATGAAATCGCTCACTACCGGGGTGGAAGAGGTGGAAGGGCTACTGAGTTTGAAGCTGGCTTCTTGACCAACAAATTCATCCAAGAAGACACCGGTCTCGAGCCCGTAGAACTGAGCTTTGAAGTCACGTTTGGCGAGAGGGCTACCTCGCCCATTCCGGTGCGCATACGTGTTGTGCATGGTGACACTTCAATTGAGGTTACACTGCGCAATGATAACCTACTAATTACAGTAGGAACATATCGAGGAACTTGGCAGTGTCTCTTGTCAAGCGAACAAGGTAACACCTTGCTTATTGATGGTAATCTTATGTTCGGTCTTCCCTTATTTGTGCTTATTTCAACTTTGTTAGATGATACTGAAGCGCAAGGTTCAGCTTTCACACCAGTCTCGGGAGCTCCAAAGTTCAGTCAAGCGGATAGACATCTAGTCAGGAGACTTGCCTCCACTCGATTCTGGGTACGAACCTTCGCAAGTGCCCCAGTAAGATCAAAGCCGCGCCGCACATACGATCCGGCATCCTTAGCTGAGGATCCAGAAGGCGACCATATTCCGATGTTACTTGCTGCTACCCACTCTGGAGATAAGCAATCCTGGCAGAGGCTTAAGGAGGGACTAGAAAAGTTTGGAGAGTCTGCAGGACTGTTTGATGAAATCTCAATAAGGCAGCTGGGTAAGAGAGGCAGTGACCCCTTCCAAGTGCAGATAAGAAAGTTTGGAAAGCCGGCGAAGGGCCCTCCCCGTAACCTTATCGATGTGGGATATGGGGTCAGCCAAGTCTTGCCAGTGGTCACCGGTTTGTTACAGGAAGATGCTCCATCAGAAGATGTTCCGTCAATGTTCCTGTGGCAACAACCAGAGGTGCACCTACACCCCAGCGCGCAGGCAGCTTTGGGGACGCTGTTCTGTGAGATTGCGAGCTATAAGCGACAATTGATTATTGAGACACACAGTGATTATTTGATTGACAGAGTGCGCATGGATGTTCGAGATGGAGTAGGAAGGCTGGGTCCTAAGGATGTGTCTATACTCTTCTTTGAGCGCGAGAACTTAGGGGTTAAAATCCACCAACTAGGCATCGACAAAGACGCTAATCTTGTGACAATCAGCGAGGATGGTAGTGTTTTGGGTACTCCTCAGCACTATAAGGACTTCTTTATGGAAGAGACTTCAAGATTTCTGGGTTTATAGACATGTGCGCGATCGTTGATGCAAATGTCGCCCGTGAGGTATTCGGATCTACTAAGCCTGATGCTAGCAAGAGGCCTGATGCTGGCAAAGGCTTTTTTGAGGCTCTTCAAGCTGAGGACATAACGTTGGTTCTAGGTGGAAAGCTGACTAAGGAATTGGGACAGATCCGAAATTTTATGACTTGGGCTAAGGCAGCAAAACGCAGGGGGATCCTGGGATCAGCGGACGAAGATAAAATTATGTCTAAGACAAAATACTTCCGAAATCACCCAACTTGCAAGTCTAATGATCCCCATATCCTTGGGCTAGCCGTAGTAAGCGGTGCTCGTCTGTTGTACTCTAATGACAAGGATCTTCATAAAGACTTCAAAAGTAAACATCTGCCTATAAGGGGTAAGGTATACTCAACCAACGTGAACAAGGAGTTTGATAAGAAAAAGAAGCGGCTTATCCGGGATAACGTCTGTCCGGCTAAGCAGTCCTCAACTTGATAGTGTGAACTCGGTGAGGAAGATGCGCTCGGGGCCGCTGCGACCAGAGGCTGGCCCGGGCCGGGTTCTGCATGTGACACCCGATGCCGCAGGCTGGGAGTTCCTTGAGTTCGCGGTGGTCGAGACGACTCCTGAAGCGCCTATGGCGGGAGTGTCCGATGACCGCGAGACGGCGATCGTCCCGCTGCAGGGCACAGGCAGGGTGATCCTCAGCGGCACCGACGCGGCCGGCAGCACGTGCGCGGGCCACGGCGAGATAGACGAGACGGGCGAGACGGTCGTGGAGCTGAGCCGGTCGTCGGTGTTCGAACAGATGGCGCGGATCGTGTACGCGCCCCCGGGCGTGCCGTGGCGCATCGAATCAGACGCGCGGCTGCAGGCCTCAGTGGGCACCGCTCCCGCCGAGGGCCGTTATCCGGCGCGGGTGTTTGAGCCCGCCGAGATGCGCGTCGAGATACGCGGCGGCGGGCAGGCGCACCGGCAGGTGGTCCATTCGCTGGCACATCCGCTGCCAGCGGAACGGCTGATCCTCTATGAGGTGTACGTTCCGCGGGGCACGTGGTCGGGCTGGCCGCCGCACTGTCACGATGGTCGGGACGGCTCACCGTATCTGGAGGAGGTCTACTGGTTCCGGCTTGACCGTCCCGAGGGCTATGCGATGCACCGCAACTGGCGCGACGATGAGGGTTTTGACGAGACCGTCGTCGTGCACGACGGCGACCTGGCGCTGGTGCCCAAGGGCTATCACACCTCTGTCGCGTGCCCGGGGTCGAACATGTATTTCCTCAACTACCTGGCCGGCGAGCTGATCGGCGACGAGCGCCGCACTCCGCCGTGCTTCGCGGCGGAGCACACCTGGATCGAATCCGACTGGACCGCTGGCCAGTGGGGATTGCCTGTGGTGACCGCGGCTCCGTCCGGGCCGTGAGCGGGGCCTGCCCGCCGTGACCATCACAGCCGATGGGCTTATTGGTGGCAGCGGTGGTGGGTGAACGGGGTATGCCCGCCGTGACTGAGGCCGTGCCCGAGGTCAGGCTGTGAGTCTGGCTGGCCTGTCAAACGCGTCCGGGCGGTTCGCGGTGCTCGCCGCCGACCACCGCGACTCGCTGCGAGCAGTGTTGGCACCCGACACCCCATCCTCGGTGTCCGGCAATGCCATCACCGAGTTTAAGCGCAGTCTGGTGCGCGGCTTGGCAGTCGGCGCAACCGGTGTGATGCTCGACCCGGAGTATTCCATCCCGCAACTGGTCTCGAGCCTGCCCGCCGGCGTGGGGTTTACCGCCGCGCTGGAAGCGCAGGGGTACGCGGCCGACCCGGAAGCAGCTCCGGTGCGCGTGCTCGAAGGCTGGTCGCCTGCCGCGGCTGCGGCGTCGGGTGCAGCGGCGGCCAAGCTGCTGGTGCCCTACCGCCCCGACCGGCCCCACGCCGCAGCCCAGCGCAGCGTGGCCACAGAAGTGCTTGCCGAATGCCGCCGGGCGGGCATCCCGCTCATTCTCGAGCCGCTGTTCTACGGACTGGACGACCCTGCGGACCGGCCCCGGATTGTTCTGGAGACCGTCGATCACTTCGCGGCGCTCGATCCGCATCTGCTAAAGCTGCCATTCCCGGTGGACGTGACAGCCGAGCCCGACCGCCGCTACTGGGAGGAGGCCTGCGCCGCGGTCACGGCCCGCTGTCATATGCCGTGGACGCTGTTGTCGGGCGGCGGGGGATACGAGCCCTACAGGGCCCAGCTGGAGGTGGCCGTCGAGTCGGGGTGCTCCGGGTTCATGGCCGGCCGCGCCCTTTGGGGCCCCGCGTCCCGGGTGCCGCGAGCCGGGCGCGACGCAGTTATCAGCAGTGTCGTGGCACCCCGTCTGGCAGAACTGCGAAGTCTGATCGGCTGAGCCGGCCCGGCAGAGCAAGCCCGGCGGCGCGGCCTGTATTATCGTGCGGCGGAGCTGAGCAGTCTGATCGGCTGAGCCGGCCCGGCAGAGCAAGCCCGAGCCCGGCGAAAATCGATGAAATGCAGGAAGTCGGCTCGATGGAGGCTGGGTCGAATGCTTAGGCCGATCAGTAGCCGAGACCGACGTCCACCAGCCCCACGAGCGGGCGGCCGCTCAGCCAACGACCGACGTTGTGCCGCACTCGGCGGGCGATCAGCGGCAACCCCATCTCCGGCGTGTTGCCGACATGGGGCGTGATGACGCAGTTCGGCAAACCCCACAGCTCGGAGTCGTCGGGCAGCGGCTCGGGATCTGTCACGTCGAGCACGGCGCCCGCGATCCCACCCGACCGCAGCGCCGCTGCCAGAGCGGCATGGTCCACATGCCCGCCCCGAGCGGCGTTCACCAGCCACGCCCGCTCGGGCATCGCCTCAAGCAGAGCGGCATCCACCGCATGGCGGGTCTCAGTGGTCAGCGCCAGCGCTACCACGACGGCATCGGCATCAGCCACCGCCGCCGCGGCGTCGGCGAGGGCGACCGTTCGGACGGCGCCCTCAAAGGGTTCGCCTGAACGCCGCACAACCGTCACCGAGCAGCCCCAAGGCGCAAGCAGCCTCATCAGCGACCGAGTGATGCCCCCCGCGCCGAGTACCGTGATGTTGGCGCCGAGCAGGTTGCGACCGGTCTGATCGCACCACGACGAAGCTCTGGCGAACACGTGGAAGTCACGGAGCGCGCACAGCAGCGCCGCCATCACCCATTCGGCCACCGGCTCGGCATACACGCCCTTGCCGCAAGTCCAGACCTTGTCGTGATCCAGGTAGTCGGCGAACGGCTCAACTCCGGCGTAAGGCAGCTGCACCCACTCGACATAAGGGGCGGCGGCGATCACCTTCGGGTAGAGGTGCGCCACCGCAGGATCGGCCCATACCAGAGCTCTGGCCTGCGACAACTCGGCCGGCCGGCCGCCGGCGGCGATGACCGCCGCGGTGAAGGCCTCGTACATCCCCGGTCGGGTGCGTGGCGCCACCGCAATTCCGGGAGCAGAATCCGGCCGGGTTGTCGTGCTTCGGGGGCCGGGCCCCGTGCCGACTATGGCAGTCGGATATTCCGCGGAGGCAGAGGTCGAATCCGGCCGGCTCGTCGCGCCTCGAGAGCCGGGCCCCGTACCCTCATGTGTTATCCGCGCATTGACGGTCACGGGCAGCAGACCTCCGTCAGACCGGCGGTTCGCTCTGAGCGGCCTCAAGCGGAGCAAATCCCGGCTTGATCAAGCCTTCTATAAGCTGCAGCCGCTGCCGAAACGGCAGGAAACTCGACTTCATAGCGTTCACAGTCAGCCAGCGCAGCCGCGACCAGTCGTAGCCGAAAGCGTCCGCAAGCCCCGCCAGCTCTGACGACAACGACACGTTCGACATGAGCCGGTTGTCGGTGTTCACGGTCACTCTGAAGCGCAGCCTCACCAGCGTGTCGATCGGGTGATCGGCCACAGTCGGCACAAGCCCTATGTTGACGTTGGACGTGGGACACACCTCCAGCGGTATGCGTCGATCCCTTATGAAATGCGCCAACCGCCCCATCGACCGGTTGGGCGCGCTCCCGCCGAGCCCCTCACGCCGTCCGGAGGCTGCGCCCGCGGCGCTCCCCAGGTTCGTTGCACGGCCCGAACTTCTTGCCGACTTGCCCTCACGCCGCCCGGAGGCTGCGCCCGCGGCGCTCCCGGCTCGGGGCCTGCCGGCTGAGCCGTTGAAGATGTCGTCGACGATGCGGATGCCGTGCCCGAGGCGCTCAGCGCCGCAGAACTGCAGCGCCTTCCAGATCGAACGGGGTCCGTAGGCCTCACCGGCGTGGATGGTTATGTGAAAGTTCTCGCGGTGGCAGTACTGGAACGCCTTGAGATGGTCGTCGGGAGGGAATCCTGCCTCGGGGCCGGCGATGTCGAAAGCCACGACGCCCTGATCCCGCCAGCGCACCGCTGCCTCCGCCACCTCCGACGCCCTGTCGAGGTGTCGCATAGCTGAGCAGATCGCCCGGATGGTCAGCCGTGTACCGGTCGCGCCCTGGGCGAAGCCGTCCAGCACCGCCTCGATTGTGCCGTCGAGGGTGAGGCCGCGCTCGGTGTGCAGCTCGGGGGCGAAGCGCACCTCGGCGTACACCACACCGTCCTCAGCGAGATCCTCGGCGCATTCGCGGGCCACGCGGACGATGGCTTCGGGAGTCTGCATCACCGCGACGGTGTGAGCGAACGTCTCCAAGTACAGCGTCAGGTCTTTGCGGTTGGCGCCGCGCTGCATCCACGCCGCCAGCTGGTCGGGGTCGTCAGCGGGAAGCGAGGTGTATCCGGTCTCATCCGCGAGCTCTAGGATCGTCTCCGGCCGCAGCCCACCGTCGAGATGGTCGTGCAGCAGCACTTTCGGCACGCGGCGAATGCGCTCGACGTTTGGCGGGCCGGCGGTCTCGGTATCGGTGGGAATGCTGATGCCTTAGGATAGCCTCACCGCGCGGATGCCTCTTTCGCAGCCGACTTCTCAAATCGCGGCCCCGTCTGAGTCTTCCGACCCTCTCAGAACTGCCGCGGCGGCGCTCTCTTTCGGTGATCTCGGCCTGTGCGATCAACTTGTGGCGGCCGTTGAGCTGCGCGGCATCGTTGAGCCGTTCCCGATTCAGGAGTTGGCTATTCCCGATGCCCTGGCCGGCGGAGACGTGTGCGGCAAAGCCAAGACCGGCTCCGGTAAGACACTGGCTTTCGGTCTGCCCGTGCTGCAGCTCCTGCCGAAGGCCAACCCGAAGCGCCCGACCGGACTGGTGCTGGCGCCCACACGGGAGCTGGCCCGCCAGATACGTGACGAGCTCGCAGCGCCCGCTGCGGCAATGCGGCGCAGGGTTGCGGCTGTGTACGGCGGGGCGCCGATAAACCCGCAGATCGAGAGGCTGCGCAAAGGTGTCGATCTCGCTGTGGCCACGCCGGGCAGGATGATCGACCTGATCGACCGCCGCGCGGTGGATGTGGGCTCGGTGCGACACGTGGTGGTGGACGAGGCAGACCGGATGGCCGACATGGGGTTCCTGCCTCAGGTCGAGTGGATCCTGCGCAACGTCAAGTCCAGGCATCAGACGCTGCTGTTCTCCGCCACCCTCGACGGCGCTGTCGACGCTCTGATCCGCCGTTATCAGAGCGATCCGACCATGCATGAGGTGGCCTCCCGTCGGATAACCGTTGAGGAGATGACCCACCGCTTCATCGGGGTTCACAAGCTCGACAAAGTGAAGGTCGTCGCTGCCATTGTCAAGTCGGTGAAGAGGACTCTGGTGTTCACCCGCACCAAGGTCGCCGCCGACCGGCTGGCCCGAAGCCTTGCGCGCGAGAACGTCAGAGCCGCGCCGATACACGGCAACTTGCGCCAGTCGGCTCGCGAGAAGTCACTTCGGGCGTTCACCACCGGGCGCACGCCGGTGCTGGTGGCGACCGACGTGGCAGCACGGGGCATCCATGTCGATGAAGTCGATGTGGTGGTGCAATACGACCCGCCATCGGATCACAAGACCTACCTGCACCGGGCCGGGCGTACCGCAAGAGCGGGCGAGTCCGGCGTGGTGGTCACCCTTTCGCTATGGGATGAAGAACTCCCAGTGCGACGCATCCAGCGGCGCCTGGGGCTGAGTGAGCCGATTGTGGAGATGTTCTCCAACGACCCGAGGCTCACGGCCCTGTCCGCTGCCTGAAAATCCGCAGACCGCTCACGGCCGGCCGGAGCGGCTCCCGGATGGGAGGCAGGGGAACGTCCCACAGTACTTGTGGTGTAGTTGGTGGTAGCTGCTTGCTTAACCGCCCGCCGGGGCGCTCGGGGCCGAGGCCGGAGCCGAGGCGGTGGTGTCGGGGGGTGTTAGCTGCTTGGTGTCACCGCGGCTGTCGGTGCGGGCTTAGACTCTGACGAAGCCCTAACGGGACCAGCGAAACCAACCAAACCGAACAACCGAGTCATCATGAGCGGCTCAGCCCTCGGGCCGGGCCCGGCAACCTGGGAAGGACACCCAAGGTGCCATCCCGCCGACACCGGCGGGGATGCGGCGTCGTCACGGTAGACGCAACGAAGTGTCCAGCGGACAGGTTTCGTCGTGACAGGCCCCTCGCCGCAGGCCGGCGAGCGTCCTGGAGAATCCGTCCTGCCGGGGACTCGGAATCCACAGGGAAACATCCGATGAACATCAACTCCGGCGAGCAGGCCCTGCTCAAGTCGCGCTTCCCCACCGACCTGCCGGTCACCGGCGCGTGGCGGCCCGGCGACGATCCCGGACAGCGCCGCTTCGCCGTGATCGCCGAGCCCGACAAGCCGTTCGCGCTGGAAGGCGGCGGCCGCCTGACAGAAGTACGCGTGGCATATCAGACCTGGGGCAAGCTGAACGCAGCCGCGTCGAACGCGGTTCTCGTGTGCCACGCTCTCACCGGCGACTCGCACGCCGCCGGCGACAGCGGCCCCGGCCACTCCACTCCGGGATGGTGGAGCGACATGATCGGGCCCGGCCGCGCCATCGACACCGACCGCTACTTCGTGGTGTGCAGCAACGTTCTGGGAGGCTGTCAGGGAACCACCGGCCCCGCCGACATGCCGCCCAGTCCTGAGTTCGCGCAGCCTGCCGGCCCCGGCACGCGAGCTGGTCGCTCCGAGCTCCGCGGCCCGCGGCCCTACGGGCCTCGATTTCCTACCGTGACGGTGCGCGACATGGTGCGGGTACAGGCACGGCTCGCTGTCCTGCTCTGCGTGCGGCGATGGCTGACCGTCCTGGGCGGCTCGATGGGCGGAATGCAGGCGCTGGAGTGGGCTGCCATGTACCCGCGAAGGGTGCGTTCTGTGATGCCGTTGGCGACATGCGCCGCGGCCAGCGCTCAGCAGATCGCCTGGAGCGCCGTCGGTCGTCTAGCCATCGCGTGCGACCCGAGTTGGAACGGTGGCGACTACTACCACCTCCGGAGCGGGCCGTGGCGCGGCTTGACCGTGGCGCGTGAGCTGGCTCAGGTGACCTACCGCAGCGCGGCGCTATTCGACCGCAGTTTCGGGCGCGACCCGTTCGACCCGGAGCACCTCTACCAACTGTGGGGCCGCTACCAGGTGGAGTCGTACCTCGACCATCACGGCCAGAAGCTGGTGCGGCGCTTCGACGCGAACTCCTACCTGCTGCTCAACAAGGCCATGGACATGCACGACATCGGCCGCGGCCGCGGCGGCGCGGCCGCAGCGCTGAGGCGCATAAAAGTCCCCATGCTGACAGCCTCGATCTCGTCGGACACGCTCTATCCGCCGTATCAGCAGCATGAGATCCGCGACGCGGTCACGTACGCGGGCGGTGACTGCCGGCTTGTGATGTTAGACAGCGACAAAGGCCACGACGGCTTCCTGTTGGAGCACGACCTACTGCAAGAGCCGGTGAGCGACTTCCTCGACGAGATGAGCCGCAAGAATTGCGGAACGTCGTGAGCGGCAGTCAACAGTCCTGCCGAGGCCGCGCGCGATCACATCGGCGATCAGCGAACCGACGAGTGCCGAACACAAAGAGGGGGAGACGATGACTGATGCCGACAGCGTCGACAGCCGCGGCGAAGGCGACACGTGCCTGAACGCCGAGACCCGGGCCATTAGGGCCGGACGCGACCACAACTACTCTGCGCTGGCTCCGATCCTGTGGGCGTCTTCCGCGTTCACGGCTTCGTCTTCGGCGGACGCGGCGCAGATGGCCGCCGACACTCACTCCACGCGCTTCTACACCCGGTACAGCAACCCCAGCGTCCGGGCTTTTGAAGACGCCATCGCCGACCTTGAGGGCACCGAGTCGGCCCGTGCCTTCGCGTCGGGCATGGGTGCTCTGAGCTCGATCGTGCTCGGGCTCTGCTCCAGCGGCGATCACATCGTCGCTCAGCGCCAGATCTACTCCGGCACCCAGCTGCTGCTGCAAACGGCTTGCCCCCGGTTCGGCATCGACGTCACATTCGTGGACGCCACAAAGACGGGGTCGTTCGCCGATGCGGTGAGGCCGAGCCGAACGAGGCTGGTGATCGCGGAGACCCCGGCCAACCCGAAGCTCGCTGTGGTCGACCTAGACGAGATCGGGGCCATCGCCGGGCCGATGACAGTGATCGACTCGACGTTTGCGACGCCGCTCGGGCAGCAGCCCGCCCAGCACGGTGTGGACCTGGTAGTGCACTCGGCGACCAAGGCCATCGCCGGCCACAACGACGCGACCCTCGGCGTGGTTGCCGGCAGCGAGGAGCTTCTGGCGTGGCTTTGGGGCTATGCCGTGCTCCACGGCGCAACCGCGTCGCCGTTCGACGCCGTGAACGCGCTCCGCGGGCTTCGCACTCTGGCTGTGCGACTGCGTCAGCAGACTGCCACAGCAACCGCTCTGGCAGCGGCGTTGGTCGAGCATCCCGCGGTACGTTCAGTCTGCTACCCGGGCCTTGAGAGCCACCCCCAGCGTCATCTAGTGCGCCGCCAGATGCGCTTCAGCGGTGGACTCGTCACTTTCGACGTGCGCGGCGGCCACAACGCGGGCCGCGCCCTCATAGAGAAGGTGCGTGTGGTCCAGAGGGCGGCCTCGCTGGGCGGGCCTGAGAGCCTTGTGACGCATCCCGCGTCTACCACACACATGGGCCTCACGCCTGACGAGCTGCGAGCAGCCGACATCCTCGAGGGCACGGTGCGCTTCTCTGCGGGCCTCGAGCACACCGACGACGTTGTGGCGGACGTGACCGGCGCTCTCGATCGCCTGGCCTCCGGCAGCTTGCCAAGCGTCTGAGCCCTGAGCGAGCGTAAGCGGGCCCGATCTCAGGTAGCGAGATAGCGTCGTCATTCGTGCGACTCGACAAGCTGCGTCTGGCAGCCACCGTGCTGTCCGCGGCGCTGTGCCTGCTCGTCGCCACTGGGCATGTGTCGGCTCAGGACACGCAAGACGACTACAACGTGGTGCCCGACGCCGACCCAGAAAACACCTCCGACTCGGATTCGGCCGGTGGGCGGCGAACGGTCGACCCTGAGAGCAGCCGCGAGCTGGAACGCATCACTCTGGCATTGGTCGCCATAGCGGTGTTGATGACAGTGCTACTGGCCATGTTCTTGTGGCACACGTCCCCGCAGCGGCGGCTCCGCGTGGCCCGGAGGCGATCCAAGGCGCAGTTCGAGATCGCCGCAATCGAAGCACCCGACGCGGAGCGGCGAGAACCGCTGCGGCTAGATTGAGCGCCATGACTGAGGGATCGGGCTTCGACCCGGAGGAGATGCTGCAACGCTTCCGAGAACGGGCCGAGGGAGTGAAGCGCCGCAACCTTCCGCCTGTGGCCGGGGAGGAGCGTCGGCTGTTCCTGGAGCAGGCGCGGGTCGACTTCCTGGACTACTCAATCATCGGCGACGCCGAGGCTGTGCTCGAAGGCGGCGTGCTTCGGCTGACGATCGACCTGCGCCCGCCCGACGCCCGCGACTGATCACCGAGCTATCTCGAAGAAGAGTTCGGAGACCTGCTGTATCAGGGCTGCGCCTGTCTGACGCCCGCGACTGATCATCGCGCAGGCCGCTAGGGTTCTCGCTATACGCGGACGTAGCTCAGTTGGTAGAGCGCAACCTTGCCAAGGTTGAGGTCGCCGGTTCGAAGCCGGTCGTCCGCTCAGGATCAGCACACCCGTGAGGGGTATTCGCTGCCTGGCGTTCACTTCTCTTCGTGTGGTGCCGTGGAACGAGTGTTCGTGCTCGGCGACTACTGGCTGCCGGATCGAGCCGTCCCGACCAGCATCGGCGAGCTGGTCCGCTGCGCCAAAGACCGCGCCGACGGCGTAGCGTCCGCTGACCTCGTACGGCGCTTCTCGGCTCTGGCTGGCTGCCTGCCCGAAGTGCCAGACGGAGCGTCCCGGCTTGTCGTCGAGGTGCCCCCGGTGCCCGGCACCGACAGCTCGGCGCCGAATTCGGCACTGCCGGCTCAGTTGGCGCAGGCACTGGCCTCCTCGGGCGCCGGGCTTTGGCAGGAAGGCGCGGTAACACGTCGCTTTATCACGCGCAAGCTCCGGGATCTGCCCCCCTGTCAGCGCCAGGCCGAGGCCGCGGCAGGTGGCTACGAGGTCCGTCGCCCCGTCGCCGGCCATCCGGTGGTGTTGGTAGACGACGTGATCCTCACCGGTGCCACGCTGAATGAGGTTGCGACGCGCTTGCGGGCCGCTGGCGCGGTCTCGGTGATCGCCGCCGCTGCCGCCCGATCTCGCCGCGCCTGATCTTCAAGCATCGCCGCCGCCTCGCCGGAGGCGGCGGATTTCTTGTCTGATGGCGAGCGTCCGCAGTTGTACGATCCGAGTTCAGGCACGGAGCGAAGCCGACGCCCGAGAGCCTGAAGCATCAGGCAGGCCCCGCGCCTGTGAGGAGAAACTGTGAGCCTGACAGCACAGCAGCTTCGTCGGTTTGAAGCCGACGGCTACCTGGTCGTGGAAGGACTGCTCTCTGACGATGACTTGGCCCGGCTCGAGTCTTCCTACGTTGAGCTCCTAGAGCGAGCGACCGCCGACCTGGTGGCACGTGGAAGGCTCCGACCCTTGCAGGGGCGGACATTCTCCCAGCGCTACGTCGAGGCCTTGCAACAGCTCGACGACATGTACGCGCTCTACCAGCATCTCGATATCTCGCTGCCGATGATCGACAGCCTCGACCGATCCCACACGCTGAACACCAGGCCGGAGGTGTTCCGCCTGCTCACCAACCCGAGGCTGCTCGACGTCGTGGAGTCGGTCATCGGCTCGGAGATCTACTCCAACCCGGTTCAGCACGCCCGGATCAAGCCGCCCCGCAGGCATCTCCCCGGCGGCGCGACGGACGCCAACATCGCGGCCACGATGTGGCATCAGGACTCGGCCGTGATCACCCCCGACGCCGACGGAGCAGACATGCTGACCGTGTGGCTGGCGGTGACCGATGCCACCGTCTCCAACGGCTGCCTGATCGCCGAGCGGGGCAGCCATCGCAAAGCGCTCAGCCCGCACTGCCCGGGCAAGCACTTCAGCGGCGAGATCTACATCCCCGAGCCACTCATCGACCACGGCCGGGTGGTCGCCTTGGAGGCGAGCGCCGGCGCGGCGGTGCTTCTCCACAAGCACACCAGGCACGGCTCGTTCCACAACGACAGCTCGCAGGTCCGCTGGAGCTTCGATCTGCGCTACCAGCCCATCGGCCAGCCCACCGGGCGTGCGGTGTTCCCTGGATTCGTGGCACGCAGCGCCGCTCACCCCGAGCAGGTGATCACCGAGCCAGCCGAATGGGCCCGGCTGTGGCAACAGGCGAAAGACCGGATCGTGACCGGCGAAGTCGAGATGCGCTTCAACGCCCGTTGGGACGACAACGCGCGTCTGCCCATGTGTGCATGAACGCCCGCGCTCGGCTGCTCAGGAGCGCGATCCGATCATGGCCTCAACCGAGGGGGCCAGCTCCGTGGCCATCTCGGCGAACAGGCCCGAACGAGGGTCAGTCGAACGCCACGCCAAGGCGATCCCCCGACCCGGCGCAGGCGGCTCGAACGGCCGGGTCACCACCCCAGTTCCAGGTCGGCTCTCAACCCCGAGAGAGCTGGCGGGAAGCAGCGTGACGCCCACACCTGCGACCACCATCTGTGTCAGGGTTGCGAGACTCGCGGCCCGAACCTCGCTGTGATCAACCCGGCCCGCGATCTCGCAGGCTTCCAGAGCGTGATCTCGCAGACAGTGGCCGTCGGGGAGCAGCAGCACCGGAAGGCCGGTCAGCACGGCGAGGGGCACCGACGGGGCGCCGGCCAGTTCGTGACCGTCCGGCAGAGCCAGGTGAAAGGGTTCATCGGCTATGCGCTCGACGTGCAGGGTGCCGGTGTCGAACGGCACGGCTAGCAGACCGAGGTCGGCTTCGCCCATCTCGATTGCCGCGACCATTGGCTTGGTCTCGGATTCCCGCAGCTCAAGATCCGCGTCCGGCCAATCCGTCCGGACCTTCCGCGTCAGCAGAGGAAGCAGGTATGGCGCCATTGTGGGGATGGCTGCCACGCGCAGCCGGCCCCGCACCGCGCCGCGGTGCAGCGAAGCCGCGACCACAAGCTCTTCGATGCCACGAAGCAGATGCCGGCTTCGCTCGATGATCTCCGCCCCGGCTGCGGTCAGCTTGACCTGCCGGGTGGTCCGCTCGAAGAGCTGCACACCCAGCTGGCGCTCGAGCCGGCGGACCTGGCTGCTCAATCCCGGCTGCGAGACGAACACCGCGCTGGCCGCGCGGCCGAAGTGCCCATGGTCGGCCACGGCGACTGCGTATTCGAGCTGGCGCACAGTAGGCATATTCATAAGTTCAGCCTATCTAATCATTAGCTTTTATCTATTTCAATTTCGAGTCGGATCCGAGCACAATAGCTACCAGCGATCACCAGCGATCTGAAGAGGAGGATCATGATGCACAAGCCAATCCCAACCCTCACCACCGAGTCCGGGGCCGCGGTCTCCGACAACCAGAACAGCCAGACCGCCGGCGCGACCGGCCCTGTGCTGCTACAAGACCAGCACCTCATCGAGAAGCTGGCGCGCTTCAACCGGGAGCGCATCCCAGAGCGCGTGGTCCATGCTGTGGGGTCGGGCGCCTACGGGACCTTCACTGTTACCAACCCCGAAATCGCCGGGCTGACCCGAATGAGCATGATGTCTGAGGCCGGCAAGGAAACCGAAGTGTTCGTGCGGTTCTCTACCGTGGCCGGCTCCAAAGGCGCTCCTGACGCCGTCCGCGACCCCCGGGGCTTCGCAGTGAAATTCTACACCGAGGACGGCAACTGGGACCTCACGGGCAACAACACGCCCGTGTTCTTTATTCGGGATCCCCTGAAGTTTCCGGACTTCATCCACTCCCAGAAGTACGACCCGCACACAAATCGCCAGGAGGCCGACAACGTGTGGGATTTCTTCTCATTGTCACCTGAGGCAACCCACCAGTTCACATGGCTGTTTGGCGACCGCGGCCTGCCCGCAAGCTGGCGGCACATGAACGGCTACGGCTCGCACACTTTCCAATGGGTTAACGCATCCGGCGAGCGGCACTGGGTGAAGTTCCACTTCAAGACCGATCAGGGCATCCGCTGCAACACCGCTGACGAGGCGGCCCGAGTGGCCGGTGAGAACCCCGAGCACCACCAGCAGGACCTCTACGAGGCCATCGGGCGGGGCGACTTCCCGTCGTGGACGCTCAAAGTTCAGGTAATGCCCGACGCCGACGCCGCTGGCTACCGGATCAACCCGTTCGATCTCACCAAGGTGTGGCCCCACGGCGACTACCCCCTGATCGAGGTGGGCCGGATGACCCTGAACCGGACGCCCCTCAATTACTTTGCCGATGTCGAGCAATCCGCGTTCGATCCCGGCCACATGGTGACCGGCGTGGGCCCTAGCCCCGACAAGATGCTCCAAGCTCGGCTGTTCTCCTATGGCGACGCTCACCGCTACAGGCTTGGGATCAACCACACCCGCCTGCCGGTGAACAGCCCGCGGGGGTGCCCGTTCGATCACGGCCAGAACTACGGCCGCGACGGGGCCATGCGCTTCGACGCCAACGGCGGCAGGTCGGTCAACTACGAGCCCAACAGTTTCAACGGGCCGGCGCAGACCGACGAGCCACTCTACGGTGGGATGGAGACCGGCGGGCTGTCGGGCGCCTACGGCGCGGAGATACGCGAGGTCGACGACTTCGCCCAGGCCGGAGACCTGTACCGGCTCATGTCCTCCGACGAGAGACAGCGCTTGGTGAGGGCCATCGCCGGGTTGCTTTCCCAGGTGCAGTGCGGAGACATCGGAGACGGCATCGTGGAGCGCTCAATCGAACACTTCCGACGGGCCGACCCCTCCTACGGCCGCCGAGTGGAGACCGCGGTTAAGGCTCTGCGCGCCTGAGGCTTGGCCTCACTGATGTCTCGATGTCCGGGGTTGTGCCGTCCAGAGCGGGTCCGCTTCTTCGGCGGGAAGGTCGTGCATCTCAAGATGGAGTTCCCAGCCCGTGTAAGGGTGCGCCCGGGCTGCGGCTTCGTCGAGTTCCACCCCCAATCCCGGCGCGTCGGGCACCGGCGTGTAGCCACTTTCCATTCTGAGAGGCGTCTTCAGGAGTTCTGCGTGGAACCCGCCCCAGTCCTTGACGGCCTCCAGCATCAGCAAGTTGGGCGAACAGGCCGCCAGCTGGACATTCGCGGCCGCGGTGATCGGGCCGCAGTAGCAGTGCGGCGCGATCTGAGCGCCGAAAGCCTCAGCCAGCGATGCGATCTTCTTGCCTTGCAACAGCCCTCCGCAGCGGCTCAGGTTGGGCTGCAGGATCGAGGCGGCACCGGCCTGTAGCACCCTCGCGAACTCGGTCGCACCGGTGAGCCTCTCCCCGGTCGCCACCGGGATCGACGTGCTGCGGGCGACCCGAGCCATGCCGGCGACGTCGTCGGGGCCGACAGGCTCCTCCAGCCACAGCGGATCGAACGGCTCGAGCCTTGCGGCCAGCCTCGCCGCGCCCGACGCTGTGAATTGGCCGTGGGTTCCGAACGCGATGTCAGCCCGGGTGCCCACAGCGGCTCTGATTGCAGCGCAGAACCGCGCTGACAGCTCTATGCGCTCCAGAAGCGGCTGAGAGCCGCCCATTGACGAGTACGGGCCTGCCGGGTCGAACTTGACCGCTGTGAAGCCCTGCTCCACGTACGACACGGCCCGCTCTGCCGCCAGATCGGGGTCGAGGTACACGTCGCTGCGGTCTCCGGGCTCGGGATACAGATACGTGTAGGAGCGGACCGCGTCTCGAACCTGGCCTCCGAGCAGCCGGTGCGCTGGCTGGTCGAGAGCCTTGCCGATGATGTCCCAGCAGGCGAGTTCCAAGGCGCTCACGACGCCGGACATCGAGACATCAGGCCGGGCCGTGAAGCCCCGCCCGTACGCTCGGCGGCAGAAGCGCTCAATACCGAACGGCTCCTCGCCGAGCAGCAGCGCCTCGAAGATGTCACGGATCATCGCCTCCACCACAGCGGGGGAGAAGGTAGCTCCGTAGTGCTCTCCCCATCCTGTGACGCCGTCGTCGGTGACGAGCTTGACGAACACGAAGTAGCGGCCCCCGAAGCCCGGCGGAGGGTTCGCCACGACGAAGGTCTCCAAATCGGCGAGCCTCATGTCGCTGCTGCTTGCCCCGTCGCTCCACCCCAAGCGTCGCCGGGTTGTGCGCTCAGCTGTCCAGCGGGGGCATCGTTCACGTTCTGCAGTTAAGTCGGATAAGTCGGATTGTGCGCAGGTCCGGGGCCAGCGGTGTCATAACTCCCATGCAAACGGCAGTGCCGTCATCTTCCAAGGTGCGCACTGAGTCCGTGGAAGGTGCTTAGTTTCTTGATCGCAAGCATCCTGAAGGCATCGGTATACACGGTCCGACCTTCAAGAGTGCTTGTGACAACAGCGCGAGCAAACGGATTGCTGACTTTGGCCAGAAGATTGTTGTAGAAGTTGCCTCCACCACTCCCAGTGTGTTCAAGACCTATGACTCGCTGCAGTTCGGACTGATATGCCGATCGATAGTCTTCCCAAGATAAGAGGCCGAGTTCGTGGATCTGACGAAGTATAACGAGCGTGCTGGTCTTGAAGTATTGTGCCAGCTTGTTCAATTCAATTTTTAGGTCGGTTTTGGGGCTAAACTGTTCTCTCAGAGTATCGCTGGGTACGAGTACTTCCGCTGCGACCTTATTGCACCATCGTTCCACCTTGTTGGTTTGATTGGCACTCAGACGAGAGTCGGATAACGCCGTTTTGCCCAACCAGATGTGTGCAACCTCATGGGCAAGAGTGAAAATCTGAGCTGCCTTCGTGTCGGCACCATTAACAAATACTACTGGCGCGAGAGAATCGATGAGCGCGAACCCGCGAAATTCTTCTGGGTTGAGCTTGCGGCGGGTGTTGACGCCTACAACACCATTGACCATCACGAGCACGCCAGCGTTCACAGCTTGCTTTCGAAGGTATACTAAAGCAGCTGTCCACGAGGAACCACGTTGCTTGACCGAAAAATTGAGTTTGTCGCTTATCGAAGCGGCGGCTTCACGGATTGGCGTCCGAATATCTAAAGATCCGACGAAAGATACTCGATCTAGTTGATGTTCCTGCGCATAGTCTCGGTACCAGTCTTGCCGCTGCTGGCACAAGTAGATCGTGTCGAGCAGATCGGGACTGGGCTGCACGACCGGCGTTCCGCCAATCGTGCGAAAGTCCGGGATCGGTATTTTCTCTTCAGGTGGCTCGGTGAGAAAGAAGAAGCCGATTGGAGTGTGGGTTGTGTGAGCGAACCTCTCAAGTTGCTTGAGCGTCGGCTTCTGCTGTCGGCTCTGCCACTCTTCGAGCTTCGGAAACTTGTTCGTAAAGTCCTTATCACTGATACCGGAGCGTTTCCGCGCCCACGCGTATAATTCGGGCGCTACATCTATCCTAAAGACCACTGATCTTTGTCTACCCTAAAGACCACTGATCTTCGTTCTGGAGCGTATTCACTTCTCCAGTGTTCACAGGTTGATCAAAGGTTGTAGCCGCCGGCGCGGAACTCCACCATCAGCACGCCGGAGTCGCTTCGCCACGGCCCGTGCGGCATTCCCGGCGGTCGGCATGCGTACATCCCCGCGGTGAAGGTCTCGCCCAGGCGAAGGTCGGTGAGGTCGCCTTCCACGATGTACACCTCCTCCCAGAAGTGATGTGTGAGCACCCCATTCGGCGAGGAGTCGACGCCGCGCGCGAAGCGCATCAGACGGGTGTAGGCCCCGTCGGGCTGGCCGTCGGTCGCGAGGATCATCTCGTCGATTCCTTCTACGGGGCCGCCCGCCGGACGCCACTCGCCGTCGGGTATGTGGAACTCCAGCTCCGGCTTTGCGGAGTCTGTGGGCTCGGTTGAGCTGGTCGGCATGTCGGTCACCCCAGGTTGTAGAGCTTCGGTTCGAGCTTGTTCACGCTTCGCGCCCCGTCGGGGGTGATCACGAACGTGTCGCCCATGAACACACCCTTGATGATGTTGTCGGTGCACGGGTGGATCTCCACACACAGCGCCATGTTGGGCTCGAGCACCACGTCCTTGTCGGGCCGGTGCGACGTGCCCACGAACGGCCCCGCGTCGATGGGGTTGAACACTCCGTGAACCAAGGGGGCGACGATCGTGTAGCCCCTGTCATTGATCACGCTGCCCGCAGCCCGAAGGTCGGCTGCGGTGCATCCTGGGCGAAGAGCGCCGACGACGCGTTCGTATGCCTCGAATAGCACGTCGAACAGGTCGGCATAGTCGGGAGGGGGATCGGAGAACACCATCGGCTTGCCGGTCTGGGCTTCGTAGCCGTGGCCGTCGCGCGCGCCGATCTCCATCAACAGAACATCGTCGGCGGTGATGGTGCGATTGATCGCCCGGGGCCGTTGAAAGGCGCTGGTGGGATTGGCCATTGACTCGCTCGCGGCCAACACCATGCAGGGGATCTCACCGCGCTCCTCACCGATCGCGGAGTAGATGACCCGAAACAGATCGTGCTCGGTCATCCCCGGACGGAGTTGCTCCATCACCGCCGTCTGGGTGGCGTCGCCGATGCGACCCGCTTCTTCTAGGCATTCGACCTCTTCGTCCGACAGCACCAGGCGCATCCGCCAGAAGTCGTCTGAGTACTCCTCGAAGGTGGCCTCCGGGAAGCTCTCGGTGAGAGCTAGCCAGTGATCGCGCGATAACGACAGGTACGGGGCTGGGTTCACGATCCCCACACGGCCGCGGCGCAGGCCAAGCTCGTTGAGCCGGTCTACAAGAATGGTGCGCGTATTGAGCGCACCCCGCACGTCTTCGATCACCGAGCGGGCGATGCGGTCCGGGAGCCGGGCGTTTAGCCCGAGGATTGCCAGAGTCGGATCGCCCTGCGCAGGGAAGATCACGAACGCGTCGAGTTCCATAGTGCCCATGTAGTTGCTGAGCCAGCGCACGTTGGCCCAGCCCCTATCCCACAGGTGACAGGCGCCGGTGACTAGCAGGCAGTCGAGGTCTTGCTCGGCCATGAAGCCGCGAACCAGAGCGTGGCGCCTGGCGAACTCGGCGTCGGAGAACGTAGGCCAGTCGTAAATGCTGCGGTCGATCGGGTGCGGATATGTGATCGCGCGCGGGCCTAAGGCTGCAGTTCGTGGTGGGGGCATCTGGGTGATATTACTCGTCACAGCGCGCCCAGTCGGCACGGGCCGCGCTGTTGGAAGCCACGGCGTACGGGCCCGTCTCCGCACAACAGAGCTAGACGAAAGCCAAGGCCGCGCTGCGCCTGTGATCTGCCGCGCCGAACGCCTCTCGTGTGCCCATGCGCAGTCCCGCGATGGTGCAGCTTCCGAACATGTCGGACTTGGCGCGTCGCTGGTCTGTCACCACCTCATGGCCGCGGCGCCGCAGCTCCGCTCGCACGCTCTTGCCGAAGCCCGGCTCGAGGAACAGCATGTTGTCGGCGCCGGGCATCCGCGCCGCTCCCGAACGCCAGCGCGGCCGGTCGACTGCCGCCTGGGGGCTGTCGCCGTCGTCGATGATGGCGCGCAGGACTTGGAAGTTGGTCTGCGGCTGTCCCCGCCCTCCGGGAGTGGCACCGGTAAGTTGCCAATCGTCATGCTTGACGCAGTAGGCGATGAGCGTGTGCAGAGGTCGTCGGGCCGAGGGCGGACCACCGACGCTGGCGATGCCCACAGGCTGGCGGGCGAGGCGGTCGTTGAGCACGATGCCGGTGTCCGGCACCACCACACGGGCGCCGAACTCGTTGAAGAGGCTTTGGATCAGCGTCACCATGAGCCCCTTGCCGTCGACCACCGACAGGCAGGTCGTGTCATCGCCGCCGGCCGCCGTGGACGAGCCAGACGCGGCAGCGGTCACAGCGGCCGCACGTGCGGCTGCTGCAGCATCCGGCGGCGGCGCGGCGCGCTGTTCGATGATCTGCGAGCACCAGCCGTCGAGCGCCTCGGGCTGAAGAGTCGGCATCACATCGTTGCGGGTCTGCCAGCTGCTCATGGCCGCCAATTCGGCGAAGGCGGTGTGCTTGCAGCGCACCATCGCATCGATGCGGTCGGCCTCGCCGCCGATGCCGCAAACCTTGAGGCGTTCGTATAAGAGGAGCTGCTGCAGCAGTGTCCAGCCCATCGACACCGGCGGCGTCACCAGCACGTCCGCGTCACCGCAACGAGCCATCAGCGGCGGCTCGAAGTCCGCTGAGTGCTCCTGGAGATCGGCGGCTGACAGCAGGCCTCCGAGTGCCGACACCGTGCTGACGAGTTCTTTGGACAGCCCGCCCTCATAAAACGTCTCCCTGCCGTGCGCCGCGATGCGGCGCAGCGTGCGCGCCAGCGCCGGCAGCTTGAAGCGCTCACCTACTGCGGCGCCGTTGTCAGCGCAGATCTCCGCTTTGAAGGAATCGTCGGTGTCCGCGTGATCCCTGGAGCGAGCCAACGCCTGAGCGCACGCCGAGTCGAGAGCAAACCCTTCCTCCGCCAGGGCTGCGGCCGGATCGAGCAGCTCCGCCCAGGGCTTGGTGCCGTAGCGTTCCCAAAGCCGATGCCAAGTGTCCACCAGACCGGGCACCGAGATCGAGAGCGGCCCGAAACGTGGCAGCCTGCCCCCTGGCAGCTTCGCTGAAGGGATCGAGGCCGTGGCCAAACCCCGCGGCGCGGCGCCGGCGCCGATGAGAGCCTGCGGTTGACGTTCGCCGTCGGCGCTCGAGATCAAAGCGAAGCCGTCACCTCCGAGTCCGCACCAGGGCAGCTCGCGCACGCACTGAACTGCGGACGCGGCAATAGCCGCGTCGACAGCGTTGCCTCCGCCGGTCAGAACGGCCGCTCCAGCGGACGCTGCCTCTCGGCAGCCTGCGCTGATGACTGCGCGCCCGTCAGTCAACCGCGAGAAACTTCCATTCGATGAGCCTCAACACACCTGTTGGCATTGGTGGGAGGGTGCCTTTCCGGTCGTTCTGATTCGTTTCCTTGATCAAAGGGCCTGCGTGGTCGCCACGTCGATAGTCCTGCCGAGGCGGTGGCTGGCCTCAACTGCCTCCACGAATCGCAGCGTCTCCACTGCGTCAGCCCCGGAGGTTTCAGGCTCGGTTCCTTCGGCTATCGCCCGAAGCAGCGACCTCATTGGCCCGGAGAAGGCGTCGGGGAACCAGCTTCCCTCCAGCTCCAATTCCACCGGCTCGGCGCTGGACCGGTCGAACACGCCAATGGTGTCGGGCGTCTCACCGAGATCGCCGATCAGGTCCCCGACTCGGCCCTCAACCAGCATGTCGGTTCCCTCGATGGAGAAGTCGGAGATCCAGCGTGACGGCGGCTTCGGCGAGTCGTGGCCGACCAGCACAGACCCTGTGACCCCGCTGGCGTGGGCCGCGACGATCACGGCCCGGGTGGGGCCGTCCAGAAAGCTGGCCGGATGGGCCCTCAGCCGGGCGTACACCGATGTCGGGGTGCCGAACCAGGCCCGTGCCGTGTCGAGGTAGTGGATCGAGTGATACCAGAGTTCCGGATACGCAACACTCTTCAGCCATGGCCACGCAGTCCAGTCGGAGCGACCGTTGAAGCGGATGCAATAGTCGAGCGGCTGCCCGAGGGCACCCTGGCGAATCAGCCGGATGGCGCTCCGAACCGACGGGGCCCAGCGCATCTGGTGGTTTACGGCCACCAGCCGTCCTGACTGTCGGGCAGCGTCCACGACGGCCTGGGCCTCATCGGCGCTGGGGGCCATGGGCTTTTGTAGCAAGACGTGCTTTCCTGCCTTGAAGGCCCGCAGGGCAATGCCGGGGTTGTGCACGGCGGGCACAGCGACGTCCACGACTGCCACCTCGGGTAAGCCCAGCAGCTCGTCGAGGCTGCCACACACCTTGCCGATCCCGAAGCGTGCGGCTGACAATCGGGCCGCGGCTATGTCGACGTCGTACACGGCCCTCACGCCGAAACCGGCCTGGCGGTAGGCGGGAAGGTGGGCGGTGGAGGCGATGGCCCCGGCACCGACCAGCCCGATGGGGCACAAGGCCGGATCGACCATCGAAGCGTCGTCATCGGACACGGCGGCCGCAGCCGAGGCAGCAAGATCCCGGATGCTCGGAGCGTCGGCGTGGTGCCGGTGCGGATCGGGGCTGTCTGTCGTGTTCACGCGACAAATTTAGTGGACCTAGCGGCAGCTAACCGACGGGCAGCTAACGACAGGTTGTCTGAGATCGAACGGCTGACCGCTCGGCTTGTCAGGACAGGATCGGAGCCGGGGCCGCCTCCAGCACTTCGATGGTAAGGCCCTCGGGGTCGCGGAAGTAGCAGACGTGGCGGCCCTTGTTCGGCCCGGAGGTGATGCACACCGGCACCGGGCTGCGGGCCGTGGCCCCCAGGCTGATCATCCGTTGGAAAACAGAGTGCAGATCGTCGGTTTTTAAGCAGAGATGGGCGGTGCCCGCGTTCTTAGTCTCGATGTCTACCGGCTTGCCACGAGGTTTGAGATACTCAATCAGCTCCAGCCGGATATCGGAACCGGGAATCTTGAATATGGCGATGTCTAGCCGCGCTCCCGGATAGCCGACCTGCTCGCCTGTGTAGGGCGCATCGTAAACCTGGCGCACTTCGGGTTCGGCCTCGAACAGCGACTCATAGAACGCGGCGGACGCCTTGACGTCGCGCACGGTGAAGCCCATGTGCACCACGCCGTTCAACATGTGAGTTTCGCGTAGATGTCGTCGGCCATGGCGGGGGAGAATTGGACCATGTGCACCACGCCGTTCAACATGTGAGTTTCGCGTAGATGTCGTCGGCCATGGCGGGGGAGAATTGGACCATGTGCACCACGCCGTTCAACATGTGAGTTTCGCGTAGATGTCGTCGGCCATGGCGGGGGAGAGGGTACCTGTTCCCGTCAGTCTCGTTCCAAGCCGCCGCAGACGTTTATCGACTGCCCGGTGACCTGACCCGCTCCGTCGGAGAGAAGGAAAATGATCATATCGGCGACCTGCTGGGGCGTGGCCATTGTGCCGAGCGGAATTTGCCGGATGATATCACCCGTCGACTTCTCGACGGTAGTTTCGTACATGCTGGCCCGGCGGGAGTGTATGTCCCGGGTCATAGGTGTGTCGACCACGCCGGGGCAGACCGCATTAACCCGTATGTGTGGCGCCAAGGACAAAGCCAGCGAGCGGACAACGCTGATCACACCGGCTTTGGACGCGGCATAGTCCACCACGTCGGTGCGCCCCGACCTGCCCGCCACTGACGACACCGCGACCAGGCGGCCGTCTGTGCCGGTGGCGCGGAACCGGCGGGCCAGTTCTTGGAGCACAAAGAAGGTGCCTTTCAGGTTCACGCCCAGGGTGCGATCCCACTGCCGTTCGCTCAGCTCCAGCGCGGGCGCTAGCTCGACCACGCCGGCGCAGGTAACTCCGACCGACAGCAGGCCGCAGCGCTCAGCCGCGGCCACCGCCTCGGCTATGTCGCCCGGCCGGGAGACGTCCAGAACATGCGCGGAGGCGGAAACGCCCATCCTGCGGGCAAGATCGGCGCTGCGCTCGGCCTCAGCCCCCACTAGATCGGCGGCCGCGACATTGGCGCCCGCGGCAGCCAGAGCCGCCACCACGGCCCGGCCTATTCCGCCGCCCGCGCCGGTCACGAAAGCGTTCCGTCCTTCTAGGCCAGTCATGCCAATCTCAGTCCGGTAACGACGCTAGTGTACAAGGAGTCGATTACAAGACTCGATCAACACAGACTGACTGCACTTCTGTGACGGTCGGCGTGTGTCTCCATAGCCAGATTGTGATGGTTTTCCTGCAAAGGTCCCACACGCCGGTACTTGTGTGACGACGCACGCAAGCCTCATCGACTCGCGCCTGTTTCGGGATCAATTCGGCACGCCCGAGATGCGGGCCATCTTCTCTGATGACGCGATGCTCACATGTTGGGCAAGGGTCGAGGCAGCCCTGGCCCGGGCCCAGGCCGAACTCGGGATGGTCCCCTGGGCCGCCGCCGCTGAAATCAGCCGAGCTTCCGAAGCGTTCAAGGTGAAAGACTACGCGCCCCTGCGCGTGCGTCTGGCCGAATCGGGCCATCCGTTAGTTCCCTTCCTCGACGAGTTCGGCCGACGGCTGTCTCCCCAATCGGCCGGGTGGCTTCACTGGGGCGCCACCACCCAAGACATCACCGACACGGCCACGGTCATGATGCTGCGCGACGCGTTAGCCCTGATACGCCAGGAGCTGGTACTCGTCACGGAATCTGTCGAGCGGCTGGCCCGGCATCACCGGGCGACCCCCATGAGTGGGCGCACCCACGGCCAGCACGCCGTGCCTATCACGTTCGGCCTCAAGCTAGCTGTGATGGTCGACGAGCTTCGCCGAGGCAGACAGCGGATTGACGAGATCGAGCCCCGGGTGCTGGTAGGACAGCTGGGCGGTGCCGCCGGGACGATGGCAGCGTTCGGGCGCTGCGGCCTCGATCTGAGGGAGCGGTTCTGCCGACAGCTCAGGTTGGGAGTGCCGTCAGCGCCATGGCACGTGGCACGGGACCGTTTGGCCGAAGCCTGCTTCGCCATTGCTTCGGTCACCACGACCTGCTGTCGAATGGCCCGCGAGGTCGTCGACCTTCAGCGCACCGAGATCGCCGAGGTGGCCGAGCCGAGCACGGATCGAAGCGTTGGTTCTTCGACCATGCCGCAGAAGAGCAACCCGATGATGGCCGAGGTTGTCGTGGCCTTAGGCCGGCTCGTGCGCCAGCAGCCCGCCGTGATGCTGGAAGCGATGACCGGCGGGCACGAACGCGACATGTCCACCTGGGCTGCGGAATGGGCCGCCTTGAGCGACACCGCGATGCTGGCCAGCGCAGTCCTGCGTCATATCGGACGCATCTACGGTGGGCTGTTCGTCAACGCCGAGCGCATGGCGGCCAACTTGGCCCTGTCAGAGACGTCGATCAACGCCGAAGCCGTGATGATGACCCTAGCCCCAGCCCTCGGCAGAGCGAGGGCGCACCATGTTGTGGCCGAACTGGTGAGATCGGCTCGTGTTGCCGGTCTGACCTTTGAGCAGGCTTTGGCTGGTGACGAAACCGTGGCAGGCGTGGTAACTGTCGAGGAGCTGCGCGAAATGCTGCGACCCGAGAACTATCTAGGCCTCTCCGCATCCATCGTTGACAGCGTGCTGTCCGGCAGCGTCAGCCCCCCGATGGCGTGCTGACGGGATCAGCAGTGGTGCACTGCTGCCCTCACTGTCCCGGAGAAGTTAGACGAGAAAGATCTAATGGTGGTCGAAAGCTGCTGCCAGTGGTCGAGGTCTGCTGATCAGCGATCGGGGATGTAGGCGACGGCCTCAAGTTCGATGAGCATCTCCGGGTTCTTGAGACGGTTCACGAACACCGACGAACGAGCCGGGAGCGGTTCGGGAAAGTGCCGCGTCCACTGCTCGTTCAGCGGGCCAATAGGGGTGCCCTCTTTGAGGTAGACCGTAGTCTTGACCACGTCGGCCATTGAAGCTCCCGCAGCTTCGAGGATCGCGCCAATGTTGCGCAGCGCCCAGTCAGCCTGATCGCCGATGTCGCCCATCTCGCCGGTGTCGCGGTTCCGGCCGGCCTGCCCGGCCGTGAAGATCAGATTTCCGACCCGTATCGCCTGGTTGAACGGGCCTGTTGGCGTCGGGGCGCCGGATGTGCGCACTGCTCGTTTCATGTTTCTGTAGGGCCTCCTGGGTTTCGTGGGCGGTTGAGGACTGGCGGTTGGTCTCGTATCTCCCTCCAGCGGTGACAGGCAACATGGCCGTGGCCTACCACTGTGTCCAGCGAGGGGGCCGCCTCGCGGCAGATCTCGACGGCGTACGGGCAGCGGGTGTTGTACGCGCACCCTGGGGGAGGGTCGAGCAGGCTCGGCAGGTCGCCGGACACGAGCCGGCGGGCTTCTGCGAGCTTGTGGCGGGCGTTGACGTCGGCTCGCACTATCGACGCGACGAGGCCCTTGGTATAAGGGTGCGCTGGATGGCCGAAGATCTGGTCACGGGGGCCTTGCTCCACCACACGACCGAGATACATCACCGCAACCCGGCGGCTGAGACGACGCACCACAGCCAGGTCGTGGGCGATGAACAAGAACGCAGTGTCGAGATCGGACTGGAGATCTCGGATCAGGTTGATCACCTGAGCCTGTATCGACACGTCCAAAGCCGACACCGGCTCGTCGCAGATCACCACGGCCGGGTCGGTTATCAGAGCGCGGGCTATGCCCACCCGCTGCTGCTGCCCGCCGGACAGCTCCGACGGGCGCCGCTGCGCATAAGCCGTGTCCAAGCCGACCCGCTCCATGATCTGGTGAGCTCGCCGCCTACGCTCGCCGCGGTCGGCCAAACGGTGCACCTTGAGAGGCTCCGAAATCAGCGAAAGGACGCTCTTGCGCGGATCGAGCGACCCGCGGGGGTCTTGGAAGACCATCTGAAGGCGCGTCCTCAGTGATCGCAGCGCCGATCCCCGCAACCGCGTCAAGTCCTTGCCTGCGAGCAGCACCCGCCCCGAGTCCGGCCGGATGAGCTGTAAGACGGCCCGCGCCAGCGTCGACTTTCCGCAGCCGCTCTCGCCCACCAGCCCCAGCGTCTCGCCGGGGCGTAGGCGCAGACTTACACCGTTCACCGGCGTGATGTAGGCGTCTCCGACCTTGAAGCGCACCACCAGGTCGCTCACCTCCAGCGCGGCGGTCATCGTCGCGCCCGCTCCTTGGCGAGCCAGCAGGCCGACTCGTGGTCGGGGCCGAGACGATACAGAGGCGGTCGCTCGTGGTTGCAGCGGTCGTGCGCGTGCCGACAGCGCGGCGCGAAGGCGCACCCTGCGACCGTCTCCAGCAGACGCGGCGGCTGCCCGGGTATCGGCTCAAGCTGGCGCTGGCCCGAGAGGTCGTCATCGAAGCGCGGCACCAGCTCCAGGAGCCCTTCAGTGTACGGGTGGTTGCCCCGCTGCAAGAGATGCTCTAGCGAGCTGCGCTCCACTATGCGTCCCGCGTACATCACCTGCACGCGGTCGCAGGCCGATGCGATCACGCCGAAGTCGTGGCTGATCAGGATCAGCGCCATCCCCAGCTCGCGGCGCAGCTCATCGAGCAGCAAAAGCACCTGCGCTTGAACGGTCACGTCGAGCGCTGTGGTGGGCTCGTCCGCGATCAGCAGCCTCGGCCGGGCCGCCACGGCGATGGCGATCATCACGCGCTGGCGCATTCCGCCACTGAAATGGTGGGGAAGGTCGCCGTAACGCGAGCCCGGATCGCCGATGCCTACAAGGTCGAGCAGCTCCACAGCCCGACGCCGGGCCTGGGCACGTCCGACCTTCGTATGGCGGCGCACCGATTCGGCCACCTGGTCACCGACCGGCATGACCGGGTTGAGTGACGTGAGGGGATCTTGGAACACCATCCCGATCTCGCCACCGCGCACTTCGCGCAGCTCCCGTTCCGACATTCGGAGCAGATCGCAGCCCGCGAACAACGCCTCGCCGCTGCTGCGCATTTCGGTGAACGGGCCGAACAAACGTAGCAGGCTGAGCGCGGTCACCGACTTGCCGCTGCCAGATTCGCCGACAATGCCCAGCGCCTCGCCGGTGTTGAGGCTGAAGGACACGCCGTCCACGGCGCGCACCACGCCGTCGGGAGTGACGAAATGGGTTCGCAGATCTCGCACCTCGAGCAGCGGCTCAGGAGCGCCGGTGGCAACGGTTTCGGCCGGCGGCTTGGGTGCGCCGGTCATGATGTCACGCTGCAGCGCCGGCGGAGCGTTCGTAACGGCGCGACAGCAGATTGAGGCACAGCACGGTCAGCCCGAGCAGCACGCCTGGAAGGATCGTCAGCCACCACGACACGGTTAGCAGCTCGCGGCCTTGCGATATCAGCAGGCCCCAAGTGGTGTTCGGCGGCTGCACGCCGACGCCGAGGAAGCTGAGCCCGGCCTCGGCGAGCATTACGTGGCCGATCTCCACCACTGCCAGCACCAGAATGCGCGGAGCGATGTTTGGCAGCATGTGCGAGCGCAGCACCATCGCCGTACTGCAGCCCACGGCGATGGAGGCCTCGATGAACTGTGACTGCCGGAGCCGCAGCGCCTCGGCTCGCACCACGCGCGCGAAAATCGGCCACACCAGGGTTGGCAGCACCACCAAAAGGATCGTGACGCTCGGCCCGAGCAGGCTCAGCAGCAGGATCGCCACTAAGAACATCGGCATGGCGGTCTGGGCCTCGGAGAGGCGCGATATGCCGCGGTCGACCAGGCCGCCGAAATAGCCGGCGAGCAAGCCGAGCACGACGCCCACCACAAGCCCGATGCCGGTGGCCGCCACCGCGATGATCAGCGTCAGGCGGGTGCCGTGCACCATCTGCGAGAACAGATCCTTGCCGAGCGACCCGGTGCCGGCGAGGTGGTAGCCGTCAGGCGACTCGCTCAGCGGGGCTAGCAGCCGCGCCCTCAGGTTTTGCCGCTCCGGATCGTGAGGCGCGAACACACCGGGCGCCACCGCCCAGGCCGCCATGAGCGTCACGAACGCCGCAGGGATCCACCACAACCGCGCTCCGACGGCCGAGGCAGCCCGGCGCAGCGAACCCAGCTCGTAGCCGACGACAGCTTCGCCGACCGCGGCTTCGGTTGCGGCGGTCACGGCCTCACCCTCCGCTGACGCGCCGGTCGATCACCCGGTACACCAAGTCGACAGCCAGGTTCGTGATAATCACGAACACACCGGCAACGATCACTGCGGCCTGCAGCACAAAGAAGTCCTGACGGTGCGCGGCGTTGATCATCAGCTGACCCACACCCGGCCACGCGAACACGTACTCGATTGCGAAGGCGGCACCGCCCCACATCCGCACGTACTCCCAGCCGACGATCGTTATCATCGTGAGCCCGCTGTTGCGTAGCACGTGCCGCCAGAGCACCGCCGCCGATGACAGTCCCTTGCTCTTGGCAACCGTGACGTAGGGCTTGGTCACCTCCTCGACGGTGGCGGAGCGCACCAGCTGAAACACGCGGCCGCCGTGGACGATCCCCAGTGTCACGGCGGGCAGCACGATGCTGGACATCTCGAGCCGACCCGAGGTGGGCAGCCACCCGAAGTTCACCGCGAACACGACGATTAGCAGCAGCCCGAGCCAGAAGTTCGGAACCGACAGCGCCACTATCGACCAAAAGTTCGACACCTTGTCGAAAAGGCCTCCAGGACGGGCGCCGGCGATGACGCCGGCTACCGAGCCGAGCGTGGCTGCAATGGCTATGCCGGCGAGGGTCAGCTGGATGGTGGCTGGGAGCGCCTCCCTCACGGCGTCGAACGCCGGGCGCCGCTGCCAGTTCGACTCGCCGAAATCACCGGTTAGCACGTCGCCGAAGTAGTCCACGTAGCGCTCCGCAAAAGGCCGGTCGAGGCCGAAGTTGCGTCGCACCTGCTCTATCTCTTCTTCTGTGGCGTCGATCGGTGCGAACACCAGCGCCGGGTCGCCCACGACATGCGCCAGAGTGAAGATCACAGTCAAGACCAGGAACAGAACCACCGCGCCGTCGCGGACGCGCCGCAGGACGACGCCGACCACCGACGCGCCCGAGCCTTGTCCGGCTCGGCTCTGGCTCTGTTGAACGGGCGCGGGCACCTGCCCGACGCCGCTGTCGGCGTCGGGCAGGTGCTGTTGTTCAGCCGTGGGGCTCGGGGCGTCCGGCAAGGGGCAAGGCTGCCGCCGGTCTAGCCGGCGGCGGTGCGACTACCCGCTGAGGCTCATTGAGGCCACCAGGTACTCGTCGTCGAGCCTGGGATCCCAGTTCAGCCGGTCGCTGAGGCCGTAGATGAGGTCCTGCTGCAGCAGGTACACGGCATGCGGGTTGGCGTTGAGTCCGGCCCACGCCTCCTGGTAGATGGCGTCGCGCATGTCCTGGTCGAGGGTGGTCACACCCTGCTCGAACAGCTCGGTGACTCTCTCGTCGCAGATCTTGGAGGAACTGCCGCCGCAGGTGACGTGGCTGGTGATTCGGGCAGCGTCGAACCACTCGTTGGAGTTCCACGCATAGCGAAGATCGAACGCTTCTGGCTCGTCGCCGGGGATGCGCCCAGCCGAGCGGAACTCGTTCCACTCCCACAGCCGCACCGTGGTGTCCACTCCTACGTCGTTGAAAGCCTGGGCGATGTACTCCGCCGATTCCTCAGCGCGCAGATAGCGGCCGATTGGGGCGTTCAGCGTGAGTTCGAACCCGTCGGCGTAGCCGGCCTCGGCCAGCAGCTCGCGGGCCCGGTCGGGATCGTAGGGGAAGGCCTCGAGATCGTCGTTGTAGCCCAGCATGGTCTCAGACAGATGCTGCGCGGCATTGGGCCGGGCGTAGCCGCCATAGAGTCCCTCAGCCAGCAGTTCCTTGTCCACTGCCATGTTCAGAGCTATACGCACCCGCGGGTCGCTCAGTTCCGGCTTGTAGGTATTGAACTGCACAAAGCTGAACTCAGTGGCGGGTACTGACTTGGCGGCCGGCACCAAATCGACCTGCTCAGGCAGGATGTCGAGAACCAAGTCCACCTCGCCGGCCTGCAGCGCGTTGAGCGCAGTCTGAGAGTCGGCGATGAAACGCACCTGGAACTCGGCGATGCTCGGCGCGTTACCCCAATAATCCGGGTTCGCGACCGCGGTGATGCTCTCGCCGCGGTCCCAGGCACTGAACATGTACGGACCGGTGCCGACGGGCGCGTCGTTGATCTCGTCGCCCGTGTCGAGCGGGATCATCGGAAGCTGAGCTACCTCCAGCGGTAGCACGGCGTTGATGCCGTCGGTGTTGATGTCGAGCGTGAACTCGTCAACAGCGACGGCATCTGTTATGCCGCGGATGTATGACGAACGCTGCGTCTCGTACTCCTCGTCGAGCATCCGGTTGAGGCTGAAGGCAGCGCTCTCGGCGTTGAACGCCGAGCCGTCGTGGAACGTGATCCCTGAGCGCAGAGAGAACCGCCAGGTGTCGTCGTCGACGGCCTCGTAGCCCTCGGCCAGCCCCGACACTAGAACCCCGTCCGCAGTGCGGGTGAGCAGGGTCTCAAAGATGTTGGCCGTCACAACGCGCGAGCTGCGGTCGTTCACGGCCTGAGCGTCGAGTGTCGACGGCTCCGTCGACACCGCTATCACCAGCGGTGCTGCCGGTTCCGGCTCTGGCTCAGGTGCCGCCGGTTCGGGCTCCGGCTCCGGCTCAGGTGCTGCCGGTTCGGGTTCGGGCTCCGGCTCAGGTGCCGCGGGCTCCGGCTCGGCCATGTCGCCTGTTTCGGGCGCCTCGGCTGTGTCGCTGTCGCCGCTGCATCCTGCGGCCAGTAGGGCCAGCACGAACAGCACAGCCAGCGGCGCGCCTACGCGCTTTCGAAGATGACTGATCATGGGATTGCCTCCTTTGTTGTGTGAACCTGGTCGGTGGTTGTGTGAACCTGGTCGGTTGCGATCGTCGCGATCATGGGGCCGCCGCCTCAAACTTGACAGCGGCCTCGGACGCAATCTCGTGGTCGAGCTGCGGCGAGCCGCCGCCCACACCGATGGCGCCCACGCACACCCCGTCCTCAAACAGCGGGACGCCGCCGGGGTTGACGGTCACCCCGCCGGGGATGATCTCCACCAGGCTGGTCGGGAACAGAGGCCTGTCTGCCCACTGCTCCACCAGGGCTTTGGTGGGCTTGGCGAAAGCGGCCGCCAGCCGCGCTTTGCCCATGGCCATGTACGGGCCGTGCCAGCGCTTGCCGCGCAGTACCACGATCACATGGCCCGCGTCGTCGTGTACGGCCACGGTGGCGTTGATCCCTCGCTCGGCCGCGATGGCCCGGGCGCTGTGCGCCAGGGCCAGGGCCCGGTCGACGTCCAGAGTCGTCACCGGCCGTTGTCCTCGCTTTCCCAGGGGTCCGACAGCATCCGCAGATAAGCCGCGGCATTGTCGGCCATCAGCTTTCGCAGCGCCTGCTCGCCGATCACGTCGCCCCAGGCGATCACGTTGTCGGTGCTGTGCGGGTAGAGGCATTCGGGATGCGGGAAGTCCGACTCGTACATCAGCACGCCGTCGCCGAGGAGGTCGTTCACGGCCTTGGTCATCTCAGGCCCCTCGTGCTGCTCGATGGCGCAGAACACCCGGCCCATCTGTACGTACTCCATGGGCGTGTGCTTCAGGGCCGCGGGCACTGCGCCCTTCACGTAGTCGACCTGGCTGGTGAGGCGGATGATCCAGTGCGGCAGCCACCCGTGGCCGGTCTCCACAGTGGCCACCCGCAGGTTCGGGTAGCGGTCAAGCATCCCCGAGACCAGCACATAAGACAGCAGCCGCTCCGCGCCCCAAACGTGTGCCGCGGTGCGGGCCACGGCGACGTTCCCCCAGATGTCGCGATACCCGGGGAAGTACGGCGCCTCATAGAAGAAACTGTGGTGGACGATGGGCAGGTCGGCGTCGTTCATCGCCTGCCAGATCGGGTCGAGGTCGGGGTCGTCCACGGGCAGGCCCTCGGGCAGCACCGGCCAAACGGCGGATAGCCACTCGTCGCCGGCGTGGGCCCGGATAGTGTCCGCGGCCCACTGAGGATCGGCGCCGGGCGCTAGCAGCAGCCCCTTGAGGCGGCGAGCATCGGCTGAGCAGTAGTCGGCCATGTAGCGGTGGTATGAGCGGTACATCGCCTTGGCGAGGCTCAAATCCAAGGCGGTGCTGCCCGGCGCCCAGGTGCCGGGGATTATGAAGTTGACGTCCACGCCCTCGACGTCCATGTTCGCGAGGCGGCCCTCGGAGTTGGTGTGCTGGATGCCGTCGGCAATGGGCTTCACTGCCAGGTTCGCCACCCGGCCCTCCAAGGCGCCTTTGGCGCCCGCGCCGCGCGTGTCCACCGAGGCGTCGGCCTTGTGGCCGGCCACACGGTTGTAGGGATACGGGTTGACTCGCACCACGCCGTAGGGGTCCGGCGGGTGTCCCCGGCCCGCGGTGGGCTTCGTGACGCGCACATACGGCGTGAGTTCATCGGCGCGCTCTTTCAGCTCGCGGTCGCCGTAATCAATCAGCACCTCCACTGAAGGCGTGACGTGGGTGTCCACGTCGATCACTCGGTAGCCCTGTCTCATGTACCGTCTCCTGTCTGGCCGATCGGGTCGGTGACTTCGTCTATGCCTTGGTCTTTGGCCTTGGCTTGGGTTTTGGCTCTCGTATGCGGCTCGTGGGCTCGGCCGAAGGGCCGGACACAGGCTCGGCCGGCAGCCAGCTCAGCACCGTCGGACCGTCATAGTGCGCGTCGAGCGCGTCGGTGTCCGACGCCCCGGCGAACGCCACGCGCGCGAAGTCGGCCAGGCGGTCAAACGGTACCGACGCGTCGAGCACGGTCTTGGTGCCGATCCCGCTTCGAGACGTGCGCACGTACTCGTGGCCGCGCATTCCGGGAAGCACCATCAGATCGGTCGCTGCGTCGAACCTCGTGGCGAGCGCGTACTCCACGTCGACCGGGTCGTGGATATCGATGTCGTCGTCTGTTAGCACGATCATGTTGAGGTCTTTCAGAGCGCCGAACGCGGCCATCGACGCGTTTCGGCCCATGCCGTCATCGCGCGGTGACCGCTTCGACAGCGCCATCACCAGATGGAAGCGGTGAAGGCCGCCTGCGGGCATCGCCACGTCGCTCACGATCGGCGTGATCGGGCGTACCGCCTCGAGGGCCGCGACTTCCAGTACGTGCTTGCGCAGCACGATCGTCTCGCGGCCCGCTCCGTTGATGGCGTGGTACACGGGCTCGTTCCGCGTCGTCAGGGCGGTGACCTCCATCGTCGGCGCGTCGCCGGCGGGCGAGGCGTAGCCCACAAATTCTCCGAAGGGCCCTTCGTTCACCTTCTGGCCCGCGCGGATCACGCCCTCGATCACGATCTCGGTGTGGGCGGGCACGTCTACGGGCTGGGACACGCCGGGTGCCATCGGCAATCCCTGGCCGCGGCAGCCGCCGGCTGCGCAGAGCTCATCACGGCTCTCGGGCATCAGTGCGCCCATCGTCGATGCGGCGTAGATCAGCGCCAGGTCGGTTCCGATGCACACCGCTGCGGGAAGGTCTGAGCCTGTCTGCGAGGCGTGTTCGAGGGCTTGGCCCAGATGGCGTCCGTAGTCGATTTTCACAGCCACCCGGTCGGGGCCCACGAGCTGCAGCCGATGGAATGAGGCGTTGCGCACGCCGGTTACGGGGTCGCGCACGATCAGCACACCGGCGGTTACGAAGCGGCCTCCGTCTTCGGGCGTGTGCTTCAGCACTGGGAGCTGCGCCCCCAGATCGATCTCGCAGGAGCGCCAGACACGCTCCTGCGCCGGAGCTGAGGTCGCCATGACCGGCTCGATGTCGCTGCGGATGCCCCGCGCCAGAGCGGCCCGCAACTGCGAGCGGTCAAGACCCATGGCGGCCTCGGACGCCTCCGGTGTGGCGAAGACGTTGCCGATCACTGCGATGTCGTGTTCTTTGACATGCTCAAACAGCAGCGCCGCGCCGGCGTCGTGGCGCTTCATAAGGGCCGCGATCTCCAGGTCCGGGTCGACGGTGCGCGACACTCGGGCCAGCAGCCCAGCCCGGTCGAGTCGCGCCAAAGCGCTGCGGAAGCCGGTGTTGATCACTTCGGGCAGACCCGCCGGCTCGGTCACGATCGTCTTGCGCTCATGTTGACGGGCCGGTTGCGTCCGCGCTGCCGGTTGCTTCCGTGTTGCCGGGCCGTCGGGCTGCGCTGCGCGCCTCCCCCAGGCAACGCGAGGCCATGTCGGTGGCCCGATCCCAGTCGTAGGCCCGGTACGAACGGCCGCTGACCACTGAGTTTGAGCCGGCGTAGAACATTTCGTATTGGAAGTGCCGGCTGGCGAACTCCGAGCCGACCGCGTCCCAGATCAGTTTCAGCAGTGCCACACGCTGCTCGGCGTCCGCCCCGGGCCACCGGACGAAGCGCTCAAGGTCGGCCCGGGTGGCGGGGTCGTCCCAGCTCAGCTGCGATGACGGCACTTGGATGGTGGATCCGCCCGTCAACTCGCGGATCGCGAAGGTGATGTCGCGGTACAGAGTGGGCTGCAGTGTCATCGCTGAATAGAGCATCTCGGGATCGGGCCGGGCCACGCCGTTGGCGTCAATAACGGCGTTGTACTCCGCGGCGAGAAGCATCCCGTAGGGAACCGAGACCTGGGCGGCGAGCCGGCCCAGGTCGAGCTGGAACCCACGGGCTGAGGACTGGCCCGACCATCGGCCGAGCAGCCCCGCCAGCCCGGCGAGGAAGCGCAGCTTCACTGCGTAGCGGATCTGGGCCTGCGTGTTGCCCAGGGCGTGCGCGGGCGTGGTCGTGAACTGCGCAAATGTGATGTCGGGGTCGCGTTCGACGAACACGTGCTCAAACGGAACGTCCACGTCGTCGAACACCACCAGCGCGTCGGTCTCGTCGAGCTCCGCCGACAGTGGGTAGTCGGCGGCTCCGGTGACGTCCCGTCCGTAGGGCCGGCGCGGATAGATCCGCAGACGGGGGTGGTTGACGGGCACCGCAACCGACAGGCCGTAGTCGTCGGCGCCGGGCGGCAGCGGCTGGATGGAACTCACAAACAGGTAGTCCGACAGCACGGTTGCCGTTCCGAGCATCTGCGCGCCGCGCACCACGACGCCGTCGTCGTCCGATCTCACGATGCTGGCGTAGAGGTTGGGCTCGTACTGCTCGTGCGGCCCTTTGGAGCGGTCGATCTGAGGATGGATGATCGTGTATGTGAGGTACAAGTCTTCGTCACGGGCGCGTTCGTAGAAGCTTCGGACGTTGTCTGCGTAGCGGTCGCCGGCCTTGGCGAAAGTGTCGAGCGAGCCCGCAAAGCCGGCAAAAAAGGACGCCACGTGGTCGGGGGAGCGGCCCAAATATCCGTAGCTCAGCTCCGACCAGGCTTCAATGGCGAGCCGCCGCCGCCGCAGGTCTTGTCTCGAACGCGGCGTCAGCCAGCTTAGGTTCGCCGGGCGGCCGTTTGCCGGTGATTCGTAGGTCATGAGGTCGCGGTTGGCCGAATCCGCGGAGAAGTCATAGAGCCGAGCGACGGTTCGCACAGCCCCAGCGAATGCGGGATGGGTGGTAACGTCGTCAACGACCGAGCCGTCGAGGATTACGTTTCGGCCGTCCTTTAACGACTCGATGTAGGACTGACCCGTGCGCATCACCCTCCCGGACCGGCCATGGGTTTGCATATCTCAGCCGGAGCTATTCTGACAATCTTGGCAGACCGACCGGGTCATGTGACAACTTGCGCTCCGCTGACGCGTCCTTTGGGCAGACCGCCCGCTGCGCGCCGGGGTGTGAGCCCGCCACGTTAGCTGCCCTGTGAGCGGAGGACGCGCAGGACTTAGCCGGCTGGGCGACACGCTGGCGATCGGCAACTTCCGCTGCTACGCGGGCGCGCAGCTGCTGCACGGTCTGGGCATGTGGGCGCACCGCATTGCCGAACTGTGGCTCGTCTATGAGATCACCGGTACCGCGCTGTCGGTGGGGTTCGCGGCAGCGGCCCGAACGGGCTCCTCGATCGTGTTGGCTCCTGTGGCGGGCAAGCTCGCAGACTCCCGAGCAGACCGGAGGCTGCTGCTGGCCGGCACCCAGTTCGCCAAGGCCGTTATCGCCGGCGGGCTGGCTGTCGGCGCCTTTGCGATGGGCGTCGGTGTTCCGCTGTGGCTGCTCTACGCGGCGATCATGGCGCTGGGGGTGATCGGCGCCATCGACATGCCGCTGCGCCGAGCTTTCGTGCGCGATGTGGTGACCGCCGACCAGCTCGACGGCGCAGCCCGTCTCCACACCCCTGTGATGGCCGTGGGTCGCATCAGCGGCGGCTCGCTGAGCGCGCTGCTGTTGGGCTTCTCCGTGCCGTGGGCGTGCTTCGCGGCTAACGCCATCAGCGCGCTGGGTGCGACGCTGCTGGTGCTGCGGGTGGTGCCGACAACTGTGGCCGTGTCGCCGGCCGCCCGCGCTGCGGGCGGCCGGCTGGTCGGCTATCTCAGGCGAACGCCGGCGGTGACGATCCCGCTGGCGCTGCTGTGCTGCTTCTCGCTGTTCGGCTGGAACGTCGAGGTGCTGATCCCGGTGTTGGTGGACGAGCAGCTCGGCTCAGGCCCGGCGATGTTCGGGCTGCTGGTGTCGGCGATGAGTGTGGGAAGCCTGTGCGGCTCGGTCCTGGCAGCGTCGCGGGCGCGCCAGGGGTTGGGCACCGTGGCGGCTCTACTGGCCGCTTTCGGGGCGGCTTTGGTGCCTTTGGCTGCGGTGGGCAACATCGCCGCTGGCTTGGCGGCGTTCTGGCTGGCTGGCGCCTGCGGCGGAGGGTTTCTCAGCCTGGTGAACTCCGCGGTGCAGACCGCGGCGGACCCGCGCCTGCAGGGACGAGTGGTGGCCGTCTACGGGGTGGTGTTCGTCGGTTCAAGGGCTGTCGGCGGGCCGCTGCTGGGATGGATGGCCGACACCGCCGGCAGCCGCACCGCGCTAGCCGCGGTGGGCCTGGGCACGGTCACGCTGGCCACGTTCGGCGCGCTGCTGATTCGCCGTCTCTCTGAACTCTGAGCCCGCCTCAGAACTCTGAGCCCGCTATTCGTATAAGCGCGTGATGCCCTAGAGTCTTCAAATCTAGAGCGTGATGTTGATGAGCCCCGAGGGTCGCGCGCGACTTGGCGCTGAGGCACCAGCGTAGTCTACCGTGACGTACCCCAAACCCAAGTCGGGTCCATTGACCAGGGAGGTAATGATGAGAGCGTTCCGCACAAGCGCGCTGCTTGCGTGGGCGGCAATCCTGATGACAGGCGCGCTGATTGCAGCGGCCTGCAGCGGTGATTCCACCGACACGACGGCTCCGGCAGATGCACCGGCCGAGTCGGACGACATGGCCGAGTCCGATGACATGGCCGAGTCGGACGAGATGGCCGAGTCGGACGACATGGAGATGTCCGATGACATGGAAATGTCTGACGACATGGACGACATGGAGGCCCCCGCAAAGCCGTTTGAGGGCGTCACGCTGAAGTTCGCCAAGGCGCCCCACGGCGAGGACGAAGCGGACAACATGGCGGAATGGCTTGCTCCCTTCGAAGAGGCGACCGGCATCAACGTGGAACACACGGTCGTGCCCTGGAACGAGGTTGAGTCGTCGTACACGGCGAACTTCGCGGGCAACGATCCCTTTGACGTGACCTACCAGACCAGCACGCATCTGACGCTGTTCGGCGAGCTGGGCGCCTTCACCGATGTTACGCCGCTGCTCAATGCAGCCGACTACAGCGATGACCGGGCCCGATTCCCGGACAGCATCGTCAACGCCAGCATCTACAAGGACCAGCTCTACGGCGTGCCATTCATCATCGGCACGATCGTGATGTTCGCGAACCTCGACCTCATGGCTGAAGCCGGAATCACCGAGATCCCGACCACAGGTGAGGAACTGCTCGCTGCTGCGCAGGCCATCCAGAGCCCGCCGGACGTGTGGGGCTTCTACACTCCGACGACGGTCAAGGACTACGGCTGGTACTTCAACCTGCAGAACGTCCACAACTTCGGTGGTGACATCATCTCCGACGATTTTGAGACCGCGACGATGGACTCCGACGCCGTTCAGAATGCCACTCAGTATGCGGTGGACCTGATCTGCACCCATGGCGTGCAGCCGCCGCTCGGCCAGTACGACCGGGAAGGCGGTATAGAGCTGTTCAAAGCGGGCAAGCTTGCCTTCCTGCTGGACGAGCCGCTCCGCGTTGCAGTGTTCGAGGAAGAGGGGCTCCCGTTCGAGTGGGACATCGCTCAGCCGGTTGGCAACAACGGACGGATCTCGCAGTTCTCCACGACCGGCCACTGGTCGATCGCAGCCAAGAGTTCCAACCAGGAAGCCGCTTGGGAGCTGGTGAAATTCCTGAGTTCTCCGGACTTCTCCAGGACGTATAACGAGCGCTACGCCTTCGTGCCTGCCCGTGACGACGTAGACGTGGCCGGCGGAAACGAGAAGCTGGCCCGCAACTTCGAGTGGGCTATGACCACCTGGGACGGCCTTGTCACACACCCGCAGATCAACGGTCTGCTCGACGAGTACGTCAAAGCCCTTGAGGCCGCGACCACATGCGAGACGTCTGTTGCGGATGCACTCGCCGAGGCTCAGGGACGAGCTGAGGATCTGCTCGCCAGAGGCTGAGAGGCTTCCACTGACCGGGTGTCGGCGGATCGAGTCCTCGATCCGCCGACACCCGTGATCCGACCTGTTGGACGGCCGTCTTCGCACATGTTTGCGGGCACGGCCGTCCGACATATTCTCGAAACTGACACACTTTCGGACGCTGATTCAGGAAATTCGAAACGCTGATTCAGGAAAGCTGAAGTGACCCGCGAAGCGACAACAACTGCCGGAGCCGCTGAAGACTGGGCGGTGCTGACGCTCTCACCGCGCCAGTTCCGTCGTCGGGCACGGCTCTACCGGCTCAAGGCAAGCGGTCGCGCGGTCGGGTTTCTGGCGCCCTACATGTCGATCTGGGCGGTGTTCTTGGCGTTCCCCGTCGGATGGGGGATATGGCTCAGCTTCAACACGGGCGGGATAATCGGCCCCCGCAAGTATGTCGGCACTGAAAACTGGACCAGGGCCTGGGAAGACACTGAACTTCGCGAAGCAGTCCGAAACACGGCTGTGTATATGGTGATCGCCATAGCGGTAGTGTTTGGTCTGGCGATCTTTCTGGCCGGACTTCTCAATAAGTATCGGCGCGGCAGTAACTTTTTTAAACTGGCGCTGTATTTTCCTCTGCTAGCCCCTCCGATCCTTGGGGCCATGATGTGGTTCTATATGGTCCACTTCGACTTCGGGATTTTGAATGTGATCCAGCGTCAGTTCGGTGGCTCCGGGATTAACTACCTCGGTGAGAACCCGACCGCGCTGCTCACCATCGTGGCGGTCGAAGTGTGGCGCGGTCTCGGGTTCTGGGTGCTGTTCTTCTTGGCAGGCCTCCAAGCCGTACCTGAGGAGCTGCTAGCCGCAGCTAAGATCGACGGGGCGAGGCGCTGGCGGAGGTTCGTCAAAGTCACAGTGCCCACCCTGCGGCCGCTGCTGCTGTTCGCGCTGGTGGTGGCGATCATCTTCAACGCTCAGCTGTTCGACTCTGTCCGAGTGTTAACCGATGGTGGCCCCGCTCTGGGCACAGCGACCGTTGTCTGGTTCATCTTCAAGAGGATGTTCGCTTTCCAGGACACCGGCCTGGCTTTCGCTACGAGTGTCGGGCTGCTGATCGTGATTTTCTTGGCGACTCTGCTGTCATTCTGGGCTCTTGCGAAGAGGCAGGTGCGCGAAGCATGACCGTAAGACGGAGCGCGTGAGCCATGACCGCTGGCGAAGTGATTGAGAGCCAGAGCCGCTTTGAGTTCGATCAGGCTGCCTTTGACGCAGCAGCACGGCGTCGCAGGGTCACCGACAGAGTGCGCAAGATCGGCGCCTACGCTACGCTCAGCCTGTTCGTGGCCATATCGATTGGCCCGGCTCTGTATCTGATCTCCCCTGCCTTCCGAGACAGCGTGTCGCTGTTCGCCTATCCCCCGGAGTGGATACCGCGTGAGCCGACCCTAGAGAACTACCGGTTCCTGTTTCGCAACACCGAGTACATCCGCTGGGCTGTGAACACGATGGTGTACGCCACCGGCGTGACGCTAGTGGCCCTGTGCACCAACTCTTTGGCTGCTTACGCTTTCGCGCGGTTGCGCTTTCCAGGCAGACGCGCACTGTTTCTGCTGGTTCTTGCCACACTGATGATCCCGATAGCGGCAGTGCTGGCGCCGACCTATCTGACGGTGCGGACCATCGGCGGCTGGCCCCTGATCGGCGATTATATAAACCTCGACACGTACGGCGGGCTGATTCTGCCGAGCGCGGTGTCGCCGCTAGGGGTGTTCATGATGAAACAGTTCATCGAGACTCTACCGGACGGGCTGTATGAGGCCGCCAAGCTTGATGGCGCCTCAGAATGGCGTATCTTCCGCAAGATTGTGCTGCCACTGCTCAAGCCGGCGCTCGTGGTGCTGGGCATCTTCGTCTTCATGATCACGTGGGCGAGCTACCTTTGGCCGCTCGTCGCCGCCACCTCCGACGACTACCGGGTGCTGACTGTGGGCATCCAATCGCTGAACGGACAGTTCGTCACCAACTGGGGCGTCATAGGAGCCGCAGCGCTACTGACGATCGTTCCGGTGACCATCGTGTTCCTGTTCTTCCAGAAATGGTTCGTCCAGGCATCCATGGCGGGTGCCTTGAAGCAATAGGTTCGAGGCGAGGCATAAAGGGTATGACACAGAAGACATCCATGAGAGACAAGAAAGCGTCGAGTCATGGCTGAAGTAGTTCTGCGGCACCTCACCAAGCGGTTCGGCAGCGTTACTGCTGTCGATGACGTATCGCTGCGGATACCCGACGGCGAGTTCATCGTGCTGCTCGGACCGTCCGGGTGCGGCAAGAGCACGATCCTTCGGCTGATATCCGGCCTGGAGGATGCCACGTCCGGTGAGATCGCAATCGGCGGAGAGCTCGTCAACTTCAAGGATCCCACCCGGCGCAACGTCGCGATGGTGTTCCAGAACTACGCCCTCTACCCCCACATGACGGTGTTCAAAAACGTCAGCTTCCCGCTCGAGACCGCGCGTATGGGAAAGGCCGACGTGCGCGAAGCGGTGGCGGCCGCCGCTGAGATACTGGAAATAACCGAGCTGCTCGACCGGCTCCCCGAACAGCTGTCAGGCGGCCAGCGCCAGCGCGTGGCTCTCGCCCGAGCCATCGTGCGCAAGCCGCTGGTATTCCTGATGGACGAGCCGCTGTCGAACCTCGACGCTCAGCTCCGGGTACAGACCAGACTCGAGCTGATAGCTCTGCACGAGCGGTTGGGAATCACCACCGTCTACGTCACCCACGACCAAGTCGAAGCCATGACGATGGGCCGCCGAATAGCAGTGATGCAGTCGGGCCGCCTCCAGCAGGTCGGCGCGCCAGTCGACGTGTATCAAACGCCGGCCACGACCTTCGTCGCCACCTTCATGGGCGCGCCGCCCATGAACCTGATCGGCGGCGAGGTCAACCATGACCACGGACGCTGGACATTCCGGCGCGCTGACTACGCGCTCCACATCGAGCCGTCAGAAATGGGCATTGCGCCGCATGCCCTCGAGGGTGCACTCCGCGGGCCCGCGATGCTCGGCGTCAGGCCCGAGCATCTGCGCCTGACGGCCGCCGGTGGCGAGGGCATCCCAGGGCGGACGGAGTTCTTGGAGCCGGTGGGCTCCGACCTTTTCGTCGCGGTCGCCGTCGGTGAGCACAGGGTGCAGGTGCGGATGCCGCCCGACGCCCGAGTGAGCAGGGGCGACAACGTAGGGGTCACTTTCGAGCCGCGTCGAAGCCACATCTTCGGCAGCGACGGGCGCAACCTCAGATCGATCCCGGCCGCGTGACGTAATGACTACGGCAACCTGACGCACGAAAACAGGCATAGAGCGGAAAGGCGGCAGAGATGGCTGAAAGAGGCGAACTTCTCGGGTACGCCGTGCCGATGGTGGTCACCGCAGGCGAGACCGTGCAGATCATGGTGACGACATCCGCGGAGTCCTACGACGCGCAGATCGTCCGGCTGATACACGGCGACACCAACCCCGACGGCCCCGGGTTAAAAGCGCAGCAGATCGAGTCGGCTGCCAACGGATCGCACCCCGGCCGCAGCCAGACGACCCACACCGGCTCATACGCGCAGATCGGCTCCGACGAGCGGCTTGACGCGGCTGAGGGGCTGACCGTCCAAGCGTGGATCTGGCCGACTACCCCTCAGCTCAACGAACCTCAAGGCATCGTCACACGGACCGTGGGAAGTCGCGGGTACGGGCTGTTCGTAGAGGCCGGGGCCGTGACACTGCGGATCGGCAACAGTAGCGTCACTACTGCCGCAGGCCTGACGCCGGGACGCTGGCACTTCGTTGCGGCGACCTTTGACGCATCCAGCCGCCGCGCGGCCGTCGAATGGCGGATGACGGAGGCCGGCGGAGGCGTCGAACGGGCGTCGTCCACGCTCGACGGAGACGCCTCCGCCGAGGGCCTGCCGCTGCTGATCGCGGCCGGCGGACTGCTCCCCGGTGCCGCAAAGCCCGCTCCGACGGGCTGCTACAACGGCAAGATCGAACACCCGAGAATCTTCTCCCGCGCTCTGACTTCCGACGAGCTGGACGGCCTCGCAGACGGAGGCGACCCGGTCGCCGTTGACGGCCTGGTAGGCGCGTGGGACTTCTCGATGTCGCCGGCCAACACATCCGCTGTGATGGACGCAGGGCCCGGCGGTTTGGATGGCGTGTTCTTGAACTACCCGATGCGAGGCCTTACCGGCCACAACTGGGATGCGACCACGTTCCGCCGGGATGAGGCACCCGAGCAGTACGGAGCGGTTCACTTTCACGACGACGACTTCGACGACAGCCGCTGGGAGGCTGACTTCGAGGTTGAGATACCCGCGAACGCTCAAACCGGCTACTACGCGGCACACCTACGCGGCGCGGGCGAACAAGATCATGTGCCGTTCTTCGTGTCGCCACCGCCGGGCGTGCACAACGCCGACATCGCCTTCCTGGCGCCGACGGCGACCTATCTCGCTTACGCCAACGAGCGGCTCCTGACCAGCAGCGGGGGCACCGACTTCAGCGGACTGACGAACATCCCCATCACGATGGACCCGTTAGACGAGTTCTTGGGCGAGCACCGCGAGTACGGCGGCTCCATCTACGACCTCCACACCGACGGCAGCGGTGTCAGCTATTCGACGACGCGGCGGCCGATCGTGTCGATGAGGCCCACGCACCGCCATTGGGTGACCGGCTGCCCGCGAGGCTACGGCTTCGACTTGTACATGATCGACTGGCTGGAGAACAAGGGCTTCGATTACGACGTGGTCACCGACGAAGACCTGCATTTCCAGGGACTGGACCGGCTGTCGGGCTACAAGGCGGTCATCACGGGCTCCCATCCCGAATACTGGTCGGGCCAGATGCTCGACGCCCTCGAGGCGTACCTCGCCGGTGGCGGCCGGCTCATGTACACAGGCGGGAACGGCTTCTACTGGGCGACGGCATGGGATCCACACAAGCCCCACATCATCGAGGTGCGCCGCGGCATCGCCGGCAGCCGTGCCTGGGACTCCCATCCCGGCGAACAGGAGATGGCCTCCACAGGGGAGCACTGCGGCATATGGCGCCACCTCGGGCGCCCTCCCAACGCCATAGTGGGTGTCGGGTTCGCGGGCCAGGGATGGGACCTGGACACTCCCGGCTACCGGCGGCTGCCTGACAGCCACGATCCAAGAGCCGCCTTCATATTCGAGGGCATCGGCGACGACGAGGAGATCGGCGAGTTCGGCTTAGTGATGAACGGCGCAGCCGGCGACGAACTCGACCGTGTCGACCACGCGCTCGGCACGCCGGTGCACACGCTGTTGGTGGCCACGTCAGCGGGCCTGCACTCCGACTACTACCTTGTGTGCCACGAGGACATGCTGGTGACCCAGTCTGAGATCCACGCATCGAACAACCCGAACTTGCACGCCGACATGGTGTATTTTGAGACCCCAAACGACGGGGCCGTTTTTTCGGTCGGATCGATCAACTGGACGGGGAGCCTGTCGCACAACAGCTACCGCAACAACGTGTCGCGCATCACCGAGAATGTGCTGCGCAACTTCGTCGGTCGGTAGTCCGTTGGTCGCAGATTGCTGACCGGTTGGGTTTAGGAGTAAGAGGATACAGGATGCCGAGGCAGTCTCTGGAATCCGGCGCTGCTCCGAAGCCTTCGGGCTCGTATTCGCAGGGGATCGTCTCAGGCGACTTTCTGTTCTTGTCGGGGCAGGGGCCCTTCGACCCGGAGGGAAACCTTGTCGACGCTAGCTTCGAAGCTCAGGTAAGACAGGTGCTTGCCAACCTGGCCGCTGTGGCGGCAGAGGCCGGCAAGACCCTGGACGACGCGGTCCGGGTCGGCGTATACCTCCATGACATGGCTGAGTTCGATGAGATGGATGCCATCTACCGCTCGGTCTTTTCCGAGCCTCGTCCGGCGCGGACGACCATTGAGACGCCGCTACCCGGGTTTGGCATTGAAGCCGATGCTGTCATCTATCTCGGGGAGTGCTGAGGTTGTCAGGTTTCGGCGACTAAGGCGGCGCAGTGTCGGCGGATTAGGCGCAACTGCTCGGTGAGCCCGAGATCTGAGTCGGATCGGCGGGCGTTGGCGTCATGGCGGTTGCGGGTTCTCAGGTAGATGTTGGCAACCTCAGGGGTGCAGAAGGGTCTCTTGTCGCCGTCGATGTTCTCGATCCACACGAAACGTGGGATGTTTTTGCCGCAGTACTGGCAGTTGTAGACGTCGAACGACAGGTACATGGGCTCGCGTTCGATCCATTCTCCGCTCACGTTCGGCTCCTCACGCACTGATGCCCCTGCGGGATCCCCGCACACGCCAGCGCCCGTTGTTGCGCTGCACATCGAGCCCGTACTCACTGAGCGCCGCCTCCGGCGTGACCAAGCCTTCGGCCACATCGGCCAGCACCCGCTCCGGCTCGCGGCCTAAAGGATCGCCGAGGCCTCCTCCGCCGGGCGCCACGAGCCTCACCTGGTCGCCGCGGTGCAGCACGATGTTGGAGAACTTCGACGGCGAGATCGTGCCGAAGGCCTCTGAGAACGTCTTCCACTCGCCCTCGCCGCCGGCGCGCACGTATATCCCGCTGTTCATGCCCGGCTTGCCGCCGTGGATGCCGAACGGGTCCACCACCATGCGATTGAACAGGGCGCTGACTGTGATCTCTGAAGACGTAACCGTCAGGATGCGCTCCATGCCGAGCCCGCCGCGGTTCTTGCCGGGGCCTCCGGAGTCTTCCAGCAGCCGGTACGACTCGACGCGCAGCGGGTAGCGGCTCTCGAACACTTCCACCGGCGTGTTGCGGCAGTTGCCGTTGATCACGATGATCTGGCTGTTGCCGTCTTTGGTCGGCCGACCGCCCCAGCCGATGCCTTCGAAGTGGAAGTGCGAGTAGAGATCGCCGGTGTCGGGGTGGGTGCCGCCGAACAGGAAGCAGCACGACGTTCCTCCCAATGAGGCGGGAATGCGATCCGGCAGCGCCTCCGCGAGCGCTCCGAAGATGATGTCAGTGATGCGCGGGCTCACCTCGGTGTTGCCCCCGACCAGAGCGGCGGGGAATTCGCAGTTGACGATCGTGCCGGGCGGCGCCACGATGTTGATCGGGCGGTAGCAGCCTTCATTGCGCGGGATCGTCGGGTCGGTGATGTGCAAGAACGCGTTGTAGACCGCCGATGCCGTGACCGCGTATGTGGCGTTCATCGGGCCTGCGGCCTGATGAGACGAGCCGGTGAAATCACAGGCGAGGTTGTCGCCGTCGACCACGACGTCGCAGCGGATCTCATAGGAGCCTTCGGCGACGCCGTCGTCCTCGATCACGTCGTAGAAGCAGTATTCGCCGTCGGGGATCTTGCGGATCTCGTCCTTCATGCGCCGCTCGGCGATGCGGATCAGGTCGTCGGTAGCGGAGTGGAACACGTCCAGGCCGTAGGTCTCGATAAGGCTGGTGACGCGGCGCTCCGCCACTTTTAGTGACCCGATCATCGCCATCAGGTCGCCGTAGGTGACCTTGGGCGTTCGGTGGTTGGCAAAGATGATCTTCCAGACGTCCTGCTGGTCTTCTCCCTCGCGCTGCAGCCACAGAGGCGGCAGCCTCAGACCCTCCTGGAAGATGTCGGTGGCGTCGCCGGCCAGTCCGCCGGGTGCTTTCGCCCCGGGCTCGGCTAGGTGCGCGCAGTTGGCCGCGAAGGCGACGATCTCCCCTTCGTGGAAGATCGCCTTCAAGAGGGTGTGCTCGGGGATGTGCCCGCTGCCCCGGTACGGGTCGTTCATGATGATCACGTCGCCCGGCCGGTACACGTCGTTGCCGAGTTCGTCGATCATCCACTCGACGGTGAACTTGATGGTGCCTATCTGAGACGGGCAGAACTCCGCCTGAGCGATCATCCTGCCTTGCTTGTCGAACAGCACGCAGGAGAAGTCGAGCGACTCGTTGAACATGGGGGAGTAGGCGGTGCGCATCATCGCCAGGCCCATCTCGCGGCAAGTCGTGGCCAAATAGTTGTCGACCACCGTCAGGGTCACCTGATCGACGCTCAGCGCGGCCGCACGCCCGGCCGCGGCGGTGTCGGTCGCGGTGCCATCAGTAGCAGCCATTAGTTCACCTCCACCATGAGAACGTCGTGCGCGGTGCGCAGCACCGTCATGTCGGGCTCGACGACAGTGGTCGAGCCTTCCTCCTCGATTATCACCGGGCCGTCGATCACAACGCCGACCGGCATGGCCGGCCGCCGCAGAAGACGGGTCTCAACAGGCCCGAAGCCCATGAAGAACACACGGCGCGTGCGTTCCTCATCGCGCTCCGCCACGTGAACGCGCGCCAGCTCAGGATGCGGGGTTGCGCCCGTCGCGGTCACACGGAAGCTGACCATCTCGATGACCGCGTCTCTGATCACATAGTCGTACATCTGCTGGTGGGCCCTGTTGAACGCCCGGTACGCACGTTCGAGCTGCTCCTGCGCTGAAGCCGCGTCAGCCGCCGACCCCAGCGCAGGCACCTCCACTTCCGTCTCGTAGTTCTGCCCCAGATAACGCATGTTGATCGCATATGTCAGCTCAGGCACACCGGAGAACCCCTGCGAGCGGAGCTCTGCGACCGCCGCCTCGGCGATGGCGTCGAAACGGGCCGCGACCTCCTCGGCGGACACCAGATCTGAGCGGTAACCCTGCGTCCACAGCTTGTCGACGCGCAGGTCGCCCAACAGCAGGCCCAGCGCCGCGAAACTGCCCGGGAACGGCGGCACTAACACACGTGGGATCTGAAGTTTGCGGGCGATGGCCGCGCCGTGAAGCGGCCCCGCCCCCCCGAAGGCCGCCAGCGCGAGCTGACGCGGGTCGTGGCCGCGCTCGACGCTGACCATGCGGATCGCGTTGGCCATGTTCTCATTCGCGATCTCCACGATCGAGCAGGCCAGGTCGATCCCCGACATCCCCAGAGAAGCGGCCATGTCGTCCATAGCGGACTCGGCCGCGTCGACCGCCAGCGTCATCGCGCCGCCGAGGAAGTAGTCGGGGTCAAGGCGGCCCAACACCAGGTTGGCGTCCGTGAGCGTGAGCTCGGTGCCTCCCGTCCCGTAGCAGATGGGCCCCGGGTCGGCGCCCGCGCTGCGCGGCCCCACCTGTAGGAATCCGCCTGCGTTGACCCAGGCGACCGAGCCGCCCCCGGCGCCGATCGTGTGGATGTCGATCAACGGAACGGCGGCGGGAATGCCCCACTCGATCTCGTACTCGGTGGTGTATCCGAGCTTGCCGTCCAGGATCAGCCCCACATCAGCACTGGTGCCGCCCACATCGAGAGTCACCAGGTTCTCGACCCCCACCAGGTCGGCGACGGTCTTAGACGCGACCGCGCCACCGGCCGGGCCCGACATCACCAGGTGAATGGGATGCTCCGCGGCCGAGGAGGCGTCCATGAGACCACCGTTGGACTTCATCAGCGCCCAGTTGAGGTCGATGCCGGCGTTGGTCAGCCCCTTCTGGAGGCTGCCCACGTAAGACTGCATGAGCGGCTTGACGTACGCGTCGGCGATGGTAGTGCTCGACCTCTCGTATTCGCGCCAGATCGGGGCGACCTCATGAGAGACCGACAGCGGCGTGCCTGCAAAGCGCCGCCGTAGCTCAGCGGCGAGTCGCTGCTCGTGAGAGGTGTTGAGATAGGAGAACAGCAGACACACCGCGATCGCCTCAAAGCTGCCTTCGGTGAGGCGGTCGCACAGCTCGTCGATGGTGGCGTCGTCGAGCGGGGTGACCACGTCGCCGCGCGCGTCGATGCGCTCGGAGACCCCGAGGCAATGGCGCCTGCTCGAAAGCAGCGGCCGGGGCTTGTCCCAGGACAGGTCGTACAGGTACTGGCGGTTGACGCGCTGTATGTAGGGGATGTCTTCGTGACCCGCCGTGCACACGAATGCGACCTTCGCGCCGGATCGCTGAATCATCGTGTTGGTGGCCACGGTCGTGCCGTGCACCAAGAACGCGATCGATTCCGGCGGTGCGCCCGACTGCAGGATGGAGGAGATGAAAGCACTTAGCGGCTCACGGGGAGTCGACGCCACCTTCAGCGACGAGATTGTCCCGGCGCCGGTGTCGAATGCGATCAGGTCGGTGAACGTCCCCCCGGTGTCGATGCCGATCCGCACGGACGTCATTGAGCACTCGCTTCTGCCGTCTTCGGACAGGCCGCGCCGTCCTGCGTGCTGAAGTACAACCCGGCTGCCCGTCAGGGTCGGGCGGTCAAACCGCCGTCGACGGTCAAAGCCGAGCCGGTGATGAACGAAGCGTCGTCTGAGGCCAAGAACGCTACGGCCGCGGCCACCTCGGCGGGCTGTCCGATCCTTCCCATGGCGTGGAGCTGCGCGATCTGCTCGAGCGCCGTGTCCGGTTCGGGCTGACCGGCTGCGTAATCGGTGAGCTGGTCGGTGACGATGAAGCCGGGTTCCACACAGTTCACCCGTATGCCGTGCGGTGCGCAGTCGATGGCCATCTGCTTCGTGAGCGCTGCCACGGCACCCTTGGAGGCGCAGTACGCGGCGTCTTTGTCGAAGCCCACATGCGCTGCGACCGATCCGATGTTGACGATGTTGCCACCGCCGGCTGCCCGCAGATGCGGCATCGTGTGTCGCGCTGTGAGGAAGATGCTGCGCACGTTTGTGTTGAAGACGTCGTCGTACTCGGCGTCGCTGGTTTCGGCCGCCGTGCGCAGCAGGCCGATGGCCGCGTTGTTGACAACAGTATCGAGGCGCCCGAAGCGCTCGACGCCTGCAGCTACGGCCTTGGCGACGGAAGACGACTCTCGGACGTCTGCGGCGACCGGCAGCACGCGGCGCTCAGCGGGAGCGAAGGCCGCGGCCGGCAGCGGGTTGCGGCTCACTGCGACGACCTGCGCCCGCTCGTGGAGCAAACGCTCGGCAATCGCCCTGCCGATGCCCCTGCTGGCCCCGGTGACGAGCGCGACCCGGCCGCTCAGACGCTGACATGTAGCATCGGCTCGTGCGCTCTCAGTCATCTTCGTCACAGTGTCGGCGGTGATCCCGCATCGCCCGGCCACGCTACCGGCTGCGGTGAATGGCTGGCAGTACAAGGGCTGGCCCCGAACAAGCAACCCGAGTGATATTGAGGCGCTCACGGAGGCTCGCCCGAACCTGTTCACAGACGACTTCATGTTCCCGGTCGCGGCGATCTCGGCGTCCGATCTGGATCACAACCTGGCGACTGTAAGCCGCTTCTGTGATGAAGCGGGGATCTCGCTGGCTCCGCACGGCAAGACCACGCTCTCGCCGGAGATCATCAGGCGGCAGCTCGACGCGGGCGCCTGGGCGATCACGGCCGCGACCGCGAACCACGGACGCATCCTTCGCAGCTTCGGCGTCGAGCGGATCCTTATCGCCCACCAGCTTGTCGATCCTGCTGGGGTTCGCTGGGCGTTCGACGAGCTGTCGTCCAACCCGCGGGCGGAGATCCTGTGCCTGGTCGACTCCACAGAGGGAATCGAGCAGATGGAGCGCGCCCTCGGCGGGCGGCCGCCGGGAGGACGCCCTTTAGACGTTCTCGTCGAGCTGGGCATCCGCGGGGGCCGCACCGGCTGCCGCGACATCGAAAGCGCCGCGGCAGTGGCCGCACGGGCCGCGGCCTCGCCTCGACTGCGGCTCGTCGGCGTTGAGGCGTTCGAGGGGATCATCCACGACGGCGAAGGCAGCGCCGCGGCCGTTGACGCCCTGATGATCGGCCTGCGCGACCTGGCGGGTCGCCTGGAGGCCGAATCGCTGTTCGACGGGCTCGACGAGGTAATCGTCTCCGCAGGCGGCAGCATGCACACCGACCGCGTGGTCGCGGTGCTCACAGGCGCCTGGACGCTGCCGAGGCGGGTTCGGGTGGTGATCCGCCCCGGCTGCTACGTGACGCACGACTCTCGGCTCTACGAGCAGTCAGCGCCGTTCGGGGTCCGCCCGCCGATGGACACATACCCGCGCTTGCGACCGGCTTTCACGGTGTGGTCGTACGTGGTGTCGCGGCCGGAGCCCGGGCTGGCGCTGCTCGGCTTCGGCAAGTTCGACGCCTCCCACGACGTGCACCTACCGACGCCGCTGCTGGTGCGCCGCCGCGACCGCCGCTCGCCCGTTGAACGGCCTGCCGGAAGCGGCACCCGGGTGCAGAGGCTCAACGGAGAGCTCGAGGTCTTCGAGATGAACGACCAGCACGCGTTCGTGCGAGTGCCCGAGGGCTTCGATCTCCTCGTCGGTGACATCGTGGGGTGCGGTATCTCGCATCCCTGTACGACATTCGACCGCTGGCGCGTGATCCCTGTGGTGGACGACGGCTGCAACGTTGTCGCGGCGGTGCGGACCTATTTCTGACGGCCGTCCCAACAGTTTTGCGCCCTGTCGGTCTTGCTGAGCTTTTCAGTCTCTGCCGGCCCTAGGCACCGGCGGAGGCAGCGCCTGAATGGGCTCACATGGCGAGGACAGCGGTGACTGCCTTGTCTGCGCTCGGTAGGTGGGCGTCTTCGAGCGGTGGGCTGAACGGCACCGGCGAGCAGGCCGAGTTGACCCTCGCCACCGGCGCCCGCAGCTGATCGAATACCGCGTCGGTGATGACCGCGGCCACCTCCGATGCGATGCTGCAACGCGGCGGGCTCTCGTCGATCACGACCACCCGGCCGGTGCGGCCAGCGGAGTCCGCCAGCGTGTGGACGTCGAGTGGCGAAAGGGTGCGCAGATCTACCACTTCGGCTGAGACGCCGTGCTCGGTGCGGAGCGTTTCGGCGGCTCGCAGCGCCATCGGCACGCCCGCGGCGGCCGCGATCAGCGTCACGTCGTCACCACATGAGACGACTCTCGCCTTGCCGATCGGCAGTTCGTAATAATCCTCGGGCAGCGGGCCCTTGGCGCGGTACAGGCTCATGTGCTCAAGCACCACCACCGGGCTGTCTTCCGCTATCGCCCGGGCCAGAAGCCCCTTCGCGTCGGCGGGGTTGGCCGGCGCCACCACCTTGATCCCGGGGATGTGTGAGAAGATGGGATAGAGCGTGTCGGAGTGGTGCCCGCCGGCTCTCAGCCCCGCGCCGACCGCCATCCTGAGTACCACCGGAACGTCGGTCTGGCCTCCGAACATGTAGCGCATTTTCGCCGCCTGGTTGAAGACCTGGTCGAAGCAGTAGGGCGCAAAGCTTGACCACATCACATCCACGATGGGGCGCAGGCCGGCAAGGGCGGCGCCTATGCCCGCGCCCGTGAAGCCGGCTTCTGAGATGGGCGTGTCGCGCACCCGGTCCGGCCCGAACTCTTCGATGAGTCCCTTGGTGGCGCCGAACGTGCCGCCCATCGCGCCTTCGAGCGGCGCGCCCAGGCCGGCACCGCCTGCGATGTCCTCACCGACGACGATCACCGACGGGTCGCGCCGCATTGACTGGGCAATGGCCTCGTGAACGGCCAGCAGGTACGAGCCGCGACGCTCGGTCGCCGGGGGGTCCAGCGGCGGTGCCGGGCCGTCGGGGGGCGGGGACAGCGTGTAGCGCTCCACGTGGCGCGGGTCGGGCAAGGGCGCGGCCAGCGCGGCGGCGTAGGCGTCGTCGAGTTCCGAGTGGATGTCGCGCTCGTAGCCACCCATGTTGAGCCCGCCGGCGCCGGAGTCCGCCGTGGGTGGTTCGGCGAGTTCATCTTGGAGCTTCCTGAGCGGATCCGCGGCCCGCGCCGATCGACGCTGTTCGCGGGAGCGGTACTGTTCTGGATCCCCGATGAAGTGCCCTCGCATCCTGATGACTTTGGCCTCGATCAGTGTCGGGCCTTCGCCGCTGCGGGCGCGCCCGATCGCGGCGCCCGCAGCCTTGTAGACCTCCGCGAAGTCTGATCCGTCGACCACGACGCCAGCGATGCCGTATGAGGCGGCCCTGGTAGCGATGTCGGTCACGCTGGTCGAGTACGACACGGGCGTCGACTCGGCCCAGCCGTTGTTCTCGCACACGAACACCACCGGCAGGCGCCAGATGGCGGCCAGGTTGAGCGATTCGTGGAAGATGCCCTGGTTGGCGGCGCCGTCGCCGAAGAAAGACACGGCCACCCTGTTGTCGCCAAGCACGCTGGCCGCAAGCGCCCCGCCGACAGCTAATGAGATCCCGCCTCCCACTATGGCGTTGGCGCCGAGAATCCCCCGAGCGAAGTCTGCGATGTGCATAGACCCGCCCCGGCCCTTGCACAGCCCCGTCTGGCGTCCGTACAACTCCGCGACCATCGGCCCGAAGTCGCAGCCCTTGGCGATGCAGTGTCCGTGCCCGCGGTGGGTGCTGGTGATCATGTCGGCATCGCTGAGATGCGCGCAGACACCAGCCGCGACCGGCTCCGAACCGTGGTAAGTGTGAACGAAACCGGGCATCGCTCCTTTGGCAAACTCGCGCATCACGCGGTCTTCGAAGAGCCGGATGCGTGTCATCGTCTTCAACCCGGATTCGAGCACGGCGCGGTCGGTCATAGGCCGTCGGCAGTCCTTTGATGGTCTGCTTCGCTGGCGCTGATCACACCGATGCGGGTTCCGATCGGTGCCTCAAAGCCCTCGTCGGCCTCTCGATGGAGCCAGCCGTCCTCATCGGCCTCGATCTCCATTTCGACTTTCTCGCTCTCGATTACGAAGATCGGATCGCCGGCGCTCACTCTGGCGCCCTCTTCGACTAGCCATTCCACGAGCACCACGTCATCTTCGTAAATCCCGGTCTTGGGCAGAATCACCTCGTACATGCCGGTTCAGCCGCCGTGATCGTCATGCGCGGCGTAGCCCTCGAGCGGCTGAACGAGGATCCCACCGTCCACCGGCACGAGCGCGCCCGTGATGAAGGCGGCCAGGTCGGACGCCAGGAACACGACCGCCCGCCCGATGTCGTCCGGCTGGCATAGCCGGCCCAGCGGGGTTCGCTCGACGATGCCGTCCCACTGCGCCACCACGTCGATCCCTGACGGCGCGCCGGCCGTGATCAGCTCGACGGCGCCCTCGGTGATTGCCGCGCCCGGGCAGACCGCGTTGACTCGCACGCCCGAGGGCGCCAGTTCCATCGCCAGAGACTTGGTGAGTCCGGCGATCGCATGCTTGGAGGTGGTGTAGTGGAGCAGACCCTCAGCCGACGGGGCGAGCGCGTCGACTGACGCGATGTTGACGATCACGCCGCGGCCGCGCGGTTTCATGACGCGTGCCGCGGTCTTGCTGCAAAGGAAGGCGCCGGTCACGTTCACGTCGAGGATGCGGGCCCATTCGTCGCGTGGCATGTCCAACACGAGGTAGTTGGAGAACACACCTGCGTTGTTGACCAGCAAATCCACAGAGCCCAAATGCGCCTCGACAGAGGCGAACAGTTCCTCGACTGAATTCTCGTCGGTCACGTCGGCGCGATAGCCGCGGCAGTCGGCGCCGGTCTCGTCGGTGATCCTGGCCGCGGTCGTGTTGGCCTCTGCTCGGCGCACGTCCGCTATTGCCACGGACGCGCCGGCTTCGGCGACGCGCCGGGCGATCGCCGCGCCCAGGCCGCGTGCCGCTCCGGTAACAACCGCGTTTCGCCCGTCGAGCCGCCAAAGGTCTGCCAGGGGAGTCAGCCCCGCCGTGTCAGTCGTGGCGCTTGCCGCGCTCGGTCTAGGCAGGGTCTTGCCTCAGGTAGAGGCCACGCTTGTAGGGGCGCGCCTTCTCGAAACCCATTCGCCGAGTCGGCGCATCGACCGGGCGCCACGGCTTCACATCCTCTCCGCCTTTGATCACCGCCTTGAGCCGGTCGCGGCGGCTGAGAATCGTCACATCGGCGTCGGGCTTACCGTCAACGATGAGGATGTCGGCGTATTTTCCGGGCGTGAGGGTGCCGATCATCTCCGTGTGCCGGGGTGCCGCCACCGCTGCGTCACGTGTCATGCACAGGATCGCTCGCATGTCGCTCATGCCGAGGTGGCTGACGAACAGCTCCATCTCGCGGGTGTGCCATTGGCCGTAGGGCGTCATGGCGAACCCGCTCTCGGATCCTGCTATCAGCGTCGCGCCCTGCTCGTAGGCTTTGGACAGGATCGCCACTGCCGCATCGAGTTCGCGTTGGATGGCGTCCTTTGTGGCCGGCGGCATGTCTCCGCCTTCGAGCGAGTTGACGAGCAGCGTCATGGCCGGCAGCAGAGGCGTGTCGGCCGAGATCAGCGCGTCGAGCGTTGCCGTGTCCATATAGGAGGCGTGCATGATCCAGTCGATCCCGGCTGCGGCAGCGTCTGCCACCGACTGGCGCGACCGGGCGTGCATCGCCACCGGCCGCCCCAGCCGATGCGCCTCATCGACGGCCAATTCGAGTTCGTCCAGGCGAAACGCGCCGTACTCGGTGGTGCCGGGGCCGGAGCCGGCGATCTTTATCAGGTCGACCCCGTCTTTCACTTCGTTGCGGATCTCGTCGAGCAGATCGTCCCGGGTGCGGACGAGCGCCCCGAACGACGACTCTGTTATGTCGATCCATCGGGGCAGCGTGTCGCCGATGCCCTGCTGAGTGGTGATCTGTCGGCCGGCAGCCGACATTCTCGGCCCCTGGATCAGCCCGGCGTCCACTGCGTCTCTCACAGCGGCGGCGATCCCGGCCGGGCCGCCGGGGTCGCAGGCGCTGGTGACGCCCGCCAGCAAGACCTTCTCCGCATTGGCGGCGGCCCGAACCGCGCGGTACGCCGTCGGCGTGTAGATGTAGAGTTCCTCTTCGGTTTGGGGCTCGCCGAAGCTGATGTGCATATGGCCGTCGATCAGGCCTGGCATGACCGTGGCTCCCGCCGCGTCGGTGACCTCCGCCGAGTTGTCGGCGAACGCGTCGGGGAGTTCGGCTGAAGGCCCGGTCCAGGCGATCAGCTCGCCATCGATGACTACGGTCGCGTTCTCGGTGACCGTCTCGTCCACGCAAGCCAGCAGGCGGGCGTTCTCAATGCGGCGCATTCAGGAAGCTCGCCCCGGCCCGCATCTCACGCCATGATGATACCGCATCGCTAGCTGACGCAAGTTCAGCGTGGCACTCGGTGAACATTCCTGCGTTGGCGCCGCTGAGTGATGATGCTGTGCTGCTAGCTGACGCAAATCAACGCTGAGTTGCGGCGCAGCGGGCGGGTCACGCAGAAGGTGGGCCCGGGTACGTCCAGTACGGTCCTGCTGATGAGCTGTCCAGCGAAGCAGCGGGGCTGCCCGCTTACGGCGGCACCGCGACCGGTTGCTTCCAGAGTTCCATCGTCGCGTCCAGCGAAGCAGCGGGGCGGCCCGCTTACGGCGGGGCGCCGCGGGGCCGGCCGGCGCTCGGTCGATGCGTGAGGTGTCGGTGAAGTCGTCACCCCTTCGCGTCTTGGTGACTGGCGCCGGCGGTCACCTCGGCTCGCAGATCGCCGTCGCGCTCAGCGAGCGCTCCTGCGCGCTGGCTCTCAACGACATCGACAAAAAGTCGCTGGAGCGGGTATGCGGCCGCCTCGACCAGGGGGCCGCGGTCGCCTTTGCCGCTGACGTGAGCGATCCTGCGGCCGCCGACCGCCTGGTGCGCGAAGTGCTCGACCGCTTCGGACGGCTCGACGTCGTTGTCAACGCCGCGGGAACTGAAGGCCAGATCGCTCCCGTCGAGCAGCTCACGCCTGCGTCGGTGCGGCATGTATTCGACGTGAACGTCATGAGCATGTTCTGGGTGTGCCGGTCGGTTGTGCCCGGCATGAAGCAGCGCCGCCGTGGTCGGGTGATCAACATCGCCTCGGGCGCTGGCCTGGCGGGCGGCGCTCTGGCGAGTGCGTATCACGCATCCAAGCACGCAGTTGTGGGTCTGACACGCTCGCTGGCCAGGGAACTCGGCCCTCATGAAATCGCCGTGAACGCGGTGTGCCCCGGATATGTCGACTCGCCGATGCTCCAAAGAATTCTCAGCCAAAAGCAGGCGGCCACAGGTAGCAGGCCCGACGTCGCCGCGAACGTGCCGATGGGACGCAAGGCCGAGCCCGGAGAAGTGGCCTCAACTGTGGCATACCTCGCCCTCGACGCGCCGTTGTACATGACCGGGGCTTCGATTGTGCTCGACGGCGCTCTGCGCGCCTAAGCCGACACCCTCAGAGATGTTTGCGCAGCCAGTCGAGCGTCACGCGGTTGAAGCGCTCGGAGTTCTCCATCGTCACCAGATGACCGCAGCCAGGGAATATCACCAGCTCTGAGCCGCTGATGGCTTCGTGCAGCTCGCGTGAGCACGACACCGGCAGCACGTAGTCGAGTTCGCCCACCGTGATCAGCGTCGGGGCCCGTACCCGCGTCGCCTCGGAGCTGAGGTCGTAGCTGAGGTTGGCGTCGATCTGGCCGGTCAGGCCGTCCAGCGTCGCCGGGTTGGCCTGCATATGCGCGAGGATCTGCATCAGGCCGTCGAAGTTCTCCATCATGTATGAAGGGCTGAACAGCAGCGGAAGGGTCGCCTTGTAATAGAAGTCGGTGCCTCCGGCGACGAGGATGTCCTTGAGAAGCCCGAGCGAGAACTCCGCGAACCCGCGGGTGGCCAGCCAACTTGAATGAAGCTGCAGCGTGCGGACGCGCTCAGGAGCGTGGACCGCCATATGCAGCCCTATCGCTCCGCCCAGCGAGGAGCCCGACACGTGAGCCGAGACGATGCCGAGACTGTCCATCAGGCGAAGCGTGTCGCCGGCCATCTGTTTCACGGTGTAAGGCGGCAGCGTGGTGTCGGTGCGCCCGACTCCCCGGCCGTCGAAGATCACGCAGGGCACCTCGGCCTTGTACGCGTTGACTTGAGGCATCCATCGGGTGCCGTCGGCGCCTGTTCCGCGGATGAACAGCACCGGCGTGTCCGTTCCGTCTGAGCGCCTCTCGCCGTGCCACTCGTAGTAGATGCTGATGTCTTCAGCCTGGGCCAGGGGCATTGCCTTCTCCTGCTCGGTCGTGTTCGGCGTCGGGCTCGGGTGCCGGTTCGATGGGCCCGAGCGCTGTCTGAAGGGTCGCGGTGAGCGCTACCACGGTGTTGATCCGGTATCGAGATGCGCAGAGCTGCACCCCGACGGGCAATCCGTCGGTGTCAAAACCGGCGCGCACTATGCCGGCCGGCAGGCCTGTCATGTTCTGCGGGACGGTGAAGGGCAGCACCACATCGCGCAACAGTCGGGGTTGGCCATTCAGCCGGGCCTCATCGCTGCTGGCTGCCAGGCTCGGGCTGACCGCCGATATTGGGCTTATCAGCGCGTCGACGTGCCGCAACTGCCGGTCGAACGCAGCGGCGAAGTGGCGCCGCCGCTGTTGCGCAGACAGGTAATCGCCCACCGAGACCGCCGCAGCCGCCTCCAGCCGGGATCGCACGTCGTCGCCGTACTTGTGCGCATGCCCCGGGAAGAGCTTGAGCGTCCTGGAGTGCACATGATGCACCTCTGCCATCTGAATGGGTATGAAAGCCTCGAGGATCGCCGACGCAGCGGGGAGGTCCACCTCGACGAGCTCGGCGCCAAGCCGCTCTAGGGCAGCGAGCACCCGGCGGTACGCGGCCGAGACGCCGGAGTCCAAACGCATGTCGGTCAGCGCGGCCGCTGTCGCCACACGGACGCCGTCGAGGGAGTGCCTGAGGAGTGTCCGACAGCTGAGTCTCCAGCGTCTGCTGGCGGCCGTGTCGGGATCGCCGCTGTCTGGGCCGCTCATAGCGGCGACCAACGCGGCGGCGTCTTCAATCGTCCGTGCGAGCGCGCCCGGAGTGTCGAAGGACGGCGCTAGGGCCACGCCCCCGCTGCGTCCGACGCTGCCGAAGGCGGGCTTAAGACCCGTGACGCCACAGAATGCCGCCGGGATCCTGATCGATCCTCCGGTGTCGCTGCCGACGGCGATCGGGACCATCCCAGCGGCGACCGCGGCGCCGGAGCCCCCACTCGACCCGCCGGGCACTCGGCGAAGATCCCATGGGTTGGCGGTGCAGGGCCGGCTCTGGTGCTGAGTTGTGATGCCCCAGCCGAACTCGTGCGACCTAGTGGTGCCGACGATCACCGCCCCGGCGCGGCGAAGGCGCCGCACAAGCTCGGCGTCGGTGCCGGCCAGCGCGCCGGCCAGCGCGTCCGACCCATAGTCGGCTGGCGCGCCGCGTACGTTGAACAGCTCCTTCACGGCAACCGGCACGCCGTGCAGCGGTCCCCGGCAATGGCCGTTCGCCAGCTCCTCAGTCAGCTGCGATGCGCTGGCTCGGCTCTCCTCGGTGAGCACACATGAGAAGGCACCCACCGAGCCGTCCAGCTTGGCTATGCGCTCCAGGGCCGAGTCGAGAGCCTCCAGCGGGCTCGCCTGGCCTGAGGCAAAATGGCTGGCCAGCGCACCTGCGCTCAGCCGCCAGAGCTCGCTCAAGGATTCCGTGGCAGTTCCGGAACCGCCAGATATCCCGCCTTTTCGAGTGAGGAAGCGCCTCCCAGCACCCAGATGATCACCATCGGCTCTTCGCCCTCGTCGGCACCGGCGGAGTGCGCCGCATTGGCGGGTACGAAGACGACGTCGCCAGCGCGAATGTCGTAGTACTCAGAGCCCACCCGGTGCCAGCCGCTCCCCGAGGTCACGATCACGACCTCCTCCGCGTCGGGATGCAGGTGGTGTTCGTGCGTCTCGCCGGGCGGGTAAATGGTCTGGCCGACCATGACCTGCTCGGACTGCTGTCGATCCTCGGTGACGAGCGAGCGGATGTCAAGATGCTCGAATGCGGTGCCGGACCAATCGCCCGGTTCGGTGGTGTCGGCCCTCACGACGTATTCCCGCACCACGTCGGCACTATAACATCTAAGAATGCGCCGAAGCCTGCTGCGGGGATCGGAGATCCTTGAGTTCTATGAGCGGGGCTACGTGCTTCCGGGTCTGGTTTTTGATGACGCGGACGTCGCCGAGATGCGCGAGCTTGTGGACGAAGTCACCGTTGCGGAGCAGCCCGAAGGCCGCCTGTACGACCTGCTGGACCCGCACTTGTGGCCCGATGAGCCCGATGCCGGCTCCCCCGATGTCGTCTCCGAGATGGCACAGCGGCCTGCCAAAACGGGCGCTGAGCAGCCCCGGGTCGGGTTTCTGTTCAATCTTTGGCGTGTGGAGCCACGCGTGCGCAAGTTCATCTTCGAGCCACGGCTGGCCCGCTGGGCCGCGCAACTGATCGGAACGCCCGCGGTGCGGCTCCTGGAGGACAACGCCCTGTGGAAGAGGCCGCAATCTCAAGGGGAGCTCCGCTGGCATCAGGACTGGCCCTACTGGCCTCTGGCGCAGCCGAACGCAGTCACCGCCTGGATCGCACTCGACGACACCGACGCCGAAAACGGCGCCATGTCAATGGCTGTTGGAAGCCATCTGACCGGCGAGCGGCTCCCCGTGGCGTTCGGCACGGGGACTCCGTACCTGCACGACCAGAGGCCCAGCACCGTGAAGCCGATCTGCGACCCGGCCGAGATGGGGCTCAAGATCGACACGATCTCGCTGAGGGCCGGAGAGGTGTCGTTTCACTCGTCTCTGGTGTGGCACTCCTCCGGGCCGAACAACACCGAGCTGCCGCGGCGGACGATCGTGATCCGCTACGCGGGCGACGGAACAGTCTGGCTAGGGGCGTCGCGCTACGAGTACAACTACACCGACGAGGAGGTCGGTCTCGACATGGGAGACCCGATCGGCGGCGAGTACTTCCCGCTCATACCGTTCTGATTGGCCGGCGCTGACCCCTGCCCTGATAGCTCTGCGTGTTGATAGCTCTGCGCGTCAGGGCGATACCGCGGCACGCTGCTATCACGGCGGTATCGTCACAACCCCGGCACCGGTGCCCGAGCGGACCAAGGGAACGGCCTGCAAAGCCGTACAGTCGCGGGTTCGAATCCCGCCCGGTGCTCGCGTCGGCTGCTATGATCGTTGGCCCTGGGGCCGTTAGCTCAGCCTGGTTAGAGCGCCTGCTCGACACGCAGGAGGTCAGAGGTTCGAATCCCCTACGGCCCACTGCTGCGGACCATGCGGACCATGTCGCCGAAGCGTCCAGCGATAATGTGCGGGTTGTGGACTTAGCACGCTCTGATCAGCTGGATGTGACTGACAGGCTAGCCGAGATCCTTTACAGCCGTTTTGTAGCTTTTCACGCGCTATTCATTGATATTACACAAAGAGCGCGGTCACGTTTTTTGGCCCGAGACTGGACCGGACATCAGCGCGACGCAAGGGAGCGCCTCGTGCTGCACACCAGAGAGGTTCTCGACACGGTGGAGAGCTGCCGGCGTCTGCTGCCGGGCGCAGAGTGTGCCCGCCAAACCTGGATCGGCGTGCAACAGCGATACGTGGCGCGAGTGTCGGAGCGAGGCGACATGGAGATCGCGGAGACCTTCTACAACTCCGTCACCCGGCGGCTGTTCAACATCGTGGGTGTCGACGAGGAGATGGAGTTCCTCTGGCTGGGGCCGGTCGCGCTTCCCGCCGATGACGCCGAGACAGGCGAATACCGCTCCTTTGAGGTGCGTGAGGGCGAGGTGCGCGATAGCGCCGAGGCCACGATTCGCGAGATTCTTCAGCAGTGTCCGCTGGGAGACCACTTCGCCGATCTGCCTCGCGATGCCCGGCTGATAGCCCGTCGCATCGACGAGTATCTAAAGGGATCGTGGCTGGGGCTCGACTCAATCGATGTGCTCAAGCCCGTTTTCTACCGCAACCGGGGCGCCTACCTCGTGGGCCGGATGCGCTGGCTCAACCGGGTGTCGCCGTGCATCCTCCCCATCGTTCACGATGCGAGCGGCATCCGCGTCGACGCGGTGTTGCTGGCAGAGACCGCTACCAGCCGGCTGTTCAGCTATGCGCGCTCCTACATGCACGTGATGAGCTGCAAGCCCGCCGCGGTGATCTCATTTCTGAAATCAATGCTCCCAGTTAAGCCGGTCGCGGAACTCTACACTTCGCTCGGCTACTCGCAGCACGGCAAGACTAACCTGTTTAGAGCTCTGTTCCGACATATGGAGCATTCCAACAGCCGGTTTGAGCGCACTCGCGGCGCGGCTGGGATGGTAATGGCAGTGTTCGCTCTGCCATCATTCGATGTGGTCTTCAAGGTAATAAAGGACCGTTTTCCGCCCGTCAAGAAGACCACACCGGAGGGAGTGAAGCAGCGTTACACGCTGGTATTCGGATACGACCGGGTCGGTCGGCTCGTCGACGCGCAAGAGTTCGAGAACCTCACATTCGCCCGAGACCGTTTCGACGAGGAGCTGCTCGACGAACTCAGACGGGAGTGCTCCCGCACGGTCGTGGTGACGCGTGACGAGGTCGTTCTCGGCCATGTGTACACTGAACGTCAGGTTTACCCGTTAGATTTGTATCTTAATGAGATGGCGCCAGAGCGAGCGTATGAGGCGGCCATCGACTACGGGAACGCCATCAAAGATCTCGCTGCTGCCAATATCTTTCCTGGCGACCTGTTCCCCAAGAACTTCGGAGTCACTCGGCTTGGCAACGTGGTCTTCTACGACTACGATGAGCTGGCGCTGCTGTCGGAGATGAACTTCCGGGCGATGCCGAAGGCACGTTATGAAGATGATGAGTTCTTGGACGAGCCGTGGTTCTCGGTGGCCAGCAACGACGTGTTCCCCGAGGAGTTCACCACCTTTTTGCGGTATCCGGCGGTTCTGGGTGAGGTGGTTGAGAGGCACCACCCGGAGCTGGTAACCCTTGAGTTCTGGAAGCGCATGCAGGAGCGTCAGGAGTCCGGGGAGGTTCCTGAGTTCTACCCCTACCACCAATCAATGCGCCTGCCTCACAGTGGTGCGCGCCGGATGTGAAACGGCCTGTTGGTGTCGGCGTATTTTCCGCCAGTGTGGACGGATCCGCAAAGCGGACGGGTCTGCCCACTCTTTAGAGTTGTCTTGGCTTGGCACTCTGTAGCGGGGTCGACTGAACCCGAGCACTCGGCCGGTCACGGGCAGGCAGTCACGGAGGACGGATGCGCGCTGTAGTCATCACCGATAAGGGTGGGCCGGAGGTACTGGCCGTTCGGGACGTGCCCGACCCCGTCATGGGCCCCGAGGAGGTGCTGGTGGACGTGACGTCGACGTCGGTCAACCGGGCCGACCTTCTGCAGCGTCGAGGCTTGTATCCCGGCCCGGCCATGGCGCAGGAGATACCCGGTCTGGAGTTCGCGGGCCGGGTGGCAGCAGCGGGACAGCGGGTGCGCCAGCATGCGGTGGGCGACGCCGTGATGGGCATCGTCGGGGGCGGCGGTTACGCCGAGCGCGTCTCGGTGCACGAGCGTCAGGCCATGGCCGTGCCCGAGGCGCTGCCGTTGTTATCGGCGGGAGCCTTCTCCGAGGTGTTCATCACCGCTTGGGATGCACTGGTGCGCCAGGGAGGGCTCACCTCGGGGCGTTGGGCGCTGGTGCATGCCGGAGCGTCCGGTGTTGGCACCGCGGCCATCGCCATCGCTAAGGCAATCGGGGCTCGCATCGCGGTCACGGCCTCGGCTGGCAAGCACCGTGTGTGTCGCTCTCTGGGCGCCGACGCGGTGATCGACTATAAGGCCCAGGACTTTGTGGCTGTGGTGCGCGACGTCACCGAGGGCGCGGGTGTGGATGTTGTGCTCGACGTCGTCGGCGGCGACTACCTGCCCCGAAACGTGGCCTGCCTGCGCACGCGAGGCCGCATCATCCAGGTGGGGGTGCTGGCCGGCAAGGAGGTGCCGTTCAACCCGGCGGTGCTCATGGCCCGCCGGGCCGCGCTGATCGGCACCACGCTGCGGGCCCGGCCCCTGGAAGAGAAGATCGCTGTCACCTTGGAGTTCGCGGCCCAGATGCTGCCCCACGTGGCCACCGGCGCGGTCGCCCCGGTGATCGACAGCAGCTTTCGGCTGGCCGATGTAGCCGACGCCCATCGGCGCATGGAGGCCAACCTGAACGCCGGGAAGATCGTACTCGAAGTCTCACCCTCGGAGTGAGGGATTTGCCACTCTTCCAACAGACAGAAAGTGATGGAGTATCTCCGCGAATTATGAGATCCGGCAGAGGCCGGGGGGCTGGAGTATCTCCGCGAACTATGAGATCCGGCAGAGGCCGGGGGTTAGCGCAGAGGCCGGGGAGTTAGCGGTCGGCTATCGGGGTGTAGTCGCGGATAGGGGGGCCGGTGTAGAGCTGGCGAGGCCGGGCGATGCGGGAGCGCTGCGCGATCAGCTCGTTCCAGTGAGCCAGCCACCCCGGCGTACGGCCGATAGCGAACAGCACCGTGAACATGCTGGTCGGGAAGCCCAGCGACTGGTATATCAGCCCCGAGTAGAAATCCACATTGGGATACAGCCGCCGGCTGATGAAGTACTCATCGGCGAGAGCGGTCTCCTCGAGCTTCAAGGCGATGTCGAGCAGCGGGTTTTTGCCGGTGACCGCGAACACGTCGTGAGCGGCCTCTTTGATGATCTTCGCCCGCGGGTCGTAGTTCTTATAAACGCGGTGTCCGAAGCCCATGAGACGGCCCTCGCCGCGCTTCACCGCCGTGATGAATCTGTCAACTTCGTTGAAGGAGCCAATCCCGGACAGCATCCGGATCACTGCCTCGTTTGCGCCTCCGTGAAGCGGCCCGTACAACGCGCCGCACGCCGCCGCTACGGTCGTGTAAGGGTCGGCGTGGCTTGAGCCCACCACCCGGGCCGCGGTAGTGGAGCAGTTCTGCTCGTGGTCGGCGTGCAGGATCAGCAACACTCTCATGGCCCTCACCAGAGCCTCGTCCGGCTCATAAGTGCGGCCCACGTCGAACATCATCCGCAAAAAGCGCGTGGGGTAGTCGTCGTCGTTGTCGGGGAACACGAACGGCAGCCCGGCACTGAAGCGGTATGCGGCCGCGGCCAGAGTGGGCATCTTGGCCACGAGGCGCACGATCTGGGTCTTGCGGTTGTCGGGATCTTCGATCTGCTTGGCCTCCGGGTAGAAGGTCGACAGTCCGGCTACGCCAGACGTGAGCAGGCCCATGGGGTGGGCGTCGTAGTGGAACGCGTCGTAGATCCGCTTGCGGAAGTTCTCGTGGACGAAGGTGTGGAAGGTGATCTCTTCAACCCAGGCGTCAAGCTCCGACCGGGTAGGCAGCTCGCCGTAGATGAGCAGGTAGGCCACCTCCAGGAAGGTGCTCTGCTCGGCGAGCTGCTCGATGGGATAACCCCTGTAGCGCAGGATGCCGGCGTTGCCGTCAAGCTCAGTGATAGCGCTGGCCGCGGCGGAGGTGGTGGCCAGGCCGGGGTCGTGGAACCAGATGCCCGGCAGCAGCTTACGCCATTCTGCAGAGTCGATCCCGCCATCAGTTATCGGTATTTCCACGCTGTCACCGGAGCGGTTGTCGGTGATCGTGATGCTGTCGGTCACTCGCTTCATGCTACATCCCTACAGCGGCGTGTTGTCATGGCGGCGACGCGGCAGACGCTCGCGCTTTGCGGCCAGCATCTCTAGTGCGGAATGGACCTCGAGTCGCGTGTCCACCGGATCGATCACACTATCCACAGCGCCGCGCTCGGCCGCGATGTACGGATTGAGTAGGCGCTGCTCATACGCTGCTGCCATCTCAGAGCGCTCCTCCGGCGAGGCCGAGCGGTGCAGGATCTCCACGGCCGCCTTGGCGCCCATCACGGCTATCTCCGCTGAGGGCCACGCCAACGCCACGTCATTGCCCATTGTCTTGGAGTCCATCACGATGTAGGCCCCGCCGTACGACTTCCTCAGGGTGACGTTGACCCGGGGGACCGTGGCGCGGGCGTAGGCGAAGGCCATCTGCGCCCCATAGCGGATCATGCCTCGCCACTCCTGGTCCTTGCCTGGGTAGAAGCCGGACGTGTCGATGAAGGTCACCAGTGGCAGGTTGAACGCGTCGCAGAACGCCACAAAGCGCCCACCTTTGCGGGACGCGGTGATGTCGAGCGTTCCCGCCAGTGACTGGGGCTGATTAGCCACCAAGCCCACGGCCCTTCCTCCGACCGCGCCGAAAGCGGTTACCAGGTTAGGGGCCCAGTCCGCATGGGGTTCAAGCAGAATGCCGTCGTCGACCACAGCCCCGAGCACGTCGCGCACGTCGTAGCTTCCCGTCGAACCTTCCGGCAGCGCGTCAAACGCCTCTGGCGTGGCCCGGCTCACAGGGTCGGCACACTCCCGCGGCGGCGGGTCGGCATCGTTGTGGTCGCCTACGTAGCCCAGCAGCTCGGCCGCGATTTCCTCGGCATCGTCGAGATCATGCGCCACGAAGCTGGCGACACCCGATCGGCTCCGGTGGGCGTCGGCTCCGCCGAGGGCGCCGCGCTCCACCGGCACGCCCGTGAACTGCTCGACGGTGTGAGGTCCCACCACGAAGGCGTAGGCGTCGGTGGTCATGATCACGAAGTCGGCCAGCCCGAGCATCAGCGCCGGGCCAGAGACGTTCGGGCCTGAGGCGATGATGATCACAGGGACCACCCCAGAGCAGCGCGTCATCTCGCGGGCTGCGAGCCCCCACCCATGCAGGGTGTCGATGCCCTCGCTTACATCGGCGCCCGATGACGCCAGGCGCAGCACCAGGGGCAGACGGTGAGCGCGCGCCAGTCGAGCGGCCTCAGCCAGGCTGCGCCCGTCAGCAGACGCCAGAGCCCCGCCGCGGTCGTCACTACCGCGACAGGCGTCGACACTGACTACAGGGCGTCCGCCAAGACGCGCCACGCCGAAACGCACGAACCCGGCTGCGCCGTCGCGCAGCGGCACGACCGTCATGTTCCGGCGCTGGTGACGGCACGGCCGGTGGAGCCTTCAGAGGCGGCGCCCTCGGCGGGGAAGTGCATGTGGGGCTGATTGGGTACCTCGGCGTGGACAATGTCTCGGATGATCTCAGCCACCGCGCGAGGCGGCGCTGCGGGGGTCGTGCGCTGGTTGCGGGCCAAGCCGACCAGTCGAGGGCTGAGCCGCTCTACGGCCACGCTGCGCCAGCCGGCCTCGGGCACGGCGCCTCGGGTGGCACTGGCAGGCAGCAGCGCGGGAGCGAATCCTTGAAAAGCGAGCGACGTGAGCAGGCGCAGCCCGTCTACGACGGCTTTGGGCCGAAGCTCCAGCTGGGCGCGCCGCGCGTCGTGGTCGATCTCGTCTCGGAATGCTGTGCCTCGTGGTGGCAGCAGTATTTCGTGGCGCGCCAGTTCGGACAGATCTATGCGTTTGCGGTCGGCGTCGGCCAGCTCGTGGCCTTCGGGCGCTACCACCACTCGGTCCTCGGTGAACAGGCTCTCGGTCTTGATGTAGCGGTCGCCGACCGGCAGGTTGACCATTGCCAAATCGAGGCGGTTCTGCAGCAGAAGCGTCAGCAGCGAAGTAGTGGGGGCGTCCACCACGATCACCTTGAGACGGGGATAGAGACGCTCAGCTTCATTGAGCAGCAGGGGGACGATCCAGCGTGCGGTTGTGCCGATCACGCCGACTCGCACGGTGCCGATGAGGTGTCCGCCCATTGAGGCCAGATCGTCAGAGATGGCCTGCAGCTCAGCGAGGATGTGCCGGGCGCGGCCTGCGACCACCTCGCCCTCGGGGGTCAGGGTCTTTCGGGCTCGGTCGATCAACGTGACCCCCACCTCGCGCTCCAGGCGGGCTACATGGGTGGACACGTTGGACTGCACCGTGTGGAGAGACCGCGCTGCACGGGTAAAGCTTGCATGCTCGGCGACGGCGATAAGCGCGTTGAGTTGGCGGAGCTGCATTTATAGCGCCGGCGGGTCAGATCGAGTCGGCGGGCAAATGCAAAGCCGAATCATAATCTAGAAACATGATAGCAACTATCATTATAAACTGCCGCAATGATAGCGCGAGGCGCCTTCATATCGTGTTGAATGGAGTAACTACAGATCGGCGTTGCGTACCCCGACAAGCACCCGATCCACAGGCCCGAGCCGATTCAATCCCCCCTGGTCGGCTCGTGGCGAATGAAGCGGCTGATCTACCCCCCGGGTCAGCCGCTTCTATTTGGTAGCCGTAGGCGTTCGCCAGGATCTCCGGGACCGGGCTGCCCGTGATGAGCCGTTTACGGTGTGCAAGCGCGGGATCTGGCGGAAGCGGCCTGCTCGCGGCCTGGGCCGTCAGGCAGCCTTGCGGCGGATGACATTTAGCGCGCTGCCCGCCCGGAACCATTCGATCTGGTCGGCGCTGAGAGTGTGGCGGCCGGCGAAGCCCCAGACGGTGCCCTGCGGTGTGGTCACCTCCACCCGTACCGGCCGGCCCGGTGCCAGCTCCGCTAGCCCCCGAACCGCGAGGCGGTCGTCCTCGCCTATGCGGTCGTAGTCGGCGCCGTCGTCGAAGGTCAGCGCCAGGACGCCCTGCTTCTTCAGGTTGGTCTCGTGGATGCGCGCAAAGCTGCGCGCCAGGGCCAGAACGCATCCTCGGTATCGGGGTTCCATAGCTGCGTGCTCGCGGCTTGAGCCCTCGCCGGTGTTGGAGTCGCCGATGAACGCCCAGTGCCGCCCGGCGGCGTGATAGGCCCTAGCGATCTCCGGGAGCGGCTCGACGGCGCCGGTGAGCTGGTTCTTGCCGTGCCCTGCTTCGTAGCCCTCGTAGGCGCTGACCACACCTGTGTAGAGGTTGCCGGAGATGTTCTCCAGATGGCCTCGATACCGCAGCCACGCCCCGGCGGGCGAGATGTGGTCGGTGGTGCACTTGCCTTTGGCCTTGGCGATGACGGGCAGTCCTTCGTAATCGGTGCCGTCCCAGGCTTCGAACGGCTCGAGCAGCTGGAGGCGCTGCGAGCGCGGCGACACCCGCACCGCAACAGATGATCCGTCCTGCGGGGGCGGCACGAAGTTGTCTGCTCCGGGCGCAAACCCGTCTGAGGGCAGCTCCACTCCGACCGGCTCGTCCAGGCCGACGGCATCGCCGGAGTCGCTGACGAGCTGGCCGCTGACCGGGTCGAAGTCAAGCGTTCCCGCCAAGGCGAGCGCGATCACGGTCTCGGGCGAGGTGACGAACGCCAGAGTGGCCGCGTCGCCGTCGTTGCGTTTGGGGAAGTTGCGGTTGTAGGAGGTGACGATCACATTGGCGCGTCCCGCGACGTGGCCTGGCTCGCCTGAGCGGTCCCACTGCCCGATGCACGGCCCGCAAGCATTCGCCAGCACAGTGGCGCCGAGGGCTTCAAAGTCGGCCATCAGCCCGTCTCGCTCGATGGTGGCGCGGATCTGTTCCGAACCTGGGGTCACCAGCAGCCGCGTGCGCGCCCGCAGCCCCTTGGCGACTGCGTCGCGGGCGATGGACGCCGCCCTTGTGATGTCCTCATATGACGAGTTGGTGCAACTGCCGATGAGCGCCGCGCTTATCAGCTGAGGCCAGCCGCGCTCGGCGGCCTCAGCGCCGAGGTCACCGACGGGCCGCGACAGGTCGGGCGTGTGGGGGCCGTTGATACGCGGCGTGAGCGCGCTGAGGTCGATCTCCACCACCCGGTCGTAAAACCGCTCAGGGTCAGCGTTCGTCTCGGGGTCGGCGCGCAGATGGTGCGCCGCATCGTCGGCGAGTTCGGCGGCGTCGGCTCGGCCCGTGTGGCGCAGGTAGCGGCCCATCGACTCGTCGTACTCGAACAGCGAAGTGGTGGCGCCAATCTCCGCGCCCATGTTGCAGATCGTGGCTTTGCCGGTCGCGCTCAAGGTCTGCGCACCTGGCCCGAAGTACTCCACGATGCTGCCTGTGCCACCGGACACGGTGAGGATGTCGGCCACCTTCAATATCACGTCCTTGGGCGCCGACCAGCCGCTGAGCCTCCCGGTGAGGCGGACGCCGATGATCTCCGGCCAGCGCACGTTCCAGGCAAAGCCGGTCATCACGTCCACCGCGTCAGCGCCGCCGACGCCAACTGCCAGCATCCCGAGGCCGCCCGCGTTGGGCGAGTGACTGTCGGTGCCGATCATCATCCCGCCAGGGAAGGCGTAGTTCTCCAAAACGACCTGATGGATAATGCCGCTACCCGGTGCCCAGAACCCGGCTCCGTACCGGGCGCTTACGCTGCGCAGGAAGTCGTACACCTCCTGATTGCCCGACAATGCCGCTGCCAGGTCTCGCCGGCCGTCGGCGCGGGCCTGGATCAGGTGGTCGCAATGGGTGGTTACGGGTGCTTGCACCCGGTCGAGACCGGCGGTCATGAACTGCAGCCACGCCATCTGGGCCGTGGCGTCCTGCATGGCTACCCGGTCGGGCCGCAGGTCGGCGTAGGTGACGCCACGCTCGGGAAATCCGCCGGCGCTGTCGACGAAACCGGGGTCGAGATGGTTGACGAGGATCTTCTCCGTCAGCGTAAGCGGTCGCCGCAGCCCGGTGCGGGCCGCACCAACCCTGCTGTCGAGGGTGGCGTAGACATCGGCGATCAATTCGACGGGGGTGGTCGCGTGGACTGCCATGGCTTCTGCCTTCGGATCGGCGCGAGTGAACAGGGTGTGTCTGTTACCCGGGCTGAAGCCTAGTTTCGTATGACCCCCGAACCCGACCACCACCATAGGAAGTTGGGTGGCTAGAAGTTGGGGTGGCTAAAAGCCGTGGGGCCAGCCGCGGCGGCGGGTTCTGCAGCGGCGCGAGCGGTCTCCCAGCGCCCACACCCGGCGCCAGGCGCCCGCGGCGGGGCCGTTGAGGGTCGGGCTCTCGCCGGCGTAGGCCCGCATCCGGGCCGAATACCAGTCACTGCGGGCCTCGTCGGCCAGCGCGGCCACCGCAGCCTCGATCCAGGCCGAGAAGCGCGTCGCCCTGACGCCTCTAGCCGGGGCGATGGGATCGCCAAAGGTGACTGTCGTCGCCGCGGGCCGGGGCAGCGTACGGCCTTTGCGCAGGATCCGGCCCGTGCCAGCCACATGGGTCGGCACCACCGGCACGCCGCAGCGCAACGACAGATAGGCGGCCCCGCCCCGGAACGGCCGCCCCCAGCCGTCGGGGCTACGTCCTCCCTCGGGGAAGATCAGCAGGCTCCAGCCGTCATCGAGAAGTCCGGCCGCGAGGTCGGCGGAGCGGCGCCCAACTCGGTTGCGCTCCACGGGAATGGCGCCGATCATCAGCGCGGCCGCAGCGCCTGCCAAGCGGCTGCCGAAGAAGTAGTCGGCCGCGGCGCCGACCGCCATCTTGTGGCGCCACGGATCTGGGATCGATGTGAGCAGCAGGGGTGTGTCGATGTGGCTGTGATGGTTGGCGGCGAAGATCAGCGGGCCTTCTGTGTCGGCGAGGCGGTCGACACCCCGGCGAATCGGCGAGGCCAGCGCCCAAACAGCGGCTCTCATCGGGCCCTCCACTAGCGCTGCGCGGGTCATCCGCGCGGGCCAGCGGCGAGCCCAGCCGGTGTCGAAGTCGGCTCCTGTCCGGCCCGGCGACGGCAGCGGCGCCACTCCGCCCGGGGTTGACGGGGCTCGCAGCGGGAACGACCGCGTCCGCAGGTGATGAGCCGGAGACGGCAGACTCCGACTCAGCCGTGCCCAGCCAAGGTCGTGGGCGAGGCTCATGTGACCCGACCCATCAGGCGAAGCCCATCACGTGACGTCGGCCATCAGTATGGGCGGGTTGTGCAGGTGCGTGATCGTCGGCTGCGCCCCTACCACGTCGGAGGCCATCTCCAGAGCGTCCGACAGCGTGGAGGCCGGCTGGAAGCCGAGCCGCCGCACCGCGCGGGCGTCGCCGCCCACGATGATCACCCGGCCCAGGTGCTGAAGGGCGTGAGCACCCCAGTACCACATGTAGAAGGGATGAACGCCGTGGTAGGCGTAGCTCGTGCGATAGAGGTGGATGTACCACTCGTCCGCGGCGAACTGGGCTTCGTACTTCGCTTCCAGCTCGGCCGGGTCGGTGGTCTCGGCCAGTAGCTCCTCGAAGAAGTCGATGTAGCTCGGGTGATGCACGGGATGAAACTCCCAGGCGGTGGGATGGCTCATGATGGCCACCCCGCCGGCGCGCACCACAGGTCGGCCCCGATAGAGGTTGAAGAAGTAGCCGAGCCCCAGGCACATCACCAGGATCGGGTTCATCACCGAGTTCACGTTGTAGGGGCAGATGTAGGGCAGCCCCATCGTGACGATGTCGGTCTGGCCCTCGACTGGCACCAGGTGTTGGGCGAGCACGCTTTCGGTGGTGCGGTCGTGCACCGGCTCTACTGCGCCCGCCTGAACGGACGTGAGCTCATACGGCGCCAGCCACGACCGGAACACGCCGCGCCGCGCCGCGCCGGGCATGGTCCTGAGTCCCGCGGACATCGCCATGTACGACACACGGTCTCGGGCCGTCCACTCCCATTCCCGCTTCTGCAGCACCGACAGCGGGCCGTTGTAGCCGAACGTGTTGTTGTTGACGGTCGTCTCGATCTGGAAGACCCGCGGCCCGCGCGACGCGATCACAGCGCCCTGGCGCCAGTTCGAGTGATGCAGCTCCGAATTGTGCCTGTCCATGAACGAGCGCGATTGCTGCATCGCGGCGACGGTGTGGTGATGGCGCAGCGCCCGGTAGTCGGCCAGCCCGGTGGCGGTCGACTTCCAGCCGCCGTCCATGGCCACCAGGTTGATGTTCACGTACACCAGCAGATCGCTCTCAGCGGCGCGCCGGTTCATTGTGACCAGCTCATCGTGGTCAGTGCGGCCGAGTTCCACCATCTGATCGGGGTTTTCGGCGTCGTGGTTGTACAGGGCCTGATGCGGTGCGAAGGAGTCGTACACCCGGTTGCCCAGAGCGTGGCGGAGTTCGTCTTCGGTCATCCGTCGGTGCAGAGCCAGCGCGGCGATCAGGTGGATGTCGTCCACTCCGGCCTCCGCGGCCATGTCGAGCACCTGCTCGATCACTCGCTGGCGGATGTCGGGCCGGCGCATAGGCGGCAGCGGCAGCGACACGTCGTCGAAGGCGATGGTGAGCTTCATGCCGGGCCGCAGCAGGGCCGGGAGCGGGTCTTCGTCCAGCGGTTCGAGCAGCGCACGGCGGATGGCGCGGTCGGGGTTGGGCAGGCCCGGCATGGGCTCAGCCGGATAGATCACCCGGCTGCGCCCTGCTGGGAGCTTCTCGAGCCGGAAGCCCTCGCCGTGATGGAACAGCACCGGCGGAGTGGAGCGGTCGACGTCGAGCACGAGGCCTGGCCGGGGCGCGCCGCGTTTTCCGGGCGCCATCAGGCTGTCCTTGAAAGCAGGTTCGAACCCGTCGCCACTCCCGAGTGCATCACACCCGAGCGCCTCCGTCGATGGCGCGTAGCTCGTATCCGGCGAGACTGGCGGCGAACCCGGGGCGCCAGCGGCAGCGGCTTTGCCGGAGCGCCCGCGCTGGTCGTCCAGTTCTCTATCAGCCAGCCCCTTCGCCGGGCCAGGGCGGCGAGCTTCACCTCAGGGTTCACGGCAACCGGGAAGCCCACCGCCTCGAGCATCGGAAGGTCAGACGTACTGTCGGCGTAGGCCACCGACTCGCGCAGGTCACAGCCCTGGCGTTCGGCGAATTCGGCCAGGGCCTGGTGGCGGGCCTCTCCGGTCGGCGGGACGGTCAGGAGTTGGCCGTCATACACGCCGTCGGTGACGCCGATCTCGGCTGCCACGATGTGGTCGAATAGGGGCCGCAGCGGCTCCACCACAAAGTCGAGAGCGCCCGTCATGAGCAGCGTCATATGGCCGGCGCGGCGGTGCTGGCGCACTCTGGCAATGCCGCTAGGAAATGACTTGGATATCAGCAGGTCGCTGAGCATCTCCCGGCAGTCTCCGCGGATGCTCTCCACATCGGCGCCGTCGAAGCGGCGGTAGAAGTGGCGGAGGAAGTCGCTTCGGTCGCGTCGGTCGAGCGCCAGCAGCCGAGGCGCTTCACTGAGGGTCCGCACCACGAACCGCAGCCGGTCCGGCGCGTTGAGTTCACGGGTAGCCAGCCATGCGTAACTCGCCACGACATTTGACGCCACGAGCGTGTTCTCCAGGTCGAACACGGCGAGATGGCGTTGTGGCGACATCACCTGACGGCGGAGCCTTGTGCTGCGTGACACGCCGCCGCGTGCACCCGGGGCCATCTTCAGCCGGGCCTGGGCCGCCATCGAAGGTAGGTGGACCTCATGCACATAGCGGCGCCAGTCAACAGCGGAAGGATCAAACCCGAACGCCGAGCGGTCGCCGTCTTCGAGTGAGTCCCACAGCTCCAGCAACCGGTCTAACTGGTAGACCGCCTCGCACTCAGCGTAGGCGCCGTACAGCTCGACATATCCGCTGGCCCGTTCGAGCTGTTTGCGGCGCTCGTCAAGGCCGGCGCTCAGCTCGGCGTGGCGACCTCGCAGAGGCAGCGTCGAGAGCACTCGGTCGGCAGCTTCCAGCGATTGCTGCGCCCGCCGGAGCTGTCTGGAGACCCTGCCGCGGCCTGGGAACGACCACTCGGGCACGCTGATCGGCTGGTTGTGTTCGTCGTACACGGGGTGCTCGGTGAACCACTCCCGCACCAGGTCATAGAGCTGGCGGTACCTGAGGGGGTTGACCGCGCCGCTGGCCACATGCGTGACATCGGGTTCGGTGCCCAGCGGTCCTCGGGCGGCGACAGCCATGATGGCCGACACGACGAGATCCACCGGGATCACGTCGACTATCCCCTCGGGCACGCCCGGGAACTCCTTGAGCAGACCCCGCGCGTAAGCTGCGATAACCGGCTCGGCCATCCGGAAGCCGCGGATCCAGCCTGGACGCGGCTCCTCGAGCGCCGACTCGATGATCGAGGGCCGCACGATGCTCACGGCCGTTTCGTCGCGCGTCTCGCACAACGCCTGCTCGCCGAGCGCCTTGGTGTAGGCGTAGGCGTCGGGGAAGCCGAGGCTCGAGGCCCGTGCGCGGCCGGCTTCGCTCATTTCATCTTTAACCCAGCGCTGCCGCAGGCTCTCCACCTTGTCCGCCAGAGCGGGCCGACCTGCGGCGCCGAGTTCCCTCCGGGCTTGGGAGATGAGCTTGGAGAGCTGCTCGGGGCGGCGGCTGCGTTGTTCGGCGTCTGCCCGGGCCCTTCGGGCAGCGGTCACCTCGCGTCGCCACCCGACGTCGACATAAAAGGGCGAGTCGCTCAGGAGCTGCTCGGGGGCCGCGCCCCGGCGGCTGCCGGCCACGTAACAGGTCGACACGCTGATCAGATGGGCCCGCGCTCCGACCTCGTTGAGCGCAGCGGCGACGCGTGCAGGGCCGAGCAGGTTCACCTCCACAGCGTCGTCAAGAGCCGAGTCGAAGCTGACGGTGGCCGCCGCGTGGATCGCGATTTCGCATCCGGCGAGCAGCGCCCGTCCGCGGTCGTCGAGGCCCAGGCCGTCGACGCTGACATCGCCAGCTACGGCGTGCACCCGCCTGGCGGTCATCTCCCCGAAGGTCTCTCCCCACTGCTGAGGAGGGTGCCCGCCAGCCTGCGCTGTCGCATCCGAGAAAGCTTGGCGCAGGCGCTTGAACGCGTCGTTTCGCAGCACGTCACGTGACACCCGCCCGGCGGCACCGCGCCGCCCTGGGCGCACCAGCAGCACCAGCTCGCAGTCAGGCACGCATCGCAGCAGCCGCTCCACCAGCGCGGTGCCAAGAAAGCCGGTGGCGCCGGTGACGGCGATCCTCTTGCCGGCCAGTGATTCGGGTATCACTAAGCCGCCGTTCGCCGCGGGGCTCTCAGCGCCCTCGCCCGTGAGGCCGTTGTCGGCGCCGCCATGACTGAAGTCGCTGGCACAACGCCTATGTCTAGTGCTTTCACAGCCCGAACGCCGTCTCTGGGGCTGTCAGCGCCGAGTGCATGTGTGTCGGTGCCTCCGGTCGTCACGCTCCAGCGCAAGCTCCACCATCTGATCGATTAACTTCGGGTAGCTGAGTCCGCTGACGTCCCACAGCTTCGGGTACATGGAGATCGGCGTGAATCCCGGCATCGTGTTGACCTCGTTGACCATCCAGCCGCGCGTTCCGCGTCCGTCGCGGCCGTCCTCGTAGAACAGGTCGACCCTGGCAATCCCCTCCACGCCCAACGCTTCGAAGACCTTGAGCGCAAGCGACCGCGCAGCGTCGGCTTCGTCACTGCTGAGTGGCGCCGGGACCAGCAGCTCGGCACCGCCTTCGTACTTGTCTTCGTAGTCGTAGAACTCTGCGCCGGGGATGATCTCGCCCGGAACGCTAGCGGCGGGGCGGTCGTTGCCGAGTACCGAAACCTCTATCTCGCGGCCGCTCACGGCCTCCTCCACGACCACCGTTCGGTCGTAGCGGGCCGCCACGCGGATCGCCTCGGCCGCCTCGACAAGCGTCCACGCTTTGGACACTCCCACCGAGGATCCCATGTTCGCCGGCTTTGTGAACACCGGCAGCCCTAGGCATTGCACCGCTGCTGCGGACATGTCCTCAGGTGACATCTCCTCAGTCGGACACCGACGCACAGTGGGCGCTGCTGCGGCCGATGCGAACTTACCGACGGGTAGAGCGCGGCCGGCGATGCCGCCGCAGCCGTCGCCGTCAACGGCAAAAGCGCGCCAGCGCGCCTGCGGGATGCCGCGGGCGGCCAGAACGGTCTTGGCCATTGACTTGTCCATGCACAGCGCGGAGGCCATCACGCCCGCGCCGACATAGGGCACGCCGGCCATTTCTAGCAGTCCCTGGACGGTGCCGTCCTCGCCCATCGGTCCGTGCAGCGCCGGCATCACCACGGTCGGTCCGCGCTTGCCCCTGACGGCACCGATGGCCTGTGGCCGAGCGCCGGCTGGCGGGACGGTCAGCACGGTCAGCGGGTCGACGGGCCGTCCCTTCGCGGTGAGGCTCGAAGGGAGCGCAGTCCGACGCGGCGGCGCCGCGACCTCTGCGGCGCTCAAGGCGCGGGCAGACTCAGCGGCGCGCACCCAGCGGCCCTCTCTGGTGATCCCGACAGGCTCGACGGTGTACTTCTGGGGATCGGCCGCAGCCACGATGTGCGCAGCCGAAACGCATGACACGTCGTGCTCCGCGGAGCGGCCCCCGAACAGCACTATCAGCCTGATGCGCGGGCTCACTTCGGTGACGCTACCCGTCCATCAGGTCTGCCCCGGGCCGGTGCTCGCCAGACACGCCCGCTCGGACGCGGAGCGCGGGCGCGGCGGCGGCTGTGCACGAGCCATCCCGGGTTCGAGCGGATACCGACATGGGGCCGGCTCGGGTCTGCGATGTGTCACACTCGCGGGATGCGCTTCACCGTCGAGGAGGTCGCGAAGGCGACAGGGGGACGGATCCTGAGCGCTCCGGCACACGGCTGCGATGTGATAGACCGCGTCATTCAGGACAGCAGGCTTGCCGATCGTGGTGCGCTTTTCGTTCCGCTCGTCGGCAAACGGGATGGTCACGACTTCATCGCCGATGCGGTGCGGTCGGGTGCGTCCGCCTATCTCGTCGCGCGGGACAGTCGAGCCGCGCGGGAAGCTACCTCATCCGCTGCGGCATCCGAAGCTGCGCGGGAAGCAGCAGAGCCCGGTGCCCGCTCCGCGGGCCGGAACACCGGCGCAGCGGTGATTGAGGTGGCCGACACGCTGGCGGCCTTGGACTCACTGGCACGACAGGCTCGCCGCAGGCTCGCGGTTCCTGTGGTGGGTGTCACAGGGTCGGTCGGGAAGACCACCGTCAAAGACCTGATCGCGGCGGTGCTGGGCCGCGACCGGCGGGTTCATGCCAGCACCCGTTCATACAACAACGAGATAGGGGTGCCGCTCACCCTGCTGGGCTGCCCCGAGGGTGTCGAGGCCGTGGTGGTGGAGATGGCATCCCGCGGCGCAGGGCAGATTCGCAGCTTGTGCGAGACGGCGCATCCCACGATGGGCGTGGTCACGACAGTGGGGCTGGCGCACACCAGCGAGTTTGGGTCGTTTGAGGCAGTTGTGTCGGCCAAGAGCGAGCTGGTGGAGGCCCTTCCCGACGCGGCGCGCGGCGGGGTCGCGTTCTTGAACGCTGACGTGCCAGAGGTGGCCGGAATGGCCGCGCGCTCATCCGCCCGCGTGATTACCTACGGAACCGCACCGGACGCCGATGTGGCCGCCTGCGACGTGAGGCTCGACGACGATCTGCGGCCGCGCTTCACGCTGGTCAGCCGTGTTGGCGCCGGAAAGGCCGGTGCTATACAGGCCGATGTGGTGCTGGGCGCCCGGGGCCGCCACTCGGTCGGCAACGCCTTGGCCGCCACCGCAGTGGGACTGTCTGCGGGGGTGTCGTTGCGCGATGTGGTCGCCGGTCTGGCCGATCCGACGCTCTCGCCGCTTCGGATGGAGATGTTCACCACGCCGCTCGGGGCCCGAGTGATCAACGACTCTTACAATGCCAGCCCGCTGTCGGTACAGGCCGCGCTCAGGTCGCTGGCAGAGCTGCCATGTGAGCGCAGACTGGCCGTTCTCGGAGTGATGGCAGAGCTGGGCGACTACTCGGCTGGCGAGCACGCCCGGATGGCCTCGCTGGCGTCATCTCTTGGCGTGACGGTGATCGCCGTAGCCGCCCCACACTACGCTGCCGGCCGCGGAGAAGATGACTCGCCGCAGGAAGCCGGGCTGGTTGAAGTGGCCGACGTGGACGGAGCATTCGAAGCTCTTGAGCGGCTGGGCGGCCTTCGGGCGGGCAGCGCGGTGCTGGTGAAGGGGTCGCGGGTCGCCGGCCTGGAGCGGCTGGCTGAGCGGCTTGCCCAAAACGGCGGCTGACATCAGGTGTCAGTAGAGAAACGGCCATACGGAGAGCGCCGTGCAAGAAGTGCCTGATTTTCGGACGGTGACTGTGGAGGCTCTTGCGTCGATGGTGCGAGAACGCGCCCTCACGGCGCTGGCTGTCACCGAGCATGCGCTGGAGCGAATCGGCGCCCTCAACGGCGTGCTCAACGCGTTCGTGGCCGTGGACGCGCCGGCCGCCCGGATCCAGGCCGCGGCCCTTGATGAGCGACTCGACGCTGGCATCGATGTCGGGCCGCTGGCCGGAGTGCCTATCGGCGTGAAAGACCTTGCCGACGCAGCCGGGTTCGTCACCACCAAAGGCGCTGTGCACCGCCGCCACGCTGACCCGGCAGAGACCGACGCCACCGAGGTGGCCCGGCTACGGGCCGCGGGGTGCGTGATCGTCGGCAAAACCAACACACCCGAGCACGGCTGCATCGGCGACACATACAACCCGCTGTTCGGCGCCACCGTGAACCCCTGGAACACCGAGCGCTCGCCTGGCGGCTCCTCTGGGGGCACCGCCGCGGCCATAGCCGCTGGGATGGTGCCGGCGGGCACCGGCTCCGACGGTGGTGGCTCGATCCGCATCCCGTCCGCGGCTTGCGGCCTGTCGGGGATCAAGACGAGCCAGGGCCGGGTGCCGGGCGGGCCGTCGCCGATGGGCTTGCTCGACCTTTCATGCGTCGGCCCCATGGCCCGGCGCATCCGCGACGTGGCGCTGTGCCTCGATTGCGTGACCGGCCCCCACCCCGGCGACCTACGCAGCCTGCCCGCGCCGGGCCTGTCGTGGCGGGCCGCGCTCGACAGCCCGAGCCCGCCGGCACGGGTGCTGTGGGCGCCCTCCTTCGACGGTGGTCCAGTGGACGGCGAGATCGCTGCGGCCTGCGCGGCCGCCGTCGAGCGGCTCGCGACAACCGGCGCGGAGGTGGTAGAGACCGGCAAGTTGTTCGACAACCCGATGCCGGCATTCTTGCAGCTCTTCTACGGTGGTGGCATCGTGCCATCGCACCTGCCGCTTTTTGGCACCGACGCATGGGCCGACGTCACCGACGTGCTGGCAGCCATGCTCGAGGACACCTTCGAGCGGGTTTCGGTGACGTTGCAGTTCGAGGCCCGCCAGCGGGCCGCTGAGATGTCGCTGAGCCTGGCCGAGGCCATGGACGGCTTCGACGTGATGCTGCTGCCCACCACAGCCGGGCAAGTCCCGGCACCGGGCGGTCACGGCACCGTCAATGGTGAACCCACCCCGAACTGGATCCGCTTCACGCCTTTGGCTAACCTCACTCGCCGGCCGGCCGGAACCGTGTGCTGCGGCTTTGCCGGTGACGGCATGCCTGTCGGCTTGCAGGTGCTGGGCCACCAGCTCGACGATCTGAAAGTGCTTGAGACGCTTGCCGTGCTCGAAGACCTGCTCGACCTCGATCTGCAAGCGCCTGACGAAGGCTTCCTACCTGAGTCCTTTGGGCCCTAGCGCTGCCAGCTGGCGGCGATCGCTGGTAGCATCGCCAAGTCTGCGGGCGATTAGCTCAGACGGCTAGAGCGCTGCCTTCACACGGCAGAGGTCACTGGTTCGAGTCCAGTATCGCCCACCGACCTGGGATTCTCGGCGGGCTGGCGACTGTCCGCGGCTCTGTGCAAGCCCTGGTTTTGCGACCGGGCAGACCGCTGTTCCCAGTAGTGGCGCAGCGGGATTCCTGGTAGGCATTCGTCCGTGAACGGTGAGACTGCGCGATCTCCACAACTGCGACCGTCGGTCGCGTTTGCGCTCACTCTGGCCCTGGCTGCTGTGCTCACGGCCTGCGGCTCAGATGGCACCTCGTCAGACCGCGACGAGTCCGCGTCCACAACGGATCCGGCGGCAACTGCCGGTGCTCCCGAGCCAATCACGACCGAGCCCGAGCTGACCACGACTGCGCCGCCGCCCGAAACGACTACGACTGCGCCGCCGACGACCGATCCGCCTACCACGACGCAGAGCCGCCCGCCCGAGACGACCACGACGGCCGCCGCCGAACGGCTGATCGAGATCGAGGTCGTCGGCGGCGAGATCACAGGCGGTGCTCGCACCGAGCGCATCGAGCTGAGCGAACAGGTCACCATCCGCGTAAGCGGCGACTCCAGTGACGAGGTGCACGTTCACGGCTACGACCTGTTCATCCACCTGAACGACGGCGAAGGCGAGCTCTCTTTCACCGCAGACATCCCGGGCGTGTTCGAAGTGGAACTGGAAGGCGCCCACCAGCTTCTGATCAATCTGCAGGTTTCGTGAAACGCGCTGTCTTGCGGCGTGCCGTGGCTGCAGCCGGGTTGACCGCAGCGGTCGTCGCCGCTGTCATCGGCCTGTCCGCCGCGCCGGCGGCCGCCCACGGCGTCGGCGGCCGAGTCGATCTTCCGCTGCCGGTCTGGCAGGTGATATGGGCCTCGACCTGCGCTGTCGGGCTGTCGTTCGCAGCGGTCGGCTGGCTCTGGGAGCAGCCTCGCCTGCGGGCAGCGTCCGCGGGCAGGCCGATGCCACCGGCGGTCCAGAGGCTCAACCGCCCGCTCGCGCTGGCGGCCCGCGCGGCGGGGCTGCTCGCCCTGGCGGTGGTGTTGTACGCGGCGCTGCAGGGCAACGTGAACCCGTCGGTGAACATCGCGCCGGCAGCGCTCTACATCGTGTTCTGGGTGGGACTGTCCGCGGTGTCGGTGGTGGTGGGCGACCTTTGGAGGGCGCTGAATCCCGTCACTGCGCTGGCAGCCGCAGCGGAGCGGCTCGGGAGGCTGGCGAGAGGCGGCGCCGGCTGGTCTCGGCCATCTCCCGACCGGCACTGGTGGGCGGCGGCGACTCTGCTGTCGTTCGCCTGGCTGGAGCTGGCCTACTTTGACTCGGGCTCACCGCGCGCTATCGGGGCGTTCCTCGTCGCCTATCTGACGGTCACAGTGCTCGGCGGCGCGATCAGAGGGCGCCGCTGGGCCTGCAACGCGGACGGGTTCGGCGTGCTGTTCAGCCTGTTGGGGGCAGTTGGCCCGCTGGGGCTCGACGAGGACGGAAGGCTACGGCACCGCTGGCCGCTCAGCGGTCTGGCTACGGTGCCGGTGCTCCCGGGCACGGCAGCAGTGGTGCTGGTGGCGCTCGGATCCACGACTTTCGATGGCTTCACCCGCAGCTCGATCTGGCTTGATGTGATCTCCAACCGCCGAGGCTGGGAGCTGACCCTCGCCAACACCGTCGGGCTGGTCTTCGTGATCGGTGTCGTGTGCGTGATCTACCGAGGTGCCGTGGCGGTGATGGCGTCGGTCACCGGAGACCGTGAGCGCGATCTGGCCGACATGTTCGTGCCGTCACTGTTGCCCATCGCCGCGGCCTACATCGTCGCGCACTATTTCAGCTATTTCATGATCGAGGGACAGAGCATTCTTGCCCATATCTCAGACCCTTTCGGCGAAGGCTGGGATCTGTTCGGCACAGCTACACGGCAGATCGACTACACGGTGGTCTCCGTCGACACAATCGCTTGGGTGCAGACAGCAGCGATCGTGATCGGACACATTCTGGGGGTGATCGTCGCTCACGACATCGCCGTGGAGCGCTACCCGTCGCGCCTGGCGATGCGGTCGCAGTACCCGATGCTGGCCGCGATGATCGCCTACACCGTTATAGGCTTGCTGCTGCTCTTCGGTGTCTAGCCCTGCGGTGAAAGCTCCGCGCTGCGTCACCGACTGGTTGCGGGGCTGCCCCTGATTGCGACCTCCAGCACGAAGGCGGCCAAGCTGGTTGTGAGGAGAACCGAAGACGCTGCGCAGCGATGACCGGTGCGCAGCCAGCTGTCTGAACAAGGAGGCCGGACTGCGATGACGCCGCTGATTATCAAAGGCGCCCACGTATTGCACCCCGACGGCCCTGTAGAGGCCGCGGACATCCTGGTGGAGGACGGCCGCATCTCGGAGCTGCGCCTTGGGCTTCCGACTGCCGGGGCGGAGGTGATCGACGCGGACGGGATGCTCGCCATGCCGGGGCTGATCAACGCCCACACGCATTCAGGCCAGAGCCTCGACCGGGGAACCACGCCGAACCTGCCGCTCGATCTGTGGCTCGCGTGGGCGGTTTTTGGAAGCGTGCCCCGCAGCGCCGAGGACGCCTACACAACAGCCGCGGCCGGCGCTCTGGAGATGCTGCTCACCGGATGCACGTCCGTGCTCGACCACGTGCACCTGCCCCCGGACAATTTCGAAGCCCACGGCGACGCCGTCACCGCCGCCTATTCAGACCTGGGGCTGCGGGCCGCGGTCGCGCCGATGGTCGGCGACCTGCCGTTCGCCCAGACCGTGCCAGCGCATCTGCTGACCGGAGCTGACATCGGCCCGGACAGCCTGCCGTCCGAGCCGGCCCTAGATCCTGTCACCCTGGCTGGACACGTCGAGGAGTTCCTCTCAAAGCATCGAGGCCGTCGGCGCGTGGCGCCGGTGGTGGGGCCGTCCGCGTTTCAGCGCTGCTCCGACGAGTTCCTAGTGCTGCTGGCCGAATTGGCCCGCCGCCACGGCGTCGGCGTGCACACCCACCTGCTTGAGACCAAGAGCCAGGTCTTCGTCGGCCATCACCGCTGGGGGCGCTCCACCGTCGCTCACGCGTTAGACCTCGGCTTTCTCGGCAAGGGCTCGAGCCTGGCGCATACCGTGTGGGCCGACGCCGCCGAGATCGAGATGATCGCCGCGAGCAACACAACCGTGGTCCACAACCCGTGCTCCAACCTGCGATGCGGGTCGGGGGTTATGCCCATGGTAGAGATGATCGCCGCTGGCGTGCCCGTCGCCGTAGGCGCCGACGGGGCCGCGTCGAACGACAACCAGAACATGTTCGAAGCGCTCAAGCTGGCAGCGCTGCTGCCGACTCTGGTCGGCGACCACCGGCGCTGGCCCACCGCAGAGCAGGTCTGGGCTCGCTCCTTGCGGGGCGGCGCCGCGGCGATAGGCGCGCCCGTGGGCCGGCTGACGCCCGGGGCGCTCGCAGACATAGTCCTGCTTCGGCTTGACCGCCATGTGCTGTGCGAGCGCGGCCAGCTCGTGGCGAGCCTGGTACTCGCGGAGCACGGCGAGTCGGTCGACACCGTGATAACCCACGGCGAGCCGGTGGTGCGCGGCGGCTGCTCCACGCGCGTTAATCACCGCGAGATCGGTGAGCGCGCCCGCGGTCTACAGCGCCGCCTTCTCGACAACACTGCCGAGCGCGCCGCGGTCTTCGAGCGATGGCGCCCGGGACTGGAGGCCATCGAGCACGCCGTGGCCGGAATCGACCTGGGCTTCGAGCGACGCATCGCCTAATCCGCCGGACGCGTAGGCTGGCCGTATGGCGGAGCACGGCGACGCACACGGCGATGGAGTTCTGCGCGCCCGCCGTGCTCTCGGCTGGGATCAGGCGTCGACTTGGGTGCACGGCGACGCACACGGCGATGGAGTTCTGCGCGCCCCTCTCGTGCTGGAGTATCCCTTCACTCGTTCCACCGGCCCGGTCATCGGAGCGTTCCTCACGGGCCTGCGCAACAAGCTCATTCTGGGCATCCGCAGGCCCGACGGGTCGGTGCTGTGCCCGCCTCTCGAATACGATCCCATCACATCTGAGCCGCTTACCGAGCTGGTGGAAGTGGCCGACGCCGGCGAGGTGCTCACTTGGGCCTGGAACGGCGCGCCCCGGCTCCAGCAGCCCTTCGACGGCGCCTTCGCGTGGGCGCTGATCCGACTGGACGGAGCAGACACGCCGATGTTGCACGGCGTGTGCGTCAGCAGCTCCTCCGAGATGTCCACCGGCATGCGAGTTCGGGCCGTGTGGCGTGACGAGCGGAACGGGCACATAGCCGACATAGCGGGGTTTGAGCCCATGCCAGGCCCCCGGGGCGCTCCATGAGCCCGTCCACGCCGCCCGGGCCGCCCGCCGGGCTCGCTGCTAAGCTGACGCTGCCGGACTCGCTGGCCTCTGTTGAGCCTGTCAGCATCGTCACCACGCCCGTGCGCCTCGAGTACACCTATACGCCGGGACGGGCGCTGTCGCGGTACCTGCGGGCCATGAAGCAAAAGCGCATACTCGGCGAGGAATGCCCGGTGACCGGGCAGGTGTTCGTTCCGCCGCGCGGTGTCAGCCCGCTGGCCGGAACGGCCACCTCCGGCGTGGTGGAGCTGCCCGACACCGGCTACGTCGATTCCTTCAACGTCACCCGGGTGCCAATCCCGCGCCGGCCCGATCTAAAGCCGCCCTACTGCAGCGCCTGGGTCGTGCTGGACGGCGCGTCGGTCGGCTTCTTGGGCCTGGTGATCGACATCGCGCCCGAAGAGGTGCGTATCGGGATGAGGGTGCGGGCTGTGTGGAAACCCGACGAAGAGCTGGAAGAGTCAGCCGCCAACATACTGGGATGGGCCCCCACCGGGGAGCCTGACGTGACGATCGACGACTACGAGCGCATCGGCAGAGCCCAGCCGCCCGAGCAGGTACCGACATGATTGACGTTGCGGTCGTGTCGTTCGCGCAGCGCCAGCATGCGGCCGTCGTCGGCGAGTCCGAGGTCGAGATGATGATCCCGATCATGGAGCAGGCCAAAACAGCCGTCGGCCTCACCCAGGCAGACATGGGTTTCACCTGCTCGGGCTCGTCGGACTTCCTGGCCGGCCAGGCCTTCTCATTCGTGATGACTATCGACGGAGTGGGCCCGGTCCCGCCGATCAGCGAGAGCCACGTGGAGCAGGACGGTGCCTGGGCGCTGTATGAGGCGTGGGTGAAGCTGCAGTGCGGCGGGATCGACACCGCCTTCGTGTACGGCTACGGCAAGTCGTCGTCGGGCTCGCTGCGTGACGTGCTCGCCACCCAGACCGACCCCTATTACGTGGGGCCGTTGTGGCCGGACTGGTACGCGCTGGAGGCCTTGGCGGCTCGTTTGATGCTCGACAGCGGCCACGTGAGCGAAAAGCGCCTGGCCGACATAGCGGCCCGCAGCCGTGAACACGCGGCGTCCAACCCCCATGCTGTGCGCGCCGACGCGAAGTCCGCGGAGGAGATCTTGGCGGAAGGCTACGCGGTAGAGCCGCTGCGACCGTCCGACTTGCCGGCATCTTCGGACGGGGGAGCGGCGGTCGTGCTCGCCGTCGGCGACCGAGCCCGCGAGCTGTGCGAGCGCCCGGCTTGGATCCGGGGCATCGACCACCGTAGCGACGCTCACACACTCGGAGTGCGTGACCTCACGTCTTCGATGTCAGCTCGGCGCGCTGCCCAGCAAGCCGGCGCAAGGTCCGACAGGCTGGACCTCGCGGAGCTGTGCGCGCCGTTCACCACTTCTGAGCATCTGTTGATCGAAGCGCTCGGCATCGACGAGGACGCCACGGTAATAAACCCGTCGGGCGGGGCGCTGGCTGCGCACACGATGATGGCTTCCGGGCTTATCCGAATAGGCGAGGCCGCATCCCGAATCAACCGGGGCGAAGCCGACCGGGCTGTGGCGCACGCCACTTCGGGCCCGTGTCTGCAGCAGAACCTGGTGTGCGTGCTGGAGGGCGACTAGCCGTGGCTGCTGAGCGCACCGCGGTGATCGGAGTCGGCCAGACGAAGTACGCGTCGGCGCGCAGCGACGTTTCAATCCCGGGCCTGCTGCGCGAGGCCGCTTACCGGGCGCTGGAGATGGCCGGCAAGGACTGGCGCGACATCGACGCGGTGATCATGGGCAAGGCGCCGGACTTTTTCGAGGGCCTGATGATGCCCGAGGTGTACCTAGCTGAGGCGCTCGGCGCGGTCGGCAAGCCGATCATCCGGGTTCACACCGCCGGATCGGTGGGAGGGTCCACCGGTTGCGTGGCTGCGTCGATGGTGCAGTCCAGGGTGCATCGCTGCGTGCTGGCGATCGGCTGGGAGAAACAGTCCGAGTCCAACGCTATGTGGGCGCTGTCGCTGCCTCAACCTTTCGCCACGTCGGTGAACGCCGGCGCGGGCGGTTACTTCTCGCCGATCATCCGCCGCTACATGATGATGACCGACGCGCCCGAGCTGATCGGCTGCATGGTCGCCTACAAAGACCGCCGTCAGGCGCTGCTCAACCCCTACGCGCACCTTCATCAGCACGATCTCACCTTCGAGCAGGTCGTGGAGTCGCCGATGCTGTGGGATCCGATCCGCTACTCCGAAACCTGCCCGTCATCTGACGGTGCCTGCGCGATGGTGCTGGCCGACGAGGCTGGGGGCGATGCCTGCGACGGCCCTGTCGCCTGGGTGCACGGCACGGCCATGCGCTCTGAGAGCAACAGCTACGGCGGGCGCAACATGGTGTCGCCCGCGGCGTCGGAGCAGTGCGCCGATGACGTTTTTGCCCAGGCGGGCATCGTCGATCGCCGCGCTGGGATCGACGCGGTAGAGATGTACGTGCCGTTCTCGTGGTATGAGCCCATGTGGCTGGAGAGCCTCGGCTTCGCGCAACGGGGCGAGGGCTGGCGCATGGTTGACGCCGGGGCCACGGCGCTCGACGGCGGCGACCTGCCGGTCAACTGCTCCGGAGGCGTGTTGTCGAGCAACCCGATCGGGGCGTCGGGGACGATCCGTTTCGCCGAGGCGGCGTTGCAGGTGATGGGTGCCGCCGGAGATCACCAAGTGGACGGCGCGCGTACAGCGCTGGGCCACGCCTACGGCGGCGGTGCGCAGTACTTCGCGATGTGGATCGTCGGCTCAGAGAAGCCATAGTCATGGCACTTCGCGATGTGGATCGTCGGCTCGGAGAAGCCGTAGCCATGGCCGGACACAGCTGGGTGCCGCTATGACCTGGCCGGGCTCGCCGAGCCCGGCCAGGGGATGATCGGCGATGGCAGCGCGCGCTCTTCACGCCGTGGCGGTCGCGGACAATTCGGCCAGGGACTACCAGCACATCGAGGCTTTGCCTCTGGCCGGCTCGCTCGGTGCGACCATCGGCGGGGCCGATCTTCGGGAAGCAGGTCGCAGCGACAGCTCCTGCCCGATGATGTCTGAGATCCGCCAGGCCTGCGACGACCATCTAGTGGTGTTCTTCCGCGACCAGTGTTTAACTGTGGACGAGTTCGAGGATTTCGCCGCATGCTGGGGTGAGCCGGGTGATGACCCCTTCTTGGTGGGCATGGACGGCCACGAGTCGGTGGTGCGCCTACTGAAGGAGGCCGATGAGGCGCTGCCGGTGGTGTTCGGCGGAGCTTGGCACAGCGACTGGTCGTTCCTGCCGACGCCGCCCGCTTACACCATCTTGTACGCGCTGGACGTCCCCGACCACGGTGGCGACACCATGTGGGCCAACATGAACTTGGTGACCAGGTGGCTGTCGCGGCGCTGGCTGGACGTGCTGCGAGGCCTGGACGCGGTTCACTCCGCTCGGGCGGGTTACGGACCCGGCGCCCGGCACAACGACTTCATCGAGAACATGGACATCTCCTACGGCGAATCGGGCTTGACCTCGGCCGAGCATCCGATGGTGCGCCGCCATCCCCGCACGGGTTGCGAGGTGGTGTATATCAACCCGGTTTACACGACCGGCGTGTCGGGCCTGCGCCCCGAGGAGTCCGCTGCGGTGCTGAAGGTGATATTCGAGGCGGCCGCCAACCCGGCGTACACGTGCAGATTCCGGTGGCGCCCCGGGTCGCTGGCGGTGTGGGACAACCGTTGCACTATGCATATGGCGCTGTCGGACTACCACGGAGCCCGCCGCGAGATGTGGCGCACTACCGTCAGAGGAGAACGGCCCATCCGGGCCTGATCTTGCGGGGGCTTGCTTGCCGCGTCCGGCTGCCCAGAACTTGCCGGAAGTGTGTCCCTGCGCCCGTATCTCGCGCCAAAAAGGTGCGGTAATGTTGCGGCGATGTTGCAGAAATATTGCGGCGATGTTGCGGAAATGTTGCGGTTTCGTTAAGTTTTTCGGCAATGCGCGGTCATCTTCTCAACAGAGCATTTTGTTGGTGTCCCCACGACGGCGGAGGACACCGATGACTCACCTAAGGCGTAAGTACGGGCAGGTTGCGATCGCGCTGACGATCTTGATGGCCGTTGTCGCTACGTCGGTGCAGGCTCAGGAGGATGAGGACGCAGAAGACCGGAGTCGGATCGGCACGCTGCGAGAGGGGCAGGAGCAGCTCGCCCGCGAGAAGTCCGAGGTAGCCCTTCGCATCGACCTGCTGCGCGCGGACGACCAAGCAGTCCAGGACGCGCTCTTAGACCTTGAAGAATACGAGCAGCTTCTGACGGCTCGGGTGGCGGCCGCTGAAGCTGCCATAGAGGCTGCGGAAGCTGAGGCGTCGGCCTCCGAAAAGGAGGCTCAGTGGCTTGAAGAGAAGATAGAAGGGATTCGCGAGCAGCTGCGCAATCGAGCGATAGAGGCGTTCGTCCAGCCTGAGGGCGATGTGGTTGACCAGCTCGCCTCAGATGATCTGGTCGGCTCCTCGGTGAAGCTCTACCTACTCGATCAGGTCATCGGCAACGAACTGGACCTCACCGATGATTTGCGCTCTTCGGAGGCCCAGCTCCAGGAAGCGAGACTCCGGGCGCTGGAGCGGTCCGGTGCCGCCGACCGGGAGCGGCAGATTCAGGTGGAGCGCTTGGACGAGCTGGAAAGGGCCCGCTCGCTAACGGAAGCATTCCGGGAAGAGTTGCGCACTCGCATCGACGAGTGGACACGAGTCTCCGACGAACTCGCAGCGGCAGACCGGCGCATCGAACGAGAGATCCGGCAGATCGAGTTGGACATCCAGCGGCGGGTTCAAGAACGTGCCCGTCTTGAAGCGGAGGCTGCCCGTCGTGCTATTGAGGAGCAGCGGCGGTTGGCCGAGGCGGAAGGTGGGCCGTTCGAGCTGGTCGTTTGGCCTGTCCACGGGCCGCTCACCTCAGGCTTCGGCCCCAGGGTGCATCCCATCTTCGGGAACGTACGGCCTCACAACGGCATCGACATTGACGGGGACACCGGCGATCCGGTGTCGGCGTCGCGTTCCGGCGAGGTGGTCTTGGCCGGATCGCGAGGGGGATTCGGAAACACCGTCGTGCTTTACCATGGATTGGGCTACAGCACGTTGTACGCCCACCTGAACTCGATATCGGTCTCCGAAGGCGACACGCTCAACAGCGGTGATCGCCTCGGTACCATGGGTTCGACGGGGTTGTCAACGGGCTCGCACCTTCATTTTGAGTTACGAATCGACGGTGCTGCCGTGGACCCGATCCCCTACCTGCCTTGAATGGCGCGCCGTCAGACGGAACTACGGGGCTGACGGTGAGGCACAGTTCGGCGCTGGTGATCGCGGCCTGCCCCACCGATGCGGTCCTCGGGCCTGTTGCGGCTGACGTGGTGATCGCAGCCGACAGCGGAGTCGATGTGGCTCGCAGGCTGGGCCGACATGTGGACATCGTGGTCGGCGATCTAGATTCGGCGAGTGCGAGCGGTCTGACTTGGGCGGGTTCTCAAGGCGCGACCGTGCAGCGCCATCCGGTCAGCAAGAACGAGACCGACCTGGAGCTTGCTCTAGCGCTGGCGGTGGACCGGGCCGCGTCGGTGCACGTGTTGGCGTCAGCGGGTGGTCGCCTCGATCACGCGGCGGCCACCCTGTCGGTGCTGTCGTCGCCGCGATGGGCTGCTGCGACGCTGTCGGCCACCATCGGCTCGGCCCACGTCGACGTGGTGCGGGGCCTTCGCAGCCTGAGCGGCGCTGCGGGTGAGACGATCTCGCTGCTGGCGATGGGCGGCCCTGCCGAGGGCGTCCGCACAAACGGGCTCCAGTATCCGATCGACGGTGAGATGCTTGTGCCTGGCGAAGCCCGGGGCGTTTCCAACGTGATCGTCGATCCACCCCCAACCGTGGAAGTGGCCTCAGGCGTGCTCCTGGCCATCCGACCCGGCCCTGATTCGCACAGATCCTGGTTATAGCCGCGGCTGGCGCAACTCGGCTGTCCGACCCGGCCTGATTCGCGCACGACGCTGACAGCGAGCCTCTGTAGTCCTCCTGCTGTAGTCGCCGGGCTTACACCGTCTTGGGGCGCCGAGCGGCGCGGGCTGCCCAACGGCCGGCGCGGCGCTCCAGCTCCAGGTCGATGCCAAAGCAGGCTGACAGCTTGTCGGCAGTCAGAACGTCGGAGAGTTCGCCCTGGGCGACGATCTCACCTTCGCGAAGCAAAAGTCCGTGCGTGAAGCCGTCTGGGATTTCCTCGGTGTGGTGTGTGACGAGCACCAGCGGCGCGGTGGCGTCGTCGGCGGCGAGGTCACTGAGCACGGTGACGAGTTCCTCTCGGCCTCCCAGGTCAAGCCCGGCATTCGGCTCGTCGAGCAAGATGAGCGACGGGTCTGTCGACAAGGCCCGAGCCAGCAGCACCCGCTGACGCTCACCGGAGGACAGCGTCCCGAAGGCGTGTCCTGCCCGGTGTGCGCAGCCGACCCGCCGCAGAGCCTCATCGGCCCTGCGGCGGTCGCTGTCGTCATAGGAGTGCCACCACGGCGCCAGCGCGGCGTGCTTGGCTGTCATCACTACTTCTGCCGCTGTGAGGTGTGGACGAAGCCGGTCGGCTATCGCCGCGCTGGTGTAACCCACTCGACTGCGCAGCCGGCGCACGTCCACACTGCCCAACCGATGGCCGAGCAGCTCGACGATCCCCTCCGAAGGGTGCGCCCACATCGAAGCGATGCCGATCAGTGTGGTCTTACCCGACCCGTTGGGGCCGAGGACTACCCAGCGCTGACCGGGCAAGACTACCCAGTCGATGCCGTCGAGGACGGTTATGCCGTCGAGGACGCGCCGCACGCCGCGCAGCGCCAGCACCGGCGCTTCACGCGGTCTTGGGTTTGTTGGGGCCGTCATCGGCTGGGGCTGTGAGCTGCCCAGGCATCGAACATCGTCGCGTAGCGGCCCTGCAAGTCGAGCAGCTGATCGTGTGTGCCGACCTCAACGATGCGGCCCGCTTCCAAGACCGCGATGCGGTCAGCGCGCCGAACTGTGGACAGGCGGTGCGCGATGATCACGGCGGTGAGACCGCTGAGCAGAGCGTCAAGAGCCCGCTCGATGCGGGTCTCCGAGGCCAGGTCCAGGCTGCTGGTCGCCTCATCGAGCACCAGCACACGCGGCCGGGCTGCCAACGCCCGCGCCAGCGCGAGAAGCTGTCGTTCGCCGGCCGACAGCGTGACGCCGCGCTCGTGCACCGTGCCGTCGAGCCCTCCCAGGCGTTCCACAACGTCGGCTGCGCCGACCGCCGAGAGAGCTTCTGCTAGTTCGGCGTCTTCCGCGCCCGGACGCGCGAACCCCACGTTGTGGCGGAGCGTGTCCGCGAACAAGAACGGCTCCTGGGGCACGACGGCGATCTGAGAGCGCAAGCTGCCCAGCGTCACGTCGCGCAGGTCGTGGCTGTCTATTCGCACCGCGCCGCTGGTCGGGTCGTGACGGCGGTTGACGAGGCGAGCGAGCGTGGTCTTGCCCGCACCCGTAGGGCCGACAAGCGCCAGGACTTCTCCCGGCGAGACACGCAGGCTCACGTCGTGCAGCACCGGCCTGTGGGGCTCATAACCGAAGTTCACGGAATCGAAGACGATCTCGCCGCGGATGGCGGGCATTACCACGGCTTTCGGCGACTGCCGCACAGCGGGCTGGATCTCAAGAAGCTCTCTCAGCTTGGCTATGGCCGCGGCGCCCTGCTGGTAGGAGTTGTAGAGCTGCACCAGAGCCTGAACCGGCGCGAAGAAGGCGGTGAGGAACAGCAAGAACGCGATCAGCTCGCCCACTGTGATCCGCCCGGCGGCGGCCATCGCGGCGCCCGCTGCGAGCACGGCCGCTTGCGTAGCGATACCGATCGCCTCGCTACCGGGCGCGTAGAGCGAATTGGCCCGTGATGCCCGCACATTGGCGTCTCGGTGACGCATCACTGCCCGGCGGTGCTCGGCCACGCTCGCGTCGCGGCGGTCATGGGCGATTATCACCCTGATTCCGGCCAATGACTCCTGCAGATGGCTGAGTAGCTCTCCGATGCGATTGCGCACTTCGCGGTAGTTACGCGCGGCGCGGCGGCGGAACCACGAAGACGAGGCCACGGTGGGCGGCACCGCCGCAGCGAGCGTCACCAGCGCCAGCAGCGGGTCGTAATAGAACAGCAGCGCCGTGACAACAGCGAGCGTCAGTGCCTGAACAGCGAAATTGACGATGCCCTCCTGAAAAAGCACCGACAGCGCCTCTACGTCCGATGTCATGCGGGCCAGCAGAACGCCCGCTTTCTCGCCGGTGAAGAAGTCCATCGACAAGCGCTGCATATGGCTGAACACGCGGACTCGCAGACTCTCTGAGAGCCGCTCACCGAGGCGGCCGGTGAACGACACGCGTGCTGCGCCGACAGCGGCGGCCAGTCCGGTCACAGCAAGAAAGGCGCATGCAGCGGTCAGCAGAACACCGCGGTTGCCGGCGATTATGCCGCGGTCGACGCCTATCTGCGTGAGCACCGGGCCGAGCTGAAACGCCGCCGTCTCGACGGCCACCAGCGTGATCGACGCGGCGAGACCGGCGCGGTGCGGCCACAGCATGCTCACCAGCCCGAAGCGCCCGGGCTCGGCGTCCGCAGGATCACGGTGCCACTCGACAGCGGGTTCGGGATGCTGCGGCTCAGCCCGAAGCACCTGCTCCACGCGGGCGCGCAGATCACCGGGGACCTCCGCGTGCGGCAGACCCGCGGCTGCTGCCGCCTGAGCCGATGTGGGCCCGCCGCGGACCCCTGCGGTTGGCCCGAACATCATGAAGTGCCCGCGTGGGCCGACAAAGTCGAGTGTGCTGGAACCCGTCGCTGTTCGGCTGACTCCGCTGACAGATCCGCGAGAACGGCGGTGTACTCGGGCACGGTGCGCAGCAGCTCGGCGTGACTTCCGACAGCCGCGGCGGTGCCGTCAGCGAGGAACACCACCCGCTCGGCCAGCGCAATGGTCGACAGCCGGTGGGCTATGAGGATCGTCGTGCGGCCGCAGCGCCGCCGCTGCAGTGCCTCATGGATCCGCCGCTCGATCTCGGCGTCGATAGAGCTGGTCGCGTCGTCGAGCACCAGAACCGCAGGATCCGCGACCAGCGCGCGGGCGATTGCCAGGCGCTGGCGCTGGCCGCCTGAGACGGTCGCGCCCCGCTCGCCGATATCGGTCTGCGCGCCGTCGGCCAACGCCTCGGTGAAGTCCGTCGCCGCAGCATCTGCCAAAGCCGCCGCAACGGTGGCGTCGTCTGCGTCGGGACGCGCTAAAGCGACGTTGTCCCGGACGCTCAAAGCGAACAGGAACGGGTCTTCGGTCACTACGGCCACGGCGCGTCTCAGGTCAGAGAGCCGCAGTCTCTTCACGTCGATCCCATCGAGGCGCACCGAGCCGCTGTCGGGGTCGTAGAAGCGTGGTAGCAGACGAGCGATGGTGCTCTTACCGCAGCCCGTGGCGCCAACCACGGCCACTGTCTCGCCTGCCTCGACGGTGATCGTCAAGCCCTTCAGCACCGGATTGCCGTCCCCAGCGGGGTACGTGAAGACCACATCGTCGAACTCCACGCGGCCCATCGGCGAGGTCATCCGCACAGCATCGCGGCGCTCGGCGATGTCGGGCCGCTCGTCGATGAGCTCAAAGACGCGCTGTGCCGCCGCTTTGGCCCGCTGCCACTGCACCATCACGAAGCCGATCATCCGGAACGGTGCCGCCATGATCAGCACGTACGCGTTGAATGCCACGATGTCGCCCACTGCGACGCTGCCGTCGATTGCCGCCAGACCGCCGACCAGCAGCACCAGCGCCATCCCCACGCGCGGCAGCGCCGCCATTAGCGGAGCGTGGCGGGCTCTGGCATCGAATGTGGCGACGCCGGCCCACCTGAGGCGTTGAGCGCAACGAGCCAGCAGCCTCACCTGATTGCGCTCCTGAGCGAAGTCCCTCACGATCTGGGCGCCCTGGATGTTCTCGTCCACGATCGTGGCGAGGTCGGCCGTGCGGGCCTGGGCCACCCAGCTCAGCGGGAACACTCGGTCGCGCAGCCGCGTGCCCAGCAGCAGCACCAGCGGCAGCGGCGCGAGCGCGACCAGCGAGAGCTGCGGCGACAGCGCCAGCATCGCGGCTGCTCCTGCCGCCAGGAGCACCAGCTGCATGGCGACAAGCGGGCCGAACGCGAACAGAAGCTGGATTGAGCGGACGTCGCTGTTGGCGCGCGAAATCACCTGCGCAGTCTGAACTCTGTCCCAGTATGAGAACGATAGCTCGGTGAGGCGTTCGAAGACTAGGTCGCGGAGGTCGGCCTCGATGCGGTGCGCAGAGCGGAACAGCTCGAACCGGTAAGCAAACCCGAGGGCGAACCGCGCGGTGGCCAGCACAACGAGCGCCGTCACGTGGGGCCGCACGTCTGTGCCTGACGCGACCGCGTCCACGCCCCGGCCGATCACCGGCGGAACCGCTACCGCGGCGGCCGTTGCAGCCAGACCCGCAGCGACGCCCCTCGCGAACGCTATGCGCTGACGGGTCACCACAGGCCAGAGCCGGCTGATCCAGCCGAGCCCCGCGTCTGGGTTGATGCCGCCTGCTGCCACTACGACAAGCTACGACGCGTCTGCTGCGACCGTGACCGCGCACCCCCGCCGGGCCCGGCGGGGGTGCGCGGATCTGTTGGCGTCAGCGCATGGGGAGTTCAAGCCTCCAACCCGGAAGGATGAGATCCGGATCCCTCAGAGACCGGCCGTCCGCTTGGACTCTGCTCCGGTTCGACTCGAATATCTCCGGCCAGCGCAGCCCCGAGCCGAGTCGCGCCGCGGCGATCTTCCAGAGGCTGTCGCCAGGCTTGACCGTGACCTCGTCCACAGTGACTTCTTCCACCGTGACCTCTTCTTGGGCCACTATGCGGCCTGCACCGCCGACCGGGTAGTCGGCCGCGGTGATCCTGCCTCCCAAGTCATCAGCGATGTAGTTGGCCAACGCCTGCTGGTAGCTGACGCCCAGCTTGGTGAACTCTATGTCGGCAAGCGGGTAGCAGTCGCCGCCGCCGGCGAGGAAGTCGATGGTGGCCAACACCACCGGATCGCCGGGCACGACGGCTCCGTCCTTGACGATGACGGTTCCGTCGTCGAGCACCACGTCACGGACCCTGCTGCCGGGGTTGCCGGCCAGTGAGCAGTCACCGCCTCGGTCGGTTTCACGCGCCGGCTCCGAGGCGTCATACACGAGGGTGAACCCCGAGACTTGCGTGAATTGGCCTCCCGCTCCGGGTATCCGGTCGACGGCCTGTTCTAGCAGCACGTGGAAGGTCTCGCGGGGCACAGCGCCCACCACCACGAAGTTGGAGAACGGGGCTATGTCCCACGTATCACCGGTGGTGATCGGCCCGGCGGGGATCACGGCGTCGTTGCGAATGCCTCCACCGTTCTGCAGGCCCACGTCCGGGACCGGGCTTCCGTAAGCCTCCGCCAGATTGGTGGCGGTGGCCCGCAAGGCGTCGGAGTGCAGGTTGCCCTGGTTGGTCGCGGTGGTACGCACCATGGCCCGGCGGCCGTCCAAGTCGACCTCACTGACGCCGATGACATCGGCGTTGACTGCGGCCGTTGCCTCAGTGAGCGGGTCGACCACGCTGGCTTGAACTTCCGCATCTGGGGCCAGGTCCATGCTCACGCCGACGGACTGGCCGGTTTTGTGGATGACCCTGCCGTCGGCGTCGAAGGTGACGGTGAGAGCCCCTATGCAGCGGTAGCCGCCCGGCGCGGTGACGACTGGCACTTCGGCGCCGGTGGAATCCGCCACCAAGGTCGGGTAAGGCCCGGCCGGCTCATCATCAGGCAGGCAGGTGTCGCCCTCATTGCGGAGCAGGTCGTCCCCGCCTCCGGCGATCACCACGTCCACATCAGCCAGATCGGCCACCAAGGCGATCTCTTCGGCGACGTCCTGGAGATGGCTGACCAGGATGATCTTGTTGACGCCTTGGTCGGTAAGCGACTCGGCTTCTGCGGTCACCGCGGCTAGCACGTCTGAGACGACGACGTTTCGAGGAGACGAGATGTTGGGGAGAACGGTGGTCACCGCCCCGATCACACCGATCTGCTGCCCGCCAGTTTCCACGATGGTGCTTCCGGCCAGAGTGCCGGCGTCGACCAGCGCCTGGAGGACCGGTTCGGAGGAGAAGTCCAGGTTGGCGGATAGGAACGGAATCCGGGGATCGAACCCCTCGATGAAGCGGGCCGTCACGTCGGGCCCAAAGTCGAAGTCGTGGTTGCCCAAGGCCATGGCGTCGTAGAGCCCGCTGAGGGCCACGGAGTCATAGAGAGGGCCCTCACGGGCCAGCGAGATGCCCAGCTCTTGTGAGGCCAGGAAGTTGTCGCCCGACGTAAGCGTGATGACGCCGTTGCCGGCGTCGGCTGCGTTGGCCTTTATCAGCTTGAGCATGGCGGCGAAGCGCGCCACTCCTGGGTATCCGGATTCGTCGTCGGGCAGGAGCTTCGACTCGCCGTCGTTGTTGTGAACGATGGTGAGGGTGAAGCTGTCGCCGTCGGTCTGGGTGGAGTCTTGGGCGCCAGCGGCCACCGGCACCGCTGCGCTCCCCACCGCGATAGCCAGGGCCGCGAAGACCGCCCGAACTCTCTTGGAGATCGCGTCCGCTGAGATCACGTCCGCTTTTCTTGATGTTCTCATTTGCTTCCTTCTTGTCGGAGCCAAGACAACCAAGGCAATACGGCCACACTTCAGGCGACCGCCCGCTGCCTTCCCGGACCGTACCCTGCCAGTCTGATCGAGTCCAAGACAGCAGCGCATTCCGGCACGACTGCCCCGAGCCGGACTCTTTTCTCGTACCTCGCCCCCGCGGGTTCGGTTGCTGCTGATTGGGCTGTGGTGAGTTTGGCTGCGTTAGACTTGCGCTGTCGCTGGTCCGTCATCTCGGGGGAGGACACATAGACATCGCGTTGCGGCTGCTCGCCGCCTGCGCGCTGATCGCTGCCAACGCCGCGTTCGTTGCCACGGAGTTCGCGCTCGTCGCCGTCGACCGCACCCGTGTGGAGGAGCGCGCCGCGGCAGGGGACCGCAATGCCCGACGTGTGCGCCGGCTCGTCTCGCGGCTGTCGTTTCACCTGTCTGGGGCTCAGGTCGGGATCACCGTCACCTCGCTGATGCTGGGATTCCTCGCTGAGCCCACCATTGCCGCGGCGCTGGCCCCAGCGCTTGAGGCGGTGTTCGGCACGGCAGCCCCGCGGAGCGCCACCATCGGCATCGCTCTTGCTGTTGCCACCGTGTTTCAGATGGTGATGGGCGAGCTTGTCCCCAAAACTGTGGCCACTTCCAAGCCGTACGCCACCGCCGTCGCCGTGTCGGTGCCTGCGGCGGCGTATGGCGTGATCGCCAAGCCGTTCGTGGCGTTTCTCAACGGCCTGGCCAACCTCATCGTTCTTCGCCTCGGAGTGGAGCCCCGAGAGGACATCGATCCACTGCCCGAGCGCGATGAGCTGGAGCACCTGTTCGCGTCGTCGGGCTCAGAGGGCGAACTCGACGAAGGCGATGTACGCCTGCTCACCCGGACGATCCGCCTGGCCGACAAGCACGCCGCCGAGGCGATGGTACCGAGGGTGGAGGTGTCGGCAGTGTCCCGACACGCCGACGTGGAAGAGCTGGTCGAACTCGCCGTGCGCACCGGGCACTCGCGTTTCCCGGTGATCGGCGCCAGCCTCGACGATGTGCTCGGCGTCGTTCACGTTAAGTCGGTGTACCGGGTCCCGATGGCTCTGCGGTCCGCCACACCGGTGGCCGAGCTGATGACCGATGTGCTGGCCGTGCCGGAGTCGCGCGATCTCGACGAGTTGCTGAACGACCTGCGCGGCGAGGAGCAACTGGCACGCAGAGGCGTTGGCGCCGGCCAGATGGCTGTGGTGGTCGACGAGCACGGCGGCACCGCAGGGATTATCACGCTGGAGGACGTGCTCGAGGAGTTGGTCGGCGAGATCGACGACGAGCACGACTCGGCGCGGCCCGAGCGCACCACCACCGAGGCCAGGGGTTCCACAGTTCTAGCGGCGTCGCTGCACACCGACGAAGTGCTTCAGGCCACCGGGTTCGCGATGCCCGAGGGCGACTACGAGACCCTCGCCGGGCTGATGCTTGAGCGGCTCGGGCACCTGCCGGTGCCCGGCGAGATGGTGATGGTTGACGGATGGCGACTCGAAGTGGTTGCGATCGACCGGCTACGGATCGCAACCGTGAGGATCGTCGCGCCGCACCTGGACGCGCCGCGGAGGCCTGAGTGACCGCCGCCGTTCTGATAGCGCTGGCGGTGTCGGCGGCTTTCGTGGGCGCCAACGCCTTCTTCGTGGCGGCCGAGTTCGCTCTGGTGGCGGCGCGCGCCGCGCGCCTCGAAGCGGACTCCGATGACGGCGACCTCCGCAGCAGGCAGGCGCTGGTCGCAGTGAGGGACCTTCAGCCCCGGCTGGCCGGTGCCCAGCTCGGCATCACGATGGCCTCGCTGGGCCTCGGCTATGTGGCGGAGCCCGCCGTCGCCGGGCTGCTTGAATCGCTGATCGGCCTGGCCGTGGACATCCCTTCGGGGGTGTCACACTCGGTCTCGTTCGCGTTGGCGCTGGGCATCGTGGTGACGGTTCACGTCGTGGCGGGGGAAATGGTCCCCAAGAACATCGCCATCGCCGCTCCCGAGCGGACTGCTCGACAGCTCGCGCCGCTGCTCCACGGCTACGTAGTGGTGTTCAGCCCTGTGATATATGCGCTCAATGCCGTGTCCAACGGCCTCGTGAGGCTGGTCGGGCTGGAGCCCGTCGATGAGATCAACACGGCTCTGACAGTCAAGGAGTTCCACACCTTGTTGGCAGAGGCCCTCGACGATGGCGTGATCGAGCCAGCCGAGCACGAGCTGCTCGCCGGAGCTCTCGAGTTCCGGGAGCGCTCGGCGGGCTCGCTGATGGTGCCGGCGGCCGAGGTCGTGTCGGTGCACCGCTTGACGTCGCTGGAAGACGTGGAGGAGGTTGTGGCGGTGAGCGGCCACACCCGCATCCCCGTGTGGGGCTCCGCGCCGGACGACCTGATCGGTTTCATCCACGCCAAGGACCTGCTGCGCATGCCCGCGGCCGCCCGGGCCGAGCCGGTGCCGCTTGAGCTGATGCGCCGGATGCTGCTGGTTCACCCGGGCATGTCGGCTCGAGAGCTGATGAGAGAGATGCGCCGGTCTCGGCTACACATCGCGTTGGTGGCGCGCAGGGCCACAGATGGGCGCCGCGGGCCTATGCTAGGGATCGTCACGCTTGAGGACGTTCTCGAATCCTTGGTCGGTGAGATTTACGACGAGACCGACGACGAAGCCTGACAGCCCGCAGCAGCTTGACAGCGGCGCCGACCGGACCTGACCAGGCGCCGACCTGATCAGGCGCCGACCGCGTGGAAGCCGCCGTCGGCCTGGATTACCGCCCCGGTTGTGGCCGGCAACCAGTCGCTGAGCAGCGCGACGACGCTGCGTGAGACGGCGATGGGATCGGTCACATCCCATCCCAGCGGCGCCCGCTCAGCCCACAAGTCCTCGAACTGGTCGAACCCGGGGATCGACCGGGCAGCCATCGTCCTCACCGGGCCTGCTGACACCAGGTTCACCCTGATGCCGCTAGGGCCAAGATAGCGGGCCAGGTAGCGGCAGGTCGACTCGAGCCCCGCCTTGGCGACGCCCATCCAGTCGTATGCCGGCCAGGCTCTGGTCGCGTCGAAGTCGAGCCCCACGATCGACCCGCCGCAGTGCATCAGCGGGGCGACGGCATCGGCGAGCATCTTGAGCGAGTACGTCGAAATCTCCAGCGCAACCCGCACGTCGTCCCAGCCGGCCTGCATGAACGTGCCGCCGAGGCAAACCTCCGGGGCGTACCCGATGGCGTGCAGTGCGCCGTCCACACGGCCCCAGCGCTCGGCCAGATCTTCGCGCAGAGCTTCGGCATGGCCGGCGTCGGTCACATCGAACTCGGCGACTGCGATGTTGGCGCCGAGCTTGCGCGCCGTGCGCCGGGTGAGGCGCAGGCCCCGGCCGGCGCCCGTCAGTATCACCTGGGCGCCCTGTGCCAATGCCAGCTCGGCCACGCCGTAGGCGAGCGATTTGTCGGTCAGCACGCCGGTGATCACGATGTGCTTGCTGTCGAGAAGGCCCACGGGCCCAAACCGTACCGCGCCCGGCCCCTCAGGGCGCAAAGCTCAGCCGGCAGAAGGTCCCGTCCCGGTGGGGATGGCTACCGTGGCGTCGTGAGGCTGTACGACACTGCCCGTCGGGCGGTGGTCGACTTTGACGCCGGCCCGCTGGTGCGCATGTACGTGTGCGGGATAACGCCCTATGACGCTACGCACCTCGGCCACGCCGCCACCTACCTCACCTACGACGTGCTGCAGCGCCGGCTGCGCGACGCTGGCCGCGACACCCGCTGCGTGCGCAACATCACCGATGTGGACGACGACATACTCGCTGCGGCGCGACGAAGGGGCGTCCACTATCTCGACCTGGCGTTCGCGGAGACAGCCCGCTTCAACAACGACATGGCTGCGCTCAACACTCTGCCGCCCTGGTCGGAGCCTCGGGCCACCTCCGCGATCCCCGACATCCGCGGTTTCATCTCCGCCGCCTTGGAGCGCGGCTGCGCATACGCCGCGGGCGGCAGCGTTTATTTTGATACGACAGCCTTTGCAGGCTTCGGCTCGCTGTCCGGATTCGGGCGGGCTCGCATGATCGGGCTCGCTCGGCACTGGCGCGACGATCCCGACGACCCCGCGAAGCGCGATCCTCTCGATTTCGTGTTGTGGCAGCGGGCCCGGCCCGACGAGCCCGCGTGGGAGTCACGCTGGGGGCCGGGACGGCCCGGCTGGCACGTTGAATGCTCGGCGCTGGCGCTACGCGAGCTCGGGCCCACCATCGACCTGCACGGTGGAGGCGCCGATTTGCTCTATCCCCACCATGAGTGCGAACGCGCCCAGTCTGAGGCCGTGACCGGCCGTCCCTTCGTGCGCCTGTGGCTGCACCAGGCGCTGGTTCACTTCGACGGGTACAAAATGTCGAAGTCGCGTGGAAACCTGGTTTTCGTACATGATCTGCGCAAGAGTCACGAGCCGATGGTGATTCGCTTGGCACTGATGTCGCACCACTATCGGACCCCGTGGCCTTGGCGGCACGAGCTGCTGGACGCCGCCGCAGAGCGGCTCAAGCTGTGGAGGAACGCCAGCGCGTCACGGGCCGCGGCCGCGCCCGGCGCGCAGCGACGAGGCCGCGAGCTGTTGGATGAGGTGCGTGATCACCTAGACGACGATCTCGCTGTTCCTGCGGCCTTAGACGTTGTGGACGCCGCAGCGCGTGACGGAGCGGACGTGAGCCCGGCCGCAGAACTGCTCGGTGTGCTGCTCTAAGCCTGCCCGGGCGGCCGCTCGCCGTATCCGAGCAGGTCGTCCAGGCGCCTCTCGGCGGCTCGCCGGCCTGCAAGATCCGGCAGCTCGGCCTCCAGGCGTCCCAGCCAGCTGACGGACACCCAGCCGTCCATCACAGCACCGCCGTCGGTGTGGGCGGGAAGCTGTCCCGCTGTGCCCCAGTCCATCTTCACCCGAAAGGCGTCGGTGTGGCCCGGCCGCGGCTGCAGCTTGGCCGTGGCCATCGACCTGGGCGGCTCGATGCCCACTTCGGTACGCCTCCAGCCTTTGAGCTCGCACACCTCGGAGTTCGGGACGTTGATGTTGAGCACCACGGGCTCGTTGGGCATGTCATCTGAGAGGCCCTCCACGGCCGCCGACGCCACCATTGCGGCAGTCTCCCATCTCTGAAAGGCGAGCATGTCTTCCCAGCCTTGGCCCTCCACCCCGAACGACTCCACCGTCTGGCTGACCGCCACGCCGGTTATACCGCCGTTGCGGGCTGTGAGGCAGGCACCGACCGTGCCGGAGTGGTACACCGAGCGGCCTACGTTGGCGCCGGGATTGATGCCCGCCACCACCAGGTCGAAGCTGCCACCGAAGACGTTGAGCCTGCTGAACATCACGCACAGAGCTGGCGGGCCGTCTACCGACCAGGCCTCGTCAATGCCGTCGATGTAGGCCCGGTGCACGTCCGGCTTGATCTTGTGCAGCGGTCCGAAAGCGGCGCCGTACCCGGAGTGCTCAGAGTCGGGCGCCACCACCACCACGTCACCCATCCGGTCCATAGCGCGGGCCAGAACGTGCAGGCCGATCGAGTCGATGCCGTCGTCGTTGGTGACGAGAATTCGCATAGCGCGACCCTAACTGCGGCGATTTCATCGAAGACGCAGACAAGGCAAGGCGTAACCTGCCGTTCATCTTGACTCCGGCTGGGTGCGACGCGCCGGCTTTCAGGAGGGCTCTTACATTTCTTGAACCCGCTTACGCAACAATACCAAGTCATGACAGTGAGAACAGCGGCAATGAGAGCCGTGGACTTGACGGGCCTTTCCCAATGAGGCCTCGGACCCCGGCCGCCGGTCCAGGCGAGAGCCTGATCCTGGTGGCGGAGGACGATCGCCGAGTGCGCTCCTGCGTTGTGCGCGCTCTGCGGCTTGAGGGTTATGAGGTGGTGGCGGTGCCCGACGGCGGCGCGGCCCTGGCAGCACAGCGCGCTCACAATCCGGACCTGCTGGTGCTCGACATCTCAATGCCCAATGCCGACGGTCTGAGTGTGTGCCGAATCCTGCGCGAGAGTGGCTGCGACACTCCGATCTTGATGCTCACAGCCCGCCACACGGTGCCGGACAGGGTCGCTGGCTTCGATGCCGGCGCTGACGACTATCTGGTCAAGCCCTTCGCGCTTGAGGAATTGATCGCGCGCGTGCGCGCCCGTCTGCGCGCGCCGACCGCTGCCGCAGACACCGCTGCCGCCGGTGGGCTTCTGCGGCTCGGTGACCTGGAGGTCGACCCGGTCGGGCGGCAGGTACACAGAGCCGGGCGCGTAATACAGCTGTCACGCACGGAGTTCGACCTGCTGGAGCTGCTGGTGCGCAAAACCGGCGCCGTGATGAACCGTTCCGAAATCTACGAGCACGTCTGGGGCGGAGCACTCGATGTCGCCTCAAAAACGCTTGACGTGTACGTCGGTTACCTGCGTCGCAAGACTGAGCGCCACGGTTTGCAGCGGCTGATCCACACCGTACGCGGCGTCGGTTACGTCGCCCGGGCCGGGCCGGCGCCGTCGTGAGCCTGCGAGCCAGGGTGGCGCTGTTGACAGCGGCAGTGGTGACGGTCGCGGTGGCCGCAGTCGGTGTCTTGGCGGTTCGCTCGGCTGAGGCTGAGCTCACCGAAGAAGTAGACAACGACCTGCTGGAACGCGCTGGCTTGATCGACCGCACCGACTGGCGAAACGACGACCGCTTTCACGGCCTGCGCGCCAAAAGTGTGGGAGTCTTCGACAAGGGCGGCAGCCTGGGCGCTCGGCTGCGCCAGGATCCGTTCGGATTCCTCGTGTCTTTCGACATGCACGCCCAGGTGGTGCTGACTCTTGACGAGATGATCGACGCCGGCCGGGCCGCTGTTGGCGAGGTGGTGCTCATGCTCGACGACGAAGTCAGGGTGCTGCCCGACAGCGAGACGCTCGAACGGGCGCGGCAGACCGGTCAGGTGATCGAGACCGTGACCGGCGAAGCCGACGAGCCGTTGAGGGTCATGACCGTGGCGGTCTCCGACGGCATGTACCTCCAGCTCGCTCGCCCGCTCGACGAGGTCGAGCGGGCTGTCGACGATCTAAGCGGTCGGGTTGCCGTGTTCGGGGCGCTGGCAGTGGCGGTCGCTGCGTCGGCGTCCTGGTTTCTTGCCGGCCGAGCGCTTCGGCCGATCGCGGATCTCGCCAAGACAGCTGAGTACATCGCGGCTACCGACGATATCGAGCGCACTGTCGACAGTTCCGGCAGCGGCGAGGTCGGACGGCTCGCCCGCAGCTTCGCCACGATGCTAGGGGCGCTGGCCGCGAGCCGTCGGCAGCAGCAACGGCTGGTAGCCGACGCCAGCCACGAACTGCGCACGCCCCTCACCAGCCTCCGCGCCAATGTTGAACTGCTGCGCCGCGGCGACGAGATGTCCCCGTCCGACACAGCGGAGGTGCTCGACGACCTCGAAACGGAGCTGACAGAGCTGAGCGACCTGGCCGCCGAGCTCGTCGAGCTGGCCTCGGACGTGCGAACCGATGAAGAGCCTGACCTCGTCGACCTAGCCGACATAGCCGAGAACGCAGCGGAGCGGGCCCGCCGCCGCACCGGACGCGAGGTCGCTGTGATTGCCTTGCGCCGGGTGGCGGTGGAGGGACGCCCGGAAGCGCTGGCCCGGGCAGTTCGCAATCTGGTTGACAACGCGTTGAAGTTCAGCGAGAACGGCGCTGTCGAGGTGGTGGTGGACGGCGGCGCCGTGACTGTTCATGACTCCGGTCCGGGTATTCCCGAGCGCGAGCGCGAGCGCGTCTTCGAGCGGTTCCACCGCGTTGAATCGAGCCGCGGCCGGCCGGGCTCGGGCCTCGGCCTCGCAATCGTTCGCCAGGTCGCGGAGATCCACGGCGGCACCGTCAGCGCCGGCCCGTCTCGTCTAGGCGGCGCCGCAGTCGGTTTCCGCGTTCCTGAGATTGACGACTAACCAGCGGCTCCCGGGAAGCCCGGGCCACGGCGGCAAGAACTATCCAGCGCTGCTGCGTCGTTGACTGGTTCAGGCTTCGGGAGCCAGCTCGACGCCGACCGACAGCGCGTCGCCCGGACGTGTCGTCAGCTCAGCGATGCGACCCGCGGCCTTGACGTCATTGTCGACTCTGGCCAGCAGCGCCAGCCGCTCGGGCTGGTCTGTGACGACCGCGGCAATAACGGGCGTGCGCAGCGGGCGCTTTGCCTCGGACTTGGCGCGCCTGACCTCCCGAAGCACATCGGCGGCAACCCTGCTGGGCCCGTCACCGCCGGGGCCGGCGCCCGAATCGCCGGCCATGCTTCGCAGTGTCTCCGACTGGGGCCACTCAGAGGTGTGAACCGAGCCCTCATGCCACCAGCTCCAGACCTCCTCGGCGACGAAGGGCATGATCGGGGCGAACAGCTGCTGCAGAACGCCCAGAGCAGTCCGCAGCCCGTTGTGCGCCGATGCGGTGGCCGACGGGCCGAACTCGCCGTAGGCGCGGGCTTTCACAAGCTCGATGTGGTCGTTGGTGAAGTCCCAGAAGAACGCCTCCGTGCGCTCCAGCGCCCGCGCATAGTCGAAGTCTTCAAAGGCGAGCGTTGCCTCGTCCACGACGTCGGCCAGACGATGAAGCATTGAGCGGTCAAGCGTCTCCGTGACGCCGAGGTGCGCGCTGCCAACGGTACCGAATGAGAGGGCGAACTTCGAGGCGTTCAGCAGCTTGATCGCGAGGCGGCGCCCGATCTTGAGCTGCTGGCTGTCAAACGCGGTGTCAGTGCCGGGCCGCCCGGACGCAGCCCAGTATCGCACCGAGTCGGCTCCGTAGCGCTCCAACAGCTTGTCGGGCACCACCACGTTGCCCACCGACTTCGCCATCTTCTTGCGGTCGGGGTCGAGGATCCATCCCGATAGCGCGCAGTTCGCCCACGGAACCGCGTCGGCGTCGAAATGGGCTCGAACGACGGTGGAGAACAGCCAGGTTCGGATGATGTCGTGGCCCTGGGGTCTCATGTCCATCGGGAAGGTCGCCGCGTGAAGCGCCTTGTCGGTGCGCCAGCCTGTGGCGATCTGCGGAGTGAGAGACGACGTGGCCCAGGTGTCCATCACATCGGGGTCGCCGATGAAGCCGCCGGGACGCCCTCGCTGGCTTTCAGCGAAGCCGTCGGGCGCTTCAGCCGACGGGTCTATGGGAAGCCGGGTCGGATCGGGTCGGATCGGGTCGGCCCACTCGGGCTCGCCGTCGGCGTCGAGGCGATACCACAGGGGAATCGGCACCCCGAAGAAGCGCTGGCGGCTGATCAGCCAGTCGCCCTTCAGCCCCGCGACCCAGCTCTCGTACCGCGCCCGCATGTAGCCGGGCACCCAGTTCATATGTTTGCCTCGGTCGATCAGCGCTTGTCGCAGCAGCGGGTCGCGCCCGCCGTTGCGTATGTACCACTGCCTGCTGGACACGATCTCCAGTGGCCGGTCGCCCTTCTCGAAGAACTTCACCCGGTGTTTGATGGGACGCGGCTCTCCGTCCATCTCACCCGCCTCGGCGAAGACCGCTGCGATCTCTGAGCGCGCCGACTGAGCGGTCTTTCCCGCAAGTCGGACATAGGCGGCCCGGCCTTGCCGCGAGACAACAGCTTCGGGAGGCTGCGCGTCCAGCCGCCCATCGCGCCCGATCACGGTGCGCACCGGCAGATCCAGCTCACGCCACCACGTGACGTCGGCAGTGTCGCCGAACGTGCAGATCATGGCAATGCCGGTGCCCTTGTCGGGCTCCGCTAGGCCGTGTGCCAGCACCGGCACCTTCACGTCGAACACCGGGGTTCGCACCGCGCTGCCGAACATCGGCCTGTAGCGGTCGTCGTCGGGATGGGCCACCAGGGCGACACAGGCCGGGACCAGCTCCGGACGGGTGGTGTCGATCCACACGTCGGGCGCGCCGTCGGCTCCCCTGAAGCGCAACCGGTGATAGGCGCCGTCGACCTCCACGTCGTCGAGCTCGGCTTGCGCGACGGCCGTCTGAAAGGTCACGTCCCACAGCGACGGCGCCTCCACCTGGTAGGCCTCGCCGCGCTCCAGGTTGTCCAAGAACGCGACCTGCGACACGCGGCGGCAGTGCGCGTCGATCGTGGAGTAGGTGCGCGTCCAGTCCACCGACAGCCCGATGCGGCGGAACAGGCTCTCGAAGACCTGCTCGTCGTTTTTGGTTAGCTGCTCACACAGCTCGATGAAGTTGGGGCGGCTGACCGCGATCGGCTCACGTCGTCGGAGAGCTTTGGGGCGGCCCGCGTCGGGCGGGGGCTCGAATGCCGCGTCATATGGCAGCGACGGGTCGCAGACGACGCCGTAGTAGTTCTGCACTCGGCGCTCTGTGGGCAGTCCGTTGTCGTCCCAGCCCATGGGGTAGAACACCTCGCGGCCTGCCATCCGCTGATAGCGCGCCACGGTGTCGGTGTGGGTGTAGCTGAAGACGTGGCCCACGTGCAGCGCGCCGCTCACCGTGGGCGGGGGGGTGTCGATGGAGAACACTTCCTCGCGGCGGCGCGACGCGTCGAAGCGATAAAGGCCGCCCTGCTCCCACACTGCGTCCCATTTGGCCTCCAGGCCCTTGAGACCGGGGCGCTCCGGAACCCCCGCTCGGATCGGGCGGTCGGAAGCTTCGGCGGCGGGCATCGGAGGGCAACGCTAACGCCTGACCGCGCAGCGCCGCACGCCAGATGTCTAGCCGGCCTACTGCCCGCTTACAGTCATGGTGATGGCGTCGGAGGAAATGATCGGCTTCATCGGATTGGGCACTATGGGCGGGCCGATGTGCCGCAGGCTTACAGCAGCCGGGTATCGCGTGATCGGTTACGACCTCAGCCCGAAGGCACTCGCCGCTGCCGTTGAGGCCGGCGCGGCCTGCGGCGATTCGGCGCGCAGATGCGCCGAATCCGCTGACCTTTTGATGACCTCATTGCCGACGCCGTCGGCTGTCGAGGCTGTGATGGCCGGTCCGAGCGGCGCGCTGACCGCGATGAGGCCCGGCTCGGTTTGGGTTGACTTCACAACCAACCGCCGCGAGCTGCTGTGGGAGCTCGCCGCCACCGCGCCTGAAGGAGTTGCCGTGGTCGATTCGCCGGTCACCGGGGCCGTGGACGGCGCTCGCCAGGGCCGGCTAACGCTGTTCGCGGGAGGTGACCGCGAGGCGATTGCAAGGGCGCGAGAGCCGCTGAGCCAACTGGGCATGTTGATCGAGTGCGGCGGATTAGGTGCTGGAACTGTGACGAAGCTGGTCACCAATCAGCTCTGGTTCACAGCGGCCGCCGCGTTGGGCGAAGCGTTCGCGGTCGGCGTGGCCAACGGCGTGGATCTGCGGACCCTGTGGAAGGCGATCTGCAACAGCGTCGGCGACAGCTTTGTTGCCCGCCACGACGCGCCCAGCGTGTTCGCCGGCCACTACGACCCTTCGTTTCAGTTGGCGCTGTGCCTCAAGGACTTGCGGCTCCTGAAGCAACTCGAGACGGGCGTCGCAACGGATCTGCCGATGATCGCCGCCGCGAGGTCAGCGTTCGAGCGAGCGGCGCAGCGATATGGTGTGGAAGCGGGCGAGATGTGCGTCGCCCGTCGCATCGCCGATGACGCAGGCATCGACATGCGCCTCGACGGCGAATGGGTGCCCCACTGGGATAAGTAACCGTAATCCGCGCGTTGCCGCACAAACGCCCCGAGCCCTCGGCAGCACCTGTGTGCGCGCCCCGAGCCCTCGGCAGCACCTGCGTTCGCTCACGGCTAATGTGCCGGTGGGCTCGCGCCCCCGCATACAGCCACAAAGTGCACAGCTAAGCGAGGTGCAGATGACTGCTCTGGGTGATCTCATCGATCTCGACGAGTTTCCGATCCACCAGCCCAGCTCAGCCGACTACCGGGCGCTTGTGAAACACGCCCGCGCCGGCTTGAGGTCGCAGGGCTGCGCGCTGATCAAGGGGTTCCTGCGGCCGCAGACAGCGGTCGCACTCAATGAGGAGATGGCCGAGCGCAAGCACAGGGCGCACTACAACGACAAAGTGATGAACCCCTACTTCCATTCCATTCCCGACCCGCGGCACAGTGACGATCATCCGGTCAACACCTTCGTAAGGCGCACGAGTGCCTTCATCCCAGGCGACGCTTGGGACGAGACCTGCTGCATGAAAGTGCTGTTCAAGACACCCGAGCTGGCGCCGTTCCTGGCCGACTGCCTGGAGCTGTCGGAGCTGCACCCCTACGCCGACCCGCTGGCTGGGCTGGCCGCCAACGTCTGCGAGCCGGGTCAGCAGCTACCGTGGCATTTTGACACGAACGATTTCGCCGTCACCGTTGTCGTACAGCCCGCCGACGAGGGCGGCATGTTCGAGTATGTGCCCGGCATCCGTTCCGCGCGCGACGAAAGTTTCGAGCGGGTGCGCGAGGTACTCACTGGTGGGCGCGACGGTGTGCACACCCTCAATCTGCGCCCAGGTGACCTGCAGATCTTCCTCGGGCGCAACTCGCTGCACCGCGTCACCAAAGTGGGCATTGGGTCGAGGACCCGCCGCACGGCGATCTTCTCCTATACGCGGGCGGCGGGGGTGATCGGCCGCCCTGAGCGCACCCGCCAGATCTTCGGGCGGACGCTGCCGGTGCACGAGCAAGCAGAGCGCGACCGGGTGCGCACCGACACACTGCTCGACTGAGCGGGCTGGGGGTCGTCTCGGGCGAGCAGCGACTGGGCGAGCATCGACTGGCTGTGTCAGGACCGCTGGCACAGGTGACAAAGCCGGTAATACGGCTCGTCCGGGCTCGCATCACCCGGAGGGATCAGCGGGCTTCGCCCAGCGGCGGATCCAGGCGTGCATCGCGATGCCGGCAGCCACACCGGCGTTGATCGACCGGGTTGAGCCGTATTGGGAGATGCTCAACACCGCGGACATAGCATCCCGAGCCTCCTGCGACAGCCCTGGGCCCTCCTGGCCGAACAGCAGCACGCAGCGCTCGGGCAGTTGTGCGGTCTCCAGTGGTGATGAGCCCTCCAGGTTGTCCACCCCGATCAGCGTCAGGTCCCGCTGCTTGGCGAACTGGACTAGGTCGGCGATAGTGGGGTGGTGGCGCAGGCGCTGATACGCCTCAGTCATCATGGCCCCGCGACGGTTCCAGCGCCTGCGCCCCACGATGTGCACCCTTGCGGCGCAGAAGGCGTTGGCTGTTCGCACCACTGTGCCGATGTTGTGGTCGTGCTCCCAGTTCTCGATGGCTACATGGAACGGATGGCGCCTGGTGTCGAGATCGGCTCGGATCGCTGCCACGCTCCAGTAGCGGTAGCGGTCGATCACGTTGCGGCGGTCGCCGTGGCGCAGCAGTTCGACATCGAGGTGGTCGCCTCGGGGCCAAGGACGCGGATGAGGCCCGACGCCCACCTCTCGACTATTGCCCGCTGACAAGCCCATGCCAGCAACCTAGAGCAGCACCGCCGCGGGCAGCGTCCGGCGTGCGCTGTCGTATTGTGTGCCCGTGTTGGACGGTGTGCTGGTTATCCCCACACGATGAAGATTGCGACGCGCACGCGGCACTGGCAAAAGCGACGCAAGTCTCGCGCCGACACGTGGGTCAGGTTCCGGACGGGGCTGGCGCTCCTGGTGCTCATCCTGGGGGTCGGCGCGGGCGGCTACATGCTGCTTGGGCTGTCGCTGGTAGATGCCGTCTATCAGACAGTGATCACCGTCAGCACGGTGGGCTACCGCGAGATCGGCGAGGTGACCGGGCCGTACAAGGCCTTCACCACGGGGCTCATCATGTCGGGAGCGGGCACGGCGCTGTACACCCTCGGAGTGCTCATCGAATTGCTCTTTGAGGGGAAGCTGGACGATCAGATCAGGAGGCGGCGCATGCTATCGGAGATTGACCGGTTGACAGGCCACGTGATTCTGGCCGGGTTCGGCCAAGTGGGACGAGCCATCTACTCGGAGCTGAACGACGCCGGATACGAGGTGGTGGTCATCGACCGTAAGACGTTTGAATTCGACGCGGAGCACGTCAATCATGTCGACCACGGCATCCACATCAGGTTCAGCTTGACAGGCGAGGCAACCGACGACAGAGTGCTGCTCGCGGCCGGGCTGGAGCGTGCCGGCATCCTCGTGCTCGCCCTAGATCACGACGCCGACAACCTGTTCGTGGTGCTCACAGCGCGCACTATGCGCCCCGAGATGTTCATCGTCGTCAGGGCCAACGATTCTTCCGTCGAACCGAAGCTGCGTCGCGCTGGGGCCGATCGCGTCGTCAACCCGCATCAGATTGGAGGCGCTCATATGGCCTCTGTCGTGATCTCCTCCAGCAGGAACGCGTCGGAGGAGATAGAAGCTCGTACCGAGAGCGCCGACCCTCGGCCTCGGTCGCTCATGGGGTGGGGCCGGCTGCGGCATCGCCGTCGTACTAGGTGACAAGCCCCGCGGGCCCGTTAGGATGTGCGGCGCTCTCGGGGATGGTGTAATAGGTAACACAGCTGGTTCTGGCCCAGCCATTGGGGGTTCAAGTCCTCCTCCCCGAGCATCTGCGCGCTACACTGCGCCCGCCCGCCGGCCGGTCCGCTGCGGGACCGCTCGCCCCGTTCGTCTAGCGGCCTAGGACGCCACCCTCTCAAGGTGGTAGCACGGGTTCAAATCCCGTACGGGGTGCTCAGCTCTCCTGTGGCCCACTGTCCCTCTCCGTGTGGCCCGCTTGTCTCTAGCTGGTCGGATTTCCCCTAGCCGGGCGGCGCTGGCCAGTGGTTCTGGTCAGGTGCGGTCGGGGGTGGCGCCGGTCAGGTTGAGCCGGTCAGAGCAGCGCTGAACACATCGAGGGTCTGCCGCCACGACCGCTGCGCAGCCCGCTCGTTATAAGTCGGCGCGCTGGGCCAGGTGTATCCGTGGTCGGTGTCCGGGTGGATATCAATCACCACGCGGTCGCCCAAGGCGGACACGGAGTCGATGAACGGCTGCATACCGGCCACGGGCTGAAGGTTGTCCGCTTCGCCGAAGCCGATGTAGAGGCGCCCCGAAAGCTCGCCTGCAGTGAGATGCGGCGAGTCCGGCCCGCCGTCCACGAGGAACGAAGGATGCCACATCGCTCCAGCGGCAAATTGCCGCGGCAGTCGTGTCATCGTGCGGAACACCGCCCGAGCGCCCAGGCAGAAGCCGATGCACACATGTCGCTCGTCCGGGTTGGAGGGGCGCACGGCTCGCACGGCGTCCAACGCGGTGTCGAGATCGTGCTGGATGCCCTCGTCGGTGAGCGAGGTGAGCATCTCGTACATTCTCGGCCGGGCCTGGGGATCGGACGCCAGCATTTCATGAGTGAAGCCGATCAGGCGCCCGTGTCGGTGGTGCAAGTCGGGCACCACCACGTCATATCCGTATCCGGCGAGCTGCCGGGCGAATTCGTGTACAGCGTCACGCACCCCGGGGGCGTCGTGGAACATCACGGCTAGCGGCAAGGGCTCGTCGGAAGAGCTTCGCTTGCGGAGCACCGCCATGGGGCCGTCGTCGCCGACGGTCTCCAAGACCGTTTCCAGGATCTTCGGATTACTCATGTCGGCAAGCTAGCCGATCGAAGAGGTCGCAATGCTGCCGCCCGGTCGCGCCATGGTGTCGCAGACGCGTGCAAGCAGTCGGATGAGCGCTGGAAGCGACCGGAGCCGACCAACCCGGTCGGCTGGGCGTCGCGAGCTTTTGTGCAACTAGAGTCGAGCCGTGGCTGAGCAGCGGCTTCTCGCCAAAGTCCTCACGGTGTCCGACGGCGTGGTAGCGGGCACACGCGCGGACTTGAGCGGCGACGCGCTCGAGACCCGGCTGGCCGAGGCCGGCTGGGGGCTGGCTGAACGGGCCGTGACAGCTGACGGAGAGGAGTCGGTGGCTGCAGAGCTGCGGCGCCTAGCCGCCGGTTTCCATGGCCTGATCATCACCACCGGGGGCACGGGCTTCGGGCCACGAGACGCCACGCCTGAGGGCACCAAGTCGGTCATCGACCGTGACGCTCCCGGATTGGCGGAGGCGATGCGTCTGGTGAACCCGCTGGGCCGACTGTCGAGAGGCGTCGCCGGTACGCTCGGCAGCGCGCTGATCATCAACACGCCCGGCTCGTCCAAAGGCTGTGTAGAGACGCTCGAAGCGGTGCTCGACGTCGTCGGCCACGCAGTGCGCTTGCTGGTCGACAACTACGACCCGCACCCTCATCCCTAACCGCAGGCTCGTTCCATACACGCGCTCTCGCGCCGGGTCCGAGTCAGGCGTCGGCCTCCCAGACGCCGCGGCGCCAAGCTAGGGGCGTGCCTCGACGGCGGCGGCCTCCCACACGCCGCGGCGGCCCGGGCGCACGGTGAAGCTCACCTCAGTGCCCTCAGCGATCTCAGATCCGTCGTCAGAGATCTCCGTGCTGTGAAACCACCAGCGGCCGCGTCCGTCACTAACGGAGCCGCAGCCGGCCTCGGGGTGGTAGACCTCGACGCGCCCGCGTAGTCGCGGTGCGGTCACAGAGCCTTCATTGCGGCTTCAGATGCGGTGCGCCGCCAGTGATGGGCGTCAATGGACGATTTTCGAGATGGGCATCTCAACGATGTCGGTGGCTCCGAGGTCGCGCAGTGCCGGGATCAGTACGTTGATCTTGGTGCGGGGCACCACAGTCTCCACGGCGTATCCCGCGCCCCGAAACAGCTCGTTAACGGTGGGCGCTTTCATAGCCGGCAGTATCGCGATCACCGAGTCGAGCGCCGAGGCGGGAACGTTCACCTTCACCAGAACCTTGCCCCTGGCCTCCAGCACGCCCGTCAGCAGAGTATGGATCTGTCGCATGGCGTGGCGCTTGCGGGCAACGGCGGCGGAGGATGGGTTGGCGATCAGCTCGGTGTAAGAGGTCATCAGCGTGTCGATGATCCGAAGCCCCGCTGACCGCAGGGCGCTTCCCGTCTCGGTGATGTCCACCACTGCGTCGACGATGTCGGGCACCTTCGCCTCGGTCGCGCCGTAACTCAGGGCGATCTTCGCTTCCACGCCGGCAGATTCGAAGTATTGGCGTGTCAGCTCCGGGTATTCCGTGGACACCCGCACTCCTGGAGGCAGCTCCGTAGCACTGGTGTACTCGGAGTCGCCTGCCACGGCCAGAACCACCTTGATCGGGAGATCGGTGGCCTTGGAGTAGCGTAGCTCGCCCAGGGAGACCACGTCGCTGCTGGTCTCCGCGATCCAATCCCGGCCTGTGATGCCTATGTCGAACAGGCCGTCCGCCACATAGACTGGGATCTCCTGGGGCCGCAGGATGCGGACTTCACTGATGCGCGGGTCGTCAATGGAAGCGCTGTAGGCCACCGAACTGGTGCGCCTCACCGGCAGATCGGCGGCCTCGAACAGTTCCATCGTCGCCCTCTCGAGCGACCCCTTGGGCAAGACGAGTTTCAACATCGGCGTCAGTCGGACTGTTGGGGTGCCGCGTTCTTCAGTTTGACGAATGCCAGGCGGATCTGGTCGAGGCCATCGCGCAGAGTGGGCTCCGGCTCGCCCAGACGGCCGGTCATCCCGTCGAGTAACGCGCCCAGAGCGTCTATCGACACCGCCGCCTCCGCGAAGTTCGGGGGCTGGTTCGCCAGGTGCAGGGCGGCCAGCTCGTAGAGACCCATGGCGTGATTGGCCACCACAACAGAAGCGGGCACTGCCAGCATCCGCTCCCGCGTCTCTGCCAGAGTGCGTATGGCCTCCTCGGCGCGCTCGCGCTCTTCTGGAGACAGTTCATCGAGGTTGACCGAGGATGCCTCCGACAGCGGGTCCGCGGGCGCGGCCTGCTCCGCAGCACCCTGCTCGCCGGTGGAATCTTCGGCAGCCGGCGGTGTTCTTGATACGGGCACCTCTCCGCCGGGTGTCCACAGCGTGCTCATTACTACGCCTCCAAATCGCGCAACTGGTCCGGGCGTGGCCACGAGCCGGAATCCGCTGCTACTCTACCGTCGTCCATCCGCCGGAGGGCGTTGAGTCTGCGGCCGGGGTGCCGGCCGCCCACACGGAGGTTCCGTTATCACGAGGAGAGAACAGCGATAGCACGGCCGACTGAAGATCTGAGGATCAACGATCAGATCCGCGCAGAAGTGGTGCGACTCGTCGCACAGAACGGCCAGCAGATCGGCATAAAGCCGCTCTCCGAAGCGCTCAACTTGGCGCAGGCCGTTCATCTCGATCTAGTAGAGGTGGCCGACCGGGCAGAGCCGCCGGTGTGTCGCATAATGGACTACGGCAAGTTCAAGTATGAAGCGGCACAGCGGGCAAAGGAATCCCGCAAGAAGTCGACCAGCGTCTCGATCAAAGAGATGAAGTACCGGCCAAAGATCGGCCGGGGCGACTTCGACACCAAGACCCGCCGTGTGGAGAAGTTCCTCAGTGAGGGCAATAAGGTCAAGGTCACGATCATGTTCCGCGGCCGCGAGATCCAGCACCCGCAGCTCGGAGAGCGGATACTCAACAGGGTGGCCGAGTCGGTGGCGCACGTCGGTAGGGTCGAGTTCCAACCTCGACGGGATGGCCGCAACATGGTGATGGTGCTCGCCCCCGACCGCCGCGCCCAGACCTGAACCCGCAACAATCCCAACACCGGGACGAGGCTGCCGAAGCCGCGCCGACCGCAGGGGAGGTGGAAGCGTCCGCCGGAGCCGCGGCGAGGGGCCCTGAACTCCGTGTTCACGCGCCCAGCACGCGTCGGTCGCCTCTACACTTCAACGTCGGCGCTTCCGTGCGGAGCGGCACCGATCACCCAGAGCGGGCACTTAGGGAGTTGACGATGCCCAAGATGAAAACACATCGGGGCGCGGCCAAGCGCTTTCGGCGTACTGGCACCGGCAAGTTGCGCCGGCGGCGGGCCAACAAAAACCACATCCTCGAGAAGAAGTCCCCCAAGCGCAAACGCCAGCTGCGAGCTGATGCGCAGGTCTCGCCATCTGATGCCAAGACGCTGAGGGACCTGGGCGTATAGGCGGGGCGCTGCCCGAAGCGAAGCGACAGGCGCAGCACGCGCCTGAGCAGCTCTGAGGGCTACACAAGGGTCTGAGGGCTGCACAAGGAAGGAACGAGCAGATGTCGAGAGCGAGCCGCTCCGTTCACGCCAAGAAAAGCCGCAGAGCGGTGCTGCGGCGGGCAAAGGGCTACTACGGCAACAAGTCGCGGTCGTGGCGTGCGGCCAACGAACAGCTCATGCGATCAGGAAACTATGCGTTCCGCGATCGCCGGGCTCGCAAGAACGAGTTTCGTAAGCTCTGGATACAGCGGATCAACGCGGCCTGCCGTCAGAGCGGCACCACTTACAGTCGCTTCATTGCCGGACTCAGGGCGGCCGAGATCGAAGTCGACCGCAAAGTGTTGGCCGACCTGGCCGTTCACGACCCCGACGCCTTCGCCGCGCTGGTCGAAGCCGCGTCCTCCGCATCCCCGGCGCGGACCGGTTAGCGAGCCGAGCGCTGGGGACGTCGCCGGCGCCTCGACTGGCCGATGTCGCGGCCCGGCATCGGCCAGTCGAACTGAACGACGCTGCTGCTCTAGGGCCTCGGAACCGCCGCGTGGCCGAGCTGCGCCGCCTGATCCGCAGGCGCAGCACCTCTCAGGTGGCCGTGGTACTCGAAGGCCCGCGCACGGTCGCTGAGGCCGCCGAATCCGGTATCGCTCCTCAACTGGTGGCAGTGCCGGATTCGGTCCGCTCGTCACCGGCGGTGGCCGAGGCGCTCGAGAGAGTGGGACGGATCGGGCACCGCGCAGAAGTGCTGCTGCTGACCGATTCGGCATTCAAGTCTCTGGCCCCAACCGTCACCCCACAGCCTATGCTCGCGGTGGTACAGCGACCCACGGCACGCATGCCCGAGAGGCTCGCGCCGAGCGATCTGGTGATGGTGCTGGTCGGGGTGGCCGATCCGGGCAATGCCGGCACCATCGTGCGAGCTGCGGCGGCATGCGCCGCACGATGCGTCGTGACAGTCGGCGGCGCCGACCTCTGGGCACCCAAAGCCGTGCGGGCCTCGGCTGGAGCGGTGCTGCGTGTTCCCGTCGTGGTAGCGGCGGATGCCGCGGAGGCCCTCACGGCGCTTCGCGCCGCCGGCGCGAGGGTCGTTGCGAGCCATGTCCGCATCGGCGCGCCCTACGACAGCGGAGTGCTCCGCAAAGCTCCGGTGGCTGTGGTCTTAGGCTCAGAAGCGCGCGGTCTCAACGAGGCGTCGCTGGGCGGGCTAGTGGACGAATGGGCGCGTATCCCGATGGCCGGCTGCACCGAGTCGCTGAACGTCGCCATGGCCGCCACGCTGCTCGCATACGAAGCGCGCCGCGGCCTACTCAGTGAGTGGCGCTCCGCCCGCAGGGCTTAGCCTGTCGGCGATGTCACAGGCGCCCGCGGTCCACGACACGCCAGCGGCGGCCATGCCGCCAGCGATAGCCGAGTTCGAGGCTGCTGCTGCCGCCGCCGGTGAACACCTCGCAGCGGCGCGCCGGATCGAGCGGATCGACGAGTTCGAACGGCAGACGCTGGGTCGCAAGTCGCTGCTGACCGCCGCCAAGAGGCAGATCGGCAACCTTGCTGCCGGCGACCGCCGCCAAGCCGGCCAGCGGGTCAACAGCGCACGCAAGCTCATCGTATCCGCGGTCGCGCAAGCCCGTGACAGATTTGCCGCTGAGGCAAGCGCCGACCGGTTTGAGGCGGAGCGGCTTGACCTCACCGAACAGCTCGCCTCGCAACGGCTTCGGCGAGGGCGTCTCCACCTCGTCACCCAGGCTCGTGACCGCCTCGAGGACGTCTTCGTCTCCATGGGATTCACAGTCGAGGAGGGGCCCGAGGCCGAAACCGACTGGTACAACTTCGAAGCCCTCAACATTCCCGACTGGCATCCGGCGCGGGGCAGCTTCGACACACTATTCCTCAACCTCGGCGAGCCAGAGCAGGTGATGCTGCGCTCGCACACCTCGCCAGTTCAGATCCGCACGATGGAAGCCCGCAAGCCGCCAATTCGCATAGTCGCCCCTGGCCGCACTTTCCGCAGCGATACCGCTGACGCCACGCATCTGCCGGCCTTCAACCAGATCGAGGGCCTCTTGATCGACCGCGGCATCACCATGGGCGATCTCGCCGGCACGATCGACGAGTTCGTGAAGGCCTTCTTCGGTACAGCAGTGGACAGCCGGCTGCGCCCGTCGTATTTCCCGTTCACCGAGCCCTCCGCAGAGTTCGACATATCCCGCGGCGACGGCACTTGGCTCGAACTCGGCGGATGCGGCATGGTGCACCCCAACGTGCTTCGCAATTGTGGCATCGATCCCGAACAGTGGCAGGGTTTCGCGTTCGGCTTCGGAATAGACCGCCTCGCCGTGATGCGCTACCAGCTCGACGACATCCGCGAGCTTGTCAACAACGACGTGCGATTCCTGCAACAGTTCTGACGGGTCCGTGATGTTCCAGCCGACCCGTGGGCTGCGCGGCCTAGCGATCACGACCGCACCCAAGGTGCTGCCGTGAAGGTGCTGCTGTCGTGGCTGCGGGAGTTCGCTCCCGGTATCGACGGCGACCCGGCCGCGCTCAGTGACGCGCTCAGCGCGCTGGGGCTGACCGTGGAGGAGATGACCCTCACGGGACGAGTTCCGTCGGGCATCGTGCTCGGCGAAGTCGTCGGCCTGCGCCCGCACCCCGCGGCTGACCGCATCCAGCTAGTCGACGTGGATGATGGCTCGGGCGATCTGCTCCAAGTGTGCTGTGGCGCGTTCAACATGAAGTCGGGAGACCTCATCGGGTTCGCCCGTCCCGGCGCCAGAATGCCGGACGGGCTCAAGATCAGGCGGCGGCGGATCAGGGGCCAGATGTCCGCGGGCATGTGCTGCTCTGAGGCCGAGCTTGGTATGGGCGACGATGCCTCCGGGATCCTAATCCTCAACGACCGGGTCGAGCCGGGCGCCGAGCCGGGAACGGGTTTGGCGGAGGCTCTGGGAATAGCGCCGGACGTGCTCTGGGATCTCGATGTCAGCGCCAACCGGCCCGACGCGATGTCGGTCATGGGAGTCGCCCGCGATCTCGCCGCCAAGCTCAAAGTCGCCTTCGAGTCACCGGACTGGTCACCTGAGGAGATCGCCGAGCGCGCCTGCGATGTGCTGAGTGTGGAGATCGTCGACCCCACGCTATGTGGGCGTTTCAGCGCGCGGCTGCTGCGCGGCGTGTCGGTGGCCGCGTCGCCAGCCTGGTTGGCCAACCGGCTCACGCTGCTGGGCATGCGCCCGGTCAACAGCATCGTGGATATCTCCAACTATGTGATGCTGGAGCTCGGTCAGCCCAGCCACGCCTTTGACCTGGCGCGCCTACCTGACGGCGTTTTGCGCGTGCGCAGAGCCACCGACGGTGAGAGGCTCGTGACCCTCGACGGCGCAGAGCGTGTGCTGCGCGAGGGCGACGGCGTCATCGCGGACGGCCTCGACCGCGTGATCGGCATCGCAGGCATCATCGGAGGCGAGTCCACCGCCATCAGCGAGCGTACGTCTGATGTGGCGCTTGAGATGGCGTGGTGGGATCCGCCGTCGGTGTCGCGCACCGCGAAACGCCTGAACCTCGCAAGTGAGGCTGCCACGCGGTTCCGCCGCGGGATGGATTGGGGCGACAACATCGATAGGTGCTTCCGCCGGTTCGCGCAGCTCGCGGCTGCCTCAGGTGCGTCGCTGGCATCCGGCACAGTGGAGGCGCTCGGCGATCTGCCGGATCGGTCGCCGCTTCGCGTTCGAACGGCGCGCGTCAACGGGCTGCTAGGCACCGCACTGAGCGACGCCGAGATCGCAGGCCATCTTCACTCGATCGGCTTCGAGGTCTCCCAGGGCGCGCACGGTGACGGTGCCGAGGCGTCTGACGGTGCTTTCTCGGTTGTGATCCCCACATGGCGCTGGGACACTGCCACCGAGACCGACATCGCCGAGGAGGTCGCCCGGCTCCACGGGTATGAGAACATCGAGCGCACCCTGCCCTTGATGGCGGGCGCCGGCGGTCTCACGTCCTATCAGCAAGCCCGGCGGACGGTGCGCGACGTGCTGGCAGGCGCCGGCTGCGACGAGATTCAGCCCATGCCGTTTCTGGCGCCGGGCGATTTGGCCGCGGTGGGGCTGCCCGAGAACGGGATCACCCTTTCCAATCCACTCGACGAAAGAGCGTCCGTGATGCGCACGTCGCTGCTCCCCGGCTGCCTCAAGTCCCTGGCTTATAACCAGCGACACTTCAACACCGGCATGCGCTTCTTCGAGATCGGACACGTCTTCATGCCGCCTGCGGCGGGGCAGCTCCTTCCCGACGAACGCGAGTACCTGGGTGTTGCGTTATCGGACGCGGAGGCGCCCGACGCGGTGGCCGTGATGAGCCTGCTGGAGCAGGCGCTGGCTCTGCCTGGGTGCCGGCTCCGAGCCGCCGAGCCTCCCGGAATGCACCCCACGCGGTCGGCTGAGACGGTGATCGCCGGCCGTGTGCGCGGCGTTGTCGGCGAGATCGACCCGGCGGTGCTCGAGGCCTGGGGAGTGACAGGCCGTTTGGCGTGGCTTCAGCTCGATCTGGGCCGAGTCCTCCACGGCACCCGCGGCAGCCGACGCTACCGCCGCGTCAGCAAGTTCCCGCCTAGCACCGTCGACTTGGCGTTCGTCGTGCCCGACGGGGTGCCCGCGGCCGAGCTGGAGCGCGCCATCCGAACCGGCGGCGGCGCTCTGCTAGCTAGCGCCGAGCTGTTCGACGTGTACCGCGGGCCGGGCTTGTCCAACGGTGCCCGCAGCCTGGCGTACCGGCTGAAGTTCCAGGCGCCGGATCGCACCCTCACCGATGCCGAAGTCGCGCAGGCGCGAAACAACTGCATCACTGAAGCGCGCCGCCGCTTGGGCGTAGTGCTGAGAGGCTGACCCCGAAGCCGAGCGAGTCCCGGTGTCGGATGTGGTACCGCCGCTTGGGTGTGGTGCTGAGAGGCTGAACTGAGGGGCTGATCTTGGGGCCTGAGACTGGGCTAGTGCCGCGCCCGAAGGCCTATTAGCAACTGTTCCCACTATTACGCACAATGTTGCAGACTATGGCTGGGCAGCGTAGCCTTGCGACCATGGCACACAGAGTCTGCGTGATAGGCGCCTCTGGCTTCACCGGCGCTGAGCTGCTGCGGCTCTGCGCCGGCCATCCCGACCTCGAGGTCGCGGCCGCGACGGGCGCCTCCGCAGCCGGGCGCACGGTGGCCGAGCTGTACCCGAGCCTTGCGCCCCTGTATCCCAGCACCAAGCTGGTGCCTTATGAGCCGGGCCTGGCCTTCGGTTGTGATCTGGCGTTCTGCGCGCTGCCACACGGCGCATCACAGGCCCTCATCGGTGAGCTGCGCGGCGAAGTCGCCCACATCGTCGACCTCGCCGCCGACTTCCGTCTGCGCGACGCCGACGCATACCCGCAGTGGTACGGCGAGCCGCACACCTCCCCAGAGCTCCTGGGCGAGTTCGTCTTCGGACTTCCGGAGCTGTTCCGCCGAGACATCCGCGGCGCGGAGCTGGTGGCAGCGCCGGGCTGCTACGTGACCGCCGCGGCGCTTGCGCTGGCGCCGCTGGTGGCCAAACGGCTGATCGAACCGAGCGGGATTGTCGTCAACGCGGCCAGCGGAGTATCAGGTGCGGGTCGAGCACCCAAGCCTCACACGTCGTTTTGCGCGGCGGACGAGGACTTCACCGCCTACGGCGTTCTGAACCACCGTCACACGCCCGAGATCGAGATGGCCGTAGCGCGCTTCGCCGGCCTCGAGGCGCCCGGCGCGTCTCGTGGCGCGCAGCCCGAGAGCGTGCAGGTGCTGTTCACGCCGCATCTAGCGCCGATGAGCCGCGGCATCCTCGCAACCTGTTACGCCCGGCCAGCCGGTGCCGTCGACACCGACGAGGCAATCGGGACGCTCGCCGACGCTTACGCAGACGAGCCCTTCGTAATTGTGAGCGATCGGTTGCCGTCCACCAAGGCCGCACTCGGATCCAACAGCGTCCACATCACCGCCAGAGTTGATCGGCGCACCGGCTGGGTGATCGTGATCTCGGCGCTGGACAACCTAGTGAAGGGCGCCTCAGGCCAGGCCGTGCAGTGCGCCAACCTCGCCCTGGGCCTCGACGAGACGGCGGGCCTAACAGCCGCCGGGCTCTACCCCTGAAGCTCATGTCACCCCTGAAGTCCATGTGGAAGCTCATACCTACAGTCCCGGGCGCAGGTGCCGCAGATGGCTGAAGGGCGCATTTCTCCGCTCGCTCCCGAGCGTTTCGGCCCTCTGCCGACCGTCGGTGGCGTTCGGCTGGCCTCCGCTGCGGCGGGGATAGCCCGGCGCGGCCGATCCGACGTGATGCTCGCCGTGCTCGACCCGGGCGCTGTCGTGTCCGCTGTGTTCACCCGGTCGCTGTGCCCGGCCGCCCCCGTGGACTGGTGTCGGCAGGCCCTTGCCGCCACCGCCGGCCGGGTGCGTGCGGTGATCTGCAACTCCGGCAACGCCAACGCGTTCACCGGTTCGTCCGGTGCCGCCGCGGTGCGCCGCACGGCTGAGGCTGTGGGTGCAGCTCTGGGCGTGGACCCCTTTGAGGTGATGGTGGCCTCCACCGGGGTCATCGGGGAGTCGCTGCCGGTCGAGCGGATCGAAGCCGCGGTGCCTGCGATGGCCGCTGCCCTCGCTTCGCCCGACACGGTCGCATGGGAGGCTGCCGCCGCGGCGATCTGCACCACCGACACGTTCACCAAAGGCGCTTGGGCGCCGGTGGAGGGAACCGGCACCCGCGTGGTGGGCATAGCCAAGGGCAGCGGCATGATATCGCCCGACATGGCAACGATGTTGGCGTTCGTTTTCACCGACCTCGCCGTCGACCCGGCTACTGCCGCCGACTGCCTGGCCGCGTCCACCGAAGCCAGCTTCAACCGCATAACCGTCGATTCCGATACGTCCACCAGCGACACTGTGCTGCTGGCAGCCACAGGCGTGAGCGGCACCAACGCCGCTAAGCACGCCGACGCGTTCCAGACCGCGCTAAACGCTGTGACGCTCGACCTAGCGCACCAGATCGTGCGGGACGGCGAAGGTGCCACGAAGTTCGTTGCCGTAACAGTCACCGGTGCCGCCGACAGCGGGGCCGCCGAGGCGATCGCTCGGGCCGTGGCTGATTCTCCGCTCGTTAAAACAGCGCTCGCCGCGTCCGACCCCAACTGGGGCCGCATCGTCGCCGCGGTGGGCAAGGCCGGCCAGGAGGCCTACCGCGACCGCCTGACCATCTGGATTGGCGACGAGCAGTGTGCTTCGGCGGGCGCGGTGCACCCTGGCTACTCAGAGGAGCGCGCCCAGGCCCACCTGTCTGGCGACGAGATAGAGCTGCGGGTCGACGTGGGCGCAGGAACCGGCGAGGCGACGATCTGGACGTGCGACCTTACCCACGGCTACATCGAGATAAACGCGGGATACCGCACATGAGCGCGTCAGACCAGGCGTTCGAGCCACAGCGCAGAGCCCGTGCGCTAATTGAGGCGCTGCCGTACATACGGCGCTTTCGGGGCTCGGTGGTGGTGATTAAGTACGGCGGCAGCGCGATGATCGACCCAGATCTTGCCGCGTCGTTCGCGCATGACATCGTGCTGGTGCGTTCCGTGGGGCTGCAGCCCGTGGTAGTCCACGGAGGCGGACCGCAGATAGGCGAGATGCTGGCTCGGCTCGGCCTTCGAAGTGAGTTCCGCGACGGCCTGCGGGTCACCGACGCGGCGACGCTCGAAGTGGTGCGGATGGTGCTGGTCGGCAAGGTTGGCCGCGACATCGTGAACTCGATCAGCTTCGGCGGCGGTGCTGCGGCCGGCCTGTCCGGCGAGGACGGCCGTCTGATCACAGCTACGCCGCGTGATCCCGAACTCGGCTACGTGGGCGACGTGGCCAGGGTCGACACCGGCATCATCGAGCATCTTCTGGACGCGGAGATCATCCCGGTGGTGTCGCCCGTAGGCGCTGACGAACGCGGGCAGGCCTACAACATCAACGCCGACACGGTCGCTGCGGCGCTCGCCGGGGCGCTGGGCGCCGCGAAGGTGGTTTACCTCACCGACGTTGCCGGGCTGCTAGCCGACGTCGACGACGAGTCGTCGGTGGTGACGTCCGCCACGGTCGACGATGTCATGGCCATGATCGACTCGAAGTCGGTGACCGGCGGGATGATCCCCAAAGCGCTCGCGTGTGTGGAAGCTGTCCGTCAGGGTGCCGGATCCGCTCACATGCTCGACGGCCGGATCCCGCATGCCGTGCTGCTAGAGCTGTTCACCGATGCTGGGATCGGGACCATGATCACCTCTGGCCCTCCTGCCGAAGACCGCCGACCGCACCAGGAGGCGCCATGATCGCGGCAACGCTGATGAACAACTACGGGCCGCCGCCCGTCACGTTCGTGCGTGGCGACGGCGCCGTGCTCTGGGACGAAAACGGCAAGCGATATCTCGACTTCCTGTGCGGTCTGGCGGTGACCAGCCTGGGCCATTCCCATCCCGCGGTCACGGCCGCGCTCAGTGCCCAAGCGGCTGCGCTGATCCACACCTCCAACCTGTTTGCGAACGAGCCCACAGCTGAGGTGGTCGAGACGATCGACAAGCTGGTGCGCTCCGGCTCGTTCGCCGAAGCAGGCCCATCGGATGCGGGTGCGGTCGGCGAGCCCGGAAAGATCCTGTTTCAGAACTCCGGCGCTGAGACGGTCGAAGCCTCCGTCAAGCTGGTGCGCAAGTACCAAGGCCGCGGGCGCCACGGCGTGGTCAGCGCGTACGGTTCGTTCCATGGGCGCACCCTGGCAGCACTGGCCGCCACGGGGCAGCCCGACAAGCACGAGCCTTTCCGGCCTCTGCCCGAGGGCTTCCGCCTGGTGGCGTTCAACGACATCGAAGCCCTCAAATCGGCACTCGATCCGACTGTCGGCGCGGTGCTGCTGGAGTCGGTGCAGGGAGAGGGCGGCGTCAACCCGGCTGATCCCGGCTATCTCGCGGCGGTACGCCGGCTATGCGACGAGCGCCAGATGCTGCTGGTGCTCGATGAGGTGCAGACCGGCATGGCGCGCACCGGGCGCTGGTTCGGCTACCAGCACGCTGGAATCCAGCCGGACATCGTCACGATGGCCAAAGCTCTCGGCAACGGCATGCCGGTAGGCGCCGTGTGGGCGCGCGCCGAGGTGGCGGCCGCCTTCGGCCCGGGCGACCACGGCTCAACTTTCGCGGGCCAGCCCCTGGCTCTGGCCGCGGCTCGCGCAGTGCTGCGCGTCATGACTGAAATGGACGCCCCGGCCGTGGCCCGCCGCTCTGGCGCGGCCCTTGCCGAGATGCTTGAGGCACTTGATGGAGTAGCGAGCGTCAGAGGCCTGGGGATGCTGCTCGCGGCAGAGATCTCCTCTGAGGCCCTCGCCGGGCGCACCGCCAAAGACGTAGCAGCGAGCTGCTTAGATCGCGGCCTGGTGGTGAACGGTGTAACGCCCACCGCTGTGAGAATCGCGCCGCCGTTCGTGATCACCGATGAGCAGCTCGACGAGGGCGTGTCGATGCTTGCCGACGCTCTGGAGGATCGGTGAGATCCTCTCAGTGCGCGGCTCCTCAGGGCGCGTCCGTTATCCGTCCAGGCCTGATTTGTGCTTGTAGCGAGGGGCCCGAGCCGACGTGATACGCCATTTTCTTGACATCGACGATCTCACCCCTGCGGAGATGGAACGGGTGCTCGACCTAGCCGCGCTGGCCGACCCGCCGCGGACGCTGGCTGGTGAGGGCGTCGCTCTGGTGTTCGAGAAGCCTTCTGCCCGCACCCGCAACTCGAGCGAAATGGCCGCAGCTCAGCTCGGCGCACATCCGGTGTACATCACCGGTGCGGAGGTCGGCTTCGACAAACGCGAGAGCACAGAGGACGTCACCCGCACCCTGGCGCAGTACCACGCTGTGATAGGCGCCCGCGTGTTCTCGCATCGCACACTGGAGCGCATGGCGGCCGTCAGCGACGTGCCTGTCGTCAACCTGCTGAGCGACCGCGCGCATCCGTGTCAGGCGCTGGCCGATCTGCTTACGTTGCGGTCGGAGTTCGGCGGTCTCAGCGGCCGAACACTCGCTTACGTGGGCGACGCCAACAACGTGGCCCGGTCGCTGGCGCTTGCCGCCGCCGCCGCCGGGATGGCCTTTCGGATCGCCAGCCCCGCCGGGTACGGCTTCGACGCTGAGAGCCTGAGGCATCTGCACGACCGCAGCTGCGATCTGACCGCTGTGGAGGGCCCCGACGAGGCCGTGCGCGGTGCCGACGCCGTGTATACCGACGTGTGGACGTCGATGGGCCAGGAGCACGAGTCGGAGCGCCGCCGCGCCGACTTCGCCGGGCACACCGTGGACGGCCGGCTCATGGCCCGAGCGGCATCCGGTGCCGTGTTCCTGCACTGTCTGCCCGCTCACCGCGGCGAGGAGGTGACCGACTCGGTGATCGACGGCCCGGCGAGCCGCATCTGGGTTCAGGCCGCCAACCGGATGCACTCGGCGCGAGGCCTGCTGCTGTGGCTCGCCGACCAGGCCGGCCGATCCGGCCGGTCCAGTAGCGGAGTCAGCCCGCGATGAGCAAGACGAGCCGCCAGCATCTCATCACCCGACTGCTGGCCGACCACTCCGTCTCGAGCCAGCAGCAGCTGGTTGACCTACTCGCCTCCGACGGGGTCGCCGCCACCCGCGCAACCGTGTCGCGCGACCTCGAAGACCTCGGAGCTGTGAAAGTGCGGGTGCGCGGCAGCAGCAGCGTCTACGCCATCCCGGAGCGTCCGTTCGACCGGATCACTCCTGATGACCACCTTCGGCGGGTGCTGAGAGACTGGGCGGCCGAGGTCGCGTCCTCAGGGAACCTCGCCGTTTTGCGAACGCCGCCCGGCTCGGCGCACGTGGTGGCTTCGGCGCTCGACCGCGCTGGCCTGAGCGAAGTGATCGGCACTGTCGCCGGCGATGACACGCTGATTGTGGTGGCCGCCGAAGGAGTGCCCGGCTCGCGTCTCGCGGCGCGGCTGAGGCAGCTCGCCGGCCTAGACGAGCCATAGCGTGTCAGTGCTATGACCGGTCGCGCCTCTGGTGTCTCCAAGAGTGCTATGACCGGTCGCGCCTCTGGTGTCTCCAAAGTGGTGCTGGCCTATTCTGGCGGGCTCGACACATCCGTGATACTGCGCTGGCTGCAGGAGACCTACGGCTGTACCGTGGTGACTTTCACCGCCGATCTCGGCCAAGGCGACGAGCTGGAACCGGCCCGTGCCAAGGCGCTGGACATGGGAGTCGCGCCCGGGGAGATCTTCATAGAGGATCTGCGCGAAGAGTTCGCCCGTGACTTCGTGTTCCCGATGTTCCGCGCCAACGCCGTCTATGAGGGTGAGTACCTGCTTGGCACGTCGATTGCCAGGCCCCTCATCGCAAAGCGACTTGTTGAGATAGCGGCCGCCACCGGTGCCGATGCGATCAGCCATGGCGCCACCGGCAAAGGCAACGACCAGGTGCGCTTCGAGCTGGGCGCCTACGCCCTGGCGCCTGATATCAGGGTTATCGCCCCGTGGCGGATTTGGGATCTCGATTCCCGCGAGTCGCTCATGGACTACGCGGCGCGCCACCGGATCCCCATCGAGCGCGCCCGCGGCGCAGCATCGCCGTTCTCGATGGACGCCAACCTGCTGCACATCTCCTATGAGGGCGGCCCGCTCGAAGACCCGTGGAAGGAGCCGCCGACGGAGATGTGGCGCTGGTCGGTGAGCCCGCAGCACGCGCCTGACGAGGCCGTCTATATCGACCTCACTTTCGCCGGCGGCGACATCATCGCCGTGGACCGCATGCCGATGACACCAGCGCAGGTGCTGGCCAGGTTGAACGCCGTAGGCGGTGCTCACGGCGTGGGGCGCATCGACATTGTGGAGAACCGCTATGTGGGGATGAAGAGCCGCGGCGCCTACGAAACGCCGGGAGGCACGATCATGCTGCGGGCACACAGGGCTATCGAGTCGATCACGCTCGACCGCGAGGTGGCCCATCTCAAGGATTCGCTGATGCCCAAGTACGCGGAGCTAATTTACAATGGATTCTGGTGGAGTCCCGAGCGGCGGATGCTGCAGACCGCGATCGACCACAGCCAGCGTCACGTCAACGGAGACGTGCGGATACGCCTTTATAAGGGCAATATCGACGTCGTCGGCAGGCGCTCCCGCGACTCGCTGTTCGATGCGCGCACCGTTACTTTCGAAGACGATGAAGGGGTCTACGACCAGGCCGACGCCTCAGGATTCATCGCGCTGTCGGCGCTTAGGCTGCGGAACCTAGCCCGCAAGCGGAGCCGCAGCGATGGCTGACGGCTCCGGCGGGAGTCCCAGCGGCGGCACCTGCGCGACGGCTTCGCTGGCGGGGGTGCCCTGTGATGGCTGACGGCTCCGGCGGGGGTGCCCTGTGATGGCTGACGGCTCCGGCGGGGGACTCAGCGGCGATACGAACTCGACGCTGTGGCATGGTCGCCTGAGCGCCGGGGCCGAGCAAGCGCTGCGAACCCTCAACGACAGCCTGCCGTTCGACCGACGGCTGTTCCGCGAGGACATAGCCGGCTCGCGGGCGCATGCGACGATGCTCGCCGCAGTCGGTCTGCTCAGCGAGGCCGAGCGTGATGAGTTGCTGGCCGCGCTTGACCAGGTGGAGTCGTCGCTGGCGGAGGAGCTGGCCGAGGGCCGCTTCGAGCCGGCGCCTGGCGACGAGGACATCCACACTGTCGTGGAGCGCCGCGTCACCGAAATCACGCCGGCCGGCGCCAAGCTCCACACCGGGCGCAGCCGCAACGACCAGGTAGCCGCCGACCTGCGGCTTTGGACGAAGGCTGCCCTCACCGAGGTCGCCGCTCTGGTGCTGAGGCTGCAGCGCACGCTGCTGGCACAGGCCTCCGGAGCTGATCAGGCCGAGCTGCCCGGCTACACCCATCTGCAGCGAGCCCAGCCGGTGACCTTGGCTCATCATCTGCTGGCTCACGCCTGGGCGCTGAGCCGCGACGTCGACCGGCTGCTCGAAGCGCGTCGCCGTGCCGACGTGTCGCCGCTGGGCGCGGGTGCTCTGGCAGGCTCGTCTCTGCCAATCGATCCGCAGCGCACGGCAACCGATCTGGGATTCGCGACGGTGTTTTGCAACAGCATCGACGCGGTGTCCGACCGCGACTTCGCCGCCGACGCCCTCTACGCGCTCGCCGTGCTTGGCGTGCATCTGAGCCGAATGGGAGAGGAGCTGGTGCTGTGGGCCACGTCGGAGTTCGGCTTCGTCGAGATCGACGACCGCTACGCGACCGGGTCCTCGATGATGCCCCAGAAAAAAAACCCCGACGTTGCGGAGCTGGCCCGCGCCAAAGCTGGAAGGCTCATCGGGCACCTCACAGGGCTGATGGCCACGCTCAAGGGCCTGCCCTTGGCGTACGCGAAAGACCTTCAAGAAGACAAGGAGCCGCTGTTTGACGCGGTCGACACCGCCCGGCTGAGCCTGCTGGCGCTCAACGGCATGATCGCCACTGCTCGCTTTCGCACCGCTCGCATGGCCGCCGCGGCGTCGTCACCGCATGCCGCTGCCACCGACCTCGCCGAGTGGCTCGTGGCCCGCGGGATGCCGTTTCGCCAAGCTCACGCCGCGGTGGCAGAGCTGGTGCGTCAGTCGCTGGCCGCTGACGGCTCACAAGCAGGCGACGGGTCTTCGGCGTTCGCTGAGCTGGTGGCCGCGGATCCCCGGCTCGGACCCGAAGCCGTCGAGCTGCTGAGGCCGGGTGCGCCCGCATCACGGCGCGCCACGCCTGGAAGCGCAGCCGGTGGGGCGCTCGCAGAACAGATGAGGCGCTTCCGGCGCCGCCTTGAATCAGACGAGTCCCGGCTCGGCGACCTCGACCGGGCCTGAGGGGTGCTGCCAGCCGGCGATCCTCTAAGGCGCGACTTCTACGCACGGAGCGTCCTGAAAGTCGCACCCGATCTGCTCAACAAAGTGCTGGCAGTCGGCGATGAGCGGGCCGGTCGGATCGTGGAGACCGAGGCCTATCACGGCGCCGACGACCCGGCCAGTCACGCTTACCGCGGCCTCACGGCGCGCACCGCCACGATGTTCGGCCCACCCGGCCGCCTTTACGTGTACTTCGTATACGGGATGCACTGGTGCGCCAATGTCGTCGCAGAGCTTGACGGCGTCGCTGCGGCAGTGCTGCTGCGGGCGCTGACGCCTCTGCGGGGATTCGCAGAAATGCGGGCGGCACGAGGGCCTGCCGCCCGCACAGAACGAGATTTGTGCAGCGGCCCGGCCAAGCTCACTCAGGCGCTGGGCATTGACGGCAGCTGCGACGGCGCCGATCTGGTGACGGGCGACCGGGGCGTGACTGTGCTCGACGACGGCCTCGCTCCGCCTGAAGATCCGATCTGCTCCGCTCGGATAGGGCTCTCCAACGGGTCCGACCTGCTTTGGCGCTGGCACGTCCCCGGCGTGGCCGACGTGTCGCGGCCGTGACCCGGCGGCACACGCGGCTTCGACCGCGGAACCACTGGCGCTCGGGCCGCGGTCGCCCACCGCCGGATAGGGTCCGCCGTCCCGCTAGGGCCGTCTCTACAAGGCTGGCCTCTTTCAGAAAGGGCGACTGATGGTCAATCCGATTCCCGACAACTACCCGCGGGTGTCCACCGCGCTGTGCGTGGACGACGCAGCAGCGGCGATCGGCTTCTACGTCGATGTGCTCGGCGCTGAGGAGCGCGTCCGCTACGAGCACGACGGGATGGTCGGCCACGCCGAGCTGGCGCTCGGCGATTCGCTGCTGATGGTCTCCGACGAGTTCCCGGAGATGGGCGCGGTGTCGCCCAAAACCTTGGGCGGCACGGCGGTGTCTATGGGCGTGTATGTCAATGATGTTGACGCTGTATTCAAAGCCGCTCTGGCGGCCGGCGCCACCGAGCTTCGCCCGGTCGAGCAGCAGTTCTACGGTGACCGCTCAGGGCAGTTCCTAGACCCTTGGGGCCACCGCTGGGGTGTGGCAAGCCATGTTGAGGACATCGACGAAGACGAGATGCAGCGCCGCGCTGCGGCGATGATGAGCGCGGAGGACGACTCTCACTGATCGCATTCGCGCTGACGCCTTCGCAGAAAGCGAGGCGCTTCGCGGAGACGGGCCCGGCCCAAACCGCGGGTGTAGCCTTGGCGCTATGCGGCTCGGCGTCGATGTCGGCGGCACCTTCACTGATGTGGTGCTACAGACGAGCGACGACCCTGCTTGTGAGCTGGTGTCGGCTAAGGTGCTCACCACCTCTGACAGCCCGGAACTCGGCGTGCTCTCCGCGGTCGAGGCGGTGCTGTCCCGTGCCGGCGCCTCAGCCGATGATCTGGTCGGGGTGATCCACGGCACGACACTGGCCACCAACGCCCTGATCGAGCGTCGCGGAGCCTTCACCGCGTTCGTCACCACCGAGGGCTTTCGAGACGTGATCGAGACCCGCACCGAGAGCCGTTTCGATCAGTACGACATCAACCTGACGCTTCCGCCCCCTTTGGTGGAGCGCCGCCACCGTCACGTGATGCGCGAACGGATCGGTGCCGACGGCGGCGTGCTGGTGCCCTTCGACGACACCCGCGCCCGGCGCTTGGCGTATGAGCTAGCAGACCGAGGCTATGAGTCGGTGGCCATCGGGTTTCTGCACAGCTATCTGAACCCCGTCCACGAGCGCCGATTTCGCGACATCCTGGCCGAAGCGCTGCCCGGCGCGGCCGTGTCGATCTCGTGTGAGGTGGCGCCGCAGATGCGCGAGCTGGAACGGTTCAACACAGTGTGCGCCAACGCCTACGTTCAGCCGGTGATGGCGTCGTACCTGCGGCGCTTGAGAGACGGCCTTAGGCGGCTGGGAGCCTCGTGCCCGGTGCTGATGATCCACTCCGGCGGCGGGCTGATGAGCCTCGAGAGCGCCGCCGAGCTGCCGGTGCGACTGGTGGAATCAGGGCCTGCGGGTGGCGCCATCTTCGCGGCCGACATCGCAGCCCGCTTCGGCATTGACAGAGTGCTCAGCTACGACATGGGCGGAACCACCGCCAAGATCTGCCTCATAGAGGACGGCACGCCGCGCACAGCCAAGACGTTCGAAGTTGCCCGCACCGCCAGATTCACCAAGGGAAGCGGCATGTCTATCTCGATACCGGTGATCGAGATGATCGAGATCGGCGCCGGAGGAGGATCTATAGCAGGCGTCGACGTGCTCGGTCAGATCCGCGTCGGCCCCCGCAGCGCGGGGGCCTCGCCGGGCCCGGCGTCTTATGGCCGAGGCGGCGCGGAGCCCACGGTCACCGACGCCGACCTGGTGCTCGGCCGCCTCTCGGCCGACACGTTCGGAGCGGCTGAGATCAACCTTGACGAGCGGGCAGCCCGCGCCGCGGTGTCCGCCGGAGTGGGAGACCGGCTCGGTCTCGACGCCCTCGGTGCGGCGGTGGGCGTGTCGGAGATAGTTGATGAGAGCATGTCCAACGCCGCCAGAGTGCACGCTGTGGAGAACGGCAAGCATCTGGAGCGGTTCACCATGGTCGCCTTCGGCGGCGCCGCGCCGGCGCACGCGGCGCGGCTGTGCTCCAAGCTGGGCATCGAGCGGCTTCTGATCCCGCCGGGTGCCGGCGTGGGCTCGGCCATTGGCTTCCTGCGCGCCGCCTACTCCTATGAGGCGGTGCGAAGCTCTTTCTTCCGACTTGACGACTTCGACGCTTCCGCCGTCGGCGCGATGCTGGGCGAGCTGACCAGCGAGGCGGAGTCGTTCGTGATCGACGCCTGCGGTGGGCTGGGCGGCCCGGGCTCGCCGGTGGCGGTCGCCGACGGTCGGCTTCGGGGGATCAAGATCGAGCGCTGGGCTTACATGCGCTACACCGGTCAAGGGTGGGAGATCCCCGTGGAGCTGGGCTCCGGGCCGATGGATGCCGCCAGCGCGGAGATGCTGCGCATCGAGTTCACCAAGACGTATGAGGAGTTCTTCGGGAGGGCCATCGCGGGCTTGGCCATCGAGGCGGTGAGCTGGTCGGTCAGGGCGTCGCTGGCCCGGCGCCCCGGCGAGCCGACGCGCCTCATGGAGAGCGCTTCAGCCGACGCCGCGGCCCGCAGCGAGCGCCGGCTGTTCGACACCGCCGCGATGAGCGACAGTCGAGCTCTAGTGGTGGAACGGGCCGAGGTGAGGCCGGGGCGGCGCGTTCTGGGACCTGCGGTGATCGTTGAGCCTCAGACCACCACCGTGGTGCCCGCCGGCTTTGAGGCCGTCGGCCAGAGCGACGGCTGCTTGCTACTGCGATCTGGCGGCCTGCAACCGCGGGCATGAGTCGGGGATCTGCCTTGCGGTCGCCCTCAGCGGCGCCATCGCGCGCTGCGCTGCGACACCAGGTGATGTGGAACCGGCTTATATCCGTTGTCGAGGAGCAGGCGATCACTTTGGTGCGGGCGTCGTTCAGCACAAGCGTGCGTGAAGCTGGTGACCTATCCGCTGGCATCTTCGACACACGCGGCGACATGATCGCCCAGGCTGTGACCGGAACACCGGGCCATGTCAACACCATGGCCGCAGCGGTGCGACACTTCATCGCCGACATCGGCACGCACCGCATCTACGACGGAGACGTCTACGTCACGAACGATCCCTGGAAAGGCACAGGCCATCTCCACGATTTCACGGTGGTGACGCCAGTGTTCCGGCGCAGCAAGCTGATCGGCTACTTCGCCGACACCGTCCACGTGGTGGACATCGGCGGACGGGGCTTCGTGCCCGACGCACGCGAGGTGTATGAGGAAGGGCTGCGCGTCCCGGTGATGAAGCTAGTGGAGCGCGGCGAGCTGAACCGCGACCTGATCGACGTTGTCAGGGCCAACGTGCGCGAGCCCGACCAGATCGTCGGCGACCTTCACTCGCTCGTCGCGGCCAACCACACCGGCATCACCCGGCTTCACGCCATGCTCGACGAGACCGGCGACGAAGACCTGGCCGATGTGGCCTCGTTCGTGTTCGACCGCACGCGGGCGGCCACCCTGGCCGCTGTCGCACGGGTGCCGCCGGGTGTGTACCGCAACACCATGACCGTCGACGGCTACGACGAGCCGGTCACGCTGGCGGTGACCCTCCAAGTGGGCAGCCGCGGCATCCACGCCGACTTCTCCGGAACGTCGCGCACCAGTTCCTACGGCGTGAACGTGCCCCTGACCTACGCCAGGGCGTACATGACCTACGGGCTGATGTGCGCTCTGGCGCCGGGCGTGCCCAATAACGCGGCCTCACTGGCACCGTTCACGGTCAGCGCACCGCCTGGAGTGATCCTCAACGCCGTGCATCCCGACCCGGTGGCGGCGCGGCACGTAATCGGTCATTTCGTCACCGATCTGTGTCTCGGGGCGCTGGCGTCGGCGCTGCCCGACGTGGTGCCTGCTGAAGGCTCGGGAGCTCTTTGGAACTTCCAGGCCGGTGTGCGCGCAGCACGCGACGCCGCGGTCGCGGTGTCCGGCGACGGCGCGCCGCGGCCCCCTGCCGAGGTGCTGATGTTCAACAGCGGCGGCACCGGCGCCCGGCCCGGCCTCGACGGGCTGAGCGCGACGGCGTTCCCTAGCGGGGTACGAACCATGTCGGTGGAGGCCACCGAGCAGGTCGGGCCGGTAATCCTGTGGCGCAAAGAGCTGCGCCCCGACTCCGGCGGTGCCGGCGCCAGCCGCGGCGGGCTCGGACAAGTGATCGAGATCGGTGCCGCAGAAGGATACGAAATGCACTTCAGCGCCATGTTCGACCGGGTGGCGCACCCCGCTCGAGGCCGTAACGGGGGTGCCGACGGGGCCGCCGGAAGTGTGACACTCGACGACGGCTCGCCATTCAACGCCAAGGGCCGCCAGCTTGTGCCCGCCGGGCGCAGACTGGTGTTAGAGCTGCCCGGCGGTGGGGGATGGGGCGATCCCGCCAACCGGAAGCCCGAGTTCGTGCGGCGCGATCTCGATCAGGGCTACGTGAGCACGGCGTGACCTGCCGCGTCTCGCAGCCGTTGCAGTCGATAGCGATGCTCGACGTGGAAGGCGTGCTCACGCCCGAGGTGTGGATCGCTACTGCTGACCGCACCGGGATCGAGTCCCTGCGTCGCACCACCCGTGACGAGCCCGACTACGACGAGCTGATGAAAAGCCGGCTGGTCGATCTCGACCGCCACGGCATCACGATGTCTCTTATCGCGGATGTGATCAAGGGCCTCAAGCCGCTGCCCGGCGCACGCCAGTTCCTAGACGAACTCCGGGCCCAAACCCAGGTGCTACTGCTGTCGGACACGTTCGAGCAGTTCAGCCAGCCCCTTATGCGACAACTCGGCTGGCCCGCCCTGCTGTGCAACACGCTAGTAGTCGAAGACGACCGCATCGTCGATTATCGCCTGCGCATCCCCGACCAGAAGGCGCAAGCCGTTCGGGCATTCCAGTCGCTCAACTACCGGGTGGCGGCCGTCGGCGATTCCTACAACGACGTGTCGATGCTCGCCGCAGCGGACTTCGGTGTGCTGTTCCGGGCCCCCGACAGCGTGAGAGCCGAGCACCCGCAATACCCGTGCTGCAACAACTACGAAGATCTGCTCGTCCTGCTGACACCTTCCGATCAGTGAAGCCTGCTGCCGGTTCCGGACGGACTGGCCCAGTGCCGACCTATAGCCTGCCGACCTCATAGGAGCGCCCCATGACCGCCACTTCCGATCTGGCCCGACGCTACGGCGCCGTGATGCCGAGCTTCCTGCACCTGCTGTACGACCAGCCCGTGTCCATTGAGCGGGGCGAGGGCAGCTACGTCTGGGACTCCGAAGGTAATCGCTACCTCGACTTCTTCGGTGGGGTGCTCACCACGATGATCGGCCACAGCGACCCCGGCGTCGTTGCCGCAGTGCAACAGCAGGCTGCCAAGGTGATGCACACCTCCACGCTGTACCTGAGCGAGCCGATGATCGCCTTCGCCGAAGACGTGGCCCGAGTGTCGGGGATCCCCGACGCGCGAGTGTTCTTCACACCTTCCGGCACCGAAGCAAACGACGCGGCCCTGCTGATGGCCACCGCCTACCGGGGCTCCAACCAGATACTCGCCCTGCGCAACAGCTACCACGGCCGGTCGTTCTCGACTCAGGCCGTCACCGCGCAGCGAGGCTGGTCGTGCACCAGCCAAACCGGGCTCAACGTCACGTTCGTGCACGGCGGTTACCGGCTGCGCAGCCCGTTCCGCCACCTTGACGACGACGCCTTCACAGCGGCGTGCGTGGACGACCTGGCGCAGCTCATCGACATGACCACGGCAGGTGATGTGGCCGCGATGATCGCGGAGCCGATCCAGGGCGTCGGCGGTTTCGCCACGCCCCCCGACGGCTTCTTCGGTGCCATGGGCAAAGTGCTCGACAGTCACGGCATACTGTTCATCTCAGACGAGGTGCAAACCGGCTGGGGCCGCACCGGCGAACACTTCTGGGGATACGAGGCCCACGGCATCGTGCCGGACATGATCACCTTCGCCAAAGGGGTCGGTAACGGCATCACCCTGGCCGGCGTAGTGGTGCGAGCCGAGATCGCCAACGCCATCACCGCGCTGCAATTCTCCACCTTCGGCGGTAACCCGCTGTCCGCGGCCGCTGGCCGGGCCACCCTGCGACGCGTGCTCGACGACGGATTGCAGCACAACGCCTCCGTGATGGGAAGGCGTCTGGCCGATGCACTGGTGGGTGTCGTAGAGCGCACCGGCTGGATCGCAGAGCTGCGTGGCAAGGGCCTGATGCTCGCCGTAGAGATTTGCCATCCCGACTCGATCGAGCCCGACGCGCCTCGTGCCGCTGCGGTGCTGGAGGAGTGCCGCAGTCGCAGCCTGCTCGTGGGCAAGGGCGGCCTTTACGGCAATGTCATCCGCATCACGCCGATGCTCTCAGTCAGTGCCGAAGAGATCGACGAGGGGGCGGCCGCGCTCGTCGAGTCGATGGAAGCCGTCGGCTGAGCCTCTCTGAGCTGGCCGGTCGTTTGCTGGGCTGGCTGTTTGCTGGGCTGGCTGCTGGCTCCGAGTCGGTCGCGTGCTTGGCCAGGTCGTGCCGGCGGGCCGGTCCCGCCCGTTACGAGGGTGGAAGTCCCGCCGTTGACCCCCGGCCGAGCATGTACATGATCGCACCGGATCTCGGTTTCGGGTAAAAGAAGCTCGACTTGGGCGGCATCCTCCCGTTCTCGTCGGCGACGGCGGTGAGTTCGTCGACCGACACCGGGTGCATCACGAAGCCGACCCGCTTCTCGCTGTTGCAGCGGCGCACCAGCTCCGTAAGGCCGGCAGGCTCGGGCAGATAGTCCACCAGGCCGCGTCCGCTCAGCTCGTCGGTGCCGAGCACCGGGTCGATCACATATCGTCGCAGCAGCTCCACGTCAAGCGCATCCACCGCGGCGGTCGCCGCGGTGGGCGTTGGCAGGGTCATCAGATACCAGTCGCCACAGCCGCCCACATAAACGCCCACCTGGCCCCGGCGGCGCGGCCGAGCCATCTCGGCGGACGGCACAGGCATGAGGTCTTCGACCGCTGCGGCCAGCGCGGCCGCTAGCTGCGATGTGCGGTGGAGGTGCCGGTCGACCGCCGTCCGATGAAAGGCGTGCACATGCATCTGGTCTGCCGGGTAGATGGCGGCCAGCGTCCGGGACATGACCCGGCTGCGTGTCTCGACCGCCTGCGCACGCTGCGCGGCCGCGAGGCGGTGATGGCCGTCGGTCACATAAAGCACCTCGTCAGAGAGCGGCCGGAGCAGCCGCTCTGTTGAGTCTTCGGGCACAGTCCAGATCTCGTGGCGCACCGATGACGCTCCGAATACCAGCTCCGGCTGCGCGGCGGCGGTGATCTCGTTGATCGCGTCGGTCAGGTCGCGGCCGGTCTTCGCTGCCAGTGCCACAGGGTTGGAGGCCGCGCCCACACCGCGCAGATGTTCGGTCAGCAGCGCGGCGTGAGGCTCTTTGATGTTCTCGTGAAAGAGGATACGCCCGTCGCTGAGGCCCTGAAGTGCCACTGCGCAGACGACGCCGGTTTGGGCACCGAGTTCGTGGGTCATGCGGTACAGGTACACGCAGCGGCGCCCCGTAGGGGCGAACACCGAAGCTTCGAGCAGACGGGTGAGCGCTCCCGCGCCGTGCTCGATTAGCTTCTGGAGCGAGAAATCCTCACCTGAGGCGAGGTCTTCGCTGCTGCGGGTGACATTCGCGTAACTGAAGGGATTTGCTGCGGTTATGGCCCTACGCTCGGCCCGGGTGAGGCTGTCGTGAGATCGGCTGATCACCCGCTCGGCCCACTCCGGCTTCACCAGCCAGCCGTAGAACGGTGCGACGAGGGGCTCGGACGATCTGGCGGCTTGGGTGTCTGATAGTCGTGCGCCTGTCACTGGCGTGGTTTCTGGTCGTTGGATGTGTTCCACATAACCGAACGCCAATCGTAGGCCGCCTGCGTCTACCCTTGTCCAGCGACTTACCGAAGGCGACCACCGGTCCGGTGAAGCGCGCGCGGCCGCGTTAGCGCTGAGGCCTGCGCGTGTCGCTGCTGGGCCCATCGTCGAGCTTTCAGGAGATGCCGATGACAGGTGATCACGAGCGGACTTCGGGGGGTGCTGTGTTGATGGACGGCAGCCGCCTGCGAGATGAGATCGTCGCTGAGTTGCGCGCCGAGATCACCGCGGCGGGCAGTCCCGACGTGTGCCTGGCGACTGTGCTGGTCGGCGATGACAAGCCGAGCCGTATCTACGTGCGCAGCAAGCAGCGCAAGGCGGCTGAGGCGGGGATGTTGTCACGCCACGTGGAGATGAGCGCCGACGCCGGACAGGGCGCGGTGGAAGAAGCCGTGCAGGCGCTGGTGCAAGACGTCGGTGTTCACGGGATCCTGGTGCAGCTCCCGCTGCCTGGCGGGCTCGATGCTGATGCGGTACTCGATCTGATCCCGCCGGCCAAGGATGTGGACGGGCTTACGCCGCGGTCAATGGGCCGACTTGTGCGTGGTCAGGCCGGGCACGTGCCGTGTACGCCGCTGGGCGTGATGTGCCTGTTGGAGCGCTACGGCGTGCCCACGGCGAGAAAACGGGCCGTGGTCATCGGGCGCTCGACCTTGGTGGGGCTACCGCAGATGTTGCTGCTTGGCCGCAAGGGAGTAGACGCCACGCCAACGCTGGCTCATAGCCGCACGCCTGAGCTGGCTGAGTTGTGCCGCGGCGCTGACATCATCGTCGCTGCGGCTGGAATGGCAGGTTTGGTGACGGCCGACCACGTGCGTCCGGGTGCCGCGGTAGTAGACGTGGGTATCTCTCGCACCGCGGCTGGGATTGTGGGCGATGTCGACTTCGACAGCGTTCAGGGCGTGGCCGGTGCGATTACGCCGATGCCCGGAGGTACCGGCCCGATGACTATTGCGTGTCTGCTTCAGAACACGCTGTCCGCCGCCCGGATGCTTGGAGCCTTTCCCGTCTAACCCTTTCCCGTCTAATCTAGCGCGCGTCTAAAGTGGGACCGGGCAGAATTCCGATCCGTATTCCGACCTTGTTAGGCGGTTCAGTTCTCTCTGCAGCTGTCTGCTGGTAGGCCAATAATTGCTCCACACCTCCTCAACGTACTCGTCGAGCAGTTGGCAACGGATACGCTGACCTCTCTCTGTATCGTCAAAGTCCACTACAGCCATCGATATCAGGTTGTCAATGTGGCTATTTGGATCATATATGCTTGGGTCATATCTACGGTTGATAGCGTATCTGTCGTTTGCGATGAATGTGAACACTGTCAACCCAAAAAGCATTACAGCTGTACCTGCGATTAGCAAGTGTTTTGTCCTATTCGTAGGGCCTGATAGGGGACGAATCACCTTGAATTTGCGTAACATCGAGAACAGCAAATATAGTGCACCGGATAGCGCAAATGCCCATCCTACCTGTACCAATAGAGTATCGCGCCATTGACGGAGTCCTATTCCCCATTCATGCCATCTTTGCAGGCCTTGTGTCACACTGACCATTAGGCTTGAGGAGCCTATTAATGTTACCCCAATTATGATTAGCGCAGCACCAAATCGACGTTCAGTGGTTTTTGGCTTTGTGCTAGCACTGTCTTTCTGCGGTGTATCGCCGCTGTAGAACCGATCTTGCTTATGGATTAGGTGATGTCCGGCACGCGCAGCAAGCAGTAGCATGAGAGCTATGACTATGATTGTCCATATGTTGCTCAGCAAACCCAGCGGGCCTCTCGGCGAGAGGCCCGCACCAAGGTCGCCGCGAAGTATCAGTATTAATCCCTCCCATGGTAAACCTGAGAAAGCTCGTCCGATCCACTGTGAAAAAACCGATCCTGACAGAGCTAGTTCAGTGTTTGGATATTCGTAGCACCCCCCTCCCTCCTCGTTGCAGCGGAGCGCGATGGCAACGCGGGCTGGAATAAAAAATGCTAGAAATCCAAAACTGAATGTCAAGTATCGTAAGAAGGCGTTCGTGCGAAGGAACCCGCGAACGGTAATGCGCATAACCCATCCGCGCGTTAACAATACAACTAAGCAGACCAAAGGTAGAATGAATAACAGGTCGTGGAACGTGGCGACTGTGGCTCCGGCCAGAACTGTTGCAACTACTTCTCGGAATTTTATTCGGGTTCCTGATAAGGCAGTGTATGAAGCTATATACAGTGGTATTGCCAATATGGCAATGGCTATTGAGGTGGAGAGGAACGGGAAGAAGGATATAGGGTGCTGTGGCCCTGTAACGATAAGACAGGCAGCAAATAGGAATGGGAATATCTCAACTGGTGCGGTAGAGTGCCTGTAAGCTCTGGTGGCGTTATTGGATGCGGCTGCAGAAGCAGCCGTATTTTGAATTCCTAGTTTTGGAGTTTGAATTCCAAGTCTTGCAGATCGATACAATGCCAAGACGAAGTAGGTAGCAGTATACGAGAGAAGAGCAATCATCACCAATCGAATTGCTCCCTGCACTACATAAGGTGGCAAGCCTGTGGCAGTAGCAACATCGAATATGGCGGCCTGCTCGAAGTATCTTACAAAATGGCCAGTGGGTCGAAAAATGCCTTGTGATATGTAATAGTCTACCTCGCGAATAGTTTCTTTTATTATGGGCAGAGGGTTGACCCCGTATCGTGAATATATCTGATACATCACAATACGTTGATCATTATGGAACGGTAACCCAACCAATGGTGTCGTAATCAGAATGGACGGACCAGAGACATAAAGCAACCACCGCCAGTGCCATTTGCGCGCAGGTTCAGATCTCACGATGTGACCAGCTTGTTGAGTGTCCAGTTCGCAATCTGGCACTGCCGCCTTTGAGAACCGGCTAGTCAAAGCGGTAAGCCGCTTATGAGGCGTTGAGAAGGCAGCGGACGGCCCAGCAGAAAGTGACCCAACCGTAGTCGCCCCTATCGTCAAGATCGGCCTGTGCGGCCCGGGCCGCCTCGGCTGAGATCGGGAGCGCGTTGTGGGCCTTCATGTGCACCTCGGCCACACGCTCCATCAGCAGAAACCAGCCGAGAGCGTCACCGGGGCTGGTGCCCACAGTGAGCAGCCCGTGGTTGGCGAGGATCACGGCGCGGTGCCCAGCGAGCGCCACGGCGATCCGCTTGCCGCCTTCGGTTGAGAGGATCTGCACCTCTTCGTCGTCGAATAGGCCATGGTTTTCGAAGAACAGAGTCGATTCCTGGCTGATCGGCTCGATCATTCTTCGCTCTGCCGCGAATGGCGTGCCCCAGTGCGTGTGCACATGCGCGATCGCGGTGACGTCCAGGCGGGCCTCGTGGATGGGGTAGTGGATGTAATGCGCGGTGTTGTTGATCGGGGCGCGCCGGCCTCGGCGGTCCGCGGCAGTGCCGTCGGGCGCTACCAGCACCATGTCGTCCGGCTCAGCCCGCCGAAACGGCACGCCGTAGCGCAGCAGCCACAGATGATCAGACCGCTCGGTGTCGCGGCATGTGATGTGGCCATCACCCAGGCCGCCCCAGCGCATAGCGGCGAACAGCCGGTACGCCGTGGCTAGGTCGCTCAGCCGCCGGTCCCGTTCAGCGGCTGGATCGGCAATCACAGGCTCCGAGTGTATCGAAGTGTCGTCGGCGGATTTCATGTCCACATTCTGCCACCCACATGCCAGCCGATCTGAGGTCGTGCCGGCTGGGTCAGCTAAGGCAGGAAGACTGCCAGCGGGCAGTGGCGGCCACTTGGTTGAAGGTGAACACGTGTAGGCCGCGCACGTTCAACTCGTCCAGGCTGGAACTAAGCGGTATTAGCAAGTCGTCGGGGTTGTAGCTGGCCACGGTCATCAGCTTTGTGATAGCGGTCCGGTTCTTGCGCAGGTAGCGCAGCGACGGGCCGATCCCCAGCCGGGCCCCCATCGTGAGCAGCCTCGCTCGGTCGACCACACCGGCGATGCCGAGGTGGACGGGCAAGTCGAGGCCCTCGGCCCGTTCGGCTCGCAGCCACCTCTTGATTCGGGCCGGGTCGAAGCACATTTGCGTGCTGCAGTAGGCGTTCAGCCCGGCCGATGCCAGCAACTGCTGTTTGGCGTGCAGCGCCTTGTGCAGCAGGCGGTCTGAGATCAGCGGATGGCCGTGGGGGTAGGCCGTCACGCCGATCGTGTCCAGGCCGTGGTCGCATTCGAGCAGGTCGCGCAAGAACGAAAAGGCGTCGAAGTAGGCACCGGGCGGGTCGGCGTCGCCTCCCACCAAGAACATGGTCTTCACGCCGGCCGAGCGCATCCAAGCGGCCAGTTCCGCGGTGCGGGCCTTCTTGGGAACCATCCGGGCCGACACATGGGGGATGGCGAGATGGCCCATGGCCATCGCCCGTTCGGCGATTTCGCAAGTGGCATCCTGACCTTTCACCGGTGAGGCCGTGACCGACACCCTTGAGCGGGGCGGCAACGCCTCCAGCGCGGCGTCGAGGCTCTTGAGCGGGATCACCTCAAAGGTCAGGCCTTCGACGAGGGCGAGCCTGTAGGCCCGAGACTCTTCGCTTTCTGCGCCAGCTGAAGAGCGCTTCAGGTTCTTGAGCACCGCAGGAACTTAGCTCTGCCGAAATCGGCGGTGGGAGTTGCTGGCAATGTCGACGACCGGCGCGTGAGATCCCAGGATCTGGTGGGCGGATGCCGACGACTGGTGAGTGGATGCTGGCGGCTGGTACGCATGGACCAGCGTCGGGCTTGCCGGGGTGGTCATCGCCCGTCTGCCGCTCAGTTCAAGCCGACGATTTTGCCGTCGGCATCGATATCGATCCGCTTGGCGGCCGGCTCCTTGCCGAGGCCCGGCATGGTGCTCATGGCGCCGCAGATGGGGTACACGAAGCCGGCACCGACCGAGGCCCGCACTTCCCGCACGGGCAGCCTCCAACCGGTCGGCGCGCCCTTCAGCGTCGGGTCGGACGACAGCGACAGGTGCGTCTTGGCGATGCAAACAGGCAGGTTGCCGAACCCGGCGGCGGTGTAGGTGGCCAGCTGCCTCTTGGCCACAGCGGAGTAGTCGACACCGTCCGCGCCGTAAACCTTGGTAGCCACCGTCTCGATCTTCTCGGTGAGCGACGCCTCATCTGGGTAGAGCATCGCGAAGTCGCTGGGCTCCTCGGCGGCCTCGGCCACCGCCTCCGCTAGCTCCGCAGCGCCCCTACCACCGTCGACGAAGTGGGTGGACACAGCGGACCGGGCCCCGTGTTCAGCCGCGATTTCGCTCACGGCCGCCAGATCCGACGGATAGTCCTCGGGGAACGCATTGATCGCCACCACCGGCGTAACGCCGTGAGCGCGCATGTTCTCAAGTTGCTTGCGCAGGTTGTCACCCCCGGCGTGCACCTCGTCGGGGTTCTCCGCTAGCAGCGCCTCCGGCAGCGGCCGGCCGGCGATGATGCGGTACTTGCCCGAATGCGCCTTCAGACTTCGCACGGTGGCCACCAGCACCGCCGCGTCGGGGGTGAGGCCCGAGTAACGGCACTTGATGTTGAAGAACCGCTCTGCGCCCATGTCTGCGCCGAATCCGGCTTCGGTCAGCAGGAAGTCGCTGGAGCGGATCCCCACCTGGTCGGCCACGATCGAGGAGTTGCCGGTGGCGATGTTGCCGAACGGGCCGGCGTGCACCAGCGCCGGGGTGTGCTCGAGGGTCTGCATCAGGTTGGGTTTAACCGCCTCGCGCAGGATCACCGCCATCGAGCCGGCCACGCCGATCTCCTCCGCGGTCACCGGCGTCCCCGCCTTGGTGTAGCCCACCACCATTCGGCCCAGCCGCGCCCTCAGGTCACCCAAGCCGGTGCACAGCGCCAGCGCCGCCATCACCTCTGAAGCGGCGGTTATATCGAATCCGGTCTCCCTCGGCACGCCGTGAAGCCGCCCGCCGAGGCCGATGGTGATGTTTCGCAAAGCTCGGTCGTTAACATCGAGCACCCGGCGCCAGGTGATGTTGTGGATGTCCAGCCCGGCCTCGTTGCCGTGGTACAGGTGGGCGTCCAGCATCGCCGAGCACATGTTGTGAGCCGCGGTCACGGCGTGCATGTCGCCGGTGAGGTGAAGGTTGAACAGCTCCATGGGCACGACCTGGCTGTAGCCGCCGCCCGCGGCCCCGCCTTTGATCCCGAACGTCGGTCCCAGTGACGGCTGGCGGATGGCGATGGTTGCGCTACGCCCGATGTGCTGGAACGCTTGGCCCAGCCCGACGGTGGTAGTGGTCTTGCCTTCGCCGAACGGCGTGGGCGTGATGGCCGACACGATCACATACCGGGCCTTGGGTCTGTCGGACATGGCCTCGATGGCGTCGAGGCTGACCTTGGCTGTGCCCTTGCCGTAGGGCTCCAGCAGATCAGGCGGGATGCCGGCGCCAGATGCGATCTCCTCCAGTGGCTTCAGCACGGCCTCGGAGGCGATTTCTAGGTCGGTCGGAAACGGCATCATCGCCCTTTCAGTTGAGAGTGCTTGGCGTGGGATTTCGCAGGCCTCGGCCTGCCATTCGGTCAACTTGTCGCTAGCGCCGAAGCGCCCGGTGCCGATGACACCGAGGCGCTAAGACGGTAAGTTGTGTTCCGCATCTTGGAACTGTTCCATGATGCGGTTCAATCGTACACCAGCGTCATGGTCAGCACCATGAACGCGGCACGGCCGGCAGCCGGAAGGCGGCACCGTATCATCAGCAGGCGGCGTGACGTGACCTCGGCCGACACATAACAGGAGGACGAAGTGAGCGACTTTCCCGCCAGCGCCAAGTGTGTGGTGATCGGCGCCGGCATCGTCGGCAACTGCCTTGTGGGACATCTGACAAAGCTCGGATGGCGCGATCTTGTGCTGCTCGATAAGGGTCCGCTGCCGAATCCGGGCGGCTCCACCGGACACGCTTCCAACTTCATCTTCCCAGTGGACCACAACAAGGAGATGTGCCTGCTCGGCGTTCAGAGCGCCAACCAGTTCCGCGACCTGGGCCTGTCGGTCGACTCCGGCGGCATCGAGGTTGCCCGCACGCAGGCCCGCCTAGACGAGCTGCAGCGGCGCATGACCTCGGCCATGGCGTGGGGCGTGGAGGCCCGGCTGCTGACCCCCGCCGAGGTGGGGGAGCTGGTGCCTTTCATCAACACCGACGTGGTCCTCGGGGGCTTTTACTGCCCGACGGTGTCGGTGGTGGACTCGCTGGAGACCGGCACCGTGATGCGCAAACTGGCCGTCGAATCCGGCTGTCGGGTGCTTGCCAACACTGAGGTGCTCGACCTGCGCACAAAGGAGGGTCCGATCCCCGGCTCGTCGCAGGTCTCAGCAGTGGTCACCGACTCGGGCGTGATCGAGGCCGAGCACGTCGTTATCGCCTGCGGGGTGTGGTCGAACCGCATCGCCAACATGGCCGGTGCCCACATCCCGCTAGTGCCGGCGGTGCATCAGATGGCCGACGTGGGCCCCATCGACGTGCTTGCTGCCACCGGCAACGAGATCGGCTACCCCATCGTGCGCGATATGGACACGTTCTGCTACGAGCGGCAGACGGCGGGCTCGATGGAAGTTGGCTCCTACGCGCATAGGCCCATCTTCCACCACCCCGACGACATCCCGTCCAATGAGGAGGCGGCCCTGTCGCCCACGGAGATGCCATTCACGCCCGATGACTTCGACGATCAGATGGAGCAGGCGATCGATCTGATGGACATGCTCGGCGACGCCGAGATCAAGTACGCCATCAACGGCCTTCTGTCTCTTACTCCCGACGCTATGCCCTGCCTCGGTGAGATCCCCGAGGTGCGTAACCTATGGTCGGCCGCGGCCGTCTGGGTGAAGGAAGGCCCGGGCATGGCCCAGGTGGTGGCCGAGTGGATGACCCACGGCTACCCCAGGGTGATCGACGCCCACGGCGCCGACGTCGCCCGCTTCTACCCCGAGGAGCGCTCCGAAGAGCACATCTGGGCCCGCTGCGCCGAGCATTTCAACAAGACGTACGGCATCGTTCACCCGTCCGAGCAGTGGGAGAGCCGCCGCAACCTGCGGGTCGGCCCCTACTTCTCGCGCCAGCAGAGCCTCGGCGCCGAGTTCTTCCAGGCCCGCACCTGGGAGCGGCCCCAATGGTTCGAGTCCAACGCCGACCTCGTTGACCGCTACGGCGTGGAGGGACGCGAGGTGGAATGGGACGCCCGCTGGTGGAGCCCGATAACCGTGGCCGAGCACCTCAACCTGCGCGATAACTGCGGCCTGGTCGATCTAAGCGCCTTCCAGATATACGAGCTGTCGGGGCCGGGTGCGGTGGACTTCGCTGAGCGGCTGGCCGTCAACAAGGTCGACGTGGCGGTGTGCCGCTCGATTTACACGCCATGGCTGACGCCCGACGGCGGCTTCCACTCCGATCTCACGATGATGCGACTCGCGGAAGACAAGATGCGCGTGGTGACGGGCGTGTTCGACGGCGGACGCGACGAGTTTTGGGTGCGTCGCCACATGCCCGGCGACGGGTCGGTGAGCTTCGACAACGTCACCGACCGCATAACCACGCTCGGCCTTTGGGGTCCGAACGCCCCGGCCGTGCTTGGCGCGCTGTGCGACGCCGACCTGAGCCAGGCGGGCTCGCCGTATGGCTGGCTCAAAGAGGTGGAGCTGGACTGTGGCGACCTGCGGGTGGACGCCACGCTGTTCCGCATCTCCTATGTGGGCGACGCCGGCTGGGAGATCTACGTTTCGTGGGACGACGGCCCGGCGCTGTGGGACGCGCTGATGCGCGCCGGCGCCGACTTCGGGCTGCGGCCCACGGGCGGCGGCGTGTACGGAACCTCGGGACGCCTCGAGAAGGGCTACCGACTGATGGGCGCCGAGCTGGAGAGCGAGTACAACCCGCTGGAGGCCGGACTGGCCCGGCCCAAGGTGAAGGCCGCCGACTTCATCGGCAAGGAGGCGTACCTTGCGGCACGCGCCGCAGGGCCGCCGGAGGTGCTGATGTGCGCCCTCACCGTGGAGGACCTCACCGACAGCCGGGGTCGCAAGCGCTACATGCAGGGTGGCAACGAGCCGATCCTCACCACGGAGGGCGAGCGCATCGTCGACTCCCACGGACGGGTGTCGCGGGTGACTTCGGCTGGCCCCGGCCCGTCGGTGGGCAAGCACCTGCTGATGGGCTATCTGCCCGCGGAGCTGGCCGAGGCGGGCACCGAGCTGCAGGTGATGTACATGAACGAGTTGTTCCCGGTGAAGGTCGCCGGAACCGGCGCCGTGTTTGATCCGGGCGACACTCGCATGCGCTCGTGAGCCGCGTGAGCCGTGGGAACCCTGCGGCGCGGGCTGCTGAGAGGACCGACAGGAAGACAACGATGCGGATTCTGTGCTGTGTGAAGCGGGTGCCGGCGCCGGGCGCCAAGATCAACGTCACCGCCGACGGCATGGCAGTCGATGCGGCGCATCTCGGGTTCACCACCAGCCCGCACGAGGAGTGCGGCGTCGAGGAGGCTGTTCAGATCGCCGAGCGCCAAGGCGGCGAGGTGACGGTGCTCACGCTCGGACCCCCGGAGGCTGCTGAGCAGCTCCGCTACGCGGCGTCGGTGGGCGCGCACCGCGGTGTGCTCGTGCCGACCGAAGGCGAGGCCTGGGATCCGCAGCGAACCGCTAAGGCGCTCACCGCGGCCATCGAGAGGCTGGAGTCAGACGACGGGCCGTTCGATCTGATCCTGTTCGGCAACGAGTCAGCGGACTCCGGAGGCTTTCAAGTGGGCGTCAGGGTCGCGCACGCGCTGGGCCGCCCCATCGTCAACGGCATCAAAGGGATCGAGATCGACGACACCGGCGGCTCCGATGGTTGGCCGGTTGTGCGTGCCCGACGCGAGATCGACGGCGGCTTCGAGGTGTACGAGATGGCGCTGCCGGTCGCGCTGGGGGTGAAAGAGGGGCTCAACCTGCCTCGCTACCCAACGATGAAGGGTCGTCTCGCTTCGCGCAGGCTTCAGATCGTGACGCTTCATAGCGACGCCGAGGCGGGCGGGCAGCAGTCGGTGCGGTTGCGTCGGCCCGCTGAGACCGTCTCTGAGACGATGATCCTAGGCCACGGCCCTGAAGCGGCCCCCGCGGTGGTCGACATCCTCGAAGATCTGGGGGTGCTGTGATGCTGCTGGTGGTTGTGGAACACGACCGGGGCGTGCTTGCTGAAGCAGGCCGGGAGGCGCTGACGTTCGGCCGTGCTCTGGCCGCGAAGATGGAAGCCGAGATGCACGCAGTGGTGATCGGCGCGGCAGCTGTTGCGGACGCTTCGGCCGCCATCGCGGCAGACGCGGGTGCCTACGGTGCAGTGGCCGTCCACACCGCCGATCACGACGTGCTCAGCGATTTCGGTCCGGAGGCGTGGGGAGAGACGATCGCCCAGATGGTGGCCATCCTGAAGCCGCGTGCGGTTCTGGCCTGCGGCAGCGAGCGGGGCAACGAGGTGATGGCCCAGGCTGCGGCCCGCCTCGATGTGCCGTTCACAGCCAACTGCTTGGATGTGAGCCCCAGAGACACCGATGAGTCGAGCGGCGACGCGCTCTGGACGATCACCCGCGTTCAGTGGGGCGGCTCGCTGCTGGAGGACGTGACCCTGATTACTGCCACGCCGCTGGTGACGTGCGCCCTGCACACCGTGGCGTCGTCGCCGGTTGACTCCCCCGCGGCGCCGGACATGTCGCCCGTGACGGTGGATCTGCCCGTGGAGCTGTCCCGCACCGTGGTGAAAGACCGAGTTGTACTCACCGCGGGCGTCACCCTGCCGACTGCGCAGGTGGTGGTGGGCGGAGGCCGCGGCGTCGGCTCAGCCGAGGGATTCGCCATCTTGGAAGAACTGGCTGAGCTGGTCGGCGGCGTCGTGGGTTGCAGCAGAGCCGTCACAAACAACGGCTGGCGCCCGCACTCCGATCAGGTCGGTCAGACCGGTACCCGTATCGCTCCGGAGATCTACATCGCCTCGGGCATCTCCGGAGCGATCCAGCATTGGGTTGGTGCCGTGGGATCCAAGCACATCCTGGCTGTGAACACCGATCCGGAGGCGAACATGGTCGCCAAAGCGAACTGGGCGGTGATCTGCGACCTACACCTGCTAATCCCGGCAGTCTCTGAAGAGATACGTCGCCGCCGCGGCTGACCGGCGCGCCGGGAGATCGTTGTGGCGGGCGGTCGTCAGGGCACAGCGGAAGCGCCTTGTGCGGCAGGCAAGGCCGCGTCGTCGTGACCGTCCAGGCGGTGCAGCGGTCGTTCGCGCTGATGCGCGCCCTGGCGGTGGGCTCGATGGGGGTGACGGAGCTGGCCGATCGGGTGAATCTGCCCAAGAGCACCGTCTCGCGCCTTCTCGGCGCTCTCGAAGCCGAGAAGGCGGTTCAAAAAGCTGCCGAGAGTGGCGAATACCGGCTCGGCCCCGGCCTAGTCGATCTGGCCGGCTCGACTTCGCCGGGACGAAGCCTGGTGGCTGCGGCGCGTCCCCACCTGCTAGAGCTGGCCGAGAGCCTAAATGAAGTGGCCGGGCTGTCGATTATCGACTCCGGCGAGGTCTACTACCTCGATCAGACCGAGTCGTCGTCAAATGTGCAGGTGAGGGATTGGACGGGCGAGCGTGCCCCCCTTCACGCGGTGCCTTCGGGGCTGGTGATGCTGGCGCAGATGGGTGCCGCGGGTGTCGAGGAATGTCTGGCGCTGCCTCTGCGGCGCTGCACCTCCAAGACGATGACCGACCCCGACGCGCTGCGAGAGCGCCTCTCTCGAGTCCGCAGCATCGGCTACGCCTGGGTGTACGAGGAATTCGCGGCGGGCATCAACTCGGTGGCCGCGGCGGTGGCCGTGCCCGACGGTCACACCCAGGCGGCGCTGCACGTGCACGGCCCGGCGTACAGGTTCCCCGACCCCGACCGCGTCCACGATCACGGCATGGCCGTGGCGGACGCCGCCAAGAGGCTCTCGGCTCAGCTCTTGGATTGACCGGCCTCGGCGGCCTCGGATCTCAGGCGGTCGCGCAGGACGTGCTTGCGCACCTTGCCGGAGGCGTTCAGTGGCAGCTCGCCGGTGAAGGTCACCCCTCTGGGTGTCTTGTAGCCGGCCATCCGCTCGCGGCACCAGGCGATGATCGCTGCCGAGAGTTCACAGGCGGCTGAGCCGTCGGTGGGTTCGGCGCCGGCCGCGGGTACTACGAACGCGTGGCCCACCTCGCCGAGGCGCTCATCGGGCCGACCCACCACTGCGGTTTGGCCCACAGCCGGATGGGTCAGCATGACCGCCTCGATCTCAGCCGGGTAGGCGTTGAAGCCGCCGCAGATGAACATGTCTTTCAGGCGGTCGGTTATGGTCACGTAGCCGGCGCCGCCCATAACGCCGATGTCGCCGGTGTGCAGCCAGCCTTCATCGTCGATCGCCTCAGCCGTGGCCGCGGCGTCTTCCAGGTAGCCGCCCATCACGTTGTAGCCCCGAACCACGATCTCGCCCGGCTCTCCTCTGGGCAGCTCGCGGTTGTCGAGGCCGACGATCCGCATCTCCACGTCGTCGATGGCCCGACCTGACGTGGTCGAAATCGTCTCGGGGTCGTCGTCGTGGCGGCACATCGAAACGATTCCCGACGCCTCGGTGAGGCCGTAGCCGGTGACCACCACCTCGAAGCCGAGCCGGTCTCGCATGGCCTCGATCATCGTGACCGGCACAGGAGCTGCACCGGTCACGGCTAGGCGCAGCGTGGACATGTCGAAGGAGTCCAGGTCGGGATGGTTGAGGATCATCTGGTAGACCGACGGCGGGCCGGGAAGCACCGACACCCGCTCGGCCGGGATGCGCTCCATCACCGACTCCACGTCGAACACCGGATGCGGGATCATGGTCGCCCCAGTCATCAGGCAGGCCAGGATCCCGGCATTGAGGCCGAATGAGTGGAAGAACGGGTTGACGATCAAGTATCGGTCGCCGTGGCGCAGCCCGATCACCGAAGCCCAGCTCCGGTAGGCCCGGCAGGTGGCCGCGTGGGTGAGCACCACGCCTTTGGGCTGCCCGGTGGTACCCGAGGTAAACATGATGTGGCAGGCGTCGCCGCCCGTGACGGCCGGAAGGCCCTGTCTGGCTGGCGCACTCCGGTCTGCGCCTGACGCCATCAGATCCTCGAACGCGGTCGTACCCGCAGGGGCGGCGCCGCGCATTACCATGATCTCCTCCAGCGACAAGGGCGCGCCTTGTGCCGCGGCGCGCAGCATCTCCACGTAGTCGATACCTAGGAACCCGCTGACGGTGAACAACATCCGGGCGCGGGCCCTGCCGAGCACGTGCGCGGCTTCGTCGCCCTTGAAGCGTGTGTTGACCGGCACCACCACACAGCCCGCCGCATGCACGCCGAGAGCGGCCACGGCCCATTCCCAGCTGTTGGGCCCCCACACGCCCACCCGGTCGCCGTGGCGTAGCCCTCGCGCCGTCAAGGCTCGGGCCATGACCGCTACCTTTTCGTCCAGTTCGGTGAAGGTCATGCGCGTCTCGCCGTCCACCAGTGCCTCGGCAGCACCGAAACGGGCCGCGGCATTTGCCACCAGAGCCGGTATCGTCTCGGGCCGTTCACCAGGCTGAGCAGCCTCAGCGATGCCGGCTGTCGCAGTCGTGTCGGGCGGGCCGGGTGTCACGGTCTCTTTGGTCTCCTGGGCAGGCGGTGGCGGGCGTTTCACCCGTCCCAGGCCACCAGCAGCTTCTGTGGCCCGCGGAAGGTGAAGTTAGGGAACCTTTGCAGACTCCTGCCCTCTGCTAGTCGCAGAGACGGGATCCGCTCCGTGATCACCTCCAACATGATCGCAGCCTCCATGCGGGCCATTCGGGCCCCGAGGCAGAAGTGGATGCCCTTGCCGAAAGAGATGTGGTTGCGCGCGTCGGGCCGGCAGATGTCGAAGGTGTCCGGGTTCTCGAACTGGCCGGGCTGATGGTTGGCCGCAGCCAGGCTCAAGAAGATGTTGGTCCCGGCCGGCACGCTCACTCCGGCCACGGTGGTGTCGCAGTTGGCCACCCGCCGCCAGCTGGTCTGGGGCGACTCGAAGCGCAGCACCTCCTCCAGGGCGTTGGGTATGAGCGAAGCGTCAGCGCACAGCTCGTCCCACTGCGGGCGCCGTTGCAGCAGGCAGATGAGCGCGTTCGACAGTAGATGGCTGACGATCTCATGTCCCGCGAAAGACAGGCCATACACGATCGACTCCACCTCCCGGTAGGCGAGCTGTTCCGGGTCGGCATGGTGTACGGCCAGCAGCTCCGAGGTGAAGTCGTCGCCGGGATCGTCGACCTTGGAGGCCACGAATCTCCGGCAGTAACGCCAATAGGCCAGCATCTTGGATGCGATCTCGGTCTGCTCGGAGGCGGTGGGCCGCCCCCAGGTAAAGGCAAGCCGGTTGGAGCACCACTGCTTGAGCATTTCGTCGTCGGAGGCGGGGAACCCGATGAAACGGAAGATCGTCTCGCCTGGCAGAGGGTGAGCGAATATTGTCACGAAGTCGGCGGGCGGCCCGGCCGCGAGCAGCACGTCTGCCAGTTCGCGGCAGCGACCGCGTATATACGGCGCCAGCGTTCGCAGCCGCCGGTTGGAGAAGCCCTTCTTGGTGTGAGCCCGGATGCGTCCGTGGTGGGGGGGCTGGCGGTTGGACATTACAGCCACAGGGTCGAAGTCGTGAGTGCTGAGCACGGCCCGGGCCGCTTCGCTGATACCGAACACCGGGTCTTGCACGTTCTGCGAACCGAACACCTGCGGATTCAGTAACACCTTGGTGATGTCCTCCATGCGGGTCAGCACCAGATAGCCGAGCTTGCTGGAGTAGAAGACGGGCGTCTCGGCCTGCAGCCTGGCCAGCACCGCGTAGGGGTCGTCCAGGTAGCCGGCATCAAAGGGCGTGAACTCACCGTTGACAGGACATCCCGACGGCGGCACAGGGGCTTCCACCGGGAGACGGTGGTAGTCGGCCGCTGTCACAGGTTCGCCTCGGAGTATTTGCGGAGAGAGCTTGTCACTGCGATCTCCTTGCTGTGGCTCTCTGACGTCCAGCCTAGATTGACCGACTGCCGGCGACGTTGGTGTCGGGTGTCTCGTCGATTCCAGGGTGGTTCACGGGCCGAACCGACCGGGCATCCGGGCCGGATAGCCGGCTGAGAGCCCGTCGTCTTGAAGGCCTCAGATTCGCAAACAGCAGTCACCGCGCCTCCTATTAATCTTTGAAACGCTGCGTGATCTGCGCTCACTACCAGACCGCAGCCGCTACCAGACCGCGGCCGGATCGAAGTCGAGCACCTCACGCATCCGGGACATCAGCGGCGCGAAATCGTCGGAGCGCTGTGTGCGATGCGCCTGCCCGAGGCGGGCGATCCGCATCTCGGGATCAGCAAACCCGGACCCTTCTAAGTCGACCCAGCCCTTGCCGGGCCGGTTTGGGTCGAACTGGCCTATGCCGAAGCGGATCGTGACGGCCTCGTGCAGGCCGGGCAGGAGGTCGAGCCCCGACCGGGCGGTGATTCCCCGGTCGATCGCCTCCTTCTCGCCGCTAACCGGCTCGAGCACGCCCTCGGCCATAGGAGCGAGCTTCTCCAGCGTTGCCAGAATCCTCGACCGGGCCGCCGGCGAGTCGATCAGCGAGTCGATCAGCGCGTCGGCGTGGCGGCGATGAAATGCCTCCTCGCGTTTGGCTCGAGCCGCGATGGCGGCCAGCTGCGGGAGCGACGAATCCACCAGCAGCCCCCAGCGCATTTCCTCGACGAGGTCGTAGAGCCAGTGGCGCACTAGAGCCTCGGCCCAGTCAGCGGTGGCGTACTCCACCAGATGGCACGATCGGTACTCCGATGCGGCCCGGCCATAAGCGAGGGCATCAACGGCGGTGTCTTCAGGCTCGACTCCGTCAAGTTCCAGGACGAGTTCGTACAGCAGAGCGGCGTGCCCAAGCTCGTCTTGGCCGATGCTGGAGGTGGCCAGGTCTTCTTCCAAGAACGGAGCCACCCCGATCCACTCTGCGTGCTGCTGGCCCATCAGGTGTTCATCGTCGGCGAAGGCCAGCAGAAACTCTCGGACGCTGCTGTTCCTGCGGGTCATGGTCGCTTCTCCGTGCAGCCATTCCGCGGGCCTTGCTGGGCTTCTCCGCAGCGTCGCACCCGGCCGGCGAGCCCGTTGCGACCCGCGACCACGGTTCCGTCGGTCATGCCCGTCGCTCGCGGATGGCCTTGCGCCGCCGGGCGACGGCGGCCCCGTCGTGGTGTCGGTGCGGCTTGTCGGCGTTGGGCTCGATGAATCCGGCCTCGGCCGCGATCACGTGATCTCGCCGCACCAGCCACAGGCGGTCGCCCTCCGCTCGTCGCAGGTAGCTCTCGCGGGCCAGCACCAGCGCCAGCTCGTCGGTGGCGGCCTCGAGTGCGCCCGCGTGGCGGTACCCATAGCGGCTGTCCTTGGAGATGAACACTTCATACGTCGCCATGCGTCGCCATCCTCAGGTCCTCGAACTCTCAGCAGCTCGGTATAGATCGCTAGCCATCAAACCTTTCAGGCTCTCAGCACCTCGACGACCTCGCCGCAGCCGCCGCAGCGGTGAACCGACCGGCATCGGCTAGGACCGAACCGCGACAGCTCGCGCGTCATCGAGTCGCATCGGGGGCAGGTCGCAGCGGTGCCGCCGATCGGCACTGCCACGGTGAAGTCCCGAGCCAACGCGGCCCGCGCCTCTGTGCTGACGCGCTCGACGCTCCAAGCCGGCGACATCAGCCACTTGACCGTTGCCGAAGACACACCGTCCACCGACCCGGTGGCCGCTTCGACCTCAGCTGCGATCACGGCCAGCGCCGGACATCCGGTGAAAGTGGGCACGAGTCCCACCCGCACAGCGCCGCGCTCGTCAACGTCGAGCCGCTCCAGCAGACCCAGACCCACGATCGACACCCCGGGATACTCGGGGTCGTCCACGTCAGCCAAGGCTCGGCGGATCCGCCGGACAAGGTCTGATTCGACTTCGACGCGCGGGTCGGCCGACCCGCCGTACACTCCGTCGCCGGCCGTCGGGCTCACGACGCCTCGGCCTCGACAAGGGCATCGCGCACCCATGCCGTCCGCCGCCAGTTGGCCGCGGCCTCTCCGATCCGGCGGGAGGAGTCGGGACCGTCCTGGGCCAGGGTTCGCTTCAGTGGCTCCCAGTCGATGGGCCCGACATCCCAGCGTCCGATGTCGGCGTCCCACCGAAGGCCGGGCGCGGGGATCGAGAACCCGTAGCTCTGCAGCATCGGAACGAACTTCTGCACCCAGCGGTCGCGGAGTACCTCGTTGCGCTCCGACTTGATACGCCAGCGCAGCAGCACGTCGTCGGGCTTCGAGTCGGGGCCGAACAGCTGCAGCGCCCTCCAGAACCAGCGGTCGAGCGCTTCTTGGAACATTCGGCGCTGTCTGACGGTGCCCTGGGCGATCCGCATCATTCGGTCCTCTCCCAGTCGCATGTGGAAGCCTTCCTCGGCGATGATCCGCCTAAGGATTCGGCGGTACGGCCCGTAGGAGCAGTTCTTGAACACCGCCTGCTGGCTGATGAGCGCGGCGGCGTCGACAAGGAAGGCGATGGCGACCTGATCGCCCCACGTCTCAGCCCGGTAGTGGAACACGTTGTGAAATCGGCTCTTGCCGGCGAACAGCTCTTCCAACATCTGCGTCCGGGTCTTCACGCCCATGTCGGCCGCCACCATGTAGAGCAGATGACCGTGGCCAATCTCATCCTGGGTCTTGGCCAGTACTGCCATCTTGTGCCGGAGCCCGGGAGTCTTGGGGATCCAGTCCCGCTCGGTCAGACCGCCCATCAGCTCGCTGTTGGCGTGCATCTCGATGAACCTGAAGACGGTGCGGCGATAGGGTTCGGGCATGGCGTCGTCAGCCTCGACGATCCCGCCGTCGTCGAGGAAGGCTTCGAATTCGCGCATCGAGCCCCACGACCTTCCCATCACGTCCCTTCGGTCTTCCTTCCCATCACGTCCCTTCGGTCTTCCGGCACGTCCAATATTGCGATAGGAACGCCTCCCACCATAATATGATATAACTTGATGTGAAGAGCAGCATGCGCATGTTCCCAGCTGGTCGTCGTTAGGTCAACATGATCGAGATACCGAAGCGGGAGCATTCACGCAGCCGGACGAGTAATACAGCATTATCGAGGCCTGCTCACCTGGCCCATATCTTGAGTTCTTTGTTCGTTACTCCCGGCCCGGCTGGGTCTCGTGGGGCCTTGAAGCAGACATCGGACCCAGGATGCTGCGGCCGCCGTCGACAATGTTCAAACATCGACAGCTCTTACTTGTCCTGTACAGGACGACGCGGTCGGGGAGGATTGAAGCTGACAGAGAAGAAAGCGGCCTCCCCCGATGGTTATGACAGAACCGCTAACGAGTATTGACAGAACCGCTAACAAGAGGCACGACCTAGGAGAACCGGCTTCCGTGTCCGGACTCTTTCGTAGTCGGGGCGGGGCTGTGCACATCAATGCTGCCGCATCACCGTGAAATTTCTCGTGGGAACGGTGTAAGCGCCTCACTGCGCAATTAACTGCGCGGACTCTGGCGGCGTCTTGGCTGCCGTTTGTAGGGTTTCTGGTCTCGTTGTTGGGGTGGGCTTCTTGTCGAACGTGCGGCTCCGCCGACGTGGACGCCGCCTGCTGCAGTCGAGTCGTGTCAGTCGGCGGCCCCGCCGGTGAGTGGCAGGGCGGCTTCCATTTGTCTGTTCTCGATTCTGGTTAGACGGTTGTCGGCCTCGAGGCGCCAAGCGTCGTTGGCGATTTGCCGTTTGGCAATCTTTTCAACAGTGTTGGACAGTCGGTCTACCCGGTTGGATAGTCGGTCTACCCGGTTGGACAGTCGGTCTACCCGGTCCTCTAGCCCGTCGATCCTGGCGTTCAGCTGCACCAGTCCGGTGTCGATTTTGGCGTTCAGCTGCACCAGTCCGGTGTCGATTTTGGCGTTCACTCCCGCCAACCCTGCGTCGAGTATGGACTTGACAATCCATCTGATAGCAAAAGTCATTGCCGCCAAGAACACGGCTAACATCGGGGCGACCACCGCGAAAGCTGTCAGCGCTACTTCACCATCCATCGCTCTCCCCTTTCCTCGGATGCCGGTGCTGGCAAGCACACCATATCACATCCCCGCTAGCGCTATTCGCACTAACCCCGACCGAGTACCCCCCGCCTTCACGTCTTTCACGGCTCCGAACCGGCTCGCTGCTCACTGCTACAGCCTCTACCGCCTGCGGCGAAGCCGCGCCACCGAAGACGTGATCGCTAGATTCGAGGTGGTCGCTGGATTCCCGTGTGTTGATGTCCTTTTTGTTCTTATTGCTGATGGCCGGGCTCGGTGATGGAGCCGTCGGCGTCGGCCTCGGCCTGACCGGCGGGACGGGGTGGGCTAGCTCGTCGGCGTCCCAAAGGCGGCGAACCGCCCCAAAGGCGGCGAACCGCGCGGGCGGTGTTAGCTTCGCGGGTGTGGCTGGTGTTCTTGTAGGCGCTGCCCGGAGGTTCAGGAAAGGGCGCTCAGCGTCAGCGCCGCCTGCCGCCGGCGATCACAGCGCCAGCCGGGGTCGAGACGACGCGCTGACAGCCGAACTGATGGCGGCGATTGGCGCTGAGCGGGTGCGCGCTGACGCCGTGGCCCGATATCTGGCCTCACGCGACGCTTCGGTCTTTGGCGATGGAAGCGCCGGGCCGGTTTGCTATCCCGACACCGCCGAACAGGTGTCGGAATGTGTTCGGATAGCTGCCCGTTACGGCCGCGCGGTGGTGCCCCGGGGAGCCGGAACCGGACTCGCCGGCAACGCCGCTCCGCTGGGCAGCCCGGTCGTGCTCGCTCTCACACGGATGAACCGGCTGCTGGAGGTCGACGTCGCCAACGGCGTGGCGTGGGTGCAGCCCGGCATCGTGAACCTCGACCTGTCGCGGCAGCTCGCGCCTCTCGGGGTGCACTACGCGCCCGACCCGTCCAGCCAGCAGGCATGCACCATCGGCGGCAACGTCGCCAATAACTCCGGCGGGCCTCACTGCCTGGCCTACGGTGTCACCAGCGCCCACGTGATGGCCGTAGAGGTCGTGCTCTCCGACGGCGAAACAGTGATGCTCGGGGGCCTCGACGCCGAGCCGTGCGGCTACGACCTGCGGGGCGCGTTCGTCGGCTCTGAGGGGATGTGCGGCATCGCCACCAAGGTCGCGGTTCGCCTCACACGCAATCCGGCGGCGGTCGTGACGATGCTGGCGGCCTTTGGCGACGTGTCGGACGCGGCGGCTGCGGTGGGCGCTGTGATCGCTGCCGGCGTCGTGCCCGCGGCCATCGAGATGCTCGACCAGCGATGCGTTGCGGCAGTCGAGGACTTTGCTCAGGCTGGATACCCCCGCGACGCGGCTGCTGTGCTGCTGGTGGAAGTGGACGGCCCGCCAGGCCGAGTCGCCGACGCCGCGCAGAGGGTGAGGTCGATCGTCGAGGAGTGCGGGGCTGCGAGCGTGCGCACGGCTGCCGACGACAACGAGCGAGCCCGCCTCTGGAAGGGCCGCAAGAGCGCTTTTGGTGCTATAGCTCATATCAAGCCCGACTACTACTTGCACGACACGGTGGTGCCTCGCAGCCGTCTGGTGGAGGTGCTGGAAAAGGTCTACGAGATAGTCGACCGCTGGGAGCTCGTCGTGCTAAACGTGTTCCACGCCGGTGACGGCAACTTGCACCCGATCCTCGCCTACGACGGGCGCGAGCCTGGCGTGATGCAGCGCGTGCACGCCGCAGGCCGCGAGATCATCGAGGTGTCGCTTGCCGCGGGCGGGGCGCTGTCGGGCGAGCACGGCATCGGAGTAGAAAAACGCGACTACATGAGCCTGATGTTCACCGATGTCGACCTCGAGCAGCAGGCCCGATTGCGGGCGGCTTTCGATCCCCATTGTCGCATGAACCCGGGCAAGGTGCTGCCCAGCGCTCACAGCTGCGCCGACATCGGAGCCTTGAAGGCCGCCGACGGCGGCATCTGGGGCTGACGCGGTGGCCGCCGGGGCCGCTTTCGCGGGTTCGGCCCGACCGGATATGGCGGACACCGCGATGGCCGCCTTCGCGGTGGAGATCGGCACCGGCGGGCCGGTGTGCGTTCGAGGCGGAGCAACCCGCTGGAGCCTCGGCGGCGAGCCGGCCCTGGGTACTGCGGAGGTGACCGCCCCCCGCGGGATCGTCGCTTACGAACCGGCGGAGATGACGGTGCGCGTGCGCGCCGGCACCGTCGTGACCGAACTTCACGAGGAGCTTGCCACCGCTGGCCAGCGCACCGCTCTGCCTGAGCGTCCCGGCGGCACCGTGGGCGGTGCTCTCGCTGCTGGTGAGTCGAGTCTGCGTCGGCTGGGGATGGGGCCGGTGCGCGATTCGCTTCTCCAGGTTCGTTTCGTGACTGCCGAGGGCCAGGTCGCCACCGGCGGTGCAGCCACGGTGAAGAACGTCAGCGGCTTCGACCTGTGCAGGCTGCTAGTGGGGTCGCTAGGAACGCTGGGAATGATCGGCGAGGCCCTGTTGCGCACTGTGCCGGTGCCGGACTGCGAGCTATGGGCGCGCGCTGAGGGCGCCGATCCCGCCGAGGTGCTGAGGTGTTGCGGCACCGCCTGTTCGATCTTGTGGGACGGGGCGTCGGCGTGGGCGATGCTCAGCGGCCACCACGACGATGTCGCCGACGACCTGGCGGCTATGGAGCGCCTCGGCCGAGTGTCGAAGGCCGCCGGCCCGCCAGCCCTGCCGTCGCATCGCTGGTCGTGCCGTCCCGCCGAGGCGCTGTCTTTCGGCTCGGCGGACAGAGCGGGGTCGGATGTGGTCGAGTCGCTCTACGGCGACGGCTGCGGCGCAGGTCTGGTCGGGCCGCCTGATCGGTTCGTAGCTGAGATAGGAGTGGGAATGGTGCACGCGTCCCAGCCGCAGCCGCCGCGCGCGGTTCCGCCCGGCGTGGTGGAGCTGAACCGCCGCCTGAAAGCCCGCTTCGATCCGACCGGCCGGTTGAATCCCGGCCGTGATCCGCTGAGGCGCTGACGATGGATCTGGGCCTCAACGACGACGAGCTGGCCGCCTGCGTCGCTTGTGGGCTTTGTCTGCCGCACTGTCCGACGTTCAGGGTCACCGGACGCGACACCGAATCGCCTCGAGGCCGCATCGCGCTGATGCGAGCAGTTCAGGTGGAGGACGCGCCCATTACCGACGAGTTCACGCGGTCGATGGAGACCTGCGTGCAGTGCCTGGGCTGTGAGACGGCGTGTCCCAGCGGGGTGGAGTTCGGGCATCTCATGGAGGGCACCAGGGCTACTCTGGCCGCCGAAGGCCGAATCACGCCGCGGTGGCAGCGGCTCGGCCTGAGAATGCTACGCCACCGCCGGCTGCTGCTGACCGGATCCTGGCTTCTGGCTCTGGGCCAGCGATTCCGCCTGGTGCCCTCTCGTCGTCTCGGACTTCCGGAGCGCCTTCCGATTCGCCAGCGCAGGCTCAAAGCGTCCGGTGACGACGCATGGCTCTTCACGGGCTGCGTTATGGACGCATGGCAGCGTGAAGTCCATCTCGCCGTTCAGTGTGTGGCGCAGGCGGTGGGTGTAGCCACCGCGCCCACGAACGGCGCTGCGCCGTGCTGCGGGGCGCTGTACGCCCATGCCGGCCTCGCTGACGGTGCCCGCGCCGCGGCCCGCCGTGTGATCGACGGCCTGTCCGGCGACGAGCGGCCCATCCTCGTGGACTCAGCCGGGTGCGGCGCCGCTTTGAAGGGCTTCGGACGGCTGCTTGGCACCGCGGAGGCAAGCGCGTTCTCGGCGCGGGTGTTCGACGTCCATGAATGGCTGGTGCCGCGGCTCGGCGACCTCACCCGCCGCCGGCGGGTCGCACCGCTGGGCATCACCGTCGCCGTGCAGGATCCGTGCCATCTGCGGCACTTGCAGCGAAATCACCAGCACGTAGCTGAAGTGCTTAGGCCGTTTGTAAGCAAGGTCGTGATGCTTGACGACGACGGGCTGTGCTGCGGCGCCGGCGGCGCCTACTCGCTGCTGGAGCCGGAACTCGCCGCTGCCATCCGCGACCGCAAGACCGCTGCCGTGGCCCGATCGGGTGCCTCGGTGGTGGCCAGCGCCAACCCTGGGTGCTCCCTGCACCTGGCCGCCGCGGGTTTAGAAGTCGTTCACCCCTTCGAACTTATTGCCCAGGCCCTCGCAAAGCCCCAGCTGTGACGACCGGCGACTAACGGCAACGGGGCTCGGGCTTAGAAGACACTGTCGTCTACAGGTTCGGGGCGGATGTTCAGAGCCGCGGGCAAGAAATCGTGGTCGGCGAACAGCCGTGAGGCTCGGGTGGTGCCTGCGAAAGCGTCAGAAGCAAGCAGCACTGCCGCCGCAGAATATGTTGTGCGCTCGCCTGCCGGGAAGATCACCTGATCTGGGAAAGCACGCCCCGTGTAGTAGCGGCCGTCAGCAGCGCGCAGGCGCGCAGTCCAAGACAGCAGCGCCTCGGCGGTGCCGCGGTCGCCAGCGGCTAAGAACGCCATAGCGCACTCGGCGGTCTCCGCGGTAGTGACCCAGTCTTTGTCGCGCACGCAACGCACGCCCTCACCGTCCAGCACGAAATCATCGATACAGGCCTTCAGCGCTGAGCGGGCTTCGGAGCCGCGCAGCACGCCGGTGAGCACCGGATAGTACCAGTCCATAGCCCAGCGGTCCCTGGGAGAGAACGCCTCTCGGCGCCGGTATCGGATGGCGTGAACGAGTCGCGCCAGAGACAGCTCCCAACCGGGCTTCTCGGCACCCACTCGTCGGGCCATGGCCAGTCCGCAGCGCAGGCTGTGGCTGATCGACGACGAGCCGGTCAGCAGCGCATAGGGCCAAGGCGTGCCGTCGGCGTGGCGAGCCCAGAGGACTTCGCCACCGGAGGTTTGCAGACCGAGCACGAAATCGAGAGCTGCCGACACAACCGGCCACATGTCCTCAAGGAACCCGGGGTCGCGGAAGCGCAGCCAATGGTGCCAGACGCCCGTGGCCGGGTACGCGATGACGTTGGCGTCAAGCTTGTCCTGCTCCACACCCAACGCGGTGTAGTACTGGTGCCATGAGCCGTCTGCACGCTGCGCGTCGGCCAGCCACTGAAACGCGGCGTCAGCCTCGGCCCGCCGGCCCGCGGCCGCTAGCGCCATTGCCGCCTCGGTGTGGTTCCACGGGTCGGCGTGTCCGCCCTCGAACCAGCAGATCATGCCGCTCGGGAGCTGGCAGGCCACGATGGAGTCCGCGGTGACGCTCACTTCCGCCGGCGCGAGTGCGTGCGCTGCTGCTGGGCTGCCGACTGTGCGCCTCGTGAAAGCCCTGCGACCGGATCTGGCCAAGTGCTGATCAGGCAGCACGGGCGGCCTCTTCTGGGCGCTGCTGGAGGACCCGCGCCGTGGCGAGCGGCTTGTCGGCATACACCACGAGGCTCTTGCCTAGCACCGGGTTGAGCAGCCTCTCCAACCCGGCAGTGAGTGCCGGTCGCTTCACGATGTCCCACTCAAGCAGCCTGTGGTAGGCACGCACACAACGGCTCTCGCCGATCTCGCGGTTGGGACCGACGACACAGCGCAGCCACCAGTAGGGGGTGTGCAGAGCATGCGCCCGGTGCCGGCGGCCGGGCCGCAGACCTGCCGAGACGAGCCTGGCATTCACATCGCGCCGCCGGTAGATCCGCACATGGCCGCCCGGAGCTGCCGGAGCGTGATATTGGCTCGAGAGTCTCCAGCAGACCGTCTCGGGCAGCCACGCGGGAACGGTTACGGCCAGCCGCCCTCCCGGCCGCAGCACTCGCGCCAGCTCCGCGAAGGCAGTCTTGTCGTCGGGCACGTGCTCCAGCACCTCTGACGCGATCACCCTGTGAAATGAGGCGTCATCGAACGGCAGCCTCACCGCGTCGCCCTGGGCCGCAGCTGCGAGCGCCCCAGCACCGATCTCGCCCTCGGTCATCATCAGCCCCGCTAGGTCGCGTACTCGCTCCACCTCGGGCCTGGCCATGTCGCAAGCGACCACCTCGGCGCCGCGCAGCAGCGCCTCATAAGAATGGCGTCCGAACCCGCAGCCCAGATCGAGCAGCCGTTCGCCGCGGGCCAGGCCCAGCAGGCCGTAGTCCACTGTCAGCATCGCCGACCCCATCGGCTCAGCTGGCCCCGGGCGGCTGCGGCAGCCGAGGCGAGCCGCGTCGCGGCCGGCGGCGCGAGCCCGGGCTCGGAGTCCAGCACGGCCCGGTACTGCTCGACGGTGCTCGCCGCGGTGTTGTGCCAAGACCATTTGTCGATCACCCGCCGACGCCCGGCCGCGCCCACTCGGGCCCGTCCCGCAGGGTCGTCGAGCGCGACGCGGATCACGGCGGCTAGAGCCTCGGAGTCGCCCGGCTCGGTCGAGTAGCAAGTCTCGCCGTGAGCGCCGGTCACTTCCGGCAGAGCGCCGCCGGTGGTGGCTACCACCGGCACGCCGCACGACATCGCCTCAATAGCGGGAAGTGAGAAGCCCTCATACAGCGACGGCACCACGGCCAGCTCGGACTCTGCGTAGATCTCCACGATGCGGCGGCTGGACACTCCAGACACGAACGTCACGGCGTCTTCGAGCGCCAGGTCGGTGATCACGCGGCTGGCCGGAGAGTCGGGCTTCGCGGCGCCGATTACCGTCAGCTCTACATGGCGCTCGGTTCGCAGCTTGGCGAGGGCCTCCAGCAAGTAGCTGAGCCCCTTCATGGTCACGTCCGCGCTGGCGGTGGTCACCAGCCTGCCCGTCTTGCGGGCCACCGACGGCATCGGCGCGAACGTCTCGGGGTCGACACCCACGGGCACCACGTGGATGCGCTCTAGTGGCACGCCGTGATCGCGGCTGATGTCGTCCTTAGACGATTCGGACACTGTCAGCACCCGTGGTAGCCGGCGGGCGACCCGCGTCTGCATCTTGGTAAACGCGTACCATCGGCGTTTGCCGATCTGCTCTCGCAGGGTGCGGGCGTGGATCAGCTCCAGACGGCGGTCCACGGTGATGGGATGGTGGATTGTTTCCAGCAGAGGCCATCCGTCTCGCAGCAGCGCCAGGATTCCCCAGCCGAGCGTCTGGTTGTCGTGGACGATATCGAAATCGGTGCGGCGGCCGCGCAGGAAGCGCCACGCCCGCAGGCTGAACGCCATCGGCTCGCTGAAGTTGCCGGTCACGAACGAGACATGCTCCGCGACGTCCACCCAGGTCTTGAACTCCCACGCCCTGGCCTTGCGCATCGGATGGGGTGGCGCCCAAAGGTCGAGCCCGCCGAGTTTCACCAAAGGCACCCGCGGGTCGAGGCGCGTGTACGGCGGCCCGCTGAGCACGGTCACCTGATGGCCCAAGTCGACCAGTGCGGCCGACAGCCGGCTCACGTAGACGCCCTGACCGCCCACGTGAGGCTTGCTGCGATACGACAGCATGGCGATGCGAAGCGGGCCCGATCGAGGGCGGCCGCCAGAATCGGGCTGAGGCCTCTGTGTTGTCACCGCGGCCTCCGTCCTGTGAGCCGTCGACCTGCTCCCAATGCTTGGGCCAGTGCCAACACTGCGACCGCCACAACCGGCCAGACCCCTAATCGAACGGCGAGCGTATCGCCGCGGCGGGGCTCTACGGCGGCTCGGATCACCCGGGTCTCAGAGACACCGGAGCGCTCGACGACCTTTCCGGCAGGGTCGATCACGGCACTGAAGCCGGTAGGGGAGGCTTGAACCACCCAGCGGCCTGTCTCAATGGCCCTTAGCCTGCTGGAGGCGATCTGCTGGGACTGCACGACGGTGAGCCAGTAGCTGGATCCGTTGGTCGGGTTCAGCAGTATCACGCCGTCGCCGTCGCCGACAGCGCTTCGGGCGCGGTGCCCGAAGAACACCTCCCACGAGATGGACACGCCGAGCGGCCCGATCGGAGTGTCCAGCGTGGCGGGCGCGGTGGACGGACCACGCCGGACATCCCGACCAGGGAGTTCGTCGCTGAAGCGCTCCACCAGAGATCTAAGCGGGACGTACTCGCCAAACGGCACGAGCTGGCGCTTGTGGTATTCGTCGGTGGCGCTGCCGTTGGTGTCGTAGGCGCGCACGTAGTTGAGATTCGATCTGCCGTCGGGGAGCGCTCGAAGAAGCCCGCCACCAAGACCGCCTCTTTCTCGTTGGCCAGATCCGACAGGCGGGAGCCGGCCTCCGTCGCAGTCAGCGTGGTCTGGTCTCCGCAGCGAGCGGGGGCTGCCGCGCTGGGAGGGCTGAGATGCACCACGTCTTCAGGCCAGACGATCAGGTCGACATCGCCTGTCACCTGGGCGGTCGTGGCCTGGAGATGGCGTTCGAACACACCGCGCGTCTCGCAGATATCCGCCCGCGTGTTCTGAGGACCGCCGCCCTGCACAGCGGCCACTTGTAGCACCCTGTCGGCTGCGGCACTTGAGCGCGGCGACTGGCTTGCCGCAAAGCCGACGACGGCGATCAACGCCGCGCCGATCAGAACCGGCTTGGGGCGCAGCGCTGCAACCGCCGCGAGCGTCACCCCGACGACGGCTGTAAGGCCCGACAGCAGCAGATCACCGCCGAGGCGGGCGGTGACGGCCAGAGGTCCCGACACCTGCGCCATTGCCATTGTCGCCAGCGGGACACCGCCGAATGGCCAATACCAACGCAGCGCCTCGGCCAGCGTGAAGACGGCGGGGAACGCCGCCCAGCGGCGACGGTCCTCGGGGACCGCTGCCCCCGCCAGGGCGTGCATGGCGGCGAACCCCGCGACGGCACAGACCCATCCCGGTGCACTGAGATCGATCATCCACACCGTGGAGGGTGCCAGCCACGCTGCAGCCACCAGAGCCGACAAGGCCGCCCTTAGCGAGCGGCTTGGTTCCGCCAGCACCTCCGCCCACAGGGCCATGCCGACGAATCCCAGCGGCCACCAGCCCCACGGAGGCACCGACGCCGCCATCAGCAGGCCAGCGAGCACGGCCCGTGTCCAGGCAGGGCCACGGCGCAGAAATGAGGCGCGCTCGCCTCGGCTGCTCGACCCTTTGCGTTTGCCGCCTCTGGCAGTTCTCGCCGTCATCAGCCTGCCGCGTCTCACCGCTGTGCGGGATCCTCGCGGTCCTTCACGAGCCGGGCGGGTTGCAGCAGGCTGACGCCGCCGATGCGGCCCACGCCCCGGACGTCAACTGTGACCTTGCCGACGAGCCGCACCCAGTCAGGCAGATCCAGCTCGTCGACCACGGCGAACATCTGTCCACCCTCAGCGGATGCGCAGAGTTTGGCTGCCAGGTTCACCGGTTCGCCGATGTAGTCGTCGCCCTCGAACAGGAGCGCCTCGCCGGTCGCGGCGCCCACCCGCAGCTTCACCTCATCGCCTGTGGAGAAATGGTCGATCAGATGCGCGCCGAGCGCTATTGCCGGCGCGGCCTGTGCTGCCACCAGCATGGCGCCGTCGCCCAGCCACTTAGCCAACCGCACCCCGCGCTTGGCGGCGACGCTGCGAGTGACGCGGCGAAAATCGGTCAGCAGCGTCACCGCGGCGTGCGGGCCGTGCTCGCGTGTGTAGACGGTGAACCCGCTGAGGTCGATGAAGCAGAAAGTTCGGCGCACCCTCAGATGGCTTTCGCCTCGTGGGAGTTCGTCTGGGTGGGCGATGCCCACCGAAAGGGCGACTTGGGCCAGCTCCTGTGTGGGGCCGACGTCAAAGGCCACCAGCGGCGCCAGCACCGGACCGGACGCGTCGGGCCGAGCGGGCTCGGCAACGGAATCTGCGGTCGCTCTCTCTGACAACTCTCAGCCTCCGTTCACTCTCACAGCACCATCCCGTCCGTGTGCGCCGGACCGGCTCTCGGTGACGGCGGCGAGTGCTTTTGCGGCTGCGGAGCGGCCTTGGCGGACGCAAGCGGGCAATCCTAGACCGCGCATCGCCGCGCCCGCTGTGAACAGCCCGTGCGTGTCCGTCGACAGGCAGGACTCCGCGCCGGCGATGCGCTGGAGGTGTCCGGGTCGGTACTGCGGCAGCGAGCGCGGCCATCGGGTGACATGCGCCTGCGCTGCGCCGCCGCCGACAACACCGAGTTCGCTGAGTTCGTCGACAAGAGCCAACACCAGTTGCCGATCGTCGAGGTCGAGCCAGGTGTGGTCGTCAACGCGGCCCGCAGACACTCGCAGCAGCGCGCGGCCCGGTGCGCGCAAGTGCTCCCACTTCGCGGACGCCCAAGAGCATGCGGTGGTGAGCAGGCCCTGACCGCGTGGCACGACGAACCCGCTGCCGTTGAGCGGCCGGACGATGTGAGCGCTGTCAAAGACGAGTGCGACGATCGCCACGTCGGCGTAGGAGATACCGCTGAAGATCGCGGCGGCTTGCGAGCTGTGCGTCTCGAGCAGCCTGGCGGTGACCCAAGCGGGCGTCGTCAGGATCACCGCGTCCGCGGTGACCGAGCCTTGGGGCGTCTGCAGCGTCCAGCGCGTGGACTGCCCCGGCCGAGCCCGGTCAAGTGCCAGCACAGGAAAGCGGAGCCGCACAGCGTTACCGAGTTTTTCGGCTAGCGCATCAACGATGCGCGTGATGCCGCCGCGCAGGCCGCCGAACACCGCAGGCGGCCCGTAGCCGGGTGTTCGCTCAGACGGCCGCTGTCGCACAGCGTTGCGCAGCGCTTCGCCGAACGGGCCTCCGGGTCGGGCGGCGTCGTAGAGAGCCGGAGCGCAGGCTTCGGCGCTCATGACGTCGGCGGATCCGGCGTTGACCGCACCCAGGAGGGGATCTACCAGGCGTTCGAACGTCTCATCGCCGATGCGCGGGCGCAGCACCGCTCCCAGAGAGCTGTCACCGTCCAGCGCAGGTGCGTCCCGCTTCAGACTGCTACGCAGCTCTGCCAGCCCCGCGGCTGACAAGACGCCCGAGTGGGCCGCCGACTCAACATCGTACGGAGCACCCAGCAGAGACTTCTCGGGCAGCGGCTTCAGCACGCCGTCGGCGCATACGAAGGCGCGGCTTTCTACCGGTGACACGATCTGGCGCTCAAGCCCGAGTTCACAGCAGAGGTCGATCACGTCGCGGTCGCGAACGAGAAACCCATCAGGGCCGGCGTCCACGGTGACGCCGCCGACCGCGGCGCCCTTGATCTTGCCGCCTAGGCGGTCTCGCGCTTCCAGGAGCACGAATTCGGCGCCCGCACGCCGCAGTTCGTGCGCTGCGCTCAGGCCGGTTATGCCTCCGCCGACCACTGCTATGGCGGTATTCACGGTGCCGCCGAGCGAATCACCTTCACGCGCTGCGGACCGTGCCCTCGCTGTGCACCACCTCGACCACCCGGGCCAGCACGTCGGGGTCGCTGGCCGGCAGAACCCCGTGGCCGAGATTGAACACGTGGCCGGGATGGCCTCCGTTCGCCTCCAGCACGGCCCGCGCTCCCTCGCAGGCAACTTCGGGGCCGGCAAGTATCAGAGCCGGGTCGAGGTTGCCCTGCAAAGCGCGGCCCGGGCCTGTCCGTTGGCGGGCCGCGTCTAGAGGCACACGGAAGTCCACGCCCAAGACCTCCGCTCCGCACCGTCCCATCTGGTCGAGCAACTCTCCCGCGCCCACACCGAAGTGGATGCGCGGAACGCCCGTGTCGCCGACCGCGTGGAGCACCCTCGCCGAGTGAGGCGCCACGAAGCGCCGGTACATCCCAGGCGACAGCGACCCGGCCCAGCTGTCGAAGAGCTGCACGGCGGAAACACCGGCCTCCACTTGCGATAGCAGCGAGGCAATCGCGAGGTCGGCAAGGCGGCCCATCAGCCTGTGCCAGAGCCGCTCTTCGCTGGCCATCAGCGCTTTGGTGCGTGCCTGGTTGCGTGATGGGCCGCCTTCCACCAAGTACGACGCCACGGTGAACGGCGCTCCGGCGAAGCCGATCAAGGGCACGTCGAGCACCTTTGTCAGGCGCCGCACAGTCTCGAGCACATACGGCGTGTCCGCTTCGGGATCGAGACGGCGCAAACGGCTCAGATCAGCGGGCCCTGAGAAGGGGTGCTCCACGGTGGGCCCGACGCCGGGAACCACCTCGACGCCGAAGCCGACAGCGTGCACGGGCACGACAATGTCGCTGTAGAGGATGGCTGCGTCCACTCCGTAGCGCCTGATCGGCTGCAGCGTGATCTCCACAGCCCTGTCGGGATCGGCGATGGCGTCAAGTATCGACCCATCGCCCCTCACAGCTCGGTACTCCGGTAACGAGCGCCCAGCCTGGCGCATGAACCACACCGGCACGCGCTCATGCGGCTGGCCGCGGCAGGCTCGTACGAAGTCGCTGCCGTCGAAGCGTCCCGGGCTCACCGGGCCCCGCGGCGCGATCGTCAGCTCGCCGCAGCCGCGGCAGGCGCAGCCGCGGCACGGTGCAACAACGCCGCCATCAGAGCGCCTTGGCCCTTGCGGAGCTGTTGGCGGGTGATCTCCAACGCGCTCATGGCGATCGACGCGCGCAAGTCCGGACGATCAGCGCCGTTCACGGCATCAGCCTCACCCGAATCCAACATCTCTGCTGCATCGGGGTCGGGCTCCACCACCAAAAAGGGCGTTCCACTGCGGCGCAGCACGTCGATCTCCTCGCGGAGCTTCGCGCTCATGCGATGCCTTCGGGCGGCTTTGAGGGCGCGTCCCTCGTCCCAAGCCCGGGCCCAGCTCTCGCGCCACCACGGCTGCTCGGACTCCGACGCCGAGGCGTCGGAGTCCGAGGCGGCGCGGAAGACGCCGCTCACGGCGTCGAATGTGTGCGACCACGCTGCGTTCATTCCGCCGCGCACCTTCGACCAGCCCGGATCGCCGGACATCGCAGACGACACCACAACCGCGTCAAACGCCGGAGGGCCCACAAGGTCGGCGTTGGTGGCGGAGTGCAGGCCTCCGTCGACGTACTCGCGCTTGCCCACGGTGACGGGCTCATAGCACGCCGGAACCGCGCAGCTCGCGCGAACCGCCCGAGCCGCGGTGACCTCCAGGTCGTCGCGTCCGAACACCACCCGCCGACCGTCGTCGAGGCGCACTGCTGTCACCCACAGCGGCGACTTGGGCCACCGGTCAGGATGCATCTCGTGGAGGCGCTGCTCGAGCGCCTCCACGGTGCGCTTCCCCGCGGGCAGCAGACCAACCGCGGCATGTAGGGGGCGCACTCGCCAAGGCGGCCACAGCGCCCTGGCGGCTAGCTCCGGTGACTGCGGCAACCACTCCGAACCCCACATGCGTGCCTGGCGATCACTGTCGCCCTCGGTGTAGGGAGTGACTACACGGTCGGCGATCTCCTGGCCCTGCGGCGTCAGGTCAGCTCCAGTCTGGCGCGCGTAGAGGTCGCCGGGGGATATCCCGGCACGGAGCCTGAGGCCGTCTACAGCACCTGCGGACGTGCCGACGATCAACGCTGCGCCGCGGGCGTCAAAGCCCGTCTCAAGCATCAGCCCATAGGTGACGCCTGCGTGCCAGGCCGTCGCCGCGGGACCCCCCGCACCCAGCACCAGGCCCACCTCGGTCACCGACTCGGGGCCGCTGTTAACAGGGGTTTCGCTCATTGCTCTCAATGATAGATTGAGCAACTGTCCCCTCCCACCAGCCTGCGGTCTCGGTTCCGCTTGCTCGCGTGAGCCAGTCAGCCGGCCCCGACCGCGCTTGCGACCGCCGTTCGGTTGTGACCAGTCGACATCCCGATCTTGACGCCGAGCAGGCCTACGTTGATAGGGCCCGCGCGCTGCTGGAGACGGCCCGCGAGCGCGCAGCTAGGGCTGCCTTGGCGTTCCGGGTGGGCAGCGGTGGCACCGAGCAGGCTCGCTTCGAACTCGAGGCCATGCTTGCCGGAGCGCTGGAGCGTCTCACCTGGCTTGACATAGGCGACCGTTCGCTAGTATTCGGGCGGATCGACGAAGCCTCCTCCGACGATCGTTTTTATATCGGCCGCGTCGGTGTGTGGGACGCTGACAACGACCCGGTGGTGGTCGACTGGAGGGCGCCGGTCGCTGAGCCGTTCTACCGGGCCACAGGACGCCAGCCGCTTGGCCTTGAGCGCCGCCGGCATTTCGCCTCCCGAGGAGGCACGGTGCTGGGCATCGAAGACGAATTCTTCGGCGAGCGGGCGCGCATCGGGCTGGATATCAGCGATGACGAGGCGCTCTTGGACAACGGCTTCGAAGACCCGACGACGCGGCGCGTAAGGGCCGCGAGGTCTGCGCGGCTGCGGGGAAGGGCGGCGCTGACACAGGCTATGGAGGCGCCGCGCACCGGCCGTCTAAACGACATTGCAGCCACGATCCAAGGCGAGCAGGACGAGGTGATCCGCGCGGAGATGCCCGGAGTATTGCTGGTGCACGGCGGGCCCGGCACCGGCAAGACGATGGTGGCTCTGCACCGCGCCGCCTACCTGCTGTACACGCACCGCTTCCCGCTTGAGGGCCAAGGCGTGTTGGTGATAGGCCCCAACCGGTTGTTCCTGGCGTATATCGAGCAGGTGCTTCCCTCGCTGGGCGAGGCCGGAGTAGAGCTGGCGGAGCTCGCCGACCTGGTCCGCCCGGCGGCTCGGGTCTCATGGTTCGAAGACGAGGAGACGGGCAGGGTCAAAGGCGACCCCCGCATGGCGGGCGTTCTGCGCAGGGCGGTGAGAGACCGCCAGCGCCCGCTGCGGCGCGACTTGGCGATCGGTTTCGGCTTGCAGAAGCTGAGGCTCTCGGTCGAGGAGTCGGCGCGCATAGTGGCTGACGCCCGGCACCGGGTGCGCAAGCACAACGCTGGACGCCCGATCGTGGAGCAGGCATTCTACGAGTTGCTCTCCCAGAGCTCCGGCCGTCGAGTTGAGCCTTCCCAGATCCGAGAGATAGCCGGGCGCGACATCGCGGTGCGCGAGGCACTGGAGTGGATGTGGCCGGTGCTCACGGCGGATCATCTGCTCAACGACCTTCTCGGATCGCGGGCGCTGTTGCGCTCGGCCGCAGCGGGCAGGCTGGCCACGGCCGAAATCGGGCGGCTATATCGGCCCCGGGGCGACCACGCCAGCGTCGTGGCGTGGTCGCATGACGACGTGGCGCTGCTCGACGAAGCCCGCGCCCTTCTCGGTTACCGACCGGGGCGGCGCGAGCAGGACGCTGTGGCGACCTACGGCCACATCGTCGTCGACGAGGCCCAGGACCTCTCGCCGATGCAGCTGCGGATGATCGCCCGAAGAAGTCTTGGCGGCTCGCTCACAGTTGTGGGCGACATCGCCCAGGCGACCGGGGCATGGGCGCACAGCGACTGGAACGCCGTGCTGAGATGGCTTCCCCGCCGCCGGCCGCCACGCCGCGCCAGGCTGTCCATCGGCTACCGCATAGCAGCCCCGGCCATGGTCTTGGCGAACCGCGTTCTGCCCTATGCGGCGCCTGGGGAGACCGCCCCCGAAGCAGTGCGCTCTGATGGCGAGGTACCCCGCATCGTGGCCTGGCATGGCGGGGCCGCAGGCCGCGCAACCGCCTTGGACCGGGTGATCGCCGAAGAGCGCGCAGCAGTGGGAGAGGGCAACGTGGCGGTGATCGTTCCGGCGTCGCTGCACGCGGCGGTCACCGAGGGGCTCGCGGCGCGAGGTGTGGAGTTCGGCGGCTTGGGCCGGGGCGGGCTCCGCAGACAGGTCACCGTCGTGCCTGTTCGCCTGGTCAAGGGCTTGGAGGTGGACGCGGCGGTCGTGTTGGAGCCGGCCCGCATCATTGCCGAGGAGCGCTGCGGGGTTCGCTCACTGTACGTCGCTCTCACACGGGCCACCAAGCGCGTGGCAGTGCTGCACTCAGAGCCGCTCCCCGACATGCTGTCGCCGGAGCCCGCGGGGCCCTGTCAGCCTGCTTGACAGCCTCGGATCAGGCGTTTACGATGATCCGTTCTGTGCTGTTAGCAGACCATGCCATATAGTGTATAGTGTGATTTACTTTCACAGGTTGGGCACGGTTTACTCTCGTAATTTGGCGCTGGGGATGGTTTTGGCGCTGGCTTTAGGGGCGTCGGCTTGCAGCGGCAATGTGTCCGACAGCGAGAGTGTCGTGGTGTACTCCGGACGCAGCGAGGAGCTCGTGTCGCCGCTGTTTGAGGCGTTCGAGGTTGCCACGGGTGTATCAGTCGATGTGCGCTACGGCGGGTCGGCCGAGCTGGCGCTGCTGATAGAAACCGAGGGAGGCGCCTCTCCGGCTGATCTGTTCATATCTCAGAGTCCAGGCGCTCTCGGATACTTGGCAGGCGCAGGACGCCTGAGAACGCTCGGCGACGATGTGCTGAGCCGCGTGGAAGACGGCTTTAGAGCCTCCGACGGTGCCTGGGTGGGCATCACAGGTCGGGTGCGCACCCTGGTGTACAACAGCGAGCTGGTCGATGAGTCTGAGCTGCCGTCTTCTGTGCTCGACCTGGTCGATCCCGGATACGACGGGCGTGTGGCAGTGGCGCCCTCCAACGGCTCGTTCCAAGACTTCGTCACGGCCATGCGCAGCCAGCTGGGCGACGTGGCCACGGCCGACTGGTTGGCTGGCATGGGCGCCAACAGCTCGCCCAACTATCCCAAGAACTCTGCGATCGTTGAGGCGGTAAGACGTGGTGAGGTGGACATGGGACTCGTCAACCACTACTACAACCTGCGAGTGCTCGAGGCTGATCCGTCGGCGCACTCGGTGAACCATTTCTTCGGTGCCGACGACCTCGGCGCGCTGGTGATTGTCACCGGCGCAGCGGTGCTCAACACGAGTGACTCCCCGGCGAGAGCGGAGATGCTGCTCGCCTTCCTGCTGGAAGATGAGCAGCAGCAGACCTTGGCGACGGAGACACAGGAGTACCCGTTGGTTTCTGGCGTGGAAGGCCCCTCCGGGCTGCCGCGCCTCGACGCGTTCGCGGTGGACACTATCGACTTCGGACTCTTGGGCGACGACCTCACAGGCACCTTGGAGCTGATCCGCTCCAGCGGCATCGAGCGTTAGCTGCAGCACGCCCGCAGCCTGGCCTGGCCCCGTGGCTCACCGACCGGCACCCGGCGTCCGCAAGGTCGTAGCCGATCGTGTGAGCGTGTCTCTCAGCGGATCCCGCGTGCTGCGGAAGGCGTCGATCTCTGGGGCGGGCGGCAGAACGCTGGTCATCCTGGGGCCAAGCGGCTGCGGAAAGACGACGCTGCTGCGGGTGATGGCCGGCTTGCAGAGGCCGGACTCCGGGACCGTGACGCTGGGCGAAGAGACAGTGGCCGGCAACGGCAGGCACGTGCCCGCGGAGCAACGCGGCATTGGCATGGTGTTTCAGGACTGGGCTCTGTTCCCCCATCTGACGGTGGCGGCCAACGTCGCCTTCGGGCTGAGGAGGGCTGAGCGGCGGAGGGGCTGGTTCCGCCGCAAGACCATCCCGGCCCGCGTGAGAGACCTTCTCGACATGCTGAACATCGCTGAACTCGCCCACCGTCTGCCCGGCTCGCTGTCGGGCGGTCAGCAACAGCGGGTGGCCCTGGCCCGCGCCTTGGCCCCGCGGCCGTCTGTCTTGCTGCTCGACGAGCCGTTCTCCAGCCTCGACGTCGCACTCCGGCTAGAGGTGCGCAACGAAGTGGCGATGCTGCTGAGGGAACTGAGGATTACTTGCGTGTTTGTGACTCATGATCAAGATGAGGCCTTCGTGCTGGGGGATGAGGTGGCGGTAATGCGCTCCGGCACCGTGGTGCAGCAGGCTCCGCCCGACGTGCTCTACAGACTTCCCTCAGACGGCTGGACAGCCGGGTTCGTGGGCGAGGCCGACACCCTGCCCGGGCTGGCTATCGGCGAAACCGCCTACACATGGCTGGGGCGCCTGCCGCTTCTGAGGCCGGCCTCCGGTGAAGTTGACGTGCTTGTACGGCCCGAGGCGCTGTCCCTGGCCGAAGGCTCAAACGCCACTGTCGATCACATCGAGTTCTTCGGCCATGACACGCTGTATCACGTTCGCCTTACCACTGGTGAGACTCTGCGATGCCGGATCAAGGGCACGCCCCGCTTCCAGATCGGTGCCGAAGTCGAACTGAGCCACAGCAAGGCAAGCACTGTGGCCTTCCCCACTTCGCCAGGTTCCGGGTAGTCGATGATCGGGGCCCGGTCGCTGCCGCCCGCCCCTCGGCTGCTCGCTGCGACGGCTGCGGTAGCAAGCGTGCTGTTCGCGGTGCCATTTATCTATGTCGCATGGCGAAACCTGGAATTGGGCAGCGATATCTGGTGGGGCGAGCTCTGGTCGAGAGACACGCTTGCGCCGTGGGGCCGGTCGGTGTGGCTGGGTCTGACCGTCAGCGGCGCGGCCATCGTCGTGGGCACAGGCTTGGCCTGGCTCACCACTTGCACAGATCTGCCCGGCCGCGGCTTGTGGGGGGCCTTGGCCCCGCTGCCGCTTGTGTTCCCAAGCTTCGTCGGGGCCACGGCGCTGGTGGCCGGCTTCGCCTCCGGCGGTCTCTTGGAGCAGATCCTGGCACCGCTGGGCGTCGGCTCGCTCCCGAATGTTCGAGGGTTCTTTGGCGCGTGGTTCGTGCTCACCCTTTTCACCTACCCCTACGTGTACCTGCCGACGGCGGCGCGGCTCGCTGTCGTGTCGCCGTCACTGGAGGAATCGGCCCGGCTGCTGGGGCGCAAATCGCTGGGGGTGTTCGTGTCGGTGGTCATCCCGCAGGTCTCCGCAGCCGTGGCGGCGGGTGGGATGCTGGTGTTCCTGTACGTGATCAGCGACTTCGGCGCGGTCACGCTGCTCGGCTACGACACGCTCACCGAACAGATCTATGCCGACCGGCTTTTTGACCAGCCTCGGGCTATGGCGCTGGCTTTGGTGCTTGGGCTGACCGCGTTGATTGTGGTGGCTGCGGAGAGGTGGACGAACAGGCGCAGACCGGCCGCAGAATCCGCTGAGGTCGCTCGCAATGTGATGGTCGCCCTGGGTCGCTGGAGGTGGCCTGCCTCGGCGGCCGTGGCCGCCTTTGTCGGCAACGCCTTGATCGGGCCCCTGGCAGTGCTGGGCTGGTGGGCCTGGCGGGGTTTGTGGGCTGACGTTTCGACTGTAGGCCTGAGAACGGATACTGGGGCTTTGGTGGTGCCGATGCTGAGATCGGCCGCGGTGAGCCTTGTCACCGCCGTGGTGACCGTCGCCGTAGTGCTGCCAGTGGCCTGGTTGACGACCAGATACCGAAGCCGCATCGGCAGTTGGGCCAACTCGATGATGGTGGCCGGCTTCGCTCTGCCCGGTCTGGTGATAGCGCTTTCTGTGGTGTTCCTCACGTTGAACACGCCTGTGATCAGCCGCTGGTATCAGTCTCTGCCACTACTTGTGATGGCCTACGTGATCCATTTCGGAGCGCAAGCCGTGCGGTCTACGCGGGTGGCAGTGGAGGCCAATCCGGTACCTGTGGGAGAGGCGGCGACAATTCTGGGCGCTGGACGACTGCGACGCTTGGCCAGAATTGATTTGCCTCTGATGGCGCCGGGACTGGCCGCGGGGGCCAGCCTCGTGCTGCTGTCCACCATGAAGGAGTTGCCCGTTACGCTGCTGTTAGCGCCCATCGGCTTCGACACTCTCGCAACCGACATCTGGGACGCGGCGGAGATCGGCGCGCTGTCACAGGCCGGTTTGGCTTCACTGGTGTTGGTGAGCGCTGCCGCGGTGCTCACAGTGGCCTCGAGCGCGGCCGGCAGGCTTTGGCGGAGGGGAGGCGTCCGCTCTGTCACCCCGAGACCATCAGAAAGCCGCCCCGGCTGAGCACCCGGCGGGCTGAGCACCCGGCGGGTCAGGTAAGCGCAGCCGGTGACACCATGCCCGAGCTTATTGGCTGACGCACCCGATAGCGAACTATTGGCTGATGCACCCGACAGTGAACTCGGCACCGCTGACAGGTCTGCCGCGGCGGGAGATCATCAGCTTGCTGTGACAAGTATCCGCGATGTGGCGTAGCTCCCCATGCCCACGGTGGCTCCGTCGATCTTCAGCGTTGAGGTGCCGTCGGGTGCGCGGGCGGTGACGATGCCTTCTGAGCCGGGCGTCACGTGAGCCTGTTCCAAGAACTCAAGCATTCCCGGCTCGAATTCGAGCTCCTCGGGGATGCGGTGCACGGTGAAGTGCTGGCCGACCTTCAGCGATTCGAGCGCCACCAGTTCCGGCGTCTCGTATGCGGAGCCGGGGATCGGGTTGCCGTGCGGACAGGTCGTGGGGTCTTCGAGCACCTGCATCATGGCTCGCTCCACTCTGGGCGAGATGATGTGCTCCCACTTGCCGGCCTCGAGGTGGGCCTCGGCCCACGACAGCCCCAGGATGTCGGTCAGGAAACGCTCGGCCAGCCGGTGGCGTCGAACGATCGTCTCGGCCAGGGCGCGGCCCTCGGCGGTGAGCCGTATGACGCCTTTTCCTTCCTCCACCAGGCCTTTGGCCTGCATTCTCTTGATCGTCCCCGACACTGCAGGGCGAGAGATCGCGAGCCGGTCTGCGATCCGCGCCTGGATCACGTCCAAGTCGTCCTCGTCGAGTTCGAAGATCGTCTCGGAGTACTCCTCGAATGCCGGGTGCCACTCGGGCGACTCGTAGTTTCCGGCAGCGGGAATGCGGCTGTCGGCCGTCGGCTCACGATGTGTCGTGGAAGTCTGAGCCGTTGAAGTCATAGCGCGCACCATCTTCCCACCCGGAGGCGCTACCACCCCCGAGCCGCTGTGTTTCGTTGTGACGTCAGCCCCGTGTCTGGTGTCAGTAATCTAATGATCTGATGTGACCTGAGTCTAGTGATCTCAAAGTGTGGGCAGGGTCGAACCCACTTTAGACGATCCAGATTGCCGTGAAATGCCGGTGCGCTACTCCCGGTGCCGGTGCGCTACTCCCGGTGCGCTATTCACCGTCTAGCTCTTCGATGACGGTGGAGAAGGCGTCAAGGTCGTCGCTGCTTTGCACCACAATGTAGCTGAAGCCCCAACGTTCTCGCCGCTGGCGCAGCGTGTCGGCCAGCTCCGGCGGCGATCCGATCAGCACCATGGGCGTGCCGGCCACATCCTTCGGCGTTCGTCCGAACAGTTCCGCGGTTGCCCGAAGAGCGTCGCGTGTGGCCTTGCCGCCACTGGTGATCTGGGCGCTGTTCACCAGAACGCTGAGTTCGATTTGACTGATGCGGTCACCGGCCGCGTCGCGCACCCAGCCGAGTTTTGCGTCAAAGCGCTCCGCGGTCACATCGGCGACTATTTCCGGGCCTATCTCCCCGGCACGCAAGTCGGGGTTGACTCCGACGATGTCGGCGTACTGAGCGGCGACTCCGAGCATCTTGGGGCCGCCTCCGCCGATCAGAAGCGGTGGCCGGGCTTGAACGGGCTTGGGCATTCCGTTCAAGCCGCCAATGGTGTAGTGCTTCCCGCGGTAGTCCAGCGGCTCGGGGCCGAACAGGCCATAAATCACTTCCACGGCCTCCGCCATGCGCTCAATACGCACACCGGGCCGGTCATACGCCATGCCCGCCTGCTCGTAGTCGGATCGCAGCCACCCCGCGCCCAAGCCGATCTCAATTCGGCCACCCGATAGCACGTCGAGTGTGGCCATCTCCTGTGCCAACACCACCGGGTGGCGGTAGTCGTTGCCGAACACCTCCGCTCCGAGGCGCAGCGTGGTGGTGACTTCGGCCGCCACCGCCAGAGCCGGTGTCACTGCGAGCTGGTCTTGGAAATGGTCGGGAAGCTTGAGCGTGGAGAACCCGAGGTCTTCCACCTTTCGGGCTGTGTCGGCCCAAGAGAGTCCCGGCAGGCGGTCGCGGGCGTGGACGCCGAAGCGGAACGGTCGGGTCATGGCGGCTCCTTATTGGTACTGGCACATGATTCGGTGACATGTGATCCGGTGGGGCCAGCGTAGAACCGCTGATCGCCGTAAGCCCCTGACTCCCTCATGACCGGCGTCCGCGCTGCCCAAACACAGCGCCGACGCTGACGCGGCAACGCGTCACATCCGCTGGGTACCTTGACGCAGATGACCGTGACTTCCCGACCTCGAAGTGACCGATCTCATGATCCCCGAGTGCCCGACCTAGTGAACCCTGAGTGAACGACCCCCGGTGCCCGACCTGGTGACTTCTGTGACCCCGAATGACCTCCGAAAGACCCGCCGATCCTCTGGCCGCGTTCTCTGAGCCGACGAGGGCTTGGTTCGCCTCGACATTCGCCGAGGCGACGCCGCCCCAGGCGCAGGGCTGGCGGCCCATAGTCGCTGGTGACCACACGCTGGTGTGTGCTCCGACCGGCAGCGGCAAGACCCTGGCGGCATTCTTGTGGGCCATCGATCGACTGACCGCGTCAAAATCTGCCGACGCCCGCGACAGCCCTGACAACCACTTGGAAGCGCTAGCGGACGAGCCCCCGTCTCGGCTTGCCCCACGTGACTCAAGAATGCGCGGCTCAACGGTGTTGTACGTGTCACCACTGCGGGCGCTGGCCGTCGACGTGGAGAAGAACCTGCGCGCGCCGCTGCTCGGCATCCGCTACGCGGCACAACGCCTCGGCCAGGCCGTGCACGAGCCGACCGTCGGCGTGCGTACTGGCGACACGCCGGCCGCTGAGCGCCGACGACTTGTGCGCGATCCTCCCGACATCCTCATCACAACGCCGGAGTCCCTGTTCCTGATGCTCACCAGCAGGGCCCGAGAGACCTTGGTCCGCCTTCAGTGTGTGATCATCGACGAGATCCACGCCGTTGCTGGCAGCAAGCGCGGCTCGCACCTGATGACATCGCTTGAGCGCCTAGACGAGCTGTGCGGCCGCACGCCGCAGCGGATAGCGCTCTCGGCGACGCAGCGGCCTCTCGATGAGATCGCCCGCTTCCTCGGCGGCTACGCACCCGATTCGGACGGCTCGATGCAGCCTCGGCCGGTCACTGTGGTGGACGCCCCGGCCGACAAGGAGCTGCAGGTGGAGGTGGTGGTGCCGGTCTCCGACATGAGCAACATGGGCGAGGTCGTAAACCCGCCTGCGTCGGCTGGGGCAGCGGCCGAGCCGATGCGTCGCAGCATCTGGCCTGCGATCCACCCCAGGCTGCTGGAGCTGGTGCGGTCACACCAGTCCACGCTGATCTTCGCCAACGCCAGGCGTCTAGCGGAGCGCCTCGCGGTTCGGCTCAACGAGTTGCACCTCGACGAGACTTCCGCTGAAGGCTCCCGCGACGGCTCGATGCGGCCGTCGGACTGGCTTGGACAAGGCGACGCTGATGCAGGGGCTGAACCCGCTGAAGGCTCCCGCGACGACGCGAGGCTGTCGAAGACCGCTGGGGCACAGCAGGACGGACCCGACACCGCGTCGCTGGTTGCAGTCGGTGACGAGCAGACCGGCACCGGTGCCGCAGAGGGTGCCGAACTCGTGAAGGCGCATCACGGCTCGCTGTCTCGCTCCCGGCGGCTTGTGATCGAAGACGAGCTCAAACGTGGCGAACTCCGCGGCCTGGTGTCCACCTCCACACTGGAACTCGGTATCGACATGGGCGCGGTCGACCTGGTCGTGCAGATTGCCTCGCCCGGCTCAGTGGCCTCCGGGATGCAGCGGATCGGTCGGGCCGGGCACCGCGTGGGTGAGCCCAGCCGCGGCAAGATCTTCCCGAAGCACCGCGCCGATCTTCTGGAGGCTGCGGCGGTGGTGGAGCGTATGCACCTCGGCCTGGTGGAGCAGACCCGATTCCTGCGCAACCCCTTGGACGTGGCCGCCCAGCAGATCGTCGCGATGTGCTCCATGGACGACTGGGACGTCAAGTGCCTCGCTGGAGTGCTGCGCCGCTGCGCCGCGTTCGCTGAGCTGTCCGACGAAGTGCTGCACAGCGTGCTCGACCTGCTCTCGGGAGTCTATCCGTCCGAGGAGTTCTCAGAGCTGCGGCCTCGCATCGTGTGGGACAGGGCCGCCGGGATGATCAGAGGCCGAGCCGGCGCCCAGCGCCTGGCAGTCACCAACGCCGGAACGATCCCCGACAGAGGACTGTTCGGCGTGTTCTTGCCCGATGGCACGCGTGTGGGCGAACTCGACGAGGAGATGGTGTACGAGGCCCGGGTAGGCGAGACGTTCCTGCTGGGTGCGTCCACTTGGCGCATTGTCGACATCACTTTCGAGCGGGTGGTGGTGACACCTGCGCCGGGCGAGCTGGGGAAGATGCCTTTCTGGCACGGCGATGGGCCGGGCCGGCCGTTGGAGCTGGGCCGAGCTGTCGGCCGGCTTGTGCGCGAACTGCGAGACACCGCAGAGCGGGACGCCCGGCTGGATCGCCTGTGCACCCGCCATGGTCTAGACGAGGCTGCTGCCGACAACCTGTTGGCCTACTTGGACGATCAGGCGGACGCCACCGGCGCCGTTCCCGATGACCGCACGGTGGTAGTGGAACGCTTCCGAGACGAGATCGGCGACTGGCGGGTTTGCCTGCTGTCGCCGTTCGGCACGCCTGTTCACGCTCCGTGGGCGATGGCGATCCAAAAGCGCCTCGGCGAGGCGACCGGCGCGGATGTGGAGACCATGTGGAGCGACGACGGCATCGTATTGCGACTGCCCGAGGCGGTCGACGAGCTGGCGCTCGACGATCTGGTTTTCGATCCCGACGAGATCACCGGCCTGGTGCTCGAGAGGCTGCCGGAGACGTCGATGTTCGCGTCGCGGTTCAGGGAGTGCGCGGCCCGTGCACTGTTGCTGCCGCGCAGACGGCCCGACCAGCGAACACCGCTGTGGCAGCAGCGTCAGCGGGCTGCCGACCTGCTGCGAGTGGCAGCCCGTTACCCGTCGTTCCCGATCCTGCTGGAGGCCACTCGGGAGTGCGCCAACGACGTGTTCAATCTGCCGGGCCTGGCGGAGGTGATGTCGGGTCTGCGCAGCCGCCGCATTCGCATGGTGCCGGCGGACACCGACAGCGCGTCGCCGTTCGCGCAGTCGCTGCTTTTTTCTTGGATCGCCGTGTACATGTACGAAGGCGATGCGCCGCTGGCGGAACGTCGTGCCGCGGCGCTGTCGCTCGACCGCGAGCTGCTGCGTGACCTGCTGGGCGCAGAAGAGCTGCGGGAGCTTCTTGATGCCGACGTGTTGGCGGATGTGGAGCTTGAATTGCAGCGGCTGGTGGAGGGCCGTCAGGCTCGTGACGCGGACGAAGCCCACGACCTGCTGAGGGTGCTTGGGCCGCTCGGTCTCGACGACATCGCCGCCCGTTCAAAGCTTCGAAGCGCAGGCGAGAGTGGCGCAGACGAAAGCGGTGTGGCTGGGATCGTGGCGGGATGGGTGCGGCAGCTGACTTCCGAGCGGCGGGCCATTGAGGTGCGTCTCGCCGGACGCGGTGTTGTAGCAGACGCCGCGGACGCGGCGCGATTGCGTGACGCGGTCGGCGTGTCGTTGCCTCCGGGTCTGCCCGGGTCGTCCACCGAGCCGGTGGACGACCCGCTCGGCGATCTCTGTGTCCGTTACGCCCGCACTCACGGGCCGTTCACTGCCACCGACGTGGCCGGATGGCTTGGAATCGGCACGCCCCGCGCGGCGGCCCGGCTGACTGAGCTGGCAAGTGGCGGCCGTCTGCTCCATGGCGAGTTCAGCCCCCGCGGGGCGGAGAGGGAGTACTGCGACCCCGACGTGCTGAGGCGCATTCGTCGCCGCTGCCTTGCGGCGCTGCGCCGCGAGGTAGAGCCTGTCGAGCCGTCGGCGCTTGCGAGGTTTCTGCCCGGGTGGCAGCGCGTCGGCAGTAAAAGGCGCGACGTGGATGCGCTCGCCGAGGTGGTGTCGCAGCTTCAGGGTTCCGCTATCGCCGCGTCGGTGCTGGAAGTCGACGTGCTCGCAGCGCGTGTGCGCGGCTACAGGCCTGCCCACCTCGACGAGCTGTGCACTGCTGGGGAGGTGGTGTGGGTCGGGGCCGGGACGATCGGTGCCTCCGACGGCCGCGTGCGTCTGGCGTTCCGCGATCAGGCGAGATTGCTGCTGCCGGCGCCCGGCGCGGCGGTGGAAGGCGCCGTTCACGACGCTCTGCGGGGGCGTCTGAAAGAGCGCGGCGCGTCGTTCTGGGGCGATCTTGTCGCCGCTGTGCATGCCGCCGGGCTGCCCTACGACATGCGGACAGTGCTGACCGCGCTGTGGGATCTTGTCTGGAACGGAGAGGTCACCAACGACTCGCTCGCGCCGGTGCGGGCCTTGACCGAGAGCCGGGGCGTTCGCTTTTCCGCATCGCTTTCAACTAGGCGACCTCGGCGCGCCAACAGACGCCGGATCACCCCCACGAGCCGTGCCGCCAGGTCGTGGCGCGCCCGTCGCAGCCTCGACGGGCTCACCGCTATGGGCCCGCCCGTAGCGGCGGGCCGCTGGTCGCTGGTGGAGCCGCTGCTGCGACCTGAGCCGGCCGCTACGGAGGCCGCATTTACCCGTGCCCATCAACTGCTCGACCGCTATGGCGTGGTCACCCGCCAGACCGCCCTCGGTGAGGGCCATGAAGGTGGGTTTGCCGGGGTTTACCCGGTTTTAAAGGCCTTGGAGGAGCGTGGCGAGGTGCGGCGCGGCTATTTTGTGGCCGGCCTCGGTGCCGCGCAGTTTGCGCTTCCTGGAGCGGTCGACCGTCTCAGAGCTGCCCGCGACCTCGCCGATTCGAGAAACGATCACCGCGTCCAGCAACCGGCACCGAACAGCGCTGCCGGCGCTCCCGACCTCGACGGCGGCTCAAGCCTGGGGGTCGTGGTGCTGGCCGCCACCGACCCCGCGCAGCCTTACGGCGCCGCGCTGAACTGGCCGTCTTCGCCTGGCCGACCCATACGCGCCGCTGGTGCCCTTGTCGTTCTCGCCGACGGCGTGCCTCTAGTAGAGCTGGAGCGTGGCGGCCGCTCGCTGGTCACCTTCGAAGCCGCCGAGGAGTCCGACATCTGGATCAACGCCCTGATCGGGCTTGTCGAACAGGGCCGTCTTTCCAAGCTGGAGATAGCCAAGGTCAACGGCACGCCTATAGTCGAGACCCTCTGGTCGCCTCGCCTCCAGTCCGCTGGCTTCACCCCCGGCTATCGGGGCCTGCTCTACCGCCGCTGACCACCGCCTGTGCGCTCCCGAGTTTCCTAGCGAAGCCGCCTAAACCGCTACAGCCACAAGGAGCGATTCATAGATCCAACCGTCGTGACAATAATCGGTTCTATTGGGGCCGGCGATCCTCTCTTGAGTCTGGCTATTCGTAGGCGATGGCGTCCAGTATCTTCATCCGGCCGGCTCGGTGGGCCGGGAAGGCGGCGGCTACGAGCCCGGCCAGCGCGGAGACCACCACGTACACCACAAGGGTGCCAACCGGCACGGCGACGTCTGCCACAAACGAATCGGGTATGGCAACGGCGGCGGCCACTCCCATGCCAGTGCCCAACACCACCCCGAGCAGCGCCCCGAACACCGACACGATGCCCGCCTCCCAGCGGATCGATCTTCGCAGCTGGCGCCGCGTCATACCCACGGCACGCAGCAGGCCGATCTCACGGGTTCGCTCAAACACCGACAGCGCCAGCGTGTTGGCGATGCCGACCAGCGCAATCAACAGCGAAAGAGCAAGGAACACGATGATCACAACCAGGAACCCGTCGAGCAGAGCCTGCTGGCTCTGGCGGAACTCCACGCGGTTTTCGGCCTTGACAGTGGGGTAGCCCTCCAGCACCGTGTCAATGGCGGCCCGGCTGCGATCGAGGAGCGCCGCCTGCTCAGCCTCGTCTAGGTCGTCGGAGAAGCCGGCAATGGTCGCGCTCGCGAAGGCGAGATCGCTGCGGTTGAAGTGCTCATCCCAGAGCGCCAAGTCGATCAGCCAATTGCCGTAGATCGTTGAGTCGGCGAACACAGCGGCCACCGTGAGGGTCTCGGTCTCCGAGTCGGGAAAGGTCATATCCAGCGTGTCGCCCACGCCGACGCCGAGATCGGCGGCCGGGTCGAGGTGCAGCGCCACGCTGGTGAGCGGGTCGGCTGTCGAGAGGTCGCCGTAGCGCACATCTCCATCGAGGTGGCTCTCCACAGAGGCGAACTCGGCCGCGAACATGTCTTTGGTCGAGCCGTTCACCTCCACAGCACCCAAGCCGAAGCGATAGCGGACCACGCTGTCGAGTTCGGGCAGCGCCTCGAGGTCGTCGGCCACCTTCTGCGGGAACCCGGCTGCAGGGTTGAAACCGCTTTGGGCGGATTGGATGAAATAGTCGGCCTCCACGGCATTGTCGAGAGTGCGGACAAAGGTCTTCTTCATCGATTCGCCCACCACGGCGGCAAGCCCCACCAGCGCCAGGCCGATCATCAGCGCCCCGGCAGTGGAGGCGGTTCGGCGAGGGTTGCGAGCCGCGTTGTCGCGGGCGAGCCGACCCGGCAGCCGCATCAGCTTCATGACCGGGCGCCCCAGCACCTCCGCCATGGGCCGGGCGAAGGCCGGGCTCACTACGTTGATGCCGACAAAGGTCAACAGCGCCCCCGCGCCGATGAGCACCAGGGTCGTTGTGGTGTCGTCGAGCCCGAGGAACAGCCCGATGAGCAGGCTCCCGACGCCTGCGGCCGTCACCACACAGCCGCCGATGAGACGCCGCCGCAATCCTGCGACGTCAAATGTGAAGTCGTGGCTCAGGGCAGCCACGGGGGAGACGCGCTGAGCCCGCAGAGCCGGCCCGATGGACGAAGCCATCGTCACGCCCAAGCCCACAACGGCGGCCAAAACGATGGTACGGAAGCGCAGCTCTAGCGGACCGGGCGGCAGACCAAAGCCCAACACTCTCAGCAGCGCCCGAAGCCCGAGGCTCAGAAGCATCCCTAGACCCGTGCCGATCGTCGTGCTCAACACTCCCAGGATCGCCGACTCACCAATCACGGAATTGGTCACCTGCCGGGGCGTGGCCCCCACGGCCCGCCACAGCCCCAGCTCGCGAACTCTCTGGCCCAGGATGATCTGGAACGTGTTGTTGATGATGAACGCCGACACGAACACCGCTATGAAGGCGAAGACCAGCAGCACCACGGCGAAGAAATCGATGAACTGGTTGAAATCGGCTTGCTGCTCGGCAGCGGCGACCTCCTGGGTGATCACCTCATAGGAATCGTCCAGCACGGCTTCCAAATCGGCTTTTACCGTCGCGGGATCGGCACCACCGCTCACCGCGACGCCGATCTCGAGCAGGCTGTCTTCGAAGCCGAGGAACCGCTGGGCGGTGGCCAGGTCGAAGGCGGCCATGGTCTGGCCGAGGCTGGTGTTGGCGTCGGGCGAGCCGAAGTTGAACACGCCGACCAGCTCGAAGCGTTCCGGGGCGATCGGGCCGTTGATGGCGTAGGTCTGGCCGATCTGCAGGTTGTTGTCGCTTACCGTGTCGACGTCGGCGGCGAACTCTCCCGGCCCGGCCGGCGGGCGGCCTGCAGTCACGAAGAACTGGTTCGGCGTGAAGTTGAAACCCAGCGCGGGCGGCCCGAGTGGCACGATGGCCTCGCCCGCGCCGTCGACGATCACCACGTTGAAAGCCGCGACGCCGGGGAACGTCTCGCCCACCCCGTCGACTCCAGCGACCGTTTCCACCAGAGTGTCGGGCAGGGTGGGCCGGTCGAAGTCGCTGCCTACGTCTTGAGCGGCGCGCACGGTGAGGTCGGCACCCTCGGCGATGTCCTCCGCGAGGCCTTCGAAAGTCGAGCGGAGGCTGTCGGTGAGGACGAAGGCCGCCACTACAAACATCACGCCCAACACCACCGACACCATCGTCAGCGCAAAGCGGATCTTCTTTTCCAGCAGGTGACGCAAAGTGAGCTTGAACATTGTCGTAACTCCGGCCCTCAGCCCCCGGCGACGGCGCAGTGCGAGCTGTTCTCGCAAGCCAAATGAGAGCAGGTCACCGCGGGCGAGGCTACAGCGCAGTTGGGGTAGAGCGTTTGAGAGTTACGGCTCATACCAGACGTGCCGCCTCGGGGGCAGCGCGTGGCAGTGGTCAGGATCACTCTGAGCTGATGGCGTCCAGCACGTTCATCCGGCCGGCGCGGTGCGCGGGGAACAGCGCCGCGAGCAGCCCGAACACGACGGCCAGCGCCAAGAAAAACACCATCTGGAGCACCGGAACCGACACTGAGTCGATGATCTCCGTGGGTATGGCCACTGCCGTCGCCACCCCGAAGGCCACGCCCAGCAGCACCCCGATCGCGGCGCCGTACAAGGCCACCGACGCCGCTTCCCAGCGGATCATCCGCCGGAGCTGGCGGCGGGTCATTCCCACCGCTCGAAGCAGCCCGATCTCGCGGGTGCGCTCGAACACCGACAGAGTCAGCGTGTTGATGATGCCCATCAAGGCGATCACCAGAGCGAAGCCGAGGAACACGTTGACGAGCACGATGACGGTGTTGAGGCTGGACTCGGCGCTGTCTTGGAACTCTTGGCGGTTTTCGAGGCTGGCCTGCGGGTAGGCGGCGAGGACTTCGTCGAGCGCGACGCGGGCCGCTTCCGAATCGGTGTAGATGTCTGAAGCCTTGACGGCTACGGCGTTGTCGTATGCCGATGTTGCCACCGTCGTGTGCAGGGCCTGGTCGATAATCCAGTCGCCCCAGAACGCGTTCTGGTCATATAGGGCGGCCACTGTCACGGCAACGCTGTCGCCGCTTACAAAGGTGATTTTCGCTTGGTCGCCCACACGCAGGCCCGCGTCTCGCGCAGCGTCGGCGTGAACGAGCAGACCGGCAGCCGGGTCGAAACCCGAGAGCGAGCCTGAGGTCACATCCAGATTTGCGACGGCCTCAAGGGAGGCAGTGTCTGCGACGGTGATGTCGGTCTCGATGATCTCAACGCCAATGCGGTCGTCCGCGGGGGTGTCGACGGCCACCTGCACCAAATCGGAGCCGAAGCCGACCACCGCGCCCACGCCCGCTTCTCGCAGCTCGTCTGCCAACGTCTTGGGAAGCCCAGCCTGGGAACCCTCGGTTATTACGAAATCGGCCTCCACCGCGGTGCGCAACTGCTCGCCGAAGGAGTGTTTAAGCGACTGGCCCACCACCGACACCATGGCCACCAGCGCCAAGCCGATGGTGAGCGCCACAGCGGTGGCCGCCGTGCGGCGAGGGCTGCGAGCCGCGTTCTGGCGGGCCAGCCTGCCGGCCACCCCAAAAACGCGTCCCAGAGGTCTGGCCAGCTCCGACAACGCGGCCCGGGCGATCAGGGGGCTGAGAACGGCGACAGCCGTGAAGACTAGAGCAGCTCCGACGCCCAGCGACACAAGCTGCGCAGTTGTGCTGCTGAAATCGCCAAAAAGCCCCCTTGCCGTGAGGGTCAGGCCGAGCGTTGCCATGGCGCCGCCCGCCGCCGGACGCTGCCAGCGTCGGTGCCGGATTTCGGTTTTGCTCTCACCCAGCAACCCCGCTACCGGCGAAACTCGCGCAGCTTTCACTGCCGGCACCAGCGAGGCCGCCACCGTGAAGCCGATGCCCACCACGATGGCCCATGCCACCGTCCGCGGCTGCAGCGGCAGCGGCCCATCGGGCAGGGTGGCGCCGAACGCCGAGAACAGCCCCTTCAGACCGAGCGCTCCGAGCATTCCCAGGCCCAGTCCAGCCGCTGCCGCGACTGCGCCGATTGCTAACGATTCAGCCAGCACAGAGCGTCGCACCTGGGCAGGGGTGGCGCCCACCGCTCGCAACAGCGCCAGCTCTCGCACCCGCTGGCCCAGCACGATGTTGAACGTGTTGGAGATGATAAACATGCTCACGAACAACACGATGAAGGCGAACACCAGCAAAATCGTCTGGAACGGCCCGATGAAGCTCTCAAAGGCGTCGCTGAACTCCTCGACCGACTCCTTTGAGGTGATGATCTCTGTGCCGGTGGGCAGCGCCGCCTCGATCCGACCCCGCACCTGTTCGATGTCGGCGCCGGACTCGGCCCGAATCTGGATCACGTTGAACTCGCCGGGGTAGCCGAGCACTTCCTGGGCCGTGGCCGTGTCGAATATCGAAAAAACTGCGCCCGGCCCGGCGTTTTCGGGCCACCCGAACTGCATGACGCCGGCGAGCATGAACGTGCGGGGGCCTGTCGGTGTGACGACCTGGTAGTCGCTGCCCAATGCGAATTCGAAGCGGTCGAAAGAATTCACGTCGATGGCGAACTCCGAGATCCCAGCGGGCCGCTCGCCTTCGACCAGATACCACTGCGAGATCGATTCGTCGTCGGTCCAGTTGCTGCCCGCGACGGGCCCCCCGCCTACGGGGGTGACAGCGGCGCCGGTGCCGTCGGAGGGGATTACGCCGTTGACAAAGAAGCCGCCCTCGGCTACGTCCACGCCGTCGACGGCCCGCATGGCTTCGAGCAGGCTCTCGGGCACCGAAGGTGCCACGGTGTTGGTGATATCGCCGAACGCCAGTTCGCCTCTGACCGTGAAGTCGGTGCCCTCGTTGATGTCGGCCGACAGCTCGTTGAAGGTGGAGCGCAGAGAGTCGGCCACCACGAAGGCGGCCACTACAAAGGCGACGCCCACCACCACCGTGCCCGTGGTGAGGGCGAAGCGGGTCTTGTGGGCCAGGATGGACTTCAGGGCTAAGCGCAACATCATGCGGCCTCAGGCTTCAGCCACGGGCTCTTGGGCGCGGGCTCGGGCAGGGTTCTCGGGCAGCTTTCTTCAGGCACCCATCTGCGTCATGTGCGCTCGGATGCCTTCCGGTGTGGGATCGCTGAGTTCGTCGGAAATCTTGCCGTCCACCAGAAACACCACCCGGCTCGCGTAGGAGGCGGCCACGGCGTCGTGGGTGACCATGACGATGGTCTGGCCCATTTGTGTTACGGCTTGATGCATGAAGTCGAGGATCTCCGCGCTGGTGTTGGAATCGACGTTGCCGGTGGGCTCGTCCGCGAAGATGATCTGCGGCTTGCCGGCGAGGGCTCGGGCCACCGCCACCCGCTGCTGCTGGCCTCCGGACAGCTCGTTGGGCCGGTGCTTGATCCGGTCGCCGAGCCCGGTGGCGTAGATCACCTCATCGATCCACGCTTCGTCGCCTTTCTCGCCGGCCAGGTCGAGCGGCAAGGTGATGTTCTCGCGAGCGGTGAGGGTCGGCACGAGGTTGAAGGCCTGAAAAACGAATCCCACGCTGTCGCGCCGTAGCAGCGTCAGGTCGCGCTCCGACAACAGGGTCAGATCGGTATCGCCGATGAACACCTGGCCGTCAGTGAGGGTGTCGAGCCCGGCCATGCAGTGCATCAGAGTGGATTTTCCCGACCCCGACGGGCCCATTATCGCGGTGAAGCGGCCCTTGTCGAAGGCCACGTTGATGCTGTCGAGGGCGCGCACCTCGGTGTCGCCTGAGCCGTAGACCTTCACGGCGCCCACAGCACACGCGGCCATGTCCGGGTAAGGGGACGGCGCGAGCAGGTCGCCGCGGGACGTCTCGGACTTGCGGCGGCTGCGCCGCTTCCGGCGTCGGGCTCCTTCGATGGTGGGGGAAGCAGGCACATCGGCTCCTTGGCGTGTTGTCGTGCTTGGCTTGTTCGTCGTTCGGGCCTGCCGTCGCCGGATTCGGCCACAGCGCCGACGGCACAGCGTGCGGGAGTCTAGAGCGGTGCCGCGTCAACCAGCGCTGGCTCACGAACCCGATAGCCGTAATGGCTCCACATGTCGATCGCCGTCAAACGCCCCACCGGCCGGGGCCGGCCTAGGTCACCCGCGGTAACTGCTTCACATGTCGATCGCCGTCTAAAGCGGCACCGCCCGTCAACCGGCGAGGCTCACAGGCGCCGCCTAGTGTGTGGGCGTGCGGCCTTTCAAGATCGCTGCGTGGAGCGATCTGCCCGACCGCGCCCCGGTAGGCGCGCTGGTGAGCAACGTCGATCTGGTGATCGTGCGCTTCGGCGACAACCACTCGGTGCTCTACGGGCGCTGCCTGCATCGCGGGGCTCTGATGTGCGACGGGCACATCTCAGGCAACAACCTGATATGTGGCCTTCATGGTTGGGATTACGTGTTCCACACCGGCGTGTCGAGCTACGACAACTCCGAGCGGCTCGCCAAGTTCGCTTCCTGGGTGGACGGCGACGACCTGCTGGTCGATCTCGATGAGATCTTGGCCTGGGAGAAGGAGCACCCCCAGCCCTATGACCGCGAGTCCTACCAAGGCTCCTACGCTGACCCTCACGGCGACCCAGCGGAGCCCCATGTCGGGTTGATCCGCCAGCTCGCAGCCAAAGGGCTCGGCTATCTCGGCCATCACGGGCCGGTCACCTCGATGGGTGTGCCGCGACAAGACCTGCCGAGTTGGGACAGCATCCAGTTCGTCACCGCGCAGCTCGCCCGACGGCCGCAGCTCGACGACGCGCCCGTGGGCACCGAAGTGGTGATCGGCCCCAACGCGGCTAAGCCGCTGCGGCTCGACATCCCGCTGCTGGTGAGCGACATGAGCTTCGGGGCACTCTCTGAGGAGGCCAAGGTGGCGCTTGCCCGCGGCGCGGAGCTGTCTGGCACCGGCATCTGCTCAGGTGAGGGCGGGATGCTCGAAACGGAGCGCGCCGAGAGCACCCGCTACTTCTACGAGCTGGCCAGCGGGCTGTTCGGCTGGTCGATGGACAAGGCAGCCGCGGCCCAGGCGTTCCACTTCAAGCTCGGCCAGGGCGCCAAGACCGGCACCGGCGGGCATCTACCCGGCGTGAAGGTGCAGGGCAAGATCGCCGAGGTGAGGGGTCTCAAGCCGGGCACCCCGGCCATCTCGCCGTCCGCGTTCGAGCACCTGTGCAACGAGGACGACTTCCGGTGCTTTGCCGACGACGTGCGCGCCGCATCCGGCGGCATCCCGATCGGCGTGAAAATGTCGGCCCAGCACATAGAAGACGACATCGACGCGGCGCTGCGAGTGGGTGTCGACTACATCATCCTCGACGGCCGCGGCGGCGGCACCGGCGCCGCACCGGTAATTTTCCGCGATCACATCTCGGTGCCGACCATCCCTGCGCTGGCCAGGGCCCGGCGCCATCTCGACTCACGGGGCCGCCGTGACATCACGCTGATCATCACCGGCGGGCTGAGAACCCCCACCGACTTCGCCAAGGCCCTGGCCCTCGGCGCTGATGCAGTGGCGGTGTCGAACGCGGCGATGCAGGCCATCGGCTGTCTGGGGATGCGGGCCTGCTCCACCAACAACTGCCCGGTGGGGATCGCCACTCAGCGTCCCGAGCTGCGGGCCCGCCTGCCGGTGGACGAGGCCGCGCACAGGCTTCACAATTTCTTTGTGGCCGCTGCGGAGCTGATGGCCGTGCTAGCCCGGGCGTGCGGCCACACTCATCTTGGGGAGTTTTGCGCTGACGATCTCACCACGTTCGACCGCGACATTGCGCACCAGACAGACATCTCCTACGGCGGAGTCCGACTCTGATGGACCCGTCGCGTTCGGTGTCCCGCGGCCAGGTACTGCGCTCCCGGTCGGTTTGGGTCCGAGCACACAGGCTGTGTTCTGTGTCCCGCGGTTGGGTTCTGTGCTCTGATAGTGCAGTCGGCGGCGGTTGCTGATGACCGCGAATGCTCTGCCGTCGCGCACCGAACCCGCCCTGCCCTCCGGCGAGTTCGCCTGGCATCGTCTGATCGGCCTCGCTGACCTCGGTGAAAACCGGGTGACGACGGTGACCGTCGGTCACGAAACGCTGTGCGTCACCCGCTCCGACGGTGAGTATGGCTGCCTCGGCAATGCCTGCCCGCACCAGGGAGGGCCGTTGGGGGAGGGCTCGATCGAAGGCGGTTGGCTGCGCTGCCCGTGGCACGGCTACGATTACTCGCCCAAGAACGGCAAGCCGCCGCCGCCCTTTGATGACGCTCCGGCTGCCTACCGCACCGAGGTGCGCTCCGACGGCGTGTATGCGGCGCTACCAGCGGAGGCGGTACGCCCCCGCACCGTTTCCGACGTGATGGTTGAGACAATGGCCGCCTGGGGCGTCACCCACGTCTTCGGTATGGTCGGCCACTCCAACCTCGGGTTCGCCGACGCGCTGCGAGCTGCGGAGGCCCGCGGCGATCTCACCTACATTGGCATACGCCACGAGGGAGCAGCCTCGTTCGCGGCCACCGCCTACGGCAAGCTCACCGGCGGCCTGGCTGCCTGCTTCGCGATCGCCGGCCCCGGCTCCACCAACCTGCTCACCGGACTTTACGACGCCAAGGCCGACCGGGCCCCGGTGCTTGCCATCTCCGGACAGGTCCCCTCCAAGGTGCGGGGTCGGGGTGCCTTCCAGGACACAGACCTCTCTGCCGCGTTTGCGGACGTGGCCCGCTACACCCAGACTGTGCAGGCCGGGTCCGACCACGCCGAGCTAGTGAGCCTGGCCTGCAAGACGGCGCTGGTGGAACGTGACGTAGCGCACCTCGTGCTGCCCGACGATGTCCAGGCTCTGCCCGCGGCACAGGGTACTGCGCCGGGCTCGCCCGCCGGCCGAACCGGCTCACGGTCGGTGGCGCCCCCGAGCGAAGCGCTGGCCGCTGCCACTTCCGCAATCGCCGCCGCGGCCCGCCCGCTGGTGATCGTCGGCCACGGCGCCCGCGCCGGCATCGAAGAGGTGGTGGCGCTGGTTGAGCGCATTGGCGCGCCGGTCGTCACCACGTTCAAGGCCAAAGGCCTGATCGGTGACGCCCATCCTCTGGCGTGCGGAGTATTGGGCCGATCCGGCACGCCTATCGCCAGCTGGTTCATGAACGAGTCCGACCTGCTGGTGACCTTCGGAGTGTCGTTCTCCAACCACACCGGCGTCGCCGACTACAAGCCGATCGTCCAAGTGGACTTCGACCCTATGGCGCTAGGCCGGTTCCATCCGGTGGACATCCCGATGCTCGCGGACGTGGCCGTAGCCGCCCGGGCCCTTACCGAATCGGTTCCCTCGGATGCCTTTTTGGTCTCCGCCGCCACGAACGAGCCCGACATGCGAGACGAGGACATACGAAACGAGGTCGCTCAGCGCTGGGCCCTCTGGCACGACGAGAAGGCCCGCCGACGCACTGACGACCGGGGCCGGGGACTCAACGCGGCTTCGGTGTTCGACTCTCTCAGTCGGCTTGTGCCGGCCGACGCTGTGATGACCATCGACGTGGGTAACAACGCCTACTCGTTCGGGCGCTACTTCGAGACCAAGGGCCAGACGGTGCTGATGTCGGGCTATCTGGGCTCCATCGGTTTCGCCTTTCCCGCGGCGATGGGCTGCTGGGCTGCGGTGAGCAGCCGGCCCGAGCTGGCCGGCCGCGCGGTGGTGTCGGTGTCGGGCGACGGCGGCTTCGGCCAGTACGCCATGGAGCTAACCACAGCCGTGAAGCACCGGATGAATATCACGCACGTGCTGTTGAACAACCACGAGCTGGGCAAAATCTCCAAAGAACAGCGCGCCGCCGAGATGGACGTTTGGCAGACGTCGCTGCACAATCCCGATTTCGCGGCCTTCGCTGAGATATGTGGTGCGAGAGGCTTTCGGGTGACCGAGCCCGGTCATTTGGACGAAGCCGTAGACGCTGCCCTGGCCTATGACGGCCCAGCGCTGGTCGAGGTGATCAGCGACCCTCTCCTGGTCTGATCGTGCCAGGGCAGTAAGCGCTCCTCGAATCTCGAAGCGCCCCTCGGGTCTCGCGGCCGGGTCCTCGAGCGATGTTAGGGTCGCAGCATGCCGGCCATTATCGAAACCTCTGGGCTGACCCAGCGGTTCGGCTCGACAGTGGCGCTCAGCAGCGTTAACGCGCGCATCCCTGAGGGCGTTACCGGGCTGGTGGGCGCCAACGGTGCCGGCAAGACGACCCTGATCAACGCTGTGCTCGGGCTGCGCGAGCCTACATCGGGTTCGCTGCGCGTACTGGGGCACGACCCCAACGCCTCTGGCGCGCAGCTGCGGTCGCTGCTGGGCTTCGCCCCCGAGCGCAACGTGCTGCCAGACGACATGCGCGCCGTCGATTTCGTGCGCCACATGGCTGAGGTCAGGGGCCTGCCCCGCAGCGAGGCCCGCGACCGGGCGTCCGACGTGCTGTGGCTGGTAGGGCTTGGGGAAGAGCGCACGCGCCCCCTGGGTACGATGTCCACCGGCCAGCGCCAGCGGGCGAAGCTCGCTCAGGCCATCGCCTCGGATCCGCGTCTGGTGCTGCTAGACGAGCCCACCGACGGTCTCGACCCGTTGCAGCGAACCGAGATGCTGGAGCTGATTCGTCAGATCGCCGAAGACTTCTCCATGAACGTGGTGCTGTCGTCACACTTGCTCGAGGAGGTGGAGCGGGTCTGCGACAACGTGGCGGTGCTCTACGCCGGGCGCCTGATCGCCAGCGGCCCGCTCTCCGAGCTGATCGGCGAGGCCGAGGGCATGACGCTGGAGCTCGTCGAGGTCGGCGAGCTGGCCCTCTCCGTCGACCGAGTGGAAGCGGCGCTCAGCGCCTTAGGTCTGTCGGTGTCGCGCTCGGAGGGCCGGCTGCGGGTGAGCGGCGCCGACTTTGACGAGCTGTGCGACCATGCCCGAGACGCCGTAGCCGCTGCTGGCGCCCGCATCACTCGTCTCACGTCGAGCCGACGCGGCTTGGAAGACCTGTTCGAGGAGGTCGGCTTTGAGGAGGTCGGCCGATGAATCCCCCCGCGGACGCCGCACAGGAGGGGCCGCTCACCGTATCGACCGAAGCATCCCCGGTTGCCGAGGCATCCCCCGTCGCCGCAGACGAAGACGACGACCGCATCCTCGACCGGGGCTACCGCGCCTACACCGGCCCCCGACGCGGCCTGCGCGGCTCCGTCAGTTCGGTGATCGTGCACTCGATGAGGGCTTCGCTGGGGATGGGCCGCCCCGCTAGGCACAAGATATTGCCTTGGCTTGCGATCGTGCTGTCGCTTCTGCCTGCCATCGTGTTCGTCGGCCTGTCGATTGCGCTGGACATTCCCGACACGTTCGACACCGAAGGCCTGGTCAGCTACCACGACTATTACAACTTCATCAACTTCCCTCTGCTGTTGTTCTGTGGAATCGTTGTGCCGGAGATCCTCGTGTCGGACCGTCGCAGCGGAATGCTCGCGCTGTATCTGTCCACGCCGCTTCAGCGCTGGAGCTACCTCTCTGCCAAGACCGCGGCGGTGGCGCTGAGCCTCTGCATCATCACCATCGGCCCAGTGCTGCTGATGATGCTGGCGCACACGGTGGAGGGCTCGGGGCCCGACGGCCTCACCGGCTGGACCGTCACGCTGGCTCGGATCCTGCTCGGCGGCGTGGCCATAGCAGCGCCGTTCGCAGCGGCGAGTCTCGCCGCTGCGAGCCTCACCGAGCGGCGCGCCATCGCCTCGGTGGGCGTGATAGGGCTGCTGTTGGGCTCCAACATCGTCGTGGGCACGCTGGTCGACGAGGCTGAGCAAAGCGTCTACTTGAAGGGCCTCGATCTCGGCGGCATCGCCTATGAGCTGGTGTATCGCATCTACGGGCAATCCGGTACCTACCCGGAGCTGTCCACCAGCCTTGTGGCGCTGTTCAACGCCGGATGGTTCGCCCTGGGCGCCGCAGTGGTGTGGTGGCGCTACCGGCAGTTGGCGGTGAGCCGGTGAACGGCATCGACCAACGTTCGCCGGCTCAGGACGCGGCTCGCCCGCAGTCACCCGGCGCAATGATCGAGGTGTCGTCGGTGTCGAAGATCTTTGGTGACGTTGTGGCAATATCCGACGTGTCATTCACGATCCGCGGCGGCGTCACCGCGCTGCTTGGGCCGAATGGCGCCGGCAAGTCGACCCTGTTCCGGATGATATGCGGCCTGACCCGGCCCACACGCGGCACAGTGAAAGTGCTCGGCGCCGACGCCCGCCGCCACAAGGCTGTGCGGGGCCGCATCGGTCTGGTCCCCCAGCAAGACGCCCTGTTCGAACGCTTCAGCGCTCAGCAGTTCGTGGAGTTCTCCGCGGCGGCGTTCGGCGTCGAGCGGACGGCGGCAGCCACGCGCCACGCCCTCGGCTTGGTAGGACTCGATCACAACGAACCCAAGGCGCTGTCCTCGTACTCTAAGGGGATGCGCCAGAGGGTCAAGCTGGCGGCGGCGATCATTCACGACCCCGAAGTGCTGATCCTCGATGAGCCGCTCACCGGGCTCGACCCGGTGCAGCGCCGCCGCATGATCGAGCTGTTCCACGGCCTCGGCGAACAAGGCAGATGTGTGGTGGTGTCGAGCCACGTGATGGACGAAGTGGCCCGTCTCGGCTCTCGCATCCTGATGATCACCCAGGGGCGCCTTGCTGCCGCGGGCGACTACCGCAGGCTGCGCGAGATGATGGACGACCGCCCGCACCGAATCCGCATCGACGTGTCCGACCCTCGGCCTTTCGCCGCCTCGCTGGTGGGATCCGGTGCGGCGGTAGGGGTCAGCGTCGGAGAGGGATCTGTGATCGTGGACACCGCCGACGTCGACCGACTCGGCCGGGAGTTGGCACCGCTGGCCCTACGGCTCGGTGCCAGGCTCAGCCGGGTCGATCCGCTCGACGACGACCTTGAGTCGGTGTTCCGCTACCTGGTCAACCCGAGATGAACGGCTTCGGGAGGCCCGAGTGACTCCGGTGATGCCAGGATCGCGGCACCGTGAGGTGCCCTGGCTGCGGGCCGCTGTGCTCTGCTATCGGGTCGTGCTGCGCCAGATCGTGTCCCCCGGGCGTCTCATTGCTCTCTCAATTCTCGGCGCCGCGATGGTGGTGACCGGACTCAGCATAGGGCTCAGCTACGACGATTCGTGGGCACAGACGCCCGAGGAGGTCGGCGCCGGCCTCGCCGACGGCTTCGGGCTTGTGATCATCATCCCGGTGGTGGCTCTGATGTTCGCAGTAGCGGCGCTGGCCGACGTCAGGAACGACAGCACGCTCGTTTACCTGTGGCTCAAGCCCGTGGACCGCTCGTCGATCGCGGTTGCCGCAGCAGCAGCCGCGTCCACCGTCGCTTTGCCGTTGACGGTCGTGCCGACGACGGTCGGCGCCGTTCTGGCTGCTCCGGGCACCGACCGCGCAGCCGCCCTAGTGTTCGGGGCGGTGACGGCCGCAGCGCTCGGAACTGTGGCCTACTCCTGCGTGTTCGTGCTGGCGGGGTTGCTGTTCAAGCGCGCCGTGCTGTGGGGAATCGCCTATGTGCTGATCTGGGAGGGTCTGGCAGCCAGCGTAGGTGACTTCGCGAAACTCATATCACTGCGTGGCTACACGCGGTCGATCCTCGCGGGCTCGGTCGAGTTTGACGCCGCATCGGCCGGCAGCGCCTTGATCGTGCTTGTGGCGGTGTCGGTAGTCGCCCTAGCACTGTCCACTGTCAGGCTCAGCCGCCTCGACGTTCCCTAACCCGACATATCGCCCCGACCTGGACATATCGTCCAAACCTTTAGGCCCAACCTGTCCGGAGTGATCCAGCCTGGCAGGATGACTGGTCTAGGGTTGGGTTTCACTTAGGGGGTTCGGGTCACCGGACTGCAGCTGGCTGATCCGGCTTCCGGAAGCCGGATCAATGGCCTCTGAAATCAGCGGCCCGTGAACTCGGCTTTGCCGGGGCCTTGCCGCAGGAAGCTCTCCACCCCGATTACGGCGTCTTCGGTGGCGAAACAGTCGCCGAAGTGATCTGCCTCTCGGGCTACGGCCTCATCGAGAGGCAGCGCCAGGCCGTCCATCACTGCTCGCTTGGCCATGCGCAGCGCGGCCGGGCCCGACGCATAGCCCGCCGCCAACTCCACCGCGGCTCCATAGACATCATCGGCAGGATGAAGCGACGACACCAGACCGATGTCGAGCGCCTCGACGGCGGGCACATGGCGGCCACTGTAGATGATCTCCTTGGCTTTGGTGATGCCGACAAGCCGCGGCAAGCGTTGTGTGCCTCCCCCGCCGGGTATGATCCCCAACAGGATCTCCGGCTGGCCGAACGTTGCGTCCTCAGCCGCCACCCTGAATTCGGCCGCCATCGCCAGCTCCATGCCACCACCGAGCGCGTACCCGTTCACCGCCGCGATAGTGATCTGCGGCAGGCCTTCGATGGCGAGCAGCGCGTCGTTGATGCGCTTGGACAGCGCCCCGCCGCCCGCACGGTCGAGGCCAGTGAAACCGCCGATGTCGGCACCAGCCGCGAATATCTTGGGCCCGCCCCACAGCACGACAGCCCGGATTCTGGCGTCGGAGGCGATGGCCGCTGCCGCGGACCGCAGCTCGGACGTGACCTGCTCGTTGATGGCGTTCACTTTGGGTCGGTCGATGCGAATCGTCGCCACCCCGTCGGCGGTGCCGGTCTCGATGCGGACGAACTCTCCCATGGGTTGCTCCCTGTTGACTGGTTCCTGCGCTTGGCCGGTTCCCGCTCCTGCAGCGAGTTTCTACGCGGACAGCCGGTGGCCATGCCGTTAGCGAAACCCTAATCGGCGCCAGGTCCTATTCTCTGGCTGAGACCTCGGGCGGAGAGCCCCTGGCGTAGAAGTCAGTCGGCGGGCGCTGGGAGCGCGCATGAAACTCACCCCTGACAGCATTTTGCTGACTGACCGGGTGGCTGTGGTTACCGGCGCGGCCCGGGGCATCGGCGCGGCCACGGCGGCAGCTTTGGCCCGCTTCGGAGCGGACGTGGCTGTCTTCGACATGAACCCCGAGCTGCTGCCGGACGTGATCGCCCGGGTGGAGGGGGCAGGGCAGCGATGCATCGCCGACACGCTCGACGGGCGCGACGACGAGGCCGTCGCCGCCTTCTTGGCTAAGGCGCACAAGAGCTTCGGTCCGATTGACGTGTTGGTCAACAACGCTGGAGGCGGCTTCTGGTCGCTGTTCGAGGCTGTGTCACCGAAGGGCGAGACCACGCTGATACGCGAGAACTTCGCGACCGTAACCAACTGCGTCCGCCACGGCGTTCCGCTGATGGCCGACGGCGGGTCGATCGTCAACGTCACCTCGGTGGAGGCCTACCACGCCGCGCCCGGCTTCGCCGTGTACGCGGCAATGAAAGCGGCCGTTCAGCAGTTCACACAAAGCCTCGCGCTGGAACTGAGCGGCCGAGGCATCCGGGTCAACTGTGTTGCGCCCGACATGATCGAGACTCCCGGCGATGCCGGCCTCGCCGAGGCTTCGGGCGCGCTGATCGACGGTCTGCACCCCACTCCACTGCGCCGCACCGCGTCGCCGGCCGAGTGCGCCGCCGTGATCGTGTTCCTGGCCTCCGACATGGCCGGCTTCATAACCGGCGCGTCGATTCCCGTGGACGGAGGCACCGTCGCCGCTGGGAGCTGGAAAGTCCGCCTTGACGGCACCTTTGGCATGTAGTCAGGCTTCTAGCCACCGCAGCCTGACGGACGGTGATCCGGCATGCTGCCGAGGCCCGAGGCTTGGTTGCCGCAGCGGCTCCGCGGGCTGTGCGGGTTCTAGGACACCACGTCCGGGCGCGGCAGACCCTGGGCCTCGCAGAGGGCGTAGTAAGCAGCCAGAACGCCCGGCCCGTCCGTGACCGACTCGACGTTGCCGTCGGCGTCGAGGTTGAGGTTGACCCCATACATCTGGAACCAAGCTTCGGTTGCCTCGCAGTTGTCGGCGGGCACGGTCAGGGTGTGGACGCTGCCGGCCGGTTCGAACAGGAACGACCCAGCCCGGTTGACGTACTCGTACTCGGCGTACTTCCAGGCCCCGCTCACCGTGTATCCGTAGACCGGCCCGGTGTGTCGGTGCTTCTGCACCACTACGCCTGGCGCGAAGCGGTTGCGGATAACCCACAGGCCTTCGTCGGCGCGCACCATCAGCACCTTTAACTCGATGCCACCGCCGGCGTTGGCCCAAGGCAGCTCGTCGTCTCCGCGGTGAACGGCGGCCGCCACACCGGAACCGATGTCAGCGCTGGGGTTCATCAGGCTCCCCTCCTTGTCTTCAGGCCGTGTCTTCAGGCCTCGTTGTGAGCCTTGCTTTCATGCCTTGTTCTCAGGCTTCATCCCCGTTCCCAGGTTTCATCCTCAGGCTTCATCCTCGTCCGGTCTTGTAGCTCTACGGCCTTGGTCGTCGTGCTGGCGCAGGAAGCGCTCGAACTCCGCTGCAAGGTCGTCGGGGCTGGGCACGGTCTTAGCCGCCTTGTCGTCGGCTTTGGCCTCCAGGCGGCGGACATAGTTCACCACCTCGGGGCTTTCTCGCATTGCCTCATTCACCCTGTCTTCCCACTGCTGGGCCTCGCTGTCGAGTTCCGCCCAGCCCGTAGTCATGCCGGTCACACGCTCGAAGCGTTCCAGCAGAGCGCGCGACGCCTTCGGGTTGGGCGCACCCGACACGTAGTGGGGAACCTCGGCTCGCAGCGATACGGCAGCCATGTTGATCTGCCCGAAGCGGTGGTGCAGCACGCCCACCACGCCGGTCGGCCCCTCATAGCTTGGCCTGCTGAGACCGAGTGCGTCGGCCAGGTCGGGATCGGCGGAAGATCCCGTGACGCCGAAAGGACGGGTGTGTGGCACCTCCGCAATGTGTGCGCCGAGCGTCACCAACAGGGCGGTGCCGCTGCGCCGGGCCACCTCTACGATCGCGTCGGCGAACGTCTGCCAGCGCAGATGCGGCTCCACGCCAGCTATCAGCACCAGGTCGCGGTGTGCGGCCTCAGCTCGCAGCATGTGGACTACGTTTCCGGGCCAGACGATTTCGCGGCGGCCGTCCACCAAGCGGGCGCGCGGGCGCTCCTCGTTGAAGTCGAAGAACTTCTCGGGGTCGATGTGGGCAACCTTCACCGACTTGCTGCGCTGGCTCAGCCATTCCACCGCGCCAGTCGCCGCGCCGCCGACGTCGAACCAGCCCCGAAAGGCGGTCACCATGATCGGCGATCGCAGCTTCGGCGGCTTCGCATCCCACACCAGATAGCTCACTCCTTAAGCATGGCCCGGATCCACACTCGAGCACACCTCGCGGACAGGCGCTAGGCGGGTTCCCGGTGTTGCAGTCTGGGTGGTGTTTCGCTACCATGCCGTTGTGAACGCCGCCGACTTGCTGCTTCTCATGTAGGCGGGCGCCGTATGCCGGCGCTCGCCGAAATCCCCTCGTGCCTGCGGGCCGGGGGGATTTGTACGTCCGGGATGCCTTAAGCCCCCGTAGTTCAACAAACCCCCGTAGTTCAACAAACAGCCTCCACACCTAGTTCTCAACAAACAGACCTACTCCTAGTTCAACGCACAGGCACATTGAGAGATCGATCACCAGAGCTTCGACACAAATACATATCCAGTCACCCCAGAATTCGACTCGCATACACACCCTGAAACACCCACGAAGGAAAGCGCGATGAAATCAAGCGCACGGAAGCCGAGCGCAAAGAATCCGACCGCAGTTCAGCGGCCCAGCCCGATGCCGTTCACCAAGTACCAGCCCTACCCTGCGGTGGAGCTGGCCGACCGCACGTGGCCCGACCGTCGCATCACCAAGGCCCCGCTTTGGTGCTCTGTCGACCTTCGAGACGGCAACCAGGCGCTCGTCGATCCCATGGACATTCCGCGCAAGCAACGCATGTACGACCACCTGGTGTCTATGGGCTTCACCGAGATCGAGGTGGGGTTCCCCGCCGCGTCTCAGCCGGACTTCGACTTCTGCCGCCGGCTCATAGAGGAGGACCTAATCCCCGACCACGTGACCATCCAGGTGCTCACACAGGCACGCCCCGAGCAGATCGACCGGACGTTCGAGGCTGTCGCGGGCGCGCCCCGTGCGATTGTGCATCTCTACAACTCCACGTCCGTTACTCAGCGGCGGGTGGTGTTCCGCACTGACCGGGCCGGGATCGTCGACATCGCCGCGAAGGGTGCTGAACGGTGTATGCGCAACCTGGAGCGAGCCCGCTCAGCGCGGAGCGGAGACGGTATCCGTTTCGAGTACTCGCCTGAGAGCTACACCGGCACCGAGCCCGATTTCACGGTTGAGGTGTGCGAAGCGGTGATGGATGTGATCGGCCCGTCGCCTGACTGGCCACTGATCCTGAACCTTCCAGCCACTGTTGAGATGTCTACCCCGAACCTCTACGGCGATATGATCGAGCGCTTCCACCGCAACATACGTGATCGCAGCTCGATCGTGCTGTCGCTGCATCCCCACAACGACCGCGGCACTGCGGTGGCGGCGGCCGAGTTTGGCGTCATGGCCGGTGCCGACCGGGTGGAGGGCACGCTGTTCGGCAATGGCGAGCGCACTGGAAACGTCGATGTGGTGACTCTGGCGCTGAACTTGTTCACCCAGGGCGTCGATCCCGAGCTCGACATCAGCGACATCAAAGAGGCTCGGCGGGTTTTTGAGTACTCCAACCGGATGAGGGTGCCCGAACGCCATCCCTATGTGGGCGATCTGGTGTACACGGCGTTTTCGGGTAGCCATCAGGACGCCATCAAGAAAGGCATGGCCGCGATCTACGACGTGGCGCCGGGTGAGCCGCTAGTCGGCGCGTACGAGCGGTGGGATGTGCCTTACCTACCGGTGGATCCTCGGCATCTGGGCCGCAACTACGAGGCTGTGGTGCGAGTCAACAGCCAGTCCGGCAAGGGCGGAGTGGCGTATGTGCTGCTGCACGAGTACGGGCTTGACCTGCCCCGAGGTCTGCAAGTGGACTTCTCTCGCCAGATCCAGACCGTCACCGAGGACACCGGCACAGAGATCACCTCATATGAGATCCACAGGCGCTTCAGTCGCACCTACGTGGAGCCGGACAACCCGTGGATAGAGCTGATCGGACACCGGTCGGTGACCGACACTCTCGGCATCGGCAGCACCGAGATGGAGGCTCATCTGCGCGTCGCTGGCGATCAGCGCACGATCAAGGGCACGGGCAACGGGCCCATCGACGCCTTCATCGCGGCGCTGACCTACGCAGGGCTGTTCACCGGCAAGTTCGTGGACTATTACGAACACGCAATCGGCGCTGGGAGCGACGCTACTGCCGCGGCTTATGTGGAGGTCGACACCGGCAGCCGCGACACCATCTGGGGTGTCGGCCTGCACGAATCGATCGTGTCGGCGTCACTGCGAGCTGTGGTCAGTGCTGTAGACCAAATGCACCGAGTCGGCCTGGCCCCTTAGCCGGCCTAAGCAGGGCCGAGCAGAGGGCAAGCAGAGTCGTTCAGGGCGATGGTCTGGCGTGTCAGGCTGTCGAGCGCGGGGCAGACTGGGGCATGGCCTTCTCGCTGGTGCGTTTCAATTTCATGTCGCCCGACCCGTCCGATGGAGCCGGGATGAGCGACCGCTACCGGGCCGGGCTGGAACTGGCGCGCTACGTGGATGCCCGAGGCTTCAACGCGGTGTCTTTGGAGGAGCACCACAGCACACCAGTGGCGTGGAGCCCCACGCCACTGGTGGCCGCGGCCATGATCCTGTCGAGCACCGACAACCTGATTGTCACCGTCTCGGCGCTGCTGCTGCCGCTGCACGATCCGATCCGGGCCGCGGAGGACATCGCCGTGATCGACCTGGTGAGCAAGGGCCGCCTCGTGGTGTGTACCGGGATCGGCTACCGGCCCGTGGAGTACGCAGCGTTCGGCAAGCAGTTCAACCGGCGGGGACGCATCCTCGACGAGGCGCTCGAGGTGATGCTCACCGCATGGAAGGGAGAACCGTTCGAGCACAACGGTGAAATGGTGCAGGTGTTGCCGATGCCCTACACGCGTCCCCACCCGATGCTGTTCGTCGGTGGCTCGGCGCCCGCGTCGGCCCGACGGGCGGCCCGGCTCGGGCTGCCTCTGCAGCTTCCCGGCAAGTTCGACGACATTGAGGCGCTCTACTACGCCGAATGCGAGCGCCATGGCACGCAGGGCTTCTGCGTGGCGCCCGAGAACGTCGTGATGCTGCACGTCGCCGAAGACCCCGACCGCATCTGGGCCGAGCACGGCCATTGCTTCATGCTCGAAGCCATGACCTATCAGCAGTGGCAGCCACCGGGCCAGACCTCTGCGGTGTGCTCGAAGGCTGGCACAGTCGAGGAGCTGCGAGCCGAGGGCATCTACCAGGTGCTCACACCGGCCGAGGCGACCGACTTGGCACGTGGGTCGGGCGCGTTGAGCTTGCATCCGCTCGTGGGCGGAATGCCCATCGAAGAAGCCTGGTCGAGCGTCGAGCTGACCGTGAACAAGGTGCTGCCCGCCCTGGCATGAAACGAGCACCTGAACGTGTGAACATCTGAACACTTGGACACCTTTGAAGGAGGCCCAGTTGGACTATCAGAACCTGCTCAGTGAGCGTGGCGGCGAGATCTTGACCGTCACGCTAAACCGGCCCGAACGGCGCAACTGCCTGTCTTCGGAGCTGCTGCACGAACTCGACCACGCGCTACGCGCCGCTGGCAACGACCCGTCGCTGGCCGGAATCGTGCTGGCCTCCACCGGAACCGTTTTCTCCTCCGGCCACGACCTGGCAGAGATGGCGTCGATGGGCGAGCCCGAACTGCAAGAGCTGTTCACTGCGTGCTCGTCGGTGATGACGGCGCTGTCGGAGATCCCTCAAGTTGTGCTGGCCCGAGTGCAGGGCCTGGCGACCGCTGCCGGGGCTCAGCTCGCAGCCAGCGCAGACCTGATCGTGGCGAGTGACACAGCGGCCTTCGCTGCTCCCGGCGGCAAGGGCGGGCTGTTCTGCCACACGCCGATGGTGGCACTTGCCCGCCAGATAGGCCGCAAACGCGCCGCAGAGCTGGCGTTCACTGGCGATTTTGTCGATGCCGCCACCGCGCTCGAATGGGGGCTTGTGAACCGGGTGGTGCCCGCCGATCAGCTAGAAGCCGCTGCGCTCGACCTGCTGGGCCGCGCCACGCGCGGTAGCCGCTACGCCAAGGGCCTGGGCAAGCAGACGTTGTACGCGCAGATGGAGCTGCCGGAAGACGGCGCCTACAAGCTCGCCGTCGATATCATGGCGAACGCCGCGGCGTCTGGCGACGGTGCCGAATGGCCTAAGGCGTTCGCCGAGAAGCGCCGGCCCGTCTGGAGCCACGCCGGATAGAACTGGAGTCACGTCGGATATAACTCTGGAGTCACGCCGGATAGAAACAGTGCGGTGCCCCAACGCGGCAGAGCCAAGGGATCTCAGCCCCGATGATCAGGGTGATCAGCCGGTGTTGGGCCAGTGGATCAGCCGGTGTTGGACCAGTGCCAGGGCTCGCTGGGGAGGTTCACGAAGCCATACTGCGGCGCGATTCTCGCCAGTGTCTTGAAGACCGCGCTGTTTCGGCTCGTGATGCCCCTGCCCCTGTAAGTGAAGTCGATCGCCAAGCCGACCTCGTGGTCACTTCGGCCGGGCCGGGCCGTCGGCGGACGGCAACGGCTGGCCGGCATCTTCCAGACGGCGTAGTCGGACGTGCCGCAATGCGCGCGCCGCAGCGCGATCTGAGCCGCGTGGGTGCGGTAGCCGCCGCCGCTGACGGGGAAACCTGCCGCCTCCATCGCGGCCAGTAGGCCTTCGGTGTCGTCGGCGATCTTGGTGTTCACCACGATGCCTCGCACCACCGTCAGCTCAAAGTCGGCATTGGGCGGTTGCGAAGCAGCGGCTTCTCTGGCCAAGGCTTCGGCACGCGCCCGGGCGATCGCCTCGGCGATTCGCCGTTCGTCTCTTGATATCTCCGCGGCCAGCTCGGCATCGAGGTCTTTGAGGGCCTGCGCCTCATAGAGGCGCTTCTCAAGCCGTTGCTCGGCCAACTCCGTTAGCTCTGCCTCACGGTCGCGGGCTATTGTCAGCTCGCCCAGACGCTCCAACATCACCGTCTTGTGGGCCTGCGCCTCCGCGGCCGCCTCATCTGCGATGGCCCGGAACTGCTCCAGTTCTGAGCCGATGCGGCGCAGGTCGTCGATGGCGTCGATGCGACTTCCCGTCGCGATGTTCGCCAGAGTCTCGTTGTAGGAGTTGCGCCACAAGTCTTCGCTGAGGACGCTCACTGAGCCTTCCGGGGTTTGGAATTCCACATACGACGTGATTATCGCGTCGCGCAGCCTCTCCTGGGCTTGCGCGAGTTCGGCCTCAAGCTGCGCTACAGAGGTTTCGGCGTGTTGCTGGCGGAACTCGGCCTCAGCAACGGCGGCCTCAGCCTCAGCAACGGCGGCGCTCTGCGCGTCGACTGCGTCTTGCACCGTGTCGAGGGCGGCAATCAGCTCATCGGCGGTGGCCTGAGCGACATCGATCGCGGAGGCGGCTTCCGCGGCCTCCTCCTTGACCTGCTTACGCTCCTCACGCCGCTCTCTGATGTTCTCGCGGAGTTCATCGATGTCCTGCGCGCCCGAAACGCTGCCGCTTGCAGCGATCAGCGACACCAGGCCGATCAATGTGGCCAGGGCCGTGAGCCTCAGCGGCCGCCTCTGCTGCAGTGATGTTTCATGCATTAGTGTTCTATATAGTGATGTTTCAAATCGTGATGTCTTGCTGCTCGCAGAGCGCGGATGAAGCCGAGGCAGATGGGACGGCGATTGGGGCAAAGAGGGCATGATCTCTGTTTCAGCGACAGGTCAGAACAGCTGGCGGCGCGGTACTCCGCATCCTGGTTTCGGAGGATCTCGACGGTCGATCTTGGGTGTCCTTGGCGGGTTCTAACCGACGCTAGCGTCAATGGGGTGCAGCTCGGGCTGACACTCGGGTATTGGGGCCGCTCCATGCCAGACGGGCTCGTCAAGCTGGCCGCTGCGGCCGAGGATGCCGGTTTCGACGCCGTTTGGACGGGCGAGTCTTGGGGGTCTGACGCGTTCTCGCCGCTGGTCCTGATCGCGGCGCACACCAGCCGGGTGCGTCTCGGCACGGGTGTTGCACAGCTCTCAGCTCGCACCCCGACCGCCACCGCGATGCATGCCGTAACGCTCGATCACATCTCCAGCGGACGGGCCATCCTCGGGCTGGGCGTGTCGGGGCCTCAGGTGGTGGAGGGTTGGTACGGGATGCCTTCGGAGCGGCCGCTGGTGCGCACCCGTGAGTACGTGGAGATCCTGCGACGCGTGTTCGAGCGCGCCGCGCCACTCGCGTTCGACGGCCACTGCTTTCAGCATCCCTATGCCGGCGCCGGCGCTTCCGGCTTGGGCAAGCCCCTCAAGATCATGACCCACCCGCTGCGCAGCATCCCGATCTGGATCGGCGCCGAAGGACCGCGCAACGTGGCCCAGACAGCAGAGATCGCGGATGGCTGGCTGCCTTTGTATTACTCGCCGTTCCGACAGGAGGTGTACGCCGATCAGATCGCCGAGGCGCCCGAGGGCTTCGAGATCGCTGTGTATGCGTCGCTGCGTGTGCACGACGACATCGAGGAGGCGTTGTGGCCCGTGAAGGCCAGCCTCGGCTTCTACATCGGCGGGATGGGAGCCGAGGGCCAGAACTATCACACGCGGCTGATGGCCCGGATGGGCTTTGCGGAGCAGGCGCTCAGAATCCAGCGGCTGTTCTTCGAGGGCCGCCGCGAGGAGGCGATCTCGGCGGTGCCCACCGAGTTCGCGGACGAGATCTCGCTCGTTGGCCCTGTTGAGCGCATCAGAGACCGGCTTCAAGCTTGGCGGGAGACTCCTGTGACGATGATCAACGTGGGGGCACGCACCGCCAAAGAGTGCCACCTCGCCGCGGATCTGATCAAAGGCTGACCCGGATCCGCCAAGGCTTGGCTGGAGCCGGTACTCGTTAGGGCTGGCTGGCGGCTAGGTATGGCTCGGCTAAGTAGGGCTGTGGTGGATGACAGCTAGGGCCGGTAGGGGATGGGTATTGAGGCGCTCGGCGGCAGCGTCACCTCGATCTCGGGAGGCGGCTCGTTCCATTCGGGGTGCTTGCGCACCGCGTTGGCCCGGTACTTGTCGGTGGAGTGCACCCGGTCTTTGTCGAACTCGGGGATCACCTGATCGCCGAACACCTCGACCATCTCCAGGATCTCCTCGTATTCGAAGCCCTCGCTTGGCAGACCGAACACGAGCTGGTCGGTGCCCACGGCCACATATGACTTCTCAAGCTGCTCGCACACCTCCTCAGGCGTTCCGCACAGCATGAACCCGGAGTCGATTGCGTAGTCGAGAATCTCCTCGTTGGGCAGACCCTGGGGCGCTTCGGGCCACACTGGTGCCCCGGGCCGTTTGGGGATGGTGTCGTGATAGAAGCACACCATCGAGTACAGATAGCCCCTGCCGTTCATCAGGGCGATCTCCCGGGCGCGGTCGCGGTCTTCTAGACAGATCACCGCGTTGGTCATCATCACGTTGTCGTTGATGTACGACCCGATCGGCTCCTCACAGTCCGCCACAGCCTCCTTGTAGGCGTTGATCCGGCCTTTGAGCGCGGGCGCGGGCTCGAAGTTGAACGCGATAGCGCCGATCCCGAGACTCCCGGCCTTGGCGAACGTAGCCGGATTGCCGCAGGCCACCCACAAGGGCGGGTGTGTGCCGTCGAGCGGTTTGGGAAGAACATTGTGGTTGGGCGGCACGTGGAAGTGCTCGCCTTCATGCGAGTAATCACGCTGCGCCCACATGCGAGGGATCTCGTGCATCACCTCGTCCCACATCGCTTTGGTCTGGGAGGTCTTTGTGCCGTTGAAGCTGGCTACCTCGTGGCTCCCGGCACCCCGGCCGGTGCCGAACTCGAACCTCCCATCGCAGAAATGGTCGAGCATTGCGGCGCGCTCAGCGATCCGTACCGGGTGCTCCTTGGTGGTGGGCAGGCTGGTGATGGCGGTGCCTAGATGAATGTAGGAAGTCTGCGCGGCGACCCAGCCGATCACCACCTCCGGCGCCGACATGTGGCTGTACTCGGTGAGGCAGTGGTGCTCGCCGAACCAGGCGAACTTCCAGTTGTGCTTGTCGGCGTGGATCGGGTAGGAAGCCTCACGCTTGAGCATCAAGTGCTCGTGCGCCGGTATGTGTGCCGACGGCCCGGGAATGTACCCGTTCTGGAAGATCCCGAATTCCATGGATGCTCCTGTTGGATGATTTGTAAAGAACTTTTTAGCGGTGCTGTTGCTTGCTAGTGCCCGTGGGCGTTGCGACAGACTGGCTGACGCGCATGGCCCTGCTGTTGGCCCTGTCACTTGGCGCCGCTGCTTGAGGCGTTACCCGTGACGGCAGCGCGATTTGCGCCAAGGCTAGCGATTAGCCTCGCTTAGCGTGTCGCAGCGTCGATTCGGAACGCAGCCGGTGGGGCCGGCTCCACAGCGTTGCCGCGGCGACATTTATGAAGACCGCTGGCGGCGCATGAAGGCAGCGGGGGAGTGGCCCCACGGCGAGGCCGACCTGGTGGAATGGCTAGGGCCGGCGTCGGTGCTCGACGCCGGCTGCGGAACCGGGCGCGTCGCCATAGAGCTCGACCGCAGAGGCATGAACGTGGTGGGCGTCGACCTGGATCCGCAGATGCTGGCCGTCGCCAGAGCCAAGGCTCCACACATGGCATGGATCCAGGCCGACCTCGTCGATGTGACAGTTGATGAAACCGTCGGTGTTGCGGCGTCCGGCGGCGGGCGGTGCAGGTTCGACGTGGTGGTGATGGCGGGCAACGTGATGGTGTTTGTGTTGCCGGGAACCGAGAGGGCCGTGGTGGCGAACATGGCCCGTCATCTGCGTCCGGGCGGATGTCTCATTGCCGGATTCCAGCTCGGACGCTCCGAGTTCACCTTCGACGCCTACGACAGGGCCGCCGCAGCGGCAGGTCTGTCGGCCGAGTATCGCTGGTCCACCTGGGACCGTGCGCCGTATGACGGAGGCAGCTATGCGGTGCACGTACACCGCGCTTGATGGCCGCGCCCGACGATCACGCTCTTGCCGCGCGTCTGGCGCATGACGCCGGTAAGCAGCTTTTGGAGTTGCGTAACGGCCACCGGGCTCAGCGCGGGCCGTGGTGGCTGGAGAAGGCCGGAGACGCCTTGGCCCACGAGCTGATCGTCGGCGAGTTGAGCCGGCAGCGGCCCGGCGATGCAGTGCTCTCGGAGGAAGGCCTCGACGACCTCCGCCGCCTGGACGCCGAGAGAGTGTGGATCGTGGACCCGCTCGACGGGTCGAGCGACTTCGCCTGGGCCGACACCTGGGCCGTGCACATCGGGCTCAGCGAAGGCGGCGAGCCCACCGCAGGGGCGGTTGCTCTCCCCGTTTGGGACGCCACCTTTGCCACTGAACCGCCGGCGCCGACACCGGAACGGCGCGCCGGTCGCCCTCGGGTTGCTGTGTCGCGGTCACTGGCGCGCGCCGATGGCCTGCCGCTGGCCAAGGCTCTCAACGCCGAGATCGTCGTCTTGGGGTCGGCCGGTTTTAAGGCGATGACCGTGGTGTGCGGCCACACCGACGCCTATGTCACCAGCGGCTGGCTCGGCGAATGGGACTTGTGCGCGCCGGCTGCGGTGGCGCTGGCTGCGGGTCTTCACGCCAGCAGGCTGGACGGCTCACGGCTGCGTTTCAACGAGCCGAGGCCCTGGTTGACCGGAGGCGTGATATGTCGTCCCGAGCTGGCCGAGGAGATCATCGCGGCGTTTGCTTGAGCCGATACGCGCGCCAGGGATACGCGCGCCAGGTGGGCCGAGGCTCCATCCCCTACGACGATCCTGCCGGGCAGGCTTTCTGGGAGCAGCGCTCGAACGCCACTAGGCCCTTAAGCGCTCCTTAATCGTTCGGCGGCGACCGGTCGCTCAGCGGAGTTCGCAGACGTCGTAGACGATGGTGAGCGGCCCAGAAAAAGTACCCTTGGACACAGCTTGCACGCTGTTGAGCCAGCGGTAGTCGTCGTGGCTGGTCTCGAACGTGATAGCGGTGTACAGCGGTGCCGTGCCAGGCCCGGACGAGAAGTCTGCCCGGCCCGTGTAGGCCATGTAGACCAGCGCGCGGTCTTCTGTCTTCAGAAGACACCTCACGTCGAGGCTGATCGTGCCGTGAGCGTCGCTGAGTGACCAATCTGCCGCAGCCGCCCCGGCTGACGATGCGCTTAGCCGGTCTCCTTCGAAGCGAGCACTCTCGACCTCGAAGATCACCCGCCGCCCGGCCGGGCCGTCTCCGACGTTGAAAATGCCTTTGCGGGCTAGCTGCACAGTGAACGTGCCCAGCGGTATGAGTTCCACGGCTCGATCCTATAGAACCTGTCTAAGCCTGCGGGGATTTTGCCGTACCGGCAAGCGTCTCCTCCTTGAGGCCGCTGATGATCAGCCCGCCGGCCTCGATGCGGGAGTCTTGCCGTACCCGCGAGCGTTTCCTCGGCTTTGTGACCAGAGGGTGGGCGAAGCTGGCCTTGTTGCTAGAGGCGGGCGAGCATCTCTTCGGTGAGCGACCAGAGGCGGGCGGCGTCTTCGGGGTTGCGAGCGTGGTCAGCGGGTTGGGCTATGGCGCAGTCGGCACAGTAGAGACCGCCGCAGCCGTTCAGCTCGTGGGCGGTTGCCGCCCACACTGTGGTGGCCGCGCCCGCTGCGATGGACTTGAACTCCGGCATGCCCGCGCCGCGGCCGCTTCGGTGGTTGCGCTGGGCCCGGGCCATGAGCGCGGCTATATCAGCTTGGCTCATGTGACGGGCGAGTTTGGTGCGGATCCGGCCCGGGTGCACAGCGAACGACCGTACGCTGTCGGCGGCGCCGCGCCGGTCGAGTTCCATGCTGAACAGGATGTTGGCCGTCTTGGACTGGCCGTAGGCCTCGAACTTGTCGTAGGGCCGGCGACGGTAGTTCGGGTCGTTCCAGTTGATGCCGGAGATGGTGTGCCCGGCACTGGAAAGGTTCACGACCCTGGCCTTGTCGGCTTCAGCCAGCAGCGGAGCCAGCTCCGTTGTGAGCACAAAATGCCCGACATGGTTCACGCCGAACTGCGTCTCGAAGCCTTGCGCGGTGCGGCCGAAGGGCGTGAACATCACGCCGGCGTTGTTGATGAGCATCTCTAAACTGCTGTAGCAGGCTCTGACACGCTCGGCAAAGGCCTTCACGGTGGTGATGTCGGCTAGGTTCAGCGTTGCGTGATCGAGCGAAGCGCCGCTGACTGCCGCGCGGATCGACGCTTTGGCCGTCTCGGCTTTGTTGTCGTCTCGAACGGCGAGCACCACATGGGCCCCGGCAGAGGCCAGCGCACGGGCCGCCTCCAGCCCCAGACCTGTCGAGGCGCCCGTCACCAGTGCCGTGCGACCCCTGAGATCTGTGCCGGCCAAGACCTCATCAGCGGTCGTCTTCGGTCCGAACCTGCTCACGACCCCACCGTAGGCCTACGGAACCCTCAGCAAACCCACCTATTTAGTGAACCCGCCCATCTTGTCTGCCAATCCCAAACGTCGCCAATCACAAAACGTCGTTGTAGTCCACTTCCTACCACCACGGTTCCCGACAGCGTGTTCACAGCTGTCGGTCTCTAGCGTCCCTTGCGCGTGCTGCCTCTACGATGAGCGCGGTGACGGACGCGATGACGGTATATGAGTTCGTGGGTGGCCAGCCGTTCTTCGACGAGCTGGTCGACCGGTTCTACGACGGTGTGGAGTCCGATGCGCTGCTGCGGCCGCTCTACCCGGAAGATCTCACCCTGTCGAGAGCTCACCTGGCGGGATTTCTGGCCCAGTATTGGGGAGGGCCTCCGCATTACAGCCGCGAGCGTGGCCATCCCCGCCTGCGGATGCGCCACGCCGGGTTCGCCATACGCGTACACGAGCGCAACGCCTGGATGACGCACATGCTGGCGGCGCTCGACGCGGCCGAGCTTCCCGCCGATATTCGTCAGGCCTTTGCCGACTACTTCGACAACGCGGCTACACATCTGATCAACACAACTCACTCACCTCAGGCGGATTCCGCCTCTGCCGAGCGGCCGCGCATCCCACTCAGCTAGGCCTGGATTCACCGGTTCTTGGGGTGGGGCGATGCCCATCCAGCCAACTTTTCTACGAAGTGAGGCAAGTGATTGGAGAAGATGAGCGGAGCAGCAGCGCGAGGGCCACAGAGTGAGTGAGCACGGAACCGATCTGAGCCGGGATTTCGCAGGCCGCGCCGGGTCTTCGCTGGTGGTGGGAGGCAGCGGCGGCATAGGATCGGCTATCGCGGCAGAGCTGGCTGCTAGAGGCAGCGACGTTGCCCTCACCTATCGCAGCAATCCCGGTGCCGCGGCCAAGACGGCGGCGGCGGTCGAACGCAGCGGGCGGCGGAGCTGGAACGCGGCCGTCGACCTGACCGACGACGAATCTGTCGCCGCTGCCGTCACAGAGCTGTCCGCCTCGGCCGGCGGCGTCCACACGCTGGTGTACGCCGCCGGGCCGCACATCCCTCAGATGCATCTCAGCCGCATCGAGCCGTCACTGGTGCGATCCCAGCTTGAGGCCGACGCGGCCGGATTCTTCTCTGCCGTGCACGCGGCGCTGCCGCATCTGCGCGCCGCCAAGGGCAGCATCGTGGCGGTGAGCACGGCGGCCATCGGGCGGTTTCCAGTGCGAGACGGCTTGAGCACGATCCCGAAGGCGGCAGTGGAGGCAGTCGTCCGCGGGATCGCAGCTGAGGAGGGCCGCTTCGGGGTGCGGGCCAACACTGTCGGCCCCGGAATGCTGACCGACGGCATGGCCGCGCGCCTGATGGCCTCCGGCGACCTCGACGAGCGAGCACTGAACGCCGCACGGGCCAACATCGCCCTGCGAAGCTTCGGCCGTGCTGCCGACATAGCCGAGGCCGTGTGCTTCTTAGCCTCCGACCGAGCCCGCTACATCACCGGCCAGCACCTGGCCGTCGACGGCGGCTACACCGTGTAACCCAAGCCGGAGCCGCCGATGTTCAGCTGCGCATCTGCTGGGGTTTTATCTCTCGATTTTCAGCACCCGGGCGGCGTTTTGGCGCAGGAACTTCGGCCACACTTCTTCGCGGAAACCCACTTTGGGCATGTCGGTCATGATCCGCTTCAGCGACAGGCCCATCGGGAAGTAGCCCGCGTAAATGATCTTGTGTGCGCCACGGGTGTTGGCGTAGTCGATGATCGCCTTGGGGTAATACTTGGGGGCGAAAGCCGAGGTGGAATAGTGCAGTCCCGGCCATTTGAGCATCAGTTTCACAGCCAGCGCCTCCCAGGGCTCACAGCCGTGGCGGGTCACCAGGGTCAGCTCAGGGAAGTCGTACATCACTCGGTCTAAGCGTTCCACGCGCTGTGAGGACATCGGCAGTCGCGGCCCCGGAACACCGGCGCACATGAACATCGCGATGTCGAGCTCGCAGCACACCGCGTAGACCGGGTACCACTTGGCGTCGTCGATCGGCACCGGGGGCGCGCACCCAGCCGGAAAGCCGTTCACGGAGCGGATGTCGTATTCGTCATGGCAGTGACGGATCTTGCGAACCGAGCCCATCACGTCGTTGGCGTCCACACTGCATGTGGCCACAAACCTGTCGGGGTGGTCGGACAAAGCCTTGCGCCCGACCTCTCCTTCGCATCCGACCATGCCGATCTCGATGCTGTAGCGGTCCATCTCTAGCAGGGTCAGCCCGATCGGGTCATCGGTGCCGTACTTCTCTTTTGGTACGCCCTTGAACATGTATTCCGCCGGGAAGTCGAACTCGGCTGACTCGGCGTCCTTGAGCTGCTTGCGGATGAACTCGTACTGGGCGAAGTTCCGGGCCGGGAATCCGATCATCGTGTCGATGATCCCGATATCGGCAGGCATCGGCATCGGCTTTGTCGCTCCTGTCTCGGTGTTAGCGTTCGTTTGCCTAGTTGCGGGGAACGTCTTTCCAGGCGATTTTCTTGTCGACCCGCGGCTCGCCGGGAAGGCCCAGCACCTGCTCGCCGAGGATGTTGCGCATGATCTCGCTGGTGCCGCCTTCTATCGAGTTCGCCCGGGCACGGAGAAAGCCGTGATGGGAGTCACCGCCCTTGGCGTCGAGTACCACCTCGGTGGGCCGACGTAACGTGTAGTCGTAGTCGACCATGCCCGCCGCGCCCTCCAAGTCGATCACCGTGGCGCTGAGGTCTTTGTTGAATTCGGCCATCATGAGCTTGCTGACTGAGCCCTCGGGGCCGGGGTTTCCGGCACGGGTGTTCTGCGCGGCTCGGGCGTTGTTGAGCCGCAGCGCCTCGCCGCGTATCCAGAGTTTCATCACCTCATCGAGGTGGGCTCTGGTGCGCAGTGCGGGATCCATGTTCTGATAGGCGGAGACCAAATCCACGGTCGCGCTGCCCGCCGTCGAGGATTGCCCGCCGCTGGCGCCGCCTATGGCGCTGCGCTCGTTCATCAGCGTGGTGAGCGACACCCGCCAGCCCTCGCCGACCGCTCCGATGCGGTCGGCGTCGGGCACCCGCACATCGGTGAGATAAACCTCGTTGAACTCGGCTTCGCCGGTGATCTGGCGCAGCGGGCGCACCTCCACGCCCGGCGAGCGCATGTCGAGGGCAAAATAAGTGAGGCCCTTGTGCTTGGGCAGCTCGGGATTGGTGCGGGTGACCAGCAGTCCCCAGTCGGCGATGTGAGCGAGCGTGTTCCACACCTTCTGGCCGTTGACAATCCACTCGTCGCCGTCGCGCACAGCCCTGGTGCCGAGTCCGGCGAAGTCCGAGCCGGCACCGGGCTCGCTAAAAAGCTGGCACCAGCGGTGCTCGCCGGTGAACATCGGACGCAGTAGGCGGCGCTTCTGCTCGTCGGAGCCGTGCGTGGCGATCGTCGGGCCGCCCAGCGCCAGGAAGAAGGTGGACGGGTCGGGCCGCGCCGCTCCGGCAGCTCTTAGCCGCCTCTCGACCACCGCGTTCAACTTCGGGCTCACGCCGAGACCGCCGAATCCCGGCGGATATTGGACCCATGCCAATCCCGCGTCGTAGCGATGGCCCCTGAACTCTGTCGTGCTCTCTTCGGCGGGGTCGTGTTCTGCAAGCAGCTTGTCGATGGCTTCGGCGACGCGTCGGGCCTGACTGTCGCCGAAGCTCGCGACGGCATTGCTTGCGCTGCTGGAGTTGCTGGCTCGGGTGGCGGTGTCGGTCATCGGCGGTCCTCACATGGGCGTTTCGCGGGCAGACGGGTAAGACAATGCGGGCGAGAGCGTGCCGGGCTACAAACGGGCGGGGAGGCAGGCGGGAATGTGAACACAGTCACTTTGACATCCTACGATGACAGTGCGTATCCCAGCGCCACTAGTGCTCGCGCATCCCAGCGCCATTGTGCTGCGGCTTGGGATGCCACTCAGGTTATTCTCCGCTCTCGTGCCGGTTACATCAGTCGGCCAAAACCACAAGGCCAAACCCAGGCCAAGACCACAAGGCTCAACCTGAACAGGAGCTTCATGCGCCAGCACTCCCGACAGCATCTGATTGACACGACTGAGGCCTGCTACCGCGAGATCGAAACGCTCTGTTCCGACTTGAGCGACGCCGATTGGCGCGTTCAGTCGTTGTGCCCTGCGTGGACCGTGCGTGAAGCGATTGCCCACGCCGTGGGCGTGGAGGATGCGCTTACGGGCTGGGAGATCACCGCGGAGCAGCTTCCGCCCTTCGGAAGGATGCAAGCCTTAACGGACGCTTCGCCGTCGATGACCAGCGCCCAGTTCCGAGCCCGTGTGGAAGCGATACTCAACGCGCGAAGGCGTGAGCTTGCGGCTTTGAGCGATGACGACTTGGGCCGGCCCGCGTTCACGCCGGTGGGCGTGCAAACGTACGGCCGCTTCCTGGCTATACGGATCTTCGACATGTGGGTGCATGTGCGCGACTGCACGATCCCGCTGGGCCGGGTCACCCACGACAGCGGCCCGGACGCGGAAATCACTCTCGAAGAGATCGAGGGGTCGATCGGCTACATCATTGGAAAGAAGGTCGGGCTGCCCGACGGCATGAGCCTGATGGTGGACGTGACCGGACCGCTGGTCCGCCGCATCGGCGTGATGGTGGACGGTCGGGCTCGAGCCGTTGCGCCCGACGATCTGGCTGCACCCGACGTGGTGCTCACCGCGGACTCGACGACGCTGATCATGCTGGCATGCGGGCGGATCGACCCGCAGAGCAAGATCGACTCCGGGGCGATCTCTTGGAGCGGAGACGCTCACTGGGGTGAGACAGCAGCCCGCAACCTGCGCTTCACGATGTGACCGGGCCTCAAGATGCGGCAGTGCCGGATCGGGATGATCCGGATCGGGGCAGTACTGCCCATCAGCGTTGGATTGCGCTCGTGGAGCGCTCCCTGGCGGGCCGAAACTTCAATGACGTGCTCGTGAGCAACACCCGTGACGGGATTGCTGTTCAGCCTCTCTACACGCGTCAGAATTACACGACTCGGATGTCTACCGGGTCCTCGGTGGGGCTCGCGGCGGCCCGAGGGATGGCGGACCGCCAGCGGGCAGCGCGTGGCTGGGACATCCGCCAGTACCACCGGGGCGACGATCTAGACGCGGCCCGCAAGTCAATCCTCGAAGACCTGAACAACGGCGTGACATCGGTCGAACTGGACGCGCCAGACGCGAATGACATCGGACGGATGCTCGAGGGCGTTCCGATTGACCGGGTCGCGGTGGCGTTGACCCCTCACTGCGACCTGCTCCGCCTTAAGGCTCTGGCCGACCTTACGGCGGCGGCTGGCCGGCGTTGGGGACTCGCCCCTGGCAGTCTGTTGGGCTTCGATCCGCTGGGGGAGTGGGCCCGTAAAGGCACTCTGGTCGATTCCGCCAAATCCACAGAGATTGTCGAGATAGTGGTCAAACGCTCTGGGAATCCGGCTCCGAAACCAGCTGCTGCATCAGCTGCCGGACCGACGCTAGGGCCCGGAGTGCGTGCTTTCACTGTGGATGCCACCCGGTACTGCGATGCCGGTGCCACCGAGGCTCAGTGGCTCGCATGGGCCACGGCCACCGGGATCGAGTACCTGCGGCTGCTGGTGGGTGCTGGCCTCACGGTTGACTCAGCTGCGGATTTGATCGCCTTCCGGCTGCCGGCGACCGCGGATGAGTTCATGACCATTGCGGCGCTGCGAGCCGCCCGAGTGATGTGGGCCAGGGCCGTCACGGCGAGCGGCAGCACGCCCGGGCCGGCAGTCCAGTACCAGCACGCTGTGACCGCCGAGCTGATGTACAGCCGCAGCGACCCATGGGTGAACCTGCTGCGGGCGACGACGGCTGCGTTCGCGGCGGGGGTCGGAAACGCCAACGCAGTGACTGTGCTGCCCTTTGATCGGCTGCGTCCTGACTTGATGTCCGGTGAGCGGCCCTTCGGCAGGCAGAACGGCTCAGCTCTGGGGCGAAGGCTGGCGCGCAACACGCAGCTTGTGCTGGTGGAAGAATCACACCTAGCCCGATCGGCCGATCCGGCGGGCGGCTCGTACTACGTGGAGGCGCTCACCAGCTCGCTTGCCAACAAGGCGTGGCAGATCATGCAGCAGGTAGAGGCCTGCGGCGGCATGGGCACGGCGCTAGGCGACGGGACGATCGGGCGATCAGTCGACGCTAGCTGGTCGACCCGTGAGGCTGGACTGCGAACCCGCGACGAGGTCGTGACCGGCGTCAGCGACTTCCCACTGCTAACTGAGCATCTGACCGCACGTCAGACCGGAGATCGGCTGCCGGCTTCCAAAATTGTCTCCCATGTCCCGCTCATCCGGCAGGGGGCGTATGGCGGCCGTGTGGCGAAGGGGTTGCCGGTGCGCAGGCTGTCGGAGCCTTTTGAGACCTTGCGCAATGCAGCCGACAGGCACAGGGCGGCCACCGGTGAGCACCCCTGCGTGTGGCTTGCCGCGCTGGGGTCGCTGGCGTCTCACTCGCGGCGCACGACATGGGCGCGGAACCTGCTGGCCGCTGGGGGTGTCGAAGCCCGTGGCGGCGACGGCGACGGCTTCGAATCCCCTGTGGCCGCTGCCGCAGCGTTTCGTGCCGCGGGCGTCGCTGTGGCTGTGATCTGCGGATCGAATGACGTGTATGCGCGCCGAGCGACCTCCACGGCGCGGGCGCTCCGCGATGCTGGTGCGTCGTTCGTGGCGTTGGTAGGCGACCCTAAGAAGCTCAGCGCCGGCAGCGGGCCTGATCTCGGTTCTGGTTCAAGCGCTGGTCGCGGTGCTGAGCCCGGGTTCGGTCACGGCATTGATCGTGGCTCTGAGCTGATCCCCAACCTGCCCGCATTACTGAGAGAAGTAGGCGTGGACGAATTCTGGCATCTCGGTGTCGATGTGGTAGATCTGCTTACGCGTCTGCACCGAATCTTGGGTGTCTCTGACTAAGCCTCTTCCTAGACAGCGCTGAGCAGCAAGCGCTGCCTCAGCTTTCGTTGGCTTCAAGAACGCTCCTTTCGCTTGGACTACTCGAACCCCAGCTCGAATGAGCCGAGCCGGCCAAAATCGAAACGGAACTCGTCGCCGGGGCGGACGTCGATCGGACGGGTGAATGAGCCGGTCAAGAGAGTCTGGCCGGCCTTGAGCGCGAGGCCCTGTTCGGCATAGCGGCCGGCCAGCCAGGCGATCCCTGTGGCCGGGTGGCCTAGCACGCCGGCCGCTATTCCTGTCTCTTCGATGATTCCGTTGCGGTAGCCGAGCGCGCCCGCCCATCGGAGGTCGACCTCCCGAGGGCCCACGGGGCGCCCGCCGCACACGATCCCCGCGTCGGCTGCATTATCGGAGATGGTGTCGATGACGGTGCGGGTGCGGCCGGTTTCCGGGTCGGTCCGGAACGAGCGGGCGGCTATGAGCTCGACTGCTGGAGTCACGTAGTCGGTGGCGTCGAGCACGTCCTCCACGGTCAGGTTGGTGCCGGCCAGGTTTTTGAAGAGAACGAAGGCTAGCTCGATCTCCACTTTGGGGTCGCAGAACCGCGAGGCCCGCAGTGTGGAGCCGGGCTGGAAGACCATGCCGCAGGTCAGGAAGCCCGAGTCGGGAACGGAGATATTCATGGCCGACTGCATGGCTCGCGAGGTCAGCCCGATCTTGTGCCCCACCAGCTTCTCACCCCGGGCGGTCTTGCGGTCAAGCCAAGCCGCCTGCACCCGATAGGCCTCGTCCATGGTCATATAGGGGTGGACCGAGGTGGTCTGGCGAATTTGGGTGGCGGTTCGCTCAGCTTGGTCGAGCAGAGCTGCCTCGGTTTCGATCTGTTGCGTGGTGAGCGGCGGGGTCTGGGTTTCGATCTGTTGTGCGGTGAGCGGCGCGGGCTCGATCATGACGCGGTGTCCTCGAAGTCGGCCAGAGTGGTCTGGGGTTCAGGCCTGGCCCAGCGTGTGGTCGAGATCGCTGGCTCGTCGATGACAGTGTTGCGGAGCGTTCCGATCTCGGGAACGCTCACCTCCACCACGTCTCCGGGTTGCAGCCAGATCGGAGGATTGGAGCGGACACCGGCGCCGGTCGGCGTCCCGGTGAAGATTACGTCGCCGGGGTGCAGAGTCGTGAAGGTGGACAAGTAGTGGATCTGGTATTCGATTGAGTACTTCATGGCGGCTGACGTGTCTTTCTGGCGGAGTTCGCCGTTCACTCGGGTCGTTAGATGCAGACAGTCGAGGTCACCAATCTCGTCGACAGGCACGAGCCACGGCCCGATCGCGCCGGTCGCCTCCCAGTTCTTGCCCTGGGTCACGTTGAACTTCGCATGCCTGGTCCAGTCTCGGATCGTGCCCTCGTTGCCGAGGGTCAGGCCGGCGATGTGCCTGCGAGCCTGGTCGATGGGGATCCTGCGTCCGGCCGCGCCGATGACCACCACAATCTCGCCCTCGTAGTCGAGTTGAGGGCTCTCGGGAGGTCGGATCAGGCCGCGCTCGTGGCCGGTCAGGGAGTCGGGCACCCGCAGAAACACCGAGGGGTAGCCGGTGTCGCTGCGGTCTGCGTACTCATCGGCCCGGCCACAGTAGTTGACCCCGATACAGAAAATCTTGCCCGGCCAAGGCAGCAGACGTTCGTAAGTGATGTCATCAAGAGAGTGATCTGCGGCGTCGTCTTCGTGGGATCGGGCCTCTTCGAGCAGCCCAGCCCCGATCAGACCGCCGAGGTCGGCGACGCTGGGCATGCGGAGACCGAGGTCCACCACGCCGCCTTCGCCCATGATTCCGAAAGTGGCGCGGCCGGCGATCGAGTAGGACAAGAGACGGGTCATGGAGTTTCGTTCATGTGGAACCGGAGGGAGCTTCAGATAATGAACATGTTAGGTAGATGATTAGCATGTGAATAATTCCGGATGTTCCGCTTAGTCCGGTCCGTGCCACCGCGACTCCCACTCGATTCCCGATCCGTCCTCATGAGCCTCTACTACGTCCAGAAGTTCCTCTACGAACTGAACCGCGACGGCCAGATGCAGGAGCGCTACCGGGCCGATCGCCGGGCCGTGCTCAAGCCCTACGAGCTGACTGCCGAGGAGATCGAGGCTCTGGTCAAGCCCGACATCGGGCTGCTATTCCACTTTGGGGTCAACGGCCAGATCCTTATGCACTTCGCGGCGTTCCATCAGATCGAGTGGACCGACTACCTACAGCGCATGCGTGACGGCATCGCCGAGCACGGCCCGGTGCGCGAAGGGGTTTACGCCTTGACCGGGTACGAGGGGGTCGAAGCGCATGCGTCCCGGCTGGGCCAGAGGTCGGAGACCGCCGCCGGGCGCGGTGACCAGAGCGGCAATCGGAGCGACGACCCGGGCGACGACCGGAGAGAAGGCTGATGGCGCTTGTCTACGCGGGGGTATCCAGCCATGCCCCGGGCATCACCAGCCGAGCCGACAAGGCCGATCCTGAGGCTCGCGACGCCTTCTACGCGGCGTACCAGCGAATGAGGGCCGACATCGAGGCATCCGGGGCCGAGGCCCTGATCGTGGTCGCCGCCGAGCACTTCGCCAACTTCTTCATGGACAATATGCCGAGCTTCGCCATAGGCATGGCCGAGTTCTACGACGGCCCGATCGAGGACTCCGTCTGGCTCGGCATAGAAAAGTTCCGCGCCCCCGGCAACCGCGACCTGTCGCTGCGGCTCATCGTCGAGGTGATGCAGAGTTCCGATGTCTCCTATGCCGAGGAATGGCGCCTCGACCACGGCATCGCAGTGCCTCTGCACTTCTTGACCCCGAGGTTCGATCTCCCGATCGTGCCGGTCAACGTCAACTGCCAGGGCCCGCCGCTCACGCCGCTGCACCGAGCCTGGTCGTTCGGCGAGGCGCTGCGCCGGGCTTCGGACTCGGTACCCGAGAGGGTCGCCTTGGTCGGCACGGGCGGGATCTCTCACTGGCCGGCGACACCCGACTCCGGGAAGATCAACGAGGCGTGGGACCGTGACTTCCTAGCTCGGTGGTGCCGCAACGATCGCGACGCGTTGCTCGACTACGACGACGGGTCGGTCTACGCGCAGGCGGGCCAGGGCGGGTTCGAGATCCGTACGTTGCTGACGGTCAGTGCCGCGGCCGCTGGCGCGCCTGGGACGGTGCATTGCTACGTGCCGATTCCTATCTTCGCTGTCGGCTGCACTGTGGCCAGCTACGACCTTCGGAAGCAAGGCCGGCATCGGTGATATGCCAGGCGTCGGGCGACGGGCAGACGAGCGCAGGACTAAGGGCCGGATTCGCCGGGCGGATGCTCGGCGGTTAGAGGCTGGCCAGCCAGTTTAGAATTGTCTGCACCAGCTCAGCGGAGTGGCGGGGGGCTGTGAACAGGTGGTCGGCGTCGGCGACTGTGTGCTGTGCCGCTGCGCCGGCTCTGGCCAGAGCTTCGGTCTGGTCGCGGCCCACGACAGTGTCGTCTCCGGCTTGCACCACGAGCATGGGCCGGTTCAGGGCAGCCGCGGCGGCGAGCACGTCGTGGCGGTGCAGATCGTCTAGGAAATCCCGTCCGATGTGAACCGACCGGGTGCCGATGGTCACTTGGCCGTGGCCACGCTGGCGTATTCGCCGCAGCTCGGTGGTGGTGAACAGATGTTCGACGTGGGCGGCCGAGGCCGGAGAGGCGACCGCTACCACCGCGGTCACGGTGTGAAGACGCGAGGCGGCTAGCACCGCTGCGGTGCCGCCGAGGCTATGGCCCACCAGCACACACGGCCCGGTGCCGCGCCGGATCAGTGCGACTGCTGCCTGGGTGAGGTCGCGCACGTTCGTGGTGACGGTCGTGTCGGCAAGCTCGCCGCCGCTGTCGCCCAGGCCGGTGAAGTCGAAAGCCATCGTGAGGTACCCGCCGCTTGCGAGGCCCCGCGCTATGCGCGATGTGGTGAACAGGTCTTTTGAGCAGGTGAAGCAGTGGGCCAGCAGAGCTGCGCCGACAGTATCGATACCAGAGCGCGGATGATGCAGCAGCGCAGCGAGCTTCGCACCAGTGCCGCCGGTGAACTCGACCGGCTCAACTGGCTCTGTTGTCATGACTACTCAATACCTCTGTCTCGTCTCGAGCTACAAACCCGGCCGCAAAGCTGACGCCATACTGGAAGCGCAGGAGGGAAGGAATGGAGTCAGACCTTCAGCGACGAGTGCAGCGCATCGCCGCTCGGCGCAGCGCCATGTGGACATACCGTTTCTTGCGGCGGTTCATCATCATGGTGTTGTTCCCGTATTTCCGGGTGCGGCACCGGGGGTCTGAACATCTCGACATTGCAGGTCCAGTGATACTTGCGGCGGTTCACCGCTCGAATCTCGACGGGCCGCTGATCGGAGCCGTTGCCCGCCGCCGAATGAGGGCGCTGGCCAAGCAGTCGCTTTTTCCCAACCGCCCGGTGGCGGCTTTCATGGCGTCGGTCGGCGCCTTTCCCGTGCGGCGGGGTGCCGCTGACCGCGAGGCAATCAGAGCTGCTATGCGGATACTGCGATCCGGCGAGCTGATGATCGTCTTCCCTGAAGGCAGCCGCCAGAGCGGGCCGAAAGTCACAGGAGTCTTCGACGGCGTGAGCTATCTCGCCTCCAAGACGAACGCTGCAGTGGTGCCCGTCGGCATCGCAGGAACTGAGGCGGCGATGGCGACGGGCAAGCGGCTGCCGGCTCGAACCCCCGTGGCGATCGTGGCCGGAGAACCGATGCACCTGCCTGAAGGGCGGATGAGGCGCAAGCAGCTCACGCAGTTCTCTCAGTTGCTGGCACAGCGGCTGCAGGCCGTCTTCGAAGAGGCGCAGTCCATGGTCCGACAGACGCCAAAGTGACAGCCGCAGACAACCCGGCCGTTAGCCTGAAGCCCCATGGGCTCGAAGATCACCATGCAAGCCGACGGCACTCTGGCGGTTCCAGACGATCCGATCATCCCGTTCGTGGAGGGCGACGGCATCGGCATCGACATCTGGCCTGCAGCTCGCATGGTGCTCGACGCGGCCGCGGCGAAACACGGCCGCCGTGTGGAATGGATGGAAGTTCTAGCCGGCGAGAAGGCCTACAACGAGACCGGCGACTGGCTGCCGCAGGACACGATCACAGCCTTCGATGAGCACCTGATCGGCATCAAAGGGCCGCTGACCACCCCGGTGGGAGGCGGTTTCCGCAGCCTCAACGTGGCCATCCGCCAGATCATGGACCTCTACGTGTGCCTTCGCCCGGTGCGCTGGTTCAACGGCGTGCCGTCACCGGTGAAGGAGCCCCATCTGGTGGACATGGTGATCTTCAGGGAGAACACCGAGGACATCTACGCCGGCCTCGAGGTGGAGTCGGGCACGCCCGAGGCGAAACGCCTGATCGAGCTTCTGTTCGACGCGTTCGGCTGGGAGATAAGCGCCGACGCCGGCGTCGGCATCAAACCAGTGTCGAAGCTGCGCTCCCAGCGCTTGCAGCGTGCCGCGCTGGAATACGCCGTCCGGCAGGGCCGCAAACGCGTCCACTGGGTTCACAAGGGCAACATCATGAAGTTCACCGAGGGGGCGTTCCGAGCATGGGGTTATGAGCTGGTGCGCGAGGAGTACGCCGATCAGGCCGTGGCATGGGAGGACTGCGGCGGTGATCCCGGTGACAAGATCCTCGTGCAGGACACCATCGCCGACATCGCGCTACAGCAGGTGTTGACGCGTCCGAGGGAGTTCGATGTGATCGCCACGATGAACCTGAATGGCGACTACATATCCGACGCGCTTGCGGCTCAAGTGGGCGGCATCGGCATTGCACCCGGCGCCAACATCAATTACCTAACCGGCCACGGCGTGTTCGAGGCGACGCACGGCACTGCCCCGAAGTATGCGGGCCTCGACCGGGTCAACCCATCGTCGGTGCTGTTGTCGGGAGCGCTGATGTTTGAGCATCTGGGCTGGGTTGACGCCGCTAGTGACATCGTCGCAGCGGTCGAGGCGACCATCGGCGACGGTATTGTCACCTACGACTTCGCTCGGCTCACCGACGGCGCGACCGAAGTGAAGTGCTCCGAATTCGCCTCTGCGATCGTCGACCGTCTCTGACATCCGAGGACGTTCACCTGTCGCCCAAGGAGAGCCTGCAGACCCAGACCAAGCCCGGCGGACGCCCGCGGTACGGTCGCTGGACGTTCACCTGTCGCGACAGGAGAGGCTCCGCAGACCCAGACCAAGTCAGTGTCATCAGCCATGGGGTCAGGCATGAGCGCAGGCCATGAGCGGTCGTTGAGAGCGGCAGTCCATGGGTCGGTGAGCCTGTGAAGCCGCCGCACGAGGCACAGAGCGTGGCCCGCCGGGGTGTGCGGCTCATCATGCGCTCGCTGCGCGCTCACCCCGGCCCTCACGCCCTGGCGATGCTTGGAGCCACGGGCTTCGTCGTCGCTACTGTCGCAAGCGCGTGGGTGCTGGGGTGGATCACCGACGAAGTGATCGTCGGATCTGACGCAAGTAGGGCAGACAGGCGCGAGCTCGGACTGGCCGCGGCCGCAGTGATCGGCCTCTCGTTGGCGAGCGGCGTGTCGGTAGTGATGCGCCGCTGGTTCCTTGTGATGGCGACGCTGCGGACTCAGCGCGACTGGCGCCGTCAGCTGCTTCACCGCTATATCGACCTGCCTTTGAGCTTTCATCAGCAGCGCTCAGCGGGTGAGCTGCTGGCTCACGCAGACGCCGACCTGGAAACCGCCACGATGGTGCTGCAGCCGTTGGCGTTCGCGCTGAGCGTGGTGCTGCTGGTGATCGCCGCACTGGCGGCGCTGTTAGCGGTTCATCCGCTGCTGGCGCTGATCGCGGCTGTGCTGTTCCCGGTTCTGGCGGTGATGAGCCGGATCTACACCCGGGTTGTGGAGGCGCCCTCTGCTGAGGTGCAACGCAGGGTGGGGCAGGTATCCGCCGTCGCCCATGAGAGCTTCGACGGCGCGGAAGTCGTCAAGACGCTGGGCCGCGAGCCCTTCGAGGTAGAGCGGCTCACAGCGGCGTCACAGCGTCTGCGCGCCGAGCGGATTCGGGTGGGCCGGGTGCGTGGTACGTTCGAGCCGCTGATCGACGCACTGCCCACCGTCGGCACCATTGCGCTGCTGGCGACAGGCGCCTGGCTGGTGGACCGAGGCTCGGCCTCGCCGGGCGATCTCGTTCTCGCTGCCACGCTGTTCTCGCTGCTGGCGATGCCGCTGCGCATTGTCGGCTTCTTCTTGGAGGAGATGCCGAGGTCGGTTGTGTCGCTGGAGCGGGTGGACGGCGTGCTTGACCTGCCGGTGGAGCGCCGCGTGGCCGAGCAGACGCTGCCGGAGGGCCCGCTGTCGCTGGAGATCGAAGCGCTCGCGGTCACCTTCGCAGGGCGACGGGTGCTCGACGGGGTGTCACTGTCGGTGGCGGCCGGCGAGACGGTCGCCTTGGTCGGGGCGACGGGTTCGGGCAAATCGACGCTTTTGGAGGCAGTGGCCGGGCTTATCGAACCTGACGGGGGCCGCATACGCCTCAGCGGGATCGAAGTGAATCGCATCGACCCCGTGGAGCTGTCGAATGCCGTGGCTCTGGTGTTTCAGGAGACGTTCCTGTTCGCGGACACCCTGCTGGAGAACGTGACCCTTCAGGGTGCTGACACCGGCGTCTCCGACGTTGGCGCCTACGGTGCCGCAGGCAGCGAGACGCCAACAGCGGGCGCTGCGGTCGCTGGCGACCGTGTGCGAGCTGCTCTGGAATCCGCGGCGGCCGACGAGTTCATCGACGCGCTGACACACCGCACGGCCACCGTGGTGGGCGAACGTGGGGTGACTCTTTCGGGCGGTCAGCGCCAGAGAGTGGCATTGGCACGGGCGCTGATCAGAAATCCCGGCCTGCTAATGCTCGACGACGCCACAAGCGCGATCGACCCTGTGGTTGAGGGCCGGATACTCGCCAACCTGCGTCGCGGCCTGGCCACCACAGCGATCGTGGTAGCCCACAGGGTGTCGGCGATCGAGCTGGCGGACCGGGTGGCGTTCCTGCGCGACGGCCGCATCGTGGCCACCGGCAGCCACGCAGAGCTGTTGTCACGCCGCGATTACAGGTCGTTGGTGAGGGCCTATGAGACTTCCGGCACCGCGGGCGGCCCCCGGTGAGCGGACCACGCCTCGACGACGCGCCCAGCGAAACGGTGCGCGCCCTCGAGGTGCTTCGCCGCGGCCTGGCGGTGAGCCCCGAGCTGCGCCGCGGCATCGCCGTCACCGTCGTCATGGCCGTGCTCGCTGCGGCCGGACAGCTCATCGTCCCAGTGCTCGCACAGCTGGTGCTCGACCATGGCGTGCTCGGCCCCGGCGGCTACAGGCCCGGCGTCGTGGCGGCGCTGTCGGCGGCGGCGTTGGGCGTGGCCCTGGTGGTGATGATCGCGAGCCGGGCGGCGTATATCAGGCTGGTGTCCACCGCCGAGTCGGCGCTACTCGGCCTGCGTGTTCGGGCGTTCGAACACATCCACCGGCTTAGCCTCGCAACCCACACCCGGTCGCGACGTGGCGTGCTGGTGGCCCGTGTCACTAGCGATGTGGAGACGCTGGCGCAGTTCGCGCAGTGGGGCGCCGTTTCATGGGTGGTCAACACTGCGCTGATCCTGGGGACGCTCGTGGTGATGTTTCTCTACAGCTGGCAGTTGAGCCTGATGGTTGTGGCAGTGCACCTGCCGCTGGCCCCGCTTCTGCGCTGGGTGCAGCGCCGCCAGTTCAGGGCTTACGCGCTTGTGCGGGATCGAGTGGCAGAGACTCTGGGCCACACCAGCGAGACAGTCACCGGCGCGGCGGTGATCCGCGCCTACGGCTACACCGAGACCGTTCGGCAGCGGCTCGACAGGTCGGTCGACCGGCAGTACAAAGCCCAGCTCAACGCGCACGTGTGGTTTTCGATCTTGATGCCCGTCGTCGATCTGGTGTCATCAGCGGCTCTGGCGGCCGCGGTGGTGGTGGGGGTGTGGCAGGCAGCCGACCTAAACCTCGCCGTCGGTGAGCTAGTGGCGTTTGTGTTCCTCGTGCGGCTGCTGCTGCGTCCCATCTCCCACCTCGGCGAAGTGTTGGACCAGACCCAGACTGCGCTCGCCGGGTGGTGGAAGATCCTGAGTGTGCTCGACATGCCCGCGGAGGTGGCCGAGCCGTCGCCCGACGAAAGCCGTCGTCTGCCGAGCGGCCCGCTCTCGGTGGAGCTGAGCAGCGTCGGATTCGCCTACGGCAACGGGGTGCCGGTGCTGCGCGGCGTTGATCTGGCCGTCGACGCCGACGCCAACGTGGCCGTTGTGGGTGAGACCGGATCTGGCAAGACGACCTTTGCCCGACTCGTCGCGCGTCTCGCAGATCCGACGGAGGGCTCGGTGCAGTTGGGTGGTATAGATCTGCGTCTAGCAGACCCGGACTCCCGCCGCTCGGCGGTTCGCATGGTGCCTCAGGATGGGTTCCTGTTTGATGCCACAGTTGAGGACAACATCTGTTTCGGGCGACCCGGCGCGACCGCAGCCGACGCTGCGCAGGCCATTGAGGTGCTGGGACTGCGCGACTGGGTTAACGGCCTGGCCGACGGCGTTCACACCAGGGTCGGCGAGCGCGGCGGGAGGCTGTCGGTGGGCGAGCGCCAGTTGGTGGCGCTCGCCCGGGCGCAGGTGGCAGACCCGGGTCTGCTTGTGCTCGACGAGGCCACCTCCGCTGTGGATCCCGAGACCGAGCAGGCATTAGCTGAGGCGCTCGTGCGGCTATCGGAGGGCCGCACCACGATCTCAGTCGCGCATCGGCTTAGCACCGCCGAGCGGGCCGACATGGTGGTGGTGTTCAACGACGGCCGCATCGTAGAGACGGGTAGCCACCGGGAACTCCTGGCTGCCGGAGGCGTGTACACGCGTCTGCACAAATCGTGGGTGGGCGGCACCCGCGAGTACCGTGTGGCCCGTGGTTGAGTCACCAGTGGTTGACGGCGTGCAGTCAACGCCCGCCCCCGTTCGGGTAGCAGTCACCGGAGCGGCAGGCCAGATCGGCTACAGCCTGCTGTTCCGCATCGCGTCCGGGTCGATGCTCGGCCCCGAGCAGCCCGTCGTGCTTCAGCTGTTGGAGATCCCTCCGGCCATGGACGCGCTGCGCGGCGTGGCTATGGAACTCGACGACTGTGCTTTCGATCTGCTCGAGGGCGTGGTGCTCAGCGACGACCCCACCGAGGCGTTCAGCGACGCGCAGATCGCGCTTCTAGTGGGATCGCGGCCGCGCACAAAGGGCATGGAGCGCTCAGACCTGCTCGAAGCCAACGGCGCCATCTTCACCGTTCAGGGACGGGCGCTGGACGCTCACGCAGCTCCGGACGTGCGGGTGCTGGTGGTGGGCAACCCCGCCAACACCAACTGCCTGATCGCCATGAACAACGCGCCTGGCCTCGGTGATGAGCGCTTCACGGCCATGACCCGCCTCGACCACAACCGTGCCAAAGCCCAGATTGCGGCTCGGCTCAGGGCCTCCGTCGGCGACGTCCGGCGCATGACCATCTGGGGCAACCACTCTGTCACCCAGTATCCCGACGTGTTCCGATGCGAGGTCGCCGGGCGCAACGCCGCCGAGGCGCTTGATGACCCGGCGTGGATCGCCGATGAGTTCGTACCGACCGTGCAGCAGCGCGGCTCGGTGATCATCTCCGCAAGGGGCGCGTCATCGGCGGCTTCTGCAGCGAACGCGGCAGTCGATCATGTGCGCGACTGGATGCTGGGAACAGCCCCCGGTGACTGGGTGTCGATGGCGGTGGCCTCCGACGGCAGCTATGGCGTGCCCGAGGGCCTGATCTCGTCGTTCCCGGTGGTGTGCAGCAGCGGTGACCACTCGATCGTGGACGGACTTGAACTTGACGAGTTCTCGCGTTCCCGCATTGACGTCTCCGTGGCGGAGCTGATCTCCGAACGCGAGACCGTTGCTGAGCTGGGCCTGCTGAGCGAATAGATCTGGGCGAACAGGCCTCAAGCCGCAGCCGCGGAGCGTGAGAACAGACGGGTTAGGCCGTGCCGGAGCTGCCGGAGATAATCGCCCACACCGAACGGCTCTCCGCCGCGTACGCGGGCGGCGAACTGGCAGCGTTCACGCCATTACACATGACCGCGCTAAAAACTTTCTGCCCTGCGCCCGCCGCCGGGGTGGGCCTCGTCCTGAACACCGTCGGCTATCGAGGCAAGCATCTGCTGCTGTGTTTCGGCCGCGGCGTCAAAAGCGGCGCGAGCCAGGGCGGTGTCGTTGTGGATGGCGCGAGCCCGGGCGGCTTAGCTGAGCCCGTCGCCGGTGGGCAGATGAACGCCGATGAGGACCGAGAGCGGCTGACGTTCATCGTGCATCTGATGCAAGCGGGGCGGCTGCGGCCCGATGAGGCCCAGAGCCCGAGACCCCGCGGCGGCATGGCGCGCTGGGTGTTCGCAGACGGAAGAGCCCTGCTGCTGACCGAAGCCGGCAAGGAGCGCCGGGCCGGCGTGTGGCTCGTGGCCGGCGATCCCTGCGCATGTGAGCCTCTTGCAAGGCTCGGCCCCGATGCCGACCGGGTGAGCCGCGCACAGCTGAGCAGAAAGCTGGCGTCTGCCAGCCGTCGCGTTCACGGCTTCCTGCGAGACCAGACGCAGCTCGCCGGCATCGGGCGCCTACTGGCTAATGAGATCCTTCACGCGGCGCGCCTTTCGCCGTTTGCCAACACAGCCCGGCTCGACGGCGACGCCGTCGGTCGGCTACACCAGGCGATCGGCACCTCGCTCAGTCGAGGTCTCGCCGCTGAGCGGGAGCGCACAGACATGGGCCGATCCGCGGACCGGCCCAGCGATGTACACCATCGGGTGGGTCAGCCCTGCACCGCGTGCGGCGACGAGGTCAGAGCTGTGGAGTACCGCCGCTATCGCATGGCCTATTGCCCCGCCTGCCAGACCGGCGGCAAAGTGCTGGCCGACAACACCACCAGCCGCTTCCTGAAATAGCCGCCGCGGACACCGGTGATGGGACGTGGCGGGTCAGAGTAACTCGACTCCGTTGACGGGGTGCGAATCTCGTCGCCGTGGACACCGGTGGCGGGTCAGAGGGCTGACGAGGAGCTGTTCAAGGAAGGTCATGAGACTGGTCGGACGTGCTGGTCGGGTCTGTCACGGGTTTTTCATCAAGGCTTCAAAGGCCGGACGGGCCGCGATCAGCAGCCTGGCATCGCCTCGCAAGCGCAGCCGGCCCTCCAGGAACGCCCGTTGGGCTGAGGCCTCACCTAGAGCGATCGCGCGAGCTGTGCGGATGTCCGACTCGAACGTCAAGATCGTCGCACCCTCCGCAGGGACAGCCGGGCCCTCAATGACGGATGCCCGTCCGTCGGCTAGACGCACATGCCAGCAGAACTCGCGGTCAGCGCCGTCGGTAACCCGGTGCTCAACCACAGCCGCTGTCACGTCTTCAGTGCGTCGACCTGCCAAAGCCACCCTGAGCCACTTGATCCAGTCAGCCGATAACGGCGGCGGCAAGCCGGGGTCGGCCTCCAAGCCGTCACCGCGACCGCTGTCACGAACCGAGTCGTCGCATCGCGTGCTGTTGTCATTCGCAGCTGGATCAGCAGCCGGGTCGGTCTCGGTCGCCGCGGTGATCATGCTGGCAGGCACTCTAAGCACGGTTTGAGCGCCGAGCACCAGGCACCGGCGGTGTCATCCGGCGAAGATCACACCGAGAGCGCCAATCATGCCGAACGCGCCCGAACGCGCCTAGCCTGACTGTTTGCCCTTGCTCAGAGGCGTCGGAGGCTCACTCAGGCCCACCAACGGCGACTTGCTCGCCGGCGTCTCCGTAGCTTTCGTGGCCATTCCACAATCACTCGCTTACGCCGAGCTGGCCGGACTCCCAGCCGAATACGGTCTTTACGCCATGGCGCTGCCGGCGATCGTGTCCGCCGCGTTCGTGTCGTCGCAGTATCTACAGACAGGCCCTGTGGCGTTGACCTCGTTGTTGACTTTCGGAGCGCTGTCCACGCTCGAATCCCCCGGCGCTGAGGGCTACATCGCCCGGGCTGCTTTGCTGGCGGTGCTCGTCGGTCTGTTCCAGCTGCTGTTGGGGGCGGTGCGCCTCGGGCGCGCGGCCTACCTACTGTCGGAGCCGGTGGTGACCGGCTTCACTGCCGGGGCGGCTCTGCTGATCGTCGCCTCGCAGCTCCCCAAGCTGGTAGGAGTGCCCGAAGGCGAAGACGGTGTGCTGGTTGGCGCGGTCAAGGCGCTGTCCGAGCCAGGTGAATGGAACTGGCAGGCCATCGCCGTGGCGGCCGGCACGGCGGCGGTGATGCTCTCCAGCAACCGCATCCACAAGCTGTTCCCCGGTGTGCTGGTGGCGGTGATCGCCGGCGTCTTGCTGTCGAGGCTCGGCTACTCCGGGCAAACGGTCGCCCACATCCAAGGGGGCTTCTTCACAGTGAGCTTGAGCTTCCCGTTCTCATCGGTGCCGTCGTTGCTGGTGCCGGCTGCGGCTATCTCACTAGCGGGCTTCGCCGAGACCGCTTCGGTGGCCCGCCGCTTCGCTGCCGCAGACCGACTCCCGTGGAACGCCGACCGCGAGATAATCAGCCAGGGGGTCGCCAACCTGATGTCGGGCGTATCGGGGGCGTTCCCGGTGGGAGGATCGTTCTCGCGCAGTTCGCTCAACCGCTCCGCTGGGGCTTCAACGCCGTGGGCGGGTGCTATCACAGGCGTGCTCATTCTGGCGATACTGCCGCTTACCACGCTGTTCGAGGGCCTGCCGATGGCGGTTCTCGGGACTGTTGTGATCGTGGTGGTGATCGGGCTTGTAGATGTGCGGTCGCTGGCGCGGCTGGGCCGCAGATCTTGGCCCCAGGCAGTAGTGGGTGCTGGCACCCTCACCGCCACGGTGATTATGTCGCCGCGTGTCGAACGGGGCGTGCTGATCGGGCTTGGCCTGGCGATCACAGTGCACCTTGTACGCGAGCTGAATGTAACAGTGGACACCGAAGTCCAAGACGACACTCTGACCGTGCGGCCCCACGGCGTGTTGTGGTTTGCCACCGTGCCCCAAGTCGAGCGCCTGATGCGAGAGGAACTTGCCCGCCACCGCTACATCAACAACGTGGTGATCGACCTCGGCAGCGTAGGCCGTCTCGACTACTCCGGCGCCGCCGGGCTGCAGCGAGTGCTCACCGAGCGGGTGGCGCCCACGGTACAGGTGAGCGTCACCGACGTACCCGCCAGCGCCTCGGGTGCTGTGCTGGCCGAGCTGCGTGACTTCGTCGCGTAACGGCGCATCGGCCTCAGCGCGGCGGCTGAGCGCCGGTCAAAGCTTGGTCGGTTAAAAGCTGAAGCCGTCTAGCGTCTCTTTGAGGGTCTCGATGTCCTGGGCACCGAGCACGACCCGTGAGTTGGTGGCGATGTAGACCAGGTCGAGATTGATGCCGGCAGCCGCAACCTTGTGCGCTAGCTCCGAGAGTTCGCCCGGCCGGTCCTGAGCTTGGACTACCACGACCTCCCGCTCGCGGGTCACCGACGGTCCGTGCGTGTTGGCCAGAGCACGGTAAACGGGCTCACTGTGCGGAACAAGGATGTGAAGTTCGGCGATCTTGCCTTTGCCCAGGCACGTCGCCGCCGCGAGATTCACGCCCGCGTCGCTGATCGCCGTGGCTATCTTGGCCAGCTGTCCCGGCTCGTTCTTTAGTTCAACTACCAGGTCGCTGGCCACTGTTGACATTGGATCAGGCTCTCCTTGATCGCAGGTGTGTTTATGAGTTGTTTGATAGGGGTTTGCTTCGGGGTTGATACGGGATTGCTTCAGGTCGGCTTGTGGCCTGTCGAGATTGCGGCGGCCGCCGTCCGGATGTGAGGCGCAGACGCGACTTTAGACGCTGCACACCAAGTTCGCAGACTCATCGGAGCGGGCCTTGCTGAGCCTGCCGCTAGATCGACGGCGTCCAGTCGGCGACAGCCACCACGGAGCGCACCATGTCGGCAATGGCTTCGGGATGAGTCCTCATCAGGCGGTGACGTGCTCCGACGACGGTGTGACGGCGCACGTCTGCGATCTTGCGCTCCATGTAGGTGTTGGCCCCTAAGAAGGCCCTGTCCTCGGCGCCCACCACCAGGCCGACCGGGACGGAGACCCCACCGAGCCCGTCTATCACAACAGAGTCGGCGTGAAAGGCGACTGCGGCCGCTGCGGCTGAGACCCGCATGGCCGCGGAGTTGGCGCGCACTCGATCGTTCCATTGATCCATGGCCTCGCGGTCACGGAAGCCGGGGCCGGCGGACACCAGCACCAGCCCGCGTAGCGCGCCGGGCCTGATGAGATGGTGAGCCAGGCCGAGGTAGCCACCGAGAGAGTGGCCTACCAGCACCGAAGGTCCGAGGGCGTGAAGCACTTCGTCCAGAGCGTCGAGGACTGCGTCGCGTCCGTATGCGGCGGGATCAGCAGGCTCGGATGATCGGCCGTGTCCGGGTAGGTCGACCAGAGTGCAAGCGCAGTCGCCTCGAAGCGCTTCGGCGGTGGAGGCCCATATGGACGAATCGTCGTCCAAGCCGTGGACGAACAGCACCGAAGGCCCCGACCCCACTGTTCTGGTGTGCAGTCTCGTGCTGCGCGGGCCTGTGCCGTGCGGGCCTGTGTTGCGCAGTCCTGAGGGCCTAGAAGGGCTGGTCATCGCTCTCGCTGTTTGTGGGCAAGTGTCTATGGTCGGCTGACGATAGCGTCGCCTTCATGACCACAGTGTTCTCTAACCCATCTGAACTGCTTGAAGCCGTAGGCCATAACCTCGGCCGCAGCGACTGGATGACGGTCGATCAGAGCCGCATCGACCTCTTCGCCGAGGCCACCGGCGACCATCAGTGGATCCACGTTGACGTCGAGCGCGCCAAAGCCGGGCCGTTCGGGGCGACCATTGCTCACGGTTATCTGACACTGTCGCTCATCAGCCTGCTGGTGCCACAGATCATACGCGTCAAGGGCATCTCGATGGGCATCAACTACGGAGTGAACCGGGTGCGCTTCCCGCATCCGGTTCTGGCCGGATCTCGGGTGAGAGCCTCCGCCGTTCTGGCCTCAGCGGAGGAGGTCGCCGGCGGTGCCGGCGTTCAGACCGTGCTGGCCGTCACTATCGAAATCGAGGGGGTCGTGAAGCCGGCATGCGTGGTGGAATCCGTCAGCCGGTACATGCGCTGAGGCGCCAGTCCGTGTCCGACCGTGGCGGTCCCGCAGCGCGCCTGAGTTCTTAGAAGCGTCATAGAGGCCGAAGGACGGCATTTCAGACATGGCTAAGCGCAAGCGACGTGTTGCGTTCTCATCGAAAGCGTCACGTGCTCCTGTGTCGCATCCTCCGGTGCGTCCCGGCCTGGTGAGCCCGCGCCGAGGTGTTCCCAGTGGCATCGCACGCCCTCGGTATGCGATGTCTCTCAACGGCGAGCCGGGCGCCCCCACTTCGTCTCCGGTGCGCACGCCGGAGGAACTTGAGGCCATGCGCCGCACGGGTGCTTTGGCAGCCGAGGTGCTGATCCGGACTTGTGGGCGGGTGAGGGCAGGGATCACAACCGACGCCATCGACCGTTTCGTGCATGACGCCGCGATCGCCGCTGGCGCCTACCCGAGCCCGCTGGGTTACAGGGGTTACCCGAAGTCGGTGTGCACGTCGGTGAACGAGGTGATCTGCCACGGCATCCCCGACTCACGGCGCATAGCGGAAGGCGATATCATCAACATTGACGTGACCGTCTACCGCGAGGGCGTGCACGGAGACACGTCGGTCACGCTGATGGTCGGTGACGTGGACGACCATTCCCGCCGTCTTGTCGCTCAGACGCGGAACGCCATGTTCAAGGGCATCGGTGTGGTCCGCTCCGGTACGGCGGTCTCGTCGATCGGCCGGGCGATCGAGGCGCATGCGCTGAAGCATCGCCTCGGCGTTGTGCGGGAATTCATTGGTCATGGTGTGGGCACCGAATTCCACGCGGGGCTTCAGATCCCCCATTTCTACGACCGCCGCGCCACCGCGAGGCTCGCCGATGCGATGACGTTCACCATCGAGCCGATGCTGACGCTGGGCTCGCCCCGGCCGCTGATGTGGGATGACAACTGGACGGCCGTGACCGCAGACGGCCGTCGAACCGCCCAATTCGAGCACACCCTGGCCTGCGAGGCCGACGGCGCGGAGATCATTACCAGCACCCCCGCAGGTGAGACCGCTGCCGAAGCGTTCACCGATCCCATCCGATGACCGGCGTGCCACCACTCAGCGGCGCCACCAGACGCGGGATGCCGGTCGTCGTTACTTACTAGCGAAGGGTTGATTGTTGAAGAGCAAAATCAAGAAGAGCGAAGTAAGTGGTGTACATTTGGTTAGTAATCTTCAGTCTCTAGGTGAGAGTAGGGTAGTTTACTGGTTGCTTAGTCTGTTTCTAGCTCTGGGTCCTGTCCATTGGCTGCCGGGTATTAGCCGAGACTTTTTGCGCACCTTAGAGTGGGCCATATTCGTAGTGGCTTTAGGTCTGGTATTTGGAGCTGAACTCACCAGAGGCAGATTGCCGTTTCCTAAGGGGTTGTTGGGCCCTCTGGGGTTTACCGGCTTCTTGATACTTTGGATTCCAGGATTCTTACAAGCCACTGGGCCACTTCAGGTAGTTTACTTCATCAGTAAGGTTTGCATTTCTGCTTTGTTCTTTTGGTGTTTCTTTTGTATTTCTAGAAGCAGCGATGTAGTAGCCACTATTTTCCGGCGTGCCTTTATCCTTATATGGGTTTTGGCCTGTGTGCATCTGATAAACATACTGGTAAATAGTTTTGAGTGGGGATCGATCTGTGGATGGGATTACAGTGGGTTGTCTACAGATACTGTTGGGTTTGGTAGAAAGTCCACTGGATGGTCGATTGGTTTGGCAATGTTCATCCCTGTGAGCGCGCTATTTGCCTTATCCTCACACCGCAAGTGGTCCTTGCCTTGGAAAGTTTTTGGTCTCAGATGGTCTTTGCCTTGGAAAGTTTTTGGTGTTATCGGGGCTGTTGGTCTACTCATCGACCAATTCATAAGCGGAGGACGGGGCGGGATTCTCGTATCTATCCTGATAGCTGCTGCCTTCGTGCTGATCCCCTCAGTACGCTGGTTGGCCCTCATAGTTGTTATGGCCGGGCTTTTTGTGGGAATAAGTTATCTGGATACTTCTTGCTATAAGAATGTGAAACTCGATCAGCTGGCTTCAGTAGGGTCTTCTTTGGGTGCCGAAAAACCGGACCTTGTGGCCAAGACTCAACTGGACAACCTATCTACACGCCGTATTCAAAGTTACGCTCACGGTCTTGAGAAGATTCAAGAACGACCTTTCTTCGGGCATGGTCTTAACCAAGTTATGTTGGACACTCCGTGGGGCATCCAGTCAGAGATTCATAATCTCTGGCTTAAGTGGGCGACTTACACCGGCGTTCTTGCTCCGTTGTTTTTCTTGACGATGGCGCTTCTTATTTTGAGATCCGGATGGCAGATACTCCGAGACAGATTAGCTACCACTGAGGAGCGCAGCGAAGCAACTGTTCTAGCTCTCATCGTGTTGGCCGGATTAGCAATATCTATGGCCGAAACTTCCACACCTTTAGGATCCTTTCAGCTAACCGCGATCTGGTGGGCAGCAGCAGGCTCGCTGGTTGGAACCGCCAAACGATCCTACACTAATCGCTGGCGGGGGGGGGGGTGAGTCCACCTAGCTTCCACTTGGTGCTCCAGATCGAGTGACATGAGTACCCGGTAGGAGGCTTTCTTCATGGCTGTAACACAGGAACTCTGTGTATTGTCCTGGTAAGGCTACCACTAGGGCTTGCAGTACTTACTAGCGAAGGGATGGTTGTTGAAGAGCAAAATCAAGAAGAGCGAAGTAAGCGCTTCACATTTGGTTAGTAATCTTCAGTCTCTAGGTGAGAGTAGGGTAGTTTACTGGTTGCTTAGTCTGTTTCTAGCTCTGGGTCCTGTCCATTGGCTGCCGGGTATTAGCCGAGACTTTTTGCGCACCTTAGAGTGGGCCATATTCGTAGTGGCTTTAGGTCTGGTATTTGGAGCTGAACTCACCAGAGGCAGATTGCCGTTTCCTAAGGGGTTGTTGGGCCCTCTGGGGTTTACCGGCTTCTTGATACTTTGGATTCCAGGATTCTTACAAGCCACTGGGCCACTTCAGGTAGTTTACTTCATCAGTAAGGTTTGCATTTCTGCTTTGTTCTTTTGGTGTTTCTTTTGTATTTCTAGAAGCAGCGATGTAGTAGCCACTATTTTCCGGCGTGCCTTTATCCTTATATGGGTTTTGGCCTGTGTGCATCTGATAAACATACTGGTAAATAGTTTTGAGTGGGGATCGATCTGTGGGTGGGATCCCAATTGGATGTCTACAGATACTGTCGGGTTTGGTAGAAACTCCACTGGATGGTCGATGGGTTTGGCAATGTTCATCCCTGTGAGTGCGCTATTTGCCTTATCCTCACACCGCAAGTGGTCCTTGCCTTGGAAAGTTTTTGGTGTTATCGGGGCTGTTGGTCTACTCATCGACCAATTCATAAGCGGAGGACGGGGCGGGATTCTCGTATCTATCCTGATAGCTGCTGCCTTCGTGCTGATCCCCTCAGTACGCTGGTTGGCCCTGATAGTTGTCATGGCCGGGCTTTTTGTGGGAATAAGTTATCTGGATACTTCTTGCTATAAGCATGCGAAACTCGATCAGCTAGGTTCAGTAGGATCTTTTGCGGGTGTCGTGAAACCGGATCTCGTGGCCAAGACTCAACTGGACAACCTATCTACACGCCGTATTCAAAGTTACGCTCACGGTCTTGAGAAGATTCAAGAACGACCTTTCTTCGGGCATGGTCTTAACCAAGTTATGTTGGACACTCCGTTGGGCGGCCAGGCAGAGATTCATAATCTCTGGCTTAAGTGGGCGACTTACACCGGCGTTCTTGCTCCGTTGTTTTTCTTGACGATGGTGCTTCTTATTTTGAGATCCGGATGGCAGATACTCCGAGACAGATTAGCTACCACTGAGGAGCGCGGCGAAGCAGCTGTTCTAGCTCTCATCGTGTTGGCCGGATTAGCGCTATCTATGACTGAACCTTCCACACCTTTAGGATCCTTTCAGCTAACCGCGATCTGGTGGGCAGCAGCAGGCTCACTGGTTGGAACCGCCAAACGATCCTACACTGCTCGCTACCACTCAGCGGCGCCGCCAGACGCGGGACTGCGGTCTGCTTGCTAGGCAGATCCTTACTTTCGCCACAGCCTGATAGAGATGCTATCATTGATCCTCTATCGAGTGACATGAGTACCCGCATCGAATGACATGAGTACCCGGTAAGAGGCTTTCTCCACGTGTAACACAGGAACCCTGTGTAGTGCCTGGTAAGGCTACTGCTAGGGCTTGCTGGCTTGCAGTACTTACTAGCGAAGGGATGGTTGTTGAAGAGCAAAATCAAGAAGAGCGAATTAAGTGGTGTACATTTGGTTAGTAATCTTCAGTCTCTAGGTGAGAGTAGGGTAGTTTACTGGTTGCTTAGTCTGTTTCTAGCTCTGGGTCCTGTCCATTGGCTGCCGGGTATTAGCCGAGACTTTTTGCGCACCTTAGAGTGGGCCATATTCGTAGTGGCTTTAGGTCTGGTATTTGGAGCTGAACTCACCAGAGGCAGATTGCCGTTTCCTAAGGGGTTGTTGGGCCCTCTGGGGTTTACCGGCTTCTTGATACTTTGGATTCCAGGATTCTTACAAGCCACTGGGCCACTTCAGGTAGTTTACTTCATCAGTAAGGTTTGTATTTCTGCTTTGGTCTTTTGGTGTTTCTTTTGTATTTCTAGAAGCAGCGATGTAGTAGCCACTATTTTCCGGCGTGCCTTTATACTTATATGGGTTTTGGCCTGTGTGCATCTGATAAACATACTGGTAAATAGTTTTGAGTGGGGATCGATCTGTGGATGGGATTACAGTCATGGGTCTACAGATACTGTCGGGTTTGGTGAAACATATACTGGATGGTCGATTGGTTTGGCAATGTTCATCCCTGTGAGTGCGCTATTTGCCTTATCCTCACACCGCAAGTGGTCCTTGCCTTGGAAAGTTTTTGGTCTCAGATGGTTACTGCCTTGGAAAGTTTTTGGTGTTATCGGGGCTGTTGGTCTACTCATCGACCAATTCGTAAGCGGAGGACGGGGCGGGATTCTCGTATCTATCCTGGTAGCTGCTGCCTTCGTGCTGATCCCCTCAGTACGCTGGTTGGCCCTCATAGTTGTTATGGCCGGGCTTTTTGTGGGAATAAGTTATCTGGATACTTCTTGCTATAAGCATGCGAGACTTGATCGGCTGGGTTCAGTAGGGTCTTCTTTTGGTGCCAAAAAGCCGGACCTCGTAAGACCGGATCTCGTGGCCAAGACTCGACTGGACAACCTATCTGCACACCGTATTCAAGGTTACGTTCACGGTCTTGAGAAGATTCAAGAACGACCTTTCTTCGGGCATGGTCTTAAGCAAGTTATGTTGGACACTCGGTGGGGCACCCAGACAGAGATTCATAATCTCTGGCTTAAGTGGGCGACTTACACCGGCGTTCTTGCTCCGTTGTTTTTCTTGACGATGGTGCTTCTTATTTTGAGATCCGGATGGCAGATACTCCGAGACAGATTAGCTACCACTGAGGAGCGCGGCGAAGCAGCTGTTCTAGCTCTCATCGTGTTGGCCGGATTAGCAATATCTATGATCGAAATAAATTTGCCTTTAGGATCCTTTCAGCTAACCGCGATCTGGTGGGCAGCAGCAGGCTCGCTGGTTGGAACCGCCAAACGATCCTACACTAATCGCTGGGGGGAGGGCCGCTAGATATGAAAGCTGGTAAGGTTCTGTGTATCATGCCGACAGGTAACGACCGTAGAATGTTGATAATGGTACGGATGCTACAGGAGGCCGGGTTTCAGGTTGAAGCCGTAGCTTTCAAAAACAGCCATTTCTTGATCGACCACTTGACTTCCTGCCCAGTTCAGTCGTTGGGCCACATATACTCCAAGATCTACCTATTCAGAGTTTTTGAAATTATGGCTCGAACTCTCAAGATTCGTACTGCTATTCGGCGTAGCGATATTGTTTATGCCTTTCATTTGGAAATGGCTATGGTGGCGCAAATAGCTAGTGTAGGGTTGTCAAAACCAGTCATACTTGAGATACATGATATCAAATCGCATCAAGTATCCCGTGGTTTCAAAGGCTGGCTGATCCGCAGCCTCGATAAGTCCGTGACCAGAGCTTGTGAGTTGTTGGTTCTCACAACAGTGAACTATAAGGCTTACTATCGTGATCGCCTGAATATAGAGACACCTACACTTATTATCGAGAACAAGACTGAGGAGAGCTTCACTAAGATTGTACGAGATAATGTTATAAAGTTATCAACCAGCCAGCAGCTAGATAGCCGACCGTTGAGAATCGGTTACTTTGGCCTACTAAAAGATGAATGGTCGCTCCGCCTGCTCGAGCTAGTAACTACAACGGCCCCTGAGATGTTTACGGCTGTCTTGGCAGGAGCTAATCTTCGCCTAGAGGATTTTACCCAACGAGTTCAACAGAATCAGAATATTGAATATCGAGGGGAATATGCCCGTCTCCATGATCTAGTTGGGTTATATACAGATGTGGATGTAGTTTTAGCTTGCTATCCTCCTGTCATCCCTGATTCCTGGGCTCGGTCACACCGATACTACGAAGCCTGCTTTTTTCAAAAACCTTTGATTGTCCGGGCCGGTACTGGGGATGCTAATCATGTGGCTCGTCATAAGATAGGAATGATCATCACTGACGATGACCTGGAGAGCGCAGCTGACGCAGTCCGCAGTGTCACATCCGTACAATGGGACAATTGGCGAGCGAACATGGAGAAGCTACCACCAGAAGTCTACTCCTACACCAACGAGGCTCAATGTTTGAGCCGTGCTATTAAAGAATCAGTTGGTTGATGTTCAGGCTCAGGTTCGTTGTCTTCACCCGTTGACAGCTGGGATTATTCGTTGACCGTAGGCGTTGAGGGTTTCATCTTTTTGGTCGTGCATCAGGTAGATGGCGAACTGGTCTACACCGAGGTCTCGAAGTTCGCGTAGCCGCTTGATGTGGTTGCTCTCGTTGCCGAGGATGCAGAAGCGGTCGACGATCTCATCGGGAACGAAGTCGGTGTGCTCGTGACCGGCTTTGCCGTGGCCGCTGTAGTCGTATTCCTCGCGCTCTTTGATGTAGTCGGTGAGAGCCCGCGGCACGCCTGCGCCCTCGCTGCCGTAGCGTGCCACTAGGTCGGCGACATGGTTTCCGACCATGCCGCCGAACCAGCGGCACTGGTCGCGCTGGTGGGCCAGGTCGGTGCCGACGTAGGCGGGGGCTGCTACGCACATGTACAGGTCGTTGGGGTCTCGGCCCGCGTCGGCCGCGGCGGAGCGCACCGCCTTGATGGTCCACGCTGCGATCTGCGGGTCGGCTAGTTGCAGGATGAAGCCGTCAGCCTGCGTTCCGCAGAGCCGAAGGGCCTTGGGGCCGTAGGCGGCCATCAGTATGTCGAGGCGTCCGCCCTCACCCCACAGGAACTGCTGCGCCGTGCCGTTGTAGACGACTTTGCGCCCTTCGGCCAGCTCTTTGATCACCTTCATCGATTCGCTCAGCGTCGCCAAGGTGGCGGGCTTGTGGCCCAGCACCCGCAGCGCCGAGTCGCCCCGGCCGATGCCGCAGACAGTTCGGTTGCCGAACATGTCGTTGAGGGTGGCGAACAGCGAAGCCGTCACCGTCCAGTTTCGGGTGCCCGGGTTGGTGACCATAGGCCCCACGATCATTCGGTTGGTGGATGAAAGCATCTGGCTGTAGACGACGAACGGCTCCTGCCACAGGACGTGGCTGTCGAAGGTCCAGCCGTGGCTAAAACCCAGCGTCTCGGCCTGTCGGGTCAGGTCGATCACCCGCCATGCGGGAGGATCGGTCTGGAGCACTACTCCGAAGTCCATGGTTGAGTCCTCCTGCTCTCCGGCAGCCCTGTTCGGCGGCGGTTGCCGTCTCTGGCTCTGATCTCAGGCAGCCTTGACCCCAGCTCTGATGGGCGGCTCAGCGGTTGCGGGGGAAGCCCAGGTCGACCCGGCTGTCGGCGGGGTTGGGCCAGCGCGAGGTGACGACCTTGGCCTTGGTGTAGAAGTGGACGCCTTCGGGCCCGTACATGTGGGTGTCGCCGAACAGCGACTGCTTCCAGCCGCCAAAGGAGTGGTAGCCGACCGGCACCGGTATCGGGACGTTGACGCCGACCATCCCCGCGTCCGCATCCTCTTGGAACTGCCGGGCTGCGCCCCCGTCCCGCGTGAAGATCGCGGCGCCGTTGCCCCACGGGTTTCGCTCGATCAGCTTGACTGCCTCGTGGTAGGTGTCGGCGCGCAGCACACACAAAACCGGCCCGAAGATCTCGTCGCGGTACACGGTCATGTCGGGTGTCACGTGATCCAGAAGCGTCACGCCGAGGAAGAACCCGTCGCCGTCGAAGGCCGCGTGACGGCCGTCGACCACGACGGTGGCGCCCTCCTCGGTGCCGATACCGATATAGCCGGCCACGCGGTCGCGGTGCTCGCTGGTGATCAGCGGGCCCATCTCAGAATCCGGGTTGTCGCCTGGGCCGATGATCAATTTGTCCATCCGGGCTCGGATGGCGTCGACCAGCGGATCGGCTGCGCCGCCCACGGCCACCACTGCCGAGATGGCCATGCAGCGTTCACCGGCCGAGCCGTAGGCGGCCGAGGTGGCCGCGTCAGCGGCCAGATCGATGTCGGCGTCGGGCAGCACCACCATGTGGTTCTTGGCCCCTCCGAGGGCCTGGACCCGCTTGCCTGCGGAGGTGCCCGTCTCATACACGTAGCGCGCGATGGGAGTGGATCCGACGAAGCTCACCGCCTTCACGTCGGGATGGGCCAGCAGGCGGTCGACGGCCACTTTGTCGCCGTTGACCACGTTGAGCACGCCTGTGGGGAATCCCGCTTCGCGGAACAGCTCGGCCACGAATAGCGGCGCCGACGGGTCGCGTTCCGACGGCTTGAGCAAGAACGTGTTACCGCAGGCCACTGCATTGGGAAACATCCACAGCGGCACCATGGCCGGGAAGTTGAACGGCGTGATGCCGGCCACGACGCCCAGGGGCTGGCGGACGGTGTACACGTCGACTCCGGTGGATGCCTGGGAGCTGTAGCCGCCCTTTAGCAGTTCAGCCAGGCCACAGGCGTACTCGATGTTCTCGAGTCCACGGGCTACCTCGCCGGCAGCGTCGGCTGTCACCTTGCCGTGCTCGGCTGTGAGCCGGCGCGCGATCTCCGCAGCGTTGGCGTCCACAAGGTTGCGGAAGGCGTACATCAGCTTGGTGCGCCTGGCAAGTGACACATGCCGCCATTCTTCGAACGCGTCAGCCGCGGCCTCGACCGCGGCGTCTACTTCTTCGGCGGTGGCCAGTCCTACTTCGGCGGTCTGCTCGCCGGTTGCTGGGTTGAACACCGGGTGCGTTCTGCCCGAGGCGGACGCGGCAGTCGCTCCGTTGATGTAATGGTGAATCGTTTCCACGCTGTGCCTCCTAGCCGGCTGTCGAACTGGTCACTGCAGGTACTGGCACAGGCCGCGGCGCTGGTATCGCCCGTCGCCGGCTGCACCCAAGTACCGGCCGTCGTCGATGATCACCTTGCCCCTTGAAAGCACGGTGTCGACGTGGCCGGTCACCTCGATGCCCTCATAGGCCGAGTGGTCGATGTTCATGTGGTGGTTGTCGACGCTGATCGTCCACTGCTTGGCGGGGTCGTATATCACGACATCGGCGTCGGAGCCGGGGGCGATCACACCCTTTCGGGGGTAGAGGCCCATCATGCGAGCCGGGGTGGTGGCGCACAGCTCAACCCAGCGCGGCAAGCTGATCTCGCCGTTGACGACGCCCTGGTAGATCATGTCCATGCGGTGTTCGACGCCGCCGATCCCGTTGGGGATGGCCCGAAAGTCATCCAGCCCCTGTTCCTTCTGCTCCTTCATGCAGAACGGGCAGTGGTCGGTGGACACCACGGCCAGGTCGTTGCTGCGAAGCCCCTTCCACAGCTCGTCCTGATGATGGGCGTGCCGCGACCGCAGCGGCGTTGAGCACACGTATGCTGCACCTTCGAAGCCAGGCCGGTCGAGGTGTTCCTCAAGGCTGAAGTACAGGTACTGGGGGCAGGTCTCGGCGAAGACGTTCATGTCGGCGTTGCGGGCGATGGCTACCTGTTCGAGGGCTTCCTTGGCGGACAGGTGCACGATGTACAGCGGCGCCGCCCCGACCTTGGCGAGCTGGATCGCCCGGTGGGTGGCTTCCGACTCCAGCTCGGCTCGGCGCACGTAGCCGTGATTGACGGGGCCGGTGTCACCGCGCTCGAAGGCCTGCTGGGCGAGCACGTCGATGGCCAGGCCGTTCTCGGCGTGCATCATGATGAGGCCGCCATTTCCGGCAGCCTGTTGCATGGCCCGCAGGATCTGGCCATCGTCGGAGAGGAACACGCCGGGGTAGGCCATGAATAGCTTGAAGCTGGTGATGCCCTCGTCCACCAGAAGATCCATCTCCTTGAGGGAGTCGTTGGTGACGTCGCCGATCACCATGTGGAAGCCGTAGTCGACAGCGCACCGGCCCTCGGCTTTAGCCATCCACGCGTCGAGGCATTCGCGCACGTTCTCCCCGTAGCGCTGCACCCCGAAGTCGACGATGGTGGTGGTGCCGCCCCAGGCCGCGGCCCGTGTTCCCGACTCGAAGTCGTCTGAAGCGACCGTGCCGCCGAACGGCAGGTCCATGTGCGTGTGGACATCCACGCCGCCGGGCACGACCAGCTTGCCGCCGGCGTCGATGACGGCGGCACCGGTCTCGGCTGCAGCCGCGATGTCGCTGCCGGGCTGAAGCACGGCTGCGACCTGCTCGCCGTCGATCAGCACCTCGGCCGGCTCGGCGCCGGTGGTGGTGACAACGGTTCCTCCCTTGATCAGCGTTGCCATCTTGGCCTCCTTTCCTCTGTCCGTTCTTCTCGCCCCTGGTGGTCCTTCGACCCCGATTTCTTTTCGAACGCGCCGTTCAGGAGCATCGATCAGGGGGTGGTGAGAGCTCCATAGGCGTCGGGGCGGCGGTCGCGGTAGAAGGCCCACTGGGCCCTGACCTCGGCGATCTGGTCGAGGTCTAGATCCCTGATCACCAGCTCCTCTGCCTGATCGGAGGCCGCGCCGTCGATGATCTGGCCTCGCGGGTTGGCGAAGTACGACGTTCCGTAGAAGTCGTTGTCGCCCAGGGGCTCCACCCCGACGCGGTTTATTGCGCCGACAAAGTACATGTTCGCCACCGCCGCGGACGTTTGCTCGAGCTGCCACAGGTAGGCCGACAGGCCTCGGCTGGTGGCCGACGGGTTGAACACGATCTGAGCCCCGCCTAGCCCTAGCGCCCGCCAGCCTTCAGGGAAGTGGCGGTCGTAGCAGATGTAAACTCCCACCTTGCCCACCGCGGTGTCGAACACCGGGTAGCCCAGGTTGCCGGGGCGGAAGTAGAACTTCTCCCAGAAGCCGTTCACCTGCGGTATGTGCGTCTTGCGGTATTTGCCCAGATAGGCGCCGTCAGCGTCGATAACCGCTGCGGTGTTGTACAGGAAGCCGGGTTGCTCCTGCTCATATACGGGCAGGACTATCACCATCTGATGGGCAGCGGCCAGCTCCTGGAAGCGCTTGGTGGTGGATCCGTCGGGGACGGCCTCGGCGTATGAGTAGTAGTCAGCGTCTTGGACCTGGCAAAAGTAGGGGCCGTAGAACAGTTCCTGGAAGCACATGATCCGTGCCCCGGCGGTGGCCGCCTCGGCCACGTACTTCTCGTGACGGTCGATCATGGAGCCTTTGTCACCGGTCCAGGCCACCTGTACTATGGCGGCTGTCACCACCTCAGCCATGCGTTCTCCCTTCGGGGCTTGCGGCCCGCCACCAGCCCCTTTCTTCGGGGATTGCCAGCCTACGCAGGACGCTTCACTCGCCCCACCACTACACTCGCGCACCACTAGCCGTCTGACGCTTACTGTGGCGGACTTCCTGCACAATTGCGGACTTCCTGCGCAGTCGCCTTCGAACCGATCATCTGGCGGAGTTCGCAAGACGTGAGGAGATCACGCCGGTGTCGAAGCCGGCGAGGTGCAGACCTCCATGGAAGCGGGCGTGTTCGATCTTGAGGCAACGGTCCATCACGACCTCCAGACCCGCAGCGGCGCAGCGTCGGGCCGCTTCGGCGTTCCAGAGCCCGAGCTGAGCCCAGAAGACGCTCACCCCGGCGGCGATCGCCTCATCGGCGGCGTCAGGCAGGTCTTCTGAGCGGCGGAACACGCAGGCGATGTCGGGCGTGACCGGCACATCGGCCAGCGATTTCCACACCGGACGGCCCAGGATCTCGCTCTCGCCGGGGTTCACCGGGTACACGTCGAAGTCCGCCGATGACGACAGCAGGTAAGTGAGCACGAAGTTGCTGGCGCGTTCCGGCTTGGACGAGGCTCCAACCACCGCGACCGACCGCGACCGGTTGACGATTCTGCGCCGGTGCGCGGCCGTAGGCGGCTTCCAACCCTCCACAGGGGCGCGTTCCACCCGCCTTCTTCGCTCAGCCATGTCGCTCTTCCATCTCATCAGCCACCTTGCTCACACCATGTTTGTTGTTCAGGCAGGCCGTTCAAGCATCTCCCGTGACGGTTGCTGCGGCCAGAGCCTGGCCGAGATCCCAGATGATGTCCTCGTGGTCTTCGAGGCCGACGGACAGGCGCACCATGTCCGCGGACACGCCGGCAGCTTCGAGTTCGGCGTCAGAAAGCTGCTGATGTGTGGTTGAGGCCGGATGGATCACGAGCGTTTTGGCATCGCCAACGTTCGCGAGGTGCGACACCAACCGAAGTGCTTCGATAAACCGGGCACCGGCCGGCCGGCCGCCCCTCACGCCGAAAGTGAAGATCGCTCCCGGCCCTTTGGGCAGGTAGCGCCGGGCCAGGCCATGGTGCGGATGCGACTTGAGTCCTGCCCACTTGACCCATGCCACACGGGGGTCGGCTTCGAGCCACTCCGCCACGGCTTTGGCGTTGGCCACATGAGCGTCCATGCGCAGCGGCAGCGTCTCCAGCCCCTGCAGAAGCAGGAACGCATTGAACGGCGACAAGCAGGCGCCGATGTCGCGCAGCTGCTCAGATCGCACCTTGGTGCAGAAGGCGTATTCGCCGAAGTTGTCCCACCATCGCAGGCCGTTGTAGCTCGGCACCGGCTCCGTGAAGTGCGCGAAGCGCCCGGAACTCCAGTCGAACCGGCCTGACTCGATGATCACCCCGCCGATGGAGGTGCCGTGGCCACCCAGGAACTTCGTGGCCGAGTGCAGCACGATGTCGGCGCCGTGGTCGAGCGGTCGGCACAGGTACGGCGTGGCGAAAGTCGAGTCCACCGCCAGCGGCAGCCCATAGGCAGCGGCCACGTCGGCCAGGGCACGGACGTCAGCCACCTCGCCCGACGGGTTGGAGATGATCTCGGTGTACAGAAGCTTGGTCTCAGGCCGGACGGCTGCTGCAAACGCGTCGGGGTCGGCGCCGTCGACGAATGCGGTGTCGATGCCCAGGCGGCGCAGCGTCACGTCGAACTGCGTGTAGGTGCCGCCGTAGAGCCCGGCGGCCGCCACGATGTGGTCTCCGGCACCGGCCAGAGATGTGACGGTGAGGAACTCGGCAGCCTGACCGCTGGAGGTGGCCACGGCACCGATGCCGCCTTCGAGGCTGGCCATGCGCTCCTCGAAAGCGGACGTGGTCGGGTTGGACATCCTGGTGTAGATCGTGCCGTACTTCTGCAGCGCGAACAGGTCGGCGGCGTCCGCGGTGTCCTCGAAGACGAAGCTCGTGGACTGGTATATCGGTACGGCCCGCGCGCCGGTTGAGGCGTCCGGCTGGCTCCCGGCGTGCAGCGCCCGAGTGCGGAATCCCCACTGCCGGTCTTCGGCTCCGCCTGTCATTCCCTCACCCGACTGGGCTGCTGCTTCGAGTGCACCACGCCAGTATGCCGCTGCCCGGCCCCACCCGGCTGCCGGGCCGTTGGAGACGGCTGGGCGGGGCATAGCTTTCTGAGCACATGGCATCGCCCCAGATCGTCCGGGCCGGCGCAGCCGGGGTACTGGAGCCACGATCGGTGGCGGGCCAAGAGTCGCCTCGACCACGACCTCCCAGCGGTCCCAGAGGCCATAGGCACCTTACCGAGACGGTCATTACCAGCGTCTGCCTGTCATGGGGCTTCGCCACAACAGTCATTCCGAAGCTCTTTGCTGGGGTCGTCTTCCCACACGGGGCTACAGTTGCGTCCCTCGTGTGTCTCGCGTGGGGCACGTACAAGTTTCTCCAGCCTCACGTCGAATGGTTGTAGTGAACACCTAAAATCAGACAACGAAAGTGAGGTAGTATGCATCGAGTGATGAGGCTGTTCAGTAGGGCGCCTGCATTGCATATGTCAGAGAGACTGGCGGCAGTAGCGCTAGGGCTAGCACTTGGCTTAGTAGTCCCGATGCTGCTGTCTGGTGTCTTGAGCGCGTTGACAGGGCGGGGATGTTGATATGTTCAGTAGAATCGCCGATCTGTTTAAGTTCAAGAAGGGACCTTGCACGCTGATCAGTGGCGTGGGTTCTGGTGCATTCGCTGGTTTCATGACCTTTGTGGCCACAGATATGGCATTGGCAGATCTAACAGATCCGATATTTGCAGATTTGCTGAGATCTTGCGGCGGCTGAGGATACCGTTTCAGCGTCTGGTTGTGTTGATCGTGCTCGCTCTGGGTTGGGCGTGCTCGGGCGGCACATCGACCGCGCCGGTTCACCCATCCGTGTGTTGACTCTGCTCGCATTTACCTCTCGGGGGGCCGTCGCCGGTGTATCGGTGCCTTGGGATACGAAGCTCGTGAACTGGTAGGTGGTCGTGGCCTGGGCGCCGGCGTCAGCGCTCATATTCGGGCCGCAAGGGCCGTCCTGGATCTGGTCGCCGCAAGGGAGTCGAGGCGGTCGGCTAGATGCGACACCAGGTAGTGGGCGTCGTCCGCGGCGCCGTGCATGTAGCTCGACTTTCTCCGGCGAAGGAAGTTCAGCCCGATCACGTACATGCCGGGTGATCCGGTGACGACGCCGCCGTCGTGGCGGATCTGGCCTTTGCGGTCGAGCACCGGCACGTCTAGCCATGAGTAGTCGGGCTTGAAGCCCGTTGCCCAGATCACAGTTCGGATTTCACCGCTGGCCAGGTTCAATCGAAGCGGTGGGTTTGCTTCGACCCTCGTCGGAGGGAAGCGTTCCGGAGGCCCTACATCTTCGACACGGTTCTCAGTTGCCCATTCGTCGAACGTGTCGAGCAGCCGCCCCAGTTTGAGGTCGGCCAGTTCGCACTTGTTGTGTAGAGACCCTGACAGCAGCGCCTCGCCATCGCGCAGAGCCGAGAGCCGGCCGACCAGCCGCACCCCTTGGTCGGTGAGGGCGTTAAGGTCGAGAGTGGCCCGCTCTGGGGTGCCGACGAGCTGCGGCGAAGGGGTGCTGCGAACCCTCACGACATCGTCGACTTCGTCGTAGCGCTCGTCTAGCAGGCCCGAGTGCTCCATCCACCAGAACACGTCGCGGCCCCGGTAGAGGCGCGGCATGCGCACGTGCTCTCCGACCGCCAGCGTCACGGGCCGGCCTGAGCGGTGCACCTCCTCGGCGATCTGCACACCGGTGGCAGACGCGCCCACCACCAGAACCGCGCCGGGGGCCAGCCCGTCCGGGTTTCGGTATTCGAGGGCGCTGAGCGCTGTGACCGTCGGCGGCAGCGAACCCCCCAGATCGGGGATCTTGGCCGTGTTGAAACCCCCCGTGGCGAGCACCACGGTCTCACACTCCCAGACTCCGCGGTCGGTGTGGACGAGGTAGCCGGCACCGCCTGGCCGCAGCGACGTGACAGTGGCGCGTGTCCGTACCGGGGCGTCGACGAGCCGGGCGTAGTCGGCGATGAACTTGGTCACATCCGGCATCGACATGTATCCGTCGGGATCGTCGCCCTGGTAGCAGAAGTCGGGCAGCCGGCTTTGCCAGTTGGGTGTGAGTAGCCTCAGCGAATCCCAGCGCTGGGTGCGCCAAGAGTTGGCCACCTCGCCCCGCTCGAGCACCACATGGTCGATGGAGCGCTTCGAGAGGAGACCGCTGACGGCCAGCCCGCAGTGCCCGGCCCCGATGACGACGGTCGTCGTCCGCTTGGCCGCGGCTTGCGTTGGTTCAGGCCTCTGCCCGCCGCGAGCAGGCTCGGATCCGTTCCCGTTGATTCGGGGTCGACTGGTCACGCGCTCCAGTCCGTTCTGCGGCTCAGCCGGCGACTTCAGTTGACCTGGACGGTTACGTTCGTGGGGTTTGTGAGGATGTCGTAGACGGCTGACCGCTTCTGCGACTGCGCCACCAGAGCCCGGATGTCGTCCCGGCTGGCGTCTGCGTCAATCTCATACGACACCCTGATGCCGCTGAACCCGTTGCGCACGTCCGGGTCGCCCCCGAGGATGCCCAAGATGTCCATGTCGCCTTCGAGCGTCGCCTTCACGGACCGCAGCTGGATCTCGCGATTCTGGGCCACAGAGGCCACTCCGGCGGTGAGGCAGCTGGCCAAGCCCACCAACACGAGTTCCACCGGCGTGGCACCCTGGTCTTCCGCCGCAAACACCTCGGGATGGTCGGCTTCGAACGTGAATGTCGAGCGATGGTCGTGCTCGGCGCCGAGCCCGAAGTACTTCTCGACCGATGATCTGCTGTGAGTGCCGCGTAGCCATTCGTTGCTGGCTTTCCATGTGAACTGGGCGGCTTCCGGCGCCTCGCTGAGAGCCTGGCGGGCGTCGAGCAGCGCCTGGACGTTCACTCCGTTGTCGACCGCAACGGCCGGGGCGGCGTCGTTGTCGGCTGTAGAGGTCATTGTCGGATACTCCCTTCGTCGGGGTGACTCGAACACGAGTGTACGGGCCGGGCTGCCGAAACCCGACAAGATTGGTCAACTTTTACGGCGGCCGGATCTGGCCCATGCGGTGCGGTCCCGGCGGTGACCGCGAACATGTTCAGGGGCGCGCCGAGCAAACAGCTAGCGTGAACGTATAGACAAGTCTAGACGTGCGGAAGAGAGTGCTGCATGCCCAAGAGCCGTTATGAGGTGCTCAAGTATCTGATACCTCTCTTCCTGGTGGTTTATGTAGCTGGAATACTACTGGCTTCAGCTGTGGATAATAATAGGGAAATACTTCCATTCTATAACTGGAGGCTATTCTCTTCTACCCCTAGCTGGGAGGTAGTAGGCAGTGGTGTCATCGTTCACTCAATCGGCGGTAATCCGATACACGGTGACCGGTATTTGATTCCTAATAGCAATATAAGGGATACGAAGGTCCTGTACCAAACAGTAAGAGCTTGCACCCAGAATCGGAACTGTGATGAAGAAGTTGAACGAACTCTTTATCCAGTAATATCGCAATTGGTAGATGGAAATAGTACAGAGTTCAGTATCGTACAGGTAAGAATTGATTTACACGACATACAAACGAATATCAAGGGTATAGCGGATGGCACAGTCGAGAGATCTGAGTTCTATCGTCCATATAGGGAAATAGGTACGTGGAACATTGATGAGGGGTACATCAGCAAATAATATCTGTTGATATGGCAATACAAGTTTGAGTCCAGAAGTGGGAAGCGATTCATGGGCCACTGCAAATGAAGACAATTGAACGGAGACAGTCGTACGGAATTGGCTTTGTGTATCTACGTCGATCAATGAAGCTAATACGTAAGACATTGCTGCAGTTTGACATCGGCGAGCGCCGCACTCTGTCTGACTTCACACGTGCTGCGATAAGAATCATCTGGCTAACGCGCTTCTACTATCTCTTTATTGTCTATTCGATAGCGAAGGGTTTGTCGTTCAGTAACGCCTACAAGGGGTCACCATCTGAGCCTCTATGGCCGATCAACCTGCTGATACAACTGAATAGCGCGGAATGGCTGGCTGGTGCGACGGCAATATCTGTTACGGGTTCTGCCGTAGCTCTTCTTGCTGCGGTTTTTCCACGGGTACTGGTCTGGCGGATAGGTGTTTTTCTGTATATCTTCCTTTTTGTTGCTTTGAAGAATTCCTATGGTTCCATAAATCACGGAGAACATGTCTTGCTCTATGTCAGCTTCACGCTGCTGTTCTTGCCTCCAGTGGATAAGGCAGAGAGAATGTCGGGACGAATGTCGCGCAAGAATGTGATGGCCTGCGTCGCTGTCTTCTGGTTTACTCAGAGTCTCCTGCTTTTTACATACTCATTGTCTGGGTTTGCGAAAATATGGAAAAGCAATCTTGATTTATTGTCTTCGGATGGAATGGTCAGAACACTACTCGATCGTGCCATAGACACCGCAGAAGATATTCCTCCACTATTGCCTGTAGTTACTCCACATGAACTTCTAGCTCAGCTAATGCTGATCGTTACAGTTTATGTACAGTTCTTCGCGCTCCTTGCCTTATTCAGGCCGCATCTGCATCGGCCATTTGGGTTGGTGCTGATTTGGTTCCACCTCGGAAACTTTTGGCTACTGAACATCTCGTTTTCGTATAATATTCTGATCGTGGGCATGTTTGTCTTGCTGTCACCAATGGCTCCGGCGAGATTCTCGTTGTCAGGTTTGGTACAGTCGCTGCCGGTGATTGGGGTTCCGTTTCGCGCTTGGGTCCGCTATCGGTCGGCTGGCGACGATCGTCGGGCTGAGCGAGCCTGGCTGGTCTACGATGGCGAATGTCCGCTCTGCAGCAACTACGCTCGGTACTTGCGGGTGAAACAGGCCGTCGGCGAGCTTGTTTTGGTGAATGCCCGCGAGGGCGGCCCGCTGGTGGAGGAGGTGCGGAGCCTGCCTCACGACCTCAATGATGGCATGGTCTTGAAGATGAACGGTCGGTACTATGTGGGCGATCGGGCTCTTCACATGCTGGCGCTGCTGTCGGAGAAGCGAGGCGCATTCAGTATCGTGAACCGAATGCTGTTCGCCTCGCCGTTGGCTGCGCGGCTGGGCTACCCGCTATTGAAGCTGGGGCGGCGGGTGCTGCTGAAATTGAAAGGTATTCCACGGATAGTTCGGTAGCGCCACAACCCTGGCGTTGGCTCGCCTACGACGGGTTCCAGCGGACGGTTTCCAAAGGTTGCGGCTAGTGGCGTGAAGTCTGGTTCTAGCCGGGATGGTGCACTTCGGCCATCCACCTGTCGTCGATGTCGATGCCGCACAGCGACCAGCAGGCCTTGAGCAGCCATCGCAGCACGTCTGAGTGGGAGGCGCCCGGCGCGGGCTCAGCCACGATGCCGCGCTTGGCGTGGTCCTGCACTTTGCGCCATCCGGGCGGCAGCGGCGCTCCTGCCTTCCGGAGCTGGTCGAGCGCATTCGGCCCCGCGCCGTGCTCCACGCCCACCACAACCGGAGTGCCGGCACGTACAGCAGACGGAGGCGTCCATGTCGCCATCGGCACTGCCGGCCCCCGGCCCGAGAACCACCGGCCCAGCGCCGTGGGCTGCGGCAGCCGGTCTATCTGGTCGTCGCGCAGGGCGGGCCCGACGTTGATCCATCCGAGCCCGTCGCCTCGGGCCGCCAGACACCGCATCTGCTCGACAACTGGCTGAGTGTCGGTCGAGACGAAGGCGATGGTCTCAACCTCGAAACCTCTCACCACTATCGAAGTTACAAGCAGCCGCGGGTGGCAGATGGCCGAAGTTGTGGGCAGCCGCACTACCGATGAGCTGGCACTGGGGGCTAAGTGCTTACCACGGCTTGCACGATCAGGTCGATCACGGCTTGGGTTTCGGCGTGCCAGACGACATCGCTCGCGGGAGCGCTCGACGATGCCGCGAGCGCGGCGGCACTGCGCGTGTCGGCGACCGTCATGCCCCGTGTGTGCTCGCCGGTTAGCTCCACCGCCACAGGGTGGCTCGACCGGGCAAAAAGGTGAGGATGCGTAACGGCGATCACCGCCACAGCGTCGTGTATCGGCGCGGCGGACAGGCCTAATTCACGGCAGCGGAGGCAGGCGTAGGCGATCAAGTCCGCCGCGAAGCTCGCAACGGGCGTGCCCGCAGCCCGGATACGCCGCACCTCGGCGTCGTCGAACATCAACTGCATGGTGACGTCGAGTCCGACCATGGTGATCGGCGCCGCCTCGCTGAACACGATCGCAGCAGCCTCTGGATCGGCCCAGACGTTGAACTCCGCGACAGGCGTGACGTTGCCGGCGCGGACGCCGCCGCCCATGATCGTGACGCCGGCCAGATGCCGGGGCAGGTCGGGGTCGCGTCGTAGGGCGAGCGCCACGTTGGTGAGCGGCCCGACAGCCAACAGGTGCAGACCGTTGACAGAGCGGGCTGTGTCGCACAGGTAGGCGACCGCGTCGTCGGAGGCGACCGAGCGCGCGAGCGCCGGGAGTTCCGCATCACCGAGGCCGGTCACGCCGTGCACGCGGGCCGCATCCATGGTTGGCGCGATCAGCGGCCTAGCCGCGCCCCGGTGCACCGGCACGTCGAGACCGGCAATCTGTGCGGTCACGAGCGCATTGTGAGTGGTGTGCTCGATGCCTACGTTGCCGTTCACGGTTGTGATGCCAACCAGATCGCAGTGATAAGCGGCAGTGATGATGGCGATCGCGTCGTCGAGCCCGGGATCGCAATCGAGCACGACCTTGGGCCGGATCGCGCTCGTGTCGGAACTGAGTTTCGTGTCGGCAGGGCCGGTTGTGTCGGTGTTGATGTCGAATCCTCCCTAAGACCAAATGGCCGTCTTCTCAAAACGAGTTCTCAAATGAGATTGTCGCACCTGAGCACCGTGCGGACGCAAGACCCGCGTGCGCAAGACTCTTGTCGGTCTCGATCCGCGGCGATGTCGGCTAGGCGTCAGACGGCTTTGAGCAAGGCCTCCACCTCCGTTGGGGTGGGCAGCGACGGCTGCGCGCCGAGCCGCAGAGTGGTGGCCGCTCCCACGCGCACCGCCCAGCGCGTTGCGGTGAGGAGATCAGCGCCGCCTACCAGAGCGTCGGCGAGCGCTCCGCAGAAGGCGTCGCCTGCCGCGGTCGTATCGACCGCGCTTACCGACGGCGCCGGCACATGGGTCGCCTCGGCGCTGGTGACAGCCAACGCCCCACCTGCGCCGAGGGTCACGACGACCGACGCGGCGGGCAAATCGCGTGCCAGTTCTACGGCTGAGTCAGCGTCGATCTCACCGGCGAGGCTGGAAGTGTCGGCGACGTTGGCTGCCAGTGATGCCAGCTCCGTCTGGTTCGGGACAAGCACGTCCACCCGATCGAGCAGTTCCGACGGCAATGGCGCTGCAGGCGCAGGGGCCGGGTTGAGCACGACGGTGCCGCACGTGTGTCGAGCCGCAGCCGCAACCGCTTCCAAGGGCACTTCGAGCTGAAGCAGCACCACCGCAGCGCGGCTCAACAGGTCGGCGCTCAAGCCGTCTTCAACGTCGGCGGCGCACAGGCGGGCGTTGGCACCGGGGCTCACCACGATGGCGTTGTCGCCGCCGCTGATCGCGATCAACGCCGCGCCGCTCGGCACGCCGGGCGTAGTCGTCAGCCCGCGGGTGTCGACGCCTGCGGACTCAAGAGAATCCCGCAGTGTCACGCCGGCCTGGTCGTCTCCGACCCGTCCGATGATGGCCGTCCGCCGCCCCAGCCTGGCCGCGGCCACAGCCTGGTTAGCACCCTTCCCACCGGGAATGAGCTTCAGGTCGCCGCCCAGCACCGTCTGGCCCGGCACCGGGATCGTCGGCACCTCCACCGCATAGTCGAGGTTGGCGCTGCCAACCGAGATCACCTCAACAGGTCCCGCGGTCATCTGGCGCTCATCGCTACAGCCCCGTTGTGGAGCCGCTACCTGATGTGGAGCCGACAGAGGAGTTCAACGTGTTGAGGGGAATTATATTGAGGGGGGAATTAAACGTGTTGAGGGGCCGGATCAGCGAGCGGCCGATCAGCGAGCGGATGTAACAGAGTCGGGACGCTCGTTGAGCTGATACTCGTCTAGTTGATAGAGGCGGTCGACGGCACCTGTCAGGATCTTCTTGGCGACTGACGGGCTCTGGTCCAGCAAAGCGGCGAACTCGCGCCGGTTGAGCGAGTTGACGACCATGTCGGTTTCGGCGGTCACCGTGGCGACGCGGGGCCTGCCGGAGATCAGCGAGAGCTCGCCGAAGAAGTCGCCTGGGCCCAGTCGAGCAAGCTCGCGACCTGCGCGACTGACGGTCGCGCAGCCTTTGGAGACGATTATGAATTCGCGGCCCGGTTTGCCTTCTTCGGTGAGTGCCTGCCTTGCCTTGACGGGCACGGTCGTGATGAGCGAAGCCGCGCGTTTGAGGTCGCGCTTGGACATCGTCGAGAAGAGGTCTATTTCTGCCAAATGTTCGGTCAAAGCCATGTTTGCCTCCGTGCTGTGAACCCTGCTCTGTGCGGTGCGACACCTATTGTTAGTGTGCGGACGCCGACCTTCAGACCAGGCCTGTTGCGCCGCTGACGGCGGCTGACTTTCTAGCGGCTGACCTGTGGGGCAAGGCGCGTTCAGGGTGTGTCTTCTGTCACACCGTCGCAGGCTGCCAATCGGCGGGTGCCGCACTCTTACAGGACGTGGTGGTGGCACCGGCAGTAACAGCTGCCAAGCGGCGGGCGCCGCAGGCTTACAGAACGGCTACAGGGTTCACCGGCGAGCCGCAGCCGCCGACGAAGGGCTCCGGGTTGGCCTGAAGCAAGAACTCATATCGGCCCTCCTCGGCGCATGCGACGGCCAGCACCTCCAAGTCCCAGTTCTGGCCTTGCGTCATGCCCATGTCCACCACATGCAGGCAGTGCACCGCCAGGGCGTCGTCCCAGCTCTGCCCGGGGAACACCTCGAAGGCGTAGGTGTCGTCGGCCACGGCAGCAGTGTCGTGGCGGTGGAACCATCGCACGGCGTCCATGCCCGGGCCCGGAGTAGTGCCGTCGGAATCCGGGCCGGTCACATACGCCATCGCGCCGAGTTCTCTGAACACCTGCATCCGTCCCGTTCGCAGCAGCACGATGTCGCCGGCGAGCATCTCCACGCGGCCGTGTTCGGCGGCTTCGTCGAGATCGTCACAGGTGACCTCGTAACTGCTGGGAAGGCGGTCCAGGCCCTTGGCGGCGCAGATGTCGAGCAAAACGCCGCGCCCGGTGAGATGGCGCACGTTCTCGACGCCCAGCACGGTGGCGCCGCCGACTGCTGTGATGGTGTCTGTCGAGACGCCGTTGTAAAGGGTGTTCTCGTAGCTGACGTGCGAAAGGCCGTCCCAATGAGTGGCGGCCTGCAGCGCCATCGTCACGATGTCGTCGGAGAAGTGCGGCACCAGGCCCCTGCCGTCGGCGTCGCCGAGGTCGGGGTTATTGATCTTCACCATGGCGTGCAGCGGGTTGATGCGCCCGTGCATCTGGCCGATCTGCACTCCGTTTGAGTGCTGCAGTTCCAACGCGCAAGAAACCCGGCGGCCGGTGCGCACCAGCGACGCCGCGTGGGCGACCGTTGAGTCGGTGATCAAGTTGAGCGTGCCCAAACGGTCGTCGTCCCCCCATCGTCCCCAGTTGCGCACCTCGCGCTGTATGGCGAAGAAGGCGTCGCTGAAGCTCATGAGATCTCCTGGTATTGCGTGATTGCCGTGGTGTTTGTGATGGCCGGTGCTGGCGCTGATTGGCCGGTTCTGGGCTCCGCTTCTCCCACAGTGGATGCTCCAGCGGCGCAGGCCGAAGAGACAGCAGGTCGAAGAAGCAACTGCGATGTTCGCTCGACGGCATGCCGACCAATGGTGCGCGCCACGAGTCCACACTAGCTTTAGGGTCATGTATGAGGGGCTCCCCCCAACTAGACGTCGTGTTCTAGGTGGCCTCAGCCCGCGGCGAATCCCGGAGCCCTGGCTGCGATGACTCCGGTGTACATATTCGCCCTGGCAGCCGGCGCGCCGCTTCTGCTGTGGTTCGCCTTCGGCGGCGACGCCGGCGCCGACGCAGACTCCGACGGCGGCATCTTCTCGCTGGTGCCGCTCAGCACGCTGGCGTTCGTGGTGACGTTCTTCGGCGGCACCGGGCTTGTCTCCGGCTGGCTCGGCGCCGGAGCTGCGCCCACACTGATCGTGGCTTTGGTGGTCGGCGTACTGGCCGGCGTGCTCAACAGCGCTGCGTTCTCGTGGATTCGCCGCACGGAGGCCTCGAGTGAGGTCAGCGACCGCGAAATCGAAGGCACGATAGCCCGTGTCTCGCTTCCGGTGTCGGCACCCAGCAGAGGGCGCATCGTGCTCGAGGTCGCAGGCGCACGCACTCAGATGACGGCGCAGCCCGTGGACTCCCTCGACCGGTTCGAGAAAGGAGCACGGGTGATCGTCGTGCGCATCGAGGCCGGCGTGGCTCTCGTGACCAGGCTCGACCCCGAATTAGAATAAGAAAACACACGGGCTAGGAGATCCTCCGGGAAAGCGAGACGCAGACATGCCTTCAGCGGTACTGGCCGGACTAGCGGTGGCAGCAGTGGTGATTTTCATCATTCTGATCATCAAGTCACTCATCGTGATATGCCCCCCCAACCGAGTGGCCGTAATCTCCGGCCGCAAGCGTGCTCTGTCAGACGGGCGCGTCGTGGGCTACCGCATACTCAAGGGCGGTCGCACCCTACGGATACCGCTCATCGAGAAGGTCTCCTGGATGGACCTCAACACCATCCCGCTGGAGGTGTCGGTACAGAACGCCTACTCGCGGGGCACCATCCCGCTGAACGTCCAGGGCATTGCCAACGTGAAAGTGTCGAGCCGGGAAGGCCTGCTGGAGAACGCCGCTGAGCGCTTTCTGCACGTGCGGAGCGACTCCATAGGCCAGATCGCGAAGGAGACGCTGGAGGCCAACCTCCGAGGCGTGCTGGCCACGATGTCGCCCGAGGAGGTGAACGAGGACAGGCTCAAGTTCAGCCACCAGCTGATCGACGAGGCTGACGACGACATTAAGACCCTCGGCCTGGAACTCGACGTCCTCAAGATCCAGAACGTCACCGATGACGTCAACTATCTGGAGTCGGTCGGTCGGCGCCTCACCGCCGAGGTGGTGAGAGACGCCCGGGTCGCCGAGGCGAACCGGGCCTCGGAGTCCGAGCAGGCAGAGGCGGCAGCGCGCAAGGCCGCGGAGATCGCGTCCATCGGAGCCGACAAGGCGATCGTCGAAGAGAAGAATGCTCTGAGGGTGCGAACAGCGGAGCTGGAGGCCATCTCACGGGCGCGTGAGGAGGAGGCGCTGGTGGCGGGCGACACTGCTCGGGCGCTCGCGAGCCAGGAGCTGGAGCGCCACCGGATCGAGCTGGAGCGCCGCCGGATCGAGGCCGACGTGGTGGTTCCAGCAAGGGCGGAGCTCGAAGCGCGGCAGCTTCAGGCCCAGGCCGAGGCGGCCACCATTGTCGAAGACGGAAAGGCCCAGGTGGAGGTGTTCCGGCGTTTGACTGAGCAGTACCAGGCGGCCGGCGCAGACGGGCATGACGTGTTGGTGCTCACGATGTTGCCGGAGCTGGTAGACAAAATCGTCGCCACCGTGCAGGGTGTGAGCATCGACCGCGTCGCGGTGGTGGACGGCGGCGCAGCTGGAAACGGCACCGGAAACGGTGGCAAAGGCGGAAGCGGCTCTGGCGGTGGAATCCCCGGGCTGATGAGCCAGCTTCCGGCCTCGCTGGTGGCCATGACCGAGCAGATCGAGGCCACGACGGGCGTCGACATCCTCGCGTCGCTGCGCCGCCGCACCGAGGACAACGCCAGCAACGGGTGAACATCACCGTCGGCGGGCTGCAGCGCTCCTGTTGCTTTGTACCTGTGACGCGCTCCAGCGCCCCGGGCGGCTGAGACGATGAGCGCAGGCCTGAAGGGTAAGAGCATCGCCGTCACCGGCGGCGGCTCCGGCATCGGCAGGGCCGTGTCTCTGGCGTGCGCCGCTGCGGGCGCGAATGTGGTGGTAGCCGACTACGGCGTCGCCCTAGACGGATCGAACCCGTCGACGGAGGTGTCTGAGGCCGTCGCCGCGGAGATCACCGCCGCGGGCGGCAGCGCCGTGGCGCTGGCCGGAGACGTGTCGCGGTTCGACGCGGGCTCCGAGATCGTCGCAGCGGCGTGCGACAACTGGGGCGCCATAGACGGCGTCGCGTGCCCGGCCGGAGTGCTGCGCGAGCGGATGCTGTTCAACATGTCCGAGCAGGAATGGGACCACGTGGTGGACGTCCACCTCAAAGGCCATTTCAACGTGTACCGGGCGGCTCTGGCCCGGATGCGCAAACAGCCCGGCGGCGGCTCGCTGGTGGGCTTCACATCCGGGGCGTTCGTGGCGTCCACCGCGCAGGCGAACTACTCCGCTGCCAAGGGCGGCATCGTCAGCTTGACACGTTCCGCGGCTATGACTGCCGCGTCGATACGCCTTCGCGGCGGCCCGGCTATCAACGCCAACTGCATCGCACCGGTGGCCCGGACGCGTATGAGCGAGAACGTGCCGTTCGAGATCGAAACCGGCGATCCTGCCGATGTGGCCCCGATGGCGGTGTATCTGATGAGCGACGCCGGACGCGGCGTGAACGCGCAGATCTACACGGTGGTGGGCCGGCGCATCTCGGTGTGGAACCAGCCGGCCGAGATCAGAACGATGTGGTCGCCGGGCGAGCGTTGGACGCCCGACGAGATCGCCGAGATGCTGCCCGGCGCGGTCGGGCAGGAGCCCAACCCGCTCATCTCCGACCTCGAACGCCGGATGGCCGAGATGGCCGACCGCAGCTGAGGCTGAGGCGCGCAGCGGTGAGCGGCGCGCAGCCGCCTCCGACCGAACCGCCCGGCCGGGGTTTGCTGGACGGCAGAAGCGTGGTGGTCACCGCCGCGGCCGGCACGGGCATCGGCTCGGCGGTGGCCCGCCGGTCGCTCATCGAGGGCGCCAGGGTGCTGATATCCGACATCCACGAGCGGCGCCTCGCCGCTACCGCGGATCGACTGGAGGCCGAGACCGGGCAGCGGCCTGCCACGGCCCGCTGCGACGTGACCTCCGAACCCGATGTTCAAGCGCTGGTGGCCGTGGCCGAGTCCGAGTTCGGCGGTATCGACGTGATGATGAACAACGCCGGGCTGGGAGGCTCGGCCCGGCTCGTGGACATGACCGATGAGGAGTGGTCGGCGGTGCTCGGCGTCACCCTCGAGGGCACCATGCGCTGCGTCCGGGCCGCGCTGCGTCACATGATCACCCGAGGCGAAGGCGGCGCCATCGTCAACAACGCCTCAGTGGTGGGATGGCGCGCCCAGCGCGAGCAGGCGCACTACGCAGCCGCCAAGGCAGGCGTGATGGCTCTCACCCGCTGCGCCGCACTGGAGGCCGCCGAGCACGGCGTGCGGGTGAACTGCGTGGCCCCGAGCCTCGCCTGGCACCCGCACCTTGCGAAAGTCACCAGCCGCGAGCTGCTTGCAGAGCTAGCCGAACGTGAGGCCTTCGGACGCGCCGCCGAGCCGTGGGAAGTGGCCAACGTGATGGTGTTCCTGGCTAGTGACCTGGCCGGATACATGACTGGCGAGGTGATCTCGGTGAGCAGCCAGCATCCTTGAGGCGGCACCGGAGGCAGCGTCGGGCTTGGGCTCCACAGACGCCTCAGCCTGCGACGCGCGTCAGTCGCAGCCCCCGAGCGAAACCCCCTGTCATGACGGTGGGCCGCCTGTTGCCTAGGATTAGTGCCAGTGATGAAGGGGGATCTCTGATGACTGTCCGATCGATGAGGTGTTGGCTCGCGGCGCTGGTGTCGTTCGCGCTTTTGGCGGGCGCGTGCGGGGGGGGAGACGACACTGACGGCGCGGACTCTGTCGCTGACGTCGTATCCGACGACCAGACAGACGGCGGAGCAGACGCCGACGACGGCGACGATGGTGACGCCGCTGTCGCAGAACCCGAGGTCGCCGAAGGAACTCTGACCGCTCCCACCGACACCGTCCCGGCCGAAGAAGAGGCCCTTCCTGCTGAGCTGGAGCCGCAGTCCGGCGGCACGCTGCGCGTCGGCGTCGAGGCTGAGGCCGACGGTCTCAGCCCTGCGGCTAACAACTTCGCTGTGTCGGCCTATGTGATGACCTATCCAGTGGTGGAGCCGGTCGCCTATTGGGATGTCGGGGGAAACTGGACCCCGTATCTGGCAGAGTCGTTTACAAAGGTCGGCGACGGGTCGTCGTGGCAGATGAAGCTGCGTGAGGGGATCAGCTTCCACGACGGCACCGAACTAGACGCCGACGACGTGGTGGCCACGTTCGAAGCGCAGCTCAAAGACCCTGTCATCTCGCTGGCTTTGCGCAGCGCCTATCCCACAGAGGGCGCGATCACCAAGATCGACGACTACACGGTGCAGTACAACCCGGTCCGGCCGTACGCGGCGTTCCCGCAGACGATCACCAGCCAGCTTGGGATGGTGCTTCCGTCTGAGTGGCTGGCAAAGGCGTTGGAGGACCCCTCGCTGGAGCAGGCACCGGTCGGTACCGGCCCGTTCATGGTCGAGAGCCGCACCCAAGACGAGGTGACGGTGCTGGTACGCAATCCCGACTACTGGAATGCCGACAACGCAGACGTGTACCTCGACCGCATCGAAATCTACCCGGTCACCGACTCCGTAATCTCCGCGGAGCGCCTGGCCGCCGGCGACCTCGACGTGATGGTCACCTCCCAGGCAGAGGCGATCCTCACGCTGCGCGAAGCCGAAGGCGTCAAGACCATCGAGAACCTCCGATCCAGCGAGGACTTCGCGATGCTCAACGCGACGCAGCCCCCGTTCGACGACATTCGCGCTCGGCAGGCGATCACGTTCGCCACCCCCCGCAACGCGTACGTGAGCCTGATCCGCCAAGGGACTTCGCCGCCTGCGGACACGATGTTCCATCCCGACCTGATCTGGCACAACCCCGAAGTGGCCCAAGAGACCGACATGCCGGAAAGGGCCGGCCCGCTGGTGCAGGCCTACTGCGCGGACAATCCTGACAACTGCACCGGCGGCAAGATCGATGTGGAGCTGCAGTACTCCGGGCCGTCGGTGGTGCAGACCCGAATCGCCGAGCTGCTCATCGACGGGTGGGAGGAATACTTCAACATCACCGAGGAGGAGCTGCTGCAAGACGACCACATCACCCAGGTAGCCGTGGGAAGTTACAACGTCGTCACCTGGCGCCAGTTCGGTGAGCCCGACCCGGACAACGACGTGTTGTGGCTGGAGTGCGCTGCGATCGATTTCATCTCGCTGAACTGGCCCCGCGATTGCAGCGAGGAGCGCGACGCGCTGATGTACGAGCAACGCGCCAGCGACGATCTCGACCGCAGAGTCGAGATCTGGCGCGAGATACAGCAGGAGATCAAGGACTCCTACACCTACATCTTCTTCAACCACGCAAACTGGACGATCGGGGCGCGCGAGAACGTCCACAACATCTGCGGGCAGACGTCTCCCGACGGAGTCGAGCTGTTCTGCAACAACCAGGGCCGCGTGTTACTGCAAGGAGTGTGGCTCAGCTGACATAGGGGCCGGCAGCCGACGCGGACGATCGCTGCTCGGATCCGAAGGGCCCTGGCCCCACGCCTATGGCGGTCTTTGCGGCCCGTAGGGCGGCGCTGCTCGTGGCGGTGGTGCTGGCCGTCACCTTCATGGCGTTCGCGTCGCTGAATCTGCTCGGCGACCCGCTCGTCAACATCGTGGGCCCGCTCGCGAAGATCGACTGCAAGGCGGTGGAGGCCGGCCTCGCCGAAGACCAGTCCACTTCAGTGAACAACGCGAAGGGTGACTGCGAGATCGTGGCCGAAGCTCGTGCAGTCTACCATCTCGACAGGCCGGTGTTTGTGCGCTACCTGTTCTGGCTCGGCGATCTGATCAGAGGCGACTTCGGCACGTCGTTCCAGAACAACCAGCCCGTGGCGGAGGTGATCAGAGAGAAGCTCCCCGAGACTCTGGTGTTGTTGGTGATGGCCCAGACGGTGGCACTGGGCGTGGCGATCCCGTGGGGCGTGGCCGCCGCCTACCGCGCCAACAAGGCTTTCGACCGCGCGTCGACGGTCTCATCGTTCGGCCTGCTGTCGGTACCGAACTTCGCCTTGGGGGTGGTGTTGCTCTACCTGCTGGCGCTCCGCTGGCAGATCTTCCCTTCTGCGTATGAGGCCGACCCTCTCGGAGGAAGGCTCTTCTCGCTTATTCTTCCGGCGCTGACGCTGGGTCTGCCCCTGGCTGCGGTCTACCAGCGCCTGCTGCGCAGCGACCTCATCTCAACGCTGCAAGAGGACTATGTGCACATGGCCCGAGCCAAAGGCCTGCCCCCGGCGCGGATCATGTTTCGGCACGCGCTGCGGCCTTCGATGTTTTCGGTAGTGACCGTCTTCGGTGTCAACACCGGGGCACTGATCGGCGGCTCTCTGGTGGTGGAGCAAATCTTCGGCATTCCCGGCATCGGCAGAGAGATCGTCACCGCGGTGATCCGTGACGACTTCCCGGTGGTGCTCGGCATGGTGGTTGTGATCGCGGTCGGCTTCGTGGTTATCAACTTCATCATCGACCTGCTGTACGGCTGGCTCGACCCGCGGGTACGCGGCACATGAGGCAGGCTGACAGCGGCGGCTCGGGGCGGCAGCGCAGCGCGCAGAGCGCCCAGCGTGAGCGCACCCTTGCGGCCGTGGCTCTTCGCCGGCGCACCGGCAGCAATTCCACGGCCGTGGAGCCTGCTGGCACCCGGCGCCGTTTGGGGCGACCCCAGCCCGTCTGGCGGCGGCTCGGGGTGGGGTTCTGGACGGCCCTCGGCTGGCTCGCCCTGGTCACGACGCTGGCGGTGCTGGCGCCGGCGCTGCCGTTCTCCGATCCCACAGAGGTGGGCGTGAGCGGCCCCCGCGAGGGTCCGTCCTCAGAGGCTTGGTTTGGCACCGACTCGCTTGGGCGGGACGTGTTCTCGCGCACCGTTTACGGCGCTCGCATCAGCCTCTCGGTCGGCGCGTTCGCCATCGTGTTCGGCATGGTCCTCGGAGGCGGGCTCGGGATCGTCGCCGGATACTTCGGGGGGCGGATCGACCAGATCATTGGCTTCGTGTTCTTTGTGCTGCTGTCGTTCCCGGCGCTGGTGCTCGCCATCCTTATCACCGCGACGCTTGAGCGCAGCCTGCTGGTGGTGAGCCTCACCTTGGGGATCCTGTCTGTGGCGCCGGTAGGGCGGCTGTCGCGCGCCACGAGCCTGGTGTTCGCGAAACGGGAGTTCGTGGCCGCGGCGCGCGTGATCGGCGCCCGCCACGGTCGGGTTATCGTGAGGGAGCTGCTACCGAACGTGCTCATCCCGATGGCGGCTCTGACGCTGCTGGGAATGGCCATCACCGTGGTAGCAGAGGGCGCGCTGGCGTTCTTGGGGCTGTCGGTGGCCGGTGACGATGCCATCTCGTGGGGCAAGATGATCGTCGACGGCGCTGGCATCCGAGACCTGCAGAAGAGCCCGAATGTGGCCTTGTTCCCGATAGCCACGATGTTCTGCACCGTGTTGGCGCTGAACTACTGCGGAGACCGGGTCCGCGAGTGCTTCGACGTGAGGGAGCTGGCCTTCTGATGGTGCTGCCTGCCGGCTCTACGAGCGCAGCCGCGACCGCGAGCGTTGCGGCTTCGGGAGTGGGCGAGGCTGCCGCCTCACCGCGCCCGGATCGGACTCCGCTGCTGTCGGTGCGCGACCTTCAGGTGCTGTTCCCGACAGACCGCGGTGTGGTGCGCGCCGTGGACGGTGTGAGCTTCGATCTCTACGAAGGCGAGACGCTGGGCATCGTTGGCGAGTCCGGGTCGGGTAAGTCGGTGACGGCGAAGGCTCTGATGAACCTGCTACCCCGAACCGCGCGGGTCAGCGGGGAGGTGCTCTACCAAGGACGAGACCTCAGGGCCATGGCCGCCGCGGGCGTCAAGCACTTCTGGGGCATGCATATGACGATGGTGTTCCAGGATCCGATGACCTCGCTGAACCCGGTCAAGCGGGTCGGCGAGCAGATCGCCGAGAGCCTGCGATATCACCTCGGCCGCGGCCGCCGCGCGGCGCTCGCGGAGGCCGTCGACCTGCTGGCTCAGGTCGGGATCCCCGAGCCGGCGCAGCGAGTGCGCCAGTACCCCCACGAGCTGTCGGGCGGACTGCGCCAGCGGGTTGTGATCGCTATGGCCCTAGCCTGCCAGCCGCAGCTGCTGATCGCCGATGAGCCCACCACCGCCTTGGACGTGACTGTCCAGAAGAACCTGCTGGAGCTGCTCGGCCGGCTGCGTGCCGAACACGGAATGGCCATGATCCTTATCACTCACGACCTCGGGGTCGCCAGGGGCAACGCGGACGACGTGGCGGTGATGTACGCAGGCCGAGTGGTGGAGACCGCCGACACCGAATCGTTGTTCACCGACATGCGCCACCCCTACACCGAGGCGCTGCTGCGCTCAATCCCGAGGCTCAGCGACCCGATGGGCCACCCGCTCGATCCGATACCCGGCCAGCCCCCGGAGCTGATCGACCCGCCTGACGCCTGCGCGTTCGCGCCGCGGTGCAACTACGCCCAGGACGACTGCCTGGCTGGCAGGCCGGCTCTGAGCGGGCTGGTGGGCCTGCGGCGCTTCGCGTGCGGCCATCCGGTGGGCACGCCCCGCGGGGCAAAAGCGCTTGCGGTCAACAGGGCGTCCGGCACGACCGCGGCGGGTCTGAAGGTCGCGGTCGCCGACAACGAGCGAGTCGGGCCCGTCTGATGGCCGGCTCGGGGACCGCGCAGCTGCGCGACCGAGACGACGTGCTCCTGAGCGTCGAGAACTTGGCGATCACGTTCGACGTGGGCCGCAAGCGGGTGGTGCAGGCGGTGTCCGGCGTCAGCTTCGACCTCGTCGAGGGCGAGACCATGGGAATGGTCGGGGAGTCGGGCTGCGGTAAGTCGACCGTGGCCCGCGGCATCGTCCGCCTGGTGGACATCGACTCGGGCCGGGTCGTCTACCGCGGCCAGGACATGGCCAGGCTCAAGGGGGAGAAGCTTCGCCGCATCCGGCCCGACCTGCAGATGATCTTCCAAGACCCGATCTCGTCGTTGAACCCTCGCCGAAAGGTGCGCGACGTGATCGCGGAGGGCCTGGCCGTGTGGGGAGACGACCGTGGAGTGTGGTCGCAGAGCCGTATCGACGAGCTGATGCGGGCCGTCGGGGTGGAGCCCCGCTTCGGCGACCGCCGGCCGCACGAGTTCTCAGGTGGCCAATGCCAGCGGATCGGGATCGCGCGGGCGCTGGCGCTCGACCCGAAGGTGCTGATCTGCGATGAGCCGGTGTCGGCGCTTGATGTATCGATCCAAGCGCAGATACTCGAGCTGCTTCAGGAGATGAAGCGCCGATACGGGTTGACGGTGATCTTCATCTCCCACGACCTGTCAGTGGTGAAGAACGTAAGCGACCGGATCGTGGTGATGTATCTGGGCAAGGTCTGCGAGGTCGGCGCCGCCTCTGAGATCTTCGAGCGCCCGGCTCATCCTTACACCCGGGCGCTGCTCGCGTCGGTACCGGAGCCGTCTGAGTTGGTCGACCGCAGCGAGGGCGACATCAAAGACGAGCTTCCATCGCCGATCAATCCGCCGAGCGGCTGCCGCTTCCACACCCGGTGCCTGCGGGCGACCGACGTCTGCACAACGGAAGAGCCGGTGATGGCGCCGGTCGGCGCATCCGCTGGAGATCGCCAGGCAGATCACTTCGCGGCCTGCCATCACCCTGTCACTCCTGCAGCCGCTGCCATGGCGGTGACCGTCCGTACCTGAGCCCGCAGCTGCACGGGACGCGGCTGCGGTCGTCTTCAGGCTGCGCCGCGGTCTAGAGCTAAGAGGTTGTGTTCAGACCTGCGCCGCGGCTGACTGGGCGCGTTCCAAGAGATCGGCCAGACGGGGGCTCAACGCCACCTCGGCCGCGGCGGCGCGGCCGAGGCCTGTCATCTTGGCGAGAGTCCTGGCAAGCACGTCCACCATGCGGTCGTCGCCGAGGCGCTCAGCGGTCGCGTCGAACTGCGTCTCAAGGAATGTCAAAGCCAGCGCGTCCTCATAGAGCTGCACCTCCGGATCCGACCCCAGGCGCCGCTTGAGCACGATGTCACCCGCCCGTTCACAGAACACCCGGTCGTAGCCCGCGTCGGCCATTAGGCCCGCCAGCTCAGCGGCATGGCGGCGCTTCTGGTCGCGGCGCCAGCGAAGGTAGCCGGCCCGGCCTTCCGGGTAGCCGCTCCTCGGCGTCTCCCATCGGCGCAGGTGGTGGGCGCGGGCCGCGATGCGTACGACGTCGGTGGCGCCGGGCGCTAGACGGTCGATCCAGGCCGAGGCGATCTGCCCCTCGGCCTGGGCCAGCGGCCGATCGCCGAACTGGTTGGGGTCCCCGGAGTTGGCTTCGTCGATGGCCGCGAACACCCGTTCCAGACGTGCTGCGCTCTTGGGCGGGCTCAGGCCGCGCACTCCGACTCGCCAACGACAGCCTCATACGGGCCCGTCTCGTCGTAGTCGACGTAGAACGACGGGTCGTCCTCGAAAGCGGGGAACACGTCCAGCTCTTTGAGTTCTGCGGCCAGGGTCTTAGCACCACCGACTCGCAGCATCCACTCGCGGAACGCCTCGCCCGGTGCCCGTTCCGCGGCGAAACGGCCGATCAACCTCACGGCGGCCTCCGCCGCGTTTTTTGCCGGCAGCCGCATGGTGCGCACCCCGAAGTGCATCTGCTCAGAGCCGATGTAGCCGCCCAGCAGCATCTGATAACCGGGTGCCTTGCGCCGGTTGACGCGGCGCTCCGCACCGAAGAAGCCAATGTCGGCCGCGTGGTGCTGGCCGCACGAGTTCGGGCAGCCCGAGATGTTGACCCGCACACCGCCGGTCTCCGCGAGCCCTTCCTCTTCGAGGCGGTCGCCTATGACGTCGGCCAAGCCCCGGCTCTGGGTGACGGCCAAGTTGCAGGTGTCAGCGCCGGGGCAGGCCACCACATCGCGTGCCAGCTCGGCACCGGGACGGGCCATTCCGATGGCGTCCAACCGGCTGTACACGAAGGGCAGAGCGCCCTCTTCTAGTCCCCGCAACACGACGTTCTGCCGATTGGTCAGACGGATCTCGCAGCCCAGACCGCGTTGTAGCGCGGCCAGGGCCCGGAACTGGTCGCCGGTGAGGTCACCGAGGCGCGCCCATCCGTACGCCGACACGGTGCCGTCACGCAATCCCCGCACCACGTTCGCCCGATCCCAGCGCTCATAGGGGCCGCCGACACCGATGTTCACCGGTGTGCCCTGGCCGACAGCGGTAGCTGGCGCTGCGTCCGGGCCGCCGGCACCGGCGGGGTCGTCCCCAGCGAGCGCCACCTCGAAAGGGATTCCGCCAGGCCAAGACGTCGACGACACCAGGAACCTGCGCTGCGCGAGCACTCTGCGCCTCACCTCGTCGAATCCGAGCGTGTCGACCAGCCACTTCATGCGCGCTCTCAGCTTGTTGTCGCGGTTGCCGGCCTGGTCGAACACCCGCAGACACGCCTCGATGGTGGGGAGAAGGTCCTCGCGGGCTGTGAAGTCCTCCAACAACAGAGCTGGGTGCGGTGTCGTGCCGAGCCCGCCCGCGATGAACACCCGGAACCCGTGCTCCACGGCGCCGTTGCCGCTGATGCGCTTCGCGGCGATCACGCCGACGTCGTTGAACATGGCCTGTCCGCAGTCGGTTGCACATCCCGAGAAGTTGATCTTGAACTTGCGAGGAAGGCGCTGGCTGATGGGGTTGCGCACGAAATGCCGGTAGGTCGCCTCCGCCCAGGGCGAGATGTCGAGCACCTCGTACGGGCAGGCGCCGGCGAGGTGGCAGCCCTGCACGTTGCGTACGGTGTCGCCGCACGCCTCTCTGGTGGTGAGCCCCACCGACGCCAGGTGCTCGAGCACCTCGGGGATCTGCTCCAGCTCAACGAAGTGGAACTGGATGTTCTGGCGGGTCGTGATGTGGCCCCAGCCGCGGCTGTAGGCGTCCACCAGCCAGCCGATCATCTCGAGCTGCTCGGGCAAGATCGAGCCGTAAGGCACTTTGACCCGCACCATCTGCTTGGTGCCGCCCTGACGCTGGCCGTATACGCCGTTGCCGAGCCGGAACACCTTGAACACGTCCTCGTCCAGGTCACCTGCGAGATAGCGAGCGAGCTGCGTCCTGAACTTGTCGATGTCGGCGCGCATCTCCGTATCGATGCGCGCCAGCGCGGCCAGGCTTGGCGCGGTCGCTGGCCCGGTTGGTGTCGGAGGGCTTGGCGCGGTCGCTGGCCCGGTTGGTGTCGGAGGGCTTGGCGCCGCCGCTGGCTTGAGCAGGTTCGGCGCTTTAGCGGTCTCGACGGGCGGTTGGGTGCGAGGTTCGAGCAGAGTCATGTGAGTACTCCTTGAAGTGCTAGATCGCGCTCCGTGGCCACTTCCGTGGCGCTGTCTGAGAAGGCGGGCTCGCTGAGGCCGCAGGCCGCGAGCAGGTCATGCGCGGCCACCTCACCGATCACGATCACCGCCGGGCTGATCACGGCCTCAAGGCCCAGATCGCGCAAGGTGGTGCGGTGAATCTGCTGGCGATCGGTGGTCGCCGACGAGATGACCGCCACCGGCGTGTCGGCCGCCATGCCGCCGCGCGTCAGGCGCTTCGCGATGACTGCGGCGCGGGATGCACCCATGAGGATCACAAGTGTCGTTCCGGCCCGGGCCAGCGCGTCCCAGTCGAGCCTCCGATCGGATGCAGGATCTTGGTGCCCGGTGATCACTGTGAAGCCGCTGGACGCATTGCGCATCGTGACCGGGACGCCGGCAGCGCCGGGCGCCGCCACAGCCGACGTGATCCCCGGCACTACGGCAACATCCACCCCTGCCGATCTCAAGGCCCGCGCCTCTTCGCCACCCCGCCCAAAAACGAACGGGTCGCCGCCCTTGAGGCGCACGACGCACTCGAAACGTCGCCCCCTGTCCGCCAGGATCGCGTTGATCTGATCCTGGGTCGGCCCTCGCCGGCCGGGTGCCTTGCCGACGTTAACGAACTCTGCCCACGGCGGTGCCAGGTCGAGCGCGGCCGTCTCGACGAGCCGGTCGTGAACCACGACGTCGGCGCGTCGCAGCAGCTTGACGGCTTTCACGGTTAGCAGCTCCGGATCGCCGGGGCCCGCGCCCACAAGATGAACGGTCACAGCGCAGCCTCCGCGCCGGCTGTCGGACCGCGGTTTGTCGGACCGCTGACCGCAGCCGCGCCGGCTGTCGGACCGCGGTTTGTCGGACCGCTGACCGCAGCCGCGCCGGCGGCCCGATCGCCGTTTGTCGGACCGCCGGCTGTCGGACCGCTCACTGCCGGATCGTCGGTTGTCGCAGCGGCTGCTCCAGTGTTGCCAGGATCACGCAGGCCCAGGCGGCGCCAGAGCAGCGAGCGGGCCTCGTCGTTGCGCCCGGCCCGCACCAGCCCTATCAGCCCCCCGTCCAGAGCCTCTTCCCAACCCGGCAGCTCCGACGTTCCGAACACGGCCCGCGCCTCAGCCCTGGCGTCTGCCAGCAGCTCCAGCAGTTCAGCGTGGCTGGCGTCGATCTGCACCTCAAGCTGACGCCGAACCCAGCGCGCCAGAGCGGGGCTCCGGCCGTTCGTCGACACCGTGAGCTGAAGGTCTCCGCGGCGCAACACCGACATCAGCGTGAACGAGCAGTTGACGGGATCGTCCGCCGAGTTGACGAACACTCCGGCAGCGTCCGCGTCTCCGGCAACTCGGGCGTTCACCTCCGCGTCGTCGGAGGCGGCGATCACCAGGCGATAGCCCCCCGCCTCGCCCGCGCGGTAGGGCCGCCGGCGCCATCTCACATCTGGATCTGATGCGATTTTCTCAGCGGCGTCAGGAGCGACGACCGTGACTTCGGCCCCGGCGCTGAGCAGCGCCGCCGTCTTGCGAGCCGCCACCGATCCACCGCCAACTACCAGCACAGAACGTCCGCTGAGGTCGAGGTTGACCGGGAACGGCCCTGCGGCGAACACAGGGGGCAGCGAACGCCGCGAGACCACTGGCGCGTGCCTTGAGGGCGCTGCGGATTCGGGCTTCAGGGGTGTGATTGCGGTGCTCATGGCTAATCCAGGTAAATCCGATAAGAAAAGTCGGGATTAGCGGCGAAGCTAGCACCAGCCCCAGCCGATTACAACACTAATCTGATCGGATTAGTCGGGATTAGGAACTGACGCACGGGCTCGGCGCGAGGCCCGGGCCACCCTCCACGCGATCAGCGCGACAGCGGCAGCTACAGCCCCGAGGGTGGCCAGCTGCAGGCGCCCACCGCGGTCGCCGGACTGCTGCGGCTGCGGCCCGGCATGAGGCGACCCAATGATGCGCCCGGCACCGGCGGGCACTTCCACCACCGGGTCGAGTCCCTCGCCGGTGTCCTTCGGCAGCGGATCATCGTGGTCGGGATGGTGAGCCTCGATCACGGTGGCCGCACTGGCCGCGACTGTGTCCTGTGCGAACTCCGACACCGCAACCCGGGTCGACATCCCGATCACGGTGGTGACACTGGCCGCGGCCGTGTCGGGGGCGAATGCGCTTGCCGGCGTCGCTATCAGCGCGGCCGTCATAGCTGCAGCCAGCACGGTCGTGATCACCCGTAGGGCTGTCATCGGCGGTTCCTTCGTCTGGCTGGTGGTGCGCAGACCGCTGCCGCGCAAGACGATGTCAATAGATTATGGGGATGGCCGACAAAAGGATGAGCGAGGACGAGGTCGTCGCCGAGATGCGAAGCGGGATGACGGTGGGCGTCGGTGGCTGGGGATCGCGGCGCAAGCCGATGTCTCTTGTGAGGGCGATCTTGCGCAGCGATCTCGACGACCTGCACATCGTCAGCTACGGCGGGCCCGATGTGGGGATGCTTTGCGCGGCGGGCAAGGTCCGCAAGGTGACCTTCGGGTTCGTGTCACTCGACTCCATTCCGCTGGAGCCCCACTTCCGAGTCGCCCGCCAGTCCGAGGCGGTGCAGGTGGCAGAACTCGACGAGGGGGCCTTCTATCTGGGCCTGCTCGCAGCTGCGCACCGGGTGCCGTTCTATCCCACCAGGGCCGGCCTCGGCTCGGACATGCTCGTCAACAACCCCGAGCTGAGAACCGTTACCAGCCCGTACAGCGACGGCGAGGAGCTGGTAGCGGTCCCGGCGCTCACACTGGATGTTTCACTGCTGCACATGAACCGGGCTGACGCGGCTGGCAACGGGCAGTTCCTTGGCCCCGACCTGTATTTCGACGACCTGTTCGCGATGGCCGCGGATCGCACGTTCATGTCGTGCGAGCGTGTGGTGCCGACTGAGCGGCTGCTCGACGAAGGATCGGTGCACACGCTGCGCATCCCCCGACTTCACACCAACGGCGTGGTCGAGGCGCCGGGCGGGGCTCACTTCACCGAGTGCCCGCCCGACTACGGCCGCGACGAGGCGTTCCAGAGGCGATATGCGGTCACTGCGCGCGATCCGCGGGCTTGGGATCGGTTCCGCTTCGAGTGGCTTGACCTCGACTCCCACGAGGAGTACATGCGGCGGCTCGCCGACACTGCCGACAGGGGCGCGGCCGCATGACCTCCGCCATAGCGAGCGAGCCGGGCAGCTCATTGGACGCTGAGGCCTCCCTCGACGAGATCTGCGTGGTGGCGCTGGCCGAGACTTTCCGGGGCGACGGCGAGGTGCTTGGCAACCCGATGGGTCCGCTGCCGGTGGTTGCTGGCCGTCTTGCCAAAGCCACTTTCGAACCCGACCTGATGCTCACCGACACCATCGCCTACGCCGTGACGGGTGATCTGCCCGTGGGCCGCACTGTGTCCGACCCGGCGGCAGGGGTGCCCGAGGCGGGCGTGACGGTGGAGTGCTACATGCCGTTCCGCACGGTGTTTGATCAGGTGTGGTCGGGCCGCCGTCATGTGGTGATGGGTGCCAGCCAGATCGATCGCCACGGCAACCAGAACATCGCGGCGATCGGCGACTACCGCAGGCCCAAGGCCCAGCTGCTCGGCTATCGGGGCGCGCCCGGCAACCTGGTGAACCACGTCACTAGCTACTGGGTGCCGAATCAGGCACGGTCGTTTTGTGAGACTGTGGACGTTGTGTCGGGGCCAGGGTACGACAGGATGGCTGCGCTGGCCGAGCCGAGCCGGCGCTTTCACGAGATACGCCGGGTCGTCACCGAACTCGGGGTGTACGACTTCGACACCCCCGACCGCACGATGCGCCTGCGGTCTGTGCACCCCGGTGTAACGCTCGACGAGGTGCTCGCTGCCACGCCTTTCGAGCTGACGGTTGGTGACCCCGGAGAGGTGAGCAGGCTGCCGACACCCAATGAGCTCCGCCTGATTCGCACCGTCTTGGACCCCGACGGTCTACGCAAGGCCGAATTCCGGCGGCTCCGCCGCTAGCAGACGGGTGCCTGTGCCGTCAGGTATGGCCTGTCGATAACAGTGTCAAGTGCAGTGAACTTGTCGCCGTGTTCGAGACGGGCACCTGTGCCGCCGGTGATGGTTCGTCGATGACAGGGCGCTCGGCGGGGATGCGCACGGTGGTGTATTTCGTGTGCACCGGCAACGCCGCCCGCTCTCCGATGGCCGCGGCCATGATGAAGGCCTGCGACGCCGACCGCAGCCTCGAGGTTCGCAGTGCAGGCACGCTCGTGGTGGAAGGCCAGCCGCTAAGCGTCCGCACGCGCCGCGCGCTGGCTCATCACGGGCTGTCAGCCCACAATCACCGCTCCCGGCAGTTCAAGGCTGCCGACGCCGCGGAGGCCGATCTGATCGCGGTGATGGAGCCGCTGCACATCCGGTGGATGCGGGCCCGCTTCCCAGCCGCGGCCGCTGTTACCGGCTCGCTTCGCCGTTTGGCGCGAGACCTCCCGCAGGCAGCCGGACAGCTCCTATTGGCGGAGCGGATCGCCGCGCTCGGACTGGACGCTGCCACGCCCGAGCCCTGGGAGGAGGTCGTAGACCCCGGCGGCGGCGAGCAGCACGACTACGACCGTGCCGCTGTCGAGCTGGCGCATCTGGTGGAGGCTCTGCACCGGCAGCTGACCGCAGTGGCGCGGCCCTGATCTGAACTGGCACACACCGCGATGAACGAGGCCGCGAGCCCGAGCCGGCTGTCGCGGAGTCGTTGGCGGCCCTACTACCGTGACTGCCTGGCCGTGAGCATCGCCACTGGCGTAATCGGCATGACGTTCGGCGTCCTCGCCGACTCCTCCGGTTTCGGTCTCGCCGAGGTGGTCGTGATGTCGGCGCTGGTGTTCACCGGCGCATCGCAATTCGCCGCAGTGGCGGTGATCGGCGACGGTGGGTCGGGCGGAGCAGCGATCGGCTCCGCGCTGCTGCTTGCAGCCCGCAACGCGCTCTATGGGCCGGTGGTGCGTCCGGTTCTGTCAAGTTCGCTGCCGGCCCGGCTGGGTGCCTCGCACTTTGTGATCGACGAGACCACCGCTGTGGCCGCAGCTCAGGACGATCCTGCGGACGCTGCCCGCGCCTTCTGGTTCACAGGTGTGACGTTGTGGCTGTTCTGGAATGCCGGGTCGGTAGCCGGGGCGAGGCTGGGCTCGTCGTTGGCGTCTCCTGAAGCGTGGGGCCTCGACGTGGCGTTCCCCGCGGCTTTCACGGCCTTGCTTGCTCCGCACCTGCGCAGCGCCGCGGGCTGGACGGCGGCTCTGGCCGCTGCCGCGGTCGCGGCGGCGGCCGTGCCTGTGACACCTTCGGGCGCTCCGATCCTGCTGGCTGTGGCCGCTCTCGGCCCGGCGCTACTAGTGCGTTTCAGGCAGCAGCGATCAGAAGCGGGTGCCACGGAGTGAGTCGGTTGTGAGCTGGGTCGGGTTGGCCGTCAGCGGTGCTACGGGGTGAGCTGGCCCCAAAGGGTGAGTCGGTTGTGAGCTGGTGGCTGATCTTGGCGCTGGTCGCCGGGTCTTACGGGCTGAAAGCTCTCGGCGTGACGGTCCTGGGCGGAGTGGCCGAGCGCCGCCTTCGCCCAGTGGTGTCGCTACTACCGCCGACACTGTTCGCCGCGATGATCGTGCTGATGACCTTCGAGACCGACGGCGTCCTGGCGGTCGATGCCAGGCTCGCGGGGGTCTGCGCCGGATGCGTTGCGGCTTGGCGCAAAGCGCCTCTGATCGTCGTCATGGCGACCGCCATGGCCACAGCTGCTGCCCTGCGGGCGCTCGCATAAACCGCGCGCAGCTCACAGCGGCGCAGAGATACCGGCCCGAAGCCTCAGGTGTGCCACCGCCGTAAGCGGCCAAGCGTGCCACCGCCGGCGCGGCTCGGGCAGCTCCCCGGGCTAGAAGGCTTCAGGCCATGCGTCGGCCCGAAACAGGGCATCGGTTCCACCGTCCACGAACACCACCGACCCGCACATGTACCGAGCGGCCTCGCCTGTGAGCATCTGCTCGACCCACGCGGCTAGCGCGTCGGCGGCTGGCGTCTCGTTCGCCGGCACGGGGAACGCGCCCATCAGCGGGCCCAGGTGCTCGTCGCTTCTGACGGCCTCCAGCATTGGTGTGTCGACCGGCCCGGGCGCGATCACGTTGAGCCTGACGCCCTCGCCTATCCAGTCAGGCGTCGTGGCGGCCCGCCGGCACCACCGGCTGATCGCCAGCTTCGCGGCCGCATAAGCCACAGCGGGAGCGAGCAGCGGCTCCACGGTGCGCACCAGTTCTACGGCATCGTCCTCTCGTCCCTCCAAGTACGCGGTCACGAGTTCTGCCGGAAGACCGGGAGTCGTCGTGGACGAGTTCGAGCCGAACTGCACCACCTGCGAGACCGTCGCCGCGGCCAGCGACGGTCGCAGGCCTGCTAGCAACGCGTGCGAGCCGAAGTAGTTGACCTGCGCGATCAGGCCCGCGTCCACGGTCGGCCCCAGACCGGCGGCGCTCACCAGTCCGTCGAGCACACCACCGGACGCGGCAGCGGTAGCTGCCACCGCTTCGTCGCGCCCGTCTGGCGTGGCCAGGTCGGCCACCACCTCCGCCGAGCGCAGGTCGATGCCGATCACGCGGTGGCCCGCTCTCTCCAGCCGCGCCCGAACAGCCGCGCCCATTCCCGAAGCCGAACCGCTTATCGCATAAGTGCCCATGGGCCAGCAGTCTGCCATCCTGATGGTGCGGGTGCGCTTCGGATGACATCGGGCTGCCGGTCTAACCACCGGCGGCAGGTTTCCGTGGCCAGCGCGGGTGTCGCCCTGCGTGAGCGACGACGCCAAAGGCCCCGTCGTGGAGACCACCGCAGGTCTCCGCAGTCAGCGCGGGTGTCGCCTGGATGACATTGGCGTCTCGACCGGGCCCGGGGCGGTGCCCGTTTCAGCATCGGCGGCAGATCGTGGTGTATTGTCAGGCCGTTGCGGGCGCGTTGACGCTCCGCCCGGCCCACACCAAGCCAAAACGTTCCGATCCCTACGAGCCAGTCCGATCCCTACGAGCCAGGAGGACAACACAATGCCGCAGACCGTTCGAGGAGTTATCGCCGCAGCTGAGGGCGAGCCGGTCGCCATTGCCGACGTGGTGATACCCGATCCCGGCCCGGGTGAGGCTGTCGTGGCCGTGCAGGCCTGCGGCGTCTGCCACACCGACCTGCACTACCGCGAGGGTGGTATCAGCGACGAATTCCCGTTCCTGCTCGGCCACGAGGCTGCCGGCGTGGTGGAGTCCGTCGGAGACGGCGTGAGCGAGGTGGCTCCTGGCGATTTCGTAATACTCAACTGGCGGGCGGTGTGCGGACAATGCCGCTCGTGTCTGCGGGGCCGGCCTCACATCTGCTTCAACACCCACAACGCCGACCAGAAGATGACGCTGTCCGACGGTACCGAGCTGTCTCCCGCTCTGGGCATCGGAGCGTTCGCCGACAAGACCCTGGTGGCCGCGGGTCAGTGCACCAAGGTCGACCCGCAAGCTTCGCCTGCTGCTGCGGGGTTGCTCGGCTGCGGCGTGATGGCTGGCATCGGCGCCGCGGTCAACACCGGAGGCGTGGGCCGCGGCGACAGCGTGGCCGTGTTCGGCTGCGGAGGCGTGGGCGACGCCGCAATCGCCGGATCGAAGCTGGCCGGGGCGTCGAAGATCATCGGCGTGGACATCGACGACCGCAAGCTGGAGTGGGCCAAGCGCTTCGGGGCCACCCACACGGTCAACTCCTCTGAGGCCGACCCCGTGGAGGAGATCAAGGCCCTCACCGACGGCAATGGCGTGGACGTGGCCATCGAAGCGGTCGGGCTGCCGGTCACCTACAAACAGGCCTTCGAGGCCCGCGACCTGGCCGGCACGGTCGTGCTCGTGGGCGTGCCCCGGCCCGACATGACCATCGAGCTGCCTTTCTTGGAGGTGTTCGGGCGCGGCGGCGCGCTCAAGTCAAGCTGGTACGGCGACTGTCTGCCGTCGCGTGACTTCCCAATGCTGATCGACCTGTACCGGCAAGGCCGTCTAGATCTCGACGGCTTCGTGTCGGAGACGATCGGGCTCGATGGAGTTGAGGACGCATTCCACAAGATGGAGCGCGGCGAGGTGCTGCGCTCAGTGGTGGTGCTCTAAGACAGCCCACCGGTCTGAGAAAGCTCACTAGCGGAAAGGGACGGAATTCGGCGTCATGGCCATCGAGCTGGTGCGAACCGACGGCGTCTTCGCGCTCGACGGAGGCGAGTGGGAGGTCACCAACAACATCTGGCTGGTAGGCGACGAACGCGAGGTGCTGGTGTTCGACGCCGCCCACGACCACGAGCCCATCGCCGCCGCGGTCGCCGGTCGCCGGGTGGCCGCCATCGTGTGCACCCACGGCCACAACGACCACATCAACGCGGCATTGGCGCTGCGCGACGCGGTGGACGCTCCGGTGTTTCTACACCCCGACGATCGGATGCTGTGGGATGTTGTGCACCCCGGATCGGCGCCCGACGGCGATCTGGTGCCGGGCGCGGAGCTGACAGCCGGCGGCCACACGCTGGGCGTGATCCACACGCCGGGCCACTCTCCGGGTTGCTGCTGCTTCCACGACGCCGACGACGGCCGCGTGCTGTCGGGCGACACACTGTTCTGCGGCGGTCCGGGTGCTACCGGCCGCAGCTTCAGTGACGAGCCGACCATCCTGCGCAGCATCCGCGACCGCTTGCTGAGCCTTCCGCCGCACACACGTGTGCACACCGGCCACGGCGATGACACGACCGTCGGCGCTGAATCCGAGCGCGTGCTCGACCGCATCGCCGAACTAGGGCTCAGCTAGAGCGCGATCAGCAACGCCGAACCAGTAAAGGCGACAATACAAGGTGTCAGTCCCGGCGCGATCGCACACCTTTGCAGCAGCTAGCTACGGATCTGACGAATCGATCGTACGATTTGCTGTGGCCCGAAGGCTTCACCCCGGCTGCTATTGCCTCCGCCACACGTTCGGCTACTGCCGGTGAGTCGGCCGGCGTGTAGGCGTTTCTGCGATTATTGCGTCCTGTGCGCCTGTTAAGTTCTCTCTTGGGATCAGAAATTCTATCGACGTCAGTCACTGTTTTGGAGAGAGTACCAGACCACGACGCTTTCAGCTTCTGCGTTGCCGAAGCGAACAGAAGCCACCAAGCCTCGATCTCCTCCACCGGCACAACGGCATAAGCTAGCTGGATGTGTGCCTTGCGAAGCTCTCGTTCGGTTTGGCGCGCTAGCTCCGCTGTCGGATCGGGACCATCAGCGTCGCGATGAACAAAGACACATCCCACTGGCTCACTATTAGCTTTGATCACATTGCACAAGCTATGCGTCCATTTGGTGACCTTGGACCCTTTGGCTGATCTCTGAAGAGAGATCGGTCGTGGGCGAGGGCTCACACGTCCTTTCAGTGACGGGCAAAGCGCCTGAATAAGTGCTGCGACTGAGCGAGCGTCGTTTATGCTCTCACCAAATACGAGTACGACTGGAATGGTTTGGGATGGCAAGTGGAGATCCTTGATCGTTCTGCCTGTCAAGTTCAAAGGTTCATATCGGGCACACCACCCACTGCGCCGGCGAACCAGAGTTCTCCGAGCCTGAGTTCTGAGTCTTGTTCTAGTTCACTCAGTCGCTCGCTTTCTATGTATGGAATGAGCGAGGCACCGCTTCGAGGATCGCGGGCACAGACTAGCAGCTCGGGGGCGCGGAGGCGATTGACTAGGGTAGGAGAGTGCGTTGTCACCAGGACCTGCGTCCGCTCTGAGGCGGCGCGCAGCCTGTCGACCAACAAATCTAGGGCGTAAGGGTGTAATCCATGGTCGACTTCTTCAATTGCTGTGAATGGAGGAGGGTCGGGTTCATGCAGGGCGGTGAGCAGAGCCAAGAGCCGTACCGTTCCAAATGACGCGTCGCTGAGGTAGATTGGCGAGCTGACTCCTCTCTCGCGGAGCACAACTGCTACGGCTTTACCTGGTCCACCGAAAGGCACAAACTCGATGTTGTCAAGGCCTGGCAGGCAGTAGCGCATCTCCCTTAGGAGGCTGTGGAACGATTCGGGATCAGTCAACGAAAGGTGGTGTAGAGCTGCGGCAAGGTTACCGGCGTCGTCGCTCAAACGACCGGGGACGAGGCGCGATGGACGGCGAGCTTCATTCATGTCCGGTTCCAGAACCCTCATTGAGGAGAGAAAGCCAGCAAGATCGCGAATTCCCTCTCCGCCTTCCTCGTCGGAAAGTCGTGGCAACGTGGATAAGCCCGTGGTGTGCGTGGTTGCGAATCGTCCTCTGCGCGATTCCGTCGTACCAGGACTTATCTCTACTGTCTTGTCAGGACCTATATCTACATCCGTGCCGGTGATAGTAATACGTCTTCCCGGCCCTTGAGTCCGCTTGAAGCGGAATAACTCATTTCGAGTTAGGGATCCATTCGTATCCATCGAAAAGCTGAGCCTATATTCGTCAAGAGCGTTTGGGCTTGAGTACTCGGTGAGTTGACCGCTGATCTCGATTACCACATCACTGTGATTTGATCTGCTGCCTTGGCGCTTGATGCGCGCGAATCCTCCCCATTCTTCGATCGCATCAGAAAGATCGAATCGGACAGTGGTGGCAAGAAACCGCAGTACGTTGAGCACATTGGTCTTTCCCGAACCGTTGGGACCCACTAGAACTGTCAGCGCGCCCAGCGGTATGTCCACATCGGCGAGCGATCGAAACTCGGTCACGTTCAATTGAAAAATTCGTGGGTAATCCATGAGGTACTCAATTCACAGTTCGAGGTTCGTATGGCTTGTTTAGAATAGTCCACGTACATCTCGGATCGGCGGTGAGGTGCCGATCCGAGCTTGCGCCGGTCTGTCAGATGCGGCTGATGTCGAAACGAGAGGGTGCCGGGTGGTGCCGGGGCGGTCGAATGCCGGCCGACTTGATAAGCCGCACTACCCTGCCTCGGTGCCCTGCGTAGGGCTCTAACACCTCCAGCATCCGGGCGTCGTCGCCAGTCTCGCCAGTGAGTGCCCAGCAGACCATGGCAGGCACATGGAGATCGCCCACCGGTACGGCATCAGGATCTCCGGCAGCAGTGCCGGTGGTGAGCGCGGCGGTCCACGGGCCGACGCCCGGCAGGCGCCTCAACCACGAGCGGGCCTCAGCCGACGGCACCTCCTCAAGCCGCTCCACCCGGTCGGCGTACTTGGCCGCCACCCGCACAACGCGGGCTCTGGCCCTGTCCACCCCGGCGACGTGAAACTGGTGGTCAGCCAATCTCAGAACCGCAGCAGGAGCGGGGAACACCGGCATTGGCCCGCCGCCCGGTGTCGGGGTGCCGTAGCGGCGGCCCAGACGGTAGATCGACGTCAGGGCATCGGCTCTAACAACCCGCTGAACGACCGCGATGGTCGCCAGCGCCTCGTACCAGCGGCCTGTGGCGCCGAGACGTGGCACGCCGAGCCTGGCGGTCAGGTCGCTCACCACCGGGTCGAGCGGACGGAAGCCGCCCGGGTCGTCGTCTCGTCCCAGCAAAGCAGGCAGCCTTTCGATGGCCCACTGCGCGCCCGGCCCCCAAGCATCGGCGCGCACCGCCGAGCCGACCTGCCGGAAGGCCAGCGAGGATGCGCCCTCGGGCGTCTCCGAAGCCCACCATCGGACGCCGCCGCGGCCGAGCTTCACCGTCTTGACCCACATCAGCGCCATCGACACGGTCAGCGCATAACGCGGGCGGAAGGTCGTGGAGCACGCCGGCGGCTCAGAAGGCGGCATCCCGACAGCGAATCAGGCGGTGGAACCCGCCGACTGAACCGCGGTCAGCGCCCGGAGACGCCCGTCAGCAGTTCGAGCAGCGCTCGGTCGGAGCTGCCGGTGAGGTTGAGGGCCGATTTTGCCTGCTCGATAGCGGAGCGAGTCTGATCGCCCAATATCCCGTCGACTGGGCCCGGGTCGATGCCCGCCGCGGTCAGCGCGGCTTGCAGATCGGTGACCTCGGTTCCGTCTAGGGCGATGTCGCCCACGGCGACAGTCCCGGCGGCCTCATCGCGCACCCGAGCCACTATCACGCCGCTCTCGCTGCCCCAAGCGCTTGAAACCACTGTGGCGCCCCAGTTTGCGATCATCCAGAACGCGAGCAGCATCACCAGCAGCAAGAACACGCCCTGTATGTGGACGCGCATGGCAGATGCCCAAGAGATGGTCGAGGCCGGGCCTGCTGCCTCCCTGACGGGCACCGGCGCAGTGCCGGCGCGGCTTGAGCCAAGGCCGGCAGGCCCTGCCGCAGCGTTCAGTTGTCGGCCCTTCTGATCAGGCGCTTCCTGATCTCGATGCAGGTCGGGCACACCGGGTATCGCTTGGGGTCGCGGCTCGGCACCCAGACTTTCCCGCACAGCGCCTGAAGCGGCGTCCCTTCCACGTAGGCGCGCACGGAGTCGGCTTTGCGGACGAAATGGGCGAACCGGTCGTGGGATCCGTCGGCAGGCACTTCCTTGGCGCGGACATCAGGCACCGTGACGGTGTCGACTTCGGCTGCTGCCGCTGACTGTTTGCCGGCGCAGACACCAGCGTCAACTCTGTTCGTCATGCGCAGAGCATAATCGACGTCTTCGCTTGACGGCCCCAGCGCTTGCGTGTGGCGTGTTTGTCGTTGATGTGCTCGTCGTGGCCTCCGGCGTCTTCGCTCGACGGCTCCGAACGCGCCCAGCGCGGCCTCCTGCCCGGTGACAGTGTCGCCGTTAGCCTCAGGCGCGATGTCTCGGATCACAGTGAAGCTCCCCGACGGCTCGCGCCGCGAGCTGCCCGACAACGCCGACGCCGCGGACCTGGCAGCGGACATCGGCCCCGGCCTCGCCGCCGCCGCCGTGATTGCGGTGGTCGACGGCGCTGAGCGCGACCTGGTGTCGCCGATTCTCGACGGAGCGTCGGTGCAGATCGTCACACCGGATTCTTCGAGGGGTCTCCACACCATCCGCCATTCAACAGCGCACGTGCTGGCTCAAGCTGTTCTAGACCTTTTTCCGGGCGCCACTCACGCCATCGGCCCGCCCATCGAGAACGGCTTCTACTACGATTTCGAGCTGCCCGACGGTGGCGTGTTCAGCGAGGGCGACTTGGAGCGCATCGAGCTGCGGATGCGCGAGATCATCGCCGAGGATCAGCCGTTTGTGCGCTCCGAGATCGGCGCAGATGAAGCGCTCAAGATGTTCGCTGACCACCGTTACAAGCGCGAAATAATCGAGACCGTCGCTCTGGGAGCTGCCGAGACCGGTGACCTGGCCTCAGAGGCGGCTTCTGAGGGTGCGGTCAGCTGCTACCGCAACGGCGAAGACGGCTTCGTCGACCTGTGCATGGGCCCGCACGTGCCCTCCACCGGTCGGCTTGGCCACTTCGCCCTGCTGCGCGTCAGCGGCGCGTACTGGCGGGGCGACGAGCGCAACCCGATGCTGCAGCGCGTCTACGGAACAGCGTGGGCGACCCGCAAGCAGCTGGCGACGCATCTCCATCGCCTATCTGAGGCGGAGCGTCGAGATCACCGGAAGCTCGCGGCGGAGCTCGATCTGGTGTCGTGGCCGTCCGAGCTAGGTCCGGGCCTGGCAGTGTGGCACCCGAAGGGTGCCTTGGTGCGCAAGCTGATGGAGGACTACTCGCGTGAGCGCCACGCCCTGGGCGGCTACCAATTCGTGTTCTCACCGCACATCGCGAAGTCGGTGCTGTGGGAGACATCCGGGCATCTTGACTTCTTCTCCGAGGGCATGTACCCGCCGATGGAGATGGACGGCGCGGACTACTACCCGAAGCCGATGAACTGCCCGTTCCACGTGATGATCTACCGCTCCCGACAGCGCAGCTATCGCGAGCTGCCGATGCGGCTGTTCGAACTCGGGGCGGTTTATCGCTATGAGCGGTCGGGCGCGGTGCACGGCCTGCTGCGAAGCCGGGGGTTCACCCAGGACGACAGCCACATCTTCTGCGCCCGATCCGACGTGGCGGCTGAGCTTGCGTCGCTTTTGGAGTTCGTGCTCAGCGTGCTGCGGGCCTTCGGGTTTCACGAGTTCCAAGCAAAGCTCTCGACCCGCCCCGAACAGAAGGCGGTGGGGGAGGACGCCCTCTGGGACGAGGCCACCGCCGGCCTGCGCGTCGCGTTGGATGCCGCCAGGCTCGACTATGAGATCGATGAGGGCGGCGGCGCGTTCTACGGGCCGAAGATCGATGTAGACGTACGCGACGCCTTAGGAAGATCGTGGCAGCTCTCCACGATCCAGCTCGACTTCAACCTGCCCGAGCGGTTCGGGCTCGTCTACATCGCCGCAGACGGCGCCCGCACCCGTCCGGTGATGGTCCACCGGGCTCTGTTCGGCTCGGTTGAGCGGTTCTTCGGTGTGCTGGTGGAGCACTACGCAGGGGCGTTCCCCGCGTGGCTGGCCCCGGTGCAGGCCCTGGTGCTGCCTGTGGCTGCCGCTCACGCGGACTATGCCGCTTCGGTGGCGTTGAGGCTGCGAGGCGAGGGTTTCCGCGTCGAGATCAACGACGCTGCGGAGTCTTTGGGCCGCCGGGTGCGCGCTGGCAAGCTGGCCAAGGTCCCCCACGTCTTGGTGGTCGGCGACGACGATGTGGAGAACGGCACCGTCGGCGTGAACGCCCGCGGGGCCCGCAGAGTTGAGCGCGACGTCAACCTGGACGACTTCGTAGCGCGCCTGCGTGCCGAAGTGACCGAACGGGTATGACGTCAGCGGCCGGAGGCGAGGGGGCAAACCGGATGCGAAGCCCCGGATCGGGTGACATCACCGGCCGGAAGTAAGGGGCGGATCGGAGTGCGAGACGACGGATCGGGGGTTGTGACGTGACAGAGAGGATGTGGGCCGGGTGGCGCATCCCCGCCATGGAAGCCGACCGGGCCGAGCTGGCTCGAGGAGGCACCGACAGTATCGGCACGGCCGCTGTGGAGGTGTCATCCGGCCAGACCCTGTTTGAGGCGATCCTCGCTTCGGGACTCCCAGACGACCAAAGCCACTTGGTGTGGCGCGGCGAGCTGGCTTGCGCGCTGCTGAACCGCTACCCGTACTCGACGGGTCATCTGCTGGTGATGCCATGCCGCGCTGCGGCAGAGCTGGAAGACCTGAACACCGCTGAGCGCCGCGCCCTCTGGGACACTGTCCACTGCGCCGTGGCGGCCGTGAAAGCGGCATTCTCGCCCGACGGGGTGAACATAGGCGCCAACATCGGCGACGGCGCAGGCCCCAGCGTGCCCAACCATCTGCACATCCACGTGGTGCCCCGATGGCGCTCCGACACCAATTTCATGACCGCCGCCGCCGACGTGCGAGTGCTGCCCCAAACGCTGCAGGATTGCTGGGAGCGCCTCAGGGCGGTCTGGCCGCACGCCTAAGTAGCTTTTGCCTGCCTTGTGGCGGTGGCGAGCTTGCAAACGCTGTCGGTCACTTCTCTGTGCCTATAGTCCGAATAGTTGATACATATCGTCAAGACTGAGCAGCTTGGCTACGCCATCCACCGAGAGATCGTCCACGAACTGAACGAACAGGTCTCTCTTGTAATCTAGGAGCTGCTGAATTCTTTCTTCAATCGTGTCAACGGTAACAAGCGTCGTCTCGAAGACAGTTTTTTTCTGCCCAATGCGATGTACCCGTGCCGTGGCTTGGTGATGCACAGCCGGATTCCACCAGCTGTCGAAATGCACAACGCGGTTGGCGACCTGAAGATTCAATCCTAAGCTGGCGGCATGCAGTGACATTAGCATAGCGTGTTGTTCGGAAGAGTTTTCGAATTCATCTATAACACGCCTTCTCTGGTCATCTGACATGTGGCCCTGATACTTTAGCAGAAACATACTGCTCATCTCCACAGGAAGCTTGTTGGTGTACTGCGAGAATACAAGTGTTTTATCTCCTTCCGCTTCGGCGGTGCACAAGTATTCCTTTAGCCATTCGAGCTTGGAGTTCTCTAGCTTGGGATATGATACTCCAGTACCGTTGCACACTTGTTTGAGCTTGTGAATTAGCGCCAAGACATTCGTAATACTGCGAGCTTCTGAGCGCAGTTTCGAAACGCCCTGGCGCTCAAATTGATCGTAGATTTGGCGTTGCTTCGATCCGAGCTCAATATACTCAATGTGTGTGAATAGCTCCGGTAGCTGGTCCAGCACTTGGATCTTACGACGCCGCAGCATCAGATGCTCAGCATGACTCTTTAATAGCTGCCGTTCTGCCGCTTCAAGGTTCTTTTTCGAGGGGTTCATGTCTTGCACATTACGATCTACAAAACGCAGAACCGATGCAAACTCTCCGATACTGTTCTCTAATGGAGTCCCGCTCAAACCCCAGCGCCGCTGCGCAACGAGTGCTCTCATTGCGGTGGTCGCCTTAATTGACGGGTTCTTGATCTTCTGAACCTCGTCGGCGATTAATGCGCCGAGCTGTGGCAGCTCGCTTAACTCATCAGTGTAGCTTTTACTGTTCCGTTGCTTGTGTGACGGTGATCTACGCGTTGAAATATTCTGACTAGTTGAGTTGTCGTAGTCATTCCTCAAACTTTCGTATGTGATAATCCCCACGTGGAAGTCACCCACAGCCAACCCCCGCCATCGAGTTCGTCTGACATCAGGCGTTCCCATCAAGGACTTCACTCTGATTTCGGGTGCCCATTCACTGAAGTGTCGCTCCCAAGAGTTGAGCACAGGCTTGGGTGCCACGACAAGCGCATTCTGGACCTCTCCCTTGTGGAATAGCATCCGCAGAGCAACGATGGACTGTACCGTCTTGCCCAGACCCATATCGTCTGCTAGCAGTGCTCCAGGCATCGTTGCCAGCAAGAACTCGATACCGTCACGCTGGAATTCGTAGATCGGATGCGGCAGGATCAGAGGTCCGAAGCAGTGGCCCCATAGGTCCTCTCCAATCAGAAAGGGCAGCAGAGCGCTCAGGCCGTGCTCGTAATAATCTAGGGTGCCAGTATGATGTCCGAAGCGTTCCGTTTGGCTATCGGTGATAGGTGATCTGTTCTTGGCTTCGGCAGGTTGAGCCTGTATCTGTTCAACCCGATCGCGGCCGCTATGTTGCGACGCTGGGAGCATTCGAATCTTGGCTTCGGTGGGTTGAGCCTGTGTTTGTTCAGCCTGATGGTGGCCGCTATGTTGCGACGCTGGGAGCATTCGAAGGTTCGGCTGTTCCGAGTGTTCTGGAAGGCGCCAAGTGCGTGTCTGTTCGCTTGATGGGACTGGTTTTCGAAGGAGTTCATCCAGTGTCTCCACGCCGGAATGCCAAACTCTCCCGTCCACTCGCGGGATCTTGAGCGGATCCGTAGCAGCAACTGCTACTGGCGGGATCTCTGGTGAGATGTGTGTCAGCCACGGCTCTGTGTACAGAGAAGAATCCAGCCGGCTGATCGTAGCTGGGTTAGCCAGAGTGTCTATAGCATGAGTATGCTTCTTTTTGAGTATGAGGTCATCGAACTCGTCGACAAGTGCCTCTTGTCGCCTATGCACCAACAACTTGTAAGCGATCCGCCGCCACAGCGGCAGCTGGTCAAGCGTATTCCTCATCGATGGCGGCGAGTTCAGCCAACGCCAAGTGGATGCGGTCGAAGGCATCGAATGGGTCGAAGCTCGGCTTCGCCTTGCCCAGGAAGTCCTCAGCCTGCTGGAGATGGGACTCACCTGAATCGGGTGCCACTGTCAGGCATCCGGCTTCAAGCCTTGCAGGCGACTGTATGTGAGGAAACTCGGGCTGGGGTGCCTCTGAGTGCGGGTGCAGGTGAGCAATCGGAATTCTTGACGGTGCTAGAAGCGCCTCCAGGCGTTCACACAAAACTAGCGAAGGCGAATGTTGCATGTGCTCTAGGAGAGGCGCAGCCAGCAGATCAGCCACAATATGGCGTGTCAGCATGTCTCCCCATATAGCTTGCTGCACGCGGCTGGGTCGGATCGGCGTGGCCGCCTGAAATTCCATCGGATCGCCACGTAAGTCTGTTATGAGCAATGCGCCACGGGCATTTGCGCTGTCGGGTGGAGCAAGGTTGACTTGGAAGGCCAGGAACCCGATCATGAGATCTTGTGATGGAGTGAAGTCGTCTCTGGTCACTAGGGGAGCCGCAGCCGTGTGAGGAGCAGCAGCCCTGGAGTCCGGATGCGAAGAATGGCGGTACTGGCGGAGATTGATGCGGGTCACCCGATCAGTCGGGTCAGCCCTGGAGTCCGGATGCGAAGAATAGCGGTACTGGCGAGGGGGTCGCCCGGGAGAAGCCTCAGCACTGGAGTCCGCTGGAGATGGCATCAACGATGGACCGGCTCGAAAGTGCTAGTCGTGTTCATTCGGGGGTCGCTTCGCTTTAGAGTGCAGCCTGCGGTGCCTACGGCACAACTATACAGGATAGTGCCTGAACGAGACAATCGGCCAAAGCTAAGAGAGTTCCAGGCGTGCCGCACGCTTGCCGTGTGAGCATGGCGGGCCGGCGACGGGCATTATGTCGGTGTCGTTTGCCGATCGAGAGGAACCGCAGTGAACAACACGACCCTGTTGATTCGAGGCGGCATCGTGTTGCCGCTCGAGGGCCGCAAGAAGAGCTATGACCCTGGGTCGGTACTGGTGGTCGACGGCAAGATAGCGGCCGTCGGAACCGTAGAAGAGGTGGCGGCCCATCCGGCCGCGGCCGCAGCCGCAACATCCGCCGGTTCTGTGGTCGATGCTGGCGGTCACGTGGTGATACCGGGCTTGCACAACGGCCATCTGCACTCCGGACTGCTGCGTGGCACAGCGGAGTCGCTGGCGCTGTGGGACTGGCTGGAGAACTACGTTGATCCCGCCCACCGGGCCCTCACCCCCGAGATCGCCAAAGCAGCGTCTTACATGGCCTACACGGAGTGCTTGCGGGGAGGCACCACGTCGGTGCTCGATATGTGGCGTTTCATGGAAGGCTCCGCCGCAGCGGCCACCGACATCGGAATCCGGGCCACGCTTGCTCCCTACACTGCCGATCGCTACGACTACTTCGAGTCCATGGCGTCCAACCGACGCCTGCTTGAAACGCACCGCACTGCCGCCGGCGGACGTGTGCGGTCATGGGTAGGGCTGGAGCACATGTTCTACTGCTCGCCCGCTATGTTCCGAGAGGCGGCAGAGTTGGCCGAGGAGTTCGACACCGGCATCCACACCCACTCCTCCGAGACGGTCTGGGAGGTCCAGGAGTGCCTGCGCCAGTTCGGACGCCGACCCATAGAGGAGTTCTACAACCGCGGCATTCTGGGTGAACGCACCGTGGTGGCCCATTGCGTGTGGCTCGACGACCGCGAGATCGAGCTGATGGTCCGCACGTCCACAGCCATGACCCACTGCCCCTGCTCCAACATGAAGATCGCGTCCGGCCCGGCCCGTATCGAGGATTGCCGCTCCGCCGGAGTGACCGTGGCGCTGGGCACCGACGGCGAAAAGGAGAACAACAACCTAGACATGCTCGGCGAGATGAAGTTCGCCTCGCTCCTGGCCAAGGTGAGCGCCCTAGACCCGACTGTGGGCGACGCGTGGGACGTGCTCGACATGGCCACCCGGTCGGGAGCTGCCGCCCTGGGCCTCGCCGAGGTGACCGGCACGCTGGAGAAGGGCAAGGATGCCGACATCGTGATGGTGGACATCGGCGGCCTGCACTTTGTGCCGGTGATGCACGGACGGCATTTCAACGCGCCGGCGCACCTGGTGTTCACCGCTGGTGCCCACGACGTGAGCGATGTGTGGGTGCAGGGTCGGCGGCTCGTGGAAGGCGGCGAGGTCGTGTCCGTGGACTCCGCCGCTGTGGCGGCCGAAGCCCAAGCCGCGGCCGAGGAGCTGTTCGAGCGCCGAGCTGCCCTGGCCGGCAACCCCGCGACGCCGCTTTGGTGAAGGCGAGCCGGCGAACCTTGGCATCAGGTGTTGTCGGTAACTCCTCGACGACACGCGGTGCGCAACTCTTCGACGACACGCGATGCGGTTGTCGTGTCGTGGGATCTGGACTGTCGCCAAAGGCGTTAGCGGGAAACGCCGCGATGATGCTGCGGCCGCCCTTATGCCGGACAGCCGCCGGTTGGCGTGTCGTTGGACTGCCGATGCTAGTGTTCGCGACTGCCGCAACCTGCAAAGGGAAGGAGTTCCGCCATGGATATGGATGCCTTCTTGAAGGCCATCCCAAAGGTGAGCTTGCACCTCCATCTGATGGGCTCGGTCCAGGCCCGGACCGCCGTTGACCTGTGCAAGAAGCACAACGTGGAGCTGCCCGACTACGATGAGCCGGAAGACCTCTACGACTATCCCGACATCTACAAGTTCCTCCACATGTACGACAACACCGCCTTGGGAGTGATCGACCGGGAGGATTTCGAGCGTATCTGCTATGAGACGCTGACTGAGGCAGCCGAGCACAACGTGCGGTACCGGGAGATGTTCTTCAACCCCACGACCCACATGGCCGCGGGCGTCGACTACGAAACATGCGTCGACGGCCTGATCGACGGGATCAACGCAGCCCGTGCAGATCACGGCACCGAATGCCGGCTGATTGCTGCAGTCAATCGCATGGAAACCCCAGAGCTGGCTGTGGATATGGTGAAGACGCTCATCGACCACCCTCGCCCCGAGGTGATCGGCATCGGTATGGACTACGCCGAGGCCGAATACCCGCCCGAGCGCTTCTGGAAGGCATACCGGATGGCGGAGCGGGCCGGGCTGCGGCTCACTGCCCACCAGTCCGAAGACGCGCCGCCCCGCAACATTGAAACCTGTCTCGACCTGCTCGGCTGCGAACGCGTGGACCACGGATACCACGTCGTGGAAAGTGAGGCGATTATGCGCCGATGCCGTGACTCCGGTGTGGTTTTCACTTGTACGCCTGTGTCGACGGCGTGGGTGTATTTCAATGACGACTTCGACAACCATCCCATTGGGCGGATGCGCGAGTACGGGATCAAGATCAGTCTCGACTGCGACGATCCGCCCATGTTCAAGACCGATCCTACCAAGGACTACGTCATGGCTCATAACCACATGGGCTTTGAGGTGGAGGACTTCCGACAGTGCATGCTCAACGGCATTGACGGTGCCTGGCTCGATGAGCCAGAGAAGCGATCCATGCGCCGCCAGTGGGCGCTGGAGTTTGACGAACTGGCCGCCCAGCTCGACTGAGGGCTGTCACTGACAACCTGCACCTACACAACTCCGCCAACCCGACGGCAAATACTCGTCAACTGAACAGACAGCCGACTCGCCAATAGGAGGCATAAACATGACCAAAGACCACGATTCCGGACTCATCTTGCCGCAGACTGCCAAGGTTTCTCGCCGTCAGGCTCTCAGGATTGGGGCTTTCGGACTCGGCGGCATCGCCTTCGGAGGTTCGCTACTCACGGCCTGCGGCGACGACAACGGCGACACTGAAGCGGGCTCAACCGGTGACAGCGGCGGCACCGACGCCACCGCCACAGAGGCACCCCCTGAGCCTGTCGGCAAGGACAAGATCAAAGCCCACTGGGTGTACATCGGCCCGCCTGACGACAACGGCTGGACCCAGGAGCACGACCGGGGCCGCCTGGCCGCCCAAGAGGCGCTGGGCGACCGGATTGAAACCGCGTTCACACCCAACATCGGCTTCGACGCCTCCACGACCCAGCTCTTCCAGCAGCTTGTCGACGACGGCAATGACATCATCTTCGCCAACACCGAGTATGCCCAGCTGCTCAGCGAAGTGGCCGCCGCCAGTCTCGACACGAAGTTCGTGGAGATCAACGGCCATGTCTACACCGAGAATCTGTTCCCGTTCTACTTGGCGCACGAGATCACCGCCTATCTGCTCGGTGTGGCGGCCGGCCATCTCGCTGACAACGGACGGATCGGCTACATCGGCGCATTCCCCACGGCAACGGCGTACAACGACGTGAATGGCCTTCTGCTAGGCGCTCGTACCGTCAATCCCAACGCGGTGGTTGAGACCGTGCTCGTCAACACGTTCTTCGACCCCCAAAAGGCGGCCCAGGCGGCTAACGCTTTGCTCGACAGCGGTGTCAGCTTCCTGTTCGGTGTGATGGACGAACCCACCTTCTTGCAGCTTTCTGAGGAAGCCGGAGTGTGGACCGGGTACTGGAATCTCGACTTCCGCACAGCGGCGCCCACCAAATACGTGTCCAACTACGACCTGTCGGAGTTCGGCAACTTCTACACAGAACAGTGCCAGAAAGTGCTCGACGGCACTTGGAAGGCTTCCCCCGAGGTGGTGCTGCTCGACGCGCCGCTCGGCGCTTGGGGCCCCAATGTCCCTGCTGAAGCACAGGCCGCAGTGGCCGATGCTGAGGCCAGGATCGCAAGCGGCGAGCTCAACGTGTATGAGGGGCCTCTCGTCGACAACAATGGCACCGAGCGCCTCGCCGCGGGCGAAGTGATCGACTCGCTCGGTGCCTACGCGATCGACTACGCGGTCGAGGGCGTGACCGGTTTGTGAGCGCTGAAGCCTCCGCCACCGGCGATTGAGAGAAGCTCGACATGGCGGCGGTCGACGTGACGGCGGTTGAAGCGCGGGGCGTATCCAAAGCGTTCGGGGGCGTGGCCGCCCTCGACGCCGTGGACTTCGAGGTGGCCAAAGGTGAAGTTCACGCGCTGCTCGGCGAGAACGGCGCTGGTAAGACCACGCTCTGCAACATCCTGGCAGGCATCTACCGGGCCGACGCCGGCGAGGTGCTTATAGACGGTCGACGCCGAGATCTGAGAAACCCGGCCCAGGCCATCGAGGCCGGCATAGGCATGGTTCATCAGCATTTTCGGCTTGTCGAGCCCATGACCGTGGCCGAGAACATCCATCTGGGCTGGCCCGACACCCCCGCAGTCGTGACCCAGCGGGCCCTGATCGGGCGTACCGAGCGGTTCATGGATGAGATCGGCCTGCACGTCGATCCCACCGCCAAGATCTGGCAGCTCTCGGTGGGCGAGCAGCAGCGGGTGGAGATCCTGCGGGTGCTGGCGCGCGGGGCACGCGTGCTGATTCTCGATGAGCCCACGGCTGTGCTCACCGCGCCGGAGGCCCGGGAACTGTTCAGCGTGATTCGCGGGCTGGTGGCCACAGGGCGCACGGTGATCTTCATCAGCCACAAGCTCAAAGAGGTGCTCGAGGTGTCGGATCGCGTCACCGTGCTGCGCAACGGTATGCGTGAGATCACCCTCGTCACCGAAGGGGCCACCGCCCTCGAACTGGCCCGGCTGATGACCGGCGAGGAACGCGAGATGCGGGTGCAGCAGCGCACGGTCACGGGCGCCGCTTTATTGGAGCTTCGGGGAGTGACGGCCCGCAACGACCGGGGCGCTTTGGCACTTCACGGCGTCGATCTCACCGTGTGCTCCGGCGAGGTGATGGGTATAGCCGGTGTCTCCGGTAACGGCCAGACCGAACTAGCCGAGGTGATCTGCGGCCTGCGCAGGGCCAGCGCGGGTACCGTGCTCGTCGACGGCGAAAACGTCACCAGCCGCCCGGTGCGAGCCATCACCGACAAGGGCGTGGGCCACATACCCGAAGACCGGATCGGCGTTGGTCTGATCGCCTCGGCGTCGGTAAAGGACAACGCCGTGCTGCGCAACTATTGGGGCCCGCAGCTCTCCAGGGGCATTTCGCTGCGGCGCGACAAGGTGATCGACTTCGCTCAGCGGCTGGTGGCAGCGGCGCGGGTGCAGACCCGGTCGGTGTTCGCAACGGCAGGCCAGCTCTCCGGTGGAAACCAGCAGCGGCTGGTGGCCCGGCGGGAGGCGCTCGTGGCCGGCCGGGTGCTGGTGGCATCGCACCCCACCCGCGGTCTCGACGTGCTCGCCGCCCAAGAAGTGCAAACCTCCATCATCGAGCGGCGCGACAGCGGCTGCGCGGTGCTGTTCATCTCCGACGACCTCGACGAAGTGTTGCTGATGAGCAACCGGGTGGCGGTGATTTATGAGGGCCGCATCATGGCAGCCCTCGACGCCGCTGGCGCCGACCGCGAGCGAATCGGTCTGCTGATGGGAGGTCACGAACCGGTCGGGGCTGCGGCGTGATCGCGGCCCTGCGAGCTGCGCCGCTCCGCCGGGCGCTGCCATGGCGCCTGGAGCGGCGTCTCGACGCCGACGCCCGGCGATCCGCTCTGACTCGTATCGCTGGCGCGAGCGCGGCCCTAGTGCTGTCCGGAGTGTTGCTGCTGCTGACCGGGCGGAACGCTTTCCGTATCTTCTTCGACGGGCTCGATGCCGTCTTCGGCAGCCAGCGTGGCATCGAGGGCGTGGCCCTGCGGGCCATTCCCATCCTGATGACCGCCCTCGGCGTGGCTCTTTCGCTGCGGATGCGGGTGTGGAACATCGGCTCCGATGGGCAGTTCCTCATGGGCGCCTTCGCTGCTGTGGGCGTCGGCATCCATCTCGATGGGCCGGGCTGGTTCGTACTGATTGTGATGGCGGCCGCGGCCACCGCGGCCGGCGCGGCCTGGATAATGGTGCCGGCGTTGGCCCGGGCCTACTGGGACGTGAATGAGATCATCACCACGCTGCTGCTGAACTTCGTGGCCGTGCAGCTTGTGACCTGGTCGGCGCTGGGCTTCTGGCGTGACAAAGAGGCTGCAGTCATCCAGTCCACCAAGAAGGTGCCGGTCGTGCTAGCGGGTCTGCCCGGTGCCGAATCGCTGACCATCGCCCTGCTCGTGCCTTTCGCTATAGCCGCCGTGATGTGGTGGATCTTTCGGTACACCACCATCGGCTACGAGATCGACGCCGTCGGCGGCAACGCCCGGGCAGCGGGGTTTGCTGGCATTGCGGTGCGGCGCCGGATACTGGTGGTGATGCTCTTCACAGGGGCCATCGCCGGCCTTGGTGGGATGCTCCAGCTCAGCGCGCCGGGGGCGCAGGCGCTGAACGCCGGGTTCTCGGCCCAGTTCGGGCTGTCGGGCTTCATCGTGGCCGCGCTGGCTGGAGCATCGTTCGCGGGTGTGATCGGTGGCGGGCTGTTCATAGCCTCGATGTTCTACGCCGGCTTGGTGCTACAGACCAGAGGGCTGTCGGTGTACATCATCTTCGCGGTGTACGGCATCATCCTCACCGGCATCGCCCTCGGTGAGATCGCAGCGCGCTACCAGCTGGTCCGCATTAGCGGCTCCGGGCCTGTCAACGGTCGTGACGTCGCCGCTAGGGGGCCCTCATGATTTTCGCCGTAATCGAGAATGCCTTCCTGAGCCTGGTCAGCTCGGCCATTCCGGCCAGCACGGTGGTGGTGCTGGCAGCCACCGGTGCCCTGCTCGGCGAGCGCGTCGGTGTGCTCAACCTGGGTCAGGAGGGCCTGATTGGCATCGGGGCGGTGGCCGCTGTGATCGCGGTGCTGTCCCTCGGTGTTGAGAGCCCCTGGCTGGCCATGCTCATCGGAATGATCGCGGCTGCCGCGGCCGGTCTGATTTTCGCGGCCGCCGTGGTGACGTTTCGGGCTAGCCAAGTGCTGGTGGGGTTGGCGCTGGCTCTGGGCGGTATCGGGCTGTCCAACCAGCTCGGCACCAACCGCAACGGCACGCCCATCAAGACGCTGTTCCGTGAGGTGAACCCGGGAGGGCTGCTCGACGACAGCGACCTGGTAGCGGCGTTCCTGTTCCACGACCCGATGGTGTACGTGGCCTATGTGGGGCTCCCACTGGTGCTGTGGTTCCTGCTGTTCCGAACCCGTCATGGCCTGAACATGCGAGCGGTGGGCGAGAACCCGGCCGCCGCCGATGCCGTGGGTGTGAGCGTGGCAGGATGGCGGCTGTTCTATTCGGTGCTTGGTGCGTCGATATCCGGCGCAGGCGGCGCCTACATGGTGCTATCTTTCACGCCCACCTGGTCGCCGGACATCGCCCGGGGCCGGGGGTGGGTGGCGCTGGCCGTGGTGATCTTCGCTGGCTGGCGGCCGCTTTGGGTAGTAGCTGGTGCTTTGCTCTACGGGTCGATGATTTCCCTCGATACCACAGCACAGGCCCGGGGTTGGGATCTTCCGTTCCTGGGACCGAGCGACCTGAGCTTCTTCCTTTCGATGCTGCCGTTCGTGGTAACGCTGGTCGCTATTTTGATCCCGGCCGGGGCGGCCAAGCTCGGCCGCAGAGTGAGATCCACCGCCGCGCCTGCGGCCCTCGCCGTCCCCTACTCTCGCGAGGAGCGCTGACCTATGACAGTCGCTGCGTTCCCGGGTGCTCAGCTGTCGGTGTCCACGGTGCAGCCCTCGTTCTCCGCGGTGCAGGCTGAGGCGGAACCGGATCGTATCGTCGACGAGTGGTTTCCGGTGGCCATTGCCGCAGCGGTCAGACCAGGCGAATGGCATCGATTCGATCTGCTGGGCGAGCGTTGCGTCCTGGCATGCGGCACCGACGGCCGCGTCTCGGCGTTTGTCGACACCTGCCCCCATAGGGGAGCGCGTGTCACCTTGGGCGGCTTCGACGGCGAGCGTCTTCAATGCGGATATCACGGCTGGCAGTTCGATCTGGAGGGCCGCTGCGTGTACCAGCCCGCCCATCCGGGTCGGAAGCCTCCGGCCGCGTCGGGCCTGAAGCAGCTTTCGGTCTGCCGGGGGCTCGGATTCTGGTGGGTGTGTTTCGGCGACCGGCCCCGAAGTCTTCCCGTTGCCCCGGCTCATGTCGCCCACCCTGAGCGGACGGTGTGGTTCGATCCCGTGACCGTGCGCTCTTCGGGCCCCAGGATCGTCGAGAATTTCTTGGACATGGCTCACTTCCCGTTCGTCCATGCGGGCTACCTGGGGCAGGTTCCTCACACGGAAGTGGCTCGGTACGGAGTGGATGTGATCGACGGGGAGCTGCGTTTCACGGACTGTGTGTTCTGGCAGCCGAACCCGGGGCCGGCCGCTTCGAAGGGCGGGCCTGTCGGCTATGAGTACTCGGTATCGCATCCCTACGCGGCGCTGCTGACCAAGGCTCCGGCCGCAGGTGGCGGGGGCTTCAGCATCATTCTCATAGCCGCCCCCGTCCACGAAACGGCGTGCGTGGTCTGGCGCTCGACGGTTGTCGACCACAAAGACAACGACCTCGAAGCCCAACGCGACTTCGACGAGCTGATACTTGCCCAGGACATCGAAGTGCTGGAATCGCAGCGACCACGCCGCCTGCCGGTGGATCCTCGGATGGAAATCCACCAGCCGGCCGACTCGGGCAGCTTGGCCTACCGCAAGTGGCTGCGCGACCGGGGAATCCGCTACGGAACTACAGCCGGGTCTCGAGCCAGGCAGGATACTCGAGCCGGGCAGGATAGTTGACCATCATCGGTGGCCAGTGGAACTTCGGCGAGGCTCCGTAAGTCACGCTGGTACCAGTATGTGATCAGGATGTTTCGTCCTGTTCATGCGGCTGACAGTGCGGCCACCACCCGGACGGTCCGGGAACTAGCGTTGGCGACTGAGCCGCCGTGGGACAGGAGGAAGCGATGACCACTATCGCCGGCGACCAGCATCTGCGGCGGCTGCCGAAGGTGGAGCTGCACTGTCACGTCGAAGGGGCCAGCAGGGCAGAAACCATCAAAGAGCTGGCCGAAGCCAACGGGATCGACTTCCCGGTCGATGACCCGGCCGAGCTGTACAAGTTCACCAACCTCAACCAGTTCCTCGACATCTACAGCGTGATCTGCGCCAGCCTGCAGACCGCCGATGACTTCCATCGCATCACCTACGAGTGCTTGCAAGATGCCGTTGCCGCAGGTGTTCGCTACCGAGAGATGTTCTTCTCGCCCGGCTTTGTGATCAAGCTGGGGGTGCCAGTCGAAACCGTGTGGGCCGGCATCTCCGCTGGTGTGGTGGACGCTCGAGCCGATCTCGACATCGGCTGCCGCATGATCCTCGATTTCGACAAGCCGTCCGGTCCGGGTCACGCCCGCGAGATGGCGGAGTTCGCGTCGGCCCAAGATCGGGATCTGCTGATCGGGATGGGAGCCGACTCAGTAGAGCGGGGCATCGACCATCGCGCCTTTGTGGCAGCTTATGAGGAAGCCGGCCGCCGCGGCCTGAAGCGCACGATGCACGCCGGCGAGGACGGTCCCGCCGACAACATCGCTGTAGCCGTGCGCGAGCTGGGCTGCGACCGGGTGGATCACGGCTTCCGGCTCCTTGACGATCCCGATCTCACCGCCGAGATCGCAGACCGGCAGATCCCGCTCACCGTGTGCCCCACTTCGAACGTGATGATCGCCAACGTGGTGGCCGACGTGGCGTCGCATCCCTACGCCCGTCAGCGCAATCTGGGAGTGCTGGCCACGCTCAACTCCGACGATCCGGGCATGATGCGCTTCGACATCGCCGATGAGTACGCAGCCGTAGCCCGGGCCTTCGGCTACACGCTGGAGGAGATGGAGGCGATCAGCTTGGATGGGGTCAACGCGTCGTGGGCGCCCGACGACGAGAAGGCTGCCCTGCGCCGCCGCTTCTGCGCCGAGTTCGACGACCTGCGCTCCGAGTACGGCCTGCCCCTTCGTTGCTGACCCGTATGGAGTCAGCGGTGCTCCATCACGCCTTTCTCCATCACACCCTCAGCGGGCTCAAACCGTCCTGGTTGCCTCGGATAGGCCGGCCACCACTCGGTCGGGAGTGAGCGGGAAGGAGTCAAGCCATACACCGGTGGCGTTGTGCAGGGCGGCCGTCACGGCCGGCGCGTAGGGGATCATGCCCATCTCGGCCATGCCTCGGGCGCCCCAGGGGCCGAGCGGGTCGGCCAGCTCCAGCACCACACTCTCGACTCGCACAGGGATGTCTCCGATGCCCGGGATCAGGTAAGCACTGAGCCGAGGGTTCTGGATGCGCCCCCGGTGCGACCGGAGGTTCTCGCTTAGCGCGTAACCGTGAGCCTGAATGACCGCTCCTTCGATCTGGCCGATCACCAGCTCTGGGTTGATCGCCCGACCCACGTCGTGAGCGCTGACCACTCGGTCGACTCGGATGTGGCCCGTCTCGACGTCGACGGTGAGTTCCACGTGCTGGGCTGTGTAGCCGTAACTGAAGTTGGGTGCACCGTGGCCGTCGTCGGGATCGAGCGCCTCGGTGGGCGGGGGGATGTACCGGAAGCGGCCCACTGCGGGCCGCTCGCCGTCGCGCCACGCCTTCTCTGCCTCCTCGGACGCGCCCAGGATGGAATTGCCGGCCATGAAGGTCAGCCGGGACGCTGAAGCCGAGCCCGCGTCGCCCGAAGTGGCCGTGTCGGAGAAAACGCACCGGATACGGTCGGCGGGCAGGCCCGTCGCCTCTGCTGCCATCTGCGCGAAAGCGGTGTGCGCGCCCTGGCCCACCTCCGCGCCTGCGTGGTATAAAACGGCCCGACTTGGACCGGATCCGTCGGGCTCGCCGCGGCTGTGGCCGGCATCGGCGTTGTCGCCGTCGGCGTTCTCGTTGCGATCGTTGGTGTCTTCGGTTCTTTCGTCGCCGTGGAGCACGATGGTGGCCTCGCAGCGCTCGGGGAATCCGAACGAGAAGCCCACGTTCTTGAAAGAGCAGGCAAACCCCCGGCCCCGGCGCAGCGCTGACGGCTCGGCTGGCAGTGAAGGGAACGGGCTGAACGGTGCCGGATCGCCTCCGGATGAATCGCTGCCGCGAGCCGACGCAGCCGCGACAGCGCAGCTGTCGATCACCTCGGGCATGCTCACGCCGGCGGGCATAGGCGTGCGGGTGACGCTGATGCTGCCCTCTCGCAGGGCGTTGACGCGCCGAATCTCCACTGGGTCGATGCCCAGAGCCTCGGCCAGCTTGTTGATCTGAGTCTCAGCCGCGAACGCCGCCTGCGGACCGCCGAAGCCGCGGAAGGCGCCTCCGGGAGTGGCGTTGGTGTAGATGGCGTAGCTGTCGATGTGTGCGTTGGGCACCTCATAGGGGCCGGCCTGGTGCAAATGGCAGTTTCCGAGCACCTTGTTGGACGTGAAGTTGTAGGCGCCGGCGTCGAGCCAGGCGGTGCTCTCCACCGCAGTGATCCGGCCGTCGGAAGACGCTCCCCATCGGGCTGTGATCCGGCCCCGGTGACGCTTATGGTGGCCGACTATCGACTCTTCGCGCGACCACACCGTGGCCACCGGCCGGTGAATGCCGCGCCGGTCCAGCCATCGGGCGGCCAGAGCCAGCACGATCTGCACCGATATGTCTTCCCGCCCTCCGAAAGCACCGCCGATAGCCGGGTAGATCACCCGGATCCGGTCTTCGGGCAAATCCAGCGCGTGGGCTATCTGCTCTCGATCCTCATGAGTCCACTGGCCGGCCACCTCCACGGTCACCCGGCCCTCAATGTCGATGTAGGCCTGCCCCGCCTCGGGCTGCAGGTAGGCATGCTCCTGGTAGGGAAACTCGTAGGTCGATTCCACTACCGCATGGGCGTCGGTCCAGCCGCGGGCCATGTCTCCCTTGCGGATCCGCAGCGAGTGGTAGACGTTGCCGGACTCACCGTTCTCGGGATGGATCAGTGTGGCGGAAGCAAGAGCTTCGTCGATGTCGGCTAGCACCGGCAGCGGCTCCCAGACCGCGTCGATGGCCTCCGCTCCGGCCCGGGCAGCGGCATGGCTCTCGGCGATCACCAGCGCCAGCCGGTCGGCCTCCCAACGCGACACATCGCAGGCGACGGCGCTTCGACCGGTGTGCTCCACGCCGATAAAAACGGGATGATCGCGCATCGTGAGGCCGTACTCGTTGACGGGAACGTCAGCGGAGCCCAGCACGGCTACCACGCCGTCCACAGCGGTCGCCGCGGTAAAGTCGAGGCTAGCCAAGCGTGCATGGGGTTGATCGGTAAACACGGTTAGCGCCCACAGCGCGTCTGCGTCGATGCGATCGCTGGGATAGTCCGCCTCGCCGGTGACCTTGGCTGCCGCGTCGATGCGGACGGGGGAGCGACCTACGCTCATGTCGCCACCGCATGGCTCGCTAGACGACTGTCGTGGCGCTCAGGCTTGTTCGCCGGCCGGCTGTTGTCTGCCGCCGGAGGGTTTTCTGCGGACGGGCTGTTGTCTGCCGCCGGACGGCGTTCGGCATTGTCGGCGACGTCGCCTGTCACGGCGGCGAGGATGGAATAGTAGCCGGTGCAGCGGCAGAGATTGCCGGCCAGAGCGTGTTCCGCCTGTTCGCGTGTGGGCCGAGGAATCTCCTGGGCAAGCATCACCGCGCTCATCACGAACCCGGGCGTGCAAAAGCCGCACTGAACGCCACCGCTGTCGACCAGCGCCTGCTGCACCGGATGCAAGTGGCCCGACGGGAGGGCCACGCCTTCGACGGTCGTCACCGAAGCCCCGGCGGCGCGCGCCGCTGGCATCAGGCAGGCCAGCACGGCCCGGCTGTCGAGGTGCACCGTGCAGCCGCCGCACTCGCCTTCGGCGCAGCCCTCTTTGGAGCCGGTGAGGCCGAGTTCGTCGCGTAGCCAGTCCAGCAGCGTGCGGCCCACGGCGTTGGCGGCGCGGCGGGCGCGGCCATTGACGTTGACGACGATCACATCGTCGTCATTGAGGTCGAGACGGCCACGGCCTCCGGAAGCAGTCCGATGTGTTGACTTGCCGTTGCCGATATCGGTGCCAATATCGCTACCTCCGCGAAGCTCGGGGTCTTGGCGAGTAGTCCCTGTCTCGCTGGCTCCTGTCTCGCTGGTGTCGACAGCGATGCCGATATCGCTATGGCGTCCGTAAGCAGCGGCGGGGCGTTGTGCCAGGCGGGGCGGCCTCTGTGGCCAGGTGGCGGCTTCGGTGCCGGCCGCTAGTGATCGGAGCGCCCGCTCCACTACCACGCCGACGGCGTGGGTGCGGTACTTCGCGGTGGCGCGCAGGTCGTTGATGGGCGAGACGGCCGCTCGGGCTGCATCGGCTACCTCCGTAGCCACGTCGCTCAGGCAACGGCCTTGGGCAAGCCGCGCGGCCTCGTCCACTACCACGATGGTCGGGCCCACGCTGCCGAGCGCCACCGCCAAGTCGGTGACCGTGCCATCGGCCTCAGTACTGGCCACGATCGCCGCGTGGACCACCGAGATGGCCTGAGCCCGCCGCAGCCCGAGTTTCACGAAAATGCCTCTGCGACCGCGTCCCAAAGCGTCGAAGGTGACCTTAGTGATGAGCTCGTCCGGCTTGAGCACGGTGGCTCGGAAGCCACTGAAGAAATCTTCGACACGAACGACCCGATCACCCCGGATCGAGGACATCGTTATGTCTGCGTCCAGGGCATAGAGCGCCGAGATCGTGTCGTTTGCGGGGCTGGCAGTCACGAGGTTGCCGGCCACCGTCGCCCGGTTGCGCAACTGCGGCGATCCGACCTCCAGGCAAGCCTGAGCCAAGGGAAGCCCCACAGAGCGCATCCGATCCCAGCTGACCACATCGCCGTGGGTGACCAGCGGCCCCAGCTCTACCCGGCCCCCGCTCTCGACAATCTCGTCGAGCCCGTCGAGCACGCTGAGATCCACCAGTGTCTCAACGTCGGGCCGGTCTCCGCGGCTCAGCTCCAGCAGCAGGTCGGTGCCGCCCGCGATGGGCCGGGCCGCCGGAGCTAGATCAGCCAAAGTCTCCAGCGCATCCCCCAGAGACGCCGGCGCCATGTAGCGCCGGATCGGGCTGCTCCTGGCCTGGGCCGCGTGGAGCCGAGTCATGCCTTCGGAACGGGTGGAGTTCGGAAGGTGCGGTCCGGGTTGCTCCTGGTTTTGACGTCGTGAAGTTGAATCATGGCATCGCGGTGGTCGGGGCGGCCGGATTTGAACCGGCGACCTCCTGCTCCCAAAGCAGGCGCGCTGCCAAGCTGCGCCACACCCCGGCGGGCCGCAAGGCTACCGGAGCTATCAGGCAGTCAGCGGGCTCGGGGCAGGCCCAAGTGCACCTCGGCCACGACGTTGCGGTTGATCTCGCTGGTGCCCCCGTAGATGGTGGTCACCGGAGCGTGGCGGAAGTTCTCCTCGATGCGCCCGCCCAGGTGGGCTTCGGCGTCGTCGCTGGTGCGCAGCCCTTCGGCGCCCATCAAGTCGAGGAACCACGAGCAGTGTTTCTTGTAGGCCTCCGAAGCGAACAGTTTGGTCATTGACCCCTCCACCCCGAACATGACCCCCTTTGAGGCCAGGGCCGCGGTATGGTAGGTGAAGCTGCGGCTCACCTCCACGTCGATCAGGGCCCAAACCAGCCTGCGTCGAACCTCATCGCTGTCGATGCGGCGCCGGCCGTCGGGGCCCCGGGTCTGGCCCGCCCAGTCGATAGCGGCTTCGATGACCGGCGGCGAAGGGAACTGGCCGCCGGCGATGCCTCGTTCGTATTTCAGCGCCGTCTTCATCACCTGCCAACCCCCGTCGATCTCGCCCAGGCGCCACTGGTCGCCCAAGCGGACACCGTCGTAGAACGTGGCGTTGGAGCGCTCGATACCCATCGTCTCAACGGGCCGGATCTCGATGCCGGGCGTGTCGAGGGGGACGACGAAGAAGGTGAGGCCGCCGTGTTTGGCCACGTCCGGGTTGGTGCGGGTGAGCAGCAGCACGTAGTCGGCGATGTGGGCCATGGTCGTCCACATCTTCGTCCCGTCTATTACCCACTCGTCGCCGTCGCGGACGGCCCGGGTGCGGGCCGCGGCCACGTCTGAGCCCGACTCGGGCTCGCTGTAGCCGAAGCATCCCAGGGCCCGGCCCGACAGCAGCTGTGGGACGACCGTGTCGCGTAGGTGGTCGTTGCCGTGCTCGAGGATCATCGAGACGGTCACGATGGCCACGCCCAGGGCGTCCATCGGGGCTCGATGGAGCTGGAGCTCCTCCACCAGCACGCACAGCTCGACCGGATCCATGCCGCCGCCGCCCAGCTCGGCCGGCACCGCCCCCGACAGCCAGCCCTGCTCGGCCATGGCCCGGTGCAGGGCGGGGGAGTGGACGGTACCGTCGCGGGTAGCTTCGATCATCTCCTCTGTGAGGTTTCGCGTCAGGAACTCCCGCACACGAAGGCGGAACTCCTCGGCTTCGGGCGGCATAGAAAAATCCATTATCGGCCGTGTCTGTGAGTGCCGGGGTTCTCGGCTTCGGGTGCCAGGGAGAAGTCCATTACGCCGCTGCTTGGGGTTCGAGTTCTCGGTCGGCTAGCTCGGACATCAAGTCGGCGGGCTGGCCGAGCTGGAGCGGCCAGCCCGCAGCCCGGCGGTAGTAGAGCTGGACATCGAACTCCTCGCTGTAGCCGTAGCCGCCGTGGTACTGGAGCACCCGGTCGGTGGTGAAACGGGACGCTTCGGCGCAGAACAGCAAAGCCATTGCCGCCAGGCGGGGACCGTCGGGCTGCCCGGTGCTGGTGGCCCAAACCGCCCGGTGCGCCAGCAGCCGCCCACCCTCGCACCGGACAGAAGCCTCGGCCAGACCGTGCTGGACAGCTTGAAACGATCCGATCGGCACGCCGAACTGGTGGCGCTGCATCACGTAGGCGACCCCGATCTCGAGAGCCCGGCCTGCGAGGCCGCAGCAGGCCACGGCCATCAGAGCCTGCCACTCGGCCCGGGCCCGCGCCCAGCGCCGGGCAGCGGGCGGGCCGGATGCGATGACGGCGGCGGCTGTGAGGTCGCGGTCGGCAAGCGGCAAGTCCGCCGTGTTGGGGGCGGCGGCTCCGGGAGGCTCAGACAGGTCGAGGACGAGATCAGTGCCGTCGAACCCCACAACGGCGCTGGCTACCGCCCCAGCCGGCACGAGCCGGGCCCACCGACTGGCAGAGGAGTCCAGAGCAGCCGGACGCGTGCCTGCGGCGGATGGATCCGAGGCGACCGGGGCAGTCCTCTTGGCAGGGGGATCCGGGGCGGCAGGAACTCCGGTGAGGGGTGGAGGCGAGGCGACCGGGCGCAAGGTCAGCGTGGCGATCCTCTCTCCAGAGGCCAGATCGGTCAGCAAGCATGGCAAGCTCGGACCGAGCCGGGAACCGCTGTCGGGAACCGCTCCGGAGACAGCGGCCAGCAGCCTGGATGCCACCGCGTGCTCGATGAGCGGCACGGGAGCCAGATGGCGACCCATTTGGCGGATCACCACTGCGAGGTCCGTCAGCGTGGCGTCGGCGCCCCCGTGGGCCTCGGCCAGGGCCATTCCCGGCCCGCCGATGCCGGCCAGTTCAGCCCACAGATCAGGATCGAAGCCAAGCCGGGCCGAAGACCGCACCCTGCTCAGGGGCGACTCGGCCTCGAAAAAAGCGTCGAAGGCGCTGTCGATGGCTTCTTGATCCTCGGAGTACCAGGTCCGCACGACTAGTACTCCACATTAGATGATCGGTTCCAAGGGTTGATGGTCTTAAGGGTGAGTAAGCGGGCTGGACGTTGGCGGTTGTGATATGCCAGATGACGGTGACAAGCACAGGCAGCCGCCTATCGTCGACACCCCGCTGCTGACGCAGAGCGAGCGAGCAGCTGTTGATGCGAATATAATGAAACATATGGAAACTGCAGCAACATCACCGACTAGCATGCAAAAGGCTGCTGCTGCCGATCCGGGTGATTGCCAATCAGACGTCGAGACGGCTGAAGCCGCGGTAGCGCGTCAAGACGCGCCGCCCGAGAAGACAGCCGCCGACAAGATTGCGAACCTGGCAACACGGGCGCTCTCACACTGGCTGGCCAAGCTCGGCGCTCTGGCAGGCACCCTGTTGGTGCTGCTCTCAGTCTATAACACCATTACCGGCGACCTCAAAGCCCACACCGAAAGCCAAATCAGCGGCCTAGAAGCTCGCATCGACGATCGGATTAGCGGTTTAGAAGCTCGCATCGACGATCGGATCAGCAGCCTAGAAGCCCACACCGAAAGCCGGATCAGCGGTTTAGACGGCCGGATTAGCGGTTTAGAAGCCCGCATCGACGGCCGGATCAGCAGCCTCGCCCAGCTGATGGACACGAGATTCGAGGCAGTCAATGAGCGTTTGGACAGGCAGGACGCCAGCATCGCACGCCTGAGCGACGATGTCAGAGCCGTTCGAGCCGACATCTCCAGCCTCTCAGAACGTGTGGCGGCCGTGGAAGCCATCATACTGCAAGACCACTAGCCATGACGACCGGAGCCGGTAGCCCGATCAACCGGTGCCGATCAACGTTCAAGGGGGGAGTGCCCCGTTAGGCGGGCAGTGAGCGTACTCTTGCGGGACGTCTCGCTGGCCGAGCGCAGAAGGCTACGGCCTGGGATTGGGGTCCGCAGATGACAGCATCCATCGCAATGATCGGATACGGAGCGATCGGCAGGGTCGTCGCTGCGGAGGTGCCGGTGGCTGCTGTGATGGTTAGGCCCGGGCGTCTGGAGTCCGCCCGCCACGCTATGTCGGGCGCCGCCGTTGTGACCTCGGTGGGCGAGCTCTGTGACACAGGTCCTCACACAGTGGTGGAATGTGCCGGCCAGGGCGCAGTGCGCGAGTACGGGGAGGTGGTGCTGTCAAACGGCCTCGACCTGTTGGTGATATCCGTCGGCGCCTTCGCCGATCAGCGCCTCTTTGACCGCATGTGCGAAACTGCGCGCCGCTCTGGTGCCCGGATACTGCTGCCCTCCGGTGCCACTGCCGGGCTCGACGGACTGCTTGCGCTGCGAGAAGGCGGACTCCACTCGGTGAGGTACACGTCGTCTAAGCCGCCTCGCGCCTGGCTGGGCACACCCGCGCAAGACGAGTTCCGCCTCGGCTCACTCACCGAGAGGACCGTGATCTATTCGGGCGGCGCGGCCGAGGCCGCGAGGCTCTACCCCAAAAACGCCAACCTGGCCGTCACCATCGCTCTCGCCGGGCTGGGTTTGGAACGCACGCGCGTTGAACTTGTCGCCGATCCAGCTCTGACCGGCAACGTCGGCCGGATTGAGGCCGACGGGCGCTGCGGCCGCCTCACCGTGGAGATGGCCGGGCGGGCCTCCGCCGACAATCCCAAGACGTCGATGCTGACCGCGTACAGCATCGTTCACGCGCTCCGAACCGCAGACGCGGCGATGACGTTCCCGTGAATTGCGTAAAGAATGCGGCCCGGCGGGCTCGGACACCCCCAGTCCGGGCCGGCTGACAACAGTCCGTCTGCCGAACAGCGGCGCCCGCGCACGCGACCTGTGGATGCCCGACACCGAACGGCCGGCTGACAACAGTCCGTCTGCCGAACAGCGGCGTGCTCGCCGGTCAGCGGGGGATATCGCGCCAGGCGATGTCCTTGTCAATCCGTGGTTCTCGGGGAAGGCCCAGCGCCCGCTCGCCGACGTTGTTGCGCATCACCTCGTTGGTGCCTCCACCGATGGAGATCGAAAAGCGGCCCATCAGTTCTAAGCGCGCCCAGCGAGACGCCGCATCGTCGTCTGCCAGCACTCCTAAGCCGCCTACCGCGGCCGCCAGCTCGCCGCTACGCCGCTTGGTCTCCGCCGCGAACAGCTTCATGACGCCGGGGTCGATCGCAGGCGTCTCGCGGCGCCGAACAGAGTCCTGTATCGACTCGCCCATCCAGTTCTGCATCCTCTCGCGGGCCCAGATGTCGGCCAGGCGCTGTCGCACCAGCGGGTCGCCGAGCCGACCGCCGCGGCGCGCCAACTCCGCCAGGCTCGCCACGGTGCTGGCGCCTTTTCGGTCACCGATGAACGCAGATTCGTTCATCAATACAGTGCGCGCTGGCCCCCAGCCGCTGTTTAAGTCGCCGACCACGTTGGCCACCGGCACGCGCACGCCGCTGAAGAAAACCTCATTGAAGTGCGCCGCTCCGTTCATCTGCACCAGAGGTCGGGTCTCGATTCCCGGTGTGGTCATGTCCACCAGCAGGAACGTGATGCCTCGGTGCTTGGGAGCGGCGGGATCGGTGCGCACCAGCATGAACCCCCAATCGCAGAACTGAGCCTGGGAGTTCCACACCTTCTGGCCGTCGACCACAAACTCGTCGCCGTCGAGCACGGCTCGTGTGGCGAGCCCCGCCAGATCGCTGCCCGCGCCTGGTTCGCTGAAAAGCTGGCAGAAGGCCAGCTCGCCCGACAGCAGCCGAGGCACGAAATAGCGCTTTTGCCGCTCGGAACCGTGGTGCAGCAGGGTGGGCCCCAGCATCGCGATCGTCGAGCCGACGAAGCCTGGCCATTCCTCATAGCCGGCCGCGACCTCGCCGAAGATTCCCGTCTGCCACGGCTCGCCCCCGCCTCCGCCGTACTCGCTCGGCCAGGACAGCCCGGCCCAGCCGTGCTCCCAGAGCGTGCGCTGCCAGGATCTGCCGCTCTCGAAAGACTCGAGAGCACGCGATGCCTCCGCGTACATCGGGATCTTCCACAGGTCATCGCCGCAGCGCGGCGTGGCATGACGGTCGTGCCACGCCCTCGCCTTGGCCCGGAACTCTGCCTGCTCAGGCGTGTCGCCTGGATGGGCTTCTCCCAAGCGGGCCGCGTGCTGTTTGGTTTTAGTGTTCACGGATGAGGCTCGGATGGCTGAGATATGAGCTTGAGCGGTTAGCTGTGTGCCACTATAGCACAGGCTGCGGATCAACTTGAAACAATTTTCTTGTCGTCCGAATCCTGTTGATCATCGGTCAGTTAAGGTGCATCATATAGTGATGCGAATCATCTGGCAAATCGACTATGGTGTATCTAGTTCAAGGGGATAAGGATTAGCCAGTCACCGATATCTGTACCGTTTCCAGGGTCACGGGCTCCTTGGCCTCGTTTTTTCAAATGCTGAAGTGTGTGTGATTGGAACGCTGTCGTCAGCAGGTATGGCAATGAGGTACAGCGTCAGCACATCATTATGCAGGTTGATGATCGTGTATGCAGGTTGATGATCGTGTAAGTTGGCGGGCAAGACAGGAGAATTTGCCAGGCCTATACTTGAGAAGATCGTCTGACATGTGAGCAACAGAATCTGCATTCTGAACATCGGATACAAGTTCTTCGGCCTGAGACTTCACTTGTGCTGCTAGAACTTGTTGGTGTGAAGTAAGAGAAGTCCGTCCACTCTGCCTGCTGCCTTTGCTCCTGCGTTCATTGTGTGCTACGGATGTTTGTCTGTGCCATGCTGGTTTCTTTGAGACATGTCACAGACTCATGTTGACTATGTCTCGCGGATAGGAGCAGAATGTCACATTATAAAGTTCAAAATCATGAAATAGATATCGAGCGAGTGCGACTCGACATGCTGGCTGAGGCGCGCGACCCGCGCACTTTCGCCTTGCTGGAAGAGGCCGGCGTCGCAGCCGGGATGCATGTGCTAGAAGTCGGGGCCGGCAACGGGAGCGTGTCGGCCTGGCTCGCCGAGCGCGTCGGCGCCGAGGGCCGCGTCACCTCCACCGACGTCGATCTGCGCTTCCATGCCGAAATGCCCCGCAACGTGGACGTGCTGCAGCACGACATCACCGAAGACCCTCTGGCCGAAGGCGGATACGACCTAATACACGCACGGGCGGTGATCCAGCACCTGCCTGAGCGGGAGGCCGCTCTGGGCAGGCTGTGCGCGGCCCTGCGGCCAGGGGGAGTGCTGGCGATAGAGGACGGGGCGATGCTCGAGTTCGTCGAGCAGACCCTGCCTGAGCCCTACGCGACGATTCACCGCATCGTGGCGGGTGCGGCGCACGACGAATGGCGCGACCCCAACGTGGGGGTGCGGGTGCTGGGCTGGCTGCGCGATCTGGGACTGGAGCGCCTGAGCGTGGTTGGCGACGTGTGGACGATGCGGCCCGGCGAGGCTGGCGGCGAGTGGTGGTTCCTGGCGCTGGAGCGGGCCGTCCCCAAGCTCGTGGAGTATGGCGTGGTGACCGCCGCCGACGGCGACGCGGCGCTGGCTCAGGCGCGAGCGCCCGGGTTCGCGATGATCAGCCCGACGTCCATCGCGACCGTCGGCCACAAGCCGATGATTTGACCGCACGCCGGATCTCGGGCCGTTAGACGCAAGCTGGCGTAGTGACCGTTGCGTTAGAGAGCGCTTTGGGCCTCAGCCCGGTCGCCGACGCTCGGCGCTACACCTAGAGGCAGAAAGGCAAGGCTGTAAAGCAAGCCGGCAGGGGTAAGAGACGGGCCGGCAAGCTACAAGGTGATAGACGGGAGAGGTCTGTGAAATTTGCATTGTTCTATGAGATACCGGTAGCGAGACCGTGGACGCCCGAAGCTGAGCACCGCGCCTACCAGGAAGTCGTCGAGCAGGTGCGCCTCGGCGACAAGGTCGGCTTTCACTCTGTCTGGACTGTCGAGCACCACTTCCTGGAGGAGTTCTCGCACTGCTCCAACCCTGAGGTGCTCTACGGCCACCTGGCTGCGGTCACGAAGAACTTGCGGCTCGGTTACGGCGTCCGTCTGATGCCCAAGCCCTACAACCACCCGGTGCGCACCGCTGAGTCCGTAGCCGTGCTCGACCTGCTTTCCGGTGGGCGCGTGGAGTTGGGCACTGGACGCTCCGCCACCCGCCTAGAGCTCGAGGGCTTTGGCATCCATCCCGGCGACACCCGCGCGATGTGGCGAGAGGCCATAGAGATGACCGTCGCGGCCATGACCAGCGACGAGATGGAATGGGACGGCGACAATTGGAAGATGCCGCGCCGACGGGTGCTGCCGAAGCCGCTGCAGCGCCCCCATCCGCCGCTGTGGGCGGCCACCAGCTCAGACGGAGGCCACCGCATGATCGGCGAGGCCGGCCTTGGTCTGCTGTCCTTCTCGGTGGGCACTCCGCCTGAGGAACTCGGCCGGCGCATCGGGATCTACCGCAAGGGCATCGCGAATTGCCATGCGCCGATCGGCCATTTCGTGAACGACAGGGCCGCAAGCTTCACGATGGTGAACGTAGCGCCCACAAACGCCGAGGCGCTCGACACCGCCACCGAGTCGTTCGAGTGGTACCCCAAGACGGGTGCCCGCCTTATCGGCTCAGTCGCTCAGTGGCTGCGCGAGATGGAGGCCGAGCTGGGCACCTACGATTACCTGGCGACGACCGCTGACCATGTGGAGGACGGCTCGATCGAACATCTCACTATGGACTACCTGATGGACGCCAACGCCTGTGTGTGCGGTGACGTGGACCGGGCCGTTGAGATGTTTCGGGCATATGAGGCCACCGGCTGCGACATCGTGTTCTGCCTGTTCAACCCGTACAAGATCCCCCACCACAAGGTGATGCAGACCATCGAGCTGATGGGGCGGCATATCATCCCGCAATTCGGCCAACGGCGCGCGCATGCTGGGAGCAGCACTCCGGCAGGCCAGACTGCAGAGAGCGACCGCTGACAAAGGAGACCCCGATGGGAGAGGCCTACATAGTCGACGCAGTTCGCACGCCGACCGGCAGGCGTGGGGGAGCGCTCTCGGCGGTGCACCCTGCAGACCTCGGCGCGGTGGCTATCGGCGCGCTGATCGACCGCACCGGCGTCGATCCCGCCGCCGTCGAAGACGTGATCTTCGGCAACCTCGACAGCGTCGGCCCGAACGCAGGCGACATCGCCCGGACCTGCTGGCTCGCTGCCGGCCTGCCCGAAGCCGTTCCTGGCGTGACCGTCGACCGCCAATGCGGGTCGGGCCAGCAGGCCATCAGCTTCGCGGCTATGGCCGCCAAGGCCGGCGTCTGCGACCTGGTGGTGGCCGGCGGTGTGCAGAACATGTCGATGGTGCCGATCGGCTATGCGCTCACCGCGGCCGAGCCGCTCGGCCACGCCGACCCGTTCAGTGGCTCGCACGGCTGGGTGAGGCGCTACGGCGACCAGGAGGTGTCGCAGTTCCTCGGAGCGGAGATGATCGCCGAGAAGTGGGGCATCACCCGCGGCGAGATGGAGCGCTACGCGCTAGAGAGCCACCGGCGAGCGGTGCGGGCCATCGACGAGGGACGGTTCGAGGCGGAGATCGTGTCTCTGGGCCATGTCGTCTGCGACGAGGGGCCGCGCCGCGACACGTCGCTGGAGAAGATGGCCTCACTGGCGCCGCTTGCGGAGGGCGGGCGGCTGACCGCGGCGGTGTCGAGCCAGATAAGCGACGGTGCCGCGGCCGTGCTCGTGGCGTCGGAGCGGGCCGTGAGAGTCCACGGCCTGAAGCCCAAGGCTCGCATCCATCACATCTCAGCGCGCGGCGACGACCCGATCATCATGCTGACCGGCCCGATCCCTGCGACGGCCTACGCGCTGGGCAAGACTGGCATGTCGGTGGACGACTTCGACCTCTTCGAGTGCAACGAAGCGTTCGCCTCGGTGCCGATCGCCTGGATGCGCGAGCACGGCATCGACCACGCCAAGGTCAATGTCAACGGCGGCGCCATCGCGCTGGGGCATCCGCTGGGCTGTACCGGCGCCAAGCTGATGACCACGCTCGTCCATGAACTGGAGCGGCGCCGCGGCCGCTGGGGGCTGCAGACGATGTGCGAAGGCGGCGGCCAGGCCAACGTCACAATCATCGAGCGCGTTTGAGCGTGCCTGCGACCTGCTGGCGGCATTCTCGCCTCGCGGCGTTCCAGCACGGCGCGGCAGAAGCGAATAACCGACGGTGCGGCTTCGGTGAATGCCACTGAGGCGTTCGCTATGAGGCGCGCTTCGGCCGTCACGGGGTTGGCTGAGGGCAAATCGGTGCTGGTGACCGGCGGCGCTAGCGGCATCGGGCGTGCCGCGTCGCTTCAGTTCGCGACCCAGGGTGCTGCTCACGTAACGGTCGTCGACCGCGACCTAGCGGGCGCGCGGGGCACAGCCGAAGCGATAGATGCCGCGGGAGGTGCCGCCAGCGCCGTGCTGGCGGATCTGACCGACGAGGCCGCTGTCGCCACTCTCGTCGATGGGGTGGTCACCGCTACCGGGCGAATCGACGCGGCGTTCAACAACGCGGGCGTCACTGACGCCATCAGCAGCTTCCACGAACTCGACATGGCCAGGTGGAAGCGAATGATCGCGGCAAACCTGACGAGCGTTTTCCTGTGCATGAAGCACGAGCTGCGCCACATGTCCGCAGCTGGCAGCGGTGCCATCGTCAACACGTCGTCGGGAGCGGGAATCGTGGCAGCGCCAGGGCTGCCCCACTACACAGCAGCGAAGCACGGAGTCGTCGGCCTCACCAAGGCCGCCGCCCAAGAATATGCGCGCTCCGGGATCAGGGTGAACGCGCTACTGCCCGGCGCAACCGACACGCCGATGATCCGGGGCTTCATAGGAGACGACGAGAACCTCGCCAAGATGATCGCCGGATCGAACATCCACGGGCGGCTGCTGTCCGCCGACGAGGTGGCTGCCGCCGCGGTGTGGCTCGCGTCCGACGCTGCGGCCATGGTCAACGGACAGTCACTTGTGGTCGACGGCGGCGGGCTAGTGCGCTGAACTGACGCTCCTGTCACTGCCTCAACCCGCCTAGGAAGCTGCACCCGCCTGGGACGCTGCCTCAGCTCGCCTGGCAACACAGGATCCCTGGCATCGCTGCGGCCGCCCGGCACCGCGAGACTTGAACTCAGCACTGCGAGACTTGAGCTGCTGAGATTGAGCTGCTGATTTTGAGCTGACTGCCACGGGCGCGGCATGCCTCAGAGGCGATTCGAGCCTTATGGACGTTCGAGCACCTCGTCGACTGTCAGAGACGCCTCTTCCTCGGTGACCCTTAACGCAAACGACAGCTCCGACACGAGCACCGTCCGCGCCGTGTTATAAAGCGCCTTCTCACCCGCAGAAAGCCCCCTGGCGGCCAGCCGACGCGCCAAGTTCCTGACCACCTCGGCAACTTGGTAGACGTCGCCCGACTTCAGTTTCTCCTGGTGGTTCTTGTAGCGGCGCGACCAGTTCGCCGGCTCGCGGATGTCGCGGCGGGCCATCACCTCGAACAAGTCTTCCACGTCTTCTGGGTCGATGGGCCAGCGCATGCCGACGTCCTCGACTTTGTCCGTAGGCACGGCCACTGTCATGTCTCCGTGGGTCATCTCCAGCACCAGGTAGTCCTTCTCCTCGCCGGAGAAGACTCGCTTCTCCAGCCGGATTATCTCAGCTGCGCCGTGATGGGGATATACGACCCTGTCTCCTATCTTGAAGGTCACAATCTGAGTGTAAGCGGCAGTTGCGACACTGGCATCATCGCCGGGTTCAGACGATGTCGGGACGCGGTCCGCGGCCGATCGCTGCCGATGTCGGTCCGCAGTCCGCGGCAGGGCTCAGACGATGTCGGAGCGCAGCGCTCGGCCTGGGAGCGACGTGCCAGTGACGTCTAAACTGTCGGGAGACTTCATCACCTTGCCTTCCACGATCACCCAGCGGATGCCTTCAGATTCGCGGGCGGGGTCGTCCACGGTGGAGCGGTCGGCGACGGCCGCCGGATCGAACACGGTGATGTCGGCATCTGATCCGATGGCAATCCGCCCTTTGCGGCGCAGGGCAGGGCAGCGGCGTTCCAGCAGACGGGCCGGCTGGATCGTCATCTTCGACAACGCGGAGGTCAGGTCGATCACGCCGAGTTCGCGGACGTAACGGCCCAGCACGCGGCTGAAGCATCCGGTGGCGCGGGGATGGCTGGCGTGTGACGGCAGGAGGATGGAGTCGCTACCGACCATCACGAAATCGGCCTGCAGCGCCATCTTGATGTCGTCGGGCGGGATCGCGAATGCGGCCGTGAGCGCATTGGCGGCGTGCGCATCGTCGAATGTGGCGGCGGTCAGTCGTTCTGCTGTGCCGACGACTTGCAGGTCGCTGAAGCCGATGCCGTACTTCTGCTCCCAGTTGTCGAATCTGGCCGACTGCGCGTACGCAGCCCAAAAGTCGTACGGGTAAACGCACGCCGTCATTTGTGCGCCGTCGTCTCGGGCGTTCTTCAGCCGGTCGAGGGCCTCGGCCATCACGCCGGTGCCGCCGGTGGAGTTGATGTGCTCCACGTGGACGTGCGCGCCAGTCTCTCGGGCCGCGTTGATCAGCTCGTCAATAGCTTCGAGGTTGGTGCCGGGCTCCTGGTTGTCGGAGTAGCGGGCGTGGACGCAAAGCGGCACGTCGTGCTCCGCCGCGAGCGCGGCGTGCGCCAGCACCTCAACCGCGGTGGTGGCGGGAGTGTGTTCGGGCTGCATGTGCAGGCCGATAAAGCCGCCGCTCAGATCGGCTCGAGCGTCGCTGAGGATCGCCGCCGCGGTAACGGGGTCGGCCTCTTGGTAAGGCCCTAGGCCGTGCATGAAGCGTACCTCGGCATGGTCGTAAGCGCCGCCGAAGTGAATCGGCGAGCTGCCGTCCGGATGGGCCGCGAACCAAGGTTCGGCTCGGCTGTCGAGACCGTGCATGCCAAGGTTGGACGTAACCCCGTCAGCGAGTTTGTACCACTCGCCGTAGCCGTTCGGGCTGTAGGACAAGATGTCGATGAAGCCTGGCGACACCACGAGTCCGGTGGCGTCGATGGTTGTGGGCGAAAGCAGCGGAGCAGCAGAGATTGATGCGAACGCCGCGACAGTTGATCCCTTGATCCCAAGGCTGGCCACGGCGTCGAATCCTGAGTTGGGATCGATCACCCGGCCGCCCGATATCACCAGGTCGAACACCTCCTGCTCGCCGACAGGTACAGCTGCGGCCTCGTCTACGACCGGGGCGTCCGGCAGTTCGTCCGATTCGGGAGCGGCATCACCATCCGACGCGGGCTCGCGGCCAGCTTCTGCGGCTGCCCCTTCGCCGCCGGCGCGCCCCCGGCGGCGAAGGGGCAGCTTCTGCAGCACAGCCACGTTGGCTGCGCCGAACCCCATCGCCAGCAACAGCCGGCGGCGGGCCACTGAGACCGCGACAGGTTCACGCCCGTCCACGATGCTCAAGCCTAATGACGCCGCTCTCGCAGGTTTGGGATACCGACGTGTTGCTCAGATCTCGGCCGGGATCGCGGATGCACGAGCGCTGCGGCAATACTGTCACAGTAATGGAGCAGCCAGCGTCTGAAAGAGGTAAGCCTGACCGCCCGGAGCGGCTGTGGATGCTGGCGGCGGTGGCATTGGCCGTAGGCGCGCTAGTGGGGGCGGCGCTTGTTGTGTCAAATCGGGGCGACGAGACCGTTGAGCCGTCGCCACAGCCACAGGCGCCCGACACGCTGACACCGCAGCCGGCAGTCCCGTCAGAAGCGGCCGCGGCCGTCACCTCGCCGGAGGCGTCCACAGATGGTGTGCCCGCAGATGGTGAACACGAAGCGGGGGCGGGGCAGTCCGCAGAGGGTGAGGCCTCCCGTATCGCCGATGTCGTTCCGGCCTTGCGGACCGTAGATGTGTACCGCGGCTACGGAACATGGGTCGACGTGTTCGACTACTCGCCGCCCTACGCCGGTGACGATCCGCCGGTCACGGCGGCCGCACTCGACCAGATGGCCGCGGACGGCGTGAAAACAGTCTTTCTGCAGGCCGCCAGACACAGCTCCCGATCACCAGGCGGCATCGAGGACAGAGAGCTGCTGGCGCAATGGCTGATCGGCGCCCACGAGCGGGGGATGGCGGTGGTGGCCTGGTACTTGCCCAGGTGGACGTTCGACGGTCGCGACCTGAACCGCATCAGGCTGCTCGACGAGTTTCAAGTGAGCGGACATCGATTCGACGGGGTGGCTGTGGACATCGAATGGACGGACGACGGCCTGACGCCGACAGAGCGGGCCGAGCGGCTCGTGGCGTTCTCGCAGCTTGTGTCCGACAGCGTCGACGGACCGTTGGGCGCCATTGTGCTGCCTCCTGTGCTCATCGAGGTGGTGAACCTCGATTATTGGCCCGTGTTCCCGTGGCGTGAGCTGGCGCCGCTCTACGATGTGTGGTTGCCGATGAGCTACTGGTCGTTCCGCTCAGGCACCTACGGCGACGGCTACTCGTATCACGAAGAGTCGGTTCGCCGCCTGAGGGCTAACTTGTCAGACGAAGATGCGCTCGTGCATGGCATCGGCGGCATCGGCGGCACTGACGGCGGCTCCGCTGAGACAGTTTCGGGGGAGCCGCTGGCCACGCTGAGCGAGATACGGGAATTCGTGCGGGCGTTGGACGACTCCGGCTCGATAGGCGGCTCGATCTACGACTGGAACACCCTTTCTCCGTTGGCCCGGGCGGAGCTGGCCACGATGTTCGCCATCCGTCCGTGAGCGCCCAGCGCCGCTCCACCTCCACGTCCGCGTTCGGCGTGGGGCGGCGTGAGAACCACGACTCCTCCGCGTTCTACGCCCGGTTCAAGTCACCTCGATTCAGCTCCGACGACGCAGTCGACCGCCTCGCGAAGAACCCGACTCCCATCCACTGCCGCGATAGCCGCGAGATCGCGGACGTGCTGCCCGCAAACTCGGTCGCCTTGGTGGTGACCTCACCCCCCTACTTCGTCGGCAAGGAGTACGAGCTGGCTGTGACCGGCGCGGATGGGCCGTCGGTACCGGCGGACTACTTGGATTACCTGCAAATGCTGCGCGTCGTGTTCGCGGCCTGCGTTACGGTGCTCGAACCGGGCGGGCGCATAGCGGTCAACGTCGCAAACCTGGGCCGCAAGCCGTACCGGAGTCTCAGCGCGGATGTGATCGGCATCCTTCAAGACGACTTGGGGCTGCTTCTGCGCGGCGAGATCATCTGGCAGAAGGCCGCTGGGGCCACAGGATCGGTGGCCTGGGGCTCATACCGCAGCGCCGCCAATCCCGTACTGCGCGACATCAGCGAGCGGGTGATCGTCGCCAGCAAGGGACGCATGGACCGCGCCCGCCCGCGGGCCCGCCGGGCCGCCGAGGGCCTGCCCCATGAGAACACCCTGACCGCGGACGAGTTCATGGAGGCGACGCTGGATGTGTGGCGCATCGACGCGGAATCTGCCCGGCGGGTGGGTCATCCGGCCCCGTTCCCGGTGGAGCTGCCGCGCCGGCTCATCGATCTCTACACCTATAAGGGCGATGTGGTGCTCGATCCGTTCATGGGCTCTGGAACGACGCTGGTGGCTGCCAAACGGGCCGGAAGGCAGGGCATCGGCTTCGATATCGACGCCGGCTACTGCGAAATAGCCCGCAGGCGTCTGGCTTCTGAACCGGTGCCGACCGCCAATCAAACCAATGAGACACGCGCCCGCCACCAAACCAATGAGACACGCGCCCGCCGCTTATTTCCGATTGATATTGGCCCGGTTGATGCTGAACTTAATCATACCACATTGAATGCTGCGCCGAAATCAGGTGACAGACCATCAGCGAAGGCTAGCCGTCACATACAGCCGCAGGAGGACTTTCAGGCGCGTGCCGTGCGCGAGGGCAAGACGGCCCAAGACTTGGCTCGTAACTGTCTTAAGGAATCGGGTTTTGAGATTGTCAAAACCAATGACCGTATGGCACGACTCGGGATACAGTTTGACTTCTTGGCGAGAGACAAGACCGGCCGAGATTGGCATGTTGATGTATCCGGTGCGTTCACAACCTCACGACCCGGCCTGATGCGAACGGACACCCTCTGGAAGTCTCTGGGCCGCATCCTAGTGCTTCAATCCAAAAGCGGCTTCAAAAGAATCGGACATCCAGACCATGCCCGTATTCTGCTTCTCACATCCGATCTGCCCAAGCCCGGCAGCTCGGGAGACAGGGCTCTGCGTTCACTAAACCCGAATCTGGTGTTTGACGCAATGAAAATCTTCGAGCCAGATGCAGAGCGCAGGCTCAGAGAATACGCCGCCGGTGCCGTCAAGCCTCTTGCGGGCTTTTGGAGCGAGCCCGACCTCAACTTGCTCTAGACCGACCTCAACTTGCTCTGGTAACGGCTGCTGGGCCCGGAGTCTCACTGGGCGGTGGCTCAGGCGCGGTGGGCTCCGATCAGGTCTTCGACCGATTTCCAGCAGTCGAACAAGACGTGCACTCCCGGGCGGGTCTGCACTGAGCGGTTCCAGGGCTGGGGCATCACCCACACCGGCTTGTTCTGCTTCAACAGGCGCTCCACCCGCCCCGGCGCATTGTCGATCCACACGTCAGCTCTCACAGACACCGGATCGGCGGTGAACACTAACTCGCTCGGGCCGACTCCCAGCTCGGGGTGGTCTTCGAACCATTGGGCGGTGATCTCTCGGGCCTTCGACCGGGCGTAAGCATCGTCGCCCACCATGTGCTGGCGCCGCGTGACCGCCAGCACCGAGAAGCCGGCGCCCCTCAGCTCAGCCAGTCCCTGCGCTGCGTCGTCAATCGGGCTGACCCTCGCAGCCATTGGCGACGACAAGAACCCTCGAAGGTACTCCTGAGGGTTGTCGACTCCCCATTCGGCCAGGTTCCAAGACACGTTCTCGCTTAAGCGCTCAGGGGGGACTCGCAGTCGGGCCGCCACATGGGACCTGAGACCGGTAACCCAGTCGATGATCACACCGTCCGCGGCGACTGCCACCGTGGTTGCGTTCGACTGGCTCGTATTGCTCGCATCATGAATTTCAGCCATGGGTGCCATGATACATGGGTAGGTTCCCACCATGAGACGCCGGAAGCCTGACGTATCCGTATGCGTGTTCTGCGACATCATCTCCGGTGTCGAGCCGGCCCATTTCGTGATGGACGACGCGTGTGCCGTCGCGGTGCTCGACGTTCGGCCGCTCTTCGAGGGCCACGTTTTGCTGCTACCCCGCGAGCACCACGAGACGCTGGCCGATCTGCCAGCCGAGCAGGTGGGGCCCCTGTTCGGCAGGTCGAGGCTGATCAGCGCCGCGGCAGAAGCCGCGCTCGGAGCGCACGGCACGTTCGTGGCGATGAACAACCGCGTCAGTCAGTCGGTGCCTCATTTGCATATTCATGTCGTGCCCCGTCGGTTCAAGGACGGGCTGCGGGGTTTCTTCTGGCCGCGCACCCGCTATCGCGATGACAGGCACGCTGCCGACACGGCGCGCAAGCTCCGCAACTGCTACAACGCTCTCTCCAGCAGCCTTGGCTAGGCCCGGGCGCTCACTAAGCGGGCATTCGCCTGGCCGCTTCTCTTAATCAGTCGGGCATTCGCCTAATCAGTCGGGCATTTCGCCTGGCCGCTCGTTCTGGCTCTCAGTCTGGCACGATCCGGGCGATGGGCCCGCTCAAAGACAAGGTGTAGAGTTCGCCGGAGCGGTCAAGCCCGAATGAGACAAGATCACCGCCCGGGACATCGGCGCCCAGATCACGGAAGGCGACGACCCCTTCGGCAGTCGAGATCGCCCAAACCCGCGACGTGCACCAGTCACCGAACACGTAGACGCCGACGAGATCGGCGATGGCCGCACCCCGGTACACGTGGCCGCCGGTCACGCTGCACCCCCGATCGTGCCTGTACTCCCACACCGGATCGACGTTCGCTTGGGGCCGGTCGCCTGAGAACTCGTGCAGCCCCTCGCGCAGCCTCCAACCCAGATTGGCGCCGGCCCCGCCGCGGTTGGCGGCCAGCAGCAGGGTGACCTCCTCGAATGTGTCCTGGCCCACGTCGGCAACCCACAGGTCGCCGGTGGCCGTGTCGAAGGAAAACCGCCACGGGTTGCGCACGCCGGTGAGGAAGATCTCGGGCCTGCCCCCGGCGCCGTCGGCGTACGGATTGTCCGGCGGGATGGCGTAGGGCTGATCCGCGTCGGGTGTCGGGTCGATCCGTAGGATCGCGCCCAGCCAGGAGAAACGGTCCTGGCCGGCATTGAGGGGGTCGTCCCTGGAGCCTCCGTCCCCGAGGCCGATGTAGAGGTGGCCGTCAGGACCGATCTCAATCCCGCCCCCGTTGTGGTTGGCGTAGGGCTGCTCCTGGGTCAGCAGCAGCCGGCGGCGGCCGCTCAAGCCGCTGTCGGAACGCTCGAACGCCTCGATGCGAGTGTCACCGTTGAGGTCGGTGTAGTCGATGAAGAGCCAGTCGCGGGTCACTGCCAAACCCAGCAGGCCCCGCTCGGCTTCGGTGGTGGTCTCGGCGCTGATGTCGAGGACAGTCTCTACGGCCTCGCCCGCGTCGAGATCGACCCGCAGCACCCGGCCGCCCCGCTCGGCCACCCACGCCAGGTCGTCTCCGGGGGCGATGGCCATGTCGATGGGGCGGTCGAGGGTCAGCACAGGCTCGGTGTCGATTTCGACCTTGCGAAGATCACCGAAATCCGGCGTCGTAGTGGGGACAGCCGGAGCTTTGTCGGGCTGCTCGAGGTCGACCACATCCGCGTCGGGTGCCGCCGAGCTGACGTCGGCTGCAGATATCGCGACCGTCGTGACGGATGGGACCGTCGGCACGGGATCGGATAAGGGGTCGTCAGCGCCACACGCTGCGGCAGCGGCTGCGAGCAACGCGGCGACCAGGGCGGCGGTTCGACAGGTGCCCGAGGATCGGTGCCGCGGCATTCGAGCCGTTCGGGCAGAAGAGCCCTTGCGCGAGTGGAACGCCGGCATGAGGCCGCTCAGCTTGAGACGAGCCGCACGCGGTACAGCACCGGCCAGCGCTTGCCGGTGAGCCACAGCGTGCCGGATCCGTCGCGCGGGTCGGCGACGCCGTTGAGCACGTCCACTTGGTGGTCGGGGAACGACCACCGGACGTCTTCCGCTAATGGCGTGGCGTCGATCACTGCCTCCACTCGCGCCTCGCCCGGCGTGCGCACGTCGATCACCAACAGACGGTCGGTCTGCCACATGTTGGCGATGACCCGCCCTTCGGTGCATTCCAGTTCGTTCAGGCTGTGAACGGCCAAGCCCGCATCGGGCGAGGTCACCCGGACGGTCTCGATCAGCCCGAACGAACGGGTGTCGCGTCTGCTGAGGCGGTCCGAGCCGTCCGACATCCACAGCGCGTCCGCGGCGTGACACAGCCCCCAGCCCTCTCCCTCGTAGCGGTGTTCGCCGACGGGTGCCAGCGTCACGCGGTCGTATGCGATGGCCCGCCCACTCCTCCAAGTGAGCTGTACGATGCGGTCGTCGACCACGGTCAGACCCTCGCCGAACAGATCCGCGCTCAAGTCGGTCTGCGCTGTCACCGTGCCGCTGACGGGATCAACAGAGCGCAGCGACGAGCGTCCGTATAGTCCGGTGCTCTCATAGAGCGCCCCATCCGCGAATTCGAGACCCTGCGTGAACGCTTCCGGGTCGTGCGGGCGTCGCTCCAAGATCTCCACGGTGTACCAAGTCAGGCTGTCCCCGGCGGGCGTCGCGCCGAACACCGACTTCGCTGACTCGGGGCCGACCAGTCCGGGTGCCAAGTAAGGAGTGTCGGCGGGTGTCGCGCCGAACACCGACTTCGCCGACGTCGAGGTCTGATCTGCCACAGATGGCTTGTTGCTCGCTGTGGCGCAGGCGACGGCGCCGTGAAGCGCTGCTGTTGCCACGCCGAGCGCGGCGAGAGCTGCTGCCCGTCTGCGCGCACGCCGTGAGGCCCGAGCACGCGCCTGCTTCGTTAGGCGGTCAGGCGTGGAACTCCATGCCCGCCTCGGACGCAGGGTCGGTGGTGCCGCCAGGATCGGGAATCAGGTGGATTAGCATGTTGGTAGCGACGATGATCGCCGCGCCAACGATGAACAGGTCGAAGCGGGGGACGTCGATGCTGGTGAGCAGCATCAGCCACACCAGCGTGAACACCGGTTCGGCGTAGCACAGAGCGTTGGCACCCAGGTCGTAGATGCTGAGGTTGGCGAGCCGCAGCAGGATTGAGGCGGCTGGCAGCAGCGTTAGCCCTGTGGCTACGGCTGCCAGAGCGCCAACCGGGGTGATGCTCAGATTTCCGCCGAACATCACGAAGCCCAGCACAAGGTTCACCGGCAGCGACAGCAGCCTCCCGGCGGTGACGGCGTAAAGCGCCAGCCACAGCTTCTGCCGGGCTCGCAGCCTGCGGTTGACCCGCTCGTCGTAGGCGATGATCTCATAGAGCAGGTCCGAGAAGTGGATGCTCATCGCGGGGTTCATGCCGTTGAGCAGAGCCGCGATCAACGCCAGCAGCATCCCGAAGAAGGTCGTCACCATCGTCTCGCTGAACAGCGCTCCGCCCTCAGGACGCTGGCCCAGCACCACGATGACCAGCCCCACGAGCGCCACAGCGGTGAGAATCCGCTTGCGCAGCGGCATGTGGTATTCCATCGCGCCGTCGGCGTCCTCTGAGAGATAGATCAGGGCGTAGATCATGATCAAGGGCCACAGCCCGTAGATGATGGCCGTTACGGCCGCGTCGACGTAGCGGATCGACCAGCCGAACAGGCTGTATTCCAAGCCCACGATCACCGCCCACAACAGCGGGGTCCGCAGACCGGCCACAATGGGGCTGCGGCGCCGTCCGCCGTTGCTCGTGTGGGCAGTCACGAGCAGATTGCGCGCCGGTCCGACGATCTCTCGGATCTTGTTGGTGCCGAAGCGGCGCTTCGCCGTCGAGTACAGGTAAACGACCAGCGCTACGGTCATCGCCAGCGTCTGTATCGCCACATACACGAAGGGGTTGCTTTCCTGGACTGTGAGGTCGAGCACCAGTGGCAGCACCGACAAGGCGAGCACCGCCACCAGCAGAGCGATCACCGCACGGATACGAACTTCCTTGGGGGCCCGGGGTCCGCTCATGGCCTGCGGTGCATATGAGGGTGGGACGTATCGCCGGTCGGCACTCCTCGGCGCGGCGCGCTACCCGGCACGCCGACGGTGACAGTCGGAGTGTCGGGTCGGTTGGCGCTACAGCCAGCCCGTGGTGTGGGAGGTGGTAGGTACATCATCTTGTGAGGATCGGCGTAGGAAGGGTAGAGGATCGGCGCGGGCAGGGTAGCAGTTCGCGCAACGCGCGCCATACCTGGCCCATCAATCACAGCCGTGCCGCGCGAATCACATCCCTGCCGCACGGAATGAACCACTCCCATACCGGACGGGATTGCTGTGGTAATAAGCCTCGCGGCAAGCTCGGCCGCCACCTCGCCGGACCGCCTGGAGCGGGGTGCCTACACTGAGTTCATGTACGACTTGAAGGTCAGCGGCGGGCTGCTTGTGGACGGCACCGGTACCCGGCCTCGCGAAGCCGATGTGGCCGTGGTGGGCGACGCCATCGTGGCCGTGGGAGCGGAGCTGCCGGGCGAGGCCTCACGGAGCATCGACGCCACGGGCCAGATCGTTACGCCAGGCTTCGTCGACATCCACACTCACTACGACGGCCAGGCGACCTGGGACGACCTGTTGGAGCCGAGTTCCGCCCACGGCATCACCACGGTGGTGATGGGCAACTGCGGCGTCGGCTTCGCCCCCGTGCGCCCCGGAGCGCAACAGTGGCTCGTCCAGCTTATGGAGGGCGTGGAGGACATCCCGGGAGCGGCGCTCTCCGAGGGCATCGAATGGGATTGGGAGACCTTCGGTGACTACTTAGACGCTCTCGACAGGCGCCGCTGGGCTGTGGATGTGGGCACCCAAGTACCCCACGGCGCGGTTAGGGCCTACGTGATGGGTGAACGCGGCGCCAGGAACGAGCCGGCCGATCCTTGTGAGACAGCCGCCATGGGGCGGATCGTCGCCGAAGCGGTCGAGGCGGGCGCCCTCGGCGTGTCGACCTCGCGCACGCTTGCGCATAGGGCCATGGACGGCGAACCTGTTCCTGGCACCTTCGCGGCCACCGACGAGCTGTTCGCCCTGGGGCGAGGCCTGCGCGACGGAGGAGGAGGCGTCTTCGAGCTGGCCCCCGCCGGAACAACCGGGCGCGATCTTGTGGCGCCCTGGGCCGAGGTCGACTGGATGCGGCGCATGTCAGCCGAGATCGACCAGCCGGTGAGCTTCGCGCTGCTTCAGGTGTCCGCCGCGCCAGACCTTTGGCGCGAGCTGCTGGACGTGTCCCAGCAAGCCGCTGAGACGGGTGCCGATCTGTATCCGCAGGTGGCGGGCCGGCCGTTTGGGCTGCTGATCGGCTGGCAGACCAGTCATCCTTTCGGTCTGCGTCCCTCCTATCGGGCTATAGAGCGTCTGCCGTTGGCCGAGCGGATTGAGCGGCTGAGGGATCCTCGAGTGAAGGCCGCGATCTTGTCGGAACCCGATGGCGAGCGTCGCGGCGGGATGCACGAAGCCATCGGAGTGCTGTCTGCGTTGATGCTCGAAGGCCTGTACGTGTTGGGTGACCCTCCTGACTACGAGCCCACGCCCGAGCGCTCCGTGGCAGGTCTAGCGAAAGCCGAGGGAGTGGCCCCGCTTGAGGCTGCGTACGACGCGTTCTGCGCGGAGGACGGCCGGGCTCTGTTGCTGGCGCCGCTGTTCAACTACGTGGATGGCAACCACGATGCGATCCGGGAGCAGCTCACCCATCCCAGGGCTGTGACCGGCCTTTCTGACGGGGGCGCTCACTGCGGGCTGATATGTGATGCCTCGCTGCCGACCACGATGATCAGCCACTGGGCGCGCGATCGGCACAGAGGTGAGAAGCTGCCGTTGGAATGGGTGGTGCGCAAGCAGACCCGCGACACCGCCGAGCTGTACGGGCTGCGCGACCGCGGAACCGTCGAGCCGGGCAAACGAGCCGATCTGAACGTGATCGACTTCGATGCGCTGAATCTGCGGACGCCTGAGCTAGTGCACGACCTGCCCGCCGGCGGACGCAGGCTGCTGCAGAGGGCTGAGGGCTACACAGCCACTGTGGTAGCCGGTCAGCAGACCCGCTCACACGGCGAGGACACTGGCGCCAGGCCGGGTCGCCTGGTGCGCGGCCACCGGTGAACAGGGCCGAATTATCAAGGCCGGGCTGACATGACGGCCCTGGCTGGACAAGGCTGACGAGAGGCACACGGCTGCGATGGGGTACTGCGACGGACGCGTGGTGATCGTCACCGGAGCGGGACGAGGGCTGGGGCGCGCTCACGCCTTGGCGTTCGCCTCTCAGGGTGCGCATGTGCTTGTGAACGACCTCGGCGTCGCCCGAGACGGGACCGCCGGCGGACAGGGAGAACCCGAGGACGCTGCAGCCGCCGTAGTCGACGAGATCGTCTCGGCGGGTGGCTCTGCGCTGGCCGATCGGTCTGATGTAGCGGACTGGGATCAGTCTCGGTCGATGGTCGCCACCGCAATCGAGGAGTGGGGGCGCCTCGACACGTTGGTTTGTAACGCCGGGTTTCTGCGCGACCGGATGCTGACGAACATGACCGAGACAGAGTGGGACTCGGTCGTGCGTGTGCATCTCAAAGGCCACTTCGCGCCGGCCCGCCACGCCATTGAACACTGGCGCGCCAGAGCTAAATCGGGTGAGCAGACTGAGGCGCGCATCGTAAACACCTCCTCCGGCGCGGGGCTGATGGGCTCGATCGGCCAGGGGAACTACGCAGCGGCCAAAGCCGCCATAGCCCTTCTTACCGTTCAACAAGCCGCCGAATGGGGCCGCTACGGCGTGCGGGTCAACGCCGTCGCGCCTGACGCGCGCACGCGGATGACCGTCGGCGTGTTCTACGACAAGCAGGTGCCGGACGGCTGGGATCCCAAAGCACCGGACAATGTCTCGCCGCTCGTGGTGTGGCTGGGCAGCGCAGCATGCGACGTGACCGGACGGGTCTTTGAGTGCACGGGCGGTCAGCTGAACGTATGCGACGGGTGGCAGCACGGCCCGGTGCACTCGGTGGGGGAGCGTTCTATGGAGGTGTCGGAGGCTGGCGATCTGGCCCGCCTGTCGATAGCGGGTGAACAGCCTCCTGCGCCGGTGTATGGCGCCCGTCCCGGCTGATCCCCGGCTGCCGCGCTTGGCTGGCGAGGGCTCACAACCACCCTGCCGATGGCGCGACCACCCTGCCGATGGCGCGGCGTACGGTTTACAGAAGTGTGACAAACCTGTGACGAAGGTGTAACCTTCTGGTTGTGGCACCGGTCATAGAGATCGGGTCCGCAAACTGGGTCCGCCAGTGCACGGATCCTCTTCCCACCCCTCCAGGGACACCCCGGAGCCCGCCGGCATCACAGCCGGCGGGCTCCGGCTCGTTTCGGCCCCGCAGGGAACCCCCGCAGGAAACCCTGGGAACGGATCCCGGGCGCAGGCCGGCGCGCGCCGGCCTGACGACAAGCCCCCGGAGGGCGCAGAGCGCTAAAGTGCGCGGTCAATGCACACCCGCTGTCTGAAGGCCGGAGACCGAGTTGCTTGGGACGGACGGTTTGGGGTGAGGCGTCCGGGGCTGAGGGCGCAAGGCGGAACGCGTTGAATCAGCCGATCTACGACGCCCGAACGTTCTGGGATCTTCTGCGGCGCCGGGCGCGGGCCACGCCCGACCGGGTGATGCTCATAGACGACGCCAACCGAAAGCTTACCTTCGCCGAGTTTGAGCACCGGGCTGAGCGCGTAGCCGCGGGGCTGCGAGAGTTCGGCGTCGGCCCCGGAGTTCCGGTCACCTGGATTCTGCCGACCCGCATAGAGACCGTGCTGCTGAGCTTCGCGCTCAGCCGGCTCGGCGCGGTTCAGAACCCGATCATCCACATCTACCGCCACCGTGAGGTGGGCTTCTGCATTTCGCAGACGAAAGCTCGGCTGGTGGTGCACCCCGGACAGTGGGGCGGCTTCGACTATCGGGCCATGATCGATCAGGTCTGCGAGGGCCTCGACCCGAAGCCGGTGATTCTCAACGGCTACCACTCGCTGCCGTCCGCAGATCCGGGGTCGCTGCCACCGCCTCCGGCGCCAGATTCCAGTGGCATCCGGTGGTTGTATTACACGTCCGGCACCACCGCGGAGCCCAAGGGCGTGAAGCACACAGACGCTTCGCTGATCGCCGGTGGGATCGGTCTTGCTAAGGCGCTCGACATGAGCGGCGACGACGTGGGGTCTATCGCCTTTCCCTACGCCCATATAGGCGGCCCCGACTACATGGTCACGATGCTCGCAGCCGGCTTCGGCGCGGTGCTGCTCGAGAGTTTCTCACCCGCGGACGCGGTGGCTGTCTATGCCCGTCACGGCGTGACCATGGCCGGGGGGTCGACCGCCTTCTATCAGATGTTTCTGGCCGAGGACCGCCGTTCGACAGCCGCCGGGCGCGGCCATGCGCTGCCTGAGCTGCGAGTGCTCTCCGGCGGCGGAGCGCCGAAGCCGCCTGAGATCTATTTCGAGGTCAAGGAGCAGATGGGCGTGCCCGTGGCCCACGGCTACGGCATGACCGAGTGCCCGATGATCTCCCAGGGCTCGCCACACGACAGTGACGATCAGCTGGCGCACACCGACGGCCGTCCCGTGTACGGCTGCGAAGTTTCGATTGTCCGCCGTGACGGCAGCGATGCGCCTTCGGGTGCCGAGGGCGAAGTGCGCGTGCGAGGCCCGATGCTGTTCACGGGTTACACCGATTCGAGCCTCGACGCCGATGCGTTCGACGATGCGGGCCGGTTTCGCACCGGTGATCTCGGAGTGTTGCGAGCTGACGGCCGTCTGACGCTGACCGGTCGGCTCAAAGACGTGATCATTCGCAAAGGCGAGAACATCTCCGCCAAGGAGATAGAGGATGTACTTTACGCGCATCCCGGTGTGGCCGCTGCAGCAGTAATCGGCCTGCCCGACACCGAGCGCGGCGAACGCGTGTGCGCCATTGTGGAGACCGCGGCAGGCGCCGATCCGCTGACGTTCGAGGAGATGACGAAAGCGTGCGAGCGCGCGGGACTCGCTCGCCAGAAGATCCCCGAGCAGCTCGAGGTGCATCCCGAAGCGCTGCCTCGTAACGCCACACTGAAGATCCTCAAACACGAGCTGCGAGACATCTACGGTGCCGCCTAATGCGATACTGACCAGACAGCCGCGGTGCCGGGCCTAGCCGCGCGGCCTCGAGAAGGACAAGTCAAAAAGAGGGCGAGCCCGAGAGGTTTGATCCTGAAAGATCTGAAAGGAAGGCGTAATCATGCCAGAGCTGACGATTTATCACTATCCGTATTGACACTCATCGCGTAACGCCGTGGCGGTCGCCACCGAAGCCGGAGTGGAGTTTACCGAGGTGCGGTACATGCAGCAGCGGCCCGACGAAGCGACGCTGCGGGACGTGATCTCCAAGCTCGAAGACCCCGTCGAGAACCTTGTGCGCAAGGACGCGCAGTTCCGCAAGCTCGGACTCGACGCGGATGACTATGTTGGCGACGCCGACGCGGTCGTCGAGGTGCTGCTGCGCTATCCGCGGCTGATGCAGCGTCCGGTGCTTGTGCGCGGCGACAGGGCGATCATCGGGCGGCCGCTCGCAAAGGTCAAAGCCAAAGACCGCCTCGCGCGCCTGCTCGCTTGACCCGAACCGACTAGTGTGGCGCACCGAGCGGTGGCTTTGCGCCGCGGCGCGCCGGCCGACGAACGCGGGGCGGATTCGGCAGACCCAAGAGCAGAGCTAACCCACAAGAGCAGAGCTAAGGAGCACTCCAATGCGCATAGTCGTCGACTTTGATTTGTGCGAGAGCAACGCCGTGTGCATGCAGATCGCGCCCGACATCTTCGAGGTGCGCGACGACGATTTCCTGTACATCCTCAACGAGACGCCCGGCGAAGCCGACCGCGGCAGGGTGGAGGAGTCTGTGCGACGCTGCCCGAAACAGGCCATCTCGGTCGCCTGACACCGCCCTGAAGGCCGCGGCCTACCCGAGCGCGTGAGCTGAGCCGCGCGACAGTGCCTGTCAATTACGGCAGCAGTCGGCTCGGCCGACTAGGCCCGGATGAACGTGTGAGGCGGCCCGTAGCGGCCGCCGGCTCCGGCCCGACACGGTCAGGCGCGTGAAGCGCTCGGTCACGGTCGTAGGCGCTTCTCTAGCCGGATGGAGCGCTGCGCAGGCGTTGCGGCGTGAGGGGTTCGACGGGACGGTCACCCTTATCGGCGATGAGCGCCGCCCGCCCTATGACCGTCCTCCGCTGTCTAAGCAGGTGCTTTCCGGTGCCTGGGAGGCCGACCGCGTCATCCTGGCGGATGCCAACAAGCTCGCCGACGCTGCTCTCGATCTGCGGCTAGGGCGCCGCGCAGTCGCTTTCGACCTCGCCACAAGGAGACTCGAACTCGACGACGGCGACACGCTCGACGTGGACGGGATGATCATCGCCACCGGCGCGCGCTGCAGAACCCTGCCCGGCACAGAGGGACTCGCTGGCGTGCACGTGTTGCGGTCGCTGGACGACTGTCTGCGCTTGCGGGCCGATTTCGAATCTGAGCCCTCAAGGGTTGTGGTGGTGGGCGCCGGCTTCATCGGTGCTGAGGTCGCCGCCACGGCGCGGGGGCGCGGTCTGGAGGTGACCGTCGTGGAAGCCTTGGCGAACCCGCTGGAGCGCGTGCTGGGGCCGCGCATGGGCGCGGTGTGCGCTGCAGTTCACCGAGATCATGGCGTGGACGTGCGCACCGGGGTGGGCGTGGACGGCGTGGATGGCGGCCGGCGTGTGGAACGGGTGCGGCTGTCCGACGGCTCCTCAGTGGAAGCCGATGTGGTCGTGATCGGCATCGGCGTGACGCCGAACACCGAGTGGCTGCAGGGCTCCGGGGTGGAGGTGTCCGATGGCGTGGTCTGTGACCAGACTTGCAGGGCGGCCGAGCGGGTGACGGCCGCGGGTGACGTGGCTCGCTGGCCGAACCCGCTCTTTGGGGAGGTGATGCGAGTGGAGCACTGGGACAACGCCGTGTCGCAAGGGGAGCACGCAGCGCGACGGCTGCTGGAGGAGCTGGCGACACACCGCGACACCGCGGCCCGGCCCCGGCCGCCTGGCGGCGAGACCAACCTACCGGGCCCTTTCGCGCCGGTCCCGTGGTTTTGGAGCGACCAGTACGACCGCAAGATCCAGCTCGCCGGCCGAGTTCGTCCCGACGACGAGGTGGCCGTCGTGACCGGCTCGGTGCACGAGCGGCGCTTTGCAGCGCTTTACGGTCGAGACGACAAGCTCGTGGGCGTGCTGGGCTTCAACCGGCCGCGTGACGTGATGCGCTACCGAATGCTCATCGAGCGGGGCGCATCGTTCAGGGATGCCGTTAGCCTTGGGCGTCCGCCGCACGGCGGGCCACCATGACGCAGCCTGAGGGCTGCAGCTCGAAACGCCGCGGGCAGCCGCGGCATGTTCAGAATCGCTGACCGGAGATAACATGGCGACCAACCGCCCGCCGACCAACCTCCCTAACAAGTCCGAGACGATCGCTTCGATGACCGAGGCCTTCGGCCTCGCCGAAGGCAACACAGGGTCCCCGGAGGTACAGATCGCATTGCTTTCCGCCCGCATCCGACATCTCACCGATCACCTGAGGGTCCACAGCAAGGATCATCACAGTCGGCGAGGTCTGCTTATGCTCGTGGGTCAGCGCCGGCGGCTTCTTGATTACGTCAAGAAAAACGACGTCGAGCGCTATCGGGCCGTGATAGCCCATCTAGGTCTGCGACGCTGAAGCACATAGCTGCGGCCTTCTCGCGAGGCTGCGGCAATCCGGCCGTGCGCGAAGTCGGCCGGCGACAAACCCAGCGACAAACCCACAACAAAACGTTCACGGAGTGACCGCTCCGGTACTAGTCGCATCGGCCTCAGCTACCACGAGGGGCCGATACGACTGGGAACCGGCGAGGTCTCACCGCGATCGGCCCTGACGAGCAGGGCCAAGGAGCTGAAGAGACCATGGCTGAAGCCGTATCAATAACCGGCGCGTTCTCGCGCGCTGAAGGAAAGGACGTCACATTCGAGACGGGCCTGCTAGCCCCGCAAGCCGGGGGCGCCGTCACCGCGCAGATCGGCGACACGGTCGTGCTGGTCACAGCCACTGGCTCCCGCTCGCCTCGGGCCGGCGCCGATTTCTTCCCTCTCACAGTGGACGTAGAGGAGCGGATGTACGCCGCCGGGAGAATCCCCGGGTCGTTCTTCCGAAGAGAGGCCCGCGCCGGCGAGCAGGCGATCCTCACGTGTCGGCTGATTGACCGTCCGCTCCGGCCGTCGTTCCCGAACGGCATGCGCAACGAGGTGCACATCGTGGTCACGGTGCTCGGCGCCGATCAGACGAACCCGTATGACATCGCGGCTCTGAACGCCGCCTCGCTGGCGTTGTGCCTGTCTCCCATCCCCTTCGATGGGCCGATAGGCGCGGTGAAGCTGGCCTGGTCGTCAGAGGGGAGATGGGTTCCGTTCCCGACGTATTCCGAGAGCGCTTCCTCTGCGTTCGAGATGGTGGTAGCTGGCCGACTGGCAGACGATGACGTGGCCGTGATGATGGTCGAGGCCGCGGGAACGCCTTCAACCTGGGAGCTGTACGAGACCGGCACTCCCAAGGTGAACGAGGATGTGCTGGCAGGCGGCCTCGAGGTGTGCAAGACCTGGATACGCGAGGCGATCGACTTCCAACAACGCGTCATCGACTCGGTCGGCCCGGCCGAGAAGATGCGACCATCTCTCGTGGCGGACTACACCAAAGAGATGCTGGAGCAGGTGCGGTCAACGGCCCTGGAGCGAATCGTCGCCACGCAGAGGATCGCAGACAAGGCTCAGCGCCAGACCGCAGAGTCCGATTTGTCGGCTTCAGTCGCGGTGGACCTCGTCGAGGAGTTCGGCGACGATGCGGACACCGCCCGACAGGTGCGCAACGCCATACGCGCGGTAACCAAAGAAGTAGTGCGCAGGCGAATTGTCACTGAGGGGGTCCGCATCGACGGGCGTCGCGCGGATCAGCTTCGCCCGCTGCTCAGCCGGGTGGGGGTGCTCCCGACGGCTCACGGATCGGGGCTGTTCCAGCGCGGTGAGACGCAGGTACTGAACATCACAACCTTGGGGCTGGCCCGCAGCGGACTGCTGATCGATGATCTGTCGCCAACCGAAAAGAAGCGGTACTTCCACCACTACAACTTCCCCCCGTTCTGCACAGGCGAGGCGGGGTTCATGCGCGGCCCGAAGCGGCGCGAGATCGGCCACGGTGCGCTGGCGGAGCGGGCTCTGTTCCCAGTGGTGCCGAAGTACGAGGAATGGCCTTACACGATCCGCGCTGTGTCTGAGGTACTCGCCTCGAACGGTTCGAGTTCGATGGCGTCGGTGTGCGGGTCGTCGCTGTCGCTGATGGACGCTGGCGTACCCATCAAGGCTCCGGTCGCCGGAGTCGCGATGGGCCTGGTGCACTCCGAGGGCGCCTGGGTGACGCTCACGGACATCCTTGGAGCTGAGGACGCCTTCGGCGACATGGACTTCAAGGTGGCCGGAACGACTGATTTTATAACCGCGCTGCAACTCGACACGAAGATCTCAGGGATCCCGGCATCGGTGCTCGCCGCAGCACTTCACCAGGCCCGCGAGGCTCGCCTCGACATCCTCGACGTGATGGCCGAGGCCATCGTCGAGCCTCGGCCCGAGGTGCGGGACAACGCCCCCAAGATCGTCACCTTCGAAATCCCAGTGGACAAAATCGGCGAGGTCATCGGACCCAAGGGCAAGGTGATCAACTCGATCCAAGCAGACACCGGTGCCGACATCAGCGTCGACGACGACGGTGATGTCGGCATTGTGGCGATCGCGTCGCCAGATCTGGCTGCGGTGACCGAAGCGGAGCGCCAGATCAGGCTGATCCTCGACCCGCCCAGCGCCGACATTGGGGCGTCTTACAAGGGCCGCGTGGTGAATATCACCAAGTTCGGGGCGTTCGTCAACATACTGCCCGGCCGCGACGGCCTGCTTCACATCTCCAAGATCGGCGGAGGCCGCCGCATCGACCGCGTTGAGGACGTGTTTCAGCTCGGCGACGAAATCGAGGTGATGGTGGAGGACGTCGACCCCAACGGCAAGATCTCGCTGCTGCCCAAAGGCTCCGGCGCCGATCTGAACGTCGCAGCTGGCCGCAGCGCGGGCGCGCAGACGCCGCGGCCGCCTCGAGGCGGCCGCGGCGGGGCCGGTGGAAGCCCTCGGGCCGGTGGAGGCCGCGGCGCGCCGCAGGCGCCGCAGCACTCACAGGCCGCGGCGCGCCCCGCAGTCGACGGCCAAGGCTTGCGCCCCGGCGGCGGACGCCGCGTGTCGGAACCGTCTCGCCCCCAACCGCAGCGCGCTGCCAAGAGCCGCAGAGTGTCGTTTGACGATGCGTTCGATTCGCAGCTCGAGAAGGAGTTCGGCGACCTCGGCCCCGATCCTCGGCACCGCCGCGGCCGCCCCCGCTCCAGACGGCGACGCGGCGGCCGCCGCGGCCGCGGCGGGCGCCGCTGACATGATCAGGGTCGGCGTCTGCGGCGCAGCGGGCCGAATGGGCACCGCGACCTGCCGCGCCATCGACGACGACCCCGAGTTCGAGCTGGTCGCTTCCATTGGGTCGTCTGGCTCGGTGGGCGACTTCTCGGCCGCTGACGCTGAGGTGGTGGTGGACTTCACGAACGCTGCTGCAGCCCGAGAGAACCTCCCGGCCGTGGCCCGGGGCGGGATCCACGCCGTGGTGGGCACCTCCGGTCTCGACAGCCGCGATGTGGCCGACCTGCGGGCCAGTTTTGCGGAGAGCCACTGCTTGATCGCGCCGAATTTTGCTATCGGCGCGGTGCTGATGACCCGCTTCGCGGCAATGGCGGCGCCGCACTTCGACACCGCTGAGGTGATAGAACTCCACCACAACGCCAAGGTCGACGCCCCGTCGGGCACGGCGCTAACCACAGTGGAGGCGATGGCAGTTGCTTCGCAGGACTGGGCACCCGACCCGACCGTCAGCGAGACGCTGCCCGGCGCGCGGGGCGGGCGCGGTGCTGGTGGCATTCCGGTTCACTCGGTGCGTCTGCGGGGCCTTGTCGCCCATCAGCAGGTGCTTCTAGGGGGCGTCGGCGAGACCCTCACAATCCGACACGACTCGCTAGACCGGTCGTCGTTTATGCCCGGCGTACTGCTGGCGGTGAAACACGTGGTCGACCTCACGCCGGGAGTGACGCTAGGGCTCGACGAAGCGCTAGGCATCTGAGAGCGACCGTGGGGCCGCTGTGGTCGCCCCGATGGATCGCATCGCACGCGTTCGCCGCGGTGGCAACTGCGGTGATGATCGGGTTGGGATTCTGGCAGCTCGACCGCTTAGGACAGCGACAGGCCGCCAATACCGAGATCCGGGCCGTCATGGGCCGCGCGCCGGTAGACCTCGCCGCCGTCGATTTGCCCGCCGCGGGGACGACTGCGGGGTCAGCTCAGAGCGGTTTGCCGGGGCTTCTGGACGATTATTCGGCGGTGACTGCCTCCGGTGTGTACATCGCCGACGCTGAGGTGCTGATCGGGCACCGCAGCTACCAGAGCCAGCCGGGCTCCTGGCTGGCCACGCCCCTGGAGCTCGCCGACGGACGCGTAGCGGTCGTGGTGCGGGGCTGGGTGCCGCGGCGCACCCTCGCCGGGGTTGATACCCGTACCACGGATCCTCCGGCAGGGACGGTCGCGGTGACCGGTCTCGCCTTCGCGTCGCAGCCGGGGGCAAAGGTCGGGCGCCTCTCCGCAGGCGACGCTCCGGAGCTGTCGCGTGTGGACCTGAAGCGTTTTGAGGAGGTTACCGGGATCGACGTGATCGGCATGTGGATGCGGCTGACGGATCAGGTGCCTCCTCAGAGCGACTTGCCAGTGCCTGTTGGAGCTCCCGACCTCAGTGACGGCCCGCATCTGTCGTACGCGTTCCAGTGGTTCTTCTTCGCGGCCGGCGCGGCCGTGGTTTACGCGCTGATACTGCGTCGGGCTATCCGCGTCGGGCGGGTCGCTCAACTAAGGTGAACAGCCGAAGACGACAGGAGGAACCAGCTCATGGCGAGATTCGGGCGGGTTCTTACAGCGATGATCACGCCGTTCCACCCAGATGGCGCCATCGACCTGGACGGCGCTCAGCGCCTCGCCAGATGGCTTGTAGACAACGGCAACGAGGGCTTGGTGGTGGCCGGCACCACCGGCGAGAGCACCACGCTCACGCACCAGGAGCAGGCTGACCTGGTGGCCGCCGTCGCCTCGGAGGTGGACGTTCCGGTGGTGGCTGGCGCTGGCAGCAACGACACGCGCGCCGCCATCGATCTGACCGAGCGTGTCACGCGTGCGGGCGCCTCGGCTGTTCTCCACGTCGCCGGTTACTACAACCGCCCCTCCCAGGCCGGTCTCGACATGCACTTCAGAGCTTGCGCGGAAGCTACCGGGCTGCCTGTGATCATCTACGACATCCCGGTTCGCACAGGACGCAAGGTGGCCACCGAGACGATTGCCGCGCTCGCGCATGAGGTGCCCAACATCGTGGCCCTCAAAGACGCCGCTGGCCGCCCGGACGAAACCGCCAGGCTGCTGAGCATGGCACCCGACGAGTTCGAGGTGTACTCCGGCGACGACTCGCTGACGCTGCCGTTGATGGCGATCGGCGCGGTCGGCACGATCGGTGTGGCCACGCACTGGGCGAGCCGAGAGATCGCGGCGATGTTCGACGCCTTCGAGCGGGGCGACGTCAAGGCCGCCGCGGCCGTCAACCGCGGTCTGCTCAGCTCTTACGCCTTCGAGACCAGCGACGCGGCACCCAACCCTGTGCCGACGAAATGCATCATGCGGCTAATGGGCCTGCCGGCGGGGCCTTGCCGTCTGCCCATGGGGCCCGAGCCGCCCGACCTGGGGGCGCAAGCCCTTGAGCTTCTAAGGGCTCTAGGCCGGTTCTGAGAGTTCAACCGGGTACTCAGCCGAAGTGGCCGATCCCGTAGCAGTCACGTTTCTGGGCGGGCTCGGCGAGATCGGGCGCAACTGCACGGTGATCGAGACCCGCGGCCGGCGGGTGCTGCTGGACTGCGGCCGGATGTTCCCGGGATACGACCTGCCGGGCGTGCACAGCGTGTTGCCGGATTTCGACTGGCTGCTGAGCCGCTCGGCGCCGAACAGCGGCGTGGAGGCCTGCGTAGTCACCCACGCCCACGAGGATCACATCGGCGCTCTTCCGCATCTGCTGCGTCAGCTGCGGTTCCCGATCTACGGGTCGCCGTTCACGCTAGCGCTGGTGCGCCACAAGCTCGACGAGGAAGACCTCCTCGAGCGGGCCGAACTCAGACCCGTGAGCGACGGAGATTACTTCAGGGCGGGCCCGTTCAGATGCGAGGCGCTGCCTGTCACCCACTCGATACCCGGCGGGCTGATCACCGCGTTTACCACCCCGCAGGGTGTGATCCTGCACTCCAGCGACTTCAAGCTCGATCTCACGCCCGTAGACGGCCGGCGCACCGCTCTGGCCCGGATCGGCGCGATATCCGACGACCCGGGGGTTCGGCTGCTGTTGGCCGACTCCACCAACGCGGAAGAGCCAGGGTCGTCCCGTTCTGAGAGCGATGTGGGGCCGGTCTTGCACAGGGTGATCGCCGAGCAGCAGGGCCGGCGCGTGATCGTGGGCGCGTTCGCTAGCCACATCCATCGCATTCAGCAGATAGCCGACTCCGCCGTCGCTGCCGGACGAACGGTCGCCACCCTCGGGTTGTCGATGCGACGCAACGTCGCGTTAGCGCGCGGCCTCGGTTTGCTGAAAATACCCGACGCCTCGATCTGCGACATCGCGCAGGCCGCCGACCTCGATCCGGCGCGGGTGCTGGTGGTGTGCACCGGGTCGCAGGGAGAGCCTCGGGCTGCCATCACGCAGATGTCGCTCGGAGTGAGCAAATGGGTGGAGATCAACGACCGCGACACGGTGATCTTCAGCTCCCACCCGATACCCGGCAACGGGGCGGCCGTCGCCGGGGTGCGCAACCGGCTGTCGCAGCTCGGCGCGCGCGTGATCCACAGTGGCCATCTTCCAGTGCACACATCCGGACACGGCAAGCGGCAAGAGCTCGGGGTGCTGCATTCGGTGGCCGCGCCCGATTGGTTCGTACCGGTGCATGGCGAGCATCCCCACCTGGCGGCTCATGCGCGCCTCGCCGAGCAGATAGGGATGAGCGGTGATCGCGTCGTGCTTTGCACCGACGGCGACCGCATCGAGATCACCGATGAGGGTCTGAGCAAGGTCGGCTCAGTGGGCGGCGATCCTCTTTATGTCGATGGAACCGTCGGTGACATCGGGCGCACAGTGCTTGACGACAGGAGAACTCTGCGCGACAACGGGTTCGTGGCTGTGCTGGCGAACGTCAGCCTCGATGACGCGCGCATCGTGTCGGGACCCGATGTGGTGTCCAGGGGATGGGCGGAGCAGCCGGCGGTTCAAGACCACGAGAAAGCGGTCGCTGCTGCGGTGGCGGCGGAGCTGCGCGGCGCCCTGCAGTCGGGCTGGCGCAGTATCGCCGAGCTTCAGCGGCTAGCGCGCCGGGCCACTGGGCGCACCGTCAAAGACCGGACGGGTCGCAGGCCGATGATCATTCCGGTGGTGCGCGAAGCCTGAGCGTCCGGGGCTGCGGGGCACTGGTAGCGTCGTCCTCCGTGGCTAAGGCGACATCCAGCACTGCCCGCGCGAAGGCTGCCCGCGCTGGGGCTGTCCGCGGGAGGAATACCCGTGCTGGGACTGTCCGCACCGGGGTGAGTCCAAGACGCGCATCTGGTGGCGCACGAACCCCGAAGGGACCGGTGAGGTCGGCTCTCGGGCGGGTGGTCCACCGCCATCGCAGTGATATCGCCGGACTAGCGGCCGTGGCCCTCGGTCTGCTGACCGCTGGCGGTGTCTGGTTCTCGGCAGCGGGCAGGGTGGGCGAGCTAATCGACACGGGCAGGGTGGGCGAGCTAATCGACACGGCTTTGGCATTCGTGTTCGGACTGGTGAGGCTGGCGACGCCGGTCGCGCTCGCGGCTGTGGGGGTGGCGGCATTGCGAGGACGCCGCGGCTGGCAGCCCGCGGCGTCCCGCGGCGCGCCGGGCGACAGCGGCGAAGCACCGGGCGCTCCGCAACTTCGGGCTGCTGACGCAGCCGGTCGAGACACCGCGGAGTCCGGTCTTGAGCCGCTCACCCGCCTGTGCTTCGGCGGGTTGCTGGTGCTGACTGCGGCTTCCGGCCTTCTTCATGTGATCCGAGGTCGCCCAGGGCTAGCCACCGACGACGCCGACGCCGCGGGCGGAGCTCTGGGCGTGGCCGTCGGCGGGACCTTGCACGCCTGGACCGACGTCTGGGGCTCGATGCTGCTGCTGCTGCTGATCGCGGCTGTTGCGGTGATCGTGCTGACTCAGCTCACGGTCCGCTCCGTGGCGACCGCGGTGGTCTCGGTGATGCGCCTGATAGGGCGAGCCGTGCGCTACGTCTTCAGAGGGCTCGCCGGTCTGCTCTTCAGTGATCTGAGCAGCCCTGACGGTGTCGAAGACGCCTCGACGGCCGACGAGAGCGACGCACCCGACAACGAAAGTGCCGGAGCATCACGTCGCGAACTTCCCCTGCCTGCACTGGCAGACACCAGCAACGATATGCCGGATTGGTCTGTCTCGGTCCGCTCTGGCATGGGCAAGCGCCCCAATGCCGAGGGCTCCAAATGGCGCCTGCCTTCGCTCAAGATGCTGTCGGGCTCGCAAAGGCGGCGCTCCGACCTCGCGGCTGTAGCCGAGCGGGGCAAAGTGCTGCAGGCGACGCTCGCCCAGTTCGACGTCACCACCGTGCTGCTCGATCCGGTAGTCGGTCCGACCGTCACTCGCTTCGTGCTGGAGCTCGGCACCGGCGTGAAGGTGTCGAAGCTCGAGAGCCTTCGCAAAGACATCGCCTACGCGATGGCGTCACCCGACGTGAGGATCCTCGCGCCGATCCCCGGTCAGCGTGCCATCGGCGTGGAAGTGCCTAACATCGACCGCCAGATAGTCGCATTGGGTGATGTGCTGCGCTCCCGAGAGGCCCGCGAGGCCGATCATCCCCTGGACGTGGCCATCGGTTGCGACATCAACGGACTCTCAATCACGATGAACCTGGCGGCGATGCCGCATCTGCTGATTGCCGGGGCCACGGGGGCCGGCAAGTCGTCGTGCCTCAACTCGATCATCACCTCCGTGCTGATGCGATCCACCCCCGACGAAGTTCGTATGATCCTCGTCGATCCCAAGCGGGTCGAGATGGGCCAGTACGACCGCGTGCCGCATCTGCTCACTGCGCCCGTAACCGACCCGCGCAAGGCCGCCAACGCTCTGGCGTGGGCAGTCCGGGAGATGGAGCGCCGCTACGACTTGCTCCACGACAGTGGCTTCCGCGATATCACCGGCTACAACACCGCGGTCGCCCGAGACGAGCTGAAGCCGCTGCCCGGCCAGCGCGGCCCCGACGGCGAGCCGCTGCGTCACGTGCGCTTGCCGTTCGTGCTGGTAGTGGTGGACGAGCTGGCCGATCTTATGATGGTCGCGGCGCGGGATGTGGAAGAATCCATCGTCCGCCTTGCTCAGATGGCCCGAGCAGTCGGTATCCATCTTGTGATCGCGACGCAGCGCCCGTCCGTGAACGTCATCACCGGGCTAATAAAGGCCAACGTGCCGGCGCGGCTGGCCTTCGCGGTGTCGAGTTCCACCGACTCGCGGGTGATCCTCGACAAGACCGGCGCGGAGCGCCTGGTCGGGCGGGGCGACATGCTGCTGATAGGCCCGTCGTCGTCTGCACCGCACCGCGTCCAGGGATGCTGGGTCACAGAAGCTGAGGTGCGCGCCGTCGTGGGGCACTGGGTGGGACAGGCGCCGGAGTTCGCCGACGACCCCTCGGTTTCCACCGAGCCGGAGTCTGGCAGCGCAGGCGCTAGGGGGTGGGCGGCCTCTCGGTCTTCCGGCGGTTCAGGCGGCTCCGACGCCGATGACGCCCTGGTACGCCAGGCCATGGAGCTGGTTGTCGAGACCCAGCTCGGGTCCACTTCCATGCTCCAGCGCAAGCTTCGCGTCGGCTTCGCCCGAGCGGGACGGATCATGGACCTGCTGGAGCAGCAGGGAGTGGTCGGCCCTTCGCTCGGCTCCAAAGCCCGCGAGGTTCTGATCTCCGCGGAAGAACTCGAGGCGCGTCAGCGAGGCGAGGGCGGCCTGGCGGCGTGATCACGGGCCTCGTCTTCTCCACCGGCGGACTGCTGGTGCTTGCCTTCGCCGCGGACCACTTCGTGAAGGGCGCCGCCCGGCTGGCGGTCGTGCTGCGGATCGCGCCGATCGTGGTTGGGGCCGTCGTGGTGGGCTTCGGCACCAGCGCCCCCGAGATGGTCGTGTCCGCCCTAGCTGCTGCGGACGGCCAATTAGACATCGGCGTCGGGAACATCCTGGGATCGAACGTCGCCAACATAACCGTGGTGCTGGGCGCCGCTGCCATGGTCTCGGGCATCACCGTGGCGCGTCCGGCGATCCGCCGGGACGCCCCGGCGTCGTTGGCCTCAGTCGTCGTGCTGGCGCTGCTGGTGCAAGACGGCCTGACGCGCACTGAGGGCGTGCTGCTGCTGGCTCTACTACTTGCGTGGCTGGCTCTCGTGCTCCGCGGCGCGGGCAACAAGGCCGAGCCCGCCAACTCGTCGCAACTCCCGTCGCAACACGAGGCCAGCGTCGGTGAGATCGTGGGAGACAAGCCGCCCAAAGCGGGACCGGAAGCGCTGAGGACCCTGTTGGGCCTGGTCTTCGTGATCGTCGCCGCGTATGTGCTGGTGGACGGCGCCGAGCGGATAGCAGAAGCGCTTGACCTGTCCGGCGGGTTCGTCGGCTACACGATGGTGGCCGTGGGAACGTCCGCGCCGGAGCTGGTGACGGCCGTCGTTGCGGCCCGCCAGGGCCACACCGATCTGCTGGTCGGCAACCTGCTGGGCAGCAATGTGTTCAACTCGCTCGCGGTTGGCGGCCTGATCGCGGTGATCGGCCCGGGGCAGCTTGAGGACGTCGCCTTGCAGACGCTGGGATCATCGCTGATGGTGGCGATCTGCGCGCTGAGCTGGATCACCATGACCATCGGCAGGCGCGTGACCAGGCTTGAAGCCATAGGGCTGTTGATTGTTTGGACGGTGAGCGTCGGGCTGCTGGGAAGCTGACGCCGCCCGGACTCAGGAAGGAGTGTGCCGGGCTGCCGCCGGGCTTTCTCGCGGCGCTGGCAGGCATCTGACGGGCTCTAACCTGTATTCAATGACGGCTCGCACCTATCACCTGGAGACTCTGGGCTGCCCCAAAAACCAGGTCGACTCTGACAAGCTTGCGGGCCTACTGAGCGCCGAGGGCCTCGTCGAGTCCTGTGGCGTCGATAGCGCTGATTTGGTTGTGGTCAACACCTGCGCGTTCATCCAGGACGCCCGCAGAGAGTCGGTTGAGGTGATCCTGGCCCTGGCAGACGCAAAGAAGCCGGATGCCTCGCTCGTGGTGACCGGCTGTCTGGCGGAGCGCTACGGCGACGAGCTGGCCGGCGCCCTGCCCGAGGCCGACCGGGTGGCCGGCTTCGGAATGCCGCTGACATCGCCCGCCCCGTCCCACCGCGGGGTTCCGGTGGCCCTAGACCGCAGCCGGGTGCCGGCGTTTGACCTGCTCAACCTGCCTCGCCCTGCATCGCCTCGTCCCTGGGCTTACGTGAAGATCGCCGAAGGGTGTGACCGTGCCTGCAGCTTCTGCGCCATCCCCGGCTTCCGGGGCCCGCAGCGCAGCCGATCGCTCGACGAGATCCTCGCTGAGGTTGAACGCCTGCAGGCACGGGAGATCGTTCTCGTGGCCCAGGATCTGGCCTCCTACGGGCGCGACCAGGGCCGAGGGCAGCGACAGATCGTGGAGCTGGTGAGGGCAGTCTCTGCCCGTGTCTACCGCACCCGCCTGCTGTACCTGTATCCGTCGGATCTGCGCGACGACCTGATCGACGCAGTGTGCGACACCGGTGTGCCGTACTTCGACCTGTCGCTGCAGCACGTGTCCGCGCCGCTGCTTCGGCAGATGCGCCGCTGGGGCGACGGCGGCCGGTTCCTTGAGCGCATCCGCGCTATCCGTCAACGCGAGCCGGACGCCGCTTTCCGCTCCAGCTTCATCGTCGGTCATCCCGGAGAGACCGAGGACGACCACGAGCTGCTGCTGAGCTTCCTCGAAGAGGCCCAACTCGACTGGTGCGGGTTCTTTGCCTACTCCGAGGAGCCCGGCACCCGCTCGGCTTCGCTCGACGCGACAGTGACCGCTTCGCTGGTGAGCGAGCGACTCGCGGAGCTGTCCGAAGCGCAGGACGCCATCACGGCGCACCGCCGCGACCTGCTGATAGGCCGGTCGGTGGAAGTGCTGGCAGACGAGCCGGGCGTGGGGCGCACCCACCGTGAGGCGCCCGAAATCGACGGCGTCGTGAAGATCCCGCAGGCGATAGCTGCGGGCGACATAGCGACGCTGAGGGTTACCGCTTCGCTGGGGTGCGACCTGGAGGCGGCCTGATGACGCTGCATCTCGTTTCGCTGGTGTGCGGCCTGGAGGCAGCGTGGTGACGCTGTTGCATCCCGCCAATCTGTTGACCCTCACGCGGCTGGTGCTGTCGCCGCTGCTGTTCTGGCTGATCCTCCAAGCCGAGGCGAGCCGTGGGGTGTCGTGGGCCGCCTTCGGCCTCGGTGTGGCTATGGGAAGTACCGACTTTTTCGATGGCCGGGTGGCACGCCGCGCCAACGCTGTCACCCGCGGCGGTGCCTTCCTCGACCCTCTTGCCGACAAAGTGGTGGTCCTCGGCGCCGGGTTCTGCCTGGTAGAGGTGGAGCGCTACTGGTGGTTCCCGATGACGATATTGGCAGTGCGCGAACTCGGAGTGACCGCCTGGCGCGCTCGCTGGGCGACTGAGGGGGTGGCCATCCCGGCCCGGCGCTCCGCTAAATACAAGACCTTCGTTCAGGGTGTGGCTCTGTCTTTGGCAGTGTTCCCGCCCCTGGAATCGGCAGACGAGGCAGTAGCTGCGGCCCTCTGGGCGGCGGTCGCGTTCACCCTGTTCACCGGCCTGCAGTACATACGCGACCGCAAAACCGCGCTCGGCAGTGCCAGGGACAAGCCGGTATGAGCACCAGAGCGCGCTCGCTGACCGCGGCGGGTTGGTTACCGTGTCGCGTTAGCTGCGGCAACCCCAGCGCGGCGCGGTGGCCTGCGGTGGCGCGGTGGGCTGTGAACTGTGAAGTCGTGCCGCTGCGGGACGGCGCCGATCTGCGAGTTGTCCCAGACGGTGGATTGCGGTTGCTGTGAACTGCGAAGTTGTAGCGGTTGGCACAGAGCTGCTGCTGGGTCAGATCGTCGACACAAACTCGTCGTGGATCGGCGAGCAGCTGGCTGCTGCGGGCATCGATAGCCATTTCCAGGTCAAAGTCGGCGACAACCTCGAGCGCATGATTGCTGTGCTTGAGCAGGCGCTCGACCGCAGCGACGCGGTGATTGTCTGCGGCGGCCTCGGCCCCACGCCGGACGATATGACCCGCGACGCCATCGCCGCTGTGATGGGCGCGGAGCTGCGGCGCGACGAGGCGGTGGAGGAGCGCATCAGCTGGAGGTTCGCAGCAAGAAGCAGGCCGATGCCCTCCAACAACCTCCGACAGGCCGACGTGCCTGTCGGGGCCCGTGCGATGGATGCCCAGCCGGGCACCGCCGCTGGGCTGATCTGCCCGATCCACCGTCGCGGCGCACACAAAGTGCTGTATGCCGTGCCCGGCGTGCCCTGGGAGATGAAGGTCATGATGCGCGAATGCGTGCTCGACGACCTCCGGGCTCGCTCAGGGGCCCGCGAGACGATCGTCAGCCGCACGCTTCGCACCTGGGGGCGCTCAGAGTCGGCGCTGGCGGAGCTGCTCGACGACGAGATGCGACGGCTCGACTCCACCGGAGAGGCCACCCTGGCATTTCTGGCCAGTGGATCCGAGGGCCTCAAGGTGCGCATCACCGTGAAGGCGCCCGACGCCGAAGCGGCGCGTGGGGCTCTGAGGGTGCAGGAGCAGCGGGTGCGCTCCGCGATAGGCGACGTGGTGTTCGGCACCGACGGAGACACCATGGAATCGGTGGTGCTGGGCTTGCTGCGCGATCAGGGCCTCACACTCGGTTTGGCGGAGTCGGTCACCGGCGGTCTGATAGCGGGTCGGCTCACCGCGGTACCGGGTGCCAGCACGGCGCTAAGGGGAGCTGTCGTGCCCTATCAGCGAGATCTAAAGACAAACGTGCTCTCAGCTCCAGCCGAGTCGGAAGTGTCCGCCGTGAGCGAACAGATGGCTTTGGCAATGGCAGAGGGAGCGTGCGGTGCGCTCCGCAGCGACGTCGGTCTTTCCACCACGGGAGCGGCCGGCCCGGACGCGCACGACGGAGCCAAGCCGGGCACCGTGTGGGTGGGACTCTGGCTCGACGGTGCCGGCCACGCCCAGCGGCTGCACCTTCCGTTCGACCGAGACCGCGTGCGGGACTTCACCGCGATCACCGCGCTCAACTATCTGCGCACTCGCCTGCTGTACCGCAGCTCGGGGTTCCGGGGAGATGCAGTCGGCTGGCCCGAGGTACGCGGCCCGGCGTCTTAGCTGTCTACGCTCGCTGTCGCGCGAGCTGGGTTTAGAACGTCGTGAGACAGTTCGGTGTCTACGCTCGCTTTAGCTGTCTGTGCCCGCTGCCGCCGCCAGAGTCGCGGATCCCGGCGGTCAGGCTCGGTCGAGGCGCAGCGACGCAGAGTTCATGCAGTAGCGCTCGCCGGTCGGCGGCGGGCCGTCGCCGAAACGGTGTCCCAAGTGAGCGCCGCACTTCGCGCACACGGCCTCCTCCCGGATCATTCCGAAGCTCCGGTCGGATCGGATGTGCACCTTGCCGGGGTCGACGGCCTCCCAAAAGCTCGGCCAGCCTGTGCCTGAGTCGTACTTGGTGTCGCTGGAGAACAGCGCCGTGTCGCACACGATGCAGCGGTACGTGCCGTCGTCGTGGCAGTTCCAGTACTCGCCGGTGAAGGCGCGCTCCGTTCCCGCCTCCTGAGTGACATGGTACTGCGTTGGTGTGAGCCGCTCGCGCAACTTGCCAGCAGTCAATTCATCAGAACTTATCGAAGTCATAGGTTGTCCTTTCTCTCCGGTACCTCTACAGTACGCGCAGCCGACGGGTCTCATACGGTTGCCGACCGGTGTTTAGTGAACCTCCGTTGAGCCTCGATCTGAGCGACGCCGGTCCGCTCGGTCCGCATCACTCCAACACTCTGAACACGGTGACGCTTACGGCGATGCCGCATGCGGTCGCCCTGCTTCACAGGAACGTCGGTGCTTGACATGAACATATGTTCGTAACTACACTACTGTCGTAACCCTGCTCTACAGTTTGAAGCACCGGAAAGTCAGGTGCGGAGGAGATTGGTGCCGTAAGGCAGCTCGGCCGGGCGACACCAACCGACCATTTCCCATCCCCAACCCGTGAACTCCCAACTCACCAACCCAGATCGGTGCCCGGGTCGGCACAGTTCCGACAGGCACGACCAAGAAGATGCAACCAAGAACACACAACCAAGTGAAAGGCCATGACCAACACCCACACCACCACTAGATCAGCCGGCAAGGCCGGAAGACCGCCTGCCAAAGCGGCGGCAGCGCCCGGCTCGAGCAAGCGTCCGCCGCGCTCAAACGGGCAGCAGACGGGCTCGACAGCCCGAAGAGGTCGCCAGACGGCCGAACAGCGCGCCCAGGCGAAGAAGATGGATCAGCGGCAGAAGGCCCTGGAGATGGCGATGCGCCAGATCGACAAGCAGTTCGGCAAGGGCTCCGTGATGAAGATGGGCGAGAAGAGCGCCATGAACATCGAGTCCGTGTCCACAGGGGCGCTGGGCCTCGACATCGCCCTGGGCATCGGCGGGCTTCCCAGAGGTCGGGTCACCGAGATCTATGGCCCGGAATCCTCAGGCAAGACCACGCTCGCCATTCACGTCGTCGCCGAAGCCCAGCGCATGGGCGGTATATGCGCGTTTGTCGACGCGGAGCACGCCATGGACCCGGTTTACGCCAAGGCCATTGGCGTCGACATCGATGAACTGCTCATCTCCCAGCCCGACACGGGTGAGCAGGCTCTTGAGATCACCGACATGCTGATCCGCTCCGGAGCGATCGACGTGGTAGTGATCGACTCCGTAGCTGCGCTGACTCCACGGGCCGAACTCGAAGGCGACATGGGCGACACCCATGTAGGGCTGCAGGCCCGGCTCATGTCTCAAGCTCTGCGCAAGCTCACCTCCAACCTCAACAAGACCAAGACGATCTGCATATTCATCAACCAGCTCCGCGAGAAGATCGGCGTGATGTTCGGCTCTCCGGAGACGACTCCCGGCGGAAGGGCGCTGAAGTTCTACTCGTCGGTGCGCCTCGACATCCGTCGGATCGAGTCGATAAAGAACGGCACAGAGATCGTCGGCAACCGTGCTCGTGTGAGAGTGGTGAAGAACAAGTGCGCCCCGCCGTTCCGCCAGGCTGAGTTCGACATCATGTACGGACACGGCATCTCGCGCGAGGGATCGGTGCTCGACCTCGGCGTGAAAGAGGGCATCGTGCGCAAGGCCGGTGCCTGGCACACTTACGACGGCCAACAGCTCGGCCAGGGCCGCGAGAAGGCCAAGAAGTTCTTGACCGACAACGCCGACGTGATGGAGGAGATCTCCGAGCTGGTCCGCCGAGCAGTGATGCCCGAGCCCGCCTCACCGTAGCCTTGGGGCCGTGGCCCCTTCCTATGCCATTCGCACCTTCGGGTGCCAGATGAACGAGCACGATTCCGAGCGGATCGCCGGGCTGCTCGAGGCCGATGGCTACGAGCGCGCGCTCGCGTTTGAGCAGGCCGACGTGATCGTGCTCAACACCTGCTGCATCCGCGAGAAAGCCGACAACAAGCTGTACGGGGCGCTGGGCCGGCTCAAGTCGGTCAAGGCGGCCCGGCCCGCCACGCGCATCGCCGTGGCGGGCTGCCTCGCCCAGAAAGACCGAGACCTGATCCGCCGACGTGCCCGCCATGTGGACCTGGTCTTCGGCACCCACAATGTGCACCGGGCCGCTGAGCTGCTGCGAGCCGTGGAACAGCACGGCCCGATCGTCGAGATCCTCGAGGAGACTGTCCGCGGCGACGCCGAAGCGTTCCCGTCCGCCCTGCCGGCGCGGCGCGAGCACCGCCATCGCGCCTGGGTGACCATTCAGATCGGATGCGACAACAGCTGCGCCTTCTGCATCGTGCCCGCAGTGCGCGGCCCCGAAATCAGCCGTCCGTTCGGCGAGATCTCCGCCGAGGTGCGACAGCTCGCCCGCAGCGGCGTGACCGAGGTGACGCTGCTCGGGCAGAACGTCAACAGCTACGGTCGCGACCTTGCGCTGGCGCGCCGGAAGGCAGCGGCCGCTGCCGGCGGCGCTGCCGGCGGCGATCAGGCCGATTACGCCGACCACGCCGAGGACGTGCGGCAGTGCGGTCCGCAATGGCCGGCCGACAGGCGGCCCCGTCCGCTGTTCGCCGATCTGTTGAGAGCCGTCGGCTCGGTGCCGGGCATCCGGCGGGTGCGCTTCACTAGCCCTCACCCCAAGGACCTGAGGCCCGAGACCGTGGCTGCCATGGCCGAGGTGTCAGCGGTGTGCGAGCATCTGCATCTGCCGCTGCAGTCCGGCAGCGACTCGGTGCTCAAGGCGATGCGCCGCGGCTATACCGCTGATCGGTACTTGCGGCGTCTACGGGCAGCGCGCGCCGGGGTGAGCGATCTGGCCGTGTCCACCGACATCATCGTGGGTTTCCCCGGCGAGTCCGAGCGCGACTTCGAGCAGACTCTCGAGGTTGCCGCCGAGGCTCGTTATGACAGCGCCTTCACGTTCATCTTCTCGCCGAGACCCGGCACCGCGGCCGCCGAATCAGAAGACCGGTTCGTGCCCCGCGCCACGGCCGTTGAGCGCTACGAGCGGCTGCGTCAGGTGATCCAGCGGTCAAGCCGGATGTCGAACGAGGCGCGCGTGGGGCGTGTCGAGGAGGTATCTGTCGAAGGGCCGAGCAAGAGAAATCCCGCATTGCTGACCGGTCGCACACGCCGCAACACGCTGGTGCATTTCCCGATCGGGCCGACAGAGGCAGTGCCGCCGATCGGCGCTTATGCCGAAGTGCGCGTGACGGGCGCGGCAGCCAATCACCTGCGCGGTGAGCTGCTTGGCCGGGAGCGGCCGCTTGCTACACCGCGCCGCAGGCTGATAGCGGTCGCCGCAGCGTGAAAAGCTCGGCGGGCCGGGTGAGGCTCTGCTTGTGACAGGGCTGTGACAGCAGCCGGAAGGCCCCTGGTGATAGTAGGGCCGACGGCTTCGGGCAAGTCACGGCTGGCGCTGGACGTGGTCCGCATGAGGCCCCGGTCTGAGATCGTGTCGCTCGACTCGATGCAAGTTTACCGGGGAATGGACATCGGCACCGCCACGCCGACCTCCGCCGAGCAGGCCCGTGCGCCTCATCATCTAATCAACATCGTGGAGCCCACCGAGGAGTTCACCCTGGCGCAGTTCCAGGACAGGGCCAGAGCTGTCTTGTATGACATCGCCAGGCGGGGCGCCGAGGCGCTGCTCGTCGGCGGCACGGGCTTGTACATGCGGGCCGTGGTCGACGACTTCGAGATACCAGGTCGCTACCCGATGGCGAGAGCCGAGCTCGAGGCGGAGCCCGACACCGGAGCCCTGCACCGTCGCCTTGCGGAGCTCGACCCGGTGGCGGCCGGTCGCATGGAGCCGTCGAACCGGCGGCGTGTGATGCGGGCATTGGAGGTCACGGTGGGCAGCGGCCACCCGTTCTCGTCCTACGGGCCCGGCCTGGGGCGTTACCCGCCGACCCGGTTCGCGCTGGTCGGGCTGCGCTGGCCCAGAGCCGCGCTCGACGCGCGCATTGCGGCCCGGCTCCGTCAACAGCTCGACGACGGCTTCCTCGACGAGGTGCGCCAGCTCACGCACCAGCGGCTGTCGCGCACCGCGTCGCAGGCGTTGGGGTATGGAGAGCTGTTCGCTCACCTGCGCGGCGAGATCAGCCTCAACGACGCGGTGGAGCGGATCGCCGCTCGCAGCCGTCAGTTCGCCCGCCGCCAGATGCGATGGTTCCGGCGCGATCCCCGAATCGTGTGGCTGTCGGCGCCAGCAGTCGCTAAGAGCGTGGTCGAGATATGGGACGGAGATCGCGCTCCGCCAGACTTGGCGCCATGACAGCGTTGCGGCTCGAGAAGCACCACGGCCTGGGCAACGATTTCCTGATCGGGCTCGTCGACGGCGTGTCGGGGCAGGGCTCGGGTCTCGCTCGAAGACTGTGCCATCGCAAGCACGGCGTCGGTGCCGACGGCCTGATCCTCGCGACCTCCGCCGGCGAGCCGGTGATGATGCGGCTGTGGAACTCAGACGGCTCCCCAGCGGAGGTGTCGGGCAACGGGCTGCGCTGCCTGGCGCACGCCATCGCGCGCAGCCGAGGCCTTGAGAGCCTCGACATCGTGATCTCCACCGCCGCCGGGCCTCGGCGATGCTCGGTGGTCGTGTCTGCGGACACCACGCCCGCCGCCGCGGTCGTGACCGCGGAGATGGGCGACGTGACCGTCGGCACGCTCGGCCAGACACCTTCTTCTGAGCAAACCTCGTCTGAGCAGGTGGCCAAAGCCGTGGCCGACTCTTGTGGCGTCGTCGTGCGGCGCTCAGCGGCGGCCGATGTTGGCAACCCGCATGTCGTGCTGTGGGTGTCCGATCCTGCCGCGGTGCCTCTTGAGTTGGCGGGGCCCGCCGTGGAGAGGCTGTTTCCCGGCGGGGTGAATGTCGAGTTCGCCGCTCCTGCAGGGCCGGCGTGCTCAGGCGACGCCGGTACATCAGGCGACGCCGGAATCGAGATGCGAGTGTGGGAGCGGGGCGCCGGCGTCACTGAAGCCTGCGGCACCGGTGCGGCGGCCGCCGCCGCGGCCTTCCACTGCTGGGGCCGAATCGGCGATGCCGCGGCGGTGCGGATGCCCGGAGGCGAAGTTCGCGTCAGCCTGCGGCCGTCGGTGACGCTTACCGGGCCAAGCGTCCACGTGGCGACCGTGATGGTGGACAATGCCTGAGACACCTTCAGAGAGGTCGCACCGCGGAGGCTTCGGAGAGTTCGCAGGGGACGGCGTCGGTCTGATCGACCGCGCCTTCCGGGAGCGCATCATCTTGGTGGGCGTGTTCAGAGACGGCGGCAGGCGAGCCGCCGAGGCGTCGCTGGACGAGCTGAGCCTGCTTGTGGACACCGCCGGGGCCGATGCTGTGGCTCGCCTCTGTCAGAGGCGGGCTTCGCCGGATCCGGCCACGTTCGTGGGCACGGGCAAGGTGCGGGAGATCTTCGCCGCCGCAGAGAGCGTCGATTGCGACACGGTCGTGTTTGATAATGAACTCAGCCCGGCTCAGCAGTTCAACCTCGAGCGACTGCTCGGCCGCACGGCGATAGACCGCACCGCGGTGATCCTCGATGTGTTCGCTCAGAACGCCAGCACCCCAGAGGGCAAGGCCCAGGTCGAGCTTGCTCAGCTGCGCTACAGGCTGCCCCGGCTGAGGGGTGCGGGCGGACGGCTTTCGCAGCAGGCAGGCGGGATCGGTGCCCGAGGCCCCGGTGAGACCCAGCTCGAGACCGATCGCAGGAAACTGGAGCGGCGCATTCACAAGCTGGAGGGCGATCTGGTCCGCATCGCGCGGCGCAGGCGCACCCAGTCGAAGGCGCGGCGACGCATCCGCAACCGGTCTGTGACGCTTGTGGGCTACACCAACGCCGGCAAGTCATCGCTGCTCAACCGCCTGACCTCCGCCGGCGTCGTCGTGGCCGACGGGCTGTTCTCTACGCTCGATCCCACTACCCGCCGCCTGGCGCTTCCCGGCGGGGAGACCGTGCTGCTCAGCGACACGGTCGGCTTCGTGCGCAAACTTCCCCATCCGCTGGTGGAGGCGTTCAAGACCACCCTCGACGTAGTGCGAGACGCCGATCTGCTGGTGCATGTGGTGGACTCGGCCGGCCCTGACCCTCGAGCAGCGATGGACGCCGTGCGGGAAGTGCTGGCTGAGATCGGCGCGGCGGACGTGCCAGAGCTGGTGGCGTTCAACAAGAGCGACCTGCTTGTCGGAGTCGATTCAGCTGCTCGGGGCGGTCTCCGCGAGCGCCGAGGAGTCGCCGTGTCGGCCAGAACCGGCGCAGGTGTGGCCGAACTGGTGGACGCCATCGGCCGGCGCCTGCGCCTCGGAACCCAGACGGTGGAGCTGATGGTGCCGTGGCACCGCGGTGACGTTCTTGCCAGCGTTCACCGAGAGGGTCAAGTGCTCACCTCGACGGCCACCGAGCACGGGCAGCTTGTGCGGGTCCGCCTAGACGCCGCCTCCGCCGGTGGCTTTCGCCACTACGAGCATCGCCCGGCGCCCGCTGAGCATCGCCCGGCGCGGGGCGTGTAGTTGCCGTGAGCCCGCTCGACGCGGCCGGGCTGGCATACCTAGCCGGGACGCATCGCCCGGCGCGGGGCGTGTAGGTGCCGTGAGCTGCCGCGAGCGCCCGGCGGCGCAGCGCCGCCGATGACATCTGAGCGCGTCGCCGAGGGGCGCGTCACCGATCAGGCAGCGGCATCCCCCGCAGCGGAGCGCGTCACCGGCAACACAGTGGGCTTCGCGCCACCCGCCTACCCGTATGAACGCCTCGACGTGCTGCGCTCGCTCGCGGCGGCTCTGCCGGGTGGGGCTGTCGATTGCTCGATCGGCACGCCGTGCGACGCGCCGCCTTCGGCGGTGATCGACGCCCTAGCCCGATCCGGCACAGAGCGCGGCTATCCGCCGTCGATAGGCACGCCGCAGTTCCGGCAGGCTGCCGCCGGTTGGCTGCAGCGGCGTTTCGGCGTGACGGCAGATTCTGAACGCGGCCTCGCGGCGTGCGTCGGCACCAAGGAGTTCGTCGTCTCGCTGCCTCACTATCTGCGGCTGCGCCGCCCCGATCTCGACACCGTGCTGTACCCGGTGGTGTCGTATCCGTCGTACGCAATGGGAGCGACGCTGGCCGGATGTCGAGCAGTTCCCATCGCGGTGGACGAGCGGTTCCGTATCGACCTCAGCTCGATCCGCGGCGCAGACGCGCGGCGGGCAGCGTGCCTGTGGGTCAACACGCCGGGCAACCCTGCCGGCGGTCTCGACAACTTGGAGGCAGCAGCGGAGTGGGGCCGCGATCACGACGTCTTGGTGGCCAGCGACGAATGCTACGCCGAGTTCACTTGGAACGGCCCGGCCCGCACCGTGCTGCAGCACGGCGCCGAGGGGGTGCTGGCGGTGCATTCGCTGTCGAAGCGCTCGAACATGGCCGGTGTGAGAGTCGGGTTCTACGCCGGCGACGAGCAGATTGTGCGCTACCTGTCGCAAACACGCAAGCACGCCGGCGCCATGGTGCCGGGCCCGTCCCAGGCCGCTGCGGTCGCCGCCTGGGCCGACCAGGGACATGTCACCGTGCAGCGGCAGGCCTACCTGCGACGGCTGGGGCTGCTGGCCGACATAGCGGCGGCCTCTGGTGCTGAAGTCGCTCTGCCCGACGGCGGCTTTTATCTCTGGGTGCGCGCCCCGAGCGGCGACGCCTGGGCTTACGCCCGTTTGCTAGCGGCGCGGGCTGGGCTCGTGGTCAGCCCCGGCGAGTTCTACGTTGACGCGGGCGGCGTCACCGTGGGTGAGGCGTCCGGCCAACCCGACATCGGCGCCGCAGACGCGTGCCGCCGTGTCCGCATCGCCGCAGTGCAGCCCGCCGATCTCCTGAAGCTCGCTCTCAACCGTCTGATAGAGGCTTGAGAGCCGACGGCGGGCAACTAGCCTCGCATCCATGGCCGACTCATACGACCTCGCCGTACTCCAGACGCGCATCACAGAGTTGTGGGAGCGGCGCACCGAGCTGAGTCCCGACGACGCAGACGCCGTTCAGCTGATTCACCAAGCGGTGGATGCCCTAGACGCGGGCCGGGCCAGGGTTGCAGAGGTACTAGACGGCGGTGCTGTGCATGTGAATGAGTGGTGCAAACAGGCGATATTGCTGTTGTTCGCCACCGCTCGGATGCGCACCGTGGAACTCGGCCCGTTCGAGTTCGCCGACAAGATCCCGCTGAAGACCGGCTACGCGGCCCGTGGGGTGCGAGCAGTGCCGGGCGCCTCGGCACGCTGGGGCAGTTACCAGGCACCGGGTGTGGTGATGATGCCGAGTTACGTGAACATCGGCGCTCATGTCGGTGCCAACACGATGGTCGATACTTGGGCGACGGTCGGCTCGTGCGCTCAGATTGGTGCCAATGTGCACCTCTCCGGGGGAGTCGGCATCGGGGGCGTGTTGGAGCCGCCGCAGGCTGCGCCGGTGATTGTGGAGGATGACTGCCTGATAGGCAGCCGGTGCATAGTCGCCGAAGGGGCCCGGGTGGGCCGGGGCAGCGTGCTCGGCGCAGGAGCGATCCTCACCGCGTCGATTCCGGTGATCGACACCGCGACCGGTGAGGAGCTGGGCCGTGGCGAGATCCCTGCATGGTCGGTAGCGGTGACCGGCACGCGCCCTCGCGTCTTCGCCGGAGGAAGCTTCGGCATGCCGGTGGTGCTGGTGATCAAACGCCTCGAAGAGGGTGAGCGCCACAGCAAAGCGGCGCTCAACGAGATACTCCGCAATCACGGCGCTGCCACATGACCTCGGCCACATGACCGCGGCGGCGGCGCTGCCGCCGCCCGGCGACGTGTTCGCTCTGGCGGCGGCGCTCGTGGACGTGCCCTCAGAGAGCTTCGCAGAGGGCCCCATCACCGACCTGCTGGAGGCCGAGCTTCGCCGGCTGCCGCTGCGTATTCACCGCATCGGCAACAACCTGGTCGCCCGAACCGATCTGGGCCGGCCGGTTCGGATTCTGCTGGCCGGCCACACCGACACCGTCCCGGCGCAGGGCAACGCCTCAGCGCAGGTCGACGGCAATATCCTGCGAGGTCTTGGCGCCGTCGACATGAAGGGCGGCCTGGCCGTTCTGGTGGAGCTGGCCCGCACTATGAGTGACCCGGCGGCGGATGTCACTTATGTGCTGTATGCCCGAGAGGAGGTCGACTCGAAGCACAGCGGCCTGCTTGAAGTGGCCTCAGTACGGCCCGATTTGCTGAAGGCCGACGTGGCGTTGCTGGCCGAGCCCACCGGCGGCGCGGTCGAGGCGGGCTGCCAGGGAACGATGCGCCTGCGAGTCACGCTCAATGGCAAACGCGCGCACACAGCGCGGCCCTGGATGGGCCTTAACGCCGTGCATCGGCTTGGTCCGCTGCTCGAAGCGATCGCCGCTTACGAGCCGCGCCGCCCGGTGATCTCGGGCTGCGAATACCGCGAGGCGCTGCAGGCGGTGCACGTGTCCGGAGGTGTCGCAGGCAACGTCGTGCCCGATGAGGCCGAGGTGACGGTCAATCACCGCTTCGCGCCCGACCGCACTCCGTCTCAGGCGCAGCAGCATGTGCACGGCGTGCTGGCCGGTGTGCTGCGCCCAGGCGACGGCGTCGAACTCACAGACATGGCGCCCGCCGCTGCCCCCGGGCTCGATCACCCGCTGATGGCAGACCTGGTGCGGCGCAGCGGGGTGCCGGTCCGGGCGAAGCTCGGCTGGACAGATGTAGCGTTCTTCGCGGCCCGCGGCGTGCCCGCGTCCAACTTCGGGCCCGGCGATCCGCGGCTGGCGCACACTGCGGAGGAGCACGTGCACCGAAGCTCGGTGGAGTCGGTCTACCAAGCGCTGCTGGGCCTGCTCTCGGCGGACGACGTCCGGCAGAGACCAACTGGCTGATGGCGAGGCCAACTGGCTGAGCCCAGCGCCGCTCCAAGGCGGTCTAACTGATCGCCGTTAGCGCACCTGATCACCCGTAGCGCCCTGCGCGCTGGGCTGAGCCCGGCGCCGCAGCAGGCGCCCCCCCCCCTTGGGCGCTGAAGTCCGGCAGACTTCCGGAGTGCGGCCGCCTTGCCACGCCCGTACGCGCCTTGCGCGGCGTCAGAGCTTGCGCATCAGCGTCACGACTTTGCCGTACACGCACACGTCGACGGGGTCAAACGACATCGGCGTCATCTCGGCGTTGGCCGGCTCCAAGATCACACGGCCTTCGCCGTGTCGCAGTGTCTTAACCGTGGCTTCGTCGCCGGGCGTGCCCGCCACCACGATCTCGCCTTCGGAAGCGGTGCTCTGGGCGCGGCAAACTACGTAGTCGCCGTCGAGGATGCCCGCCTCGATCATGGAGTCGCCTCGGACGCGCAGCATGAACAGCTCGCCCGCGCCGGTGAGGTCGGCCGGCAACGGCACTAGCTCCTCCACGCTCTCCGCGGCGAGAACACCGGTGCCGGCTGCCACGTCGCCCACCAGCGGAACGTGCCGCACCGGGCGCCGCTGTATGGCGGCTCCGGTGTTCTCGTCGTAGCAGACCTCGATTGCCCGCGGCCGCGTCGGGTCGACGCGCACGTAACCGGCATGAGCCAGCAGATCGAGATGGGTCTTGACCGACGCAGGCGATTTGAGCCCGACCTTTTTTGCGATTTCGCGCAGCGATGGGGGATATCCGCGCTCGCGTTGATGATCGACGATCGCGGAGAGGATCTGCCGGCGGCGCTTTGTTAGCGGTGTCATGGGCGTGTCTCCGTGGGGGACTTGTGGGTCTCGCCTGTGAACAAGCCGGTCCACAGGCTTGTCCACAGGGTGATCAGATGGGTTGTATGCGAACGTATGTTCGTGTTAGGGTTGATTTCTCTAAACGAACATATGTTCAGCATACACACGTTCGGGGGAATGTCAATGACCCAACTCTCACCCTCCTCACGGGTGTACCGACAGCGACGGGCGGCAGTCGGCACCGCAGCTGCGGTGCTGGCTCTCGTCGGGTTCAGCCTCGGAGGCAGCTGCACTGGCGCTGTTCCAGAGATGCCGGCCGGGGCGCACGCAGACGCAGACTCGAGTTCCCAGATCGTCCGCCTGGGCTTCTTCGCCGCGGTCGGCGGTGGCTCCGGCTCCGCGGACGCTGACTCAGCCGAGGTTCAGCCGGTTACGGATTACGTGGTGCAGCCCGGCGACACGCTTTGGTCCATCGCCAAGTCGCTGCAGCCCGGCAACGATCCACGCGCTCTCGTGCACCGGCTCACCCGACAGGCCGGCGGCACCGTCCTGACGATCGGTCAGCGGCTCGACTTGACCAGGTAGCGGGCGAACAGGGTGTCGTCAGACTCGAGCAAATGGGTCAGTTCCATCGGCAGAGGCGCGGTCCGTTGCGAACCCCTAAAAGCCCGGGGGCTGGGCCCGCCGGCGATCAGCGGAGCTATCGAAAGGCACAGCTCGTCGATGACCTCGGCGTCCGCGAACTGTCCGTTAAACGACGGCCCGCCCTCACACAACACCACCTCGGCGCCGCGCTGGGTCAGCACAGCCAGGATCTCCGCAGGCGTCGGCCGTGCGGACGGAAGCCGCACCACCTCCGCCACAGTTTCGAGCCGGCTGACCGCCTTCGGCACCGTGTTACATCCTGTGAGCAACAGCGGCCGCGCCTCTCCGGGCCGGCGGTCGGCGAACATGGGCAGGTCGAGGCTCAGGCTGAGGCTCGACGAGGCCACCGCAAGGCGCGGCGGCTCGTCGCGGCCAGCCGCGCGACGCGCCCGCCGTGCGCCGGAGCCGGGCCGCGGCAGCCCGTAGCGCTCTATTCGGGCGGTGCCCGCCGCTACCGCGATCCAGTCGGCGCAGGCCCGCACCGCGGAGAAAACGGCCTGATCGGCCGGGTTGCCCAGCGCCTCGCTGGTGCCGTCCACGGCGATTGCCCCGTCGGCTGAGGAGATCATGTTGACCATCACCCACGGTCGTCTCGGCGGAGCTGGCCTCGGCAGCGCCGGGTAGAGCACCATCGGATCGACCTCGACGACCGGCCGCGGCAACAACCTGCGCACGCTTCCGACGGTAGCGGCCTCGTTGTGGTGAGTTCTCGCCTGCGAGTCCCGATTCCTGCCCTGCGAGTCCCGACCGGCCGCATGCTCAGACGCTCACCTTGACATTAGCGATCTTGTTGTGATACGCCCTAGCCCCACGTGTCCGCCCCAAATTCTAGCGAAAGGGGTCCGTCGTTCGAGGCATAGACAGCTTGCTGGATAGCTGCGATCCTCGACCTGACGTGCTCCAAGGCCGGCTGACCGACAAGCATTTCGCGGCGCAGCTCGATCAGGTGGTGGCAAACGCCGCGGGGTACGAGAGCTACGCCGACGCGGCGGAGTTCTTCGAGTTGACGTATCCCACGCAGGGTCTGCGCGACCTTCTGGACAGCACTTTCGCGCGCCTTTCCGGACTTCCTCGCGCGAGCGGGGGGGGGGGGGTCATCAGCCGGGCTCTCGGCTGAACACGCCGTCTTCCGATACGAGACCAGCTTCGGGGGTGGCAAGACTCACGGGCTGATCGCCCTATGGCACCTGGCGCACGGGGCTCGTCCGGCCAATCTGAGCGAGTTCGTCGACCCGGCGCTGCTCCCCGAAACCTGCCAGGTCGCGGCCGTCGTAGGCGACCGCCTCGATCCCATAAACGGGCTCACCACCAACGGGATCACCACCTACACGCTGTGGGGTGAGATCGCCCGACAGCTCGGCCCCCAAGCCTGGGAGCAGATGGCGCGCAGCGACACCTCGCGCACTGGTCCCGGCAAGCAGGTCTGGCTCGACATGTTCGGATCAACCCCGACCCTGGTCATCATCGACGAGCTGGCCCAATACCTGAGACGTCTGGGCTCCTCGGGCGAGGCTTCAGTGCGAGCCTTGGCACGGGCCACCATCGACAGCCTCAAGGTCTTGTTCGAGGCCGCCACTGCGGCTTCGGCGGTGCGCGTCGTCTTCACCCTGGCCACCGGCACCGACGCCTTCCAGCAGGAGACCCGCCAGGTCAAGGAAGCGCTCGACGAGATCGCCGAACAGAAGGTGCTGGCCGAGGCCCGAGACGTGATGGAACGCCCCAAAGGGGCCATCGGACGACCCGCCGACGAGCACGAGATCGGCTTCATCCTGCGACGCCGGCTGTTCTCCAGGGTCGACGAAGCCTCTGCCGACGCAGCCTTCGCGGCGTACAAGAGCCTCTACACCGAGCTAGCCGACCGCGATGTTCCGGTCGGACCCGCCACCAGCGACCCGGCCGGCTACTGCGACCGCATTCGCACCAGCTACCCGTTCCATCCGGCCCTGATCGACTGCCTCGACAAGCGCATCGGGCCGCTGCCCGGCTTCCAGCGGGCCCGCGGCGCGCTGAAGATGCTGGCCGAAACGGTGCGGGAGATCTGGATCGGCAACGCCGGCGCGGCCCAACGGGCCGGACTGCCGATCATCAACCTCGGCGACCTACCCCTCGAAGCCATCGCGGTGCGGGCGTCGATCACCAGCTCCATCGACCGGGAATCCCTTGACGGCCCCGCACGGGCGGACTTCGCCGGCGCCGACGCCCACGCCGTCGGTGTGGACGCCGAGCGCTGGCCAGTCGGGCGGCTGGCAACCCGGGCTTGCCGCACCGTGTTCTGCCACAGCGTGGCCGGCGAGCCGGCACCGGGGGCAGCCTCACCCGACGTCCATCTCGGGACGCTGCGGCCCGGCGAGAACCCCGAAACCCTTGACGAAGCGCTCGCCGTTGTCAGCCGAGTGGCCTGGCATCTTGTGTCCGACGGCGCCCGCTGGCGATTCCAGGTGGAACCCAACGCCAATCGGATCGTCGCGGCCGAGCTTGCCAACGTCTCCCAGGCTGATGTCACCGAGGAGCTGAGCCGCATCGTCGAGCGGCTCTTCGCCAGCGATGGACCTGTGCGGGCGGTTCATCGTCCAGTGGGTCCCGCGGATGTGGCCGACGAAGCCACGCTGCATCTCGCGGTGATGGACTGGACCGACACCGGCGTCCTGGCTCGATCTGCGGCCAGCCCGCCGCAGCGCGTGGCCGATATCGCAGAGCGGGCCGGTGCGGCGGAAACGAGCCGCAGCCACCGCAACGCGGTGATCTTCCTGGTCGCCGATGAAGGCGAACTCGAGGCAATGCGCGAGCGGGTCAGTTTCGAGTTGGCTGCCGGACGGATCAGGCGCGATCCTCAGCGGCTTCAACAGTTCAGCCAGGAGGTCGGCAAGCGGCTCACGCGCCTAGCCGATCAATCCAAGCTCAACACCCGGATATCGGTGTGCCGCGCCTATCGGCACCTCTACTGGCCGGCGCCGGACGCTGCCAACCACAACCTGCGGCATTTTGAACTCTCGCCCGCTCAGCAGGGCGACGTGAAAGGCTCACAGACCAAAGTGCTGCTGAAGGCGTTGCGCAACTGCGGCAAGATCGCCGACTCCGCTCCGGCCACCGACAGCCTGGCCCGAAGCTCCGGCTTCGCCCGCAGCGGCGAGATCACCACTGAAAGTCTGGCCAAGTCGCCCTGGCGCGATCCCGGCCGGCGAATACCTCTCAAGCCCGGCTTGATCCGAGACACCATCTCCGCTGGCATCCGTAACGGCACCTGGATCTATTACGACGCAGACAGCGAGAAGGCCTACAGCACCGAGCAGTCGCCGCCGGCGGTGCGGATCGCCTCCGACACCTGGCTCTACAGCACACAGAGGGCACAAGAACTCAAACTGCTGCGCCAGCCGCTCACGGTCAGCCGCATCAGCGACGCAATCGCCCGCGACAGCCCCGAAGAGGCCATCTCCGGGCCGGCTTTACGGTCGCGCTTGGAAGCGTCCATTGGCGGGGAGCCGACCAAGAAGGAAGTGCTCGACGTGCTGGCCTCAGGGCTCCAGGCTGCAGACAGCCTTGTGGTGGTTGATGCCAGCGCCGGATCCACCAGGGCACTGACGGCCGCCGCCGTCCGCCGGGGGCGGCTCGACGACCTCGAGATTCTCACAGCAGCCAAGGCGGTCAACAGGGGCATCGTCGTCCCCGACCGCGACCCGGCGCCGAAGGTCGAGGGTAAAGGCAGCGTCGGCAGAGCATTCCAGGAAATCGACGACCACATCGCCGATCTCGGCCTCCGCACGATCAGCTCCGTCACGGTGCGAGCCGACGCCCGTCGCGGCGAGGGCATCCGCGACCTGCGCATCTTAGGCCTTTGTATCCCCCAGCTTCCGGGCTTCGACTGCCGGATCAAGGTCTCGACCACGTCCGAGTATCAGGGACTCAAAGGCGGCCTGAAGGCAGAGCTGTCCGGCGAGACCCGCTTCTACCAGCGCATTGAGGAGTCGTTGCTGAATCTTGCCGATGCCGGCCGTGCCGTGACCGGCTACCTCACCGTCGAGCTGACCCCAGCCGCCGAGATGCGACACGGCGACGATCGCTGGAACCAGCTGCGCGACGTGATAGCCACCAACAACCCGGGCCGGATCATCGTCATCGCCCAGCTCGCACGACCGGACTGAGGCGCGATCGATGGCGGTTCCCACACGCCGCGAGCGGCGCTTCATAGTGCGGCTTCAGCCCACCGAGGCTGGCGATGACTGGGGGTTCACGCTCAACGAACTGAACGGCACAGAATCGGTGACCGTGGCCGCGTTGCCAGCGCATCGGGCTGGGCCTCATCGCCGGGCTCTGATCGAGGCGGTGGTAGCGGCTGGCTACCGGGCTGCAGCGGTGAGCCCCTGCCGCAGGCAACCCTTCAACTTGACCCAAGAGCCGGGCGTGCGCTTGGCCCTGATGGTGCGAGCCTCCGATCCGATACGCAAAGTCGATCGTCGCTGGGCCATCAGCGAGCGGGTGCGGGCCATGGGCTCTGAGGAGGCGCTGTACTGGTACGCCCACGTCGCTGGTGCTAGCGGAGGGAGGGCGCTGCGGGCGCTGCGGCTTCTGCTGGCGTCGGAATGAACCGAGACGCCTTGATCTCAGGTGTTGCGGATGGGGTTGCCGGGATGGGCTTGAGCGAGGCATCCGCAACCAAAAACAGGACGGCCCGGCCTCGACTGTTCATCGAAGACGGCTTCCCAGTGAAGGAGCTGAGCATCGAGTCGGTGCGCGAACGCGCCGTGGCCAGCGCCCTGCCCCCGATCTACTTCCTGCACGTGTGGTGGGCGCGGCGGCCGCTTGTGGCCAGCGCCGCAGCCGTTCTGGGCAGCCTGATGCCCGCTTGGAGCCCGGAACTGGCCGAGCGCTTCCCACACAACCGTGAACTAGCCACAGCCAAGGACTACCGCGAATGGTTCCTAGAACTGTGTGGCATCTGGGGCGACCCGGTGGCAGCCCGCAAACGCATCGATGATGCCAAAGCCGAGGGCAAGAGGTTGCCTGGGAACGCGTACGGCTACAAACAGGCGTTCAGGAACACCCCGACTCCGCAGAACTTGGAGCTGCTGCACGAGGTTCTGAAGACCATATGGGGTCGGCTGCCAACAATGTCGGATCCAACTGCGGGCGGCGGCTCGATTCCTTTCGAAGCACTGCGCTACGGGTTGGCTATCCATGCCAACGACCTGAACCCGGTGGCGTCTGGCGTGCTGAGGGCCGGGGTGGAACTGCCAGCGCGCCACGGGCCGGAGCTGATAGACGACTTGAAACATTGGGGCAAGCAGCTAGTCAGTCGCCTCCAGGATCGCCTCCAACCCTGCTTCCAACTTGAGAGCAAGGTGGAGCGGGTAGTTGGCTACATATGGGCTCGGACAATCGCTTGCCCGCGCACTGGCAAGACCGTGCCGCTGGTGGGGGACTGGTCGCTGCGAAGAGGCAAAAAGCCGGTGGCGGTAAGGCTGATCACCCACCGAGACGGCGTGGAGCTCGATGAGCCCGAGTATCGGGTGGTCGAGGGCTCCGATATTGACTTCAACACCAAACGGACGGCCACCTGGTCGCGGGGCAAGGCCGTCTCGCCATGGGATCATCTGGTAATTGACGGTGCCTACATCCGGGCCGAGGCGCAGGCTGGCCACATGGGCGAGGTGCTGTACGCGGTGGCTGTCCGAACTTCCAAGGGCCGCGGCTTAAGGTCGCCTACGCAGACCGACTTGGACGCGTTGGCCGCGGCCGAAGTCGAGCTGAAACAGCTGCTGCCCCGCTGGAAACTCCACAATGTGTTGCCGACCGAATCTGTACCCAAGGGCAACAAGACGAAGGATCTGCTCAACTACGGGGCGACGCGCTGGCGCGACATGTTCACTTCTCGGCAACTGCTGGTGCACGGATGTTTCGTGGAGGAGTACCGCAAGCTAATCGGCGAGGTCCGCGCCGCCATCGGAGACGACGACCAAGCAGATGCGGTGCTGGCACTTCTGGCCATGCTCCAAGGCAAGGCTCTCAATTGGAACTCACGCCAAGCAACGTGGATGATTGGCCGCCAACACTTGCGCGGCACCTTCGATATGCATGCCTTCCCTTTCAAGAAGACTTTCGCGGAGTTCGAGGCCGGTCAGCAGCTGTACCCATGGTGTCTAAAGCAGATGCTCGACGCCTACAAAGGCATCGCCGGCCTGCTGCCTGTTGCAAATGAAGACCGGTCAGGCCGTTTGCCCGACGATCCCACCGGGCAGCACATGCCGAGTAGAGCCACAACCGCCAACAATCCCGCCCGTTTGCCTGACGATCCCACAGGGCCGCGCACGTCCAGCGGCGCTGCCGCCGGCGACGCTACTGCGGGGGAGGCCGGGCAGCGGATCTGGGTGACCCGGGGAAACGCCGGGCACATGCCCGACATCCCGTCGGGCAGCTTCGAGCTGGTGTGTATCGACCCGCCCTACTACGACAACGTGATGTACGCCGAGCTGTCCGACTACTTCTACGTGTGGGAGAAACGCACTCTGGGGCGGCTCTGGCCAGACTTCTTCGAAGACGAACTGACCGACAAGCAAGACGAGGCGGTAAAAAACAAGGCCCGCTTCGCGGCTGTGGGCCGGCGAGCCAACGAATTGGCGCACAACGACTACCGGTTCAAGATGCAGGCCATCTTCGTCGAGTGCCGCCGCATCCTGCGCCGCGACGGTGCTATGTGCGTGATGTTCACCCACAAGGCGGCCGACGCCTGGGACGGTCTCGGGGCATCCCTGCTGGACGCGGGCTTCACTATCGAGACCTCGTGGCCGATGAGCACCGAGTCGCCGGCCTCGCTGCATCAGGCCCGTCAGAACTCGGTCAACTCGACGATCTTTCTGGTGTGCCGCAAGCGGCCCAACCGACCCGACCAGAGCGAGCGGGTCTACCTCAGCGAGATTGAGGCCAAGATACGCGCCGCAACCTCAGAGGCGCTGAGCCGCGCCGATGAACAAGGTCTGACTGGGGTGAACCTGCTGTTATCGACCTACGGCCCGGCCCTTTCGGTACTGTCGCGGTACTGGCCGGTCTACTCCGGCGACACCGATGAAGATGGTCGCTCCCGACGGCTGCGCCCCGAAGAGGCACTTCACGTGGCCCGAGCCGAGGTGACACGCCACCAGCGCATCCGACTGGTCGGGCGCGAAGTCGCCTTCGATGCCGTCAGCGACTTCGTGATCGCGGCCTGGGACACATTCAGGGCTCGCAGCTTTTCTTTCGACGACGCCCGTCGCCTGGCCCTGGCCACAGGCGGGCTCGAACTTGCCGAACTGCAGAAGGCTAAAATCCTCGTCGCCAAGTCGGGCAAAGTCACCCTACTGGAACCTCGTCGCCGGCTACGCCGCGACGGAGACGAACACCTCGCTGGCGTCAACCGCAACCGGGAGAGCTTCCCAACGGCGGTAGACGCAGTGCACACCGCCTTGTACATCACCGAACTCGACGGCCTGAGGGCTGCCAAAGGCTGGCTCGATCAGCGAGGCCTCACACGGGATCGGCGCTTCGCAGACTGCCTGCAAGCGCTGATCAGAGCTGTGCCCCGCACCAAAGCGAAAGGCACGTGGAACATTGCCGAAGCCAAAATGCTGGAAGATCTTGTCAACACGTATTTCCCTGACATCGAAGTTCCTCCAGACCCGGCCGAAGACCCTGAGCAGCTCAGCATCGACGACTCAACCGGCCGCAGTGCGGGCGCAGTTCGCTGGTGAGATCGCAGCGGTGAGGTCTCAGCGGTGAGGTCGCAGCACGCCAGATGACCGTCCCCTCAAAGCAACGCCTGCAGGGCGCTTCACGGGGAAGTTCTAAGATCGGTTCGACAGGTGTTTCGTCCCAGGGTTCGCGGGCGAGTTCTCGAAGCGCTTCTCCAGGCGGCTTCAGGCGGCTTGATATTAGAACCCGCTACTCCTCGGGCGACGACGACTTGCTGGCCGATTTCTACGTCCCTGTGCTATCGCGGGCCGTGCGCTACGAGCGAATGGCGGGCTACTTTGTTTCGTCTTCTTTCCTGTCGGTCGCGTCCGGCATGGCCCGCTTCATCGCCAACAACGGCGCGATCCGCCTCTTGGTGGGGGCGAAGCTAACCGAAGCCGACCAGCAGGCCCTGCTGGGCAAGGTCCCGCTGGAGGAAGTGCTAGCCGACCGCCTGGCACTCCACCAGCTGACGGCCGACGACGTAGCCCGGCGGCGCCTGCAAGTGATCGCCTGGTTGGTCCGCCAGCAACGTCTGACGATCCGGGTGGGTCTGCCCTGCGACGACCACGGGACGCCTTTGGCCGGCGATCAGAGCCACTTCAAGTATTTTCACCTCAAGTCCGGTGTTCTCACAGACGCCCGCGGCGACCGGCTGGCCTTCGATGGCAGCATCAACGAGTCTGAGACCGGCTGGCAGCACAATTACGAGTCTTTCAGTGTCTTTCCGTCGTGGCAGGCCGAGACCTGGAGCAACTACGGGCAGGGGATTGCCGACCAGTTCGAGCGGCTCTGGCGGGGCGATGACACTTCCGGCTGGCGGGTCCTGCCCCTGCCGGACGCGGCGCAAGCGAACCTGATAGCGCTGCTGCCCGACGACGACGCATGGGCGCCGCCGAGCTTGGACCCGCTCGAACCCCACCCGGCGCTCGAGCTGAGCGAGGCCGACCGCGAAAGCATCGCAGCCATCCGAGACGCACCGGCCAGCAGAACCGGTGTGGGGCTGGTCTCCAGCGGCATCGAAGCCTGGCCCCATCAGCTGGCCATCGCCCGGCGCGTCTGCGACACCTGGCCCCGCTCCTATCTGCTGGCCGACGAGGTTGGCCTGGGCAAGACCATCGAGGCCGGGCTAGTGCTGCGGGAGTTGCTGCTGTCGGAGCGGATAGCGAGCGCGTTGATACTGGTGCCGGCGTCGCTGCTGATCCAGTGGCAGGAGGAGCTGGCCGAGAAGTTCCTGCTCGACGTTCCTCGGCTGGAGGGTCGGCGCCTGTGCTGGGCCGGCGGCGCCGAACAGGCGCTGGAACCGGGGCGAAACCGCTGGCGGTCGGCGCCGCTTCTGCTGGCGTCGTCGCACCTGGCCCGCATGCGGTCCAATCGAGACGAACTGCTTGACGGGCCCGGATGGGATCTGGTGTTCGTGGATGAGACCCACCATGCCAGACGGCGCGGATCGAAGCCGACCGGCAAGCCCAACGAGATGCTCGCAACTTTGATAGCGCTGCGAGAGCAGCACATGTTCGAGGCGCTGTTGCTGGCGTCGGCCACCCCGATGCAGCTCAACACTTGCGACCTGTGGGATCTGCTGAACCTGTTCGGCTTGCCGCCGGTCTGGGATACCGGCGCCGCCGACATGGAGCGCTACTACAAGACGCTTCAGGAGCCTTTCGAAGACCGCGAATGGCGCCTGCTTCAAAAGATGCTGGCCGGTCACCTAAACGACGTGCCCCCCGATCCTGACGTTGTCTCACGGCTCGAAGCGGGCGCGGGCTGGGTGGAGGCAGAGCGCATCGGGGAGTTCCACAACCGGGGCATGTTCCGGCCTGGCGACGTGCCCGTGAGGACGAGACAGTTCTGGGATGACTGGCTGCGGGTCAACACGCCGGTGCGCGACCGGGTGTTCCGCACCACCCGGGCCACACTGAGGCGGTACGCGAAGACCGGAGTGCTCGATCCCGACACCGTTATACCGCGGCGCCGGATCGATGACTGCTTCTACGAACTGGGCGCAGCCAGGAGCGTCTACAACCGCCTCGAGGAATACATTCTGGGCTACTACGACGCCTACCGGGCCGTCGGGGGCAAGAGCGCGCCGCTCGGCTTCATCATGACCGTTTACCGGCGGCGGCTGACATCGAGCTTCCATGCCATCGGCGAGTCGCTGAAGAGACGGCGAGCTGCTCTAAGCCGGCGGCATTCTCGGCTGGGGCAGTCGGGCCGGGTCGAGTTCTGGGCAGATTTAGACCCGACCGATGATCGGACAGCGGAGTTCAACCTGAGCGTTCTGATCGACGAAGACGACCGCTACGCCGCGGAGTCGCTGGACGGGTTCGCAGCCTTCGAAACGGGGCTCGACGACCCGGCGGCGCTGGATCGGGTGCTGGCGGGTCGCGACCTCCAAGCTGAGCTAAACGAACTGGACACTCTGATCGCCGAGCTGAGCGAACAGCAGCCCGACGAGCCCAAGATGGCCGCCGTCTACGACCTGCTGCACCGCAACTTCGAGTCCGGCGCCCACGACACGGCAGTCGTCTTTACGCAGTACCGCGACACCCTCCGCTACATCCGCCGGCAGCTCTTGAGCACCTACAGCGGCGTCCTGGCCTGCTACTACGCAGGCAGAGGCGAATGCTGGAACGGCTCGGAGTGGGTGCGGGTCAGCAAGGAGCAGGTCAAGGAGCGGTTCCGGCGGGGTGAGGTGAGGATCCTGCTCGGAACGGACTCGATGTCGGAGGGTCTCAACCTTCAGACCTGCGGCTGGCTGGTCAACTTCGACCTGCCCTGGAACTTCACACGTGTGGAGCAGCGCATCGGCCGCGTTGACCGCATCGGCGGCCGGCCCGAGGTGCAGGTCAGCAACTTCTTCTATGAGGGCACCGTGGAGGAGGACGTGTACCGGCGCATCCGCAGCAGCCACGACTGGTTCTCCAACGTGATCGGCAACGCCGCGCCGGTGCTGGCCGCCACTGAGAACGTCATCGCCAAGGCCGCCATGGGGCGACGCACCACCCAGCAGGCGGCGACCTATCTCAACGCGCTGTTCGACCGGTTCGAGCGAGCGTCCGTGCGCCTCGAGGACCTCGACTCCGTGCCTCGTTTCACCCACGAGTTGCAGCCCGAGATGACTCTTGCGGAGCTGCGCGACCGGCTGCTGTCGATACCGTCCGCCCTGGAGCGGCTCACCGAGGACGCCGACCGACTCGGCGTGTGGCGGCTCACACTGGACACCGACCGCCACGACGTGACCTTCGACCCGAGCCTGTACCAGGAGCTTCCCGGCCTGCGGCTGCTCACCTGGGGCAGCCCGCTGCTGGACGAGCTGCTAGAAACGCTCTGCTCATACGCTTCCGTTTAGCGGGCTCGCCAGAGAGGGCGTCGGTTGGAGGGCGTCCGGTTGAGAGAGTGACTACCACGAACAAGGCGTCCATCATCAACCATCTGTGAGGTCACGGCGTCTGAGGTGGTGCTGTCGGAATTCAACGTACAGAACCACTCCCAGAAGAACATCCATCATAAGCATGATGGATCCGCAATAGGCGGCTACGCTGTTGCCGGTATGCTGTGTGGGTATGCTGTGTGCCGCTCAAACGCGACCGCGGAATCTTGATCGGGAATCGTACTGGCGGTCCTGAAGAGCGGATCTACAACTGGAAGATGGAGTGATGCCAGCACCATACAAGATCCTAGTGGTCGACGACGAGCCGGATGTGAAGCCGCTGGTCTTGCAGCGCATGCGGCGCGGTATTCGAGCCGGTCGCTACAAGTTCGTCTTCGCCGGCAATGGTGTGGAAGCATTGGAGCGGTTGGAACAAGACAAGGGCATCGAAATGGTGCTCTCCGATATCAACATGCCCCGCATGGATGGACTCACGCTGCTTGAGCAGATACCTCTGGTCGACCCCAACCTACGCGCTGTGATCATCTCCGCATATGGCGACATGCGCAACATTCGCACGGCAATGAACCGAGGCGCGTTCGATTTTGTGACTAAGCCGCTCGACTTCAAGGATCTGAGGGTTACCATCGACCGGACGCTGGTTCACATCGCCGAGTGGCGCGAGGCGCTGTCGTCGCGAGACCAGCTCGTCTCGTTACAGAAGGAACTAGACATAGCCAGGCAGATGCAGCAGTCGATACTGCCCACACAGTTCCCCGAGAGCCCCCACTACCAGATCTTCGGCAGCATGGAACCGGCCCGCAGTGTGGGGGGTGACTTTTTCGATGTGATGCGTCTGGCAAACGGTCGGATTGGTCTGGCCATTGCAGATGTCTCCGACAAAGGCGTTCCCGCAGCTCTTTTTATGATGTCCACCCGCACCCTGCTGAAGGGCGCGGCCGTAGGCAGGCTCAATCCTGGTTCAGTGTTGCGAGAGGTCAACGGCCTGCTCAATGAGGACAACGATGCGATGATGTTCGTCACCACTTTCTACGCCGTGTACGATCCGGCTCATGCGACGTTGACTTATGCTAACGGCGGGCACAACCCTCCGCTCATTGTGCACGCCGACGGCACGTCGAGCCTGCTTCCCTCAACTGAGGGGATCGCACTAGGCGTGCTGCCTGACTACCGGTATGACCAGAGTTCCGTTACCATTTCTGCCGGCGACACTGTGGTGCTCTATACCGATGGCGTCACCGAGGCCATGAACGGCGAGGGCGAGGAATTCGGAGTCGAGCGTCTACAGAATGTGCTCGCGCAAGCTCCGCCTCAGCGATGCCGTGAGGCCAACGATACTATCTTCGGAGCAGTGAGCGACTTCGCTGGGGACGCTGCGCAATCCGATGATCTGACTTGTCTGATACTTCGCCATAACGGGTCTGGCTTTTGAGAGCCTAAATATCGCTGCTCACGAGGGTCGCGAGGTTCGCGGTCGCGAGGTTCGCGAGAGGCTGTTCACGATGGCGTAACGCCATCGTGAACAGCACACCGCTAGTCAGTCGTCGTAGTCTTCTTCTGGTAGGAGCACAAACTCCGGATAGGACTCGATCCCGAGTTCTCCGGCGTCCTGTCCAATGCGTTCGATCTGTGGAGACACCCGGAGCTGCAACACAAGGTCGAGCACCTTCCACACCACCCACGACGTTGAGAACACGAAGGCACCGATGGTAACCAGACCGAGCAATTGAACAAAGAAGTTGGCTCCGTCTGTGAACGTTGCGGACAAAGCACCCCAAGCACCGGCAAAAAGGTGAGCTGGGATGGCGCCGACGACATCATCTAGCTTGAGCTTCTCCAGAAGCTTCAGGCCGAGAACGCAGACCACAGCGGCGACAGCTCCCACGATCAGCGCCAAGTAGTGACTCGAGAAATCAGGATCGGCGGTTATGGCAACCAGCCCGGCGATGGCACCGTTCAGTCCGGCGAACAAATCGGTGCGTCCGAGGATGCGTTTGGAGATCGCAAGAGCAGTCACCACCCCGGCCGCCGCCGACAGGTTGGTATTGACAAGCACATGGCTCATCGATACCGCATCGACGACGCTTCCCAGAGCCAACTGAGATCCGCCGTTGAAGCCGAACCAGCCGAACCACAGGATGAAGACACCCAGAGTCACCATGAGTATATTGGAAGGCGGAGTCGGTCTGACGGTACCATCGCGGCGGAACTTCCCCAGCCTGGGCCCGACGACCAAGATACCTGCAAGAGCGGCCCAACCCCCAGTAGTGTGCACTATTGACGCACCGGCGAAGTCTACATAATCCAGCTCGCTTAGCCATCCGCCGCCCCACTGCCACGCTCCGACAATCGGATAGATCACTGCGCTGAGAATCAGTGTGAACAGGAAGAAGGGCCACATCTTTACTCGTTCAGCCAAAGCACCGGACACGACAGAGGCTGCAGCTGCCACGAAGACCATCTGGAAGAACCAGTCCGACATCGTGGAGTAGCTGCCCTCCTCGAGGACGGCTGCCACCGTGGCACCCTCTTCCCCGTCGACCAGGGCGATCTCCGCGTCGGAAGGTCCGTACATGAAGTCGAATGAGCCGATGATGCCGGCGACTGTCTCGCCGTACATGAGGTTGTAACCGATGAAGAAGTAGGCGATGCCGGCAATTGAGTAGATGCCGATGTTCTTCAAGCAGATCATAGAGGCGTTCTTGGTGCGCACCGATCCAGCTTCGAGCATCGTGAAGCCCGCGGCTATCCACATCACCAGTGCACCCCATATCAGGAATGAAAAGGTGTTGAAGATAAACGCGGTCTCGTCGCTTACACCGGTCGTCTGAGCCAAGGCTGGCCGAACTGTCAACAGGACAATGGTGACAATTGCAGCAACAGCCACCATCGCCCTAAGACTGAATCGACGGGGTGAAAGAACATTGAGGTGTGTTCTCAAGTGTATTCCTCCTGTTTTGTGTGCTTGTGTGTGGCGCTGGCCCAATTACAGATGGTCAGCCACAGATGGTCAGCTGGTCAGCCTCCGAGAGAGGCCAGCGCCTCCACGCGAGAATCGTGAACGGGAATGATCTTGTCGAAGCCGCTCATCTGGAAGACCTCTCGAATCGGGATCGAGAGCGCGCAAATGGCGAACTTCGAGTTCTGCTTCTGCAACGCCTTGGCAATTATCAGAACCACACGCAGACCGGCGCTGCTGATGTATGAGAGCCTCTCCATGTCGAGGATGACGGCGTCGTCTTCAGGGGTGACCGCCGCTTCCAGTTTTTCGTGGAACTCACGGGCCGTGGTGCCGTCTACGCGGCCCTCGGTCATTACGATCAGGGTTTGGTCTTCCCGAAATACTTCTATTCGCACCGAATCCAAGTCCTTTCTGATGTCCCGTCAAGGGTCGTCGTCATCCCAACATGCCACGGCCGCGGCGGAGTGAGCACGCGAATTCACCTCTATACAACATAGCACCCCTCGAGCCTGCGCCCGGGACACAGGAGGCTCGAGGCAGGCTCATGCCGACTCAGCTGGCCCGGTCGCCATGCTGTGCTGGTTGTTCACCGCTGGAGTTCATGCCGGCGACGGCACCGGGATCGGGCCCCGGTCGCCATGCTGTGCTGGTTGTTCACCGTCCTAGGGCAGATCTGTGGATGAATCTGCTGCTTATCCACAGGTTTCTCGGGGTATTGACCAATGATCCACAAACGGGCTGTTCTAGAGTTCGAATACCGCCTGGGGCTCTGTCGGGCGCGCCGCGGGCCCGGTGCTCGCACGCCGCCGTCAGGGACGATGGCGCGCAATGACGCAAATCTCACTAGGGTGATTTACATGACTGTGATCTCTCAGCCGAAGGATCCGTCGCTGGGCGCCCTGCCGCGTCGGCCCGGGCTGCCTCCGGGCCTGGGCATCGGCCGGCGCTTTACTGTCGGAGACGCCGCGGACCACGTCATATGGGAGCGGCGCGACGCCCGCCTGGTGGATCACCGCGACGGCTCGGTGGCCTTTGAGCAGCTTAGGGTGGAAGTACCAGCGTCCTGGTCGCAAAACGCCACCAACATCCTGGCCCAGAAGTACTTCCGGGGCGCGCTCGGCACGCCGTCGAGGGAGTCGTCGCTGCGCCAGGTGGCCGGTCGCATCGTGGGGGCGATCACCGCGTGGGGCGAACGCGACGGCTACTTCGCCGACCGGTCTGAAGCGGAGGCATTCTCCGCGGAGCTGGCGCACCTGCTGTACGCGCAAAAGGCTGCCTTCAACTCGCCGGTGTGGTTCAACATCGGCGTGGATGGAGTGCCCCAGCAGGCGTCGGCGTGTTTCATCCTGTCGGTCGACGACACGATGGAGTCGATCCTGGAGTGGTACGCCGAGGAGGGCCGCATTTTCAAGGGCGGCTCCGGCGCCGGCGTCAACCTGTCGCGTATCCGTGCCAGCAGCGAGCCTCTGCGCGGGGGCGGCACCGCGTCGGGGCCGGTCAGCTTCATGCGCGGCGCCGACGCCTCCGCTGGCACCATCAAGTCAGGGGGCAAGACCAGGCGGGCTGCCAAGATGGTGGTGTTGGACGCCGACCATCCCGACGTGGGCGACTTCATCTGGTGTAAAGCCCGTGAAGAGCGGAAGTCTCGGGCCTTGGCAGCGGCGGGCTTCGATATGGGCGTGGACGGCGCTGACATCAGCTCGATCCAGTACCAGAACGCCAACAATTCCGTGCGCGTCACAGATGAGTTCATGCGGGCCGCGGTCGACGGGGGCGACTGGGAGCTGCGGGCCCGTCTCGACGGCGCCGTCGTAGAGCGCGTGCCGGCGCGCAGCCTGTTGCGCCAGATGGCCCAGGCGGCTTGGGAGTGCGCCGATCCCGGAGTCCAGTTCCACTCGACCATCAACCTCTGGCACACCGCTGCCACCACAGGGCCGATCACGGCTAGCAACCCGTGTTCTGAGTACGTGCATCTCGATGACAGCGCCTGCAATCTGGCATCGCTCAATCTGCTGGCCTTCTTGGGCGATGACGACGAGTTCGACGTTGACGGGTTCCGCCACGCGGTGCGCGTGTTGTTCACCGCTCAGGAGATCCTCGTCGGCAACGCCGACTATCCCACGCCGGCCATCACCCGGACTACCAAGGCTTTCCGCCAGCTAGGGCTGGGCTACGCCAATCTCGGAGGCTTGTTGATGGCGCTGGGCCTGGCGTACGACTCAGATGAGGGCCGCGCCATGGCCGCCGCTGTCACCGCTCTCATGACAGGCGAGGCGTATCTCACGTCCGCTCGGCTGGCCGCTCGAATGGGCCCCTTTGCCGGCTACGGCGAAAACCGGGAGCACATGCTGCGTGTGCTCGAGATGCACCGCGCCGCAACTTCTGAGATCGATGAAGAGATCGCGCCCACGCGGCTTCTGGAGGTGGCTCAGATCGCCTGGGATGCCGCCTGCGACCAGGCCGCGGTGCACGGCGTGCGCAACAGCCAGGCCACTGTGCTCGCCCCGACCGGCACGATCGGCCTGCTGATGGACTGCGACACCACCGGCATCGAGCCCGACCTAGCGCTGGTGAAGCAAAAGAGGCTGGTGGGCGGCGGCACCATGGAAATCGTCAACCGCACGATCCCGCGCGCTCTGCGAAGGCTCGGATACGACGACGCCGACGCGCAGCGCGTGTTGGACCACATCTCTAAGCACCGCAGCGTCGCGACGGCGCCGCTGTCGGAGGAGCATCGCCGTGTCTTCGCGTGCTCGCTGGGCGACGGTGCCATCGCCTGGCAGGGGCACGTGAAGATGATGGCAGCGGTTCAGCCGCTTCTTTCCGGGGCCATCTCCAAGACCGTGAACATGCCCGAGGACGCAACGGTTGAAGACGTCGAACGCGTGTTCAGGATGAGCTGGCGGCTCGGGCTCAAAGCCGTCGCCGTGTACCGCGACAACTGCAAGGTGGACCAGCCGCTGAACGCCGCCTCAGGCGCCCGTGATCGTGGCGGGCATGGTTCCGCGGCCGCCCGTGGCAGCGGCGGGCCGGCACCTGATGCCGACCCTGATGTCGGACAGGCGGCGGCGACCATCGGCGAGCCGGTGCGCAGGCGTCTGCCGCGCACCCGCAGCTCGCGCACGTTCGAGTTCCGCGTGGCCGACTGCAAGGGATTCGTCACCGTCGGGGAGTACGACGACGGCCGTCCCGGCGAGATCTTCGTGCGGGTGTCGAAGCAGGGGTCAACCCTGGCGGGCATCATGGACGCGTTCGCCATATCGCTCAGCTACGGTCTGCAATACGGCGTGCCGCTCAGCGCCTTCGCTGAGACCTTTGTTGGCATGCGCTTCGAGCCGGCGGGAATCACCGACGACTCCGAAATACGCATCGCCAGCAGCCTGATCGATTACCTGTTCCGCAAGCTGGCGGTGATGTACCTGCCACCGCAGGAGCGGGCATCGCTCGGCATCTACACCACCGCAGAGCGGATCCAGCCCACGCTGCCCGGCCTGGAGGAGCAGACCATCGTGACCGAGCAGGGCCACGAGATCCCTCCCGACCCGCCGTCGGTGCCGTCGCCTGCGCAGTTCGCCGCTCAGCTTGCGACGGCCGGTTCTGAGCCGCTTGGTGACAGGCCTGCTTCGAGCGGCGCTCCGTTCTGCATGACTTGCGGCGTGACTATGCAGCGCTCCGGCAGCTGTTACGTGTGTTCCGGCTGCGGCACCAGCAGCGGCTGCAGCTGACTCCTTGGGGGCTGCAGCTGGCCCCTCGGGTCGCCGCTCACTACCGGGATGCCGGCAGTCAGGGTGCCGGCAGTCAGTCGTGTGAGTGGCAGTCAGTCCTGCGCAGTGGCGGTCAATGACTTCTTGTCCTGGTCAATGACTTCTTGTGCTTGAGATATCGGACCACCATCTCACCGAAGCGTGCCGGGTTGTAGACGTCCTCTTCTTGTAGACTTTCTCTTCGTACTTCCACTTGCCGTTGCCCGCGCACTTGAGAAGCGTGAAGTTGTACTCCTGATGTAACGAGCCGTCTCCGCGGATCGGCGAACCGATTCCACACCTGGCACACCACCCAACCGCGTTGTTCGTTGATGACGTACCACTCCACCGGGAAGTGGATCATCTCGTTGTTCGGCCACTCGGCCATAGTAGACTGAATCCGGTGAACAGTCGCCGATCGTAGTATCGGCCCGACATGCCCCGCCCATCAAGCATGCTCGCATGGCGTCCGCAGCCTCGCGAACTCTGGCGACAGTTGCGCTGGCTGGTAGGAGAGTTCCGCCGCGACTGGTCGAGAAACCGCATTGGCGGACTGTCAGCAGAGATCGCTTTCTTCGCGATACTTGGGTTGTTTCCGGCACTGCTCGTGTTCGCTGCAGCGCTCGGCTCGCTCGACGCAGTGATTGGGCAGCAGACGGCCGATTCGATCGAGGCCTGGTTGCGGGAGAGGATCACCGATGTGTTCGGAACCGAGAACACGCTCGAACAGACCGCGGCTGATCTCTTCGACCAGTCGAGTGCAGGGCTCATCACGGTGGGTCTGATGCTGGCCGCGTACGCGTCGTCACGGGGTTTCGTAGCGGTCGTGCGCGCCCTGGACGTGGCTTACAACGTCGAAGATCGCCGGAACTGGCTCTCCACGCGGGTCGTCGGATATCTGCTCACCGCGATCACGATGGTCGTGGCCTCGCTGATGGCCGCCATGGTCGTGGTCGGCCCGCTGCTGGGCACCGGCGATGAGCTGGCCGAGCTCATCGGGGCCGGCTCAGCGGTCGCGGCGGCGTGGGTGTGGCTCCGCTGGCCGGCGGTGTTCGTTGTGGTCATTGCTTGGACCGTTTCGGTCTACCGCTTCGTGCCGCGCCGACGCGCGTCATGGCGGAGCGAGCTTCCCGGCGCGCTGTTGGGGACCGCCTGGTGGCTGGTCGTCTCGGCAGGGTTCCGGATGTATCTGGACGTAGCCTCTAGCGGTGTCAACATCGTGTTCGGCCTGCTCGGAGGCGCTTTGAGCCTGCTGCTGTGGTTGTATCTGCTGGCGATGGGGCTGCTGGTTGGCGCTTTGCTCAACAGCGTGCTAGTCCGCCGCGGCGCGATGTCGGCGTCGGGCAGAGACGGGCGCGCGGTGGCTTCGCTACCATCGCGGCCGTGAGCACCTTTCGCGTCAACCTCGGCGAGATCATCTTCAATCTGCGGTGCGTGGCCGACCTCGATGGTGTCACCGCTCTGGAGGCCTTCGAGCACGTTGAGCCGGATGTGGTAGACGGAGCGCTCCAAGAGGCAGCGCGCTTTGCAGAAGAGGTGATCGCGCCGCTCAACCGCACCGGCGATACCCAAGGCGCTCGCCGCACTCCCGATGGCGACGTGGTCACCCCCGAGGGGTTCCGGGAGGCCTATGCCGCGTATGTCGAGGCCGGCTGGGGGACGGTCTCGCACGACCCGGCCCACGGAGGTGGCGGGTTCCCGCACATGGTCGGGCTCGCAATCGAGGAGATGTTCACTGCGGCCTGCATGGCATGGTCGCTGTGCCCGCTGCTCACGCAGGGGGCGGTGAAGCTGCTTAGCGACCACGGCTCCGACGAGCAGAAGGGCGCGTACCTATCTGAGCTGATCACAGGCGAGTGGGCGGGGACGATGAACCTCACCGAGCCTCAGGCAGGCTCCGACTTGGGCGCCGTCGCCGCACGGGCCGTGCCTCAGGCCGACGGCTCCTACCGGCTCTACGGCACCAAGATTTTCATCACTTACGGCGAGCACGATCTCGCTGACAACATTGTCCATCTGGTGCTAGCGCGCACTCCCGGTGCGCCGCCCGGCACCCGCGGCATCAGCTGCTTCCTGGTGCCCAAATATCTGCCCGGTGCCGCCGGGGGCATCGGAGCGAGGAACGACCTGCGCTGCGTGTCGATCGAGCACAAGCTCGGCATTCACGCCAGCCCGACGTGCGTGATGTCTTACGGCGACGAAGGTGGCGCGGTGGGCTACCTTCTTGGCGAGGAGAACGCCGGAATGGCCTGCATGTTCACGATGATGAACTACGCGAGGCTCAGCGTAGGGCTCGAGGGCGTGGCCATCGCGGAGAGGGCCTACCAGCAGGCTCTGGCCTACGCCAACGAACGCCGCCAGGGCCGGGCGCCGACAGCGGCGGCCGGCCAGGACTCGGCAATCGTCGAGCATCCTGACGTGGCGCGGATGTTGCTGGACATGCGCGCCACCACCAGCGCTATGCGGGGTCTGGCATACCGCAACGCCGAGGCCATCGACCGGTCGATCCACAGCGCGGAGTCCGGCGAACGCCGCGCGGCCGCCGAGCGGGCTGCTCTGCTGACGCCGCTCACCAAGGCGTGGGCCAGCGACATGGGTTGCGAACTCACTAGCCTCGGCCTGCAGATTCACGGCGGCGTGGGCTACGTGGAGGAAACCGGTGCAGCCCAGCACTACCGCGACGCTCGGATCGCCCCGATATATGAGGGCACCAACGGCATACAGGCCGCTGACCTGGTTAGCCGCAAGCTGGCCATGCGCTCAGGCGCGGTCGTCAAAGAGCATCTCCAAGGCATACGCGCCACCGTCGCCGCGCTCGACCGCGCCGACAGCGGCTCGTCGGGGGCTACGGACGCCGGCGGCGCGCCCACCCCCGGCTCTGACGGTGCCGGCGGCTCGGGCATGACGCCGGTCAAGCGTCATCTCGCGGCGGCGGTCGACGCGACGGACGAAGCCGGCCGCTGGTTGCTATCGGCGTCCCCGGCGCAGGCCTTGGCGGGCTCGGCTGCGTATCTGAGGATGCTGTCGGTCACCACAGGCGGGGCGGCGCTGGCCGATGGCGCGCTCGCGGCCTGCGACTCCGCCCGTGGCGTCAGCGCGGCGCACGCGGCCGACCGGACCGTGCTGGCAAGGTTCTTCGCGTCCACCCGGCTCGCCGCAGTTCCGGGGATGCTCCCAGCCGTCACCGAGCCGGCTGACGACCTCGCCGCGGCCGCGGCGCGCATCCTCTCAGCCTGAGCCCGTGCTCGACTCTGCGGGTGTGCCTGCGCCAGCGCCGTGATCGCCTCGATCCCCAGCCCGAGCCGCTCCAGCATCAGCGTCGGGCCGCTGGAGCTGAGGGGCTACGGACTGATGATCGCCTTGGGCGTGGTTGCCGCGGTGTGGCTCGCCAGGCGGCGCTGGGTGTCCCGTGGCGGCCTGCCCGACCAGATCAGTCAAATCGCCCTTTGGGCGGTGCCGGCCGGACTGATCGGCGCCCGGGCTTACCACGTGCTCACCGACTGGAAGCGCTTCCACTACGAAGACGGCTGGGTCGAGGCGTTCGCCGTCTGGAAGGGCGGGCTCGGAATCCCCGGCGGAATGGCCGCAGGCATACTTGCGGGCGTCTGGGTGGCGCGCCGACAGCGGGTCAACCTCCCCGACGTGATAGACGCCGTGGTGCCGTCGCTGCCGCTGGCACAGGCCATCGGGCGCCTCGGTAATTGGTTCAACCAGGAACTCTTCGGCTCGCCGACCGACTTGTCCTGGGGCCTCGAGATCGATCGGGCGCACCGGCCTGTTGAACACCTTCAGGCAGAGACCTTCCATCCGACGTTCTTGTATGAGTCGCTGTGGAATCTGGCGCTGTGCGCGGCACTGCTCGCGCTCGACCGCCGCCGGGTGCTGCGGCCCGGTGCGCTGCTCGCTGCCTACGTATTCGGCTACGGGCTCGGGCGCCTGTGGATCGAAGCGGTCCGCATTGACGAAGCCAGCCTGATCGCTGGCGTGCGGGTCAACATCTGGATGAGCCTCGCCCTGATCGCTGGATCGCTCACTTGGCTGGTCTGGACCCGTGTCCGGCTCAGTCGGGGTGCGGTTTGAGGCGCCGCTGGCTCGGTGGGTCCTGGCGGAGGTTTTAGCAGGAATCAGTTGTAGCAGGAATCGGTTTTGATGCTATGATGCGCATATGCGCACTACCGTGTCAATAGATGACAAGATTCATGAACAAGCCCGCCGCATCGCCTTCGAAACACGTCGAACGCTTGGTGCGGTCTTCAACGAACTCCTCGCCGAGGGCCTCAAGGGAGCAGCACGACCGCCCGCGCGCCGGCGGCTTGGGCAGCTTCGCGGCACGATCACTATCGCTGACGACTTCGATGACACTCCGCGGGAGGTCCTCGATGCTCTCAACGACCCGCTCTAGTGGCGACGCTCCTGCTCGACACCTGTATTGTGCTCTGGGCCAACGACTCGCCGGAACGACTCTCGAGCGAAGCGTTCGCAGCGCTGGAGGATCCGGCCAACGAACTGTTGGTGTCGTCGGTCTCAGCCGCAGAGATTGAGATCAAGCGCCGGCTTGGCAAGCTGGTCATGGAGCACAGCTGCTACACGCTCGTAGCGCGGCTCGACGCGGCCTGGCTCGACCTTACGGCGGCTCATGCAATGGGTTTGCGAACATTGCCATACCTGCACGCCGATCCGTTCGATCGGCTCCTCGTCGCTCAAGCCATGACTGAGGGTCACACACTCGTCACCGCCGACAAAAAGGTGCTCGCATACCCGATCTCAACGCTCGCCGCGTGACACCCGGTCTTGCGTCTACCCAAGTGGGCGAAGGCGGCCGCAAGCGTTGAGGTCTGCCTGTGTCACAAGGGAGCAGTCGAGCCGGCTCGAGAAAATCGGGCCGTGGAAGATCGGGCCGTGTGAGATAGTCAGAAGGTGAGATAGTCAGAAGCCTCGCAGAGGGTCAGAAGCGGTCCGCTGGATCCAGTTGTCGGCGAGGTAGCGGGCCCGGCCTTCGATCACGTGCAGTGTGTAGGCGTGCCGGCTGCGCTCGGACGTGTTGGCTGCGCTGAAGTGGGGCAGCGTGCCGTGCAACAGGATCAGCGTTCCCGCTTCGGCTTCCAGGGGCACGAGATCGTCGACCGGGTAGGGAGTGTCGTCGAACACGTCGGTGGTGGTGCCCCGGCTGCGGTCGGTGGCGTCCATGAGCCGGAAGCGGCTCTTGACGGGCAGGCGATGGCCGCCGGGGATGGCGTGCATGCACCCGTTGCTCAGAGTGGCGTCCTCAATCGCGAACCAGAACCCGATCACGCTCTGGGGCTCGGTCCACAAGAAAGTGTGGTCGCAATGGCAGACCACCTCGCCGCCGATGCCCGGCTGCTTGAAGATGTACATCGACTGAACCAGCAGCGGATCGGCGAAGCCGACGTCGTCGGCGACATCGGCTAGCTCCGGCGCGCGCGAGAACGCGTCGAATACCGGGTCGAGATCGTGCATGGCGTGGCCGATCTTGTTGACTGCCAGCGGCAGCGGTGCAGCCAGCGTGCCGTCCGAGCGGACCGCGCCGTCCTCGAAGAACCAGCGAACCGTGTCGCCCGACCCGAGGAACCAGTCCTCAGCGCCGTGGCTGGGGTCGGTGGTGGAAAACACGCAGGTGTCGCCGTCGCGGCCCGGATCGATGCGGCTGAGCATCTCATCAACGTGGGACTTGAGCGCGTCGCAGCGCTCGCGCGGCACGAAGTCGGCCAGCACCAGGAAGCCGTCGCGCTGGAAGTCGGTGATCTGAGCGGCGCTCAACACGACCGGGCGGCTTCTATGTTTCGCCCTTGCGATAGGGCAGGCCGTCGGCTCGGGGCATCCGCAGACGTTGCGAGAAAAACACCAGCACTACCAACACGATCACAAACGGCAGAATCGAGATCCACCAGTCGGGCACTGTACTGGACGTGAAGTACCAGATCGCCGCCGCCAGGCCGAGCCCGGCGGACAGACTGGCGTCGATCCGACGCTTTCGGCTGAGTGCCCAGACCGTCACCGCGGCCAGAGCGATGGTGTTGACCAGCAGAAGCGAATGCGAGGCCGAGCCATCCAGGTCGCGCAGCCCAACCCCGAAGGGGTAGCCGAAGAGCAGGGCACCGGCCATGACCCCGGCCGGACGCCAGTTGCCGAAGATCAGGGCGGCCAGCCCTATGAATCCCCGCCCCTGGGTCTGGCCCTCCAGGTAAATGCCCGACAGTTCCGAGCTGGCCATGAAGGCGCCACCGAACCCGGCTAGTGCACCGCTGATGATCACAGCCAGGTACTTGTAGAGATAGATGTTGATGCCCTGGGTCTCGCCGGCGGCCGGGTGCTCGCCGCAGATGCGGACCCGCAGTCCGAACCGAGTCCGCCAGATCAGCCACGCGCTGATCGGAACCAGGGCGAAGGCGATCATTGTAGCCAGCGAGAGTTGGGCTGACATGCCGCGGACCAGTCCGGTTAGGTCTGAGACGAAGAACCAGTTTTTGCGGGTGAACCAGCCCAGAATGTCGGGCGTGTCCCAGCCAAAAAGATCGCCTCCCGCCAGGAACGGGAAGGTGAACTTGCCCACCCCCGGAGTCCGCGGCGACTGGGTGATCGAACCGCCGTCGTGGTTGACCAGAATCTCAGACGACAAGAACCGGGTCACGCCCGGAGCGGTCACGTTGATGGCCACCCCCGAGATGATGTGGTCGACTCCGAATGAGACTGTGGCGACAGCGTGGACCAGGCCGCCCACCGCCCCGCCCAGCACACCGATGACCAAGCCCCACCATCCGCCGTAGTTGATGGCCCCCCAGGCCCCGAACCAGGTTCCTAGGATCAACATGCCCTCTAGGCCGATGTTGACGATGCCCGCCCGCTCCGAGAAGAGGCCGCCGAGACCGGCCAGCATGATGGGCACGGCCCAGCGCAACATGGCCTGGGATGACGTTGGAGCTGTGAGCCGCTCGGTGTCGTCGAAGCCCTGCACCACGGTGAGCACGGCCACACCGATGGCGGCGTAGATCATCCACCGGCCCCAGGTCGGGAGCCGGTCCAAGACAGCCCTCATAGTCCTACCGGCGCCGCTCTCGCCGGGCTGACCGAGGGCCTCAAGCGAGTCCACGATCCGAGCACGGTGCTCATGGCGTCGCTCCAGCGCTGAGAGCCATGGCCGCGGCAGCGGCTTCTTCCCGCTCGCGGATACGGCGCATGATCTCATAGGCGATCACAGCGGTCAGGATGATGACGCCGCCCATTATCACGACGATTTCGCGAGAGGCGGCACCGGAGATCTGCAGAATGCCCGAGGACACGTCCAGGAACGAAAATACCAGTGCGGCCAGGGCCACTCCCACCGGGTGGTTGCGGCCGAGCAGCGCTACGGCGATGCCTGCGAAGCCGAGCCCGGCTATGGGATTGGACGGGTAGAAGCCAGTGTTCATCAGTTCGGTCATCCCCACTAGCCCGGCGACCATCCCCGACAGCGTCATTGCTGTTACCACCATCCGCTTGGGGGACACGCCTCCCGCGTGGGCCGCGGACGGGTTGGCTCCGCTGGCCCGCAGATCGAAGCCGAACACAGTTCGGTTCAGCGCCACGTGGTACCCGATCCCCACCGCTACGGCTATCACGAGCACCCCGGTGAGCTTCTTGCCTTGGGTGATCTCGCGTGTGAACAGCTCCACAAGGCTGTTGATGTTGGGCAGCAGGCCGCTGTCGGCGATGGGCTCGGTTCCCACCCTCCCCCCGGTGGCCGATATCTCTCCGCCGGCCTGCCAGGCCACGATCCACCACGCGGCGAGGCCGGAGACGGCCACTGCGTTCAACATGATGGTGGAGATCACCTCGTTGATGCCTCGGGTGACCTTCAACACCCCGGCCGCCCCCGAGAAGGCCCCGCCCACTGCCATGGCCACGGCCATTATGAAGGCTATGTGCAGCACGGCTGGCAGCTCGACCTGGGCCCCGAGGTGGGCGGCCACGATGAAGGCCAGCAGGTACTGGCCCTCGACGCCGATGTTGAACAGGTTCATTCTGAAGCCGATCGCAGCGGCGACGCCTGACAGGTAGAGGGGAGTGGCTCGATTCCAGATGTCGACTTGGGTTTCGAGCTTTCGGGCATGGCCGATCATGTCGGCGTAGGCCTCAATAGGGTTGCTGCCCGAGATCAGCAGCACTATCGACGACAGCACCACCGCAATCACCACAGCCACTAGCGGCGCGGCCGTGGCCAATACGACGCGGCGGAACAGCCCAGCCGTCATCGGGAGCCTGCGCCCAACGCGGTGTGGCAAAACGTGGAGGCGCAGAACGTGGAGGCGGTCACCTGGGAGGCGGTCATCTGGAGGCCGCTCCTAGCGCCGCGCCGGTCATGTAGGCGCCTAGGTCGCGCGGTGTGACATCGTTGGGGTCGAGGCGGGCCACCAGTCGTCCTCTCAGCATGACGACGATGGTGTCGGACAGGCCGATCAGCTCGTCGAGGTCGGCCGACACCAGCAGCGTGGCTAGACCCTGGGAGCGAGCTTCCCGGATGTCGTCCCAGACCGCCGCCTGGGCGCCTACATCGATGCCTCGAGTCGGGTGGTTGGCGATGAGAACGGTCGGGCCGGCCACCATCTCGCGGCCCACGATCAGCTTCTGCTGGTTGCCTCCCGACAGCGCGTGGGCGCTCACGTTGATGTTCGGGGCCCGGACGTCGAAATCGCGCCGGATTCGGCTCGCCCGGTCTTGCATACCCGAGCGGCTGAGCCAAGGGCCCCGCGAGTAAGGCTCCTTGGTCTGATGGCCGAGGCTGGTGTTCTCCCAAAGAACCGCACTTAATAGCAGACCGTCGCGCTGGCGGTCTTGGGGAACATATCCCAGCCCCATCTCGCGGCGCTGGCGAACCGGCTGGTGGGTGATGTCGTGGCTCAGCAGCGAGACGGTGCCCGACTCGGGAGCCTCGATGCCGATTATGGCGTTGACAAGCTCGGCCTGGCCGTTGCCTTCGACCCCGGCGATGCCGACGATCTCACCTCTGCGAACCTGCAGGCTCACACCGTCTACCACTGAGCGCTCGCCGTCGCTGACAGTCAGATCGCTGATCACCAGAGCCGCATCGTCGGTGACGGTCGAGGCGCCGGCGTCGGGGACCGGCAGCTCCGAGCCGATCATCATCTCGGCCAGGTCACCCGCAGTGACATCTTGGGGCTTTACAGTTCCCACAGTGCGGCCCTGGCGCAAAACGGTGATGGTGTCGGCTATCTCCAGAACCTCGTCCAGCTTGTGGTCTATGAACAAGATGGTGGTGCCGTCGGCCTTGAGTTCTCGCATGTTGCGGAACAGCTCGTCCACCTCCTGAGGCACCAGCACCGCGGTGGGCTCATCGAGCACCAGAATCCGGGCGCCGCGATACAGCACCTTGATGATCTCCACCCGCTGCCGCTCGCCAACCTCAAGCGTCTCCACCAAGTCGTCAGCGTCGATGTCTAGGCCGTAGGCCGTGCCGACCTCGTTAAGGTGCCGCCGCCCGGCTTCGAAATCGATGCGACCGAACGACCGCATCGGCTCCGCGCCTAAGATCACGTTCTCGAGAACGGTGAGCTGGTCGGCGAGCATGAAGTGCTGATGCACCATGCCGATACCCAGCGCTATGGCTTCTGAGGGCGAAGACGGGCTGACTTCTTCGCCCCAGATCCTCATGGTGCCCTCGTCGGGGGGCTGCATCCCGTAGAGGATTTTCATGAGGGTGGACTTGCCAGCGCCGTTCTCGCCGCAAATGGCGTGGATCTCGCCTTCGGCCACCGTGAGGTCCACGGCGTCGTTGGCGACGACGCCGGGGAACCTCTTGGTGATGCCCCTCAGCTCGACCGCAGCAGCCACGTCGAGCCTTATTCGCCTCGGTGTCGCACGAGCGGGGCTGTGCGCAGCTGGCGCAGGTTCGAGGTGATTGCCGTTGTGTCGCTACGGGGCGGAGGGCACCTCGATGTCGCCAGACACGATCTGGGCCTTGAACTCCTCGAGCTGGTCCACGATGTCGTCGACGAAGCCACCTGAGGTGCTATAGCCGACACCGTCCACGGACAGGTCGTATGAGGTCGGACCGGGGGTGACGTCACCCTCAATGGCGGCTTTGATCACCTCGAAGATGGAGACATCTACGCGCTTGAGCATCGAGGTGAGGATGTAGTCCCGCACTCCGGCGTCCGCTGTGTGGTACTGGTCGGAGTCCACTCCGATCGCCCACACCTTGTCGCCGGTGGCGTCACTCTGCTCTTTGGCAGCCTGGAACAGGCCGGCTCCGGAGCCTCCGGCGGCGTGGTACACAATGTCGGCACCGCTCTCGTACATGGCAAGCGCGATCTCTTTGGCCCTGTCTGGAGCGTTGAATCCGTCGAAGTCGGGGGCCTCGGTGATGTAGGCAGAGATGATCTCGATGTCGGGGTTCGCTGCCCGTGCCCCAGCTTCATAGCCGGCTTGGAACCTCTCGATGAGCCCGCCCACGTTGGCCACACCGCCGATGAAGCCGATGCTGCCGGCCTCGCTCTTGAGCGCGGCTGCCACGCCGACTAGGAACGAGCCCTGGTGCTCGGAGAACACTAGGCCGGCGATGTTGTCGCCATAGGGGGCCGGGGCGTCGCCGCTGAAGTCGAGCATAGCTGTGTCGACCACTCCGAAGATGGTGTCGGGATTCTCGGCCCCAACCGCGGCTGCGTCGCCTTCAAACAGGAATCCGACCGCCACGACCACGTCGTGGGCGTCGGCCGCGAGCTGGAGCAGCTCTGCACGGTTTGAGCCGTCGGGATTCGGGGACGCCTCAGTGAACTCTATGCCGAGTTCGGCTTTTGCTCGCTCGATCCCTGCGGCGGCCGAGTCGTTGAACGACTGGTCGCCCCGTCCGCCGATGTCGAACACGAGGCCCACCGTGAGCGGCGGTCCGGCCGGTTCTTCGGCGGCTGGTTCGGTGTCGGCCGGTTCTTCGGCCGGTTCTTCGGCGGCTGGTTCGGTGTCGGCCGGTTCTTCGGCTGGCTCTTCGGCAGGCGGCTCGGTGATGGGCGGCTCGATGATGGCTTCGTCGTCATCGCCGCAGGCTGCGGCCATCAGGACAAACGACAGCAGGATTGAAATCAGGACTGTGAGACGCGTTCGCATTGGGTTCCCTCCAGTTGTGTTGGCCGTTGCGGTGCGCACCGAGAGGCTAGCCCACGGCTTTCCGCCATGACCAGACAACAAGACTAACGACCCTGGCAGTACTGCCAGGGTCATCAGCATACGGCGATACCACAACGCTGAACCACAACGCTGAGCGAGCCACTCGTGTGACTGGTGCCGCTGCCCGGCGGTCGGGCTCGTCAGTGGCACCGATCGACAGCACAGTCAGTAGTGGCAGCAGTAGTGGCACGGTCAGTAGAAGGCGCAGCGTGTGCGATGGCGGGGCTCGGCCTTGTAGACCCGCCGGCCTCCCATACGCCACAGCACGCCGTCGACTTGAGCCGGAGTGCAGCGCCTTCCCTGTCGGCGTAGCAGCTTTGTCAGCAGTTCGACGGCGTGGAGCCCGCAGGCTCGGATCTCGATCTCAGGCTCTGAGCCGCTGGCGATGTCGTATCCGGCCTCAACGCGGGCAAGCAGATCGGCGCTGAAGGACAGGGCGCCCTCGAGCCGCAGCACGTGCGGGACCAGGTTGTCGGCGAACATCGTCAGCTCGTCGAGATCAGCGAACTCAGCAGGCGGGCTGTGGGACAGGGCCGTAGCGAGATCGAACACCGTGATCTGGGCGCGCTTGTAGAACGGCACCTCCATGCCGCGATAGGTGTGCACGTCTCGGTACAGCGGCATCTCCGTCAGCAACGCAATCATGTGCTCCGCCGAACCGCCCGCCTGGGCAACCGCGCCCAAGGCATTGTCTCCGGCGCGCTCGATGAAGGCACCCAGATCGTTCCAAGACCGCACGTAAAGGCCCATGAGCTCATCCACGGATGCGTCGACGCCCCGGGGTGCTTGCTCGAGCAGTTCAGCGGCGTCGGATGCGCTAACGCGGCGCAGCCATCGTGCGGTGATCGGACCGTGTGCTGTCACATAACGGCGCAGGCAGGCGGCGACCGTTCGGTAGCCAGACATTCCGTGCCGCTTCCGAAGGTGCGGAAAATACCCCGAGCCGAAGTTCACAGCGTCTAGGGCGAGCACGAACGCGGCGGTCAATTCGGGGTCGCCAAGCGGCGCATGGCTGGGATCGTCGTCGCTGACGTCAAGATCAAGACGGCGCGCCAGCCCGCGCAGTGCCGTCGTGCTGATGTGTACGTGGTCTGCTTGGGCTGCCACTGCTGCGGCCGCGGCACGCACCCGCTCGAAGACCGTGCTCACGGCCGGTGATCGATCGCGGCACCAAGAGCCACGACTCGTAGCTCGGTGCCAAGGGGCGCAGTCGGCATCCACTTAGCCGGCATCCGCGCAGTCTGCCGCGGACGCGACCGGCTCGGGCGCACCGCAGACCCGCGCGCGACAGCCGCTAGTACTGGCGAACAGCCGCCATGTCAACCCGCAACCCAACCGGCGCACCGCAGACCCGCGCGCGACAGCCGCTAGCGTAGTACCCGATGTCCAAGCGCACCCAGAAGAAGAAGGCGAAGGCCCGCCGCTCCAAGGCGAACCACGGCCGCAAACCCAACGCCGGCCGCAACAGCTGACTGTCCCGGTACCTGCCGGCTAGCGCGCGGGAGCGACCTCAGCAGCGGGCGTCGCGTCGGCGCGCTGGCCGCTATGAGATAGACGAGGCGCTGCCAGCTGATGGAGCGCTTCGGGCTGGTTGGACTGCCCAACGCGGGAAAAAGCTCGCTGTTCAACGCGCTCACCTCCGGCGGCGCGCATGCCGCTGCACACCCCTTCTCAACGACCGCGCCAAACGTGGGGGTGGCAAAGGTTCCCGACCGACGGCTAGCGCAGCTCGCAGCGATGAGTCGCAGCCGCCGAGTAGTGCGTGCCACGGTGCACTTCACCGATATCGGAGGCCTGGTGGAGGGCGCGAGCCGGGGCGACGGCCTAGGCAACGCCTTCCTTGGCGAAATCCGCAACAGCGACGCGATCGTCTACGTGCTGCGGGCATTCGACTCGCCCGAAGTGCCCGGCGGCGACACCGACCCTCTCGACCAGCTGCGCCTGTTGGAGACAGAGCTGGTGCTCGCGGATCTCGACAGCGCAGAGCGTCAGCTCGAAAAGCTGAGGCGCGTCGCCAAGGGCGACAGCTCGCAGAGGCCCGCAGTGGATCTGCTGGCCCGCGCCGTGTCGCTGCTGGAGATGGGAGCGCCGCTATATCGAGCCGGTCTCAGCGCGGCCGACAGGGCGAGGGTCGGACGGTTCTTTCTGCTCACCGAAAAGCCGGTCCTGGCTGTGGTCAACATTGGCGAGGAGCAGATCCCACAAGCCGACGCCATGGCCGCGCCGGTTGCCGAGGAGCTGGACGGCGCCGAGGTGATGGCGTTGTGCGTGCAGCTCGAGGCAGAGGCCGCGCAGCTTGATGAGGGCGAGCGTTCGGAGATGCTCAACGCCTTCGGGCTCGGCCACACCGCTCTGGCGCGTCTGGTAGCCGCGGCACGCCGCCTTCTCGGGTTGCGCACGTTTCTAACCACCACCAGAGCAGAGAGCCGAGCCTGGACCTTCCGGGGCGGGGCCACCGCCGCCGAATGCGCTGGCCTGGTGCACTCCGACTTCCAGCGGGGTTTCATCCGCGCCGAAGTAATCCCGGCCGGTGAGCTTGCCGCCGCCGGATCTTGGTCTGCTGCACGTCGGCGCGGGCTCGTGCGCTCCGAGGGCCGCGGCTACCCGATTGCCGACGGCGATGCCGTCATGTTCAAATTCAACGTTTGAGCGCTGGGCCGCCTGGCAAAAGCGGGTGTGCGGGCAGGACCTGGGCAGGGCCGCAGCGCGCGGCTGATGCCGGTGGGTAAGATCAACGTTCATGCCACTGGATTCAGATCTAGGGCTGCTCGCCGAACTCGAGCCGCGCATTGAGAAGCTGCTTAACAGGCATCTTCGCCAGACAAAGGAATGGCATCCGCACGCGCTCGTGCCCTGGAGCCGGGGACGGGACTATCCGCCCGACTACGAGTGGTCGCCTGAGGAGGCCGGGCTCAGTCCCGAGGCCCGCAGCGCGCTGTTCGTGAACGTACTCACTGAGGACAACCTGCCCTACTACTTCCGAGACGTCGAGCGGATGTTCGGCCGCGACGGGGCTTGGGGCCAGTGGGTCAGGCGATGGACCGCCGAAGAGGGACGGCACAGCCACGTGATCCATAACTACCTGGCCGTCACCCGGTCTGTCGATCCGGTGGAGCTGGAGCGAGCGCGCATGGCCCAAGTCCAGTGCGGCAAGGTTCCAGAACCGCCCAACGCGCTGGAAGGGCTGGCTTACGTAGCGCTTCAGGAGCTGGCGACACGCATCTCGCACTTCAACACAGGGCGGCATCTCAACGACCCGGCGGGCAAGGCCATCATGCGCCGGGTCGCGTTTGACGAGAACCTGCACTTCCTGTTCTACCGGGACGCCATGGACGCCGCGCTGGAGATAGACCCATCAGCCGCGGTGGTCGCCATCACAAATCAGGTGTCAAGCTTCGCGATGCCCGGCGTCGGCATCGTCGATTTCGACGCTCACGCCCGGACGATCGCCAATGCGGGCATCTACAACCTGGCGATACACCACGATCAGATACTCAAGCCGGTGGTGCTTCGGGCCTGGAACCTGCCGTCGCTCTCGGGTCTTTCAGGGGTGGCCGAAGCCGCCCGCGAGCGGTTGATGAAGCTGGTCGAACGCATCGGGCGTCTCGGGCGGCGCATGGTCGAGCGCCGCGCGGCCCGCAGCACCATGCGCGCCAACCGCGACGGCACCGCCCGGAAGCTGGGCCGGCACCGGCCCGCTGTCGCTTGACCCGCGGGCCGGGATTGCGCGTCGGCTGGCAGCGGTGCCGCACCTGCGGATGCCATACCTGCGGATATAGCCAGCTTCTGCTCGTCTGACCGCGCATCGGGGCGCGGCTAGATTCCACGCGGTGGCGTGGCTTCTTTGCGATGATCAGGTGCTGGCTTCGCTGGAGATCGCGTCCACCCGAAGGGACAGGCGCCGGGGGTTGCTAGGGCGAGATGAAGTGGAGGGCGCTCTGCTGCTGGAGCGCACCCGCTCGGTTCACACGATTGGGATGCGCTTCGCCGTCGATGTTGCCCACTGCGACGCAGAAATGCGGGTGCTCAGGGTCACCACGATGCGCCCGAACCGCCTGGGGCGCTTCGTGCCGCGGGCTCGGGCGGTGGTCGAGGCTCCGGCAGGGTCTTTTCGACGCTGGGGCGTGGAGCCGGGCACAGAGTTTGAGATCCGCCGTTGAGGCGAGCCGCAGCGCGCGAAGTGGCGTCTTCGGGCGCGCGCCTGGTGCTTGTAAGCACCCCCATAGGCAACCTCGGCGATCTGAGCCCGCGAGCGGTCGAGATGCTGGCGAGCGCCGACTTGGTGTGCTGCGAGGACACGCGCCGTACCGGGCGACTGCTCGAGCACGCCGGCGTCAGAGCCACCCGGCTGCTGCGGGTCGACGACCACACCGAGGCCGCGTCCGCTGAGGGGGTCTGCGGAGTGCTCGCCGCCGGCGGGGTGGTTGCGGTGGTCACTGACGCAGGAACACCGGCGTTGTGCGATCCCGGGCAGAAACTCGTCTCAGCCGCCGTCGCGGCGGGGCACGAGGTGACGGTGGTGCCCGGGCCCTCCGCGGGCATCGCGGCGCTAGCGGTCAGCGGCCTTCCGGCGGCGCGCCACGTCTTCGAAGGTTTCCTGCCCCGCAAAGGCCCGGCCCGTGCCACCCGGCTAGAGCAGATCGCGACGCAGCGACGCACCGTGGTGCTATTCGAGTCGCCGCACCGGCTTCGCTCGACGCTTGCTGATCTCGCCAGAGCGTGCGGCGACAGCCGCCGCGCGGTCGTGGCGCGCGAACTCACCAAGCTGCACGAGCAGACTGTTCGGGGCACTCTCGCTGAGTTGCGGGATTGGGCGGCGAGCCCAGTCCGGGGCGAGGTCGCGGTCGTCGTGGAGGGGGCGCCGCCCGACGCCGACCGGCCAGGCGACGACGAGCTGCGAGGCGCACTGGAGCGATCGCTGAGCCAGGGCATGAGCCGCCGGGACGCGGCAGCCGCTATCGCGGCCGCCTCCGGGGTTTCTCGGCGCCACGTCTACAATCTGGGGCTCACCGTGTGCCCCGAAGGCTGAGGGCGCCGCCGGGCAGCGAGGGCGCCGCCGGGCAGCGAGGGCGCCGCCGGGCAGCGAGATCACGAGATCAGAGCGCGGATCGTCCAGGTGGATCGTCCTGGAAGCTGCTCGGTAGGCCCACAAAGTGATCCGCTAGCCTGCGGGCCATGTCAGCCCCCACCCCCGTGCTGGTGGCGGTGGCGTGGCCTTACGCCTCCGGCAGCCGGCATCTCGGCCATGTCGCCGGGGCGTACTTGCCTGCTGACATATTCGCGCGCTACCAGCGCCTGGTCGGCAACGACGTGCTGATGGTCAGCGGCTCCGACGTCCACGGTACGCCCATCACGGTACGCGCCGACGCGGAAGGCGTCACCCCGGCTGAGATCGTCGACCGCTATCACCGGGAGTTCTGTCGGCAGTGGGATCAGTTCGGCATCTCATGGGATCTCTACACCACTACCGGCACGACCAACCACGCTGCCGTCACCCAGGACATGTTCCTTCGCCAACATCGCAAGGGCTGCATCGACAAGCGAGTCTCCGAGCAGTTCTACGACCCGGTGAAGGAGCGCTTCCTGCCCGACCGCTACATCGGTGGAACCTGCCCGCACTGCGGGTACGAGAAAGCCCGCGGCGACCAGTGCGACAACTGCTCGCGCACGCTCGACGCGGTCGAACTCATCCGACCGCGCTCCAAGATGAGCGGCGCGGCGCCGGAACTACGGCCGACGGAGCACTTCTACTTTCGCTACTCCGATTTCACCGACGAAATCGCCGACTGGCTCGCGACCCGAGAAGGCTGGCGCCCTCATGTGATCAACTTGGCTCTCGGCTGGACAGCCGAGGGGCTGCGCGACCGCGCCGTGACCCGCGATCTCGACTGGGGAGTGAAGCTGCCCGTGGACGACCTCGGGCCGGGAAAGCGCATCTACGTCTGGTACGACGCGGTGATCGGCTATCTGTCAGCGTCGAAGGAGTGGGCAGACCGCAGCGGTGACCCCGAGCGCTGGCGCCACTGGTGGCAGAACGACGACGCCCGGCACGTGTACTTCATCGGCAAAGACAACATCCCATTCCACACGCTGTTTTGGCCCGCGCAACTCATGTCTTACGGCGGGCTGCATCTGCCCGACGACGTGCCGGCCAACCAGTACGTCACGTTCTCGGGGATGAAGGCCTCGGCCAGCCGCGGCGTGGGTATCACCATCGATGAGGGCCTCTCGTGGTTCGAGCCGGACGCGCTGCGCTACGCGCTCGCCGCGGCGCTGCCCGAGCACGCCGACACCGAGATCTCTCTCGCGGAGCTGTTGCGGCGCGTCAATGACGAGCTGGTCGCCACGTGGGGCAACCTTGTGAACCGGGTGCTGTCGCTGGCGCAGCCCGCGCTGGGCGGGGCTGTGCCCGACATCTCCGATCACGCGACCGAGCCCGACGACGTCGCCCTAATCGGAGCTGTTGACGACGCCTTGGTCGCCGAGGCGGCACATCTCGAGCGGGTTGAGCTTCGCGCCGGTCTTCGCACCGCTATGTCCGCTGCTGGCCGAGTCAACGCCTACCTAAACGCCACCGAGCCGTGGAGGCTCGCTAAGACGGCGCCCGACCGGGCTGCCGCTGTGCTGGTCACTGCACTCAAGGCCGTTGCCGGTGTGCGCGTCGGGCTGGCGCCGTACCTGCCGTTTTCAACCGCGGCGCTCGATGGTGTGTTCGGACCGGTGGAGTCTTGGCATCGCCCTGACGTGCCCGCTGGCGCGAGGCTGCCCAAGCCCGCCCCGTTGTTCGCGAAGGTCGACCCGGGCGTGTTCGAATCCACCGGCGCCGCCGATCCGGCCTGATCGCCGCCTGCTGAGGACTCTAACTGGCATGGCTTGGGCCGATCAGCACTGCCATCTTCCCGGCGCCGTCGATGAGGCCGAAGCGGTCGTGTCGGACGCCCGCAGCGCCGGCGTGGAGGCGCTGATCAACGTCGGCACGTCCGTGGAGGACTCGCGCCAGGCCATCGCCGTGGCCGCGGCCTGCGACGGGGTGTGGGCCACCGCAGGCGTGCACCCGCACGACGCTTCTGGCGGCATCAACGGCCTGGAGGCGCTACTAGGCCTGCCCGGCGTGGTCGCCGTCGGTGAGGCCGGCTTGGACTATCACTACGACCACTCGCCACGTGCCGCACAGCGTGACGTGTTCGCTGCGCAGATCGAGCTGGCCAACCGGCACGGGCTGCCGCTGGTGGTGCACTCCCGCTCGGCCTGGGACGACACCTTCAGAATGCTCGACACCGAGCAGATGCCCGAGCGCACCGTCCTGCACTGCTTCACCGGAGGGCCCGACGAGGCGTCGGAGCTGCTGAAGCGAGGCGCGGTGCTGTCGTTCTCGGGGATAGTCACGTTCCCGAACGCGCCCGAAGTGCGCGCTGCGGCTGAGGCTTGCCCGCTCGACCGGCTGATGGTGGAGACCGACAGCCCGTACCTGGCGCCGGTGCCGCATCGGGGACGTCCGAACAAGCCGGCGCTCGTAGCAGTGGTGGGAGCGGCTGTCGCCAGCGCGAAGGGCTTAGACCCGAGCGACGTCGAGCACGCCACCTGGGCAACTACCCGCTCGTTCTACGCGCTCGGCGAGGCGGGCGTCACTCAGCCTGCACGGCCCTCGCGGTGACACGGCGCGTGAATAGAGTTTCTTGACGCACAACGCGCCACAGCTCAAGGCTCTGATGCGCCGTTTCGGGATCACGCCGCGCCGGTCGCTTGGGCAGCATTTTGTGGCAGACCCTGCCACGGTTCGCCGCATAGCTGACCTTAGCGGTGCCGGGCCTGGAGACCACGTGCTGGAGATCGGTGCCGGGCTCGGATCGCTTACCCTGGCCCTCGTCGAGACGGGAGCGGCCGTGACCGTCGTCGAGATCGACGAGCGCCTCTGCGACGCGCTGGGTTACGTGCTCCAAAGCCCGACGGCCCCGCCGGAGGCTCGCGCCGTGAATGTGGTCACCGGCGATGCACGCGCTCTCGACCTCGCAGGCGAGTTGTCGGCTGCTGAGGATTGGCATCTCGTGGCCAACCTCCCTTACAACATCGCCACGCCGCTGGTGCTCGACACGCTGCGCGGCCTTCGCGTGGTCCAGACGATGACGGTGATGGTGCAGCGCGAGGCCGCCGAGCGGCTCTCAGCACCGCCGGGCTCGAGAGCCCGAGGCATCCCCAGCGTGATCGTCGAGTTCCATGCCGAGGCCGAGCTGGTGGCGGAGGTCCCCCCTTCGGTGTTCGTGCCAAGGCCAAAGGTGGAATCGGCTGTGGTGCGCATACGGCGCAGGCACCGTGCCGGACCGGATGCGCCCGTGGAACGGTTCGAGCTGCTGGTGCGAACCGCTTTCGGGCGTCGGCGCAAGATGTTGCGCCGCTCGCTGGCGGGCATCGTCACCGCTGACGACATGGAGGCGGCGGGCGTCGATCCCACCTGCCGGCCCGAGGCGCTCACGCTGCGACAGTGGCACACGCTCGCCGCGATTGCCCCTTCCAGTCTTCGGTCGTGCTGAGCTGCGGTTCGCTGTCAGTCTTCGGTCGTGCTGAGCTGCGGTTCGCTGTCAGTCTTCGGTCGTGCTGAGCTGGCTGTGCTGATTTGTGGGTCGCTTCCAGCCCTCAGCTATGTTGAGTCGCGGTTCGCTGTCAGCTTTGGGCAGCGTCGATGGCCCTCCAGACGCGCTCGGGTGTGTACGGCATGTCGAGATGAAGCACCCCGAGAGGTGCCAGGGCGTCCATCACGGCGCTCTGTACAGCGGGGGTTGAGCCGATCGTGCCAGACTCGCCTATGCCTTTTGCCCCGAGCGGGTTCAGAGGTGTGGGCGTCTCGGTGTGAGCAGTCGTGAAGCGAGGCAGCTCGCTGGCGGCCGGAATGGCGTAATCGGCGAATGTGGCATTGCGTGGGTTGCCGTCTTCGTCGAAGGAGGCGTGCTCGTAAAGCGCCTGTGAGATACCGATCGCTGCTCCGCCGTGTACCTGGCCCGTTACCAGCATCGGGTTGAGAATCCGCCCGCAATCGTCCACCGCTACATGGCGCAGCACCCGCACATCGCCCGTCTCGGCGTCGATCTCAACCGCGCACACATGAGCGCCGAACGGGTAGGTGGCCTCGCCCTGGTCGAAGTCGCAGGACGCAGCAAGCGGACCCAGCTCCGACTCTCCGCCGGTCTGGTCTGATTCGGCGGCCGCGGCGGCCAGTTCGGCCCACGCGACGGTCCGGGCCGGCACCCCAGCCACGGCCAGGCCTCCGGCTGCGGTGACGATGTCGCCCGGGTCGGCCTCCAACAGCGAGGCCGCCAAACGGCGGGACTTCTCCAACACCTCATGGGAGGCCTCCCAGACGGCGCTGCCCGCGATCTGCAGAGAGCGAGAGGCGACCGTCCCCACACCGCGGGGCACCTCGGACGTGTCGCTGTGAATGATCCGCACCTGGTCAGCGGGCACGCCCAGTACCTCGCTGATGAGCTGTGTGAACGCGGTGGCGTGGCCCTGGCCGTGCGAGGCGGTGCCGACGCGGGCTGTGATCGTGCCGTCGAGTTCTAAGCTCACCGACCCGTATTCGGCGGATAGGCCCACAGCTGTGACCTCGACATAGGTCGACACGCCGATGCCCAACAGTCTTGAGGGTCTTGAGGATTCCTCAGCACGCCGCCTGCGCTGCTCGGATCGCAGCTGGCGGTAGCCAGCGGTGTTCAAGGCCAGATCCAGCGCCCGCTCGTACTCGCCGGAGTCCATGTTGGCGCCGGTAGGTGTGGTCAGCGGAAAGTCCTCCGGCGCAAGCAGGTTGCGGCGGCGCATCTCAGCGGGATCGATTCCGAGTTCGGCCGCGGCCAGGTCCATCAGCCTCTCCAGCGCCACAGTGGCCTCGGGTCGACCCGCGCCGCGGAACGCCGCCACCGGCGGAGTGTTGGTGATCGCGCCAACAGACGCGAAGTCGACCGCCGGAATGCGATAGGGCCCCGACGCCATCAACATCGTGAAGAAAGGCAAGAACGCGCCGATGCTCGGGTACGCGCCCGCGTTGGCCGTAACCCGCGCCTTCAGCCAGCGGATGACACCGTCGCGGGTGACACCCATCTCGCAGTCGTGAACCTGGTCACGCCCCTGGGTCATGTTCACAAGGTTCTCGCTGCGGGTCTCCACCCACTTGATCGGCCGCTGAAGGCGGCGGGCGAGCCAGGCCGCGAGCATGAACTCCGGGTACGCGTAGGCCTTCGATCCGAAGCCTCCTCCGACCGCTGGAGCCACCACCCGTACGTCTTCGTCGGGAAGGCCCAGCGCGCTGGCCACCGCCTCACGGGCTCCGTGAGGGGTCTGCGAGGTGCACCAAACGGTCACCGCAGGGCTTGGCTCGTCGGTTGAGAGCGCTGGCTCGGCGAGCACCGCGGTGGGCTCGATAGCCGCTCCGGCCACTCGATGGTTGACAAATCGACCCGACACCACCAAGTCGTGGCCGCTCATGTCGTCGGGCTCCGCCGCGGTGGCGAACTCGAGAATCAGGTTGGAGCCGTGCGCCTCGAACATCACAGGAGCGTCAGGCGAGAGCGCCTCGAAGGGGTCGACCACAGCGGGCAGCGGGTCGTAGGCAACTACTACTCGCTCGGCCGCGTCCGCCGCCGCGGCGCGCGTCTCGGCCACCACGACCGCGATCGGGTCGCCTACGTAGCGGACGGTTCCGTCGGCGAGCAGGGGCCTGTTGACTTCCGGCGGCAGCAGTATGAACGTCGTCTGCGGCGGAATGTCAAGCTCGGCGGCGGTGAACACTCCGACCACTCCCGGTGAGGCCGCTGCCTCGGCCGTGTCGGTCACGGTGACTGACGCGTGCGCCATCACCGAGCGCACGAACGCCAAGTGAAGCGTCCCTGCCGGCGTCAGGTCTGCGACGTACTGTGACGTTCCGGTGAGTAGAGCCGGGTCTTCGCGCCGCGCGACGGCGTTGCCCAACATCGATCCTGCAGGCATGAACCGCCTTTCTCTTACGGGGCTGCGGATGTCGCACAGTTTGCGCCATGCGGTCTGCCTCGGCAAACCGCTGCCGGGGCTGTCATCGCGATGAGGGCCGCCGCCTACGTGCTCGCTCCGGCGAAGCTGACGCTGTCGTTGAGGATCACCGGCGTGCGCTCAGGGGGCCGTCACCACGGGTTTCATGAGATTGACGCCGAGATGACCGCTCTCGACTTCGGTGACCGACTCGAGATTGTGCCGGGCGGCTCTGGCGTGGAACTCACCGACCCGGCGGGGCGGGCGCTGCGGGGCACCGAGGCTGTGAGCGCGTCGGACAATCTGGTGACGCATGCGCTGCGGTTGGCGGGGCGCCGCGCGCAGGTGACGGTCCGCAAGCACATCCCTGCGGGCGCCGGGCTCGGTGGCGGATCAGCCGACGCCGCGGCGGTGCTGCGCTGGGCCGGGCTTTCGGGCGCGGGCGCGGCCAGGGCCGCGACCGTGAGCGCGGACGTAGCTTTCTGCCTGGTCGGAGGCAGGGCACGGGTGCGCGGCATAGGCGAGCTGGTCGATCCGCTGCCGTATCGGCACGAGGTATACACCCTGCTGATCCCGCCGGTGGCGTGCTCCACCCCGGAGGTCTATGCCGCCTGGGATCTTCTCGGCGGCCCTGTCGGGTCCAACGGCAACGATCTCGAGCCCGCTGCGCTTCGCGTCTGTCCCGAACTGGCCCGATGGCGGGACGAACTAGGCGACGCCACCGGCAGGCGCCCTCGGCTGGCGGGAAGCGGCAGCACCTGGTTCGTTCCCGGCGCGTTCGCGGGCTGCGGACGCGTCGTCGCTGCCACGCGGCCCGCGCACGGCCTGGCAAGCTCTCACGACTCGCCTGAGGAGACCTGAAGAGATATAGGGCGACAGTGCAACGTGAGCGCAGCAGGCAGCACACGTGATCGCAGCAGGTATCACGCGTTCGGCGCGGGCTACCTGCTGCGCGCTACTTGTTGCGCGGGCTACTTGCGGCGCTGGTGGCGGGTGCGGCGCAGCATCTTCTTGTGCTTCTTCTTGCGCATCCGCTTGCGGCGTTTCTTGACTACGGAACCCACGAGGCCACAACGCTAGCGCATGAAGCGCCGGGACGCGCCGGCACCGGGTCGAATCTGTCGTTCAAATGATCCGTCGCTCGGCTGATTCTGAGAGGGCGGCCGGTCGTAGGCTGGGGCGGCGCGCCCGACGACCGATGGTGGCGTTAGCGTGATTGGCCCGCCCTCAGCGGCGTAACAATGGCCGGTAGTTCAACAGGTAGAACAGCGGACTTTGGCTCCGAAGGTTGCAGGTTCGAGTCCTGCCCGGCCAGCGGTTTCGCAGCTTCCGCGCAGACAAGCGAGGCACATGAGGCAGCAGACCCAGAAAGAGCTGCGAGTGGTGGCCGGCCGGTCGAGCCGGTCCTTCGCGGCGGCCGTGTGCGCCGAACTCGGCGTGGAGCTGGGCACTGCCCATGTCGGCGAGTTCGCCAACGGCGAGATCCACGTCCGTTACGGCGAATCGATCCGCGGCTGCGACCTGTTTATTTTCGGTGCGCACGCCCGCTGGGGCGAGGAGTCGATCAACGACGCGATCATGGAGCAGCTCGTGATGGTGGACGCCGCCAAGCGGGCCTCCGCCAAGCGGATCAGCGTCGTAGCCCCCTTCTACGGCTATGCCCGCCAGGATCGCAAGTCTTCAGGCCGGGAGCCGATCTCGGCCCGGCTGCTCGCCGACATCTTCCGCGCGGCCGGGGCCAAGCGGCTGCTGTCGGTCGACCTGCACTCCGGCCAAATCCAGGGTTTCTTTGACGGCCCGCTCGATCATCTTACGGCCATGCCGGTGCTGGTCGAATACCTTCGCCAGCTCGGCACGGACGATCTGGTGATCGTGGCGCCCGACGCGGGGCGAGTGCGCGTCGCGGAGCGCTACACACATCTGCTGCACGCCGACCTCGCTATCGTCCACAAACGCCGCCGCACCGACGCTAAGAACCACGTCGAGGCCCGTGACATCGTCGGCAAAGTCGAAGGCCGCACCTGCGTGCTGGTGGACGACATGATCGACACCGGAGGCACCATCGTGGCCGCTGCGGAGCTGCTGGCCGCCAAGGGCGCCCGAAGGGTGATCGCCGCGACGACGCATGCGGTTCTGTCGGAACCTGCGGTCGAGCGCCTCAGCGGCTCCGTGATCGACACCGTGGTGTGCACCGACACGCTGCCGCTTGCCGAGCATCAGCGCTTCGAGAAGCTTCACGTGGTGTCGGTGGCGCAGATCGTGGCCCAGGCCATCTCGGCGGTCTTCGAGGACACGTCGGTCAGCGAGATCTTCGGCGGCAACAACCTGTCCACCTGAGACCTGTCCACCTGAGATCCGGCTGCCTGAGCTGGCGCAGCCACGCCGAGCGCGGCCTCTGTCGACGGCGAGCCGCTTGCCCGGCGAGCGCCGCGCACAGGGGGATTCCGGCGGTCTGGAAGCTAGATTCGTGCCATGGCAACGGTGTCGGTCGCAGCTGAGACGGGTCGAGAGATCGGGAGCCGCCCGAGCAGGCGGCTGCGCCGTTCGGGCCGGGTGCCCGCCGTGTTGTACGGCCGGGGTGCCGAGCCGCTCGCAGTGTCGGTCGCGTACGCCGACCTGCGCGCCGCGCTGTCCACCGACGCCGGGCTGAACGCGCTGATCGCTCTTAATGTGGGCGGTGAGCAGCATCTGTCGATCGTCAAAGATCTGCAGCGCCACCCGGTTCGTCGCGATGTGCTTCACGTCGACTTCCTGCGGATCGATCCCGAGAGTGAGATTTCTGTGGAGGTTCCACTGGTGCTGATCGGCGAGCCCAAGAAGGTGACGCAAGCCAGTGGAATGGTGGATCAGGTGATGCACCGAGTGCCGGTGCGCGCCAAGATCGCCGATCTTCCCACTGAGATAACCGCTGATGTGAGCAACCTGGAGGTGGGCATGTCGCTTCGGGTGAACGACATCGGGTTTCCGCCGGGAGTTTCGGCCGCCGACGACCCCGAAGCGCCCTTCGCAGTTGGGCTCATTACGCGCTCCACCAAGGAGTACCTGCGCCAGCAGAAAGCCCTCGAGGACGAAGAGGCTGCCTACATGGGCGACATTGGCGACACGGCCGCGCTCGACGGCTGATCCGACCGCCGCCTCCGACCGCCACCTCAGAGGACTGCCGCCGTCGGGCGCGTTCTCAGTTCGCGCTGTCCGACGCTGAGTCCCGTCTGTGCGCATGGCACTACGGCGCCGCGGCTCTCGTGTCGGCGCGCCGGCGGAGCTGCTGGTGGTCGGGCTTGGCAACCCCGGCGACGAGTATGCGGGCACCCGCCACAACGCCGGGCGTTGGGCGGCGGAAGAGCTGATGCGTCGCCACGGCGGCCGGCTGCGGCGTGCTCGGCGCCTGCACGCCCTTTCGGGTGAGCTGCGAGTGAGCGGCCGCCTGATGGCGGTCGCCGCTCCGGTCACCTACATGAACGATTCGGGTAGGGCGGTGCGACCGCTCCTGCGGCGCTACGGCATCGACGACGTAGGGCGCCTCGTGGTGGTGCACGACGAGCTAGACCTCCCAGCCGGGCGCCTGAAGGTGCGGCGTGGCGGAGGACTTGCCGGTCACAAAGGCCTGAAATCGATCAGGGCGAGCCTGGGAAGCGATGAGTTCACGCGTGTGCGGATCGGCATCGGCCGCCCCGGCGCTGTTGTTGGCAAGCCCGTCGGTGCCGATCGCGGCAGCCGCCCAGACCGCGAAGACCGTGTGGTGAAGCACGTGCTGGGTCGGCCCGGCAGGGCCGAGCGCGTTTTGCTGGATTCCGCGGTAGCGCGGGCGGCGGACGCGGTCGAGTGCCTCTTTGAACACGGGCTCACCACGGCGATGAACCGCTTCAACGTCGCTTGAATCCGAGCTTGCATCAGATGGGGTCGGCAGAGCAGGCCAAGCAGAGGCTTCGGTGAGCGCGAACACCCACCGGCAGGCCGACCAGCAGCAAGCCAGGCAGCAAACCCCGTATGAGAGCGCAGGTGCCGACCGCGGCCTCAAGGCTCTGGTGCCGCTGCTCGCTCAGGAGCCGTCGCTGTCGGCGTTGCTCGGTCGGCTCGACGCGTCGCTAGCCGTGTGCGAACCGGCGCGTGCTCTGGTGCTGGCGGGGCTCAGCGCCGTTTCTCAGCGGCGTCCGCTGCTGGTGGCCGTGCCGACGCACTCAGAGGTTGGGAGGCTCGCGGACAGCCTCACCGCTCTCTTGGGCTCCGATGAGGTCGAAGAGATGCTGGAATGGGGGACTTTGCCCTTCGAGCGCGTCAGCCCGTCGGTGTCCGCGATGGGCCGACGGATGCGGGTGCTGCACCGCCTGACCGATCCCGGCGCCAGCACGCCGGCTGTGATAGTCGCCTCGGCGAGGGCGCTGACGCAGCGCCTCGACGCCGCTGCTGTCGCGGCTCCCACCACGCTCAGTCTCGGTGACGTCGTCGACCAGAGCGCTCTCATTGAGAAGCTCGCGGGCTTCGGCTACCGGCGCGAGCATCAGGTGGAGCACCGCGGAGAGATGGCAGTTCGCGGCTCCATCGTTGACGTGTATCCCTCAATCGGGCCGGCGCCAGTGCGGATCGATTTCTGGGGCGACGAGATCGACAGGCTCGCAGAGTTCTCAGCGGACGATCAGCGCACAACGGCTGCTCTGGAGACCGTCGAGGTCTTCGCGTGCCGCGAGCTGCGCCCCAACCGCTGGGTGCGCCGACGTGCTGTTGAGATCGCTTCGAGTGAACCGCGGGGCGGCCAGCACTGGGACGGTGACTTCTGGCAACGGATAGCCGACGGAGAGATGTTCGACGGCATGGAATCGGCGTGGCCACAGCTCGCGCAGCAGCCTGTCACGCTGCCCGAGCTGCTGCCGCCCGGCGCTGCGATGGTGATGATCGAGCCCCGCCGGCTCAAAGACCGATCTGCGGACGTGCTCTCCGAGGAGCGGGAACTCGCGTCGGTGGTGACCGGTTCGAGCGCAGCTGATACCGGGCGCCTGCCGCGGCTGCACGCCGGCTTGGACGAAGCGCAGCCGTCAGCCGGCGTCCCGGTCTGGGCGATGCCGTCGGCTCCATCCTCATCCGACGACCCGGTGGTGGACGCCACCGGCTGGGCGAGCGGGCAGCGAGGCCTCAAAAGTCGAGCGCGCCGCATCGCGAGGCTGCTCGACGACGGCTACAGGGTCGTACTGTGCGCGCAGGGCGCTGGGACCGCGAGGCGGCTGAGCGACCTGCTGGCCGATCACGGCGCCCATCTGAGTGAGCCGCCCGCGGCGGACGACCTGCACAGCGGAGCGGTTCTCAACAGCGTGAAGCTGGCGGTGCTGGCCTCAAGCGACATCACAGGACGCCGCCGCGCCGTCCGCCGCAGGCATCCGCGCAGCAGCAACGGCCGCGACGCGCGCCGCTTCTTTGAAGGCCTGTCGCCGGGATCCTTCGTGGTGCATCACCGTCACGGCATCGGGCGCTTCGAAGGGATGGTGCGTCGAAACGTAGGCGGCTGCGAACGCGAGTACTTGCTGCTCGCCTACCGCGGCCGCGACAGGCTGTACGTGCCCACAGACCAGGTTGACTCGGTCCGTCGCTACACCGGCGGCGCCACTCCCAGGCTGTCGCGCATGGGAGGCTCCGACTGGGCGGCGGCCAAAGTCCGGGTCCGCCGCAAGGTCGCCGAGGTCGCCAAGGATCTTGTGGCTCTCTACCAGAAGAGGATCACCGCGCCGGGCCACGCTTTCGATGGCGACAGTGTTTGGCAGCGCGAGTTGGAGGACGCCTTCGAGTACCGCGAGACCCGAGATCAGCTGAGAGTGCTGGCAGAAGTGAAGCACGACATGGAGCGGCCCACACCGATGGACCGCCTCATCGTGGGAGACGTGGGCTTCGGCAAGACCGAGATCGCGTTGCGGGCCGTGTTCAAGGCGGTGCTCGACGGCAGACAGGCTGCCGTGCTCGCGCCTACCACGCTGCTGGCTCACCAGCACACGCGAACGCTGCGCGGGCGCTTCGAGCCCTTCGGCGCACGCGTGGAGATGCTCAGCCGGTTCCTTAGGTCCGCAGAGGCTGTGGAGGTGATCCGAGGCCTCGCGTCAGGCGAGGTCGACGTGGTGGTGGGCACCCATCGGATGCTGTCCCCGGACGTGCACTTCAGACGTCTGGGGCTGCTGGTGATCGACGAGGAGCAGCGCTTCGGAGTGAGGCACAAAGAGGCGATCAAGGAGTTGCGCTCGGAAGTCGATGTTCTCACGCTGACGGCCACACCGGTTCCCAGGACGCTGGAGATGAGCCTCACCGGGATCCGCGACATCTCGCTGCTGCGAACGCCGCCGCTGAACCGCCGGCCGATCCTCACCTATGTTGGAGAGTTCAAGGAGCGAGCGGTTGCCGAGGCGGTCCGCAGGGAGCTGCTGCGCGAGGGCCAGGTGTTCTACGTGCACAACCGGGTGGCCGATATCCACCGGGTCGCCAGGCGGCTGCGCCGCCTGGTGCCCGAGGCCCGGGTGGCGGTGGCCCACGGCCAAATGCAGGAGAGCAGCCTGGAGCGCACCGTGCTCGACTTCTCCGAGCAGTGCTACGACGTGCTGGTGTGCACCACCATCATCGAATCGGGCATCGACATGCCCACCGTCAACACGCTTATCGTCGACCGAGCCGACAGTCTGGGTCTGGGCCAGCTCCACCAGATCCGCGGTCGGGTCGGACGCTCGGGCCACCGGGCCTACGCGTACCTGTTCTATCCCGTGGGCAGCGTGCTTTCCGAGCAGGCCTACGACCGGCTCAAGACGATAGGAGAGGCCACAGCGCTGGGCTCGGGTTACCGGATCGCGATGCGCGACCTCGAGATCCGCGGCGCCGGCAACCTGTTGGGTGAGGCTCAGTCAGGTCACATCGCCGCGGTCGGCTACGACCTCTATTGCCAGCTGGTGTCCGAAGCGGTCGCCGAGCTACGAGGGGAGCGTCCCGAGGCGCCTCAGCTAGTGACGATCGAAGTGCCGGTGGACGCTCACATTCCCGGTGACTACATGGAGGGGGAGGCTTCACGGCTTGAGGCCTACCAGCGCCTGGCAGAAGTGAGCGACCATGCTGAGCTAGACGACGTGCGAGACGAATGGCTCGACCGGTTTGGTCCGCTCCCGACCTCCGTAGAGGCGCTGCTGGAGATCGGTCGGCTGCGGGTCGACTGCCTGCGCGCCGGAGTCACGCAGGTGACGGTGATCCGAGCGGGGGGCGCAGTCGGCGGGCTGTCGCGCCCGTCTTACCGGGCTCGCCTGTCGCCCGTGCGCTTGCCGGCGAGTCGCCAGGTGCGTCTGCGTCGGCTTTATGGCGACGGTGCAGTCCACAAGAGGGCCGTCTCGGAGCTGCACGTGCCGCTGCGCGCAACAGAAGAATCCGTGACTGCCCAGCTCCGCCGTCTGATCGAGCAGATCTTGTCGCCCGCACGGCCGGGGAGCGCTGCCGGTGTTCGTCAAGGCAGCGGTGGCCGGGGCGGCAGTGCCGGTGTTCGTCAAGGCAGCGGTGGCCGAGGTGGCGGCGCCGGCGCTCGGCCAGCAGTCGGAGGTCGTTCTAGCGCGGCCAGCTGGCGCGGCTAACATCCGCGCGCCGTGAGCCGTTATTGGTCTGGGGCCGCCGCCAGAGGCCTTCTGCTGGCAGCGGCGGTTGCGCTGACGGCAGCGGGCTGCGGTGCCTCGGTGTCCCGCGGGCCGGCGGCCTCCGTCGGCAGCATGGAGTACAGCGCAGACGACTTCGAGGCCTATCTCGCTACCGTGGACCCCGACAACGACGCGGCCGCGCCACGGGCCGATGCCGCAGCCTGGCTGACACGCTGGGTGTTCTTCGCTTTGATCGAGCAGCAGATGGCCGATCAGGGCTTGACCGTCAGCGACGCCCATCGCGCTCAGGCTGCCGCCGAACTCAACTCCGCCGAGACGCAGCTCGGTCCCAACACTCCAGGCGGCGATGTGATCATCAGACAGCAGGCGCTGCTGTTGGCGGCCCAGGAGTGGGCCACATCCGAGGCGTCTAATGCCGAAGATGACGGGCCCGCTCTGCGCGTGCTGTGCTCGAGGCACATTCTCGTGGCGACGGAAGCTGAGGCCGAAGCGGTGCTCGCCCGACTGGATGCCGGTGAGCAGTTCGGTGATCTGGCCTTCGAACTGTCTTCCGACCAGGGCAGCGGCAGCTTCGGGGGCGACCTCGGCTGCGTGGTAGAGGGCAGCTTCGTGCCGGAGTTCGAGACCGCCGCATACGCTGCCGAGCCGGGCGGTGACCCCGTGACAGCCGTTTCGCAGTTCGGGGTTCATGTGATCGAGGTGATCAGCTCCGGATCTCTGACACCGGAGCGTCACCCTCAGCTCGCCTCGGAGGAACTCAGCAGGCTAGCCGAAGACGTCCGCCTACAGGAGCTGTCCCAGGCTCAGACCCGGGCTGACACTCAGAGCCAGGCCTTGCTGGCGGAATTACTGCAACAGGCGGTCGTCCGCTACGCCGATGTGGTCTTCATCGACGAGCGCTACGGCGCATGGGATTCTGAGCGCCTGGAGGTGGTCGCCCATCCCGACGTCGGTGGCCGGCCTCTCGACTGACGAGCAGACCGCAGAAGCAGACCGCAGAAGATCGGCCAGGGCGGAACGTGGCAGGCCGGATCACGGTCGTCGGGCTCGGTCCCGCCGGCGCTGAACTGATCACCGTTGAGGCCTCGCACGAAATCGCCGCGCACAGTCGGCGTTTTGTGCGCACCCGGCACCATCCCGCGTCGCGGGCGGTGAACGGCGCGGTGAGCTTCGACTACTGCTACGAGCAAGCCGAGACTTTCGAGGATGTCTACGAGGCGATCTGTAAGCGTCTGTTGGACGCCTGTGCGCAGGGCGACGTGCTGTACGCAGTCCCAGGGTCTCCCATGGTGTTGGAGCGCACGGTGGAGCTGCTGCGAGAGCGCTGCACCTCGGTGGGCTCGGCTCACGCGGGGGCGGCTGAAAGCGCGCCGGACGACGCCGGAGTTGAACTGACCGGAGTTGAACTAACCGGAGTCGAGCTGACCGGAGTTGAACTGCGGATACTACCGGCCATGTCGTTTCTGGACCTGGCTTGGGCTCGTCTCGGCATCGACCCGGCGCGGGAGGGCGTGCGCATCGTGGACGGGCTTCGCTTCGCCGAGAGCGCGGCCGGGTGCTCTGGACCGCTGCTGGTGGCGCACTGCCACACTCGCTGGGTGATGTCCGACATTAAGCTCGCGGTTGAGGCGGAGCCCGAATCGGCGGTGGTGCTGCAGCGCCTGGGCCTTGCCGACGAGACGATCCGCGAGATCGCCTGGGCCGACCTCGACCGGGCTGTCGACACCGACCATCTCACCTCGGTCTACGTGCCGGAGCTGGCCGAGCCCGTCGCTGCTGAGATCGTGCGCTTCGATGAACTCGTCAGAACGCTTCGGCAGCGTTGCCCCTGGGACCGCGAGCAGACTCACACCAGCCTGCGCAGGCATCTGCTGGAGGAGACGTACGAGACCCTTGAGGCAATCGACGGGCGTGTCGGCCTAGCTGACGACGAGATTGACGAACGACTCGATAGCCACCTCGAGGAAGAGCTCGGAGACCTGCTGTATCAGGTGTGGTTCCAGGCGCGGCTTGCGGCCGAGCGTGGTGCCTTCACGATCTCCGACGTGGCCCGCCGGGTGCACGACAAGCTTGTGGAACGCCATCCGCACGTGTTCGGCGACGCCCGAGCCGACAGCGCGGAGCAGGTCCGAGCCGACTGGGAGACGCGCAAGCGGCGGGAGAAAGGCCGCGCCTCGGTGCTCGACGGCATTCCCGAGACGCTTCCGGCGCTGCTGCGGGCTGTGAAGCTCCTCAAACGCGCCGACGCCGCAGGTCTAACCCTCCAGGCGGAACTGCCGCCGGATCAGATGCTGCATCGGGCGGTCGCAGAGCTGGTGGCGGAGCCCTGTGAACGCCATATGGGCGATGTCCTGCTCGCTGCCGTCGAGCTGGCGCGGCGCTTGAATCTCGACCCCGAGGACGCGCTGAGAACCGCAGCCGGGCGCGCAGAGCGATCCTTGCGCGCCGCCGAGCGGTGCTGACTCTCACTCGATCCTCTGCAGGCGCCGTGGTCGTGTCGACTAGTCTTCGCTGATTCAAGCGGGCTGTGCTCGGCAACCGGGCACGGCCGTGAGCCCGCGCCCCGCCTAGCGGAAGCGGGCGCATGTGCACGGAGGTCACCATGAGCTTGATCACCGACGTAACCGCCCGTGAGGTGTTCGACTCGCGTGGCAACCCCACTGTGGAGGTCGACGTGACTCTCGGGTCGGGCGCCCTCGGCAGGGCCGCTGTGCCCTCAGGGGCATCCACCGGCGCCTATGAGGCGGTAGAGCTACGCGACGGCGGCGACCGGCTCCGCGGCAAGGGTGTGCGCACAGCCGTATCGAATGCCCGAGGCGAGCTGGCGCAGGCCGTAATAGGCCTCGATGCGCTCGATCAGCGCGCCGTCGACACGGCCCTCATCACAGCTGACGGTACCGACGACAAGTCGCGTTTAGGGGCCAACTCGGTGCTCGGAGTGTCGCTCGCAGTCGCTCGCGCCGCCGCAGCGCACCTGGGGCTGCCGCTGTGGCGTCATGTCGGAGGCGTCGACGCGCACGTGCTCCCCATGCCGATGCTGAATGTGCTCAACGGCGGCGCTCACGCCGACAACAACGTCGACTTCCAAGAGTTCATGGTGGTGCCGGTTGGTGCCGCCTCCTACGAGGAGGCGCTCGATTGGGGGGTCGAGACATACCACCGTCTGGCGACCGTGCTGCGCGCCGGAGGACTGTCCACCGGCATCGGCGACGAAGGAGGCTTCGCGCCCGACCTGCATTCCAACGAAGCCGCTATCGAGCTGCTCATCGAGGCGGTTCAGCTGGCGGGCCTCGTCGCTGGCGAGCACATGGCCCTCGCATTGGACGTTGCCTCGACCGAGTTGTTCCATGACGGCAGCTACGAGCTGGCGGGGGAGGGCCGCTCGCTCAACTCCGAGGAGATGGCGGCCGAGCTGGTACGGCTTTGCGATGCGTACCCGATCGTCTCGGTGGAGGACGGCCTCGCCGAGGACGACTGGGCCGGATGGATTGCTCTCACCGACGCTGTGGGCGAGCGGGTGCAGCTCGTGGGCGACGACCTGTTCGTGACCAGCTCCGACCGTCTAGCAAGAGGCGTGGCGCAGGGAGCGGCCAATTCGATACTTGTGAAGGTCAACCAGATCGGCACGCTCACTGAGACGCTCGACTGCGTGGGTCTCGCTGTCCGAAACGGCTACACGGCAGTGATGTCGCACCGCAGCGGCGACACCGCCGACACCGCGATCGCCGACTTGGCCGTGGCCACCGGGTGCGGCCAGATAAAGACCGGCGCGCCGGCCCGCAGCGACCGCGTGGAGAAGTACAACCAGCTGCTGCGCATCTCCGAACAGCTCGGCGACAGTGCGGTCTACAGGGGAGGTGCCGCTCTGGCTGGAGCAGAGCGCACAGAAGAGACGATCCTTCTCGCGTCGCTGTGAACGTCTCCGCTATCGTTTCCAGCGGGCCCGGCTCGCCTGCGGCTGAGCCTCACGGCTGACCGTGCTGCCTTGGCAGCGTCGCCTGATCCTGCTGATGCTGGCGGTGGTGACGGTCGGCATGATCGTAACGTTCGGTACTTCTTCGGTGCGCACCGGCATAGCACAAGTGGCCGAGACCCGCGACGAAGAGCGCCGTGCGGTTGAGCTCGACGCCCGCATCGCCGCCCTCTCCGCAGAGGTCGAGCTGCGCACCAGCGAGGCCGGCATCCTGCGGGAGGCGCTGTGCTTCGGCCCTCACGTCAGGCCAGGCACGGAGGTGTACGCCGTGGCGGGCGTCAGCGGATGCGTGGGCGCCCAGCCCGCAAGGCTCGCAGGCCAATAGTCCCCGGCTTCCCAATAGTCCCCGGCTCCCGCAGGAGCCGCGCCTTGCTGAGCACTTGGGGCCGAGCACCTGGGGGCTTGGGCAGTTTGGGCGGCAGTTCAGGTGAGCGCAGTGTCGGGCGTATGCTTTTGCTGATGTCAGCGACCGACCCGCGGGCTTTGTCGTCACCCCAGGCGGTGGACGAGGCAATGCGGGCCCACAGTTACATTCCCGACGACGGGCTGTCCACCGCGGTCTACCTGGCCTTGCGCCTCAAGCGGCCGCTGTTGCTCGAAGGCGAGCCCGGTGTCGGCAAGACCGACGTCGCTAGAGCACTGGCCGACTGGATTGGCGGGGGCCTGATCCGGCTGCAGTGCTATGAGGGCATCGACGTCTACCAGGCCGTCTATGAGTGGGACTACGCCCGACAGCTTCTGTATTTGCGCACCATGGAGGCCACCGGCCAGGCCGCGGGTGCCGACGCGGCCCAGCTCTCCGATGAGCTTTACCACGAGAGGTTTCTGGTGCGCCGCCCGCTGCTGCAGGCCATCGAGCGGCGTGTCGGGCCGCCGCCCGTTCTGCTGGTGGATGAGGTCGACCGCTCCGACGACGAGTTCGAGGCGTTCCTGCTGGAGGTGCTGTCGGAATACTCGATAAGCGTCCCCGAGCTGGGCACTTTCACAGCCTCGGAGCCTCCTGTGGTGGTGGTCACCTCCAATCGCACCCGTGACGTGCATGACGCCTTGAAACGGCGCTGTCTCTATCACTGGGTGGCGCATCCCGACCCGGCGCGCGAGGCGGAGATCATCCGCCTGCGCGCTCCGGGGGCCTCGGCTCGCCTGGCGCGCCAGGTTGCGCACGCCGCGGCGGCCATGCGAACCGCCGGTCTGTATAAGCCGCCCGGAGTGGCCGAGACGATCGACTGGGTGCGCGCCCTGGGCCTGCTGGGCGGATCGACGCTTGATCACTTCGCCGCGTCGGCGACTCTCGGCGCTTTGCTCAAGTACCGCGAGGACCGGGACAAGATCGACGATCACAGTCTGGCGGAGATCGTTAGCTCCGCCGTGGCTGCCGCCTCATGACCGATGACCTCTGACCTATGTCTGATGACCTCATGCCTGATGACCTCATGACCTCATGACCGATGACCTCATGACCTCGCCTGCCGTGGTCACAGAGGCCGCTGTCACAGAGGCCATGGTCACAGAGGCCGCGGTTGGCTTCGTGTCGGCATTGCGTCGCGCCGGCTTGGACGTGTCGCCGGTATCGTCGCTGCTGTACGCGCAGGCGCTCTCCGCGGTCGACGCACGCGACGCCGACTCGGTGTACTGGGCAGGCAAGTGCTCCCTGGTTCACAGCATCTCAGGCGCCGCCACTTACGACGCGGTTTTTGACGCCTACTGGCTGGGTAAGCCGATGCCTATGGCCGCTCCGACGGCCGGGGTGAACGTCCCGGTTGTGCTGCAGCTCGACGACCCTGACACGAGCAACGACGAGAGCCGCGAGCACCAGCGCGATGGCGACGTGATCACTGTGCGCTACAGCGCCCGTGAGACTCTGCGAAAAAAGGATTTCGCGGACTGCACCGACGCCGAGCTGGAAGAGGCGCGCCGGCTGATGGAGCGACTGCAGTGGCATGGCCCGACGCGCCGTAGCCGTCGCCCGACGCCGAGCCGGACATGCCGGGGCCGCCTCGACGTGCGCCGCACCGTTCGGGCGACGCTGGGAGCCAGCGGCGAGCCGGTGCGGATGCACCGGCGCTCGCCGGGGCTGCGCCCGCGTCGCCTGGTGCTCTTGCTGGACGTGTCGGGGTCGATGGAGCGCTATGCGCGGGCTCTGCTGCGCCTGGTCCACGCCGCGGTCGCAGGTCGCAGCAGAGTGGAGGCGTTCACGCTGGGCACCCGGCTCACCCGCCTCACTCGGGAGCTGTCCTCGCACGACCCCGACCGGGCTCTACGCGACGCCGCCGCGGCCGTGCCCGACTGGAGCGGAGGCACGCGGCTCGGCGAGGGCTTGCGCGTCTTCAACGACGAGTGGGGCTGTCGGGGCATGGCGCGTGGTGCCGTCGTGGTGATCCTGTCCGATGGCTGGGACCGCGGCGACCCCGAACAGATGTCCGAACAGATGCAGCGCCTGGCACGCGTCGCCTACCGGGTGGTGTGGGTCAACCCGCTGAAGGCGTCGCCCGGCTACGCGCCGCTAGCGCGCGGCATGGCCGCCGCGCTGCCCTGGGTGGACGACTTCGTGGAGGGTCACAACCTGGAGTCGCTGGAGCGTCTCGCAGATCTGATCCTCCACAGCACCGCCGTCCGTCGCAGCGCGCGCGGGCAGCGGCTCGCGACGACCGAACTGGCGACCACGAGCACCCGACCGTGAAGGAGATACTCGGCGACCTCGACCGCTGGATGGCGCACGGCGCAGACATAGCCTTGGCTCGGGTGGTGGATCTCGAAGGCTCCGGCCCGCGCCTGCCCGGAGCGGCCATGGCCGTGACCGTGTCAGGCGAGGTTGCCGGATCGGTGTCGGGCGGATGCGTGGAGGGCGCTGTCGTCATCGAGGCGCTCGAAGCTCTTGAGTCAGCTCAGGGCCGCATGGTGACGTTCGGATACAGCGACGACGAGGCTTTCGCGGTTGGGCTCACCTGCGGCGGCACAATTCACCTCTTCGTGGAGCCCTTCGGCTGGGGCGCTGTGTACGGCCTGCTGCGCGCCGACCTGCTCGCGGAGCGACCGGTCGCGCTCGCGACCGTGGTCGACACGACCGTGGTCGACAGCGGCAGCGTTGGGATCACCGTGGGAGCCAAGCTGTTGGTGAGAACTGACGACCCGCCGGGGAAAGTCGCTGCTGGCTCGCTCGGCAGCGAAGGCCTAAACCGCGTCGTGGAGCGCGACGCGCGGGCGGAACTGGCAGCGGGCCGCTCCGGAATCCGCCACTACGGCCCCAAAGGAGAGGCCCGTGAGCAGGCCGTCTCGGTGTTCGTCGAGTCGTTTGCTGCGCCTCCCAGGATGCTGGTGTTCGGCGCGGTCGACTTCACGGCGGCTCTGGCCCGCGTCGCCAAAGTGCTCGGCTACCGGGTCACCGTCTGCGACGCCCGCGAGGTGTTCGCCACCCCCCGGCGGTTCCCGATGGCCGACGAGGTGGTGGTGTCATGGCCCGATCGGTTGCTCGACTCCGTCGGCGCCGAACTGGGTCCGCGCGACGCAGTGTGCGTACTGACCCATGACGCTAAGTTCGACGTGCCCGCCATCGTGTCAGCCCTGGCTACCGAGGTCGGCTACATCGGCGTGATGGGCAGCCGTCGCACTCACGACGATCGCACCGCGCGGCTCGTCGAGACCGGCGTAACCGTGACGCAGTTAGAGCGTCTCAGGTCGCCGATAGGGCTCGATCTCGGCGCGGCCACGCCCGAGGAGACGGCGATCTCGATCGTCGCTGAGATCATCGCGGAGCGCACCGGCCGCGAGGCTCGGGCGCTGTCGCAGACCACCGGCCCGATACACGGCTGAGCCCGAAACCGGGCGCAGCTGTGCAACCTGGTCACCGGTCGGCTGACTGCTTCGGCGAAGACGGGCGCGGCGTCCGCCTGGGGGTCGCCGCGGTAGTGCTCGCCGCTGGCGCCTCCACGCGCTTCGCCGGGCGCCGCCACAAGCTGCTCACGAGAATCCGGGGAGTTCCGCTGGTGCGCCTAGCTGTGGACTCCGCCAGGGCCGCCGACCTTGACGAGACGGTTGTGGTGATGGGCGCGGTCGACTTGCTCGGTGTGCTGCCCGACGATGTGACGGTGCTGCGCAACGACGTCTGGGAGGAAGGTCAGGCTTCGTCACTCGCCGCTGCGGTCGGTTACGCCGGATCGCGCGGGCACCGCGCTGTGGTCTTCGGGCTGGGCGACCAGCCCGGCGTACCGCCGTCGGCCTGGGAGGCGGTCGGCGGCTGCGACCACGACCTGGCGGTGGCCGAGTTCGGAGGCCAGCGTCGCCCGCCCGTGCGGATCGGCGCAGCGCTGTGGAGTTACCTTCCACTGTCAGGCGACGAGGGAGGCCGCGTGCTGATGCGCCGCAGGCCCGAACTGGTGCGAGCGATACCATGCGAGGGCGACCCCGACGACATCGACACCGTGGAGGATCTGCGCAAATGGACATGAACAATTCCTTCGAGGTGAACAGCCCGATCGGCGAGACCTGGGAAGTGCTAACCGATGTGGAGCAGATCGCTCCGTGCCTTCCTGGGGCAAGCCTCACCGGCATGTCGGGGTCGCAATACCAAGGACTTGTGAAGGTCAAGGTCGGGCCGATCACCGCTCAGTACCGCGGTACGGCCGAGTTCGTCGAGCGTGACGACCAGGCGCACCGCGCGGTGATATCGGCTAAGGGCCGCGAGACTCGAGGCGCCGGCAACGCCTCCGCGGTGATCACCGCCCAGCTCCACGAGGTGGACGCCGGCACCACTCGGGTGGATGTGCACACCAAGCTCACGATTACCGGCAGAGTGGCCCAATTCGGCCGGGGCGTGATGGCCGACGTGAGCGCCAAGCTGATGGCCCAGTTCGCTGACAACCTGGCCGATCTGGTCGCCTCTTCCAGCCAGGACGACGACTCCAGCCAGGACGGCGACTCCAGCCAGGACGACGACGGCGATTCGGGTACCGATGCTGATACCGGTGCCGCCGACAGCGATGCCGATGCTGGTGCCGCAGGAGCGTCCGCCGCGTCAGCCGACCCCGCATCCGGTGTCGACGCCGAGGCCGTGGATCTGCTCAGCGTCGCGGGTGCGCCGCTGCTGAAGCGCCTCGTACCGGTGCTAGTCGTGGCAGCTGTCGTCGCGGTGGTGGTGATCATCCTGGTCGCCCGCTGACCGGAGCGCGTCGATGCCGGCGCCACCCTCCCCGACGGATCTGGACCGCGTCGCCGAGCTGCTTGGCCGGATCCCGAACGCCGACTTTGAGGTGGTGGTCCGCGGCAAGGGCGGCGACCCTGTTGTGATCCGCAACGCGCCTTTGATGCGAGACGGCAGACCCATGCCGACGCGCTACTGGCTGGTCGGCGCGCGAGCGCGCCGCGAGGTGGGCCGGCTCGAGGCTGCCGGAGGCGTACGAGCAGCTGAAGCCGCCGTCGATGCTGAGGAGCTTGCCTCCGCTCACGCCCGCTACGCCGCAGAGCGCGACGCGGCGCTGCCCGCCGATCACCGCGGCCCCGCGCCGGCCGCGGGCGTGGGAGGCACCAGGCGCGGAGTGAAATGCCTCCACGCTCACTATGCATGGCATCTCGCGGGCGGCGACGATCCGGTGGGCCGCTGGGTCGCGAAGCGCCTCAGCTAGCAACGGCGACGAGCTAGCAGACGGTGACGAGCAGGAGTGCGATGAGCGAGCGCCCCGTGGCAGCGATCGACTGCGGCACGAATACCACACGCCTGCTCATCACGGCCGGCGCGCCGGAGAGCGAGTCGGAGCGGATCTCTACCATCACACGTCTCGGTCGCGGCGTCGACGCGTCCGGGCGGCTCGACCCTGAAGCCGTTCAGCGCACCCTGAAGTGTCTGCGCGCCTACAGGGCGGAGATGGATCGCCACGACCTGGCCGCCGTTCGGGCCACGGCCACTTCGGCAGTGCGCGACTCAGCTAACCGCACCGAGTTCACAGACGCCGCCGCCTTGGTGATCGGCACGCCGCTGGAAGTGCTTTCTGGCGAGGACGAAGCCGCTCTGTCCTTCGCGGGGGCGCTGTCAGATCTTGAGCCCTCTGACGGCCCCTACCTGGTGGTGGACATCGGCGGCGGCTCGACGGAGCTTTCCTACGGCGCGAGCGAGTGCGAGCTTGCGCTGTCACTCGACATCGGCAGCGTCCGCCTGACCGAGAAGTACCTTCACGGCGATCCGCCCCGGCCTGAGGAGCTGAACTCTTGCCTTTCGGTGGTCGGTCTGCACCTCGACGACGCATCCCGCGCCCTCGGCGAGATCGACCCGAACTGCAGGCTGGTCGGCCTGGCCGGCACCATTACCACAATCGCCGCGGTGGAGATCGGACTCATCGAATACGACCGCGGCCGCATCCACCACTTCGTTCTCTCCAAGGACGCCGTGGAGGACGTATTCCGCACGCTCGCGACCGAGCGGCTCGCCGACCGCGTTCACAACCCCGGACTTGAGCGCGGCCGAGCGGACGTGATAGTAGCCGGAGTATGCATCCTGACGCGGATCATGAGGCACTTCGGCTTTGAGGAGTGCCTGGTGTCGGAGTGCGACATCCTCGACGGCCTGGCCTTGTCACTGCTGCGGCCCTGAGCGCTGCGGCCTGAACGCTGCGGTCTGAGCGCCGCAGGGAGTCGCCCGAAGCGGGCGCGGCCGAGCGGGCGGACTACCGTCACGGCGCGTGGCAGTATTCGCGTGGCAGTATTGCTTGCACGGCGCGTGGCAGTATTGCTCACGTGACGGTATTGCTCGCGTGACAGTATTGCTCGGCCGGCGTGTGCTGCTTCGCCCTCTACAACCCGGCGACTTCACGGCCTGGAGGGAGGTACGGCTGCGTAACCGCGTCCGGCTGACCCGATGGGAGCCGAGAGCCGTGTCGCAGGCAGCCGAGAGCGTCACGAATGCTGCCACCTTCGCTGAGCGCTGCCGCGCCCGCCGAGGCGAACGGGAACGAGGTGACGGATACGGCTTTGGCGTCTTCGTGGATAAACGCTTCAGAGGCGAGATGAACCTGTCGTCGATTCAGCGGGGTCCGTTCCAATCGTGCTACGTCGGCTATTGGATCGATGAGGCCGCAGCCGGCAACGGCTACGCGCCCGAAGCTTTGGTGGTTGCCGCACGATACGGCTTTGAGCGGCTTCGCCTGCATCGCCTGCAGGTCTCGATCGTTCCCCGCAACTCAGCCAGCCTGCGTGTGGTCGAGAAGCTGGGCCTGCGCTGTGAGGGCCTGGCCGAGCGCTATGTGGAGATCAACGGTGTGTGGGAAGATCACTACAGATTCGCGATCACCGCAGAAGAGTGGCTGCTGCGCGCCCATGAGCTGACTACGGCCTGGATCCGCCCCGGATTGGATCCGCCCCGGATTCCTTCAAGCGCTCTCGGGACTGGCATGTCTCATCTGTGAGTTCTGACCTGTGAGTTTTCATCTGTGAGCGCCCGTGCTGAGCACCCGTCGAGCCGGTAGGAGCACCAGACCAAGGTGATCGAACGCGACCAGAGTCACGTCACCCGCGCCCAATCGGCCGGCGAGCCGGTCGGAGCACCGCTACCTGAACCCCGCTACCTGAACCCCGCTACCTGAACCCCGTCGGGGGAGCCCTGGTAGTTGGCGTTTGCTAGTTGGCGTTTGCTAGTTAGCGTCGGACTGGGCCTTGGAGCTGATTTTGCGCCGCAGGCCGCTCACCAAGGATCTAAAGGCGGGCTGTGTCATCGACCAGAGCTGAGGGGGCAGCTCATGCTCAACCGCAGCGTCGGAGTCGGCGACCTCGTCGAGTGAGAGGATCGTGGCCTTGGTGCGCGCCACCAGCTCCTTGGGCTGGGCCGCGGCGCGCGCCGCCAGCTCATGGGCCCGCTCCAGCAGCGCATCGTCGTCGACCGCATCCCACGCTAGGCCTATACGCACTGCGTCCTCAGCCGAGAGCACCTCGCCGAAGATCACCGCCGCCATGGTCGCGGAGCGTCCCGCTATGCGATGCAGCCGCCAGGTGTGGCCCCCGCCGGGGTGCAAGCCGATCTGCAGAAAGCGCGACTCAAAGCGCGCCTGCTGGCGCGCCGCCACCACGATGTCGCAGGCCAGCACCATGTTCATGCCAGCGCCCACCGCGGCGCCGTTCACCGCGGCGACAGTGGCCAGCGGCGAATGGGCGACCCTGAGAAAACCCTCGTAGAAGTTCTGTATCCCCGTCGCGGTTTCCTCTGCGAGCAGATCCGACAGGTCAGCGCCGGCGCAAAACGCTTTGCCCGCACCGGTCAGCACCACCGCGCCGACCGAAGGATCGGCCTCCAGGTCGTCCAGAGCGGCCGACAGCTCGCCGTTCATTGCGCTGTTGACAGCGTTCCGCTTTGAGGGGTCGTTCAGCGTGAGTCGCGCCACGCCACCGTCGATGTCGATGATCACAAATCCCATGCCCCCAGTATCGCCCGCTGCCGCCCCGCCTGCGAGGGCGGGTGCGAGCCTGGGCCAAACGGTACGGTTGACCAGTGCCAGCCGCGCCGTCGCCGTCGTCTTCCGACATCGGCGAAGAGAACTCGTCTCGGGGGCTGCGCAAGGCGTTCGCATCGCTGGCGTACCGCGACTTCCGGTTTTTTTGGATCGGAGGGCTTGTGTCCGGCGCGGGCCGCTTCTTTCAGGTCGTGACGCTGCCGGTTGTGATCTGGGATCTGACTGAAGATCCGGGCTGGGTGGGTTTAACCGGGTTCGCGCAGTTCCTGCCGATGGCGCTGATGGCGCCCATTGCGGGGCCGCTCGCGGACCGCTACCCCAGGCGCAAGATGCTGCTGGTCACGCAGTCGTTGATGTCTGTAGTGGCGATAGCCCTTGCCTTCATGTGGTGGGGCGGCGTGCGATGGCCTCACGCCTACACCGCGGTGGCGCTGCTGTCGGGCATCGCCGGCGGCATGAACCTGCCGGCGTGGCAGGCTTTCGTGAGCGAGCTGGTGCCGCGGCGCTTGCTGCTTAACGCAGTGACGCTGAACTCGGCGCAGTTCAACTCATCGCGCATGGTCGGGCCGGTGCTCGCCGGCCTCACCGTGGCGACTGCGGGGCCGGGTGCCGCGTTCGCGGTGAATGCAGTCACCTACTTGGCTGTGATCGCGGCGCTGCTACTCATCGAGGCGCCCGGCACGCCGCGATCTGATCCCCGCCGTCTGCAGCCGGTGCGCAATCTGTTCGAGACCGCCCGATACGCGCTCGGGCGTCCAGGCATCGGCACCGCTATCGGCCTTGTGGCAGTCATCGGCTTCTTCGGCCTGTCGGTGCAGGTTCTGAGCGTGGTCTTCGCAGAAGATGTGTTTCACCGCGGCGCAACCGGCTACGGGCTGATGCTCACAATGCTGGGCGTCGGCGCTGTGGTATCGGCGCCGTTCGTGGCGTCGCTGGGAGGACGGGTTCGCAGATCGAAGATCCAGGGTGTGGCGCTGGCCGTCTACGGAGTTGCGATGACCGGTCTGGCCACCGCGCCGGTCTTCGGGGTGGCGCTGATATCGCTGGCCGTGATGGGCGCGGCCCATCTCGCGACCGCAAGCACACTCAACACCACCGTGCAGCTGCAGGTGGGCGAGGACCGCCGGGCTCAGGTTCTGGGGCTGTACCTGATGTCGCTGATGTTGGCAGCGCCGATCGGTCAGCTCAGTCTGGGCCAGATGATCGAGGTGATCGGACCCCGCGTCACCTTCGCGGCATCCGGGGCGGTGCTGCTGGCCGCGTCGGCGTGGCTCGTGGCCACTCGCAGGCTTCGACGCCTAGATGTGGAGGTCGGCGATGTGGAGGTCGGCGATGTGGAGGTCGGTGCTTACGAGCCGCGGGTGTCGCCCGAGGTCCACCCGACCGTCCCTGCCCCGCCCCGGCGTCTGGCGTGAATGTACTTCGGCTTCAGTCGCCGCTGCCACCTGGCGCCGCTGTCACGTGGGGCCGCTGTCACCAGGCGCCGCGTGCCGCGTGTGCTGCGTGTGCCGCCTTGTTATCGCCGGACCGGGCATCTAGGTATATGAGGCCCTCTTCGCAGCCGGCCGAAACGAGGCACCATCTGCAGGCAGGCCCGGGTCTGATCGTCGGCTCGGGCTGCTCTGTGATCAGCTCCACGCACCGGGTGACACCCGCGATCACTCGCCTTAACGCGGCCTGGAGCACATCGACGGTCACGTCCTCAGAATGGAGGTCACCCGAGTCGAGGTAGTAAGTGGCCACCTTGCGCGGCGGCGCGCCGAGGCGCACGGCCTCCAACAATGCGTAGAAGCGCAGGTCTTCTCGATGCACCGGCGAGAAGCCGCCAGTCTTGAAATCAATGATGACCTTGCCCGCTGCGATGACCTTGCCAGCTCCCACAGCCTGCGCGCCCTTCGCACCGTCGGGGCTTCGGCGAGTCCGGAGTTTCCCCAGCATCAGGTCTGGCTTTCCCGACAGCACGACGCGCCGCTTCAGCAGCTCTGGCCGACGTCTCATGGCTTCTGTACTGTGCTGGGGCGCTTCCAGCCTCAGCCTCGCCTCCAGCACCGGAATCCAGGCCTTCTTGAGCGGCGGAAAGCACTCCAGGAACTTCGTCACGCGTTCGTTGGATTCAGAGCGGAGTTCGGCCCAATCCACGTCGGAGCACGTTCGGAGGTAGCCGCCGATGCCGCGGTCGCTGTCGGCCAGTCTCTCCATGGCTTCGTCCACGAACTCGAGCGGGCTGCCGGGGACGCGCCAGTTCATCGCCAGCTCGATGGCCTTGTGGCTGATGGTGCCGCGGGCTAGTGGGGGCGACCACTCGAACAGCTTGGTCCATTCGGCCAGGAACTTCTTCTCACATCCCAGCGCCGCCGCCAGGTTGTGCTTGCCGATGAACAGGCCGTTGTCTCCGAACGCTCCCGAGCTGATTGCGTCTGCCAACGGCGCAATCCCTCGCTCTAGCTCTGAGCGAAGCTTCCGGCGCAGGTCCCAGTCGAACTCGGGATGCTCCGTGGGTGACCCGCCGAGCACGTCGATCACCTGTTGTTGAGTTGGGGTATAAGCCACCACGATCTGCTAACCATGTCACTGGAGCCTCACTGTTAACCATGTCACCGGTAACCATGTCACCGGGATAACCATGTCACCGGGGCCTCACCGTGTGACCGGGCCTCACCGTGTCATCAGGGCTACAATCGAGGCGATTCCAGCAGACTCCCAGCCTGCTCGATTCCAGCAGACTCGATTCCAGCAGACTCCCAGCCTGGAATTTCAGGCCTGAAATTCCAGAGTTGCCAGTAATTTCCAGAGTTTCCATTAAATAGCTTAACATATTAGTATCTTTCATTGATATAAGCTCAAGTTGGCGCGAGATTCTGATTGTTCAGTCTCTTGCTCATCGCAGCGACGCGCAAGCCGACCCGCAAGCACTGTCATATGGCAAGCACTGTTACATGGCAAGCACTGTCACACTCCAGAGCCATGATCTTGCTCATGGCAACCACTTCACTTGAGTTCGCGGAGCTGGCCTGCAGCCTGTGCCGAGCGGCTCGGCTCCGGGGCCTGGTCGTGCCGACCTTCGCCAGCCCGCCCGGGCGGGCTGACCTCAACCGGTCGATCCGCCGCCGCGCCGGGTCGCCTCTTGTGGCGGTGCGACTGAGGGGCCGGCCTCAGAGCGCGGTGGCCGCCGACATGATCGAGGGCGTCGTCGTCGCCAACCGCCTGAGCGGTGTCCGTGCCGACCGCATACGCGCCGCGCTGTGGCTAGCCATCGACACCAGCGCTCCACAACGGGAGCACAGCAGCGAAACCGTGCTGGCGGCCTAGCCCTCGGCCTTGCCGGCGGTGACGTGGTCTTCTGGTGGACACCCGTGCTGGCGGCCTAGCCCTCGGCGAATGTGGTGGGCCGGCTGTAGGCCTGTCCTCTGTGGGCTTGAGGGCCTGCGGGCTGGCTTGAGGGCCTGCGGGCGGTGGGTACGGTTGACCGTTAGTTTCTACAGCTGACTTTCGGTTTCGTGGCTCTGGCTTCGAATCGGCCTGTCCTCCGCGAGCTGCAGGGCCTACGGAAGCCTCGAAGGCGAACGGCCGGCTGAGCGAAGATCCGCGGCGATGATCCGCGGCCTAGCCTCGGAGGGCTTCACGGCTTAGCTCGCGTTGTAGCTGCGGCGCCAGTCCCGCGGATCGTGTGACCGCAACAGGCTTCACCGCTACAGGCTTCACTGTGACAGGTTTCACCCGCAACAGGCTCCACCGCGACAGGGTCTACTACAGTTCATGACCACGCCCGGGTGGCGGAATGGCAGACGCGGCCCGCTTAAACCGGGCTGCCTAACAGGCGTGTGGGTTCGAATCCCACCCCGGGCACGCCACAGCCGAAGCGATCTGCACCGACCTGCAGCAGCGCCGGCGCGGCGTGCCCTTGCGCTGCGACGGGTGGATCGGTGGTTGGAGCAATGGTGGTTGGAGTAGTGGACGTATCAATGCGCAGAGCACCGAGTGGAGCGGGTGGATAGGAGGGGTGGGGTGGATAGGTGGAGTGGATAGGAGGGGTGGATAATTGCTCCCCCGATTTCCCCTTATTCCCGTTTCCCTTATTCCCGACCCAAGCCGAGTGGAGCGGGTGGATAGGGAGCGGGTGGATAGGGAGCGGGTGGATAATGCATCCATGTGTGTGGATCAATGAGTATGTGGATCAATGAGTATGTGGATCAATGGTCGTAGCAGCGGAAGGAGACGAACATGGCCAGATGCGCTTTCGCGGGACTCGGGGTGATGGGGTATCCCATGGCGGGCCATCTGGCCGCCTCCGGCCACGATATGACTGTGTACAACCGCACGGCTGCAAGAGCCGAAGCTTGGGCAGTCGAGCACGGCGGATCAACGGTCGCTCGGCCCGCAGAAGCTGCCGCGGGCGCGGATTTTGTGTTTGTGTGCGTTGGCAACGACGACGATGTCCGTTCCGTGACCCTGGCCAGGGGCGGAGTGTTAGAAGCGATGAAGGCCGGGTCGGTTCTGGTCGACCACACCACCGCATCGGCAGACCTCGCGGCTGAGTTGCACGAGGCTGCCGCCGAGCGCGGAGTCGGCTTCGTAGACGCTCCCGTGTCGGGTGGCCAGGCTGGCGCCGAGAACGGCGTGCTCACCGTCATGTGCGGAGGCGACCGCGAGGTGTTCGAGCGGGCCGAGCCAGTGATGCGATCCTACGGTCGGACGGTCATGCTGATGGGCGGTGCCGGTGCAGGGCAGCGCACCAAGATGGTCAATCAGATATGCATCGCCGGGCTGGTGCAGGCGCTGGCCGAGGGAATCGACTTCGCCCGCAGGGCAGGTCTTGATGTTGATCGGGTGATCTCTACGATCTCACAAGGCGCGGCCGGATCTTGGCAGATGGCTAACCGCGGCGTGACGATGGCCCGCCGCGAGTTCAACTTCGGCTTCGCGCTCGACTGGATGCGCAAAGACCTCGCTATCTGCTTCGCCGAGGCGGAGCGCATCGGCGCCACCCTGCCCGTCACGGCGATCATCGACCAGTTCTACGCCCGTCTGCAGCGTCGCGGCCGCGGCCGCTGGGACACCAGCTCGCTGATCGAGCTGCTCGTCGATGATCCCATCTGAAACGGTCGGCCTCTGAAACGGTCGGCCTCTGAAACAGTCGATCCGACCCATCTGAAGCGGTCGATCCGGATCTGACTGCCCGGATCTGACTGCCGGGTTAGCCCCGGTTGAGCCGCTCCCAGTTGCGAGCCGCGAACTCCCAGTTGATCAGATGCTCTACGAAAGCGTCCACGTAGGCGGCCCGCGCGTTCTGGTAGTCGAGGTAGTAGGCGTGCTCCCACACGTCAATAGTCAGCAGCGGCGTCTGACCGTGCCGGAGCGGCGTGTCAGCGTCGTCGGTGCTCACCACCTGCAGGTGCCTTGGCTTAAGGCACCCGGGCTTAAGGCACCCGGGCTTAAGGCACCCTGGGCTCCCGGTGCCGGATGCCACCAGCCAAGTCCAGCCGGAGCCGAACTTCGCAACCGCGGCCGCGATGAACTCCGCAACGAAGGCGTCGACCGAACCGAATCCGGCCTCGACAGCTGCGGCAAGCCCGCCCGAGGGCGCCCCGCCTCCGTCCGGTGCCATCGAGCGCCAGTAGAAGGTGTGGTTCCAGGCTTGAGCGGCGCTGTTGAACAGCCCGCTTCCGGCATCCGCGCTACGCACGATGTCGTCGATAGTTGCGTTCTCGAGGGCGGTGCCGGCTGTCAGCCGGTTGACGTTCGCGACGTAGCCGGCGTGGTGCCGCCCGTAGTGGAAGCTCATGGTGCGCTCGCTGATGTGAGGCGCAAGGGCGTCGGGCGGGTATGGGAGAGGTTCTAACTCGATCGTCATGTTGCCCTGCTATCCGGTTGCTCTGCTATCCGGCGAACAAGTTCGTTGGCCGCCCTGTGGCGTCCACGTCAGCGGCGAACAATGCACCGGAGTTCGGTTCGTCTTCGGCCTGCTGTGCGTTGAAACGCTCGCGCGCTGTGGTGATGTACAGCGTGTCAAGGTCGGGCCCGCCGAAACAGCAGCACGTCGTCTGCGGCGCGCCTGGTGTGACCACCGTTTCTAGCCGTTCGCCTGAGGGCGAGAAACGCTGCACGTGGTAGCCCGCGAAGAACGCCACCCACAGGCAGCCCTCGGAATCCACGGTCATCCCGTCCGGCCCGCCGGTGCTGCCGTCGAAGGTGAGGAAAGGCCGTCGCTCGGAGATCTCGCCTGTAGCGATGTCGTAGTCGAACTGGTCGACGCGGAACGTCAGGGTGTCGATGTAGTACATCACCGTGTTGTCGATGTTCCAGCCGATCCCGTTGGAGACCTTGACCCCGTCCACTACTCGCCGGGCCGAGCCGTCGGGATCCACACGGTGGAGCGCGCTGACCGGCTCTCGCAGGCTGCCGCGGCTCATCGTGCCCTGGAAGAGCCGGCCAGACGGGTCGGCGGCCCCGTCGTTTGCCCGGTTCGAGTCCGGCTCGCCGGGAAGTTCGATGACCTGCTCCACCGCGCCGTCTGGGTCAGTCAGCGCCACCGCGGCGCCAAGCCCCAGCGCCAGCCCTCCGCCGGCCCGGGGCGCAGCGTTGCCGACGGTGTCGTCATAGTGCTGTTCGCTCACCGGTGTTGCCGAGGCATGGTCGAAGCGGTGCACAGTCCGCCCGTCGATATCGACCCAGATCAGCAGCTCCTCAACTGGCGACCATACGCACCCCTCGCCCAGCGCGGCACCGGCGTCGTGGACGATCTCAGCGTTGATCATCGCAGCACCGGCCATGGCGCGCAGGATAAGCGGGTTGCCGGGTTATCGCCAACGGCAAGACTCCAGCACCGGTTCCACATTGTGGGCCACGCCTCGTGACACGAACTCGAACGTGCCGAACTCTTCCCCATTGTAATTCCAGACGCGCATGACGATTTGCTCGCCTTCGGAGGCCAGCAGGTTATCAACAAATGCGGAGAGCAGCTCTTGTGGAAGGAATGCTGCCCGATTTTCTTGGGACTCGAGCCACGGTTCTTCTATGGGACCAGTCCGCGTTCCGAACCTGTACACGACAGGTATTCTATTATGAAAGGGAGAGCTAGGATCGAAGATGCCAGAGAGAAGGCCGCTTTCAACCCAGAAGATAACTTCCAATTCGGTCTTGTTGATGCACCGTATCGTTAGGTAAGTAGGACTGGTCAAGTATGACCATTGCCTGTCTTGAGCAATGGCTTTCAATGACGCGAAGTGTTGCTCGGTTGACTCTAGTGTCAGCGGATCAGTCTCAGAATCAGTACCGCTCTCCCATGTGAAATAATTGTCGTTGTCGGTCGCCGGAGCAATGCCGCAAACGCCTGCATCGGGTATCTGTGCGTATTTCACGTAGAGGTGGTTCGCCACACAGCGGAACAGATCTCCGTGCGCGCAGGCATTGTAGTCGAAAGCGAGCTCACAGGCACGAATTTCAGGAGAGTCGGCTATCAGCGCGTGCGCCAAATCATGCAGCAGCACATGCTTGAAGGAATCCAACCGCCGTATGTGGTGTCTGTCGGGGATGTAGCAGCCGATGGTTTTGCCGGATGCGCAATCGGTGCCGGAGGGTACGATCTCCATCGTGGGTGGCTTGTCGGGTTTGCCTGGCGTGTTCACCTCGTCCCATATTCTCTGCGCTAGAGACTGGGCCTGGCTTTCCGACACGAAGTGGTTGTACTTCTTGTCGGAGCGGTAGTCTCGCCAGGCACACAACTCCCAGTCGTAGGTGCCTTTGGGGATCGCATAGGCGCATATGCCGTCGGGCTCGGAGTTCGGAACTCTGATCGTTGTGGGTTTCGGCCGAGGGGGCATCGTCGTGGTCGGCACCGGTGCCCGAGGCGCGGTCGCCTTGGGTCGGACGCTCGTAAACGCCAGCGCACGTGTGATGAACGCGGCCATCTGGGCGCGCGTCACCGGCACAGTGGGAGAAAAGACACCCGGAGCGGTGCCGTTGGCGACTCCGAGTTCAAAAAGGGCGATCGTGGCCTGGTTGGCAGCAAAGGAAAGGCCGGTGGTGTCGGTGAAGAAGTCATCAGCCGATATCGCCGACCCTCCGTCGTCACGGACGACGACACCGCCGTCACCGTCGACGCTCACGCGGTCGGAGGCCTTGGCGAGAAAGTGCAACACGAACAACGCCATCTGCGCACGGGTGACCTTCTTGTCGGGCTTGAACTCGGTTGCGGTGTGGCCATTCGACATTTCGGCCGTTACCAGCTGATTGACTGCGTCGCGTATTACCTGCGACTTGCTGCCGATGTCGGTGAAGCCCTGATCGACCGTGGGCGGGAGCACCACTCCGGCAGCGTCAGCGGCGCGCAGCATGAACAGGGCCATCTGCCAGCGCAGCACATGGTCGACGGGCGAGTAGACGGTGCCGTCGCCGGTGCCGACGCTGATCTGATGATGGGCCAAGCAGTTGATGGCATTGCGGTGGCCGTGGCCTGCTGACACGTCTGTGAATCCGTACTCTGTCAGGGCGTTGCCGGTGCACGCCGGGTTCGATTCGGCCGCCGCGTCGGCTTGGCCTGGCGTCGCGTCGGCGGTGAGGCTTGCGACCACCGGCAGCAAGGCGCACACCGTGACCACCGTGGCCACGACCTGCCATGGGCGTGGTAGCCGGGCTCCTTGCTGAGCGGATGCCGATCCGCGGATTCTGGCCGATCCGCGGATTCTGCTTGGGGTCGTTGGGATCATGCTGCTACCTCTCGATCGGCGGTACCGGGTGACACCGCTCGCTATGCGGCCAAGGTAGAAGGCCCCTGTGACACTGGACACGGCGGCGCGGCGAAGCAGACCCACCCAGCGCAGGCCTGCGCAACCTCTTCGCGTAGTGGCGAAGATCGGATCGCCGCTGCCATCTGGGACCCGCGCGCTCTGGGCCCTGTGCGCAGCGCAGGCCCACACAACCCGCTTCGCGTAGAGCTCTACAGAGAGCGAGAGAGCGATGGAACAGTCATGCGTAGGCGCGGGCCGCAGTCTTTGGGATCCCAGCGAGAGCTATGACTAGATATCCTGTTCTATAATGTAATATTGCTATAATACATATTAAGCTGTATAGTTGCCAGTCAGGTCGATACCAGTGCTCAGGAAGCCCGAGCATTGGACCCGAGCACTGGTATCGACCTACAATGGCCATCGAGACCGGAAGGACAGGATCATGGAAGTCTCTGAGGTGGTGACGCTGGTCGCGACGCTCCTGCCGTCGGGGGGATTCATAGCTGTCTTCATCGTGATGTTCCGCTCGCTGCGCGCCGACATCGGCGGTTTGCGTGCCGGTGTCGAGCAGGTGCGTGCCGAGATTGGCGGTGTGCGTGGCGATGTCGAGCAGGTGCGTGCCGAGATTGGCGGTGTGCGTGGCGATGTCGAGCAGGTGCGTGCCGAGATTGGCGGTGTGCGTGGCGATGTCGAGCAGGTGCGTGCCGACATCAGCAGTGTGTGCTCCGACCTGCACAACTTGGACGTCCGAGTTGCTCGTGTTGAGACCACCGTCACCCATGTAGCAACCCGCGTGGATCGCATCGAAGCCCGTTTGGATGGGATCTCAGCCACGCCGGCGTCGGCAGCACGGCCAGAGGGTCGGCACGGCTCCGACCGCATCCAGGAGCCTGACTCAGGATCGGGCCTGATGTCTGAATTGGGGCCTGACGCCGGGTCGAGTAGGCCAGCGGTGACGCGTCTATAGCTGAGACGCGGTCATAACGGCGGTGACGCGGTCATAGCTGAGGCACTCGCGGCAGGCGGCCGACCTTATACTAACCATCGACGGACTGGCCGACGGACTGACCGTCGACCTTGGACTGACCTCAGGCGGCTCTCTCAGGGGGAGGGGGCTCTCTCAGGGGGCTCTATCTGAGAGGGGCTCATCTGAGGGCTCTATATCTCAGTCTGAGGGCTCTATCTCATCTGAGGGCTCTATCTCAGAGGGTCTATCCTGCCGGTCAGGGCCGGATCTTTAGCGTCGGATCTGCCGGGCTGCGGGAGTCTGGCTCACGTTGCGGTAGGCGTTCTCGCGAACAGCGCTCAGGTCGGCGCCTATGGAGTTGCTCCGTTCACCTGGGAGAGAAAAGCCGGTGTACATCACCCGGCGCTCCCGCGCCACCGGGGCGTAGCTCATGTGCAGCGTGCAGCTCAGGTGCACGGTCACGTCCCCGGTGTGCGTGGGCAGCGGCACCACGGGCAGATCGAGGTAGGGATGGATGAAGTTGGGCTGCAGATTGGCCCGATGCGAGCCGGCCACCACCGCGAGCTGGCCGCTCTTGGCGTCGGCGCCGGTCACCGAGATGCCCGTAGTCATCGAGCAGCAGTCGTAGCTGTGGCGTCCCAGGCTGCAGTCCTTGTGCCACGGCAGATCGGAAATGCCCGACACCACGTCGAGCGGTTTCTCCAGTGCCTCGATGGCGTTGACGCCCCGGTCGGGGGTCCGCGGCACGTGGCCGTCGTCAGTGATCTCACTGATGCGAGTGTGGCGGCAGTCGGTGAGCAGCGCCTCCGTCGCCGCGGAGTGCTCGTGGAAAAACTGCATTCTCACGCACCGCTGCGAGCCGTCGCCCAGACTGGCCCACCAGCTGCGGCCGTCGTCGGGCTGATATAGGGCCAGTGCCCGGTCCATGTCGGCGGAGATCTGCTCCATCAGCTCCGGGGGCCACCAGCCACGCAGGTGCAAGAAGCCGGCCTCGCCTAGAAAGTGGGCCATCTCTTCATCGGCGTCGTCGGGCGTGAACGACCGGTCTAAGTCGAGCGGCTCGCCGCTTCGGTCGCGGAAGTCGATGTCACCGGGCTCATGAACCGGCCGCCCGTCGATTACGGCTCGCAGGACCGGCCACCACTTGAGCCAGCGGAAGTGGTCGGCCATCTCAAGTCGGGTGACCAGGGCGGTGGCCAGCGTCTGCGGCGTCTGCAGGTCTTGCACAAGGTCGCTAAACGAGCCGCGGTCGAGCTTCACGACCACCCGGGCGTCTTCGACGCCGAGCTTCACCTCGATCGTGCGCGTCGTGGGGTACAGGGTGAAGGAGGTGCCTTCGACGTCGATCCCCAGCGGCTTGGCACCCACCAGCGCCGCGCCGCGAGCCGCTAGCTCGCCGTTGCGGGCCAGCAGTTCGGGCAGATCGTCGGCCACCCAAGCTGCCGGGTCGAGCAGGACCACATCGGTGTCCGCCCGCGTGCGCATGTCAACTGACACCACTGAACCTCAGCGTACAGAACCTCAGCGTACAGAGCCTCAGCGTACAGAGCCTCAGCGTACACTGGCACCGACAAGCCGGCTTCGACCGGCCTGCCGCATTTTGAACTCTGCCGCGTTTAAACGGAGGCTCCCTCATGAGCGATGTGCCTTACACGATCATCTCATCAGATTGCCATGCCGGCGGCAACATGGCGATGTACGAAAGCTACCTCGACCCCGCTTGGCGCGATGAGTTCAAGGCTTGGCGTGGCGCCTACCGCAACCCGTACCGCGACCTACAAGACGACGGGCGGACGCGCAACTGGGACGACGAGCGGCGCCAGCGGGAGCTGTACGCCGACGGGGTGGTGGCCGAGATCACCTTCCCCAACACGGTGCCGCCGTTCTATCCGACCGGGGCGATCGTGGCCCGCCCGCCGAGGGACCGCACCGACTACGAGCGGCGCATGGTGGGCCTTCGGGCGCACAATCGTTGGCTGCGTGATTGGTGCTCGCAGTTCCCCGACCAGCGCTGCGGGCTTCCGCAGGTGTTCGTCGAGGATCTCGACGACACCATTGCCACCCTGGAGTGGGCCGCGGCAGAGGGCTTCCGTAGCTTCATGCTCCCCCATGTCCCGCCCGACTCCGGAATGCTCGGATACTGGTCGCCGCAATGGGATCGGCTCTGGGCCACGGTCAGCGACCTCGACCTGGTGATTACCCAGCACGGCGGCGTCGGCGGGCCCGACTACGGCAAGACCCCGGCGGCGTGGCTGATTTTCATCATAGAGGTGCCGTTTTTTGCGCACCGCAACCTTGCTCATCTGATCATGTCGGGCGTATTCGAGCGCTTCCCCGGGCTGCGCTTCGTGATGACCGAGCAGGGCGTCGCCTGGGCGGTGGAGGAGCTGCAGCGCATGGACGGCTACCACCGGCAGATGAAAGGCGGACGAATCGGCGAGCTTGGCATGGATGCCGGAATACGGCTGCCGATGAAGCCTTCGGAGTATTTCGACCGCAACGTCTGGATCGGCGCAAGCTTCCCGTCGCCTTCAGAGGCGGCCGCCATCCGCGACGTGGGCGTCCACAACGTGATGTGGGGCAACGACTACCCGCACCACGAAGGCACCTACCCCTACTCACTGCAGAGTTTGCAGCGCTCCTTCAGCGGCTGGTCGGAGGCAGACATGCGCAAGGTGCTGGCCGAGAACGCCGCTGAAGTGTACGGCTTCGATCTCCACAGACTGGCACCCCTGGCCGAGCAGCACGGCTTCACGCCCGATCAGGTGTCCACCCCGCTACAGGAGGTTCCCGCGAAGGCCACCAGCCCGGCCTTCTTCCGACCGTGATGTCTGGGCCGGGCTCAGCCCGCAGGGGCTGGCCGGACGACCCGACCGCGGCGTATTCGGGTTTCGAGGGCGCCGTGGGGCGGGTCTTCTCCACATCTGAGCCGCACTGGCCGCAGCCGCCCACCGCCGCGGACGGCGCTCCTAACGTGGTCGTGATGATGGCCGACGACCTGGGCTTTTCCGATCTCGGCTGCTACGGCTCAGAAATCGCCACCCCCGAGTTCGACCGACTCGCCTCCGAAGGGCTGCGCTACACCAACTTCCACGTCAACCCGATGTGCTCGCCCACCCGGGCGGCGCTGCTGACCGGGCTGAACTCGCACATGGCCGGCATGGGCACCGTCACGCACAGCGATCCGGGGTTCCCCGGCTACGCCCACGAGCTGCGCAACAACGCCGTCACCATCGCGGAGGCGTTCCGCGACAGCGGCTGGGCGACGCTCATGGTCGGCAAATGGCACCTCACGAAGGACGCTCACCTCAACGACGCCGCCCCGAAGGGGAGCTGGCCGTTGCAGAGGGGCTTCGAGCGCTATTACGGCATCCTCGACGCGTTCACTAACTTCCATCAGCCCCACCGCCTGTACGAGGACAACCACCACATCGCCGTGGACGACTACCCCGACGGGTATTTCTTCACCGACGACCTCACCGACCAGGCGATACGCATGATCGACGAGCTGAGGTCTTCACATCCGAGCAAGCCGTTCTTCCTGTACTTCGCGCACGGCGCGGTGCACGCGCCGCTGCAGGCGCCTGCGGCTGACATCGAGCGGTATCGGGGCCAATACGACGCCGGCTGGGACGCCGTGCGAGCCGCCCGGTTCGCCCGCCAGAAGCACCTCGGCGTGGTAGACGAGCGTGCTGTGCTACCGCCGTGCAACACAGAGGAGCTGCATGACGTGCAGCCGTGGGATTCGCTCAGCACCGCCGAGAAGGAGCTGTTCGCCCGCTACATGGAGGTGTACGCGGGGATGGTCGACAACGTCGACCAGAACTTTGGTCGCCTGCGCCGCCACCTTGAGGCGATGGGGGAATGGAACAACACCATCGTGGTGTTCACCAGCGACAACGGCGGCTCCCGCGAGGGCCAACGCACCGGCACGTCGGCCTACCTGCGTACGTTGCTGACCCAGGTGCGCAAGACCGACCTGGAAGTGGTGGAGGTCGACCACGCCCGGCTCGACCTGCTCGGTGGCCCCCGAGCGCTGGCGCACTACCCGATGGGGTGGGCGATGGCGTCGTGCACTCCGTTCCGCCTCTACAAGGTGAACACCCACCGCGGCGGCCACAGCGTGCCGCTGATCGTCTCGTGGCCTGCGCGTACCGCCGCCTCCGGCTCCGTCGGCGCTGAGCCCCCGCTGCTGACGGCGGGAGGGCTGCGAACTCAATACCAGCACGTCACCGACGTGTTCCCCACGTTGGCGGAGCTGGCAGGTGCAGATGTCCCCGCCGCTCGCAACGGCGTGGCCTCGCCCGTCCTCGCGGGGGCCAGCTTCGCGGCGACCTTATCGGACGAGGCCGCCGAGTCGAGCCACCGTGAGCAGTACTTCGAGATGAACGGCCACAGGGCCTTCTACCGCGACGGCTGGTCGGCGGTGACCTGCCACCGACGCAGGCGTCCCTTCAGCGACGACCGCTGGGAGTTGCACAACCTCGACGATGACCCTACCGAGTCCCGCGATCTCGCCGCAGAGCATCCCGACCGTTTGGGCGATCTGAGGCGCGCGTGGGAGGAGGCGGCTTGGGCCAACCAGGTGTTCCCACTCGACGAGGGCAACTCGGTCAACATGATCATGCGCCCGCCGTGGTACAGCGAATGGGCTGTCGGGGTGCGCCTGCGGCCCGGCACTCCCACCCTTGAGCGATGGCGCTCCCAGCAGCTCATCTTCGCCAAGAGCTTCGACGTGGCAGCGGAGATCGACTGGCGCCCCGGCGACGCCGGCGTGCTCGTGGCCCACGGCGACCAGGGCGGCGGATACTCGCTTTACGTGGATGACGACCGGCTGTTCTACGCCCACAACGCCTACGGCGACATGACCGTGGTCGACTGCGGCCCGCTGGCATCGGGTACGGCCTTGGTGGAGCTGTCGGTGCGCAACGCCGGAAGCCTTCGGTGGGACGCTCGGGTCAGTGTCGACGAGCGGGCCGCAGGGGAGGCGCTGGGGCTGGTGGGGCTAATGGCGATGGCGCCTTTTGAGGGCATCGACGTTGGCATCGACCGTCGCTCGCCTGTGAGCTGGGACATCTATGAGCGCCACGGTCCGTTCGGATACACCGGTCGGTTGACCGCTGTCGAGTACCGTCCCGGTGACCTGGCCCCGGATGCTGGTTCGCTGTTCCTTGACTACCTCCGCGAAACCGGAACCCGCTACGAATGACTAACCGCTACGAATGACTAACAGCTAGGAATGACGAAGCTGGCAAGGTTTCAGCCCCTGGCAAAGCTTCAGCCCTTGGAAACTGGAAACCTCAGCCCTTGGAAACCTCTCGAGGGCTCGCTCACATCAGCGTCTCATCCGGTGGTGTCCGCCGGCGGCTCTCGCGAACCGCTCTTTTGCGATCTACCCTTTCTCGGGCAGCCTTTTCGCGAACCGCTCTTTCTCGGACAGCCCTACGATGTCGCCCGGGCTCCGGGCGCGGCTTTCTTCGAGCGGTCAGGCTTCGAGCGGTCAAGGAGGGCTGAGATTTAAGGAGGGCTGAGATGCACATCGGCTACACCGCCGAACAGGAGAGGCTTCGGGCCGACCTGAGGGCCTATTATGCGGATCTGCTCACCGACGAGACGCGTGCCGCTCTGGGCTCAGAAAACGGAGCCGGCCCGGTCCACCGGCGGCTGATGAAGCAGATGGGCGCCGACGGCTGGCTGGCGGTGGGCTGGCCCGTGGAGTACGGCGGGCGCGGCTTCTCAGCGGTAGAGCAGTTCATCGTGTTTGACGAGTCGGTCGCGCTGGGTGCCCCGATTCCGATGCTCACCATCAACACCGTCGGGCCGACGATCATGCAGTTCGGCTCCGAGGAGCAGAAGCGGTTCTTCTTGCCGAGGATCGCTGGTGGCGAGCTGGTGTTCTGCATCGGCTACTCCGAGCCCGAGGCCGGCACCGACCTGGCGTCTCTCACCACCCGGGCCGTGCGCGACGGCGAAACCTATGTGATCAACGGCCAGAAGACCTGGACTTCGCTGGCCTCCGACGCCGACTACGTCTGGCTGGCGGCCCGAACTGATCCTGACGCCCCCAAGCATCGGGGCATATCGCTGTTCTGCATTCCCATGGACACTCCCGGCATCAGCATCGAGCCGCTGAGCCTGCTGTCGAGCCACAGCATCAGCCACACCTTCTTCGACGACTGCCGGGTGCCGGCCTCCACCCTGATAGGCGAGGAGAACCGGGGCTGGGGGCTCATCACCAGCCAGCTCAACCGGGAGAGGGTGACGCTTTGCTCCTCCGGGATGGTGAGCCAGCGCCTGGAGGAGTGCAAGCAGTGGGCCAGGCAAGCCAGGCGTGCCGACGGCAGCCATGTGATCGATGAGCCGTGGGTGCAGCGAAACCTGGCTGAGGTGGAGGCGAGGCTGGAGTTCCTGCGGCTCGCCAACTGGAAGGTGGCGTGGACGGTGGCTACTGAGATCGACGGTGCTAAGCCCGACATGAACGCCATCGGCGGCTTCATCGCCGACTCCTCGGCTGTGAAGGTGTCGGGCACGGAGTTCTTCATCGCCGCGTACCGCAGACTGATGCAGGTCTACGGCCAGCGCTCCTATGTGGTGGAGGGCTCGCCCGGGTACCTCACCAGACTGGAGATGCTGTACCGCTCTACCATCATCTTGACCTTCGGCGGCGGCACCAACGAGATGCAGCGCGACCTGATCTCGCAGTTCGGCCTGGGCTACCCACGGGCCGACAGATAGCGCGGCAAGATCGGGTATCAGGTATCAGGGGTATCGGGTATCAGGGGCTTAGGGGCATTAGGAGACGACCTGTGGACTTCGCGCTGACTGAGGAATGCCAGACGATCAAGAGCCTGACCGCACAAGTGCTTGGCGACATGTCGACCCACGAGCGTCTCAAGGCCCTGACAGCGGCCGGTGATCACGTCGACCGTGAAGCCTGGGCGGCTTTGGCGGCGGTGGGAGTGGCGGGCGCGGCGGTGCCGGAGCGGTACGGCGGGCTCGGGCTGGATTTTCTGGCGTTGGCCGTGGCGCTGGAGGAGGCGGGACGGCGCGCCTCGCCTGTTCCGCTGCTGACGACGGCGGTGATGGCGGCCATGCCACTGGCCGAGTTCGGTGCCGACGAGCAAAAGGCAGCTTGGCTGCCCGGCATCGCCGACGGCTCGATACTGGCCTGCGCCGCGCTGGCCGAGGACGGCGCCGCACCCTCGCAGCCCCAGACCATCGCCAGGCTCAGAAGCGGCGGCTACGTGCTCGACGGCATCAAGACGCTGGTGGCCGGCGGACTCGAGGCCGCGGTCGCGCTGGTGCCGGCCCGGCTGGACGACGACAGCGTCGACCACAGCGTCGGGGTCTTCTTGGTGCCCACTGACGCCGTCGGGTTGCGGGTGCACCCCGTGGAGGTGACCACTGGCCGGTTCGAGGCCCGCTTCGAGCTGTCGGACGCGGCGGTTGGTGTCGACGCTCTGCTCGGCAGGGGCGCGGCTGATGGCTCAGGGGCTGACGGCTCATGGGCTGACGGTTCAGAGGTCGTGCGGTTCATCGAGCAACACGCCAACGCGGGGATGTGCATGATGATGGCCGGGTCGGCCCGTGCCGCCATCGGGCTGGCCGCCGAGTACACCCGTCGGCGCCGCCAGTTCGACAGGCCGATAGCCACATTCCAGGCGGTCAGCCAGCGGGCGGGCGACTCCTACATCGACACCGAGGCGATCGCCCTCACCGCGTATCAGGCTGCTTGGCGACTGTCGGCGGGTTTGCCCGCGGCGCGGGAGACGGCTATCGCCAAGTACTGGGCCGCCGAGGCCGGATATCGGGTGGCTCACGCAGCGGTGCATGTCCACGGCGGCGTCGGCGTCGACCGCGACTACCCGCTGCACCGGCATTTCCTGCTGGCCCGCTGGGTCGAGCTGACCCTCGGCTGTGCCGAGGAGCACCTGGCCAACCTAGGCCGCCTGATCGCCTCCGGTCGTCACAGCTAGCCCATGTCGGTGGTTGTGCCACTGTTGGCCAACCCGCTCATGCTCATGACCCCCTCATGCTCGGCTTGACCCGCGAAAGGGGGGGGGGGACCAGCACTCGTGAACAGCGGCGCAGGAACCATCGGCGCAGGAACCAGCGGCGCAGATACCAGCGGTGTAAAAATCAGCGGCTGTTGTATACCGGGGTATGTGATCGTCGGGGCGACAACACGCTCAAGACAACACACTCAAGACAACACACTCAAGACAACACACTCAAGACAACAAACTCAATCTGAACGGGTCTTGTCAGTCGGGAGGACGGTGATTCTGGAGAAGCACATCTCATCGACTGTGCCCTCGTTCCAGGTGACGTAGCGGGGCTCAGGCATGTACTGCAGCGAGCGGTCCCACCAGCACTCGAAGCGCACCGTGTCGCCGCGCTCGATACGGATGTCGTCCACCGGTTCGTAGTTCAGCTGCCATTCGAAGTCCCACACCGGGATGTCCAGCAGGATCATCTCATCAGGCGTGTCGGGGTGCAGCGTCATCCGGTAGGCGGCGCCCAGCTCGTGCATGTGGCCGAGCACCGTGTGGATGATGCCGGAGTCGCGGGCCGGCAGGTCGCATGAGCTGTAGCCGATGCTGCCGTCGAGGTCATCGTAGTCGTCGACCGTACCGCCGCACCGGTTGATCAGCGCGTCGGGGATGAGCCGGGCGGAGCTGTCGTACTTCTCAGCTATATCGTCCAACACGTTCTCGCGGATGCACAGGTCGACATAGCCGTCGATGTCGGCGGCCCGCCGAGCCGAGACCTCCGCCTCCTCAGGCGTGCACGGCACCTCTGACGGGGTGAGATAAGTGGTGCCCTCGATATGGGTCAGCCCGGCGGCGACTTCCGCGGTCGTGGCGGTGTCGAGAATGATCTCTGAACCGTCCGGCAGGGTCTCGTGATCGTAGTGATAGTGGATCTGGTTGACGATCATGTCCCCGGGCGCGAGATAGAGCCCGTAGCCGTCGGGGTAGGCCGTGGGCGACATGCCTGGTGCCCAGCCCTGGATCGAGTACACGCCTTTGCTGTTCAGGCCCGATAGCCCAAAGCACGTCCAGCCGGGCTCGTCCGACAGTCCGCTGGCTGCCTCGACGCGGTTGTCTGCCGCGATCTTGGCCGCCACCTCACTGGCAGCGGCCGCCGGAACCCGGTAGACGATCGCGTGGTGCACGATAGACGTCTGATCGGGTCGGAACTCGAAACCCTTCAGCCAAGTGCCGTCGCCCTCGGGGTCGGCCACCTCGTGAACCTGGCAGCGGTAGTCGTCCTTCTTGAGCGGCGCGCCGTCGGGTGACGCGTATCCAGTGTAGCGGCCGTCGCGGGGGCCGATCTTCTGATCCTCCTCGATAGGAATGATCGCCCTGGAGCGGGCTGCCAACGGCGTGTCGGGGGCCACGTCGAGGCCGCCCCCGGCTTCGGCCCAAGCCGCGAGAACGGCCTTCTCCTCGGTGGTCAGCGACCAGTCGTGCTTGAAGGCGGGACTCAGATCCGACGGCAGCCAAGGCGGCATGAAGCCGATCCCGGTCACGAACGCGATGTCCGCCGCGATTTCTGCGGCGTCGCCGGCTGTGTCGAGCGCGAGGGTGCTCCAGCCGGGCCCGCCGACGCTGTGGCAGCTCACGCAGTTGTACTCGAGGACGGGCTGCACGGTCGCGGCAAAGACGCCGGTGGGGAACTGCGAGGCTCGTGGTTCGCGCTGCAGTTCGCCGCGTTGCAGTTCGTCGGCCTGCTTCGCCGCGATCTCCACCCGATCGGCGACGAGTTCGAATATGATCAGCACCTCGTCGGATGTGTGCGCCAGGCGTGCGATGTTGATCGGGCCGATTCCGTAGTCGCTCGACAGCACCGTAGCCGACACTCGGGCTGTCAACCTGTCGGGGTTGACGGTGACCGTCCCGGAGAAGACTGCGGGCCGGGTGGTCTCCTTCACGGTGAGATCGCCCGAGATAGAAATGTTGTAGGTAGCGCCGTCGGCGAAGTCCACATCAAGGCCGTCGACCATCACCGGCCTGAAGCGGGCGAAAGGCCAGTGGCTCGACTCCAGGAAGTCGTGACGTAGGCGTTTGTCGCGCAGCGCCGAGTCGGATGTGAGCGTCTCGACGTTCACCACGATCTCGCCGAGGCGGCTGCGGGCCGGATCGGCTGTGTGCACCACGATTTCGCCTGCCACGACCGTTGTTGTGCCCACCGCAACATGCGTCGAGCCGGCCAGACGCTCGGTTATCTCATATCGGACCTGCGAGCCTCCGTCAGGGACGATGCGATACAGCCGCTCGGTGTTGGCGTCGAAGTCGTCGGGATCTTCGAGGTCGGCGACCGACGGCGCGAACACGCCCTGTGTCTGGGCCTCGCCGCTCGCTAGAAGCCAGTCCCAGCTGTCCTTCGTGAGCAGAGCCGCCGTGCCGATCACGGCTACCAGCAGGATCGCCACGCGCCCCGCGTCGAGCTTGCGAAGACTGCGCCATCGGGCCATCCCCCAGTATTACCTGTCCCTATTACCTGTCCCTTACCTGTCCCTATTACCTGTCCCTTACCTGTCCCTATTACCTGTCCCTGAGTATTACCTGTATTGCTTCCCGACATTGCCAGAACTGCCCAGTGTTGCCAGAACTGCCCGACATTGCCAGCTCTCCGACGGGATCGCCCCCACCGGCGTCGCGGTCTGCCCAGTGTTGCCAGAACTGCCCGACATTGCCAGAACTGCCCGACGCAGCGCACGCTCGGCAGGTTGTAGTAACTGTCCCAAGACAGCGTGCCCAGTATTATCAGAACTGCATGCCTCGGCGTGCGCCTGTTTTGGGCACCCGAAAGCTCGAGCCTTTGAGCATCTGTTCGGTCTGGCCTGTGAGCCGTCGCTTCTACATGGATGCCTCGCTATGGACGCTTCGACATGGATGCCTTGACATGGATGCCTTGACATGGATGCCTTGACATGGACGCCTTGACATGGACGCCTTGACATGGACGCCTCGCTGGCAGGTTCTAGCGTGGGGGCCATGAGCGCGTTCTTCACCGAGATTCCCGAGCCGATCCGCTACGCCGGCCCCGACAGCGACAACCCGCTCAGTTTCCGCTGGTATGACAGCAGTCGGATGGTAGGCGATCGCACCATGGCCGAGCACCTGCGGATGGCGGTGTGCTACTGGCATTCGTTCAACTGGAGCGGCAACGACGTGTTCGGCGCGGGCACCTTCGACCGCCCCTGGCTCGACCTGACGCTAGAGCCGATGGCCGCGGCCCGCGCCAAGATGGCCGTCGCGTTCGAGTTCTTCGAGAAGCTGAGCGCGCCTTTCTTCTGCTTCCACGACCATGACATCGCCCCGGAAGGGTCATCCTTCGCGGAGGAGACCGACAACCTGGCCGCCATGGTCGACGAGGCCGCCAGCCACATGGAGCGCACCGGCGTGCGGCTGCTGTGGGGCACGGCCCGGCTGTTTTGGCATCCGCGCTACATGGCTGGGGCCGCCACCAGTCCCGATCCGGAGGTGTTCGCCCGGGCCGCGGCCCAGGTGAAGAATTGCCTTGAGGCAACGCACCGCCTCGGCGGTGCGAACTACGTGCTTTGGGGTGGCCGCGAGGGCTACGACACTCTGCTCAACACCGACATCGGCCGCGAGCTCGACCAGCTCGGCCGGTTCCTCACGCTGGTGGTGGAGCACAAGCACACCATCGGCTTCGGCGGGACGATCCTGGTGGAGCCGAAACCCCAGGAGCCGGCCAAGCATCAGTACGACCACGACAGTCAGACTGTTCACGCCTTCCTGCAACGCTACGACCTGGCCGACGATGTGAAGGTAAACATCGAGGTCAACCACGCAACCCTTTCGGGCCACGACTTCGCACACGAGGTTGCGATGGCCGCCGCAGCCGGGGTCTTCGGCTCCGTGGACGCCAATCGGGGCGACGACCGCCTGGGCTGGGACACCGACCAGTTCCCCAACTCGGTCGATCAGATGGCGTTGGGCTTATATGAGATCCTGCGGGCCGGCGGGTTCACGACCGGCGGGTTCAACTTTGACACCAAGCTGCGGCGTCAGTCGATCAGCCGCACCGATCTGTTCCACGGCCACATCGGGGCGATGGACACCCTGGCACGGGCGCTGCTCGCCGCGCACGCGATGCTTGCCGACGGGGCGCTGGAGGAGTTCAGGCGCGCACGCTACCGAGGCTGGGACGGAGCGCTGGGCCGGTCGATCATGTCCGGGGAGCGCACCCTGGGCGACCTGCACCTGCTAGTCAGCGAGACCGGCCTCGACCCAGGGCCGGTCTCAGGGCCGGTCTCGGGGCGCCAGGAGGCCCTCGAGAACGTCGTCAACCGCTACATCGAGCGTGTGCGCTGATGTCTTGGTAGCCGGATGTCATTGGTAGCCGGATGTCATTGGTAGCCGGATGTCATTGGTAGCCGGATGTCATTGGTAGTCAGATGTCGCTGGTAGCCGGATGTCGCTGGTAGCCGGGGTGGACTCGTCCACCCAATCCGTGAAAGTCGAGCTGAGGGCTGTCGCAGACGGCGCCTTGGCCGCCGAGGGCCGGGCCCCGCACCCACCGACCGGGCCGCCGCCACGTAGCGAGCAGCACCCCGGGGCCTGGTGGAGCGCCCTGTGCAAGGCCCTGGCTCAGTGCGGTCCGCGCCTGTCGGAGGTGGAGGCGGTGTCGGTGGCCGCGCAGCAGCACGGCCTGGTCGCACTCGACGACGCCGGCGCGGCCCTGAGGCCAGCCAAGCTGTGGAACGACACCGAATCGGCGCCGCAGGCCGCAGCTCTCGTCGCCCGCCTCGGCCCCGCGGAGTGGGCCAGATCGTGCGGCTCGGTGCCAGTGGCGTCGTTCACCATCACCAAACTGGCCTGGCTACTCGAGCGAGAGCCGGGGCTCTCCGGGCGGGTCGCGCAGCTAATGCTGCCGCACGACTATCTGACTTTCCGGCTGACCGGCAAGCGGGTCACCGACCGGGGCGACGCGTCCGGCACGGGTTGGTACGACCCGGGCGCAGGCCGCTACCGAGCCGACCTGCTGGCCCTGGCCGGCGGATCGTCTGACTGGCTGCCGAGGGTGCTCGGCCCCAGCGAGGCCGCCGGCGTGGTGAGCGCCTCAGCCGCGGCCGCCACCGGGCTGCCCGCCGGGATCCCCGTGGCGTCCGGCACCGGCGACAATATGGCCGCCGCCCTGGGCCTGGGGCTTCGGCCCGGCGACCTGGCCTTGTCGCTAGGCACGTCCGGCACCGTCTACACCGTGTCTGATGGCCCGACGGCAGATGCCACGGGACACGTGGCCGGCTTCTGCGATGCGTCCGGGCGCTACTTGCCGCTCGTGTGCACCCTCAACGCCACCCGAGTCACCGATTCGGTCGCAGGCTGGCTGGGGCTCGACCGCGACGGAATGGCTGAGGCGGCCCTGTCGGCACCCTTTGGCGCCGGCGGGGTGGTGCTGGTTGGGCACTTCGACGGCGAGCGAACCCCCAATCTTCCCGACGCCACCGGCAGCTTTCTCGGGCTTCGAACAGGCACCAGTCGGGCCGATCTCGCCCGGGCCGCCCACGAGGGCGTGATGTGCGGCCTTCTGGCCGGGGTTGACGCTCTGGCCCGTGCCGGCGTCCGGGTGAGCGGACGGCTGCACCTCATAGGCGGGGGAGCGCGCAGCGCCGCATACCGCCAGATCGCGGCCGATCTGTGGGGCGAGCCGATCCGGGTGCCGTCCGCTACAGAGACCGTCGCCGCCGGCGCTTGCGTGCAGGCCGCCGTCCAATCCGGGCTTGAGCTCAAAGACGCGGCTGAGGCCTGGGGCCTGGGCGCCGGTGTCGACGTGGATCCTGCGCCGAGAGCAAACGGCGCCGCCGTTCGAACCGCCTACAACAACGCCGTCGCTCATGCCCTTGCCCTTCAGGGCGTTGGTGAGTCAGGGGCGTGGGCAGGTCAGGACGGGCCGTCAGGTCAGGGGCGTTGGTGAGTCAGGGCGTTGGTGAGTCAGGTCAGGGGCGTTGGTGAGTCAGGGCGTTGGTGAGTCAGGGCGGGCCGGCAGGTCAGGGGCGTGGGCAGGTCAGAACGGCCCGGCAGTTCATTCGAGCGGGAAGGGGGGTTGAAGCCACCACGGTCTGTCGCTCGGCTCGATCCGAGTGACCCACTTGACCCACCAGAAGCCACGCCGGCCCGGGGCCACCAGCCGCACGGGGGCGCCGTGGCCCCGCCTCAGAGGCCGGCCGCCGTAGCCGACAGCCAAGTACAGGTTGGGAGCGTCGCGGGCCGGGAACAGCCTGCTGTAGCCGGTCGCCGAGGTGACGTCGACACTGCGGGCGCCGTGGTCGTTCAGCAAGTCGCTCAAGGGCACCGCGTCCCACTCCTGGCGGCTCCACCATCCGCCGGTGCAATCGAGGTCCGCCTCCACCGGCCGTGCTGTGCGCCGCAGGTGCTCCAGCAGCACCGGCTCGCCGGCGACAGTCAGCTCCCATTTGCCTTCAGGTGCTGTCGGCGCCTTGTCGTTGAGCCACTGCACTGTCGGCATTGCGGCGGGATTGAACGAGGCGATCTCATGTGAGCCGGTGAAGCGCCGGTTGCCGGTGAAGCGTTCCTGGCTCGCATAAGCGATCGCCGCTGCTGCCGTCACGGCTCCGCCCCCGATGAACGTGCGGCGGTCGAGGTCGCTGATGCGGGGACGGCTCGGCCTGCTGAGGACATGCCACAGCAGCGCCAGCGCCGCCAGAGCGGCCAGCAGAACGTGGGTCCACAACGCCGACCAGTAGCCAACTCCGTGCCACAGCCCCGTTGCGTGCAGCACTCCGAGCGTGATCACGGCCAACACGAGCGCGCCCATCAGCGTCGATAGCCACCGGCTCGGCCGGCGCCGCCGGAACCCGGTGCGCACCGAACCTCGAAGCTTGAGCGGCGCCAGAGCCAGCAAGCTGAGGCCAGCCACGGCATGCACTACCACCACGGCACGGCCCCACCCAGTGCCGACAGCCCATGAGGCTAAGCCGGTGGCCAAGGCCGACAGCGCCGCCAGTCCCAGCAGAGCGTCCACTCGTCTCGACGTCAACAAGCGCTGCACGGGTGTTGTATACCCTGTCTCCCTGAGTCTGCCTCTGCCAGCTTGTCTCTTCCAGTCTGGCTCGGCCAGCTTGTCTTCTCTTGCCTGTCTTCTCTTGCCTGTCTTCTCCTGCCTGTCTCCCCGAGTCTGGCTCTGCCAGCTTGGCTCTGCCAGCTTGTCTTCTCTTGCTTCTCCGACAGTGACAGGTGGCATCTCAGCCTCGGGTCTCAACGGTGCGTTGGAGCTTTCTGTACGACGCGTTGAAATTCTCTGTGTCGGGCACTCTCTGTATCCGGCACTCTCTGCCTCCGGCACTTAACAGCATGATACAATATAAAATATACTTAAAATCAGCTAAATATATAGGATAACCCAGGATCCGCTTCGTCTTCTGGTAGTTCAGGCCTCTTAAGCGCAGGCTGTGAGAACCGCACTGGTCTCCGTGGTCGGAGGTAAGGATCAAACGGAGGCAAGGATCAAGCGGAGGTAAGGATCAAACGGAGGCAAGGATCAAGCGGAGGTAAAGATCAAGCGGAGGCAAAAATCAAAGTGGAGGCAAAAATCGAAACGGTGTCGTCCCAGCCCCCGATGTTGTCGAGGATGTGAAGAGGATGTAAAGCATCGAAGTTCTTGGGCAGCTGGGTGAGCCACTCGTCGGTGTCGGCGGTGACGGCGACGATCATCTCACAGCGGATTGAAGTTTTCGGGCAGCTGGGTGAGCCACTCGTCGAGTTCTATGCTGACGGCCGCGCGCGATCATGCAGCCAGCGCTCTGCGTCGCGATCGAGTTGTGAACTCTGTACACGGTGATGTAAACCCGCAGCGCGCGGGATGCGGCCGAGATTGGGCATGACATGAGAAATTGGGCATGACATGGGAATCTGTATGTTCGGGAAGCTGTGTCTTTGGGAAGCTGCGTGCAGGGGGATGGGCTTGGGCTGGGATGGCGGTGCGAAACGTGTGTTCGGGAAGCTGCGTATTTGCTGAACGCGTGGAGTTCTTGGTCACCTTGTGCTGGCCGAAAGAAAACTTTTGAGAAAGCTAAACAAACAATGGGCTGAACGCGTGGAGTTTTTGGTCACCCTGTGCTGGAGCATGGAGCGGACAATCAACAGCATCGCCCGTAACGGCGACCACATCACAGCACCGGAAGGCAGCTGGGAGCTGATCGAGGTATGGGCTGATCGAGGTATGGGTAGGCCAGTGCATGGGTAGGCCAGTGCATGGGTAGGCCAGTGCATGGGTGAAGTGGTTCTTGAACTCCAAGGTCCCAGCGAGCAGCCAGGACATGCCGGAGGTCCGCACCGTAGGGCAGTCAGTCGCGCTGGTGCTCCTGAGCGCTGGCGCTCCCGGGATCAGCCCCCAGCCCCGACCGCGATCCGGATGTCAGTCGCGCTGGTGCTCCTGAGCGCTGGCGCTCCTAGTCGGTCAGGATCACGCAATCAGCATCGCTGTAGCGCCCAGCATCGCTGTAGCGCCCAGCATCGCTGTAGATCACGCGGCCCGAGGCAAGACAGGGCCCGAGGCAAGACAGGGCCTGAGGCAAGACGGGACAGCCTTATGGAGCTTGACCGGTTCGACTGGCTGGCGCTGCGCCGGGAATCCGCTTTCCCGGGGGATCTGCCACGCCACGGCCTGGGACTCGAGCGACGCGATCCACAACAGCCACAGCCGAACAGCCACAGCCGAACAGCCACAGCTGAACAGCCACAGCTGAACAGCCACAGCCGCCGGTTGAGCACATGATGGGCACTGTTGAGTTCCGCGCCGGGAGTTCCGCGCCGGGAGTTCCGCGCCGGCGCTCGCAAGCTCGCACAGATGGGTACAGATGGGTTCAGCTTCGACGCTTGGCTGTTCCATCTTCAGCTGCTCCTGAGCCCTGCATGTCCGGTCGCTGCATGTTCAAGTCATGTTCAAGTCGAACTTCCCGGTTGACCGGCAGGCGCTGACCTACCCGGTGGTGTGGAACGCGTTTCAGTTCATGTTGCTCAGTTCATGCTGCTCATGTTGCTCAGTTCATGGCTGCCGGCTACCCGACGCCGAGCAGTACGATCTATCTTATGGCACCCTGTCTTATGGCACCCTGTCTTATGGCACCGCCACCCGCGTGTACGGGCTGACGTGAGCCTGGACTTCTCGCTGCGCCCGGAGTGGGAGCGGCTTCGCCGACGGGCCCGTGCTGTGGCTGCTCGGGGAGTGGCCGAGCACGGAAAGTGGCATGACTCCTGGATTAACGGGCACTGCCGGGAGTTTTCCAAGGTGCTAGCAGCTGAGGGATGGATCGGGATGACGTGGCCCTTCGATGTCGGCGGAGGCGGCCGGCCGGGGATCGAGCGGATCATCATGGCCGAGGAGATGATCAGCGCAGGTGCCCCGATAGCTGCGAGCTGGTTTGCCGACCGGCAGATGGGCCCGTCGATCTACACCTATGGCACAGCCCGCCAGAAGGCCGAGTTTCTGCCGGGCATGCTCTCGGGCGAAGCCACGTGGTGCATCGGGATGAGCGAGCCCGACGCTGGTTCAGACCTCGCATCGCTAACAGCAGCCGCGGTGCGCGACGGCACCGACTACGTCCTCAACGGACAGAAGATCTGGACCAGCGCCGCCGCTAGCGCGGACTACTGCTACCTGATCTGCCGCACCGACACCTCTGGCCCGCCTCACAGAGGCCTGAGCGAGCTGATTGTGCCGATGGGTCTGCCCGGAATTGACGTGCGGCCGGTGCGCGACATGGTGGGCGGTGAGCATTTCTGCGAGGTGTTCTTCACCGATGTGCGGGTGCCAGTTTCGAACCTGGTCGGTGTGGAGGGCCGCGCCTTCAAGCAGACCATGACCCAGCTCGCTCACGAGCGAGGCGGCATAGACAGGCTGGTGTCAAATCGCCCACTCTATGACCTAGCGCTGGAGCATGCCGACCGCTCGGATCCGCGGGTCCGCCAGGAGATCGCCGCCATCGAGACCGGCTACCGCCTAGGTCGGCTCATGGTCTACCGCGGCGCGCTAGGCCAAGGCGGCGCCGATTTCAGCGCGGCCACCAAGGCGTACTGCACTGAGCACGAACAGCGAGTGGCGCAGTTCGCGGCCAGGACGCTCGGCCCGGCCGCCGCGGTCGGCGAGGAGGCGACCGTCGCCGTCTGCTACGCTCCGGCGTACACAATCCAGGGCGGCACGTCCGCGATTATGCGCAACATCCTCGGCGAGCGTGTGCTGAAACTGCCCCGAGACTTGACACGCCCCACTGGTTAACCTGCCCCATTGGTTAACCTGCCCCATGGGTTAACCTTTCCACTGATTAGGGGGGGGGGCTTGACCAGTCAGTCACTCCATTCTTCTGATCCTGATAGTCGTGCCGTTCTTTGGTTTTTTTGATGATGAGAATAGATACTCTTTTGGGTGTTCTAACGCGGCCCTTTCAAGTTGCGGCCCCTTCAAAGTTACGGCCCTTCAAAGTTTTTGAATTACAGCAAAAGCTAAATCTCAGATCTTAGCTAAAACCTCAGTGTTGAATCTTGGTATGAAATAAGTGGGTGTAGTTGGATTAGTCGTGGGTGTAGTTGGCTTAGAAGTAGGTGTAGTTGGCTTAGAAGTAGGTGTAGTTGGCTTAGTCGTCGCAAGTAAGTCAGCCCCAAACCTCGAAGCATGAGCAGGCGTGCTGTCAGATCCAGGTGAACAACTCAGCGGCAATACTGCGGGATCGGCGGCCCCCAGCGGTGGGCAGCTCGCTTGTGAAGTCATCACGCCGTCGGGTTCAGCAGAATTCGGGTCCTTCGGGTTCAGCAGAATTCGGGCCATGTTTGATGAACGTCGTCAAACGACCGTAGTTTGATGACCAGCGTTTGACGACTTCACCTTGTCGGTTGCCTCTTCGGTGCCGGATGTCAGCAGAGCATGTATCTATCTGTTCACCGGAGTGTGTTGCGTACTAGGGGTGTGCGGGCTTGCGCGGCTACCTATCTCACGATGTTCGCGTGTGATCATATAACCGTGTTGCGTACTAGAGGGTTGTGCGGGCTCGCGTGGTCCTGCACGTTTGGGTGGGACCGCGCTGGTGTTGGCATATCGGACTTGCCATCCGCCTCCGGGTTTGGCGAGCAGGGCATGGCCGCCTTCATGGACCAGGGTGTGGTGTTGGTGGCATAGGAGGGCCAAGTTCGCGAGGTTGGTAGGGCCACCGTTGGACCAGTGGGTGACATGGTGAGCGTCGCATCGCGCGGGCGGGGCGTCGCAGTCGGGCCATACACAGCCTCGGTCTCTGATAATGAGCGCGTTCCGCTGCGCAGGTCTGACGGTGCGCTGCCGTCGTCCCACGTCGACCACCCGGCCCGGGCTGCCGAGCACGACGGGGATCACATCGGCTTCGCAAGCGAGGCGGCGGATGCTAGCAGCGTCGAGACGTTCGCCGGCGTCGGTGATCCCGGCAGGTGTGGACCCGTCAGCGCCGAGTGTTGCGTCGACGGCCTGTCGCAGGTCATCGAAGCTGATGGTGACTCTCAACGTGGTGTTTGGCGTTGCAGGGCCGCTGTCGCTGGGGCCGCTGGCGTTGGCGTTGGTGAGCAGTTGCGTGAAGGCGTCGGCGTCGCGCTGCGAGGGGGTGCGCCGCCTTCCTGCGACCAGGTGCTTGTCAGCGCGCCAGAGCCGTTGGGCCAGCGCGGTGATGGCGTTGTTGGCGTGTGCGCCGGCCACGGGGTCCAGCGCGGCCTCAAAGCGGCGCATTCCCTCGTTGTCGGTCCAACTCCGAAGGCGCCGGTTGCGGTGTTGGCGCTCAAAGCGCTGCTCCGCGGTCTCGGTATCGTGCACGCGCTCGGCTTCGCGGATGCGCCGCTTGGTTAGATCAGCACCCTCGCCGGTGGCCTGGTGCAATAGGTCGGCGCGCACCTTGTCGGGAACTCGGGCCTTGGCAAGGCTGTCAGCTTGTTCGGGGTTGATGTCGCCTGCGGTCAAGGCGTCGCTGACTTCGGTGTGGTGGCTGATGTTCTCGGCTTGGCGCAACATCCGCCGCGCCTTGTGGCGTGATACCCCGGTAGCGCGTGTCATGTCGTCAACGATGCTCGTGTCGCCGTGTGAGCCTTCGGATTGGCGTTTGCGCGCCGCGGCTACGAGCTTCTGCCGGTAGCCGATGGCGCGGTCGATCATGGCTTGGGTTTCAGCGATCCGCTGCACCAGCTCGGAGGAGCCCAGTCGACCGATCCGGGCATCTGAAAGAACTTCTAACATCATGAGAATACATTATATATGGGGTGTGACACTGAAGTCAAGCACCGGGCCACGTTTCCAGAGGTTCCTAGTCACCGACGTCGAGCCAGACCGGGTGGTCTGCGACTGAAGTCAAGCACCGGGCCACCCCGTCTGAGTCCAGCTCATATTGCCCTCAGGCTCATAACACCCTCAGGCTCATAACACCCTCAGGCTCATAACACCCTCAGGCTCATATTGCCCTCAGGCGAGATAGCGAGAGATGCCCTGGGAGACCCGAGTCGCCCGCGTTTGACCTCGCTTGCGCCACATGGTGGTCCGGACGCTGCCGACGCTCTCCAGCACTACCTGGCGATCACTACCTGGCGATCACTCTCCTACCAGCACTACTGGCCAGTACTACCTGGCGATCACTACCTGACTAGCACTACTGGCCATCACTCCCCGATGCCGCCCACGCTCTGCCTCGCTTGCGTCGCGCTTATGCGCTTGCCGGTAGAGCTGGCGTCAATCAGGAGTCTGTCCATCAGGAGTCTGTCCATCAGGAGTCTTCATCGTGAAGCTTCTAGCCGGAGTGCCGGCACAAGCTGTCGAGAAGGGCGCGGGCCCGGGCCCGGGCTTTGCGGGACAGCGCGATGCGTACGCTGTCGAAGTCGGGCCCGCGGGTGGCGTCAAGGCCCAGGCGCGAAGTGGATCCGTCCAGTGTCGATGACGGATCGAGGGGACTGCCGGGGAGGCCGTCGATCACGAACAGATCCTTGGCTGGCTGGAAATGGGCGGCCAACGCCCACAGCACCTCGCTGTCGTCGGTGATGTCCACATCCGCATCGACCGCGACCACCGTTTTAAGGTACGGGTCCCATCCCAGCAGGCCCAGCATGGCCTGGCGGGCGTCACCGGGCCGCGACTGCTCGACTGCTAGGTAACAGTGGAAATGGGTTCCCGAGTTGGGGTAGTGGATTGCCCGCACCGCCGGGAAGCGGTCCATAAGCTTGCGGCCCATCTCGGCCTCCCGGGGCACCCGGGCCAGGTTGAGGTGCTCGTCGGAGTTGCCACCCACCACGTCGACCCACAGGGCGCCGCCGCGCTTGAGCACGGCCTGCACCTCTAAGCAGTTGCGGGTGGAACGGTCTGAGGAGTAGCCGGTGAACTCCCCGAAGGGGCCTTCGGGCGCGTCGGCGGAGGCGTCGATGACGCCCTCCAGCACGATCTCGGCCCCGGCCGGCACCCGCAGCCCGTGTACCGGTGTGCGGATCACCTCCAGGGGCTCGCCCAACAGCCCGCCCGCGATCTCGCGCTCGTCCACATCGAACGGGGCCCGCGCTGACGCGGCCAGCATGAACAGCGGGTGGGCGCCGATCACCATGGCGGCCGGCATCGGCCTGCCCGCCAACCCGGCCGCTTCGAGCATTCGCCACAGGTCACCGCGGGAGTGAAGGCTCGTCGCCAGCGCCGTCCGCGACGACCGCACCGCCCGGTGGTAGCTGAGATTGCCGCGGCCCGTGGATGGGTCCTCGGCGACGATCACTCCGCTGGTTATGTAGGGCCCGAGATCGGTCTCGAAGTGGGTCAGTAGCGGCAGGGTGCCGAGATTGACGTCAGCGCCGGTCGCGACATTCTCGGTGACAGGGCCGGTGTCGACCTCCCGCATTCGCCTCGGGCGACCGGACAGTTCCTCGTAGCGGGCCAGCAGGCGGCCCGGGGCCGCTCTCAGCATCCGTTCAATCCTGCGTCGGCAGGCGAACACGTTGGTGACGACCTCGCTGTCGCAGCCGGTGACGTCGGTGAAGCGCAGCAGCTGTCGGTGGCCGCGGGCCGCCATTTCCCACACGACGGCGGTTATCTCCTGGTCGGCCGACACCGGCTCAGCGATCGTCACCACATCGTCGCTGTGGTCGCGCTCGTAGCCGTTTAGAAACGAACCCATGTCCTGGCCGTTCACGGTCACGCCTTGTGAACCCGGCGCCTTGTGAACCCGACTGTCTGCTTCTCCGCGGCACGGGCGTTTACACATGTCCTGTACACATGTCCTGGCCGCTCATGGCCGTTCACGGTCACGCCTTGTGTTCAGCTTGACCTGGGCAGCTCGACCTGAACAGCTCGACGGCGTGAGCGAGCGCTCAGTCGATCGGCGTGCCGTACGAGCCGTCGGCGAGCTGCTGCTTGGCCTCCTCTACGGTGGTGGGAGGCGCTGTCGGGGTGATGCCTGTGAGGCGGGCGATGTTGTTGCCCATGTAATCCTCTAGCTGATCTTCGGTGGCGTTGATGCCCTGGGGCGCATCGTGGCACAGCACCTCGAGATGGGTCAGCCACATCCCGGGATCGTTCGGCGGTGAGTCGGTGCCGAACACCAGCCGATCTCTCGGCATCTCCTTGGCGAACTCGACGATGCGCGATTGAAGCAGCCACCCCGACTCGCCGTAGACGTTGGGCGAGTCCATGATCATCCAGAACGCCTCGAAGCAGTACACCCCGCCGGTCTGCACACCGAAATGGCCGATGATGAAGTTCACTGACGGGAACTCCCGGATGATGGGATAGAACTGCGTCGGGATTGAGTACGGCCCGTCACCGGTGTGGATCAGCACCACTACCCCCAGCTCGTCGCACTTGCGCATCACCGGCCGCAGCCAGTCGAGAGCCCGGTCGGGCCGGTATGCGTGCATGTTCGCGTGCAGCTTCAGCATCTTGAAGCCGTACTCCTTCACATGGAACTCCAGCTCGGCCGCGCCGTTCTCGGGCCCGAACCTGGGGTTGTAGTTGAAGTTGCCGATGAACCGATCTGGGTATTTCTGCGTGAGCTCCGCGATATAGGCCATGTAGTCGCGGATGCCCTCGCGCCCCGACCGGCTGCCGTCGCGCCAGGCGGTGTTGCCTGGCGGAGGCTGGATGAAGCCCATGTCGATGCGACGGGGCTTGCCGTTGATCCAGTAAGGGCCGTCCATCATCTGGAGCATGCGCTCGCCGGTGAAGGGCTCCCCAGTGTGCCGCCATGCTTCGTCCACGACGTTGGTGGGGTGCAGATGGGTGTCGATGATCATTGGACGGCCTTTCGTTCGGATCTCTGTCTTGCGTATCTCTCTGTCTCGTCGGATCCCTAGAATAGTTATGAATCCCTAGAATAGTTGTGACCGCGGGCTCTGTTCAAACGCGGCTTGTTTCTTGCCGGCTGTTAGCTAGCATCATGCGGCATAAGCACTTCGTGGCTGTTTATGCACCTTGCATCTGCAAATGTGTCGGTATCTGCTCGGTATCTGCCAGTGTGGTTGGACGAGGTCGGCGCGGCGAACATCTACCTCGACTGCCCTCTTGAGACGGCGAATGCCGAGATGGTGAAGGCCGAGATGGTGAAGGCCGAGATGGTGAAGGCCGAGATGGCGAATGCCGAGATGGTGCAAGCCGAGACGGCGAAGGCCAATCCGTGAACACCGGCAGCGCAGACCGGACGGGCACTTCGGGCTTGGTCTTGCGCCCTGGGTCCTGGTCGGAAGCGCTCCGGCTCAGGTCGGAGCAGCCCACCGCAGCGCCGATTGGCGGCGGCACCGACCTGATGGTGGATGTCAACTTCGGCAGGACTCGGCCCGCCACTTTGCTAGATCTGAGCAGGGTGGCTGGGCTCGACTCCTGGGAGCTGACCGACGGCGGCCGGGTCGTGCGGATCGGCGCCGGTGTCACCTACCGGCGGGTCATGGACGACTTGGCGGTATTTTGCCCCGCGCTGGCGCAGGCGGCGCGCACCGTCGGCTCTCCTCAGATCCGCAACCGGGGGACAGTGGGCGGCAACCTGGCTACCGCGTCGCCGGCCGGGGACTCTCACCCACCGCTGCTGGCCGCCAGAGCTTCGGTAGAGATCGAGTCCGTGCGAGGCCGCCGCCTGGTGGCCATAGACGACTTTTTTACAGGCCCCAAGCGAAACGTGCTCGACCCGGACGAGCTAATCGCCGCGGTGCTCGTGCCGGTGGCGACCGGGCCTCAGCTGTTTGCAAAGATCGGGTCCCGCAACGCCATGGTTATCGCCACCGTTTCCTTCTCCCTCGCCCTCGACCTTGAGCGGTTGGCGGTGGGGGCAGCCATCGGATCGGCGGGCCCCACCCCGATTCGAGCCCGTGCCGCGGAGCGCTTCCTCGAGGGTGAGTTCGGCGGGCGCTGGGATTCGCCGGGGTGTCTCAGCGCCGATGCGGGCCGCGAGTTCGGGGCGCGGGTCGCTGAAGCCGCTTCGCCGATCGACGACGTGCGGGGCACGGCCCGATATCGCGCCCATGCCCTGTCGGTGCTGGCTCGGCGCTGCCTTGCCTGGGCCCTGGCCGACCTGCCGGCGAGCCGCAAGGCGGCGACCCGCAAGGCGGCAACCCACAAGCCGGCAACCCGCAAGGCGGCGAAGCAGTGAGAGTGAGCCTCACCGTCAACGGAACCCCCTACAGCGTCCGCGGTGTGTGGGCACTGGAGAGCCTGCTCTACTTCCTACGGGAGCGCATTGGCCTCCGGGGCGCGAAGAACGCCTGCGAGCAGGGCGAGTGCGGATCGTGCTCGGTTTATCTCGAAGGGGTGCTGGTGTGCTCTTGCCTGGTTGCGGCCGGCCAGGCCGACGGCTGCTCGGTGGTCACGGTCGAGGGGCTCGCGGACGACGACGGCCTGCACCCTGTGCAGCAGGCGTTCTTGGCCTCCGGGGCGGTGCAGTGCGGATTTTGCACACCCGGCCTGATCGTCGCCGCCCACGCTTTGTTGGCCCGCGACCCCGATCCCGACGAGTTGACCGTGCGCGAGGAGCTGTCGGGCAATCTGTGCCGCTGCACCGGCTACCAGAAGATCCTCGATGCGGTGGCCCTGGCCGCCGTGTCCTTGCGGATGACAGGCCGGCCATGACCACCGACAAGCCTGCCGCCCGCACCGGCGCATCGGGCGCCAAGCCGGTCACCGACCCTGATGCCGACAGGATCCCGGCCATGATCCTCACCGGCTTCCTGGGCTCCGGCAAGACAACCCTGCTCAACTACATACTGCGAGAGAACCACGGCAAGCGCATCGCCGTCATAGAGAACGAGTTCGGTGAGATCGATATCGACTCCGACCTAGTGGTGTCCTCCGACGAGGAGATATTCGAGATGAGCAACGGCTGCATCTGCTGCGTCACGTCGGTGCGCTCAGACCTGCTAGCGGTTCTGCGCAAACTAATGAGCCGCAAAGAGCGGATCGACTACATCCTGCTGGAGACCAGCGGACTGGCAGACCCCATGCCCGTGGCCCAGGCGTTTTTCGTAGACGACCCGGTGCTCGACGAAGTGGGCCTGGACAGCATCGTGGCGCTGATCGACGCCAAGCACATAGAGCGGCATCTTGACTCGGTGCGCTATGACGGGATTGACAACCAGGCTGTGGATCAGATAGTCAGCGCCGACCGGGTCATCGTCAACAAGATCGACCTGGTCAACGGCCCCGCCGTCGAGCGGATCAAGGCCAGGATCCGGGCGCTGAACCAGCGCTGCGCCGTGGAGACGTCCAGCTACGCGGAGGTCGATCTCGACGGAATCCTCGGAGTGCGGGCTTTCGAGGTCTCACAGCGGGCCGCCTCGGATCCGGCGTTCCTCGACGATCACTACGTCCACAGCCACGACCCCGATATCGAGACCGCCTCTGTGCGTGTCGGCGGAGAGCTGGACGCAGGCCTGCTGCAGGCAGCCGCCGCTTCGGTGGCGGCCGACTACGGCACCGACCTGCTTCGCTGGAAGGGGGTACTGGCTGTGGCTGGCAACCCCCACCGGGTGGCGCTGCAAGGCGTGCACCACATCTTTGAGACCCACGACCTCGACCGGTGGCCAGATGACCACCGCGACAGTCGGATCGTGTTCATCGGCAAAAACCTCGACCGTGGCGACCTGGCGGCCCGCTTCGAGGCCTGCCTGACAGAGGCCTGCCTGACAGAGGCCTGCCTGACAGAGGCCTGCCTGACATCTGAGTCGGCCGCGGGCGCGGGCGGCACCAGCAGCCTGTGACGATCACCGACACGCGGCTGTCGGCGGGTGAGTCGTCGGCCGATGCCGCCGACGGGGTAGGTGAGTCCGCTGAGCGGCCCGACGGGGTGGCCAAGGTGGACGGGTCGTTCGTGTACTCCTCCGACGAGCACCACGACGGCGCCCTGTGGGGCGCGACGCTGCGCAGCCCCCATCCCCGGGCCCGGCTCGTCTCGATAGACGCGTCCGCGGCCGAGGGGCTCGACGGCGTGATGAGCGTGCTCACCCACGAGCACGTGCCCGGTGCCAAGACGTTCGGCATGAAGGTGCGCGACCAGCCGGTGCTGGCGTTCGGCGAGGTGCGCTACCAGGGAGAACCTGTGGCGGTGGTTGCGGCGACGCATCCCGAGATTGCCCGCCGCGCCCGCGACATGATCGCCGTCGAATACGACGAACTGCCGCCTTGCATCGATGCTGAAGCCTCTGCGTCGGGCCGGGCCGAAGGGCTACCGGACGGAGGGTTGGCGCGCCATGTGCGGATCCGTCACGGCGATGTGGACAAGGCGCGGGCCCGGGCCGATACGGTGATCGCGGGCCGCTACGAACTCGGCGTTCAAGACCCAGCCTTTCTCGGGCCCGAGTCCGGCCTGGCTGTTCCGGTGGGCGACGGCGGCGTGGAGCTGTACGTGTCGTGCCAGAACCTGCACCTCGACCAGCAGCAGGTGGCAGCCTGCCTCGGGCTGCCGCTCGAGCGGGTGCGCCTGGTGCTGTCGGGGGTCGGCGGGGCGTTCGGGGGCAAGGAGGACCTCAACGTCCACATCCACGCATGCATGCTGGCGCTGGCCACCGGCCGGCCGGTGCGAATGGTGTACGACCGCGAGGAGTCGTTCTTCGGCCACGTCCACCGCCATCCGGCCGCGGCCAGCGTCGAACTCGGCGCCGACAGCGACGGGCGCCTGGTGTTCTCCAAGGTGCGCCTTGTGCTCGATGGCGGCGCCTACGCGTCCACGTCACAAGTGGTGATAGCCAACGCCTGCTACTTCGCGGCCGGGGCCTACAGGGTGCCGAACGTGGCCATCGACGGCTTCGCCGCCTACACCAACAACCCGCCGTGCGGGGCGATGCGCGGCTTCGGGGCGGTGCAGTCGTGCTACGCCATCGAGTCGGCCATGGATCGGCTCGCAGCCGAGCTAGGCCTGCATCCGCTAGATCTGCGGGCGCGCAACGCCATCAGTGTCGGCGATCTTCTGCCCACCGGCCAGCCCGTCGACGGCCCCGCGCCCACCAGAGAACTGCTGTTGTACCTTCGGGATCTGCCGCTGCCACCCGAGCCGGATCACGGTTCCGCGGACGCCCGCGCGCGGCCAGGCGGTGTCGGCAACGTCACCCGGGGAGAGGGCCTCAGACGGGGCGTTGGCTACGCGCTGGGTATGAAGGCCATCGGCTTCTCCGGCGGGATGGACGACACCTGCACCGTCCGAGTGACCGTGTGGATCCGCGACGGCGAGCCGGTGGCAGAGGTCTACTGCGCCGCCCCGGAGCTGGGCCAGGGCGTGGTGACCCTACAGGCGCAGATCGCCCGCACCGAGCTGGGCGTGAGCACGGTGGAACTGCGCGACGCCGACACCGACATAGCCGAATCAGGTGCATCGTCGGCATCGCGCCAGAGCTGGATGACCGCCGGGGCTGTCATGGGTGCCTGCTCCCGGGTGCGCAACGAGATCGTTGAGCGTGCTGCTCGCCTCACGGGACGTCCTGCGACCGGACTCCGCCTCGACGGTGCCAGCGTTGTGCGCCCCGGCGGCCGGCCGCTGGCCTCGGTGGCCGACGTGCTGGGCCCCGAGCCGGTGTCGCATGCGTTCACCTACCGCCATCGCCCGACCGAGCCCATCGACGACCAGCGAGGCCAGGGCAGCGCTCACGTCGCCTTCGCCTACGCTGCGCATCGGGCCGTGGTAGACGTCGACGTCGAGCTGGGCCTGGTGCGGGTGGTGGAGATGGCCACCGCCCAGGACGTCGGCAAGGCCATGAACCCCGTGGCCGTAGAGGGCCAGATCGAGGGCGGTACCGTTCAAGGTCTGGGCCTGGCGCTGATGGAGGAGCTCCAGATCGAGCGCGGGCATGTGCTGAACCCGTCGTTCACCGACTACCTGATCCCGACCATGCTCGATGTGCCGCCGATGCGGCTCAAGGTGTTCGAGTTCGCCCACCCGGACTCGCCTTACGGGCTCAACGGCGTCGGTGAGCCGCCAAACCTGTCGTCCACCCCGGCCATTGTCAACGCGCTGCGCGATGCCACCGGCTTGGAGCTGCCAAGGGCACCCGTGCGCCCTGACGACCTTCTTGCTTACAACCTTCTTGCTGACGACCTTATGGCTGATGACCTTATGGCTGACGACCTTTCTGGCTGATGACCTTTCTGGCTGACGACCTTCTGGCCGGGTTTCCTCCTGCGTGATCTGGGTGATGTAGATCCGGGTGATGTAATCGGCGGTCGTGAAGTCATTGTGTTACACCGCTTTGCTGGGACGGCGGGTCGGCCTGCCCATCGCCGTTGTCGCCCCAGCATGTGATGGTGTTGTCGGTTTTGAGCGCGCACGAGTGGAAGGTGCCGACGGTGATGGCGGTGTATTGACCGGGTGGCGGGTCGGACTGCCCGAGGCTGTCTTGTCCCCAGCAGGTGATGGTGTCATCGGTCTTTATCCCGCACGAATGCCAGCCGCCGGCGGCGATGGCGGTGTAACGGCCATTGGGCGCAAGTGTTCCTCCGGAGGTGTTGTCGCCCCAGCATGTGATGGTGTTGTCGGTTTTGAGCGCGCACGAGTGGAAGGTGCCGGCGGTGATGGCGGTGTATTGGTCGGGTGGCGGGTCGGACTGCCCGTAGGTGTTGTGTCCCCAGCATGTGATGGTGTTGTCGGTTTTGAGTCCGCACGAATGCCAGCCGCCGGCGGTGATGGCGGTGTATTGGTCGGGTGGCGGGTCGGACTGCCCGTAGGTGTTGTGTCCCCAGCATGTGATGGTGTCATCGGTCTTTAGCCCGCACGAATGCAATAGGCCGGCGGTGATGGCGGTGTATTGACCGTTGGGCGCAAGAGCCTGCCCGGAGGTGTTGTTGCCCCAGCATGTGATGGTGTTGTCGGTTTTGAGCGCGCACGAGTGGGCGCCGCCGGCGGTGATGGCGGTGTATTGACCGTTGGGCGCAAGAGCCTGCCCGGAGGTGTTGTTGCCCCAGCATGTGATGGTGTTGTCGGTTTTGAGCGCGCACGAGTGGGCGCCGCCGGCGGTGATGGCGGTGTATTGACCGTTGGTGTATTGACCGGTTGTCGGGTCGGTGGCGGCTTCGTCGCTGTCACCGCAGGCTGCGGCCACCAGGACCAGCGACAGTAGGATTGAAACCAGAACTGTGGGACGCGTTCGCATAGGGTTTCCTCCTGTTGTGTTGGCCGTAGCGGTGTCCGTCGAGAGACTAGTTAGGCGGCGCGCCAGTCTCCGGCTTCGAGGTCGGCGAAGCGGGTGCGGGGCCGGCCGTGTTGGCAGGTGACACCGTCCACCACATTCCGCGTCCACCACATTCCGCGACCGTGAGCCGCGCGTCGGTTGCGTTTTCGGACAGCGAGCGCTAGGCAGGGCCGAGGACGGCGGCGGCGATCCGGTCTTCGCAGGCGGCTGCGTCCCACCAGCTGAGCTGGAGCTGCTTTGCGCGGCGGAAGTAGAGCTGGGCATCGCATTCGACGGTGAATCCGATGCCGCCGTACACCTGTTGGGCCATGGCGGTGACTTCGCGGTAGACCCGGCAGGCGAACAGCTTGGCCATCGGGGCCAGGCGGGCCGTGTCGCCTCCGACGGAATGGGCCCACGCCGCTTCGTGAACGAGGATCCGGGCCGCGTCCAGGCTGGTCTTGGCGTCGGCGAGATAGTGCGATATCGACTGGAACTCGGCCAGCGCCTTGCCGAACTGGCGGCGCGTCTTGGCGTAGTCGACTGTCATCTCCAAGGTGGCTTCGGCACCGCCGACAGCCTGAGCCGCAGCCAGCACAGCCCCGGCCGTCATCGCCCGCTCCCATATGGCCCAGCCGCCCCCGGGCGGGCCGATCCGGGCGTCGGACGGCACACGCACCCCGTCGAAATCCACCAGGTATTGCGCGTCCGACGCAATCGACAGGCGCTGCTCCATTCGCAGGCCGTCGGCATCGGCGGCCACTGCGAGGAGGTCGATCTCAGTTTCGCCCTCACCGGTGCGGGCCAGCACCAGCAGATGATCGGCCGCAGCCGCGAAACCAACGTGCAGCTTCACGCCGTCCAGCCGGAACACGCCGCCTTCACCGCTATCGCCGCCGCTTTCACCGCTATCGGTGCCTTCATCGGCATCGCCGCTTCTGGTGGGCGTAGCGGTGAGCCGGACCCCTGCTGGTTTGAATCCGCCGCCGGGCTCCAGCCACGCCGGGACGACCACCGCCCTGCCCGAGGCGATCTCCCCCAGCAGCCCCGCCCAATGCCAGCCGTCGATGTCGGCGTGAGCCGAGTCGTCGGGTTGGGCCGCTGCGATGGCTCCGGCCGACAGCACACAGCTCGCGAAGTGAGGGACGGGGGCCAGCGCCCGGCCTAGCTCCTCATACAGCACCACGCCGTCGATCAGGCTCATACCGGCCCCGCCGCATGACTCGGGCGCCATCAGGCCACACAGCCCCAGCTCTGCTAGCTTGTCCCACAGTTCTCGGGCGATGCCGTCGGGGTCGTCTTCGAGTTCGCGCACCCGGTCGAGCGGCGCGAACCTGTCGCACAAGCTGCGCACAGTGTCTCGCAGCAGGTCTTGCTCGGGGGTGAAGTCGAGGTTCAGCACTCCGGTCAGGGCCTCCAGTCTTCGCCCCGACGGGCCCACGGGTTGTCGGAGGCTGACACCGGTACCGCAACGCGGGCGGCTCCGGTAGTACGGGCTTGACCGCCCACCGTCAGGGCAAGTCCGAGTTCCGCCCATCCGCAGCCCGCGTCGTCTGTGTCGGTGTCGGTCACCTCGGCCGAGATCATCATACGGTCGCCGGGGAACACCGGGCTGTTCATCCGGAAGCTCATGCGGCCGATGCGGCCCCTCGGGCCGGTCCAGTCGGTGATCGCCCGTTCGAACCAGGCAGCCTGGTTGGGGGTGTTCAGGAAGATGTCTCGGGTGCCGTTGCGCTCCACCGCGAAGCGGTGGTCGTGATGCATCGGACGCCAGTCTCGGCTCGCCAGCGCGCCCAGCACCACCGTGGTCGCCGTCACTTTGTGTGAGATCGGGGCGATCCTGTCGCCGACCGCGAGCTGATGATGCGTCGGATCGTCTTTGGCCCACCTGACCGCCGGATCCGCCGCGTGAGAGGAGGCCGCGTGAGAGGAGTCGGCCGCCTCTGTGTCCGAGACGCTGTGGTCTGAGACCCGGCGGTCTGAGACCCGGCGGTCCGAGACTCGGCGGTCTGAGACCCGGCGTAATGCGGAGTCGGGCCGGGCCGAACCTGGCCCCGAATCCGCCGTCGGAGGCAACACCGAAGGCGTGCTGGCTGGTGCCGGGCCGGTCGTGGCGCCGGCGCTTGCCAGGGTTGTTTCGGCGTCGCCATCGGCTCGGCGGCGGTAACCGAAGCCGGTGTAGGACTCCACGCCGACAAGCTCGCTGCTCTGGTTGGCGTACACCACGTCGATCACCCAAAACCGGCCCGCGCCGAGCCGTGTGGACTTGAGTCCGCTCACCGAGCGCAGCACCTGATGGTGGCGTATCACATCGCCGGGGCGCACCGGCTCGCAGAAGGCGCAGGAGTTCTCGCTGATGATTGCCTCGGGCAGCCCGAGGGCTGCCTTGAGGTCGAAGTGTGTCTGAAGCGCCACCTGCTCTCCGGTCTGACCCGGCGACCAGCGGTGAGGCCGCATCCACAGCGACAGCGTGGTGACCGGCAGCGTCATGCCACCGGTCAGCGCTTCGGCCACCGCCTCGTCCCAGTACAACGGGTTGCCGTTCTCGGTCGCGGCCAGAGTGTTCCACCCATAGCTGATCTCGACAGGGAAGTCGGCCGTCTCGTGATACTGATCAAGCCCGATAGCCGTGGCTATCTCGGTAGCCAGATCGGCTTCCTCAGACCGATCGGCGGCGCCCGCGGGCACCGAGGTAGCGACCGTCATGCGATCACCCCGGCGGCGGTCAGCTCGGCCAGGCGGTCGGCGTCGTAGCCGGCATCGGCGAGCAGATCGGACGTGTCGGAAGCGTCGGCATCGGGAAGCCGGTATCCCGCGCCGGGCGGCACGGGCACAGTCCCGGCCCAGATCGGGGCGAGCTGCTCGAAAGCCCCGAAGTCGCGGCGGACGGCCCGGGCGAACAGGCCCCGCGCCCGGTACTGCGCGTCGGCGCAAGCCTCGGCGACGCTGTTCACCGGCGAGACGCAGCAGTCCAACTGCGCGAGCCGGTGCACCCAGTCGTCGCGTCCGGCCTCCGCGAACCTCGCGGCGAGTGCGGCGCGGATCTCGTCCTGGCGGCCGTCGTCGGTCTGGCAGTCCCCGTACTCGGCGAGGCCCAGAGCGCGGCACAGGTTGCGCCAGAACGCCGGCTCGATCGCGGCCACCGCCACATGGCGCCCGTCGGCGCAGGCGTACACGTCGTAGCAGGCGTAGCGGCCAGTGAGGATGTAGTGGCCGGGGCCCGGATCGGAGCCGGTGGCGAGGTGTTCGTCGGCGTAGAGCGACATCATCGCCAGCGCGCCGTCGGCCGATGACACGTCGAGGCGCTCGCCGAGCCCGGTACGCCCGCGGCGCAACAGAGCCGCCATGATCGCCATGGCCGCGTGCATCCCCCCGGCCGCAATGTCGGCCACCGTGGCGCCGGGCAGCGCTGGCCTTCCGTCGGCGCGGCGGCCGCTGCAGTGCAAGTATCCCGACACGGCCAGATAGTTCAAGTCGTGGCCAGCCCAGCCGCGCCGCGGGCCGGTCTGACCGTAGCCGCTCACCGAGCAGTACACGATCCGCTCATTGATGGCGCTCACCTGCTGGTAGCCGATGCCTAGACGGTCGACGACTCCGGGGCGGAAGCCCTCCACCATCACGTCGACGGAGCCCGCCAGCGCCAGGAACGCCTCACGTCCTTCGCTGGTCTTCAGGTCGATCCGCGCGCGGCTCATACGGCGGTCGCCGCTGTAAGCGTAGGCGGGAGGGGCGATCATCACCTGGGAGTCGCGCGGCACCGGCGCGAGCTTCACTACCTCGGCGCCGTAATCGGCGAGGATGCGAGTTGCTCTGGCTCCGGGCCCTACAGAGCTAAGATCGATCACTGACACACCGGAGAGAGCGACGACCGGCGCCCTTTCGACCGGCGCCGTGTCCGAGTGGGGTTCGCTGCGGCGGTCGTGCATCAGAAGTTCTTGGGCAGGCCCAGGCCGCGGCGGGCGATGATGTTCTTTTGGATCTCCGAGGATCCGCCGCCGATCGTGTCGAGCACCGTGTAGCGGTAGGTCGACTCCGACCGCCCGGCCATCGGTGCGTCCGCGGTGTGGACCCGAAGCTGCGAGCCTGGCCCCGCGATGTCCATAGCGGCGTCGGCGAGGCGCTTCGACAGCTCCGTCGCGAACAGCTTGTACTCCGACGCCGCCACCGTGGGAGGCTGAAACCCGCGGCGGCCTTGCCGGACGGCCTGCTCGACTTTGACGGCCTCCGCCACGAACTTGAGGCCGAGCATCCGGGCGGCTTCCGCCTCGGCGTGGAGGGCCGCAATCCGGGATCGGATTCTCGGGTCTTCGCGCAGCGGCTCGCCGTCGCGTTCCGCGGTGCGGACATAGTCGGTAAGCAGCTCGAGTCGCTGACGAATCGGAGCGAGCGTGAACATCGTAAACCGCTCCAGGTCGAGCGCCTGGCTGATGTATCGGAAGCCGTGGTTGACCTCGCCCACCACGTGGCTGTCGGGGACGAATACGTCGTCGAAGAACACGTCGTTGGTGCGCTCGTCGCCCATCGTCTCAATGCCGCGCACGGTGATGCCCGGATGGTCAAGCGGCACCAGCATGAGCGTGATGCCCATGTGCTTGTTGTCGGGGTCGGTGCGAGCACCCACCCAGTACCACTCCGCGAAGTGCGCAGAGGTTGTCCATGTCTTCTGGCCGTTGAGCAGCCAGCCCGCGGTGCCTGCACCGTCGGTGAAGCGCTCGGCTTTGAGCCGCATCGACGCTGCGTCGGAGCCGGCTTCGGGCTCGGAGTAGCCGACCGCGAACTCCACGTCGTTCTCGAGGATCATCGGCAGGAATTCGCCCTTGAGCCGATCGCTACCGTGAGCTATGAGCGTCTTGCCGATGATGCCGACGCCCTTGCCGATCTGAGGGCCGCCGCGGGCGGCGAGAGCCTCGTTGAGGATGTATTCGTAGACGCCCTCGCGCTCGTCACCGCCGTGCTCGGCCGGCCAGGTGAGGCCCAGCCACCCGCGGCGGCCCAGCTTCTTCATGAACGCCCGCCGCGCAGGAGTGTCGACGATCTGGGCCATGTTCTCGCGGGTCACGTCGAACACTTCCGGGTCGCTGTGCTCGTCGAGAAATGCTTCGACCTCGGCCGTGAACTGCCTCTGCTCGGGCGACAATTCAAAATCCATCAGCGCCTCCCGCCGGCAGGAGGCCGTCGTAGCCTCAACTCGAGCAGCCTCAACTCGAGCAGCCTCAACTCGCCCGCCGCGCTAGCCCGCTCACAACCACCTGGTTGAGCGTAATCGTCGAGTTTAACTTCAAGCCTTGGTCGCCAGCCGATCCGCGGCGACGGTTCAGATTACAGCTTCGGCTCGCAGCAGAGCCAGCTCGTGGGTGCTGAGGCCGAGCTCGTCCGCAAGCACCGTGTCGGTGTGCTCGCCAAGCCACGGCACCCTGGTCTCAGGCCCCCGCGCAGTGCGGCTCATTATCACGGGATTGCCGGGCACGAGCACCGGATCGCCGCCGTCGGGGCGCGGCATCTCAACGATCATGTCGCGGGCGACCACGTGCGCGTCCGCGCACACCTGCGCGCTGGTCAGTGACGGCCCGGCCGCGATGCCGCCCGCGGCGAGCGCGGCCGCGGCCTCGACGTTGGTGCTGTCGGAGGCCCAGCGCTCGATGCCGGGCCTCAGCACGGTCTCGAGGTGCTCCGTCCAGCCCGAGCGCCGCGCGAGGCGGTCGTCGGACAGCCACTGCGGGTTGCCGGTGATCTCGGCCAAGCGCTCGAAGTGGTGCTCGCGCACCACCTGCATCACGAAATGGCCCTCGCCGGCGGCGAACGTTTCTACGATGCCGACCCCAGCTGAAGCCTCGTTTGGCACCCCCAGCGAACAGAAATTGGTCACCACGTCGGTCATGGCGATCGCCGAATCGAGCATGGCGATGTCGACACGCTGGCCTGTGACGCGCCGGCTGGCAACGCCGCAGTCCCGGCCTGCGCTCGAGGCGCCCGCGGCGGGCTCGCCGGCTTCGCGGTCGCGCTGGCGCAGCGCTGCCAGCACGCCGATCACCCCGAACAAAGCCGCGGAGATGTCGCCGAGGGCGCCGACAGGGTTGGCCGTGGGCGGGCGCCCTGGCCTGCGCTTGAACTCGTAGACGCCGGTCATGGCCTCAACCACCGACGCGTACGCGGGCCGCCGGGAATACGGCGATGCCGGATCGCTGCCGAACCCAGACACCGACAGATACACCACAGCAGGGTTCGCGGCGCTGACCGCCTCGTAGCCGATGCCGAGCCTGTCGGCGGTGCCGGCCTTGAAGTTCTCGCAGACCACGTCGAAGCGCTCGGCCAGGCGTAGGAACAGCGCCACACCGCGGGGGTCCTTCAGGTTGAGGGTGACGCTGCGCTTGCCGAGGTTGCTGCGCAAGAACGTGGCACCCACAGCCCTGCCGCGCGGATCGGGGATCGCGGGCTGCGAGCCGCGGCCGCTGTCGCCGGTTTCGGGGCGCTCCACCTTCACCACGTCAGCGCCGAGGCGGCCCATGAGCTGCGTGGCGAAGGGGACCGCGGCCATCTGCTCCGCCGTGAGCACCCGCACGCCCTCCAGCGGCTTGGGAACGCCAGCGAAGGCTTCGTTGGCGATGTCACCGAGACGCATGGAAACTAGAGCCAGACGCCCGCCGGGCGAAGCTCAGCGACTAGTACAAGGAGTCCGACGACGCACCCGCCGGGCCGCCGCGGGCACGTTCAAGCTCTTCGGCCAGTGCACGCGACAGCGCCACCACGTCGGACGTGACCGTGATCATCTTAAAGCCCTGCTCAACGCGGCGCTGGCAAAGCTCCGAAATGGTGTGGCAGCCGGGGATCACGCCGTGGCGGCGGCAGCCGTCCAGGATCGCATCGAAGGCCTCGTCGAAAGCGGGCGTTCCGTCGTTGTTGGCCGGCGGGAGGCCCAGGCTCAGCGACAGGTCCGATGGGCCGACGTAAATCGCGTCCAAGCCCGGTACCGACAAGATGTCGTCGAGGTTGTGGAGCGCCTCGACCGTCTCGATCATCGGGATGACAGCCGTGTCGGCGTTCGCCTCAGACACGTAGTCGGGCCCCTCCTGGCGCAACACCCGCGTGGGGCCCACGCTACGGCCGCCGACCGGCGCATAGCGACAGGCGCGGATGGCGGCCTCAGCCTGCTCGCGTGTGTTGACCATCGGCACGATCACGCCCCGGGCGCCTGCGTCGAGGCTCTTGCCGATCACTCCGGGCTCGTTCCAGGGCACGCGCACCAATGGTGTGGCCGTGCCCAGGTTGACGGCCTGGAGCATCTCCCAGGAGTCGCTGTAGTCGATCACCCCGTGCTGGGTGTCGACGCATATGTAGTCGAACCCGGAACGCGCCATCAGCTCCGCGGAGAATCTGCCCGCCATGGCGAGCCATCCCCCGATGGCCGGCTCACCGGCCGTCCAGCGGCGCCGCATCGGGTTGTCACGCACGGTTCGTCAGCGTAGCCCTTCCTGCTCGCCGCCAGCCACGGACGGGAAGGGCTCAGGCGTCAGCGGCGGGGCAGCTCAGGCGTTGGCGTCGATGCTGTCCCAGAGGTCGTCCACGTGGGCTCTGGTAGTCCAGGTGGAGCCGACCGACAGTCGCAGGTAGGCGCGGCCGCGGGCCTCCGAGGCGGTCACGTAGAAACGCCCGGTGCTGTTGACGGCGTCGGCCAGGGTGAGGGTGGCGTCGTCGCCGTCGGTGTGGGCCAGTGACACCAGGGCGAACGACGTGGGGGCCACCAGCCTGAGCCGCGGGTGTTCTGCCACACGGCGCGACAGGCTGCGGGCCCAGAGCACATGGGTGCGGATCAGTGAGCGCAGGCCCTCCGCGCCGAAGCATCGCAGCACGAACCACAGCTTCATAGCGCGGAACGGCTTGCCCATCGTGACGCTCCAGTCGCGGTAGTCGATCACCTCGTCGGCGACCGCAGCGCCGGCGCGCAGATACGGCGGCAGGATCGACAGCGTCTCAATCAGCGGGCGGCGGTCGGCGAGCCACAGCACCGAGCAATCGAGGTTGGTGGCCAACCACTTATGCGGGTTGAAGGTGTAGCTGTCAACGAGTTCCAGCCCGTCCTGGTGGAACCGGAACTCTTCGCAGATCATCGCTGAGCCCGCGTAGGCAGCGTCGACGTGATGCCACATCCGCTCCGCTCGGGCGATCTCCCCGAAGCGTCGCACCGGATCGACAGCGGCCGTTCCTGTCGTGCCCACCGCCGACACGACCACAGCGGGCACGATCCCCGCGCGGCGGTCCGCGGCCACCGCGGCCTTCAGTGCCTCGGGCCGCGCAGCCAGCAACTCGTCGACGCTGATCTGCCGCACATGGCCGTATCCGGCTACCCGGGCGCCCTTCTCAATGGACGAGTGAGCCTGGCTGGACGCGTAGACCGCCATCTGCTCCGCGGCGGCCCCGGTGCGGTGCCGGCACTGCTCGCGAGCCGCGACCAGCGCGGTATGGGTGGAGTCGGAGGCACCTGAGGTGAGCGTTCCTCCGCCGGTTGAGGTGGTTTTCCACTGCTGCGGAACGCCGGTGAGATCGACCAGCCAGTCGAGAACGCGCGCTTCCAGCTCTGTTAGCGCGGGCGAGGTCGACCACATCATCCCCTGAACTCCGATCCCCGCCGCCGCCAGCTCGCCGAGGATCGACGGGGGAGACGACATCGCCTGGAAATAGGCGAACCAGCCGGGGTGCTGCCAGTGGGTGAGGCCGGGGACTATCACCCGGTCGAGGTCGGCGAGCACTTTGCTGAAAGGCTCGGGGAACTCCGGTGCAGCGGGCGGAAGCTTGCGCCGCACATCGCCCGGCTCGACCGGCTCGCGGACAGGGCGATCGCCGAGGCCGGCCAGGTAGTCGGAGACCCAGTCGACAACGGCGTGCCCGTTGCGCCTGAAAGCGTCGAGGTCGAGGGGGTCGGCGCCTGTGGTCATCGCCGGGTCAGGCTGACTTGTCGAGCAGAGCGCTGCAGCGCGCCAGGGTGTAGTCCACGAAAGCCCTCGCGCCACGGTCGTCGTATCCGGCCTGGTCGCCCATGGCACCCGCCACGTGACGCACCCTAACTCCCTCGATGATGCACGCCAGGCGCCAGAACTGGAACGCCATGTACCAGGTCATCTCCGACAAGTCGCGCCTAGACGATCGCGCATAACGCGCCAGCGCGTCGGCTGAGCTGCCGAAGCCCTCCAAGGAGGTCGGGGAGTCGGCCAGCCTGCCGGCTGCGGCTGGGTCCTGCGAGGGGTCGTCCGCTAGGTCATCGCCCCACCAGATGAGCAGCCCTCCCAGGTCGGCGAGCACATCGCCGAGGGTGCACAGCTCCCAGTCGAGCACCGCCGCGACGGCGCCCTCGGCGGTCATGATGCAGTTGTCGAGCCGGTAGTCGCCGTGGACGATCCCGGCGCCCTGCTGCTCCGGGACGGTGGCTACGAGCCGGTCGTGAAGGGCGTTCACCAGCGGAAGCGCCCGGTCGGAGCCGAGATCTACCTGGCGCTTCCATCTGCGCAGCTGGCGGGCGCAGTAGTGCTCCCGCTTTCCCAGGTCTCCCAGGCCGACTTCCGCCGGCTCCACGGCGTGCAGCTCCGCCAGCGTGTCGATCAGCGAACTCGCCATCATCGGGCGCACAGTCTCGGCGACGGCCGTAGCCTCGGCCCGGTTGGAGACCACCAACCCGCCCACGAAGTCCATCACATAGAAGTCGGCGCCGTTCACGACCTGATCGGTGCACAGGCCCAGCACAGGGGGCACCGGCACGCCGGTATGCGCCAGCGCCGAGATCACACGGTGCTCACGTACCATGTCGTGTGCGCTGGCCAGAACATGGCCTGTGGGGGGACGGCGCAGCACTAGGCGCCGACTGGTCGCGTCGGTCACGGCGAAGGTCAGATTAGACGCGCCCCCTGCGATCCGCTCGAAGCTCATGGGTGCGACGGCACCGACATTGGCAGCGAGCCAGGCCGTGACCGGAGCGGGGTCGATGCCGACGGGGGTGGAGTCCACGGCTGCTAGCGTCGTCTGACGGAGACGCTGATGACAACGCGGGCACCGCGACGCCCCGAACGTCCTCGGCGTGGTGGCGGCGCAGAGTACACGGCGCGGCGCGGAAGACACGGCGCTCGTGTCAAACGATCACTCCCGGGATGATCACCACAGGAGGCAGCTCATGAGGGTCGGCTTCATCGGTTTGGGCAACGTAGGATCGAAACTGGCCGGGAGCCTGCTGCGCAACGGGTTCGATCTTACCGTGCGCGACATCGACCGGGCCGCAGCGGCGCCGCTGCTCGACGCTGGTGCCGGGTGGGCCGACAGCCCCGCCGAGCTGGCTGCGACAGTGGATGTGGTGGTCACCTGCCTGCCCAGCCCCGCGGTCAGCGCCGCGGTGATGGAAGCCAAAGACGGCGTCCTGGCCGGGTTTGCCGCGGCCGCGGATGCCGCAGCTGGCTCTGGCGGGGCCGAGACAGGTCCGGCCGAGACAGGTCTCGAGAAGATCTGGGCCGAGATGAGCACCACAGACGAGGCTGAGGTGCGCCGTCTCGCCGACCGGGCTGCAGCGGTCGGCGCGGCTGCCGTAGACTGCCCGGTCTCGGGCGGGTGCCATCGGGCCGCCACCGGCAACATATCCATCTTCGCGGGCTGCGACCGGGCCGTTTTCGAGCGGGTGCTGCCGGTGCTCGCGGCGATGGGGCGGCGCATTCTGCACACGGGCGGAATCGGTTCGGCGTCGATTCTAAAGGTGGTCACCAACTACCTGGCCAGCGCCAACCTGTTGTCATTGTGCGAGGCGCTGGTCACCTCCGAGCGGGCCGGCCTCGACCTCAACACCGTCTATGAGGCGATTCGCATCTCGTCGGGCAACTCCTTCGTGCACGAGACCGAGAGTCAGGTGATCCTCAACGGCAGCCGCGACATCAACTTCACGATGGACCTCGTGATCAAAGACATGACGCTGTTCAACGACGTCGCCCGCCGCTGCGGAGTGCCGCTTGAGCTGGGGCCTGTTCTGGCCGACATCTTCGACGACGCTGCGGCTCGCTACGGCCTGCGGGAATGGTCGCCGAACGTGATACGACGCCTGGAAGACGCCACCGGAGCGTCCGTTCTGGCCACGGGCTTCCCGGCGGAGATGGTCGACGACGAGCCCGAAGCGCCCGGCAAAGAGGTGATCGTGGAAAAGAAGTGATAGTGGAAAAGAAGTGATCGTGTAACGGCCGTGAATGCGTAAGACCGCTGGAGGCTCAAATCTGTAGCTCAAGTCTAGATATGTAGCTCAGATTGTAGCTCTCTGTAGCTCAGTTCTGTCGTTCAGCAGTATCTGTACTCAGTATCTGCTGCTCAGTATCTGTAACTCAGTCTGCAGGGCCGAAGGCGCCCGCGGCCCGCAGCTCGGCGATTGCCTCGGCGTCCAAGCCCAGCACCGATGCCATCACCTGCTCGGTGTGCTCGCCTACCGTGGGAGCCATCGTCGGCACCGGCGGTGTCCGGCCGTTGACGTACACCGGCAGAGGAAGCTGCTCGCACCCCACCGCCTCGGCAGGGTAGAACCCGATGCGGGCCTGGAACTGCGGGTCGTCGCCGATGTCGGCTGGGGTGTTGAACGGAGCGATCGGCGTGTTGGCCTCGCGCCCGAAGCCGAGCCACTCCTTCACGCTCTTGGTGCGAAAGATGGCCCTCAACTCGCACTGGAGTTCGGTATTGCCGCGTGCATGGTCTGCGTACACGGCGCCTGGCCAGCGCTCGAACAGATCCACACGGCCGACCGCTTCGCAGAAGTTGCGCCAGAACGCCCGCTCCGACGCCATGAACAGTACGTGCCCGTCGGAGGCCTCGTATGCCTGGTATCGCACCCCCTCCCACATCCCGGCCAGGCCCGCCGGGCGGCGCTCGTAGTCGTCGGCCGCATTGCCCGTCACCTCCTCGGCGGGACGCAGATAGGCGCGCTCGGTCTCGATGCGGTACCAGTCCATGTAGGCGGCCGCGTCGGCCTGTGCGATGTCGAGCTGGCAACCCACGCCGTCGGCGCGGGCCTTGATGACCGCCGCCAGAACCGCAGTGGCCGCCAGCATCGGCCCGACGTTGATCCCGACGTTGGGCATGTTCGGCGGGATACGGCAGAAGCCCTCGTCGTCGGTGAGCGGCTGCACGATCCCCGACCACGTGTCGTAGGCGATGCCATGGCTGGGCATGTCTTTGTAGGGGCCGGTGGCGCCGTAGCCCGACAGAGTTGCGAACACGATGCGGGGGTTCACCTCAGCCAGGTGTTCGTAACCAAGCCCGAGCCTGGCCAGCGCGCCCGGTCGCATCGCTTCGATCACGACGTCAGCGCCGGCGACCAGGTCCTCATACAGCCGGTGGCCCTCGTCGTTGCGCAGGTTGAGCACGACGCTGCGCTTGCCGCGGTGCGTGTGCAGGTGCAGAAGCGACACGCCGTCGACGATCGGCCAGGTCATAGCACGGATGTAGTCACCGGCCGGGGGCTCGACTTTGATCACGTCGGCGCCGAGATCGGCCAGGAACGTTCCGAGCTGACCCGGCCCCAGAAGGCTTGACTCGATCACCCGCACGCCATCCAACAAACGGCGATCTCGGGAACTGCAATCTCGGGACCTTCGGGGAGGCATGTGCTGGGCCTGGGCCTGGTCGCCTCCAGCCGCGCCGCTCACGCTGTCAGCCTATGCCGGTGGCGCTTCACGGGCCTGTGGCACGGGCCTGTGGCACGGGCCTGTGTGGAGCTAAGGGGAATTGAACCCCTGACCTCTTCCATGCCATGGAAGCGCTCTTCCAACTGAGCTATAGCCCCGCGAGTGACGGCATCCTACCGGCATCGGGCTTGCGCCGCGTGGCTTCAGGGTGCTCTTGTCTCAGGGTGCTCTTGTCTCAGGCGCTCTTGTTTCAGAGGCTCTTATCTCAGAGGGCTCTTATCTGCTCGAGGATCGGCGCCCAGCGCTCGGTGTCGTGCGCTCCCGCGTAGAACTGCAACCGGTCGATCACGCCTCCGTAGCGCTGTTCAAGCCTGGCCGGCACGTCGTGGGGCTCCGCGACTATGGCGAATTCCTCAAGCATTGCGTCGTCGATCACGTCGGTCATGTCGTCCCAGCGGCCTCGCTTCGACAGGCGGTTGAGCTCGATCTGGGCGTCGCCCCAACCGTGGTGATCGAGCACTGCCCTGTATGCGGGCGTCGAGCCATAGAACGCGATCTGCTTGCGCGTCGCGGCGTCGGCCTGGGCGATGTCACCTTCGCTGAAACCCGAAACCACGAATATCGGCATCGAGATCTGAAAGTCGGCCCGGCTGCGCCCGGACTCGGCCAGGCCCGCCTCGATATTGGGCAGGGTGACGGCCTTGAAGTAATCGGCGGTCTGAAAGACGTGGGACACGAACCCGTCGGCGCTGCGCCCCGCGACTCGGGTCATCATCGGCCCGACGCCTGCCAGCAGGATCTGAGGCGGCGGAACCTCCAGCGGCCTCGGGCTGAACATGGGAGTCATCAGGGTGTGCTGGTAGAAGCGGCCCCGGAAGCGCAGCCGCTCACCGTTCTGCCAGGCATGCCAGATAGCTCGGATCGCCTCAATCATCTCCTGCATACGCGCCGCCGGAGCCGACCACGGCATCGAGTAGCGCTTGGTGATGTGCGGGCGGATCTGGCTACCCAGGCCAAGCATGAAGCGCCCCGAAGATAGAAGCTGAAGATCCCAGGCCGTGTGAGCCAGCAGCATCGGATTGCGGGCGAATGCCACCGCGATGCCGGTCATCAGATCGATTCGCTCTGTCTCGGCTGCCGCGAGGGCCAGAGGCAGGAAAGGGTCGTGGCTGGTCTCTGCCGACAGCAGGCCGCTGTACCCGGCGGCCTCCATCTCACGCGCCAGAGAGCCGACCGCCGACAGGGCGTCAGGGGCGCCGCCTTCGGGCAATCCAATCCATGCGTCGATCTTCATGACTTGGCAAACCTCCTCGTGCCCAAGAGCGCTGTGCTGGTCGGTGCTGTGCTGGTCGGTGCTGTGCTGGTCGGTGCTGTGCTGGTCGGTGCTGTGCTGGTCGGTGCTGTGCTGGTTGTTACAGGCTGGTTGTTACAGTCCGTTTCGGCATGGTGCATTCTGGCATGGCGCGCAAACCTTCGCATCGCCGCGGGCCTGGGCGCCGTGGCCGCGCCTCCGCCGACGCGGGGTCGTCTGCGCTACCAGGTGAAGCGCCGTCGTTCATCAATGTCACCGACGCCAGCTTCGATGCCGACGTGGTGCAGCGTTCCAAGACTGTTCCTGTGGTGGTGGACCTGTGGGCTGAGTGGTGTCATCCTTGTCGCCAGCTGGGGCCGATTCTGGAGAAGGCCGTGGCGTCGACGAACGGCGCGGTGGAACTGGCCAAGGTCGACGTCGACAAGAACCCCGGGGTCGCTCAGGCTTTCCGAGTGCAGTCGATTCCGGCGGTCTATGCCATGGTCGACGGTGCCGTGGCGGACGGCTTCCTCGGTGCGCAGGGCGAGGCTGCGGTGAGTGACTTCGTGCAGCGGCTGGTGCCTCCGTCGGCAGCTACTGAGGTCGAGCGGTTGGTGGCCGCGGGCGACGAAGCGTCGTTGCGGGCCGCCCTTGAGATCGCGCCGGACGACGAGCCTGCCGTCACAGCGCTCGCAGAGCTGCTGATCGAGCGGGGGGCATCCGCCGAGGCCGAGGACCTGCTCGAGCGTGTCGGCGAGAGCCCAGACGTGCGCCGCCTCAAGGCGCTGATCCGCCTGCATCAGGCCTCCAGCGGCGACTCACGTGGCGACCGACGAGACGTGGAGTTGGAACTGGCGGCTCTGCTGCTGAAGGTGAAATCCGATGACGCCTCACGCCAGCGCTTCGTCGATCTGCTCGAATTGCTTGGATCTGACGATCCGCGTACGGCGAGCTGGCGCAAACGTCTCTCCTCGGTACTGTTCTGACCTGAACCAGTCTGACCTGAACCAGTCTGACCTGAACCAGCTTCTCCAGCCCTCACCGCACCCACGCAGGTGCTGTCTGCTGTCGGGCGCAGCCGGACGGTTGTTATCGTAAGAGTGAAACTGGTTGACACATAACAAAAATTAGTCTAATATTGTGTCTATCGGGTTTGCCGGTCACCCGCTCGCGGCCGGTCTAAGACGGTCCTCACGCGGGGGAAGCGCCTTGACCATCGAGCCCACCGGCGACAGCGCGACACGGCCCGCTCAGCGGCGCGGGCTTCCCACGCCGACAGCACTAGCCGACCGGCTGGGTGTGTCTGCCGCGACGGTGGTCTTCGGTGTCATAGGAGTGGCCGCGGCGGCAGTCGGCGGCTGGTGGGCGCTGCGAACGCCTTCCGGACCCGAGCCTGAGGAGATCCTGCCGACCGTGGCCTCGGTGTCCATTCCGTTGCCGCCGCCCGAGACCGCCGCGCCGTCGCCGATCGCGGTGCACGTAGCAGGCGCGGTGGCCTCTCCAGGCGTTCACGAGCTTCCGCCGGGAAGCCGCGTGGCGGACGCGGTCGACGCGGCAGGGGGGCTGGCGTCCGACGCCGACCCGGCCAGGCTCAACCTGGCCGAGCCGATCATCGACGGCGCGCGCCTGTGGGTGCCCGCGCAAGGGGAGGAGTCCCAGCCCGACTTGGTGAGCGCCACGCCTCCGGGCTCTCCGGACCCGGCCGGCGATTCTGGCCACAACACCGCTGGCGGCGTGCTTGTGAACATCAACTCTGCTGACGCCGCCGCGCTGGAGAGCCTTCCCGGGATCGGGCCTTCACTGGCCGCCGCGATAGTGGAGCATCGCGAAAGAGCTGGGCTGTTTGCCAGCGTGGACGACCTCGACAAGGTGGCCGGAATCGGTCCGGTGAAGCTCGAGCGTATGCGCCCCTACATAGGCGTGTGACTTACATAGGCGTATGACCTACATAGGCGTGTGAGGGCAGCGTATGGCAGCAGCTTGAAGGGCGTGCTCGCGACGGTTAACGCTTCGGCGTTCATGCCCTACGCAGCGGCGGCGGGGGCCTCGGCGGGGGCGTGGACTCTGATCGGGTTGCCGCTGGCCGCGGTGCTGTTGCTGGCCGCCGCCTTCGTGTGGCGCCCCAACGTGTTGCTGGCTTTCGCGGTGTTCGCCGCGCTCACAGGCTTCTTCGGCGTGCGCGCCGTTGCCGGGCTAACTCAGGGGTTGCCCACTCCCGGCGAGATCACCGGGTGGGTCACGCTCGTTGACGACCCGCGTCCACTGGGCCATACCGGTGTGCGGGTGACGGTCCGCTACCAGGGCAAACGTCTGGAGGCCCGGGCCCACGGCCCGGCCGCGGCCCGCCTCGACGACGCTCTGGCTGGCGAGCGCGTCCGCGTAACCGCAACAGTGCGGGAGGCCGCTGGCGACTGGTACCGCTGGCGACATGTCGTAGCCAAGCTGACGGTGGCGTCAGTCCACGACAAGGCCCCGGCGTCGCCGCTCGCGGGTTTCGCCAACAGGGTCAGGCGGTTGCTGGCAAGGGGCGCACGCGGCATGTCGGCGGATCATCGGTCGCTGTTCTCCGGCATGGTATATGGTGACGACCGCGAGCAGTCTTACCGGCTCGCGGACGACTTCCGGGCCGCTGGTCTGGGGCATCTGTTGGTGGTTTCGGGCCAGAACGTGGCGTTCGTCCTGGCGCTGGCGTCGCCGGTGGTAGACCGGCTCCGGCCAGGTGGGCGCCTCGTGGCGCTGGTAGCGCTGCTGTCGGTGTTCGCGGTGCTCACTCGCTTTGAGCCTTCGGTACTACGAGCCGTTGGAATGGCTGCTGCGGCGGTTACGAGCGCAGCTCTTGGCCATCCTGAGAGAGGCCGGCGAACTCTGGCCTGGGCAATCGCCGCGGTGCTGGTGATCGATCCGTTCTTGGTGCGCATGCTGGCGTTTCAGCTCTCGGTGTTTGCCACCGCGGGGCTGCTGTGGATCACCCCCGCGCTCACTGAGGCGCTGCCGGGGCCCTGGCCACTGCGCCTGGCCGTGGCGACGACCGCTGGGGCGCAGCTCGCAGTGACGCCGCTGCTGATCACCGCTTTCGGAACGGTGCCGCTGGCGTCACTGCCGGCCAACTTACTCGCAGGCCCGGCAGCGGGTCCGGTGATGATGTGGGGCCTCACGGCTGGGCTGTTCGCGGGTGTCGCCGGAGGCTGGGTGGCGTGGGCGGTTCACCTACCTACCTCAGCGCTGTTGTGGTGGGTGCGCCGCGTGGCGGAGACCGCTGCCGCGCTGCCACCTGCGGTGTTGGGCGCAGCCGGCGCGGCCGCGGTGATCGTAGGCGTGGCGATGCTGCTGGGCGCGCCCCGTCTGGCGTCGTCGGCCACTTTGGCCGCGTTGCTGGGACACCGCGTGGCCGGGCGCGGGTCGCTGATCCGGTCCGTGGGCGTTGCCATGGTGTTGGCCGCGTTCGCTCATAGCGTCAGCGGAGCGGCGGCACCTTCGCCGGGCTGGTCGGAGGTTCGGGGCGCCTCGGTGTTGAGCCACCCCGACGGCGTGGTGGTCGTGCTCGATCAGCCAGGCTCGCCGCGGCGGCTGCTCGAGGGGCTGCGGCTGGCTGGTGTCCGCCGTGCCGACTTGATCGTCGCGGCGGACGGTGACGCCGCCGACGCCCACGCGGTGCTGGCTCTGACCGAGCGCTACCGGGGCGCGGCCGTCATCGCGCCGCCTTTGCACCGCGTGCCCCGCGCCCGCACCGTTGCCGCAGGGGCTGTTCTGCGCATCGGAGCTTTGAGAGTCGATGTCGTCGCTGACACTCCGAGCCTGGCTGTGGAGATCGCATCAGCACCGCTCCGGTAGGTCTCGACATTCTCCTCTGTGCGGTGACTCTCCTCTGTGCGGTGACTCTCCTCTGTGCGGTGACTCTCCCTTGTGCGGTGACCTCGGCCGTCGCCGAGCGATGTCTGAGCAGGCACCGGCGTCTGAGCAGGCGTCGGCGCGCCGGACCGCCGAAGTCTTAGAAGCAGCAGGCAGTCTCGCTCGGCTTGGACGCGACAGTCTCGCTCGGCTCGGACACGACGGTGTTTTCCATCTGGTCTGAGTCGCCGGTCTTGACGTACCACTCCCAGCGGTTGCCGTCGGGAGCCTCGACCCAGGTCTCAGTCTTGGCCGCGTAGCAGCATAAGGTGTCGTCGATCCCGGTGGTGCTGAGCCCGGACTCTGTCAGTCGGGCCTGCGCCGCTGTGACCTCGGCGGATGCTTCGGCTTCAACACCGAGGTGGTTGATCGACCCGGCCGGGCCGCCCCTTTCGAACAGTACGAGCTTGAGAGGCGGGTCGGCGATGGCGAAGTTGGCGTATCCGGGGCGGGTCTTTGCCGGCCTGGTGGCAAACATCCTGGCGTAGAAGTCGACGGCCTCGTCGAGATCGTTCACATTCAAAGCGAGTTGCAGGCGCATAGCAGACGTCACCTCCGGCCTGGGGGTCAGAATCGCCTCGTCAACTACAAATTCTAGCCCGGCTGCTGTGCAGGCACTCTCGGCGTCGCTTGGCGGTGGGCCCGGGCTGGCATCGCTTTAAGTCGGGATCAGAGGTCTGGATCAGAGGTCGGGATCAGAAGTTAGGGTCACAAGCCATGACCGCCTCGTCACATGGTGCCGACGCGTCGGCACCGGCGGTGCGGTGAGCGTTCATCTGCTCACTGGCGACGACGAGATTCTGGTCGCGGAGGCCTTGGCGAAGCTCACAGCTGAACTGGTCGGCGATGCCGATCGGGCGCTCGCTCTCTCCCATATCGGCGAGGACGACCTGCGTGAGCCCGAGGGGGACTGGAGCCCCGCGGCTCTGGTGGACGCGGCTCGGACGCCGCCGTTTCTCAGCGACCGCCGCGTGATTGTGGGCCGGAACCTGGCGCGCTTCTCACGCAAGCAGGACTACGGCCCGCTTGTGAGCTTGATCGGTGACATGCTACCGACCACCGACCTGGTGTTGGTGTGGGAGCGGGGTCGGGTGCCCCCCATGACCGGGCGCCTCCCGGTGTTGCCGAGGGCACTGCGAACCGCGGTCGAGGCCGCGGACGGGGAAGTGCTCAAGATCGGATCACCCACCGGCAAGAGGCAAGCTCGCGAATGGCTGCGGGCTCAGCTCGCGCAGTCGGACTTGCGCTTCGACCGGTCGGCCGAGGCCGCGGTCGCGGATCTGATCGGACAGGACGGCAGCCGCGTCGTCGGGCTGCTTCTCACCTTGGAAGGAGCGCTCGGATCGGGAGCGTTCGTCACTGCGGACGATGTGGCCGTCTACGGGGGCGACCCGGGGTCGGTCGCGCCGTGGGACCTCGACGATGCTATCGACCGCGGCGACATCACCGCAGCACTGACGGTGTTGCACCGCCAACTGCAGTCCAGACATCCGTTTCAGATGCTCGCAGGGCTACACGGGCGCTACCAGCGGATGCTGCGCCTCGACGGCTCGGGCGCTGCCGATGAGCGTGAAGCGGCGAAGATCCTGGCAATGAAGGGATCGACGTTCCCGGCCCGCAAGCTGCTGCACCAGACCCGCAGACTCGGCCCCAGAGGAATCGCCCGCGCTGTCCGCCTGCTCGCGGAGGCCGATCTGGCGCTGCGCGGCGCGGTCGGATGGCCCAACGAGCTGGTGCTGGAGGTGCTGGTGGTCCGTTTGGCCAATCTCGCCCGCGGACAACCTCGTTCGCTGGCGTACGGACGATCAATGCGGCCGCGAAGGATGAAGCCGCGATAGATGAAGCCTTCGCAGCTCAGCCGCCGCTGAGTCGGCTGACCTCTCGGAGCAGGCGGCTCTTGCGGCGCGCCGCCGTGTTCTTGTGGATGACGCGCCGTGTTGCTGCTTTGTCGATGCGCTTCACAGCAGCGCGGAGCTTCTCGTGTGCGTCCGCGCTGCCGGCCTCCGCGGCCGCAACAGCGGACTTGATGCGGGTATTCATCTCAGAGCGAGCTGACTTGTTCCGCAGACGGCGCTTGATGTTCTGGCGGTTGCGCTTGATCTGGGACTTGATCTGGGCCACGTTCACCTTTCGGCCTGGTCACGTTCGGTCGCTGTGTCGTGTCGCTGTGTCGTTCGGCCGCCGTGAGGCTAGCGGCGCGACACCAGGCTCACACCGGCCGTCATGTCGCCTTGAGTTGCAGGGCGGTAGGGCTAGCCGCACCAGAGCGTCGTGCTGGCACAGCCCGTCTTACGATGAAACTGATTGTCTAAACTGATCGCCGCAAGCAACGGGTGCGGGCTTCCGTCCTGTCACACTGCGAGCCTCAGATGGAACAGCACCGCATCCGCAACACGTCGATAATCGCTCACATCGACCACGGCAAGTCCACGCTCGCCGACCGGATGCTCGAGCTGACCGGTGCCGTCGACCCGCGGGAGATGCGCGAGCAGTTCCTCGACTCAATGGAACTCGAGCGCGAGCGCGGCATCACCATCAAGCTGCAATCCGTGCGACTCGACTGGCGCGATCACGTGATCAATCTGATCGACACGCCCGGCCACGTCGACTTCTCCTATGAGGTGAGCCGCTCACTGGCCGCGTGCGAGTCGGTGATACTGGTGGTCGACGCCGCGCAGGGGATTGAGGCGCAGACGCTGGCCAACTGCCATCTTGCCATTGCCAACGACCTGGAGATCCTTGCGGTGATCAACAAGATCGACCTGCCCGCGGCAGAGCCTGAGCGCTGCGCTGCGGAGATTGAGCAGGTGGTGGGGATACCCGCCGACGAGGTGATGCGCATCTCTGCCAAGACTGGCCAGGGCGTGGAGGAGCTGCTCGACGCCGTGATCGACAGGACGCCACCGCCGCAGGGCGACGCCGAAGCGCCGCTTCAAGCGTTGATATTCGACTCTCACTTTGATCAGTACCGCGGGGTGGTGTCGTCGGTGCGAGTGATGAACGGCGTGCTCGCCGCCAAAGCGAAGCTGCGGTTCATGCAGGCCCGGACCTGTCACGAAGCCGATGAGATCGGCGTTCGCACGCCGGCGAGCCGGCCTGTCGCGCGTCTGGGGCCTGGCGAGACCGGCTATCTGATAGCCGGCATAAAGAACGTGGCCGAGGCTCGGGCAGGCGAGACCGTCACCGAGGAGCGCCGCCCAGCGCCCGAGTCGTTGGCGGGCTACTCCGAGCCGAAACCGATGGTGTTTTCGGGCCTTTATCCCGTTGATGGCGACGACTTCACACAGCTTCGGGTGGCGCTCGAGAAGCTCCGGCTCAACGACTCCGGTTTCGCGTACGAGCCGGAGACGTCAGGGGCGCTCGGCTTCGGCTTCCGCTGCGGGTTCCTGGGCCTGCTTCATATGGAGATCGTCCGCGAGAGGCTCGAGCGCGAGTTCGGGCTGGCGCTCATCTCCACAGCGCCATCGGTGGAATACCGGGTGACGCGCACCGACGGCGACACCGTGGTGGTGGACAACCCCGCGGATATGCCTCCCGCTGGCCAGATCACCTCCGTCGCCGAGCCGCGCCTAGTAGCGGCGATTGTGAGCCCTGCCAAGTACACCGGCACGCTCATGGAGCTGTGCCAGGCACGGCGAGGCGAGCTGATCCAGCTCGACTATCTCTCCCCCGAGCGCGTGGAGCTTCAGTACCGCCTGCCGCTGGCGGAGGTGGTGCTGGACTTCTTCGATCAGATGAAGAGCCGCACCAGGGGCTACGCCAGCCTCGACTACGAGCTGGATGGCTACGCGGCCGGCGATCTTGCGAAGGTGGACGTGCTGTTGCACGGCTCGCCAGTGGACGCGTTCTCCGCCATCGTGCACCGCGACAAGGCGTACGCCTACGGCCGCGCCATGACCGCCCGACTGCGCGATCTGATACCCCGCCAGCAGTTCGAGGTGCCGATCCAGGCAGCTATCGGGGGCCGGATCATCGCACGCGAGACGGTCCGCGCCTACCGTAAGGACGTCACAGCGAAGCTCTACGGCGGCGACGTCACGCGCAAGCGGAAACTGCTCGAGAAGCAGAAGGCCGGCAAGAAGCGCATGAAAAGCATCGGCCGCGTCGACATCCCTCAAGAGGCGTTCATCTCCGCCCTCACCCTGGACTAGCCTCACCCTGGACTAAACTGCGCAGCCTGGGACGCAGCGGTCCCCCCTTTCGGGTAGAGGGTTTGGTGATGTAACATCGCCGGCATGCTTGACGACCGCAAGGCCGCCATCCTTCATGCCGTCGTGCAGGAGTACATCCGCACTGCTCAGCCCGTGGGCTCAGGCCGGATCTCGCACTCACCGGGCGTCGAGGTCTCCTCGGCCACAGTGCGCAGCGAGATGGCCTCACTTGAGGAGCAGGACTACCTCACCCAGCCGCATACCAGCGCTGGCAGGGTGCCCACCACCAAGGGCTATCGCTTCTTTGTAGACCGAGTGAGAGATCAGGCCCCTGTTCTCGACGCCGCCGACCGGCGCCAAGTGCGCGACTTTTTCTCCGTCGGCCACGGTGAGTTTTACTCCATGCTCAGCCACACATCGGGGCTGCTGTCGGAGCTCACCGACTGGGCCGGCGTGGTCGTGAGCCCCAGCACGTCGCTAGCTATCGTGCGGTCGGCCCAGCTCATAGAGATCGCCTCTAGGACAGTGCTGGTGGTCGCGGTTATGTCCAACGGAGAGGTGGAGAAGAGGACGCTCGACGTCGCCTCCGAAACTGTTGTGCCCGAAGTGCTAGAGGACGCCTCGCGGCGGCTGGCCGAGCGGCTGGTGGGGCGAGCGCTCGCAGAAGTGGACGAAACTGAGGCAGAATCCGACACGCTGGTGGACACCGCCATCGAGGCCCTGCGCGAGGCCAGCGCGCATCATGAGGTGTTCGTGGGCGGTACCGCCAAACTGGCCTCCGCCTTCGACGCGGCCGACAAGCTCCGCGAGGTGCTGAGCCTGCTGGAACAGCAATTGGTCGTCGTGACGCTGATAAGCGACGTGATCGGCAGGGGTAACAGGGTGGCCATCGGCGCCGAGACGGGCCTGCCGTCGCTGTCGGAGTGTTCTCTGGTGCTGGCCCCTTACAGTGCCGGTTACAGTACCGGTGGCACGCACTCTGGCACCGTCGGTGTGCTTGGCCCCACCCGGATGGACTATCCGCAGGCGCTGTCGGCGGTCGCTGAGGTGAGCAACAGACTTAGCGCCGCGCTCAACAGTCACTGAGTGTCAGGAGTCACTGAGTGTCAGGCCCGCCGCTTACTAGCCGCCGCGTCTGCCGCGAGACCCGCTGATCGAGACCCGCTGATATGGCCGACCACTACGAAACGCTCGGCGTGGCGCGCGACGCGACCGACGACGAGGTGAAGCGCGCCTACCGCAAGCTCGCCCGAAAGTTCCATCCCGACGCCAACCCGGACGACCCCGATGCCGAGTCGCGCTTCAAGCAGGTCAGCGCGGCTTACGAGGTGCTGTCGGACCGGGAGCGGCGCTCCCTGTACGATCGGTTCGGGACCGACAACCCGAACGCGGCGCGCATGGCCGATCCCTTCAGCGGTGCGTTCGGTGACATCTTCGAGGCGTTCTTCGGGGGGAATGCGCCCGCTGGTGCGCCGTCGCGCCGTCAAGGCCCGCCGCAGGGAGAGGATCTCGAGACTCAGGTCGATTTAGAGCTGCAGGACGTGGTGTTCGGCGCTCAGCGAGAGGTGAGCGTCCGCACCGCGGTGAGTTGCGAGACCTGTGATGGCAGCGGCGCAGCAGCCGGCACCCAGCCGAGGCGATGCGACCAGTGCGGGGGCTCGGGTCAGGTGCGTCGGGTGCGGCAGTCGCTGCTGGGTCAGATGGTCACCTCTGGCGCGTGTGATCGCTGCGGCGGCTTCGGCGAGGTAATCGACAGGCCGTGCCTTTCGTGCGACGGCGGGGGGCGGACCATCGAGCAGCGCACCTACAAGGTGGAGATCCCGGCCGGCTTGGATGACGGAGTCACGCTGCGACTGTCGGGCCGCGGCGCTGTCGGGTTCAGGGGCGGCCGCAGCGGAGACCTTTACGTCAGCACAAGGGTGCGCCCGCATCCGCAGTTCCGGCGCGACGGCGTCGACCTGATCCATGAGATGCACATCCCCTTCACACAGGCTGCGCTCGGGGTGAAGCTCGACTATGAGACGCTTGATGGCACCGAGAGCATCGTCATCCCGGGTGGGACAGAGACTGGCACAGAACTGCGGCTGCGGCACAGGGGCGTACCCCACGTGAGGGGCCGCGGGAGGGGCGACCTCATAATCCGACTGGTAGTGGACGTGCCGGACGATCTCACGACGGAGCAGGCCGAGCTGGTGAGACATCTGGCAGCACTGCGCGGCGAGCAGGTCGACGAGCCGCGAGAGGGCCTATTCAAGAGGATCCGCTCAGCGCTGCGCTAGCGGCGCGTGCCTGCTGCGGCTTCCCGGCGACCGCGCGGGGCTCGGGGTGTGCTAGCGCGAATTGCTGTAGCGCGGGTCCCATGTAGCGCGGGTCCCATGTAGCGCGGGTCTCAGCTGGGCAGGTGGATGATCTGTCCCGGGAAGATCAGATCCGGGTTGTCGCCGATCGTCTCGGAGTTGACGTCGATCAGCCGCAGCCAGTAGTCCAGCACGCTGCGCGGATCAGTGTCGCCAGTGCGCTCGGCCACGACGTCGGCAGCGATTGCCCAGAGATTGTCTCCGGGCATGACTATCCACGTGTTACTCGGGTCTTCCGCCGGCAGATGTTCGGTTGGTGTTTCGGGGGTTGGGTTGATGTCGGTAGGTGCTTTGCGGTGGGTGTCGGCTCTGTCTGAAGATGGGTGTTCCGCCGGCAGATGTTCGGTTGGTGTTTCGGGGGTTGGGTTGATGTCGGTAGGTGCGTTGCGAGCTTGCGCGGTATCCGGCGCGGGGATGGATGCTGCGGCGCTTCCGATGTCTCTGGCCGTGTACGGCTCAGCCGCCCAGGCCCTCGCGGGGCCGACATCTACGACGGAGTACTCAGCCGGTGCCGCCGGCGTATCGGGGCCAACGGTGAATCGCTGAGGCTCGGCAGCGGCAGAGGCACCGATATCTGTCACCGAGTAGGGCGTCGGGCTCGCCGCGACGCCGCTCGGCGCCGAGAGCGCCACGGCCATGCTCCCTCCTATCAGCATCCTGCGCAGCGCCGGCGTGGCTACCCACCAGGTGAACACGGCCATCCAGCGCCAGCGGGTGATCGCGGCAAGCACAGCCAGAACGCTGATCAACATCAGGTAGCAACACAGGGCCAGCCCCGCGACGCGCACGACCGACAGAGTTGCCAAGGCGGTGCCCTGGGCGTTCCACCAATCGTCGAGCCGGTCGGGCTGGGTCAACGGGGGCGTGGGCAGGCTGCCGCCGGAAAGGTCCAGAAGCAGCGCTGCCGCCGCAGCCACCACTGCTGAGACCAGCCCCCTTCGAGCGGTCACAGCTGAGCCTTCGGGTTGAGCAGGCGGGAACCGGACGCAGTGTGAACCCGCAGAAAGTCGCAGGCGCCGTGTGACTCGCTTTGGGCGTCTTTGACGCCTTCGAGTTGCCAGCGGGCGGGCATGGAAATGGTCTCGCCCGGATTCGGCCAAGTCTCGAATAACACCACGGCGCCGCTGTCTGGCCTCACGATCGCTGGTGTGTCCTCACCGTCGCAGTCCCAGTCGCCGGTGATGACGATGTCGCCCTCAATGCCGATGGCGTAGCGACGGCCGCCGTGTTCGAGAACGGGGCCCTGCTCGGTTGCGCCCTCTGTGCGGGTGTCATCCGGAGCGATCAGGCCCGGCTGTACGGCGGCGTCGGCCTGGGGCGGCATGCCCGGAGCGCTGGGCGGGGGGTCCTCAACTCCGCCGGCGGGTGCCGCCGGCGGAGTGCCGACAGAGCGTGTCACGGCTGTCTCCTCACCCGAGCGAGAGGCTAGAAGGCCCGGTAGCAGCACAGCCGCACCAGCTGCGCCCACCAAGCCGAGCACAACGGCAACAGCCTTCCTTGGCACACGCTGAAGCAGCCGGCGCCAGTCGGCTAGACGGCCTCCCGAAGCCAGCGAACGCCGGGCCAGCAGGCGGTCGAGCCGTCGGGACAGGTCACGAGCGCTGAGCTGCCCCGCGCGAGTGGCGTCGGCTAGCGCTGACAGCTTTCCCGACAGCGGGCCTCTGGCGACTCCGTCGTCGTAGGTGAGATCGGCAAGCGCCTCCATGTCGGCCCGAATGTTGTCCGCTGAGGCCTCACCGGCTCGGGCGAGGCTGCACAGCACGGGCCGGTCGCCGTCGCCGTGCAGCACGTGAACGGCTCTGAGATGGCGGTGGGCGACACCCATATCATGCAGATCGGCGACGGTCGCAGCCAGTGCAGCGATGCCCGCAGCCCGCTCGAGAGGATCGGCCAGCGGACGAGTCGCCCACGTGTCGGAGCTGACGAACAGTGTGTGCAGCGCACGGCCGTCGTCGTCGGTGTGGCGTAGATCTAGGTAGCGGACAATCCCAGGATGGTCGAGCTGCCTAAGCAGGTGCGCCTCGCGTTCCGCTTCGGCGGCACGCGAGGCCGAGACCTTCTTCACAGCGATCAGCCGGTCGTCTGCCCGGCTGACCGTCACCGCGGGCATTGCGCCCTCGATGAGAAGGAGGCGATTCGGCATCGTCGCATCGAGATGTGTCGCATGGATTGATACAATAGCATCATATGAAAATACTTTATACTTTCTAGAAATACAGCTTCATCAATGAAGCATTGCTGGATATCAGACGAGCGCTCTTGCTGATCGGCTACGGCCTACGATGCCGGTAGCCTCATCGGATGGCCCGGCCGCAGATCACAGCCGTAGTGCCCGGCTCGCCAGCGGAGCGGGCCGCGCTGCTGCCGGGCGATGAAGTGCTGGCCGTGAATGGCGAGGCGCCTCGCGACGTGATCCGCTGGCAGCTGCTCACAGACTCTTCGGAGGTGGGCATAGACGTGCTCCGCGACGGCGTGAGCACGCCTCTGGTCGTGGCTAAGGGAGACGGAGAGCCGCTTGGAGCGGAACTCGACTCGGCGGTGTTCGACGGCGTTCAGACATGCGACAACAACTGCGAGTTCTGCTTCATCCGGCAGCTTCCCAGAGGGATGCGGCGCTCGCTCTACCTCAAGGATGACGACTATCGGCTGTCGTTCCTGTATGGCAACTTCACGACGCTCACCCGCTTCACGGAACTCGACTACGAGCGGGTTGTCACCGAGCGCCTCTCACCGCTGTACGTGTCGATCCACGCAACAGATCCCTCGGTGCGGGCGGCGATGCTTAAGAACCGGCGAGGCGCTGTGTCGCTGCGCTGGCTGCGGCTGCTTCTCGATGTCGGCATCGAGGTGCACGGCCAGGTCGTGGTCTGTCCGGGAGTGAACGACGCTGACGTGCTGGACGACACGATGCTGGGAGTGCTCGACCGGTTCAGCGAGCTGCGAACGCTGTGCGTCGTGCCGCTGGGCGTGTCGCGCCACAACCCTCGCCCGAGGATGCGAGCCCACACCGAAGCCGAGGCAGCCGACGTGCTGGATCTCGTCGACCGCTGGCAGAGGGTGTTCGTCGACGCGCTCGGGCACAGGCTCGTGTTCGCCGCGGACGAGTACTACCTGATGTGCGGACGGGAGTTTCCCCCCGCCGAGCACTACCGCGGCGTGGACATGCAAGAGGACGGCATCGGCATGGCCCGTACGTTCGAGGCCGAGTTCACCGACGTTCGACCCGGCGCCACCGGGCCGCGTCCCGGTTTTTTTGCCTGGGTGGACGGCGCCCCCGCCCAGGGCTACCGCGCGCCCCGCCTCGACGACGGCTGCCATACAGCCGGCTACGGCGCAGTCGGCAGTGACATAGCCAGCAGCGGCTCAGCGCCGGTGACCTTGCGCACGCGTACACGCAAGGGAGCGCCCGTTGGCGTGCTCACGGGAGTGCTCGGCGCTGCCGTGATTGAGCCACTGCTCCGCTCGCTCGGCCGCAACGACCTCCGCGTGATCCCGGTGCGCAACAAGTTCTTCGGCGGCAACATCGCCGTGACAGGGCTGCTCACAGGCACCGACGTCGCCGCAGCGCTGGCCTCGGAGCCCGACGGGCACCGCTACCTGCTGCCGGACGTGTGCTTGAGCCGCTGGCGCTTCCTGGACGGCCTTTCGCTTGCCGACCTGCCCCGGGCCGTAGAGGTCGTCGAGACGCACGGGCGGGCGCTACGGCGGGCCCTCGAAGCGCCGTGAGCCCGGCGGGGGCCGCAGACGGCGGTGCCGCGGCCGATCGGAGCCAGCCTGTGGTGGCCGTGGTGGGCCGACCCAATGTTGGCAAGTCGACCTTGGTCAACCGCATCCTTGGTCGCCGCGAGGCCATCGTGGAGGAACTCCCCGGAGTAACGCGCGACCGCAAGGCCGTTGAGGCGGAGTGGCTGGGGAGGCGTTTCACCCTGGTCGACACCGGCGGCTGGAGCACTCACGGCGACGCGCTGGCCGACAAAGTGAGCGCCCAGGCCGAGCGCGCAGCGCGCACCGCGGACGCAGTGCTGTTCGTGGTCGACACCAAGGTGGGGTTGACCGGAGACGACGAGGCGGTCGCCAGGGTTCTGCGCCCGGTGGAAGCACCGGTGCTGCTCGTGGCCAACAAAGCCGACCACCCCAGGCACGACGCCGACGCATGGGAGCTGCTCGGCCTCGGGTTGGGCGATCCGCGCCCCGTGAGCGCTCTGCACGGACGCGGCACCGGTGACTTGCTTGACGATCTCTTAGAGCGGCTTGACGGGCATCGGCCGCGCTGTCTTCCCCCGCGCAGTCGTCATGCACCCGGCACGGCCCGAGCCGGTTCCGGCGACAGCTCTGGTGGCAGAACCGAAGCAGACAGCCCCGACGGAGACAATCTCGGCTTCGACGCGGAGACGTTCTCGGTGGCGCTGGTGGGCCGGCCCAACGCGGGCAAGTCCACGCTGTTCAACCGGCTTGTCGGCGAGAGCCTCTCCATCGTTCACGACCAGCCTGGAACGACCCGAGACACCGTCGACACGCTCGTAACCACCGAGGCCGGCGTCATCCGCTTCGTGGACACCGCCGGGATGCGCCGACGTGCGCGCATCGATTCCCGAACCGAGTACTACTCGCTGCTGCGTGCGTTGCGAGCGCTCGACTCAGCCGATGTCGCGTTGCTGATCGTCGATGCCTCAGTCGGTGTCACACACCAGGATCAGCGCCTCGCAGAGCGGATCGACGCCGCGGGCTGTCCCATCGTGATACTGCTAAACAAGTGGGATCTGCTCCTCACCGACGCCCGGAGGGCGCTCGCTGGAGCGATAAAGCAAAGGCTCGGCTTCCTAGGCGGCGCGCCCGTCTTGCGCGTCAGCGCCTTGAGCGGCAAGGGCGTAACCCGCCTCTGGCCCGCACTGCGTGTTGCCGTGGCGGAGTACCGCACGAGAATTCCCACGCACCTGGTCAACGACGCTCTGCGCCGGGCCCAGAGCGCCCAGCCGGCACCCCGGGGGGCCCGCATCCTCTACGCCACCCAGGGTGCGACGGATCCGCCCACGTTCACACTGTTCGTCAACCGCCCGCTGCCTCGCACGTACTTGCGTTACGTCGAGCGCCGACTCCGCGGCGAATTCGGGCTCGGAACCACCGCGATCAAGCTGCGCGTGCGTCGTCGGGGTGACTGACCGACGCAGCCGCGTGAGCCTCCCACACCTGAGCAGGCGTTGGGGATAACATGGCGCATCGCTAGTGCCCGCACGGTGGTCGGGCGCCCGGAGGCAGCAGCGTGACGACGATGGTTCTCGACATCCTGGCTGCGTGCTGCGTGCTGGCCGGAGCCGTTTATATCCGTTCGGCGCGGCACCGCTGGCGGCTGGTGAAGCTAATTGAGGCCTCAACACAAGGGCGCGGTGATGCGCACGTGCTGGCTGTCGCCTCCTACCGGAAGGAAGTCCACGCAGCCGTCGTGTACCTGCTGCTGGCGCCTGTGGCCTTGCTGATCGGCTATGTGGGCAGATTCGGGGCAGCAGCCGCGTTGGGGCTGATCATCGTGCCCGCGGCAGCGTCCATTTGGTGGTCTAGGTCTTCAGTTCGAGAGGCGCGGATCGCCCGCAACCGCTTCGACATCGAGATGCGCTACGAGCAGACCCTGGAGCAGCGCGACCTGGCGCCCAAGGCTTGGGCCGCCCGCCTGGCGCCGGAGCAGGTGCCCGACTTCTACGGCTTCGAGATCGGCCGCGTCTACGAGGCGGGCTCGGGTCTCATGTCCGGTGACTTCTTCGACGTTCACCGGCTCAGCGCGACCCGTGTGGCGGCGGTTATCGGAGACGTGTCGGGCCACAACATCGAGTCGTCGCTGACCGCGTTCCAGGCCAAGTACCTGCTGCGTGTGTTCTTGCGCCAATTTAGGGATCCGGCCCAGGCCTTCGAGGAGATCAACGAGCAGCTCTCGGCCTCGGCTGGCAACGACCGCAACGAGGAGTTCATCTCGGCATGCGTTGTGGTGTTCGACACCGAAGCCGGCACTCTGCGCTACGCGTCGGCCGGCCATCCGGCGATCTTCCTGTTCCAAGAGGCCGGCGTCACGTCGCTGCGGCCCACCGGTCCACTGCTCATGCTCGACCCCGGCGCCACGTTCTTCTCCAGGGAGATACCGATGGAGTCGGGCGACCTCGTGGTGATGTACACTGACGGCCTGTCAGAGGCCCGCACTGGCGGCGGGGCCCTGTTCGGTGAATCACGGATCGTCCGGTCGATCGAACGCGAGATCAACGCCGCCCCCGATGTGCTGTGCAAGTCGCTGCTGGACGCGGCGAAAGACTTCGCGGGCGGCTCGATCTCCGACGACACTGCCATCATGGCCGTCCGGCGAGACTGACCCGCGAGACCGACCGGCCCAGATGGCGTGGTGCGCGCCATGCCAGAGGTATCTCACGCCCGGTGCCCTCGCCGCAGACGGTTCGTGCCCGGCATGCGGGGGCACGGTAGAGCACCGTGCCCCCGCCTCCGTCCGCACAGGAGGCGTCTCCGACGCTGCCGTGTCACCGCCCAAAGAGGCCGGCGCGTCCGCAGCCTCAGAGCGCGACAGGGTTCCGTGGCATTTCTGGCTGCTGGTCGCCGCGGCCATCGTCTATCTCGGTTGGCGCGCAGTTCAAGGCGTCGCGCTACTGCTGTAGATTTGCTTGTAGGTTTGCTGCTGTAGGCATGGTGCTCAGATGGGCTGCTACGTGTCAGAAGCCTCCCCGAGAGAGCCTCGGTGCGCCGGCGTGGCGTGCCGGAGTCGCGCGTATAGCCTCGGCTGAACAACGGGCTGTGGCGCAGCTTGGTTAGCGCGTCGGTCTGGGGGACCGAAGGTCGGGAGTTCAAATCTCCCCAGCCCGACCCTCGCATAAACGCGACGGCCGCTGGCGCAGTGGTCGGTTCAGCCGTCGGAGATGCGCTGGGCGCGCACTATGAGGCGCTTTTTCCTTCGCCTGACGAGCCGATCACTATGCGCTCCGGCGGCGGTCATTTCCCAGGCCGGGAACTCGGCGCGTGGACCGACGACACGTCGATGGCTTTGGGCGTGCTGGACGCCTTCGCAGCCGGCACTGCGGATCCGCTCGCAGTCGCGGGCAACTTCCTTGCCTGGCACGCCGGCGGACCGGCCGAGATCGGCGCCTGGACTCACACCGTGCTAAAAAGCGCTGACGGCCAACCGGATAAGCTCGCTGCCGCGGCCGAGGCCTGGCAGCGTGAGATGCCCGAGTCAGCCGGCAACGGCGCATTGATGCGCACCGCGCCCGTGGCGTTGGCTGCTCCGGGCGACCGAGTCGAGACGGCCCGCCTGGCCGCGGAGATCGCCGCGCTGACACATCCGCACCCGGACTCAGTGGACGCCTGCGTCCTGTGGAGTCTCGCTATCCAACAGGCGATCACATGCGCTCAGCCCGGACTCGGCTTCGACTGGCTCAGCGGAGTGCGCGCCGGCCTGACGCACCTAGCCGACGTCCGGCGACGCCGCAGGTGGGAGGGCCTGATCGACGAGGTCGTCCGAACGCGTGAGCTGTTCGGTGCCGACTGCGACGCTGCCGCTTGTCGAGGCCGGAGTAGCGGCGCATGCCTCTGCAGAGGAGGCGCCGCCGGCGCCCGCTGCAGGTTCACGCCCAACGGATGGGTGGTGACTGCTTTCCAGGCGGCGCTCTGGGCGGTGAGCCACACCCCTGAACCGCCGCAAAACCCTGCGGGCCATTTCCAGCGGGCGCTGATCGCCGCGGTGAGGATTGGGCACGACACCGACACGGTCGCGGCAATTGCGGGTGGGCTGCTCGGCGCCCGCTGGGGATTGTCCGCGATTCCTGCCGAGTGGCGTGGCGTCATCCACGGCGAGCGCCGGCGCGGCCTGAGCGTCTCCGGAGACGAGCTGGTCGCGCTGGCCGGCCGGGCATTGGCCTTCGGGCTACGCTCCGGGAATGGCGACGACCGTGAGCACCGAGGCGGTGCGCGACCGGGCTGACGCCCCATCGTGTCCGGACCCTGACACGCACTTCTATCTGCCGTCGTTTGAGACGGTTGAACAGGAGCGGCGCCATCGCAAACAGCGGCTCGCCGCGGCATACCGCATCTTCGCCCGGCTCGGCTTCGAGGACGGAGCGGTTGGCGCGGCAGGCCATATCACGGCGCGTGACCCCGAGCATCCCGAAACCTTCTGGGTCAACCCCTGGGGCGTCAACTTCGCTCACATCAGCGTCTCTAACCTCATCCGGGTCGACCACAGCGGCGAGATCGTCGAAGGCGAGGGCGCTCTGCTCAACGGCGCCGCGTTCGCCATCCACTCCCGGATACACGCCGCCAGGCCTGACGTGGTGGCTGCAGCTCACGCCCACTCGATGCACGGAAAGTCGTTCTCGGCGCTGGGGCGGACACTGCGGCCGCTGACCCAGGACGCGTGCGCCTTCCATGGCGATCACGCTGTCTTCGATGGGTACAGCGGCGTGGTCACCGAACTCGACGAAGGAGATCGCATCGCAGCGTGCCTGGGCCCGCGTAAAGCCGTCATCTTGCAAAATCATGGGCTGCTGACGGTGGGCGCGTCCGTGGACGCTGCAGCAGCGGCCTTCGTGAGCATGGACCGGGCGTGCCAGTCGCAGCTTCTTGCCGAAGCCGCGGGTGAACCGATCGACATCCCAGATCCGGTGGCGCGCAAGGCCTACGAGATGGTGGGCTCCGCTCTGGCCATGTGGTTCACGTTTCAGCCGATGTACGACCACATAGTTCGCCAGGAGCCGGATCTTCTCGACTGATCGCGGTCGGGCGGCTGCGGCCCGCAGGCGACTGCGGCCAGGCGACTGCGGCCTGCTGCCATCCACGGCTGCCTTGTCTCGCGGACCGCGAGCGGTGCTCAGGCCACCAGGCGGACTCCGCCTCGCCCCGGTTCGGCGGGGTGGATGACCTTGCCGATCACGGCTGCCTCGTGGCCGGACTCGCGGAGCTCCGCGACCGCAGCGCGGGCCGCGCCCTCACCTACCAGTCCCGCCAGCAGTCCGCCCGAGGTCTGCGCGTCGGCCAGCAGCGTGACGGTCATGTCGTCCACTCCGTCGCTGGTGCGGAGGCGGCGGCTTGCCCACCGACGATTGCGATCCGTGCCACCCGGAACGAAGCCGGCCTCCGCTAGGTCGCGCGCCCCGTCAATGAGCGGCACCTCCCCGGCCCGGATGCGCAGGTCGACGCCGGACTGCTCGGCCAGCCGCCGAGCATGCCCGAGCAGTCCGAAGCCGGTGACGTCTGTAGCCGCGGTGGCGCCGTGGCGCAGCACAGCCCGCGCCGCCGCGTCGTTGGGGCGCGCCATGACGTCAACCGCCCGGCCGATAACCGACGCATCAGCTTCGCCGTGCTTGACTGCCGCGGTGATCACGCCTGTGCCCAACGGCTTGGTGAGGATCAGCGAGTCACCGGGGCGCAAGCCGGCGTTCGTGAGCATCCGCGAGGGGTCCACCTCTCCGACCACGGCCATGCCGTACTTGGGCTCAGGGTCGTCGACAGTGTGGCCGCCGCCCACTGCGAAACCGCAGGCGACGGCGATGTCATCGCCACCCGCCAGCACCTCGGCCAGCGTCTCGCGGGACAGCTTCTCGGTGTTCCACGCCACGAGGTTGAGCGCCAGCAGCGGACGGGCGCCCATCGCATAAACGTCCGACACGGCGTTGGCGGCCGCGATGCGGCCCCAGCTGCGGGCGTCGTCCACGACGGGCGTGATGAAGTCCGCCGTTGCCACGAGCGCCCGGCCCCGCGCTATTCGCCACACGGCGGCGTCGTCGGCGGTGGAGGCACCTACGAGCAGCTCGGGAGCGTCGAAAGGAGTCAGGCCGCGCAGCACCTGCGCGAGCTCGCCGGGGGCGAGCTTGCTGCCTCAACCAGCGCCGTGGCTGAACTGAGTGAGCCGTTTTGCCGTCGCCTTCACCTCCTCTCGCCTTCTCGTCTCAAAGCCTGCGACGACGTCGCCGCGACCGTCGGTCAGGATACGCGGTGCAGCTGAGCCCGACGGCTGTCCCTCCGGGCGTGCCGGGCACGGTGTCGGCATTGGCGCGGCGCGGCCCACAGTCCTACAGGCCAGCCCAGTCGCACGACGCGGCCTCGGTAGTGTGCGACCCGTGACCGCCGACCCTCGCCTGTCCACCCGCGCCACTGAGCTGTTTGGAGTCGAGCATCCCGTGGTGCAGACCGGGATGGGATGGGTGGCAGGCCCGTCGCTGGTGGTCGGCACCGCCGAGGCCGGAGGTCTAGGCATCCTCGCAGCGGCGACGATGACGCTCGACGAGCTGTCCGACGCCATCGCCGAAGTGCGCTCACGCACCGACAGGCCTTTCGGGGTGAACCTGCGGCCGGATTCCGTCGACTTGAGCGCCCGGGCCGACTGCCTGGTGCGCAGCGGCGTGCGTGTAGCCAGCTTCGCGGGGCCGCCGCCGGCTAAAGTCGTGCAGCGCCTGCGCGACGGTGGCGTGGCTGTAATGCCCACAGTTGGCGCCCGTCGCCACGCCGAGAAGATGGCCGAGCTGGGTGTGGAGGCGATGCTCTGCCAAGGATGTGAGGGCGGCGGCCACACCGGGTCGGTGCCAACTTCGCTGCTGTTACCACAGGTGCTCGACGCTGTGGAAGTGCCGGTCATCGCCGCCGGAGGCTTCCACGACGGACGTGGTCTGGCTGCTGCGCTGGCGTGGGGGGCCGACGGAATCGCCATGGGCACCCGCTTCCTGCTGACCGCTGAGTCGAAGGTGCCGGATGCCGTCAAGCAGGTCTACCTCGGGACGCCGGTTACAGGGACGGTCGTGTCCAGCCGGATAGACGGCGTGCCCCAGCGCGTGATCCGCACCGCTCTAGTTGAATCGCTGCAGTCGGCTCGGCTGACACGGCTACCCAGGGCGCTGCTCAACGCATGGCGCTTTCGCGGCCTCACCGGGATGACGCTGGTCACGATGCTGCGCGAGGGCATGGCCATGAGGCGGCGACAAGGGCTGAAGCTCAGCCAGACGGCTATGGCAGCAAACGCCCCGATGCTCACCCGCGCCGCGCTAGTGAAAGGCGACCTGGCTGCGGGCGTGCTGCCCACGGGCCAGGTGGTGGGCGTGGTGGACGATCTGCCGACTTGCGCTGAACTCATCGGCCGCCTGGTGTCGGAGGCCTCGCAGGCGCTCGACCGGCTAACTCGTTAGCCGGCCCGAGCCGGCTGCGCCTGGCGCGGGTTAGGTTCAATCCCATGTGCGGTCGTTACGTGGCGTCCACCCCGCCCGACGAGCTGGCCCAGTACTTCAGCGCGGCGCACAACGAGCCCGGCCGACTGTTCTCGCCCAACTTCAACGTCGCTCCGACCCAGGGCGTTTACGCCGTCTACCTCGACGGCGGCGTTCGCCGCCTCGACACGTTCCGATGGGGTCTGGTGCCGTTCTGGGCGAAGGACCCGCGCATCGGCAATAGGATGATAAACGCCCGCGCCGAGACGCTCGCCTCCAAGAACTCATTCCGCGTGCCGCTGGCCCGCAGACGGTGCATCATCCCCGCCGACGGCTTCTACGAATGGCGCAAGGCCGAGGGTGCCAAGCCGAAGCAGCCCATGTACATCAGCCGTCCCGACGGCGAGCCGTTCGCCTTCGCCGGGCTGTGGGAGAAATGGCGCGACAAGGCCAACCCCGACCCCGACGGCCATCCCCGAGAGCTGCTTTCGTGCACCATCGTCACCTGCGCTGCGAACTCAAAAATGGCCGAGGTGCACAACCGGATGCCCGTGATGCTCCCGCCTTCGGCGTGGGACGCCTGGCTAGACGCCCGCGGCGTCGGCACGGCCGCTGCGACCAAGCTGCTCGTGCCTGCCCCGCCAAGCCTGATCAGGCTGCACCCGGTGTCGACCCAGGTCAATAGCGTGCGCAACAACGGCGCGCACCTCATTGCCGAGATCGCAGCGGACTGAACCCACTGTGTACTGAGGTGTGGTCACCTGAGAGTGTGGCCACCTGAGAGTGTGGCCACCTGAAGCGTCGAGCCGAACCACCGGACTCCGCCCTGGCAGACTATTCCGCCTGGCAGACTATTCCGCGCTGTCGTCCAGCTCGGAGCGGAGCCGTTCTGCTAACGCCTCGAGGTCGTCGGCATCGGGGCTCGTGTCAGCCTGGCCGAAGTTGAGATGGGCCATCGTCTCCATGGGCACCACGTGCAGATGCGTGTGAGGCACCTCGAAACCAGCGATCATTAGCCCCACCCGGCTGGGTGCCAGGACGGCCCGCTGCGCGGCCGCCACACGCTGGGCGACGGCCGTGAGATGAGCGACGGTCCCGGTTTCGAGGTCGAACCAGTGGTCGACCTCCGCCCGGGGCACCACCAGCACATGGCCGCGATTGAGCGGGCGGACATCCATGAACGCGACGCACACTTCGTCCCGCCACACGAACAGGGCGGGTATCTCGCCTGCGATGATGCGGGTGAAGATGGAGGGCACGAACCGACATCGTACGCTCACCGGCATGAAATCAGAGCCTGACGCCGAGCCGTCCGGCCCTCAGGAAATCCTCGACTCGGGCAACGAGCCCGACACCGTTCCCGGCTGCGCGGCAGCGTCGCCTGAGCACGCCGCGAAAGGCGTGTTCGAAGACCGGATCGCCACCTTCCCGAACCTGATTTCGCTTGCCCGCCTGTGCTGTGTTCCGCTGTTCTTCTGGTTGCTTTTCGGTTCAGGCGACCGCTGGGCCGCGGCGCTGCTTTGGGGTGCTCTGGGCGTCACCGACTGGGTCGACGGATGGTGGGCCCGCCGCTTTCGGTCGGTCAGCGAATTGGGCAAGCTGCTCGACCCAGTCTCAGACCGAATCGTGCTGATCTCGGCGGTCTTCGCGGTGGGGATCGACGGATCGGCACCCTGGTGGCTGGTTGTGCTGACTCTACTGCGCGAAGTCATGGTATCCGCGGCAACTCTGCTGCTGGGCGCTCTCGGCGCGCAGCGCATCGAGGTCATCTGGTGGGGCAAATGCGCCACTTTCGGGCTCTACTTCGCGTTCCCGCTGCTGTTGGCGGGAGCGTCCCACATCGCCGCGGCACCAGGATTTCGCATCGCCGGGTGGATCTGCGCCGTACCTTCGCTGATCAGCAGCTACCTCTCGGCCGCACAGTACGCGCCGCTGGGTCTTCGGGCGCTGCGCCAGAGCAGGGCCGACCGCCGGCACCGCCCCAGAGGTCTCGATGTGTCCAACAGTGCCGACTGAGCCTGAGCCAAATGCGCCGTCTCCCGTGAGTACATCTCAAGCTGAAACCCTCGACTGGGCGCTGTGGCTTGAGCCCACGCAGCCGGTTCGCAGGCTGGTGGAGCTAGCCCGCCTGGCGGAGTCGCTCGGCGCGACGGCGTGCTTTGTGGCTGACGAGGGCACCGAGCGTGACGTGTACGTCGCGCTCACCGCGATCTTAAGCGCCACCGGGCTGACGGTCGCTCCGGCGATCACCAACCCGTTCAGCCGGCACCCGGTGGCCACCGCGGCTGCTGTGGCCACGCTGGCCGAGTTCGCTCCGGGCCGGGTGTGGCACGGTCTCGGCGTCGGCGGCAGCCGCGTGCTCGACCCGCTCGGCCTGAGGCCGAAGCGGCCCTACACGGCGCTGCGCGATGCGCTGGAGCTGAACCGTCGCCTTCTGGCGGGTGAGCGGGCAGGCGCGGCCTCGCTGCCTTGGTTCCATGGCGATGTACCCGTGGCCGTAGCCGGGCGAGGACCTCGGGTCCAGCGCCTCGCAGCCACCCAAGCCGACTGGGTGATCCTCTCCGCGGTGCGCCCCGCTGGCCTGCCGGCCGCGGCGAAGCTGATACGCAGCCGGGGCTCGGCCCGGATCGCGTGGTCGGCTTATCTTGCCTACAACAAGGTCGAGCGCAGGCGGGTGCTGAAGCACTTCACCTACATGGCCCTGGACGCTCCGCCAGATGTGAGAACCGCCGCGGGCCTCGACAACGACTCGGCCGACGAGGTGCGCCGCCTGATGCTAGCGGGGCGGCTAGGTGAGGCGTCCGAGCTTCTGCCAGACGCGCTTGTGGACGTCTACGGCCTGGCAGGCGCCCCGTCGGACATTTCTGAGACGATCGCCGGTCTCCGCCCTCACTACGACCTGTTCGTCGTCACCCTCAATGACCGCGCCACCGCCGAGGCCCACATACGCCAGTGCGCCTCCATCCTCAACGCCGCGACCGTCCAGTTGTCAACCGGACCGCTGTCAGCCAGCTAGACACTCACCCTGGGAACGCGCAACCCCAGATACCGGCCTTCATGCCCTGCCCGTCATCCGCGCCCGGCCTTCATGTCCCGCCCGTCATCCGCATCATCACAGTTGTTTCTGGAGCTACCGCGTTTCTGGAACTACCGCGTTTCTGGAGTTACAGTCTCAGCCCGTCATGGGCCATCGGGCACTCGTCTCTTGGGGTTTGTGGGATGCTGCGGTTCAGGTTCGAGGGATAGCGTCGTATGCGGGGAAGTCGGGATCCACGACAGAGTGGATTCCGAGGCCCATAGCCACGCGGTTGACGTAGTTGAGGTGAGCGCACTGGGCGTTGGCGTCGAGGATGTCGAGGTCGTCGAAGCCGGCTTCCCGAAGGTCGTCTATGTCCGCGGAGACGACAGCGCCGGGCTCGCGGGTGAGCTTCACGGCATAGCGCACAACCGCCGCGTCGGCGGCATCCAGATCCAGCTCTTCAAAAGCGTCCGGGTCGGCCGCCAGTGCCGCGATGTCGCTGTCATCGAGGCCGGTCTCACGGAGCTTGACCGTTACCTGGCTCATGCAGTGAACCGTCGAGTTGATCGCGGAGGTCACGAAACTGATCAGGTTTCTCTGATGCGGCGTCAGCCGCGACGGGCACCTCTCAGTTGCCGCGTACAGGTCGAGGCGCGCTGCCACCACATCCGGGTGCAGCGACCCGGCCATCGTCATCTCCGTGGGCGACCCCAGGGCCCGTGCCTGACGGTCGTACTGCTTCCGTAGTTCGCCCTCGGCCTCTTCGTATGGGATCGTCGATATCCACATCAGGCGCCTCCAGTCCCCTAGTCTTCACCCACATCCGTATTCTTCACCCACATCCGGCGAGCAAGAACCTCCAGCGGGCAACATAGAACCTGATGACCCGATTCCGGGGCTTCGGCCTTTCGCTGTCCAACGAGGATCCCGTAGCCGACACACTGGCGCTCGCCATCGCAGCTGACCGGCTCGGCTTCGACGAGGTGTCGTTGCCTGAGAGCCGGTTGTTCCAGTCGGTCACCTCTGTGGCGGCTGCGGCCCTTCACTCCACCGAGCGGGTCACGGTGCGCGTCGGCGTCGCCAACCCGGTGTTCCGCAGCCCTGTACTGCTGGCGCTTGAAGCCGCGACGCTGGCCGACATCGGCCCCGGCCGGCTGCGGTTCGGGATAGGCGCCGCCGAGTGGACGGTCAGGCGCTTCGGGATGGCCCCGCCAGGCTGGCGACCACTCACGAACACAGTCGAGGCGGTGAGAGCGGTGCGCCGGCTGACCTCCGGCGACGACCTCGGCTTCAAGCCGACCACTTTTTGGGCCTCGCCGTCGTTGCGTCTTGACCTTCCGCCGACGGCGCCTGTGCCGGTAGACGTGGGCGCGGTAAGCCCGAAGATGATGGAAGCTGCGGGTGAGCACGCCGACGGCGTTCAGCTCGGCGCCATCACCAGCGTTGGCTATACCCGCTGGGCTTGTGAGCGCCTGGCGGCAGGCGCGGCCCGGGTCGGACGCAGCCTCGATGACCTACTGGTGTCGGCCAACGTTCTCACCAGCGTCGGCGACGACAGGCACGAGGCGCGAGAAGCAGTGAAGCCCGTGCTCGCCTACTATTTGGCGCGGGTGGAGGGTTCGGTGATCGACGCTTCTGGTGCCGACCCCGCTTCGGTCAACAGGGTGAGGGCCGCCGTCGCAGCTGAGGGAGAATACCGCGCCGCGTCGACTGTGGGTGACGACCTGGTTGACGTGTTCGCTGTGGCAGGCACCGCCTCTGATGTGATCACAGGGCTGGCGGCTTTCGCCGACGCCGGGCTCGACATGCCGCTGGCCTGGTACACCCTCGGCCCCGACCGCGGGGCAGCCACACGGACGCTGGCGCGCACTGTGCGGCCCTCGGTGACGGCGTGACCATCCACCGACCTCCGGGCCCTCTGGTGTCGACGGCGTGGCTGGCCGAGCACCTCGACGACCCGGGAGTTCATGTCATCGACTGCCGCTGGTATCTGAGGCCGTACGACCTGCGCAACGGCGACGACGAGTACGCCAAGGCCCACATCCCGGGTGCCGTTCACGTCCGCTGGGACACCGACATCGCCGATCCGGGTCGGCCCGGGCTGTGGATGCTCGCGGACGGCGAACGCTTCGCCGCGGCCATGTCGTCTCGGGGTATCGGCGACGATGCGTTCGTGGTGGCCTACGACGATCAGCATGTAACAGTGGCAGCGCGGTTTTGGTGGTCGCTGCGGGTCTACGGGCACCGGGCCGCGGCCGTGCTTGACGGTGGCATAACCAAGTGGCAGGCGGAGGGCCGCCCTGTTGATGCCAAGGCTCCCGACATCCGGCCGGCCCGATTCACTTCCCGCTTCGACTCCTCCCTGTACGCCACGCGGGCCGACGTGATGGCCGCTCTGGACGCCGGGTCGCATCGTCTTGTGGACGGGCGCATGGGCTCCGCCCGGGCCGAGGACGGTGGCGAGATCCCGAGCAGCGCAGCGATGCCCGGGATCGACTTCATCGACACCGAAGGGGTCTGGGCTAGCCCCGATGACGCCCGCAGGCGGATCGCTGCGGCGACCGGTGGACCGGCCAAGCCTGTGATCGCGTACTGCCGGGGCGGGGTCGGCGCCTGCGGCACCGCACTTGCTTACGCCATAGCCGGACGCGACGATGTCGCTGTCTACGACGGGTCTTGGACGGAGTGGATTACCTACCCGGACGCGCCCCGGGTGCTTGACGGTCACAGCGCCGACACCGAGCGCTGAGGAGTTCAGGCCCGTTCCATGAGCAGGGTCCCATGAGCGTCCCATGACCAGAGTCGTGGTGGTCACCGGCGCAGCGGGCGCCATCGGCACAGCCGTCTGCGAGCGCTTCGCTGCAGCGGGCGCCACAGTCGTCGGTCTCGATGTGGCCCCCATTTGCGGAGACCACTTGGCTTCCGTCGTCGGTGGCCGCATCCCGGACGGCGCCAGAACTGAGATAGCCAGAACTGAGATAGCCAGAACGGAGATGATCGCCTGTGACGTGGCCGACGAAGCCTCGGTTCAGGCGGCTTTCGACGGTGTGCGCCATCGCTACGGCCATCCCGCGGTTCTGATCAACAACGCCGGTGTCACGGGCGCCGGGGGAGTGGAGGATGAGACTCCGCAGCAGTGGCGGCGCATTATCGACATCAACCTCACGGGTGCCTACCTGTGCGTCCGCCAGTGCATCGCAGGGATGCGAGTAGCCGGAGGCGGGCGTATCGTCAACGTCGCGTCGGTGAATGCGCGCTTCGGTGGCTCGGCGCTGTCCGGGCCGGCCTACGCTGCCAGCAAGGGCGGGCTGCTCACGTTGACGCGCTTCCTCGCCAGAGAGCATGCAGGCGACAACATCACGGTGAACGCCGTGGCGCCCGGACCTCACGACACTCCGATGTGGGCCGCCCTCGACGAAGGCCTGCGAGATCGCATCCTCGCCACTGTGCCCGGCCCGGCGCCCGGAGACGCCGCCGATCTCGCCGCCGTCGTGGAGTTCCTGTGCGGCCCGCATGCTGTGTATATCACCGGCGCGACCATCGACGTCAACGGCGGACAGTGGACAGGCTGAGCGGGTGGCGCATGTCCGGCGCATCGAACCGGCTTGGGCGAGCGGTAGCGGACATCGCGAAGGCCTCCACTTCAGGCTAAGTTTGAGACATGGAAGTGCCCGACCATCTGTTCTATTCTGAAGACCACGAGTGGGCTTCAGCCGACGGCGCCGTGGTGCGAGTAGGCATCACCGATTACGCCCAGGACGCGCTGGGCGACGTTGTGTATGTGGAGATGCCCGAGGTCGGCACGCAGATCGAACAGCACGGTGTGCTCGGAGAAGTAGAGTCCACCAAGTCGGTGTCTGAGCTGTATTCCCCGGTGAGCGGCACGGTCTCCAAGGTCAACGACGAGCTGTTTGGAGCGCCCCAGCGGCTGAACGAAGACCCATATGGCGCTGGATGGATCTGCGTCATCGACTGCGACGACGTCAGCGGGCTCGACAGACTGCTCGACGCCGCCGCCTATCGGGTCCTGATCGGGGAGTAACCGTGGCGCCGGGCTCCTGCCCAGCCTGCGGCCAGCGGAACCCGGCCGGCACCCGGTGGTGCTCTTCATGCGGCTCGCCAATGGGCGCGCAGTTGGAGCCGACCGTCGAGCATTCCGCGCTGTTTGACCGCCGCGGGGTGGCCCCCGTCGACCGGTCGGCCTTCAGCCGCGACGAAGGCCTCTTCGTCGTGAACCACGGCCCTAAGGCTGGGGCCCGCTACGCACTGGACACCGACCTGGTGGCGCTGGGGCGCGACCCCGGCAGCGACATCTTTCTTGACGACGTCACCGTGTCGGCCCGACACGCCGAAGTGCGCCGCAACGGGGCCCTGTACTCGATCCGTGACCTCGGCTCGCTCAACGGCACCTACGTCAACCGCCGTCTCGTAGAGGAGGGCCAGCTCAGCGAGGGAGACGAAGTGCAGATCGGAAGGTTCAAGCTCGTGTTCGTCCGCGGGACGTCGTCGTGACGAGCCGCGATCACCGATCTATTGGCAAAGTTCTGTCACTTCTAGCCGAGGAATACCCCGACCTGACGGTCTCCAAGATCCGCTTCCTTGAGAGCAAGGGACTCATCGCGCCCGAGCGCACGCCGTCGGGGTACCGCAAGTTCTACGAAGCCGATGTCGAACGGCTGCGGTGGGTGCTGGAACAGCAGCGCGATCACCATCTGCCGCTCAAGGAGATCAAACGTCGCCTCGACGACGAGGCCCCTCAATCCGGACGGGCGGAGATCGAGCGCAGCGACAAGGCGGCCGAGGCATCCGAAGACGATGCCGCGGCGTCGGCCGAGCTGTTTGAAGGGTCGGTGAGTCTCACCGCTGCAGAACTCGCCAACGTCGTCGATGTGAACGTGACGCTTGTGCATGAACTGATCCGCCTTGGCTTGATCACCCCGATAAGCGGAGGCCTCCGGGTCAACCCGGACGAGTCGTTGTTCGACCACGAGGCAATGCTGACGGTTCGGGCCGTTGTCGCCTTCGTAGAACACGGCGTGCCGGCCCGCAGTCTGCGCATGTATAAGGTGGCCGCCGACCGCGAGGCGGGGGTGTTCGAGCAGGTGGTGTCCTCTCTGATCGCCCGCGGCGACAGGGCTCGCATACGGCACGAGCTGGCCGAACTCGTTGACCTCGCCGACAAGCTGCGGCGTTCGCTGTTGCGCCGAGCGCTCAGCCCTCATCTCGGCTGAGCGCTCGGCGCGGCCCGGGGCCGAGCCCGCCGCTCGTCGGCTTTAGTGAGCGGTCGGTGCTTACGCGGTGCCGGGCCCGGACCTGCTTGGCCTGAGTAGGCTTTAGCCATGCAACGGATGGAATTGCTCGGAGTCAGAGTGGAACTGCCCACGAACACGCCGGTTGTGCTGCTCAGGGAGATGTCAAAATCGGCGCGACTGCTTCCCATCTTCATCGGCGCTGCCGAGGCGACCGCCATCGTCATCGCCCTTGACGGCGTAGCCACGCCGCGTCCTATGACGCACGACCTGCTGCGTGACGTCCTGAACGGGCTCGATACCGGGGTAGACCGCGTCGTGGTGACGGAACTGCGCGATAAGACGTTTTATGCCGAGTTGCATCTCGACGGCGAGTCCGGCCCGGTTGTGATCTCCAGCCGGCCGTCTGACGCCATCGCGCTCGCTGTCCGTACGGGAGCGTCCATCTACGCCGACGAGTCGGTGATCGCCGAAGCTGGCTATCGCTCGGATGGCAGCCCGATAAGCGTCGAAGAAAACGATGACGTTCTAGAGCAGTTTAAGGAGTTCATCGACTCGATCTCCCCCGAAGACTTCGAAACCTGACACCTGACCTGACATCCGCTGTGAACCTGCCGTAGCCGGCTGTGAAGGGCCGGCCCTGCTGTTGCCTATCAGCGTCTGTTCTTGCGCGTCTGCTGTCCGTCAGCCTCTCCTGTTACCCATCAGTGTCTGCGTTCGTCCTGCCGGGTTGACGTTGTCGGTTGACGTTTGCGGTACCGCTCTCATAGGGTTATCCACATCTGACAGGGCCGTAGTTTCGGTACTGTGAGTAGCAGAGCCGCACAACGGCGCTGCGATCCTGAAGAAAGATGTCGCAGCAGGAAAGATGTCGCAGCAGAAGGGCAGCTTTGATGAGTCACAACACCCATCACGAACAGGGCTACGGCAGCATGACCACCCTGAAAATCGCGGGCATCACCTACCGACAGCTTGACTATTGGGCCCGTGAAGGTCTGGTGCGCCCATCGCTTGCGGAGGCCACAGGAAGCGGCAGCCGTCGCCGTTACAGCTATGGCGACCTGGTGATGCTTCGGGCAGTCAAGCGGCTGCTGGACTCGGGCTTGCGGCTCGACAAGATCCGCTCGGTGATCCACACCCTCAGAAGCGAATTCGGCACCGACCTCGCCAGTGCCAATCTCGTGATCGATGGCACGACGCCGGTGCTCGTCACTGGCCGGGACGAGCTGTTCGACTTGTTGAGCAAGGGCCAAGGCGTGCTCAACGTGCTGCCGATGGCGCCGTTGCAGCAGGAGGTGGACGCCGCCATCGTTGAGCTGTTCCCCACGACCGCCGATGGCGCTGCGACGCAGGTTGAGGTGTTACCTGAACAGGTCGTCACCGCGGCCACGGGCTGACCGCCCTGGCGCTCGCACCGCCCAACGCGGCGAACCGCCGGGCGCCCGTGACGCCGGACGGCAGCGTTGACGAGCCGGGCGGCAGCGTTGACAAGCGGTCAGGGATAGGCGATAGGGATAGGGGTGCGTTCCAGCAGAGTGCGTTCCAGCGGCGGTTGGCCTGAGCCTGCGCGGCAAGTGTGGCGGCAGATATGACAGAAGCCCCGGTATGACAGAAACCCCGGGCCGTCGCTCGCCGCTACACGATGTGCACTTGGCAGCCGAGGCCAGAATGGTGGACTTCGGCGGGTGGGAGATGCCGCTGTGCTACCAGGCTGGCACAGTTGCCGAGCATCTCGCCTGCCGCAACGCGTCGGCGATGTTCGACGTGTCACATCTGGGCACGGTGCGCGTCAGCGGGGAGGGAGCGCACAGGACCCTGCAGCAAACGTTCACTAACGACCTCGATCGAATAGGCCCCGGCGTCGCTCAATACACACATCTGCTCGACTCGGCCGACGGCTCTGTGGTCGACGACGTCATCATATGGCAGACCGGCACCGATCGTTTCGATGTGATGCCAAACGCCTCGAACACCGACCGGGTGCTGGCGGCCCTTACCGTCGAATTGGCTGATGCGCTCGGCAGAGAACCCGGCAACGTGCCTGGCAGTGAACTGAGCGCGGCCGGCCGGGACGACCTGGTGGTGCAGGATGTGACCTCGACACGGGCGTTGATTGCTGTGCAAGGCCCGCAGGCCCGGGCCCAGTTGGCCGAGGCGCTTCCGCAGGCTGCGGAAGCAGGCCGCTTCAGAGTGGCGGAGATCAGCTTCGACGGTGTGCCTGTGACCGTTGCGGGCACCGGCTACACCGGTGAAGACGGCGTCGAGCTGGCAGTTCCAGCCCAGCACGCCTCGGCCCTTTGGGACGCTCTGGCTGCCGTCGGAGTGTCATCTGCAGGACTGGGGTCACGTGACACGCTGCGCCTCGAGGCGGGCCTACCGCTGTATGGCCATGAACTCGGCCCGGGTATCACGCCGTTTCAGGCCGGCTTGGGCTGGGTGGCGCGCTTCGATAAGGGCGACTTCCGAGGCAGGGCGGCGCTGGAGGCTGAGCGGGTTGCCGGACCGCGGCGGCTGCTGCGAGGGCTTCTAGGCGAGACAAGGCGTCCGCCCCGCAGCGGCTGCACCGTGCGCCGGGGTGGCGCCGACATTGGCGTGGTCACCAGTGGCAACTTCTCACCCGTGTTGGGCCGCGGCATCGCGCTGGCCTTTCTCACACCTGATGTAGAATTAGGTGAGCGAGTGACGATCGACATCCGGGGCCGCGACCTGGGTGCGACCGTGGTCAAGCCGCCGTTTCACCGTCTGCTGCTCTGACAGTCGCCTGGCAGTCGTTGTCACCTGGCAGTCGTTGTCACCTGGCAGTCGTTGTCACCTGGCTGGCAGTCTCGGCTGATTGGCTTAGCGGTTTCCGGCAGTTTTGACCGTCCGCCTGTGGCGCTCGCTTTGTCTGCGGCTACGGGAAGGCTAAGGCAGTACCGCGAGCAGCGGCAGCACATCCACGGCGCGCTGCATCAGCCAGTGATCGGCAAGCACCAGAAGCGCCATTGCCTCGACGATGGGCACCGCCCGCGGCAGAACGCACGGGTCGTGACGGCCTCGCGCTGCCAGCGTCGTCGCCTCGCCCGAGCGTGTGACCGTGCGCTGCTCGCTGGCGATGGTCGAAGTCGGTTTGAACGCCACGCGCAGCACGATGTCCTCTCCGTTGGAGATGCCGCCCTGCACACCCCCCGACCGGTTGGCGGAGGTACGAACACCGCCGCCGGCGGCCGGCTCGAACGGGTCGTTGTGGGACTTGCCTGTCAGCCGCGTCCCTGCGAAGCCGCTGCCGATCTCGAAGCCCTTGGTAGCAGGAAGTGACAGCATCGCCGCCGCGAACGCCGCATCGAGCTTGTGGAAGACCGGCTCTCCGATCCCCGCTGGAACGTACCGGCAGACGCATGTCACAACGCCTCCCAGCGAATCCCCCTGGCTTCGGGCCGCGGTGATCGACTCGGCGATCACCGCGGCCGCCTCCGGGTCGGGGCAGCGCGTGGGGTGGGCCTCCACGTCGTCCAGTGTCACCGAGACCGAGTCGACCTCGGCCTCGATCTCGTGCACCGAACTCACCCAGGCCAGCACCTCGATTCCGGCTGCGGTCGCCAGCAGCTTGCGGGCCACAGCCGCGGCCGCCACACGCCCGACGGTCTCGCGAGCCGAGGCCCGCCCACCGCCGGCCCAGTTACGGAACCCGTACTTGGCGTCGTAGGTGAAATCGGCGTGCGACGGCCGATACACGTCACGCAGATGCTCATAAGCCTCGGGCCGGGCGTCAGCGTTGCGCACGAGCACGGCGATCGGAGTGCCGGTCGTGTAGCCCTCGAACACGCCGGAGAGGATCTCGGCCGTGTCCGACTCCTTGCGCTGGGTCACGAGGCGGCTCTGGCCGGGCCTGCGCCGGTCGAGATCGGCCTGCAGGTCTGAGGCGCCCAACTCCAGCCGCGGCGGGCATCCGTCCACCACCGCGCCGACCGCGCCGCCGTGAGACTCACCGAACGTCGTCACCCGAAAAAGCGCTCCGAACGTGCTGCTCACGTGTCCGATCCTACGATGCAGCCGGCCAGCGAACTCAGCCGGCTACAGCTCCAGACGGCTACAGCTCCAGCAGGGCCTGTTCGACCACCTCGGTGAGGGCGGGGTGGATGTAGTACTGGCCGCGGGCCATCTCATCGACGGTCAGTCCGAAGTGCATCCCCTGAATGAGCTGCTGGACAAGCGTGGATGCCTGTGGGCCGATGATGTGAGCGCCGATGAGTTGGCGGGTCTCGGCGTGGGCGATGACCTTCACCATGCTGTTGGTGTCTTCCATCGCCCAGCCATAGGCAGCCGCCTCATAGGGCTGGATGTGGCTGGTATAGGGGACGCCCTCGCGCAGGCAGTCCCGCTCGGCGAGGCCGACGCTGGCGACCTGGGGATGGCCGAACACGGCGTGGGGAATGAACCGGTGGTCCACTGTTATCGGGTCTTCGGGGTGGGTGAGATTGTGGCGCACGACACGGGCTTCGTGATTGGCGACATGTTTGAGCTGCACGGGATTGGCCACGTCGCCGAGCGCCCAGACTCCCTCTGCGCTGGCGCGGCACTGGTCGTCGATCACGATGTAGCCGCGGTCGTCGACGGCAATCCCGGCCGCGTCCGTGTCGAGCTGATCGGTGTTAGGGGCCCGGCCCGTGGCTACCAGCAGCGCATCGCCCCGCAGCTCACTTTGATCTCGCCTTCCGTCGCTCACACCCAGAACGATCTCGTCACCGTCGCAGCGGGCGTATAGCACCCGCGTGTGCAGCTTCACGTCGAACTTGGCGCGGTAGGCGTCGGTGAAACGGGCGCGGATGTCGTCGTCCTCTCGGCGCAGGAAAGTGCCGCCGCGGATCAGGAAAGTCACGTCTGAGCCGAACGCGCCCATCACTCCGCCCAGCTCGGCTGCGATGTAGCCTCCTCCGATCACGAGCAGCCGCTCGGGCTGCTCGTCGAGGCGCATGATCGTGTCGGAGGTGTGGTAGCCGCAGACGTCCAGACCTGGAATGGGAGGCACCACCGCTCGAGACCCGGCCGCTACCACGATCCGCTCGGCACGGATGACCTCGCCGCCTACCGACACCTGCCTCGGCCCTACGAACCGCGCCGAGTGCTCGAAGACGGTGACGTTGGGCAGGTCGTAGCGGTATTGACGTCCGGCCTCGGCGATCGGGTCGATGCGGCCGAAGATGCGGTCGCGGATCGAGGGCCAGTCGACCCCGTCGAACCGTGACAGCACGCCGAAGCGCTCGCCAACGCGGGCCAGTTCTGCGAGTTCGGCCGCGTACACGTACATCTTCGAAGGGATGCAACCGACGTTCAGGCAGGTTCCGCCGAACAGGCCGCGCTCGGCGATGGCCACGTCCCAGCCGTCATGCTTGGGGCCGATCACTGAGTTGCCCGAGCCGGCGCCGATGATCAACAGGTCGAAGCGGCGCACGGCACGGCACCGTAGCGCCCGTCCTGTAGCACCCGTCGCGGCCCATGAATCTGGGCACGGACATCCCGCCGCCGGTCCCGACGGTGCCTGGGCCACCCGACACGGCCCGCACAGGCACCATCGGCAAGTCGCCCCCCTGCCAAGGGGGGCGACGGTGGAGTTCGAAGGTCCCCTCGTTGTGGGCGGTCGGCCTTCGGGACGGAAGTGCTCGTCAGGTTCCGGTGAAGTTTGGGGGGCGCTTCTCAGAGAAGGCCCTGGGGCCCTCCTTGGCGTCGTTAGATGTGAACACAGCCCGGCCGTAATCCCACTCGTGGCGCAACGCCTCGTCGAGGGCCATGCCGTCGCACTCATGCAAGGTTCGGGTGATGGCCGCTGTGGCCAGGGGCCCGCAGGCTGCTACCTGTCGGGCTAGCTCCATAGCTTTATCTAGGGCCTCGCCGTCGGGCACGACATGGCCGATCAGACCGATCTTCAGCGCATCAGCGGCGCTGATGTGCTTGCCAGTGAGCAGGATCTCCGCGGCATGGGTGTAGGCGATCTGGCGCGGCAGCCGCACCGCAGAGCCGCCCATCGGGTACAGCGACCAGCGGGCCTCGCTCACGCCGAAACGGGCCGATGCGCCCGCCACCCGGATCTCCATGGCTTGCAATATCTCCGTCCCACCCGCAATGGCCACCCCCTCCACCGCGGCCACGATCGGCTTAGCCGGCCGGTAGTGCCGGAACAGTGCCTTATAAACGATGTCGGGGTCCTCAGCCATGCGCGCCCGCGTGTCGAGAGGATCGGCGTCGTCAGCGTCGCCAGCCATAGCCCGCAAGTCTGCTCCGGAACAGAAATTCCCGCCCGCGCCGGTTACCACGATACAGCGAACATCGGGATCGCTGGAGGCCTCCTGGTAGGCGTCGTACATGCGGATCAGCATCGCGCCGGTCATGGCGTTGAGCCGTCGCGGCCGGTTCATGGTGATGACCATCACGTGGCCGTCGCGTTCCACCAGCGCGTCAGTGGCAACCGCAGCCGTAGCAGAATCGGCGGCATCCGCGGCGCTGGCTACATCGTTGGCGTTTGCGGCGTTGGAAGTATTGGCGTTATCTGATTCGTCGGTAGCTGCAGTGTCAGGCATAGGCCAAGTCTTCCAGAGGAGGGCAGCTGCACATGACGTTGCGGTCTCCGTAGGCGGCGTCGATGCGGCTCACCGGCGGCCAGTACTTGTTGCCTTGCTGCCAGGCCTCCGGATATGCGGCCTCACTGCGCTTGTAGGGATGCGTCCACACGTCGGAAGTCACGTCCTCCGACGAGTGGGGCGCGTTGATGAGGGGGTTGTCGTTGGCGGGCCAGTCACCGCGGCCGACCCGCTGAGCCTCATGCGCGATGGCGAGCATGGCGTCGCAGAAGCGGTCGAGTTCGGCCCTGCCCTCCGACTCCGTGGGCTCCACCATCAGCGTGCCCGCCACCGGGAAACTCACCGTGGGGGCGTGAAACCCGTAGTCGATGAGCCGCTTCGCTACATCGTCCACCGTGATCCCGTGGGCGTCTTTGAGCACCCGGGTGTCGAGGATGCACTCATGGGCCACAAAGCCGTTCTCGCCTGTGTACAGGATCGGGTACGCGTCGCGCAGGCGGGCGGCCACGTAGTTGGCGTTGAGAATGGCCGTCTCGGTGGCCCGGCGCAGGCCCTTGGCGCCCATCATGCGGATGTACATCCACGGGATCGACAGGATTCCGGCCGAACCCCAGGGTGCGGCGGAGATCGGCCCCGGCCCCGTCGGCGGCCCCGCCACCGGCGCCAGCGGGTGGTTGGGCAAGAAAGGCGCCAGGTGCTCGACCACGCCGATCGGGCCCACGCCGGGCCCGCCCCCGCCATGGGGGATGCAAAACGTCTTGTGCAGGTTGATGTGGCCTACGTCGGAGCCGAACCGCCCGGGCTTGGCCAGGCCGACCATGGCGTTGAGGTTGGCGCCGTCGAGGTACACCTGACCGCCGAAATCGTGGACGATGTCACAGATGCGGCGCACGGCGGCTTCGAACACCCCGTGCGTAGACGGGTAAGTGATCATCAGCGCCGCCAGGGTGCGGCGGTGATCGGAAGCCAGCCGCTTGAGGTGGTCGATGTCCACGTTACCCCGGTCGTCGCAGGCCACCACCACCACCCTCATGCCGGCCATCACCGCGCTGGCCGCGTTGGTGCCGTGAGCCGAGGCGGGAATGAGGCACACGTCGCGGCCGGCCTCGCCCCGGCTGCGGTGGTAGGCGCGGATGGCGAGCAGCCCGGCCAGCTCGCCCTGTGCGCCGCTGTTGGGCTGCAGCGACACCGCCGCATATCCGGTGATCTCGGCGAGCCAGCGTTCGAGCTGGTCAATCATGAGCTGGTAACCGGCGGTTTGATCCACCGGGGCGAACGGGTGGATGTCGGCCAGCTCAGGCCAGCTCACGGGCTCCATCTCGATGGCGGCGTTCAGTTTCATCGTGCACGAGCCCAGCGGGATCATTGAACGGTCCAGGGCGATGTCCCGGTTCACCAAGCGGCGCATGTAGCGAACCAGGTCGGTCTCGCTGCGGTAGGCGGAGAAGATCGGGTGCGACAGCGCCGGGGTGTCGCGCAGGTACCGCTCGGGCAGGGCATGGTCGACAGCCTTGTCGAGGCGGTCCACGTTGGCGGTCACGCCGAAAGCTCGCCACACGGTGCGTATCTCCGCAGAGGCGGTGGTCTGGTCAAGGGACGCGGCCACGGTGTCGGCGTCGACGCGTCGAAGGTTGATGCCCTCCGCCAGAGCTATGGCGATCACCTTGTCGGCCCGCCCCGGCACCCGGGCGCAGACGGTATCGAAGAACTCGTCGTGGACACACTCCACGCCACCCTCGCGCAGACCCTGGGCCAAGATCGCGGCGAGGCGGCTGACCCGGCGGGCGATGCGCCTCAAGCCGGCGGGGCCGTGGTACATGGCGTACATCGAGGCCATCACCGCGAGCAGCACCTGAGCGGTGCAGATGTTGGACGTGGCCTTCTCTCTGCGGATGTGCTGCTCGCGGGTCTGCAGCGTCAGGCGCAGCGCCGGACGCCCCGCGGCGTCCACCGACACGCCCACAAGGCGACCCGGCAGCGACCGTTTGAGTTCGGAGCGGATCGCGATAAAAGCGGCGTGCGGACCGCCGAAGCCCATGGGCACGCCTAAGCGCTGAGCAGAACCGACCACCACGTCGGCACCAAGCTCGCCGGGAGGGGTGAGTACACACAGCGCGAGCGGATCGGAGGCTACCGTCACCATCGCGCCCGCGGCGTGGGCACGCTCTATCACTGCGGCGAGATCGCAGATGGCGCCGGTGGTGCCAGGGTATTGCACCAGCATCCCGTAGACGCCGTCGAGGTCGGCATCGGCAGGATCTGCGATGGTCACCTCGAGGCCGATGGGCTCGGCCCGGGTGGCTACCACGGCGATGGTCTGGGGATGGCAGTTGGCGTCGATCACGAAGCGGTCGCCTCGTCGGCCCCGGACGGCCCGATGCATCAGGGTCATGGCTTCGGCTGCGGCGGTGGGCTCGTCGAGCAGCGACGCGTTGGCCAGGTCCATGGCGGTCAGCTCGGCCACCATGGTCTGGAAGTTGAGCAGAGCCTCGAGCCGCCCCTGAGAGATCTCGGGCTGATACGGCGTGTAGGCGGTGTACCAGCCCGGGTTCTCCAACACGTTGCGGCGGATGAGGGCGGGCGTGATCGTCTGGTGGTAGCCCATGCCGATCATCGACACCGCCTGCCGGTTGGCCTTGGCCATCTCTCTCAGCTCGTCCTGGGCGAACTGCTGGCGGCACTCCTCGGGCAGATTGAGCGGATCGCTCTGGCGGACATCGTCGGGCACGGTCTTGTCGATGAGTTCGGCGATGTTGCTGACACCGATGACCTCGAGCATGTCGGCTGCCTGTGATTCGCTCGGCCCGATGTGGCGCCCTGAGAAGGTGTGCCGGGCGTGGAGGTCGTCGAGAGTGGGACGCGAGTCCCAGCCTCCGATGCCGTCAGCCATGAACATCACTCGGCGTCAGGTCATCCAGTGTCTTTTGGGTGGCGCGTCCCGACAGGTCAGCCGAACAGGTCTGCGCGCTCATGTAGACCTAGACGCGGGAACGGCCCGAAGAAGCCATGCTCATAGAGGCCGTAGCCCTGCTGGGGCCCCAGGGCCGGGTCGTCGTAGGAGAAGCGGCCCACGGAATCGACCAGCCCGTATTGGCCCAGGCCTCGGATCTCGTCTACCTGGTAGGACAGGGCCTGCTCCACCGGCTCCTCGCCCTGCCACATGCCGTGACGCCAGTCGGATTCCAGGCCGTAGCCGGTGCCGACGCTTACGAAGTTGCTGATTAGCGGCTCTACAAGCAACGTGACCGGGTTGCCGGGGGCGTCTGGGAACGTGATCCGGGAGCGGGCCAGCAGCCGGGTTCCGGCGATCACGTCGTGCTCCCACTCCGGTCGACCCAGCCAGTCGATCCCGCGGTTGGGGTCGGCCCAGATCCGAACACCCTCCTCAAGGGGACGGTTGCCGTCGGGCAGCTCATGGCACATGTACAGTATAGAATGGTCGCCGTAGTCGGCGGGCATGTTGTTCCACATGCCTGGCATCAGCGAGGTGGTCTGGCGGATGCCGTCGGGCTGGTGCTCACCGACCGGGCGCACACCCCACGACCGGTCGCGGGTACCGCCACAGCGGTCGGGGGAGACCTCGAAATCCTTTCCGGCGACGCTGATCGCGCCCTGCCAGCGCCCGGTCTGGGCGAAGCGCTGTGTGTCGAATATCAAAGCTCCGCGGGCACGCAGATACTGACGCGGCTCCTGGTAGGCGTCGATAGACCCTGTCCAGGTGACGTCCATGGCGATCTCGGACTCGGCGGGCCGGCCCGGCTCCACCACCACGCGTACCTTGCGCAGCGGTTCGATCACCTCGACGCGCACCGGGCCCACTGAAGTGTCGGCCCGGTCTCGGAGCGGGCGGCTGGCCCGGACCACGTGATGCTCGCCTGCGATGGCGACGGTGCAAAAAGCGTCGGTCACGCCCAGGTTGGGGTATTGGCCCATGCCAAAGATCGCGAAGTACTCGTCGCTGCTGGAGTGCAGGTTGAAGTAGTAGCGGTCGTAGAAGTTCCGGTCTGAAGTGGCCGCGTGGCGGATCAACTCGGAGGTCTGGTGCACCGGGAAGTCATCCCAGGACGACACGGCTTGATGTGTTGACACGGTTGACATGATCGCCAAGCTAGTGCGTCATGCCGCTGTCGCCGCGGTGTTGGCACGCGATCATGAGTTCAGATTATGAACTCATGATCGCCGGAGTCGGCTGAGACGATCCGGGTCGAGTCCTGCGACGTCGCTGGGCCGACCGCGCTCAGGGCCGACACGAGACGGTTCCGCGGGCCGGTATCGTCAAGCGGTGACCAAGAGGCGGGTGCCGGCGGTTGAGGGGCTGTTCACCCTCGACAGCGTTGAGCCTCGCCTCATAGGCGGGAGGGCGCCCGGAACGGACTACTACTGCTTTCCCAAACATCTCGGCGGTGCAGACCCCTCAGTTGGGCCCGTCGAGCTGGAGGAGGTGCTGCTGAGCCGCCGGGGTCGGATCTGGTCTTACACGACGAGCCACTATCCGCCGCCGCCGCCTTTCATGGTGAACGCTGAGCCGTATGAGCCCATCACTATTGCGGCGGTGGAGCTGGAAGCGGAGAAGATGGTGGTGCTAGGCCAGTGCGTCCACGGGATCAGCCCCGAGGACCTGGAGGTGGGCATGGAGATGGAGCTGACCGTCGACACGCTCTACAGCGACGGGGACTTCGACTACCTGGTGTGGAAATGGCGGCCCGCGTCGGCGGCGATCAGCGGCGCAGCAGCGTCTGACGGGAGCGTCTGAGATGGAGGAACTGGCTGTTCTCGGAGTGGGGATGCACCCCTGGGGCAAATGGGGCCGCGACTTTGTCGAGTACGGCGTGGCAGCGGCCACGGCTTCGCTGCGCGACGCAAACGTCGATTACACCGACGTAGGCTTCGTTTCAGGCGCCGTGACCGTGCGCTGCGGCTATCCGGGCTACGTGGCGGGCTCGACCTTCGCTCGGGCTTTGGGCTTCAACGGGGCGCAGCTCGCCAGCAGCTACGCGGCGTGCGCATCGGGCACTACCGCGCTTCAGGCTGCCCGCGGCCAGATACTCTCTGGTGCCTGCGACGTGGCGCTGGTAGTGGGGGCCGACACCACCCCCAAGGGCTTCCTGGCCCCCAATCCTGGCGATCGTCCCGACGACCTCGACTGGCTGCGATTCCGGCTGGTGGGTGCCACCAACCCCGTGTACTTCGGGCTGCACGCCCGCAGGCGGATCGACCTCTACGGCGCCACAACCGACGACTTCGCCATGGTGAAGGTGAAGAACTCCCGTCACGGGGCGCACAACCCCAACGCTCGATACACAAAAGAATACGGTCTCGACGACGTGCGAAACAGCCCGGTGGTATCGGACCCGCTGCGGCTGCTCGACATCTGCGCGACATCCGACGGCGGCGCGGCGCTAGTGGTGTCGTCGATGGAGTGGGCCCGAGACCACGGCCACGACCGCCCGGTGAGGGTGGCGGGCATCTCCACAGTGTCGCCCGCTTACCCGGACACAGTCATCGACCTGCCGTACCTGGCCTCCGACTCGAGCCTGGGCTCGTCACCGGCGTCGGCATCGTTCAAGGACTCGATCGCGGCTGGGGCCTATGCCGAAGCCGGTCTCGGGCCCGAGGACATGGACTTGGCGGAGGTGTACGACCTCTCGACGGCAATGGAACTCGACTGGTGCGAGCACCTCGGCTTTTGCGAGCGAGGCGAAGCCGAGGGGATGCTGCGAGACGGCGACACCGCCATCGGCGGGCGGCTTCCGGTGAACCCCAGCGGCGGGCTTGGCGCTTTTGGAGAGGCTGTCCCCGCTCAGGCCCTGGCCCAGGTTTGTGAGATCGTCTGGCAGCTCAGAGGTCAGGCGGGGCTGCGCCAGGTGGAAGGCGCCAAGGCGGGCATCACCGTCAACCAGGGACTGTTCGGCCACGGCTCTTCGGTCGTTCTGCGACGCTGAGGCGCGCAACTCGCGAATCCCGCAGGCCGACGCAGTCCAGCGCTGCCCGTAGTCGCGGGTCTCATAGCAGCGGGCTCACAGCCTGCAATGTGACTGGCCGTATAATCTCCAAGGTGTTAGTGCCGCTCTTGTCGGCCTGCGGACTCGAAGGGAAAAACTAATGAACAAGGGCGATCTGGTTGTCGAGATGGCTGCTCGGTCGGGTGTCACTCAGCGAGACGCTAGGCAGTGCCTCGACGCCTTTCTCGCCATTGTCTGCGAGCAGGTAGCAGACGGGGGAGATGTCAACGTCACCGGTTACATGAAGTTCTCTCAGGTGGAACGTAAGGCTCGCATGGGCCGTAACCCCAGAACGGGCGAGCCCGTGTCCGTGCCGGCCACCAAGTCTGTGAAGATCCAGCCGGGCGCCAAGCTGAAGGCGGCTGCTAAGGGCTGAGCGCTCCGGATGAACTCCCGCCGGTGCTGGTGCGCGTTAACAGGGCGGCCTGGTGCGCCTTAATTGGGCGGCTGAGGGGCAACGCTGAAAGGCAATGAGGCTGCCTCGGCCGGCGGAGGTGATCCCGCACCGTAAGCCGTTCCTATTCGTAGACGAAGTGACGCAGCTCACACCTGGCGTGAGTGCTGCGGGCGTGTGGCGCCTCACCGGAGAAGAGCCCTTCTTCGCAGGCCATTTCCCTGGTCGACCTACGCTTCCGGGTGTGCTGATGTGCGAAGCGATCGCTCAGCTCGGCGCGGTGGCTGTGCTATCCGACAGTCGCTACAAGGGCCGACTCCCGCTGTTCGGTGGGATTGACCGGGCCCGGTTCCGACGCCAGGCGCAGCCAGGCGACACCCTTGAGCTACAGGTTGAGATGACACGGCTCGGAGCCAGAGGCGGCAAAGGCAAGGGCACGGCGAAGGTCGATGGCGCCGTCGCCGCGGAGTGCCGGCTGATGTTCGTGATCGTCTGAGCCGCCCGGCCGCTCAGGGGCCGATCACGATTGTGCCGTTGTGTCCTCCGAAGCCGAAAGAGTTCGAGATCGACACGCCGGGATTCCACGGTGCCGGTTCGCCGGCGACGACGCGGATCGGCGGAAGCTCCGGGTCGAAATTCACCAGGCCGGCCGTCGGCGGGATCAACCGCCTCGTTATGGCCAGTACCACAGCGACGGCTTCCAGAGCGCCGGCCGCTCCGAGACCGTGACCCGTGACGCCCTTGGTGGAAGTCACCAGCGGCCCGGGCGACGTGCCGAACACCTTGTCGAGCGCTTCGGCCTCGGCGGCGTCGTTGAGGTCGGTGGATGTGCCGTGAGCGTTGACGTGCACCACGTCATCCGGACAGATGCCGGCGTCGTCCAATGCGAGCTGCATGCAGTGCACCGCGCCGCTGCCTCCCGGCGACGGCGCCGTGATGTGGTGTGCATCGGCGGTTGAAGCCGAGCCGAGTATCTCCGCGAGAATTGTCACGCCGCGGGCTGAAGCCCGCTCCCATTCCTCCAGCACAAGCACAGCCGCTCCCTCAGCCATCACGAACCCGTCGCGGTCTGTGTCGAAAGGCCTACTCACACCGCTAGAGGACAGGGCCGTCATGTTTGTGAACCCGGCCACCGATGTGGGTGTGAACGGCGCCTCCGACCCACCCGCGAGCATGGCGTCACAGCGGCCCTGTGCCACCAGGCGCGCCCCGTTAGCCACCGCGTGAGTGCCGGCCGCGCAGGCGGTTACGACGTTCTCTGAAGGCCCCATCCAGCCGTATCGCATCGAGAGCGTGGCACTACCCGCGTTGGCCATCATCATCGGGACCAAGAACGGCGACACACGACGCGGGCCCTTGTTCCGCAGCACCTGAATCTGGGCTTCCAGCGTCGAGATACCGCCCACGCCGGTGCCGATCATCGTGCCGCAGCGGTTCGGGTCGGCGTCAATCTCGCCAGCTTGGGCCATCGCCTCGGCCGCGGCGGCCACCACGAATTGCGTGAAGCGGTCCGCCCGGCGTGCCTCTTTAGGATTGTCGAACCAGGGGCGCGGGTCAAAATCCGTCACCCGGCGCTCACCGGTGGGCGCGGGCCTGCATAGCCCCTCAAAAAAGGCCTCCGCGCCGATGCCCGCCGCTGAGACGACGCCGACGCCTGTGACAGCCACCCGTCGGCAGTGGTCGGGACCTTTCAGGGCCTGATGCCCTCCCAGCATGGCGGCGTGGTTCAGATCTTGGATCTGACGAGGTCGAACGCCGCCTGCACCGTCGAGACGCCCTCTAGCTCCTCCTCGTCGACCTCGATGTCGAACTCCTCCTCGAGAGCCATCACCAGCTCGACGATGTCCAGGCTGTCGGCGTCTAGGTCGTCGGCGAAGTCCGCCTCGGGAACCACCTGAGACGCCTCCACCGACAGCACCTCGACGGTGCAGTTCGTGAAGCGCTCGAAAGTGTCGTCGCTCACTGCTGCCTCCTCATGTCCTCAAGATGTTCTCGAGTCTTGTTGTAATGGACCATTGCGATGTTGCGGCTCCGGCTTCGGGGCTCCGTTCTGTCAGCCCATCGAGATGCCGCCGTCGACGGCCAAAACGATACCGGTGATGTAGCCGGCACCCTCCGACGTGAGGAACTCAATCGCGGCGGCCAGCTCGTCGGGTGTGCCGACCCGTCCCACGGGCACGCGCTCCACGATGGCGGCGAGCTGCCGGGCGTTTAGAGCCGAGAGCATGTCCGTGCCCACGGGGCCGGGTGCTACGACGTTCACCGTCACGCCACGCGAGGCGAACTCCTTAGCGATCGAGCGCGCCAGTCCGATCAGGCCGGCCTTGGACGCTGCGTAGTTGGCCTGGCCTGCCTGGCCGCCGATGCCTGACACCGATGAGATGAACACGATCCGGCCCCAGCGACGTCTCATCATCGATCTGACCGTCTCCCGCGCGACTCTGAAGCCACCGGTGAGGTTGGTGTCGAGCACGCGGCGGAAGTCGTCGTCGGACATGCGCACGCTGAGCCCATCGGCGGTGATGCCGGCGTTGGAGACGAGGATCTCTACCGGCCCGAGAGCTTCTGTGACTTCTGCAACGGCCGCCTTCACCGAGTCCGGGTCTGTGACGTCGCAGCGCACGCAAGTGAGCCCGCGTTCTTTGGCGTCGGACGGCGGCTGGCTACGATAGGTGATCGCTACCCGGTGCCCGGCTCGGCTCAGGCGAGTGGCTGTGGCCAAGCCGATGCCGCGATTTCCGCCGGTCACCAGCGCCACCCGAGCTGAACTCATCGGGCTGACGCGCAGTTGTTGGCTGTTGCGTGGTTCGCGCCTGCTGCGCGGTTTGCTCGCGTTGAGGTACGGGCGCTTCTCGAGCGTTGGGCGTCGGTGCCCTCCCCGGTCACCCGCGCTCGGCTCACCAACGCACGACCGTGGTGCCCCAAGTCATGCCGGCGCCGAAGCCGGTCATGACCACCACGGCGCCGGGCGTCAGCGCTCCGCATTTGTGGGCCTTGGCCATCGCAAGGGGGATCGTCGCCGACGAGTTGTTTCCCGTACGCTCAATCACATTGTAAGTCTTGGAGGAGCCGATCCCGGTCCGCCTGCAGATGGCCTCAATGATGCGGATGTTGGCCTGATGCGGCAGCAGCACGTCCACGTCTTCTGGGCTTAGCCCGGCGCGCTCCAGTGCAGTGAGCACAGAGCGCGTCACCGCTCGCACCGCCACCTTGAACACCTCGCGCCCTTCCATGACCACAGTGGAGTTGTGATCGCAGTAGAGGATCGACCGGTAGTTGCCGTCGACACCGAGATCCCATCCGAGCAGGGTGCGAACCTCGGTGCGCTCGAGGACCACCGCACCGCCGCCGTCGGCGAACAGCACGGCCGTGGCCCGGTCGGTCCAATCGGTGATCGGCGACAGGGCGTCTGCGCCGATCAGCAGCACACGCTCAGGGCCGGCGTGTGAGTCGATCATTGCCGTGGCCACTACAAAGCCGTAGGTGAAGCCGGCACAGACCGCGTTCAGGTCGAATGCGCCGCATTCCAGGCCGAGTTCCGCGCTGATCTCCGCAGAACTCCCGGGCAGGAGCTGATCGGCGGTGGCGGTGCTGAGCATCAGAAGGCCGATGTCGGCGGGGTCCACGCCGGCCATTTCCATCGCGGCGCGCCCCGCTTGGACGCCTAGCACAGAGGTGGGCAGCCCGATGCGGCGCTCGCGGATACCGGTGCGCTCCCTGATCCACTTGTCGCTGGTGTCCATGGTGGCCGCCAGCTCGTCGTTGGTGACGACTCTCTCGGGCAGAGCCGTACCGATTCCGATCACCCGGGCCCCCATGGCAGTTCAGCTAGTCCTCAGCCATGCGATCGGCTGGCTGGCGGTGACGCGCTCTCCGGTCACCGCCAGAACGCCCATCAGTTCCCCAGCAAAAGCGCTGCGCACTTCGTGAGCGCCGACGCTGCCAATCAGCTGTCCCACGACCACCGTTGATCCGGCGGCGAGGCCGTCGGCGGCGGCGAACACGCCTGCAGCCGGGCTGACGACAAGCCGCTCGGTGGCAAAAAGACGCTCGCCCTCGAAGCTCGCGGCGACAGTGTCATGACCGTCAGGGGCCGGAGCCAGCGCCTCTAACAGCCCGTCCAGGTGATTGGGCTCTGAGACAGAAAGGCGTCGGTGCTTTTTGAGCGTTCTCTTGGCGAGGCCGGTGAGCACCTTTCCCGGCCCGAGTTCCACGAACGTCGTGAACCCGGCCTCGTCCAAAGCCGTGAGAGTCTGACGCCAGCGCACCGGGCTGGTGAGCTGTGCCTTGAGTAGGTCGGGCCAGTCCGCGCCGCGGCTGTGGGCGGAGGCGTCGACATTCGCGATCACCATGCCGTGAGGGTCTCGGAACTCGGTGCGGCCGACGGCTTTGGATAACCGTTCTCGGGCCGAGGCCATGAACGCGGTGTGGAAGGCGCCGCCGACGGGCAGCATCACCGTCCGCTTGGCCCCGAGCTCGCGGGCGATCTTGCCGGCGGCGACTATCGAGTCCGGCGCGCCGGCGATCACAACCTGGCCCGGGGCATTGTGGTTGGCGATCCACACGTCGACCGCGGCGCGGCTGCATGCGATCTGCACAGCGTCATCGTCGAGTCCGATTACGGCCGCCATCGTTCCCTCGCGCTCATCGGCCGCGGCCTGCATGGCGTTGCCTCGCTCGGTCACCAGTGCCACCGCGTCGCTAAAGTCGACCACGCCCGCGGCGGTCAGCGCTGAGTACTCGCCCAGGCTGTGGCCTACGTGGCCTGCTGCCTCTGCGCCGAGTCGCACCACAGCGTCCAGCGTCACCACTGACATCACGAACGTGGCCAGCTGACTGTTGCGCGTCTTCGTGAGTTCCTTAGCGTCAGCGTTGAGCAGCAGCCGCGCGACGTCTCTGTCAGCGGCTTCTGAAGCCTCCGCCACTAGCTCCCATGAAGGATGAGATGTCCACGCCTCGCCCATGCCGGGCCGCTGCGAGCCTTGGCCCGGGTACATGAACACGATCATCGGCGGACGCCCTTCGTTCTGCTGGTCTGGTAGCGGGTCGTACAGGGCGCAAAGCCTCAGGCACGCCATAGCGGGACTGACAAGCTTGCCGAGCGCGGCAGGCCGCGACGGTATCACGCTCAGCTTATTCAGACTCTCAGACCGCCGCCGGAGTTTCATCTGAGATGGCAAATCTGAATTCGCGCAGACAGCAACTTAGCCGCACAGATAGTATTAGCGGCACCGCCCGGATGGCGGAAGTGGCAGACGCAGCGGACTCAAAATCCGCCGCCCGCAGGGGCGTGAGGGTTCGAATCCCTCTCCGGGCACTCCGGCTGGAAACTACGGATAGGCCACTCCGGCTAAAATTACGCTGATGGGCCGCCAGCGAATTGAGCGTCGACTGGGCACTGTGGGCCGCAGTCTGCGACGGTTGCGCGACGACCTGAAGATCACCGAAGAGCAGCTGGCGCCGATCGCGGACGATGCCGAGGACTGCCGGGTTCGAGCGATGGTCTCTGAGACGCCGCTGGCCGAACACGAGTACCGCCGGGCTCTGCGGCACGCCGAGCGGCTCCGGCTTCACCGCGACAATCTGGTGAAGCGGATCAACCGACTCGAAGCCGACCAGGACAGACTGCTCGAGCGGCTCCTGGCGTGTTGAGGGCTCAAGCCGTGCGCGGGAGCGCAGTGCGCGTGGTCGTCGCTGAAGACGAGGCGATCATCAGGCTCGACCTCGTGGAGACGCTGCGCGAGGAGGGCTACGACGTGGTGGCCGACACCGGACGTGGAGATGAGGCGGTGAGGCTGGTGTCCGAATACCGGCCCGACGTGGCAATCCTGGACGTCAAGATGCCGGGGCTCGACGGCATCGAGGCCACCCGTGCTATAGCTTCAGAGCGCGGAGCCGCGGTGGTAGTTCTGACGGCTTTCAGCCAGCGCGACTTGGTGGAGCGGGCCCGAGAGTCGGGTGCCATGGCATATCTGGTGAAGCCTTATCGCCGCGACGATCTCGCGCCGGCGGTGGAGCTGGCGCTGGCGCGGTTCCGGGAGCTCAGGGCGCTGGAAGGCCATGTGGCCGAACTGGAGGACAAGCTTGAGGTGCGCAGGTTCCTGGACCGCGCTAAGGGCAGGCTGATGGACCGCTCCGCGATGTCGGAGCGCGAGGCCCACCGCTTCATCCAACGGACAGCCATGTCGCAGCGGCGCACGCTGCGAGAGGTGGCCCAAGATGTCATAGAGGGACGCGCCCGGCCCTGAGCGCCCGATAGAGGGACACCCCCGACCTGAGCGCCCGCCCTTGGGGACGGCCGATCCTCCCATCGCCCGTGCGCCGACATGGAGTGAGCTGTCCGACATAGATTGGGCTAGTGGCCAAAGTGGTGCTCTTGGACGGCAACTCGCTCGTCTATCGAGCCTTCTACGCCCTGCCGGCCAGCATGGCCACGGCTTCAGGTCAGATAACGAATGCAGTTTATGGCTTCACATCGATGCTCATAAAGGTGTGGAGAGATCACCTGCCAGACCAGGTCGTCACCGCCTTCGACCGTCCCGAGCCGACATTCCGCCACGAGCGCGTGCCCTCCTATAAGGCCACGCGCAAGCCGACGCCTGACATCCTGCGACAGCAGATGGGCCTGGTGCGTGAGGTGCTGGGCGCTCTGGGGGTGCGCACAGCCGAAGCGATCGGATACGAGGCCGACGACGTGATCGCCACGCTGGCCACGCAGGGCCGCGACGCCGGCCATGACGTAATCGTCGTCACCGGCGACCGCGACTCCTTCCAGCTTGTTGAAGACCCGCACGTCAAGGTGCTCTACACGCTTCGAGGCGTCTCGGACTACGCGCTTTACGACGAAGCTGGGATAGTCGAGCGCATCGGCGTAGACCCCGCTGAGTACGTGGTATACGCGTCGCTGTGCGGCGACACGAGTGACAACCTCCCGGGTGTGCCCGGCGTCGGGCCGAAGACCGCCTCCCGGCTTGTCAACACGCACCACAGCCTCGATGCTGTCTTCGCGTCGCTGGACGAGCTGACTCCGAAGCTTAGGCAGAACCTCGCCGCCGGTGAGTTACAGGTGCGCAGCAACGAGCAGGTGATGCGGCTCGTGCGCGATGTTCCGCTGGAGGCGAGTCTCGACGATCTGCGGATGGCCGCGCCCGACCCCGAGGCGGTGCAAAAGCTATTCGACTTCCTGGAGTTCCGCCAGCTGCGCCCACGCCTGGTCGAGCTGCCCTACGTGTTCGGGGACGTCTCAGCGGATGAGTCGCCGACGCCAGAGCTGATCGCTAGCGTCACTGTGTGCTCCTCGCCGGCCGAGGCGGCGGGCATGCTGTGGAGCTTCACTGACGCAGACTGCGGGACCCTGCCAGTGGGGCTGGCAGCCGCTCCCGGTGGCGTCTCTGAGGGCTTCGCGTTCGTCACCGACAGCGCTGCCGCGGCTGCTGCCTTCGTACCCGGGCCGTTTATCGAACATGACGAAGTCAACGCCGCGCTCCGGGGGGTGCTCGGCCGCGACCCGGCCGGCGCGGCGCGGCCGCTGGCCGCGCACGGCGCCAAGTCGCTCATGCGCGGCTTGCTCGACGCCGGCGTTGAAATGCGCGACCCCTGGCTCGACACCAGGCTCGCCGCGTATCTCCTGGATCCGTCGGACACCCGCTACGAGCTCAGCGACTTGCTGGCGCGCCACACGGGAATGGCGCCACCGCCAGACTCGGAGGAGGGCCAGCTCAGCTTCGACGGGGCCGCGGTGGAGACAGCCGAACGGACGGGCTGGGCGGCTCTGGCCGCTGAGCGGCTTTCGTCGCCCATGCGCACGGCTTTGGCTTCCCAGGGCCTCGCCGACCTCAACGACAACGTCGAGATTCCGCTGGTACGCGTGCTGACGCGCATGGAGCACATCGGCATCGGCGTAGACCCCGAAGTGCTGAGGCGCATACGAGACGAACTGCGGACCGAGGCGGCCAGGCTGCGCGACGAGGTGCTCGCCCTGGCCGGTCGCGACTTCAACATCAACTCCCCGAAACAGCTTGGAGCGATCCTTTTTGACGAACTCGGGCTGACACCGCTCAAGCGCACCAAGACCGGCTATTCCACCGATGCCCGCACTCTGGAGCGCCTCAAAGGCGAGCACGAGATCGTCGGCTGTCTGCTCGAGTACCGCGCCGTGGAGAAGCTGCGGTCCACCTACGGAGAGGGCCTGCTCGCAGAAGTCGGACCCGGCGACCGTATCCGCGCCACCTTCAACCAGACCGTCGCCCGAACGGGCCGCCTCAGCTCCGACGCCCCAAACCTACACAACATACCGGTACGCAGCGAGCGGGGCCGCGTGTTCCGCACCGCTTTCATCGCCCCGAGCGGTAGTCGGCTGCTGGTAGCCGACTACGACCAGATCGAGCTGCGCTGCATAGCCCACTTGTCTCAGGATCCCGGCCTGATCGCCGCGTTCGACGCCGGCGACGACATCCACACCGCCACAGCTGCCCATATCTTCGGAATCGACCCGGCCAGCGTGGGTGTGGAGGAGCGCTCGACAGCGAAGATGGTGTCCTACGGACTGGCGTACGGCATGGAGGCCTACGGCCTGGGGCAGCGGCTCAACATCAGAACTTCTGAGGCGTCACAGATCCTTGACGCTTACTTCGAGGCGTTCCCGGAGGTGCGCCGGTACATGCAGCGAACCGTTGAGGAGGCCCGGCAGCGTGGCTACACCGAGACGCTCTTCGGGCGCCGCCGCAAGATCCCCGAGCTAGCAAGCCCCAACGCGCGGCTCCGGGGTGCCGGCGAGCGTCAGGCCATGAACGCGGGGATTCAGGGCCTTGCCGCAGACATTTTCAAAGTGGCGCTGGTACGCCTCGACCACTCGCTGGAAGCCGAAGGACTCCGCTCGCGTATCGTGCTTCAGGTGCACGACGAGATAATCGTCGAGTCACCCTTAGAGGAGGTCGAAGCGGCAGCTCAGCTAACTGCCGCGGTTATGCGGGGGGCGTTCGAGTTGAGGGCGCCTCTGGAAGTGGACCTCAAAGTGGCCCGCACCTGGGCAGACGCCAAGGACTGAGGGATGCGGCCGCGGCTGAGTGCTGCGGGCTAAGACGCCCGCAGCACGCGCGGACCGTTCGGCGCGCGCCATCAGGTAGCCTCACAGCGCCGCGCTCGCGGTCGTCGCCGCCGCCCGGCGGTACGGCGAAGTCCCCCAGTCCCAGCCACCCGAGAAGAGCACGTGACCCAAACCGCCCTCCAGCCCGTCGCCATGGCAGACGCCCCCGAAATGGGTGGCTTCGCCGAAGACGGCTCCTACATACCCCGTCAAATCGTCGCCGACGATCTCGATGACATGAGCCTCGAAGAGGCCTACGCCGCCACCATGATGACCGTCGCCGACGGCCAGATCGTCGAGGGAACGGTGGTCCGGATCGACAGGGAAGAGGTGCTGCTCGACATCGGGTTCAAGTCGGAGGGCGTGATCCCCGCACGCGAACTCAGCATCCGCCACGATGTCATGCCCTCAGACGTCGTTTCGCTGGGGGAGACGGTCGAGGCGCAGGTAATAACGCTCGAGGACAAAGAGGGCCGGCTCGTTCTGTCCAAGAAGCGAGCTCAGTATGAGCGGGCGTGGGGCAACATCAAGAAACTCAAAGCAGAGGGTTCGGCTGTCAGGGGCCATGTGATCGAGGTTGTCAAGGGCGGATTAATTGTGGACATCGGCCTGAGGGGCTTCATGCCGGCTTCACTGGTGGAGCAGCGCAGAGTGCGCGACCTTCAGCCATATGTTGGCACCGAGATCCATGCCAAGATCATCGAACTCGATAAGAACCGCAACAACGTGGTGCTCAGCCGCAGAGCATGGCTTGAGGAGACCCTGCGCGAGCAGCGCGAGGCTTTCTTGAAGAACCTCCAGCCGGGCGAGATCCGATCCGGTGTGGTGTCTTCGGTGGTGCATTTCGGGGCGTTCGTCGACCTAGGTGGCATGGACGGCTTGGTGCACGTCTCGGAGCTGTCATGGAAGCATGTGGAGCACCCGAAGTCGGTGGTCTCGCCGGGTGACAAGATCGAAGTCAAGGTGCTCGAGATCGATATGGCCAGGGAGAGGATCAGCTTGTCGCTGAAGGCGACGCAGCAGGATCCTTGGCAGGAGTTCGCAGCCGGTCACAGGGTGGGCGAGCTGGTCTACGGACGCATAACCAAGCTTGTGCCCTTCGGCTCTTTCGTGCAGGTCGGCGACGGGATCGAGGGGCTAGTTCACATCTCGGAGATGTCGGCGTATCACGTGGAAGCGCCCGAACAGGTGGTGTCGCCGGGTGAGGAGCTGTGGGTGAAGATCATCGACCTAGACCTGCACAGGCGCCGTATCAGCCTGTCCATCAAACAGGCGGCCGAGGGGGGCGTGGTCGCGGCCGAGTATCAGGAGCACTTCGGAGATCACGCCTTCGACGAAGCGGGCAACTACATCGGCATCGGCTCTGAGGGTCAGCAGGCCTGGGAGGATGTATATGAGGAGGGCGTCTACGAAGATGCCGGCGAGCCTCAAGCCGAGGCAGTTTGAAGACGGCAGGAGCTAAACGACGGTAACTGAGCCGATCAGCGGCCCCGCCGACTCGTCACCGAGGCGCAAGCCGCCGGTTCAAAAGCCGGCGGTTGAGGTAGGGCTCACTGGCGGGATTGGCGCCGGCAAATCCACAGTCTCGGAGGCGTTGGCGGCTCGGGGCGCTCGGATTGTTGACGCCGATGCCATCGTGCGAGAGTTGCAGGCCCCGGGCAGCAGCGTGTTCGATGCGATGGTGCGGCGCTGGGGCGATGTCGTACTGGCCGAAGACGGCGGGCTCGACCGAGCGGCCGTGGCGGCCATCGTCTTTGAAGACACCGACGAACTCGCCGCGCTCAACGCGATCGTGCATCCGGCCGTGGCCGCCGAACTCGCTGCCCGCCGCAGCGCTGCGGTGGCGGAGGCCACCCACGGCGACCCGGCCAGAGCCGTGGTGGTGCTCGATATCCCGCTGCTGGTGCGAGCCGACGGCGAGCCAATCAAGCGTGACTACCAGAACCTGTCCGGGATTGTGGTGGTGGACACCGACCCTGACACGGCCGTGCGGCGTCTTGTCGAGGGACGGGGCCTCACAGCCGCCGACGCCCGAGCCCGGATCGCCAACCAGGCCAGTCGCCAGGCCCGTATCGCCGTGGCGGACTTCGTGATCGATAACAACGGCCCTATCGCCGATCTCGCGTCTCAGATTGACGCCTGTTGGCAGTGGGCTCTCTCCCTGCGATAGTCCTCTGGTACAGCCCCCTGAGATATCTCCTTGCGAGCTGTCCGGTTGGCCCTGGAAGCTGTCTGGTTGGCACCGCGTGGCGTCATTAAGCTAAAGGCGATGCCGCCGGTCACCAAGCCGAGCGACCGCTGCGCCTTCAAAGTGGTCGCGCCTTTCGAGCCGGCGGGCGACCAGCCCAAAGCCATAGCTGCCCTGTCGGAGGGCTTGGCCGAAGGGGCACGCTTCCAGACACTGCTCGGAATCACTGGATCGGGCAAGAGCGCCACAGTTGCTTGGACCATCGAGCAGGTCCAGCGCCCGACTCTGGTGCTGGCCCCCAACAAGTCGCTGGCCGCGCAGCTCGCCAACGAGCTTCGCGAGCTGTTCCCACACAACCGCGTGGAGTATTTCGTCAGCTACTACGACTACTACCAGCCCGAGGCCTACATGCCGGCCAGCGACACCTACATAGAGAAGGACTCGTCCATAAACGATGAGATAGACCGGCTGCGTCACTCTGCGACATCGTCTCTGTTGACCCGCCGCGACACCATCGTGGTGAGTTCCGTATCGGCGATCTATGGCCTGGGCTCACCTGAGGAGTACGAGACCCAGCTTCTCGTGCTTCACCGGGGCGAGGACTACGAGCAGCGCTCGATCTTGCGGCGCTTGGTGGACATGCAGTACGAGCGCAACGACATGAACCTGACGCGCGGCAGGTTCCGGGTGCGGGGCGACACCATTGAGATCCATCCCGCCTATGACGAGACGGCGGTGAGGGTGGAGCTATTCGGAGACGAGGTCGAGCAGATCACCGTGCTCGACCCGCTGACCGGCGAGCGGCTCGACACGCTCGAAGATCTCGTGGTGTTCCCCGCTACGCACTACGCGACCTCCGCTGAGAGCATGGAGCGCGCCATGATCCGCATCGAGGAGGAGCTAGCCGGCCGTCTGGCGTTCTTTGAGGACGAAGGCAAGCTGCTGGAGGCTCAGCGGCTGCAGATGCGCACCTCTTACGACCTGGAGATGATGTCGGAGTTGGGCTATTGCAACGGCATCGAGAACTACTCCGCCCCCATTGACGGGCGGGCCCCGGGCGAGGCGCCTTACACGTTGCTCGACTACTTTCCCGAGGACTTCTTGATGGTAATCGACGAGTCCCACGTCGCCGTCCCGCAGCTGCACGGCCAGTACGAGGGCGACCGCAGCCGCAAGATGACGTTAATCGACCACGGCTTCCGCCTGCCGTCGGCGGCCGACAACCGGCCTCTGCGCTTCGACGAAGTGATGGCCCGCCTCAACCAGGCGATTTTCTTGTCCGCCACCCCGGGGCGCTACGAGCTGCAGGTGTCAGACCGGGTGGTGGAGCAGATTGTGCGTCCCACTGGGCTTGTCGACCCCGAGGTGATCGTCAAGCCCACCAAAGGGCAGATCGACGACCTGCAGGAGCTGATCGCGGATCGCACCGCAAGCGACCAGCGGGTGCTGGTCACCACACTCACCAAGAAGATGGCCGAAGACCTCAGCGACTACTTGCTAGAACTGGGCCTGAGGGTTAGATACCTGCACAGCGAGGTGGACACTGTTCAACGTATCGAGATACTGCGCGATCTGAGGTTGGGTGAGTTCGACGTGCTGGTGGGCATCAACCTGCTGCGGGAGGGCCTCGACCTTCCCGAGGTGTCGCTGGTGGCGATCCTCGACGCCGACAAAGAGGGGTTTCTGCGCAGCGAGACCTCACTGATACAGACCATCGGCCGCGCTGCCCGGAACGTCGACGGGCAGGTGGTGATGTATGCGGATCGGGTCACGGACTCAATGCGGCGGGCTATATCGGAGACGAACCGCCGGCGCGTGTTGCAGCAGGCTCACAACAGGGCTCACGGCATTGACCCGTCGACAGTACGTAAGGCGGTCACCGACATTTTGGCCCTGATCCGACCAGAGCGCGGCGCGCCGGTGCCTGACGGCGCGGGCGATCTGAGAGCGCGGCGCCGCCAGGCCGCGCGCGATCTGGGTGAGCTGCCTGACGCCGAGCTTGAGCGGCTGATCCGCGCAGTGGAGCAGGAGATGCACGAGGCCGCCGCCGAACTCCGCTTCGAGTATGCGGCCCGGCTGCGCGACGAGGTGAAGGACATGCGCCGGGAGCTGAGCGAGATGCACTAGCGATGGCGAAGTTGTTGAAGCTGCGGGGCATTCTCTCCGGGCCCGACCGTGAGGGCCGCTGGAACTGGCGGCCGATCGACGGCAGCAGCCCGAACGTGCCCGTAGACCGGGATCACGCCGAGCCCGGGTGGCGGATCGGACAGACGGTCGAGATGAGAGTGAAGCGCACGCCGATCGGCTTGAAGGTGCTGGGTGCTATGCCTGCTTCCCGACCATGCGGACGTGTCGACGGGCCGTCGCCGGTGCTGATCAACGGCAGGCCTCTGGCAGAGGTGGTGGCGATTGAGGACCGCGGCCCGCGGCCGGGGTTAGTGATGGAGGCGTGGGTGCGCTACAGCTCCCGCGATCCTCATCGGCCCAGGCTTCACGGCAAGCAGCGTCCGGTGGTGATTATCTCTGTAAACCTCGACTACGTCGTAGCCCGGGCCGTGTATTCCCGCAACACGGAAGGTCGCGGCTTCCGGCTTCGAGACTACGCCGATGCCGGGCTCGACAGGTACTCCGTCGTCGCCAGTGACGAGACCCTCATACCACTGCCTGACCTTTGCCGGCAGCGCGGTGATTACAAGTGTCATGGAATGCTCTCGCGACACGACTGGTCCAGACTGCACATCCTCTAGACGCCATGGCGATTGCGTCGGCAGTGAGTATCAGCGCGAGGCGTTGCTGATGATCGGGGTCGCTGTACCGACTTGGATCTTGCTTCTTGTGCGTATGTTAGTGCTGGTCTGATCCTCACGGTCGGTCAGTTCCAACGATTAATGCGAACAGATGTTCGCTGCTGCGGTCGGGTCGGGCGCTAGAGTTCCAACGTGGCCGATCGGCTCGTCATCTCGGGTGCGCGTGAGCACAACCTGCGCGATGTCGATCTAGATCTCCCCCGCGACAAGCTGATCGTCTGCACGGGGCTGTCGGGCTCCGGCAAGAGTTCGCTGGCTTTCGACACCATCTTTGCTGAGGGGCAGCGCCGCTATGTGGAGTCGCTGTCGGCATACGCGCGGCAGTTCCTCGGCCAGATGGACAAGCCCGATGTCGATTTCATCGAGGGCCTGTCGCCCGCCATCTCGATCGATCAGAAGAGCGCCTCGCGCAATCCCCGTTCCACGGTGGGCACCGTCACCGAGGTCTACGACTACCTGAGGCTGCTGTATGCCCGCATCGGCGTGCCGCACGACCCGGAGACAGGCGAGCGCCTGATCCGCCAGACCCCCCAGCAGATCGTCGACCGCATCCTCGACCTTCCCGTAGGCACCCGGTTCCAAGTGCTGGCCCCGGTCGTGCGCGGGCGCAAGGGCACTTATGACACACTGCTCGCTGACCTCGCCCGGCAGGGTTATTCTCGAGCCATCGTCGACGGCGAGCTGCTGGAGCTGGCCGACATGACAGCCGCGACCGGACTCTCCGGCGGCAGCGACGGCTTGGAGCTGGCGCGCTACGAGACGCACGAGATCAGCGTTGTGATCGACCGCCTGGTGTTGCGCGACGGCATCGGGCGCCGCCTGACCGACTCTGTGGAGACCGCTCTACGGCTGGCTGAGGGCCTCGTGGAGATAGACATCGTACGCCGGCCTCACGACAGAACCGCAGGCGAAACTGCTGCCGAGGCCGCTTCGGCGGACAACGGCAGGATCATCTTCAGCCAGCATCTGGCCAGGCCGTCGGACGGAAAGTCGTTCGAGGAGCTAGCCCCGCGCAGTTTCTCGTTCAACTCGCCCTACGGGGCTTGCGAGCACTGCGACGGACTTGGCACGGTGTTCGAGGTCGATCCCGCTCTGGTGGTTCCAGACCCGGACGCCAGCCTCGCTGCTGGTGCGATAGCACCTTGGGCAGAAACCCGCTCGCGTTACTTCCCCAGGCTGGTGGCCGCTGTCTGCGACAAGTACGGCATTGATCGCCGCGCCCCCTGGAGTTCGCTCACCGCGCGTCAGCAGGAGATGATGCTCTACGCCAAAGGCGTGAAGGGCCGAGTTCGGGTCCGCTACACCAACCGTTACGGCCGCGGCCGCAGCTACCACGCCAAGTTCGAGGGCGCGGTGCCGTTCCTGATGCGCCGCCACGCCGATTCCACCAGCGACGCCGTCCGTGATCAGATCGAGGGCTACATGCGTCGCGTTCCGTGCCATCGTTGCGGCGGAGCGCGGCTCAATCCGATGTCCCGGGCCGTCACCATCGGCGGTCTCACCATCCACGAGCTGTGCTCCAAGTCGATCTCCGAGGCGGCGAAGACCCTCGCTGAAATCGAGTTCAACGACCGCGACGCTCTGATCGCCGAGCAGGTGCTCAAGGAGATCTGCTCCCGACTCGGTTTCTTGCTGGACGTCGGCCTCGACTATCTGACCCTGGCGCGGGGCGCCTCGAGCCTCTCCAGTGGCGAGTCTCAGCGCATCCGACTCGCCAGCCAGGTGGGCTCTGGCCTCGTCGGGGTGCTCTACGTGCTCGACGAGCCCTCCATCGGGTTGCATCAGCGCGATAACAGGCGCCTCATCGACACGCTCCTGCGAATGCGCGACCTCGGCAACACAGTGCTAGTGGTGGAGCACGACGAAGAGACCATCCGCGCCGCCGACCACGTGGTGGACATCGGGCCCGGCGCCGGAGCGCAGGGGGGCCTCGTCGTGCACTCCGGGCCCGTGGAGGGTCTGCTCGACGTCGAAGAGTCGATGACTGGTCAGTATCTGTCGGGCCGCCGCAGCATCTGCGTTCCGGCTGAGCGGCGCTCCGGTAGCGGCGAGAGCCTGGTCGTGCAGGGCGCGCGTGAGAACAATCTGGCCGGAATCGACGTGGCCATCCCGCTCGGGAAGCTCGTCTGCGTGACCGGGGTCTCAGGCTCCGGTAAGTCTTCGCTAGTCAACGAGGTGCTGCTCAAGGCACTGATGCATCACGTCTACCGCTCCAAGGCGCCTCCGGGCCGGCACCGACGCATAACGGGCATGGACAACCTCGACAAGGTGATCGCCATAAACCAGTCGCCCATAGGTCGCACGCCGCGCTCCAATCCGGCCACCTACACAGGTGTGTTCACCCACGTCCGCAACCTGTTCGCCCGCACCGCGGAGGCGCGGCTGCGCGGCTACCTGCCGGGCCGCTTCTCATTCAATGTCAAAGGTGGGCGCTGTGACGCGTGCCGCGGCGACGGCAACATCCGCATCGAGATGCACTTCCTGCCCGACGTGTATGTGCCCTGCGAAGTTTGCCAGGGGCTGCGCTACAACCGCGACACCCTGGAGGTGACCTTCAAGGGGCTCAATATCGCCGAGGTGCTCGCGATGGCGTGCTCTGAGGCTCTGGAGTTTTTTTCAAACCAGCCCACAATCGCCAGGCATCTGCAGACGTTGGTGGATGTCGGGCTCGGCTACGTCCGCTTGGGTCAGCCCGCGCCCACGCTGTCGGGCGGCGAGGCGCAGCGGGTGAAGCTGTCGAGCGAACTGGCGAAGCGCTCCACCGGCCACACTCTGTACAGCCTCGACGAGCCCACCACCGGGCTGCATTTCGAGGATGTGCGCAAGCTTCTGGCAGTACTCGGACGGCTCGTAGACGCGGGCAACACCGTGGTGGTGATCGAACACAATCTCGATGTGGTCAAGACGGCCGACTGGATCATCGACTTGGGCCCCGAAGGCGGATCAGGCGGCGGAAACGTGATTGCCGAGGGAACGCCCGAGCAGGTCGCGCAAGTGCCGGAGAGCCACACCGGCCGTTATCTGCGGGGCATGCTCGGATGTTGAGCAGGCCGCCGCCGGAGACGATCCCCGACTGCCCCGGGTCTTACCAGTTCCTCGACGCCGACGGGCGGGTGATCTACGTCGGCAAGGCCAAGAGCTTGCGGTCGCGCCTGGCCAGCTACTTCGGGTCGCACCTGGCGATGCGCACCCGGCAGATGGTCGAATCGGCGGCTTCGGTGGAATGGATACGGGTGTCGAACGAGGTCGAGGCGCTGATGCTGGAGTTTACGCTGATCCAGCGGCATCGGCCGCGCTTCAACGTCCGCTACACCGACGACAAGTCGTATCCGTTTCTGTGCGTGACGCTGCTCGACGAATGGCCCCGCGCCATGGTGATGCGGGGACGGCACCGCAAGGGCAACCGGTACTTCGGCCCCTACGCCCACGCCTACGCCATCCGGGAGACGCTCGACCTGCTGCTGCGGACCTTTCCGATCCGCACCTGCACCGACGGCAAGTTCAAGCGCTACCAGAGCCTCGGTAAGCCTTGCTTGCTGTACCACATTAAGAAGTGCTCGGCACCGTGTGTGGGCGAGATCGACGCCGACGGCTACGCCCGGCTGACGCGCAACCTGCTGCGCTTCCTGGAGGGCGACACCGACCCCGTGGTGAGGCAGCTCGACGCGCAGATGCGCGCCGCCGCGGATGAGCTCGACTTCGAGCGCGCCGCCCGCCTGCGCGACAGGCTCGAATCGGTCGGCAAGGCCATCGAAACCCAGCAGATGGTGGGAGCGCGCCATGAGGATTACGACGTGATCGGCATCGTGGACGACCCGCTGGAAGCCGCGGCGCAGGTGTTCTTTGTGCGCCGCGGCCGGGTGATGGGAAGGCGCGGCTTCGTGGTGGACAAAGCCGAGCAGCTCGACCGCGGTGAACTCGTGGGACGGGTGCTGGAGCGGCTCTACTTCGACGTCAACCCTCTCGGCTTGCCCAAACAGGTGCTGGTTCCCGACATGCCCGACGATCCCGAGCTGTATGAAGGGTGGCTGACAGATATGCGCGGCACCAAGGTGCGTATTCGAGTGCCGCAGCGCGGCGGCAAGCGGGCGCTTCAGCAGACAGTGACAGAAAATGCCGAGGAGTCGTTCACACGGCACCGCATGAAGCGTGCTACCGACCACAACAGCCGCGCCAGGGCGCTCAATGAGCTGCAGCAGCACTTGGGGCTGGAGCGCGCTCCGCTGCGGATCGAGTGCTACGACATGAGCCACCTTTCAGGTCAGGACTACGCAGGCTCCATGGTTGTGATGGAGGACGGCCTTCCCCGCAAGTCCGACTACAGGCGCTTCAAGATCCGCTCCGTGCCTGACAACGACGACTACGCGGCCATGGAGGAGGTACTCACCCGACGCCTGGCGGCATACCTTGACGAGCGGTCACGCCCGGTGCAAGAGCGAGACGGCCGGTTCTCGTACCCGCCTCAGCTGCTGCTGGTGGATGGTGGCAGGGGGCAGCTCGCGGTGGCCGTGCGGGTGCTCGGCTCGATGGGCCTGCGCGACGAGATCTCATGCGCGGCTCTGGCCAAGCAGTTCGAGGAGGTGTTCGTGCCGGGCCGCGCCGCGCCGGTGCGCATTCCCCGGCAGTCGGAAGCGCTCTACATGCTGCAGCGCATCCGCGACGAGAGCCACCGCTTCGCTGTCGCCTATCACCGGAAGCTCCGCAAGAGGCGGATGAGGCGCTCAGCGCTCGACGGCATCTCCGGGTTGGGACCTGTCCGCCGCAAGCGGCTTGTCACTGAACTCGGCGGTGTGCGGGCTGTGAAAAAGGCTGAACTCTCGGAGCTGAGATCGCTCTCGTGGCTTCCCGACGCCGTAGCGGTGAACGTGCACGAGGCGCTCCACGGCGCAAGCCGGGGCATCTGAGGGCAGGCTTCTGAAGGCAGGGATTCTGACGGGCGGGCCTCACGCGGCCGCTCTTTGAGGCTCAACTAGGCTCACCGGGTGGTGGGCTCTTTCGTCGTCATCGCGGGACTGTCCGGTGCGGGTCGCACTCAGGCCGCGAACAGCCTTGAGGATTTGGGTTGGTTTGTGATGGACAACCTGCCGCCGGCGCTGATCCCCAAGGTCGCCGAGCTGGCCCAGGAGCGAGTGGCGAACGCGGGGCCGCTGGCGCTGGTTGTGGGCACCGGGCACTACCACGACGAGATCGTGACGATGATCGAAGACCTAAGGTCGGGTGTAGCAGGGCTGCGGACAGTGTTCCTCAACGCGTCCACCGAGACGCTGGTGCGCCGCTACGAGTCGTCGCGCCGACGCCACCCCTTCGCCGAGGATGCGCCCCTGCCTGAGGCCATCGCATCTGAGCGGGAGGCGCTCGCTGCGGTGCTCTCCACCTCCGACGTGGTGATCGACACGACCGCTCTCAACATCCACGAGCTGCGAGACCGCGTCGTCGAGCTGTTCGGCAGCGGCACTTCAGCTGGCCTGCGCGTGACCGTCGTGTCGTTCGGATACACGCACGGAGTGCCCCGCGACGCGGACATGGTGATCGACTGCCGCTTCCTGCCCAACCCGCACTGGGTGGAGGAGCTACGGCCCCTCACTGGAACCGACACCGCGGTCTTTGACTACGTGATGGCTCAGCCCGACACCAAAGAATTCCTGGAGCGCCTCGAGAGCCTTCTGGAGCTGCTGCTGCCCAAGTACGTCTCCGAAGGCAAGTCGTACCTCACGCTGGCGTTCGGATGCACCGGCGGGCGCCACCGCTCGGTGGCTATTGCGAAGCACATCGCCGGGGTGCTTGGCTCGTCTGGGTTCGAGCCCGCGCTCGCCCACCGCGACATCTCCAAGTAACACCGCCCGGCGGCAGCTGACCGGCAATGCCACCGACGGACGCGCCGTCTCGGGCGTGTCTTACGCCGATCTCGTTGACGCCGACGAGGAGAGCCGGCGATGCCGCCGACGGGACGGCATCGGCCTCGGGGCACGTCTCACGCACGTTGCTCCGGTCGCCGGTCGCCGCGGCACGCAGCCTAGGCTCTCCGCTATGCACATTCGCGTGGGAATCAACGGGTTCGGCCGCATCGGCCGCAATTTCTTCAGAGCAGCTCGAGCCCGTGGCGCGGCGCTGGACGTTGTGGCGGTCAATGACCTAAGTTCGACCGCCAACCTTGCCCATCTGCTGGGCCACGACTCGGTGCACGGCCGCCTAGACGCTGAAGTGACCCCAGCCGACGGCGGGCTGAACGTGGATGGCGCACGCCTCACGGTGCTGTCGATGCGCGATCCTGTCGAGCTGCCGTGGGGCGACCTGGACGTCGACGTGGTGGTGGAATCCACCGGAAGGTTCACCGCTCGTGACGCCGCTGCCGGGCACCTGGAGGGCGGCGCCCCCCGGGTGGTCGTCTCCGCGCCCTGCGCGGGCGCCGACAAAACCTTCGTGGTAGGCGTGAACGACAGCGATTTCGATCCCGAGTCCGACATCGTGGTGTCCAACGCGTCTTGCACCACGAACTGCTTCGTACCGATGGTGAAAGTGCTCGACGACGCGTTCGGCGTTGAGCGCGGCCTGATGACCACCATCCACGCGTACACCGGCGGCCAGGCTCTTGTGGACGGGCCGCACCGCGACCTGAGGCGTGCCCGGGCCGCTGCGGTCAACATCGTGCCCACCTCTACTGGCGCTGCCCGAGCGACCAGCCTTGTGTTGCAGTCCATGGCGGGTCGCCTTGACGGGCTATCGATGCGGGTGCCGATCCCCGACGGATCCATCACAGACTTCACGGCTAAACTCACCGTGGAGGCCAGCGTGTCGGACGTCAACGAAGCGTTCTCAGAGGCGGCCTCATCGAGCAGCCTGGCAGACGTGCTGGTCTACAGCGAGGCGCCGCTGGTGTCGTCCGACATCGTCGGGTCGCCGGCATCGTGCACCTTCGACGCAGGGCTCACGATGGCGATGGGCAATCTTGTGAAGGTCAACGGCTGGTACGACAACGAATGGGGATACTCCAACCGGCTCGTCGACCTTGCGATGATCGTCGGCGCCGCCAACCGATGAGTCCACGATGCCGGACAGATCGCCCGGGAGGTCTTCGCTGGCGTGAAGGCGCTGCCCCTGCTTGAGGATCTCGCAGAAGCTCTCGGCGGCCTGTCCGGCCGGTCGGTGCTGGTGCGGGTCGATTTTAACGTTCCGCTTTGCGGCGGAGAGATAGCCGATGACCTGCGCATTCGGGCCGCGCTGCCCACGCTGCGGTGGCTTCAGGAGCAGGAGGCGAAGGTGACCGCGGTCACGCATCTGGGCCGTCCCCGGCCAGCTGACCACGGGTACGGCTCTCGGCCTGGCGGCTCTTTGCCCTGCTCGCTCTTGCGCAACAGCTCTTTGCATGAGGCCCCTGGATACAACGCCCCTGGATACAACGCCCCTGGATATGAAGCCCCTGGATACGACGCCCGCTTCTCCGTGGAGCCCGTGCGCCGGCGTTTGGCTCAGCTGTCGCCGGGCGTGACGTTGGCCGAGAATTTGCGCTTCCATCCGGGCGAGGTCGCCGGAGACATCGGCTTCTCAGCTCAGCTAGTTCGAGGCTACGACGCCTATGTGAACGACGCCTTTGGGGCATCGCACCGGGCACATGGGTCGATCGTCGGCCCGCCCAGGCTGCTGCCCTCAGCCGCGGGCAGGCTGCTTGCCCGCGAGGCGGAAGTGCTCGGCGGGTTGCGGGCAGCGCCGCGAAGGCCGTTCGCAGCCGTGCTGGGCGGGTCGAAGGTGTCGGACAAGCTGGGCGTAGTGGAGGCTCTGCTCGAGATCGTGGATTCGCTGGTGATCGGCGGCGGCATGTGCTTCACCTTCCTGAAAGCCCGAGGCTGTTCCGTGGGCGCCTCCTTATGCGAGGACGACATGGTGGGGCAGTGCCGGGACTTTCTCGACGGTCCCGTCGAGATACATCTGCCCTGTGACATCGTTGCTGTGAGTCCGGACGGCGCGCCCGGCGATCTCTCCGCCGGGGGAGAGGTGCGACACATGGGCCAAAATCTGCCCGAGGGGTGGATGGGGGCCGACATCGGACCGGGCAGCGCGGCGGCGTTCGCCAAGGTGATATACGAGGCGGGAACAGTGCTGTGGAACGGCCCGATGGGAGTGTTCGAGGACTCGCGCTTCGAGTCCGGCACCCGTGCCGTGGCCCACGCGATGCGCCGGGCGAGCGCGTTCACCGTCGTCGGCGGAGGCGATAGCGCAGCAGCGGTTCGGCAGTTCGGGCTTGCCGACGGGATCGACCACATCTCAACGGGAGGCGGAGCAGCCCTGGAGCTGATAGAGAAGGGCGATTTACCGGGACTGGCCGCGCTGAGAGGAGCTTGGAACACTGTGAAGGCGACTCCATGATCCAGACACCATGATCCGCAAGACCTGCAGCGCCCCATCCGACCGCGCTGATCGGAGCGGCCGCAAGCCGCTGATCAGCGGCAACTGGAAGATGCACCTGAACCACCTGGAGGCCATCCAAGCCGTACAGAAGCTCTCGTACGCGCTGAACAGCGACGACTACCGCCATGTGGACGTGTCGCTGCACCCGCCGTTCACTGCCCTCCGCTCTGTGCAGACGGTGCTGCAAGCAGACCGCATCCCTGTCTCTTTGGGCGCGCAGGACTGTCACACAGCCGACTCCGGCGCCTTCACCGGGGAGGTGTCGCCGCTGATGCTCTCCAAGCTTGACGTCAGCTACGTGATCATCGGCCACAGTGAGCGGCGGGCGCAATTCAGCGAGACCGACGAGCTGGTAAACGCCAAGGCCGGCGCGGTGCTGCGCCACGGCATGACGCCGGTGGTCTGCGTCGGTGAGACAGTGGGCGAACGCCGCGCCGGACGAGCCGAGGCGGTCGTGGCTGAACAGATCACAGGCAGCCTGCGCGGGCTGGACGCCGCGACCGTGGGCAGGCTGGTAGTCGCCTACGAGCCGGTGTGGGCCATCGGCACCGGCGAAACCGCCACACCCGCAGACGCCCAGAAGATGTGCGCCGGCATCCGCTCGCTGTGCGCCGAACTCTGGGGTGCCGATGCGGCGAGGTCGCTGCGCATCCAGTACGGAGGGTCGGTGAAGCCGTCAAACGCCGCCGACCTGATGGCCCAGCCGGACATCGACGGGGCATTGGTCGGTGGCGCCAGCCTCGACCCCGCAGAATTCGCCCGGATAGTCAGATATCGCTACTACGCCGCCTGAGCCACACCGCCACAAGCCGAAGGGACGCCGAATGACCTACACGCTTATAACCTCAGAGATGTCCGCGTCACCGCTGCCGGGGCGTCTCGGCGACCCGGCGATGACCATCGGCACCGACCCTCGGGCCGACCGGCGCATGGTAAGCGCGATGGCGCGGGTCGGGTTGGACTCCGAGCCGATGAACTCGACGATCGGGCCCGACCCGAGCCTCGCGGACATTCGCGAACAGGCCGCCCAGAGTGAGGCCGGTTTCGCGGTGGCGTTCGACATGCTGAATTCCGAGCCGCTGTCGCCGGTCGAGGGTGTCGAATCGTCCACCGAGGTGATCACCGGTGTCGACGGCAACCCGATAAGCGTCTACATCCACCGGCCGTCGCGCTCTGGCGAGAGCGTCGCGGCCGCCCCAAGCCGGATGCCGGGGATCCTCCACCTCCACGGCGGGGCGATGGTGATACTCACAGCCGAGGGGCCGTCGTACACGCGCTGGCGCGACACACTGGCCTCTTTGGGCATGATCATCGCCGGTGTCGAGTTCCGCAACGCCGCGGGCGCGCTCGGCGATCACCCTTTCCCCGCGGCGTTGAACGACTGCACCACCGCTCTGGAGTGGATGCACGCCAACAGGGCCGAACTCGGGATCTCCAAGATTGTCGTGTCCGGCGAATCAGGGGGCGGCAACCTCACTTTGGCCACCGCACTCAGAGCCCGGCGAGAGGGTCGCCTCCATATGATCGACGGCGTCTACGTGCAATGCCCTTACATCAGTGGCGCGTACGGCGACCTGCCTGCAGATCTGCCGTCGCTGGCGGAGAACGACGGCTATCTGCTGAGCTGCGACATGATGGTGCACATGGTCGAGTGCTACGACCCAGGCGGCTACAACCGGCGCAACCCGCTGGCCTGGCCGTATCACGCGTCGGCCGACGACCTGCGCGGCATGCCTCCGCACGTAGTCTCGTTGAACGAACTCGACCCGCTACGCGACGAGGGCATGGCCTATTACCGCAGACTGCTCGAGGCCGGCGTGCCCGCTGTGGGCCGTACTGTTAACGGCACCTGCCACGCCGGCGACCTCCTGTTCCCCGGGCCGATGCCTGATGTCTACAGTTCCTCAGCCCGCGACCTGGCGGGCTTCGCCCACGGCCTTGAGTCGATCCGCTGAGCGCGGCCGCCGGTCCAAGGCGCGCACCTCCAGGCGCCGCGGGGCTGCTTGGCGCCGCGGCGCGCGCTCCAAAGCCGCTGTGCTCGCGGGTGTCAGACGCGAAATCCCCGCCTATGTGCTGCTGCGCGACGAGGGGTTGGAGCTGATTGAGGCGCGCACCGATCAACTCCTGAGTGAGATCGGCGTCGAGTTCCGCGGCGATCCCGCAGCGCTCAGACTGTGGCGCGACGCGGGCGCCGACGTGAAGGGCGAGCGCGTGCGGTTCCCGCCGGGGCTGCCCCGAGCGATCATCGCGCGCTCAGCGCCCAAGTCGTTCATCCAGCACGCACGCAACCCGGCCCGCTCGGTGAGGGTCGGTGAGAACAACGTCTTGTTCGCCCCGGCCTACGGGATGCCCTTCGTGCGTGACCTCGACGGCGGCCGTCGCTACGGCTCGCAGGCAGACTTCGAGAACCTCGTCAAGCTCGCGTACTCGATTCCGTGGCTTCATCACTCCGGAGGTACTGTCTGCGAGCCCGTGGATCTCCCGGCCAACAAGCGCCATCTCGACATGGTGTACGCGCACTTGAAGTGGACAGACAAGCCATTCATGGGGTCGGTGACGGCGCCCGAACGCGCCGAAGACTCGATCGAGATGTGCAGGATCGTCTTCGGCGCCGACTTCGTGGACCGCAACTGCGTTGTGATGGGCAACATCAACATGAACTCGCCGCTGGTCTACGACCAGGCGATGTCGGGTTCTCTGCGGGCGTATGCCGCGGCAAACCAGTGCCCGGTGGTGGTTCCGTTCGTGCTCGGAGGCGCCACCGCGCCGGTCACCATGGCCGGTGCCATCACGCAGGCCCTGGCGGAAGTCTTGGTGGGGGTCGCGCTCGGCCAGCTTGAGCGCCCCGGTTCGCCCGCGGTGTTCGGCAACTTCCTCACATCAGTCGATCTGCGGTCGGGCTCGCCGACCTTCGGCACGCCGGAGCCGGCACTGGGATCGTTCGCTGCCGCGCAGTTAGCCAGGCGGGTCGGTCTGCCGATCCGCTGCAGCGGTGGCTTCACCAGCTCGAAAATCCCCGACGCACAAGCGATGCAGGAGACCGTCAACTCGCTGAACACGGCGGTCTTGTGCGGAGCCAACTTCGTGCTGCACGCAGCCGGCTGGCTGGAGGGGGCTCTCACCATCAGCTACGAGAAGCTGCTGCTCGACGCCGACTACCTGGGCGCGCTCCACATTCTGCTGCGCGGCCTCGATCTCGACGACAACGCCTTCGCCATGGACGCGTTCTCAGAGGTCGGACCGGGCAACCACTTCTTCGGATGCCAGCACACCCTGAGCAACTACCGCACAGCGTTCTATGAGAGCGAACTCGCCGACGCGCAGTCGTTCGAGAACTGGTTCGACGACGGGGAGCAAGACTCGGTGGAGCGCGCCAACAGGCGTTGGAAGGAGCTGCTCGCCGACTACGAGCCTCCGCCGCTGAGTGAGGCCGCCGACGAGCAGCTTCAGGATTTCATGGCCAGGCGCAAAGAGTCGATGCCCGACGTCTGGCATTGATGCCGCGGGCAAAGCAGCCTGCTCACGGCCGAAAGGCCCGTATGCGCCAACAGGTTGAGGCCGCTCGGGTCGATCTGGCGGGTATCCTGTCGGCATGGTTTGGCTGGTCGCTCCTCTGCACGTGCTGTCGGCACTGCTGCTGGTGTTCTTGGTGCTGCTACACAGCGGCAAGGGCGGCGGTCTGTCCGACATGTTCGGCGGAGGACTCGGCGCTCAGGCGGCTGGCTCCACGGTTATGGAGCGCAACCTCGATCGTCTCACAGTCTTCGCGGCGCTGGTCTTCGGCTTTGCCTCGGTCTCCTACGCTCTGATCATCTGAGCTATGACCACCCGAGTTCTGCGGCGGGTGGCGGCCGAAGCCTGCGACGCTAGCATCGCCTGGCCGTCGCAGTAAGAAGGCGGCCGCGTCGGAGTGGCGGAATCGGCAGACGCGCTAGCTTGAGGGGCTAGTGCCCATTACGGGCGTGGGGGTTCAAGTCCCCCCTCCGACACACTCGTTAGTGCACGCGTCGGGTCCTGCCGTGACCTGCATGCGCCCGTAGTCGTGGTAGACGACGGCGAGGTTCAGCTCCTTGTAGACCACCTTGAGATCCTCGGGGTCCGCGTTGTTCAGGATCTCGACGAAGCCCTTGAGTTAGGCAACGAGCGTCTTGATCTCGCCTGCGGTTTCGACACCTCGAAGAGGATCTCGTCCATCGCGATCGTGTCGCCGACGTTGTTGAACCACTGCGTGATCGTGCCCTCGGTGACGGTCTCATCGAGCTGGGGGCATCGTTACGTCAGCGCCACCTCGGACGGCTAGGCGACGGAACCACGGCGAGCATCGAACGGGCGATGTGGGTCCGCTCCGGGATGACCGAACGGTCTACCCCAAGGCCGGCCTGCCCTTACAGTCTCGACAGCGCGGATCCGCTGATCGAGCGCCCGCGTGTTCCCGAACGCATCATTCACCACTTCCGTCGACGACTCAACCCGGACCAAGGCGAGGTCCGCTACGCCTCCCACTCGAACTGAGCCAGTGCCATCATCGAGGCCGAGCACCGCGGCAGGACGCGCGGTGACTGCAAGTATCACATCGGCCAGACTCATTCCGAGCGCCAAGCACTTGCTCATGGTCAGTGGCAGGTCCTGCATCGTTGAGTCGACGCTGAAGCTGTGAGCGTCCGTGCTGATGGTCGTCGGCGAGATGCCCTCCGCGAACGCGGCCTCGGCGATCTGGAAGTCGAAGCTGCCGAACCCATGAGCGATGTCGAAGACAACACCCCGGTCCAGAGCCTCACGTGCCCCGTCGACGACCTGGGAATCCTCGATCAAGTTGTTGGCACTGCCAGTGAAACAGTGGGTCAGGATGTCGCCGGGGCGAAGAAGTTTCAGCACATCTGAGACCGAGGTCGGCGTGTTGCCGATGTGGCACATGACCGGGAGGCTCGTTCGCTTACCCAGCTCAATAGCTCGTCGTAGAGGCTCGAGACCGTTGTCACCAACAACATCGGGAGCTGTCTCCCTTACCTTGATACCGACGATGAGGTCGCGGTTGTCAGCGACCACGCGCTCAGCCAGGTCGACGTCCAACATGTCCATCTGCACCGCCTCGCCGACCGGCCACGACGCAAGGCCGATCGTAGAAATGTGCAGGAACGCAAGCACTCGGGTCCTGTTTCGCTCTACCGCCAGGTAGCGGAAGCCGTCAATTGTGTTTGCTCCGGCGTCGCCGGCACTCACCATCGTCGTGACCCCCGAGACCCGAGCGAGGTCATCGGCATCGACTGTCAACGGGCACACACCCGTGTAGACGTGGGCGTGAAGATCGATGAAACCGGGTACCACCATGCATCCCGAAGCGTCAATCTCCGCTGTACCGAGGTGGGGCGGGTAGGTCATGATCGGCTGCTCTCCCTCGAGAGACTGCCCGATCTCGGCGATCTTCCCCGATCGGATGGCAATATCCGCAACCTGGTCGAGGTCGGTTCCCGGGTCATAGATGCGGCCGCCCCGAATGATCAGATCAGGGCTGAGGTACCGGTTCGCTTCGGTCATGGTTCCAAGAGTCCTTTCTGCAGGGTGAGGATTCGTGATGGGTGTTCGACTCTTGCCGGAAGGGGACTGAGGCTCCTCGCCAGGCCCGCCGAGGTTGAGTCCATGGGTAAGGGCCTCGATCAGACCGTCGCCATTGGGGTGCGTGACTCTGGTGCCAGAAGTACGGCCTCGCTTCCCTCGAGTCACTCCAGCCAGACGCTGCGATCCACCAGCACTCTCGCCAGCCTCATCGTTGACACCGCTCAGACATAGAACGAGCTCGTCCCGCCATCGATCGAGATCTCGGTGCCGGTCGTCCAAGAACTCTCATCCGACGCCAGGTACACAGCCGCTCCGGTGACGTCGTCCACGGTCCCGAAGCGCCCTAGCGGATAGCGACGACGCCTTTCATCGGCTGCTGACTCGGTTCCGATGGGCGCCATGCCGGTCAAAATCGTCCCGGGCGAGATCACGTTGACGCGGATGTTGTCCGGCGCGAAGTGAACTGCCATCGACCGACAAAGAGCCAAGAGCGCGCCCTTGCTCGCTGCATACGCATCCTGCGGCTTCGTTGTGCCGAGATGCGCGCGAATGCTGCCGACAGCAACGACTGAGCCGCCTCCCCTCCGCCGCATCTCCGAGGCTGTCGCCTGCGTGCCGACGACTACCGACCGGACGTTGACGCGCATCACGGAGTCCCAGACGGCGAGATCGATGGACTCCGCGCTTGCGTCCTGCGGGGAGAACATCGCCGCGTTGTGGTAGACGATGTCGGCTCCTTCGCCTAGTTTCCGAGCCGCGGTGACGAGCCTCTCCCACGTAGCGGAATCACTCACGTCACCACCGACGAACAGGGAAGATCCACCGGCTTCTCGGATTCTCTGCGCTACAGACTCGCCCTTGCTCGACAGGTCTGCGACGACGACGCCGGCACCCTCCCGGGCAAATGCTTGTGCTACGGCGGCCCCTTGTCCTGCCGCAGCGCCGGTGACGATCGCAGTCTTGTTCTCGAGCCTCACGAGCCAGGTTCGATCAGGACCGACAGCTCAAGCTCTACGGGCGCTCCGAACGGCAGGGAGGCCACACCGATCGCCGCCCTCACGGGCCGCCCGCGGTCATTGCCCCAGAGCCTCATGAATATTTCGGATGCACCATTTATGGCTGTCCAACCCTCAGGTGCGTTCTCAAGGGGGCTGCCGCGGGGAGTTGCTGGTACTCCGGGACAGTAATCCCAACAGCGGCTGGGGTGACTTCCAAGTTTCTCACGTGTCTCCTCCTATCGCGATGCTCCGCGCCCAGTCGCTACCCACTCACCGACTATCAGCCCGTCCCGGATAACGGTCGAAACACCGAGCGCGTGGAACGCAGTGCAGATGTGGTTCGGTACAACCTGGACTACAGAACCGATGTCAAGGCGGCTCGGTGGTCCCTCCCCGGTCCAGCGCATCCAGCCGTGCTCCTCCGAGAGCTGGTGAAGGCTCCAGCCTGGATGATCGACCACCAGGCCATGGCCGGGTTCGAAGTCCTCGAACCAGACGCTGAGCTGGTCTTGCCCAAGTGACTTCGAGCCTGCGTCGATCACTGCGCGCGCCGGGTCAGGCCGGGACACGACCGTGGCAAGAACCCGAGCAGCGCAACGCTCAAGACCCACTGTCCCCCGCACAACCTGGCCAAAGTCGTTGAAGGGGTAGATTCCGGGCCTTACTTCGGTGACGCCTTCCACCAGTGTCGTGTGTTTTGCCGTCGCCGTGCTTCCGACACTCACAGTGTCGATTGAAAGGCCTGCGGACCTCCCCGACTCTGCCAGGCCCGTGAGCGTGCGACCCGTCTCAATCGACATCGAGTGGAGCTGATCGCCGTCTGGCGCCCCAGCGGCATGGCCCTCGTGGCATATGAACCCTCGCAGCCGGAGTCCGTCGATTCGGTCCAGGTGTGCGGCCAGCTCCAACGCATCAGACGGGAGTACGCCGACACGTCCGAAGCCGGTGTCGACCTTGATGGCCATGTCGGCGACAACACCCGCCGCCGAGCACATCGCACCGAACTCGGTAGCTGGCTGCGCATGATCGGTGGTGAACCGGATCTCGACGCCTTGGCCGAGTAGGTCGATCGCTCTCCTGTACTTGAGTCTCCCCACGAGGGGATATGCCATGACAAACCGGTTGAAACCTGACTCGGCAAGGACCTCAATCTCACCGAGCTTTGCGACACAGAGAGCTGAGGCTCCTCTGTCTACCTGCATCTGCGCGTACTCGGGGGTTCGGTGTGTCTTGGTGTGAGGGACGAGCTCAATACCGTGCCGCCGGCAGTGATCGGCCATGTCCTCAAGATTGGACTCGACTCGCTCGAGGTCGACAACGAGGGTCGGCGTGTCGATCTCGTCCTCAATGTGGAGGGAGCCGGGTACGCTCTGCCACGACAAGCTCATTTCGATCTGCCTCTCGTTCGCCCCTCGACTTCGATCACGACGGGAAGATCAAAGGGAAGCGTGGCGACACCGATTGCCGCCCGCGCGTGTGACCCGCGGTCACCAAGCCTCGCGACCAGAGCCTCGCTTGCAGCATCTAGGACCCGGGCGTGGTCCGTAAAGTCGGGCGCTGCGGCGATGTAGCCACGGACGGAGCACAAGCACTCGATCGCGTCGAGCGAGCCGAAGTGGTTCTCGAGCGCGTCAAGCACGACTCCCGCTGCTGCCGATGCCGCGGCCCTGCCATCGACCACCGACAACTCGAGCCCGACGCGACCATGGTGGCTAAACCCCGTCGGGGACTGGGCTGAAGATGGCCCCAGAGCGCTCGTCCAGAACGCATTGCCAGCGACACGAACAAGCTCGTACAGCCCCATCACCTGCGCCGTTGAGCTCATGGATTCTCGCTCTTAGTGAGGCTCACAGCGCCAGTCATGTGCTCCACAAGCTCCCTGCCCGTGGTGTTTACAGCGGCTAGATCCGCGACCTTTCGTCCGAGCCGGAGAACAACGACACGATCACTAACGGCGAGAACATGCTCCATGTTGTGGGTGATAACGATGGTCGCGACACCGTGTTCGCGAAGGCGGCGAATGAAGTCCAACACGATGCGCGTTTGCTTGACGCCGAGCGCTGCCATCGGTTCATCGAGAACCATGATGCGCCGGTCCCAGATCACAGCTCGGGCGATCGCAACGGCTTGGCGCTGTCCACCAGAAAGTGCCACAACCTTGGTGTCCGGTGGCGGCAAGTCGAGGCCTAGCCGCTCGTAGGCTTGCTCGACTCTCACCCTCATTGCGCGGCGGTCGGAGCGACGCATCGACTGGAGGAAAGTCCCTGGGCCATGGAGTTCGCGGTTGAGGAACACGTTGTCGACAATCGACAGGCTCGGAATGAGGGATAGGTCCTGGAACACCGTCTCGATCCCAGCCTCGCGGGCCTCTATCGGATTCGCCGGCTCAATCCGATCACCGTCGACCTCGATCGAGCCTCGATCGGGTCGGTGCACACCAGCGATGACCTTCACCATCGTTGACTTGCCGGCGCCGTTGTCCCCAACCAATCCGACGACTGCACCCTTTGGAACGTCGAAGGAAACACCGCAGAGAGCAGCCGTAGACCCGAAGCGCTTCGCTATGTCGGTCACCCTCAGAGCTGGCCGGACGGTCCCATCGGTCGCCTGCGTCATTGCTGCTCTCCTCCGACCCGAGAGGTCTCGTCTGATTCGTCCTCATCGCCGCCCTGGATCGCAAGCAGCTCCAGTCGCTGGTACAGCACGTCAAGGCTCGCAGCGAAGAACAACGCGAACCCGACCGCGACGTCCTGCCAGAAGGTGCCGACTCGCGTAAGGATGAGCCCGTTGCGCAAAACGCCAAGGAACAGCAGGCCGGAGAGCACGCCAGTTAGGGTTCCGCGGCCCCCCTTGAACGAGACGCCGCCCAACAAGATTGCGGTCAAGACGTCGAGCTCGAAGCCTTGCCCGATCGATTGTGAAGCACCGTCGAGTTGAGCGGTCAGGATCAGGCCGCCAAGGCCGGCGGCGAGTCCTGACGCGCCATAGAGAACTAGTGGCACGAAACGAGTGCGAATCCCCATAGCCCGCGCCGCGACCTCGTCGGAGCCAATCGCTGCGAGGTGTCGAGCCCCGGCGGTCACGTTCCAGACATAGAAGCCCACCGCGAACACCGCAGCCGCCACGAAGATTGGGATCGGGATGTCGAACCACCTACCCGTGCCGAGTTCCCCAAAGGTGTCCGAGAAGCCGAACACGGTGATCGCGTCGCTCCATACCTGCGACAGCCCACGAGCAGCGGCGAGGCCACCGAGAGTGACCACGATCGGTGAAAACGCAAGATACGAAATGAAGAACCCACTCGCGAGTCCCCACAACGTCGCAACGCCGAGGGCAAAGACGATGGCGAGCGGCTCTCCGCCGCCGCTCTCGACAACCTGGCCGAACGCGACCGACGTGAGCACCATCACCCCGCCAACAGAAAGATCGATGTAGCCGGCGAGTAGCAACATCGCGCCGGGAACGGCAACGATCCCGACGACGGCCACTTGGAGAAGGACAATCTTTATGTTCGACTCCGTGAGGAATCTGTCGCTCTGCGTGGCGAAGAATCCGCAAAGCAGGACGAGGGCAAAGAACACGCCGTTCTGTTGAGCCCACGAGACCACTCGCCGACGCCGCTCGGCATCAAGGGCCGAGCGGCGTTCTGCGAGGGCTGGAGCAGACAGGTTGCTCATTGGTTCCATCGGTTGCGGCTGGGAGACGGGGCGTCGCTCCCTGGTCTCTTGCGAGAGGACGCCCCGACTCAGCTAGAGGCAGGCTCAGCCATAAGCCTCGATTAGTTCGTCGAGCACGGCACCAGAGTTGGCGTCGACGATGACGTAATCGTGCGCCACGTTCGCCGAGCCTTCCCCATTCCGGATGTCGTCGACGATGTAGACGACCGACCGCCCGATCTCCTTCAGATCGAGAGCGGCGTCGGCCTTGATGTAGCCGTTACTGCGCACCTGCTCAAGGGCAGGCAAGGCGCCGTCCCAGCCAGCCATGTACACGCCCGCTGGGTCGATTCCTGCGGCCTCGTAGGCCTGTGCCGCGCCGATACACCCATCGTCGGCAACACAGAGGACCACGTTCATCTCAGGATCGAGCTGGAGGAACGACTGGACAACCGGCAGCGAGTCGGCTGCTGAGACGGCAGTCTGGCGGCCGACAATGGTCACGCCTTCTACCTGTGCCTCGATGACGGCCATGGCGCTGTCGATCCGGTCCCGGCCGACTGCCATCTCGTCGATCACCAACAGACCGACCCTGGCCGAACCGCCGAGGTTCGCGTTGATCCAGTCTGCGGCATGCTGGCCGAGGTCCGTACCGCCCTGAACGTGGTTGAACGTCGTCGACCCGTCCGCTCCCGGGATCGGGTCCGAGTAGCCGACAACGATCACGCCCTCTTCAACAGCCTCGATCCCGATGTTTTCGGTGGCGGCCGGATCGAGCGGCAGGATGACGACGCCGGTGACACCCTGGGCGACCCAGGTCTGCACGTCCGCCATCTGCCGCGCGGGGTCGCCGCCGTTATTGCTCTCTAGGACCTCGTAGCCACGGGCCGCGGCCTCCTCCTGCGCCCCGGCGATGAGTGGCTTGTATACGTCGATCGCCGTGTCGGTCCACGCGAACCCGACTGCGAGGTCCTCGTCGTCCTGATCAGCCTGGTCATCTTCGCCCGTGCCCGTGGGTTCGTCGTCCTGGATGGCTCCATCTCCATCGTCCGCAGCGTCATTGTTGGAGCCGCCGCTGTCGTCGGCAGCGTCGGCCTGATCGTCGGTCCCGGACTCTGTGCCTTCGTCGTCGCCATCTCCGCAGGCTGCAGCAATCATCGCGAAAGCCAACAACAAAGCGGCCAAGGCGCTCAGCCTCCGTGCACTCGAGTGCAATCGCTTCTCGATCATGTCTTCCAGTCTCCCTCCGGGGCCCTCGGCTGCACCACAGATCTGTCTGTGGTCTTACCAATCAGCCAAACCCTCAAAGACTATAGGTCCTACCAATACGAGTGTCAAGCGTCGTTTCGATTGAATTGGTCATGCCTTAACCTCTCACAGCCCGTACTGCGGCTCATGGCCAGCCCGACGGACGGCAGCGGGCCGGGTCGTCGTTGCTAACCTCTTCGATGCGGTCGGACCAATACTCGCTAGCCCGACTCGGAGAGCACAACCCGCATGGCCGAAAAAGTCGCCGACACCACCGCCAGCCTGCTAGCCAGGAAGATCGAGTCAGGGGTCTATCCTCCGGGCTCGCAACTACCGCCAGAGCGCCGGCTCGCGGCAGAGCTAGGCGTGTCCCGGACCGCCATCCGCGAGGCGTTCAAGCAGCTCCATGCGCTTGGACTAGTCGACGCACACGTTGGACGAGGGCGGTTCGTCGTCGACGAAGCGGGCGACAAGAGGAGCCACTTTCTAGCTGGCCAGCTGTTCGATCTTCACACGAACGAACTGTCGCAGCTGAGCGTCGTCCGACAACTGCTTGAGGGTGAGGCCATCCGCGCGATACCCGGATCGGCGTGCCCTGCGGTTGCCGCGGAACTGTTGGCCATCCTCGAAACGGCCTCCGCAGCGTTGGAGGTCGGCGATCTGGACACGGTGGCGAGACTCGACTCGGAGTTCCACGCGACTCCTCTTGCTTACTGCCCGAATGTGCCGCTACAGGTTCTCGCGAACGGAGTCATGGTTGCGATGGGCGAGTCGATCCGGTCCGTGCTGTCTGATGTCGGACGCGCGGAGGCTTCGTTGACTGAGCATCGGCGTATCGCAGACGCGTTCAGCGGAGGGGACATCGAACTCGCTGCCGCTCTCGTCTCGCACCACCAATCATCGTCTTACCGCAGGTCTCTGGCGGGTCAGGCAGAAACAGCTGATGGCTGAAGTACGGACGATCGTAACGGGGGCCACGGGACGCGTCGGTTCAGCAATCAGCTCGGTCCCCGCGAACTGGACACGACACTGGGAGTGAACTGCACCGCTCAACTCGCTTTTTGTGCGCTCGCGCTGGGCCCCATGATGCGGCAGATACGGTCGGCTGATCAACATCTACGCAGAAGGAATGCAACACCAACACCCGGCGCCGAACTGGTGACGACTGGCTACTGAGCGAGCTTCCTGTGACCAGGCAGGGAAGCCGCTCGGCCGAGAGGGAGACACATCCCAGCGAATGGGTGGTCCTCTATCAGCCGCGGCGAGAACGGGATGTCGCGGCCCAGCACACCAGGCTCGTATGACACCAGCAGCCCCGGATCGTCGACAGTCACATAGAGGACTTCCAGGCGATCTCCGCCGAAGCAGAGGTTGGTCGGGAGGTCACCCGGAGCGGGGATTCGTTCCAGCAAGCGCCCAGTACGGTCGAAGACGTATACCGCTCCAGCTCCGTAGTTCGCGACGTACAGGTGGCCTTCAGAGTCGAGACACATCCCATCTGGGCCAACGACATGGTCGACGCCTACTATCTCCCGGATCGCCGCCGGCAGCTTGGGAGGATTGTCCACGGTGGGAAGTCGACAGAACAGTCTCCGCCCGTCGGCATGGCCCGGGCGGGTGATCCGGTACTCCCAGACGGATCTCGGGTATGTCTCCGCAACAAGCAGCCTGTCCCCGTCGACGACGATGCCGTTGGTGAACAGCATCCCCCCATCAATGCGAGACGTCTCGCCGTTTGGAGAGACACCGTACACGGCTGCGACTGGACTACGAGGCGAGCTGCCCCAAGGATCAGTGAAGTACAGCGAGCCGTCCTCGGCGAATGAGAGATCGTTCGGGCCGTTGAGGGGCTCGCCTCCATGCTGTGCGATCCAATCGGACACGTCGCCCTCAGGGGTGACACGGACGATCGAGCGCCTGCCTTCGTCGCAGACGTAGAGCGAGCCATCTGGTCCGAAGGCCAACGCCGCAGGAATCCCGGTCACGTCATCTGTGCTCGTGTTCATGACGACGTGCGTTTCCTCTGGGCGATCGACGTGAGTTGCGGTGATGTCTCCGCCTCTCGTAGGCCAACCGGAGCCCTCCCGCGTGACGCTGCACACATTCAGAACCCACCCGTCCGGTCCCACCAGCGGGCACTCGACGTTTGCCAGACCGGATGCCAGTACAGTGTGGCTCAGTTGTCGTTCTCTCACCACTCGCCCTCCGCACCCTCCGACCAGCTATTGCCCTCCAGGAATCCACCGTTCACGGCAATCGTTTGCCCGGTTATGAAGCGCCCCGCCGCGCTGAGCAGGAGAACATAGGTCTCGAGAAGCTCCGCTGGGTGACCAGGGCGACGAAGGTGCACTCGATCCAAGATCCAACGTCTCTTGGCGGGATCTGCCCACAATGGGCGGGAGAGAGGTGTCGTTAGAAAGCCAGGAGCCACTGCGTTGAGCTCGCACACCATTGCGTGCGAACTCAACTGAAGCGGTTCGAACGAACTGGTCAAGCCCCGCCTGCGCCGAAGGTGTCGCGCCAGCGCTCCGGAGTTCCGCGTCGCATCAGCGGTCCGGGACGGTCCTCTCACAGCAAACCCATCACTAACCAGTCGCTTCGCGACGGCCAGTCCGATGCCGGATGTGGCCCCAGTGACAACTGCTGTGCCCCTCGACGTCTTGGTGCTGATGGTCATACCCATGAGCTCAATCTACCTCGAATTCGCGAGCTATGGTAGTACCAATGCGCGCAGCTGTCATCGTTGGCGGAGCATCAGGCATTGGCATGGCAACCGCCGCTGTGTTGCGAAGCGAAGGGTTCGCGGTCTGCGTCGCGACGGGGCGGGGCGACGGGCGAGGGCGACCTCAACCTCAGGTGCGACGTAACGAGCGACGAGTCAGTGTTCGAAGCACTTGGGGCGGTGTTGAACCAGTTTGGAAGAGTCGACGTTCTGGTGAACAGCGCCGGCGTCTTCAGATCCCACCCGGCTGTCACCGAAGGCACGGACGAGATCGCCCGGGTGCTCAACGTGAACTTCCTCGACATGGTGCGGTGGACGAGACACTGCGTGGGGTGGATGCGCGACCACGGTAGCGGACTTGTCCTGAACATCTTGTCAGATGCGGCAACGACTCCGTACGCAAACTTGTCCTCGTACGTCGCGTCGATCACGCCGCACTCGGCTATGCGCGATCTCTCGCGCTCGAGGTTCAGCCCTATGGAGTCCGCGTGGTGTCGGTCTGTCCGGGCGCCTTCGATACCCCGCTCTGGGATGACGTAGCTACCCTCGCTGGGCCCCGAGATGAGATGTTGGACCCGTCCGACATCGCATCGGCCATTCGCGCGATTGCCGCTCTCCTAGTTCACGTTGACCCTGGACAGCCACGCAGGTGAAACGACGTCGACTCGCGGCAGGCATATCACCTTGCTTGGGACGCCGAGCTCGACTAGGGCGCGGTATGGGAAGCCCTAAACGACCCCATGGTGAGCTCACTTGGCGAGGTTCTTTGGGTAATCGACCTGAATAGACAGTCGCTCGACGGGGTCATCCCGGGCATCGCTGTGGAGCGAGTTCATTCGATGTTCGAGGCGGTCGGCTGGCAGACCATCCAAGTCAAGTACGGACGGAAGCTCAGAGAGGCATTCGCGATGGAGGGCGGCGAGTTGCTTCGCGACCGACTCGACACAACTGGGTGTGGATGACTTCGGTCAGGTAGAGACCATTGGCGACTTGTACAGCCACTATGCGATCGACCAGGCGACAATCGTCGGTGCGACGTGGGACTTGCTCGACGAAGCGACCGTAGCCAGCTGAGCAGGACCGACCGACCAGCCAGGTCTGACGGTCTCGCTTTCCCCTTTGCCATCCGACAATGATTGTGCCAACATGCCCCAGACTAACCGCCAAACCTTCATTGGACAGACTTTTTTGAGGTGATCAGAGTGGTGAAGTCCCAGCGGAGCGTGGTCGTGACTGGCGCGGCGAGCGGTATCGGCCTTGCTATAGTCACCGCCCTGGAGAGCTCAGATCGTGTCCTGTGGGCTGCTGACGTAAGCGCCAAGACTGAGCCGGCGTCGGCAGCCTCCACCCGGGTCCACCAGCGGCGGGTCGACGTGACCGATGCGGGAGCGGTTGATGACCTTGTCGCCGAGGCCTGTGTCACTGCGCCGCTGGAGGCCGCTGTGGCGTGTGCTGGCATCAGCTGTCCAGGGCCGGCAGATGAGCCAGTGCCAGAGCGCTGGGAATGGACACTGGCTGTCAATGCACTGGGCGCAATGCACCTCATTCGGTCGGCTATTCCACCGATGCGAGAGGCCGGGACCGGCACGATCGTTGTTATTGCATCGGCGTCGGGCCGACTGACCTACGTGGGCGAACCGGCCTACGTCGCAAGCAAACACGCGATCGTGGCCTTTGCCGACTGCGTAAGGAAAGAACTCGCGGGGACAGGGATTCGCGTCTGTGTAATCGAGCCTGGCCTGGTTGATACTCCTATGGTCCGCAGCCACCCTGGTATCGACTCCATCGTCGCGGACGTTGTGCCGTTGGAACCTGACGACGTTGCTCAGGTCGTGCAGTTCGTTCTGGATCTACCTCCGAGATGCGCGGTTAACGAGCTAGTAATTCGCCCAGCAGACCAAGCGCTGTAGCAAGATCCGGTTCGGCGGGAAGCAACGATCGAGGACAATGTGAAATGCCGAGCCAGCGTGCCGAGCCCTAACGCCCCACGGTCGGGCGGCAGCGGGGTTGTGTGGCGTAAGAGGCCGTTGGTGTTCTCGTCGGTTCCGCGTTGCCAGGGGCTGCGCGGGTCGGCGAAGTGGATGTCAGTCCACAGCGTGCGGTGACCTCGCGGTAGCCGGGCGAGTTCCATGTCCCGATCCCAGGTGAGCGTTCGCCGTAGCGCGTTGGGGAACTGGTTCATCTCATCGCAGAGCCGGTCGGTCACTGTCGCCATGTCTCGCCCGTCGAGCTGGACCAGCACCGAGTAGCGGGTAGCGCGGTCGACAACCGTCGCGATCTGGGTGAGGCCTCTGCCAAGGACGAGATCACCTTCCCAATGGCCAGCCTGGGCTCGCTCGTCGGCTCCTGCCGGCCGACGGCGAGCCGGTCGGACACGAACGCTGCGAGCGTCGGGTTCGCCTCAAGAAGACATCGTTTCGGTCGTTGCGCTTGATACCAGGCCCGGTCGTGTGCATCCGACTGCCCGATACCGCTGAACGCCCTTGTTCCGGGCGACCTCGCGCGAGATCGTCGACGGCGCTCGACCCGGGCGGCGCGCGATCGCAACGACTCCCCGGCCACGAGACCCCTTTGAGATCTCCTCCCGCTCCTTACGGGGGAACTCCAGGTGGCTGCGAACACGACGAGGCCGATCGTCACAAGCACCGGCACTCCGACGTCAGTCATTGAGCCTCACTTGTCGGAGACTTCTGGCCCTTGTGGTGGTCTCGTGCGAGCGAGAACAACTGGCTTCTCGGAACCCTGCCACCTCGCCTCGTCGTCTAGACCGTCCTGATGGCTGCCCAAGCCATGCTTGGCCCAGCTTGTTGTGCGGCCAGAAGGAGAGGCTCAGTGTTGGAGGCGGCTTCGCTGGCCGCCCGCGTCGTCGAAGTTGTCGTCGGCGAGCCAGCGCTCGAACTCGTGGTTGAGTGTGGGCCAGTCGCTGTCGATGATCGCGAACCAGGCGGTGTCTCTATTGCGGCCTTTGTAGTGGGTTGCCTGCCGGAAGGTGCCTTCATAGACGAAGCCGAGCCGTTCGGCAGCGCGAACCGACGGGGCGTTGAGTGCGTCGCACTTCCATTCGACGCGCCGGTACCCGAGATCGAACGCGTGCGCGATGAGGAGATACATCGTTTCGGTGGCGGCTCGGGTGCGTTGGAGTGCATTCGACAGGGTGATGCCGCCGATCTCGATGACCCCACCCCGAGGGTCGATACGCAGATAGCAGAGGAACCCGAGCGCCTCGGTCTGTGCCTCCGATTCCCGCTCGACCACATACACCTGCCAGTCCGGCAACCCATCGAGCTCCGCCATGACCTCCCGGAGGTCGGCGGCGTTGGCGACCGGGCCGTACGGCAAGTACGTCCAAAGAGAATCGGGTGAAGCCTCGTACGCGGGGAACAATGCGTCCGGGTGCACGTCGAGATCGACCGGGACGAGCCTGATCACTTGGCCGACGAGTGGCTTTCGGGGCGGTGTGGTGGGCGGGGACCACCCACCGAGGTCGAGGCCCACCGGCTGGCCCCACTCGTTGTTGCGGTCATCACTCATGGGGCTGGATTTCGACGACGAGTGAGTGGATCGCGGAGCTGTCGCCGATGTCAGTCCGGGCGGTATCGGTGAGAGCGTTCACGTTGGCACCGTCGACCGCTCGATCTGTGGGTCGTTGCTGTAGCTCGAGTTCATCGTCAACGGGTCCGCCGGACTCAACAGTCTGAACGTGCCCGGTGGGGGGTGGTGCGTCCGCGTCCGCCGATGGAACGGCCGCAAGCCCAACGGTTTCGAAGATCGAGCCAGCAAGCTGGAGCTTGCCGTTTGGCGTGGCGAACCGGCCCTCGGCGAACGCGGTGGTGGGCGCTTCGTCTGGCCAGATCGTCCCAGCGGCGGGCAACACGACGTCGGCGTAGTCGGCGGTGTCGGTCGGAAAGACATCAACGACCACGATGAACAGTTTGTCACGTCCGAGCGCGGCGCGAAGCTCGCGCTGGCGGGGGTTCGACGCGACCAGGTGTTATTCCAGGTGAACAGGGCTCGGCAGCGGCCAGGGTGGGCGATGACCTCAACGACACAGATGCGGTCACTGTATGGCTTGACCAGAGCGACCTCGGCCCGGCGTCGCCCAACGATCCTCAAGGAGGGTTCGGGTCGGGGCCACTCATGTTTCGCGATGACAGAGTCTTCTTGCTCAATCTTACTGATACCAAGTCATCAACGACACCGCCATGTGCTTGTTGGCGACAGTCTCGACCTGTTCTTTCAGCTCCAAGAGGGTTTGGACATCTCGGCACCCGATGACAAGGATTTGACAAGCCTTGAGATTCGACGTGTCGATCTAGTCGTCAGTTGATTGCCACCATTTCCCAACACGCGTGATGGCCCGCGGCTTCAAGACTCCGGGCGGCTCATCGGTACGGCGACGAGCCAGGATGAAACGACGATTGGAATGCCAAGACTGCTGTGTCCTCACTCGATCGACGCTGACGGGGAGAACGCTCCTGGTGTTCCTTAACGAGGGCCAAGTAGCGATAGAAGCCGTGGACGAACTTGCTGTACGGGATGGTGACGAAGAATGCGAACACGACCCCGAGATGAATTGCCAACATGAGCGGCATGGCTCCGGTGCTTCGGAGTACCAGCACTCCGAATCCGGTGACGCTCAGCAGCATCATCATGGCGATGAGCGTCGTGTCGAGTGAACGGGAGTCCGGATCACCGAGCTGGGGATCTCGACGCCGCTTTGCGGCCAGCAGGCCCGCAGGCCCGGCGATGAGGCCGGCACCGCCGATGGTGCCGAGGATGACCACTGGGTGCCACAGCGGGTACGGAGCTGTTTGCTCGAATCCTGTCTCGAGGACAGCGGCCAGTGTGGTCGACGCCAAGCACGCCATGAATCCGTAATAGGTCAAGTGGTGGTACCGGCGGCGGGTGTCGGTCGGATCCTCGTCGTCGTTCATGCAACCAGCGCCTCCTCCGTCGAGATACTCGAGCGTGTTGGCGGAGCGTGCTGCAGCCTTGAGTTCAGGCAGACGCATTGGCGCTCCCTCGATTGATCCCCAGAATCGACGAAGCGATACGCCCAACGCGATTGCTGCGAGGACGAGGGCGGACACGAACACAACCACCATGAGGCCGTGAGGTATCACCTCGTAGAACGCGCCCTCGCCGGTGTGAGCTTGGGCGATATCGCCGTCTAGTCGCACCGCGACCAAGACGATGAATCCCGCGACCGCCGCGGTTAGCGCACTGGCTGTGGCAGTAGCGTTTCTGTCGTAGGCCTTGGCCATGAACTGGGGCCATGAGTAGCGGCGCCAGGACTCGCGTCTTAGGGCTGCCAGCGTCTCGGGTACACCTACCTGGAACTCGTGGGGTGGTGCGTACTGACAGTCATAGAGGCACGCCCCGCAGTTGTGGCAGAGATTGGCCAACTGGTCTAGGTCTCCGTCACCGAAGATCCTGCGTCGCTCCATAGCCGGAAAGACAGCGCACAGGCCCTCGCAGTAGCGGCACGCGTTGCAGATGGTCATGATGCGGTCGGCTTCCGTGAGTAGCTCCGACGCGTGCGACTGTCGCGAAGCTGTGTTCGGCGGTCTCGGTGATTGCAGTTCTTCAGACACCGGCTGCTCCTCTCCCGGCGAGGCGCCCGAAGACACTGCCGATTGTCATTCCCAGGCCCGCGAGGTAGCCCCGATCGAGAATGTTGCCGGCCATGATCTCGCCGGCGGCGAAAGCGTTCGGCGAGGCGTTGCCGTTGGCCATCTTCATCCGACCGTCGCGGTCCACCCTCACGGCGAGGTAGGTGAAAGTGATGCCGCAGCGGAGGGTGTAGGCGAAGAAGGGTGGTTGCACGATGGGACGGGCCCAATGGCTCTTTGGGGGATCGAGGGCGGTCGTGCGGCAGTCGTCGTGGGTTGTGCTGTCAAAGGTGCCCGGCGTGCATGCCTGGTTGAACTCGGTGACCGTGTTGGTGAGCGTTGTCGGGTTGAGGCCGACCGCCTCAGCCAGTTCCTCTAGGGAGTCAGCGCGCTCGGGTGGGAACACCGATGGCATGAAGAGGTCGATCGAGCTTGCATCGATGATTACATGGGCGACCTGGTCGGGCTGCATGGCGACCATGCGGCCCCAGACCGCGTAGCGCTTGGGCCAAAAGTCTTCGCCCTCGTCGTAGAAGCGGTGTCCCGCTTGATTGACGACGATTCCGAACGGGACACAGTCAAGCCGAGTGACGATGCCGCCGTCGAACTGCGGCGACCGCCCGTCGACGGCCACTGCATGGCATTGCTTGGGGTCGCCCACGAGCTCGATTCCGCGGTCACGGAGGATCTCCAGTGTTCGGCCGCGATTGAACGGGGTTCCGCGAACGATGAAGTTCTCGGCGGCGGGACCCCAGTATTCCCTCAGCCACTCGAGGTTGGCCTCGAAACCGCCGGATGCGGCAATGAATGCGCCGGTGCGAATGCGGGTGCGGCGCCCGAGGGATTTGATCCATGCCGCAACGCACTCTCCGGTGTTGCGGTCGAGGTCGATGTCGACGAGCTCCGTGTCGTACCGGACCTCGACTCCGAGTTGTGCGGCTGTACGGTGCAGGGCGTTGAGCATCGCTCGGCCTCCTCCTAGGAAGAAGGCGTTTGTCCTCCCGAGGCTCAGTGTCCCCGCGAGTGAGGGCTGGAAGCGGACGCCGAGCGACTGCATCCAGTCGAACATCTCGACCGATTCGTGGACGAGTAGCTGAGCGAGATCGTCGTCGCTGTCGGGCCCGACGACGGCGTGGAGGTCGGCTAGGAGCTCTGTCGGTGGATATGAGCCGGAGAAGATCTCGTTCGCTTCATGGTGAGCGAGGCGCATGTTGCGCGTGTGGCGAGTGTTGCCGCCCCGCATGTGTCGTGGGGCGACCTCGACCACGAGGACCGACTTGCCGCGACGTGCGGCCTCGATCGCGGCGCACATGGCTGCATTGCCGGCACCAGCGATCAACACGTCGACCTGGCCGCTGGGGACTGCCTCCGCGGTCGGGGCCGCGGCGCCTTCGATCATCGATCGGTTTCCGCACCCGATTCGTGGCTCGACGTGGTTGCGACCACACCGGATTCGGTGAGCGCCGTGATCTCATCGTCGCTGCGTCCGAGGTCGCCCAGCAGCTCTAGGGTGTGCTCTCCGAGCAGTGGAGCGCCGCGGACCTGGCGGCGCGGTGGAGCCAATCGGATGGGGTTGCGCAGCGACCGATACGAGCCGAGAGCGGTGTGCTCGAGATCGACAACGAGACCCAGAGCTTTGGTCTGGGCGGAGTCGAGACCCTCCCCGATCGACCGAATCGGTCCGGCCGGCATACCCAGTTCGGTGAACGTCTTCACCCAGTGCGCTGTCGGGTGATGCGCGGTGTGGGCTTCTATCTCGACGCGTAGCTGGTCCTGGTTGGCGACGCGTCCGGCGTTGTCGGCATACTCTTCGCGGTCGATCAGTTCGGCGGCTCCGATCGCCTCGCAGAAGAGATCGAAAGCGCCCGGGGGGCCGGTTGCGCCGACGGTCACGTAGCCGTCGGCGGTCCGGTAGGCCTGGTAGGGCGCGAACAGCGACGACGCCGATCCGTTGCGCTCCGGCAGCTCGCCGGTGGCGAGGTAGCGCTCGGCCAGGATCGTTCCCATCGTTGTCGCAACCTCGTAGAGCGACGACTCCACCGGGGGAGCGATCCCGGTTTTGTCTCGCTCCCGAAGCGCGGCGAGCACACCGATGGCGAGGACCGTTCCGGAGGTGATATCGACGACCGCATATCCGGCCTTCGCCGGGGGACGATCCGGGTAGCCGGTTGCCTCCATGAGGCCCAGTTCCCCCTGAATGACGAGGTCGTAGCCGCCATCGGCGCCTCGTGGGCCGGCGTTGCCGTACCCCGAGAGTGCGGCCCAGACGACGCGGGGTGAGACGGCAGCGACATGGTCGCGACCCAGACCAAGGCGGTCGGCGGTGCCGGGCTTGAAGTTGTGGACGAAGACGTCGGCGGAGCGCAGGAGGCTATGGACGATGTCGAGTCCTTCTGTGGTCTTGAGGTCCACCACGATCGACTTCTTGCCCCTGTTCATGGCGAGGAACGACACGGATTGGTCGTTGATGAAGTCGGGACCCTGGAGCCGATAGATGTCGCCGTGGGGTGGTCGTTCGACCTTTATTACCTCCGCGCCGAGTTCGGCTAGCATCTGGGTACACATTGGTCCCGACACGTACATCGTCATGTCGATGACACGCAGACCCTCAAGTGGACCGACGGTCACGCCGATTTCTCCTCTACGAGCGCTCGGATCCGATCGGGAATCTGAAGCAGGTTCGTGTTGGGTGGAAAGATGTCAGCGGCGCCCGCTTCGCGAAGGCTGTGTTCGTCGCGTGGCGGGATAATTCCACCGACGACGATCGGTACGTCTGTAAGGCCGATCTCGTCGAGCCTGTTGCGCAGCTCCTGTGTGTAGGCGACGTGCGCGCCGGACAGGACCGACAGACCGATGAGGGCGACATCTTCCTGTTCCGCAGCGGCGGCAATCGACTCGATTGATTGGTGGAGGCCGGTGTAGATGACCTCGAACCCGCTGTCTCTCAATGTTCGGCTGATGACCTTGGCACCCCGGTCATGACCGTCGAGGCCGGGCTTGGCGACCAGAATGCGAATCATTCGGTCATGCCTGTCGTGCTCGTCGCCAGCGAGGCCGGGTCGCGTTGCCAGCTCTTGTCTGCCTCGGCCCACGCGAAGAGGTCGGCGAGGGCGTCGTTGAAGGCCTCGGGTTCTTCGAGATTGCTGGTGTGGCCGGTGCGTCGAAGAATCTGGAGTCCGGCGGTTGGGATGATCCGCTTCATCATGATCCCTGCCTCGAGGCAGCCTTCATCCTCGTCGCCGTTGATGATCAGCAGCGGGAGGCTGATAGCGCCCATCGCGTCTCGGAGGTCGTAGAGCGAAGGGCGTTCCATCTGTACGCCGCGCATCGTGAGGGCAGCGCCGGCAGCGTCGTGGCTGGCGAGGCGCTCGGCGAACTCCTTCCAGCCGCGCGGGTCTTTGTTGCGGAATTGGACTCTCGCTGGGCCGGCGGCATATCGGGGTGCAACCCCGGCGCTGCCTTCGGTCTCGAATGCCGTCGCGATGGTGCGACACTCCTCGACGAAATGTGGGCGAGCGTCGGGGTGGGCTCCGTAGCCGGCTCCGGCTACGACGGCCGACAGGGTTCGCTCGGGGTAGCGAAGCACCATGTGGAGTGCAGTGAATCCGCCCATTGAGAGTCCGACGATGTGGGCGCGGTCGATCTCGAGGTGGTCGAGGATCGCGACGACGTCGTCGGTCGCTCGGTCCATCGAGTAGCTCTCGGGTGATCGAGGCACGTCGGACGGGGGATACCCCCGCGCGGCGAAGGTGATGCAGCGATGGGTTCGGGCGAAGCGTCGCATCTGGGGTTCCCAGCTGCGATGGTCCCCGGCGAATTCGTGCACGAAGACGATCGGGACCCCTGATCCCTCCTGCTCGAAGTACAATCGCGTGCTGTCGTTGGTGAGTGCGTGTGGCATGTTGACTCCAGCGATCTGCCGTACTCGGACCTGCGCTGGTACGGTGAAATTTGATATTTGCTATATCTAACACAGAGGAGGCAGCTCATCCAACCCCGAGTAGAAGGCACCTACCGCTCGAAGACCGATCTCGCAGCCGCGGCGATCAAACAGATGATCCAGTCGGGCGAACTCGAGTCGGGCAGCACCTTACGCCAGCGCAAGGTGGCTGACCTGTTGGGTGTGAGCCCGACACCCGTCCGCGAGGCTCTGCGGCGGCTCGAGGCAGAAGGCTTCGTCATCTATTCGGATCACCGCAGCGCCATGGTTGTACGGTCAGAGGACGCTACGTTGTATGAGAATGCCTTGATCCGCGCTGCTCTGGAGTCGCTCGGCACCGAGATTGCGACTCGCAAGGCCACCCAGGCGAATCTCGACGAGCTCGAAGCGCTCAACGACGAGTACTCCCGAGCCGAAGGTGAGCGGGTTGTGGAGCTTAACCGGGCGTTTCACTTCACGATCTACGAGATTGCCGGCTCCCCGGTTCTCAAGGCTCAGCTGAACCTTCTGTGGAGAACACTCGATGGAGGGCCTCGCGTCGATCGCACGCTGACCGAGTCGGTAGCTCAGCATCACAAGATCATCGAGGCGATGCGTCGCGGTAGTGATGTGGAGGCTGGCCGGCTCGTACGGCACCACATCTTGGAGCACGTGGTGCAGCCGGCGGACGAGGACGGCCGCTGAGAGTTCAATGATCGGGCCGCACCGGCCCGATATCCCCTGCGCCGCACCGGTAGTGTGAGATATCATATATCCACGCGCGGACTCCGCCGGAAGGTTCCAGCTCAGGGGAGGGCACCGTTGTCGAAAGGGCGGCGCGGGTAGGCGCCGTTGGCCGATCGGGTGAGCTTGAGATCGATCTGGCAACGGGAGTACCACCGCTCGGAGAACCTCGGAAAGGACTCGAGATGTCGGGTAGGAAAGATTGGCTGGACCGCCACAAAGACGCACGTGCGCTGGATACTGTGACGACCGACTCCGGGATTCCCGTCGATGTGGCCTACACGGCGGTCGATGTGCGAGCCGGCGTCGAGGAGCGCAACGGCCTACCGGGTGATCCACCCTTCGGGCGTGGGATCTACCCGACGATGTATCGCGGCCGTCGGTGGACGATGCGAATGTACTCTGGTCTGGAGACGGCACACGATTCCAACCAGCGCTTTCGCTATTTGCTGGATCAGGGCCAGACGGGGCTGTCGGTGGCATTCGATCTGCCGACCCAGATGGGATATGACTCGGACGCTCCCGAGGCCCGTCTCGAGGTCGGGCGCACGGGTGTAGCGGTGACGTCGGTTAACGACATGTCTGACCTCTTCGAGGACATTCCGCTCGATGAGGTCTCGACATCGTTCACGATCAACGCGACGGCACCGATCATCCTCGCGTTCTACATCGTGACAGGCGAGCGCCAAGGCGTACCGGCCGACCGCCTGCGCGGCACGATCCAAAACGACATTCTCAAGGAATACATCGCCAGAAAGACCTTCATCTTCCCGCCGAAGCCATCTATGCGCTTTCTGACCGATGCCATGGAGTACTGCGCTCAGCAGCTGCCCCTCTTTAACTCGGTCTCGGTGTGTGGCTATCACATGCGCCAAGCGGGTGCTGATGCGATCCAGGAGGTCGCGTTCACCCTGAGCAATGCCCTCGTGTATGCGCAAGCTCTGGTTGACCGGGGTGTACCGATTGATGACTTCGCGCCCCGAATTAGCTTCAACCTCGCGACGATGAGCGACCTGTTCGAGGAGGTCGCGAAGCACAGGGCAACCCGTCGCCTCTGGGCTCGGTTGATCGAGGAGCGGTTCTCACCGTCCGATCCCCGGTCGCGGATGATGAGGTTCTTTTCCGGCGGGGACGGTCTGTCGCTAACAGCCGTAGAGCCCCTCAACAACATCGTTCGTGTCACTGTTCATCAGCTGGGCTCGATTCTCGGTGGAGCCCAGGCGATGCACGCGGTTGCCTACGACGAGGCGATCGGACTTCCCACCGAGGAATCGGCCCTCCTTGGGCTGCGGACGCAGCAGATTCTCGCCGAGGAGACCGGTGTGACACGGACGGTCGATCCTTTGGCCGGTTCATACTTCGTTGAGCACCTGACCGATGAGATCGAATCGAGGGCCATCGCGCTGCTGGAGCGGATTGATGAGCTCGGTGGCATCGTCGACCTGATTGAGTCGGGTTGGGTGGAAGAGGAGATCGCGCAGAAGGCCTACGATCGCGAGCTTCAGGTCGCTCGAGGTGAGGCCGCTGTCGTCGGAGTCAATCGCTACGTGCAGCCCGGCTCGGTCCAGCCCATCTTCGAGACAGCTGTACAGGGTGGCGGCGCGTTCGAGCAAGAGCAGCTCGACCGGCTCGCGGCGCACCGCAAACGCCGTGACAGCGCGATGGTCGAGTCGTGCTTGGCTCGGGTCGCACGAGAAGCCGCACAAGAATCGACGAACCTGATGCCCAGCTTGGTCGAGGCTGCTCGTGCCGGCTCAACAGTCGGTGAGATCAGCAACGTCCTTCGTGAGGTGTGGGGGGTCTACCACGGATAGAGCAAGCTCCCTGCGATATATGAAATGACGTTGGCGGCAAGTTCGGAAGTGATCAATGGCAAGGGTCTTGGGTCTGCATCATGTCGCGTTCGCTCATTCCGCCGCTGATGAGCCTCATCGCAACCTTGCACAGCTGCTCGGCCTGTCGGTCGAGCACTCCGAGGATGTCGACGGGTTCACCGAACGGATGCTGCCGGTCGGTGAGGGCTACCTCCAGACCCTCGAGTCGACCGGTGCGGGGGTGGTGACTGACTTCGTTGCGCGACGCGGCAGTGCTCTCCATCACATCGGGTTGGAGGTCGACGACGTCGAGGAATTCGTTCAGGAATTGCGGTCTGCTGGCGTTCGCGTCCTCGACGGCTACCCGCGCCTGGGGGGCATGGGCACGACGATCGCGTTCATCCACCCGTCGGAGTTCGGCGGGCTCCTCGTCGAGCTTGTCGAACGGGAGACCACATGAGCACCGCCTGCCACGACCCGCAATGGCGAGGTGCCCGACACGGCCGCCAGTACCGCAGCGCAATCCGCACGAACGTCGGTGAGTTCCGGGAGGCCGCTCGACGAGGGGGTTGGGACCTCGCCGATCTGGAGCGCGTCGCCCGAGACATCTACACGCACCTTCCCGAGTCCGAGCGCCTTGAGTTGGAGGCGATCGGAGAAGCGGCCGGGATTGCTGCGACGCCACATCGTGCGTACGCACTGACCAGCCACGTCGTCGCGCCCGAGGAGTGCACCGTGGCAGCCGCGGTCGGTGTCGCAGGCAAGAGCGGGGCGACGGTGCTGCTCAAGAACTCAGACAAGATCGGAGCCGAGGTGTTTGTCGGCGACGGCTACCACGAACACAAGGAGATCAACGTCGTTGTCGACTTCACCACAGAGGACGGCACCAGAGTCCTGGGAGTAGCAGCCGCGGGAACGACATTGCTCAAGATGGGGCTCAACGATGCCGGAGTCGCGGTGGCCAGCAACATCGCGCGTACTATCGAATTACGGCAGCGTGACCGCTCGCTCGATGAGCTGCGAGCACTCGATCGCGGACGTCTTCTTCGGCAAGCCCTCGATCATGCGACCGCCAAGCAGGCAGCCGACTGGGCTATCGATACCATCGGTCGGACACCGATGGCGACGCCGGGCAACCTTCACTTTGCTCAAGCTGACCGCATGTTCATTGTGGAAGCTTCGTTCGACCGGCTAGCCGTCGAGCATGTGCGCGATCGGGTGGTAGCGCGGGCCAACGGCTTTATTCTCCTCGGTGAGCTCAACGACGAGCGCGACGATTCCTCGCCGGCTCGACGCGCCCGTGCACTTGAGATGTTGATACCGAAAGTCGGATCGATCTCAGCCGAAGACATGCGAGAGGTTTCTCGAGACCACGCCAACGGTCCGGGGCTGCGGTCCATCTGCCGTCACTCGCCCGGCTTCCACGATGAGACGACGTTGTCCTCGATGATCGTCTCGCTTCATCCCGACACTCCCGCTCGAAGTGTTGCCGAGTTCGCGCTCGGTAAGCCCTGTTCGGCCTGGCACTCGGCGGACTCATCGTTGCTGATCGATGTTGCGAGCGAGCGCGCTGCCCCCGGGCCCTTTACCCAGGGCTCAGCCTGGTTGGCGGGTTACCGCGAGACCGCCGCGTGACGTTCGGTGAGCGACGAGCGGACCCGATCTCGTCGCTTGCCGTCCTTCACATCCTACTCGTAGATAGACGCCTCGCCTAGGTCTCTGATTCTCGACCTCAGACGTACAACGAGCCGCGCCGGCTTGCAATGTGCGGTCACGTCGACAAAGCCTGATATATGAACTATGATAGATCATATACCAGACCACGAGGAGGGATGGGATCCATGGATCTGGAACTGGACGGCAAGGCCGCGATCGTCACTGGCGCGAGCATGGGGATTGGTCGGGCAGTCGCGACACGTCTCGCGTCCGAGGGTTGCACCGTGGCGATTGTCGCCAGAAACGCGGAGCGGTTGGCTGGTGTCGCCGCCGAGATTTCCGACGACACCGGCAGCCGATGCATCGCCCAGGCCGGCGACATGTCGCGAACCGAAGATGTGAACTGTGTCGTGGATGCTGCCGCCAAGGAGTTGGGCGGTCTCGACATCTGCGTCCCCAACGCCGGCAGCTCGCCGGGCGGCCTACTCGAAGAACTCACCGACGACCAGTGGAACCAAAGCCTTCAGCTCAAGTTCATGGGCCATGTCCGTACCGTTCGAGCTGCAATCCCGCACCTTCGTGAGCGGGGGGGCGGGTCGATCGTGATGGTGGTAGGCAACGATGGGCTCAAGCCCTCCTATTGGGAGATGACAGCCGGCGTCGCCAACGCTGCCGACATCAACTTCGCGTCTTCCGTGGCCGAGCAATACGCATCGATCGGCATCCGGTGCAATACGGTCAACCCCGGCCCCGTGGCCACGACTCGCTGGGACACGCTCGAGGCCGCGTTCGCGCGTGATAAGGGCGTGAGCCCGGAACGAGCGCACGAGCTCGCCCTGTCGAGTCTGCCCCTTGGCGCCATCTGTACGCCGCAACAGGTTGCCGACGTCGTCGCCTTTCTCGCGTCACCGCGTGCGGGGTACATCACCGGCGCCCATATCCCCGTCGATGGCGGCCAGCGGAAGGCATTGATGGGCCTATGAACGACAAAGTGCGCTCATCAGCCGAACGATCGATCAACACAATCGACGCGACCGGACGCGTCGCGGGAGGTGGAACTTCCATGAAACAACTACTGGCCCTGCTCCTTGCCGTGGCGCTTGTCGCGGCTGCGTGCGGAGACGATGACTCGGCGTCGGACTCGGAACCAGAGGCCGAGCCGACCACCGAGGACGAGTCGCCGGCCTCAGAACCTGAAGATGACGGTGAGGGAGGGGCCGGAGAGGAGAACGAAGTCATTGTCGGGATGATCATGGAGGCTCGTCCGGCCGCCCAGCCGTGGAGCGCAGCCATCCACGACTCCAGCGAGCTTCTGGTTGCGGCGAACCCAGGAGTCCGGATTGTGCAGACGTTCGACGCATACGATCCGACGTCGGCCGAGCCAAACGCCCGCCAGCTGATCGACGACGGCGCCGCAGTCATCGTCTTTCACAGCTTTGCTCTCGATGACCTCGCGCAGCAGCTCGCACCCGAGGCAGCCGATGTCGCGATGTCGGTCTCGAGCTTCTCGGAGCCCGTCTCGCCGAACCTCACCATCGCCACAGCGAGTTACTTGCAGATCGGCTATTCCAACTGCTGGATGCTGAGCAGCCTGTCAGAGACCGGCCTGATCGGCTTCGTCGGCGCAGCTCCGATCCCATACGCAACCGAGCTGCAGCTGGGCTGCGAGCTGGGCGCCGAGGCTGCCAACCCCGACGTCGAAGTGCTCTCGGCCTACTCCGACGACTTCGTCGATCAGCAGGCGACCTTGGAACAGGCTCAGAACCTGCTCGATCAGGGCATCGACGGGCTGTTCCCGGCCTCTGCCACTGAGGACTCCCTTGGCGGCTTTCAGCTGTGTGAGCAGGCCGATCTCAACTGCGTCGGCTGGGCATCTGATGCGGCTCGCTTCGCACCAACCACCGCAGTCGCCTCCGCAGTCGTGGATTGGACCGTCATGCTTCAGAGGATGTTGGATGAGTCCCTGAGCGGGAGTTTGACAGCCAAGACGTTCGACGCCACATATGCGAATGGAGGGTTGACGGCCGCGGTACTGACGGACGAAACCGCCAGCAGGATTGACGCCGACACAGCGGCCGGCTACGCCGAAGTACTCGAGGGTCTCGCAGACGGCACCATCGAGCTGCCGGCGAGCGAAGCGCACCCCTGCTGTCCCTAGGACGTGATGCGGGTGAGCGATCCAAGCGACGCGGCAGCTGCCCTCCGGGGAATCTCCAAGTCGTTTGGATCGCTGGAGGCGCTCGACAACGTCGATGTCGACTTTCGTCGAGGGAGCATCCATGCGCTGCTCGGTGAGAACGGGGCCGGCAAGACGACCCTGGCTCGCATCATCGCGGGGATGCTCGTGGCCGATCGTGGGACCGTCTACTTAGATGGCGTTGTCGCGGCTCTCAGAGACCGAAAGGACGGGCTCGCGGCCGGTGTCGGACTGGTTCAGCAGCATATGACGCAGATCGGCGAGCTGACCGTAACCGAGAACTTCTTGTTGGGTGCCGGCGACCGCGTCGGCAATCGTCGATCTGCCGCCGAGGCGGTGGAGCGAACGGCAGAGTCGCTCGGCTTCAGCATCGATCCGGGACAGTTGGTCCGTGATCTGTCGCTTAGTGACTGTCAGCGCCTAGAGGTCATGATGGCGGTTTCGACGGAGTGCAAGGTCCTCATCCTTGACGAGCCCACATCACTCATGGGAACAGCAGATACGGGCGAGTTGTTTGAGGCCCTTCACCGGCTGCGCGAACGGGGGACCGCTCTCATCTACGTCAGCCACAAGCTTCGTGAGGTAATCGCCCTGGCCGACGAAGCAACTGTGCTGCGACGGGGGAAGGTCGTCGACCGTCTCAAGGGCACCGAGATCACCGAGCGACGTCTCGCCCGAGCCATGGTTGGTGAACATCCTCAGGTGCCTGAGAAACGGCCCGGCGCCAGTACGGCCACATCTGTCGTCGTACTGAGAGGAGTTGGCACCACGCAGATCACAACAGATCGGAACCTCACCAACGTGGATTTCTCTGTTCGCCGCGGGGAGGTGGTCGGGATTGCGGGTTTGGCTGGTAGTGGGCAGGTCGCGCTTTGCGAGGTCCTCGTCGGGCTGCGGGAGGCGTCCGAGGGACGGATCTACCGCCATCACGAGACGGTGGCTTACATCCCGGAGGACCGACATCGTGACGCAGTGGCTGAGTCGCTCTCGGTCGTGGACAACCTCGTCGTAAGATCGCATCGATCGTTGCTGCGGTACTGGTTGCTGCCGTCGTCCGCGAAGATGAAGATGGCGTCCTCGGCAATCGACGGCTTCCGAGTCCCGAGTTCTGCTCTCAGCGAGCCGGTCGCAACTCTGTCGGGTGGCAATCAGCAACGAGTGGTGTTGGCCCGGGAGTTGTTCAGTTCACCGGAGCTGGTGGTCGCTAACAACCCATACGCCGGGCTCGACATCTCGTCGATCGCTGACGTCCGACAGCGGTTGCATTCTGCTACGGAGGGTGGCGCCGGTGTCGTGATCTTCAGTCCCGAATTGGAGGATCTGTTCGATCTGGCGTCACGTATCGACGTCATGTTCGACGGCACTATCGCCGGCTCGTTCCAACCTGACGACGTGTCCGCGGACGAGATTGGCCAGCTCATCGGCGGTGGAAACGGATGAACCGTGTCGACCTACGATGGGTGGCTCTAAACGCGGCTCTCCTCGGCGGTGTCGTGGCCGTGACTGGGATGCTGGTGTTGAGCGTCGGCTCGAACCCGCTGGATGTTGCCTCGCAGCTGTTCGAGGGTTCACTGACATCGCGAGTGGCCGTCGGCGAGACGCTGCTCAGATTCGCCCCGATGGTCGTGGTTGCCACTGGTCTTGCGCCGTCGCTGCGGGCGCGGTTGTACAACGTCGGCTCGCCCGGTCAGCTCGGTGTGGGCGCGCTAGCAGCAACGATGGTGGTGCTGCACGTTCCCGGTCCGGGAGGCCTTGTTGTTGTCGTCGCCGCGGTCGCGGCCGGAACCGCCGGTGCAGTGTGGAGTGGCCTGGCCGCTGAGCTGAAGATCCGATGGGCGGCCAACGAGATCATTTCCACTCTGGCTCTGAACTTCGCTGCTGCGTCGATCCTCGGTTATCTGCTGAGCGAGCCACTCCAGGCAGAGGGCGCGAACATCGCGCAGAGTGAGGCCATTCCGGCGGGCACGAGCCTGCCGATCCTTCTCTCGGGCACCAGAGCAAACATCGGCGTCCTCGTTGCAGTCGTTGCCGCGGTGTGCCTGATCGTCTTCGACCATAGCGGCGCTGGATATCGGCTCCGGCTATTCGGCGAGAATCCACGTCTGGCGAAGCAGACCGGGCTGAGCGAGGACTCCACGGTACGTAGAACCATGGCGATCGCCGGAGCGGCCGCTGGCCTGGCCGGATGGATACAGGTCCTCGGCGTCGACGGGCGGATGTATGCGACGGTTGCCGATCCGGTCGGGTTCAACGGCTTCTTTCTTGCGTTGGTTGCCGGGATGAGTGGCCTGGCGATCATGGTTCTCGGAGCCGGGCTGGCCGTGATTCTCCGCGGTGCGGAATCCCTACAGATTGGCGTCGGGCTCTCACCGGAGATCACCGATGCTCTTGTGGGCTTGCTGCTCATCGCGTTCGTGCTAAGGGCGCGGGCTCTGGAGCTACGGCTGGGCGTGCGCTAGTGGAGTTCTGGGAGAGTCTGCTCGCGTCGGGAATCCGTCTGATGGTGCCGGTTGGCTTCGCCGCGATCGGCGAGGCCGTGGCCGAGCGAGCGGGTGTGTTGAATCTCGGGCTCGAGGCGTACATGGCGGCGGGAGGATTCGTTGGTCTGACTGTCGCTGCGGGTTACGGCAGCACGACGGTCGGTGTGTTGGCGGCTGCAGCGGTTGGCGCCGTGGCGGCGGCGGTCATGGCCCTGCTCGCGGTGAGGATCGGGGCCGGGCAGATCATTAGTGGCTTTGCGGTGCTGTTCGTCACGCTCGGGATCGTGAACTTCCTGGCGGCCCAGCGAGCATCGGAGCGAGTCGTCATCGAGAGCATGCAGCTTCCGGAGCGTTGGTCGGTGCCGGGCCTATCTTCGATCCCTGTTGTTGGAGAGGCCGTGTTCGAGCAGAACTTCTTCTATTGGCTGCTGTTGGCGTTTGCGCTGGTTAGCTGGTGGTTCCTCAGCCGGACCGAAGCGGGCCTCATCGTCACGGCAACCGGGCACGATCCGTCCGTCGTGGCTGGTAAGGGAATCGACCCCATCCGCGTTCGCTTCGCAGCGGTCCTGTTCTGTGGAGCAGCGGCCGGTATCGGCGGGGCCGCATTGAGTATGGGGGCCATTGGCTCGTTCACGCCTGGACAGGTCAACGGTCGAGGTTTCGTCGCTATCGCCGTGGTGATTCTCGGCCGCTGGCGCGTGCCCTGGGTGATCGCAGCTGCGTTGATTTTCGGGATGTCCGAATCACTGCAGCTTCGACTCCAGGATCACGTCGATATCCCCGTGCAGCTGCTCGGCGCCCTACCCTGGCTGGTTGTCCTCGTTATGTTGGTAGTCGGTGCACGGGGCGCGGCCGCTCCGCGCGCCGTCGGGTTGGACTACCGGCCCCTCGAACCCCCCACGTTGGAGCAACGGCTACGTCAGTTCCTACATGGTGCAAGCGGCGGGGGCAGTCGAGCATGAAGCCCGCAGTCTTCGACTACCACCGCCCGGCCACGGTGAGCGAGGTGCACGATCTACTCTCCGAGTTTGGCGACGACGCGAAACTACTGGCGGGAGGTCAGAGCCTGGTAGCGCTCATGAACATGCGGCTGTCCACGCCCGCACACATCATCGATCTAGGCGATGTGACGGACCTCGCCGGCGTAGATGTCAGCGGCGATCAGGTGCGCATCGCAGCGATGACGACATACGCAGACGCTGAAGACGATCCTCTCGTCGCCGATGCAGTGCCCTTGCTTGCGGACGCGATCCCACGTGTTGCCCACCGGACGATTCGCAACCGGGGCACGATCGGAGGGAGCGTCGCGCACGCGGATCCGGCCGCAGAGGTGCCGGCGGTTGCGATGGCGCTCGACGCGATCGTGGAGATCACGTCGTCCGCAGGGCGACGCACCGTGGAAGCGGCTGACTTCTTCGAAGGCCCCTATATCACGGCTTTGGCCGACGACGAGCTCATCGAGAGTGTTGTGTGGCCACGATGCGGCGTCGCCCACCGATGCGCGATGTTCGACATCACGCGGCGACCGGGCGATTACGCGCTCGCTGGACTCGCATCTGCTGTTGAGCTCCGTGGTGGTCGCCTCCACGACCTCAGGCTCGTGTCGTACGCGATCGGCCCTACCCCATTCCGATTGACGGCCGCGGAGCAGGTCTTGAACGGAGCACCGCCCGACGATGTGACCGAGGCCGATCTGAACGAGGCCACATCTCATGATGTGCGCAGCGTTCGCCCGGAGGATCTTTACAGCGATGAGGCGGCGCAGACCCTCACCCGCGCAGCGCTCAGTTGGCTGCGAGATGAGGTGCGGCAATGACCGAATCGGCCCCGCGAGTTGCTATATCGGTCAACGGCGAGGTCGTCGAGCGCGCGGTCGTCCCAAGGACCCTGTTGTCCGATTTCCTGCGCGAGGCTGGGTTCACGGGCACGCACGTGGGCTGCGAGCATGGTGTCTGCGGTGCCTGCACCGTCGTGATCGACGGCTCAACTGCTCGTTCGTGCCTGATGTTCGCCGTCCAGGCCCACAATCGCCGAGTTACCACCGTCGAGGGCCTGGGTGTTGACGGTCAGCTCACACGCCTGCAGGAAGCGCTCTGGCACCGACATGGTCTCCAGTGCGGCTTCTGCACACCGGGCATCGTCATGGTCGCTCAGGAGCTGATCGATCGGCACGGTGCCGACCTCACCGAACGCGAGATCCGCGAAGGACTCGGTGGCAACATCTGCCGATGCACCGGATACCAACACATTGTCGAGGCGGTTGCGGATGCTGTGAACCCGGCAGGTGATAGGTGATGACGACGTTCGATACGAACAAGTTCGTGGGTCAGCGAGTCCGTCGGCGCGAAGACGCCCGCCTGCTTCGCGGGCGTGGGCAGTTTGTCGCCGATTTGGCCCCCACTGGTGCAGCGCATGTGGCCTTCGTCCGGTCAGATCTGGCTCACGCTCGTCTCGGCCGGATCGATGCCACGGAGGCGCAGGCTCTTCCGGACGTTCTCGCCGTCTACACATGGGAAGACATCGCCGACACCGTCGCTCCCATGGTCGCAGCCTCCGACTCGGAAGGCTACGCCAACTGCGAGTACCACCCGCTGGCTAAGGACGTCGTTCGCTGGGTCGGTGAACCAATCGCCGCGGTGGTCGCAAAAGACCGCTACATCGCCGAGGACGCGGTCGAACTCATCGACGTCGAGATAGACGATCTCCCGGTAGTCCGAAGCATCGACGATGCCTTGAGTGCTGACGCTCCGCAGCTGCACTCGACGGTTGGCTCCAACATCTACAACCACTTCGAGATCGAGGACCGGGGTGACGTCGACTCCGCGCTCGCGTCGAGTCCACACACGCTCGAGGTGCGGTTCGAGAGCCAACGAGTCGCACCCATGCCGCTGGAGCCCCGAGTCGTGGCTGCGTCGGCTTCCGTAGTCGACGGCGACCTGACGGTCTGGGTATCTCATCAGGCGCCCCATCTCTTCCGAACCGGGCTGGCTCGTTTCCTTCAGCTTCCCGAGGCGCACATACGGGTGATCTCTCCGGATGTGGGGGGAGGCTTCGGTGCCAAGCTGATCGTCTATCCGGAAGACCTCGTTGTCTGCGAGGCAGCGCGGCGCCTCCGACGTCCCGTCCAGTGGATAAGCGACCGGCGCGAGGATCTGGTGACCTCGATGCACGGTCGCGAGCAACGTCACGATCTTGTGGTCGGTTTCGACGATGAGGGCCTAATCACGGTGGTAGATGTCAAGATCTGGGCCGACAACGGCGCCAATGCTCCCTGGCCTTACACAGCGGCACTCGACTCTGGACAGGCATCCGAGAACGTCACCGGTCCCTACGACATCGGCGCCTACCGGCGATCGGTGTTCGCGATGGCGACCAACAAGCCTCCAATGGGTCCGTATCGTGGCGTTGGGCGTGTGATGGCTTGCTTCTCAATGGAGCGCGTCATCGATCAGGTCGCCCTCGACCTCGACCTCGATCCCCTCGATGTTCGGGAACGCAACACGGTGGCGCAGTACCCCTTCACCACACCGGTCGGCCTGCGGTTCGCGAGCGGAAGCTCCCTGGAGAGCCTCGCCCGAATGCGCGAGTTCTTCGATCTGGAAGAGCTGCGCGCTCGACACCGCGCGCTCAGAAAGGCAGGGGAGTATCGAGGCGTTGGATTCGCCGCCGCGGTGGAGCACAACTCACTGGGGCCAGAGGAGGTTTCCAAGAAGGGGATCGACATCGGACTGGGCTACGAATCCGCCAATGTGAAAGTTGAGCCCGACGGAGCCGTGAGCATTTTCGTCGGCACTCACAGTCATGGACAAGGCCACGAGACGTCGCTCGCGCAGCTTGCGGCCGACGTTCTCGGTGTGGAAATGGACGCGATCAGCGTGAACTTCGGGGACACCGCCTCGTCGCCATACGGATTCGGAACGTGGGCGAGTCGCAGCATGGTCTATGGCGGTGGCGCTGTCATCGAAGCGGCACTTGATGTGCGTGCCAAAGCGGTGCAGGTGGCAGCGGCGCTCATGGAGGCGGCTGCGGCGGACTGCGTGTACGACGCTGGGGCCGTTTCCATTGCCGGAACGCCAAACGTGAGCATGACTCTCGCGGACATTTCCAGAGCAAGCTACCACCAAGGGCAACGCCTCCCAGCTGATCTGGATCCTGGGCTCGAGGCGACACGTCGTTACCGAGGGCCGGATCCGGGGTGCTTCAGCAACGCCCTGCACGGCGTTGAGGTGAGTGTTGATGTCTCTACAGGGCTCGTCGAGCTGCTCCGCTACGTGGTTGTTGAGGACTGCGGGACGATCATCAATCCCCTCCTTGTCGAGGGCCAGATCCACGGCGGCGTAGCGCAAGGGATCGGTCACGCACTCCTGGAGGAGATTCCGTACGATGAGTATGGGCAGCCGCTTGCGGTCACGCTGTTGGACTACGTCGTACCGAGCGCATCAGATGTGCCGTCCATCGACACGATCCATATCGAATCACCATCGCCATACACCCTGGGGGGTGTCAAGGGAATGGGGGAGGGTGGTGCAATCAACGCTCCGGCCGCGATCGCGAACGCTGTGACCGACGCGTTGTCTCCTTTTGGTATCCAGGTCAACCGGACGCCGATCGCACCGCGTTGGCTCCGGGAACAGATCCGGAGCGCGCAAGAAGGGCATTCACCATGAGCGACGAAGCATTAGTAGCGGCAGAGCGCCTAGCGCGCGGAAGTATCCTTTGGAATCTCAAGGACAAGCTCGAGCCTGCCCATACCGCTCTCATTGTAATCGATGTTCAAAACGACTTCTGCAGCCCAGACGGGATGATGGCTGCCGAGGGGCACCCTCTAGGTGCGGTCCAGGCTATGGCAGGCAGGATTCCCGGAACCATCGCCATGGCGCGAGAAGCGGGCGTGCTCGTCATATTTGTTCGGAACGTCTACTCCACGGCAACCAACCACTATCTCAGCGATGCCTGGTTGGAGCAGGCAACGAGGAGGCGCGCTGGTAGCTACACCACTCGTGAGGTCTGCGCTGAGGGTTCCTTTGGTTGGGAGTTCTACCAGACCATTGCGCCTCAGCCAGATGATCCAATTGTTACCAAGCATCGCTTCAATGCCTTTCACAACACCGATCTGGAAGTAATACTGCGAGCTAAAGGAATCCGGACGGTTGCGCTCTGTGGTGTTGCTTCAAACGTTTGTGTGGAGACGACTGCGAGAGAGGCGTTCATGCGTGACTACTACGTCGTCTTCAGCTCTGATGGCACCGCGACATACGACGACGCGAGTCATGAGGCAACCCTCAGGACGATCGATCGTTTCTTCGGAGAAGTCCGTATGCTAGATGAGATCGAGGCGTGCTGGGCTGTGTCTCCGACACCAGGCGACTGAGTCATTCGCCTGAGGAGAACAGGGTCCGAGGGCAGCTTGGCGGAGCCTTCACTCTGACCAGAGGAGATCCCAGATACGTTGAATCGGCGATGCCACCGGTCCCGGCGACACCCAGCTCATGAACCGGCGCTGGCTCTTGGGCAAGTCGAAGCCCCGAGGGCCGAGGGCCCAACGTCGTAGTCGTTGAATGGTGGCCCCCGGCGGAACGATCGCTCGATCGTCTGGCCGCCTTAGTGGACGGTTACCGCAATTCGGTGGCACGCACAGATGTGGATGTGGGCGCCATCTGGAGAGCGTCACCGAGCCGCGTCGTTGGGCCGAGCGGTTCGTCTGCGTCCTCAAGCCACTCGAATCGAAGGACCGAGTAGCCGTTTACGCCGGGCTGTCGTTCGCCTCGATATTCTCTCTCGAGGTTTTTCGTCGGCCTCCGCAGCCCTGTGGCGCCATGCGACATGCGTCCTGGCCTCGGCTTCGCAGCGGTCGGTCAACGACTCGTTCCGGCGGTCGATGATGGTGTTCGCCTTCTCGATATGGCCCTCAACATGTGAGATTAGCTCGTCATGGTGTCTGTGACGAACGCCGGAGAAGTCGTCTGAATCCATTCGCAGTTGTCGGGCGCACGGCCGGAGGGGCGGCCCGACTGCAGCGGCGACTAGAGCAGGTCTGCATGAGCGAGTACCCGGTTGCAGCATTCCTCGATCGATGATGCTTGTGCGGTCGGCCGGATGAGCTCCCGAACCACCGTTCCGTCCTTCGTTGGTCGTCGCCCTCGGTCGCGGCGTGGTGGAGGAGGACGAGTTTCTCGACGAGGGTGTGGACCGGCTCGAGCAACAGGATGCTCACGGGAACGGCTTCGACGAAGTCCACGGGCAGACCGGTGCTATCGGCGTGTTCGGCAATGAGCGATTGGATGGAGAGCCGGCGGTGGGAGGACTGCGCCACCATGGGTCCAAGCTCTATTAGCACGCCCGATCTGAGATAGCCGGCCGCGTGGGCGGTCGGGTAGGTGAAGCTGGCGGTGCGCTTGATTCCCTTTGGTCGGTGCGCTTGATCCCCTTGGTCACGGTCGCTGGGTTGGTCTCGGCGCCGATCCCTGTCGTGTGCTCAGCAGCGCACCTCGGTCACCCAGAAGTCCTTTTCAAGATGCGCAGCCGGAATGCCTGTGGCTTCGCCGCCCACGATCCAGCGATTGCCATGCCGACGTCGAAGCCGCGCGGGAGTGGCATGCACACACGCGTACGTGTAACGAGAACCTCTCAGATTGTCTAGGGCTCCAGGGTCCGAGATGCCGTGTGCAGATCACCCATTCGAGCCACTGACCAGGCACTTCGCGTCACGCAGCGACCAGCTCTACCCTCCACGGGGCGCGTGTACTTTGGGTTAAACTTGCCCCTCCGACACGCCGCCTGGCCCAGCTACCGCCTCTGCTCAGGGTCGACATTCTGAAAGCCACGTTCTCACGCCTCAGCGGGCTGAGGCGCAGCCAGAGCAGGGCGGCTGCCCCGTAGCCACGCGTCAGCGCCGCTGGCACCCTCCTTGTCGGTTGCGAAAGGCGCGTGTTAGCGTGCCAGATTCAGTAGTTGACGTGACTCAACCTAAGAGACAACTCATAAGGAGCCATCATGAGGACCACGAGGCCGATCGTCTGGGCGTTTGCCGCGCTGACGGTTTTAGCGCTGATAGCCGCCGCTTGCGGAGACGACGACTCCGACAGCGAGCCCGAGGCAGCGCCGGAGCCCGAGGCGGCGCCGGAGCCGGAGCCCGAGGCGGCGCCAGAGCCCGAGGGGGGATTCACACTTGAGGTCGACGGCGTGGAATACCCGCTGCCCGGCCCCCGCGGTGGCATCCTGGGGGCATTGCCGCCCGACGAGGTGTTCTTGTGGAAGTACAACTTCGACACGGGCATGTTCGAGCAAGACGGCACCGATCCGGCGCCGCCGTTCGATGCTTCGCCGAGGACCGCCTCACAGGACTGGCAGATCGGCTGGTCAAACCCGTGGGCGGCGCTCGAGTTCTCGACGCTGCTTGAGAACTCCACGATCGCCACGGCAGAAGCGGCCGGCGCCTCCGTGGTCGGCAACTGCGACATCGAGTTCGACCCCGCAAAGGCGCTCGCGTGCACTGAGACGGTGCTCCAGCTCAATCCGGACGGGGTCATCTTCCCCAACTGGCAGTCCGCGGCGGCCGAGTCCTCGATGGCCCTCTACAACGAGGCCAAAGTCCCTGTGATCAACATGGACGTCTACCACCCCAACGCGATCTTCTTCGGGGCTGACAACTTCACGTCCGGCGCGATCAGCGGAATCAACGCGGGGCTTCACGCCAAGGCCACATGGAACTGCGAGGACGTATGGATCCTTCTCGGCGAGAACCTCACCGCAGGCGAAGCCCCGGACCTACGCCTGGTGGGCTTCCAGCAGGGCATCCAGGCGGTGTGCGACATCCCCGACGACCGGGTTGTCCGCATACCGGTTGACGGATCCACTGAGCAGGGTCTCCAGGCCACGCTCGACTGGCTGACGGGCAACCCCGACGCTCTGCACCCGCTGGCCGCGTCGCTCGACGATGTCGTGACCGTGCCAATGTCGCGCGCTCTCGAGCAAGCCGGTAGAGACGGCATCGCTTCGGGTCAGGGCGGAGAGTTGAACGCCATCGAGCGCCTGTACGAAGGACCCGTCGAGCAGACCAGGTTCTTGGGAACTGCAGCCTATTTCCCAGAATTCTACGGGAACTTCGCTGTAGCAGCGCTGATTGACATCCTTGAAGGCAAGTCCGTTCCGCAGGAGATACACATCAGCCACGTGTACCTCGACCGCGACAACGTCTCGGACTTCTATCTCGAGGACGGGACGTTCGTAGGAGAGCTTCCCTCCTGAGGCCTGTCCGGCGGCCTGCTCCTGTCTAGGAACTTCGCTTGAGGCAGGAGCAGGCCGACAGACCGGTTCGGTGCATTTCGCAGATGTTGACAGAGACAGCGACGAGATGATCCTCGAGGTCAACGACATTCGGAAGTCTTTCGGCGCGGTGGAAGTGCTCGACGGCGTGTCGCTATCTGTGGACGCCGCTCACTGCTACGGGCTGGTAGGCGACAACGGTGCCGGCAAGTCCACCATGCTCAAGATCCTGAGCGGGGTGCACCGTCCCGACGCCGGCGAGATTCGCCTTGCGGGTAGCACCGTGGACTTCCACACCGAGATCGACGCTCGACTCGCCGGAGTGGAGATGATCTTCCAGGATCTTGCGCTCTGCGAGGACTTGGACTCAACGGCCAACATCTTCCTCGGACGAGAGATGCGCAAGCGCCGACTCGGGGCACTCGCTTTTCTGGACCATCGACGTATGCGGGCTCAGGCCCGGGAAGTACTGATGTCACTCGGGGCGGACATGTCAGTCGATCGGCAGGTGCAGTCACTATCGGGCGGCGAGCGCCAGCTGGTGGCAGTGGCCCGCGCCCTTGAGTTCAATCCCAGGCTCCTACTGATGGACGAGCCCACTGCTGCGCTCTCCGTTGACAAAGTGGGGACGCTGCTGGAGCTGATAGAGCGCCTCAAGGAGCGAGGTGTGGCCATCATCTTGGTGAGCCACCGCTTCACCGACCTGATCCAAGTGTGCGACACCATCGGAGTGCTCGTACACGGCAGGATTGTTGACGAGTTCTCCGTCGCGGGACAGTCCGCGGATGCCCTGACAACGCGCATGGTCCGTCTTATGAGCGGCGTGGGCTTGAGCCAGAGCGGACGATGCTGACGAGCGCCAATGCCCTGAGAATGATGCGTGCTTCTGCTGTGGCCGCTTGGGGCCGTCGGACTCTCAACAATATCGGCCCGGGACTCCTCATCGCGTTGTCAGTTGAGATCTCAGTATTCTGGTATCTGTCTCCGAACTTCTTCACATTCCGGAACATGACAGACGGCATCGGCCGGGGAATGGTCATCATCGGCCTCATGGCGATCGGTGAGACGATCGTGATCATCTCAGGCGGCTTCGATCTTTCGGTCGGCTCGGTGTCTGCGGCGGCTGCGATCCTCGCTGCATCGTTGTCGAACGCGGGAATGCCATTCGTGCTATCGGTGGTAGGCGCGCTCATCTTAGGACTGCTAGTCGGCAGTGTGAACGGCATTATCACAGGCTATGGCCGAATCAATCCACTCATAACCACGCTGGGAACGCTCTCTATCGTTCGTGGCTTCGGTCATTTGGTGACAGGCGGACGAGAGAAGATCATCGACGACCGGACATTCCTCGACATGGGAATAAACGAGACCCTCGGCATCCCTAACATTGTCTGGATACTCGTCGCCTGCTTTATCGTGCTCGGGTTCGTGATCCCCCGCTACAAGTTCGGGCGCTACATGTACGCCATCGGCTCGAACGACCGAGCGTCTCGACTGGCTGGTGTTCGAGTCAACCGGTGGAAGGTAGTCTTCTTCGCCGTTTCAGGGATTCTGGCCGGGTTGGCGGGGGTGGTCACGTCTATGAGGCTGGGAACCGCTGCGCCCAACTTCAACTTTGGATCGGAGCTGGCTGTGATCACCGCGGTTATCCTGGGGGGAGCGAGCCTCCAAGGCGGACGCGGTCGCCTGCTCGGGACGCTCTTCGGGCTGCTGTTCATTCAGATACTACGCAACGGGCTGGTCCTTCTGAGTGTTCGCTCGTTCTGGCAGCAGATCGCAATCGGATCGTCTCTGATTGCCGCAGTGCTGTACGACGAATGGCGGCGCATCGGACTCTCACGGGGCTAATCAATTTGGAGCTAATCGAGGAGTTATGGAATGTCACGGCGTTTGTGTCACGTGTTCCGTGTGCGTGACCCGCAGAAATACACCCGACAGCACGCCGAGGTCTGGCCGGAGATAGACCGGCTTCTGAGAGGGCTGGGCTTCACCGGCTATGACATCTACCTTCACGGCGACCTTGTGATCTCCTTCATTGAAGTGGACGATTATGAGGCAGCCGCAGCGGGCTACAACGCCAGCGCCGACGCCGTGCGCTGGGAAGAACATTGGGGCGATGATCTCATTGTCGATCAGATCGAGGAGGGCACCGAGTGGCCGATGCCCCTACAGCATGTCTGGAGCCTGAACCCGTAGTCCCGGTGCCCGGGTCAGTCGTCTGGTAGAGGTCAGTCTGTCTGGTATAGAGAGGTCAGTCTGATCTGGTAGGCGTGATCGCTACTTGAAGATGGTGTCGTTGACGCGCACGCCCAGACCCGGAAGACGCTCGACCGTGACGTGCCCGCCCTCGGGCTGAGGCTCACCGACGAAGATCGGCTCGCTATCGGATGCCGGCAGATCATCCCAGACGGGCAGCGGAAAGTACTCGATCATCGGTATCGCGGCATCGGCGACCGCGAAGTGGATGTGGGTGATGCCGTAGGCGTGGGGGATGACCGTGACGCCTGCGGCCTGGGCGAGCGCGGATATTTTTTTGCCTTCGGTGAATCCGCCGCAGCGTCGAAGGTCGGGCTGGATGATGTCCATTGCCTGTTTTTCGATGATGTCGAGAAATCCGAATCGGGTGTACTCGTGCTCCCCGCCGGAGATTGGGATCGACGTGGAAGCCCGCAGTTTGGCGTAGCTGTTGAGGTCGTCGGGCACGAACGGCTCTTCCAGCCATGCCAGACGATACTGCTCCAGTCGCCGGCACATTTTCTTGGCGTAGTTGAAGTTCCAGCCCATGTACGCGTCGGCCATGATCTCGATGTCACCTCCGACGGCGTCGCGTACGTTCGCGATGTGGGCCTCATTCTCGGCCATGCCCCGCACACCGTCTGCAGGGCCGTACGGAAAGCGCATCTTCATCGCCTCGTACCCCTCGGCGACGTAGGCCCGCGCCTCCCGGGCAACCTTCTTGACGCCCACCGGATGCAGCGCAGAGGCGTACACCGGAATTGAGAGGTGCACCGGGCCTCCCAGCAGCTCGTAGACGGGCTTTCCGGCTGCACGGCCCAGGTTGTCCCACAAGGCGATGTCGATCGCGCTGATCGCCTGCAGGGCGATCCCCTTGCGCCCGTAGGGGAGAGTGGCCCGATACATACGGTCCCACAAGCCTTCCACGTTGGACGCCTCACTGCCGATCAGCAACCGTCCGAGATGGCCTTCGACCACTCCGGTGACCGCGTTGACACCATCCTCGCACCATCCCTGGCCCACGATTCCGTCGTCGGTCTCAATCTCCACGACAGCCATTCGCGAATCCCAGAACCACGACCCGCGTGTCTGCTGGTATTCGGGATAGATGTCAAGCGGAGTTACCAGGGGAAGCGTCTTCTCCCGCTCTGCCAGGTGGCCCCAAATCGACCTGGCAGCGTGACGGACTCGGACGTTGCGAATTGTCGTCATTGCGGTGCCCTCAGATCTTGTAGTACTGCTCGGCGTTGCGCCAGAACAGGGCGTCTCGTTCAGAGTTCGAGAAGTCGGCGACAATCTGGCGGTAGGCGTCGACGACGGTCCCGTAGTCGCTGTACAGGCTGTCGACGGGCCAGTTGGACGCGAACATGCACCGCTCGACACCGAAGATCTCGATTACGGCCATCACCCAGGGGCGGATGCTTTCAACCGTCCAGTTGTGGTCGGCCATGCCCAATCCGGAGATCTTCACCGCCATGTTCGGCGCTTGCGCCAAGTCGGCCATGGCGGACCGCCAGCTCTCGAAGTAATCCACGGTGCGCTCGAGCGGCATTCCGGCGTGTCCGAGTATGAACTGCAGGCCGGGAAACAGGTTCGCCGCCCGGCGGGCGCCCGCCATTCCCTCCCATGTGGAGTTGAGGTCGTAGACGAAGCCGAGGTCGGCAAGGGCCTGCAGGCCGCGTGTGAACTCGGGCGTCAGCAGGTCGTCGCCCTGAACGAAGTTGCGCACGCCGCGCATGTTGGCGTGCTCGGCGTGCTGTTCGAGGTCGGCTCTCACGGTGTCGGAGGTAAGGTCGCTCTTGGCGATGATCCCGTGCGGGTAGCCGTGTTCATCGGCGACCGACTGCAGCCAGGCGGTCTCCCAAACCTGGTCGGGGCCCCCGTACTCAGCCTGCACGTGTACGGACTTGACCACGTTGGATCCCTTGAAATCGGAGAGCAGGTCGCTGATCAGGTAGCTGCGGCGGATCGCAGAGTAGTCGCCGACGATCGCGGTCTCCTCCGGGTCTTCTTCTTCAAGCCACAGGTACGTGCCCGCATCCATGTCCCAGAGATGATGGTGGCAGTCGATGTATTGGTCGGCCATGGCCTCTGCTTTCGGGTTGGGGTCGGAGCTATTGGGGTCGTGCTATTGGGGTCGGTAGTGGTCATTCGACAAGACGGGCTGCGGTTGCCCGGTGCGGGCCGACTCGTAGGCAGCTTCCAACAAGCGCACCACTTCGGCACCTAGCTGAGGCGGTGAGAGGTTCGCGTCTCTGCGAAGAATCACGTCGACGAGATTGTTGACCGGTGCGTCCTCCGGGTAGGACTCCGCGTAGGCAGTGGCCACCGACGTCGTCGGTGCGACTGGATTCCGTACCACCGAGCCATCGCCCCGGAACATGCCCACGTCCGATGTCATCAGATCCATCAGGATATGGCCTTCGGTTCCATAGAGTCGGTACTCCAGCAGCTCCTCCTGCGTGCGAGCTGTGGATCCGGTCGAGCCGATCGTGCCGATGCAGCCACCCTCGAAGCGAACCGCGAGCGCGTCCACCAGATCGACCCGCAAGTCCTTGTTCTCCATGAACGCGAATACCTCCACGGGAACCAATCCCGTCATGAAGAGCAGCAACGCCGCGGAGTGGGTGATCTGAACGATCGCCTGGCCGCCGCCCGACAGCGCCGGATCGCCGTAGGTGTCGGTTCCTGTGGGCGTGATAGTGAACCCGACTGCGTCGGCGACCAAGTCGACATCGCCACGGAACAGATCCCACACGATGGAGGCGAACAGTGTGTGGACGTACAGCAGGTCTCCGATCTTGCCGTCGGCTATCCAGTCTCTCACCGCCAACACCTGCTGGTTGTAATGGAAGGGGTAGCCCACCACGATCTCCAGGCCGCGACTCGTCGATTCAGCGAGGAGTTCGGCAGCATGCCGAGACTCGACGACCATGGGCTTCTCGAGCATGAGATGCTGTCCCGCCCTGAGAGCGGCCATAGCCACGCCGAAATGGGCGGTGTGCGGAACAGCTATCACGACGCCGTCGAGGTCCTCATGGTCGAGCATCTGCCTGTGATCGGAATAGGAGTTCACAGGATGGAACACCGAGGCTGCCCGCTGCCGCTTCTCGTCGATCGGCTCCGCGATCGCGGTCAGCTCCGCGTCGGGGTTGGCGACGATGGCTGGCAGGTGGGCTCGCGTGGACCACCAGCCTGCGCCCACGACGCCTATCTTCACTGTCATTATCGTCTCCGATCCGTGTTGGCGAGTCTCCAATGTGTCTGTTCCCGAGTGCCCAACCGCTAGTGGGTCCAGACTCGGCGGAGAGCGGCTGTATGTCAGATGTCAAGGTCAACTGTCTTGAGTATTCGCTCGATCTGGTCGACCAGGAATTCAACGTGCGCCTGCACGGCAGCACTCGGAGTTCGCGTCAGCGATCGAACGGTTGCCGACTTGATGAGACCCCGCCTTGTGAGCATCTGCTTCTCCAGGTGCAGAAACGTCTCGAAGTCTTGCAATGCAAAGTTGATGAAAGGCAGGAGCAGTCCGAACATGTCGTGTGCTTTGGACCGGTCGATTGAGCTGTAGTTCAAGAAGACGAGATGCAGCAGGTCTGCTATGGCCGCTCCGGGCATGATTCCGTCTATCCCAGAGTCGATCCCCTCGAGCATGTACTGACCGCCCCACCCCTCCAGGATGCCGATTCGGTCGCTCATGCGCTCGCGGATGGCGATGATCTTGTCCACCATCATCGGATCTTCGAGTTTCACGTACTGGAAGTTGTCGTGCTTGGCCGCCAGCTCCGCTACGAAGTCAACTCCGATTGTGGGCTTGCCGGGGTTGAAGTCCTGGATCAGCAGTGGCAGCGACGTCGACGATGCGATACAACCGCAGTAGTCGAGAATGTCCGCGTTTGAGGCCGTGAACTGCCGAGGTATGGCAATCGCGATCATGTCGGCGCCCATTTCGCTGTATCGAGCGGCCAGCTTGGATGCGACACGCGCTGAAGCATGGTTGGCCTGGGCGATTATTGGAATCCGCCCCTGGTTCGCATCGACGGCCGTTGACACCACCAGGTCGCGCTCGGATGCGCTGAGCTTGTAATACTCGCTGCCGTAAGCGGGCAAGCACATCGCCGGGAAGCCCCGGCCTGCGATCCAGTCGATCAGCCGTCTTAGCGAGGCGATGTCCAGCGACTCGTCGGGATGAAACGGCGTGGCGACCACGGGCACGACGCCACGCAGCTCGAGTACCCCGCTCATGCAAGCGGCGCGAAGCCGGGCAGCGACAGCGTCGCACCGAGGCCCGGAGCGTCGTCCAGGACGACTTCTCCACCGACCGGGATGACCGCTCCATCGAAGTGGGGTACCTCATCGATGTCGTCCCACACGGGCACCGGAAAATACTCCACCATGCCGATGGCCTGCTCGCTGGTAGCCAAATGCAGCGTCGGCAGGCCGTAGGCGTGGGTGTACACGGGGAGCCCAGCGGCTTGCGCCAGCGCGCAAACCCGGCGAGCCTCGCTGAAACCTCCGACGCGGCCTATGTCGAACTGGATGACATCCAGAGCCTCCGCCTCTATGAGCTGCGCGAAGCCGTAGCGGGTGGTCTCGTGCTCTCCGGCGGCTATCGGCACGGGCGACTCGCGCCGCAAGCTCGCGTAGTCGCGGACCTGATCGGGTAGCAACGGTTCCTCGACCCATTTCATATTGAACGGCGCCAACATGCGGCACATGCGGAGCGCGTACTCCAAGTCCCAACCCATGTAGGCGTCGCCCATGATGTCTATGTCGTCGCCGACTGTCTCACGCAGCAACTGCACGAGTTCGGCGTTGCGCCTCATGCCCCGCGGCCCGCCCGCTGGACCGTGCAGAAAGCGCATCTTCATGGCTTTGAAGCCTCGTCTCACATAATCGGCAGCCTCTTGTGTGAACTCGTCCTCAGAAGTGAAGTGGAGGTGACTGGCGTAGATTGGAATGGCTCGGCGTGCACGCCCGCCGAGGAGCTGAAACACCGGCTGGTCGAAGTGCTTGCCAGCCAGATCCCAAAGAGCGATGTCCACAGCGCTAATCGCGAAGAGCGCCGGGCCTTTTCGGCCGTAGGGCATGGTGCTGCGGTACATCTGATCCCACAGCATGCTGCGATCGCGCGGGTCGGCCCCGATCAGGAGCCGGCTGAGGTGCTGCTCCACGATGACGCTGGTGGCGCTGGAGTAGTCCTCGCACCAGCCGGTGCCCACAGAGCCGTTGTCGGCCTCAATCTCCACCACGCACATGGCATCCGCTGGAAACCAACTCGACAGCGGATGCCGATAGCGGGGGTAGATCGCCATCAGGGTGACCAGTCGGAGTTCGTCTTGGCGGCTGGCAAAGTCCCCCCAGAACGACATGTCAATGTGTGTGACTTTCACCCGTTCGATTCTCATGTCACAAGTCGTTCCCTGCTGTGTTGTCTGTTCCGCTGCCTGCGCTCTGCACTAATCTGCACCCTTAGAATGCCATCGCTATGCACAACGATGTCAAGTCCACTACGCCGGGGCCCGGGTGGTTGAGCCCATGGTCGCTGAATCCACGGCGGCTAGTCAGGGTGGCTGAGCCCATAGTGCTGATGAGCGCATGAGCCTGCTGTGGCCGCTCACTAAAGGCCAGATCGGCCACTACCACCGTGAGGGCTGGCTGTTGGTGGAAGGAGTCTTGGACGCAGCTGATCTTGCCGGCCTCCGCGAGGCTATACACGAGGTCACCGCTGCGGCGCGCGCCGGCGCTATCGACGGCGGCTTCATTGAGTTGGAGCCGGCCGACACCGGAACGCCCGCCTTGAGACGCATCATCGATCCCTACGCCCGCCATGAGGCGTTTCGAGTGGTCGCGCACGATCCTCGCGTGGTTGACCGCGTCGAATCACTTCTCGGCCCCGATCTCGATCTGCATCACAGCAAGCTCAACTGCAAGCCGGCCCGAGTCGGCTCACCGGTCAAATGGCACCAGGATCTGGCCTACTACCCGCACAGCAATGACGGAGTTTTGGCCGTTCTGATCTATCTGCGGGATGCGAGCGAGGCCAACGGCTGCCTGCAGGTGCTGCCGCGCCGGCACCACGCATATCTCGACCACAGCACGCCGAGCCGGGCGTTCGCGGGCAGGGTCGTCGACGAGGCCGACATCGACACAGCTCCCCGCGCCCTTGCCGGGCCGGCCGGCAGTGCGGTGTTTCTTCACGGTCTGACGCCGCACTCGTCGCTGCCCAACCTCTCCAAGAGCGACCGGCCCACGCTCATCTTCGCCTACCGGGCCGGAGACGCGTACCCGCTGTACTACGGCGCCGTGATGGTTGAGGACGAGGCAGTGCAGCGCCCGGTGCGGGGCCGGCGATCTCGCCATGCGCGCTTCGGCGGCCCGCCGCCGATCGTCCCGAGGATCGATGACACGAGTTCGCTGTATGAGATACAGGCAGCCGACGTCGCCGGGCTCGAAACGGGTTAGACGCTCCCGAAGGCCGAAGTGAGCCAGCCGGGGCCGGCGACGCCTATGATGAGCCCCGGCCCGGAGGCGAAGTCCGGTTAGATCCCGGCACTGACCCGCAACGGTGAACCGGCGTGCGGCTCATCAGAGTCGTACGCCGGCGAGTCCGGTCGAACTTCGGGCCGAAGCGAACCAGATGACCCTCGAGGCACGGGGTCGGTTCGTTCGGCAGCTTTCTGCCGTTCGAGCGTCCGATCCTCGAACTAAAGGAGGCAACTGATGCCGAAAATTCGAAGACTGGCCGTGCTGCTCTTCGCCACGATACTGGCGGTCGCAAGCTGCAGCGGCTCAAATGACCAGGCTGACAGTGAGCAGGCTGACAGTGAGGCGGGTGAGGATGCGCAGACTTCTGCCGCGTCTGAGCAGATGGCGGAGCAGTCGGCGCCTCAGCGGATTGTGTCCCTTTCGCCGACTGCCACCGAAGTGCTGTTCGCGATCGGCGCAGGCGAGCAGGTCGTGGCGGTCGACGAATTCTCCAATTACCCGCCCGAGGCGCCCGTGACCGACCTGTCGGGGTGGGATCCCAACATCGAAGCGGTCGCGTCGTACCAGCCCGACCTGGTGGTGATCGCCAACGACGCCAATGACCTGCTAGCGGGCCTCACAGCACTAGAAATACCGGTTCTGGTCAGTGCTGCGCCCCACGACATCGAATCCGGCTACGACGTGATGGTCGAGCTCGGAGAGGCGACTGGCCACCAACAGCAAGCCGCGGCACTGGTCGCCTCGCTCCGCGCCGACATCGACGCGGCGCTGGCGGCAGCTCCCAGCACGCCGGTGCGCGTGTATCACGAGCTGGACGACCTGCACTATTCCGCGAGCTCGTTCGGCTTCATCGGGGCGGTCTACGCGGCGCTGGGCGCGGAGAACATCGCAGATGCGGCTGATACCGGCAAGACCGGATACCCGCAGCTCACCGAGGAATACATCATCGAGGCCGATCCTCAGATCATCGTGATAGGCGACCAGTCCGGCTACACGGCCGATGACGTCGCGGCCCGGCCCGGCTGGCAGCAGGTGACCGCGGTGCGCAACGGCGACATCGCTGTCGTGAATTCCGACACTGCTTCCCGTTGGGGGCCGCGCCTGGCCCAGTTCGTCGAAGCGGTCTCCGACGCGCTGGCAGCCGTAGCCGCGTACTGAGCCCTCCAGCCGCTTGACCGCCCGAGCCGCCTTGCGGCGTCCCGCCGCCCGGGACGGTATTGCCGCCGCCGCTGCGGTACCTGTGGCGGCTCCCGATGACCTCACAGGCGCCGTGGAGCGGGCGTTCCGACTGCCTTTCCGGGCGGGCGCAGCGGGCGTGGCGGTGCTGGCGGGCGTAGCGCTGCTCAGCGTTGCGAGCGGTGCAGCGGGCCTGTCCGTTGGGGGCGTTGTCACGGCGCTGGCGGATCGAGTCCCGTTCACGGGCGACTTGTCGACGCTGACCGAGCGCCAAGAGGCAATTCTGTTCCAGATCAGGCTCCCGCGGCTGGTACTGGGAATGCTGGTCGGCGGGTCGCTTTCGATGGCCGGCGCCGCCTACCAGGGTGTGTTCCGCAACCCGCTTGCCGACCCGTACTTGCTCGGGGTCTCCGCCGGCGCCGGCTTCGGGGCAGCGCTAGCGCTCGGCTTCGGGCTTGATCTCGGCTGGGGACCTTTCGGGGCGGTGCCGGCGGCGGCCTTCATCGGGTCGCTGATCGCGGTGGGCGCTTCGGCCCTCATCGCCCGCGGCTCGTGGTCTTCACCGGCGACGCTTCTGCTCGCAGGCGTGGCGGTGGCCGCACTGTTCTCCGCAGCACAGACTTTCGCCTTGCAGCGCCTCGGAGAGAGCCGCGCCAGGGCAGTGCTGTCGTGGCTGTTCGGCCAGCTCAGCAGTAGCGGCTGGCACGAGATTCGGATACTCGCGCCCTACGCGGCAGGGTGCGGGCTTGTGCTCTTCGCCCACCGGCGCCATCTCGACGTGCTGCGAGTGGGAGACGACGAAGCCCGCTCCGTGGGCCTGGATCCGGCGCGCACCCGGCTATTGGTGATCGCCGCGGCGTCGCTGATGACCGCTGCCGCGGTGTCGGTCAGCGGCATGATCGCGTTCGTCGGGCTGGTGGTGCCGCACATAGTGCGTCTGCTTGTGAGCCACAGCTACCGGGTGCTCATCCCCCTCTCGGCGCTTGCCGGCGCGTCGTTCTTGGCGCTGGTGGACGTGGGTGCACGAACGCTGGCGGCGCCCGCGGAGCTTCCGGTGGGTGTCATCACGGCTTTCGTGGGCGCTCCGTTCTTTGCTGTGATCCTGTGGCGCAGCCGACCGGGGGCGTTGTGACGGGCCCCGTCAGGCCAGAATCTTTAGGCCCCCTTGTCGCTGATCGAGGCCATAGCCCATGACTCATGAGCCATGGGCTATGGGCTATGGACTGGTTTGCCGGGATCTCGGAGTGGTCGTAGGCCGCCGAATAATCCTCGATGGTGTGGATCTGACCCTGGCGGCGGGGGAGTGGCTGGGCTTGATCGGTCCGAACGGCGCCGGCAAGTCGACGCTGCTGCGTGCTATCGCGGGGCTGGTCGCCCACACCGGCAGCGTCGCCTTCGCCGATGGCCGGAGACCAGGCGCGGCCGATCTGGCGATGGTCCCACAGAACCCCACGATCCCGGTCGGGATGACCGTCTCTGAGTACGTGCTGCTGGGTCGCACCGCGCATCTGGGCTGGTTGGCGCGGGAGTCGCGGCGTGACCGCCTCGTGGTGGAGTCTGTGCTGCGACAGCTGGGTTTAGAGGTCTTCGCTGAGCGCCAGATGACGCAATTGTCCGGCGGCGAGGCGCAAAGGGCGATCCTGGCCCGAGCCCTGGCGCAGCAGACTCCGGTGCTGCTGCTCGACGAGCCCACTGGCGCTCTCGACATCGGGCATCAGAGCGCCGCGCTCGATCTCATAGAGAAGCTACGTCAAGACCACGGGTTCTCGGTGCTAGCGGCGATGCACGACCTGACGACCGCGGCGCGCTGCGCCGACCGGCTCGCGCTCATTCGCCGCGGGCGCATCGTAGTCTCTGGCACGCCGGCGAGCGTACTCGACGCGGGTCTGCTGTCTGAGGTCTATGAGACCCCGCTAACGGTTCGCAGGATCGACGGCGAGCTGGTGGTGCTCGCCCGCCCACGCCGCGTGCTTGTGGAATCAGGCCCGCCGAGTGTGTAATGGGTGCTGTGCCCAACCGACGCCATCGACCGGCCGCTGACTGATGACCGGAGCCGAGCCCCGCACCGAGCGGCCGTACGAGCTGGGCGGCATGCGGTCAGCGTCGTCGCTTGTGCTAGTCAACACAGGCGACGGGAAGGGCAAGTCGACCGCCGCGTTCGGGACGCTGCTGCGCTCTCTGGCGCTCGGCTGGCCTGCGGCGGTGGTGCAATACTTGAAGAGCGACGAATGGAACACCGGTGAGGAGAAGGCCTGCCGGCGACTCGGAGCGGATTGGTTCGCCGCCGGTGACGGCTTTACATGGGACTCCGACGACATGGACGAGACCCGTGCCAAAGCCGTAGCAGCCTGGGAGTTCAGCCGCGCGCTGATCGAGGCCGGCGCTCACCGGCTGATCGTGCTCGACGAGATCAGCTACCCGATCACCTGGGGTTGGATCGACGCCGCTGAGGCCGCCGCGGCCATCACTGACCGGCCCGATCACGTGAGCCTGATACTCACAGGCCGCGACATGCCCGAAGAGATCATCGCCGCGGCCGACACCGTCACCGAGATGACCAAGGTCAAGCACGCTTTCGACTGCGGGATCCGAGCAAAGAAAGGCCTCGACTATTAGGTCTCGACTTGTTGATCTTCTACAGGTTGGGCCTCGATTATTCGTCGCGTCAGCCAGACAGGGAGTTTGAGGTGTTCGACCTGATCATCCGGGGCGGCTACGTGATCGACGGCACCGGCGCGCCGCGTCGGCGGGCCGACGTCGGCATCGGCGAACAGCGCATCACCGCGGTCGGAGATCTCCACAGTGCCGCAGCGGCGTCAGAGATCGACGCCCGCGGGCAGGTAGTCACGCCGGGCTTCGTGGATGTCCACACGCATCTGGACGCTCAGGTCTTCTGGGATACCACGCTGTCACCGTCGCCGCTGCACGGCGTGACCACTGTGATCGGCGGGAACTGCGGTTTCACTATCGCGCCGCTCAGCGACGACCCGGCAGACGCCGACTACTTGATGCGGATGCTCGCCCGAGTGGAGGGGATTCCGCTTGAAACGCTGCGCGAGGGCGTGCCGTTCGATTGGCACTCCACCGGAGAGTACCTCGACGCCATCGACGGGACGCTCGCCTTGAACGCCGGCTTCAAGGTCGGCCATTCTGCGCTGCGGCGCGTGGTGATGGGCGATGACAGCGTGCGGCGGTCCTGCAGCGAAGACGAGCTGGCTGCTATGGGTGACCTGCTGCGGGACGGACTGGAGGCAGGCGCCCTGGGATTTTCGTCGTCGTGGGCTCGCACCCACAACGATCCGATGGGCAATATGGTGCCGAGTCGGCACGCCTCCCGCGACGAGCTTGTGGCGCTGTGCTCTGTGCTCTCGGACTTCGACGGAACATCGATTGAGTTCATCCCCGCCCTGGGCCCGTTCGACCAGTGGGCGGTTGATCTTATGGCTGACATGTCATCGTCGGCGGGACGCCCGCTCAACTGGAACGTCATGAACGTCACAGCCAGGTCGCTGGAGGAGAACCGGGCAAAGCTCGCGGCTGGAGACGCCGCCGCGGCGCGCGGCGGCAAAGTCGTGGCGCTGACTGTCCCGATGACACTGTCGCTTCATCTGAATTTCGCCAGCGGATTCATCCTCGACGCCATACCCGGCTGGGAGGAGGTGATGCTCCTTCCGCTGGAGGAGAAGAGGCTGATCCTCTCCAACCCCAACCAGCGTAAGCGTCTCAACGAGCTCGCCCAGAGCAATCACCCGCTTCGCGGCATCGCCCATTGGGCCACGAAAGTGGTGCGCCATGCTTACGCGCCTTCCAACGCCGATTATGTGGGCCGCACCGTTGGCGAGATCGCGGAGCAGCGCGGCCAAGACCCCTGGGACGCGCTGTGCGACATGGCGCTCGACGACGACCTGAGACTGTCGTTTGGCAACCCGCCGACCGAGGAGCCCGATGAGAACTGGGCGGCGCGGGTTGAGATCTGGCGAGACCCTCGGGCCGTTGTCGGTGCTTCGGACGCCGGAGCGCATCTCGATCTGTTCCTTAGTGCCAACTACGCCACGCACATGCTCTCTGAGGCGGTGGTCAAGCGCGGGCTGCTGCCACTGGAGGAGGCGGTCCACCTGCTAACCGAAGTGCCGGCCGGGCTCTACGGCTTGGTCGACCGCGGCACGATCGTCGAGGGCGCGTTCGCCGATTTGGCAGTGCTGGACGAGGCTCGTGTGGGATCAGAGCCCGAGACCATCCGAGCCGACCTGCCTGGCGGAGCGTCGCGGCTCTATGCGGCGGCCACGGGTGTCACCCATGTAGTTTGCAACGGCTCGCGGGTGGTCGCCGACGGCGAGTTCACAACGGCTCGACCGGGAAGGCTGTTGCGCTCCGGCCGCGACACGACGGGCCCCAGTTTGAGCTGACGAACCGCGCTGCGCGGGCGCTTACCGAGCTGCTAGCTCAGCTCGGTAAGCGCCCGGTGCCTCCGACTGGCAGGTCCGCCGGACGTCAGCTCAGCAGGCTGCGCTGGTTGGGTGAGGGGAAGCGCACCCGGAATCGGTGCGGGCTAAATGCGGTCCGCAGGCGCTCGATCTCAGCATCTACAAGCCGCCGATGCGCGGTGTCGAGGTGGCGCAGGAGTTCGGTGGCGATCTCGCCGTCAGACCGCTGCGCCCAGCCGCCCACGATGCGCCCGTCAACCCAGACGGTGGGGCCGATGTTGCCCATGCGGTCGGTGACCCGGGTCGCAATGTCGCTGTCGAGATACCAGGAGCGCTGTTTCCATCCCATTGCCGTGGGATCGAGGCCCGGAAGCAGAGCCGCCCATTCTCCTGGCTCATCGCACGGCTCGTAGCCGGGCGGGGCAACCCCTTCGCCGCAGTCGAGGGCCGCGGGCACAGCGCCGGCGGCCTTCAGAGCCTTGCGGGTAGCGGTCTTGGTCCAGCCGGACCACCACATGAAGTCTTCGGGAAGCGCCGGCCCGAACTGCTGCAGCCACCGAGTCGCCAGCTCGCCCGCGGCGCCTTCGTCACTGGGCTCTGTGAAGTCGGTGTCGGTCCAATTGCCCATCAGCGTCCAGCCATACTGCGACCCGATCCATGACCCCAGCGGACGAGTGCGCACGAACCGCGCCTCGAAGCCGCCGAGCATCAGCACTTTGGAGTGAGCCGCGAGACGCGTCTCATTACGGGTGCCGGGGGCGTAGACGAGTTTACGGGTCAGCCAGGGCCGCATCTGGCCGATCTGTCGGGCCGTAAGAGGACCGCCGGCCGACGCGATCAGAGAACTTATTTCGGCGGTGGCTGCGTTCAGCCATGTTTCGTCGCCGTGGAGCAGCCGCACCAGCTTGCGCCGCTCCGCGGCTGCGAGCTTGCGGGTGCAGGAGGCGTGCGCCAGCTGTGCGACCGTCGGCGTCATCACCCAGATCGTGCGGCGCATCGCGTGATGGCGCAGCAGGCTGCGGTCGTCGTACAGGGCGGCCTCCACAGACGCTATAGATGGGTCGACCTGACGAGCGCAGACCGACAAGTACACCGACACCGGGTCAGATGAGTGCAGCGCCACCAGACCGTCGGCTATCTCCGCAGGATCCTGAGCCCGAGCCGTAGGTGTCAGCCGGTGCGTCCAAGCCAGGCGCGCCCGCCGCTGGGAGTCGCTCACCCGCACGGCGCGTGCCGCGGTCACAGGCCAGGTGCGACCCAGGCGCCGCGGCCGTGCCGCTGTCCGGTCACTGCGTGCTCATCGGCCGGGAGCAATTCGATCTGACGCGATGAAGCGACGGGCGGCCTCGTTGTGCTCGGCTACGGCCCCGATCACCTTGACCTTGTCGCCGCGGCCGCGCAGAGCTGCCAGAGGATCGGTCTGGTCACCTACATAACCCAGCGCGAAAGCGCCTTGGCGGTAGCCCATCATCTTGAGCAGATCGTCGTCAAGGCTGCGGGCGATCTCAGGAGGGCATACCAGGTACTGGTTCTCCTCCTGACGCACCCAGCCGACCGCGTAGGTGATGTTCACGCCGACGCGCGCGCCGTCGGAAATGTTGGCGCCGGCACCGTGCAGCACTTTGCCGTCGTAGAACAGCACGCTCCCGCGCTGCATCTCGGCCTGGGCGCCGACAGCGTCTCCCACGGCTTCGTCGTCAAGGCAGGAGGTGCCGGCCACGATGTGTGTGGCGCCGTTGTCGGCGGTGAAGTCGGTGAGTGCCCACATGGTGTTGCACTGCACGTGGTAACCCGGGCCGAACTCGAAGAAGTCGAACGCCATCTCGTCACGATGCAGCCGCTGCTTGGTCTCACCGGGGTGAACTGAAATGATTTGAGTGAGATGCAGACGAACCGCGGTCGCATGGCCCAGAAAATGCTCGACTACGCCGACTGCGAGCGGGTGCATGATGAGCTTACGCGCGGAGGGGCACCTGGCGACCAGCGCGCCGGTTCTTCGGGTGAATAGGCCGTCGTAGTCGTCTCTTCCGAAAGCTGATGCCTCGACGTGGGGCGCCGCCTCCTGGGCCAGCCGGTCCAGGAGCGCCGGATCGGCGACATCGTCGACTATTGCGTAGCCGTTCAACCTCAGATGATCGCTCACCTCCGCTGCGGTGACGTCGGCGTCGAAGTGATGCAGGCTCACCCACGCATTGTAGGGCGCCGCAATCAGCGGGCAGTCTGGGGCTGAGCACAAAGGCCGCCGCTCGGGATGGCGGCTGTATCGAGCCGGGCGCGGGTCGAATTCCGGCATGCCTCAGGGATGTCTGACGCCGCCCGGGTTGGCGTCCGGGTGTTCGTCATGATTAGGGTCACGGCACGGCCGACGCTTGATGCTTCGCAGCGTCCTCGACTGCTGAAGCGGATAAGTCCATTAGGCCTCAATCGGGTGCGGCGGCCGCCATCACGCTGCCGCCAGCATCCCCTCGGCGAGCCCGGTCGGTGGCCACAGGGTGCCGCGGCCGCCGAGCTGCCTCTCGGCGCATCCGCGCCCCAATGAACGGGCGGGTCCAGCGGCTCGGCAGCCACCGTGGTCGCGGGCGCGTCATCGACTGTCCACGTCTGCGTCGACTGCCTTCTCATTCGGAAGCCGAGAAAGCAGACGCGAAAGGAGCGTCATATGTCATCATCATCCTCGACCACGGGTACTCTTCAGGTGGCCGCCGCCCTGGCCTTCCATTTGCCGGGCGCCCGCCTAGAGCTATCGGACGGCAACGGAGCCAGGTGCTCGGTGGGGCCGCTCACCGATCCCCGCAGCATGCTCCACCCCGCGGAGTTCCGCGATCTGCTGGTGACCAACGGCGGTGCCATCGACACTCTCAGCGTGCTGCCGGGTCGTTCGTTCACGGCCACCCCGCAGATGTCCTTGACGTTGGCCATGCCCGGCATTCGCGACGTGGGCAACGGCCTTTACAGAGTTCGCGGTGACGATCTCACCTCCTACGCGTTCGCAACAGCGCTGCCCACGTGCACGGTGGACAAAGTGCTGTCGGAGATGCAGACCGAGTTGGTGATCGACTACGGGTCGGACACGGCCGCGCCGCATGCTCGTGGCGACGAGGTGATCGCGGTCACCCTCATCCAAGACGAGGGATTGGGTGTGACGATGGTGGTGATGTGCAGCAGCGACGCGGATGACGCGGTGGGAGAGTACATCGCCCGCGCTGCCGTGTCCGCCTGTCTGGTGGCCGAGATGGAGCACGTGATCCGGGGCGCAATCTAAGACGCGCCGTCGCGCGGGGCGGGCGTCGATCTGCGGCGCCGCTTCCGCGCGGACAATCCGACTGCTCCACCGGCGGCGTCAGAGCAGGACGCCGCCGGTCTGGAGTCGCGCGCCCTTGGCACAGACCCCGTGTGTGTCACCTGACCCTGTGAGCGTCGAAGCCCAGCGGGCGTGTCAGAACGGTCACCACCCCTCAGTCTGTAGTATGAATTCAGTGACCGTTACCTGGACCCGCATGGCGGACGGCAACAAGTCCGACTTCGAGATGCTCCAGTCGCGATATTTCGATCACGCTGACAACAGCTTGGTCGACAGCCTGGTAGCTACTCTGCGGATGATGGAGGGTCCGACGCTCGGCTACAGGATCGACCGCTGCCAGCACTCCCTGCAGTCGGCTACCCGAGCTCTGCGCAACGGTGAGAGCGACGAGTTCGTGGTGGCGGCCCTTCTTCACGACATCGGTGATGTGGTGGCGCCGCACAATCACAGCGCTGTGGCCGCCGCGGTTCTGGCCCCCTATGTGAGCGAGGCGGTGCACTGGGTGATCGCCCATCACGGCCTTTTTCAGGGCTACTACTACTTCCATCACCTAGGCGGCGACCGCAACGCCCGCGACCGCTACAGGGCCTCTCCGCATTACGACGCGTGCGTCGACTTCTGCGAGAGCTACGACCAGAACTGCTTCGACCCGTACTACCCGACGCTTCAGATCGAGGACTTAGAGCCTCTGTTGCGCAAAGTGCTCGCACAGCCGAGGCCGGAGCACGCTGACGGCCCGGGTCTGAGTCCCGAGGCGTGAGAGCGGTTAAGTTCGGCTGGCTCTCGCCGGTCATCGGCAACCGCTGGAGCGACCACCAGCCGATAGTCGTCTACCAGCAGCGCCACATACTGCCCGAGGCGCTGCCGCACTTCGACTCGCTTTGGGTTGCCGATCACTTCTACGGCTTCGATGCGCGCACCGATCCGTTCATGGAGGCCTGGACCACGCTCACCTGGCTCGCGGCGCGTTTCGACGGTGTCACGCTCTGCCACCACGTGCTGGGCTGCGGCTACCGCCCGCCTGCGCTCACAGCAAAGATGGCCGCAACCTTGCAGGTGCTCTCGGGCGGACGGTTCGTGCTCGGCGTCGGGGCGGGATGGCGCAAAGACGAGTACGGCGCCTATGGCTACGACTTCCCGAAGCCCTCGGTTCGCTTCGCCCAGCTTGAGGAGATGATCACGATCTGCCGGCTGATGTGGACCGAGAACCACCCGAGCTTCAAAGGCCGCCACTTCACGATCAACGACGCGTCAGCGCCGCCGCTGCCGGACACGCCGCCCAGGGTCTGCGTCGGCGCCGGCGGTGAGCAGATAGGGCTGCCGCTGGTCGGACGAGTGGCCGACATGTGGAACGGGCCGCTGGCCGGCGATGAGACCGCCTGGTTGCGTAAGCGCGACATCGTGCGCGCCTCCGCGGAGGCCGCCGGGCGCAACCCCGACGACATTGAGGTCACGCTCACCGTCGAACGGCCGCTGCCGGACTCCGACGAAGCGTCCGCGGCGATGCTCGGCGACCTCGCCCGGCTGCGTGGCCTGGGAGTTGAGCACTTCATCATGGACTTCGGACATCCGAAATCCGTCGAGCCTGTGCTGCGCTTCGCCGATCAGGTGATAGCGCCGCTGCGGGCGGCGTGATGCCGGGCGCGCCTGCCAGTGCTACACGACAATCAAATTCGCCGCCGACCGGCGAGCGAGACCTGACTGAACACAGGCGAACTGAAGGACATGTCCCATGAGCGAAGTCAGCGCAGTTATGACCGCACCGGGAGAGATCTCGGGCTGGCCCAAGCTCAAGGTCGTCTACCGCACAGATCCCGGGCGCATCACGAAGCTGCTGCCGCCGGGCCTCACCTCGGGGCGCGACCCGCACGTTCACATCAACGTCTATTGCGTTCCGGTGCTCGACGAGCCCGAGCACGGCGTAAGCACCAAAGTGGAAGCGATCTTCGACGGGATACGCGGCCTCTACTCGCTGGGCATGGGTATCGACCAAGAGGCCGCCATTTTCATCAGTCAGAACACCAACGGACAGCCCAAGTTCCCCTGCGACATAAGGTTCTTCCGCTTCGGCGACGCGGTAGAGGCACGCTGCACCCATCACGGCTACACCTTCATGGAGTTCCGCGGCAAGGCAGGCACGCCGTACACGCCCGCTGCCGACGTGATCGAGGAGAGCGAATGGTGGATCAAGTTCTCCCCGGCGGTGGGTGGGGTCGAGGGACGTTACGATTTCCCGCCGCACGTAGTGCGAGTGCGCAGCACTCGTGTGGACGTGCTCGCTGAGCCACTCACCGGAAACCTCATCCTGCGCGATAGCCCCTGGGATCCCTACACCGAGCTTCTGCCGATGCGCGAGCAGCTGTCGGCCGAGCTGGTGACAGCGCGACACCTCAGTCGTGACATCACAGTCGCCGGCAAGCTAGATCCCGACGCGTTCTGGCCGCATGCCGACGTGATAGGCGGCTCGCGCTGGCCCGGACGCCGCGGAGGCCCGCGCCGCTGAACAACCCAGACTGAGCTTGCTGAATAGCCGGCCCAGGTAGCCTGGGTAACCTGCCCGGACGCCGCGGGCTTAGGTCGTCAGCGTGCTGCGAGCGGCGCGACCAGCAGCGTCTCGTATCGCAGCCTGAGCGTGGCCAGACCCGGGCAGCTCAGCTCGGCCTGGAACACCCGGCTGGGGCGGATCTCGCCGATCACGCCGACGGTGCCGGTGAACGCCACGAAGCACCGTGGCGGCGCATCTCGCCACGGGATCGCCGCCACCAGTTCCTCGGGAGCGATGTTCGCGGAGACGGGGCCGTCCTGGTAGAGCACGCCGTCATCGATCCGGCTGCGCAGCCGTAGGCCGTCCCAGCGTCCTTTCAGCGCAGCGGCCGGCCAGCCCTCAGTTGCCACCGGCTTGGGGCACACGCCCTTGGAGGCGACGATGTCGACGGCCTCCAGAGCCCGGTCAGTGTGATCAGAGCCGACAGTCACGAAGACGTCGTCTCCGTCGACTACCAAGACCACCTCGACCTCGCCTGAGGTGTGCCCGCCGGTTGCTTCCACGCGCGGAGCCTGGCAAATCAACCGAGGCGGGAACACCATGAACAGCGGGACGCTAGCCGGGCGGGGCACACCGAGCTCGGCCAGCTCGCTGATGTGAGCCTCGACCGCGGCCCTGTCGCGTCCGGCGTAGCCGATCACCACCAGTGCCTCGGGGCGCAGCACGCGCTGCGCCCCGTCGATCTCAAGCCTCATCTGACTGCCTTCTCCGCTCATCCCTCGCCGCTCAAGTCCGCTGGAATCGTTGGCGCTTTAGTCGTCGCCGGGGGGCGCGGCGGCGCGTCCCGACTCGTGCTCGGGGAAGAGTTCAGCGTAGGTATCGCCCTCCACGTACGGATGCTTGGCAAGCTCCGCCTCGTCGACGTCCACGCCCAGGCCCGGGCCCTCCGGCGCCGTGATGACGCCACCGCGTGTGTCCGACAGTGCCAGACCGGGGTTGTCGCCGATATCGGTGATCATCGGCTGATGCGGGTCGATGTCGTACTCGCACAGGCGCACCCGCGCGGCGGTCGCCCAGTGGAGGTTGGCGGCCAGCGCGACGACGGTGGGGCCTCCGACATGCGGTATCACCTCGATGCCTGAGCGCTCCGCGAGGGCAGCGATGTCCATGCACGCGGCGATGCCGCCCGCCAGAGCGGCATCCGGCTCGAAGACCCGGGCGGCGTCGCATCGGGCCAGCCGCGCATACGCCCGAGGCGAGTAGACACGCTCGCCGACCGCGACTCGGATGGGTGAACTCCGCTGCAGCCGCTGAAGTCCCTCGATCTGGTACTGGGGCACGGGCTCCTCAAAGAAGTGGATGTCGTACTCGGCGATCCGGCGGGCCAGTTCGAGCGCGGTGTCGGGGTCGTGGAACCAATAGGAGTCCACGCCCATCAGCGTGTCGGGCCCAACATGCTCGCGGACGGTCGCGACGACCTCCGCGTCGGCTTCCACAGTGCGCCCGAGTCGTACTTTCACGCCCTTGAAGCCCAGTTCCAGGCACTCGTCGAAATAGCGGGCGTGCCATTGCGCGGACTCCTCGAACATCGTCGTTCCCGTGCCGTACAGCGGGATCGGGTAGGCGCTGCCACCCAGCAGTCGGTGCACCGGCGCGTTGAGCGACTTGCCGAGCAGGTCCCACAAGGCCATTTCGATGGCGCCGATAGTCTGACTTGTGAGGCCCTCCCAGCCGAGGTAGCCGTCGAGCGTGACCTTCAGATCTGCGACGCGGTCACGTATCGCTAGAGGGTCGCGGCCTAATAGGTGCCGGGCACAAACGTCGTCGATCACGGCCCGGAAGACGGTGGGGTAGGAGTGCCCCCAGTTGGTGGAGGCCTCACCCCAGCCCACCGTGCCGTCGTCCGCCCCGACGCGCACCAAGGCGAAGCTGCGCTGCATGTCGGGATCGATCTTGCGGTAGCCGGCGAGCACGGCCTTCACGCTGGCGATTCTCATGGCTGTCCTTTCAACAGGTCAGTTCAACTCAACAGGTCAGTTCAACAGGCGATACGGCGGGTCAATGGGGCAGGCCGCGGGTTGAGGCAGAGCCCCGGGACGCGGCGCGGGGCGGGTCGATGAGGCCCTCGTCGGCAAGTTCGTTCCAAAGGCCGTCGGGGATCGGGCTGCTCAACGCCCGAAGGTTGTCGTCCACCTCTCCGGGGGCCGCCATGCCTACAACGACCGCGGTAACCCCGGCTCGCACAGCCGGGAAGGCGAGCGCAGCATGGCGCAGCGTCACGCCGTGGCGCGCGCACACGGCCTCGGCAGCTCGCGCTCGGTGCAGCACGGCCGGGGCGGCCGGGGCATAGTCGTACCAGGCCCCGTCAGCGGCGTCCGCGAGGACACCGCTGTTGAAGACGCCTGCGGCCAGAAAGGCCACGTCGCGTGCCGCGCAACGGTCGATCAAAGCGGCGGCCGACTGGTCGAGCAGTGTGTACCGGCCGGCGACCAGCATGCAGTCGATGTCGCTGCGCTCCAAGAAGGCCTCGGCAGTGGCCACCGTATTGGTACCGACCGACACGGCGTCGATCACGCCCTGGCCGCGCAGTTCCGTCAGAGCCCGGTGCGCGCCGCCTAGAGCTTCGGTGATGTGGTCGTCGGGATCGTGGATGTGGCAGATCTGCACTCTGTCGACGCCCAAACGATCGAGGCTCGTTTCGATTGACCGCAGCGCGGCGCCGTAACCGAAGTCGAAACGGGCGTCGAGCCCGCCGTCGCCGGCCGGCTCGAGTAGCCGTCCGACCTTTGTGGCGATGGTCACCGAGCTGCCGCCAGGGTGCTCGCGCAATGCCGCTCCGAGCCTGGTCTCGCATTCTCCGAGCCCGTAAAAGGGCGCCGTGTCGAAGAACCGGAACCCGCGGCCGAGGGCCTGGCGGACGGCGTCGCGGGCGACCGCTTCATCGTTGCCCCAGTACACCGACGCCAGCGGCGCGGTGCCGAAGCCGAGCCGGCTCAGGCGCAGCTCCGCCCGAGGCAGCCAAGCGGTCTGTTCAGGGCCGCGGATCGGATCGGGCGCAAGCTGCGCGAGCCTGGCTCTGGGCTGGCGCGGACGCTCGCTCATGAGGCACCTCTCTCATTCGGCGTTCTGGGCTGCGCATATCAGGCTGTTGTGGCCGCCGCTGATCATCGCTGCTTCGGATTCCCCAGGACGGCCCACCGGGTCACCGCGCGGGCGGAGCGTCGATGGCTTCGATGAACTCGGCGAGCTGGCGGGGCTTGATGCTGAGCGCGTGCTCAGGACCAGGATAAGCGCCGGACTCCACATCGGACCGATATTCCCGGTAGGCGGCGACGCGCTCGGCTTGAAGGCGCTCCATCTCGGAATGGAAGTCGCGGTAGGTCTTGGAGTGACGAGGGTAGTGGCCGTCATGGGCGCCGAGGATGTCGATACTGAACAGGTACTGAGCGGCGCATCCGGCACCTGACCCCATCGAGATCAAGAACAGCTCAGTCCGCTCCGCGATGGCGGCGGCCACTTCAGCCGGCACCAGCTCGATCTCCGCTGCGAACGCGCCCGCGTCAGCGAGCCGTCTTGCCTGCTGCCATATTCCCAGGGCGCTCTTCGCAGTGTTTCCCATGGCCCGCGGGCCACCGGTCCACGTGGCATGAGTGGGGATGAAGCCGAGGTGGCCCACCACCGGGATGCCCTCGCCGGCGAGTAGCTCCACGGTGGGAAGACCCGCGGCGCAATAGACAGCGTCGCCGCCGAGCGCTCGCATCGCGAACGCCTCCCGCAGGTAGTCCTCCGCTGTGACCAGGCGACCGTAAGCGAGCGCGACCGTAACGAACACTGACGGCGCCGCATCGCGGATGTCGGAGCCCATGTCCTCGTCGGGGATCACCAGCATGTCCAGTCCCGCAGCCTCCGCCGCGCGGGCTTCGTCGAGGGTTCGGATGAAGATATTCGTTCGCTGTCGCCGGTAGCGGTCGGCGAGCAGCTCCGCCACGGTGGGCCGCTGGAACCTCATCGGCGACGGTTTATCCGAGATCCGTTCGCGCCCATCACAGCCGTCGCGGTACCGACCGTAAGGTGTGGCTAACCTCTAATGGCGCGTTGTCGTCACCGAAACAGACTGTCACGTCGTCAACCATCACTAGTGCTTTCGATGCGGGATTCTGTGGTGCTTTCGATGTAGGACTTTGCGCCCGCGTGTTTGTGCAATCTGATTCACTGACACCATCGGATTCAGCGACATCAGAAGTGGCTACTGTCAGATGCAATCTGTTTCTGTCGTCGTAGGACTCATATGAGAGTTCCTCAGCGATAGTTCTGACGAGTTCAAGTCCGAGACCGCCCATAGCGCGCGCTTCCAGCGGAAGGGTAGTGTCCACACCAGGTGCCTGCTCTAAGGGGTTAAACAGACGGCCATTATCAGAGATCGTAATCCTCGCTGATTTTTGCTTCATCTCGAGCGTCACATCTGCGTGTACGGTATGTTCTCCTTCACTGCCATGAGTGAAGGTATTCGTCAGCAATTCTTCAAGCACAAGGTTGATTCTCGTCAGCGTGTAGCTGTCCCAATTCCACTTTTTAGCAGTCTCCTGCAAGAAGTCGGTCATCGTTGGCAACCAAGACGAATGATCATCTATATCGGGATGAAAGGTTATGCTTAATGTCCGGCGCACCGAGACTTCCCTATTGTGTACTGCGAGGTAGAGACTGACAATCCAGAGGCCACATGCATACTAGATCGTGTCGATCTTCATGAGGGTACTCTCAATTGGGCCCCTTCTCAGAGCCCCGAGTTGGCGCGCCGCTTAGCGCTGAGGCCGACCAGCGGGAACATCTCGCTTGCCAGGCGGTCACCGCTGACGAGCCCGTGCGGAAGAATCCGCCAGAAGGTGGCCGCCTGCTCGCCGAGATCGGAGTAGGTGGCCTCGGGATGGATCCAGCGGGTGGATATGCGGCGGAACAGGCGGCCGCCGCTGGGTTTCACGCCTGTGGAGTGCAGCATCCGCGAGTCGAATGCCACGGCGTCGCCGGCGCATAGATTCCAGCTTCGCACCCGGTGTCGGCCCAGATCGGCGTCGATGTCCGGCACGGGCGGCAGCGGTGAGCGTCCCCCGATGGTGGTCGACGTGGCTGAGAACTCCACCGGCGAGTAGATCGCTCCGGTGGAATGCGAGCGGGGCACCACCCGCAGCGAGGCCTCGGCGTCCACATCGTCAAGCGTGGCCCAGATCGTGATGAACGGGCGGTCGACGTTGTAGTAGGGGTGGTCCTGGTGCCAGGGGCTGGCGCTCACGGCACCGGGATCGGAGTGGAACCACTGGTCTTCGATGAACACCACCTCGCGGCTGCCGATGAGCTTCGAAGCCAGCTCAGTGAGCGGTGACGACCGGGCCAGCGCTTCGAAGACCGGGTTGTCGAGCCAGCGGAACAGGTCGCTCTCAAGGTGCGGCTCCCCGGGCTTCGACAGAACCGCGTGGAACTGGCTGGGAGCGGCTCGACAGGCTTCCACCGCGTCAAGCAGGCGGTCGATCCAGGCTTGGTTGAGAAGCTGCGGAACAACCACCGCGCCCTCGCGTTCGAACTCATCTTTCAGGTCCAAGTCATCGGGCACAGGTTTGCACCTCCGTCGATAGCAGCTCGGCGTAGTGGGCCAGATACCCGCGTTGCGGGCCTTCGGACGTGATTGGGCTTCGGGCGCCGCGGTTGTCGGAGCCGTCGGACCCCAGGCCGCGGCTCACGTCGATCCACTCCATCTCCGGTATAGACAGCCCGCGCTGCACCCGTTCGAACATGTCGAGGTCATCGGGAGTGCCAAAGCTTACGAAATCCTCGTCCGCCCGCAGTCTGAGCAGATCGATCTCCGCGGGCGCGCCCGGCGCGGAGCACAGCCAAAGCCACAGCCTCGTCCGGTCCACAGAGATCGGCTCCACCACCAAAAGCTGGTTCCCCACGAAGATCAGATTTGGGAATAGCGACAGGTTGACCATGCTTCCGGTGGCCAGGTCGAGCTGGTCTGCAGCACCTGCTGCGATAATGGCGGCCTCATAGTGCTCCGAGAATGGTGTTGGGCGCATCGTCGCCCACGGCCCCTGCGGGATGCCCGGACGTTGGTCGACGAGCATGTGGCCGTTCCCCAAGGCTTGGGCGAACATGTCAGTGCCACCAGGATCGCGGGCCAGCACCGTGTCGGTGTCTGCCGTGCGGCCTAGAACGTTGTAGGAGCGGTGCGCGAAGGTGGCGTGAAGGCCGTCGGAGGCGTTGTCCCAGGACAGCTTCCAGTTGCCCGCGAACTCGAGCCGCTGCGCTGTCGGCAGTACTGCGAGATCGCCGCCGGGATGACGGTTGATTATCACGTTCAGGGGCTGGCGCGCCGGACCGAGCCAAGCGTCGAGAGGCGCCGGGTCGGGGTGTAGCGTGGCGAAGATGAAGCCGCGGTACGACTGAGCGGCCAAACGCCCCAGGGAGAGCCGAGAGCGGTCTCTCACTGGGTGGTCTTCTGGGAACGGCACAGCCATTAGCCGTCCGTCACTGGCAAACGTCCAGCCGTGGTACGGACATCTGAAGCGACGGGCGCAGCCGCGCTCGTCGGTACAGAGCATGGTGCCGCGGTGCGTGCACCGGTTGAGCAGCGCGTTCACTTCGCCATCCGCACCTCTGGTGACCAGCACCGGCCTTCGGCCGACGGTGCACGTCTTGTAGTCGCCCGGTTCGGGGATCTCGCTCTCGTGGCCGACGTAACACCACGAAGCGGCGAAAACTCTGGTCATCTCCAGCTCGAAGATTGCCGGGTCGGTGTAGATGCGCCGGTGGACGCGGTCGGTCCGCACCAGACTGCGAAGGGTCTGCGGCGACAGGTCTACGGAGGGGCTCATGACACGCTCATGGTGTGGTCACAGTCGTCTCACAGGATGAAGCTCGGATTGCGCACTCCCAACTCAAGGCTGGGAAACACCAGGATCTTGCTTCGCAGACGGAGGTCGTCGCCTACCATCTCATGGATCTGGAAGCCGGCGAGCTGCTGATGGCGCTGTTGGCGGTGCTCGTCGATGACTATGACCGAGCGCGCGGCGACGGCCTCGCCGTGCGGCCACGCCTCGACGGCGGCAATCGCCCGAACGGTGCGTGACGGGGGATTCTGCCCCCACGCTGACGGGTCCTGACGCCACCTGACCCGTTCGAGCAATCGGCGGCGGTCGTCCAAAAAAAGCGACTGATCGGTGGCCGGATGCGCTGAGCCATCCACAGGCACCCATAGCACTGCGTCGTCACACCAGAGTTCGGCCCACTGCTCAAAACACCCGGCATCCAGCAGGCGCGCCTCGTGCGCGAGTCGCGGCGCCACCTCCGAGACAAGCACCGGGTCGGCCGGAGGTCGGCCCGCCATCCCGCTGAGCAGATCGGCGAGTTCGTCGTAACGGCAGCGGACGGGGTCGGACTCCGCGGTCATCGCGACATTGTGGGAGCCACCCGCTCGAGGGTTCGGTTCTCCAGAGCGGCCACGAGCCAGTAGCCGAACACGGCCACCAAGGTCAGCACGGTCACCGACACCCACAGCACGTTGTAGTTTGCCTGGGTATAGGCGATGATCATGATGGCACCCATCCCGTCGCCGGTGGCTAGCCACTCCGCGATGGTGGCACCCAGCAGCGACGTCGGCACCGCGATGCGGGCTGATGCCATCAGAGCAGGCAGCGCGGCGGGAAGGTAGGCGTTGCGCACGCATGCCACAGCCCCGGCGTTGTAAGAGCGAAGCACGTCGAGCACCCCTGTCGGGGTGCGGCGCATCGCCGCGTAGCAGTTGACTAGCGTGGGGAAGAACGACATCACCGCTACGACCGCCGTGGTGGTCAGCAGACCGCGTCCGACTAACACGATGATCACCGGAGTGGTGACGATGATGGGGATTGAGCGCAGCGCCACGGCGATCGGCATCAAGGAGCGCTCCAGCGTCGGAAGCAAGATGAACAGCGCCGCGGCTGTCACCGCGCTGGTAAGCCCCACAGCGAAGCCCAGCGCGGTCGTCCAAAGGGTGGTTCCCAAAGCCCCGAAGACGTAGGAGCGCGTCTCGGGCGCGTCCGAGTTCGTGAACAGCTCCGCCCACACATCCAACGGCGTCTTGGCGAAGTAGGAGTCGAGCTGGAACGCCCACAGGAACGCGATCCAGAACGCGAACACCGCCGCCACCGGCAGCACCAGCGCGCCGATCCGGTTGAGCAGGCCGGGCTCCTGACGGGCCGCCGGCGCCGCGGCCACGTCTAGCGCCGGCGCCCAGGGGCACAGCAAGCGCCCGAGCGCGCCCACAAGCATGTAGCCGCCGGAGGCAACCAGCGTGGACAGCACCGCGATCACCCAGATCCTGTCGGTCTGCAGAGCGCCCACGGCCCTTACCGTGAGGATACCCAGGCCCTTGTGCGCGCCGGTGAACTCGCCAACGACTGCTCCAAGGAGCGCGGCCGGTGCCGCGATCTGCAGGCCCGCGAACACGGCTGGAACCGAGGCCGGCAGCCTCACTTTGCGGAACGCCATGAGGCGGCCTCTGCCGAAGGAGCGGACCACGTCCAGTGCGCTGCCCGGTGCTGTGTCGAAGCCGAGCAGGGCTGCCACGTATGTGGTGTACAACACCGCCAGCGCCGAAAGCGCGATGGGCGTGCCGGTGCCCGGGCCTGTGATCACCCGAAGGATGGGCGCCAGCGCGATGAACGGGAGGCAGAAGATAGTGAGGCAGATCGCTCCGATGCTGCGCCGCAGCGCAGGAACGAGCGATGCGATGACCGCCAGGATGATGGCGGCCGTGTTCCCCCATAGATAACCCCACGCGGCACTCTTCGTGGAGTGCCACACGTTTCTCAGGTAGAGGCCGCTCTCATCGAAGAACTCCGCCACGACGGCGGTCGGAGGCGACAGCCGGTACGAGCCGGCATACACCGTGCGGGCGGCCAGCTCCCACAGCACGATCAAGCCAACGCCTACCAACACGCTCAAAGCTTGCGGTGGCACGCCGCGCCGCTTGTCGCCTACCGACGGCACCGCTCGCTCCGGCGGCTTGCTGGCCTTCGAGTTCGCCGACTCCTCGACTTCGACGCTCAAGTCGTCTCCGCGTGAAGTTGCACGACTTGGCCCTCTGAGCGGTGCAGACTGGCAGAAACCATCTCAACCGCCGCGTGGAAGGTGTCGGTTAGAAGCAGGCCGGAAGTCCGGGGGCGCTCGAAAACCACCTGGTGGCGGGCCACTACCCGGCCCGGCCGGGGCGACATCACCACCACCTCGTCGGCCGCATAAACCGCCTCCGGTATCGAATGCGTCACCAGTACCGTGGTTGTGCCACGAGCCGTCCAGATCCTTTGCAGCTCGTCGTTGAGCTGCTGTCGGGTCAAGGCGTCGAGAGCGCCGAAGGGCTCGTCGAGCAGCAGCAGGTCGGGGTCTGTGACCAGAGACCGGGCGATGGCCACCCGCTGGCGCATTCCGCCCGAGAGCTGAGCTGGCCGGGCCTTTTCGAATCCCTGGAGACCGACCAGCTCGACCAGCTCGTCGACCGCGTCGGAGTCGCGGCGGCCGACCAGCTCTAACGCGAGCCGGATGTTGGCGGCCACCGACCGCCACGGAAGCAGAGACGGGTCTTGAAAGGCGACACCGATGCGCTGCTGGCGGCGCATCTCGTCGGGAGACGCGCCGCCTATGTCGATGCTGCCCTCGTCGGGCCGGTCAAGCCCGGCCACAAGGCGCAGTACCGTGGACTTGCCGCACCCCGACGGCCCGATCAGGGCGCAGAAGCCCCCAGCGGCCACATGCAGGTCGAAGCCCCGCAGGGCTGTGACCTCATCTTTGCCTAGAGCGAAGGTGCGTCCGACTCCGACAACATCGACAGGCGTGCCCCGCGGGGTCACCGCTTGCGGCAGCGCCGCATCACACGAGCACCGTCACACCAGCACCGGCCCGTCGGCAAAGATCTCCTCCAGAAGGGATCGGTCCCAAAGATCCGCGGTGACGGTCACGCCCAGCGCCTGCAGCGTTTGGATGTTGTCCTGGACGGACTGGTCGGTGAACCACAGGAAGCCGTGCTCGTCGGTGTCTTCGCTGAACATAATCTTGAGCTGCTCAGCGGCCTGCAGCTTCTGCGTCGGCAGGTCCATTCCCGCGTCGGGGAACCGCGCAATGGTGAGCTTCGCAGCGGCGGTCGGGTTGACCTTGTACTCCTGCCAGCCGAGTATCTCCCCCCTGAGCAGCCCGAGCACGGTGTCACGGTCGTTGGCCAAGGTGTCCTCGGTGACGATGTAGGTCTGGCTGTGCACCGCGTAGCCGAAGTCGGCAAAAAGCATGGTCGTGTTTTCGATGCCCTGCACGGTCATGGCCACGGGAAGGTCGGTCAGCCAGCACAGCAGACAGTCGACTTCGCCGTTCACTAGCGGCGCCGGGTCGTAGTCGCTGGGAATCACCTCCACCTGGCTGAGGTCGACGTCGTTGAGGCTGGCCAATAGGTCGAGATCGAGCTGGTTGTTGAAGGCCATCCCGAGCTTCTTGCCTTCGAGGTCGCCGGGCTCGTTGACCGGGTTGTCGGTCAGCGAGGCGATCACGAACGGGTTGCGCTGCATTGCGACTCCCACGATCTTGAACGGAGCGCCCTCAGACACCGACTGGCCGGCGAAGTTCGCGGCCGAGATGCCCATGATGGCCTGACCGGCTATCACTGGCGGATCCACCGGTACGCCGGGCCCGCCGGGAGTGAGGCTGACGTCAAGGCCGAAGCGCTCGTAGTAGCCCCGGGCATCCGCTATGTAGGAGCCGCCGAATTGCACCGAGTCGAGCCAGCTCAGCTGGAAGTTGACAGACTTCATTGGCGCCTCGGTGGTAGTAGGCGCAGCCGTCGTCGCGGGTGCCGCCGAGGGCTCGTCGTCTCCGCAGGCGGCTAGCGCGCCGCCCGAGAGCAGCACCGCCCCTCCGGCGGCTGCCCCGCCGAGCAGCTTGCGTCGTGAGAGTTCCAGTTCAGACATTGAGCCCTCCTGTGTCGGTTTCTGTTTGAGCCTGTTGAAAATGGGGCGGCCCGAACCCTGTGGTGGCCAGACCGATGCTTTAGACATCAGACACCAATATCGGCACCATGTCAAGGATTGGCCGAATCCCGGCGATCGAAGTCGGCGGTGGGAGAGCGGCGCGAGTCAGCCGTTGGGCAGCAGAACGGTGCGCGCCCCGGCGCCGGTCTTGAGAGCGTCGAACGCGCCTTGGAGGCCGTCTAGGCCGGCCGTGTCGGAGATCATCTCATCGAGCTTGAGACAGCCCCGAAGGTAGAGATCAGTGAGCATGGGGAAGTCTTTGCGCGGCTTGGCGCCGCCGGCGCGGATGCCCATCAGGTTCTTGTTCTGGTGCAGTGCCTGGAACGGATAGGTGACCTTCGCCGTGAGATCAGGCACGCCGACCGCACAGACGTTGCCGCCGGGGCGAGTCATAGCGATGGCGTCGGCGAGCAGTTTGGTGCTGCCCACCACCTCGAAGGTGTGGTGCACACCGCCGGGGCAGAGCGACTTAACGGCTCTCACGGGATCGAAGTCGTCGCCGTCGGCGAGCAGGAAGTCGGTGGCACCGAACTCGACAGCCAGCGTCTCCTTGGCCGCGGCTCGGTCGATGGCCACGATCATGCTGGCACCCACGAGACGGGCCGCCTGTATGACGTTGAGGCCCACTCCGCCGGCGCCGATCACTGCCACGGTGTCGCCGAGGCGAACCTGAGCCCGGTTGAACACCGCCCCGGCGCCGGTCACCACCCCGCAGCCGATCAGCGCGGCCGCGGTGAGCGGCATCTCCGGCGGGATCGGGATGCACTGGTTCTCGCTTACGACGGTCTGCTGAACGAACGCCCCGATGTTGGCGAAATTGTAGATAGGGCGCCCGGCCTCAGAATACGGCTGGCGCAATCCGCCCATCGACACCGCGCAGTTGCCGGGGTTGCCGCCTTCGCAGTCGGCACAGTGGCCGCAGTTGTCGAAGGTGGACAGGATTACGTGATCTCCCGTCTGACAGTAGGTGACGGCCGAGCCGGTCTCCAGCACCATGCCGGCAGCCTCGTGGCCCGGCACCAGCGGAGTGGGCATGTAGTACTTACCGTGGACGCAGCTGAGGTCGCTGCCGCATACGCCTGCGGCTCTTATTTCCACCAGCACCTGGCGGGGCTTGAGCCCGCCGGTGAGTTCTATCTCGTCAGACAGCCGCACGCTGTCCTCGGTGTTGCCCTCGAGTATCAGGCCTTTCATGAAGCCCCCTCTTGTGAATTCTGACCGTCTATCTGTGAAGGCACGGCGCAGCGGTCGGACTCGAGCAGAGCGCGGCGCGCTCAGGCGACGGCGCTAATTCGCTCGATGGTTTCCCAGCGCTCTGCAGCGGCGATAGCACCTCGAAGCATGGCTTCGAATCTCCGCAGAGCCCGGTCGTGGCCAGCGCCGAGGGCGTTGGTGTAGGGCACATGCGAGGTGGAGCAAGCCAGGAACGCGCTCCAGGCCAAGTCTTCGATCAGATCTTCGGTGCTCCATTCTGGTCCACCCGCTGCGGCCAGTTCAGCCAGGTAGCAGTCGATCAGATCCGTCTCGCGGGTCAGGGTCTCTTCGTTGTGGCTGCACAGGAACAGCCATCCGAGGTCGTGGCCCGGGAAGGAGCGCATCCCTGTCTGCCAATCCACAATCACCGGGCCGTCGTCCCGGAACAGCATGTTGTCGAGTTCGTAGTCCATGTGGATGAAGGTCCAGGGCCGGGCCGCGAGGCGGTTGAGCCACCCTTCGATGTCGGGCATCCAGACGGCCGTGATCAGATCGGCCAGGTCGTCGGGGTAGAAGTCTCTGAAGTGGGTATCGCGCTTGCCCCATGAATCGATGGTGAACGGGATGCCCAACCGCAGCGAGGGCGCGTTCCAGTCGATGATCCAGTCATGGTTGGCCAGGGTCTCGTCCATCCAGTACGCGGCGTGCATGCGTGCCAGCTGGGCCACCAGGGCGCGCATGCGCTCGAAGGATGTGCCTTTCAGGATGTCACCCTTCTCTGCTGGGTGGATTCGCTCAATCACCAGCGTGGCGTCGTGGGTGTCGGGGTCGAAGAGGTTGACGTAGCACCGGGCCAGGGTCATTCCGGCCCGGCCGCTCACCGGCTCGGCCATGTCGCGGTAGAAGCCCGCTTCGCGTTGGTATGAGAGCATCACCGACGCGTAGAGCCGGGCGATGTCGTCGTCTAGGGGGCATTTGGCCACGAACTCCGACGGCAGGTCTGTGGGGTTTTTGTAGGTGACTGTGACGATGCCGACCTCACCCATGGCGCCGGTGAAGCCGTCCATCGGGCGGACTTCTAGCGACGATATCTGAGGAGGGTCGTGGCCTGCCTCAGTTAGGGCTGTCTCTAGCCACTCCGGTGTCATCGTGTACAGCGTCTTGAGTATCTCAGCCATGGTTGCCTCTCTGGATCGAGGTCTAGGTCGGAGTCTGTGGTCGTCTGAGCGGATGGTCCGCTTGGTTCAGACTATGTACCGCCGCGCGACCGACGCGTCCGTTTCGCGTCGGTGTCTGCCAGGTGGTTAATCGTGCGCAGTTCATCGTTCGCACCGTGTCTGCCTGGCGGTCTCATCGTTTCGCGCCGCGGCCGCCCTTGCCGGCTTGCGCCCAGGCAGGGCGGCGCTTCTGCAAGAACGCGGACATGCCTTCTGCGGCCTCACTGCCGGCGAACAGGCTCGCTGAGAGCTGCTCTGTCCAGTCGAGGCCCTCATCGAAGCTCAGCTTCGGCACCCGGCGGAGGAGCTGTTTGGACGCTGCGAGCGCAGCTGGGCCGCCTTCGAGCAGGTCGGAGATGACGGCGTCCACCTCGGAGTTGAGCTGCTCGGCAGGCACGGCCGCGTTGATCAGGCCCATGCGCGCCGCCTCAGCAGCTGAGAATCTGTTGCCGCGCAAGAACGCAGCGCTGGCATCCGCATGGCGCATCTTCGGCAGGCACAGAACTGAGATCATCGCGGGCGCAACGCCGACGCGTACCTCGGTGAAGCCGAACTTGGCGTCGTCGCGGGCGACTGAGATGTCCATGGCGGCCGCGAGGCCCATGCCGCCTGCCACGCAATGCCCGCCGATGCGGCCTATGTACGGCTTCGGCGACCGGCGGAAGCGCCCGAAGAGGTCTCGGGCTTTGGGGGTGTCGACAGCTCTGCCGGCTTGTGCCGAGTCTTGGGGCGCGCTGGCTTCGCGCAGGTCTGCTCCGGAGCAAAAAACCCGCCCTGAGTTGGTCAGCACCACCACGCGCACCGCGTCGTTCGCGTCGGCGCCGTCCAGCACGGCGGTCAGCTCCGCGAGCAGGCGGCGGCTCAGGGCGTTGCGGTTCGCTTCATCGGCCAGCGTCACCGTCAGCACTTCGCCGTCGAGAGCCGCGTCGATGACGGTCATGGTCGCCTCCGGGCGGCCGTTGGAAGGCTTGCTGACCCTGTCGGTGCGGGCCCGTCGGTGGGCGGACCCGCGAACGCCTGGGCGATTACCATCCACTCGCTGGCCAGCTTGCCCGAGACTTCCAGCGCGGTGTCAGCGAGGCTGCCGCGCTGGGTGACCACAAGGCAGAAGTCCAACGCCGAGCCGCGCACGCGCTCGTCTCCGGCGGCTTCCGGGTCTCCCCAGGTCCAGACGGTGCCTGAGGGGGCGCTCAGCTCCACGAACACGTCGCTCTCAGGCGGTTGAAGGCCCTGTTCACATACGACCAACCCCGGGTGATGTAGCCGAGCTGAGCGATATGGCGAAGCCGGTCTGTGGGCTCGCGCCGGGCGCCGACGGCTTCGCACACGTCGTGACCGTGAGCCCACGCCTCCATCAGCCGCGCTGTGACGAACGACTTGGCGCCCATCGAGGGCCCGTACCAGGCAACGCGGGAGTCCTCCTCTAAGCCGTTGAGCGCTCTTGCGAGCCTCTCCCGGCCGTCGCGCCAGGCGTCGAGGCGCTCCCGCGGCGGAAGCCGGCGGAAGCCGGCGAGGGTGAGTTCGTCGACCGCCTTGTTGCCTCGGACTCCGGCCTCCCACAGCGTGATTACGGCCGCTTTGAAGGCCTGCGGTTCGCAAACCGCCAAAGCCGCGGCGCGGTCGAAGTAGCGCAGATGTCCGATCTGGTCGGTCACGGTCCAGCGGGGGCTAGCCGTGGGAAGATCCCACTGGCGGTCGTCCAGCTTCTTCGCCACGCCTTCGAGTGAGCGCTGTTCGTCTTGCAGGTCGCCCACTAGATCGCGCAGCGTTGTGGTGCCCGAGCCCGTCACGTCAGTCTCGCTGCGCAGTGGCCCGCGTACGTATCGACCGCTCCGGGGTTGCGGCGCCGGCGTCGGCCGCGCCGGTGTGGTCAAGCAGCTCGGCCGGTATGTCGGCATGTCTAGCTCGCAGCCACTCGCCCAGGCTCTTGGCCTGCGGGTCCTGGCGGACGGACGACGCCACGCCGTCGCCGAGCACGCCGAAGATCACGAAGTTCAAAGCCCAGATGTTCGCCAGGCGATGCCGCTGCACCTCCAGCGGCTCGGTCTCAGGCAGAAGCCGCTGCAGCCTCTCCACGGTCAAGTAGCCGTCGAGCCAGTCAAAAGCCGCCTGCGAGCGGACGAACACACCCAAGTTGGCGTTGCCGCCCTTATCGCCGGAACGCGCTCCGACGACCCGGCCTAGCGGCACCCGCACAGTCGGGCTGCCTTCGGCGCATTCGGGCGAGCCGTTCGGTTCGTCGCCATCGCCAACGCCGGGCGCATGGCGCGGTTCACCACCGGCTGTGCTGTAGTCGGAGTCGACTGCGGTGGTCTCACCGCTGAGTAGCGTCACGTACTGCGGGACCTGCTCCGCAGGCACCAGCGCGGGGCGGTACACGCCGAAGGCCCGGGCCTTGGTGCCTACGCCCGTCCAGAACATGCCCGGGATCGTTGCCAGAGCCAGTTCATTGAGGGCGTTCGACAGAATGCGGCCTAGCTTGCGCTCGTCGGAATCGAACACCGACAGTCGCCACAGCGAAACGGCCTCCTCATTTGACTCCGGGTCGGGCTTGGTGGTGCGGATCAGCTGTGTGACCACCTTGTCGTACTCGTCGGGGCGGTGCGGGCACGCCCGCCAGAACGCCCGCTCGACGAGTTCGGCTTTTGCGTCGATGTCGAGCCCTGTGAGAGCGGCTGTGATGTCGCTGCGGAAACCGCCCAGCTGATTCAGCGCGACCTTCAGGCAGGCGGGTGGCGGCTCGCCCCGCACCGAGGAGATGCGCACTCGGTCGGGCGCAGTCTGGCGCAGGCGGATCGTGTCGAAGCGGGCGGTCACGTCGGGCCCTAGATATGCCGGAGCATCGATCTCATAAAGGAGCTGCGCTGTGACAGTGCCTACCGTCACCGCTCCGCCCGTGCCGTCGTGCTTTCCTATCACGGAAGAGCCGTCGGAGGCTATTTCCGCCCAGGGGAACCCGGCGTGGGCCAGGCCGCCGACCTCGGTGAAGAACGAGTAGTTGCCGCCGGTGGCCTGCGTGCCGCACTCAATCACGTGACCGGCGACCACTGCCCCGGCCAGCTCGTTGAGGTCGTCGGGGCGCCAGCCATGATGCCACGCCGCCGGACCGCACACCACCGCCGCATCGGTGATCCGCCCGGTTATCACGATGTCGGCGCCGCGGTTCAGGGCTTCGACGATGCCCCAGGCACCCAGGTAGGCGTTGGCGGTGATGAAGGAGCTGGCATCGACGATCGGCTTGCCGGTGCGAAAGTCACAAAGCGTCACACGGTCGGCCGCGTCCGGGGCGAGCCGCGCCAGCAGGTCGTCGCCGCTGACGAACGCGATCTCAGGGCTCAGGCCCAGTCGGTCGGCCACTTCGGCAACCGCGCCCGCGCAGCCGGCTGGATCGAGCCCGCCCGCGTTGGAAACGACTCTGATGCCGCGGTCGAGGCATTCACCCATCACCTGCTCCATCTGACGGACGAAGCTGCGTGCGTAGCCGCCTGAGGGGCGGCGGGCGCGGGTGCGCGCCAGAATCAGCATGGTCAGCTCAGCGAGCCAGTCACCCGTTAGGAAGTCGATCGGGCCGCCGCGCACCATCTCGGCCGCGGCTGCGAGCCGGTCGCCATAGAAGCCGGAGCAGTTTGCTACGCGGACTGGCTCAGTCATCGCCTCAGTCGGCTCCGGCCGCTGGCGTCGGTCGGCTTCGGGCATCAGGTTGACCCGCCTCGGTCACTGGCCAGGCCTTCCTCAGGCATCAGTTCGGCCTGGCTTTGCCGCCGTCGCTGGAAGCGTTGAAGACCAGCAGCGCGGCGCCGCTGTCGACCTGATCACCGACGGCTACCAGAATTTCGCTGACCACGCCGTCGGTCGCTGCCTTCACTCGGTGCTCCATCTTCATGCCCTCCAACACCACCAGAGTCTGACCAGCGCAGACCGTTTCACCCGGCTCTGCGCGCACCTCCAGCACCACTCCCGGCATGGGCGCCGCGAAACCGCCAGAGTCCTGGCCGCGGCCCGGTGGCCGGAAGCGGGGGAGCACTCTCGCCGTCACTGTCTCGGCTCCTGCGGTGAGGAACACGTCGTCGCGCCAGCGGGTGACGCGCCACCCGACGCGCCGGCCGTCGCACTCCAAGCGGATCCCGCGGTCGTCACAGTGCACAATCGCCGCTGATCGCACGGGCGCCTCGGCGGCTCCCACGGGCGATCCGGCGGACTCCCCGGACGTCTCAGAAGGCGCGGAGGTGACGGTCACGGCGAACGAGCCGTCGCGGCGAGGACTGTGGGCGACGGTCAGCGGCTCACCCTCCACGATCAGCTCCACACGCTCGGGCGGTAGCCGCCCGTGACGCCACCCGCTCGGTAGCCACGCGAGCCGAGGAGCGCGGCGCCTGTCGTCGGCCTGCAGCCACATCGCCACAGCCACCGCCGCTTGTGCTCGGCAAGTGGGTGAAAGGGCCGGCACTCTGGGGGGATCGACCCGCTTGATGAAGTCGGTGGTGGTGTCGCCGGCACGGAACGCCTCTGAGCGCAGCGCCATCACGAGGAAGTGTCTGTTGGTTGTGATGCCGCCCAGGTGCAGCCTCTCCAGAGCGAGAGCGAGCCGTGCGGCGGCCTCGTCGCGGGCTGGCGCGTGAGCGATCACCTTGGCCAGCATCGAGTCGAACTCAATGCCGATCACGCTGCCCGGCGCCACGCCGCTGTCCCAGCGCACGTCCGGCGTAGCTGCGGGCTCGAACGCTGCCAGCGTGCCGGCTGCGGGGAGGAAGTCATTCGCGGGATCCTCAGCGCAGAGCCGCGCCTCTATGGCATGCCCGTCGAAGGTCACGTCGGACTGCTCGTAGCCCAGAGATTCGCCCGCCGCAATCCGAAGCTGCTCGCGCACCAGGTCGATGCCGGTGACCGCTTCGGTGACGGGATGCTCTACCTGCAGCCGGGTGTTCATCTCCAAGAACAAGAACTCGCCGGTGTCTTCGTCGAGCAGCAGCTCAACGGTGCCGGCGGAGCTGTAACCGATGGCGCGGGCGAGCGCTGTGGCCGAGGCGCCCATCGCGGATCTCAGCTCCGCGCTGACAGCGGTCGATGGCGACTCTTCGATGAGTTTCTGGTGGCGGCGCTGGATCGAACACTCGCGTTCGCCGAGGTGGACGATGTTGCCGAAGCAGTCGCCGAGAACCTGGATCTCGATGTGGCGGCAGCGTCTCAGCCACCGCTCGAGGAACACTGTGTCGTCGCCGAAACCCGCGAGTGCCTCGCGGCGGGCTGCCGCGACAGCGCCAGGGAGCCCGTCGGCGGACTCCACCAGGCGCATGCCCCTGCCGCCGCCGCCCGCCGCGGCTTTGACCATCAGCGGGAAGCCAACCTTGTCGGCCGCTTCCGGGTCTCGCGTGGAGGCAAGGGTTGGCACACCCGCCGCCGCGGCGGCACGTTTGGCGGTGATCTTGTCGCCCATCTCGGCAATGGCGCCTGGGCTGGGCCCCACCCACACGAGCCCCGCCTCGATCACGGCACGCGCGAACTCGGCGTTCTCTGCGAGGAAGCCGTAGCCTGGGTGCACGGCCTGCGCGCCCGCGGCGTGTGCTGCGGCGATCACCGCCTGGCCTTCGAAATAGCCGCCGGGCAACCGAACGGCCTCGTCGGCCTCCGCGGTGAAGGGGGTGTCGGCGTCTGCGTCGGAGAAGACGGCGACGGTGCGCAATCCCATCTCCCGGGCGGTTCGCATCACCCGGCGGGCGATCTCGCCCCGATTGGCGACCAGCAGCGACGAGAAGCCCGTCATGGCGCACCAGCCTCATTGGCCGTTCGGGCGGCCGCGCGGGCGGCCGTTGAGGCGCCGCTGTCAGTCACATCCGAAACACTCCGTAGCCCTCTGCTCCCTTGACGGGCCGGTTCCCGGCCACGGACAGGCACACGCCTAGCACGTCGCGGGTGTCGCGGGGGTCGATGATGCCGTCGTCGCTGATAGCACCGCTGGCTCGCAGCGCCAGCGACCCGCGTTCTTGGACGGCCTCCACCTTGGCGACGATCTCCGCGTCGGCAGCCTCGTCGAAGGGTTCGCCGAGCCGAGCCGCCCGGCGGCGCCGCACCTGTGACATCACCCCGGCGATCTGCTTGGGGCCCATCACGGCGATCTTCGCCGTGGGCCACAGCCACGTGAAGCGGTTCCCAAAAGCGCGGCCCGACATCCCGTATGTGCCTGCCCCGTACGACGAGCCGATGATCACAGTCACGTGCGGCACCGTCGAGTTCGACACGGCGTTGATCATCTGAGAGCCCTTCTTGACGATGCCGTCGGCCTCGTAGTCACGGCCCACCATGAAGCCGGTGATGTTCTGCAGGAACACCAGCGGAATGTCGGCCTGATTGCAGAGCTGAATGAAGGTGGCACCCTTCTGGGACGAGTCGGGGTACAGCACTCCGTTGTTACCGAGCACGCCCACCGAGTATCCGCAGACCGACGCCCATCCACACACCAACGTGGTGCCGTAGCGGGCCTTGTACTCCTCGAATCGGGAGCCGTCGACGATGCGGGCGATCACCTCTCGGATCTCCAACGGCTGGCGCAGATCCCGGCTCACCAGCCCCAGCAGCTCTTCGGGGTCGTGAACGGGCGGATCGGCGGCGAGGGTCGGGCCGGGGTGGGGCTTGCGGCGGTTGAGATGCGAGATCACCTCGCGGCACATGCGGATCGCATCCATCTCGTCCTCGGCGAAGTAATCCCCGAGCCCCGAGCGTTCGGCGTGCAGCCGCGCGCCGCCCAGCGTCTCGGAGTCGGACTCCTCCCCGGTGGCCATCTTCACCAGTGGCGGCCCCGCGAGGAACACTTTGGACTGGCCCTCAACCACGATGTTGTAGTCCGACAGGCCGGGCTGGTACGCCCCTCCTGCGGTGGATGACCCGAACACCACGCACACCGTAGGGATACGCATCTTGGACAGCTCGATCATCTCATAGAAGAACCGCCCCGACTCTGCGAAGTGGTCGCCAACCGACACCTGCGGACGGCGCTTGCGCTCTTTGTTGCCGCCTGCCGGAACGCGCAGATCGGCGCCCGCGGATTCCACGAAGCTCACGTAGGGGATGCGGTTGTCGCGGGCCAGCTCGAGGGCGCGCATCCACTTCTTGCTGGCGTACGGCGTGAGCGCGCCCGCGAGCACGCTCGGGTCGTTGCCCATGATCACGCACTCGGCGCCCGCAATCACGCCAATCCCAACCACCATCCCGCCGCCGAGTGCATAATCGGACTGGAAGCCGGCCAGAGCGCTGATCTCCAGAAACGGGCTGCCGGGGTCGATCACGTTGGCGATGCGCTCGCGGATCGGGAGCTTGCCCCGTGAGCGAAGCCGCGCCATCGCAGCTGGGCCTCCACCGGCTTCCGCCTGGTCAAGCAGCCGTTCGATCTTCTCGAGCTGCTCGAGCATGTCGGCCCGGTTGCGGCGGAACGCTGCCGTGCCGGTATCGGCCGCGGAGCCCAGCGGCGCCGCCAGCAGTCCGGGCAGGGTAGGCCCCGCAGCAGGTGAGCAGGCTCTCACGGATGCGACGATAGTCACCCGCCTGAGCCATCCGCCTGAGCTGTCCGCCTGGCGGAGCACTTCGGACGGGCTGGACGGACCGGGCCGCTGTGGGTTTGCCTGCTCCGACCGCGACATGTTGCGTATGTGGCATGATGGCCCGGTGACAGCACCTGGCTCCAGGCCTGCCTCTGCGGCCGTTGATGCGGTCGAGTTCCACTTCGACGTGCTGTGTCCCTGGGCCTACCAGACGTCGAAGTGGATTCGCGAGGTGCGCCGCCAGACTGGCTTGAGGATCGACTGGCGGTTCTTCAGCCTGGAGGAGATCAACCGCTTCAAGGGCAAGAAGCACCCGTGGGAGCGGGAGTGGTCCTACGGCTGGTCGCTGATGCGGATCGGGGCCCTGCTACGCCGCGAGAGCATGGACCGGCTCGACGTCTGGTACGAGCGGGCCGGTCGAGCTCTCCACGCCGAAGGCCTGCGGGTGCACGAACCCGACGTGGCGCGAGCGCTGCTGGCCGAGATCGGCCTAGACCCGGCTTGTGTGGACGAAGCGCTAGAAGATCTCAGCACCCACGACGAGGTGCGGGCCGAGCACGACCGGGTGGTGGCCGCGGGCGGTTTCGGCGTGCCGACTCTGTTCTTCGGCGAGCAGGCCCTGTTCGGCCCGGTGCTGATCGACCCGCCCTGCGGCGAGGCGGCGCTGAGGTTGTGGGATGCGGTGACAGCCTGGCTGGAATTCCCCCGCCTCTACGAGATCCAGCGGCCCAAGTCAGCCGACGACCAGAAGGCCATCGCCGATGCCTTCAGCCCCTACTTGGAGGCCCGAGACTGGGTGAGCATCAACCGAGGCGAAGTCGTGGCCTTCGACAGCGCCTGACACCGCGGGCCTGACCATCGTGACCCTTGGGCTCAGCTTCGGGTCTCGGGTCGCCAAGTCGCCGTACTTCGACTGCACCGTCGCCGCGGGCGTGGTCCGCTTCACGATTTATAACCACACGTTGATGCCGACCTCTTACGGCGACGAGATCGGCGAGTACTGGCGGCTGATCAAGGGCGTGTCGATGTGGGACGTAGCCGCCCAGGTTCAGGTGGAGCTTTGTGGGCCGGATGCGTCGGAGCTGGCACAGGCGGTGGTTTGCCGCGACCTTTCGTCCGTCGCGGTTGGTCAAGCCCGATATGCCCCGATGGTCGATCACAACGGGCGCCTCATCAACGATCCGGTGGTGCTGCGGGCCGGCGACCGGCGCTGGTGGCTTTCGCTGGCCGACAGCGACATGGTGTTCTGGTGTCGGGCCATTGCCGCTGAGCGCGGCCTCAACGCCGAGGTGGGCCTGCCCGACGTTTCGCCGCTGGCTGTGCAGGGGCCCTCAGCCGCCGACGTGGTGGCCGACCTGCTCGGCGGTTGGGTACGCGGCTTGGGCCGGTTCTGGTATCGCCGGGCCGAGGTGGAGGGGATCCCGCTGTGGGTGGGGCGATCCGGGTGGTCGAAGCAGGGCGGATTCGAGCTGTATCTGCTCGACCGGACACGGGGTTCCGACCTGTGGCGCCTGGTAGCCGAGGCGGGCCGGCCTCACGGCATCGGCCCGGGCGCTCCCAACCCCGTAGAGCGCATCGAGAGCTTCCTGCTGTCGTACCGGGCTGACACCACCGACGACGCCGACCCGTTCGAGGTCCGCATAGGGCGTTTTGTCGATTTGGATGCGGGCATCGACTTCATAGGAAGGGCCGCGCTGGCCCGCAAGCGAGAAGAGGGGCTGCGCCGCCAGCTTGTCGGAGTGTGGATCGATGGAGACCAGGTGGCTTCTCTGGAGCATCCGTGGCCGGTACGGGTTTGCGGGAGGCGTGTTGGTGAGGTGCGGGCGGCGGCCTTCTCGCCTCGGCTGGGGCGTAACATCGGACTGGCGCTGATCGACGTGCCTCACAACGCTACCGGCACGGCTTTGGCGGTGCATCATCCGGCCGGACCCCGCGCCGGCGAGACCATGGAGGTGCCTTTCTGCCCTCCCGGTCCCGCCGCCTGATAAGCCGCAAAGGTAACTTCTCAGAATACGCTGTGCACTACACGATTGCGTGCCTGCGGCTTCTCGTGGAGCGTGATGCCCAAGCGATGGACTGCCGCCAAGACGCGTACGACCTCTCAGCGCGCGCCGGTACGCGCTTGGCCGTGAGACCAGCACGGTCGCCGAGACCTGCGCTACCAGCGCGCGCCAGAAGTTTCGCTAGCCGGTGTTGCGCAGGCCGGCGGCCACGCCGTTTACCGTCAGCAGCAGCATTCGGCGCAGCCGCTTCGCTTCGGAGGGTGCGGCGACGCCTGATCGGTGGCGGGCCAGGAGTTCCACCTGGAGTACATTTATTGGGTCTAGATAGGCGTCTCTCACCATGAGCGTGCGCCGCAGGATCGGCAGGTCTTCCAGCAGGCCCCTGCCGGTCAGCGCAGCGATCTCGTGCACCGCGCGGGTGTATTCCTTAGATACCTCATCGAACAGCGGGCGCAGCGGTGGCTCCACAAGAGTGTTCACGTAGTGCCGGGCGATCGCGAGGTCGGTCTTGCACAGTGTCATCTCTACGTTGGACACGAATGTCCGAAAGAACTGCCAGTTCTCGTACATGTCCGCGAGGTCGGCGCTGAACCCGCCTGCGCGCGCCTTGGCTAGACCCGAGCCCACGCCGAACCAGCCGGGGATTATCTGGCGGCTCTGCGTCCAGCCGAACACCCATGGGATGGCCCGCAGATCCTCGAGCCTGGCACCCTCCGCTTTGCGCCTCGCCGGACGTGAGCCGATGTTCATCCCCGCCAGCTCCTCCACCGGCGTGGACGTCTTGAAGTAGTCCGCCAGTCCGGGCCGGTTCAAGAAGCCGCGGTACGCTTCGTAAGAGGCAGCAGACATCGCCTCCATCACCGCGTCCCAGCGGTCGGTGACAGCTCGCCGGTGGCGAGGGGAGCGGTGTGCTAGCGAGGCCTCCAGCGCCGCTGAGAAAGCCAGCTCCAGGTTGCGCTGTGCGATGCGCGGCATCCCGTACTTGTCGGCCACCACCTCGCCCTGCTCGGTGACCTTCACGACACCGTCCACGACCCCTGCCGGCTGGCCCAAGATCGCGGCGTGGGTCGGGCCGCCACCGCGGCCGATGGTGCCGCCGCGCCCGTGGAACACCACCATTCGCACCCCGGTTTGGCGTGACACTTCCGCTATGGCGCGCAGCGCCTTGTGGATCTCCCACTGAGAGGTGGTGATGCCGCCGTCTTTGTTGGAGTCCGAATATCCGACCATCACCTGCTGCACGTCGCCGCGCAAAGCCACTAGGTTGCGGTAGGGCTCCACCGCGAGAAGCTCACGCAGCACCCGCCCCGCAGAGCGCAGGTCGCTGATCGTCTCGAACAGCGGAGTGAACCCCAGCCGGGCTGTGCCCTCTACGAAGTCCACCAGCCCGGCGTCGCGGGCCAGCACGACCGGGGCCAAGATGTCGTCGGTGCCAGTGGCCATCGACACGATGTAGGTGTCCACAATGGCGTCACCGCGGGCGTCCATCTCCTGCCGCAGCACCCTGAACAGCTCCGCAATGGAGTCCCCGCGTGATCGGTCGGGTGGTGCCAGCGGCCGCGGGCCGTTCAGCTCCTCGGTGAGCAGGGCGGTTCGCGCCGCGCGGTCGAGGCTGGCGTAGTCAACTCCTAAGGGCTCGTACAGGCGGGCCAGTGCGTCGTGGTGGCGGGCCGCGTGCTCTCGGATGTCAAGCACGGCCAGGTCGAAGCCGATCATCGCTGTGAGGCGCTGCACGCGCGCCAGGCGGCCGCGTGCCAGCAGCTCGCCCTTGTTGACCCTCAGCGATCGCCCGATCACCTCCAAGTCGGTGGACAGCTCACTGGCATTGCTGTATGCCGCAGGCCCTCGGGATGCCGTGTCGCTCAGGCGTCGGTGGATCACGGCGAGCCGCTGACGGTAGGGCTCGCCCTCGCTCAGCGTTCGGAACCTCTCGGTGACACTCGGGAAGCGCTCACGGTCGTCCGCGAGCTGCGCGGCGAGCTCGTCGGAAATGCCGCGCACCGCCAGCCCCACGCTCAGCTCAGATGAGAGCCGCTCGATCTCCGCCACGAGGATGCGCAGAGCCCGCTGCCGTTGGAACTCGAGCACATCCACGGTGGTAGCGGCGGTGACCGACGGGTTTCCGTCGCGGTCGCCTCCCACCCATGAGCCGAATCGCACCGGCGCAGCCGAGGTGTCGAGGCCGCCACCCAGGCCCCGCAGCACCGAATCGAGGTCGTCAAGCAGCTCGGGGACGCCGTCGGTGACGATCTCGGTGAGGAAGTAGAGGATCGAGCGGGCTTCGTCCACCGGGTCGGGGCGCTCTCGGCGCAGTTCGTCCGTTTGCCAGATTGCGTCGATCAGCTCGTTGACACGCCTGTCGATCCTGCGGCGACCGGCACTGTCGGCTCCGATAGCAGCACGCGCCTCGATGAGATGGGCGATGTCGGCCAGCTTGTCGAGGATCGAACGGCGAGACGCCTCGGTGGGATGGGCCGTGAACACCGGACGAAGTTGCACTTTGTGCACCGCGGCGATGAGTTCACTGTCGGCAAAGTCGGACGCCTTCAGGCGATCCACGGTCTCCGCGAAGCGGTTCGAAGCCGATCCGAGCTTCTCGGTGAGGTCGTCGATGCGGTGAACCTGCTCCGCCGTGTTGGCCAGATGGAAATACACCGTGAAGGCTCGCGCGAGCCGTCCCGCCTCCACGGTGTCGATTCCTGCCAGCAGCTTGGCCAGCGCCGTGCCATGGTCGTCGTCGGCGGCGCGCGCCCGGGCGCGTGTGCGGTTGCCGCCTGCCCTGCGCAGGCCTCGCGCCAGGGTTCGCACCCGCTCGACTTGCTCGAGCGTCTCAGGGCCGCACTGGCGCACGAGCGCCTCGCCGAGCTGCCTGCCGAGCCGGCCGATATCACGGCGCAGCGCCGAGTCGACCTCATCGAGCGGACCGACGTAACGCGAAGAGCCGCCTAAGCCGCCGCCTCCTTCGGCGGTGCCGCGCCTCTCGGCAGCGGGGCTCGCAGCATCTGGCGGAGAGTCTGCCTGGCTCAAGTGAGTTGTCTCTGCGTCAGGCGGAGACGTGTGCGCGCACACGGGCACGGACGCTCCTGCGGCGGCGCAACAGAGGATCGGCCAGAGCCAGGGCCCGGTCGGCTGTGCCCAGCACCGCGCCTGCCGCGCCGGGGGTGTCACCGTCGACGAGGTTGCCCATCACCTGGAGCGTGATCTCGGCCACGGCCTGTGAGCCGACCGCCAGGCGCAGCCCGTTACGCAGGATCCACGGGTGTCCGATCAGGAAGCTGAAGCGGCGGCCGGTGCGCAAGAAGCGGTCGAAGCGCTCACCGACGATGCGGTCGTATTCGGCTGGGGCGACGGCCGGGTCGGCCAGGAACAGGTCGGCCAGCAGCATCCCCGACTCCAGTCCGTAGTCGATTCCCTCGCCGTTCATGGGGTTTATCAGCCCGGCGGCGTCGCCTACGGCGGCCCAGCCAGGCCCGTGACGGCGGACGGAACTCATTGGGAGGCGCCAGGCCCGCGGCCTCTCCAGGAAGTCGCCCAGATGCCATTCGTCAGCCACGAGCCGCCGGTAGTCCGCCAGCAGGCGGTTTAGGTTGAGGCTGCGGAAGCCCTTCATCGTGGACAGCGCCCCCACGCCAATGTTGACGGTGCCGTCGCCGGCCGGAAACATCCAGCCATAGCCCGGCACCCATGTGCGCTGGCTGTCGCGCAGAGTCAGGCACGCTTCCAGGTGGCGGTCGTCGTGGCGCGGTGTCGGGGCGTAGGTGCGGATGGCGAGGCCGAACGGTTCATCGGCGACACGCTGCGCGCCCAACATCCGCGCCGCACGGCCAGGCGCGCCCGCTGCCAACACGACCATGTCAGCGAGATGGTGTCGGCCCGCGGCTTCAACGCCGACGACGGAACTGTCTTCGGCGAGTACTGGCAAAGCCTCCGCGTTCCAGATGATCTCAGCGCCGGATTCCTCAGCGGCTTCGATCAGCCGCCTGTCGAGAAAGCGGCGGGGCCAGACAGCGCCGTGCGCCCCAAAGCGGCCCGTGCTGGGCCACAGCAGCTCGCGGCGAGTGCCGCCTGCGATCATGCGCAGCCCGTCGATGCGATGAGCGCCTTCAAGACCGATACCCAGCTGCGACAGCGCGGTCACCGCCCGAGGGGTGAGCCCGTCGCCGCAGACCTTGTCGCGGCCCGGCGCGCCCCGCTCAAACACTCGTACTCGGGCACCGCCGCGCGCGGCGCGGATCGCGGCGGCGGCACCGGCTGGCCCCGCTCCGATAACGATCAGGTCACAGCGCGAAGCCCCGCGAGCCGTCCGCCCGTGAGTGCTCACGGTGCCACGCTACACATCGGTGCGCCAGCGACCCGGTGTGCTCCCGGCGGGTCCCGTCGGCGGAGCCAGGGCGTTTGTCGGCAGACCAGCCGCGGGCTGCCTCAATGCGAGGCTGTCTGAGGCGTCAGCGGCAATGTCACGACGAACTCCGTGAACTCGCCTGGCTCGCTGTCCACCGTCAGCGTTCCACCGTGGCTGCGGACAATGTCATTCGACATCGCGAGGCCCAGACCAGTGCCCTTGTCGGTGGGTTTGGTGGTGAAGAAGGGCTCGAACACGCGCGCTGCCACATCCGGCGGGATGCCGGTGCCGTTGTCCCAGACGGTGATCACGGCGTTCTCCGGTGTCCGGCGAGTGGTGATGCGCACTGTGGGCCTGAAGTCGTCACCCGATGTCATTCGGAACTCGTTGTGCTTCTCATTTGACGCGTATCCGGCGTTGGCCACGAGGTTGAGAAAGACGCGGCCCATGTCCTGCGATACCAGGTCCAGCTGGCCCATTTGGGGGTCGAAGTCTTCTTCTATGTTGACGTTGAACTCGGGGTCGGCCGCGCGCGCGCTGTGGTAGGCCAACATGGCGTGATCTCTCACAAGGGTGTTGATGTCGGTCGTCTCTGTGCCGCTCGCTCCTCGGCCCATCCTGAGCATGTCCTCCACTATCCGGTTAGCCCGGTCGCCGTGGGAGCGGATGCGCTTCAGATTCTGAGTCAGGTCGTCGGTGATCTCGTCGATGTATTCGCGGTCGTCCTCGCTGACCGCTTCTGCGACTTCCGCGATGATCTCTAGCAGTTCTTCTAGCAGCTCCTCAGACGCTTCGGAGAAGTTCTTGATGAAGTTCAGCGGATTGCGGATCTCGTGCGCGACCCCGGCGGTCACTTCACCAAGCGCGGCCAGCTTCTCTCTCGCGACGATCTGGTTTTGGGCACTCCCGAGGTCCTCTAGGGCATTCTCCAGCTGCTCGTTCTTCTCGCCGAGTTCCTGGGCGAGCTTCTCCACCAGGTTGAGTCGCTGCACCTCCAGCGAGTGTTGACGGAACACCTCCAAAGCTGCAGCCATGTCCGCGACTTCGTCGCGGCCTTTGATCTCGATCTCGGTCTCGATGTCGCCTTCCGCCAAGGTGCGCATACGGTCGGACAGTGTGGAGATGCGCCTCAGTAGGAGCCTTCCGATGTAGAGCCAACTGACCGCCAGCGCGCCGACGGTGCCCAGAGCGCTGATCGCCACCAGCAGCAAGCGTCCTGTTCGTATGGCCTGGGATGACTTCTGGGCGGCGTCGGCGGCAGCCGCCTGCGCGGACTCTACGTATGTCGAGACCTCTCGAACTAAGCTCGCCTCGGCTTCCAAGTTCTGGGCGAGCGAGTCGTCTTGACGGTGCAGGATTTGCAGCCTGGTATCTGCCACATCGAACGTGTTGGGCTCGCCCTCACCGAGGGTGTAAATCTCCGGCAGGGTGTTCCTGAGCCGGTTCACCAGATCCGAATCGGGCAGCGAGGCTGCGCTGAGGTCGAGTCGATGGGTCGCGAAGACAAAGCTCTCTCGCAGGGGCTCGATCTGTGACTCTTCAGTGGCGATGAAGGCGTCCACTAGCAGACCGTAAATGTAAGCAGAATCCGATCTGAGCGTTCTGAGATACCGGTAGTGGGACAGCTCCCGCTCCGCGAGATGGACGTCGCGTGATTCCGGTGCTGCGTCGATTTCGCGGAATCCGGTCATTACGAAGAAGAACTGGTCATCGATGGCCTCGTCGGCCAGCAAGTTGAGATCTGCGTAGATAGTGTCCGCTTGGCTCTTGAGCGCGAGGTGCTGCTCCGTGAGTCCGTGGTATTTCGGTACGTCCGCTGATATCGTTGACAAGTTGGCGATCAGCGTGTTGCCGAAGCGGCGTATCACCCGAAGCTGGAGCGCCTGCTCGTCGTCGGTGACCAAGTCCTGCAACCGCTGGAGCTGTGACTGGAATTTGCGCTTGGTCTCGTCGACGTCGGAGACGACCTCGTCGTAGTCCTCGGGTTGTGCGGTAGTCAGACGAGCCGCAGCTGCCACCAAAGCGCCGGTGTGCTCGGTGATCGCGAATGCGGCCTCCATCTGGGTGATGCTCGATTCGTGCAGGTCGCGCTGTGCTCTGTCGATACGCTGAAAGGAGATCCAGCCCACAATGCTGGCCGCCAGCATGAAGGCGACCGCTACGGCAAGCCCCGCGTACAGCTGCGTAGATATTCGGTTCAACAGCGACGGGCGGTGGATCTCCGTCACGGCAGCGCTTCGTCCAAGGCCGCTATTTCTCTGAGCTTGCCCTCACCATCGATTGCCGTCAGAAAAACGTCGTCGGAGCCCTGATTGTCCGGGATCGCGTCCGGCGCGTCTTCGTCGGCGTCTGTGAACCTGAGCCGAAGGCCGTCGATGTCGATCACATCTGCACCCAACAACTCATCTAGCAGACATTCGCGGGTCACCGCGCGGCCACAGCGTTCCAGGCCCTCAATGGCGAGCCGGCCGGCCAGATAGCCCTCCAGCGACACGAAACCGGGCTCAGCTTCGCGTTCGTAGGCTTCAAGCGCATCGAGGTAGGCCGCCACCGCTGGCGTGTCGCGGTTGTGAGGAAACGGGACGACCTGGGTCACGAACACCCCCACGCCCTCGGTTCCGAGTTCGTCTGCCAGCGCATCAGCGCCCACGAACGAAAGCGTCATATAAACGGGATTGAAGTCGACTCGGCGAGCCCAGAGAATTAATTCGGCGGCTGGCTTGTACGCGCCTATGATGATGACCGCCTCGGGGTTCGCCCCTATCAGGTCGAGCAGCGAGTTCTTGACGGTTACGGTGTTGCGCCTGTAAAACTGAATAGCTACCGGCATCATGCCCCGGTCTTCGAGAGCAGTAAGCACACCGCGGTAACCATCGCGGCCGAACGAATCGTCTTGGAACATCACGGCGATTCGCTCGATCTTCAGGTCTTGGGTGAGCCGCTCCACCATCGCCGCGGTCTCCTGCGCGTAAGAGGCACGGAGGTTGACGACGTTGCCCAGCCTGCCGTCTCGCAGCAGCTCAGCGCCTGTGAACGGCGCGATGTAGGGGACTCCGCTGCTGTCTGCCTCGGGAGCGGCCACCTCGGAGGTCGGCGTTCCGGTGGCCCCGATCAGAGCGAACACCTGGTCGCCTATCAGCGAGCGGGTGTTGTTGAGGGCGGCCTCGGGCTCGTAACCGTCATCAAGAGAAAGGAGCTCGAGTCGCCGACCGTGGACACCGCCTTGTTGGTTCACTTCGTGAAAGGCGGTTCTTATCCCAAGCTCCATGCCTTGGCCGAGTGCCTGCGCTGGGCCGCTGAGTGCCGCCGACTGACCGAACAAGATCGTGTCGTCATCGACGCCGGGGGTGGCTGCGGGAGAATCCGCGGGTGTGTCGGACGCGGTCGTCGAAAGCCCGCCCGTGTTGCCGCCCTCGGCGGATTGTGCGCTGTTGTCACCTGTGCAGCCCGCCGCGAGAAGCGCGAGCCCCGCGGACAGCGCCGCGACCCGGCGCCACGCGAAAAGCCGCACTGATTATCCCGAAGCCTCGCTGACGGCGCTCGCCGTACCTGGAGATGGTGATTCCACGCCCTCCGCAGCCTCGGCGTTTGCGCGGCTGCGGCGCAGAAGACACAAGCAAGTGATGTCGTCGGACTGCTCGGCGTCTCCGGTGAATCCGTGCACAGCCTCGAAAACGCGCTGAACGGCGTCTTCGGCAGAGGTGGGTGCCACCGCGTCGAAAACGTTGAGAAGGCGCTGCAGCCCGAACTCCTCGCGTTCGGATGTCATGGCCTCTGTCACGCCATCGGTGTAGAGCAGAAGGGCTTCACCCTCATTGAGCGTCGTCTCGTGATCGGGGTAGGGCAGCCCGTCTATCATTCCTAAGGCGACGCCTCCCGACATCGGCAGCTCGCTGGCGCTGCCGTCGGCCTTCAAGAGAATGGGCGCGTGGTGGCCTGCGCTGGCGTATGAGCAGACGCCTGTGGAGGGATCGTATGCCAGGGTGATAGCGGTCACGAACATCTCATCAGGGGAGTTCTTGCACAACAGCGTGTTCGTCTCCAATAGCGCTTCGCCGAGAGTGCCGGTTCTCATCGTGGCACCCTTGAAGGCCGTCCGGGCCGACATCATGAGAAGGGCTGCGGGCACGCCTTTCCCGGAGACGTCGGCGACGCTGAGGCAGATGCGCCCGCTCGGCAGACGGATGACGTCGTACAGGTCGCCGCCGACCTCGCGGGCCGGGACCATGTTGGCGTAGACTTCGTAGCTCCCAGAGGAGGGGAACGATGTGGGCAGGATCGACTGCTGCGTCTCACCTGCGATCTTCAGCTCGCTCTGGAGCGACACAAGCTGATCGCGGGCTGCCAGCGCGGCCCGCCATTGGGCTAGGTGTTCAGCGGTACGCTTGATTGTGACGCGCAGATCGCCGAAGTCGATCGGCTTGGTGACGAAGTCGAAGGCGCCGCGGTTCATGGCTGTGCGGATGTTCTTCATGTCTCCGTAGGCGGAGATGATCACCGCGCGCAGATCAGGATCGATCGCCGGCAGCTGCGCTAGCAGCGTGAGCCCGTCCATCTCGGGCATGTTGATGTCGGAGAGCACCATGTCGACAGAGTCATCTGAGCGCAGCTTCTCCACAGCCTCCACCCCGTTGCGAGCGAATGAGAACCGGTAATCGCCCTTGCGGACTTGTCGGCGCATTCGCTGCTTCATCAGCGGCTCGAGGTCGGGCTCGTCGTCGACGACGAGGATATTGAAGGGCTTCTTGGTCGCTTTGGATGCCATCTCTCTGTGTGTGATCCTCGCAGGCCTTGCTCAGCCGGTTGCGGTGTTTTTTTGGATGTCTCTACCCGGCAGGTGCAGCGCCCGTCGGGTTGCGGTGCCCGGCGGCATGTCTCGCGTGAAGCTTGTCATCGCCGGCTCGACTGCGTAGGCAGGTTATAGGAGCGGCAGGCGGAGGTATGAGCGGAGGGCCGAGCAGAGAGCAGATGAGTCGTCGGTCGCAAGCTGCCGCAACCGCTACCATCGGCTATATTCACCTGCGTGAGTAAGGTTGCGACTTCCCCACGGCCATCGGGCACCGCTTCCGAGGTTGCTCCCGGGACCTCGGATCCGGCGGCTCGGATCGCGCCCGGGCGCCTGACGATCGGCCGTTACAACGTGACAGTGGGGCCGTGGACGCATCTGGCCACAGAGCGGAGCCGCCTGTCCCGTCCCTCTTTCGACCACATCGACGTGTCACCGCAGGGCGCGACGCTGGGAGCGGAGGTCTCGGGCGTCGACCTGTCCGCCGACCTTCCCGAGGCGGCCATCGCGGAGGTGCGCCGGGCGCTGCTCGACTACAAGGTGATCGTGTTCCGCGGCCAGCCCATCACCGCAGCCCAGCACGTGGCCTTCGCCCGCCGCTTCGGCGAGCTGGAGGTGCATCCGTTCATAACAGGCAACGATGAGCATCCCGAGCTGGTGCGCTTCGAGAAGGGCGCCGACACCGGCGGGTTCGAGAACGGCTGGCATCATGACGTCACCTGGCGAGAGCGCCCTTCGATGGGGGCGATCCTCCACGCCGTGCGAGTGCCTTCCACTGGCGGCGACACACTATTCGCGGACATGACAGCGGCCTATGAAGGCCTTGACGACGGCACGAAGCAGCGTATCCACGGGCTTTACGCCATCCACGACTACATGATGGCTTTCGGCCATCAGGTGCCGCCCGGCCGGGAGGACGAATACCGGCGGCGCTTTCCGCAGGCCCGCCATCCGGTGGTGTGCACCCACCCTGAGACGGGCCGCAAGCTGATCTTTGTGAATTGCTACTTCACGTCGCACATCGAGGGCATGGACAGAGACGAAAGCCTGAAGCTGATACGGCACCTGGCAGGTCAGGCGGGCGTGGTGGAATACCAGTTTCGTGTGCGTTGGGCGCCCGACACAGTGGTGTTCTGGGACAACCGCTCGGTGCAGCATTATGCCGCCAGCGACTATTACCCCGATGTGCGCATCATGGAGCGGGCGAGCATCGTAGGCGAGCGCCCCGCCTGAGCGGGGCCCCTCACCCGATGGCGCCTCGGACCGACTGGAACCCGCTGCTTCGAGGCGAGTTCGACAAACTCTACTGGCAGGAGCTTCAAGCCTTCGTCCGCGCCGAGCGGGCCCAACATACCATCTACCCGCCCAGTGAAGAGGTGTTCGCGGCACTTCACCTCACCCCCTACGCGTCCGTCAAGGCGCTGATCTTGGGCCAGGACCCCTACCACGGTCCGCGCCAGGCGCACGGGCTCTGCTTCTCTGTACGGCCCGGCGTCCCGAAGCCGCCGTCACTGCAGAACATCTTCACCGAACTCCGCAACGACATCGGCGCGCCCGTGCCGAGCCACGGCTCTTTGGGGCACTGGGCTCGACAAGGCGTGCTGCTGCTCAACGCTACGCTGACTGTACGCGCCCGCAGGGCGGCCAGCCACCAGCGCCGCGGCTGGGAAAGGTTCACCGACGAGGTGATCCGCGTCGTGAACGCAAAGCCCGAGCGGGTCGTGTTCATCCTTTGGGGTGCCTCGGCCCGCCGCAAGAGATCGCTGATGGACACGACCCGCCACGTTGTGATCGAGTCGGCGCATCCTTCGCCGATGGCGGCTCACGGTGGCTTCTTCGGCAGCCGCCCGTTCAGCCGTGCCAATGAGGCTCTCGCGGCGGCCGGTCGAACTCCCATAGATTGGGAAATCCCGAAGTTGCCACGAGCGGAGATTGCGTGAGTACCGCCGCCGCGCATGACTGGATCGAGTGCGACAGTCCCGCGGGCCCGGTTTTTGTGGCTTTTTCCGGCGGTCGGGTGTCGGGGCTGCTAATAGTGAACGACCGAAACCGCCGCAACAACTTCGAGGACTTCAAGGCTTACATGCGCGAGCTGGTGGGTGTCGACGTGTCGGCTGTCACGGCCGCGGACTCGGACTGGGCCGCGGCTCTGGTCGAAGCGCTGTTGGAAGGCCGCACCGACATGCCTGTGGACCTCTCATCGCGTCCGCCGTTTCACCGGGCGGCGCTGCGAGCCGCCGCGGAGATACCCAAAGGCGAGGTCCGCACCTACGCGGAGGTCGCCGCCGCGGCTGGCCGGCCAGGCGCGGCGCGTGCGGTCGGCCAGGCCATGGCGCGCAACCCCGTGCCACTGCTGCTTCCGTGCCACCGAGTCGTCCCCTCTGCCGGCGGAGTGGGGCAGTACGGGTACGGCCCCGACCTCAAAAAGCGGCTGCTGAGCCTGGAGGGAGCGGCGGTTCGGCAGGCAGCGGTGTCAGCGTGAAGCCTTAGTCGCGTGGGCCAGGGCGTCGCCGGCGTCGCCGGTCCCCAGCGCTGCCAACACCTCGTCGGCTAGGTCTTCGAAGGGAACGTTCTCAGGTACGATCCGGTCGGCGCGCCAGCGACTGGGCTGGACGAAGTCGTCGTGCATCGGCGCGACCGTCGCGGCGAACTGCCGTCGCACGTCGCCGGGGTGCCTTCCCCTTTCCGCGGTGTCGCGCAGGATCCGCCTGCGCAGCCGCTCGGCCTCGCATACGTCGAGGAACAGCGAGACGTCGAGCCGCGAGGCGATCTCGTCGAAGGCCAGCAGCAAGATGCCCTCGACGAGCACCACCGGGGAGGGCGCGATGGGGGCGTGCCGGCCGATGATCGTGTGAGAGGCGAAGTCGTATTGGGGCGGCTCGACGGCACTACCAGCCCTGAGCGAGTCGAGATGGCGGATGAACAGAACGTGATCTAGAGCGTCCGGATGGTCGTAGTTGTGTAGTCGGCGCTCTGACATCGGCAGATGAGACAGGTCGCGGTAGTAGGAGTCGAAGGCCAGCACACCGGGAGTAAGACCGTAGGTGCTTTCCAGCTGTCGAGCTAAGAGGCGGGTGAGCGTGGTCTTGCCCGCTCCCGAACCGCCGCAGATCCCGACGACAAGCACCTGCACGGGAGTTCAAACTACCCGCAGACCCGAAGTCACAACCGCCCAGACAGCGCTCGCAGACGGTCGGCAACGGTCAGCAGCGACGTGCGAAGGGGGTTGGGGTTCAGGCGCCCAGGCGGGCCCTTGCGTCTGCGGAGCGCTGCAGCAGATAGGCGGGTATGACCACACCGTTAACGACGGTTTCGCCGCCGGAGTCGTCGCCCTGAGAAGGCTCCTCGTGTCCGGCGTCTTCATCTCGGTCGACGGGGGCCAGCAGTGCCTGGGCGGCTTCTCGGTCGCGCGCTTGCAGGAAGCGCTCATAGTGCTTGGCTCGGATCAGGTCGCCGTGGTCGATGTGGCCTATCACGCGGCCATCGCGGAAGCGCACCCAGTAGCGGTTCCATGTGAATCCGTTGGCCATTGCCACTTTGCCCTCTGCGCCGGCGTCGACGCCGGGAAGCTCGGTCACGAGCCTGACCCGCTCGCCGCGCTTGAGGGTGCGCGACTGCAACTCTGCGGTTGAGAAGATCTTGGGCGGCACCGTCCGACACGGTACCGTGGTGCCGTGGACTCCGACGACCTGCACGCCCGCCGCGCGGTAGACACGCCCGCCGCAGGAGCATCGAGCGCATACGGCGCGTCGGAGTCGGCGAGCATTGCAGCTCAGCGCCTCGGTTATCGGCCTTTTGATGCCGACAATCATTACTACGAGGCTGAGGATGCCTTCACGCGCCACGTCGATCCGCGGATGCGGCCCCGTGTGGTGCAGTGGGTGGAGATGGGCGGCCGCCGGCACCATCTCGTGGGAGGCGTCCTCTCGCATGCTGTGGCCAACCCCACCTGGAACCCGATTGCCAAACCGGGCGCGCTGCGCGACTACTTCAAGGGAAACCCCGACAACAAGAACCCCCTCGACATGCTCAGGGACCGCGAGCCGCTGCCGGATCACTACATGAACCCCGCGGCGCGGCTCAAGGTGATGGACTCCCAAGGGCTGCGGGCCGTGTGGCTATTCCCGACCCTTGGGGTGCTCTATGAGGAGCTGCTGCGCGACGACATCGACGCGGTCGCCGCGATGATGCGCGGCTTCAACCGATGGCTGCACGACGACTGGGGATACGACTGTGCCGGCCGGATCTTCGCTGCGCCGTACATCGCGCTGGGCGATGTCGATGCCGCCGCTTCGGAGATCGACATTGTTCTCGGCCTCGGCGCCCGAGTGCTGGTGATGCGCCCCGCCGCCGTCACGACGCTCACAGGCAGGCGTTCGCCGTTCGATCCGAGGTTCGACCCGGTCTGGGGGCGCATCAACGACGCCGGGGTCACGGTGGTGATCCACGCGGGCGACTCGGGCTATTCTTCCCAGGGCTACGCGGACGACGCTTTCACGTCGGGCTTCGGCGGTGCCTCCGGGCCGTCCATTAAGTCGTTCGCGATAGAGCGCGCCGCTCAGGACTGGCTGTTCCAGTCGGTGTTCGAGAAGATCTACGACCGCTTCCCGAACCTGCGCGTGGCGTCGGTAGAGAACGGATCGGACTTTCTGGGCCCGATGTTCCGCAAGTTCTCCCAGATGGCCAAGAAGAACTACTGGTGGTTCGACGACCACCCGGTGGACACGTTCAAGGCCCACGTATGGGTCAACCCGTTCTGGGAGGACGACGTGAGCGAGGTCGCCGAGCTGATGGGCGCCGACCGGGTGATCTTCGGCTCGGACTGGCCCCACATCGAGGGCATGCCCGAGCCGTTGGACTACCTCTGTGAGCTGGAAGGGTTCTCCGAAGCCGATCGTCGCCTGATCATGCTCGACAACGTGACCGGCCTCAACGAGCTTAGGGCCGGCTGATGCTCACCACGGCTGCGGAAGGCGCGCCTGCCGGCTCGGCGGCCGGCGCTGAGGAGATTCGCAGCGCGGTGGCGGCGTTCTGCGACGAGCACTGGGATCCCGACCTCGAAGTCCGCGACTGGTGGTCGCTGCTCGCCGGCTCGGGGTTCGCCAGCCCGATGCTGCCGGTCACGGCAGGTGGCCTGGGTTACGGCCGCGATCAGGCCGCAGTTGTGTCGTTGGTGTTGGCCGATCGGGGAGTGCTCGGGCCTCCCAGCGGCCTCGGGCGGATGCTGGCCGCTCCGACCATCGCCGCTCACGGCGACCAAACCCAGATCGACCGGTACGTGCCTCGGATCCTGAGCGGAGATGTCGGCTGGTGCCAACTTTTTAGTGAGCCCAACGCCGGCTCCGACCTGGCGAGTCTCCAGTGCCGAGCCGAACGCGATGGCGACGAGTGGGTGATCACCGGACAGAAGGTGTGGACGTCGGGCGGTCACGTTGCCGACTTCGGGATGCTGCTGGCCCGTACCGATCCGGACGCGCCGAAGCACGCGGGTATCACCTGGTTCGCTTTCGAGATGGACCAGCCCGGCGTGGAAATTCGGCCCCTCACCGAGATGACCGGCCGGGCGATGTTCAATGAGGTGTTCATTGACAGGGCTCTAGCATGTCATGATGCCGCTATCGGCGGCGTCAACAACGGCTGGCGCGTGGCGATCACAACCCTGATGGTGGAGCGCGCCTCGCTGGGCTCCTCAGGGCGCGAACCCCGGGGCGCCATCCCCGGGCTGAAGGGCAAGAACCTGGCACGGAGGGCGGGCCCGCTGGCTTCGGGCGCGGCCGGGCGGGACGACATTGCATCAGTGGGCATCGACCTGTGGCGCACCCTCGTCGATCTGGCCCGCAAGAACGGCCGCATCGGCTCACGCGTGCTGCGAGACGAGCTGATGCGCCTTTACGGGCTGATCGAGATCAACCGCCTCTCGATCCAGCGGGCCAAAGCCGGAGGCCAGCGCACTGGCGCGGAGCCGAACATCGCCAAGCTCACAATGAGCGAGCTAGTGCGGTCGTTTCGCGAGGTGGGACTACAGGTGATCGGAGCCGACGGAATGCTCGCCGGCTCCGACGACGCGCAGAGTTCGGGGCTGATCGGTGAGTTGGCGCTGTTCTCGCCAGCACCGTCGATCTACGGCGGCACCGACCAAGTGCAGCGCAACATCATCGGCGAGCGCGTGCTCAGACTCCCACGCGAGCCCGCACCACCCCGTGACACGCCTTTCAACGAGCTGCCCAAGAACTGAGCGTCGGCGGCCCACTGCGTGGCAGTAGTCCGAAGCGGTTCGACCGCGGGATCCGACAGCGGCAATGAAGCGTTTCGGTAGGCTGGCGTTTAGCCGGCAACACCTCTAGGAGGCCAGCTATGGCCGACACAGCCGCTGTCAGCACCGCCGTCACCAACAAGGTCATGAAGCCTTCGGCCGCCGAGCCCGCAGCGGTCGAGTCGATCCATGTGGCCGCGGCGAGCCGACTTCCGATGCGCGCCGTCGACAGGGTGAGCGCCGAAGCCGACAGGGGACTGGTGGGCGACCGCTATCACGGCGCAATGTTTCGACAGGTGACGGTACAGGCGACCGGGGAGCTGGCAGCTGCCGCACGAGACGCCCAGATCAACATCGACCCCGGCAGGACGAGGCGCAATATCACGATCTCCGCCGCATCGGTGCCGCGGGCGGTAGGCCACAGATGGCGTATCGGAGCCGTCGAACTGGAGGTCGCTCGTGATGCCGCACCGTGTCGGCGGATGGAGGAGACATTCGGCGAGGGCGCCCGCGCCAGCCTCCGGGGCAGGGCCGGGGTGGCGTGCCGGGTGCTCACCTCCGGCACCATTCGCGTCGGCGACGCGGTCGACTTCGCGGGCTTCGAGACCGCTGCGCTGGATGACCGCGCTAGCTGAGCCGAGCACCACCGCCATGACCGCGCCAGTCGAGCCCGCTTCTGGATGACCGCGCTAGCTGAGCCGAGCACCACCACTTTCGTGTTGGCCGACTGCGGCCGCACACTGAGATGACCTGCAGGGTACGGCTGGAGACAGACGGGCCTGTGGCCGTCGTCACCAACGACAACCCGTCCAAGCTCAACGCGTTCGACGATGCCATGGACGTCCGCCTGTTCGAGATCGTCGACGAACTCGCCCAAAATCCCGAGGTGCGTGCAGTCGTTTGGCGGGGCGAGGGCAAGAGCTGGTCGTCCGGGCGCGACGTGAGCGCCATCGGAACGAACCGCACCGATCTCACACACCATCAGCTGATGATGCGGGGCCATCGTGGCATCCAGCGTCTTTGGCAGCTTGAGGCGCCGGTGATCGTTGCCTGCAAAGGATGGACGATGGGAGGGTCGTTCCAGCGGGCGCTGCTGTGCGATATCCGCATCGCCGACACCAGCGCCAGGTTCCGTCTGCCCGAACTCGGCTACGGGGTGATCCCCGACACGGGCGGCGTTGGCGTGCTCTACCAGATGTGCGGACACGGGCTCGTGAGCGACATGGTGTTGACGGGGCGGGCGCTGTCGGCAGAGGAGGCACTGTCGCACGGCATCGTCTCGCGGGTGGTGCCGCCAGACGAGTTGGACGCAACCGCGATCGAGATGGCCGGCCGGATAGCCGCGGCGCCTGCTGTGACGGTGAAGCTCGCTCGCCGGGTGATCTCGCAACTGGCTCGGCCGCAGCAGCGCGCAGCAATGGACGACGAGCTGATCTATCAGACGTTCCTGAACCGCAGCGACGACTTCGCCGAGATGCGTGCCGCCGCCGTTGAGGGCCGTCTGCCGCGCTACACGGGGAGTTGACAGGCCGATGGCGCTCCGAGGCGGCCAACCCGCCCCGGCCCCCGCGCAGGGACTGCAGCAGCCGCTGGCGCCGGAGTCCGGTTTGCCCGCTCCGCCGCCTGTCGGGGAGACTGCGCTGCGGCCGGGCGTCTTCGAGGGGTCGACAGTGCTGGTAACCGGGGGCGGTACCGGCCTGGGCAAGGCTATCGCCTCCGAATTCGCCCGGCTCGGTGCTGCGGTCGTGATCGCCAGCCGGTCGCAATCTCATCTCGACACCGGACGCGACGCGATAGTCGAGATCGGCGCTCCTGTGACCACAGCGGTTTGCGACATACGCGACGCGGCGTCGGTGGCGGCCGTGTTCGACGCGGCAGAGTCCGCATTCGGCCTTCCAGACGTGCTGGTCAACAACGCCGCCGCGAACTTCCCCGCGCCTGCTGAGGACCTGTCGCCCAACGCCTGGCGCACCGTGGTGGACATCACCTTGAACGGCGCGTTCAACTGCGCACGCGAGATGGGGCGGCGTCACCTGGACTTCGGCACACCGGGCTCGATTGTGAATATCGGGGCCTCCTACGCCTGGACGGGCGGCCCCGGCTTCGCCCACTCCGCGGCAGCGAAGGCCGGCGTCAAGAGCATGACGGAGTCGCTGGCCGTGGAATGGGGCCCCTACGGGATCCAGGTCAACTGCCTGGTGCCAGGGCTGTTCCCACATGAGGACATGACCTCCGACATCCGCTCAAGCCTCGACCGCAGCCCCGAGCTAAGCCGACGCCAGCCTGCGCTGCGCACGGGGTGCCGCCGGGAGCTGGGCTGGGCGGCGACGTTCTTGGCGTCGCCCTACGGCCGCTTCATCACGGGCCACACGCTGGTGGTAGACGGCGCCAACTGGCTGCGCCGCTCCATGACCAGCCCGCCGGTGACCACCGTACGCAACCAGATGGGCCGCGACCCTTTCTCGCTCTAGGCCCTTGCCGTTTCTCGCTCTAGGCCCTCGCCGTTCTGGGCCCTCGGGCGGTGCCCTCTTCGGCGGTGCTCTACTCGCTTGTGGCGGTGCTCTCTCGCTCAAGGCCTTCGGCGAGCGTCGACAGTCCCATTGAGGGCAGCCGACCAGAGGCAGCCGACGAAGGCAACGGGATTGACGTTTTGGTACGCCCCCTGGGACTCGAACCCAGAACCTGCGGATTAAGAGTCCGATGCTCTGCCAAATTGAGCTAGAGGCGCCTGATCAAAACTGTGACGATAGCCAGCAGCTTGGGTAACCGAGGGGATTCGAACCCCCGACCTCCGGGACCACAACCCGGCGCTCTAACCTTCTGAGCTACGGCTACCACGACTCGCTGTAGCGAGGGACACACCCCCAGCGTATCGCAAACCGGCTCCGATCGCTTTGCGGCGCTGGTGGCCCAATGTCATGCCGGCAGTCGCACATACGGTACCCCAGCGAAAGGGAGTTCCTGTTGTTTACGACCCGGCACCCCTTCGCGTTAGTATGAGAGTGCCCTCGTAGCTCAACTGGATAGAGCGGAGGTCTTCTAATCCTCAGGTTGCGGGTTCGAGTCCTGTCGGGGGCGCCGCTCCAACACCGCGCCCGCGCGGGGCGAGCCGTCGGCGCGGGGCGGCGAGCACTAAGAGTTCTCGAGCCAAGCTGAGCCATGGGCAACCCGAACAAGGCCAAGCGGATCGGTATCGGTCTCCTGGAGAGCGTGGGGATCACCCTCGGCGGCGACGGGCCGTGCGACATAACAGTCCACAACGACCGCTTCTGGGATCGGGCGATGTCACAGCGCGAACTCGGGCTGGGCGAGTCCTACCAGCAGGGCTGGTGGGACGCAAACCAGCTCGACGAGTTCATCGCGGAGGTCCAATGCCAAGACCTGCGGTCGCTGGTACGGCCCAGCCTCGGGCTGGCGGTGTTGGCCGCGAAGGCCTACGCCGCCAACCGTCAGAGCGTCCGACGCGCCCGGCGCAACGCCTCGGTGCACTACGACATCGGCAACGACCTCTATGAGCGCATGCTTGACAAGCGCATGATCTACTCGTGCGCCTATTGGGCCTCGGCGCGCGATCTGGACACGGCCCAGGCCAACAAGCTGGAGCTGATCTGCCGCAAGCTGGAGCTCGAGCCCGGGATGCGGCTGCTCGACATCGGGTGCGGGTGGGGCGGATTCGCCCGATACGCGGCCGAGCGCCACGGCGCCCGCGTGACGGGGGTCACACCCGCCGCGGCCCAGGCGGAACTGGCCCGGAAGATCACCGCGGGCCTGTCGGTAGACGTCCGCCAGTGCGACTACCGCGACGTGCGTGGCAGCTACGACCGGGTCGTGTCTATCGGCATGATGGAACATGTCGGCCCGCGCAACTACAGGACGTTCTTCCGACGTTGCGGCGACTTGCTCACCGACGACGGGATGATGCTGCACCACACGATCGGGTCGCTGCAGTCGAAGAACCACACCGACCCGTGGTTCGACAAGTACATCTTCCCGGGTGGCGTGGTTCCGTCGCTCGCTCAGATCTCCTCGGCCTGCGAGAGCGACTGGGTGATCGAGGACCTCCACAACTTCGGCCCCTACTACGACCGAACCCTCATGGCGTGGCACGCCAATGTCACAAAGGCATGGGCAGACCTGCCCGGCTACGACGAGCGTTTCCGCCGCACTTGGGACTACTACCTGCTGTGCTCCGCAGGGTCGTTCAGGGCGCGGGCGCTGCAGCTTTGGCAGATCGTGTTCACCCGCAGCCGTCGCCGCTCCGGCGTGTACCGAGCGGTTCGCTGAACGCGCCGCTCGACCGGGCCGGGCGCGCCCGGTGCGTCACTATCATGGGCTGCAGAGTGCCTGATGCCTGACACTGCCGCCAAGATTCGCCTCCCCGCGAATCACCTCCTGGGGCCTCTCGTCGGCGAGCACGACATCAATCTGCGGCGCCTTCAGGCGGCGTTCCCCGACAGCAGGATCCACCTGCGCGGCAACGAGTTGAGCGTCAGCGGCGATGAGGCCGACACCGTGGCTCGGCTGTTCGAGGAGCTGATCGTGCTGATCGAGCGGGGGCAACGCCTCGACCACCGGACGCTGGACCGTGCCATCGACATGGTGCGCAGCGACATAGCAGCGTCGGAAGTGCTGACTCACCGCGTACTGCGCACCGCCCGTGGGCGGGTGGTGCGTCCCAAATCGGTCGGCCAGAAGCGATACGTCGACGCCATCTGCGGCAACGTGGTCACCTTTGGCATTGGCCCTGCGGGTACCGGCAAGAGCTGGCTCGCGGTGGCGATGGCGGTGCAGGCGCTGAACGATCACAAGGTCGAGCGGATCATCCTGACGCGTCCCGCTGTGGAGGCCGGAGAGCGTCTCGGCTTCCTGCCCGGCGACCTGATGGCCAAAGTCGACCCCTATCTGCGGCCGCTCTACGACGCGCTGTGCGACATGGTCGGCAGCGAGGGCATGGAGCGGCTGTTGCAGAAGGGCGCCGTGGAGGTGGCGCCGCTCGCGTTCATGCGGGGGCGCACTCTCAACTCGAGCTTCATCATCCTCGACGAGGCCCAGAACACCACGCCCGAGCAGATGAAGATGTTCTTAACCCGCATCGGTTTCAACTCCAAGGCTGTGGTGACCGGCGACGTCACCCAGGTGGACGTCGCCGGCGGCCGTAGCGGGCTGACAGGCGTCGAAGCCCTGCTGAGCGGCATCGACGGGATCGGCTTCGTGCATCTCACCGGGCGCGACGTGGTGCGCCATCGGATTGTGGTCGACATAGTGGCCGCCTACGACCGCTCACGTAGCGCGCGAGGCAGCAGCGCGGCCGCCGGGCCGGCCGCGGAGGGCAGGCCAGCTGGCGTCGCTAGTCGACGGCGCGCTTGACGGCTTGATGATCCGCAGCGCTGTCGCCATCGTGGCGGGCGATGAACGCTCTTCAGACCGACAGCCGCCGGTCGGCGTCGATAGCCTGGCAGAATTGGCGCGCCGAGCGCTGAGCGCCGAGGGCGTGGACACGGGCGAGTTGGGTTTGCGGTTCGTCGACGAGCTAGAGATGGCGCGTCTCAACTTCGAGCACATGGGTCGGCCCGGGCCCACCGACGTGCTGGCGTTTCCCATCGACGGTGCCGCCGTGCCGGTCGGCGGCGCTGACAGTGTGGGTGACCTGCTCATCGGGGACGTGGTGATCTGCCCCTCCTACGCTGCCGCGTCCGGCGGGGCCGGTACCGATTCCGTAGCCTCAGCGCTGCCTGAGGGCTGTCTCGAGCTGCTGGTGGTTCACGGCGTGCTGCATCTGCTGGGATACGATCATGCCGACGAAGCCGAGGCTGCTGCGATGAGAGCCCGTGAGCGGCGCCTTCTCGCGTCCTGCGCGACATCCCCGCGAGCCGGGCAGAGATCGGTGTGACTGTGTCATCGGAGCGTGCGCCTGGAGACGGCGCGACGGCGTCCGCGACGGGCAGGCTGCTGCGGATGGTGTGGCGTCGCAACGGCGCCCCGGCCGTCAGTGAGGACGAGCTGCTGGAGCTCAGCGCCGCCGCAGCTGAAGCCGACGCTATTGATGAAACAGAGCGCGACATGATCCAATCGGCGCTGGCGCTGGGCGACACGCTGGCGCGCGATGTGATGGTGCCCCGCCCCGACATGGTCACCGCGGAGGCGGACATGACCGTCGCGGACGCTCTGGAGACCGCAATTGAGCGCGGCTTGAGCCGGTTGCCGGTGTGCACCCGCGACGTGGATCACATCGTGGGGATCGTCTTGCTGAAAGATCTGGCCCGAGCTGAGCGGTCCGGGTCGGGTGGACTGCAGGTGCGCGGCGTCATGCGCCCGGCGATGTTCGTTCCGGAGGCCAAACGCGTTGACGAGCTGCTGCGCGAGATGCGAACCGCGGGCGGTCATCTAGCGGTGGTGGTCGACGAGTACGGCGGCACGGCTGGGCTCGTCACACTCGAGGACATCGTCGAAGAGCTCGTCGGCGACATCGTGGACGAGTTCGACCGGCCTGAGCCGATGATGCTCTCCCAAGCTGACGGCGAGGCGCTGCTCCACGGGCGCATGCCGGTCGATCAGCTCAACATGCTGGTATCCGCCCAACTGCCGGACGACTGGGACACGGTCGGAGGCCTGATATTCGGCACGCTCGGGCACGTGCCGGAGGTCGGTGAGGCGGTCGTCGTGGACGGTCTGCGACTCAGCGTGGAAGCCATGCAGGGCCGCCGCATCACGCGGGTCCGTCTCATCAGGCCGTGACCGCCGCGGGCTGCGTCGGCTCGACGCGGCCTCAGTAGGGCGGCCGAGTGCCAGAGAGCCACAGAAGCGGTTTCGTCACTCTTGTGGGCCGCCCCAACGCCGGGAAGTCCACACTGCTCAACCGGATGCTGCCTCAGCGGGTGTCGATCGTCTCCGACAAGCCTCAGACCACCCGCAACCAGATCCGCGGCGTACTCAACCGCGACGGCGCCCAGGTGGTGTTCGTTGACACGCCCGGGATCCACAAGCCCCGCACGCCCTTCGGCAGGCGTCTCAATACCGAAGCTCTCGACGCAAGCCACGGCGTCGACGTGGTCTGCCTCATCGTGGACGCTTCTGCGCCCTTCGGCGCAGGCGACGCGTTCATCGCCGAGACGCTGCCTGCGAACTCGGTGGCGGTGATCACCAAATCTGATCTGGTCCGCCCGGCTGCCATGCTTAAGCAGCTGGCCGCGGCCGGCACCTTCGACTTCGAGGCCTACTTCCCGGTGAGCGGGCTCACGGGTGAGGGTGTGAATGTCTTGCTGGATCACCTGATCGGCCGGATGCCCGAAGGTCCGCCGCTCTATCCGGCCGACATGGTGAGCGACTGCTCAGATGCGTTCTGGGTGGCCGAGCTGGTGCGCGAACAGCTATTGGCGGTAGTCCGCAAAGAACTGCCGCACTCGATTGCCACTCGGGTCACAGAATGGGACTGGCCATTCATCCGCTGTGAGGTCGTCGTGGAGCGCCGCTCTCAGAAGCCCATCGTGATCGGCAAGCGCGCAGCGGTGCTCAAGGCCGTCGGCACCGCGGTGCGCGCTCAGCTCCCAAAAGGCGCCTACCTAGAACTGGCCGTCAAGGTGGACAAAGACTGGCAAAGCCGCCCCAATGCTCGACTGCAGCGGGCGGACCTCGCGGGCGAGCACTAGGAGGCAGGCGTGGTCACGCAATTTGCGGCGCAGCGATGACATGTTGTTGAGGATCCTGTGTTTTGCCTTGATGGGGTCGTCCGCCGCCACAGCCACGAGGGCCACGCCGGCCTCGCGAGCGGCTTCTCGCAACTCCGGCTGTTCCAGCGAGTCCCGGCCGAAGAGGATCACACCGTCGTATCCCCTATTAGCAGATGCCCGAACAAAGTCCGTGTCGGATTCGTCTGCGCCGTTCCAACGGCGTAACTCCAACTCAGCGGACGTTTCGAACGCCAGACTCTGGGGCAGAACGGCGTCGTAGAGCAGCCGCACGACTCAGTGAGTCAGAAGGATCTGACGACCGACACTCACCGTGTCCTCAAAGGCAATGTCCTTCAACTCAGGGTACGCGGACTCGATTGCTTCACGTCGGCACAGTCGGTCTACGCTGGCTAGGGCTTTGGCGCTGATCCTGTGACCATTCAGGTGGGGTGTTCCGTTTAGCACGGTCGGATGCAGCCTAGTGTTGGGGCTGGCCTTTAGCAGGTCGGGCGCTTTGCCTCCACCGTATTCGAATGGCTGTAACACGGCGTCGATGTCAGTGATGGGCAAGTCGAGCATAAGCTGGCCGGTCTCCACGTCGATCCATCCCTCGCCTCGGTCGACAACCACATGGCCATCGGATGTTGCGCCGAGTAGGACTGCTTTCGTGTCTCCAGCGAACTCGCTCAGCGCTGTGACCACACTGCTGGATACTCTGTGATGAGAGACCGAATTCAGGTACGCCCAAGTGCGGATGGCGACCAAGTCGCGAAACGTCCATCGCAACGCTTGTGAGTCACGTAACTCACGGGGCGTGATCAGACACCGCTTGCGCATGTAGTAGAGCGACGATGTCGTCGTCCCCGCCAAGAACGAGGCGTCGCGTGTGGAGTACACCCCCGCAGTGAACACGTCAGGACTCCAAAGTTTGGCTGTCACCTCGGGGCCGGGGTCAGCGAGCCACAGCTTCTGAGGCTCAGGCAGAACAGCGTTGATTTTGTGAAGCAGTTTCGTAGTACTACGGTTGTCGGTCAGCATGTTCTCGACAAGGATCCGAGACGGTGAGAAGCCCGGATAGTGGTTCAGAACGCGTTGTCGGGTGCGCGGCAGGCAAATGAGCACGGTCTGAGGGCCGAACCACATCGGGGTGGGCGCGCTCGACGCTATCCGCCGCACGGAGGCTCCCGCCTCGTCAAGACGTATAGCCAAACGCAACGCGGCGTCGGCTTCAAAGCCCTGATCCAGCACGGTCACCGGAGCCAGCGCGAAGCGACGGGCGTCGGTACGGGCCCCGGGCCAACGCTGCCAATACAGACTCTCCTCGTATGCGGTTCTAGGAACTGCGCGGTGATCAAGCCTGATCAAACCCGCGGGATCGTCGGCTACGGCCTCCGCTACCCGCTCCCGGATCGGCGCTGCGACCGAGGGGTTGCCGCACACGGTTGCGGCGGCAAGCAGCAGCTCGCGGTCGTCGCTCACCAGCGCTACATCGGCCAGCTCGCGGGCCGCCTCAAAGAAGTCGAACCGAGCGACGATCTCAGCGGCGAAGCGCAGCCTCTCGGGATCTCGGCGCAGCAGCCGGAGAACACCGCCTATGGCCATGGGAAGACATTCGGCCTCTTCTGCCGTGAGATGATCGGTCAGGTTGTTCATCATCGCGGTCATGGAATGCGCGCGGGAGTCGGTGTTGCTCAGTATGTGGAGCACCGAGGAATACAGGCCGGGCGACGGTCTCTTTATGAGCGCCATTTGATGCCTCCGAGAGCTGCTAGCGGGATGTCCTTATCGATCCTCTCACCACGAACATCGCCGGGCGCCCAGCGCACGAGCCGCCCGGGCACAACGTCAACGCCGCGGGGCTCGCGAACCTCCACGCCGGCCGCCTTCATCTTGTGGACGGGGAAGAGCAGCACAAGATATGGCGGGCTGTTTTCGAACATGCGAAGTCGCGATTTTATGCGCCGACCATCCAGGCCGGCGATGCATGCGGCGGGCACCATCCATGAGTGGGCTGCAGGCACCAGTATCCCGGCGGGGAGGTCGCGGCGTGCGGCAGCGGCAGGGTCGCCTTCGGCTTCCAGGTAGCGCCTATAGTCCACTATGCCATCGGTCCTGCTCTTCACGCTGTGCGGTGGTTTGCAGGAAGCTCAGCTGGCATCGCTGGGTTTGCCCAACGGAGTTGGGAGTGCTGAGCTAGGGGGTGACTGCCGAGGCGGGAGCGACGATGTGGGCAATGGCTTGAGGACGAGGGCTTGAAGCGCCGATGCTGAGCGATCAGGTGATAAGGCAACTGCTTGACGTCGAGGACTTCGGCGGGCTGTTCCGTCAGCTGGGGTGGGACAACCCGCCCGATGGCTTGGCGACCTGGCTGGAAGATACCGGGTGGGACGACATTCGGGCAGTGGCCGACAAGCGGGGCGTCACGGTGTGGGAAGTCCGCAGCCGCAGCCTCAGCTTGCCGTCACGCGGCGAGCAGCACCAGATCGTTCGCCAGGCGAAACGGCTGTCGCGCGACCAGCTAATGGTGTTCGCGTCGCCTGATGAGCAACTGTGGCTGTGGCCCGAGCAGCGGCCGTCGGGCGTCGGATATCGGCTGGTTGACCACCCCTACCGCCGGGGCCAAAGGAATGATGCGCTGCTGCAGCGGCTGCGCGACGCCTCGTTCAAAATGGCTGAGGAGAAGTCATTGAGCGCAACGAAAGTGCTCGAAAGAGTTCGCCGCTCATTCAATGTCGACAAGGTCACCAAGTCTTTCTTCAGAGCATTCAAGAAACACCACAACAAGCTCGTAGCCGCCATCGAGGGTGTGCCTCGCCCGGAAGATCAGCGTTGGTATGCATCGGTGCTAATGAGCCGGCTCATGTTCATCTATTTCATTCAGCGAAAGGGATTCATCGACGGCGACACGCACTACCTGCGCAACCGGCTGGCCACGGTGTGCGACTACTACGGAGCAGACCGATCCTACGCCTTCTTCTCGGAGTTCTTGCTGCCACTGTTCCACGAAGGGCTCGGCAAATCCGCTACTGAACGGACTTATGACGATCCGAACATCGCAGAGATCATCGGCGATGTTCCCTATGTGAATGGCGGCATCTTCGAGCCCCATCCACTGGAAGGTACTCACGACATTCAGATTCTCGCTGGGGCGTTTAAGGCGCTGTTCGTGTTCTTCGATCAGTGGCGCTGGCATCTCGACGAAAGGCCCAGCGGCGATCCGAAGGAGATCAACCCAGACATTTTGGGATTCATCTTTGAGCAGTACATCAACAAGAAGCAACGGGGCGCGTACTACACGAAGCCGGATGTGACCGGCTACATGGCCACAAGCACCATTATCCCGGCAGTAGTCGATCGGCTAGTTGGAGCGGGATTAGACGACCCCTGCTTGCTTTTGGACAAGTCTGGCGACAAGTATCTCCACGACTGCCTCGGCTATGGTATTGACAAGGATCTGCCAGCAAAAACGCCGCCGGCCGACACCCCAGACCCGTCGCTTGATATAGCTCTACCAAGCGAGCGATGGTGTGATGTGACCCACCGGCACGACCGCTACCACAAGCTGCGCGACTTGGTTAACTCCGGAGGCGTGACCGACATCAACGAGGCCGTCACCCTGAACCTGGATCTGCCGGCGCTGATGGCCGACTACTTCTACCTTCTGGATTCTGCAGACGAGTGTCAGAAGGCGTTTGAGGTGCTGCGATCGCTGAGCGTATGCGACCCGACGGTGGGGTCGGGGGCGTTCCTGCTTGCTGCACTCGACGTGCTAGACCCAATGTACACTGCGGTGCTCGATGCCGCCGCCGAGCTAGATCGCGGGGGGGGGGGGGTGTGGGTCGGTGCCGGAGTTCCTGCACGAGGCCCGTGCCCACCACAGCGAACGGTATTGGCTGCTTAGGGTTATCTGCCTGAACAATCTGTACGGCGTCGATCTGATGGCCGAGGCTGTCGAGATTGCCAAGCTGCGGCTGTTCCTCAAGCTCGCCGCCCAACTGGACGACAAGTCGCATCTGGAGCCGTTGCCCGACTTGGACTTCAACATCAAGTCCGGGAATCTGCTCGTGGGTATCGCCGACGCCGTCGATCTGGATCGGCGGTTCGCCAGTCAGGGGATACTGCCGTTCGGGATCGACGCTGCAACCGAAGCCGCCAGGTCTGCGGCTGTCACATACGATGAGTTTGTCGCAGCCCAAGCCGCCGACACCGGCATACAAGCGAACACCGGCGCAGGCGGAGACGAGCACGCAAAGGAGCGGCTAAAAACGCGTATCAGAGCCATTGCCAACCAGGCGGACAAGGCTCTGCATGAGATGCGCAACGAGAACCAAGTTATTGCTTCATGGAGCAAGACACACAAGCCGTTCCACTGGTTCGCCGAGTTCCCGTCGGTTTGGCGAGAAGGCGGATTTGACGTGATAGTCGGCAATCCTCCCTACATCAATATCACAGGACAAAACAGGGATAGACTCGACTATCACATCACAGGATACACAACTCAGAACTGTCCGGACCTGTACGCAGTGTGCACCGAGCGTGCATCAAGTCTACTCAACAAGCGCGGCCGGTTCACGATGGTCGTCATGCACTCACTTTGTTTTAGCAAAGGCTTTGAACCACTAAGAGTTCATCTTGCAGAGTGCTTCTCAAGGCTTTGGATCTCTTCCTATGCCAAAAGGCCTGACAGTCTGTTCTCAGGTTCTGCAGATGTTCGTAACACGATTATAGTTGCGAGTATTGTGGGTACTTCAAGCCTTCAGACTTCCCGATGCAGACGTTGGCCTTCGATCGGGAGGCCAACGATGTTTGCCACTCTGGAGTATACTGAGCCTCACAGTGCCCTGATGTTCTGCGGCCCAACCCAGAAATGGCCGTTCATAGATTCAGCTACAGTCGCAGCAGCCTTTACCAAAATAGCACAAACTCAAGTCCAGCTTAGTTCGAGTCTAGTGAAGAAATCGGAGTTTGAGATAGGATACAAAAAGGTAGCCTATGCGTCACTCAGCATTTTTCTTGATGCCCCGCCGATAGTCGGCCCTGATGGAAAGCCAGCGAGAACTACACCACGAGAAGGATGGCTATATTTTAAAAGCGAGAACCGACGAGATCTCGCATTTCTCGCTCTCGCCAGCCGCTGGGCGTATCTGTGGTGGATGATGTACGGCGACGAGTTCGATGTCACACGGGGTGTGCTGACCGCACTTCCGTGTGACATCGAAAGGATGGTCTACGCAGCATCGTTTGAGGGTCTCGGCCCTCACACCCCGTGTGACATGGAACTCGAAATTCTACACAGACATGTCAACTCGCTGTTGGAGATCGCCGATGAGTTGAAGCAAGAATTGCCGAAACACCTCAAATGGCAAACTAACGCGGGCGTGAAAGTAGGCCGCTACGACTTGCGGGAGTGTCGACATATCACTGACAAGGCGGACTGGCTGCTGGCTCAGGTGTGGGAGATCGAGGAGGCGTTCGACGCGGCGGGGAACCTACGAGATCGCATGACGTTCGGGACTAAGGGATAGACGATGCCGCTGATACTCGACAACATCGGCTCAACGCTTGAAACAGCCTTACTGAGATCGCTAGCGTCGTCACGCACACTGGACGCGGCAGTCGGCTACTTCAACCTGCGGGGGTGGCGGATTCTAGCCGACGCAGTAGACGCGTTGCCGAATCGTGTCGGAGGCGAGCCCAAGGTGCGACTGTTGGTGGGCATGACAGAGAACCCCAGAGACGAGATGCGCCGCCTCATGCGAAGGCGCCCCGAGCCGCCGACCACCAACGCTACTGCTGCGGAGCATCAGCAAGACACTCTTGCGGAGTATCGGGCTCAGCTGCAGGTGGGTTTGCCCACTCCCGAGGACGAGGCAGCCCTACGAGCGCTGCGCAGACAGATGGCCGACGGAGATGTGGACGTTCGGCTGTTCTTAGCCCACCGCTTGCACGCCAAGCTGTACCTATGCCATCGCGATGACGCCGCCGCGCCGCGCGTCGGCTACGTGGGATCGTCGAACCTAACCAGTGCAGGTCTGCGTGAGCAGGGCGAGCTGAACGTGGACGTGCTCGACGGCGACGCCACGGCCAAGCTCGCGGCCTGGTTTCGAGAACTCTGGAACGACCAGTTCACCGTCCCGGTCAACCTCGAGCTGATCGAGCTTCTGGACGAATCGTGGGCGTCGGATGCGCCGCTCGATCCGTACCTGGTGTACCTGAAGATGGCCTACCACTTGTCGCATGAGGCTCGTGAGGGGCTCATCCAATACGGGCTGCCCGCGTCGATGGCGGACAAGCTGCTGGACTTCCAGGTTGCAGCGGTGCAGATCGCGGCCCGGATCGTGAATCAGCGCGGCGGTGCCATGGTCGGCGACGTGGTGGGGCTGGGCAAGACGATGATCGGCACAGCCGTCGCTCGGCTGCTGCAAGAGGAAAACGGGTTCGAGACGCTGATCGTGTGTCCCAAAAATCTTGTGGAAATGTGGGATTGGTACCGCCAAGAGTACCGTCTCCACGGGCGCGTGTTGTCGCTATCAATGGCAGTCAAGGAACTGAAGAATGAGCGGCGGCATCGTCTGGTGTTGATCGACGAATCGCACAACCTGCGCAACCCGAAGCGCAAAGACTACCAGGCGCTGCACGATTACATAACCCAGAATGATCCCAAGCTTCTGCTGTTGACCGCCACTCCCTACAACAAGCAGTTCGGCGACATCGCCGCCCAGCTCGGCTTGTTCGTCAGCACCGACGACGATCTAGGGATTCGCCCCGAGCGCGCCATCGCTGAGGTCGGTGAGGCCGAGTTCTCCCGGTTGTGCGACAGCCGGATGTCGTCGCTGGGCGCATTTAGCGAGTCTGAGCATCTTGAAGACTGGCAGGCGCTCATGTCGCAGTTTCTCGTTCGCCGCACCCGCCGGTTCATTCAAGACAACTACGCCCGAGGAGACGGCCGCGGCCGCAAGTACCTGCACTTCGGCAATAGGAAGCGCTTCTACTTACCCGACCGCAAGGCCGTCCCAGTAGAACACGAAATGGCCTCAGATGACCCGGCCGCGCTGATGACTTCCGAGGACACTCTAGAAGCAGTCGCCTCTCTGCTGTTACCCCGCTACAACATGTCGAGCTATCTCGATGCCCAGGTTGTGCCCACTTCGCAAGAGCAGCAAACGGTAGACGATCTGCGGAATTCGGCCAACGGCAACCTGAGCGGGTTCAACCGCATCATGATGTTCAAGCGGCTGTCGTCGTCGGGGCCGGCGTTCCTGGCCACCCTGCGCCGCCATGCGCTGCGCAACCTGGTGGCCCTTCACGCCATCGACAACGACCGCTTGGTACCTGTGGGATCGGTTGGCAATGCCTTGTGGTCGGCTGAACTCGACGCCGAGAGCGGCGACCTGTTCGAGGACGGTCTTCTAGCTCAGAGCGCCGCCGATATGACTGGATCGATTCCCGCGCAGGTGACTGGATCGATCCCTGCGGTCGCTTACGAGAAGTTGGCCGTGGCTGGCTCCTCTAGGGTTCGCTGGCTGAGGCCCGATCTGTTCACTGACGAGTTCGCTGAGGCGCTGCGCCACGACGCGGCGGTCCTGCGGAGTCTCCTTGAGGGGTTCGGCGAGTGGGATCCCGACCGCGACGGCAAGATCGCGGCTCTGGTCAAGCTGGTGTCTCAGCACCATGGAGACGAGAAGGTGCTGGTGTTCACCGAGGCGGCCGACACGGCCCACTATGTGGCTGCCGAACTGAAGCGGCGGGGCGTATTGGGCGCAGCCGCGGTGACGGGCGACTCCGAGAATCCGACGGCACTGGCCGCTAGGTTCGCGCCGAGGGCTAATCAGGGCCTCTCCGGCGCCCGCGGCGAGCCGGAGTTGCGGGTGCTGGTGTCCACCGATGTGCTCTCAGAAGGCCAGAATCTTCAGGACGCCCGCATTGTGGTGAACTACGACCTGCCGTGGGCCATCGTGAAGCTGGTGCAACGAGCCGGCCGTGTGGACCGCATCGGACAGTCTGCGAAGCAGGTGGTGGTCTACTCTATGCTTCCGGCAGCGTCTGTTGACGACGTGATCGACTTGCGGCGGCGCATCCGGGAGCGGCTGCGCGAGAACGCTGTGCTGCTCGGCTCCGACGAGAAGTTCTTCGGCGACGACAGCGAACGTGTCGTCATCACCGGCCTCTACGACGAGCACTCCGACTACCAGCTCACCGGCGGTGGCGAGGATGTGGACTCGGTGTCTGATGTGGATCCGGTGTCTATGGCCTATGAGATCTGGCGCCAGGCTTCAACCGATCATCCCCAGCTTGCTGAGCAGGTGAAGTCGTTGCCGAATGTGGTTTATGCCAGCAAGGAGTACGCCGGCAAGGAGCGTTTCGATGCCGGCAGGCCGGGCGAGGGCGTGCTTGTGCACTCTCAGACGGTGACCGGATCAGACGCCTTCGCGTTCAGTGACACCGGTGGCGACGCCCGCAGGGTCACTCCCCAGGAGGCGCTGCGCCTGGCCCGTTGCGAGCCCGACACGCCTCCGGCAGATCACCTCTACAACCACCACGCGCTGGTCGCCCGGGCGTTGAACGGCCCGCTTCGGACCCCGCCGAGGCGGGCGACCGGATCGCTGCTTGGCGTGCGGGCTAAATGCTGGCAAAAGCTGCGCGACCACCATTCGACCATCGTGCCGAACCTGCTGTTTAGCCGTGATGAGCTAGACGGCGCGCTCGACGCCATCAATGATCGGCCGCTGCTCGAAGCCGCCATGCAGAAGCTCTCCGGTGCCCTGCGGGAGCGCAAGCCCGAGGATTTGGCCGCGCTGATCGTCGACTTGCATCGATGCGGGCAGCTCTGCGTCCCGCGGGAGCGCAGCGTCGGACGCTCAGAGCCGAGCGTGATCTGCTCAATGGGCCTGCGCGTCCGCTGAGGGCTCCAGCACCGGCACCGATCTGGCCGGTCCGTCAGGCTAGAGTTATGCACATCGGAAATGCGTGACACGCTGAACGGAAACCCCAATGTCCTTTCTTGAGGCTTCAGGACCTCAGCTGTTCTATAGGCCTCTCGTCGCCGTATTCGCAGCTACCTCGCTTGCTGTCGTTGCTGTCTCGGGTCTGGCTTCTGCCCAATCTGATGATGCACGGCCTCTTGCAACGGTGGAGAATATGCGGATCCTCGCGGTCGGCGATGATTTTGTGACCATCGCATGGGATCCGCCTTCAGGCGGCGCTTCTCAGTCCACGCCAGACGGCTACGAGATCATCTATGGATTGATATCGTCTGATCCAGCATCCGATCCATTATATGGCTCAACCGAATACAGTTACCGTGCTGACGCCAATGCCAACAGATTTACCATACCTAAGCTTGTCAACGGCTCTTGGTATAAGATTCGAATAGTTCCGGTCTATTCAAATAGAGGTAGGCCGGTAGCTGAAGAGCGCTACGTTATCGCCCGGGTGGGTGCTGTAAAGGTTGGAGATCGACTACCGAACGCGCCGAAAGAGTTCGAAGTGGTCTCAGAACTATTCGGCTCGGTCACTGTTGTCTGGGAGCCTCCCGAAGATGACGGCAGCGCGCCGATAACAGGTTATGAGATTTGGCATTACCAGATGAATGACATCGCGGATGATGCCTCAGGAGACGACCTGACATTAGTTACCACTGTCGACTCTGACATCCGAGAATTCACACTCTCAGAACTGACAAATACTCAACCACACGTCGTATTAGTAGCTGCTATCAATGAACATGGCAGAGGGTTGTTCGCTTCTACAACAGGGCTTCCCAATCGCAACGTAATGGATCCGCTTAACCTGATAGCCAGATACGACCTCGCAACTCGGTACAGCCTTGGCGAAGATTTGTGGGAGGTTTGGGTCTGTGATGTGCCAGACGGTGTTCTACGTGTGGATCTCGAAGAAGCGACACGCCTCTTAGGTCGCCATGTTGTGCTGTACTTCAACTGGCTTTCAGGTGGTATGTACCATCCCCGTTTCATATCCGGCGGGTCCGTGAAGGTTGATTCAGTCCAGACAGTCTCGTCTGGCATACACGGGTGCCGAGACACGGTGTCAGCTTCGGCATCATCAGCCAGCGGGGCGAACGGCGCACTAATAGTATTCGATAAAGAGAACTTTATCAATACAGGATCGTTCGGTTTGAGTTTGGATGTCGCGCAAGGGTTCCCGGAGCAGGCTGAGAAACCTGTATTTCCAGATAACTTGAGAAATGTACAGGTCATCGGCACTACAGTGGTGCCGTTGTTCTCGTATTGTTTGAACTGTACTAGAGGCTTCGGACTGATTGTGAATTATTACGACTCCTGGCTTGTAGCCCATGAGATGGGACATGCGCTCGGTATGCCACATTCATTTGGCGGGCAGCGTGAGATTTTGTCCGGTCTGCTGGTTGACAGTGTTGATGAATATGACAATCCAATGGATATAATGAGCGGAAGTTTCGAATCATTAGAGGATTTTGTAGCGTCAGAGACTGGACTGGTAGTGGGGACGATCGCGGTGAACAGGTATGCAGCCGGTTGGATCGACGAGGACGATGTGATCGTTCACGACAGCGGCCCGGCAGTGCATCTGATGAGCCCACCGGGAGTGAAGGGCGCGCAGCTGCTGGTGCTTCCGGTGGAGTTCGGCGCTTTTGTGGCGTTGGGTGCCCGTGTGTCAGCAGGATACGACAGCGGGATTCCGGCCGAGGGCGTTGAGGTGTATCTAGTAGATCAACGCCCCGAGGTGTGCGGCAACAAGCTGCATTATCTGCATCCTCTCTGTTCTGGTGCGAGCAAGCGAGTCCAGCCTGTGCCGCCGGCACCGACGGTTGGCGGCCTAGATGAGCTGCTCGGTCATGTGTACGGCCCGGGCGAAGGAGTCACGACGCAGGGCTACAGGATCGAGGTGATCAGCCGTGTCGGGAATCGTTTCAAGGTATGGGTCGGCCGTCCCTACGACGGGACATTCGCGGACGATGAGGCCAACGCGCACGAAGCCAACATCGAGAAGCTCGTCTCGCTGGGCATTACCGATGGCTGCGATCCCGAACTCAAATTCTACTGCCCCACCGAGCCGATCACGCGCGCGGAGATGGCTGAGTTCCTCGTCAAAGCACTAGAGGGTGCTGAGCCCGCGCCTGCTCCCCGCGGCGCCGCACCCCGCTTCTCCGATGTGCTCGAAGGCAGTCCGCGACGCGCGTACATCGAGCGCCTCGCCGAGCTCGGGATCACCCTCGGGCGTGGCGACGGCACCTTCGCTCCGGACGCACCGGTGACACGCGCCCATATGGCGCTGTTTTTCACACGCGCCTTTAACACCCTCACAGCCGTCGGCGAACCCGCCGGAGTATTCGCAGACGTCTCCGCCGATTCACCGCAGGCTGGCGCCATCGAAGCGATGTACCGGGCCGGGGTAACCGAAGGCTGCGCCAGTGAGGCCGGGCTCAGATACTGTCCCGCAGACCCGGTGCGCCGCGACCAAATGGCGTCATTCCTGGCCCGAGCCCTCAACTGACACCTCAACGCATCCCGCTGGCGGTGTCGGTCTTGTAGTTTCGGGTTGTGGATGTTGCGAACATCGACTTGAGCCGGGTTCCGGCTCATATCGCTTGCGTCATGGATGGCAACGGCCGCTGGGCGCAAGCGCGGGGGCTGCCGCGCACCGAAGGCCACCGAGCAGGCGAAGAGGCGCTATTCGACGTGGTCGAGGGCGCGTTGGACATCGGAGTCGAGTGGCTGACCGTCTACGCCTTCAGCACTGAGAACTGGCGCAGGCCTCGGCGGGAGGTGCGGTTCCTGTTAAACTTCAACGAGGACATCCTGTTCCGACGCCGCGACGAGTTACACGAGCGGGGAGTGCGCATCCGTTTCATAGGGCGGCGCGACCGGCGAGTGCCACGCCGGCTGCTGGGGCGTATGGACGACGCGGTGGAACTGACCCGCCGCAACTCTGGAATGACCTTCACCGTGGCTTTCAACTACGGAGGAAGGGCCGAGATCGTCGACGCCGTGCGTGAGGTCGCCGCCTCCGGGGTTGCAGCGCGCAACATCACCGAGCAGACCATCGCGGCGGCGCTTTACGACCCTGAAATGCCCGACCCCGATCTGATGATCCGCACGTCTGGAGAGTGGCGCACCTCTAATTTCCTGCTGTGGCAAATGGCCTACAGCGAGCTGTATTTCACCGACGTCGCCTGGCCCGATTTCCGCAGGGGCCATCTCTTCGACGCGATCCAAGCATTCCAGAGCCGCGAGCGGCGCTTCGGGGGCGTCGTCACCGAGGAAGGCGCAGATGGGCCTGTACCGGGATGATGCCGTGGTGCTTCGCACCTGGAAGCTTGGTGAGGCCGACCGGATCGTCTGTTTGCACACTCGCGTCTTCGGGAAGGTGCGCGCAGTTGCCAAGGGCGCGCGCCGCACGCGCTCAAAGTTCGGTGGCCGTCTTGAGCCGGCTGCGCTCGTTGCCGTCCAGCTATACCACGGAAAGGGCGAGCTGGACACGGTCACGCAGGCCGAGACGATTGCCCGCTTCACGAGCCTGCGCAGCAACCCCGAAAGGCTGGCACAGGCTTCCGCGATGCTTGAGGCGGTGGACCAGGTGGCGCCCGACAGAGGACCTGACGGCGACCGCCATGTGATGCTGGCGCGGGCGCTGGCGACTCTCGACCGCAGCGGCAGCCCGCTGGTGGTAGCCGGGTTTTTCCTGAAGCTTCTGGCGCACGAAGGCGTGCGGCCGGTGCTCGACTCCTGCGCGGTGTGCGGCTCGGAGCAGTCGCTTGAGGCCATAGACCTAGCGCACGGCGGCGTGACGTGCCGCACCTGCCGCCGGGGCCGCAGGCTCAGCGCCGAGGCGCTGAGGCTGCTTCGCCAAATGCTCGGAGGCGAACTCGCGGCGGCCCTGCGATGCCGGCAGAGTGCGCTCACAGCAGAGGTCGCGCGCATCGCCACCGAGGCGATGGAACTGCACCTGGAGCGGCGTCTGCGCTCCGTCAAGGTGCTGCGCGGTGGTCAGCCTTGACATCGCCGACTTCTTCTTGCGGCTGGTGCGAGGCGGCGTCTGCGCTCTGTCAAGATGCTGCGCGAGGTTAGCCTGCCCGCCATGTCCGACACCGGCGACAATAGAAACCCAGCGTCTGCCGAGCCTGCCGAGCCCGAATCCGACCAAGCTCTGTTCGACGCCGTAGTCAACTTGGCGAAACGACGCGGCTTCGTCTTCCAGTCGGCGGAGATCTACGGCGGTTTCCGCTCCGCGTACGACTACGGGCCCCTTGGCGTGCTGTTACTGCGCAACGTGAAGGCGCAGTGGTGGCGCTCTATGGTGCAGCTCCGACACGACGTCGTGGGGCTCGACGCGTCGATCCTGTCGCCGCCGGCGGTGTGGAGGGCTTCGGGACATATCGACAACTTCAGCGATCCGATGACCGACTGCCGGTCGTGCGGCACAAGGCACCGCTCCGACAAGCTGGCGAACCCCGAGAAGTGCCCGTCCTGCGGCGCACGCGGTGCCATGACCGAGCCCCGGCAGTTCAACCTGATGTTCTCCACGCACGCCGGGCCGGTGGCGGACTCCGCGTCTGAGGTGTTTTTGCGGCCGGAGACCGCTCAGGGCATGTTCACTAACTTCGTCAACGTGATGCGGGCAGCGCGCAAGCGCCCGCCTTTCGGGATCGCCCAGATCGGCAAGTCGTTCCGCAACGAGATCACGCCGGGCAACTTCGTGTTCCGCACGCGCGAGTTCGAGCAGATGGAGATGGAGTACTTCGTCCCCCCCGGCGACAGCGCCGAGTGGTACCGCTACTGGTGTGAGAAGCGTCTGGCGTGGTATGCGGACCTCGGTATCGACTCTCGGATGCTGCGTCTGCGCGCCCACGACGCCGACGAGCTGTCGCACTACTCGAATGCCACATCCGACGTGGAGTTTCTGTTCCCGTGGGGGTGGGACGAGCTGGAGGGCATCGCGGACCGGGGCGATTACGACCTCCGCTGCCACGAGGCCTGCTCGGGTCAGCGCCTGACGTATTTCGACCCTGACGCGAACCAGCACGTGACCCCCCATGTGGTCGAACCAGCAGCCGGCGTGTCGCGCACGGCGATGGCCTTCATGATCGCGGCCTACCACACCGAGGAGGTGCGAGGCGCCGAGCGAAGGGTGCTGCGCCTCGACCGGCGGCTGGCGCCCTTTCAGATCGCGGTGCTGCCCCTGTCCCGCAAGCCCGTGCTGACGCCGACGGCGCTGGAAGTCTTTGACCGGCTCAAGGCGCGTTGGAGCTGCGACTACGACGAGACGCAGGCCATCGGGCGCCGCTACCGCCGCCAAGACGAGATCGGGACGCCGTTATGTGTGACTGTCGACTTCGCCACACTGGACGACCGTGCGGTGACGGTGCGCGACCGTGACACGATGGCCCAGAACCGAGTCGGCATCGATCGTCTTGAGGAGCACTTGGAAGATCGGCTGGGCTGACGGTCGGGCGCAGCCGCGAGTGAGGGAAGCCGCAGCCGGGCGTTGCTAGCTTCTGGTGGGTGGGGATAGAGGCCCAGGATGTCGCCCGCGTTCGGGCTGCGGCGGACATCGTGGCGGTGATCGGCGAGCACACCGAGATCAAGCGCGTGGGAAGCCAGTGGATGGCACGCTGTCCGCTGCACGGCGAGCGCACGCCGTCGCTGTCGGTCTCGTCGCAGAAGGGGGTGTTCTACTGCTTCGGATGCCAGCGAAGCGGCGACGTGATCACTTTCGTCCAGGAGATAGAGAACCTCGACTTCGTAGGCGCTGTGGAAATGCTGGCGGCCCGTACCGGCATCCGGTTGCGCTACACCAGCCCTCGGGAGTCTGCAGCCCGAGGCCGGCGCAAGAAACTGATCGAAGCCATCGCCGAGGCACGCGACTTCTACCACGAAAGGCTGCTCACCAGCGCCGACGCCGGCCCGGCGAGGGCCTATCTCAGAGGCCGAGGCTACACGGGCGAAACGGTGCGGCAGTACCGGGTCGGCTGGGCGCCCGAAGGCTGGGATCTGCTGGCCCGGCGCCTTGAGCTTTCCGACGGGGAGCTGCGCGACTCGGGTCTCGGGCTCCTCAACAGAAGTGGCGCGCAGCAGGACTTCTTCCGGGCCCGCGTGATGTTCCCGATCTCAGATGAGCGAGGCCAGCCTGTGGGCTTCGGCGGCCGGCTGCTGCCGGGCTCGCAGGGACCGAAATACATCAACACTTCGGCAGCTGCGAAAGTTTATAACAAGGGCAAGATCCTCTACGGGCTGCATGAGCACCGCCGTCAGATTGTCAAAGCGGGCAAGGCAGTGGTCTGTGAGGGCTACACCGACGTGATCGGATGCACGCAGGCAGGCATCGACACGGCCGTGGCGACCTGCGGAACGGCGCTGACTGGTGAGCACGTGGCCCTGCTGAAGCGCTTCTCCGCCGACCGGCTGGTGCTGGCCTTCGATGCGGACGCAGCGGGCGGCGCGGCCGCGGAGCGTGTCTACGCCTGGGAGCGACAGCACGGTGTGGAGGCGCGGGTAGCCGATCTGCCGGAGGGCGCGGATCCCGGTGATCTGGCGCGTTCCGACCCTGAACTGCTTCGCCGCTCAGTCAGCGAGGCGGTGCCGCTGTTGCAGTTCAGAGTCGACCGCGTGCTCGGACGCCATCACATGGCGTCTATAGAGGACCGGGCCGTCGCCGCCGAGAACGCCGCTGCGGTCGTGGCGGGCCACCCCGACGACATCGTCCGCGAGAGCTACCTGATGAGTATCGCGGACCGCTGCCGGGTCGAGATCAAGCTGCTGCGCCGGGCTGCCGATCCGCGACGCGCCCGGCGGCCGGTCGGCGGCCGCCGACGCGCCGCAGACGCGCAGGCCCCACCGTCAGCTGCGGGGACCGGGCTGCCGCGTTCGGGGGCTGTCGCCGGGCGTTTCACCCCCGAAGACGAGGTCTTGCGCATCGTGATGCACCGTCCGGAGGAGATCAGCGTCGAACTTCACGGCACGCTGTTCGGCGATCCGCTCAGACGCGAGGCGTTCGAGGCTCTGCGGTTGGCAGGCTCGGTTATCGGCGCGAGCGAAGCGGCGTCCGCCGACGCGGCCGCGCTGATACGCCGGCTGGCCGTCGACCCCGGCTCAGCGGTCGCAGACGATGTGCTCGCACGGCTCGCAAGCATGGCGGTGACCCGCACGGTCCGAGACCTGCACCGCTCTGCGGCCGGCAGTGCCCCCGAGCTTCGTAGCCAATGCATTCACAGCGCCGAGTGGCTGATGGCGCAGTCCGAACTGCTCTCAGATCGGGGAGTCCGCTCTGACGTGCTGGGCCAGCTCGTCCCGTGGCTGACAGAGCACGGACGTCGCCGCGAGGAAGCCTCGCCCGAAGAGCTGTCGCAGGGCACGCCGAGCGACGCCGATGAAGTCAAAGAACCTGAAGGGGGTGTTGACGGCATAGCAGCGGTCGGTGCTGAGCGCCTGGTAACCTCAAGCGCCTGATCCGGGGTAGCTCAGTTGGCAGAGCAAGCGGCTGTTAACCGCTAGGTCGTGGGTTCGAGCCCCACCCCCGGAGCCTGTGGCAGGCGCATCTAAGCGAGCCGCTGACCATTAACAGCTGCCGTCGTCGGCGGGTGTGGGCTGGCGGTGTGAGCTGGCGGTAAGGTCGGGACGGGCTCGTAGCTCAGTGGTCAGAGCAGGGGACTCATAATCCCTTGGTCGTGGGTTCGATCCCCACCGAGCCCACCGTGACCCGCTCGTCTGAGCGGCGGAGGCCGCACACGGAGCAGCTGACGATCTCATGGACCTCACCTGGAGCGCCGAGCAGAAGGCCCTGCGCGCCGAGCTACGGCCGTGGCTCAAGCGAAGCCTCGCCGAATGGCGGCGCGAAATCGGCGGCACGGAGCTTTCGGGCGACACCCGAGAGGGCGTAGCTCAGCAGCTGCTGTGGGAACGCCGACTGCACGACGCGGGCTGGTCGGCCGTCTCGTGGCCGCGAGCCTACGGAGGCCGCGGTGGCTCACTCTGGGATTGGCTAATTTTCGAAGAGGAGTACTGGCGGGCGGGTGCGCCGCAGAGGGTGACCCAGAACGGCATTCAGGTGCTGGCGCCGTCGGTCTTCGAGCACGGCACGCAAGCCCAAAAAGACCACATCCTGCCCCGCATGGCTGCTGCGCGAGACCTGTGGTGCCAGGGCTGGTCGGAGCCCGATGCGGGCAGCGACATCGCCGGAGTCTCAAGCAGGGCGCGCTCCGTAGAGGGGGGCTGGGTGCTCGACGGTCAGAAGACATGGACGACCCGTGGCGCTTTCTGCACGCACCTTTTTGGGCTGTTCCGTTCAGATCCCGACAGCGTCCGACACCGAGGGCTGACATACCTGCTGGTGCCCCTCAACCTCGACGGCATCACAGTCAGGGGGTTTGAGCGCCTCGACGGCGATGAGGGCTTCGCCGAAGTGTTCTTCGACAACGTGTTCTTGCCCGACGACGCCGTCGGCGGGGGAGTCGTGCTGGGAGATCCCGGAGCGGGCTGGCGGGTCGTGGTGTCCGCCGCCAACAGCGAAAGGGGCCTGCTGCGCTCGCCCGGCCGGTTCCATGCGACCGTGCGCGATCTCATCGACCTGTGCCGCAGGCGCGGAGCCGACACCGCGCAGCGAAGGCGGGCGGCTGTGGCGTGGATGAAAGCGGAGGCTTTTCGCCTTCAGACTCTTCAGACGGTCACGTCGCTCACGGCGGGTGACGCCGTCGGCTCAGAGGCCAGCCTCGCGAAGCTCTGGTGGTCGGAACTCGACATCGAGCTTCACGATTTGGCGCTCGACCTGCTGCGTGCCGATGCCGAGGCGGAAGGCCGCTGGAGCAAGGGATACCAGTTCGCGCTAGCGGGTCCCATCTACGCAGGCACGAACGAAGTACAGCGCAACATCGTGGCGGAGCGGGTGCTGGGGCTTCCCAGGTGAGGTTCGCCCTCGGCGCCGACCGCGAGGCGCTGCGCGACGCGGCCCGTGCCGTTCTTCAGAGGCTGTGCACACCGTCCGCGGTCCGGGACGCCTGGGCTGGACGGCCCGACCGGCGCGCCTGGGAGGCCCTCGACGAGATGGGCGCTCTCGGGATGCTCACGCCCGAGTCTGACGGTGGGCTCGGCCTGGATGAGACGTACCTGGTGCCGGTTCTGGTCGAGGCGGGGGCGGTGGCGCTGGCACAGCCCATCACCGAGACTGCGTGTGTGGCTGCGCCGTTGGGCGTGACAGGGGTACCGGGCGGGCCGGCCCCGCTGGTATCGACCGACATCGGCGGAGCTTTGGCGCCCTACGCGGCGGACGCGGACGTGTTCCTTTTGCAAGAGGCACATGAGCTGCGGCTCTATCGCACTGCCGACGTGGAACTGGAGCCGATACCCACCGTGGACCGCTCGCGGCGCTGCGCCCGCGTGCGGCCGCGTGCCGAAGGGGAGCTGATCACCGGCGATCCCGACAAGATCTCAGCTGCGTTCGACCGGGGAGCGCTCGGCGCTGCGGCGGAGCTGGTGGGACTGAGCCGCACCATGCTGGACGCGACTGTGGACTACACGTCTAAGCGTCGCCAGTTCGGCCGGCCGGTGGGCGGCTTCCAGGCGGTGAAGCATCATCTAGCCGACGCCAGGCTGCAGCTGGAGTTCGCCGTTCCGGCCGTTCACCACGCGGCGCACTGCCTCGCCCGAAGGCGCCGAGATCCCGTCGGAGATGCCTCCCGTGGCGTGTCGCAGGCCAAGTGGCTGGCGGGCGCGGCCGCGTCGGCTGTGGGCCGCGCCGCACTGCAATGCCACGGAGCGATCGGATACACCACCGAGTCGGATCTGCACCTCTACCTGAAGCGCTCGTGGGCGCTGGCTCGAGCTTGGGGCGACGCCGACTTCCACGCCGACCGGGTGGTGGAGTCCCTAGGGCTGTGAACCTCCGAACGGCCTCAGCTAGCATTACCGCCGCCTGAGCTTTGCCAGCTAGAGCGGCCGGAGGCGGCACTTGAGAATCGCTACATGAGGATCGGCATATGAGAGGCAGCACAATGAGCGTCGGCTGCCGAGTGGGAGACTTCGAAGCACTCGACCACACCGGCACCCCAATCAGGCTGAGTTCGCTACTAGCAGAGGGCCCGGTCGTCATTTACTTCTACCCGAAGGCGCTGACGCCGGGTTGAACGCGCCAGAGCTGCCATTTTCGCGATCTGTCCTCCGAGTTCGCCGAGCTGGGCGCTCAGATAGTGGGAGTAAGCGCCGATCCGGTGGACCGGCAAAGACAATTCCAAAAGGCCTACTCGCTGGGCTTCCCCCTGCTGAGCGACCCTGATCGGAAGATTGCCCAGCAGTTCGGCGTGCGCCGCCGCGCAAAATTGCCGAGCAAGAGGGCCACGTTCGTCATCGGTGCCAACCGTGCCGTGGTGAAGGTGATCCGCTCAGAGACGAACATGCTCGCGCATGCCGACGAAGCGCTGGAGGTGCTGCGCTCTACAGCCCTTGAGCTGTCGCCTGAAGCCGAGTGAGCGTGCTGCGGGCAGCCTCAGTAGTCGGGCAGCCAGGCAGGTGAGCGGTCCAACAAGAACGCGCTGATGTCGTGTGCGCGTTCGAGCAGCTCGCAGGCCACGTCTTGGCCGTTGAAGACATGAGCCAGAGGCATGTCAACGCGCCCGACGATGCTGATCGTGAACTCCGGCTTGTCGGTGACCGCGGCGTAGCAATGGTTTGCCGAGACCTGCAGCGGCAGCTCGGTTCCACCAACCCCGGCCAGGCTCGTGGCCAAAAGCAGCAGGTCGGGCTCGTCAGCCAGGGGCGGCAGGACGAACCCGAACGACATCGGCACGGTGATCTCCTCGCTCAGGTCACCGTCGTGGCCGACCCTTTCCACTTCGTCTTCAAAGCTGATCAGCGTTCGGGCCTCGGCTTCGACGCTCATCACCACGTCGACAGGCCCTCCGCAACCATTCTCGGGGTGGAGGTCTACCTCCCAAAGCTGGCGATTTGAGCAAGTCTCCACGTAATGCCGCTCGTCGTGGATATGAAACCCGTGCTCTGGGACATGGTCTTTAATGTTGGCGACGAACCGGTGCAGATCGATGATGGCCACCTGTGCCTCCCGGCCTCTCAAGCTGTTGCTCTCATAGGTTGCCACGAGACGCGCACGATGCGGCCTCCGGTCAGCCGGCTTTCATTCTTGCCCGGGGCCGGAGAAGCTGCTCGCTCCCACCTCGCGGCGGCACGGATCGTGGTGACACAAACGTATGCGTCGACAGCCGCACCCGGTGTGCTTGAATGTCTGAGATGCCCGAAGGTTTGCTCGAAGTGCTGCACGCCGCGGCCGATGCTGTGGTGGCTGTGCTGGCTGATCATCAAGACTGGGGGCCATCAGGGCGGCGCGCCGGCCAATACGCCTTTGACCTGGTTGCGGACGCGGCCGCCGTGGAAGTGCTGCATGACAGCGGTCTGCGGGTGCTCAGCGAAGAGAGCGGTGCCGACCCGGGGTCGGGGCCGGTGGCGGTGCTCGATCCTGTCGACGGCTCGACCAACGCGTCGCGCGGCATTCGCTACTACGCCACCAGCATCTGCGTCGTGAACGAAGGCGAGCCTGTGGCCGCGGTGGTGCACCATCACGGCACAGGCGACCGCTACGACGCGGCCCGCGGCGGGGGTGCACGGCTCAACGGCTCGAAGCTGGCGCCCAGAGTCTCTCGACCGCTGCGCGATGCGATCGTGGCTGTGAACGGCCTGCCGCCGGGTCTGGTCGGCTGGGCCCAGTTCAGGGCTCTTGGCGCGGCCGCCCTCGAGATGTGCGCAGTTGCCGACGGACGCCTCGACGGCTACGTGGACTTCTCCCTTAGGGGCCTCGGATCGTGGGACTATCTGGGCGCGCTGCTGGTGTGCTCAGAAACGGGCGTGGAAGTCAGCGACGCCATAGGCCGCAACCTGGTAGTGCTCGACTACGAGAGCCGACGGGCGCCCGTGGCCGCGCCACAGCCCTTGATCCGCGATCTGATAGAGGCCCGGGCCCGCCTCCTCGCTGCCCGTGACGATAGCCCGGCGCCCGGGACGATAGCCGGTTAGCGTTACGCGGACGTCTTCAGTTCCCCGGCGGACGTCTTCAGTCGATCGAGAAGGGCGGGTGCTCGTCGTTCAGCAGGTATGCAAACGCCGAGTAGCGGACGCCAACTCTGAAGCTGCCGACAACGAACCGGCGCAGACCCGCCGGCCAGCGGCCGGTGAACAGCACCGCAAAGAACCCCAGAAAATCGCACACAGCGGCAATGATCCAGACAACGGAGGCGAAGACGTAAGCAGGGATGGCGACAAGGCCCAGGATGATGGCTGCGATCCACATCCAAGCAGGGAAGCTCATGTCAATGTTTATGTTCGTCGTGATCGACCACATCACCGTCAGCGGGATGATCATGCGCAGCAGCACCGTGAGACGATTGCGGCCTTCGAGAGCGGGCGAGAAGCTCACCGTCGTGGGTGCACCACCCGGATCGGCCGGCGACGTGGTGAAGTCGAACGGAGGGTACCGGTCGGTTAGAAACCAGGCGTAAGCTCCCACACGCGTCCCGTAGCGCGAGACCATGCAAATGACTCCGGCCAGCCCGGCCGGAAGTTTGCCGGTGACGACGACGGCGATCCAGGCCAGGATCGTTGCGATGCCGCCAATGAGCAAGAGCAGGCACAGGACGATGTAGTGAGGGATAGCGAGGATCCACTGGACAATGGGCCGCCAGTTGGCGACCCGATCGGGAGTTTCGATTTTGAGGGTGGCTGGGTAGTTCATAAACCCATTCTACCAGACACGGGGAGCAGACAGAGGGAGCCCGCGTTCTGGCACCGGCACGTGAGATAGCCGCCGAAAGGCTCAAAGAGGCCGGTAGCAAGCCGGCACGACATGCCCACCGCGGGGGTGACTGCGACTCGTTAGGATTAGCGAGCGGGCGCGTAGCTCAGATGGTTCAGAGCGCTTCCCTTACAAGGAAGAGGCCAGGGGTTCGAGTCCCTTCGCGCCCACCATGAAACATCCAGCAACCGTGCGGCGTCAATGACCGAGCCATTTTCAATAGCAGTGGATCAGGGCATCGCCGAGATGGTGCTTCACAAACCGCCGGTCAACGCTTTCGACTCAGTGTCGCAGTTCGCGATGGCAGCGGAGCTCGGATTGCTCGGCCGACGTGACGACGTGAGGGTGATAGTGATCGCCGCAGAGGGCAAGGGCTTCTTCGCGGGCATCGACATCAAAGAGGTCACAGCGGACCCGAGCCTCATCGTGGCGGTCAACCGGGCCAACTACGACACGTTCGCGGCGATCCACCTCAACCCCAAGCCTGTGATCGCCGCAGTTCATGGCTATGTGCTCGGCGGCGGCGTGGGCATAGTCGGATCGGCTGACGTGGTGGTGGCTGCGGAGGACGCCTATTTCGGAGTCCCCGAGATCGACCGGGGCGGCATGGGCATGGGCGCGCACCTCCAGCGGATGTTTGGCGTCCAGAAAGTGCGCTACATGTACTTCACCGGTGACACGGTGGGCGCCCGGGAGGCCTACCGTCTGGGCGCGCTGGAGAGGGTCGTGGCGCGGTCGGAGCTGCGGTCGCAGGCACGGGAAATCGCCGCGCGGATGGCCGAGAAGTCACCGGAGATGATGCAGATCGCCAAGCGATCGCTTACCGGCGTTGAGGATGGCAGCCTCGAAGACAAGTACCGATGGGAACAGGGCTTCACCTTCGAGGCTTACTTGCACGCTGATTCCGCCGAGGCTCGAAGCGCGTTCCAACACAAGCGTGCCCCGCGCTTCGGCGACGGGTTGAGTTCTGAGATCTAAGGGGGAGAGCAATGACGAGTGGCAATATCGTTGAGTACTTCAGCAGCGTCCAGCTGTCGCAGATGCGGCTCTCGTCGCATGTCACCGCCCACACCGGAGCACGAGTCCGAAGCGTGGTTATGGCCATGGCGGCGCAGGTCACGGGATGCGCCTTGGTCACCGAAGGCGCCAGCATCGTGGGGATTTTCACTGAGCGTGACATCACCGCCAAGATCGCAGGCAGGCCCGATCTGTGGGACAACCCGATCGATGACTTCATGACCGCGGCGCCGACCGTGATCGGCCACGGTGCGTCCGCACTGGACGCGTTGCACGCCATGAACCGGCGCGTGATCAGAAACCTTCCGGTGGTCAGCGCTGATGCAGACCTGCTCGGATGCATTAACCACTACGACTTGATCGGGCTCGCGTCCGCTTTCCTCACATCTGAGGCGAACAGGTCGGGTGACGTGCTGGCGCCGGAGCACCATCTGATGTTCGTCGACCTCACGGGCCTGCAGGCGCGCGAGCCGCTTCTGGCTCGGCCAGACGATTCTCTAGCGAGTGCTATCGACGCCATGGTGTCTGCCGGAACGGGCCTGGTCTCGGTGGTGAACGACCGCGCCGTGGTGATCGGAGAACTCACAGAGCATGATGTGTTCTCCAAGATCGCCTGCCAGGTGGAGGACCTCGACGACGAACCCGTCGGCGCGTGGATGACCGGTCAGATCGCGGCCGCGGCCCCGCACACGCCGGTCAGTGAGGCGCTGCGGGTAATGGCCGAGGTTGGCCACCGCTATCTGGTGCTCATCAACGAGACCGGCCGAGCGCTCGGGGTGCTGACCTTCAAGGAGATCGCCGAGCTCTTCGACGCTGTCTTTAAGGCCTGACAAGGCCTGACGAGGCTTGGCACTGCCGTCGGCGTTGTGCCGGATCTGCGCACAAGACCGCGGCGGGCCGCGCCCAGTTGACCGCGCTGAGACAGCGGGCGCTACCGTCATCAGAAGACAACCGGCAACGGAAGGTGGCGATAATGGCTGACGACTACTACAGGATCACGCTGCCGGATTCCGACATTCCGACGCAGTGGTACAACGTGATACCGGACCTGCCCGCGCCGCCGCCTCCTCCGTTGCATCCGGGAACGCTCGAGCCCGCGGGCCCTGACGATCTCGCCCCGCTGTTCCCGATGGCGCTCATTGGGCAGGAGGTGACCGCGGAGTCCTATGTGGACATCCCCGGCGGAGTGCTCGACGTGATGCGCTTGTGGCGGCCGACGCCGTTGTTCCGGGCCCGCCGCCTTGAGCGGGCGCTCGACACTCCGGCCAAGATCTTCTACAAGTACGAGGGTGCCAGCCCGGTCGGCTCGCACAAGCCCAACACAGCCGTGCCTCAGGCGTTCTACAACCACGCTGAGGGCGTGTCAAAACTGACCACTGAGACCGGAGCAGGGCAGTGGGGCAGCGCGCTGTCGTTCGCTTGCGCGCAGTACCAGATGGAGTGCGAGGTGTGGATGGTGGCCGCCTCATATCGCCAGAAGCCGTACCGCAAGACGATGATGGAGATCTGGGGCGCCGACGTGCACTCCAGCCCTTCGTCGGTCACTGACTACGGACGCGGGCTGCTGGCGGAGGATCCAGACCACAGCGGCTCGCTGGGCATCGCCATCTCTGAGGCGATCTCAGTGGCCGCGTCCGATCCGAGTGTGCGCTACGCGCTGGGCAGCGTGCTAAACCACGTTCTGCTTCACCAGACCGTGATCGGTGAGGAGGCGCTGGCACAGCTCGCCATGGTGGAGGAGACTCCCGACGTTCTCGTGGGCTGCACCGGCGGCGGATCGAACTTTGGCGGGCTGTCCCTGCCGTTCCTGCGGGAGAATCTGGCGGGCCGGATGGATGCTGTGATCCGCTGTGTCGAGCCGGCCGCCTGCCCGTCTTTGACCAAAGGCGAATACCGCTATGACTTCGGGGACGCGGCCTGCACCACGCCGCTGCTCAAGATGCACACGCTGGGTCACGGATTCATCCCTGAGCCGATCCATGCGGGCGGGCTCCGCTACCACGGTATGTCTCCGCTGGTGTCGCACATCTACGAGCTGGGCCTCACTGAGGCCGTTGCCATCGGCCAGAGCGAGTGCTTCGCCGCGGCTCTGCAGTTCGCCCGGACTGAGGGCATCGTGCCGGCGCCTGAGCCGACGCACGCTCTAGCCGCCGCTATCCGGGAGGCTCTGGTCTGCAAGGAGTCCGGCGAGTCCAAGACGATCCTCACCGCGCTGTGCGGTCACGGTCATCTGGACCTGTCGGCGTATGAGAGCTATATCTCGGGCGCGATGGCCGATTTTGACCTTTCCGACGAGGCGATCGCGCAGTCGATAGCGAGCGTGCCGGTTCTCGCCTGAGCCATCCTCAGGAGTTCCGCTCCGCTGCACACCTGAATCCCCGCCGGCACATCCTGATGTCCGGCCGTTGGGTATCGGGCGTCCTCAGGCTTCCTGAAGGGCCTTGGTGATGTCGACGACAGCTTCGCGTCCGTCGGCGAAAAGCATCAGAGAGTTGTCCGCAGAGAACAGCGGATTGGGGATGCCGGCGAATCCCGGACTCAGGCTGCGCTTGATCACGATCACCACCCTGCTGCGGTCCACGTCGAGTATCGGCATTCCGGCTATTGGGCTGGAAGGGTCGGTGCGGGCGGCCGGGTTAACCACGTCGTTGGCGCCCAGCACGATAGTGACGTCGACTTGCTCGAAGACCGGGTTGATGTCCTCCATCCCCAGCAGCCGCTTGTAGTCGATCTCCGCCTCCGCGAGCAGCACGTTCATGTGTCCCGGCATTCGACCGGCCACCGGGTGGATCCCGAACACCACCTCGGCGCCCATGTCGGCCAGGCGCGCTGACAGATCTCGGACTGCGTGCTGGGCCTGCGCGACGGCCATGCCGTAACCGGGCACTATCGCCACTCGCTCCGCGACCTCCAGCAGCATCGCGACGTCTTCCGGCGACGTGGAGCGCACACTTTCGTAGACGTCGTCGCCGCTGGGGCCGCCCGAAGCTGACGGAGCAGGGCCGAACAGCACATTGGGAAGCGACCGGTTCATGGCCTCGCACATGATCTGCGTGAGGATCAGCCCGCTGGCGCCTACCAGCGCGCCCGCAATGATGAGCAGCGGGTTGTCGAGCACGAAGCCGGCCGCGACGGCGGCGAGTCCCGAAAGCGAGTTGAGCAGCGCGATCACCACAGGCATATCGGCGCCGCCTATCGGTGTGACGGCGAAGAATCCCAGCAGCGCCGCCACCGCCAGCAGCAGCCAAAGCCACAGGCCGCCGGCGAGGTCGGCCACCATGAGCAGTCCGAACACGGCGCAGGTGGCAGTGAGGCAAATGCTGACCACGCGGATGCCTGGGAACCCGCTCGTGCGCAGCATCCCGTGCAGCTTGGCGAACGCCACGAGGCTGCCCGTGAAGGTTACGGCGCCTATGAACGCGGCCATTGCCGCGGCCGAGCTTGTGCGGACTGTCGCTTCGGCGAGGTCGATGCGCTCCGTGTAAGAAGCCGCGGCCACCAGAACCGAGGCCCCGCCACCGAAGCCGTTGAAGAGCGCCACGAGTTCGGGCATCGCCGTGGTGGGCACGCGTGTGGCCGCGAGCACGCCGATCACAGCGCCGAGCAACATACCGCCGATGATCCACTCCAAGCCCATCGCGCCGTTCGCGACGAGCGTCACGACCACCGCTACGAGCATTCCGGTGGCGCCGAGCTGGTTGCCACCGACGGCGGTCCGCGGCCGGCTGAGGCGCTTCAGCCCGAGAATGAACAGGATTGCGGATACGAGATAGCCCAGCAGCGTCCAGTCGCCGGTCATGGTGAGCCACCCTGAGTATCGTCGCCGGCCTCGCCGTCGCCCGGAGTACCGGCGGTGGCTGTGCCTCGGCGTGACTTGCGGGCGCTGCTAGAGCGTCGTTTCGGGCCGAACATCGAGAGCATCCGGTGAGTGACCGAGAATCCGCCTACCACGTTGATCATCGCCAGCACCACTGCGGCGAAGCCGAGCACTGTGGTGAGCGTGCGATGCTCGAGGCCCGCCGCGGTAACCGCGCCCACCAGGGTGATTCCGGAGATGGCGTTCGAGCCCGACATCAGCGGGGTGTGTAGCGTGGGCGGCACCTTGGTGATCAGCTCCACGCCGAGGAACACAGCAAGCACGAAGAGCGTCAGAGCGATCAGCAGTTCCATGGCGTCTCAGCCTGCGTCCGAGGTTTTGGCGGCTGCTTCGGCGGCAGCGACGGCCGGATTGATGATGTCGCCGCCGCGGGTGACCAGCATCGCCGCGGTGATCTCGTCCTCGGCATCGATGGCGAACTCGCCGCCGGGCGCGATGTGCCGCAGGAACTCTGAGAGATTGCGCGAGAACATCTGGCTTGCGTGCCGTGCACACCGGGACACGAGATCCGTCGGCCCCAGAACGGTGACGCCACCGCGAATCACCTCGGCATCGGCTCGGGTGAGTTCGCAGTTGCCGCCGCGTTCGACCGCGAGGTCGACCAGCACCGAGCCGGCTTCCATCTCGTCGACCATGGGCGCGGTCACAAGCAGCGGCGAAGCCCGTCCTGGTATCGCCGCAGTAGCTAGGACCACTTCGGACGCCGCTACGTGCTCGGTGAGCAGCTCTCGCTGTCGGGCCGCGATGTGTTCGCTCTGGGCGCGGGCATAGCCGTCGGAGCCCTCGGCCTCGTCGCTGGAGAAGTCCTCATCGGCGCCCGACAGGTCGATCTCCACGGCGCGGGCGCCCATTGAGCGGATCTGCTCGAGTGCTGCGGGTCGCACGTCATATCCCTTCACCACTGCTCCGAGCCGCCGCGCTGTGGCGATGGCCTGCAGGCCGGCGACCCCTGCGCCGAGCACCAGCACACGGGCCGGGGCGATCGTGCCAGCGGCGGTCATCATCAGCGGGAACATCTGCGGCAGCTTGCTGGCGGCCAAGAGCACCGCCTCGTAACCGGCGATCACGCCCATCGACGACAGCACGTCCATCGACTGGGCGCGCGTGATGCGCGGCACCAAGTCTAGGGAGAAGCCGGTAGCCCCGGTGTCGGCAAGTGCGCGCGCCCGGTCCGGGCGCCAAAGGGGGTCGAACACACCAATGAACGCGTGTGCGGCACCGACTCGGGACAGTGCTGCGCCATGTTGCTTCGGGCCCCGCACCGAAACCAAGAGGTCCGCCGTCAGATCCTGCCCAGCGCCGACGATCTCCGCGCCTGCGGTGCGGTAGGCGCCGTCTTGGATGCCGGCGCGGCTGCCGGCGCCGCGCTCCGCTGCGATCTCGAAGCCTTCACCTACGAGAGCCTTGACGTCATCGGGAACGAGCGCCACGCGCCGCTCGCCCGCCGCGGTCTCAGATACCACTCCCACCCGCACGCGCACCGGATGTTATCGTGCCGACCGTGACTGCCATCGTCCACTCCAGTCCGTTTCCCGATGTCGAGATCCCCGAGCAGTCGATAACGGACTGCGTCTTCGCGGGCGCCGATGACCGCGCCGACGAGATCGCCATCACCGATGGCGCGTCTGCTTCTTACACCTTCTCCGAACTCCGCGAGGCGGTGCGCCGTCTTGCGGGAGGTCTTCAGGTGCGCGGCGTCGGGCCGCAGACGGCCACCGCGCTCTTGGCGCCCAACATCTGTGAGTACGCCGTAGCGTTCCACGGCGTCGCGACCGCCGGTGGCACGGTAACGACGATCAATCCCACCTATGGAGCCGATGAGGTGCGCTTCCAGCTCTTGGACGCCGGCGCGTCGCTGATGTTCACCACTCAGATGTTCTTACAGACGGCTTTGTTGGCGGCGGAGGGCACAGCCGTGAAGGCGATCGCGGTTATTGGAGGCTCCGCCGATTCGGTCGCAGACGGCGGAGACCCGCCCGTGGAGCTGATCCCGATGGGTGACCTCTACGGGGAGCCCCTCGACCAGGTCAGCGTGGACTTCGCGCATCATGTTGTCACACTGCCCTACTCCTCGGGCACTACGGGACTTCCAAAGGGCGTGATGCTCACCCACCGGAACCTGGTCGCGAACGTTCACCAAGCCTTGAGCCTTCTCACGCCCGGTGACGACGAGGCAGCTCTGGCCGCACTCCCGTTCTTTCACATCTACGGATTGCAGGTGCTGATGAACACTCTGCTGGCGGCCGGTGTGAGGGTGGTGGTGATGCCGCGCTTCGACATGGTCGCTGCGCTCGAGCTGGTGCAGTCCCAGCGCATCACCCGCTTCTTCGCCGTTCCGCCGATCGTTCTGGGGCTCGCCCGGCACCCGGCGGTGGACCAATACGACCTGTCGTCGCTGCGCCAGGTGTTTTCGGGCGCCGCTCCGCTGGGAGCGGACCTCGCCGCAGAGGCTGCGGCGCGTGTGGGCTGCGAGGTGGTTCAGGGCTACGGCATGACGGAGCTGAGTCCGGTCAGCCACGTCACGCCCGAAGGCGGGTTCCGGCCCGGCACCAGCGGAGTGACCGTGCCAAACACTGAGATCCGCATCGTCGACCCCTCCACCGGCGCTGACCTGGGCGTCGGCGGGCGCGGTGAGCTGTGGGTGCGCGGGCCTCAGGTGATGAAGGGATACCTAAACAATCCTGAGGCGACGGCGGACACGATCGACGCCGACGGATGGCTGCACACAGGCGACGTCGCGGTCCTCGACGAAGAGGGTCACGTGTCGATCGTTGATCGCATCAAGGAACTCATCAAGTTCAAGGGTTTCCAGGTGGCGCCGGCGGAGCTGGAGGCGGTGATCGTCACCCATCCCAGCGTGGCCGATGCCGCGGTGGTTGGAATCCCCGACGAAGAGGCCGGCGAGGTACCCAAGGCGTTCATCGTCGTCGCGGCGGGCGCTGACGTCCCAAGCCTCCGGCACTTGCAGGTGCACGTGAGCGAGCACCTGGCTTCCTATAAGCAGGTTCGAGCGATTGAGGTAGTGGGTGCAATCCCTAAAAGCGCAGCCGGCAAGATCCTGCGTCGGGAGCTGCAGAGCCGCTCCTGAGGAGGCGATCGGCCTTGCCGCGCTGTTGCCGCCGCGGCGCGCCAGGACGGGCTAAACAGCGCCCGCGTTCCGGTGTCACAGTTCGCGTCGAAATCGGCTAGCGTCATAGGCCTAGATTCGATTTGTCCGGCCTCGGCGGCGGCGAATTTCTCTGCCGATACCGGGCGGTCGGGTGAGTCCAAGAGGCAACCGTCAGAGAGGAACACCAATGGCAACACCTCAGCCAGCAATACTCGCCGAGCTGCAGAAGTACCAGTGGTACACGCACATGAGCCGCACCGACGGCGCCGACCTAGGCGTGATACGAGAGGCGCTGAGCGCGGCCCGGGCGGACGCTGAGGATCAGGGCGTGAACCTGTGCGTCCTGCTCGGCCCAACCCTGGCGGCGGATCTCGGCATCGAGACTGGCGACGACTTCCAGCCCTATCCCGGCTACGAGTCGCCCGACGGCGGCAGAGTCGCCGTGGGAACGCAGGAGGAGCTGCTGTTCTGGGTCCATCACGCCGAGAAAGACCTGTGCTGGGAGGTGCAGCACACCTTCCGCAAGGCCGTGGCCGGCCACATGGCCGTAGCGCGTGAGACGCCGACCTTCATCTATAAGAACAGCCTCGACCTCACTGGCCACATCGACGGAACCGGCAACCCCGAGCCAGAAGACCAGTACGACCGCGCCATCATCGACGACGGCGAGGCCGGAGAGGGCGGCTCGTTCTGCATCGCGCAGCGCTGGGTCCACGATCTGGACTTCTGGGCGACGCTGTCGTTGGAGCAGGAGGAGAACACCTTCGGCCGCACCAAGGACGACTCCGTGAAGCTCGACGTCCAGGTGCCGACATCACACCTCTCGCATGTCGAGCTGCACGAGGGCGCCACGGCCGACGAGTCCACGCCCAAGCGCGGCGAGATGGTGCGCCGCTCCACGCCTTACGCGTTCCACGACGGCACCGTCGGCCTCTATTTTATGGGGTTCTGCAAGACGCAGGCGCCGATGCGCGAGCGCATGGAGGCGATGTACGGCATGAACGGCCAGGTGCCCGACGCCATCACCGACTACTCGACGCCCGCGTCGGGGTCGTTCTATTTCGCTCCGTCCGTGGAGGCGCTCGACGCCGCCCTTGGCTGACAGCAGATCAGGCGCCGCCGAGCCTTCAGCGGAGGCGGCGCCTTTCAGCGGCGACCCGCGGTTCGTGCTGGGCGTCGACCTCGACGGGGTGGTGGCCGATTATGCCTCAGGCTTCGCGGCGTTCGTTGCCGAGGACCGCGGCGTCGAACCGGCGTCACTTCTGACGAGAAGTGACTACCACTTCAGCGAGTGGGGCATCGAGCGGGACGAATACGAGCAGCTGCACCGCCGCGCCGTAGTGGGGCGGCGGCTGCTGGCGCGTCTGGCGGTGCTCGAGGGCGCGGCGGATGCGCTATGGCGCCTTTCCGACGCAGGAGTGTGGATCCGGGTTATCACACATCGCCTGTACGTCAACTGGGGTCACGTAGAGGCGGTGACCGACACCGTGTCATGGCTCGACGAACACAGCATTCCGTACCGCGACATCTGCTTTCTGGGCGACAAGCCCGAGGTCGGCGCCGACTGCTACATAGAAGACGCGCCGCACAACATCGAGGCTCTTCGGGCAGGTGGCAGCGACGTGATCGTTTTCGATCAGTCCTATAACCGCCAGTTCGGGCCGCCACGCGCGTCGAGCTGGCCCGAGGTGGAGAAGCAGGTCATTGAGCGCCTGGTGCGATGGCGAGGCCCCTTGGGCGTTCAGACCCAGATTCCCGGGTTCGACCCCGGTGTGGACAGGCTGTCACGGCGCCGCTCGCGGGCGTAGCAACGCAGGCGTATCAAGCCCGTTGTCAGCTGGCAGATCACCAACATCACATTTCCGTTTGAAGCTCAGTTCGTCTGAAGCTGAGCCGGTCTTTCATCGAAGAGGCACTCAAGTGACAAAGAAACGAGACGCAGTGCGCATGAGCGAGGCCGAAGTGCAGGCCTTCGTCGCCTCCCAGAAGGCGCTCCAGGTTGCGACGGTTGACCGTGACGGAAGCCCGCATTTGTGCACGCTTTGGTTTGCGGTGCTCAACGGTGACATCGTCTTTGAGACCTACGCCAAGAGCCAGAAGATCAAGAACCTCGAACGCGACCCTCGCATAACTGTGCTCTGCGAAGGTGGCGACACCTACGAGACGCTCAAGGGCGTGATGATCAAGGGCAACGCCCGACTGTTGCGCGACTACGACGACGTGCTTCAGGTGGCGGAGGCGGTGATCATCCGAAACACGCCCGGTGTGCCCGCTGAGCTACTGAGTGCCGCGGCTGCGCGTCTTGCTGCCAAACGGGTGGCCGTGGTGGTCACCGCAGAGCGCACCGCAAGCTGGGATCACTCCAAGCTCGGCAGCTGAGGGCGACCCGACGCCCTGACAGTGTGCGGCTTAGCTGACCGGAGAGGTAGTCACTCCAAGCTCGGCAGCTGAAGGCGACCCGCCTGACGCTGTGCGTCCGAGACACCTCGGCTCACGTCGACAGGATTTCGCGAACCGAGAGGTTGTCGGGAGTCTCTGCCAGTGCCGTAGGCGCGCCGCGCCGCCGAGCCGAGACAGCGGCGGCGACTGCGACAGCGAGAGCCGCGTAGCTCACGTCAATTCCGGGCCAGGCGGTCGCCTCGCCTCGGCAAACCCGAATCAGCCGGCGGATCTGTTCCACGAATCCGAGCGCGGCCAGGGGGTTCGACTGCTTCGGCTCACTGGCGGCCACCGGCGCACCGTTGAGTTCCAGAACCGGGGCGGGCCAGACCTCCAGTCGGGCGACACGGACCGCGTCTGCAGCTTCGACGGAGGCTGCGGCCACCTGTGCACCCCAGCAGATCTCCGCCCCGGCGACACTGCCGTCGCATCCCAACAGCACCAGCCGTGCGGCTGTGTCGGATCCCGAGCCCAGCGTGATCTCAGAAGCGGCGACGGATTCCACAGCAGTGCCGATCGCGGTCATCAGCACCGGCCAGAAACCGGCGCCCGGATCGACCAACACGCCTCCTCCGAACAGGCGCCGCGTCTGCGGCCCCCGGCTCGGGGTGGGAACCGCCACCTGGAGCAGCAGATGGTGCGGCGCCATCGTCGCCACGGTGTTGAGCAGGCGGCGGACGGCTGTGGCGTGTAGCAGGTTGGCGGCGCCCAACGCCGCAAGGCCTCCCAGGGCGTGCCTGAGCCGGTTGACGGCGTCCAGGGTCACCCCTGCGGGCGATTCCACCAGTGCAGCCCGGACGCTTCCGACGGCCGAGAGTGTCTCAGCAGCCTCTATCTGGACGGCCGGTGGAACGGCGATGACAACGGCCTCACAGGATCGGGCCAGTTCTTCGAGAGTCATAGGCGCGGTATTCAGCGCTGCTGTCAGCGCTCTGGCAGAACTCGATCGCGGTCGGCGCGACGCCAACCCCGCAAGTTCGGCCCCTCGCGCAGCGCGCACCGCCTCAGCGTGTAGCACCGCCGCCCGTCCCGTGCCCACTACCCCAACTCGCACGGGCTCAACTCGCACGGCATTCATTGTCTCACCGCAGCGCTCGGCCGCGGCGCAAGAGACAGCACCTGCGGGAGACAGCACCTGCGGGAGAAGCGACCTTAGGGTGCTTCACCGGCGCAGCCGGCATCGAGATAGCACTGCGGGACGCAGCCGGGGCGCGAGAGATGCGACTACCGTTCGTGTTAATGAGTGAAGCCGGCACAGTTGAAACCGCTGACGCCCCTGAGGCCGCTGACGCCCCGCTGGAGGAGCACTCGCCGCTGCTGAAGGTGCAGCGCTTCGACACCGAAATCGAGCAGCTGCGACATCAGCGAAGCGGACTTCCCCAGCGCGAGAAGCTACGAGCAGCCCGAGCCGAGCGCGACGCGATGCGGCGCCAGATGGATGAAACGGCCGCTCAACGCGCTGAGACGCTGATGCGCCAGAACCGCTTGGAAGGCGAGGCCGGACTGCTCGAAGCGGACGCCGAGGCCAAGAACGCTCAACTCTACTCTGGCGAAGTCCGGGCTTTGAAGGGCCTTGAGGCGTTGCAGCACGAGATCCGGAGCCTGCGCGACCGCCAAAACCACCTGGAGGAGAAGGCGATAGAGGCTCTGATAGAAGCCGATGATCTGCGCAACGATCTCAAGCGCATCGAGACGGAGGCAGCCTCGCTCAGTGAGCGGGTCACAGTGCTGGAGGCGGAGCTGGACGCGGCCGCAGCGGAAATCGATATGACTCTCACAGAGTCGACAGCCGCTCGTGACGCGGCCGCTGCGGTCGTCGACGCCGAGGTGCTGCTGCGCTACGAACGGCGGAGAGCAGCGTTCGGCTATCTCACGGCAGTGGCATTCGATCCGGTCTCAGGATGCAGTTGCCCGATCGCTATGCCCAAGCTGGAGGCAGCTCGCATAGCCCGCTGCGAGCCTCCAGCCGTGCTCGATTGCTCCGAGTGCGGACGCATGGTGGTGCGCTGAACCAAATCGGTTATCGGCGTCGGGGTTTGGTGCAGAGGTCAGCGGCCGCGTGTAGGCACCACCAACTGACAGCTCGGGGCTGATGGCTCGGAATTCTGCAGGCCGGCAGCGGCGAGGACCTGGCCTATAGGCGGGATTCTGTCCGGGAACCCGTTTCCGGGAGCCTCCGTGGATGACCATCCATCTTTGCGATCTACCCGGGAGTGTCTACGGACGGGCAGCCCTCTCCCTGCTTGATCTTGCTCCGGGTGGGGTTTACATAGCCGTTCCGGTCGCCCGAAACGCTGGTGCGCCCTTACCGCACCGTTTCACCCTTGCCCGCTGCTAGAGCCGGCGGTCTGCTCTCTGTTGCACTTTCCTGCGAGTCACCTCGACTGGCCGCTAGCCAGCACCCTGCCCTGCGGAGTCCCGACCTTCCTCGACCCGCCCCAGACCACCTGAGAGTCTGGGGCTGACCGCGGCCATCTAGCCAGCTCCCCGCCGCCGCGCCGCAGGATAGTTAGCCTGAGCCGCGGATCGCAAGCGACCAGGAGCGACACCGTGAGCAATCTCGATGACTACGGAGGCTGGCGTGAGCTGCTGTCCGCGCTGGCCAGCGGGTTGGACATAAGCGCCGGAGCCGCCCGGGTGATGCTCGGAGCAATCTTGTCCGACGAGGCCACCGACGCGCAGGTGGCATCGTTCATCATGGCGATGCAGATAAAGGGGGCCACGGCTGACGAACTCACCGGCATGGTGACCTCGATGCTGGATGAGGCTGTGCCGCTCGACCTGCCGGAGGCCACCGTCGACATCGTGGGCACGGGCGGCACCGCACACCGCAGAGCCCACGCGCTGAACGTGTCGACCATGGCCTGCTTCGCGGCAGCAGCGGCTGGGGCGGTTGTCTGCAAGCACGGAAGCGTCAGCGCGTCTTCCACGTCGGGCAGCTTCAACCTGCTGGAAACGCTCGGTGTAAAGATCGACATGGCACCCGATGAGGTCGCCGACATGGTGCGCTCCTCGGGCCTGGGCTTCGCGTTCGCCAAGACCTTCCATCCCGCCATGCGCCACGTGGCCGCAGTTCGCACTGAGATCGGCATAACTACGGTGTTCAACCTGCTCGGCCCGCTGTCGCATCCGGGGCGGGTCACTCGCCAGGTGCTAGGAGTCGCAGAGCCGCGCTTTGCTCCGACGATGGCCGAGGCGTTGAGAGCCCTCAACTCTGAGCGTGCGATGGTGGTGAACGGCGACGGGGTTTTTGACGAGCTAACGACAACCGGCCCGAACCTGGTGATCGAGCTGCGCGGCGGCGAGCTGATCCGACGATCCGTGTACGCCGCGGACGCGGGCCTACGCCCCGCCAGGCCTTCCGACCTGCGCGGCGGAAGCCCCCGCGAGAACGCGGAGATCCTCGCGGGCATCGCCGCCGGCGAGCCAGGGCCCCGACGCGACATGGTGCTGCTCAACGCTGCCGCCGCGCTGGTGGTGGCCGGCCTGGCCGATGACCTCGCCGAAGGCGTTGAGGCCGCGGCCGCGGCAGTGGACGACGGCCGGATGGCTGCCCGGCTCGACGAGGTGGCGGCGGCGCGCTGATTTTCCGACAGATCGCGGGCCAACCGAGATGATTGACGCCGAGTCACTGGCCGCAGAAGGGCGCCGGGCCGGGCTCTGCGCGGTGGGAGTCTGCCGGGCTGCGCCGTTCGACGGCGCGGCCCGTATTCTGCGCGAGCGCAAACGGGCCGGGCTTCACGCGGGCATGCAGTTCACGTACCGAAACCCGGAGCGTTCCACCGACCCGGCTCGGTCGCTTCCCAGTGCTGCCGCCCTGGTCGTGGGGGCCCTCGACTACCACACAGCGCAGCCGCCCCCTCCAGACAACGAGCAGCCGCTGGGTCGGGTGGCAGCGTACGCGCGCTCAGACCACTACGCCGCGCTTCGCCGGGCCCTTGAAGCGGTGGCCGCTCTGCTGCGGGCTGAGCGGCATCGCGCTGTGGTCGTCGCCGACGAAAACCACATGGTGGACCGCGCCGCGGCCTACCGGGCGGGCATCGGCTGGTGGGGCAAGAGCGCCAACATCCTGGTGCCGGGCGCAGGCAGCATGGCGGTCTTGGGAGCGGTCATCACTGACGCGCCGCTGGTGAGAAGAGACCCAGCTCCGATAGCCGAGGGATGCGGCTCGTGCCGACGGTGTCTCGACGGCTGCCCAACCGGCGCGATCACATCTCCCGGCACGGTCGACGCCCGCCGTTGTCTGGCATGGCTCGTTCAGGCTGACGGCGTGTTCGACCCGCGCTATCGCGTGGCCCTCGGAGATCGCATCTACGGCTGCGATGACTGCGGCGACGTATGTCCCCCCAACCGCGTGCGGTTCCTGCGCACCCGGCGGCAACCAGCCGATCCTGGCGCGGCGGGAGACGCTTGGGTGCCGCTCATCGACATGCTCGCCGCGTCCGACGCGGAGCTGATGTCGCAATACGGGCGCTGGTACATCCCACGCCGCGAGCCTCGCTACCTGCGGCGCAACGCGTTGGTGGTGCTCGCCAACGTCGGGGATCCGATGCAGCCAGGAGTGCGCGCGGCCGTCAACTCCGCTCTCGCCGACAGCGACCCGCTGATAGCGGCCCACGCAGTGTGGTGCGCCAGGCGGCTGCTGCTTCCCCTAGATGCCCTGAAGCTGTGGGAACACCCGCTGGTGGCCGCCGAACTCGAGCGATGGGTGCCGCCTCGAGACGGCCTCCGCCCGGCCGCGGCCGTTCTGTCACAGCTTTCGCTGTCACAGCCTGCTGACAGGGTGTCGCAGTGGCCCGCGGGCGCGCGGGCGCGCTGATGCCCCGGCATCTGCTTGTCACCAACGACTTCCCGCCCAAGATCGGCGGCATCCAGAGCTATCTCTGGGAGCTGTGGCGGCGCCTGCCGTCCGGCGAGGCGACGGTTCACACCACCCCGCACCGCGGAGCCGCCGCCTTCGACGCGGCAGCTCCGATGCGGGTGATCCGCTCACGCGAGCCGTGGCTACTGCCGCTGCCGCATCTGGTTAGGCGCGTCAATCGGATGGTGCGGCGCTGTGGGGCCGATCTCGTGGTGATCGACCCGGCGCTTCCAGCCGGCTTGATCGGGCCACATCTCAAGTGCCGCTACGCGGTGGTCGTCCACGGCGCGGAGGCGGCTATACCGGCGCGCATCGCAGGAGCGCGCCGGCAGCTCGCGAGGGTGCTGAGGGGCGCGGAGGGTGTGATCGCGGCCGGCGGCTATGCGGCTGCCGAATGTCAGCGCGCTGTGAGCTTGCCGCTGCGCGCGTATGTGATCCCGCCCGGCGCCGATGTTGACCGCTTCGGTCCGCTGCGCGGTTGCGCCCGCTCCAAGGCGCGTCATCGGCTTGGACTGGTGTCAGGCGAACCGCTGGTGGCCAGCGTGTCGAGGCTCGTGCCCCGCAAGGGAATGGACACGCTGGTAAGGGCCGCGGCCATGCTGTCGGCGGAAGGTCGTCGGCTGCAGGTGGCGATCGCCGGCGAGGGACGAGACAAACGCCGACTGGACCGGCTGGTGCGGCGCCTCAACGCACCGGTGCGGCTGCTTGGGCGTCTGAGCGACGTCGACATCACAGCGCTGTACGGCTGCTCGGACGTGTTCGCCATGCTGTGCAGATCGCGTTGGGGAGGCCTGGAGCAGGAGGGCTTTGGCATCGTCTTCGTAGAGGCCGCAGCCGCCGGGGTTCCCCAAGTCGCCGGACGCAGCGGGGGCGCGCACGAGGCGGTGGTCGACGGTAAGACCGGCGTAGTGCTGGAGAGCCCCGACGCAGAATCGGCGGCGGCGGCGATCGCGGGCCTGCTCGATGACGGCGACCGGCGCCGGAGGATGGGAGAGCTGGCCCGCCGGCGCGCCCAGCAGGAGTTCTCCTATGACGTGCTGGCGGCTCGGCTGGAGCAGGCTCTCTGCGACCTGGCAGCCTGAGCCCGCCTGCGGTCTGCTCTGAGCGACTTCGCCGTCAGCGACACGACGCTGCGGCGGCGGTGCGCCCTGGGCGCTCCGCCGCTAGATATTTAAGGCCAGACATATGGAGATTGACGCTCAGCATTGTCGGCGAACGGAGAGGCGGTACCCGCGTGGTCGATCAAGCAACCGAGCGGACCACGATCATGGCTTCGCCGCGGCGGTGCTTTGACGTCGCAACCGACTTCGAGCGCTACCCGAAGTGGGCGGGTGATATCAAAGAGGCACGCATCCTTCACCGTGACAGTTCTGGCCACGCCGTTGACGTTGAGTTCCGCGTGGCCGCGATGGGGCGCTCTGCTGCTTACACACTGCGCTATTTCTACGGTAAAGACCCGCTTCGCCTGGCGTGGAGACTCCAACGGGGCGATGCCACCGCCCGGCTCGACGGCGAATACGAATTCAGGCCGGTCGCCGGAGAGAGCGGCATCACGGAGGTGGTCTACCACTTGGCCGTGGAACTCGCCGTGCCGTTGCCGGGGTTCGTCAAGCGCCGGGCGGAGTCACGGATCATGCAGACCGCTCTGGACGAGCTGAAGGCCTACGTGGAGGCAGCCGACCGCGCCCGCGGCTGAGCCCGTGTCCGGGCAGCCGAGGCACCATCTTGCGCAATGTACTGCGGCTTCGACATAGGCGGCACCAAGGTGCTGGCTGTGGCAGTGGATCCCGCCGACCCGGCCCGTCCTGCGGCGGCGCGCCGCGATGCAACCATCGACGACGGCAAGTTGCTGATAGATACCGTGGAGGCGGCCGTGGCAGCGCTCGAACAGCAGCGTGGGCGCACCTTCTCGGCCGTCGGCGTCGGCATTGCTGGGCTAGTCGACCGGCAAGGCGTGCTGCGCTACTCGCCCAATATCCCTAGTGTGCTCGACCTGGACTTGCGGCGCCGTCTGGGGAGAAGGCTGCGCCGCCCGGTGACGGTTGAGAACGACGCCACCGCGGCCGTGTGGGCTGAGTCGCGTTTCGGTGCAGGCCGCGGCTGCCGTCACATCGCGCTGGTCACGCTGGGCACCGGGATCGGAACGGGGTTCGTTTTGGACGGGAGGCTCTATCGCGGGTGGAACGGGTTCGCCGGGGAGTCCGGCCATATGGTCGTGGAGCAGTCCGGTTCGCGGCACCTCACCGGCGCGCGGGGTCCGTGGGAGTACTACGCGTCGGGCCCGGGCTTGAGCCGGCTTGCTCGCGAGGCAGCGGCGAGGGGCGAGTTCGACAGCATCGTTGCGGAGGCCGGTTCGGTGCGGGCAGTCCGCGGAGAGCACGTTCACGCCCGGATCGCGGCACTCGACCCCGCGGCGATGACGGTGTTGGACGTCTTCTGCCGCTACACGGCGGTCGGCATCGCCAATCTCGTTCATGTGCTCGACCCGGAGATGGTGGTCATCGCCGGCGGCATGATCGACATCGGCGAGCCCCTGGTAGGCGGCATAAGGGCGTGGACACGTCGCCACGTGCTCGGCGGTGACCGCAGACCCCGCGTCCGGGTGGTGCCCGCGAAGCTGGGCTCGCAGGCGGGCGCGGTCGGGGCTGCGATGCTCGCATCTGAGTGCGTCTGATGCGCGTCGGGCTGCTGACCGGAGGCGGCGACTGTCCCGGGCTTAACGCGGTGATCCGGGCGGTGGTGCGCAAAGCCGAGCGCGTCTACGGCGACACGGTCATCGGGTTTCACGACGGTTGGCGGGGCGTCGTAGAAAGCGATTGGGCGGAACTCGACGACGCCTCATGCCGTGACCTACTCACAAGGGGTGGAACCGTGCTGGGGACGTCGCGCCACACGCCGTTCAGCCTTCCGCACGGGTTGGCGCGGGCCTCCGCGACCGTCAACGCGTTGAGGATCGACGCGCTGATCGTGGTTGGCGGGGAGGGGACATTGTCGTGCGCCCGGGACATGCACAGCCGCGGCCTCAAGCTCGTCGGCGTCCCCAAGACAATCGACAACGATGTGGACTGCACCGAACGCACTCTTGGTTTCGACACCGCCGTTCGGACCGCCACTGAAGCTATCGATCGCATCATGACCACCGCCGAGAGCCATGACAGGGCGATTTTCGTTGAGGTGATGGGCCGACACGTGGGGCACATCGCCACGTGGTCGGGCATAGCGGGCGGGGCCGCGTACACGCTTGTGCCTGAGGTTCCATTCGACATCGACGAGCTGTCAGCCGCGCTGCTGCGCCGACAGGCGAGGGGCAGACACGATTCCGTGGTTGTCGTGGCGGAGGGCGCCATGCCTGTGCCTGGCACGTTGGAGCTGGATACGCCGCCGGTTGACGCGTACGGTCACAAGCGTCTTGGGGGGGTCGCCAACGTCATAGCTGCGGAGGTCGAGAAGCGAACCGGCCTCGAGACGAGGGTCACGATCCTCGGGCATGTGCAGCGCGGCGGTACGCCGAGTCCTTTCGACCGCGCCCTGGCCACCCGCTTCGGCGTGTCTGCGATCGACGCGGTCCACCAGGGCGCGTTCGGGCAGATGGTGTCACTGCAGGCGGGCTCAATCAAGCTCGTGTCGCTGGCTGACGCCACGGCCCAGCTCAAATCGGTGCGCCAGGACCTGCTCCAAGAGGCCTGCGACCTGTTCGCCTGAAGCCGGTTCGTGCCTTAAGGCGGCTTTCAGCCTGGGGCGGGCTGAGAAGGGGTCGAGGAGCTGGGCGCCCTCGTCGTGGGAGTGGCATCTGGAGCTGTGGTGGTCGCGGCCAGTGTGGTCTTGGTGAGGGTGGTAGCGGCCGAAGGAAGCTCAAGATGGAACTGCTCGTAGGCGCTCACCGTCAACACCGAGCCGGGATCGGCGTCGTCGTCGCTGGTGGGTATTGGCACTTCGGCACCGTCGAGGAGGATACGCGTGCCTTCGGCACCCCACTCCGCGACAGTGAACACTAACTGTGCCGCAACCAGCTCCAGCGTGTCAGCGGGAGGCGGGAGGTCTTCCATCGACAGGGGAGAGATATCCACCGTGGCCACGCTGTCGCTTACGGTCACGTCGTTCATCGCGAACAGCTCCAGCGTGTTGAAGTAGCCCTCGGCCTGCTCCTCGGCAGTGGTCGTCTCACCGAACAGCGCCGCCAACACGTCCCGCAGTGCGCCGCTGCGTGCCACCTGGCGGATGGTTGCCACGGCCACGGTTCGCTCGGTGTCCGGAGGGTTGGTCAGCAGGTAGACCGTTGTGGGAACGGTCAAAGGCACCGGCGCCGCCGAGGTGGTTGTGGGCGTGAAACCGGGCCGAAGGCCCTCGGGAAGGTCGGTGACATCAATCGTCTGGGCCTCGTTGTCTATCGGCACGCCGCAGCCAGCGGCTGCGGTGAGCAGGGCCGCGAGCGCGAGCGCCGACAGAGCTGCCGCGGCGGCGCGTGCTGCGGTCACGGCACTGCCCCGCCCGCTGCAGAGATGCTCGCTTCGTCGTCTGAGACCCCGTTGGGGGCGATTGGCAGCTCTACCGTGAAGCGGGCGCCGGGCAGTCCGCCGGAGCGGTCTTCCGCCCAGACCCTTCCGCCGTGAACGCTCACGTGCTCATTCACCAGCGCCAGGCCGAGCCCCGAGCCCGAGCCGCGGCCGCGTCGACCGCCGGCTCGGCCACGGCTGAACCGTTCGAAGATCACCTCGCGCTCGTCGGCGGCCACGCCTGCGCCATCGTCCTCGATGTTCAGCAACAGCCGATCCCCGAGGCGGTCGATCTCGACATACACCCTGCCCCCGCCGTACTTCACCGCGTTGTCCACCAGGTTCGACACGACCTGTCCGAGCCTGCGCTTGTCGGCCCACAGAACCGTTCCACGCGCCTCCGCTGTGACTTGGAAGTCGATTTCGCAGCGCGTGCCTTGCACGGAGATCGCCTGCTGCACGAACTCGACCGCATCCAAGGGCTCGGCACGCAGGTCGGCTATCCCGACGTCGTAGCGGTTGATCTCGAGCAGGTCTTCCACCAGCCTGTGGAGCCTGGCGATGTCGTCCGCGAGCAGGTCGATGGCGATGCGACCCCGATCACCGAGCTTCTCTGCGCTGTTCGAAAGCACCTCGACTGAGGCTGTGAGCGTCATCAGGGGAGATCGCAGCTCGTGACTCACCGCTGAGGCGAAACGCGCGTCTCGGGCAATGCGATCTTCCAGAGCGCGCGCCATCTCGTTGAACGACGCCGTCAGCGACGCCAGGTCTGCGTCCGCCGGGGGATCGAGGCGTGTGTCGAGCGCGCCGGCGGCGAGGGCCTCGGCTGCGGTGCTGACCTCCGCCAGGGGCCTCATCAGCCGTCTGGCCACGAAGACGCCGAGGAACGCGGCCAAGACGGTGGTGACAGCGGCGGCGCCGAGCAGTATCACCGTCAGGGCCTCAAGCGTGTCGTCGATGTCGTCGAGCAGAGCCGCTTCAAAGTAGGTGGCCTCCACGCCAGTGCTGGTGATTGGCAGGGCCGAGACGATCACGACAGAGTCGCCGATGGCGGCGCGCATTCGAGCCGGCGTTCCCGCGTCGGCAAATCTCAGCAGCGAATCCGGCACCGACTCGCGTCCAAACACCAGCGGGTCGGCCGCAGTCCAAGCCTCACCCACCCGCAGCAACGGGAACGTTCCGGATGTTTGGCCCAGCCGCTCCACAATAGCGCGCCGTCCTTCGTCGTCGGTCTCCGAGGTGAGTTCGTTGCGGACACGACGGGCGTTGTTAACGAACTCCGCGAAGGTGCTGGAGTCTCGTTCCTGCAGCAGGTTCTGCCGGGTCAGCCCCAGTGTCGCCAGCGAGATGATGGACGACAGCAGCAGGCCACTCAGAGCGAAGGCCGTGGCGATGCGGGCCCTGAGCCCGAGGCGACCGAGCCCGAAGCGCCTCAGGCCCGGCCCAGACGGCTGAGACAAGTGCACGGGATGCCAGGCTCGGCTTCAGGCCTGAAGCTTGTAACCCATGCCCCGTACAGTGATGACGTATCGCGGGTCTGCGGGATCGGCCTCGATCTTGGTGCGCAGCCTGCGCACGTGGACGTCGACGAGACGGCTGTCACCGAAGTAGCCTCTGCCCCAGACGGCTTCCAGAAGGTCTTCGCGCTTGAGCACCCGACCTGCGTGGGCGCCGAACTCCACCAAGAGTCGGAATTCGGTTTTGGTGAGCGGCGCCTCCACTCCGGCGACCCGCACGACACCTTCCTCAGGCAGAATCTCCAGTTCGCCGAACACCATCGGGCTGCTTCCGCTCTCAGACGCCCGAACTCTGCGCAGCAGCGCCCTTATCCGCGCTGAAAGCTCCTTGGGCGCGAAGGGTTTGGTGAGGTAGTCGTCGGCGCCTGCCTCGAGGCCCCCGACCACGTCGTGGGTGTCTGAGCGGGCCGTGACCATCACGATCGGGACGTCGCTACGTCGCCGGATCGCCCGGCAGACCTCGAAGCCGTCGATGTCGGGCAATGTGATGTCCAGCAGCACCACGTCAACAGGGGCGGTGTCGAACGCGACGAGAGCGTCCTCGCCGGTTCCGGTCTCATGCACCAGCCAGCCCTCGTTCTCCAGAGCCTGGCGTAGCGCGTCGCGGATGCGCTCGTCGTCTTCGACGATGAGAATGCGGACTGTCACGGCTTCCCGATTCTTGCGCTGTCGGCGCTAGAGCGAAGCTGCAACGCGCGCCACTCGGCGCTGGAGCGCAGCACCAGCACCGCAACTACAGCCGTGCCCGCCGCGGCGCCCACAGCGACAGCGACACCGGCCAGGCCCGCCGCGAGGGTGCAGTCGCCGCTACATCCGAGATCGACGACAGCAAAGCCGATGAGGCCGCCGCATGCTCCGGCGATAACGACTGAAGCGAACGCCAGCACACGTGCCGTTGTGGAGGGCGACGAATCGGGCAGCAGCGCGTCCGGTGGGTCGCTCACGCTGGTCAGACTAGTCGCTGCTTGGGGCCGGTTCGGATGGAGGGCCATCCCAGACCGCTAGGTCCGCCGGGTCGCGAAGCTAGTCGCGATGAGAGGCCCGTTTCGGCCTGTCAGCGCTGCCCCATCGGGTGTCGCAGCACGATGGCATGCTTGTCTCATGGCAGAAGCGGCACCGCGTGTCACGACCGGGCCGCCTCCGGACGGCGTCGCCGGCTTCCTTCACATGGACATGGACGCCTTTTACGCCTCCGTTGAAATCTTACGCCGTCCCGAACTGCGCGGCAAGCCGGTCATGGTGGGCGGGACCGGGCGCCGCGGCGTGGTGGCCGCGGCCAGTTACGAGGCCCGAGCCTTCGGGGTACGCTCCGCGATGCCGTCGGCCCGAGCCCGTCAACTCTGTCCTCAGGCCGTGTTCTTGCCCGGTGATCACAGCCACTACACCGAAGTATCGGCTCGGGTCATGGACATATTGCGCGACGTCACGCCGCTGGTCGAGCCCCTGTCGATGGACGAGGCCTTCTGCGACGTGCGGGGCGTGGCCCGATTGTCGGGATCCGCGCCGGAGATCGCTGCGCGGATTCGCTCTGCCGTCCTGGAACACGAGCGGCTCACCTGCTCGATTGGCGTTGCGTCTTGCAAACTGATCGCGAAGCTAGCGACGGAGCGAGCCAAGCCCCGACCCTCGCCGTCGGGACCGGTTTTTGGATCAGGTGTGCACGTGGTGGAAGCCGGCAGCGAGCTCGACTTCTTGCACCCGCTGCCGGTGAGCGCTCTTTGGGGCGTCGGACGCGCCACTGCCGGCCGCCTAGCCGCTGTCGGCGTCGAGACTGTCGGCGAGCTCGCGGCTCTGTCCTCCGCGACCGCTGTCGGTACCCTCGGCCCGACGCTGGGGCGGCATCTGCGGGCATTGGCGCGGGGCCTTGACGACCGTCCGGTGGTTACCTTTCGCCGGCCGCGCTCGTTCGGACATGAGCGCACCTTCTCGCGCGATATCAGCGGCCGCGCCGAACTCGACATCGAAGCAGCTCGCTTGGCGGACGCGGCAGCCCGCCGGATGCGTGTCGCTGGCCTGCGGGCGCGCACGATCACCTTGAAGGTCCGCTACGGCGATTTCACCACAATCACCAGGTCGTCGACCTTGCGCAACCCCTCAAGCTGCTCACGCGACGTCGCGGAGGCGGCACTCAGCATGCTCGCCGATGTGGATCTGCGCGCCGGTGTGCGCCTACTTGGGGTCAGCGGCTCAGGCCTGTCGCGTTCAGCCGATGCTGAGTCGGCTCAGCTCTGCCTGGAATTAGGCGGCGAGAAGGAACTGGCGCGGAACGAGCGAGCGCGAGCCCGACAAGCCCGGACGCAGGCTGCCGAGCAGGTGATGGACAAGATACGCGACCGTTTCGGCGCGACAGCCATTGGCCCCGCCGCCCTTGTCAGACCCGACCGCTTAATGCGGCCCGGCAGCGAGAATCCCGAAGTCTGGGGGCCTTACGAGACATGACGCGATCCGAAGAAATGACGCGATCCGTCGGATGCACGATCGATCCGCCTCCGGCTAGGTCTCAGACACAGCAAGTTCCCCCTAGACTAAGAGCGTCCCATGAGACCACGGTTCTGGTCAGCTTGGAGGTGATGGGCGTGCCGCTGTCCGAGGACGAGCAGCGAATCCTTAGCGAAATCGAGTCGCACCTCTATGAGGACGACCCGGAGCTAGCTCGCGAGGTGGCTGAGACAACCGTGTACACGCATTCTCTGCGCAATATCAAGTGGGCCGCGCTGGGACTGGCAGTCGGCGTGGTGATCATGGTCGGGATGCTCGCGATCTCATACCTGCTGTCGTTTGCAGGGTTTCTGGTGATGCTCGGATCGCTACTCTTCCTTGAGCGCAACGCCCGTAAGCTTGGGAAAGCCGGCCTCGGGCAGGTGACACAGTCGATGCGCACGGGCGGGCTGAGGGGTGTGGTCGGAGGAGCTGGCGAGCGGATGCGGCAGCGGTTCGAGCGTGACGGCCGCTCCGACAAGTAACCCAGCCTTCCGAACGAGAGCGGCCGGCGGTGCCGGCGCTGCCGCGAGGTCATTCGCTGCTGAACAGTGGGCGGGGGTCCAGCGCAGCGGCAGCTCGCCGCATCACCGGAATCTGCTGGCGACACGCTGAGACGATCGCCGCTGAGGCTAGTTCCGCTCGTCGCGCCCAGTCGGCGGACACGGCACTGGATGGTGCAAAGCACCCGAGAGCCGCGGTCTGAGCCAAAGTCTCCAACGATCCATCGGGCAGTGTCGGCGGCTGCCTACGCCCCGTTGCGGGCGGAGGAGTCGCCGCGAAGCCGGTCGGCGGCTCAGTGACGTCAGGGCGCGTTGAAGCTACGCGGCGCGCCAGCTCCGAGGGAGTCTCAGAAGAGCGCGGCGCGAAGCCCAGCAGATCCAGTGAGGCAACGGCATCATCCCAGGCGAGCTTGATGCGGCGCTCCGGGCAACCGAGCGCTCGCGCTGACAGCCGCCTGCGCTTCAGATATCGAAGTGTTGGCACTGTGACGGCGTACAGGCCGGCTGCCGCCGCGATTCCCGCCGCGAGAAGCGCTCCGTTCAAAACGTGTACACCGTCCGACGCATCTCCGCCACCTGGGATTATTGCGACCGTGGTTGTCGGTGCCAAAGCTTGGGGTTGTCGGGTTCCCATTCCGGCGCTCTCGTCGCTTCGTGATGTGCCCGAGAGGCGCTCGGTCTGCCCGACGTCACCAGCTTGGGCTGCCACGCGCCCAGTGACCGCGAAGTCGTCGGGCCCGCCCCGGCCGGGAGTCGGCTCAAAGCGAACCCATCCAGCTGAGCTGAGAAACACTTCCGGCCAGGCGTGGGCGTGCTTTCCCCGCACGGCGTACACGCCGCGTTCTGCGTCCCATTCGCCCCATGTGAACCCGACCGCCACCCGGGCGGGCAGCCCTACGCTGCGGGCCATTGCTGCGTAAGAGGCTGCGAATTGCTCGCAATAGCCTGCTCGCACGTCGAACAGGAAGCTTTCCAAGCTGTCGGCTCCGTGCCCTGATGCCACACCGGTGTCGTAGGTGAATCGGTTGCCGAGCCAGAAGTAGTCCTGTAGCAGCAGGGCTCGCTCGTAATCGGAGCCCGCTCCGGCGGTCACCAACTGAGCCTCTGTTCGAACGGATTCGGGGAAGTCGTCCGGCAGTGACGTGTTGTGAGCCAGGAATGCCCCCGAGACCGAGAGAGCCGGCGGTCCCTCGAGTTCAGTCCGGCCTGAGATATCGGGGCCTGCCGACTCCACCGTGTAGGTGAAGGCTTGCTGCGGCGCCGCTGAGGCGGTGCTCAGATCTCCGTCGGAGAGCACCAAAGCGCCCGAGGCGACCTCGTACTCGAGGGTTTGTCCGCCGTCGTCGACCACTCTGCGCACTTCGTACGCGGCTGGCAGATAGATGTTGCTCAAAGCGCTTATCGTGACCGTCTGCCTCAGGGACGCCCCCTGAATCGGCTTGGGCACGGTTGTCGGCAGAGTTCTGCCGACGTCACGGAATCTGGATTTGGTGCTCCACTCAGACCCGTCGAAAGAGTCCAGCGACATCAGTCTCCAGTACTGGCGGGCGCCCTGGGGCACGGTCACGGTGAACATCTCCTGCTCGCTCTGGGAGACCAGACGGCTCTGCACCTGCACCAGCGGGCTCAGCACCCTCCGCGTGCTGGCACGCACTTCCAGTTCTTGCAGATCCAACCACGGCGGCTCCTGCGCGCCCGGAAGCGTGGGCGCGATCAGCACGCCGGCGACCACGGCCAAACCCGCCGACAGCCCTCCCGACAGCCCTGCAGCACGCAAGCCCTGACCGGGTCTCGCCTCGGCCCAGTTGGAAACGCTGCGAGCGCGCATGCGCAGAACTGTCAACACCAGAGCGGCGGCCGCGCAGAAAGCGGCCGTGTGTCGCAGCGAGCCGTCAGCGCTGCCCAGCGCCGCGGTTCCGATGAACACGCCGGACGCAACGGCCAACGCTCCGGCAGGCGAACCCAGCCGAAATGCCAAGCCGTCAGATATGAATGCCCCCGCCCAGAAGACAGCTGCGGTCACAAGCACGAGGCCCGAGGTGGGCTCCACGGGCGCCTGGCCGCTGTCGAGCGCCATCCAAGCCTCGCTCAGATCGGCTCTAACGCTGCTGAGTGTCTCCGATGTGGGAAGCACATGCCAAGCAGCGGTCTCGCCATAGCGCCACCTGGTGGCGGCGATCACGAAGCAGGCGGCGCTCAGTACGGCGGAGCTGACCGCTTTCGCCCCGATGCGCCGCAGTGACGCCGCCACCAGGTGCGACGCGGCCGTCAGAGCTAGCAGTTCCACCAAATAGGCGTCGTCGGTGAAGAGCCTCACCGTGGTGGCCGCCGCCACCGCACTGAGCAAGACCAATGACACCTCGCACGTCGCCTCCACAACACCGGCGACGACACGGGATCGCGATTCGGCAGTCGATTCCGCCAGCGCTTTAACCCCTGGGAAGCTCACGCGCTGACGCTCGCGCCGCGGCGGCTGTGGCAGCCGCCGCGGCGCGTTGCGGCCCAGAGGTCACGCAACTGGCCAGCACCCGTCAGATGCAGCCAGTCTCCGGCCGCTACCGAGGATTGCGCCGCCGCCGGGGCGTTCCAGCGCGCCGCGTCGCAGCTGATCAGCAATGAGGCCCCCAGAGTGCGCATCAGGTGGTGCCTGGCTGCGGGGCGGTCCGCGGTGTCGGGCGACGCGGTGACAGCCACAACCATTGAACGGACTCCCGCCACCTTCGACACGGTGTCGGCGGCGTACTCGCCGCCCCCGGACAGCGCGGCACAGAACTCCAGCGCTGTCGGCATGTCCGAGAGGCTGTGCAGCGTCGGTGTGACCCGCCCATCGGTGGTGATGATTCGGGCCTGGTCGCCGGCGGTCAGCGATGCCAGCACCACTGATGCGGCGACAGATGTAGTGCAATCCTGCGCGGCCTCGGCATCGCCTGGTGGGCGGGTGTCCAGCACTACTATGACTTGGCCCTGCAGCGCCGGGCGGTATTGGCGCACCATCAGCTCGTCGAGGCGCGCTGTGGAGGGCCAGTGGATGTGGCGTGGATCGTCACCACTCACGTAACCGCGGAGTGTGTCGAAGTCATCCGCGGTCTGCCTGAGGGTCCAGTGCATCTGCTCTCCGCTCATCGGGTCGTCGCCTCTGGGCGCTGTCGCAAAGCTCAGATCCTCCAGCGGCGGATGAACAATCACACGGCTCCTCACGTCCAGCTGGCGGGAGCGACGCGCCAATCCCAGGGGATCCTGGTCGTCGAGCCGGATCGGCCCGATCTGGAGAACGCCGCGGCGTTCTGCGGTCACTGTGTAACGACCACTGACCGGTGGCGCCGATCGCGAGGCCGACGAACGCCCGGCCATCGGTGCCACCTCAAGGCGCGTCTCGATGGCGCCGTGGGGCCCGGCAATCCTGTCGCGCAGCACCACCGAGGGAGATCGGAGGCGGGAGCGGTTGGCGATCTCCAAAGACACGACCGCCTGTGAGCCCGCTGCGAGCAACATCACCGACCTAGTGCGCCGCACCACGAGCCGAGACGGGTGAAGCGCCCGCGCGGCCAGGGCGGCGGTGACAGCGGCCGCGCCGGTCGCCCCGACCGCGTACATCTCCAGCAGGCCGAACGCCCGCCCTGCGGCGAACGCGGCCAAGCTGATGATCAGCAGCTGCCACCCGGCGACCGTCGGCATCTCACGGCCTTCGGCGTCCGCGGCGGCGCGGGTTGCCGGGCACTGGCACCGATGCGAGTATCTCAGCAACGGCGTCAGCCGGGCGCAGACCCTTCATGCGGGCCTCCGGCGTAGACACAAGCCGATGGGGGACCATCACCGGCGACAGCGACTTCACGTCGTCGGGCATCACGAAGGCCCGGCCCAGCGACGCCGCCCGAGCTCGGGCCATTCGCAGAACGGCCAGAACCCCTCGAGGCGATATGCCAAGAGCCAGGTCGGGATGGCGCCGCGTGGCCTCGGCGATGTCCAATAGGTACTTCCTCAGCATCGGCGATACGTGCACGTTGTCGACGAACGCTGACATTGCGAGCACGTCCGACACATCGGCAACCGGCTCGATCGAGTCGACCGGATCCTGGGACCGTCGTGTGTGAAGGATTTCTTCCTCGGCGGCCCTGTCAGGGTAGCCGACCGCGAAGCGCATCAAGAACCTGTCCAGCTGGCTCTCGGGCAGCGGATAAGTGCCTTCGTGCTCTATCGGGTTTTGGGTAGCGATCACCGTGAAGGGCGACTTCAGCCGCCGTGTGACGCCGCCTTGAGTCACCTGCGACTCGCCCATCGCTTCCAGCAGAGCAGATTGCGTCTTCGGCGATGCCCGGTTGATCTCATCTGCGAGCACGATGTTGGAGAAAACCGGCCCGGGCCGGAACTCGAAATCACCGGTGGCGCGGTTGTACACCGATGTGCCGGTGAGGTCTGCCGGTAAGAGATCGGGTGTGAACTGGATGCGACCAAAAGTCAGATCGACGCTGCGCGCCAGAGCTTTGCCCAGAGTGGTCTTGCCGACGCCCGGCACGTCCTCCACTAGCACATGTCCGTCGCAGACCAGCGCTAAGATGAGCAGAGCGATCGCCTCGGGCTTGCCCTTGACGGCTTGGCCGATGTTGTCGCGGATCAGCGCGAACTGTTCGGTGAAGCGTCTCGGAGGATGCTCGGAGCGTGCTGCGTGGGGCGGGCCCATGGCCCATTAAGTTTAGTGTCGCACCGACAGGCGGAGAGCTTGAGATCGGCACTGAGTGCGGGCGCGGCTGGCGTGCCGCAAAGCGGAAGTCTGATGGCATTGTGTGAATATGACGCCGGTGACTTCGGCACGTTTTGCGCTCGCTGCTGCTGCGGCGCTGTTTCGCAGGCCAGGTTTGTGGGCGACCGCCGTCATGCAGATGTGCAGGTTCGCGGCAGCCGGCTGGTGGCGGCGACCCCCGTTCCTACCCTTGCCGACGCCTGAGCTGTTGCGGTTCCGAGCCGAGGCAATGTACGGCGATCCTGAAAGGGCTCCTGCTCCCGGCGATGTCATCGCATGGCTGGAATGGTGCAGACGGCAGCGCATGAAGTTCTGAGTGACTGCTTATGGGGCGCTGCCGATGATCTCAGCCACCCCGGCGAGTGGGGTTGGCTCTCACCGCTAGTCTGCAGCGATGGCCGGGGTGCTGGTGCTCAACATGACATTCGAGCCGCTGGCGGTGGTCAGCGCGCGCCGCGCCGTCTGTTTGGTGCTGGCTCACAAAGTGGAGATGTTGCACCCCTCGGGCCGAGCCTTCCGCTCTGAGCGCCGCGCCGTGGAGGTGCCCTCCGTGGTGAGGCTCAGCCGATTCGTCCATGTGCCGCGCTACCGGCATCGGTCACCGAGCCGCAGAGCCGTCTTCGTACGCGACAGCAGTCGCTGCCAGTATTGCGGGGCACGAGCCGAGACGGTCGACCACGTGGTGCCGCGCAGCCGCGGCGGCCTGCACACCTGGGAGAACGTGGCCGCTGCTTGCGCTCGTTGCAACGCGCGCAAGCGCGACCGGCTCCCGAGCGAGTCCGGAATGCTGCTGAGACGCAGGCCGGCCCCTCCGTCTCCGACAGACTGGGTTGCGGTCGCCGTGGGCGTCGTTCCCGACGCGTGGATGCCCTACCTCCACGGGTTCGGAAGTCAGCGCAGCGCTTGACCCCACCTAGCGATGCATAGTCAGCGCAGCGCTTGACCCCACCTAGCGATGCATAGTCGGCGGTAGCGCTTGACCCCAACACAGCGACGCAGAGTCGGCAGCTGGGGTCTGCAATACGCCCGCGGCCCCGCATCGCGCTTGCTCAACCTTGAAGAGCCCGCGGCCTCCTCACGCTGGATCCGTCTCCACTCGGTCACCCGGCCAGCCCTTGTGCTGGGAAGCGCGCAGAGCGCTGACTGCGCCGATCGCGATCGCGCGGCGGATGTCGACGCCGAGATCGTGCGACGTAGAAGCGGCGGCGGCGCGGTGCTGATCTCGCCAGGCGGTCAGGTGTGGGCCGACTTCTTCGTGCCGGCCGGTGACCCCCTGTGGGATCACGACGTGGCGCGCTCCGCCCACTGGGCCGGGGAGGTATGGGCTTCGGCGCTCACCTCGGTCACCGATCACGCTGCGGTCGTGTACACCTCGGGGCTGCAGGCCGATAAGTGGGGACGACTCGTCTGCTTTGCCGGCATCGGGCCTGGAGAGGTGCTCATTTCAAATCGCAAGGCGGTGGGCATCAGCCAGAACCGGAACCGGCACCGGATCCGTATCCAGACGACGGCTCGAGTTGGCCGCGACAGTGCAAGCGGCGAATGGTGCTGTGACGACATCGACGAGTTCTACATGCTTGACCTGAGCTTGTCGCAGCGTGCCGAGGGGCGACGCATCCTGGCCAATCGATCCACAGCGATCTCAGTCGGAGCAGCCGCCGTGACGACGGCATTGCTGGCCCAGCTCGGACAGCTTCCGACGAGCGACCCGCTCTAGGAACGCTCGGCGCGCCCGACGGCGGCCTCAAGTGCCAAACGGCGCTGCTCCTCCGCCGGTCCCCTCCAATCAGGGACAACGTTCCCGGTTGTCACAGCTAGCCGCAGATCACTGGCTGTTCGGCCCTGCCTGTCGCTGTTGTGCATCTGGCACAGATCTGTCTGGCGGGCGGCGGCACTCGATCATGACGGACTCAGAATCTAGCGCTAACAGAGTTGCCGGGTGGGTGAAAGTGGGGTAAAGTGGCTCGCTATGGTCTGGAGGGGTATAGTCGCTTCTCCATCAGATCCAGATCTCAGAGCGGGTGCAGGCAGGCGAGCGGAGAAGGTGAGCAACCACCGTGTTCGTAGGAAGCCACTGGCATACGATCGATACCAAAGGTCGCCTAGTACTGCCGTCGAGCTTCCGTGGCCGCTTGGCCCACGGGGCATTCATCACGCCTCTCGACTCGTGTCTGGCGATACTGCCCACCCAAGAATTCGAGCGGATGGCCCGCACTCTCGAGGCCCAAGTCCGCGACGGAAGCGTGGATCTGAACGCGCTGCGCAGCTTCGCCGCGCAGGCCGACCATGTCGTTCCCGACGGTCAAGGACGAATGCGGATCCTGCACCGCCTTCGCGACGCCGTGGGGCTGGGCCGAAGCGTGGTCATCATCGGTGTCTTGGCCCGGGTGGAGGTTTGGGACCCCGATCGCTGGGCGGAGGCCGAGTCTGTGAGAACCGAACGACTAGCCGAGGCCATAGCTCACGGATGGGGCATCGGCGATGGATAGGCGTTCGACAGCCAAGCAGCGCAGAGCCACTCGAGCTTGCATCGCCAGGCCCGAATGCCAGACAGCACCGGATCCGCCGGATGGAACTCAACGGCTGCGGTCATGTGCAGTTCCCCGATCAGCAGATGGAAACCTAAAACTCCGCCCGCTTGCCATTAGCCCGCTCGGGGAGAAATCCCGAGGGGTGCCGCTGATCGGGGAACTGCAGACGACCGCAACGTACTATGCCAATCGGGCCGGCGCGTGACAAGTCGGGCGCCCTCCCTCGGACACGCGCCGGCCGACTGGCACTGCCCGGTGATGCGCGACGAAGTAGCCGACATCCTGAGCAAAGCACCCGACGGCATCCTGCTCGACGCGACCGTCGGCGGCGGCGGACACGCCACCGCAGCTCTGGAGCGACACAGCGGTCTTCAGCTGGTCGGCCTCGACCGCGACCCGAACGCGCTGCGGGCCGCAGCAGCTCGTCTGAGGTGGTGCCGACATCGCGTCACGCTGATACACGGCCGCTTCGACGCCCTCGCGTTTGTGCTCGACGATCTGGGCCACCGCGAGATCTCCGCCGCGCTGTTTGATCTCGGTGTTAGCTCGGCTCAGCTTGGTCAGGCCGGCCGCGGCTTCAGCTTCCGCCTCGAAGGCCCTCTCGACATGCGCATGGATCCCACCGAAGGGCTCACTGCGGCCGAGATCGTCAACGCCGCTGACGAGACATTCCTACGGGATCTGTTGCGACGCAACAGCGACGAGCGCTTCGCCGGAAGAATCTCACGGGCGATAGTCGCGGCTCGACCGCTTACCACCACGACGGAGCTTGCTGCCGTCGTCAGCTCAGCGGTTCCTCCGTCAGCCCGACGACGCGGTCATCCTGCCCGGCGGACGTTCCAGGCACTGCGGATAGAGGTGAACTCAGAACTCGAGACGCTCAGCGAAGCAATCAGTGACGCAATTGAGCGACTGGTGCCCGGCGGGCGCTGTGTCGTGCTGGCCTATCACTCCGGTGAGGACCGCATCGTCAAAACGGCAATGCGACGCGCGACCGGTCATGCTCCGCCTCAGCCTCGCGGTCTGCCTCCCGCTGTCGTACCTGTAAAAAAGGCGCGTCTGCTTTGGCGCAAGCCGCGCACCGCGAGCACAGACGAGAGGCAGCTCAACCCGAGAGCCTCGTCGGCGAGGATGCGGGCGGTGGAACGCGTCAGCGAGGAATCCTGAGAGCAGGTGATGGCCACCACCACAACGGCAGCACGCAGCGGCTCCGGTCAAGCCCCGAGGCCCGCCCGACAAGCTGGCAGCCCCGAGCCTCGACCTGGCAGCTCCGAGCCTCAGCTGCGAGCGGTTCCTCCAGCCAAAGGTTACCGCCGTTCGGTGGGAGATGTTATAACGCTTCTGGCGTTTTGCTTGTTTCTGGGGTTATTAATCTTAGCGGGGCTGCATGCCTTCCTGGTGCAGAACCAGGCTCGGCTTGACGATCTCATAGCTGAGAACCAGGATCGACAGGAGCAGATCGAACAGCTACTGGCGGAGATCGCCTACCTGGACTCGCCCGAGGGGGTGGCCGAGCAGGCCGCGAGCGTAGGCTTGGTGCCGGCGGCGGAGATAATCACCCTGGTTCCACTGGCATCAGGCGCTCTGCCGGGGCCTGCGACCGACCCTTTCCGCCTAGCCGGCCTTCCTCCGATCGCCGAAGTGGAACCTCACGCTCAACCCGCGCCCTCGGTCCTTGAAGCCGATGGGGTTCCGGGATGAGCCCCCACCGCCCACCGCGCCTATCGCAGGGTGCGCCAGTGCGTTCGCCGTCGCGCGGGCAGGAGGCAGACAAAGTGCTGCCACAGGTGGGAAGGGCGCGTGTCGCGATCGCGTTCTTGCTGCTGTCCGCGGTGATATTGGGCCTCGGGGTGCGACTCGTGGACGTTCACGCTCAACCTGATGAGCGGATACTGGACGGGGTATTCATCCCGCTCGGGGTAGTGACGGTGCCCGGGCCGCGCGGCACGGTCTTCGACCGCAACGGCCGCGTCATCGCGCTGTCGCTCCCCGCGGCAACCGTGGTGGCCGATCCAAGGCTGGTAGAGCAGCCCGAAGCAGTGGCCTTGAGCTTGTCCGGCCTGCTCGAAGTGCCCGTAGAGCGGCTTCTCGAGCGCCTCCAGGGGGAGGGCGCCTTCAAATATCTGGCGCGTCAAGTCGATCCCGAAGTAGGTGAGAAAGTCAGGGATCTCGACTTCGCCGGTATCGACATCATTGAGGAGCCCCGACGCGAGCACCCCAACGGCGACTGCTCGGCGCTGTCGACCATCGGGCGGGTCAATATCGATCACATCGGTATGAGCGGATTGGAGGAGATGTTCGATGGCCACCTCTCCGGCACGGAGGGGCAGGTGGTCAAAGAGATCAGCGTCGACGGTGACACCATCCCCGGAGGTGCTCAAAAGGTGATCGAGGCCAAGCCGGGCTCAGATCTCACGGTGACTCTCGACCGCAATGTCCAGTTCCAAACTGAGCAACTCCTGATGGATGCCGTGGCCGAGGCTGACGCGAGCTCCGGGGTGGTCGTCGTCTCGCTGCCGGCGACGGGGGAGATCATCGCCATGGCTAACGTCTCTCGAGACCGCAACGGCATCGTGGGCTGCACCAGGGAGAACTTGGCGGCGACCTGGACTTACGAACCAGGCTCAGTCTTCAAGCCGGTCGCGATGGCCGCTGCGCTCGACAGCGGCGCGGCCGTGGGCGACGGCTACATCACCGTTCCTTCGTATCTCACCATCTGGGGACACACATTCACTGATGCGTCGTCGCATGAAGAGGAAGACTGGCCGCTCGCGAATATCCTCATCAAGTCATCGAACGTAGGCGCTATCAAGCTTGCCCAGATCACAGGTGAGCGCACCTATTACGCCAAGGTAAGAGATTTTGGATTCGGGGAGCGAACCGCGCTTGGTCTCAAGGGCGAATCTAAGGGGATCTTGGCGCCACTCCACGACTGGAACGGGCTGACCCTCCCAACTGTGTCAATCGGACAGGGTCTCGCGGTCACCCCCATGCAGCTGACTCAGATGTACAACACGATCGCGAACGACGGTGTGCGTGTCCCGCTTCGAATTGTGTCAAGTCCTGCCGACAGCCCGGGCCAACGAGTACGGGTCATCGAGGCGCGAACTGCGTTCAGACTTCAGGACATGCTCACAAGAGTTGTGCTTGAGGGTACGGGCAAGAAAGCGGCCTTGCCGGGCTTCATCATGGGTGGAAAGACAGGAACAGCATGGCAGCCCTGCGATGTGGGCTACCAATGTCTCGATGAGTCGGGCGATATGATCGGGCGTCACTACACCGCCACTTTCGCGGGCATCGTCAGCAATGACAGAGGGCCCGCTCTGGTGGTGGTCGGTATCATCGACAACCCCAAGGGCAGGCAGTTCTACGGTGGAAGCCTGGCCGCTCCTCTGGTGAGCCGCGTGGCGCAGTACGCAATGCGCCAGCTTCGAATCCCGGTGATCTCGCAACTCGAGCCAGATGAGCGGGTCCGAGCGGAGCCCGCCACGGTTCCGCTGCCCGAAGACGACGATGCCAACCCCGAAGCAGGCGGTGCCGACACTTGATCCGCCTTGGCGATCTGGCTTTAAACATCGGTGGGACGCTGTCACCGTCAGATGTGCTGACACGCGGCGTGCAGGTGAACGACGTGGAGCATGACAGCAGACTCGTGAAGCCGGGCACGCTGTTCGCCTGCATCCCAGGCCAGCGATCTGATGGTCACGACTTTGCCGCGGCTGCCGTCAAAGCTGGGGCCTGTGCGCTGCTCGCGCAACGGCACGTCTCAGCAGAGGCGCCGGTGCTGCGGACCGACTCTGTGCGTCGCGCCTTAGGCCCAGCGGCCGCTGCGGTGCACGGCTGTCCCAGCGAGCGCCTTGATCTCGTCGGCGTCACCGGCACGAATGGCAAGACCACCACCGTGCGGCTGATCGTCTCGGTGCTCGCCTGGGCAGGCACAGGGGTCACCGAGATCGGCACCCTTACAGGCGTTCGGACCACTCCCGAGGCGCCTGAGCTGCAGCGTCAGATCGCAGCTGCGGTGCGCAGAGGCGATCGGGCCGTGGTCATGGAAGTCTCCTCGCACGCTCTGGCTCAACATCGGGTGGATGGCTGCAGATTCCGGGCGGCGGTCTTCACCAACCTCGGCCACGATCATCTCGATTACCACGGATCATCGGAGCAGTATTGGCGCGCCAAAGCCCGGCTCTTCAAGCCGGCTCTCACGGATCAGGCGATTGTGAACGTCGGCAGCCACGCCGGCAGACGACTCGCGGACAGGGTCGAAGCCAGCATCTCGGTAACCGAGATCGACGAGCGCAGCGTGGAGATCTTGAGCCTTAGCACCCAAGCGAGCTTGTTCCGCTGGCGCGGCGAGCTTGTGCGGCTGCCGCTGGGTGGGGCTTTCAACATCACAAACGCGGTGATGGCCGCAGAGGCGGCGCTAGCACTCGGAGTTTGCCCCCGATCCATCGCCCGCGCGCTGGAGTCGGTGCCGCAGGTGCCAGGCAGGTTCGAGGTGATCGACGAGGGCCAGGACTTCACCGTCATAGTCGACTACGCGCACACTCCGGAAGCTCTCGCCTCCGTACTTGAGGCTTCCCGTTGCGCGGCCCGGGGCAAGCTCGTCGTGGTGTTCGGCGCCGGCGGCGACCGCGACGCGCGCAAGCGTCCAGCAATGGGTGCGGCAGCAGAGGCCACCGCCGACCAGGTGGTGCTCACCAATGACAACCCCCGTTGGGAGGATCCGCGGCAGATCACAAAAGAAATACTCGCAGGGATGAGCCACCCGCCCGATCTGGTGGAGCCAGATCGCCGTCTTGCCATCCGCCATGCTGTGTCTGAAGCGCGAGCCGGTGACGTGGTCGTGATCGCCGGGAAGGGTCACGAGTGCGTCCAGGCTGCGGGCGGCGTCACGCACGTATTCGATGATCGGACGGTGGCCCGCGAGGAGCTGGCGCGGCGGGCGCGCCGCATGGCGTCGCAAGGACGGAGCCGGTGATCCGGCTGCTCATCGCCTCAGCAGTATCGATGCTTGTCTCGGTGACGAGCAGCGCAGTGCTGATCAGACTGCTAGTCAGATACGGCCTCGGGCAGCCGATACGCGCCGACGGTCCGGAGGGCCACCACACCAAAGCTGGTACGCCGACTATGGGAGGCATAGCGGTCGTCGCGGGCGCAGCAGCCGGGTACGCAGTCAGCGACGCTTTTGGCGGGGTTGTCACGAGAACTGGGATCATCGTGATGCTTGCCATCGTCGGCGGCGGCGTGGTCGGGTTCATCGACGACTGGATCAAGGTGGTAGCGGCCCGCAACCTCGGCCTCAACAAGCGGGCCAAGATGATCGGCCTGCTGACGCTGGGGTCGGGCTTCGCACTGGCCATGACGGAGCTGACGACTGTTCACACCAGCGTCTCGTTCACCCGCTTCGACTATCCTGGTATCGAGCTAGGTCGAATCGGCTGGTCGGTGTGGGCCGTACTGCTGATCATCGCCGCGGCCAACGCGGTGAACCTCACCGACGGTCTCGACGGCCTGGCCGCCGGCGCTGGCGGGTTCGGCTACGCCGCGTTCATGATCATCGGGTTCTGGCAGTTCGACCACTTTGATTCCTACCGCGTCACGCACGCCCTCGACCTTGCGGTAGTCAGCGCGGCGATGGTCGGGGGGATCGTCGGCTTCTTGTGGTGGAACGCCGCGCCGGCCCAGATTTTTATGGGCGACTCTGGTGCTCTGGCCATCGGAACCGGCCTCGCGGCATTGGCGCTAGCGACGAACACGCAGCTTCTCCTGCCGATCGTGGGCGGCCTGTTTGTGATCGAGACGGCGTCTGTGATTATCCAGATCGTTTCGTTTCACGGTTTCGGCCGAAGGGTTTTCCGCATGGCGCCGCTGCACCATCACTTCGAGCTGCGTGGCTGGCCTGAGACCACCGTCATCGTCAGGTTGTGGATCCTCTCCGGGATGTGCACGGCCGCGGGCCTGGGGCTGTTCTACAGCGATGCCGTCAATAGTAGGATTATCGATAGCGTGTCGAGGGCTGTGCCGTGATGCTGACCGCTGTCGCAACTGGGGCACCGTGGCATGCCGCGCGACCCTTCGCCTGCGCGAGGCGCTCTGCGCTGCCTCAGCGCGTGCTGCTAGCCGGGCTCGGCGCCGCCAACCGCGCCGCCGCCCGCGCTCTGACAGCGCGCGGCCACACTGTGACCGCCTTCGACGACCGCGGCGGGCGCGCTGTGTCAGCCGCTGCCGAGTCGCTCAGCATCGAGCTGGTCGAGTCGCCCAGCGACGGCGATCTGCGCGCTCTCGTCCGTTGGGCCGACACTGTGGTCCCCACACCGGGTCTGCCCGAGCGTCATCGGGCGTTCGCCCACGCTGCCCTGCTCGACAGGCCGGTTGTCGGTGAGTTCGACCTGGCCGAAGCGTGGGACCGCAGGCCGATCGCCGCCGTGACCGGCACCAGCGGCAAAACCACCGTGACCGAGATGACGACCGCGGCACTACGAGCGTCCGGTATCGCGGCCGTCGCTGCCGGCAACAACAACCTGCCGTTGGTGACGGCTGTGGACAGCGACGACGCGGAAGTGTTCGTCGTGGAGGCCTCCTCATTCCGCCTCGCTCACAGCCGCCGCTTCACTCCGGCAGTGGGGTGTTGGCTCAACTTCGCACCTGATCACCTCGATGTGCACCGCGACCTCGCGGCGTATGAGGCCGCGAAGTCCAGAATCTGGCGGAGACGCCGAGCAGGCGCCGTCGCGGTCGCCAACGCAGACGACGCCACAGTCATGAAGCACGTACCCTCCGAAGGCCCGCTGTGGACGTTCTCCGAAGTGGGGCCGTCCGTCTGGCACCGCCGCGGCCATGATCTGGTCGGGCCGGACGGGCCGGTGATGCCGGTCGGGGAGCTTCAGCGCAGCCGGCCCCACGACGTGCTCAACGCCTTGGCCGCGGCAGCCACAGCGGCGGCCGCGGGGGCATCCGATCAGGGCATTCGCCAGGCGTTGAGTCACTACGAGTCTGGTGCGCACCGCCTTCAGCGGATCGCAATGATCAAAGGAGTGGAGTACTACGACGACTCCAAGGCCACCACGCCTCATGCCACTCTGGCGGCCTTGCGCAGTTTCGACGAAACGGTGCTGCTCACCGGGGGTCGCAACAAGGGCCTGGACCTGACGGCGCTGACGGAGGAGGCCTCTCGGATTCGCGCGGTTGTGGCGTTTGGGGAGGCGGCTGACGAGGTCGTCGGCATCTTCACCGGTGTGCGGCCCGTGACTCGAGCCGGCGACATGGACGAGGCGGTCCGCCTCGCCGCCGAATACGCGGCGCCCGGCGTCGCCGTCGTGCTGTCGCCGTCGTGCGCGTCGTTCGACGCTTACCGCGGCTATGCCGAGAGAGGCGACGACTTCACCGCGGCGGTGTCCCGGCTTCGGAGAGGGACCCGATGACGGCCGCAGCCGCACAGCGCCATCGGAACGCGGCCGCCGAATCGCGCCGTCGTGCGACACGCCCCAAGACTCCTCCGGGCCGTCGCACAGCGCGTTTCCTGACGCTGTTCCTGAGCGTCACAGCGCTGGTGATGCTCGGCGTGGTCATGGGACTGTCCGCCACCGCCGCGCCCAGCCTCTCCGACACGAACTCAGCATGGTCGCTGTTCCGACGGCATCTGGTGCTGGTCGGGATGGGGCTGTTCGCGTTCGTGATCACTGTCCGCGTCGACTACCGCCGATGGCGGCCTTTCGCGAGCAAGGGGATGATCGCCGGTCTTGTGCTGGTCGCGGCAACAGCCCTGCCACAGCTTGGCGTGACTGCTAACGGGGCTCAGCGCTGGATCAGCGTCGGACCAGTGTCTTTCCAGCCCTCGGAGCTGGCGAAACTCGCTTTGATATTCTTTATAGCCGATCTACTGTCGCGGCCAGCCCGGCTCAGTGACGACTTGTTGCTGACGCTGCGCCCCGTAATAGCAGTGTCGGTTCTGCTTGTAGTCCTGCTGATGTTGCAGCCGCACCTCGGCGCAAGTCTCATGGTCGCCATCATCGCCGCATCGATGTTGGTGTTCGCAGGCACTCGGCTCATGCCTCTGGCCGGGCTCGCCCTCGTCGGGCTAGCGGCCGCAGCGGGTGTGGTGGCCATGTCGCCGTGGCGCTGGCAGCGGATGCTCGGCTTCATCAATCCGTGGGAGGATCCTCTGGGCAACGGCTATCAGCCGCTTCAATCCTTGCACGCCCTAGCGACGGGTGGCATAGACGGCGTGGGCCTCGGCCAAGGCCGATCCAAATGGGGATTCCTGCCGTACGCGCACACTGATTTCATCTTCTCAGTGATCGGCGAAGAACTTGGCCTGTTGGGAACCATGTTCGTGACGCTGCTGTTCGGCCTGATCGGAGTGGCCGGCTTCCTCATAGCACTGCGGGCCCCCGACCGATTCGGAATGCTCCTAGCCGTCGGCATCACCACCGGGACAGTGTCACAGGCCGTGATCAACATCGGCACGGCCCTGGCTGTGTTCCCGGTCGTCGGGATGACGCTGCCGATGCTGTCCTTTGGGGGCACATCTCTGGTGACGACGCTGGCTGCGATGGGAGTGCTGCTGAATATCGCTAGGCACGACCGATGACAGCCCGGCCCGAACTCTGGGCTGTGATAGCCGGCGGCGGCACCGCCGGTCACGTTATGCCCGGGCTGAGCGTGGCACGTGAACTCCTGCGTCGAGGCACTCCGCGCGAGGCTCTGCATTGGGTGGGCAGCACCCGCGGCGTGGAGACCAGGCTTGTTCCCGAAGCCGGCTTCAATCTCACGGCTCTGCCCGGAAGCGGCTTTCGGCGTCGGATCGCTGTCGCCAACGCCAGCTCGGCGGCCGGGCTTCTTCAGGCATTCGCACGCTCTCGGCGACTGCTGCGCCGCTGGCGGCCCGCTGTGGTGATCGGCTTAGGCGGCTACGCTTCAGCGGCCTGCGGCGCAGCGGCTGCGGTGCAACGGGTACCGCTGGTGATCGCCGAGCAGAACGCGGTGCCCGGGGCCGCCAACCGTGTGCTCAGCCGTTTCGCCTCGGCTGCGGCGACGGCATTTGAGCACACCCAACTGCGAGGTGCTCGCTTCACGGGCAATCCGGTGCGATCCGAGGTGTGCGCGGTTGACCGCGCCGCCGCCCGCGACGAGGCGCGCGCCTCACTGGGCGTGAAAGACGGGCGCCGCCTTGTGGCGGTGTTCGGAGGGTCGCTGGGAGCGCGCAGCATCAACGAGGCCGTCGCTGCAGCGGCGTTCAACTCACGGCACTCGTACTGGCAAGAGCGAGACGATCTGCAGGTGCGGCACATCTCGGGCCGCCGCGACCATGGTGAGATCGCCGAGCGTCTGGCGGCCACCGACCTCTCCGGCCATCGCCTCCTGTACGACCTGGTGTGCTATGAGGATGACATGGCTGCCGTTTACGCTGCGGCTGACGCGGTAGTGTGCCGAGCCGGCGCCACCACTGTCGCAGAGTTGGCCGTCACCGGGGCGCCCGCCGTGCTGGTGCCGCTGCCGGGCGCCCCACGCGATCACCAAACCGCGAACGCTAAGGCGCTCGCCGCGATTGGAGCGTCGGTGACAGTTCCGGACTGTGAGCTTGATGCGGCGCGCCTGGTGTCTGAAGTTGACAAGCTGCTGAGCGGCGGCGCGCGCTCAGAGGCGATGGCGCTCAGAGGCGCCGTCGCGGCGCGCCACGACGCCGCGGCCGCTGTGGTCGATCTGGTCGAAGAGTGCGCCAGTCGACCCCGCCCGGGTGCGTCGCTATGAGCACGGTCGATCTCACAGCATCGACGGCAGTGCACGTGGTCGGCGCCGGCGGCGCGGGAATGAGCGCGATCGCGTCGGTGCTCCACGCGATGGGACATACGGTGACCGGCTCCGACCTGCGCGAGAGCTTTGTCACGTCACGACTCAGGGCTGAGGGCGTAAGCGTTGCGATCGGTCACGACCCGGCGAACCTGGGCGCGGCTGCAGCAGTCGCCGTCTCCTCAGCCATAGGCGAGGCGAACCCCGAGCTGAGGGCCGCCCAGGAGGCCGGCATCCCGGTGATGCGGCGCAGCGACATTCTGCCGCTGATCGGCGCCTCACGGCGCACGGTCGCGGTGGCTGGCACGCACGGCAAGACAACGACCAGCTCGATGTTAGCGCTGGTGCTCGTCGAGGCCGGACTGCGCCCGTCGTTCATCATCGGAGGCGACGTGAACGAGGTCGGCACCGGTGCCACGTGGGACGAGGGTGAGTGGTTCGTGGTGGAAGCCGATGAGAGTGACCGCACGTTCCTGGCGCTGGAGCCCGAGATCGCGTTGATCACCAACGTCGAGCCCGACCACCTTGACGCCTACGATGGCGACCAGTCTTGGCTCGAGGCTGCCTTCGAGGACTTCGCGTCGTCAGCTGCGCGCGTTGTGGCGTGTGCTGATGATCCCGTCGCTGCCCGTCTCGCGGCGCGGTCGGGCGCGGTTACCTACGGTACAGCGCCTGACGCCGTCTATCGCATGGCCGATGTGAGGCTGACAATGCCTGTCACCTCCTTCGACTTGAGTCTGCACGGACGGCACCTCGGCCGAATAGAGCTGCCGGTGCCGGGCCTGCACAACGCTCTCAACGCCGCCGCGGCTGCTGCGACCGCTCTGACGCTGGGTGCTTCCTTCGATGCCGCCGCGCGCGCTCTCAAGCGCTTCGGGGGCGTCGCACGGCGTTTCGAATTCCGCGGCACAGCCGCTGGAGTCACCTTTGTGGACGACTACGCTCACCTGCCCAGCGAGGCCGCCGCCGCTCTGGCCGCGGCGCGCATCGGAAGCTGGCGGCGTGTGATCTGCGTGTTTCAGCCTCACCGCTACAGCCGCGTGGCCTCCGTCGGCGCGGCCTTCGCTGATTCTTTCACCGATGCAGACCACCTCGTCCTCACCGAGATATACCCTGCAGGCGAGGACCCGAGACCGGGTGTCACGGCTAAGGTCGTGCTCGACGCCGTGCTCGACGCTCATCCCTGGTCGGAGGTGACTTGGCTGCGCCGGCTGGACGAGGTGGCCGACTGGCTGGTGCGGCGGCTTCGTCCCGGAGACCTCTGCCTGACTCTCGGAGCCGGCGACCTGACCTTGCTGCCCGACACGGTCATCGAACGGCTTGAGGATCCGCAGAGGCAACGGAGGCTGTGAGCAGGGCCGACCGTTTGTCGTTGCTTGGCTCGCAGCTGGCGAACTCACGGCTCGCTCCCGCCTTGCGGACGGATCAGCCGCTGGCACCGTACACCACCTACCGCGTGGGCGGTCCGGCCAGATTGTGGGTGGTCGCCCACAGCCTGGACGACCTCACGGCTCTGGCCCGGGTGACGTCGGCCTCTGCGGGCGCGTACCGCGAACCCCTGCCCGTGGTAGTAATCGGCCGCGGCTCGAACTTGCTTGTCGCCGACAGCGGTTTTGCCGGCTTGGCCATCATGCTCGGGCCGGCTCTGCGAGCCTTCGACCTCACCCCGCCGCGCGACGTAGGCCTGGAAGCCGACTCCGCAGAACGCTGCGTCACCGCGGGCGGGAGCGCGCTGCTGCCGGTGCTCGCGCGATCCTGCGCTGCGGCCGGACTGCGCGGCTTTGAGTGGGCGGTCGGCGTTCCGGGGACGGTCGGCGGAGCGGTGCGCATGAACGCCGGCTGCCACGGCTCCGACATGGCGGCGGTTCTGGCAGAGGCCACCGTCGTCGATTTGCGGAGCGGGGGTATCGCACACCTTCCCGCCTCGGCTCTGCAGCTCGGCTATCGCACCAGCAGAGTCGAGTCGTATCAGGTGGTTGCGTCGGCCCGTATTCGCCTTACCAACGGCGATTCCGCGGCGGCATGTTCGGAGCTGGCCCAGGTCATCCGCTGGCGAAGAGCCCATCAGCCCGGCGGACGGAACTGCGGCTCGGTGTTCGCCAATCCGCCGGGAGACAGCGCCGGTCGCCTCATCGAGGCCACCGGCGCGAAAGGCCTGCGCCTTGGCACAGCCCGAGTGTCCGACAAGCACGCTAACTTCATCCAAGTCGACGACGACGGATGCGCCAGCGACATCCTGAGGCTGATGGCCGAGATCCGACGTCGAGTGCGTGACGCTCACGGCATCAGCCTGGTCCCCGAGACGTGTCTCGCCGGCTTCACGCGCAGCGAGACGGAAGGCTTGTATCTGTGAGCGCGTCCGCAACAGCGATGGACGCTCGTTTCAGACAGCGTCGGATTGCGGTCTTGCGGGCGCGGGGCAGGCGGCGGCTCGTCTTCCTTCTGGTGTTGCTCGCAGTGGCGACAGCGCTGCTCGGTGGCTGGGGTCTGACACGCACGCCGCTGCTCGACGTCGACCGCATCGCCATGCGGGGTCTGTCCGCGGAGCGCGCATCCGAGGTGCTGCGAGTGAGCGGCCTGCGAAAGGGCCTCGCCATGACAAGCCTTGACACAGACGCGGCTGCCGACGCCATCGTGTCTCTGCCGTGGGTTAGGTCTGCTGAGGTCACCCGCCACTGGCCCGGCACCCTGAGCGTCAAGATCACACCCCGCGTGCCGGTCGCGACTTCGCCTGGTGGCGACGACACCGTGGCCGTCATAGACGCCTACGGATACGTCATTCGTCGCCAGCCGGCGTCTCAGCCTGTCCTATCCAACGCGCCGCGCGAATCTCCAGCGCAGTCCTCGAGCCCGGTTGAGGTTCCCCAAATTGAGGTGCCCTTCCACGGTGCGGCGGGCGACGTTCACCACGATGCTGGGCCTGGCCTGTCGGTGGTGGCCGCGCTGCCGGAGGATCTACGTCTGTGGGTCGACGCCGTCACCGTCGATGGCGACACCTCGGTGGGCCTCAAGCTTGTCGGCGGCGCTGAGGTGGTGCTCGGGGAGCCCGCTCTGCTGGATCACAAGGTGACCGCGGTGCGATCCATCCTGGCAAACACCGACCTCGAGTGCGTAGTCACCGTCGATGTCACCATGGCCGACTTGAGCACGGTCAGACGCCATCCGATGTGCGGTTGATGACAACTGGCACCGCCACTGCGCGCGGGTCGGCTACTCTCAGTAGAGCGGCTACCGTCAGACGCAGTCCGCTCAACTCAATTCAGGCTTTGAGAATCATCGAAGAACCGGAGGCCATCCTGCAATGGACGACCCGCACAACTTCATTGCCGTCATCAGGGTCATCGGCGTGGGCGGAGGAGGAGTCAATGCCGTCAACAGGATGATCGACGCCGGACTCAAGGGCGTGGAGTTCATAGTCGCGAACACCGACGCGCAGGCGTTGAGCATGAGCGATGCCGACCTGAAGATCAACCTGGGCCGCAACCTCACCCGCGGCCTCGGCGCAGGGAGTGATCCGGAGGTAGGCCGACAAGCCGGTGAGGAGCACATCGACGAGATCCGCGAAGCGCTCACAGGTTCCGACATGGTGTTCATCACAGCGGGCAAAGGTGGCGGCACCGGCACTGGCGCCGCCCCCGTTGTCGCAGAGGTGGCCCGCAGCGTGGGAGCGCTCACCATCGGCGTGGTCACGCGCCCGTTCAGCTTCGAAGGAGCGCGGCGCTCGATGCAGGCCGAAGAGGGCATTAGGCGTCTCAAAGAGAAGGTCGACACGCTCATCGTGATCCCCAACGATCGCCTCATCGCCATAGCCGACGAGAAGACCTCGATGATCAACGCTTTCCGCATGGCAGACGAAGTGCTGATGCAGGGCGTAGGCGGAATAACCAGCCTCATCACCACGCCCGGGCTAATAAACACCGACTTCGCCGACGTCCGCGCGGTGCTTGCCAACGCCGGCAATGCTCTTATGGGCATCGGCTCGGGAAGCGGCGAAGGACGCGCCGCCGCCGCGGCGCGCGCCGCCATTTCCAGCCCGCTCCTGGAGTCGTCCATCGACCGCTCCTTGGGCGTGCTGCTCAACATCTCCGGCAGCTCCAAGCTCGGGCTGATTGAGGTGAACGAAGCGGCCGAGGTGATCCACGCCGTGGCCCACCAGGACGCGAACATCATCTTCGGAACCGTGATAGACGACGAGCTGGGCGATGAGGTGAAGGTGACGGTCATCGCCGCGGGTTTCGACAGCGACCGCAAGGCCTACGGGACGGGCGGCCGTGGCAAGCGCCCGAGTGGCGCACGCGGCGGCCGCACCCGTGAGGACGACACGCTGCGCCTTACCGATGTGTTCGCCGAGGCCTACGGCTCCGATACTGCGGTCGGCGAGAGCATAGACCTCGACGACGAGTTCGACGTCCCGGAGTTCCTGCGATAATCCTGCCAGGTGCAGTCGAGAGGCTGCTGCCCGCAGGTGAGGGCCGGGTCGTGCGGGTTCGCTTCTCCGATCGCTCCCTCGGCGACTTCGGCGTCGGCAGTGCGGCGGCGACCGCCGATCCGAAGAGTCTCGAGCGGCGGCGACAAGCTCTTATGGGTGGTGCTTGGACTTGGCTGCGTCAGCAGCACGGTAACGGCGTGGTGGTAGTCGATCGTCCGGGCCGGGCTGCCGGAGCCTGCGCGGACGGCGCGGTCACACGTGCTCGAGGAGCGGTGCTTACGGTGCAGACTGCTGACTGTGCTCCGGTCGTCGTGGCGGGCTGCGGGGTGCTGGGCGTCGCTCACGCCGGTTGGCGCGGCATCGTCGCAGGCGTGATTAAGGAAGTAGTCGACAGGGTGCGGTTTCTTGCCGGACGCATGCATTGCCGCCGGTCCACGCATAGCGTCCGGGCGCTCCTAGGTCCCATGATCCGGCCAGGCTCATACGAGTTCGGCCCGGACGACCTAGCGGCTGTGTCCGCTGTGACTGATGGCCGCGAGGTCGGTGCTCTCACCGACTGGGGCACCTGTGCTCTCGATCTGGCGGCGGCCGTGCGCGGCGCATTGCGCGCCGCCGGCGTGGCCGACATCGAGGACCTGCAGCTAGACACCGCGGATCGGGTGTTCTTCTCGCACCGTGTCCGCGGCGAACCACAGCGCCAGGTCACCGCCGCGCGTCTGGAGCGAGCGCAGTGAGCGACCCAGGTCGGCCGAGCGCGGCCGCGTCGGCTGTCGCGGATGTCGCGCGCCGTTACGCAGCGGTACGCGCCAGGATCGCCTCAGCTGGGGGATCAGACGTGAGGGTCGTCGCCGTCACCAAGGCTTTCGGCGCGTGGGCGGTTGACGCCGCCGCGAACTGCGGGATCGCTGACATAGGTGAAAACTACGCCCAGGAATGCGAGGCGAAGCTGCTTGAGGCCTCCGCTGCACCTTTGCCGCGCGTGCACTTCATCGGACGGCTTCAGCGCAACAAGGTCAAGCGCCTGGCCGCGTGGGTCGATATGTGGCAGACCATCGACCGGCCCGCGCTGATCCGGGAATTGGCAAAGCGATCGCCTCGGTCGCAGATCATGATCCAGGTCAACGTCACCGGCGCCCGCACACAAGGGGGCTGTCCACCCTCGGATGCGGAGGCATTGGCGACTGGCGCAGTTGACTTCGGGCTCCGTCCGGTCGGTCTGATGACCATCGGGCCTCAAGGACAGCCTGATCAGTCGGTGCGCTGTTTTCGGACGCTTCGGCACCTGGCAGACGCCCTGGAACTGCCTCATTGCTCGATGGGCATGACGGAGGATCTGGAAGCGGCCGTGGGGGAGGGAGCAACGATGGTGCGCGTCGGGCGAAGCCTCTTCGGGCCCCGACCCGCTCCCAGCGTGTCGCCGTGATCACGGCCATCGCGGCAGCAGCGAGCGCCGGCGGACACGGGCACCGGGGCCGAATCCCTATGGCAGAGGTGTAACCGCGGTCCGCGCACAAGCGAGCCTCGGGCACTGAACACCGGGACACACGTGTGATCGATCTTGTGTACACTGGCAGAGGGTTGTAGCTCCAATCCTGGAAGAGTTCATCGAGGATGTCACTGAATCGACAACGCGGGCTGACCACGGGCGGGCTATGTCTTCCCTAGAGGAGAAACGGCTTACATGCTGAAAAAGGCAATGATCTATCTTGGGCTCGGCCCCGATGAGCACTATGAGAACTATGATGCGGCGCGCTCAGGTGCCGGCGCGCCGTCAGCCGCCCGCTACGGGGGCGCGCCGCAGCAGGCGCCGACCACCGCACCACCGGATCAGGGCGACTCCCTGACGGGCACGACAGTCCGTCCGATTCCGATCAACCAAGGAGTCGGCCGCGATCACGTCCAGCAGGTCGATGTTGCTGGTGCCCAGGTCGCTGTGCCTGCCGCGATGCCCCTACGCGGCGCGTCGGTCACACGCAAGCCTCACGCTGTCTCGCCCGCGCTGTTCAACGACGCCCAAGAGATAGGCGACCGCTTCAAGTCAGGGCAGGCTGTGATTATCAACCTTCAAGCCGTGGACCGCGACCTGCGCCGGAGACTGGTGGACTTCTCAAGCGGTCTTTGCTACGCACGCGACGGCAAGATGGATCGAGTGGCCGACGAGGTGTACCTTCTGACCCCTGCTGAGGTTGATCCGGCGATCCGGGAGCCGGCCCGCCAGCCACTCCGCTAAGTCAGGCTTCATGCTGTGAGCACGTTGCGCGGGCTCTTCTGTCTGGCGCTGAATCTATATCTCATCGCGGTGTTCGCACGGGTGTTGCTGAGCTGGTTTCCGTTCCGCGGCGACGGGGCGATGGCCACGATCACCGGGTTTCTCTACATGATCACAGATCCGCTGATCGGGCCCTTGCGCCGCAGACTGCCGATGTTGAGGCTGGGTGGGATAGCACTCGACCTGTCGCCGATCGTCGTCATCATTGCCATTTCATTTGTCCGCCGCGCCCTCTGCGCTTGAGACCAACTGACGGCTTTTTGTTGTGCCTAACCTATGAAACATGGATAAGTCTAGCGAGCTGAGCCAGCTCACAAAGGAGGTTCGCTTCACTGAGCGGTTCCGCGGTTACGACTACGACGAAGTGGATGCTTATGTGTCAGCAGTCAGCCGCGCCGCGGCGAACGCACAGGCCCTGATCGCCGAATTTCGAGACCGGGCGGACAAGGCTCGAGACCGGGCAGACAAGGCTGAAGCGGCCCTTTCGCAGGCAAACACCTCAAGCCCTGGTGATGACGCAGAGTCCGCCAAGATGCGCGAGACCTTGCTGAACACCCTTGTCAGCGCGCAGCATATTGCCGACACATTGAAGGACGAGGCCCACAAGGAGGCCTCAGCCATCGTCAACAAGGCGAGAGACCGCGCAGCGGAAGCCTTGACCAGTGCTGAGGCAAAGTCCGCCAGCATGTTGCGCCAAGCCGAGCAGCGCTCAACCTCGATGATTGAACGCGCCCAGGCTGACGCTGAGCAAATCGTCAAAAGCGCGAAGCGCACCGCGGTTGAAGAGACTTCAGTCATACAGGCCAAGGCGCTCACGGAACTGCTTGTTACCAAGTCCGCCAGAGCCGAACTGCTGTCACAGATATCCGATCTGCGGGCGGAGAGGGCAGACCAGCGAAGCCAACTGATCGAGATGCTCAACTCGTTGCAGGACTTGGTCGCAGAGACCGGTCTCGACGCTGAGCCGACAGCACCTCCGGTTGGCATACCTGTTGTGCCAGCCGAGGAGTCCGCCGGCCGGGTGTCGCTGACCGGCAGCGCTCATGCTGCGCACACTGATGGTTTGCGGGATGATGACGCTGAGCACGATTCAGCAGCTGAAACGACAGCTGACGAAGAGGCCGAAGAGCCCGTCGGGGGTGAGGTATCACAAGCTGAAGCTGAGAATCCAAGAGTCGGGGCGGCGCTCGACTCCGAAGCCCTCGAAGACGCGGAGCACGAAGAAGACTCAGATAGGCAAGTTTCATCGCAGGGTGGACTTCGCCTAAGCGACACAGAAGCTGCGGACTCCGAAGGCACAGAAGATGCCGGCAACGCGGCTCGAACTGATAGGTCGCAAACCAAGTCTAAAGCTAAAGCTGACATTGAGACTCTAGCGGAGCCAGTCATGGTTGACGATATCGCCCGCGCCGACGGCGGAGCTATCGAGCGCGAGGTGTCAGGCGACGCGCCCGCGATGAGGCTGCGCCGCTCCAAGCCGCAGTTCCGCGTTGCCGAGTCGTTTTCTTACTCCGACGTCGAAGAGCCAAAATGGCGGGACGACCAAGGCGAGCCCACACCATCTGACTCGCGCCGCAAAGCGCGCTCATCGGATAGTCGTTCAGGGCACGCCGCCACGCAGCCGATGAGCCTCGTGACAACGGAGGGTCACGAGCCTCTCCCAGAGGATCCACCTCCTGATGATCCGGCTCATCACGACGAGTTCGTCGAGCAGCTTCGCCAGGTGGTAAACGACGATGCTCCTCCGTCTGAGGCTCATGACCCGCTGGAGACGTTCTTTGAACATGATGACCGCTGGTCTAAGGAGATCAGCTGGGGGAAACCGCGAGGCTGACCGGCCAGCCGCAGCGCATCCGGGCACGGCTGCGCCCGCGTCCCCCCGGCGAGCAAGCGCGGCGGGCAACACTGCCTCCTCAACCGCTATCGGCAACCGCTATCGGCGGGCCTAGAGTTGGCGTCCGGAGTCAACTCCGGGTTCATCTGTCTTGCTGCGACGGGAGGTGTCACCGTGTCTGCCCCACAGAAGAGAACATCAGCGCTCGGCAAACCGCTCAAGCCACGCTTCAAGCCTCGCACCATGGATGAACTCAAGCGCAAGCTGCTTAGAGAGCGTCACAAGTATCTCCACTCGGCTGAGGAGTACCAAGCTGAGGCCCAGTACCTGCTCGAGGCTCGCGAGCCCGGAGACGTGCACTTCGACGAGGAAGGCGGCGAGGGCGATACCGTTGCCGTGGAGCGAGAAAGAGACCTCGCGCTGTCGAGCCAGGCTCGCTCCACCGTCGCGCAGATAGACGCGGCGCTGAAAAGGATGCGCGAAGGCACCTACGGCTATTGCGTGACTTCGGGCGAGCCGATCCCGATCGTTCGGCTCAGGGCCATTCCTTGGGCCTCAGAGCGCGTAGAGGTCAAAGCCGGCGGCTTCAGACGCTGACGGTAGACCCGGCCCGGCGGACGCCCTGCCACCGGCGCTGAGCCTGTTGGCGGCGCTGTGGCACAACTGTGAGTGGCACTGCGCGCCGAAGGCCCGATGGCCGACACCCAGGTCTGATCGCGGGCGCGGCGTTCGCCGTTTTGGCTGTCGACCAGCTCACCAAGTGGTGGGCGACCACCGCCCTAAGCGGTGGCCGCATCATCGACGTGATCTGGACATTGCGGCTACGTCTCGTGCATAACACGGGCGCTGCTTTCGGCCTGTTCGGAGGTCTGGGGCCGCTGCTTGGGGTCGCTGCCGCCGCAGTAGCAGTCGCCTTGTTGCGAAGCCGCCGCCTGACTTCGGGCCGGATGGCGTCCGCCGCGGTCGGCTGCATTGCGGGCGGCGCTGTCGGGAACTTGTGCGACAGGGCGTTCCGCACCGAAGGCGGCTTGCTCGACGGCGCGGTGGTCGACTTCATTGACGTCCAGTTCTGGCCTGTGTGGAACGCGGCGGACATGGCGATCACCGTGAGTGCGGCTCTGCTGGCGTTCAATGTCGCACGCGGGCCACGGCAGGCGCCCGCTGCTCTTCCGTGAGCACGCACATCGACCAGACTCTGGGTGCCGCTTTGGATGGCGTGCGACTTGACCGAGTTGTGGCGTTGGCGGCTGACATCAGCCGCGCGGCTGCCGCCAGACTGGTCGACGCCGGCAGCGTCCGTCTCGACGACAACGTCGTCACAGCACGGGCGCGCCGCGTGGCCGCCGGACAGCGGCTGGCCGTCGCAGACATCGCCCGCCCAGACGGCGGCGGATCCGACGTCCCTAGGGCCGACCGCACGGTGGAGTTCACGATCGCTTACAGCGACGACCATGTCGTGGTGGTCGACAAGCCCGCTGGGCTGGTGGTGCACCCCGGTTCCGGGAACCCCTGCGGAACGCTGGTCAACGGCCTGCTGGCGCGCTATCCGGAAATGGCGGAAGTCGGAGACCCTATGCGCCCCGGCATCGTGCATCGGCTCGACCGCTTCAGCTCGGGCCTTATGGTGGCTGCGCGCAGCGTAAGAGCGTACGAGTCATTAACACAGCAGCTCCGCGCGCGTCAGCCGGTTCGGGTCTACTGGGCGCTCGTTGAGGGCCGTGTAGCTGCTGAGGAAGGCATAATCGAGGCCCCTGTCGGACGGTCCCGCCGACACCCCACGCGCATGGCCGTCACAGAGCGGGGACGCCCAGCGGTGACGCGCTACACCGTGCTCGAACGCTTCGCCGAGCCGGTTGCCCGCACGCTGGTCTCGTGCCGGCTTGAAACGGGGCGGACGCATCAGATCAGAGTGCACATGCGCGCCATAGGTCATCCGGTGGCAGGTGACCACGTCTACGGTGCATCGCCGCACGCGGCGGCTTCAAGGATCGGCGATTGCGGGCTGCGACGCCCCTTTCTGCACGCCCGCTCGCTGACGTTTCGCCATCCCAGCACCGATGACTTGATCGGATTCGAGTCGGAGCTGCCCGCTGAGCTTGTCGACGCTCTGGCGTCTGGCAGACCTGCGGCTGCGTGACCCGAGGCAGGAGCGGCCTCCGCCGCCCGCGGTCACACTTCAGGCCAGGCGAGCACGCCTCGGGCCATAGAGGCGATGTCGGCAAGAGTGAACGAATCGAGAAACTCGCGCATGTGAGATCCTGACGCCGCCCAGATCGCCAGCAGCACGCATTGGCCCTCATGGTCGCAGGCGCCATCGGTGTGGGGGTCGCCGAAGTCCCCGGCCGTTATCGGGCCATCGACGGCGCGCACGATTTCTGACAGCAGTATTCCGGCCGGCTCGCGGGCCAGAATATATCCCCCGCCGATGCCCCGCTTGGACCGGACCAGCCCGGCGCCTTTCAGCGCCAACAGGATCTGCTCAAGGTATGGCTGGGGCAACGCGGTGCGCTCTGCGATCTCCCGCACCGATGTCGGTGCCGAGTCGGGATGCAGGGCGAGCGATAGTAGTGCACGCGATGCGTAGTCGCCTCGAGTTGACACCCTCATGATGGCATCATAGATGTCGTGACAGGCGTGAGCCGGACGCTACCCGACGGCACGAGGCTGGTCCTGCCCGACTACGGAGGAGGGTGCGTCGCCGACCTGGTGCCGGCCGTCCTGGGCTTCGCCGACTGCGGTCGTGACACGTGGTTGCCTCCTGCGAACCCGCTGCTCGACGAATCCGTGCTCAAAGCCCGCGCCGTCGTGCTGGTGCTCATCGACGGGCTCGGCGCTCAGCAACTGGCCGCGACGCTGCGCTGCTGCCCGACACTCGCGGAGATGTCCGCCAAGACGATCACGACCGTAGCCCCCAGCACCACTGCGAGCGCTCTCACGTCGGTTTCGACAGGCGTCCCGCCCGGGGAGCACGGCATAGTGGGATACCGCATCGCAACGCAGTTCGGTAACTTGAACGTCCTGAGCTGGGAAACGCCGACAGGCAAGGCGCATAAGCGCATCAGGCCTGAAGAGTTCCAGCCTTTCGAGGCCTTTGGCGGTCAGCGTCCGCCGGTCGTCTCCTTCAAGAAATACGAGGGCAGTGGGTTCACGAGGGCGCATCTGCGCGGTGTCCGGCACATCGGCATCCGAAAGCTCTCAAGCCTCGTAGTCGAGACCCGGCGGCTGCTAGTGAGCGGGGAGCCCTTCGTGTACGCCTATTACGACGGCCCCGACGTAGTGGCGCACGAGCACGGCTTCGGCGAGCACTACGAATCTGAGCTGCGTTACTGCGACCGGCTGGTCGCCGACCTTCTTATGGCGTCCCCCCGGGGCACCGCAGTGGTAGTGACATCCGACCACGGCCTCGTCGACTGCTCCGACAGCGTCACCGTGGTCGACCGCAGCGTCGTCAAGCATGCGGCGGGAGAGTCGGGAGAGCACCGCTTCCGCTGGCTCCACGCCAAGCCAGGACGAGCCCGGGCACTGTATGAGTCTGCTGAGGCAGCTCACGGCGACTGCGCCTGGGTGATCACCGCCGAAGAGCTGATCGACACCGGACTGCTGGGGCCCGTCGTCACCGACGCGGCCCGCCGTCGTCTCGGCGATGTGGCGCTGGTGGCAACCGGGCACCACGCCTTCGCGTTTGCGGAGACCGGCAGCGGCAGGCCCAAGCCCAGCAGCCTTAAGGGAAGGCACGGCTCGCTGACACCTGAGGAGATGCTGGTGCCGCTGCTGACCTTCACGACATAACCCTTCACGACGTAGAGTTGAGGTCACGACATAAAGTTGAGGCCCGGCTGCTACCGCGTCGACTCGTCCGCCGCGGTGATGCGATCAACTGTGGGGAGCCGCACCAGTGACGGACAGGTCAGTGAGCACACCGTGACAGTGGAACCCAGGCGGAAGCAGCGCGTGTTCTCTGCGCCTGAGCGTCCGGAGGTGTTGCCCGCGAGTGGAGGCAACAAGCTCAGCTTGCCGTCTGCCGACGCTGAGGGTGACTCTGAGAACATTGACAGCCCCGCCAAGGTTATGCGCATCGGCACGATGCTTAAGCAGCTGCTCAATGAGGTGAGGGCCATAGAGCTGGACGAGGCGAGCCGCAAGCGCCTGCGCCAGATCTACGAGATCTCCGTCACTGAGATATCTTCTGCGGTGTCGGAGGACCTGCGGGGCGAGCTGACGCGGCTCGCGTCGCCCTTCGGGGGCACCGAACAGGGCGAGACTCCCACAGCGGCGGAACTGCACGTCGCCAAAGCGCAGCTTGTCGGCTGGCTTGAAGGCCTGATCAGCGGCATGCAGGCCATGCTCGTCGCCCAGGAGCTGGCCGCGCGCCGTCAGCTTGAGGCGATGCGCAGCGAACTTCCCGCTGGCAGGCCTCCGCACGCAGGTCCGCTTGGCCGGCGCGGTGACGATAGTCCCGGCGCGTACCTGTAGCTGCCCCACAGAGCCTTAACGCTCAGGAGCCTGCGCCGCTCATAAGCGGCGGGGGGAGGGAGGGCTAACTCGCGCCCTGTCGGGGCGGCCCCTGGTGCCATTCGTTGCTCGACACCGCGTCGGCACGTGGCGATCACAGACTGGGTGGCCGGGATCAGCAGCTGGTGCCATTCGTTGCTCCGACACCGCGTTGGCATGAATGCTGAGCGCTGCCGGAATTCGGGTTGCGCTGCACCTATGCGCTCGGCTAATTTGTCGAAACTACGCGTCTGTAGTTTCTCCACAGGTGTCCACAGGCGCTGCCCACCTTGTCCACAGGAAGCGCGATGCCCGATTCGTTCGCCCATCTCCATGTCCACACCGAATATTCCATCCTCGACGGAGCGTCGCGGCTTGATGAGCTCATAGCCGCAGCCGCAGCAGATGGGCAACCGGCGCTGGCCATCACCGATCACGGGAACATGTACGGCGTCATCGACTTCTACCGCCGCTGCAACAGCGCGGGGATCAAGCCGATCATCGGCACCGAGGCCTACATGGCAAAGGAATCGCGCAAAGAACGGCCCACCCGGCGGGGCAGGGTGGACGATTCGGGCGGTGACACAGAAGGCGGCGACAAGCTCTACTACCACCTCACGCTGCTAGCCGCAAACAATTCTGGCTACAAGAACCTGATACAGATCGCCAGCCGCGCTTTCTTGGAGGGCTACTACTACAAGCCGCGCTGCGACTGGGAGACGCTCTCCGAACACAGTGAGGGTCTCATCGCCACCACGGGGTGCCTCGGCGCCCAGGTGCCCCAGGCGCTGCTGCGTGGCGAGGAGGCCGACGCCCGCGAGCGGGCCGGTCGCCTTCAGGACATCTTCGGCCGTGACAATTTCTTTGTGGAGATGCAGGATCACGACATCCCCCAGCAGCAGCGCATTAAGCCCCAGCTACTAAAGATCGCCGCCGACCTCGGCGCTCCGCTGCTCGCCACCAACGACAGCCACTACACCCACCGCGGTGACGCCACAGCCCACGACACGCTGCTGTGCGTGCAGACGAACTCCCACATCGACGATCCGAGCCGGCTGCAGTTCCACGGCGAGGAGCACTACCTCAAGACGGCCGCAGAGATGCGCCGACTGTTCTCCGACATGACACAGGCCTGCGACAACACCCTGGAGATCGCAGAGCGTGCCGAGGTCACGCTCGACTTCGGCAAGCCGCGGCTTCCGCAGTTCCCCCTGCCGTCCGGCTTCGGCCACGACCGCGACTACCTGGCCCACATCACCCTTGAAGGGGCCGAGCGACGTTGGGGGCGCCCGCTGCCGGAGCCAGTAGCGGATCGGCTGGCCTACGAGCTCGACGTGATCAACAACATGGGATTCGCGTCCTACTTCCTGATCACGTGGGATCTGATCGCCTATGCCCGCAGACGCGGCATCCGGGTTGGCCCGGGCCGCGGCTCGGCCGCTGGCTGCGCCGTCGCCTACGCACTGCGCATCACCGATCTCGACCCCATCCACTACGACCTGCTGTTCGAGCGCTTCCTCAACCCCGAGCGGGTGACGATGCCCGACATAGACGTGGACTTCGACTCGCGCTACCGCGACGAGATGATCAACTACGCAGCCGAGCGCTACGGCCGCGATCACGTCGCACAGATCATCACGTTCGGCACCATCAAGGCGCGCGCCGCAGTGCGCGACGCCAGCCGGGTGCTTGGCTATCCGGCGTCGCTAGGAGACAAGATCGCCAAGGCGATGCCGCCGCTCATCTTGGGACGCGACACGCCGCTTCGGTACTGCTTCGAGCGGTCCGACAAGCACAGTGAGGGATATGTGGCCGCTGCAGGCCTGCGAGAGCTGGTCGAGGACGACCCCGACGCGGCCAGGGTCGTCGAGATAGCCCGCGGCATCGAGGGCCTGCGCCGACAGGACGGCATCCACGCTGCCGCGGTGGTGATTGCGCCCGAGCCCCTCACTGAGTTCATGCCCGTCCAGCGCAAGCCTGGATCGGCCGCAGACCCGGACTTAGCGCCCATCGTCACCCAGTACGAGATGAACGCAGTCGAAGAACTGGGCCTGCTGAAGATGGATCTACTGGGCCTGAGAAACCTCGACGTGATGACCGACTGTGTCAACCTCATCAAGAGCGCCAGAGGCGTCGTCGTCGACATCGACAACGTCGACCTGAACGACGAACCCACCTTCGAGATGCTGCGCCGAGGCGACACCAGCGGTGTGTTCCAGCTGGAGTCCCCGCAGGTGCGCTCGCTAATCCGCTCACTGGCTCCGACAAAGTTCGACGACGTGGCCGCACTGGTGGCGCTCTACCGTCCCGGGCCGATGGCGGCGAACATGCACAACGACTACGCCGACCGCAAGAACGGACGCCAGCCTGTGTCGCTGTTCCACCCAGACGCCCAGGACATCCTCTCTGAGACCTACGGGCTGATGATCTACCAGGAACACGTGATGCGCATCGCCCAACGCTTTGCGGGCTTCACGCTCGCCGAGGCCGACTCGCTGCGCAAGGCGATGGGCAAGAAGATCCGCTCCGCCATGGCCGCAGAAAGGAAGACGTTCGTATCCGGAGTCGTAGCCAGCGGATACGGCCGGGCGCTTGGCGACGAGCTGTTCAAGACCATTGAGCAGTTCGCGGACTACGCCTTCAACAAGAGCCACAGCTACGGATACGGGCTCGTCGCCTATCAGACCGCCTACCTCAAGGCGAACTATCCCGTGGAGTACTTCGCGGCTCTTCTCACCAGTGTCAAGAGCAAACTCGAGAGCGCCGCCGCCTATCTCAACGAGTGCCGCATTCAGAGCATCTCCGTGACAGTCCCAGACATAAACACCTCCGCGGCGGACTTCACGCCGCTGCCCGAGCTGAACACCGAGCCGGCCGCGCTCTCACCTTCAGATGGGCCCATCGCTACCGAGCCCGCCAGAGAGACGCCGTCGCCTGGGAGCATCGTCTACGGCCTCGCCGCCATACGCAACGTCGGCACCGGCTTCGCAGCGAGCGTCATCGCCGAACGCGAGGCTAACGGCGCCTACTCCTCCTTCATAGACTTCATCGAGCGGATCGACCTCAGCCTTATCAACAAGCGCACGCTGGAGTCGCTTATCAAGGCCGGCGCTTTCGATTCGCTCGACCATACCCGCAAGGGACTGCTCGGCGTGTTCGAGAGCATCACCGAACCGATCGTGCGTAGGCGCAGGGAGCGGGCTGCGGGCCTGGTGTCGCTGTTTGGTGATGACGGGGCAGCCAGCTTCGACGTGCTTCCGGATGTCCCATCCGAAGAGTTCGAGCGCGTGAAGCTGCTCGAGTTCGAGAAGGACGTGCTGGGCTTCTACGTTTCCGGTCATCCGATGTCCGGGCTCGAGACCGTGATACGACGGCTAGCAGACACCACCGTCACCGAGCTGTCGGAGCGCGCCGAAGGGGATTTCTCCGCTGTCGGCGGCGTCGTCACACAGCTCAAGCCCCGTTACACCCGAAAGGGCGACCTGATGGCGACCTTCCAGCTAGAAGACCTCGCAGGCAGCATCGAGGTCGTCATGTTTCCGAGGGTGATGGCGGAGCATGGGGACAAGCTGGCCGACGATGAGGTGGTCGTCGTGCGAGGCCGCGTGAGCACGCGAGACGAGGACACGAGGATCTACGCCAACGACATCCACGTCGTGCAGAGCCGAACGCGAGACCATGACGCTCCACCTGCCTTGAAGGTCCGCCTGACGCCGAAGCACCATCGGACCCAGCTCATCGGTGACCTCAAAGATCTTCTGTTAGCTCATCCCGGCAGATCCCCCGTCCAGCTGCACCTCGGCGAGAGTCGCAGGGTCGCACGGCTGCCCGCCGACTATGCGGTCGACACGGAAAACGGCATCATGGCCGAACTCAGGGAGATTCTGGGCCGCGACGCCATCGTCTCATAGCTCATAGCCGGGCTCACCGCTGCCTCAGCTTCGCAGCCCACTCCGCGCGGCCTGCCGAGTGAACTTAGACTGACTGCCGGAGTTGCGATTCGGCGACTTTTGATGAACACTAGAGTGCTGGCAGATTCGGTCAACGGAAGGCGGACAGTCGTCATGGCTATCAGTGTCGAGACGGTCGATTGCACGTCTTTGGGGGACTCCGACTTCGGGGAGATGGCCGATCTCTGCGCCGGATCTTCGTACGCTTTGGAGGTCGAGGAACTGTCCAAGCAGGCGGAGGCTTGGGTGCTGCTCACCCGGGCCAGAGACGGATCCAAGCTTCAGGGTTTCCTGTTCTGCACCTTGGAGAGGATCGGCGGCACGCCATGCGTGCTTCTCGGCGCCGGGCACATCAGCCGCACCGCACTTCGAGGCGAGGCGCTGAGATCGATCATCCGCGATCAGAAACGCCGCGCCGGCCTCTCATTCCCGGACGAGGACGTGCTATTCGGCGCTCAGATCAACCGCTGCGGCGCCTTCGAGGCCTACACGGTGTTCAACGATGTGATGCCCCGGCCAGGGCGCAAGCCGACCGGCGAAGACAGGGCATGGGGACGGCGCCTGGCAAAGCGCTTCGGCATCGGCGCATTCAGTTACGACGACCGCCGCTTCGCCAGTCACACCAAGCATCTGCCGCCCACGGTGCTCGATCATGAGAGCCTCGAGCCCGAGATGAACTCAGCAGAACTGCAGGATCTTCTCGCCGCTGTGGACGTCACCAAGGGCGACACGCTGTTGGTCCACGGCTGGGCGATGTCCGAAGAGCTGGAGCAGCTGGTCTAAGCCCTAAGCGAGCCGGGTGACTGGCGCTGATGGAGTTCGAGCGGGTCGTCCGCCGGCGGCGCATGGTGCGCTCTTTCACCTCCGAGCCGGTCGATTCGTCAACGCTGGAGGAGATCTGTGACCTGGCTCGCCGCGGCCCGTCTGCCGGGAACACCTCCGCTTTGGAGTTCCTGGTGCTGGAAGGCGCCGATGTGGAGCGCTGCTGGGACATCACCCTGCCTCCGAGCCGGAGAGCGGGCTTCGCATGGCCGGGCCTGCTGCGTGCCCCGGCGCTGATCGTGGCTTGGACAGACCCGGGCGCGTACCTGCGCCGCTACAGCGAGCCCGACAAGGTCCGCCGTGGCGGTTCCGGCTTGGGGAGCAGCTTGGAGTCCTGGCCGATCCCGTACTGGTTCGTGGACGCGGGAGCCGCGCTGATGACGATGCTGCTGTGCGCCGCCGACCGCGGGCTCGGTGCCTGTCTGTTCGGTCTGTTTGAAGCCGAGGAGGATGTGAGGCGCTGCTTCGGCGTGCCGTCTGGCCACCGGGCCGTGGGCGCGGTCGCCGTCGGCATACCTGCGCCCGATGACCGCCCCAGCAGATCGGCGCTGCGTCCTCGCCGGCCGCTGGAGCAGGTCGTCCACCGCTCACACTGGCGGTGTCGGGCGTCGAGCTGAGCTGCCGGCACGCCAATCCGGGTCAGCAGCGTTGGGCGCGATACCCTGCGGCGCGGTGAGCCGGATCCCGCTGGTCGAATACCTGCGTCTCGAGCCGGATCCACATCTTCAGGCGCACCAGTGCATTGCGTGCGGCGCGCGCTACTTCGACAGACGGAACGCCTGCGCCCGCTGCGGTCTCACCGATTTCAGGCGTGCTCGGGTGAGCGGACGAGGCACGCTGAGAGCCTTCACGATCGTGCACCGCGCCGCGCTGGGGATCGCCGTCCCGTTTGTGTCGGCGGTGGTCGAGGCAGACGACGGCACCTGGGTCCGGGCCAATATCGTGAACTGCGACCCCGACCCCGACACAGTCACGCTCGGAATGAGGGTGCAGCTCACCACATACTCTGCGGGCTTCGACGACGACGGCGCCGAGGCCGTCGCTTTCGGCTATGAGCCGTCGGCGGTCTGAGATCATCGGGTGCCGACTCGCCGACAGGAGGACAGGTCCAAATGACCGCTCGTATCGCTTCAGACAGCGTTTGGGTGCTGGGCGCCCACATGACCCGTTTCGCCCGCTACCCCGACCGCGATCTCATCGACTTGGCATCACAAAGCGCTATGGCGGCGCTCGCCGATGGAGAAGTCACAATCCATGACGTCGACGTTCTGGCCGCCGGGTCGCTTTTTGAGGCGTCGCGCGGGGTCGGCCAGCGCCTTCAGAAGCAGATAGGCCAAACTGGCATTGGCGTATACAACGTGTCCAACGCCTGCGCCACCGGAGCCACCGCCATCCGCACCGTGATCATGGCCATAAAGTCGGGCGAGGCCGAAGTCGGTCTGGCCGTCGGCGTGGAGAAGATGGGCAAGATGGGGCTGCTAAGCGGCTCGGCCAAGAAGGACAAGAAGGTGTTCGAGCCGAGCGGCCGCTATGGCGCCGTAACCGGCATCGACGGGCTGCTCGGCACCGAGACGATGCCCGGCGTGTTCGCCCAGTCCGGGATGGAATACGCCTGCGCCAACGAATCAGTGGGTTTCGAGCAGTTCGCCAGGGTCGCCTACAAGAACCACCTCCACTCCACGCTCAACCCGCTGGCGCAGTATCGAAAGAAGTTCTCCATGGAGGAGATCAAAGCGTCGCCGATGATGAGCTACCCGAACACGCTGCTGATGTGCTGCCCGACCGGCGACGGGGCCGCGGCGGCGGTGCTCGTATCGGGAGAGCAGCTCGCATCGATGAGTTCGCAGGCGCGTCGGCGCGCCGTGAAGGTGTCGGCGTCGGTGCTGACATCGGATCCCTTCACTGAGGCCGGCCAGGTCCAGCCGGATGTCAACACGCTCACCCGCAACGCTGCCGCCCAAGCGTACGAAGCGGCCGGGGTGGGGCCTGAAGACCTCGACTTGGTGGAGCTTCACGACTGTTTCGCCACGGCGGAACTGATCCACTACGACAACCTCGGGCTGTGCGAGCCGGGCGGCGCCGGTGACTTCATAGACTCCGGTGCCCCGTTTCGTGACGGCTCGATGCCGGTGAACGCGTCCGGCGGACTGATCTCCAAAGGCCATCCGATCGGCGCGACGGGGGTCGCAAACGTCTTCGAGATCACATCGCACCTGCGAGGCGAAGCCGGGGACCGCCAGATCGAAGGAGCCCGAGTCGGCCTCGCCCACGTGATCGGTTTGGGCTCGGCTTGCGGAGTTCACGTCCTGGAGAAGGCAGCAGCCTGAAACCCGCCCGGGCCGCGGCCTGGAGCGCGTCGGTGCTCAGAGTTCTTGGCCTGAAGCGCATCGGGGGCGCTGCTGACAGCTCTCGCTGTACGCCGGTCTGTGTCCGCCTGCGCGCTACGCACTGAGCTGTGCTGCAAGGCCCGGCGCGTCCTCGACTGGCGCCATGCAGGCGAAGTCTCGGCATACATAGGCGAAGCCGTCACGGCGATCATGCCATAGCGGCGAGTCGTACCGCTGGCCCCACGCCAGCACGGCGTTCGGCAGAAAGCGGGACTGCACCTCCGCCACCAGGTCTCGGCGCTCACCGACGACAACCACTTCGTCAAGGCCGTTCACTGCCATGTCCACGGCCTCCAGCATTCTGCCGAAGGCCGTCGGATGCGCTGCGGCGGCTTCGGCCAGTAGACCGACGATCTCATAAGCCCGGTCGCCGTAGCGGGCTTCGCCGGTGAGCGCGCCGAGCCGCAGCAGAGCGCAGGCCGCCAGAGACTGAGCCGATGGCGTGGCGTTGTCCATCAGGTCCTTGGGACGCGTCACAAGCGCTTCGGCGTCGTCGCCGGTGGTAAAGAAGCCGGGTGCGCCGGGATCAGAAAAAAGCTCCATAAGCGCATCGGCGCAAGCCCGGGCTTCGTCAATCCAGCGTGCTGCGCCGGTGAGCTCGCCGAGCCGAGTGAACGCGTCCGTGAGCGCCGCGTAGTCGTGCGCATAGGCAAGGTGCCGGGCTCTTGCGATCCGCCCCGGTCCTCCGGCTTGCCAGGAGCGCAGCCAGCGGCCGTCGGAGCGCCGCAGGTTAGCCAGCAAGAACTCACCGTTCGCGATGGCCGCGTCACGCCAGGCAGCACTGCCGGTGCCTGCGGCCGCCTCAGCGAGAGCCGCCAGCATCAGCGCGTTCCATTCGGTGAGCACCTTGTCGTCGAGGCCGGGCCGCACTCGCTGCTCGCGTCTGGCGAACAACGCTGATCGGGCCTCTTCCACCGCCGGGCTGCGCATCAGATCGGCGCGCACGGGCCGGTGTAAGATATTGGCCCCCTCGAAGTTTCCCTGCGCCGTCACTCCCCACCAGCGCACCGCCTCATCGGCCGCGTCGGCTCCCACGACCGCCCTTATCTCGGCCTCCGACCACACGTAGAACAGGCCCTCGACGCCTTCAGAGTCGGCGTCCTCAGCGGAGTAGAAGCCGCCGTCGCGGTGGCGTAGGTCGCGCAGCACGTAGCCGACAGTCTCGTCGAGCACCTGACGGTAGACCGGCTCTCCGGTCACCTGCCAGGCGTGCAGGTAGGCTCGAGTCAGCAGCGCGTTGTCGTACAGCATCTTTTCGAAGTGGGGCACCAGCCACTGCCGGTCGACGGCGTAGCGGGCGAAGCCGCCGCCCAGGTGGTCGTAGATACCACCTGAGGCCATGGCGTCAAGGCTGGTGCGCACGGCGTGCAACAGCGCGGGCTCGCCGTTGATGCGATACAGGCGCATCGCTGAGTCCAACGTCATGGCGGCGGGGAATTTCGGCGCCGCGCCGAAGCCGCCCCACTGCGGATCGAACGCTGAGACGATCGCGTTAGCGGCACGCCTCAGCAGGCCGGAGTCGATGCTCTCCGCGGAAGCGTCTACTCCGCGGCGGGAGGCGAGGCTCTGAGAGGCTCGGCCGATGATTGCGGTGAGCTGGTCGGCTTGAGCGTCAATATCGTCTCGCCGCGTTGTCCAGGCATCGTCAACCGCCGCCATCACCTGCCGGAATGACGGCATCTGGTGTCTGGGGCGATCCGGGTAGTAGGTACCGCCGAAGAACGGCCTGCCGTCGGGTGTGCAGAACACTGTCATCGGCCAGCCTCCGCGCCCGGTCATGGCCTGCACCGAATCCATGTACACGGCGTCCACGTCGGGCCGCTCTTCGCGGTCGACTTTGACGTTCACGAACAGCCGGTTCATCATGGCGGCCGTGTCGGTGTCCTCGAAGGACTCGTGCGCCATCACATGGCACCAGTGGCAGCTCGAATAGCCCACCGACAGCAACACGGGCCGGTCGCGCTGGGCCGCGGCCGCGAAGGCCTCAGGGCCCCACGGGTACCAGTCGACCGGGTTGTCACGGTGCTGGCGCAGGTACGGGCTCGTCTCGCTCTCTAGCCGGTTCACGCTGTGATGCTAGGCGGGCGTTACGGAACACAAGCCGTCGGCGGGGATCACGCGCACAGCCGATCCGATCATGCGGCACACTGATGACTATGAACACCGGAACCCGCGTCCTCGTGGTGGACGACGAGCCGTCATACCGCGAAAGCCTCAAGATCATCCTCGGCCGTGAGGGTTATAACGTTGATGTCGCCGCCGACGGCGAGGAGGCTCTGGCGATGTTCCACGCCCTGGAGCCCGACATGGTGTTGCTCGACGTGATGCTGCCGGGGCTGACCGGGCTGGACGTCTGTCGCCGTATACGCGCCCGCAACGACACACCGGTGATAATGGTCTCGGCCCGGCGCGACGAGATCGACACCGTGGTCGGCCTCGAGGTCGGCGCCGACGATTACGTGGCTAAGCCATACCGGGGCCGCGAGCTGGTGGCCCGCATGCGAACCGTGATGCGAAGGGCGGGTGCGCGGCAGGCGCGCACAGCGCAGATGGCTCAGATCAGCCTCGCGGATGTGACCCTCGACCGTGACCGCCACCGCGTGACCGTGGCCGGCGAGGTTGTGCGGTTGCCGCTCAAGGAGTTCGACCTGCTGGCGCTGCTCATGGAGAACGCCGGGTTCGTGATGACCCGTCAGACGCTAATCGACCGCGTGTGGGGCTTCGACTACGTGGGCAGCACCAAGACACTCGACGTCCATATCAAGCGGCTGCGCTCTCGTATCGAGGCAGACCCAAGCGAGCCAGTGCGGATAGTCACCATCCGAGGCCTGGGCTACAAGTACACAGCCGCTTGAGGCTAGGCCCGACAGAGCGGCGATCTTCGATGAGGTTACGCGTTTGGGTGGCCGGAAGCCGGCCCAGGACCCTCGCCGCAGGAGTGGTGCCGGTGTTGGCGGGCGTTGGCGCGTGCGTCGGCGTCGGCGCTTCAACTCCCTGGTGGCGCGTCGGGCCGGCTCTGATGACGGCGCTGGCCCTCCAGGTAGGCGTCAACTTCGCGAACGACTACAGCGACGGCAGAAGAGGCCTCGACCGGGCCGGGTCCCGTGTCGGCCCGATCCGCCTTGTTGGGTCGGGACTCGTGCCAGCCCACCAAGTGAAGCGTGCGGCGTTCGCGGCGTTCGCAGTGGCCGGCGCCGCGGGGCTTGTGCTGGCCGCGGCGGCCGGGTGGTGGCTGATCGGTGTGGGCCTGGCGTGCGTGGCGGCGGCGTGGGGTTACACGGGAGGTCCCCGGCCCTACGGCTACTCAGGGCTCGGAGAGATGTTCGTTTTCGTGTTCTTCGGGTTGGTGGCCACGGTGGGAACGGCATTCGTTCTGGTGGAGCGCGTCGAGACGCGGTTTGTGCTCGTCGCTGTTCCGGTGGGGCTGTGGGCAGTGGCGCTGCTGACTGCGAACAACTTGCGTGATGCCCACGGCGACGCGGCGGCGGGCAAGCGCACTCTGGTGGTACGGATGGGGGACAGGGCCGGCCGTTGGTTCTACGTGGCGGTTCTGGCGGCGGCCTACGCGGCGGCCTGCCCGGCGTCGCTCTCAGGTCGGGCCGCATGGCTCGCTCTGGCCGGCGCGCCCTTCGCGGCGCACGCACTGCTCATTCTGCGGCGTGCCCGCGACCCCGAAGAGCTGGCCGCTCTGCTGCCAGCCACCGGTCGGCTTCAGCTTGTCTCTGGCCTCGGCCTGGCCACCGGCCTGGCCCTAACCGGCTAACCCCCAGACAGGGCACCCTGACCAAATGCCAGTTCAGCAGTCATTTCAGCTCCCATTCTGCGTGCACTTGACACACTTTTAGCTGTATCTGTTTGACTGTGATTTTGGCATCAGATCTGTCCAGAGAAACACGAGCAGCAGATGAAAGGCCATCAAATGAGCAGTCAATGGTCGGGCCATCTGCCTTAAATTCTGACAATGGGACACTAGCCAGCGAGGTGAAAATACCGCTTGGGATCTCCACTAGCTGGTAGAGATTAGGAACGGCATGTGGTTCATGCCTAAACGCTCTCAACATCACGATCGCATCTACAGCATCACGGTATTGCTTAAACAATTCAAGAGTACGTTCTCTTCTCGCGCGCGCCGACCTAACATCTTGAATCCGCGCTGCTTCAGTGAGCTTGGAGATATGGACTGAAGTGGGCGACAGGTTTCGCGCTGCGGTCGACTTCAGCGACAGCCGCCGTCTGATGGAATCGCTTGTGTGAACTGTGAGGTCCAAGAAACGCTGCGTCACCGAGCCTGGGGGATCGAGAGTCCAGCCGACAGCTTCACACGCGCGACGGAAGGCCGTCTCAAAGCTCCTCAACCCCAATGGTTCAGCGGTTCGGCCGTGGTGCGCCGAAATCGTAAGGCCGAAGTACTCGATCCACTCCGGATCGGCGGTCAGCCAGGTCCGGCCTTGAGCAGGGAAAGTCACCTGAGGCGGCGATACCAGTGAATCGATCATACGAGCCGCGAAGCGAACGCCCATGGACGACAGCTTGTCGATTCTCTGCTTCAGGGCCTCTCGGTTGCTCACTGGGCTAGGCGGCGTTCGATGAGAGCTACGTAGGACGGGTTCAGCTCAATGCCGGCCCAGCGCCGGCCGAGTTCCCGTGCGGCGAGCAGGGTGGTGCCTGAGCCCGCATAAGGGTCGAGAACGATGTCCCCGGGCTGGCTGGTGAGGCGTATGCAGCGACGGGCCAGCGTCATCGGCATGACGGCTGGATGGTCTTCTACTCCACCTGCCTGGCGTCGACGCGGCTCGGTGTTGATCTCCCACAGGGTGCGCAGCCGTCTGCCGTTAGGACCCTTCACGGCGCTCACATCGTAGTAGTAGTCCTTGCTCTTGGACAGCAGGAACACGCTCTCATGCGCCTTGGTGGGACGGTCGCGTACCGACTCGGGGTAGGCATTCGGCTTGTACCAGATCACCTCGGACCGAACCCACCAGCCGGCGTCCTGTAAAGCGAAGGCCAACCGCCAGGGCACGCCGATCAGATCTTTGGGCTTGAGGCCCTCCGGGGTGGCAGGGCGCGTTCGCATGGCCCGGGCCCGGTTCTTGCGGTCTGGCGCCCGGTACCGCCGATTGCCCGACGTGTAACTGTCGCCGATGTTGAGCCACACGGTTCCGTCGTCGGTCAGGACTCGACGCACTTTGTCGAACATCATGACAATACTCTTGACATAGTCGTACAAGGTGTCATCTCGGCCGATCTGCCCAACCGTGTTGTAATCGCGCAGCGACCAATAGGGAGGCGAGGTCACCACGGTGCGCACACTCCGGTCGGCGATCATGTCAAGCCCGTCGACGGCAGACCCGCAGATGAGCACCGACTCGGACTGTTCGCCCCGCGGCATGGTCCAGCCCGTGTCGAGGCGCAGGTAACTCCCTTGTGCAAGCTGTAGTTGAGGTGTCACCGGCTGCAACATTACTTGTCCGAGCGTCACGGCAGTGGGATTGAACATCGGTTCGCTCATGAATAAACCGTAAGGTAGTGCTGTGACATGGCCAGCCGCTGGGGGAGGGGGCCTCCCTTACTAGGCCGTTCAGCGGCGGCGGGTGGCAGTGAGAAGTTGGGCGATGCCGCCAGTCAACCGGCGGTGCTCCACGTTGTCGAATCCGGCCTCGACCAGGCCGGACTTCAGATCTTGAGCCGAGGGCAGATAGGCCACCGACTGGGGAAGATATCGGTAGGCGGCGCGGTCTGATAGCACGGCACCGACCAGGGGCACGACCCGGCGGAAGTACAGGCCGTGGCTCCAGCGCAGCACGGCGTTCGACGGCTCGTCGACTTCGAGCAATCCGATACGACCGCAGGGTCGCACCACTCGAGCCAGTTCGGCAAACAATGGCGGCACTCCCACCAGATTGCGTAGAGCAAACCCGCTGACAGCGCCGTCCACGGAACTGGCCGGTAGCGGCAGCGCCAGCACATCGCAATGCACTAGCGGCGCGGCGCAGGCAGCCGCCTGAAGCATGCCCATTGACAGGTCGAAGCCGACGGCGCGATGGCCTTGGGCCGTGAGTTCTCGGCAGAAGTCGCCCGTGCCGCACGCCAGGTCGGCCACCGTGGACCGCGTCGGCAGCCTCAGATCCCGCACGGTGTGACGACGCCAGCGCACATCGAGGCGCAGCGTCAGAAGGCGGTTCAACAGGTCATACCGAGGCGCGATGTCATCAAACATCTGCTGCACCACACGGCGCTTCTGCGCACCTTCGGGTAATGCGTCTGCTTGGCGTGTGTGCCCGCTTTGGGGTAATGCGTCTGCTTGGCGTGTGTGCCCGCGGGAAGGCGGCCGGCTCATCTGGGTCGTCGGAGCAGCCGCAGCGATCGCTCAGCGAGGCCAGTGGCGCACGTGTCTGCGGCTCTGGGTGTGCAGCAGCAGCGCCAGAAGCGCGATGTCGAACATCAAGCCGATGGGGTACAGCGTCAGTGGCCCCAGGCGCAGCACGAGGATTGCGGCCACCACCCTCACCACCAGAGGAGCGGTGCCCGCTGCCACGCCTAGCCAAAAGCCCCACCGGCGGAGGTTGGCGATGCCGAAGGCCGCTACCAGCTTGCCCGGGCCTTCCAGCAGCCAGTAGCCCACATACCACAGCGCCGCACCGAACAGACCCGAGACACCGCTGCCCAAGAACAAGCCGAACAGTACGTGAAGACCACCCTGCAGGTACATGAGCATCTGAGCCAAGAACAGCGTCTGCGGCAGGTTCGCGTTGAACCAGACGCTGGTGGAGGCAGAAAGCGGCATCACTTCAGTATGGGCGCTCAGAACCGCCTACCGCACGCGGTCGTCGCCCGCGCGCGGGATCACAGCAAAGACCAGTCCTAGGGCAACTCGAGTCGGTAGGCGCGGTCGGTGTGATGATGCTGGAAGCCGATCCTGCGGTAAACCGCGTTGGCGGGGTGGTTGTCGGACTCCACATAAAGCATGCCCGTGCGCAGACCCCGGTCGGCTAGCCATTCCAGTCCAGAGAGTGTCATGGGGCCGCCGAGACCCCGACCCGCAAAATCCGGGTCGATAGCGATCACATAGATCTCGCCCAGAGGCGGCGTCTCATCACGGTGTATCTTCGTCCAGCAGAAGCCCGCGAGGCGGCCTTCGCGATGATGAAGGCGAAACCCGTCCGCGTTGAACCACGTCTCGGCCATCTGCTCGTGCACGGCATCGGCTGTGAGCCCCGACTGCTCCGGGTGCCAATGGAATGAGCGGTTGTTCACGGCGACGAACTCGTCGATATCAGACTCCCGGAAGGCCCGTGTGGGCAAGTTCGACGGTTGGTTCGGCGGCAGCCGGCAGCGGAGCTGCCAAAGGTCGCGGTAGGGCCTGAAGCCGTGTGCCAGGGCTACTTCGTCATCGCCGTCGGCGACTTCGCGGATCCACAGACGCGCAGTGCCGCTAGCGCCTGACTGAGGCCTGCCGGTCCCGGTGAGGCCGCCCGTGTGTTGGCCGTCGGGCGCCGGGCCGCGACGGAGCCGGTCGAGGGCTGATGTGAGCATGTCCGACAGCTCGCCCGCTGCTCGGGTCTCAGGAACGACGATCTCCGCAGCCTGTCGCCCGGTGTCGGCTTGTGCTGCGTTCGCGGCGGCGACTACCTCGTGGTCGGGAAGTGTCAGCTGATAACGCAACACCGCGAGACTACCGGCTAGCCTGAGCCCGTGGGTCGACCTCGTTCGCCGCGTGGGAGAGCCCGCGAGACCCACCGTCGCCTCGCAGAGGAATACCCCGAGGCGGTCTGCGAACTCAGCTTCCGGAGCCCTTTCGAGCTGCTCACAGCCACCATCCTGGCAGCGCAAGCCACCGATGTCGGTGTCAACAAAGCCACGCCGGCGCTGTTCGCCCGCTTCCCGGACGCCGAGACGCTGGCCGAGGCAGAGCCCGAGCAGGTGCAGCCTTACGTGAGCACCATCGGGCTGTTCCGCAACAAGTCCAAGCATCTGGTGGGAATGGCCCGAATGCTGGTGGAGGACTACGGCGGGGAGGTGCCCGCCGCCATGGCCGACTTGGTGCGCCTGCCGGGCGTGGGCCGCAAGACCGCCAACGTGGTGCGCAGCGTGGCCTTAGGGCTACCGGGACTGCCGGTGGACACGCACGTGACGCGCCTTTCCAACCTGCTTGCATTGACGGACTCCACCGATCCGGTGAAGATAGAAAAAAAACTCAACCCTATGATCCGGGCTTCTGAGCGGGGGACTTCAGCCTGCGGATGATCCTTCACGGCCGACGCGTGTGCATCGCTCGCCGGCCTCGCTGCGACGACTGCGTGCTCAACGATTTCTGCCCGTCTAGCACCGTCTAGCCGACGCCGCGGGTTCCGTTTGCTCTGCTGATGCCAGGCCGTACCCCACCGGTGCTCCGGTAGTTTCAGGGAATGCTCAGCCGCATCGACCTTCGCGGCTTCGTCGGTCCGGTCGGCGAGCGTTTGCCCCGGCCCCGCCCGGTGACCGAAGGCCCCGTGGAGGCCGTCCGCGCCATCATCGCCGAAGTCCGAGAACGCGGCGATGAGGCCCTGCTCGAGTTCACCAAGCGCTTCGACGGGGTGGAACTCGACCGCCTGACGGTGAGCCGGGATGAGATCGCCGCCGCTGCGGACCGCACACCGGCCGAGGTGACCGCCGCACTGGAGGCGACCGTCGCCAACGTAGAGGCCTACCATCGCCGCCAGCTGCCGACCAACACCCGCTACGCCGACCGTGGAGTGGTGCTGGAAGAACGGCACCGTCCGGTGGCCCGGGCCGGTTGCTACGTGCCCGGTGGCGGTGCCGTCTACCCCTCCACGGTGATCATGACGTCCGTGCCGGCCCGGGTGGCCGGGGTGGCAGAGATCGCCCTGACCGTGCCGCCCGGCGTCGACGGGCACGTCCCCGATGTGACGTTGGCCGCGGCCGCCGCGGCCGGTGTGAGCGAGGTGCACCCCGTTGGCGGAGCCCAGGCAGTCGCCGCGCTCGCCTACGGTACGGAGTCGGTTCGGGCTGCGGACGTAATCGTCGGCCCCGGCAGCGCATGGGTGGCTCTCGCACAGCGGGAGGTGGCCGGGATCGTCGGTGTGCCATCCGCCTTCGCGGGGCCTTCAGAGACGGTGGTGATGGCCGATGGCAGCGCCGATGCGGTCTTCGCCGCTGCCGACGTGGTCCTCCAGGCAGAACACGGCCCCGACGGTCTGGCCTGGCTGGTCACATGGGACGAGGCCACCGCCGAGGCTGTGGAGGCCGAGGTGGCCCGGCTCGCTGCCGCCGCCGACCGCCGCCGCGAGATCGCCTCGACGCTGCGCTCCTGCGGCCACAGCGTGCTGTGCTCCTCGCCTGAGCAGGCTGTGGAAGTGGTTAACGAAGTCGCGCCTGAGCATCTGGAGCTCATGGTCGCCGATCCCGACGCTTTGTTGCCAGAGGTGCGCAACGCGGGTGCAGTGTTCTGCGGCCCTTGGGCGCCGGCCTCGCTGGGTGACTACGCGGCTGGGTCGAATCATGTGTTGCCCACCAACGGAACAGCCCGCTTCGCCAGCGCTTTGAGTGTGCGCGACTTCATCAAGAGCACGCATGTCGTACGCGCCGACCAGACCGGCTTCGAACGCCTGGCCCCGCATGTGATCGCCCTGGCCACCGCTGAAGGGCTGACGGCTCATGCCGACTCAGTGCGTCTCCGACTGGAGGAGTCGGGACGCTCCGACGAGACGAGATCGGCTTCGGACTTGAAGTCTGATCAGGCGCAATGACCGCCAACACCGCACGGTCTGCGGTAACCGCGAGCGGAGCGCATGGGCAGCCGCTAGTGCAGGCCCGCGACAGTATCGCCATGATGGCCGGCTACCACTCTCCGCAGCTCGATGTGGAGGTGCGCCTCAACACCAACGAGAGCCCCTATTCTCCGCCGGCCGAGTTCACCCGGGCCGTCGCGCAGGCTGTGCTGTCGGTGCAGTGGAACCGCTACCCCGACCGCCGGGCGACGGAGCTGCGCCAGCGGATCGCGGCCCGCCACGGTGTGGGCCCGGAGTGCGTCTTCGTCGCCAACGGCACCAACGAGGTGCTTCAGAGCCTGCTGCTGGCCTACGGCGGGCCGGGCCGCACCGTCGTGACCTTCGAGCCCACTTATTCCATGCACGGCCACCTGACCCGAGTCACCGGCGCCGCGCTGCGCCAGGGTGAGCGCGGCGCCGACTTCGCCTTGGAGGCGAGTGCCGCAACGGAGGTGATCGCCACCTCCAAACCGTCCGTGACCTTCCTATGCTCGCCGGACAACCCCACCGGCGTCCTCACCGGACCCGAGACGGTGGCAGAGGTGCTGGACGCGGTCCGGGCGGCGGGGGGACTGCTGTGTGTCGACGAGGCCTACGGCGAATTCGCGCGCTGTGGCGCACTGGAGTTTCTCGCTTCGGATCCCGACTGCCCGCTGGCAGTGACACGCACGTACTCGAAAGCCTGGGCGATGGCGGCGCTCCGCCTCGGCTACTTGGTGGCGCCCAGCTGGGTGGTCGACCAGTTGTTCAAAGTGGTCTTGCCTTACCACCTCGACTCGGTGAAGCAGGCTGCTGGCATTGCAGCCCTCGACCATTCTGATGCCATGGCAGCAGTCGTCGAGGCCACGGTCGCAGAGCGGGCCCGGCTCACGGCCGGCCTAGGCAAGCTGCCCGCACAGGTATGGCCCTCTGGCGCCAACTTCGTGCTGTTCCGTCCAAAGCGGTTCTCCGGAGCCGAAGTCTGGCAGCGGCTCGTGGAGCGCTCGGTGCTGGTGCGCGACTGCTCGTCATGGCCCCGGCTGCGAGGCTGTCTGCGCGTGACCGTCGGTACGCCCGCAGAGAACGACCGATTCCTGAGCGCGCTCTCCGCCATACTCAAGTGACATCCCGAGGAGGACGCTCATGAGCCGAACCGCTGCGCTGTCGCGCAACACCAAGGAGACGAGCATCGAGCTGAGCATCGACTTGAACGGCAGCGGTACCGCAGACGTGTCAACCGGGCTGCCGTTCTTCGATCACATGCTCGAGCAGCTCGGCCGCCACGGAGGCTTCGACCTTACAGTGCGCGCGGTGGGCGATCTCGAGGTGGACAGCCATCACACCGTGGAGGATACGGGAATCGTGCTGGGGCGGGCATTCAAGTCTGCTCTGGGCGACAAGGCGGGCGTTCGGCGTTTCGCGAGCGTCACTGTGCCCCTCGACGAAGCCGCCGTTGAGGTCGTACTCGACCTGTCGGGCAGGCCCTACCTGTATTATGACGTGGACTTCCCCGGCGAGAAAATCCTCGGCCGCCCGCCGTTCGATCCTCAGCTCGCTGAGGAGTTCCTGCGAGCCTTCGCCGTAGCGGCGGCTGTCACGCTTCACGTGGTGATGCATCGGGGCCGCAATACCCATCACATCGTCGAGGCGACGTTCAAAGGCATCGCCCGGGCTTTGCGAGACGCGGTCCAAGTGGAGGGAACAGTGCTGCCTTCCACGAAGGGCACGTTGTAGGTGTCACTCCGTGACGGCGTTTGACATGCCGCCGCTGATCGCGATCGTTGATTACGGCATCGGCAACCTCCACTCGGCTCACAAGGGCTTCAGCCACATCGGCGCCGACGCCCGACTGACCGCCGACCGCCGACTCATCGAAGACGCCGACGGGGTGGTGCTTCCGGGCGTCGGTGCCTTCGCTCCGTGCATGGCCGCACTACGCCGCAGAGGTCTCGACGAAGCGGTGCTCGCCGCCGTGGAGTCTCAACGGCCCTTCATGGGCATTTGCATAGGGATGCAGATGCTGTTCGCGGGTTCCGAAGAGGCGCCCGGCGTGTCCGGTCTGGGCGTATTCGACCGGCGGGTGCGCTGGCTGAACGACAAGGTGAAGCGGCCTCAGATGCAGTGGAACCTGCTGCGCAGACGCCGTGACCATCCCATGCTCCAGGGCCTGGGTGACAGCCCGTGGGTCTACTTCGTCCACTCGCTGGCACCCGAGGACAGCGACGACGTGATAGCCGACTGCGACTACGGCGGCCCGGTCGTCGCGGCGGTTGCCCGGGACAACGTCTGGGCTGCTCAGTTCCACCCGGAGAAGTCGTCCGCGACCGGGCTGCGCATCCTGGCCAACTTCGCGTCCGCGTCAGCCGCCCACAGCGGCCTCGCCGGCAGTGCGGCGCAAGTGTGAGACTGCTGTGAAGCTGTTCTGCGCGGTCGACATCCTGGGAGGACGCTGCGTCCGGTTGCGCCAAGGCGACTACGGCGCCAAGACCGTTTACCGCGAAGATCCTGTGGCGGTGGCCTGCGAGTTCGAGGCGGGCGGAGCTCACTGGATTCACGTGGTCGATCTCGATGGCGCCCGCTCGGGCCGGCCCGACAATGCTGCTGCTTTGGCCGCGATAGTCACCGCTGTGGACGTGCCGGTACAGGCCGGGGGAGGGATCCGCACAGAGGATACGGCAGAGGCCTTATTCGCGGCCGGCGTAAGCCGGCTGGTGCTAGGAACAGCCGCTCTCAGAGACCCGAATCTCGTGCGCTCGCTGGCACGCCGCCGCCGGGTGGCGGTCGGCCTGGATGCGCGAGCCGGCGAGGTCGCTGTCGAGGGGTGGCTCAAAGGCACTGGCCGAACCGTCACAGATGTAGCCACCGCGTTCGCGGACTGCGGCGTCGACGCGTTCGTGGTGACCGATATCGCCCGCGACGGCATGCTCGAAGGCCCTGACGTTGGCGGCCTCAGCGAGATTCTCGACACCGCGGGCGTCGCGGCAGGCGTGATCGCTTCGGGCGGGGTGTCGAGCCTCGACGATCTGAGAGCACTAGCCGCCTTGCGCAGCGCTGACGGTGTCGCCCGTCTCGACGGGGTGATCGTCGGCAAGGCCCTCTATGAGCGGCGCTTCAGCGTCGCCGATGCCGTGGCGGCTCTGTCTGAGCCCGACCTGGCGGGCTCGGGAGCGCGGAGCTGAGCGTGCGAGCAGTGAGGGTGATCCCCTGTCTGGACGTCGACGCAGGCCGTGTCGTCAAGGGCGTAAATTTCGTGGGCATCCGCGACGCCGGTGACCCCGTCGAGCTCGCCGCCCGCTACGACGAGCAGGGTGCCGACGAGCTCGTGTTCTTGGACATCACCGCCTCGTCGGATCAGCGCAACACGACGGTCGCCATGGCACGGGCTGTGGCGGAAGAGGTGTTCATACCCTTCACTATCGGTGGAGGCATCCGCACGGTGGAAGACGCCCGTCAGCTGCTGCGCGCCGGCGCCGACAAGGTCAGTGCCAACACAGCGGCGGTGCGTCGGCCCGAACTCGTGGCTGAGATCAGCAGAGAATTCGGTGCGCAGTGCTGCGTGGTAGCCATCGACGCGCGCTCCTGCGACGAGGCCCCCAGCGGGTATGAGGTGTTTACCCACGGCGGGCGCACCCGCACAGGCATCGACGCTGTGGCCTGGGCCGCAGAGGCGGAGCGTTTAGGTGCAGGAGAGATTCTGCTCACCTCGATGGACCGTGACGGCACCAAAGAGGGCTTCGACCTCAACCTCACGTCGAAAGTTGCCGCGGCTACTCGCATACCGATCATCGCCAGCGGAGGCGTGGGCGTGTTGAGGCACCTCGTCGACGGCGTCGCCCGAGGCGGCGCCGATGCGGTGCTCGCCGCGAGCATCTTCCACTACGGGGAGTACACCGTCTCAGAGGCCAAGGCGGCCCTGTCCGATGCGGGGATCACGGTACGCCCTTCCCAGTGACCGGTGTGGACCGCCCAATCGCCGAGCGCACGGCGGTGGCTAGGATGACCGCGCCGGTGCCTAGGAGATGGTGGGGGCCATGACCATCGCCGACGAATACCGCCTCTCTTCCCGTTACACCGACGATGCCGGAACGGTGTTCATGACCGGGTTGCAGGCACTGGCACGGCTGCCGGTGGAGCAGCTGCGCGCCGACAGGCGGGCGGGGCTGACCACAGCGGCTTTCGTTTCGGGCTATCCGGGCTCACCGCTGGGCGGCTACGACGGCGAGGTCGAACGGGCCAGATCCCAGGTGCCGGAACTGCCGATCGTGCACCTGCCCGCGATGAATGAGGAGCATGCCGCCACTGCGGTGATGGGTTCACAGCTCGCCTGCGTGAGGCCTGACTCGTGCTACGACGGTGTGCTGGCCCTCTGGTATGGCAAGGGCCCCGGAGTGGACCGCGCCAGCGACGCGATACGCCATGCCGTGTTCGCCGGAACCGACCCCAGGGGCGGCGCCGTGGCGTTGGCCGGAGACGACCCTTCCGCCAAGAGTTCCACCATCCCCTCGTCCTCGGCCGGGACGCTGGCGGACATGCACATCCCGGTGCTGTACCCCGGCACTCCCGGAGAGGCGCTCGACCTAGGCCGCCACGCCGTTTGCCTGTCGCGCGCGACAGGCCTCTGGACCAGCCTCAAGATCGTCTCAGATGTCGCCGACGGCAGCGGCACCGTGCACCTTAATCCCGACCGGATCAGCCCGCTGATCCCCGAGTTCGAGGCCGGAGCCTACACCCACCTGCCCGACGGAATGCTGCTGACACCCAAGACGGTTGAGACCGAGCGCGAGATTTACGAGATCCGCCGCAGACTGGCAGTCGAGTACGCGGCCCTGAACAGGCTCAACCGGGTGACCGTCGACCCGCCCGACGCCTGGATTGGCATCGTCGCCTCGGGCATCACCTACTGCGAGTTGCGAGAGGCTCTGAAGCGCCTAGGCCTGGTGCGCGACCGCGACATCGCCGGCGCCGGCATCCGGCTGTGGCGGATGCACATGCCGCTGCCGTTCAGCGCCATCCGAGCCCGCCGCTTCTCCTGCGGCCTCGAAGAGGTGTTCGTGGTGGAGGAGAAGCACCCGAACGTCGAATCGCTGGTGAAAGACGCTCTGTACAACGAACCACGGCGCCCGCGGGTGGTCGGCAAGCACGACGAGTGCGACCAGATGCTGTTGCCGGGGCACGGCGGACTGTCCGCCGACGACCTCCTGGCGCCGCTGCGCCGCCGTCTAAATGCTCGCGTCGGCCACCTGCTCAAACCGGAGCGACCTCGGCGCGATCTGATCGCGTTGGCCCAGGCGCCCCTGGGCGTGACCCGCACCCCGTATTTCTGCTCCGGCTGCCCTCACAACCGGTCTACCAAGGTGCCCGACGGCGCGGTGGTGGGCGCCGGGATCGGCTGCCACACTATGACCCTGCTGATGAGCGCTGATGGCTTCGGCGATATCACCGGCGTCACGTGCATGGGCCAGGAGGGGATGCAGTGGGCGGGCATGGCGCCCTTCGTAGAGACGCCACACATCTTTCAGAACCTCGGCGACGGCACCTACTTCCACAGCGGGCAGCTGGCGATCGCCGGCGCGGTCGCGGCCGGAACGGACATCACCTACAAGCTGCTTTGGAACCGCGCTGTGGCCATGACGGGCGGACAGGATCCGCGGGGCTTGCGCACCGTGGGGGATGTGGCCCGCGTGGTGCTCGCGCAGGGCGCAGCGCGTGTGATGGTGACCACCGAGGACGTGCGCCGCTACGCGCCCGGCCGGGGCGCCAACCTTCCCGAAGGCGTCGACGTGTGGCCGCGCGAGAGGCTGCAGGAAGCTCAAGAGACGCTTGCCGCGGTGAAGGGCGTCACAGTGTTGATCCACGATCAGCAGTGCGCAGCAGAGGCGCGGCGCGGGCGCAAGCGGGGCACAGTGGCTGTGCCCCGGCAGCGGGTGTTGATCAACGACCGCATCTGCGAGGGGTGCGGCGACTGCTCAGATGTCAGCAACTGCCTCTCGGTGCAGCCAGTGGAGACGCCCTTCGGCCGCAAGACCCGCATCGATCAGACCTCCTGCAACCTCGACTACTCGTGCCTGGAGGGCGACTGCCCGTCGTTCATGACTGTCACGAGCCCCGGACGGCTCCGCTCACGGCTTCGCAGGGCAACAGGCCGGAAAGGGCGTGGCAGCCGACAGGCACCCGGATCGCCCGTCCGCCGCCCGACCGCTCCGGCGGATTTGCCCGATGCGGCGCCGGTGGTGCCGGTCGACGACCTCGCCATTCGCATCATTGGCATCGGCGGCACGGGCGTCGTGACAGTCAGTCAGGTGCTCGGAACAGCGGCGATGTTCGACGGCTTCGAGGTGCGGGGCCTCGACCAGATCGGACTGTCGCAGAAAGCAGGGCCGGTGGTCAGCGATCTGCGCCTGACACGGGGCCGTCCAGCGGACAGCAACCGCCTAGGCTCCGGCCAGGCTGACGTGCTGCTGGCGTTCGACCAGCTCGTGGCCGCGTCGCCGTCCGGGCTGACGCGCGCCGACCCGGAGCGCACGGTCGTGATCGGGTCGTTATCGCCAACGCCGCCGGGAGCCTTGATCTCTGATCCGAGCCTGGCCGTTCCCGACCCGGGCGAGCTGACGCGTCGCATCGAGTCGGTGACCCGCTCCGAACACAGCCACTGGGCAGACGCCCAGCGCGTCACCACCGCTGTGTTCGGCGATTCGGTGACGTCGAACGTCTTTGTGGTGGGCATGGCCGTCCAGGCTGGCGCCGTGCCGCTGACGCCGGCGGCCGTGGAGCAGGCCATCGAGCTGAATGGCGTGGCAGTGGAGCGCAACATCGAGGCTTTCCGCTGGGGCAGGGCCAAGGTCAGCCGCCCCGGCGCGGTCGCCGAGGCGGTGCAGTCCGCCGCTGCGGACACTCCAGCGAGCATGCCGCCCCTCGATGCCGAGATCGCGGCCCGTGTGTCGGCGCTGGCTGCACAGATCAGCGGCGCCGACCTAGACCTGGCGATGCTCGCGGGGGAGCTGTGCGCCTATCAGTCGCCTCGCCTTGCCGACGATTTCCTGCGCTTCGTCGAGACCGCAGCCTCGGCCGACCGCAGCTACGGAGACGGCTCGAACCGGCTCACCGAGGCTGCTGCCAGGGGCTACTTCAAGCTGCTGGCCTACAAGGATGAGTATGAGGTCGCCAGGCTGATGCTCGATCCCGCGGCAACCGCCGAAGCCCGCCGGCTGGCGGCCGCTACCGGAGGCCGCCTGGCCTGGAAGCTCCATCCGCCCCTGCTGCGATCGCTCGGGCTGAAGTCGAAGATCAGCTTCTCGACGAGGTGGAAGCCTCTGTTTCGCCTCTTGGCCGCGATGCGCGTGCTGCGCGGCACGCCGTTCGATGTGTTCGGGCACACGGCGGTGCGAAGAGCGGAGCGCGCCCTGCGCGACGAGTATCGCGCGGCGGTCGAGGATGTGGTTCAGAAGCTTGAAGCCGACCCCGGTGATAGCTTGTATGCCGCAGCGTTGGAGTTGGCCGAGCTGCCGGAGTCGGTGCGCGGCTACGAGCACATCAAGATGGCCGGAATTGAAAGGGCGCGCAAGAGGCTCTCGCAACGCTAGAGTTACTTTCGCCAATGGTGTCGACGACGGTTATCGCCACCTTGGATCCGCGCTTGGCATTGTCGCCGCAGTTCTCCGGAGCAGTGCGTCGGCATGTCGATGGTCTTGCCAGCGACGAAGACGCGGCGATGCTGCGTGCCAATGAAGGGCTGTGGATCCGAGCCCTGTACCGCCTGCTCGACGACGTCGCCGAAGACATCGACAGCGTCCGGGCCGCAGTGCGGGGGCCTCAGCGCGCCATAGTGTTGGCCGACCTCGAAAGGGACTACCACGCGGTGGACGCTGTGCTGACCAGGCTGGTGGGCCCGCCCCAGAACACTCAGGGCTCTTCTGCGGGCGCGTCGCCCCGCCCTGCGAACGTGTCCGGGCCGGGAACCGTCGAGCTCAGCTCTCCTGGGTGCCGGGCCGGGTTATCGCATGGGCCGGCGGCCCCCCCGATCAGGCAGAAAGCGCCGAAGAGGTGTTCAAGCGCCTCAACGACAGCGGAGCGGTGAACATCACCTGGAGCGAGCATCGGCCAGTCAAGCTCAACTCCGGAGGACGCGCCGACGCGGTATGGGCGCCGATCCAGGGCTGTCTCGGCTGGCTGGTCGCCCTCGGCGACGCCGCCGAGAGCGAGGGCGTCGGTGTTAGCGTGTCATGGCTCGGGCAGGTCACCGCCCTGGCAGTCCGCCTGACGGCCCAGGGTCGCATGGTCCCGCAGGTCAAGAAAGTCCGACGCCGCCCTGGCGCGCGCTCTAACGTCGCTGGCGCACCACGCGGCTCCAACGCGACGTTCGAAGTGCGATGGGCGCCTGCGCTGGTCGAGTCGGCCAGCGTGAAAGCCTTGGCGCAGGCCCTTCCTGGAGCGGCCGCCGCCTTCGAGAACCAAAGAGACCCGCTGGCTTTCACCCACGCTGTGCTAGCCGATATTGTCAACGCCATCGCGGCCGAAGCGGCCGGCCGCCTAGCGCTGTCGGCCCCTCCACCGAAGCCTAGAACTCGCGGCGATGTGGCTGAGACGGCCCTGACACGGCTCGATGGCAGCCCGTTCGCGGCGCCCAGCCGCTTAGCTTTGGATCTCGGCCGCCGGCTCGACCGCTGGCACAGACCGCTGGCGGGCGCCCACGACCTGCCTCTGATCGTGCAGCTCAGCGCTCCCGACGATGCGGGAGCGTGGCAGCTGGCAGTTCTGTCAGAGTCGGGCGAACACGAGCTGCAGCCGGTGGAGCGAGCGCTGCTGCTCGCGTCACGTTCCCGCCAGCAGGCTGTGAAGCACCAGCTAGTGAGGCTCGAGCGGCTGCATCCGGAGCTGCTGCGCCTCGGCGGTCGCCGCCGGGGCGAGGTGATCCTCAGCTCCGACGAGGCGTGGCGCCTCATGACCGAGACCGGACCCGTGCTGGTGGCGTGCGGATATGACGTGCGTATTCCCGACATGTCGCGCCGCAAGCCGCGGCCGGCGCTGCGCATCAGCACTGTGGACGACGCCGAGTCGGCCGTGGGCGCCGATCAGCTCGCCAATGTGCGCTGGTCGGTGGTCGTCGACGACATTGAGCTCACGCTGGAGGACATCCGCGATCTGGCGCAGCAGGCGCGTCCGCTGGTACGCACCCGCCGAGGCTGGGTGGAGCTTGACCGCGCTGACATCAGCGTCACCGCGAAGGCGCTGGATGAGCGGGCCTCCAAGACCCGCATGACCGGCGCGTACATGCTGCGCCACGCCTTGGGGCTGGAAGGCTCGCCTCTGGCCGGTGGCGTCTCCCTCGCTGGCCACGGCTGGGCCGCGAGCCTGATTCGCAGCGCGCACCAGATCCCGGAGGAAGTTCCGGTGCAGCCCGAGGGCTTCCGAGGGACGCTGCGCTCTTACCAGGCCGAAGCGCTCGTGTGGCTGGGCTTCTTGAAGGAAGCCGGCCTCGGAGGTTGTCTCGCACTTGACATGGGCTTGGGCAAGACGCCCGTGATGCTCGCCCACATCAGCCTGACCCGGGACAACGGGCCGTCACTGGTCGTGGCGCCGCCCGCCGTGGTCGGCAACTGGGTCTCGGAGGCGCACCGCTTCGTACCGGGACTTCGGGTGGCCGTGCACCACGGCCCGGGCCGTTGCGACGCCGACAACATGCCTGCGATGGTGAAACGGGCCGACATGGTGATCACCACCTACGGGACGGCTCTGCGCGATATCGGAATGCTCGAGGAATACGAATGGTCGACGGTCGTGGCCGACGAAGCACAAGCGATCAAGAACCACACCAGCGAGACGGCCCGCCAGCTGCGGCGGCTCTCGGCCCGCAGCCGGGTCACCCTCACCGGCACCCCGATCGAGAACGGTCTGGGCGATCTCTGGGCGATCATGGACTTCTGCAATCCCGGTCTGCTCGGCTTGCGGAGCCATTTCATCGGGGCCATGACCACCGTCGCCGAGAACGGCCGCGGCGTCACGAACGGCGCTTCCGGCAACGGCGCCGGTGTGAGCGCCTTACCTGCACGCCGCACGCGACAGGCCACTGCCGAGGGCGCGCTGGCCGCGCTCAACGGTTTGTTGGTGTTTCGACGGACCAAGTCCGAGCCGGTCATCGCGGCCGAGCTTCCCGACCGCATCGACGCCGTGGACCACTGCACGATGACGCCGGAGCAGGTCGGCCTCTACCAGGCCGTGCTCGACCAGCTCGTGCTGGACACCGCGGACAGCGACAACACGCCGCAGAAGAGGGGCGCCGTTCTAGCAGCCATCACCGCGCTGAAGCAGATCTGCAACCACCCGGTCAACTACCGCAACGACTATCGCGGCATCGGGGGGCGCTCCGGCAAGCTCGCGCGGCTTGAGCAGCTGCTCAGCCGTGTGTTCGCGGCGAACGAGCGAGCGCTGATCTTCACCCACTTTGCCTCCTGGGGGGAGCGGCTCGCCGCCTATCTCACCGAGCTGACCGGTGTCAAGATCGACTGCTATCACGGCGGCCTCACCCGCTCGGAGCGTGACCGGATGATCGCTGAGTTCCAAGAGGGCAGAGGAGCCGGCGCGCTGGTGCTGTCGCTGAAGGCGGGCGGCACGGGGCTCAACCTCACTGCCGCCAATCACGTAGTGTTGTATGACCGGTGGTGGAATCCGGCGGTGGAAGACCAGGCTCGCGACCGTGCTTGGCGTATCGGCCAGCGCAACACGGTCATGTGCCATCGCCTGATGTGTCCGGGTACTGTGGACGAGCGAGTGGAGGAGATCGTGGCCGGCAAGCGGCACATCGCCAACATGGTGCTGCCGAAGTCGAGTTCGATCGGCGATCTGAACAGCGAGCAGCTCCAGAACGTTCTGGGCCTCGACTCCGACCAGGTGCTTATCGACGACGGCTTCGACAGTCGAATGGGCGGCAAGCGGGCCGCGGCACCGGGCGCTTGAGCCTGTTGAGCTGAAGCGGAGGCCCGCAGGCCATGGCCAGGAAAAAGAAGAAGCGCAAGCCGCGCCGCGGGCGCGCCAAGGGGCCCGCACCCGGGTCGGCCAGGATGTCAGTGGACTTCTGGGGTACACCGGAGTCGCTTCCCGCTGTGGAGGCCGTCAAGGTGAGTGCTGATCCGTTCGCTGTGGCGCGCTCGCTAGGTCGCCCGCCCTTCAGCGGCCATGAGGCCGTCAGCGAGCACTATCTACGCGCCGTCTACCAGAGCACCGCGAAGCTCGCTGAGGCTCTAGCTACTGCGGGCGGGATCGCACAGGACTCAGCAGAGGGGGCCGAAGACGACGCGAGCCGGCCGGGTGAAGCGGATCCGACGTGAACGGCCCTTGTAACGACCGGCGGCCCGGCGTGTGCGCCGCGCCATGGCACGCACGCCGCCTGTCTCTGTGCCTGTACGGTTGTCGTCCGTGACTGTCACTTCGTCCCGAAACGACGCCGCTCCCGGACCTCCCGATGACGACGCTCTTCCGGTGAAGATGCTCAACGACCGGATTCTGGTAGCCGCCGGCGCGGGCGAGGGTGAGCGCCGCTCCACTGGCGGCATCCTCATTCCGGCGACAGCTCAGGTCGGCAAGCGGCTCGCCTGGGCTGAGGTGGTCGCCGTCGGCCCCAACGTGAGGGCCATGGAACGCGGCGACCGGGTGCTCTTCAACCCCGAAGACCGCTACGAGGTGGATGTCAGAGGCCGTGACTACATAATCTTGCGCGAGCGCGACGTCCACGCTGTGGCGTCGGAGCGGCTCAACCAGGCCAGCACCGGGCTTTACCTGTGAGCGCAAACGCCGCCGCCGCTCCGCCGCCGACCTCGATAGCAGCCAGCGCCGACGACCTGGCGGCCGTGGCTTACAACGATGACGGCCTGGTTCCGGCCATCGTGCAGGACACGGAGACGCGGTCGGTGCTGATGATGGCCTGGATGAACGCGGAGACGCTGGCGCTGACTCTGGCAGAGGGTCGAACCGTGTTCTGGAGTCGGTCGCGCCAGACGGTGTGGCGCAAGGGCGAGACTTCTGGTGGGCGCCAGCTTGTGCGTGAGGCCTACTACGACTGCGACGCTGACACGCTCTTGTTCCTGGTGGAGCAGCAAGGCGGCGGCGCCTGTCACACCGGCGCGTATTCGTGCTTCTTCCGGGCCTTCGGCAGCTGAGCCGGCCCGCCTGAGTGCTTCGCCCGTCCCGCGACGATTTCCGTTCGCTCGCGCGCGCCTGGCGCGTGGTGCCCGTATGGCGCGATGTTCTGGCCGATCTCACCACTCCAGTCGCCGCATTCGCGCGCGTCGTTGGAAGCAGCGACGGGTTCCTACTCGAGTCGGTGGTGGGAGGCGAGCGCTGGAGCCGCTGGTCGTTCATGGGCCGCAACCCCGTTGCCACGCTGGAGTGCCGGGGCCACCGCGTGCGGGTGACGGGCGACTTGGACGTGCCCGTGCCCCGCAACGAGGGCATTCTCGCTGCACTGGAGTCGCTGGTCGATCACTTCAAAGCACCGGCGATCGAAGGGCTGCCGCCGCTGCACGGCGGGCTCGTCGGTTATCTCGGTTACGACGTGGTGCGCGAGGTGGAGCATCTGCCGTGTCCGCCCCCTGACGACTCCGGCCATCCTGACGCTGTGATGTCGATGATCGGCGAACTGGCGGTTTATGACCACTGGCGCCAGCGCGCTACGTTGATCGCCAACGCCGTGGTGCCCGATCCGCCACCCGGCGCCTGCGAGCTGGACGACGCCGAGATTGACCGGCTCTACGACGAGTCCGCAGCGCGTGTGGACGCGATCGCCGCGGACGGCGCTCGGCCTCTGGACGAGCCTCTGCTTGAGCCGCCCGAGCCCGCCGGGCGTTCAGCCGACGCCGTCGCCGATCTCGATGGAGTGGAGTCGACCATGGGCCTGGATCTCTACTCGCTGGCGGTGGAAGCCGCCCGCGAGCACATCCTCGCGGGCGACGTGTTCCAGGTGGTGCTGTCGCAGCGCTTCTCTTTCCGCCTGGACGCCGACGCATTCGACGTGTACCGGGTGCTGCGCCAGCTGAACCCCAGCCCTTACATGTATTTTCTTCGCTGCGGAGACCTCGAGGTGGTAGGCGGGTCGCCTGAGCCGATGGTAAAGCTGCTCGACGGCCACGTCATAAGCCGGCCAATCGCCGGCACGCGCCGGCGCGGGCGCACCGACGAGGAAGACCGGCGGCTGGGCGGCGAGCTGTCCGAGCATCCCAAAGAGGTGGCCGAGCATGTGATGCTCGTCGATCTGGCGCGCAACGACCTGGGCCGGGTGGTGGAGTTCGGCAGCCTCGAGGTGGACGAGATGATGACGCTGGAGCGCTACAGCCACGTGATGCACCTGACCTCACAGGTATCGGGCCGGCTGCGGGCTGGCGCAACGCCCATTGATGTGCTCCGCGCGACGCTTCCCGCCGGTACCGTGTCGGGTGCGCCGAAAGTGCGGGCGATGGAGATCATCGACGATCTGGAACCGGTGAAGCGGGGGCCGTACGCGGGCGTTGTCGGCTACATCGACTTCTCAGGCAACGTCGACACGGCCATAGCCATTCGCACGATGCTGGTATGCGGAGGTAGGGCTTCGGTGCAGGCGGGTGCCGGTATTGTCGCCGATTCTGTGGCTGCGGAGGAGCACTACGAGTGCGAGAACAAGGCTCGGGCTCTGCTGGCGGCGGTGCCCGCGGCGCGCCGCATGACCGCGGCCCGCCGCGCCGCGGCGGGCCGCATCTGATGTCGCGATGACGCCGGACACGGACAGCTTGGGCACTGCCGCTGTCGGGATCGTGCTGCCCCGCGACGTCGTGAGCGTCACCGGCTCCGACGCCGCCTCATACCTTCAGGGTCAGATCTCCCAGGACGTCGACGCCCTTTCCGCAGGGGAGTCGGCCTGGTCACTCGTGCTCGCGCCTCGGGGCAAGGTGATCGCCTGGTTCCGTCTCACCCGCCGCGCCGACGATTTCTTGCTCGATCTCGACGCCGGTTTCGGCGAGGCGCTCATATCCCGTTTGGAGCAGTTCAAGCTCCGGGTGGACGTGTCGGCAGTAGCGCTGGCCGGTTGGCGGATGCTGGCCGTGCGCGGGCTGGGGGCGGCCGAGAGCGGCATGAGAGCAGCTGCCGTCGGGGCGGAGATACGAGCCGAAGTCCGCTGGCCCGGTTTCAGCGGTGTCGACCTGCTGGGGCCCGCCGTCGAGACGCCTAACGGCTTGAGGCTCAGCACCTTTGAGGAATTCGAAGCGGCCCGCATCCGAGCCGGATGGCCCGCCATGGGCCGCGAGCTCACTGAGCGCACCATCCCAGCCGAGGTGCCGGGCCTGGTCGAATCCTCGGTCAGCTTCACCAAAGGCTGCTACACAGGCCAGGAGCTGGTCGCCCGAATCGACAGCCGCGGCGGCAATGTCCCTCGCCCTATCCGGCTGATCCGCCTCGACGTCGCGGCCGTCGTCGAGGCGGGCGCCGAGATCACCGTCGGCGGCCGAGCCGTCGGCAAGGTTACGTCCGTGGCTGTGGAGCGGGCCGCCGCGGTCACAGTGGCTCTGGGCCCGGTGCATCGCAGCGTCACACCCCCAGCGCCCGCCATCGTCGCGGGCCGCCCCGCTGCTGTGCTAGCCCTACGATGAAGAGGTGGATCCCTATGCGGTGCTGGGGGTGGCCCGCGACGCGTCCGACGAAGACATCCGCAGGGCGTACTTGAGGCTGGCCCGCAGAACCCATCCCGACGTGCGGGGCGATAGCCTCGAGGCGGCCGAGCAGATGCGCCGCATCAATTCGGCTTGGGCCCTGCTCTCGAATCCCGACAGCCGGGCTGCTCTAGCTCGGCGTAGCCACCAGAGGCCCACGCCGGCGGGGTGTGCCAGCGCTGAGACCGTCGGCGAAGTGTCCTCTCAAGAGGCGGCGGAGGCGCAATGGCCTACCAGCGAGGGCTTCGACGGCGATGACAGGCCTATCACGGACGGGCGACTGCCCGAATGGATGCGGCTGGGCGCTCCGGCGATGTTCGTCGTCGGCGTTTGCTCCCTGATCTTCGGCGCGATGACGGGACTTTTCGTGGTCTTGGCCCTTGGAGCGGCCGCACTTGCCTTAGCGGCGCTGATGTTCGTGCTAGCGCCCTTTGTGGTCCTCGTCACGAGCCGCGGCGCCCGGCGGTGATCTGATGTCCGTGACCTATCTCGACAGGATCCTCTACTCGCATCGTCGGGCGGCCGCCGCCGATTGCCGTCTGCTTGAGCCGCTGCTGCGCGACGCTGTGTCGCGCCCGCCGGTGCGGGGGTTCGCAAAGCAGCTCGCAGCCGGTGCCTCTGTGCTCGGCCGCGTCTCCGTGATCGCCGAGATCAAGCGCAGAACGCCGTCCAAAGGCGATCTGCGGGCCGGGCTCGACCCCGACGTGATCGACCCTGCGCGCTTGGCGCGCCAATACGAGGCCGGAGGGGCGTTATGCCTTTCGGTGCTGACAGACGAGGCCTGGTTCGCCGGGTCGGCGGCCGATCTGCGCGAGGCTCGAGCCGCTGTGAGCCTGCCCACACTGCGCAAAGACTTCACCGTTGACGCGCGTGACGTACTCGACGCCCGGATCATGGGTGCTGACTGCGTTCTGCTGATCGCTGCCGCTCTAACCGCTGAGGAACTGGCGCGCTTTGTAGCGCTGGCCCGAGAGGTGGGCATCGACGCGCTGGTGGAGGTTCACGACGAGCGCGAATTGGAGCGGGCGCTGACCGCGGGCGCTGAGATGATCGGTGTCAACCAGCGAGATTTGATCACTTTCAAGGTGGACCAGGTGCGCGCGGTGCGCCTGGCGCCGTTGATTCCCTCCGGCGTCGTGCGGGTCGCCGAGTCGGGCATTCGAGGCCCCGCCGACGTGCGGGCGCTGGCCGACGCGGGCTTCCACGCGGTGCTGGTCGGTGAGGCGCTGGTGCGCTCGTCGGACCCGTCGGCCGCGGTGCGGGCCCTGCGCTCAGCGGGTGCTGCAAGGCAGTAGCGTCAGCTCGTGTTCGTCAAGATCTGTGGAACGACGACCGAGGAGGATGCGCTGCTGGCCGTGGCGCTCGGCGCCGACGCTGTCGGCTTCGTGTTCGCTCCGTCACCGCGTCAGATCGCATTCGGCAAGGCGCGCGACATCGCCGGGCGTCTGCCGCATGACGTGCTTACGGTGGGTGTGTTCCGAAACGAGCTGCCGGAGCGGGTTGTCGAGATCGCGAGCCGTGCCTCGCTCAAGGCCGTGCAGCTCCACGGTAGCGAGACGGCTGAGGAAACGACCTGGGTCGCCAAACGGGTGAACACCGTGATCAAGGCCTTTCCGGCAGGCCATCCGGGTCTGGACCGAGTGCAGGATTACAACGCCGACATCGTGCTTATGGACAGCGCGCGGCCCGGCTCGGGCGTGATGTTCGACTGGTCGCTAGCGGAGGGCGCGCCTGCCGCGGGATATCGCCTGATGCTCGCCGGAGGGCTCGATGCCGACAACGTGGCCGGCGCGGTTCGCCAGGTGAAGCCCTGGGGTGTGGACGCCTCAACCGGCCTTGAAAGCAGCCCCGGCCGTAAGGACCCCGCAAAGATGCTGGCCTTCATCGAGGCCGCCAAGGAGGCCTACGCGACGCTGGAGTCCTCGCGGCGAACGTCAACGTCCGGCGACGGCGATGCGAGCGCTCCGTACGACTGGGCGGACCTGTGACGGCGGGCTTAGGCGAGCCGAGCGCCGACGGACGCTTTGGGCGCTTCGGCGGTATGTTCGTGCCGGAGACCCTCGTCCCGGCATGCCAGGAACTCGATCGCGAGTTTCGCTCAGCTTGGGCCGATCCGGGTTTCCGAGCAGAACTCGACGGCTTGCTGCACAGCTACGCGGGCCGCCCGTCGCCCGTCACCGAGTGCCCACGCCTATCTGAGGAGCTGGGTGTGCGGCTGCTGCTCAAGCGAGAGGACCTCAACCACACGGGCAGTCACAAAATAAACAACGTTCTCGGGCAGGCCCTTCTAGCTCGGCGAATGGGCAAGAGCAGCCTGGTGGCGGAGACCGGCGCCGGCCAGCACGGCGTCGCCACCGCCACCGCGGCCGCGCTGATGGGCATGGACTGCATCGTGTACATGGGCACGGTCGACATCGCCCGCCAAGAGCTGAACGTCTTCCGGATGCGCCTGCTCGGCAGCGAGGTGCGTGCCGCGGAGTCGGGGTCGCGCACCCTCAAGGATGCCGTCAACGAAGCGATGCGTCACTGGGTGGCGGTGGTCGACACCACGCACTACTGCCTGGGCTCGGTGATGGGCCCGCACCCTTATCCCTGGATGGTGCGCGAGTTCCAAAGCGTGATCGGCGACGAGGCGCGCCGCCAGTGCGCTGAGATGCTCGACGGTGGCGTTCCCGACGTGGTCACTGCCTCGGTTGGTGGCGGATCTAACGCCATCGGCATCTTCGCCGGCTTCGCGGACACCGACGCCGAACTCGTGGGGGTGGAACCCGCCGGCGGTGCGGCGATAGGCCGGGCCGTGCCCGGCATCGTGCACGGCTCGCATTCGTTCCTTATGCAAGACGAATGGGGCCAGGTGCTGGAGGCCGAATCGATCTCAGCGGGGCTCGACTATCCGGGTGTCGGCCCAGAACACTCCTATCTCGCCGCTACTGGTCGGGCGCGCTACGAGCAGGTCACAGACGCCGAGGTGATCGAAGCCTTCAGCCTGCTTTCTCACACTGAGGGGATCATTCCGGCCCTGGAGTGCGCCCACGCTCTCGCCTGGGTGGTACGCGCCCGGCGCGAGTTGTCGGGCCGCACGGTGCTGTTGAACCTGAGCGGCCGCGGCGACAAGGACGTCGACCAGATGATGGAAATCCTGTCATGACAGACGCACGAGTGGGGGCCGCCCCACGGGCGGAGTCAGGTCCGGCAACGGCTTCGGGGCGCGCCTGCGGCACTTTGGAGACAGTTCTGCGCCGGAGGGTTGCCGCCGGCGGCAAGTGCTTCGCCCCTTATATCACCGGAGGTCTGGGGGACGACTGGATTGACACGCTGGCGGCTGTCGCCGCGTCCGGCGCCGACACCGTCGAGGTGGGCATTCCCTTCTCAGATCCGGTGATGGACGGCACAACCATCCAGCGGGCCAACGACATGGCACTTGCTGGCGGAGTGACGCCGCACTCCGTTATGGCAGGACTCCGTGCCGCCGCATCCGACCTGGCCGTGCCGATCATCGCGATGACCTATGTGAACATCGCATTTCACATGGGATACGAACGCTTCGCCGCGTCGCTCGCCGAGGCAGGCGTGAGCGGCTGCATCCTGCCCGACCTGCCGCTGGAAGAAGTGGGGGAGTGGGCCTCCGCAGCCGACGCCGCCGGCATAGAGACCGTGCTGCTGGCGGCCCCGACCGCCCCCGACGAGCGTCTGGCGCGGATCTGCGAGCGCTCGCGGGGTTTTGTCTACGGCGTCGGCCTCGCGGGAATAACCGGCGTCCGTGAGACCCTCGCCGCGAGCGCCAAAGTGATTGCAGCGCGGCTCAAGTCGGTGAGCGACATGCCGGTGCTGGTGGGCGTTGGTGTGGGTACGCCCGAGCAGGCCGCTGACGTGTGCTCTGTTAGCGACGGCGCCGTCGTCGGCTCGGCTCTGGTGGCGAGAATGATCGACGGCGCAGGTCCCGAAGATGTAGCCGAACTTGTCGGGGAGTTCCGGACGGCTCTAGACGGCATCGCCGCCTGAGGCTGCGTCGGCTCCGCTGCGCTGGACTCACGCGGCGTTGGCCGACACAGCTCAGAGCGCCGAGTGCGGCTGATGCCGAGGATCTCCACCGACCACGACCTGATCGTCCTAGGGGGCGGCGCGGCCGGGCTCGGCGCGGTGCGCGCCGCACTGTGGGCAGGCGCAGACGTGGCTATGGTCACCGATTCGCCCCCCGGGGGAGACTGCACCTTCACAGGCTGCGTTCCGTCCAAGACGCTTCTGGCCGCGGCACGCGACGGCCTCGCGTTCTCCGCCGCGATGGCCCGGGTGCACGCCACGGTGGAGCGGATAGCCGCCTCCGAGTCTGCCGACGTGCTGCGGTCGCTCGGCGTCACGGTGGTCGAGGGGCGGGGCCGGCTGGTAACCCATGACACGGTAGCGGTGGACGGCAGCCGGATCAGCGCTACGCGTCTGGTGGTTGCGACCGGCTCGAAGCCTGTCGTGCCCCGCATCGAAGGTGTCGCGCCCGCCGAAGTGCTCACCAACGAGACGGTCTTCGAACTCAACGAGGCGCCCGCGGGAATCGACATCATCGGTGGCGGCCCGGTGGGGTGCGAGCTGGCCGAGGCGTTCGCGGTGCTGGGGGTGCGGGTCGCCTTGTTCGAGGCCGCCGAGCGGCTGTTGCCCGGAGAGGATCCCGAGGCCTCGGCCATAGTCGAGTCGGCGCTGAGCGCCAGAGGAGTGGCGGTCCGCACTGGCACTCCCGCCGATCACGTCGGGCAGACTTCCGCCGTGCAACCCGAATCTGGCGACAGCACGGCAGACGCTTTTGTGCCGCGCGCGTCTGGGAGGTTGCATCCCGCTGACAGAGAATCCCGTGACGCCGGAGAGCGAAGTGACGCTTTTGTGCCGCGCACGTCTGGCAGATCGCATCGGCTGCTCGCGGCTGCCGGTCGTGCCCCGGCTACCGAGGGGCTGGGGCTGCGCCAGATCGGCGTCAGGCTCGACGATCGGGGTTGGGTGTCCACAGACGACAGGCTTCAGACGTCGGTCAGAGGCGTGTTCGCCGCCGGAGACGTGACCGGCAAAATGGGGTTCACCCATGCCGCCGACGAGATGGGCCGCCTTGCCGCCTCCAACGCCCTCAAGCGAGGGGCGCGGGGGCGCTTCAGGGCGGAGCTGATCCCCAGAGCAGTGTTCACCGACCCCGAGGTGGCTGCAGTGGGCGTGTCGCCCCACCGGGCGCCGATCCACTCACGAGTGGCGCATCTGCCGCTCACCGAGATTGACCGTGCCGTTACCGACGGCCGAAGCGACGGATTCGTGACTCTCGTGGCCGGCCCGCGTCGTCTGCTGCGCAACTTCGGCGGCGGACGTCTGCTAGGGGCTTCAGTGGTGGCGCCGCGTGCCGGCGAGATGATCCAGGAGGCGGCGCTGGCGATGCGCACCGGCGCTTTTGCGGGCCGTCTTGCGCAGACCTCGCACGCCTATCCGACGTGGTCTCACGGCGTTCAGAAGGCCGCCGCGCAGTTCTTCGGGGAGATCGAGGGCCGCTCCGCCCGCCGGGTCGGCCAGGTCAACCGGCGGTCAGGCCCTGGTCGGCGCTGATGATGGCGCCGTGGATGTTGGGAGCCTCGTCTGAGGCCAAGAACGCGAACAGCGCGGCGATGTGCTCGGGCTCGCTCATGGGGCGAAAACCCACGGCGGGCCTCATCAGATCCCAGTCCGCATCGTCCACGACACGGAAGTTCTGGGTCATCGGTGTGTTGACTCCGCCGGGGGCGATGGCGTTCACGCGCACCGGCGTCTTCATGACCTCCATAGCCAGTGACCGCGTGAGCTGGACCATCGCGCCCTTGGTCGCTGAATAGGCCACGGTGTAGGCCATGCCCATGATCCCGGCGTTGGAGGCGATGTTGATGACGCAGCCGGCCGATTCCAACAGGTGAGGCAGCGCCGCCTGAACTAGGAAGAACGGCCCTTTCACGTTCACGTCGAACATCCGGTTCCAGTCGTCTTCGCTCACGTCTGTAACGTGGTCCTGCCAGGAGATACCGGCGATGTTGCCGACCACGTCAAGGCGTCCGAATCTTTCCACACAGGCCGCCACGGCCGCAGCGCACTCCGCTGCCGACGACACGTCGCACACATGGGGCTCTGCAGTCCCGCCCGCAGCCGCCACTTCGGCTGCCACTGAGTCGAGGCCTTCGGCGTTGACGTCCACGGCGAAGGCGGCGGCGCCTTCAGCGGCCAGACGGAGAGTTACGGCACGGCCTATACCGGAGGCCGCTCCCGTGAGCAGCGCCGTCTTGCCGTCGAATCGGGCCATCGTTCTTCCTTTCGGCGCAACGGTGGCACTCTACGCCGCCTCAGGCGACTGGGGTTGCAGTCCGGCGAACCCGCCGACGGTCGCGACCTCGTGTCAACTGGCGGCGCGTGAGCCCGAGCGGACCAGGCAGCGGAATGTGATGCTCATCCGCGGCGGTGCGAAGGAGACCTTGGGCACGGAGTGCTCCCAGCGGTGCTGGCAGGCCCCGCCCATCACCAGGAGGTCGCCCGACGCCAAAGTGAACGAGAGCGATCCGCGCCCGAAGCGAGGCCGGAGCATGAACCGCCGCGGGCCGCCAAGAGACAAGATCGCCACGGTCGGATTCGCCTGCTTACGGCTCACCTTGTCGCTGTGCCAGGCCACCGAGTCGTCGCCGCCTCTGTAGTAGTTGACCCAGACCGATCCGAGCGGTTCTCCGTAGAGGAAGCTCAGGGCCTTCACCGCTGCGCCTACCACCGCCGGCGTGCCTGGAGCGCCGGGGCGGGCCGAGGCCCCCAACCGCGGCTCGGCCACGATCCTGTCGTACATCGGGCGTTGCGCCGTGGTCCATGTCAGGCTGCCGGCAAGAGTCGCTAGCAGCTCGTCCCCGCCGCGAAGCCAACGATGGGCGGTGTCCACCCAACAGAGCCGGTCTAGGACGCAGCGCTCCAACACCGCTTCGGGATCCAGTCGGGCACGCCCCTGCGCAAAGAGGTCGGTCTGGTAGACGCCGACCCCGACGGGCTGCGCCAGCCGGGCCCGGCCGATGCGAGGCTGCTCTGCGGCGTTGATCCCCTCGTCGGCCACCGCCGCAATGTATACGAACATATGTTCGTATACAAACCCCGCACGGAGCTTTCTGGGCGCCTCCACGACAGTTGGGTCAGCTGGATGGGGTAGTGCCGCCTGCGAAGCGCTCCTTAGTTATCGGAGGGGTTGCGGGGGTAGAAGCGGAGCTGTCTCAGGCTGGCGTCGGACTGGCGCGCAAAGACATGCCACCAGAGTTCATCGGGGGACGCCGAGAACGGGTCGGCCACGGCCAGGCGCAGCACGAACCATGAGTTGTCCGCGAGTTCCGCTTCGAGCTGCCCCGGCGACCAGGCCGCGTAACCGGCGAAGATCCGTATGAGCTTCAACCCGTCCACGCCGGAGGGATCGGCACCCAGATCAACCGTGCCGATGCCTTCTTGCACGGGACGCCACAGCGCCGCCTCGTGCTCTGTCGCCGATGCGACTCCGATCAGAGACGACTGGCCGACCGGGCCGCCGACAAAGACCACCTTGGGGCGGGCTGCGTAGTCGTGCCAGCGCTCCACGGCGCGCCTCACGGGGAATTTGCTGGACCGGTTGAGCACCACCCCGATCGCGCCCTCCTGGTTGTGCTCGAGCATCAGTATCACGGTGCGCTTGAAGTTCGGGTCACCAAGGCTCGGTGCGGCCACCAGCAGCTTGCCTCGCGTCGACTCCACGGATGCAGTCTTTCAGATTGCTGCGCCGCTGCACGTACACCTCCTCAATGGGTCGCTCCGGCTTGATGTGGCGGGCCGGTATCAACCCCGCCTTCGACTTGCTGCGCGTGCACATCCTCAATGGGTCGCTCCGGGGTCGGGACCGAACGTGCCGTGCTCCACGAGCGCGTGCGATCTCGGCTGTGCTGATGGCAGGATGCCCATGTGGAGTCACGCCACAAGCCGAAAGCGTCGATTCCGCCTGTCGCAATGACGATCGCAGCCTCTGACCCGTTGGGCGGCGCCGGTTTGCAAGCCGACCTGGCGACGTTCGCCGCGTTCGGTGTTCACGGCACCACCGCGATCACCGCGATCACCGCGCAGACGCTGGCCGAGGTCACCGCTGTCGAGCCGGTCAGCGCCGAGATGCTGCGCGAGCAGATCCGCTCGGCGTGCTCCGCTGCGGGGTTCGAGCCCGCAGCAGTCAAGACAGGCCTGCTTCAGCGCGTCTGCGCTATTGACCTGGTGGCTTCTCTGGTCGACGACGCAACGCTGCCCGCGCCGGTTGTCGACCCGGTGATGGTCGACGGCTGCGGTGTGCTATTCGTCGCCTCCGAGGTGGTGGGGGCATATCGTCGTCGACTGTTCCCGCTTGCCGCAGCGATCACCCCCAACCGGGCTGAAGCGGAGCTGCTGACCGGTGTCGAGTTGCCTGATGCCGAGGCGGTGCTGCGTCGGGCAGATGCGATGCGGCAGCTGGGTGCCGCCGCCGTGATTGTCACCGGAGGAGGTTTCGACGGCCCGCCCGACGACGTCGTGATAACTGCTGACGACGCATGGGCCGTGCCTGGCCGGCGAGTTCCCACCGCCAACGTGCGCGGCAGCGGCTGCACGTTCTCAGCGGCGCTGGCCAGCGGACTGGCGCTGGGGCGCAGCCTCCGCGAAGCGGTCGACGACTCAAGCCGGTTCGCCCACGCGGCGATTGCGGCATCGGCGTCCTGGCCCGTCGAGGGGGCGGGCCCTGTGGCCCACACCCTGCCCGCCGCCCGGCCCACCGCCAGCGCCCGAATTGCCCGGACGCATCCTGGCCGATGAGCGCGCCAGCTGTCACAGCGCCGCTTGCCGCGCGGCGCGGACGCGGTCTCGTGTGAGCCACAGCCTGAAGAGGATGGCCGTCGCCGCGGCCGAGGCCGTCACGCCAAACAGCACGATTGGCACATCGGCGATCAGAACGCCGTAGAGCGCCCACAGCACCGCCTCAGCCTCAGTGATCAGCCAGGTGAGCGGCGACACTCCAGCCGGCGTTTGCGCGTGCCAAGCCGCTCGCACCGACGGCGCGAATTGGACGCCGTTCGCCACCGCCAGCGCGGTCCCCAACAGCGTCCAGCCCGCGACGGCCTGCACCACGACGAACGCCGCGGCCAGAAGCGCTGCCGTGACGAGGCCGATGCGAACATCCGCGCCGTTGCGGAACAGCAGGTAGAGCGTCAGCGAGTAGCTGAGCACAGCTGCAGCGATCGACGGGATCGCCAACCACACCGCCGCATGCAGGACGTAGGCGAGCCAGCCGACGTTGATCACCGTGCCCGTTGCAGCCCACACCGCTGACACTCCCTCGATGAGGCCTGTCTGCAGCAGGCGCCCAACCTGCGGCAGCAGCATTGTGAATGTCAAGGCGTTGGCGACAATCACCACGACGACGGCAAAGACCTCCGACGTCACGACTTCAACACCCAACAGCGCAGCGTGCTCGACACCGCCCGCACCACGACGACGGCTTGTGCTGCCATCCCTGCGTTCAGTGGCAGTGCCTCATCGCGGAGCGCGGCGAACTCGTCGACCGGACAGGGCTCTTGCCGCCTCCCGCTGCGCGTCGCGTTCCGCGATCATCTGGCGCCTGTCGAGGCGGCTGCGGCCCCGTGCGAGGGCCAGGGCTACCTTGGCCCGGGAATCCACGAAATAGAGTGCCAAGGGCACCAGCGTCAAGCCCTCGCGCTGCACCCGCAGATCGAGCCTGGTGATCTCCCGGCGATGTGCCAGAAGTTTGCGCACCCTGTTCGGGTCGGGCGCATACGCCTTGCCTTGGCGGGAGTACGGCGGGATGTGCAGGTTGTGCAGCCACAGCTCGCCGTCGTAGACACCAGCCCAGCCCTGTGACAACTGCGCCTTGCCCTGCCTCAGCGACTTCACCTCACTGCCTTGCAGGACGACGCCGGCCTCCAGCGTCTCCAGCACCTCATAGTCGCGGTGAGCGCGGCGGTTGCGCGCCACGATCTGAGCTCCCGGCGGAATGTATCGGGGCTTCTGCGAGCGGGCCACTGAGCAACGATAACGACGCGGCCCGTGCTCAGCCCGTTGCTTGGGGGACGACGACCACGGGCGTCTCAGTGATCTTCGCACCCAGGATGCGAAACGAACGCAAGGACGGTTCGGCGTGCTTCAGCGACACGATCACGAAATGCCACATCCCGAACGGGTCGAAGCGAGCTGCGTCGGCAACATCGGTCGGGGAGGGGTAGTTCATGGAGTGTGTGTGAGAGTGCATGACTCCTATTACCTGCAGTCCCGCGGCCTCTGCGCTGCGCTCCACCTGCATCATCTCAAGGCCGTCGAGGCGATACAGGCGAGCCGATGCTGCGGCGTTTCGCATTCCGAAGAAGCGCACGACGCGCGCGCTGCCGGGCCTTCCCACGATCAGCCCGCAGGCTTCGTCGGGTAATCCCGCCAGAGCGTGCGCCACCATCGCCGCATGGGTGCCTTTGGTTATCTCGAGCACTCCCTCACGCATCGCTGATCTCCGAAGGCCTTTCCGACGCCGCCTACGGTGTTGTGTCGGCCAGAAGTTCAGCCGCTGCGTGGGCCGCCACCGCGCCGGGCGCCTCCAGCGGCCCGAGATGGCCCAAGCCGCGGCATACCGAGAAGCGGCCCTGCGGGAGCGCCTCTGCGAGCAGCGGAGCGAACCTAGCCGGCGCCGAGTGGAAGGATCCGGCCGCGTCCTGCTCCGAGCCGGCGGCCACCGAGACTCGCGTGCCGACGGTGTCGACGCTGTCCAGCGTGATGCTCCCGGAGCCCTCGAACGTGCGGGCTTCAATCTCTGCGCGGCACGCTAGGCGCACCCGGCCGTCGCTGAGGTCGTGGAAGCCGTACTCTGTGTAGGCGACGAGGGCGTCGGCTCGCAGCACGCTCAGCGGGCCGCCCGCGGCGTACCGCTCAGCCGCGGCGCGCCGGCTGTCGAAGATCTCACGGCGCCTGCGGGCCGCGTCAGCCAGCGGGTTGGCACTGCCGCGGGCGAACCAACCGGGCGGAAACACGACGGGCTCATACAGGAACAGGCCGCAGAACGTGCCGGGCCGATCGCGCTCGGCCTCCAGCAGCGCTGCACCGCCCATGGAATGGCCGAACCCGTAGAGCCGGTCGGTGCCGATGGCCGCGGCGCAGGCTGCCGCGTCCTGGCTCATCGCCGTCCAGCCGTATTCCCCCGCCGGGGAGGGCGCGGACGAGCCATGGCCCCGGAAGTCCAACGCCCACACCCGGAAACGACCACTCAGAGCGTCCGCCAACGGCGTGTAGGCGCGCCCGTGAAACCCCGTGGCATGGCAGATCAGCAGGTCAGGGCCGCTGCCGCCCAGCAGTCTAAGAGCCAGTCTCACGCCGTCAACGGAACGCGGGCTGAGCGTGACTGGCTCACGGCCATCGAGTTCGCTCACAGCCTATTTCTACAGGCTCGCGCCAGGAGGCTGCGGAGCGACCGTTTGGAGGCCCGCGTGCTCTAAAGGTGCTGCGCTAGCGTCGCGGCAGTGATTCGAGCCGCCGCTGTCGGCCTGTTCGCGCCGGCGCACCGGACGGTGACTACGGCTCTGATGGCGGCAATCGCGCTGGCGTCCTACAACAACCTGGCCGTGACAGCAGCTCAGCCGGACATTGGACGCGACCTCGGCCGAGTGTCGCTGCTCGGCTGGGTGATAACCGTGGAGCTACTGGCTGGTGCCATCGCGGTGCTCGCGGTCGGGCCCTTCATCGACAGCACCGGTGCCCGGCGCGCTTTCAGGCTCACCATCGTGGCCACGGCGCTCACGTCAGGTCTGTGCGCAGCAGCGCCCAGCATGGAGCTGCTGGTGGTAGCGCGCCTGTTTCAGGGGCTCGGCACCGGCGCTCTGATCGGCACCGCCATCACCTGCATCGGGCTGGTGTACAACAGCGCACTGCTGCCGCGGGCCTACGCGCTGGTGTCCTCGGTGTGGGGGCTCATGGGCATCGGCAGCCCGGCCATCGCAGCCGTGCTGGTGAGCACGCTCGGCTGGCGGGCGGTCTTCACCGTGAACCTGCCGGTGGCGGCGGCCGCGGCGGCGATCGGTTGGTCCGGTTTGCCATCAGAACCCGCGCACACCGCGCAGGAGCCTCTCGATCGCCTCGGGCTTCTGCTGATGACCGGAGTCACCGCGGCGTTGCTTCTCGCCGTGTCCGGTTCGCAGCTCTGGAACCTCGCACCGCTGGGACGCGGCGGGGCGCTGAGCCTGGCGCTGTTGGCAGCAGGAGGCCTGATGTCGGCGGCGTACTCTCGTCACGCCAGCGGCCATCCGTGGCCGGTGCTGCGGCTGGCCCATCTCCTCGGGCGGCGCTGGTGGCCAATCCACGCCACAGCCGCTCTCACCGTGACCGGCGGAATCGGGGCGAGCGCGTTTCTGGCTCTATACCTGCGGGGCGCGCGGGGCGCGTCGGTGGCGGCCGCGGCCTTCTCGGTGCTATGGCCCACGCTGGGCTGGTCGATATCGGCTTGGGTGTCGAGCAAGCTTCAAGAGCACCTACACCCGCAGACAGTGGTGCTCATGGGCACTGGGATCCTCACCTTCGGCAGCGCGGCGGCCACCGTTACGGCCCAATACCGCTCGCCGCTACCGCTGCTGTTTGCTGCCTTCTTCAGCATGGGCTGGGGTGTAGGCGCCGTCACCACGTCGTGCCTTTCGCTACTGCAGCAGCAGACCGACGACCGTGAGATGGGCCGTCTCAGCTCCGCGCATCAGTTCGTGCGATCGCTCGGCTTCACCTATGGCCCGGCGGTCGCCGCGATGGTGATATTCACCGCAGTCGACCTCCGGACGGGCGACGTTGAAGCCGTCCGCGACCTGCTCAGTGACAGCGGCGCGCTCAACCCGGCGACGACCGAGGCTCTAGCGTCCGCATACGCCTTGGCGCTCGGCGTCACCGCGGTGATCTGCGCCATGGCCGTGCCGGCTGCGCTGGCGCTGGCCCGCCACTATAATCCTGACAAGACAACTCGGGATTAGCCATGCGCTGTGAGCACAGTACATGAGCGCCTCGCTAAAGCGGCATCCCGGCCCAAGCCGCAGAGGTGAGAGATGACAGTCCACGGCGACATGCTCGATCTGATCGGCAACACACCAGCGGTCGACGTGTCGGAACTCAGCCCGAACCGGCAGGTCCGCCTGGTAGCCAAGCTCGAGAGCTATAACCCCGCAGGCTCCGTCAAAGACCGCATCGCCAAAGCGATGATCCTCGATGCGGAAGCTGACGGCACGCTCACCCCCGGAAGGCGGATCCTGGAGCCCTCCTCGGGCAACACCGGCATCGCCTTGGCGATGATCGCGCGCATGCGCGGCTACGAGATCACAGTTGTGATGCCCGAGAACGTCTCAGACGAACGACGCAGGATGCTGGAGGTGTTCGGCGCGGAGGTCCTTATGACACCGGCGTCCGAAGGCTCCAACGGCGCTGTGCGGCACGCTCGCGCTCTGGCCCTAGAACGTCCCGAGATGGTCTTCTTGTACCAGTACGCCAACGAGGCGAACCCGCGTGCGCACTATGAGACCACCGGCCCGGAGATCCTGCGCGACGTGCCCGACGTCACGCATTTCGTGGCCGGGCTGGGCACCAGCGGCACACTGATGGGAGTCGGCACCTACCTCAAAGAGCAGCACCCCCACATCAAGGTCTACGCGGTGGAGCCGCCCGCCGGCGAGATGGTCGACGGTCTGCGCAATCTCGACGACGGCTTCATTCCGCCGGTGTATGAGAAGTGGGGCGGACGCGACCTTCTCGACGGCAAGCGCATAGTTCGGGCGCGCGAGTCGATCGAGCAGACCCGCAGGCTGGCATCCGCAGGCGTGTTCGCGGGGCTGTCCTCGGGAGCGGCGCTGGCCGGTGCCGTGCGGGTCGCCAGGAGCATCTCCTCTGGGACGATCGTGTTCGTGGTGAGTGACGGCGGCTGGAAATACCTCTCGAGCGGTGCATGGACCGGCGACCTCGGCGCTGCGGCCGAGCGAGCCTGCGAGATTATCTACTTCTGACAGCTCGCAGAGTCCGGGCTGCGTCACAAGCACCGGCGCCGTGCCGCCCCGCACGCATTCTGTGAGGAAAGCTGGCGCACCGCCTGTAGCGTGCGGCTCGCGTCAGCGGGTCGCACCCTGCGAACGCGGCTCGGCGCGCCGGACCGGCCGGTCTTCAGATCGGCGGCCTTTCGCACAATTGGAGTCTCGCCATGTCGAAAGTCTGTGACGTCACAGGCAAGCGCCCTAGCTTCGGAAAGCAGCTGTCCCACTCGCATCGGCGCTCGAGCCGCCGCTGGGATCCCAACATTCAGACCAAGCGTTACTACCTGCCCTCCGAGAAGCGGTGGATCAAACTGCGTCTGAGCGCCAGGGCCATCAAGACGATCGACAAGCGCGGCATAGAAAGCGTGGTGGCCGAGATGCGCCGCAATGGCAAAAAGGTCTGACGCCAAGCGCGCATCAGCACTTACACGCAACACGAGCACTGACAGGAGAGTCAATGGCAAGCGACAAGCGCCCCATTATCAAGCTTCGCTCCACTGCGGGCACGGGGTACACCTACGTCACTACCAAGAACAAGACCAACACCCGCGAGCGCATCACCCTCAAGAAGTACGATCCCGTCATCCGCAAGCACGTGGAGTTCAAAGAGACCCGCTGACCAACAGCAACTCGGTGTCGATAACCGTCCTTTGCGCCGCCTCCGGATTTGCCCGTGACCTCGTTATCGGTGAAGGTCTTGGGATGCAGCGGCTCATATGCCGCTCCCGGCAATCCCTGTACGAGCTATCTCGTGAGATCTCCAGCCGCGTCGGTGCTGCTCGACTGCGGCCCGGGCTCGCTAGGACCGCTGCAAGAGTCGCTTCGGCTCGACGACCTCAGCGCCATCGTCATGACTCACTGCCATCCCGACCACTGGTTGGAGCTACCGGTAATCCGAAACGTGTTCACCTGGTTCCACCCCCGCAGCGGTGTGCCCGTATATGGCACCGCTGAGACGCGCGCCATGGACAGGGCGCTGTCGACTAGACCCTATGAGCGTGTTGACCCGCTGGATTGGACAGTCGTAGATGCCAGCTCCCTGGTGGTCATAGGCGATCAGCGCTGGAGCTTCGCTGTCACAGACCATCCCGTTGAGACTCTGGCGGTTCGGGTCGATTCTGCGGGACGCTCGTTCGCCTTCAGCTCCGACACCGGGCCCGGCTGGGACTTCCGCTCGCTCGGCGCGGATATAGACGTTGCTATGTGCGACGCGAGCCACGGCAAAAAGTACGAGGGCTGTGGAATCCCGCACATGAGCGCCCGCCAGGCAGCGCGTGCTGCCGCCGTCGCAGGCATTGCGCGGTTGGTGCTGACTCACCTGGCGCCCGGGTGCGACCGCTCGGCTCAGCGCGCCGAGGCCCTCGACGTTTTCACCGGAACGGTGGAGGTGGCCGAGCCCGGCATGGTGTTCTGCGTATGAACGACGACGGCCCGGCCGGACGCCCGAAGTGACCGGCGGTTCGGCCGACGGCCGCCGCGCTGACGGGAGGTCGCGCGACCAGCTCAGGAGAGTGGACTTCATTCGCGATTACACGACGATGGCCAACGGTTCGGCCTTAGCCGTGTTCGGCCGCACACGCGTGCTGTGCACCGCTTCGGTGGGTGGCGACGTCCCCAGATGGCTGCGCAAGACCGAGTCCGGCTGGGTGACGGCGGAGTACTCGATGCTGCCGGGGTCGTCGCCTGAAAGGGTGTCGCGCCGCGCCGGCGGGCGGGTGAAGGAGATCCAGCGCCTCATCGGGCGGTCGCTTCGCGCCGTCACCGACCTGAAAGCTCTCGGCGAGCGCCAGATCACTGTCGACTGCGACGTGCTGCAAGCTGACGGAGGAACCCGAACCGCTTCGATCTGCGGCGGCTACATCGCATTGCATGATGCCGTGACCCGGCTCATTATCGCCGGCACATTGCCTGAGGCCCCTCACCCCGTTGTCGACCTATGCGCCGCTGTGAGCGTAGGGATCGTGGACGGAGAGTCGCGCCTGGACCTGCCGTACGCCGAGGACGCCTCGGCCGATGTCGATCTCAACGTCGTGATGACCGGCTCGGGCGAGTTCGTGGAGGTGCAGGGATGCGCCGAGCGGCACCCCTTCGGCAGGGCGCGGCTCGACGAGCTGCTTGACCTGGCAGCTGCGGGCATCGATGAGATCCTCGCCGCGCAGCGGGCTGTGTTGACGCCGCCTCCGCCGCCGAGATGATCGAGCTGGTCTGCGCCACTGCGAATCCCTACAAAGCCGCTGAGATGGCCGCGGTGCTGAGCGGCATCGCGGTACTGTTGCCGCGTCCCGAGCACCTGGGCGACGTAGCCGAGGACGCTGCAGACTTGGAGGGGAACGCCCGCCTCAAGGCCCGGGCAGTGTGCCGCCACGCCTCGAAGCCGTCGCTCGCGGACGACACCGGACTTGAGGTAGACGCTCTCGGCGGCGCCCCTGGAGTGCTGTCGGCGCGCTACGCCGGCCCCTTGGCGACCTACGCCGAGAACACTGCCCGGCTGTTGTTCGAGCTCCGCGGTGTGGCCATGCCAGAGCGCCGCGCCCGCTTCCGCACCGTGGCCGTGTTGTGTCGGCCCGACGGCTCAGAAATCGTCTGCGAAGGCCGCGCTGAGGGCCGGATAGCACTTGAGCCGAGCGGCACCGGCGGTTTCGGATACGACTCGGTGTTCGTGCCCGACGGCGGCCGTGGCCGCACCTTCGCGGACATGTCCAGCGCGGAGAAGCACGCTTTTAGCCATCGCGGCCAGGCTCTGCGCGCTTTGGTGCGTCGGCTCGCCGAGGGGGCCTGAAGGGTGCGGACGGGGGGATTCGAACCCCCACGCCCTCGCGGGCACTGGGTCCTAAGCCCAGCGCGTCTGCCAGGTTCCGCCACGTCCGCGGGCGCCAGAGCCTACCGCGGCCCGATCACCTCAGCGCTAGCCTGGGTTTCATGACGGCGAGCGTCCCGCCTCCCGGCTCGGCCCCTGGCGCGCCGCCGCGGCTGCTGCAATCGCCGTCGCAACTCGGCAACCCCCAGGGCGAGGTCTACAACCGGCTGCTGCAAGACCGCATCGTCGTGCTGGGCTCCGACGTGAACGACGAAATCGCTAATTTCATCATGGCCCAGCTCCTGTATCTGGAGGGCCAGGACACTTCCAGGCCGATCTGGCTCTACATCAACAGCCCCGGAGGCTCGGTCACCTCGGGGATGGCGATCTACGACACGATGCAGTTCATCCGACCCGAGGTCGGTACGATCTGCATAGGGCTGGGCGCCTCGATGGGCCAATTCCTGCTGTGCGCAGGCGCGCCAGGCAAGCGCTACGCCCTCCCGCATGCGCGCATCATGATGCATCAGCCGCTGGGAGGAGTGCGAGGCCAGGCGACCGACATCGCCATCCAGGCCGAGCAGATGGCCTACACGAAGCGTCTGTTGCAGGAGCGCATCGCTCACCACACCGGCCAGACCGTCGAGCAGATCGAACTCGACTCGGACCGGGACCGATGGTTCACCGCGTCCGAAGCCAAGGACTACGGCATCATCGACCACGTGATAGTCAAACGCGGCGAGATGCTCTGAGCCATCGGAGCACCACAAAGTCCGAACCTCACTGCCTGGACGGCAGCCCGGGCCGGACGGCAGCCCGGGTTCTCAGCGTGCCGCGGCAGCCTTGAGTTCAGCGATCGCGGCCGCAGGGCCTGCGGGATGGCTGAACACTGCAGAGCCCGCGACCATTACGTTCGCGCCGGCAGATGCCGCCGCGGCGACGGTGCCTGCGCCGATTCCGCCGTCGACCTCCAAGTCGATCTCGGCATCACAGCGGTCAATCATGCGCCGGACCTCAGCAATCTTTGATTCTACCGCGGCTATGTAGCTCTGGCCTCCAAAGCCCGGGTTCACGGTCATCACCAGCACTTGCTTTACCAGTGTGATCACCTCGCCAACCGCCGACGCCGGTGTGTGAGGGTTCAGCACCACCCCAGCGCGGGCGCCAGCATCGGAGATCGCGGTCAGCGAACGATGAAGGTGAGGGCAGGTCTCTACATGGATCATCACTGTGTCACAGCCTGCTTCAATATATCTCGGGGCGAGTTCGTCGGGTCGCACTACCATGAGGTGAGCCTCAAAGCGCAAACTGGTGTGCTCCCGGCAAGCGGCCACGACGTCGGGACCGAAGGTGAGGTTGGGCACGAACACCCCGTCCATCACGTCCCAGTGCACTCGGTCGGCGCCGGCATCGGAGATGGCTGCGCACTCCGCTCCGAGCCGGGCGGCGTCGGCAGCCAGCATCGACGGCGCGATCCTCACCGTCACGGGATCATCGCCGCCGGCTCGCGTTTAGGATCGCAGTCGGTGAATTCCCATCGCCGGACGGCTGCGATCGTCTTCGCAACCGCCGCAGGTATCAGTAGTGCCACGGGAACGCCGACCAGTCGGGGCGGCGCTTTTCCAGGAAAGAGTCTCGCCCTTCTGCCGCCTCATCGGTCATGTACGCCAGACGCGTCGCCTCACCGGCGAAGACCTGCTGGCCGATCAGCCCGTCGTCTACGAGGTTGAGAGCGAACTTCACCATGCGCTGCGCGGTCGGGCTCTTGGAGTTGATCTCCGCAGCCCATTGCAGGGCGGTGGCCTCAAGCTCGGCGTGGGCGACCACGGCGTTGACCATGCCCATCTGGTGAGCCTGGTCGGCGCTGTACTCCCGCCCTAGGAAGAAGATCTCGCGGGCGAACTTCTGCCCCACGAGCCTGGCCAGGTAGGCGGAGCCAAAGCCCCCGTCGAAACTGGCGACGTCGGTATCGGTCTGCTTGAAGCGGGCGTGCTCGGCGCTCGCCAGCGTCAGGTCTGCGACAACGTGCAGGCTGTGGCCGCCCCCCGCTGCCCAGCCCGGAACGACCGCGACCACGACCTTGGGCATCATGCGGATTAGACGCTGCACTTCGAGGATGTGAAGCCGGCCCGAGCGGGCCGGGTCGATAGTGTCGCCCGTAGCGCCGCTGGCATACCGGTAGCCATCACGGCCACGGATGCGCTGGTCGCCGCCGGAACAGAACGCCCAGCCGCCATCGCGCGGGGACGGGCCGTTGCCGGTCAGCAGAACGCATCCCACGTTCGCGCTCATGCGGGCGTGGTCGAGGCATCCGAACAGCTCGTCGACAGTGTGCGGCCGAAAAGCGTTTCGCACTTCGGGGCGATTCAGCGCAATTCTTACCGTCGCCTGGTCCACCGCCCGGTGGTATGTCACATCGGTGAGATCGTCAAAGCCGGCAACGGGCCGCCACGCGCTCGGGTCGAACAGTTCTGAGACCGTGTGTGAGGCCATCGCAACCCGCTCCCGCGTCTGTGCCGCTTGGCAGTGATGCTAACAACACCCGTATGCGCGCAGGGGATTGCCGACAGCCGGCGCAAGGCTGCGGTCGGGGCGGCTCCGTCGAAGGGCGCCTCGAGCCTCGCCGTTACACTGCCCGTTCGCCGATGCTCGTGACAATCGCAGACCTCATCTCCGATTTCGCCATAAGGTCTCATCAAGAACCGCGCCAGACGACACTGCCGGCGCAGTGCACGCCCGCGTAGCGCCGACAGCTGGAGCCCCGCCCGCAGTGGAATCCCCTGACCCCGGACTGCGCTACGCGGCCCGCTCAGAGCGTGGCTGCCGCCGCGAGAATCAGGACTCCCACACGGTGGTGAAGTGGAGCTGCGACGACCTTGAGGGCGCCTTCACGCTTGGTTGGCTGATCTGCGTGGCCGACGGGCTGGGAGGCCATCCGCGGGGAGCCGAAGCCTCGGCGGCTGCGGTGAAAGCTGTCAGGCGCTTCGCTCCCACCGATGGCCAAGGCGCAACTGACGACGACCTCGTGGCGCTTTTTCGCGCGGCGTTCGACGAGGTCGATCTGCTTCGATCACGCGACGAGAACCTCTTTGCGGATACCGGCCAGAATGCTGCGCTGTGGTGGGTCCCCCAGCCCGCCACGACGCTCACGGTCGCCACATGGAGTGCTGACGGGGGCCTCAAGATCGCCAACACCGGCGACAGCCGCGCGTATGTGATGGCTCCGGACGGCGATCTGCTGTTCTCCAGCATCGCCCACAACACCGCGGAGGGGTACTTGTCAAAGTGTGTCGGCGACTATCCCTTCATGGCGCCCGACGTCTGCTCGGTGGCGCTACCGGAGAGCCCGTCGGGCTGCCTGGTGATCTGCGCCACCGACGGCGTCTGGGTTTCTCTTACAAGGCACAACCGCGACGAGACGTTCGCCGAGAGCGTTCAGGCGACCCGCGAGACTGTCGGAGGCGACATCGATGCGCTTGTGGAGCAGCTGACGGCCACTGCGGTGGCGGCCGCGGGGTCAGCCGCCGACAACGCCACCGTCAGCGCGGTGATCCTGTAGGCGACGCGGCCCGCCGCAGGAGTGCGCGGAACTGCGGGCGCTTGCTCAAACGAACGCGGAGGCGAACACCAGCGACACGATCGTCATCACTTTGATGAGGATGTTCATGGCTGGCCCCGAGGTGTCCTTGAACGGGTCGCCCACCGTGTCGCCCACCACCGCCGCCTTGTGCGGGTCCGAACCCTTGCCGCCGTGATGGCCGGCCTCGATGTACTTCTTGGCGTTGTCCCAGGCACCGCCGGCGTTGGCCATGAAGATGGCCAGAGAGAAGCCGCTCACCAGCGCACCGGCCAGGAACCCGCCCAGGGTGTCGACGTCGGCGAAGCCCAGCGCCAGAGGCGCCAACACTGCTAGCGCGCCCGGCAGCATCATCTCCCGCAGCGACGCCCGCGTGGAGATGGCCACGCAGCGGGCCGAGTCGGGAGAGACCCCCTTCCGGCCCTCCCGCAGGCCGGGAATCTCACGGAACTGCCGCCGCACTTCCTCGATCATCTTGTTGGCGGCCCGTCCAACGGCGTCGATGGTCAGGGCCGCGAACAGGAATGGCAGCATGGCACCCAGGAACAGTCCGATGAACACGTCGACTCTGCCGATGTCGAGGCTCAGCTCGAAGAAGCGGCCGTCTGCGGCCGCGGCTTTCGACAGGGCCACCTCGAACGACTTGAACAGGGCCAGGGCGGTCAGCGCGGCCGACCCGACCGCAAAGCCCTTGGCGATGGCGGCGGTGGTATTGCCAAGCGAGTCCAGGGCGTCGGTCACCTCACGCACCGACGGGTCAAGCTCGGACATCTCGGCGATGCCTCCGGCGTTATCGGCGATGGGGCCGTAAGCGTCCACCGAGACCACAACGCCGGTGGTGGCCAGCATTCCCACCGCAGCAACGGCGATGCCGTAGACCCCGGCGAAGGCGGTGTCTCCCAGGGTCTGCTGGCCGCCCCAGTAGGCGACCAGCACGCCGGCTCCGATCAGCAGCACTGAGGCCGCCACCGACACCATCCCGGCCGACAGGCCCGATAGCACGGTGGTGGCCGGGCCCGTCTCGGACTGGGCCGCAATTTTGCGAACCGGCCTGTAATGGTCGCTGGTCCAGAATTCGGCCACCTTGCCGATAGCCCAGCCTGCCAGCAGTCCGCCGATCACCGACACGGGCAGGCCGTACCAGTCCGCGACGCCGCCGTCGGCAGAGAGGCCGTCAGACACGGTGGAGGAGAAGCTGAGGCCCTCCGAGCCGAAGAACCAGAGTCCGATCAGAACGGTGCCGACGACGGTCAGGCCCATGGCCGTGTTGGTGCCCATGTGAAGCTGTTTGGACAGGGCCTTGACACCGGCGCCGGAGCGGCCTCGCACCGCGAACGAGCCGACGATGGCAGCGATCATGCCGACGAAGGCCACCGCCATGGGGAACATCAGCAGCCTGATCTCGAGGCCTCCGCCGGACGACGCGTCGCCGGCGGCTAGGGCGAAGGTGAAGGCGGTCAGAGCTACTGGGGCAATGATCGACCCCGAATAGCTCTCGAACAGGTCGGCGCCCATGCCGGCCACGTCGCCCACGTTGTCGCCCACATTGTCAGCGATCGTGGCCGGGTTGCGGGGGTCGTCCTCGGGGATCCCTGCCTCGACCTTGCCCACGAGGTCGGCCCCCACGTCGGCCGCCTTGGTGTAGATGCCGCCACCGACCCGGGAGAACAGGGCGATAGAGCTGGCCCCCAGTCCGAAAGCGGTGAAGATCTCGAAGGCGTCGTCCACTTGGAGCCAGACTACGAACAGCAGGTAGGTGAAGGTCAGGCCCAGCAGGGCTAAGCCCGCGACCGCGAAACCCATCACGGCGCCGCCCCGGAAGGCGATCCGCAGCGCCGGGGCTGATCCACGGCGGGCCGCGTTGGCCGTGCGGGCGTTGGCCATGGTTGCCACGGTCATACCTGCGTACCCGGCCCCGGCCGACAGCACCGCGCCCAGCAGGTAGCTGACGAAGGCCAGCGCCACGCCGGTGATCACCGGGATGAGGACGGCCATGACCGCGACGAAGCCCGCCACCCACGCGTATTGCTGACGTAGGAAGGCTCGAGCGCCTTTCTGTATCTCGGTCATGAGCATGACCATGCGCTCGGTGCCCGGTGCAGCCGCTCCCACGGTTCTGAAGTAGAAGAGGGCAAGCCCCAGCCCGGCCAGTGCCGAGATCAGGGCCAGGTACGGTACGGCATTCATGCGCGCTCCTGGAGTGGGGGACGGGCGGTGGGCCAGACGCAGGGCCGGTGCCCGCGCGTCCCTCCGCAGGGCGAGCGGCAGCCTAGCGCTCTAGGCCTTTAGCCTGACCCGCGTGGAAGCGAACGCTGACCCAGCAGAGGCCAAAGCCCGAATCCGCGCGCTAATGCGAGCCCGTCGCCGGCGTCTTGACCGCTCCGCAGTGGCGGAAGCCGGCGCCGCTGCCTGTGAGACGCTCGCTCGTTTGGCCGTCATCTCCGCGGGACGGCGCCTGGCCGCCTACAAGGCTGTGCGCGGCGAGATTCCCTTGGACACGCTGACGGAATCCGAGCTGGCGGCCGTGTTCACCTTCCCCCGCGTCACGGGGGAGGAACTGGAGTTCGTGGCCCGCCACAGAGGCCAGACCTTCTCACGAGGATCGTTCGGAATACCCGAGCCGATCGACGGCGAGACAGTCGCCCTGGCGGATCACGACGTGGTGCTCGTGCCTCTGACGGCTTTCGACGAACGATGTCAACGCGTTGGGCAGGGCGGTGGCTTCTACGACCGCGCGCTGGCGGCAGCGTCAGCTTTCGGCCGAAGGCCCGTGGCCATCGGAATCGCCTACGAATTCCAACAGGTCGAGAAAGTGCCGACGGAACCCTGGGACGTCGCCCTCGACGCTGTGGTGACCGATGCGGGCATGTTTACGTCGTCGGGGCGCGTGGAGACATTCGGCTGACCTCGCCGCGACCTCAACCCGCAACCTCGGCACCGCACGGGATTTGAAGCCCGCCTGATGCGCTCAACCTGCGGAGGCGTCACAGCACCAAGGCCCGCTGTCTGAGACGCTGCTAGAACAGCAACGTGAAGATCATCGTCGTCGGGGCCGGGGAAGTGGGCTCCTACGTCGCAGATCGCCTAAGCCGCGAGGGGCACGACATCTCGGTGGTGGAAGTAGACGCGGCGCGTCTGCGCAAGGTGGGCTCAGACCTGGACGTACTCGCGGTGGAGGGCAGCGGAACCCACCCCAGCATCCTGAGGGAGGCAGGTCTCGACGCCTGTGAGCTGGTCGTCGCTGTCACCAGCAACGACGAGGTGAACCTGGTGGCGTCGCTGGTAGCCAAGCAGAACGGCGTCAACCGCACCATCGTGCGAATTGAAGCCTCCGAACTCCGCAGCCGAGCCACTGCCGCGATGCGCGACGCGTTCGGCGCCGACCTCGTGATCGACCCTGACAACGAGACCGCAGGTTGCATTCTTGACCTGCTCGACTACCCGGGCGCCTCCGAGATCAACGTGATGGGCCACGGCGAGGCCATCGTCATAGGCGCCCGGCTCACGTTGGCCTCGTCGCTGACGGGGCGCAAGCTCTCGGAGATCGCCCGAGACTACGAGCCCGATTGGGACTTCATCGTCGGCTCGATCTCACGGGGAGCCGAGTCGATCATCCCGCGCGAGGATGCCCGTCTCCTCGAGGGTGACCTGGTGCGCGTGGTCTGCAAGCGGCGCTTCCGGCGCAGGATGACCAAGCTGCTCGGGCTCAGTGGAATCGCCACGCGCCGCATGCTGCTACTCGGCGGCGGCCGCACCGCCGAGATACTCGCGCAGCGCCTCGCGGGCAGGGGAGTGGAAGTGCTCATAGTCGAGCGCAACCTCGGGCGTGCCGTAGAACTCGCCGAGCACCTGAACGACGCCACGATCCTTCACGGCGAGATAACCGACGCCGACGTGCTTGAGGAGGCAGAGATCAGCCGCTTTGACACGGTGGCCGCCCTCACCGGTGAAGACGAGTCCAACATCCTCGCATGCATCTACGCCAAGGCCGCGGGCGCCTCTGAGACCATCGCAGTAGTGCACAAGCTCGAGCTGCTGCCGCTGTTGCGGTCAGCTGGCGTGGATGTGGCGCTCTCGCCGCGCACCGCCACGGCCAACGGCGTGCTGCGCTTCGTCAGGGGTGATGTCGCCGCGGTTGCGACGTTCCTTCAAACCGACGCCGAGGTGCTGGAGATCGAGGTCGCGAAGGACTGCCTCGCCGATGGTCGGCAGGTCAAAGACCTGAGACTGCCCAAGGATGTACTTGTCGGCGCAATCGTGCGCGACGGCAAGCCCCGGATTGCTCGGGGATTCAGCCGCCTGCGCGGCCGCGATCATCTGGTGGTGTTCGCGATGCCGAACTCGGTAGACGAGGTCAGCCGGAAGTTTGCGTGCGCCGACTAGACCGGCGCCTGGCGAGCGGCAGGATCCGCTTCTCAGGGTCGTCCGGTTCCACCTCGGGCAACATCTCTTCGTGGGTCCTGGCGGCGGCTCTCGACACGCTGCTCCTGCTGGGCGTCGTCGCGCTGGCATGCGGGCTGGCCGGGGCGGGCGACGACAATTCTGACGCCGTCTCATTCGGCGCAGCGGGCGCGGCCCTGACTTCGGCCGCGGCGCTGGCGCGACTACGCGTCAGCCGGCCGACGCGTCCCACCGCGCGCAATGTTATCACCGGCATCGGCCTCATCTGGCTGCTGTTGACCGCTGTCGGCACGGCGATTTACATGGGAACGGGAACAGTGTCCACCCTTAGCAGCGCGATAGTGGAGGCGGCGGCGGGGTTCACCACTACGGCAGTCACCGGGCTGGAGGCAGCGGAGCTTTCACGCTCCCAGCTGCTGTGGCGCGCCGCAACGAGCTGGGTCGGCGGACTGGTCGCGATCACGCTCACCGTCATTACGCTTCCGCTGGCGCTGCGAGACAGCGCCCTGCTCGCGTACGTGTCACCGCACCAGGGCCGCAGCCTCGTGCCCAACGCCCGAGTAGGCATCCACCGCGTGGCGGCGCTCTACTGCGGGTTCTCCGCTGCCTGCGTACTGGCCTACGCTGCCGCTGGCCTTGAGATCACCGAAGCCGTGGTCGTGGGCCTGGGCACGGCATCCACGGGAGGTTTCTCGCCGCGTCCGGATTCTTTGGCGGGCTATGGCGCGGATGTTAAGGCGGTGGCCACCATCGGAATGCTCATAGCGGGCACGAGCGTGTTCGTGTTGTGGTGGGCCTTGCGCGGCAGCCTCAGACCACTGGCGCGCTCACGCGAGCTGCGCGTCTACGGCATGCTCGTTGCTCTGATCGCGGCGGCGGTGGCCATGACGGGCGATGCCGGGCCAGGCGAGGCGCTGTTCACGGCGGCTTCGGTGATCAGCACCACCGGATACGCCGCTGGCGACTGGACGACATGGTCCGCGTCGGCCACAGCGGCGCTGTTGGTCGCCGCCGGGATCGGGTCGATGCTCGGCTCAGTCAGCGGGGGGGTGCGGGTGTTGCGCGTCCAGCTTCTGTTCAAATACGCCAAGCGCGAGCTGCTCAGGCAGCTCAGCCCTCATACCGTTCTGCTGGTGCACCGCAGCGGCCAATCCGTTCCGGACCGAACCCTAGACAGGGTCGGAGGCTACTCGATATCCCACATCGCGCTGGTGGGGTTCGGGGCGGTGCTGCTGGGCGTGACCGGGCTCTCGCTCGCCGATAGCCTTTGGGCGGCGGTTAGCGCCGCTTCCACGCTCGGCCCTGCCGTGGGGGAGATCGGCGCATTTGGCCACCTTGAAGGCCTCGAATGGCCGAGCCGGGCGGTGCTGGTGCCGCTAATGCTCACAGGCCGGGCCGCCATTCTGCCGGTGCTGGCCGTTCTCGGCTTCATTTTGAGAGGCCGCCGGGCAACCGTACGGCTGGCGCGTCGTCTCCGCTGGCGGGCGTTTCGCCTGTCGGAAACCGTTCGTAAAAACCGGGCCGAACACCGACCGCGGCGAGCGCCTATCAGAGATCAGCGCCGCGATGCCTAAGCGCCTGCAGGCCGAACACCCCAGCGCGCTGTTGGCGCGTCGCGCGCGTGTCACGTCCGCTGCGCTGCACGTCACCGGGATCACTTTGACCTCCGTCTCGCTGGCGATGCTCTTGTGCGCCGTTGTGGAGCTGGCCACAACCAACACCGACACATTGGCCCTCGCCGTGTCGGGGCTCGCCGCATCAGCGCTCGGCGGCGTTCTCTGGTACTTCACTTCGTCGGGGGAGCCGCGCAACCACCAGGTGTTCACGACGGTCGGCTGGACCTGGGCGGCGACCATGCTGGTCGGCTGCCTGCCGTTTGTCCTGGCCGGGACATTCGCCGTAAGCGGCGCCGGCCTCGTCGATCAGATAGTGAACAGTCTGTTCGAGTCGGTCTCAGGGTACTCGGGCACAGGCGCGACGGCGCTAGTTGACTTCTCCAGCCCCGGTAGGGGGCTGATGATGTACCGCCAGGTCACCCAGTGGTACGGCGGGATGGGTGTGGTAGTGCTGGCTGTGGCGGTGCTGCCATTCCTTGGTGTAGGTGGGCTGGAATTGATCGCCGCGGAGGCGCCCGGACCGCACTCGGACAGGCTCGCGCCTCGGGTCAGCGAGACTGCCCGCAGGCTCTGGGGCGTTTACATCGGTCTCACGGCCTCCGCCGCTCTCGTGCTGTTCGCAGTGCCGGGTCCTTCGTTGTACGACTCCGTAGCGCACGCGCTCACCCTGGCGTCAAACGGGGGCTTCTCGCCTTATGCCAGCTCCATAGGGCATTTTCAGAGTCCCTGGGTGGAGGCGGCGGTCGTGCCTTTCATGATCTTGGGGGGCGCCAGCTTTTCTCTGCACTGGAGAGCGCTCACCGGAAGGGTCTGGATCCACTGGCGTGACAGCGAGTTCCGCTCCTACATGGGAGTTCTCGCAGTTGCCTGTGTGCTGGTGGTCGCGTTGCTGTGGCTCGAAGATGGTCTCGAGCTGGGCTCGGCGTTGCGTGCCGGAGTGTTCAACACTGTCTCGTTGGGCACCAGCACCGGCTACGGCAACGCGACCGGGCCGGGCACGGCGGGCGACTACGTGATCTGGGCGGCAGGCGCCCAGTTCGTGCTGCTGTTCTTGATGATCGTCGGCGGATGCACCGGATCGACCGCAGGGGGCATGAAGATCATGCGAATGCAGGTTCTGGGCATCGTGGCCGTGCGCTCCGTCGGCTTCGCCCGCAGCCCTAATGCGGTGCGGATTGTGAGGCTCGGCCGGGTGACGATCCGCGAGGAGGTCGTCACCCGCGTGGTCGGATTCTTCCTATTGCATCTGCTGCTGCTGCTGGCCGGGCTGTTGGTGCTCTCGGCGTTTGGCGCGCAGCTGGAGACGGCGCTGGGAGCAGTGGTCTCCGCTCTGGGCAATATGGGCCCGGCGCTCGGCGAGGCCGGACCGACGGGCAGCTACTCCGAGGCGTTCAGCCAGCCGGCGAGGCTGGTCCTGGCGCTGTTGATGGTGGTCGGCAGGCTGGAGATCATGTCGCTGATGCTGATAGCTGTGTTGTCACTGCGCCGCCTCGGCTCGCTGATCGCCCGCTGAGGCCTGACCCAGACCAGCCTTGCTCAGCCGAACATCCCAGCATCAGCAGGCATCGGCGCTCGGCCGCTAGAGCACGTCCGCAATATCCGCCGCGACCAGGCATCCGCCGCGACCAGGCCGCTCAGCCGGGCATCGGCGGTCGGCTGAGCCGGTGCCCACGCTCAACCGAGCAGGAACTCTTTGAGGGCTGCGGCGAACCAGCCGATGTCAGCACTTCCGCACACCTCGCGCGCTGAGTGCATAGCCAGTTGAGCGCAGCCCGCGTCAACCACCCCGAGCCCTAAACGCGCCGCGACGACCGGCCCGATCGTGGTGCCGCAGGAAATGTCGCCGCGGCTGACAAAATGCTGCATCGCAACGCCGGCCCGCTCACAGGCGAGGCGGAAAGCGGCACCGCTCAGGGCGTCGGTGGCGTAGCGCTGCGACGCGTTCGTCTTCAGCACCGGGCCACCATTCAGCAGCACCGGATGGTCGGGGTCGTGACGCTCGGGATAGTTCGGATGGGTGGCGTGGGCGCCGTCCGCGGACAGCATCAGACTGTCGCCGCGCGATGAGGCGACGTCGTCCGCGTCGGCGCCGAAGCCTGCTGCCACGAACTCCAGCAGACGCTGCAGTCGCCCGGAGGCCGCACCGTGGGCCGACACGCTGCCGACCTCCTCGTGATCGAACAGGCACACCATCGGAATGTGCGCACCGCCCGTTCCGGCATCGCTGCCGACGGCCAGAGCACGCGCTACGGCCGTGAGCGCGTCAACGGACGCGAAGCATGACACCAGGTTGTCGATACGGGCCGATGACAGCATCGCCCGAGCGTCGCCCGAAAGGCGGGCTTCAGCCAGATCGAAGGCCATCAGATCGTGGCCGATCACGTCAGCAGACCCAACGCCCGCGGCTGCGGCCGCCACCGAGACGAAGCCCGCCGCGTCAGAGCGTTCTAGCCCCCAGATTGGGCTCAGATGCCGCTGAGGGTTCAGCACGAGGCCTTTGTCGTTGACGCCGCGGTCGAGATGGATGGCAAGCTGCGGCACCCTCAGCAGCGGCTCGTCGATACGCACCAGCACGCCGCGCGGAGCACCGCCGGCGCCGCGCACCGCCAGACGTCCCGCGACGCCGAGGTCGCGGTCGAGCCAGGAGTTCAGCAGAGGCGATCCGTAGACCTCCACCCCGAGCTGGCGGAAGCCCGCTGCGCTACGGTCGGGTAGCGGCTTGAGCCGCAAGTTCGGCGAGTCGGTGTGTGCGCCCACGATCCGCAGACCGCTGTTGGCCCTGTGCGCCTCGCCTAGGCACCAGGCGGTCAGCGAGCCGCCGGACTCGCTGTACCACAGCCCGGGCGACGCGGCCTGCGACGAGCTGCGCGCAACCCTTCCGCCCGCTGCGCGGATCTGGACGACAGCCTCGGCTACGGCGTGGAACGGAGAGGGGGACGCGTCGATACGGCGACCGATGTGCGCGGCATAATCCAGATCGGCGTCTGCTGCGGGCGCGCCGCTGAGGCCTCCGCGCTGCGAAGCGTCCTGATCTTTGTTGGCCATCGCGTCATCATTGCCGAACGTGGCCGCCGGCGCTGTGTCGACCGCCGGGCCGCTCGTAGAGGACAGGGCACCGCCCCTTATAATCCCCTTTAGCCCACCTGCGCCGCAGCCCCAGTGCGCCACTTCGGGAGTTGTTCTCGTGGCGGGGCTGCGGGTAGGATTGCGCTAGCGTCCGCAGCGCCCAGGGCCAATGACGTCCCGCTCTGCCTCGTCTGATGAGCGGTTACCACAAGCCTGAAAGCGGCCTGAAGCCTCTCACCAGGCTGGTGGCGTGCCCGCGGACGCGTCGAAGAAATCGCTCAAGCCTCCAGGAGTGCGATGCTCGCTGACTTCCCGGCACGCCAGGGCCTGTACGACCCGCGCTTTGAGCGCGATGCGTGCGGCGTCGGCTTCGTGTGCGACATCAGCGGCGCCGCCCGCCACGAGATCGTCGAGCTCGGCATTACAGCGCTGCGCAACCTCGAGCACCGTGGAGCGCGAGGGGCCGACGCCAACACCGGCGACGGCGCCGGGCTGCTGATCGGGATCCCCGACCGGTTCCTGCGCGACACGATGAGCTGCGCGCTGCCGCCGGCCGGGCATTACGCGACCGGCATCGGCTTCTTCCCCCGCGATCCCAGCGAGGCGGACGCCGCTGCCGCCGATGTGGAGTCCATAGTCCGCGAGGAAGGACTCGAGGTGATTGGCTGGCGCGCCGTACCGGTGAACCCCGCGGTCGCGGGCGACGAGTCGCGTTCCGTCATGCCCAGTTTCCGCCAGTTGTTCATCAGCGGCGACGGCCTGGCCGGCATCGGCCTCGACCGGCGCGTATGGGTGGCCCGCAAGCGTATAGAGCACGAGATCGGCACAGCCGACACCGATGTGGACAAAGTCGCGATGGGCGGTGCCGCTACGGCCCATCGCGGTGTCTATTTCCCGAGCCTCAGCGCCCGCACGCTCATCTACAAAGGAATGCTCACAGCCCGTCAGCTCACCGCGTTCTACGCAGACCTGCGCGACGAGCGCCTCGAGAGCGCGCTGGCGATGGTACATTCGCGGTTCTCCACCAACACGTTCCCTTCGTGGCCACTGGCGCACCCCTACCGCCTGATCGCGCACAACGGCGAGATAAACACCGTCAACGGAAACCGCAAGTGGATGCAGGCGCGGGAATCGCTGCTGGCCTCACCGCACCTGCCGGGCTTGGACCGGGCCATGCCGGTGTGCACGCCTGGCGCGAGCGACACCGGCAGCTTCGACGAGGTGCTGGAGCTGCTGACGCTCAGCGGCTGCTCGATGGCCGAGGCCATGATGTTGATGATCCCTGAGCCGTGGGAGCATCACGCCGAGATGGGCGCTGGCCGCCGCGCATTTTACCGTTACAACGCGACGCGCATGGAGCCCTGGGACGGACCCGCTTCCATGGCCTTCAGCGACGGCGTGGTGATCGGCGCCGTGCTCGACCGCAACGGGCTTCGGCCGTCGCGCTATCTGGTCACCAACGACGGTCTGGTGGTCATGGCGTCGGAGGCCGGTGTGATCGACATACCCCAGAGTTCGGTTATTGAGAAGGGCCGCCTGCAGCCCGGCCGCTTATTCCTGATCGACACCGCCGAGGGTCGCATCGTGCGCGACGACGAGATCAAGCGAACGCTGGCGTCAGCCAGGCCTTACCGTCTGTGGCTCCGCGACAACCTGGTCGAGTTAAGCGACCTGCCCGAGCCTGCCCCCAGCCGCCCGCGTCGGCGCCATCCAGATGAGCTGACACGACGCCAGCAGGTGTTCGGCTACACGCTCGAGGAGCAGCGGCTGCTGCTGGCGCCCATGGCTGCCGACGGCAAGGAGGCGCTCGGTTCAATGGGCACCGACACCCCTCCCGCGGTGCTCTCTGACAACACCCGACCGATCTACGACTATTTCAAGCAGCTCTTCGCGCAGGTCACGAATCCGCCTCTGGACGCCATTCGGGAGGAGCTAGTCACGTCGATGTTCGCCCGGCTCGGGCCCGAAGGCAATCTGCTCGAGCCACGCCCGGAGTCGTGCCGGGCGGTGCATCTCGACAGGCCGATCCTCACCGACTCCGAACTCGATCGCCTGACCGCCGCGTCCGCGGAGCAGCGCTTCGGTGTGCGCCTGGAGACGCTGCCCGCGTTGTATCCGGTGGCTTCCGGCAGTGACGGTCTGCGTCGCGCGCTGGACGAACTCTGCGCTGCGGCCTCCGATGCGGTCGCCTGCGGCGCCACGGTCATCGTCGTGTCCGACCGGGGCACCGACGAGCGCCTGGCGCCGATCCCGTCGCTTCTGGCGCTCTCTGCGGTTCACCAGCATCTCATCGCCAAGCGCTCACGCACTCGCGTGGGCCTGGTGTCGTCATCCGGCGACGCCCGCGAGGTCCATCATTTGTGCCTTCACATCGGGTATGGCGCTAACGCCGTGAACCCTTACCTGGCGCTTGAGACAGTCGCCGACATGGCCGCCAGGGGCGTTTATGGCTTCAACCCGGCGATGGGGGCGGCTGAGGCGCGCAGCAACTTCGTGAAAGCCGCGTGCGCGGGGATTCTTAAGGTGATGTCGAAGATGGGAATCTCCACAGCGGCCTCCTACACCGGCGCTCAGATCTTCGAGGCGGTCGGGTTGAACTCGGAGGTGGTGGACGCCTATTTCACCGGCACCGCCAGCCGGATCAGCGGGATCGGCCTCGACGAGCTGGCTGCGGCTGTGGCGGTGAGGCACCGCCTCGCCTACCCGGCCAATCAGACCAGCCGAGCCCATCGCCGACTCGAAGCGGGCGGCGAGTACCAATGGCGGCGCGAGGGTGAGTATCACCTGTTCAACCCCGAGACGGTGTTCAAGCTGCAGCACTCCACCCGCGAGGGGCGCTACGACATCTTCAAGGAGTACACCTCGCGCGTGGACGACCAGACGAAGCGCCTGGGGACGCTGCGGGGGCTGTTCGAGTTCCGCTCCGGCGTCCGCTCACCGGTGCCGATCGAAGAGGTGGAGCCCGTGTCGGAGATCGTACGTCGCTTCGCTACGGGCGCGATGAGCTACGGCTCGATATCAGCCGAGGCGCATGAGACGCTGGCGATCGCCATGAACCGCATCGGCGCCAAGTCGAATACCGGAGAGGGTGGCGAAGACTCTGAGCGCTATCAGCCCGACGCGAACGGCGACTTGCGGCGCAGCGCCGTCAAGCAGGCCGCCAGTGGCCGTTTCGGTGTGACCAGCGAGTATCTCGTGAACGCGGACGACATCCAGATCAAGATGGCGCAAGGCGCCAAACCCGGCGAGGGAGGCCAGCTCCCGGGCCACAAGGTGTACCCGTGGATTGCTAAGACACGTCACTCGATCCCAGGCGTGGGGCTAATCTCGCCGCCCCCGCACCACGACATCTACTCCATCGAAGACCTCGCACAGCTCATCGGCGATCTCAAGAACGCCAATCCGGCGGCACGTATCCACGTCAAACTTGTCGCCGAGGTGGGTGTAGGGACCATCGCCGCCGGCGTCTCGAAAGCTCACGCCGACGTCGTGCTGATATCCGGCCACGACGGCGGCACCGGCGCGTCGCCCCTGACGTCGATCAAGCATGCCGGGGTCCCCTGGGAGCTGGGGCTCGCCGAGACGCAGCAGACGCTGCTGCTCAACGGCCTGCGAGATCGAATCACCGTGCAGGTCGACGGCCAGCTGAAGACCGGACGAGATGTGATGATCGCAGCGCTGCTGGGCGCGGAGGAGTTCGGCTTCGCCACGGCGCCGCTTGTGGTGATGGGCTGCGTGATGATGCGCGTCTGCCATCTGGACACTTGTCCGGTAGGCGTCGCCACCCAGAACCCGGAGCTGCGTCGCAACTTCTCGGGCAGAGCCGAATTCGTGATCAACTTCTTCGAGTTCGTGGCTGCCGAAGTGCGTGAGCTGCTCGCCGAGCTGGGCTTCCACACACTCGAAGAGGCTGTCGGCCGAGTCGAGATGCTCGACGCCGTCGACGCCGTCGACCACTGGCAGGCTGCCGGGATCGACCTGTCGCCCGTGCTGCATCTGCCCGACATCCCCCCCGGTGCGGCGCGTCACAGGCGCGTCGAGCAGGACCACGGGATCAACAAAGCGCTCGACCAGATGCTCATCCAGCTGGCCGAGGGCGCCCTGACCGAGCGGCGGTCGGTGACCATCGACATCCCGATCCGAAACAGCAACCGCGCCGCGGGCACGCTGCTCGGCAGCGAGGTGACGCGCCACCACGGGGCTGTAGGACTGCCCGACGACACCATCGTAGTGAACTTCACAGGCTCGGCCGGAAACTCCTTCGGGGCCTTCCTGCCGCCGGGGATCACACTGCGGCTCGAGGGTGACGCCAACGACTATCTCGGCAAGGGCCTGTGCGGCGGCCGCATTGTGGTTCGCCCCCCGGCCGACGCAGGCTTCGACGCAGGCCGCAACGTGATCGCCGGCAACGTGATCGGCTATGGCGCCACGAGCGGCGAGATCTACCTGCGGGGCCTGGCAGGGGAGCGCTTCTGCGTACGGAACTCCGGTGCCGTGGCCGTGGTGGAGGGTGTTGGAGACCACGGCTGCGAGTACATGACCGGCGGCCGCGTGGTGGTATTGGGCAGCACCGGTCGCAACTTCGCGGCCGGAATGTCCGGCGGCATCGCCTTCGTGCACGACCCGCACGGCGCTTTGCCGATCCGCTGCAATCTCGAGATGGCTGAGATCGAGCCGCTCGACGACGCTGAGAAGGAATGGCTCAGGCGCCGCGTGGAGCGCCACCGCCATGAGACCGGCAGCGAGACCGCAGCAGGTCTGCTGGCGCGCTGGGATGGTGCCATTTCGGAATTCGTGAAGGTGATGCCCGTCGAGTACAAGCGCGCGCTGCTGGTCACCTCCGAAGCCCGTGCCGCCGGTGCCGACGAGGTCGCCGCGGTCATGGCGTTTGCCTCGGGTTGAACTCGGACCGACGCGCACCGAAGTATCAACATGAGGCTCACGGTTAAAGTCGAGTATTGGAGGCGACCCCGGAATGGGTGACCCGTTCGGCTTCATCCGCCACAGCCGCAAGCTTCCGACGCGCCGCCCGGTGCCGGTGCGGTTGCGCGACTGGCGCGAGGTGTATGAGGACTTCTCCGAGGAGTCCGCGCGTATTCAGGCCTCGCGCTGCATGGACTGCGGTATTCCATTCTGCAACAACGGGTGCCCCCTCGGTAACATCATCCCCGACTGGAACGATCTGGTCTACCGCGGAGACTGGCGCGAGGCCGCCGAGCGGTTGCACGCCACCAACAACTTCCCCGAGTTCACCGGCCGGCTGTGTCCGGCGCCCTGCGAGGCAGCTTGTGTGTTGGGCATACACGAGCCGCCGGTGACGATCAAGCAGATCGAAATCGAGATCGCAGACCGGGCTTGGGAAGAGGACTGGGTGAAGCCGCTGCCTCCTGCGACGCTCACCGGCAAGCGCGTCGCGGTAGTCGGGTCGGGCCCCGCGGGGCTGGCCGCCGCTCAACAGCTCACCCGAGCAGGACACCGCACGGTCGTGTTCGAGCGAGCCGACCGCATCGGTGGGCTGCTGCGCTACGGCATCCCGGAGTTCAAGATGGAGAAGCGGCACCTAGACCGGCGCCTGAAGCAGATGGCAGCCGAGGGCACGGAGTTCCGCCCGGGCTGCGATGTCGGTACCGACATCGCAGCCGAGCGGCTGCTTAAGAACTTCGACGCCACGGTGCTCGCCTGTGGTGCGACAGCATGGCGCGACTTGCCGATTCTGGGCCGCGAACTGCGCGGCGTCTGGCAGGCGATGGAATATCTCCCGCTCGCCAACCGAGTGCTGCTGGACGACCTGACGAAGCCACCGATCAGCGCTGCCGGCAAAGACGTGGTGATAATCGGCGGTGGCGACACCGGCGCCGACTGCCTCGGCACCGTCCACCGTCAGGGAGCGGCCTCGGTGCGGCAGTTCGAGATCATGCCCCGCCCGCCCGGCGAGCGGCCTCGGGCCAATCCCTGGCCCACTTGGCCCTTCGTCTACCAGGTGTCGTCTGCTCACGAGGAGGGAGGACAGCGCGACTACGCGATCAGCACGCTGAAGTTCCTCGGGGACAGCACCGGGCGACTGCGGGCGCTAAGCACGGTGCGAGTCGCCCAGACGGTTGCTGACGACGGCCGCACAGTTTTCACGGAGCTGCCCGGCACGGCCGAGGAGGTGCCCGCTCAGCTGGCGCTTCTGGCGCTGGGCTTCGTCGGGCCTGAACACGGCCCGCTGGTGGAGCAGCTCGGTTTGGAGTTCACTCCTAGGGGCAACGTGGCCCGAGACGAGCGCTGGTCGACGAACGTGCCCGGCGTGTACGTCTGCGGCGATATGGGCCGAGGACAGAGCCTAATCGTGTGGGCCATAGCCGAGGGAAGAGCGTGTGCTTCGGCTGTCGATGCGGCCCTCACAGGCTCCAGTGACCTTCCCGCGGTGGTCACGCCGACCTCCGCGCCGCTTGCGTGAACCCTCCGACGGCCGGGCTCTCTGACGTTTGATACGCAAATAAACAAGCAACGAGTCCGGAACGCGTAAACCGCTGGGCGCTCTGACCGGTCGGCGGGTGCCGCGAGCGTGCTCAGACTGCACGGCCGCCGGCCGTGCCGCGAGCGCCCGCGAGAGTCACGGTGACGGCGTAGTCGGCGGCAAGGCACAGAACAGCCAGCACCCCAAAGATGTGAACTGCCTCGAACTGCTGGGGCCAAACAAAATCGGGCGGATAGCGGAACCGGTATTGCTGGATCAGTACGTACAGGGCCGCGATCCCGAGCGAGGCCGACGCCAGTAGCGGCAGCAGGCCTTTGGCGGGCCGGAGCTTCGCGGCTGCCAAAGCCGCCGCGGCCAGCGCTGGTGCGGCGAGAAGATGCCACGGCCTGTCAGTCGGCAGGTTGATCGCGGCTACCCCGGCCACGGTGACCGCCGCGACGCCCGCGGCCATTTGTCCCGGTCCCGGTACTGGCCGTGGCGGCCTGCCGGCGGTGCCGGAGTGCCAGTTCAGTGCCGGCTGAGACGGCTCGTCGATGCGACCAGCCCCGAGGCCCTCTGCGCGGTCGCGCCGCCCCCGCAACGCCGCTAGGGCGGCCGCGGCCATGAACAGCGCAGAGATGCGCAGCGCCCAGTTAACCGACTGCTGCGGGGCCCAGCGAAGCTCTACGCTGACGGCGTCGCTGCTGGCGCTGAGCAGCCAGCCGTTGGCGAACCCGTCGATCACCACTGGCGCCCCGAGATCGGCGCCACCCGCGACGGCGCGCCAGCCGCGGTTATGGCTTTGGCCGAGTACGAGCCATCTGTCGGTGTCCGAAGGCGGCACCTCAACGGTGTAGCGGGTGTCACTGTGGCGCACCGCGTCCACTGCGCCGATTCCGTCTTTGGGATTGGCCAGTGCCCTGGGGCTGGATAAGACGACCTGGTCGAGATCGAGGCCTGTCTCAGCGCCGGGAGCTGTCTCAAGCAGCAGTTCGCCCGCGACGGCGGTCACCGGCTCGCATCCGACCATCCGCAGCTTCCGGCGAGCCAGGCCGTCTGCCACGGTGCCGGTCACCCGCACTGCTACAGGCTTGCCGTTGACCCGCAGCAGATCAGACCTGCAGCCGGTGTCGAGATGTGCGGCGTCGAGGCGCGAAGCGATTCTCGGGGAATGCTCCGGGGCCGCCGCGGTGCTGAGGCGCACCTCGGCCAGCGCCACAGGCAGCGCAACGAAGCCGTTGCTGTACCAGTCGCGCGTCAGCCGCTCGCGCGCTGACTCGATCACCAGTCGCACCGTCGAAGACTCGATGCTCAACGGCAGCGTCGCCGTAGCGGTGGCTCCGGGCTTTGTGCCGTCGAACTCCGGCATCAGTTCGAGATGGAACACGCCGCGGTCCTCACCGTCGGTGAACAGACGAACCGTTTCAGGCGTCGAGTGCAGCGCGTCGACGACCGCTGTGATCTCTATCCGTCCGGCCCGGAAAGGCTCAGACGCGCTCAGCTCGATCCACTGGCCACTCTGTGGCCCGAACACCCCCGTCCAGGCAGTCGCCGGGTTGCCGTCAAAGGCCGCGGAGGCCCTGCTGGGCAGATCTCCTGCGAGATACCCCGAAGAGGCCGCTGTCGCGGCGGCGACATCAATAGGTGCCTGCGCGACAAGCGCGTCGATCAGCGGTTCGGCAGCTACCGCTGAGAGCCGCACCGCGCCTGAGACCGTGAACTCTCGGGTTGTTGGCAATGGCACAGCGCGCAGCATTCGGGCCTCGGGGTCGGCTCTCACCGGCTCCTGTGGGTTGGAGCGCTCTCGTGTGAGCACGACTGTCAACGCGTAGTCGTCGATGCGGGCGCCGAGGGCGTCAGTGAGCGCCCTCGGCGTGCGAATCACCTCAGTGACCGGCCCGAGCCCGAGATCCGTCTCGGCGAACCCCACCGGCGCGATACCCGGGTACACCGCGCGGCGGCTCACGTCGGTGTCGGTGATCTCGATCTCGATCAGCTCTGCGGTGGTGCTCTGGTCGCCCCGTCCCAGCGGAACCGTCTGGCCGGGCTCGCTGTGTGAGCGCTCATCGAGTTCAGCGACGGCGGCCGTGTGCCCGTCGACACTGATTTTAACCTCGGTGATGTGACGGCCGGATTCCAGCACGTGCCGCTCGTCCCGACCCGATGGCTGCAGCAGCCGCAGTGAGCCCACCGCAGCGGGCTCGGCGAGCCGCAGCCGCAGACGCTCACCGCGGGCCTCTGCGAACGCGGCCACCACCCAGGCGGTCTCCTCATGGCCGTCGACGGCGAAATAGGCTCGGTCGTCGTTGGTGTAGGTCACCGGATTGCCGTGGGCGCTGGCCTGCGCTGACACCGGTCCGCGCTGCTCGCTCACCGTGCGCACGTCGTCGGGATGCGCGTCCACGGGTGCGGCGAACACCTCGAGGCGGTTGTCGGTCGGGTCGTAATCCAGCGGCACCTCCTCAGACTGTTCGGTGTGGCCGCGGTTCTCGCGCAGCGTGCCCCACCGCTGAGCCCGGCGCCGGTTGGTGTCGGTGACGATGACGTGTACCGGCCCGGCCAAAACCCGCTTAGCGAGGGCCGGGTCCGCTGCTAGGTCGGCCGCGAGCACAAGCGAGCGGTTGAGGTCTAGAACCCCCGCTCCGGCGGCGTCCACGATGCCATCGGCGTCTCCGGCTAGCACAGTCGCTCCAGCCACCGGTCGGGTGCGCAGTACCGGAAGCGGGTCGGACACTTCATAGATGATCACCGGCGCCGGATGAGCCGGAGCAGCGGGCCGCGCCAGGTGGATCTCGTCTATCAGGGTTTGCTGCGGCCCCGCGACGTTCGGCCCTGCCGTGCCGAACGTCGCAGCACGGCGCAGGCCGGGGGTCCGGTCGAGAAGTTCGGCGGTCTCCACCGGTCTGGGAGTGCGAAAGCGCTCGAAGCTGAGATCAGCGCGGTGAATGACGTCGCCCGCGGACATCAGACGCGCGATCGGTGCGAGGCTGTCGGCGTCGATCGTGCCCTCCTGAAGGCGGCGGTCGACGGCGCCGAGCAGCGCGGCGGACTGTGGTGATCCGAACGGCACCAACTCCCGGGCCACATAGCCGCGGTCGATGAGGCCCGGGGTGATCGGGTCGACCGTGTTGCCCCAGCGATACGACGCGAAGTCCGACCCCGGCACCTCCCAGACGCGGCTGGGCTGCGAGCCGTCACCACGGCCGGTATCTAGCGCGGCGGCGGCCTCATGCCAGTAGCCCGGCAGATGCTCGCCACGGCTGAGGCCATCCTCGATCATGCGCAGCCGCCACATCGCCGGGTTGTTGAGCAGCACAGCGGCCAACACCACCACACCGACCAACGCGCCAATCCTGCGAACGCGCCTGGCCAGGGCGTTCACGCCAGCACCCAACAGCACAGCCAGCGAGAGCGCCACCAGCGGCCCCGCCCGCGGCAGCGACCGCATCGCCAAGCCCACGTCGGTGCGCACGAAGTGCTCGAACAGCCCGCCCAGCAGAGACGGCGCGCCGTTCGGGTGCGCGCCGACGGCCACCAGGGCGCCGACCGCGGCGAGCAGCACAAAAAAGCCGCGATGGCGCCATCTCACTGCGGCCGCCGACCCCAGCGCCAGCACGGCCAAGCCGAAGCTCACAAAGATCAGCCATCCGCCCTGCGTGTAGTACACGCTGGGCTCTATCCACGGCCCGAACTTGTCGTTGCCGTAGAAGAACCAGTACCCGAGGCCGCGCAGCACCTCCGGCGCGGTCGAGGCCGCAGCGATGACTTCGTACGTTTCGGTGTAACGGGTCACAGGCAGGCTGAACGCGCCCTGGACGGCTAGCGCCGCGGCCCACCACAGCGACACGCCGAGGCTCAGCGCGCCGATCCGTGCTGCGGCACCGAGCGCGGCGCGAGCGCTGATTCCACGGTCCACAGCCGCGGCGTGAACCAGCCACAGCACCGGCGCGAGTCCGGCCAGGACAAGACTGGTAGCATTTATGCTGCCGACGGTCACGACCGTCAGCGCAAAAAGCGCGGGATGTCGCCAGCCGCCCGTGCGGGCTGCCCGCACGGTGAGGCCGAGCAGCCATCCCAGCCCCGCCCAGGGCAGTAGCACCGCAGAGATGCGAGCCGAGTAGTGCAGCAGATACGGGCTCAGCTCGTACGCGAGTACGGCCACCGCTGTGCCGCGGCCGCTGAAGCCCAGCGTTCGTAGTAGGTAGAGCACGCCGAGTCCCGCTGCCGCGACCACTGTGCCCGTCCAGAGTCGCTGGGCGACCCAGTCGGGCACACCTAGTGCGTCGAAGACCCAGTAGAAGGGTCCCATCGGCCAGAGGAAGCCGATGTTCTGGTGGGTGACCGTCCCGAGCGCGCGGTCGGCTTCCCACAGGCTTGCGGCGCGGCTCATCAACCGCCCGGGATCGATGTACAGATACGACTTCGTGTCGGCGCCCACCAGGCCCGGACTCGATGCCAGCACCGGCAAGTAAGCCGCTACAACCGCGGCCGCCGCTGTGGCGCCACGGCCGCTCTTCAACAGAGACCTGCAAACAGTGAACAACATTGTCCACCTGTTCCACAGCGTTTTCCACATGCTGTGCCAACTTGTCGGCGGCTACCACCGGCGAGCGGAAACGCACTGTTCTGCGAGCACCGCAAGCGTGTCGTAGGCGGTGCGCTCCCAACGGAACTCCACCGAGCGCCCCAGCGCCGCGGTACCGAGGCGATCACGGTGCCCGGGGTCGCCGGCAATGAGCCGCAGGGCGGCCGTCAGCGCGTCGTCTCCGCTCACCAGGTGGCCGGTGATGCCGTCCACCACGGCGTCACGGTGGCCGTCGATGTCGCTGGCGACGGCTGGCGTGCCGCACGCCGCGGCCTCTGTGAGGGTCATCTCCCAGCCTTCGCTCTCTGAGGCGCTGACCACAGCCCAAGCCCGGCGATACCAGCCGACGAGCGAGTCGTCGTCCACGCGCCCGGTAAGCCGACACCAGTCACCGGCTTCGAGGGAGTTCACAAGTGCTAGCAACCGGGCGCGGTCTTCTCCGTCGCCGATCACCGCCAGCTGGGTGGCCGACACGCTCGGGGTGTCGTGGTCGGATCGCCGCAGCCGGTGCACTGCTCGGATCACTCGGTCGTGGCCTTTGTAAGGCGTTAGTCGGCCGACCGTCACCAGCAGCGGTGTGTCGCTGGGTGGCTGGGAGGGGTCGGCGCAGAAGCGGGCGTCGATACCGGGCGGCACCACGCGCACGAACTCGTCACGCAGGCCGAAGTCGTTCACGAGGCGGCGCTTGGTGGAGGCGGCGAGAGTTACCACCGGCGTGCGGCGGTACAGCCGCGGCGCCAGGTCGCGTTCTACGGTGCGCCCCAGCCGCGCAACAAGGCGATACACCCTGTGGCGCCACAGCTCGGTGTGAGGGTGATGAAGCCACACAGCCCGCGGGCCCCGCGCCCAGATCGGCGACAGAAACGGCACACCGTTCCAGATCTCCACCAAGGCGTCGCGACGGCCGTGGCACCCGGCCAGTTCTGCTGCGACGGCACGCGCGAACACGGTGTGGCGTCCGCCTCTGCGGATCACCGTGTAGCCGTCTCTGCGGGTCGTCGCGGCTCGGCTAGGCACTGAAGAAGTGCGCATCATCACTTTCAGGCCCGCCGCGGCCCACAGTCGGGCCACGTGCGAGGCGTGCACCTCGGATCCTCCCGCCTCAGGGTGCGCTGCATCACGCCAGGCCAGGATGTGAACCCTTCCAAGACCGGCGGCGTCAGCCAGCTCGCCGATCTCAGCCAAGGTCGGCACGGCGTCGGACTCTACCGCACGACGTTGTGCGGGCTCTGCGCCCGGCTGCTTGCAGCTCTCGGCAAGACATGCCGCGATCCGCCGAGCAGCGCCACGGCAAGCCTCACATAATGATACACCAGCCGGACAGGGCCCGTTGAGGCGTTACCGCCGGCGCGGCGCTCCATCCGCACGGGTACTTCCACCACGCGGTAACCGGCCCGGCATGCCGCCACGAGCGCCTCGGTGGAGTCCATGTACTCCACCGGATACTCGGCCGCGAAAGCCCCTAGCAGCGGTTGTGCCACGGCCCTGAAACCCGACGTGGGATCACGGAAGCGCTGACCACACAGCAGGCGGACGCCGACACGCAGAACCGCCATCGCCGTACCGCGCAGCGCCCCGACCCGGTAGGCGGACCCGCCGTCGGTGGCTGCTCCGAAGCGGTTGCCGATCACCATGTCGGCACCGTCGTGTAGCGCGGCCAGCAGAGCTGGTACCTGATCAGGGCGGTGCTGGCCGTCGGCGTCGATTTGGACCGCGGCACCGTATCCCAGCTCGCAGGCGTAACGGAACCCCGCCCTGAGCGCTCCGCCGATGCCCATGTTGAACGGCAGTCGTATTACCGCGGCACCAGCGGAGCGCGCCACCGCGCACGTGGCGTCGGCAGAGCCATCGTCCACGACGATGGCGTCCATGCGGGGCAGCTGCCGGTGGATTTCCGACAGCACTGCCGGCAGGGCCTGCTCCTCGTTGAAGGCCGGGATCACCACTACAGCCAGCTTGCGTGCGGACGTACCGGTAGGCGAACCCTTAGCGGTCGCTGCCATCACCCATTATGCACACAACCCCCGTCACATACTGGTGCTATAGATTGCTCAAGTCTTTGGGTTGTTCAATGAATTCGTAACTGTCTTTGTTCAGGACTTGACGCGCGATTGTCACAAAGTTTCGTTCCGAGTCGCGGAAGCTCTGGTCGTGTTCTGGTTGTCTATCGCGTGCGGAGAGACGTTCGCTGTCCATCGGACTCAATGCTCATTCCTCTCTTCAGTGATCTTGGCTAATCCTGTCGGTAGAGTGTTTCGCGGGTTTCGACGTAGGATGAAGCTCCTCGTGGTATTCTGCTTCCACGTTCACGGCCCACACGTCGTGCCCAGCGTCTAGCACGATGTTCTCAACGGCGAGCATCGCCGTGAACATCGAATGGTCCTGATTGTTGTAGCGGTGCATGCCGTTGCGGCCCACCGGCCACACATTCACAGCGGCAGTGCGAAGCCAGGAGCGCATCACGTCGACGCGCTGCTTGTATTGGCGGTCGTACATCGGGTAGGCCTTCGGCATCCGCACAACCCAGCCTTGACGAACCGCGCCGCGGCTCACAAGCTCGAGGGTTTCCAGCTCTGAGATCGCCAGCTTCACCAGGTCGTCGTCGGATGCGGTCCACAAGTCGTCGTCCTCAAAGACGAAGTACTCCAGGCCTAGGCATGTGAATCCTTCTTCGGGGACCATCTCCGGCGACCACGCCGCGAAGTTCTGCACTCGGCCCACCCGCACCTCCGCAGAGTGGATGTAGATCCAGGTGTCCGCAAAGGCCTCCGCTGCGGGCACCACCAGGGCGACGGTGATGAAGTCCCGGTATGTGAGCCCTGCGGCCGCTTCGAGCACCTCCGGCGGAGCGGCGGGCGTCATCGCCTGCACCAAGCTCGGAAACGGCATCGACGACACCACGTCGCTGCACGCGAACTCCGCCGTTACGCCGCTCGGCAACGTCGCGACGACTTCCACTGCCCGTTCGCCTTCGCAGTGCACGCCGGTCACACGGTGGGAGCGCAGCACTGACGCACCGCTCGCCTCCACCAGCTTTGCGCAACACTCCCACATCATCCCCGGGCCATGGCGCGGGTACTCGAACTCCTCGATCAAACTAGCGATCTTGGTCTTGCGGCGTCCGGGCAACAGGCTCTCGGCAACAGCGCGCAGCAAGTTCAGGTTCCTAATGCGCTGCGCCGCCCAGTCGCCCCTGATCTCGTTGGCGTTCACTCCCCAAACCTTCTCGGTGTAGGTTTTGAAGAACTTCCGGTACAGCCGCCACCCGAACTGGGCGGCCATGTAGCCCTCGAACGTGCTCTGATCCGACGGGGGCCGCACGCGGGCCCACGCGTAAGACGCCATACAGCGCAACGACTCCGCAGCCCCCAGGTTGGATAGCGCGTTCCAGGGGTTGAGCGGATAGTCGTAGAACTTGCCCTCGTAGTAGATGCGGCTCACCCGCGGCCTCGTCAGGAAGTCTTCAGGGCCCAGGATCTCATGCCATAGGTCGCTTATGGCGCTCACCTTGGTGAAGAACCGGTGGCCGCCGATGTCGAAGCGCCATCCGTCGCGTACCGCGGTCTGAGAGATCCCGCCGATCTGCTCCGTTGCCTCGAGCACTGTGGCCACAACGCCATGCTTGCTGAGCTGGTATGCGGCGGTCAGGCCCGCGGGCCCCGCGCCGATCACCACCGGCCGCGGCCCGGCCACGGACCTGCGGTGGCTCTCAGGCACGCCAGTGGCCTCGGCTGATCATCACCTGACGCAACACCTCAGGTCGGTCGGTCATGATCCCGTCAACACCGAGATCCAGCAGGCGATGCATCTCGTCGGCGTCGTCGATCGTCCACACATGCACCGCTATTGCGCGTTTGCGCGCCGCGGCAAGGAAACCCGGTGTGAGGATGCTCAGCCCCTTGGAGCGCAGCGGCACCTGCGCGGCGTGAAAATCCAGCCTCGGGCCGGTGGGCAGGTGCCATGACGCCGCCAGCAGGCGGGCCACGCCAAGGGTGCCCGCACCGGTGCACAGCGAAGCGCCCAGCTGGGCGCGCACCCGCCGGGTGCGTCGATCAGAGAACGAGCACACGCAGACGCGCTCGATCGCCGCGGCCCGCCGCACCGCTGAGACCAGCGGCTCGACGGCCGCGTCGCTTTTTGGGTCGAGGTTCAATCGGATGTCTGGCAGCTCTTCCAAGAGCTCGTCGAGGCGGACGATCTGTTCAATGCCGCCGACCCGAGCGGACCGCACTTCGCGCCAGGTCAGCCGGCTGATCTCGCCTTTACCGTCGGTGGCCCGGTCGAGTGTGTCATCGTGGAACGCCAGCGCCACGCCGTCTGCGGTCGCCTGCACATCCGTTTCGATGTGCGTGAAGCCCAACGCCGCGGCGTTGTGGAATGCCCGCATCGTGTTTTCACCGAAAGAGCCGGCACCGCCCCGGTGCGCGAAAGCGATTGGCCCGTCAGCCTCAAGGAACGGATGCCGAGCCACAATGCCAAAGGTAGCGTTAAGTGCCATGCTGCGTCGAACGAAGATCGTCGCGACCGTCGGTCCTGCCAGTGAGGACGCGGCGACTCTGCGCAAGATGATCCGCGCCGGAATGGACGTTGCCCGGATCGGACTCGCGCACGGAACCCTCGACGAGGGCATCGAGCGCTACCGCAGTGTCCGGACCGCAGCGGCGGACGAGGGCGCCCGTGTCGGTGTGATGGTGGACTTACCCGGCCCCAAAGTTCGAGCCGCCTCCTTCGGCGAGACCCCTGTCAAGCTGGACACCGGCTCGGTCGTTCAGCTGACGGTAGGCCACGACAGATCGGACTCGTCGGTCATCGAAGTCGACTACGAGGGCTTGGTCGACGACGTTTCCACGGGCGACATGCTCGATGTGGGCGACAGCCGCGTGATACTGACTATCACCGACTCCGACAGCGACAGGCTGACCGCCGTCGTCACCCACGGCGGAGCGCTCTCGGGCAACCCCGGTGTTCACATCTCGTCCGACAAGCTTCGGGTTGCCACCCCGACCCCGACCGATCTGAAGTCGCTGGACGCCTTCATCGAATTGGGCGTCGACATGGCAGCGATCTCTTTCGTCAGATCGGCTCACGACATGCGCCGGGTCGGCACCGAGAAACACCCACGGGGACCTCTGACCATCGCCAAGATCGAGACGCGCGCTGCGGTGGAGAACCTCGTAGGGATCATCGAGGCTGCCGGCGCGATCATGGTCGCGCGTGGGGATCTTGGCAGCGAATGCCCCATTGAGGAGCTGCCGCATCTGCAAAAGCAGATCATCCGGCAGTGCATAGCCGGTGGACGACCAGTGATCACCGCCACGCAGATGCTCGAATCGATGATCACCCGGCCAGGACCGACGCGCGCGGAGACCAGCGACGTCGCCAACGCCGTGTTCGACGGCTCGTCCGCGCTAATGCTGTCGGGCGAGACCGCCGTGGGCGCCGATCCGGCCGGCGTGGTGCACACTATGAGCCGCATCGCGAGGAGAGCCGACGAGGAGTTCGACTTCGAGCTCTGGGCGAAGCGCCTCGCCAAGCTGCGCATGACCGACCAGACCACGCGCAGCGCAGCATCGATCACCGACGCCATGACCATGGCCGCATGGCGAGCCATGGACGAGCTGGGCATTTCCGTGATCCTCGCCATCTCAGGCACCGGGTTCACCGTCCGCTCAATGGCGAGGTTCCGGCCGCGGGCGCGCATCATCGGGCTCTCCCACAACGAGCGAACAATCCAGCAGCTCACGCTTAGCTGGGGCACCACGCCGGTACTGGTGGGCAATAAGGGCTCCAACGACGAGATGGTCCGCCAGGCCGTGACTGTGGCCCGCACACGGGGTTACGTCCGCTCTGGTGAGACGGTGGCCGTGCTGGCCGGGGCGGACAACCGCTCGCGCAGCTCCAACGTGCTGCGCCTCGAGCGGGTGCCCTGATCTCGGCTTATCCGAGGCTTCCGCAGCGCGCCGACCGCGGCCGGTCAGTCGCAGTTGGGGTTTCGATTCGCGGGTATCTCCAGTGACTGCCCGAAAAGGCTGCACGAACAGGTGTTGAGGCATTCCTGAAGGTCGGCGCGCTGCACCCACAGGGCCACGCAGACAGCGCCCAACAGCACCGCCAGCGCAATCCGCGCCAAAATAGCGCGCACCACCCGCACAGCCAGGATCGCCATCGCTGCCAACAGCACGATCGCAGCGAGCAGCACCCAGCGCAGTAGGTCGACGTCGCTGACCGAGTCGACCCAATCGCCGATCACACGCCAAGGGTACCTGTAGTCTTGACGCAGTGACCGAAATGGGCGTCTCATTCACAGCGGCAGGCCCGCCTGACACCGTCCTGGACGATGAGCCAGCAGAGGCCGAGGCCGCATTGGCGCAAGCCGCGGAGGCCGGCGACGCCGTGGCGGCGATGGCCGCGGTGTGCGTGCGCTGGCCGGCCTGCCTGGAGGCTTGGGCGAGGCTCGGCGACGCGCTCGCCGGCCGGTCAGAGCCTGCTCTGGCCTACGCGGCATTCCGAACCGGGTATCACCGCGGTCTTGACAGGCTGCGCGCCAATGGCTGGCGCGGATCGGGATTCGTACGCTGGGAGCATCACGCCAACCGAGGCTTTCTTAGATCGCTGCGGGGCTTGGGCGCCGTCGCCGCTGAGATCGGCGAGACCGGAGAAGCGCGCCGCTGTGAACTGTTTCTTTGCCAGCTAGACCCGAGCTGGCCGCCGCCGGGGCTCGATCCCTGACCGCGACATCTGACCCGTCGCCCGCCGAGCGCAACAACCCGCCCGCGGATGCGACGCCTTTGCTTCACCCGGTGCTCGGCGCGGTGATGGCTGGTGGAGCGAGCCGGCGTATGGGCACCGATAAGGCGCTCATCAAAATCGACGGCGTGCCGATGGCGCTACGCGCGGCAGCGGCTCTGAAGTCGGCGGGAGTAGCCGACGTGATCGCCGTCGGAGGCGACGCCGAGGCGTTGGAGGCGCTGGGCTTGCGCACGGTTCCCGACCGCTACCCGGGGCAGGGTCCGCTCGGCGGTGTCATCACCGCCTTGGCGGCGCTGGACAGCCTGGCTCCAGATGCGGCAGACTCTGCCGTCGTCACGCTGCCCTGTGATGTGGCAGCGCCCTGCGCGGACTCCGTGACAGAGGCGCTCTGCCGGCTGCGCCGGGCGGCGAACTCCGACGTCGCGGTGCCCGTGTCCGGCGGCCGCCCGCAGTGGCTGCACGCCGTTTGGCGGGGAGGCAGCCGCCCCGCTCTCGAGGCCGTCTTCGATGCAGGTGCACGGGCGCCCGCAGAGGCCGTGGAGGCGTTGAGTTCGGTCATGTTCAAGACTCGCAACGCGGACTGGTTCCGCGACGCGGACACACCCGCAGACCTCCCACTAACATCGCGCAGCCGGTTACGTCCGTCCGAAGCCGCAGCCCCGCCCGGCCCGAGCACTACATGATCCACGCACACGACAACGCCGTCCAAGTACCCGAGATAGGTGTCGACGAGCTGCAGAGCCTCCAGCAGGCGGGCGCGGTTGTCTTCGATGTACGCGAGCCGTGGGAGCACGAAGAAGTGCGGATACCAGGCGTCGTGCCGGTCCCCCTGGGCGTGGTCGTGGATTCTGAAGATCGCTTCCGGCGTGCCGCGCAGCGCGTCGACGGACCGGTCTACGTCGTATGCGCTGTTGGAGGACGCAGCGCGCAGGCGGTCCAATATCTGCGAAGTCGCGGAATCGACGCCGTGAACGTCGCAGGAGGCACGAACGCCTGGGTCGCGGCCGGCAAGCCGGTGGAAGCTGGCAGCGTGCCGGGCTGACCGGCTCGTGCCGCGTTTTCAGTACGTAGATACCGGAACGGGGCTCGACGCCGTTGTGGCGGCGCTGGAGCGCGAACCGAGGTTCGCGCTCGACACCGAGTTCCACCGCGAGCGCACCTACTGGCCCAAGGTCGCGCTCATCCAGATCGCGTGGCCGGGCGGTCTGGCGCTGATCGATCCGCTGGCCGCCGACGTCTCACGACTTGCGCCGGTCATAGGCAGTGACCGCCTGCTCGTGGCCCACGCCGCAAGCCAAGATCTCGAAGTTCTAGCGCGCTGCTGCGAAGTCCTTCCTAGGCGTATCTTCGACACACAGATAGCCGCAGGGTTCGTCGGAGGCGGCGTCCCGTCGCTGTCGGCGCTGCACAAGCGCGAGCTGGGGGTGACCATCGCTAAGGCTCACCGGCTCACCGACTGGTTGGCGCGTCCGCTGCAAGCGCCTCAGCTCGAATACGCCGCAGACGACGTCGCGCAGCTGCTGCGCATCCACGACCAGCTCGCCGCGCGGCTTCGCAAGCTGAAACGCACAGCATGGGCCTCCGACGAGTTTGACACGCTCCTCAGACGAGCCGCGCGCTTGCGCCGGCCGGAGGACGCCTGGTCGAAGGTCAAAAACATAAGGCGTTTGCGGGGCAGATCCCTGGTGGTAGCCCGCTCTCTGGCAAAGTGGCGTGAGCAACGCGCCGCGGCGCTCGACAGGCCGGTTCGCCACGTGATGTCCGACATGGCGATCGTCTCAATCGCCGAGGCCAAGCCGCGCAACCCCGCTGAGCTGGCCCGCGTGCGCGGCGTTGCCGACGGTGTCGCCAAGGGCCGACTCGGCAAGTCGATTCTGGACGCCGTCTCTGAGGGGCTCAAGTCTGATTGGCGACCGCCCAAGCCCAAGCCGACCTCACGCGCAATGCGAAGCCTGAAACCCGCTGTGGGCTTAGTTATGGCGTGGGTCACCCAAGTGGCACGCGCCAGCGGACTCGAACCTTCGCTGCTGGCGACGCGGGCCGATGTGGAAGCCCTCATTCGAGGTGACGCCGACTCCCGGCTAGCTAGCGGCTGGCGCGCCGCGATGGTGGGAGAGCCCATCCGCCAGCTCACCTCCGGAGAGGCCGCGCTGGCTTTCGACGGCGGCGGCCTGGCGCTCGAGGCACGCAGCCGGCGGCCAGTAAGAACGACTGATCGGCGGCGTTGATCTGCTCTAACCGTCGCAGCTGCGGCGCAGCGGCGCAGCAGCGCTGTACACTGGATGTCTGCGAAACCGTCGAAGCGGGAGTTTTGGAGCCGTGAAGAAGGGGCGACACCGGAGGTATGAGGAAGCCCGCAAGTTCAAGCGCTCTTACCAGGACAACCTTGAAGGGCTAATCGAATCCCTCAACGAGCCTGAAGAGGAATACCTGAAGCCGGAGCACGCTGCCTGGGCCGAGGAATTCGCGAACACAGCGCACAGCGATGACCTCGCCGGCCGTCAAGACGACGGCTGACCGCAAGCCACAGTCGCTGCTCGCTCGCTGACGCCTGCTTAGGCGCCCTCGGTCTCGTCGAGGATCTCTCCCAGCCTGATTGCGTCGTCTTCAGTGACGATGCCGATGAATTTGCCGGAGTTGTCCGCTACCGCCAGCATGTCGATGTCGGCGTTGTCCATGGCTACGACTGCGTCTCGTAAGGTCCATGACGGTCGCGCCACCGGAAGGTCGGTGGCCATCAGCGATTCCACCGTCGTGTCCTCCCAATGGCCGCGGTCCACCGACGATAGGTCGTCGAGCCTAGCCATTCCGAGATACGCGCTCCCAGACACCACCGGCACAACACGCTCACGCCGGCCCAGCACATGCACGTAGACGAACTCTGAGACGGTTGCGTCGGGCGGCACCGTGAACACGTCTGCGTTCACAATCGAGCTGAGCGGCAGCATCAGGCGGCTCTCCAAGTGGCCTAGACGCCGGTCCTGCTGATGCTCCACCACTGACGAGCGCCCGCAAACCACCTGGCTCACGGCGGCGGCGATCAGGGCTGGCACCACGAACGCGCCGCCTCCGCGGGTCGACTCGGCCACGAACATCACCGCTGCGATCGGGGTGCGGTAGCTCGACCCAAGGAGGGCCGCCAGGCCCAGAATCGGGTACAGCCCGGTCTGGTCGTTGGTGATGCCTACGCCCACGAACTGCCCTACCACCACTCCAAGCGTGCACAGCGGAATGAACAGCCCGCCGACGCCGCCTCCGTACACCGTGGCCAGCGTGGCCACGGCTCGCACCGCGAACAGCAGCGCTATCAGCCGCAGCTCGTCTTGTCGGATGACCCATCCCATGGCTTCGCTGCCCGGCCCCAGGCTGAGCGGTGCGTCGAAGAACTCCTCAGAGAGCACCACCAGGCCCGCAAGCGCGGTGCCGGATATCGCCAGGCGCTTGAGCAGAGCGTCTGAACGAGCCGCTCGCGCTGTGCGATGCACAAGCCACACGCAGCCCCGTCCCGCAAGGCCGGCGGCGACACCCAACACCACGGCGCCCATCAGGTCGTCGAGATTCAGCACCTGTAGCACCTTCCCGAGCGAGCTGTCGCCGCTGACGGACCCTGTGAGGTCGTCGCTGAACAGGGGCACCACCGGCTCGCTGCCCAAGATGGCGACGAAAGTTGCGTAGCTGGCTGCTGAAGCGATCAGCGATGACACCAGCGATTGAGGCGTCACGTCATCGTGGTAGGGAGCCTCGATTGCAAACAGCACCCCGGTCGCGGGCGCCTTGAAAACCGCAGAGATCCCCGCCGCCGCTCCGGCGGTGAGCAGCACCTGTGCCTCATCGCGTCGGAAAAAGCGTCCCAGCCGCCTGTGGGCGAACAGCCCGATTGACGATCCCGCATACACCGAGGGACCCTCCAAGCCCATAGCGCCACCGCAGCCGATGGTCGTAGCGCCGGCGAGCAGCTTGGCAGGCAGTTGTCGCATAGGAATGAGTGGGTGGCGCTCGTGGAAAGCCCGGATGTACTCATCTGACGTCGAGCCGGTGGTTTCGCGACCCCCCAACAGCAACAGAGCGCGCGCCGCGGCGATTCCGACGACCGGTGCCGCGGCGAGCACGACGATGTTCTGCCGCAGAAGCCGCTCCAACAGCATGCCCAGCGCGAGGATCTCAAAGCCCGCGACCACCAACGCCACGACGAAGCCGATCACCGCGGAGGCGGCGAGCAGCCGCGGGTTGCGCGCCCGGCGGACTGTATCCCCGAAGCGGTACATGCGACGACTGCGACTCACGCGCAGCGCTTTCTTAAGCAGGGTCGCGGTGCGCCGACAGGCCTGCTGCTACAGGTGCCGCTGCTTGATTCAGGGCGAGATCGCGTTAGTGTATCATCCATGGCTACAGAGGAGTTTCATAATATTTCACAGCGTCTCGAGGCGATAGCTGAGGAACTCGACGACCTGGCACTGGACCGGTTGCGGGCAGCGGTCGAGGCGGGAGCGACCAAGCCGTCGGCTGAGGACAGGCTCCTTGCTCGAGCCAGACGCGCCGTCATAAAGGCCGCCCTACTCCTGCAGGACATTCCGCAACGCTAGCGATGCCGCGCGGCGCTTCGGCGAGGCCGCGCAGCCGAGCGATGGCCCGTGTTCGGGCTGTTTCCTGGGTGTGACTTGAGCGGGTTGGCGCTGCGGCTCGAGTGCGGCAGCGGGGGTCAGCGGATGCGACGTATCACCTCAGCCACCACAACCCCGGTGCAGGCTGCTGCGTCTGAGGAGGCCGTGTCGATGTGGAGATCAGGATCGGCGGGCGGCTCGTAACGGGCGCCGATCCCGGTGAAGTCAGCTATCGCTCCAGCTCTGGCCTTGGCGTACAGCCCCTTGGGGTCGCGGCTCTCACACACATGCAAAGGCGCGTCCACAAACACTTCGACGAAACAACCGTCGGGATGAGTGGCGCGCACCAGCGCCCTGTCACGGTGGAACGGTGAGATGAAAGACGCCAACACCACCGCGCCGGCTGCCCTCAACAGACCGCAGACCTCGCCGGCGCGGCGTATGTTCTCGCTGCGATCTCGTTCTGAGAACCCGAGATCCGCGCACAGGCCTGTGCGCAGCCTGTCGCCGTCGAGCACGTAGGCCAGAACTCCCGCTGCTGTGAGTTCAGCTTCGGCCGCGTAAGCCAGCGTGGACTTGCCCGAGCCTGATAGTCCCGTGAGCCACACAGTGATGGCGCGGTGCCCGAGCATCTGCGCGCGGTCATCGGATGTGACGCTTCCAGAGGCCCCCAGCAAGCCAGCCGCGACTCCGCCGGCACCCGCGAGCACACCCTGTTGAGCCAGCAAGGCGGTTTCGGGCGAACTCACGCCGGACGCCCGCTTGCTGCGCCGGGGCTCGCATCCGAACCGGCGGCAGGAATGAACAGCCGCGCCTCAAGCAGGCTCAACACCGCGTCGGTGCAGGATCGCACGCTCAGACGGGACGTGTCGAGCACCAGATCCGCGTCCTGCGGCTTGTCGTAAGGGACGGACACCCCCGGAAACGATTGGATCTCACCCCGGTCGGCTGCTTCGTACAGGCCTGCGGCGTCGCGGGAGCGGCAGACCTCGGCTGGCGGATCGAGGAAGATTTCCGCGAAGCGGTCAGCGCCGATGAGACGCCGAGCACGTTCACGCACCTCAGCGTCTGGCGCCAACAGCGCTGCGATGGCGATCAGCCCCTGATCGTTGACCAGACGGGCGAACTCGGCGGTGCGCCGCACATTCTCAGAGCGGTCGTCCGCGGTGAACCCCAAATCGCGGCTTACGCCCAGGCGGATGTTGACGCCGTCAAGGCGCACGGTCGCTTTCCCTCGGTCAAACAGCGCCCGCTCAAGCGCCGTGGCCAGAGTCGACTTGCCGGCGCAGGTTAGGCCGGTGAACAGCACCGTGACGGGTCGCTGACCGAAGCGCGCGGCCCGTTCCAGCGCGCTCACAGCGCTCGGTTGACGTTCCAGCGTGGCCTCGGGCACGATGTCCCAGGAATTGCGAGCCTCCGCGGTGATCATGCCCGCGGCAGTTGTTGAGTTGTCGTTGGGATCGATCAGGATAAACGACCCCGTGGTGCGGTTCTCCTCGTAGAGATCGTGAACGAACTCTGATTCTAGAGCTATCCTAACTCTCGATATATCGTTGAGCTTCAAAGTTGAGGTGGGTCGAAACTTCAGAGTGCCAAGATCGAGTCTGCCGGTCACCTCTGCTATTCGGCATCTCAGACGGCGCCCAGCTTGCTGCAGCAGGCACTCGCGGCCTGATGCAAGCTCGCTGTCCGACATCCACACCACGGTGGCGCTCAGGTCGCGGGCTCGCATCATCCGGTGGCCCGCGTCGATGATCACATCCCCTCGGGCGATGTCGATTTCGTCGGAGACCGTGACGGTCACCGACTGTCCTGAGACAGCCTCATCCAGGTCGCCGTCGCAGGTAACGATCCGCTCAATCGCTGTGGCGCGCCCCAACGGCTCGACCAGCACCTTGTCGCCTACACGCAAGACGCCCTCGCAGATCGTTCCCGCATAGCCCCGAAAGTGGTGATCGGGCCGTATCACGAGCTGCACCGGGAATCGCAGCCGCTCGCTGAGCGCGGCGGCGGAACTGCTCCAGCCTGCTGCGGCGGCGCGCGGCGGCGTCTGCTCGAGATGTTCCAGCAAACTCGGACCGCTGTACCACTCGAGGTTGCCGCCCCGCTCGACCACGCCGTCCCCGCACAGGGCTGACATCGGAATCACCGCAGGCTCGTCTAGGCCGAGCCTTGCTGCCAGTTCGTAGGCCTGTCCGGCGATCACTTCGAAGCGCCCTCGGTCCCAGCAGATGAGATCCATCTTGTTCACAGCGATCACCGTCGAGGCGATGCCCAGCAGGGCCGCTATGCCCGCGTGCCGACGCGTCTGGGTGGTCACGCCTCGGACGACGTCCAATACCAGCACTGCCAGCTCAGCGTCGGATGCTCCGCTCACCATGTTGCGGGTGTACTGCTCGTGCCCGGGCACGTCGGCTATCACAAGGCCGCGCCGCTGCGTACGCAGATGTCGGTAGGCGACATCGATGGTGATGCCCTGTTCACGCTCGGCCTCCAAGCCGTCGGTGAGTAGCGCCAGATCGATCTGATCGCCCGCGTGGCCGACGTCTGCCGAATCCCTGCGCACCGCTTCGAGCTGATCGGTGGTGAGCCCTCCGCAGTCGTGGAGCAGGCGCCCGATGAGGGTCGACTTGCCGTCATCGACCGATCCGCACACCACCACCCTGAGCAGGTCGTCGCCGCTGTCTGCTCGTGTCGTCGGCGCCTGAGCCGGCATCAGAAATAGCCTTCGCGCTTTTTTCTCTCCATCGAGGCCGACTGATCCTGGTCGATCACTCTCGTCTCGCGTTCTGAGCGGGTGGCTGCGGCGGTCTCAGCTATCACCTCGTGCAGCGTCGCAGCCCGCGACGCGACAGCGCCCGTCAGCGGATAGCACCCCAGAGTGCGGAACCGGACGCTTCGTGTCCGCGCCGTTTCACCCGAGTTGAGACGGAACCTGTCATCGTCCACCATCAGAAGGTGTCCGTCGCGCTCCACAACCGGCCGCGGCGCGGCCAGATACAGCGGCACTATCGGGATCCTTTCAGAAGCGATGTACTGCCAGACGTCTATCTCGGCCCAGTTGCTCAGCGGAAAGACGCGCATTTCCTCGCCGGCATCGATGCGCCCGTTGAAGTGATTCCACATTTCGGGCCGCTGATTCCTCGGCGCCCAGCGATGCAGGCGGTCTCGGAAGCTGAAGATCCGCTCCTTAGCACGCGATGGCTCTTCGTCGCGGCGTGAGCCGCACAGCACCCCGTCCCATCGGCCGTCATCGAGCGCCTGGCGCAGCGCCTGAGTCTTCATCACATCGGTGTAGTGCCGGCTGCCTTGGTCGAAGGGGTTGACACCCTTCGTTAGCCCCTCCTGATTGATGTGTACGATGAGTTCGAAGCCGATCTCCGCCGCCGCTCGATCGCGAAACTCAATTAGCTCTCGGAACTTCCAGGTCGTGTCGATGTGCAGCAGCGGGAACGGAATGCCGCCGGGATAGAACGCCTTGCGCGCCAAGTGCACGAGCACTGAGCTGTCCTTACCCACAGAGTACAGCATCACCGGCTTGTCGAACTGCGCCGCCGCCTCGCGGATGATGTGGATGCCCTCAGACTCGAGCTGCTGCAGACGCCCAAGATGCGCACGGGGAGCCGCCAGCGGTTGCGTGCGCAGGCCCGTCACCGCGGAGTCACGGAGCGACAAGCGCCTCAGGACTCGCGACAACCGGGTCCGCGAGCCGAGCTAGGAGCCGCGTTAGCGGCCGGACAGGCCGCGTGCCTTGTCGGTTAATGCGCTCAGCAGCTCGTCGAAGCTCTTGGTGAAGGAGGCAACACCCGCCTCGGTGAGCTGCTGGGCAACGTCGGACATGTCCACGCCTGCGGCGACCAACGAGTCGAGTACGCGCAGGGCCTCGTCAGGGCTGCGGGCCAAAGTGGCCGAGGCCGCGCCGTGATCTTCGAAAGCCTCAAGCGTGGCCTCCGGGAGCGTGTTCACCGTGCCGGGGCCGATCAGCTCATCGACGTACAGCGTGTCGGGGTATGCGGGGTTCTTTGTGGACGTGCTTGCCCAGAGCAGCCGCTGGGGGCGGGCGCCGCGGGCCTCGAGCGCATCCCAGCGTGGGCCTTCGAAGATCTGCAAGAAATGGCCGTAAGCTGCTTTGGCGCATGCGATCGCCGCTTTGCCCCGCAAGGCGAGAGCGTCGGGTGTGCCGATCGCCTCAAGGCGCCTGTCGACCTCGGTGTCAATCCGCGACACGAAGAATGAAGCCACGCTCGAGACCTCGCTGAGATCGCCCTCGGCACTCTCTAGCCCGGCAAGATAGGCCTCAGCAACTTCGACGTAACGCTCAACACTGAAGATCAACGTGACATTTATGCTGCGCTTCTCAGCTATCATCTCGCTAATCGCCGGGAGACCCTCAGCGGTGCCGGGTATCTTCACATAAAGGTTGGGCGCCTGGATCCTTTCATGCAGGTCTCTTGCGGCTCTCGCGGTAGCGGAGCTGTCGCGAGCCAACTCGGGCGACACCTCCACGGAAGCGAAGCCGTCAAGCCCTGCGGAGCGGTCATAGACGCCCCGCAACAGCCCGGAGGCAGCGGCGATGTCGGATGTGACCAGACGCCAATAGCAGTCGCGCACGTCGAGCCCATCGGCAACCGCCTGTCGGAACTCGCTGTCGTAGTCGTCGCTGCTTGAGATCGCCGTCTGGAAGATCGAGGGATTGGATGTGAGCCCCCGAACGCCGCGGTCGATCCAGCGCTGCAACTCCCCACCGGTGATCCAGCCCCGGCGGATGTTGTCGAGCCAGGGGCTCTGGCCGTGGATGTGGTAAAGGTCGTGAAGTCGGGTCATGGTCGTTTTCTCACCTGCTGATGGTGTGCGGAACTGCGGTCGAGCAACGCGAGCGCACGCCCGGTGACGTTGCCGGGGTTGATCCCGAGGCGTTCCATCACCACGGCGCCGGGCGCGGACGCCCCGAAGCGGTCGATGCCGACGGCTTCATCCACCCAGCGTCGCCAGCCCTGTGTGCTCGCAGCCTCCACCGCCAGCGAGGGCAGGTCCGGACGCATCACATCGCGGCGGGCGCGGCGGTCCTGCTCGGTAAAAAGCTCCCACGAGGGCAGCGACACCACGCGCGCGGCCACGCCGTGACGCTCTGCGAGCAGCGCCGCAGCGTCGCAGCACACCGACACTTCGCTGCCGGTGCCCACGAGCGTGATTCGGGCGTCGGAAGAATCGCTCAGCGCGTAACCACCGGCGGCAACCGCCGAAGCGCTGGTGCCCGCGAGGACAGGCGCCTTCTGGCGCGTCAGCATCAGCGCAGTTGGCCCGTCGGACGCGATCGCCACGCTCCAGGCGCCGACGGTCTCGTTGGCGTCGGCGGGCCTTATCACCCTCAGGCCGGGCATCGCTCGCAGCGACGCGATCTGCTCCACCGGCTGATGCGTTGGCCCGTCCTCGCCGACCCCGACCGAGTCGTGGGTCCAGACGAAAATCACTTTCGCCTGCGACAGAGCCGCCAGCCGGACTGCCGGGCGCATGTAGTCGGAGAACACCAGGAACGTCCCCACGACCGGAAGCGCGCCGCCGTGCAGTGCCATGCCGTTGGCGATCGCGCCCATGGCGTGCTCTCGCACCCCGAAGTAGATCTGGCGCCCCGAACGGTTCGCGGCGGAGAACACTCCGCCAAACCCCGCTGAGACGATGTCCGTTCCATTGCTGCCGGTCAAGTCCGCGCTTCCCGTGAAGACGGCGGGCACTGTCTCAGCCAACGACTGCAGCGCAGCATGCGAGGCCTTTCTGGTGGCCACGTGCTCTCCGGGCGCCCAAGACGGCAGCGTCTGATCCCATCCGGGGGTGCCCGCAGCCGCGAGGCAGGCCTCGAACTCGGCGCGGTCTCCGTCGAATGCGTCCACGCGGGCCTGCCACGCCCATCTGTCATTGCGGCCGGCACGTCCTGCCGCCCGATAGGCGCAGACGATCTCGTCCGGCACGTGGAAGGTCTCGTCGGCCGGCAGTCCCATCGCCGACTTGGTGGCAGCGATCTCAGAATCGAAGATCGCATAGCCATGGGCTGCGGACGTGCCTGCGGTACGGGGTGCGGGAACGCCGATTACGGTTCGGATCATCACCAGTGACGGCCGGTCTGCGACTGCGATAGCGCGCTTTAGCCCGGCCTCCAGCCCGTCGAGGTCGTCGGGCTCGCACGCCAGCTCTTCCACATGCCATCCGTAGGACCGGAAGCGACCCGCAGTGTCGTCGGACATCGACAGATCCGTGCTTCCGTCGATGGTGATGCGGTTGTCGTCGTAGCAGACGACCAGCCGTCCGAGGCGCTGATGACCGGCGAGTGAGGCAGCCTCGTGGCTCACGCCTTCGGCCAGGTCGCCGTCGCTGGCGATGGCGAACACGCGGTGGTCGCACACACCGGCACCGAAGCGCCCGCGCAGCTGCGCCTCGGCGATCGCCATTCCCACAGCATTAGCCAAGCCCTGGCCCAGGGGCCCGGTGGTCACCTCCACTCCGGGTGTGTGGCCCGCTTCGGGATGGCCAGGCGTGAGCGAGCCCCACTGTCGGAAATCGCGCAAATCCTGCAGACAGAGGCCGTAGCCGGTGAGGTACAGCATCGCGTACTGGAGTATCGACGCGTGTCCTGCGGACAGCACGAAGCGGTCACGGTCGGGCCATTCGGGATGCCGCGCGTCGTAGCGCATCACGCGAGTCCACAGCACGTGCGCAAGCGGCGCCAGGGCCATGGCGGTGCCCTGATGTCCGGAGCGGGCCGCGTGGGGGGCGTCCATAGCGAGAGCCCGGATCACGCTGATCCCGAGCCGCTCCAGTTCAGTGTTCATCCTCGCCTCCGCCCGGTCACCCGCGGCCACGATACCGCTCGTATCAGCCGCGGGATTCAGGCGGGCGGCAGCAGGGTATAAGGCACGACCGTCACCGGTCCGGCGTCGATGCGCGCCCGCGCCTCGACCGTGCCGTAGTCGTCAAAGTCGAGTTCGGCCCGCACAAGCCGGTAGTTGAACTTTCCCGGCTCCACCTGCAGCGGCTGAACGTTGCGGGCCACTTGGTCGGCGCCGCGCTGATAGACAACCTCCAGCGCGCCGAAGCCCGATTCGCCCTCGGCGCAGCGAACGATCACCACTAGGTGCGGAGCGACCGTCAGCGGGACAACGCTCGGCGCGGCGGCCGAGAAGTGGACACCCGTGAGGTCGATGCGGGTGGAGGGTCCGGGCGCGGGGCGAAGCTCGATGTCATCGATGAATAAGGCGGCCACTATGTCCATTGCGTGACCCTAGCCGCGGGCCGCGTCGCGCCGGTGTTCGCGCTTCGCTCTTATGCGGCCAGCTCTGCCGCGCGATTGGGATCGCAGCCGGTTTCTCGTTCGCTGGCACGGCCTGGTGCCCCTTATGGCCTACGATGCTGGTGTGATCCGCCGGGTGTTGGTACTGGTGCTGCTCGTCGGCCTGCTGGCCGTGGTGTTAGTGGCGTACTGGCAGGCCCAGCGCCTGGATAAGTCAGCCCACCCGCAATGGGCAGTGGATACGGGGCCGCCCGCAGCGGTAGTCGATACTCCGCTGCTGAGCGTTCGCCGCACACCTGGGTGGCTCTCAGGCCCGGTGAGCGATGCCCGGCTGGTCGAGCGACTCCGAGCCGCCATAGACCACCCAGAGGTGCCGGATCGAGCCTGCCTGGTGGCCTATCGCAAAGGCAAGCGGATAGTCGAGGAGCGCGCCTCTGAGCTGCTGGTGCCGGAATCGCTGATGAAGCTCGTCACGGCGGTCGCCATTCTGGAGCGAGCCGGCCCGACCGCAACCTTCACCACCGAGGTGTTCGCTCGCGCCGACGCCTTGGAGTCGGCCGCCAACGGAGTGCTGACCGGCGACATCTACCTAGTGGGCGGGGGAGACCCGGTTCTGTCCACTCCGCAGTACATGTCGCGCTACTCCGATCCGAGGCCCCACACCGACATCACCGAACTCGCAGAAGCGGTGGCCGCTGCTCTCACTGAGCGTGGCATCACCACGATCAGGGGCTCGGTTGTGGCCGACGAGTCCCGCTATCCCGACGAGGAGCGCGACTACACACAGGCCCGCCCGAGCGAGGACGCAGCCCCGATTTGGGCGCCGGCTGTCACGGCCGAGAACCAGGTCGGGCCTCTGTCCGCCCTTCTGGTCAACGAGGGCTACAGGTCCTTCTCAGATACTGCTGAAGGCTCGGGACTCAATGACAGCGTCAGGGCGGACGACCCCGCCCGGCAGGCCGTGGAACTCTTCGACGACTTGTTGGAGGAGCGCGGTTTCATTATCCGCAACCGCACTGGCAAGGGTGCGGCGCCCCCCGCCGGTGAGAGAGAGTCTCTCGGGGCCGTCGAATCGCCTGATATGCAAGCGATCGTTGCAAGCATGCTCGCCCATGCGAACAACACGACCGCAGAGATGCTGTTCAAAGAGGTCGGACACCAGGCCGAGATCGGAACGCGTCGTGATCTCGCCTTCTTCGCTGTCTGGGATGTCTTGAACCGCTTCCTCGACCTGCCCCCAGCCGAACTCGAGGGCATGATTGTCGGCGACGGTTCCGGGCTGTCGGGCTACAACCGGCTGACCTGCCGCATCGTCGCCGAGCTGCTGCATCAGACCGGGCCCGGCTCAGCTCTGGTGGAGTCGCTGGCCGTCGTCGGCTCAGGCGGAACGCTTAGTGGCTGCTCACCGGGCGCTCTTAGCTCCGATGTGTTACCCGCCGGAGGGGTTGTGCGGGCCATGAGCGGCGCTCTCAACAACGCTTCCGGCAACAACGCTTCCGGCCTGGCCGGGGTGTCCGAGGCTCCTAACGGCGACGTGATCACTTTCGCGATGATCGCCAACTGGCCCGACGCCGGTGCCGCGGCCGGGCCATGCGACGTATTGACGCAGTCGCTGATCGACGCTGCCGCCGGCCACCCGTACGGGCCCTCCGCTAACGACCCCAACCTGCACCCGAGAGCTGCCGCTGTCAACAAGACAACAGACGCCCCAGACGATGGCGACATAGATGGCACCACGACCGACGAGGGCACGACCGAAGACTCCGACGGCTGACGAGGGCCAAAGTCCTTCACACCACCGGGAGGGGGAAATGCACACTCCGATGTTCCCTCTCTCGTCCGTGCTGCTTCCAGGCGCTCCGCTGCTACTGCAAGTGTTCGAGGCCCGGTATCTGGAGATGATCCCGGAGGTTCTGGCAGGCGACCGTGAGATGGGCGTGGTGATGATCGAGCGGGGCTCCGAGGTCGGAGGTGGCGATGTGCGCTGTGATGTGGGCGCAATGGCCCGAGTGATCGATGCACGGCCCTTCGCCCCGAACCGGCTGCAGCTGCTGGCAGCCGGGACGCGCCGCATCCGGGTGAGGCGCTGGATGCCCGACAACCCGTACCCGCGTGCGAAGGTGGAGGACTGGCCCGACGAGCCCGAGGGGAGTTCTGAAGATACGGACCAGCGCGTCGCGGAGTTGTTGTCGGACCTTCCCGGCTTGGTGTCGGCCGCGAAGCGTCTGGCGTGCCTTCTAGCCGGCCATCCCGAAGCGGAGATCTCAACAGCGCCTGCGGATCTCGGAGACGACCCGTCTGCAGCCTGTTACAAGGCGGCCGCGCTCGCGCCGCTCGGGCCGCTCGACCGCTTCGACGTGCTGTGCGCCCCTGGGGTCGGCGAGCGCGTCGCCGTGACACACCAGGTGATCACACAGGCCGCAGAGCTGCTGCGAGCCCGCATCGAAATGCGCCGGCGGTGACCGTTTGTCGGGTCAATCCCAACCGCGCAGCAGCTTGAGATTGTCGGCTCGCTCCGAACCACGCCTGCGGTAGCGTGACAGCGACCGAAAGACGCCGGAAGACGCAGCAGGTGCCTCGAAACAACCATCACAAGACCCCGGCGAAGCGGGCCCGCAAGCTGGATGCCACGCAGGTATTCAACCTGATCAAGGACTACGCGCGCCAGGAGCTGCTGCAGCCGCTGACCGAGATCCCCAGGTGGCTCGCTCTGGGGCTCGCCGGCACTATGGCGTTGATCGTAGGCCTGCTTTTGGTGCTGCTGTCGCTACTTAGGGCGCTACAAACCGAGACGGGCACGGTGTTCGCCGGCAACCTGTCGTGGATCCCCTATGTAATCTCGATCGCGGCGCTGGCGGTGCTGATTACGGCTCTCGTGCAGCAGATCAACAAGCGCAGCCTGTGACGCGATGATCCTCCATCGTGACCGGGCGAAGGCCCGGCAGAGCCTGCTGAAAGGCAGAACTCCAGGGCCTGAGCTGACGAAGAGCGGAGCTTGCCATGGGCGATAACAGCGGCCCGAGTGGCCACTCAAAGCCGATCACGCGAGACGTGATCGAAAGTGCATTGCGCGACCTGCAGGGTGATATCAACCGCGAGGCGCCGCCTCTGCTGGTGAAGATCGGCTACGCCGCAGCGGGGATCACGGCGGCGCTGACGGGCGTGGCCTACCTGCTGGGCCGCCGATCAGGCCGGAAGCGCTCTGCGATCGTGGAAATCCGACGGCGCTAAGGGCCACGACTGTCAATGTTGCGAAGTAGCGCAGGCCGGTGGCTGCGGCGACGGGCCTGGCGGCGCGGCCTGCTAGGCGGATCCCGGCTCTGGTTCGCGGTGTTCTGCGCCGACGGCGCGATCCGGATGGCGCGAAGACTGGCGGGTCGCGGCGACCGCGCGGAGATCATGCGCACAAGACTTCATCCCGGCTCGCAGATGGTGATCCGTTGCGCGCCTCCCGACCGCCGCTGAACTCGGCGCCACCAGGAGCGCGCGAGCCGACGGGCGGCGAGCACAACGGGTCGGACACAATGAGGCCATGAGGGTCACGCTGCGCAACCCGACACGCGTCGCCGAAGTCGACGGGCCGCTGACGGTGCGAGCCTTGCTGACGCGTCTCGGGCTCAACCGCGAATCGCATCTGGTGATCTGTGACGGCGAGCTGGTGCCCGGAGACCGCCGACTCGCCGCCGATGCCGAGGTTGAGATCCGCAGCGTCATCTCCGGCGGCGCGATCGGGCCACCAAGCCGACCGGCGCTGTCCGAGCCTCTCGCGCTGTCGAACGAGAAGTCGCCGAACACCGCGCCGCCGACTGTGGAGCAGCTGAATACAGGGCATCCGAACGCAGAGCGAACGCTGTGAAGTGCCGAGTGTGCCGAGGCCCGGCGGTGATCGACATCCGCCGCCACAACGCCAACTTCTGCGCGGAGCACTTCTTGCGCCTGTGCCGAGACCAGGTGGCCAAAGCCATCAGGCGATTTGAGATGTTCGACACATCCCACCGTGTGTTGGTTGCCGTGTCTGGTGGCAAGGACAGTCTGGCACTCTGGGACATCCTGACTGACCTCGGCTACACCGCCGACGGTTTCTACCTCGACTTGGGGATAGAGGCCTACAGTTCGGACTGCGCTGGCTACGCCCGGCGCTTCGCCGAAAGCCAGGGCCTAAAACTTCTCACCGGCGACCTGCTGCGCGATCACGGCTTCGACATTGGCAGCGGCGCCCGCGCGGCCCGGCGCGCTCCGTGCTCAGCCTGCGGGCTCTCCAAGCGCCATCTCTTCGACAAGGCCGCCCGATCCGACGGCTATGACGTCCTCGCCACAGGACACAACCTCGACGACGAGGCTGCCGTCCTGCTCGGCAACACGCTCCGGTGGCAGGTCGAGTACCTCGGCCGGCAGCTGCCGGTGCTGGAAGCCCGCGACGGCTTCGGCCGCAAGGTCAAGCCCCTGGTGCGGCTCACCGAACGTGAGACCGCGGCATATTGCGTGGTGCGCGGCATCGACTACGCAGTCGAGGAGTGCCCGATGGCCGCAGGCAACAAGCACCTGGCCTACAAGGCGGCCCTCAACGACATCGAGGAGCGCTCTCCGGGCGCCAAGTACGACTTCTACTTCGGGTTCCTGGCGCGGGCCTCTGAGCGCTTCCGGGCTTCGGCAGAACTCGACAGGGCTGCGCTGTCGCCGTGCTCGACATGCGGCGCGCCCACCAATGGCGGGGTCTGCGCGTTCTGCCGCCTGGCTGAGCGGGCGGCAGCCCCGGCACCGGTACGGTTCACTTCGGCGCCCGCAGACCGCAGAAGCGCCTCCGATCCCAAGCGCCGACCCGTGCGCGGCATCCGACGCTGAGGCCGGGCGTTGGCAACGCTCGACCTGATCGGTCGATGAGCATGCCGGAATCCGCCGAGGCCGGCCGCGGCGCACCCCGAGAACACCCGTCCGAACACACCGGAGGGCAGCTTCACCCGGGCGAGTCGGTGCTGCTGGTCGACCGCAAGAACCGCAGATACCTCTTCGACCTGGCAGCGGGCGGCGAGTTCCACACTCACTCGGGGGTGCTGGCGCACAACGACATCATCGGCGCCGACGAGGGATCCCTGTTGCGAAACTCCAGGGGCGCCGTGTTCGTGGCCGTGCGCCCGACTCTGAGTGACGTGATCTTGAAGATGCCCCGCGGCGCTCAGGTCATCTACCCCAAGGACATCGGCCCCATTCTGGTGCGGGCCGACATCTTCCGCGGCGCCCGTGTGCTGGAGGCCGGCGTCGGCTCGGGCGCGCTGTCGATGTCGCTGCTTCGTGCCGGCGCCGTCGTTACCGGCTACGAGCGCCGGGAGGACTTCTGCGAACTCGCTCGCTCCAACGTTGAGCGCTTCTGCGGCGTGAAGGCCCTGCAGAGATTTCGCACCGAGGTGCGTGACGTGTACGACGGCATTGACGAGACCGGGTTGGACCGGGTGATGCTCGATCTGCCGGAGCCGTGGCAGGCGGTGGCCCCAGCCGCTGCTTCGCTTCGGCTGGGAGGGATTCTGTGCGCCTACACGCCCAGCATCATCCAGGTGTCGAGACTCCGACAGGCGCTTGACGATTCGCCGTTCGGCATGCACGAAACCTTCGAGGTGATGCAGCGCAGCTGGCATGTCGCCGGAGCGGCCGTGCGACCCGACCATCGCATGGTGGCCCACACCGGGTTTCTGACAACCAGCCGACTTCTGGCGCCGTGATCTCGGCCCCGCGGCCGGGGCCGTCCGCGGTGATCGCGCTCGGTGCCGCGGCGATTGCCGCAATCGCCGCGGCGGTCTTGTGGGATGCCCGGCAAACGCCGTCTCACACCGCCGTTGACGAGAGCCTGCCTGCTTCTCCATCGGCTGCCGAAGCCGCTGCACCGGAGGCGGCGGTCGCCACGCGGCCGCCTCTGAGCGATCCACCCGACCCGGGTCCGGCCCCCGACGGCCACGGTCTGAGCACCGCAGAACTCGCTGCCGGCGTCGCGTCGTCGGTGCGGATCTCGGGTATGGCTTGCAACATCGCGACCGAGGCCAGCGGCTTCGCGGTGCATGAGGCAGACCTTGTGGCCACTAGCGCCCACGTGGTGGCCGGTCTCAGCGAGCCCACTGTGCATCTCGCCGATGGTCGCAAGCTGAGTGGACGGCTGGTGGCAATCGACACTGTGAGCGACTTGGCTGTGCTGCGCGTTGAGGGCGCCGACCTCAATCCGCTGCCGCTACGAGCTACAGCACCCGACGGAGCCGTGGGCGCGGTGCTTGGCTGGGAAAACGACCGATCCTCTGGTGCGGCACCTGCGCCGTCGCCGTTCCGAATCGACCGGCCCGTGACGGTTCGCACCGAGATCGTCGGCGGTAGCGAGCGCGTGGAGCGCCTGTCGTGGCTACTGGCGGCGCGGATCGAATCGGGCCACTCCGGCGCTGCGCTGCTGACTGTCGCGTCAGGCCACGCCGCGGTGGTGGGCGTGGCGTGGGGCGCTTCGCGCAACCCCGATGCTGATGTGGGCTACGCTACGCGGGCCTCAAAACTCGAGGAACTGCTAGCAGATGCCGATCTCTCAACCCCCGCAGAGCAACCCGGCTGCCGCTGAGCCGGCCCCCTCAAGACTGAGGCGCTTGCCGACGCCGCCGCGCACCAGCCGCTGCTCACCAGGCGACGTGCAAGGCCTCCCCGCAGCTCGGGCCGGCGCAATGATCAGCGATGATCAGATCTCGATGAAGATGCACTCTCCGGGGCATTCCTCAGCCGACTCGATCGTCGCCTCCTCTTGACCCTCAGGCACCATTGCGAGCCCGTCAGGTCCGCCGGGGTCGGAGAAGATCTTGTCGCCCTCCCTGACGTACGCCAGACCATCGTCAAGGAGCGTGAACACGTCAGGGGCGATCTCCTCACACAAACCGTCGCCCGTGCACAAGTCTTGGTCGATCCAGACCTTCATGGCGTTGGCCACCTCTCCTTTAGGGTTTGCCTCAGCATAGCAAGCTCCACACCAGATACAGCGGATTCCGTGGTTTCGTCTCGTCAAGCGCACGGTGTCCCGGCGTGTCACGCCGGGACACGCTAGCGGATTCTCAGTAGCTTCTTGTGATGTCGCCGTCAGGCGCCAGGGTCGCAGCCGCTCTTTCTGTGCGCGCGAACCGCCGCAGCCCGCCGCTGCGGCGACAGCGCTTGCCGGTCGCCGCAGGCGTTCCATGCGCGCGAACCGCCGCAGCCTCATCTAGTGTGACAGCGTTCCGTTGAGGGGGCAGGCGTCTCCTCAACGGCGCGAGGTGACACGTGAGCGACATCGACAACCCAAGGCCATACCCCGACTCCGACGACGGCGGCGACAGCAGCTCTGACCGGGCGCGCAAGCCTCCAGTCCACCGCCTGCCGGCGTACCGCGACGATCGTTCCGAGATCGCAGCTCTGCAGAGGCTCGCTGCCGACCAGCACGAGGAGCTAACCGCGCTGCGCCGGCGTGTCCGCGACGCTCCCAAGCGGATGCGCACGCTGGAGAAGCGGCTGCTCGACGCCAAGAGTCAGCTCTCGCGGGCTGCCACGCACAACGGCAAGCTCGACGCCAAGCTTCGGGAATCGCGGGAGCAGATACTGGCGCTGCGGGCGGAGGTGGACAAGCTCACGCAGCCTCCTAGCGGGTACGGCACAGTGCTGGGGCGCAACGACGACGGCACCGTCGATGTGCGCTCCAGTGGCCGCAAGATGCGGGTGGCGGTCCACCCCGACGTGGAAGACAGATTGGCAGTGGGCGAGGAAGTGGTGCTCAACGAATCGTTCAGCGTGATCCTCGCCCGCCGGCCCGACCGCACCGGCGAGGTGGCCACCGTGAAGGAGCTGCTCGTGGACGGCAGCCGCGCCGTCGTGGTGGGCCGCGCCGATGAAGAGCGCGTCGTGGAGTTGGGCGAGGCCGTCGCCGCCGGGCCGATCCGAAGCGGCGACACTGTGCTGGTCGACTCCTCAGCGGCGCTCTTGCTCGAGCGCTTGCCGCGCCCAGAGGTGGAAGACCTGGTGCTCGAGGAGGTGCCCGATGCCACCTACGACGACGTCGGAGGGCTCGACCTGCAGATCGAGCACATCACCGACGCCGTGGAGCTGCCGTTCGTGCATCACGCGCTGTTCTCCGAGTACGACCTCCCGGCACCCAAGGGCGTGCTGCTGTACGGCCCTCCCGGCTGCGGCAAGACTCTCATCGCCAAGGCCGTGGCCAACAGCCTCACGATGAAGGTCGCTGAGATGTCCGGCGATGCCGAGGCGCGAAGCTGCTTCCTCAATATCAAGGGCCCGGAACTGCTCAACAAGTACGTAGGAGAGACCGAGCGCCAGATCCGGCTGGTCTTTCAGCGCGCCCGCGAGAAGAGCGAGCAGGGATGGCCGGTGATCGTGTTCTTCGACGAGATGGAGTCGCTGTTCCGCACCCGCGGCTCCGGGATCAGCTCCGACATCGAATCCACGATCGTCCCTCAGCTCTTAGCGGAGATCGACGGAGTGGAGGCGCTGCGCAACGTCATTGTGATCGGCGCGTCCAACCGCGAGGATCTCATCGACCCGGCCATCCTACGCCCCGGGCGCCTCGACGTGAAGATCAAGATCCAGCGGCCCGACGCGGAGGCAGCCGCGGCGATCTTCTCGCGCTATCTGACGCCGTCGCTGCCGATCGACTCCGACATCGTGGACACTCTCGGGGGCGGAGACCCCGACAAGGCGGTGCGCGGGATGATTGAGCAGGCCGTGGACGACATGTACCGGCCCGAGGAGGAGAACCGCTTCCTAGAGGTCACCTACGCCAACGGCGACAAGGAGGTGCTGTACTTCAGGGACTTCGCTTCAGGCGCGATGATCGAGAACGTGGTTCGTCGCTCTAAGAAGCTGGCGATCAAGCGCGAGATCGCCAAAGGCAGCCGCGGCATCCGCACCGAAGACCTTCTGGCCTCGGTGCGCCAGGAGTTCAAGGAGCACGAAGACCTGCCCAACACCACCAACCCCGACGACTGGGCACGCATATCGGGGAAGAAGGGCGAGCGGATCGTGTTCGTGCGGACCCTCGTGTCGGACTCCGAACGCCCCAGCTCCGGCGGCCGCTCCATTGAAAGGGTCCAGACCGGCCAGTATCTCTGAGCTGCTTTGGCGGCATCAGGTGGCGGTCGACGAGCCTGCCTGCCCTCGCCTTGGGTCGGCCAGGCCGCGCCATCGGGCTGTCGCGGGCTAACATCAAGTGTGTGCCCTTCGGCCAATCACGACCGCCGCTGCTATGGGGGATTCACTGTGACTCGTCCAGCGCCGGCGGAGGTCAGCCCAGAACCTGTCAAATAATTGACGACCCCTCCACAGGAGATCGGAAACCATGAAGAAACCACTCATATGGCGGATACTTGCGGTGCTGTGCGCCGTGACACTGATCGCAGCGGCTTGCGGCGATGACGACGGCGACGAGACCCCAGCTGCCGGCGAAGCGGAAGACAACGGGGACTCCGCGGACACCGGCGACACCGGCGACACCGCAGACACCGGCGAAGCGGAAGACAGCGGGGACTCCGCGGACACCGGCGACACCGCAGACTCCACAGACGTGGTGGACGTCACCCAGGAAGGCAATCTGCTGCAGACTGTGATGGACCGCGGCAGGCTGAACTGCGGCGTATCCGGCTCGGCGGTCTCCTTCTCAGAGACTCAGCCCGATGGCTCGATGACCGGACTCGACGCCGACTTCTGCCGCGCCGTCGCAGCGGCGATCCTTGGCGATGCCGACGCGGTGGAGTTCACCCCGCTGACTGCGGCTGAGCGTTTCACCGCAGTGCAGACCGGCGATGTCGATCTGCTGATGCGCAACACCACTTGGACGCAGTCACGCGACACGGAGATCGGGCTCGATTTCGGCCCGACCACTTACTACGACGGCCAGCAGCTCATGGCCCGTGTAAGCGATGGCTACTCTGGCACTTCCGGCGTGGCCGACGTCGACGGCGCAGTGGTGTGCACCAATGCGGGCACCACTACTGAGAAGAACATCGCGGATGCCGCCGAAGCCGCCGGCATCGACATAACACTCAACACGTTCCAGGACTTCGACATCGTCACGAACAACTTCATCAACGGAGCGTGCGACGTGATCACCACTGACGGCTCCGGTCTCGTGGGACGCAAGGCCAAGCAGCAGCCCGACAACCAGGAGTGGGTGATCTTCCCTGCCACCCCGATCTCGAAGGAGCCGCTCGGGCCGGTGTACCCGCAGAACGACTCGGTCTTCGCCGACGCAGTGAACTGGACGGTCTATGCGACGATCATCGCCGACGAGAAGGGCATCACCTCCGCGAACGTGGCGGACATGCGCGACAACCCGCCCGATGCTGAAGCCGGACGACTGCTTGGTGGCGAAGGCGAGCTGCAGACCGGGATGGGTCTGCCGCCAGACGCCTTCTTCCATGTGATCAGCCAGGTGGGCAACTACGACGAGATATTCACGCGCAATCTCGGTCCTGTGGGCCTCAGCCGCGTCGGGTCGGCCAATGCAGGCTGGCTGGACGGTGGCCTCATCTACGCCCCTCCAGCGCGCTGACGTCGGCAGTAGTGGCGGCGCAATCCCCGATCAGGCCAGCTGTCAAGGCCTAGTCGCCGGGCCGGGGCTGAGAGGAACATCTTCTCAGCCCCGGCCGGCGGTCGCGCTGGCACAGGATCCGCGTGGTGATAACTGAGGCTCTAAGCCTCGGCCTCGGCGGGCGTCATCGCAGAGGCCGAAAGCAGTAGGAGCGCGCCCGAGTGTCCGCCCAGACTCCAGCCGCGCCAACCGCGTTGCAGCGGCCGCAGCGGCCGCCATTCTATCGCGACGCAACGATCATAAAATGGATCGGCCAGGTGGCGGCACTGCTGCTGGTGGTGTTTGCGCTGATCTTCCTGACGACCAGAGCTGGCGACAACCTCAGGGCCAAGGGCATTCCCACCGGGTGGGACTTCCTGGGCATCAACCCCGGCATCGACCTCTCCGAGGGGATCGACACCGACCCCGAAACCGGCGGCCGCGCTCTGTGGGTCGGCATGGTCAACACGGTGCGCCTCGCGGTCGGCGGTATTCTCCTGGCCACCGTCCTGGGGGTGCTGATCGGTGTCGGGCGGCTGTCTCGCAACTGGTTGGTGCGCCGCCTCTCCAGCGGGTACGTCGAGACGCTGCGAAACGTGCCGCTGCTGGTCCAGATCCTGATCATCTCAGCGATCATCGCCACCCTGCCGCGGCTCTCGCTCGACCAGGGCCCGGTGAACGGGTGGATACACCTCTCCAACAAGGGCCTGTCTGTGCCGCGTGTGTTCATCAGCGACGGCTTCTACCAATGGGCGGTGTTCGTTATGATCGGCGTCGCTGCCGGCGTGGCCGTTCGGCGCCGCCAGCAGCGACGCCAGGACGACACTGGTCGCGAGACCTATCCGATTCTGAGCCTGTTCGCGGTGGTCGCCCTGTTCGCCGTGTCCGGCTGGTGGCTTCACCCGGTGTTCGGATGGCTCGGAAGTGTCTTCTCGGCGATCTCGGACGGGATCGCCGGCGTGCCACCGCAGGCTGTGCAGGCGGCGGTGTCGATAGCTGCTATAGCGCTCGCGGCACTTTGGGTGAAACGGCACATCGACCGGCTGCGAACGCCGGCCGGCCTCGCCAAGCTGTCCGACGACGACTATTTCCGCATGATTTTCGCCGGGCTCGCCGCGCTGCTGGTGTCGCTGTTCATCATTCGCGGCTGGTCCGGGCTGGCGAGCTGGATCGTCAACTCCGGTGCTGACTTGTTCGAAGTGCTTGCCGACAAGTTCGGCGACGGTCGCACCGGCCCGCCGATCGACGCCAAGCGCCCCGACATCGTCAAGCCTGGCAACTTCGCCAACTACGGGCCGGCTGGGCTTAACTTCACGCTTGCCTTGGCGGCCGTCTACTTCGGAGTGGTGCTGTACACCGCCGCGTTCATCGCCGAGGTGGTACGCGGGGGAATCCTGGCCGTGCCGAAAGGCCAGACAGAAGCCGCTCAGGCGGTCGGCCTACGGCGCTCGACCATGCTTCGCCGGGTGATCCTCCCGCAGGCACTGCGCGTGATCCTGCCGCCGCTGGGCAACCAGTACCTCAACCTCACTAAGAACACCTCCCTTGCGGTCGCTGTGGGCTACAGCGAGCTGGTCCAAGTTGGACAGACCATCTACAACCAGACGGGCAAGACTTTGGAGGTGGTCTCAATCTGGATGCTGTTTTACCTGGCGTGCTCGCTGACGATCTCCGCCGCAGTCAACTTCTTCAACGTGCGGCTCCGCATCGTGGAGCGCTGAGATGGCTGGCGTGTTCGTCTTGCTTGAGTCCGACGACGCCTCCGTGGACGACGGTGCCCCGTCGGAGCGGCCCAGCGCATCGCCGGGCAGATGGCTGCGCGAGAACCTCTTCTCAAGCGCGTTCAACTCTGCTCTGACTGTGGTCTTCGCCCTTCTGGCGCTTTGGGCGATGCGCGGCCTGCTCAACTTCGTCTTCAGCGAGGAGCGCTCCTGGGACGCGGTGCGGGTCAACCTTCGCCTGCTGTTCACGCAGGCCTACCCCGAGCACCAGTACGTGCGCATTTGGGTGTCGCTGGGGGCGGTGATGGTGCTGCTGGGGCTCTCGCTGGGTCTGTCGGCGAACTTCGCCGCGATTCCGGTAAGCAGGATCTGCTCATGGCTGATGACGGCAGGCGCTCTGATCGCGGTGGGCACGGTGCTGCGGGAGCCTTCGGTGCTTACCGACACGGCCGGGACGCCCCTGCGAGACGCCGGAGATGAACTCATACGCCAGTCGTTCGCAGAAGCGATGGCCGATCGAATCAGCCTGTGGGCGGCCGCCGCGCTGCTCGGCGGTACCGGCCTGGCCCTATGGTACGGCCTCGGGGACCGGCGCCGGAGACGCCTGAGGGTGGCCGCCGTGCCGCTGGCCCTTGCTCTGCTGGGCCTGCTGGTGGCGAGCGCTTGGGTGTACCCCTGGGGCCATTACGGCTTCGCTGACGGCGTTTATATCTTCGAGCCCGACAGCACGGTGGCGATGACCACCAAAGCCCCGTGGACTGTGATGTGGCTGCTGCTGGTATCCGCCTGGGTGATCGGCGGCGCGTTGAGGTCCGCCGCGGCAGCCGTGCGCATCCGCACGGTCGTGAACCTCACGTGGCTGCTGGTGCCGTTCATCCTGTACTGGGTCATCCTGCGCGACCCGCGCCTGGACTGGTCGCGCGTATGGGCTGTGGACGTGCCCATGGCGCTGGCCTTCGCAGTGGTGGGCGGGGCTGTGCTGTGGTTTATGACACGCCCCGGTGCAGGCGAGATCGACCGCATCATCGCTGTGCTGCTACTGACACTTGCGGCGTTCCATTGGGTGGCGGCCTTCTTCGGGTGGTACCCAATGCTGCAGAAAGCGCGCCTGAGCTTCCTGCTGCTGGCATTCGCAGCTCTGCTGGCGCCCAATTTCATCGGCGTCACCGCCCAGCGCCTCAGGCTGGTGGCCGGGTGGGTTGGCGTCATGGCGGTCTTCCACTACATGGCGACCATCATCAACACGCCGTCGACGGTCGAGACGCCCACAGAGACCTTCGTCGGCGGCTTTAGCGTCACTCTGCTGGTGGCCGTGTTCACGCTGCTTTTTTCGTTCCCACTTGGGGTTCTGCTGGCGCTGGCGCGCACGTCGAGGATGCCTATCTTCCGCGTGCTGGCTACCTCCTACATCGAGACGGTACGCGGCATCCCGCTAATCACGATCCTGTTCTTCTTCTCCATTATGGTTCCGCTGTTTCTACCCGAGGGCATGAGCCTGGGCCAGATCGCGGCCATCATCATCGGCTTCACACTGTTCTCCGGTGCATACCTCGCCGAGAACATCCGCGGCGGCCTTCAGTCGATCCGGCGCGGACAGTTCGAGGCCTCCGACGCCGTCGGCCTCACCGCCACGCAGCGCACCGCGTTCATCGTGCTTCCACAAGCGTTGAGGGTGTCGATCCCCCCTCTGGTCGGCCAGGTCATAGCGGTGTTCAAAGAGACCTCGCTGGTGGCAATCGTTGGGATATTCGACTTTCTGCGGATAGCCGACGCCGTGATCTCCAACCAGTCGGAGTTTCTCGGCGTCAAGCGGGAAGGCCTGCTGTTCGCGTCCGCTGTCTACTGGCTTTTTGCCTTCGCGATGTCGAAGTACAGCCAGCGCCTGGAGCGCCGCGTGGGCTTGGGGGAGCGCTGACAGATTGACCCGGCCGACTGCCGACACCCCGAACATCAGCCGCACAATGGCTTGACTGAGCGCCACGAGGAGGAATCGACATGACCATGACCGATGCGACTGTCGCCTTGACAGACGAGTTGGCGGCGCGGCCCGACATGATCGTCTGCGAGGGAGTCAGCAAATGGTTCGGCGATTTCCAGGCCCTAACTGACATCACCGCAACCATCAAAGAGCGCGAGGTGGTTGTGGTGCTGGGCCCGTCGGGCTCGGGCAAGTCCACCTGGATCCGCTGCATCAACCGCCTCGAGGTGCACCAGGAGGGCCGCATCGTCGTGGACGGCGTGGAACTCACCAACGACCTGCGAAACATTGAAAAGATCCGCTCCGAAGTGGGGATGGTCTTCCAACAGTTCAACCTGTTTCCGCACCTGACGGTGCTCGATAACATCACGCTCGCGCCGATCTGGGTGCGCAAGAAGCCCCGGCGCGAGGCCGAGGATCTGGCGCGGAGCCTTCTGGAGCGCGTGGACATACCCGAGCAGGCCGACAAGTTCCCGGGGCAGCTCTCCGGCGGGCAGCAGCAGCGCGTGGCCATCGCCCGGGCGCTGGCAATGGAGCCGCGAGTGATGCTGTTCGATGAGCCCACATCGGCGCTGGACCCCGAGATGATCTCCGAGGTGCTCGATGTGATGAAGGAACTGGCCCGATCGGGAATGACGATGATGGTGGTCACCCACGAGATGGGCTTCGCGCGCGAGGTGGCCGACCGGGTTATTTTCATGGAGGACGGGCAGATCGTGGAGACTGGCACGCCTGAACACTTCTTCGACAGCCCGGTCGAGGAGCGCACCAAGCTGTTCCTGTCGCAGATCCTCTGACGCGTCCTCTCCAACGCTTCAACGTCAAACTTCGCCAATGGCAGTACCCAAGACGCTTGGGCTTGAGACCGAGTTCGGAATCGTCCACCGTGGTGCCGACGAGCCCAACCCGGTGTCAGCGTCCTCGCTGCTGATCAACGCCTACGTGGCCTCCGCTGGCAACGCTGCCGAGCGCGGCGACGCGACTGTGAGCTGGGACTTCACCGACGAGACCCCGGATCACGATGCTCGAGGCGACGGCCTCCGCGAAGCCCTGGCGCCCGAAATTGAGACACACCTAGTGAACGCGGTGCTCACCAACGGCGCTCGGTACTACGTGGATCACGCTCACCCGGAGCTGTCAACGCCTGAGTGCGCTGACGCCGCCGCCGCAGTGCTGTACGACCGGGCCGCAGAGCTGATCGCGGTGCACTCGATGCGAGCTGCTGCGGCTCTGCTGGGGGACGGCACCAGCATCGTGGTCTACAAGAACAACTCCGACGGCAGGGGCAACAGCTACGGCTGCCATGAGAACTACCTGATCGACCGTGCCACGCCGTTCTCGCGGATTGTGCAGTTCGCGACCGCCCATTTCGTGACGCGTTCTATCTTCACGGGCGCTGGGAAGGTGGGAGCCGAGGCACCCGGGATGCCTGTAGACCCCAAGGTCTTCCAGCTCACCCAGCGGGCCGACTTCATCGAGGAGGAGGTCGGCCTGGAGACCACACTTAAGCGCCCTATCGTCAACACCCGGGACGAGCCCCATGCCGACGCCGTGAAGTACCGCCGGCTGCACGTCATATTGGGCGACGCCAACATGGCCCAGGTCGCGACCTTCCTGAAGCTCGGCACGACCGCGCTAGTGCTGGCGCTGGCCGAAGACGAGATGCGATTCCAGGCGCCGGCTTTCGCTTCGCCGGTGGCGGCTCTGCGCCAGGTGAGCCGCGACCTGTCGCTGCGCCAACCGCTGATACTCGAGGACGGTCGCACCATCACAGCGCTCGGCGTTCAATGGGAGCTTCTTGCTGCAGCCCGCGACTACGTTCAACGTCACGGCTGCGGCGCTGTCGGTGGTGCTGTGGCCCTGGACGTGCTGGATCGCTGGGAGTCGGTGCTGTCTGGGCTCGAACGCGACCCGCTGGGGCTCGCTGCGCAGATTGACTGGGTGGCGAAGCTGCGGCTGATGGAGGGCTACCGGAGTCGTCACGGCCTCGACTGGGACGACGCCCGCCTGAGGGCCTTGGACATCCAGTACCACGATCTGCGCCCGGAGCGATCTCTGGCTGCCAGAGCAGGCTTGGAGGCTTTGGTGGACGACGAGCGGGCCGAGCAGGCGATGACCGAGCCTCCTCAAGACACGCGGGCGTTCTTCCGGGGCAAGTGCTTACAGCGCTTCGCGCCCGAAGTCGTGGCTGCCAACTGGGACTCTGTCGTGTTCGATGTGGGCGCGGGGTCGCTTCGCCGCGTGCCAATGAAAGAGCCGACAAGGGGCACCGCAGCACATGTCGGCGCGCTGTTGGAGGAATGCGAGACCGCGGCGGAGCTGTTGCGCCGCCTCGGGGCGTAGCCTCGCGGTCGCGGCGACCGCGCATGGCACCGCCCAGAGCGCAGCCGCCTGCCAGGCAACGTCACCACAATAAGAGCCGACGACAAGAGCCGACGAGGAACCAGGAGAACGCAGTGGCCGATCGAGAGCACATCCGCAAGCCCACCCCCGCGCCGCGTCAGCGGTCTTTGGGACGGCGGTCGGCCCAAGAGACATCCTCCGCGCATGAGCGCGCATCAAAGATCAAAGCCGAACTCGACGATCTGCTAGACGAGATCGACGAGGTGCTCGAGGCCAACGCGGAGGAGTTCGTCAAGAGCTACGTCCAAAAGGGCGGCCAGTGAGCCTTCCCCGATTTGCTTCCGGAGACGATCCGGGTCCGAGCTTCGCAGCGCTGCTGAGGCGCGTCAGCGGCCCCGACGGTCCGGGGGAGTGTGCCAACGGCGGCGCCCGGCAAGGCGCGGGTATCCGCCGCGGGCTCTTCGAATCGGGCGCGCCCGGGCTTATTGGCTCCGGCGCGGGCGCGGAGGCGCCGCACGGTACGACCTGCGTGGCACTGCGCTACGACGGCGGCGTAGTGCTAGCAGGCGATCGGCGAGCCACGACCGGCAACTTCATCTCGCATCATCGCATCGAGAAGGTGTTCCAAGCCGACAGCCACTCCGGCGTCGCGATCGCAGGTGTGGCCGGCCCAGCGGCTGAGATGGTGCGCCTCTTCCAGCTCCAGTTGGAGCACTACGAGAAGGTGGAGGGAACTCCCATCAGTCTCGAGGGTAAGGCGAACCAGCTCAGCCAGATGGTGCGCGCCAATCTGCCGTCCGCGATGCAGGGTCTAGTGGTGGTGCCAGTCTTCGCGGGCTTCGACCTGGCAGAGGGCACCGGGCGCATCTTCGAGTATGACATCACCGGAGGCCGTTATGAGGAGCGCAGCCACGCCGCCACCGGATCGGGCTCGATGCACGCGGCGACAGCGCTCAAGCTGGGTATGCGCGGCGCGCCGCTCACCCTGAACGGGGCCGTGAGCCTGGCGCTGGAGGCTCTGATGGTCGCCGCAGAGGCCGACTCAGCGACAGGCGGACCAGATCCGCTGCGCGGCATCTTCCCGGTAGTAGCCGTCATCGCTTCGGACGGCTACAGGCGCATCGACGACGACGAGCTGCACGTGCTGACTGAGAACCTGCTCGAACGTCTGACCAGCCGCGGGACACAAGGGGGCGCCTCATGATGATGCCGTACTACGTGCCCCCTGAACAGATGATGAAGGATCGGGCCGACTATGCCCGCAAAGGCATCGCCCGTGGCCGCAGCCTCGTTGGGTTCGGTTACGACGGTGGCGTAGCGATCGTGGCCGAAAACAGCTCGCGCACGCTTCGCAAGGTCAGCGAGATCTACGACCGCATCGCCTTCGCCGGGGTCGGGAAGTACAACGAGTTCGACCAGCTCCGCATCGCTGGCGTCCGCCACGCCGACCTCAAGGGCTTCGCCTTCAGCCGATCCGATGTCAACGCCCGCAGTCTTGCCAACGCCTACGCCCAGAGCCTTGGCCAGGTGTTCACACACGAACTCAAGCCGATGGAGGTAGAGATCTTGGTGGCCGAGATCGGATTGGCCGCCGACGGCAGCGGCGACCGGTTGTTCCACATCCTCTACGACGGCACGATGGTGGATGTCGATCACTGGGTGGTACTGGGAGGCGAGACCGAGACGATCTCCGAGCGCTTCGCCGAAGCGTACGGCGACGGTGCCAGGCCACCCCTTGCCAACGGTGTGCGCGCCGCGGTCAGTGCCTTGTCGGGCCTCGACAGGAGCCTCGACCACGGCAACCTCGAGGCGGCGGTACTCGATCGAGGCAACAGACGACGATCTTTCCGGCGACTCACCGACGACGACCTCACCGTCATCCTCGGCCTCTGAGTCCAGCCGGCCTAAGTTGACCCCGTGAAGCGGCGGGTCTTCGGCATTGAGACCGAGTTCGGGGTCACCTGCGCCCTGCGGGGCAAGCGCAGTCTCAGCCCCGACGAGGTCGCCCGATACCTGTTCCGCAAGGTCACCAAATGGGGCCGTAGTAGCAACGTCTTTCTGGTCAACGGCTCGCGGCTTTACCTGGACGTCGGCAGCCATCCCGAGTACGCCACGCCCGAGTGCGATTCGGTCCACGAGCTAGTGGCACACGACAAGGCGGGCGAACGCATCGTCGAGGATCTCGTCGCCGATGCCGAGGAGCGCCTGGCGCTCGACGGAATACGCGGCGAGGTGTTCCTGTTCAAGAACAACACCGACTCCGGTGGCAACAGCTACGGCTGCCACGAGAACTATCTCACGAACCGCAGCGACGACCTGTCTGCATACGCCGAGGTGCTGATCCCGTTCCTGGTGAGCCGCCAGATCTACGCAGGCGCCGGCAAGATTCTCAACACCCCCAGAGGCGCCAAGTTCTGCCTGAGCCAGCGGGCTGAGCACATCTGGGAAGGGCTGTCGTCGGCGACGACCCGCTCGAGGCCGATCATCAACACCCGCGACGAGCCCCACGCCGACGCCGAGCGCTTCCGCCGGCTGCATGTGATCGTCGGTGATTCCAACATGAGCGAATACGCGACGTTCCTCAAGACGGGTGCCTGCGCGCTGATGCTGCGAATGCTGGAGGAGCCGCGTGTGGTGTTGCGCGACATGACCCTCGACAACCCGATCCGGGCGATCCGCGAGATCAGCCACGACCTGACCTGCAGGCGTAGGGTGAGACTCGCATCGGGTCGCGAGGTCAGAGCTCTCGACATCCAGTCGGAGTACCTCAACAGGGCAATGCGCTTCGCGGAGCACCACGACCTGTCCGAAGAGGAGAAAAAGGCGCTCGCTATGTGGGAGGAGTGCCTAACCGCCATCGAAGACGACCCGTTCCGCCTTCACCGCAAGGTCGACTGGGTCGCCAAGCATCGTCTGGTACAGGCATATCGCCATCGCCACGGGCTGGCACTCTCCGACCACAAGGTCGCCCTCATCGATCTGCTGTACCACGACATCAGCCGCAGCCGCAGCCTCTACTACATGCTGCAGCGCAAGTCGAAGATTGAGCGCATCGTCGGTGACGCTGAGATCAAGCGCGCCAAGGTACGTCCGCCTTCCACCACGCGAGCCCGCCTGAGAGGGGAGTTCATCCGCCAGGCGAAGGCGCGCAGACGCGAATTCACCGTCGACTGGGTGCATCTCAAGCTCAACGACCAAGCACAGCGCACCGTGCTGTGTAAAGACCCATTCAAGGCGCACGACGAGCGGGTAGAGCGGCTGATCGCCTCACTTTGAGGCCGTGACCTCGTAGCAGGCGGAGTTAGCCCGTAGCGAGGCGGAGTTAGCCTTGCTGAAGTGAGCACGCGCGCTAGCCGGAAGCTGACGAGGTTGCTCAACCTCACAGCGCTGCTACTGCTGTCGCGCCGCCCGCTGAGCGCCTCAGAGATACGCAATCGGCTCGACGACGATGCGTATTCGCTTCGCAACGATATCAAGGCGTTCCGCAGAACCTTTGAGCGCGACAAGCGAGACCTGCTGAGCATCGGGGTGCCGATCAAGGCGGAGAAGTGGGCCTACGGCGATCCCTCTGTCGATTACTACACAGTCGATCCGGCCGTCTATGCGGACCGTGATATCGGATTCGAGCCCGACGAGCTGGCGGCCCTACATCTCGCCACACGCAGGGTCCGCTTGCCGGGCACTGCCGGGGTTTTCCTCAAGACCGGCATCCCTAGCGAGGCGGACCTCGGCACGGTTCGGCGGAGCGATTCGACAGCCGGGGGACGTGACGCTCGACAGGTCGCTGAGCTGCAATACCGAGACGCCGTCACACCGCTGGCGTCTGCGTCGTCCAAGCGCATGTCCGTGGGCTTCCGGTACCGCAAGGCCGACGGCACGATCTCCCCGCGGCGGGTTGTGGAGCCATGGCATCTGGAGTACGCGCACGGCCACTGGTATTTGACCGGATGGGACCGTGCAAGGTCTGCCCCGCGGCTCTTCCGGGTGGACCGTATCGCCGAAGGGTCGGTGTTCGAGTTAGACAAGGCGAAGGAACCCGTGGGGCAGAAGCTCGATGTAGCCTCCATGAAGCCCTGGGATTACGGCGTGGGCGAGCCCACCAGGGTGAGAGTGCTGGTGGATGCCGACCTGGCGGACTGGGCGGCCACCAAGGCCGGTGTCGACGGCGAGCGACAGTCGGACGGGTCGTTGATTCTGACACTGTGGGTTCGCAACTCCGATGCGTTGCGGAGCTTCGTGCTGGATCTTTCAGAGCATGCTGAGGTGATCGAGCCTGAGCACGTGCGCCAAGAGATCATCACATGGCTTGAGGCCGTGATCGACTGAGACAACAGCCGCGGCGCCCTGAGGCTTTCAGCGCCGAAACGCGCTCCGGTAGGCTGGGCCCCGTGGAAGCGTCAGACACCTCAGCCTCTCCGGGGACGCAGACGCGATCACCGACTGAAGCGCCGCGCCGCGCGGCGCGTTCGCCTTCGACGTGCAGACCGCTCGACGCGGTCAGCCGCACGCAACGCCTTCTCGGATTGCTGCCGTGGGTCGCGGCCCGATCCGGCGCCTCTATTGAGGAGATCACGGCTCGGTTTGACTATCCGCGCGAAGATCTGATCAGCGACCTGCAGGCCTTGCAAGCCGATGAAGACGCGCACACCGACGACCGCCCATTCTCTGCGGTCGACATCGACTGGCACGCCGACGGCGAAATCCACATCCGGTGCCCGAGCTGGATGTCCGACCCTATTCGGTTGAATGCCGACGAATCGGCTCGACTGCTCGCCACAGCGAAAGCGGCGCTAAGCACGGATCTCGTCGGCGCGGCCTCAGACGTCTCAGACGGGGAGATGTCCGCCCTCACGAGAGCTGTGGCCAAGCTACAGCTCATGCTCGATGACCGCAAGCGCGGGCTGACAACACGCCAGCGCTACGCCGAGAGCGCGGGCAACCCCGCAGTTGGGGCGCTCGCCGATACCAGCATCGAGGTGAACCTCGGGCAAGCGTCGGAAGCCAAGCTGAGCGTTCTGCGTAAGGCCGTGGGTGAGCGCCGAGTCATTGAGATCGACTACTACTCCTACGGGCGCGACGCGCTCACCCGGCGATCGGTCGATCCGACCAGCGTCTTCAGCCACAAAGGGGCTTGGTATCTGGCGGGATGGTGTCACCGAGCGCGTGCTGAACGGACCTTCCGCTTTGAACGCATCCGCTCGCTCAGGGTGACGGGCTCTGAGGCCTCGACTGAGCACTACGACGACGTGTCGCTTGCCTTCGCCTTCGATACAGGCAGCCGCGCCCGAAAGGTGACGCTGGTTCTGGAGCGCGCTGCCTTGTGGGCAGCCGATCACTACCCGGTGCTAGATCAGCGCGAGCTCGGTGACGGCCGAACGGAGATCGACTTGGCCGTCTCTGAGCCGCGTTGGCTGGCCCGAATATTGTTGATGCTTGGCCCGCACGCCAAGATTGTCAGTGACGACCCGGAACTGGCAGAGCTTGTCCCGGCCGCTGCCGCGCGAGTTCTCAAGCGCTATCGGTGACTGCTGAGGACTCCGACGCCGGGCCAGGGCTCCACTGGGAAAAAGCGCGGCTCACACCGGGTCCCAGATTGCGCGGCCCCGCCGATTCGCAGTCCGCAGAGGCGAGATGGCCCGAGCCGCAAGAGCTGCACAGAACTGAGGCGCCAGACGAGCGGCCCGGCGACTGCGATCAGGACGAAGAACACCAGCTGACGCGTCTACAGCGCAGAATCCGCGTCGCCGGAGAATGGCTGATCGTGGCAATCGTCGCTGTCGGCTTGGCGATGCTGATCAGGGCGTTCTTGGTGCAGGCGTTCGAGATCCCCTCAGGCTCGATGATGCCGACGCTTCAGGCCGGCGACAGGGTGGTGGTCTACAAGCTCGGCTACCGGCTGCACGACGTGGGCCGAGGCGATGTCGTGGTGTTCCACAACCCCAGTGACGGCGGGTTCTATGAGTTTGACGACCTGATCAAGCGTGTCGTGGCAGTGGAGGGAGACACCTTTGAGCTGATCGACGGCGCCGTATTCATCAACGGCCGCGTGCTTGAGGAGCCTTACCTGGCGCCGGGAACGCGCACCCAGCCACGATGGCCCATACCGGGTTGTGAGAACGCCCCGGTGTCGGACCGCTGCCATCTGCCCGCCCGAACCGTCCTGGTGCTGGGCGACAACCGAGCTGAAAGCCACGACGGACGTTTCTTCGGCCCGATCGGAGTGGACACGGTCGTCGGGCGCGCTTTTTTGAAGTACTGGCCGCCCAACAGAATCGACACGCTGTAGAGTTCGCTGCAGCGCGTTCTAGGCGCTCAGGCTCGAAAGCGCCCGCGCTATCCGGTCGACGTGATCGCTGTAGAACGCGTCGATCCCGGCGTCGATCAGCTCCTCGATCTGATGGTGTTGCTGCGCGTCCCAACCGAGAGCCAGCACGCCAAACTTGTGATAGAGCGTCACGCGGCCCCCGCTCCAGTGATCGTGCCGCAGGTTCACTGCATCTATCCCCAGTCGTGCCAGCTCCGCGGCATGGCGCTCAGGGCCTCCGCTAGGCCCGCTTCCGCGAGCGGAGTGCACCAGATGCACTTCCGGCGCCTCAGCGCGCCACCTCGCCAACACCGCCAAGTCATCATGACAGGCCCACAGCCGACCCGCTGCGCCGTGGTCACGCGCAGCCTCCAGCACTGCTGTGAACGCGGCTGCATCCTTCACATCGATGCTGAGTGGCAGCGACGCTCCGCAGCGAGTGTAGTAGTCGCCCAGGGTGGGCACCTCGCCCGGAATCTGTTCACGGCGCAGGTCTGCGACGGGGCGCCCGAAGACGCGCCGATCGGGCAGCCAGCGCGGCCTGCGCAGATTGGCATCGTGAATGAGCACGACCTCGCCGTCGGCAGTCAACCGCGCGTCGGTCTCGATCCCGGTCGCGCCAAGCTCTACGGCCCGCTCAAAGGCCTCGATCGTGTTCTCAGGCGCGTGAGCCCGCCCCCCACGGTGAGCGAATCCGATCGGGGGCTTGATCAGGCTCTCGATGCGCACGGCCATCGCATCAGTGTGCCCGCCTCGAGCCTGAGGCGGTGCGCCCCGACAGCCGCCTACCGCTGCCAAAGACGTCTAGCCTCAGTAATCGTGTCCGTCTGGTTGCTGGTTCCCGCGGCCGCTTGTGTGTTGGCGATAGGCGTGCTGACGATCGGACTGCGGCTGACGTCGCGTGCGGCGGCTGATCTGTCGGCCGAACTACGGCGCTCGTCGGCCACCGCGGTGGCCGGAGATGAGCTGATGCGCGCAGCCGCGAATGTGGGCGATCACGCGGAGCAGACCCGCGCCGCGGCCGACAGGTTGAAAGAGCGCCGGCGGGGTCCGTCAAGGCGCTGACCGCGCCTGCAAGGTCACCCCAGCCGAAATGGCCGCCGCAGCCATCGTCACGACAACCGCGACGGCAGTCGTCGCTAGGCTGGTCGGCGTGGGCAATCTCGGCGGAGGAGAGATACTGGTCATCTTGCTGGTGGGCCTGGTGGTTCTAGGCCCTGCCAAGCTGCCTGCCGCTGTTCGCCAGGTCGGGCGCTTCGTCGGTGAGATCAGGCGAATGGGCGCCGGGTTCCGCCAGGAGCTGAACGACGCGCTGGAGGAACCTATCACCCAGACCAAGAAGACCTTGGCGGCCGCCGACCCCCGCGCTGTCGTCAAGAACGCCGCCTCTGAGACCCTGGGCGACCAACGCGACGACGTCGCCTGAGCCGACTCCGCGGTGAACTCTGCGCCGCAGCCCGCACGAGGTCTCGGCTTCTGAGATGACCGATACAACGGGCCCCGGCGGTGCCACACCCAGCGCAGACGGCAACATGACGCTGATCGAGCACCTCGCGGAGCTGCGCAGCCGGCTGATCAAGTCGATTGTGGCCATCGTCGTGGGAGGTGTGGTCTGCTGGGTGCTCTATCCGCTGATCCTCGACCTGCTGCTGCGGCCCTACTGTCAGACGTTCCCTGTGGAGCAGCGCGTCGAATCGGGCCTTTTCGGCCCAGGCGGAGGCTGCAAGCTGTTCATCACCGACCCGCTCGAGCCGTTCAGCGTGCGCCTGACAGTCGCCGGATACGGCGGCCTCAGTCTGGCCATGCCTGTGCTGCTGTGGCAGGTCTGGCGCTTCGTGGCGCCCGGCCTGTACAAGCACGAGAAGCGTTACGCCGCTCCGTTCGTGCTCGCCGGAGTGCTCTTGTTCGCCTCCGGTGCCTCGCTCGCTTACTGGAGCCTGCCGAGAGCGCTCGACTTTCTTGCGCTGATCGGCGGCGCTGACCTGGTATCCCTGTTCAGTCCCAAGCGATACCTCGGCTTCGTTGTGAAGATGATGGCGGCCTTCGGATTGGCGTTCCAGTTCCCGATCGCCCTCATCACGCTTCAGGCGTTGGGAATAGTCAGCAACCGCACCCTGAGGAAGAACCGCTCTTACGCAGTGGTGGGCATTGTGGTGCTGGTAGCCGTGATCACACCCAGCGGCGATCCCTTCACTCTGCTGGCACTGTCGACACCGATGTATGGATTTTATGAGATTTCAATATTATATGGCATAATACAGCAAAGGCGACGCAATCGCATCAAGGCTAGAGGCAAGATCGGCAGCAAGTGGATGAGCCTTCTGCCGCGCGGCTGGCGGGCCCGCAGCCGCGGCACGGAAACCCCGACGGCGGGGGAGGGGTGACGATGAAGGCGCCGTCAGCAGCCGCAGGAGGCTCGCGACCGCCGTGATCGGCGGCCGCAGATCAGACTGGGGCACCGACTGGGGTGAGGCTGCGGCGATGCCCGCCCACGCGCTGCGTGCCGACAGCGACGCTGCGGCCGCCGAGATCGCCGCAGCCGCGCACCGTGATAACCGGCCGGCCCCAGCAGTAGTGCTCACCGGCGGTGATCTGGCCCGGACGCTGGGCATCACATCCGGCCATCAGCCGAGCGCGTCCCGCCCGGCTGGCGCGTTCGCCTGCAGAGGCCTGCGCGTGCTCGCGGATGTCGGCAGCGTCGTGGCGGACGGTCGGGAGCACTGGTTTGCCGCTCATCTCGTGGCTCGGCGGTCGTGGTGGCGGGGCCGGTTGCTGGCCGTCGCCAACGCCTCGTTCATCGGCGACTGGAACATCGCGCCGCGGGCACATCCCGGCGACGGGCGCCTTGACGTACTCGACGCCTGTCCCGCGCCACGCGTCCGCTGGGCTGCCTGGCGGCGCCTTCGGTCCGGCACCCACGTTCCCCACCCCGCCATCGCGCAACGACGAGTCAGGCGGGCCCACATTACCTTGGATCCCACCCTCGATTTGTTTTGCGACGGCCGCGACATCGGCCGAGCCAAGAGCCTTGCGATCGAGGTGAGACCCGAGGCGCTCGAAGTCTGGCTGTAGTAGGCAAACTACCAGTTGCGCCCGCTCGCCAAGCCGACGTCGGGTGGCGCTACTGAGGATGCGCGAGCCGGTCAGCCCCCGCGGCTAGCATTCGCTCCCATGGACATCGCCCAGGCCAAGTCCAGAGTGTGCGCTGAGGTCGACCGTCTCGCTCCGACGCTGGTGGAAGTGTCTCACCGCATACACGACAACCCTGAACTGGCCTTCGAAGAGCGGTTCTCCCATGACCTGCTCACCGATGCGGTCGCCGATCACGGTTTCAGCGTCACTCGCCGCGCCTATGGGCTTGACACGGCTTTCGAGGCTCGAGCCGGCGCAGGTGAGGGGCCCAATGTCGCCATCGTCTGCGAATATGACGCGCTTCCGGGCATCGGCCACGCTTGCGGCCACAACATAATCGCCTCGGCGGGCCTCGGAGCCGGCCTGGCCGCCTCAGCGGTCGCGTCGGAGTCCGGCGGCAGGCTCACCGTGCTCGGAACGCCCGCCGAGGAGGGCGGCGGAGGCAAAGAGCTGATGATGCGCCAGGGTGCCTTCGCCGACGCCGACGCCGCCATGATGATCCATCCTGCCAATTATGAGCTGGCAATCTTCAACGCAGTGGCCGTCCACCGCCTCTTCGCCGTGTACCACGGTCAGGCAGCTCACGCCGCCGCAGCGCCCGACCGGGGTCTAAACGCCCTCGACGCCGCAGTTCTCGGGTACAACGCTATAGCGGCCCTGCGACAGCACATCCGCGGAGACGAGCGCATTCATGGGGTGTTCACCGACGGTGGAGCAAAGCCCAACATCGTCCCTGAGACCGCAGCTGCGGAGTGGTACGTCCGCTCCACTGATCTACGGACGCTCCAGCCGCTCAAGCAGCGGGTCGTGCGTTGCCTGCAGGCCGGAGCGGACGCGGCCGGCTGCACAGTAGAACTCGAGTGGGCCGACCCCCCCTACGCCGACCTGGACGACAGCGAACCGCTCCTCGCCAGCTATTCATCCAACCTCTCCAGTCTCGGACGGGAGTTCTCCACAGGCACCGACGCCCGTGTCGTTGGAAGCACCGACATGGGCAACGTGAGCTACGCCGTGCCGTCGATCCATCCCCTGATGAAGGTCTCACCGCCCGAGGTGCCGATTCACACCCCGGCTTTCGCCGAATACGCCCGCGGCCCTGCGGGTGACGCCGCAGTGATAGACGGTGCCAAGGCCATGGCCATGACCGCGGTCGACTGCTGGCTCGACGGCACCACGCTCAGCAGTGCCCAGGCCGAGTTCAGGGCGCGCCGCGCCAGCGATAACTGACCTGGCGGCAAGCTCCGGCTTGACGGCATCACACCGAGCAGCGTCTTGGCCGACGCTCTGGCCTCCGGCGGCCGAGACATCGCCTTTTGGCCTTCAACCGTGAGCCGTCCAAGCCATCTCGCCGTTCCGGAGGAGTTCACGGATTCGGAGGCGGCTGTCCTCCGCCGCCATTTCACCAACATCGACAAGCCGGTGTTCGCGCTGATGAACCTGCCTGAGGTGGTCAAGGGCGCTCTGTTCGCGCGCTACTCCCGGTCGCCGCTCAGCCTCCGACGGCTCTTTCTTAACGAGTTCGTCGACGACCTTGACGATCTCGCCCTTGGCGCCGAACGCGTCGCGGCGGTGGGTCAGCGCCGCGCCGAGGGTCTTTATGACCGGGTTTTTTTTGAGTACGGCGACGACTCTGTGGCGCAGCTCGGGGGCGCCCACATAGCCTGTGAACAGGCTTCGAATTTGCTCACCAAGGTGCTCGAGCGGGGCCGGCTGATGTCGTATCTGGAGCAGAGCACCCGTTACATAGTGTACGACTGCAGACTGAACGGCCGCTTCCGCTACTCACGACCGCCGGCTGTGATGGAATCGCCGCTGGGTGCCAGGTATGTCGGCGACCTCGACCTGATGTTCGAGTCATACGCGGAGCTGGTGCGGCGGATGCGTTCCTTCTTCCGCAAGATCGCCCCTAAGGCGCCGAGCGATTCCGACTTCGCCTATCGCAAAGCTATCAGGGCCCGCGCTCTGGACGCCGTGCGCGGCATGCTGCCCGCCGCGACTCTAGCGAATGTCGGCATTTACGGCAGCGGCCAGTCTTATGAGGCCCTACTGCTGCGGATGCGGGCCAATCCGCTGCCGGAGGCCCGATACTTCGCCGACATGATGCTCACCGAGCTGCGCAAGGTGATCCCGTCGTTCTTGCGGCGTGTCGATCTTGCCGACCGTGGCGAGATCGCCAGCCGGTACCTGTCAGAGAACCAGGCCGCGATGGACGATCTTGCGGGACGTGTCTTTGGCGAATTCGGTGGGCGCGCCGCGCTGAGTGGCCCCGCGGAGGGCGCCGCGCGGGAGGTCGTGGATCTTGTGGACTTCGACCCCGACGCCGAGCGCAAGATGATCGCTGCCATGCTCTTGCCGCACACCTCTCTCGCAGAGCGCGACGTGCTCGCCCGTGTCGACGATATGACTACGGATGAGCGCCTGGCGGTCATCCGCGCCTACTGCGGCACTCGCAGCAACCGCCGCCACAAGCCGGGGCGGGCGCTGGAGCGGTCTGTATATCGCTTCGACGTGCTGTCGGACTACGGCGCGTTCCGAGACCTGCAGCGCCACCGGATGCTCACCATCGAATGGCAGCCGCTGTCCACCCGTCACGGCTATGTCATGCCCGATCAGGTTGCCGACGCCGGGGCCGCCGGCGACTTTGAGCAGGTCATGGAGATCTCGGCGGACCTCTACGAAGCGCTGTTCAGCGCGCTGCCGGATCACGCTGCCTACGCGGTGGCGCTTGCGTACCGGGTGCGCTACGTGATGCAGCTCAACGCCCGTGAGGCCATGCACATGCTGGAGCTGCGCACCGGTGAGCAGGGAAACCCCGCGTACCGGCGCGTCTGCCAGCGGATGCACCGCCTGATCGAGGACCAGGCCGGGCACCCGGCAGTGGCCGCGATGATGTCGTTCGTCAACCACAGCAGAGAGCCCGCTCTGGGACGCCTCCAGGCAGAGAGCCGCGCAGAGGAGCGGGCCCGTTTGCGTCAATGACATCGCGCGGCGTCAAAGTGTGCCTATCATCCCCCGCGCGGTTGCGGACCGCTTGCGAGCAGGGAGGCATTTACCACAGACCGATGAGCGAACACGACGATCTGGAACACAGCAAGCCGGCCGACGGCACCGGGCGCGAGGGACTTGATCACAGCGACGATGACGACGGACAGGACGATGTCGCGGCACCCGCGCCCGAGGAGGACGAGGAAGACGAAGACGACGAGGAGGAGGACGTCGATCCCAGTGATGTGGAGGCCGACCTCGAGAAGATACTGCGCGACCGGATCGCCGCAGGCGACGACGAGGATGATGAGGACGATGCCGCGCGGTCGCCGAAGGCTGCCAGGCAGGTGGCGCCGCTGCGCTCCAACGAGTGGAGGTGCGACCAGTGCTTCATGATTGTGGGGGCGAGCCAGTTTGGTTCGCGTCACGATCCGGTATGCCCGTCCGGCGAGGACCCCTGTGCGTCGATTGAGCGGATTCTCAGCCGATGAGATCCTGATCTGCGCCCGTCCGATCCGATGACAACCCCGGCCAGCGACAGCCGATCCGATGACAACCACTCGATGATGACCGTGTCCGCCCGTGACTGCGATTGAGGAGTCGGCCAGAGCCGCGACCACTGCCGATATCGCAGTCGTCGCGCAGCTGGCGGCGCAGGCCATAGAGGAGATGAGGCCGCTCCGCGGCGGGTCTGTGTGGGCGCGGCTGGAAGCCCGGTCGACGCCGCTTGCGGAGAGCCTGCTCAGAGACCTCTCAGACGAGAGTTCGACGGTGATCGTCGGCACGATCGACGACGCGATCGTCGGCTACGGCGCCATCCGCCTGCTGAAGCTGCACGACGGCGCCGTCGTGGGCAGGATCGGCGATCTTTATGTGCTGCCCGAAGCGCGCGGCGTGGGAGTGGGGGAGGCCATGATCGGACTGCTGACCGACTGGGCGCGCCAGCGGGGATGCGTCGGAATGGACAGCCTCGCGCTCCCCGGAGATCGTCACACCAAGAACTTCTTTGAGACACACAACATGGTGGCGCGTTCGATCACCGTTCACCGAAGCCTCGACCTGCCGTCGGAGCTATGACCGCCCGTGCTGCGGCTGCGGCCGCTGCACGGGCGGAGGTTGCGGTAGGGGCGGTCGCGCGCCGCGGCGATGAGCTGCTGTTGGTCTGCAGGGGCAGCAGCCCGGGCAAGGGCAGATGGTCGGTTCCCGGCGGCAGGGTGGAGCCAGGAGAGACGCTGGCGCAGGCTGTGGTGCGCGAACTGGCTGAGGAGACAGGCCTCTCAGGCGTTTGCGGTGGCTTCGTGGGCTTCGCAGAGAGGATCGGCGACGGCCGCCACTTCGTGATTCTCGACTTCGAGGTCACCGTCGCCGACGAAAGCGACGAACTCGCCGCGGGCGGTGACGCGGCGGACGTCGGATGGTTTCACGTCGACGAACTTGGCGGGCTCCCGCTCGTAGACGGCCTGGCCGAGTTCTTCCGCGCCCACGGCATCACATCGGGCACCGGCTAGGCGACGCTCTGTTGCTCAGCGACGCTCTGTTGCTCAGCTGACGGCTTCTGAGCCAGCACCCCGCCTAGCGGCCCTTCCATCTGGGCGGCCGCTTCTCTACGAAGGCGCGGGGGCCTTCACGGAAGTCCTCGCTGTCGCGCAGGCCGATCATGGCCCGGCCTGCCGCCTTCATCGCCTGCTCGTCGGTCTGCGAAGCTCCCTCGAGCACCAGTCTGCGCGTCTCGCGGACCGCGAGCGGCGCATTGGCATTTACCCGCTCGGCCAGACGCAAGGCCGCGTTGAAAGCCTCGCCGCGCTCACAGAGCGTGTTGAGCAGCCCCAGTTCGCCGGCCCGCTCGGCGCTGATGGAGTCTCCCGTCAAGGCGATCTCCATCGCGATGGCTTGCGGAATGGCCCTCGGCAGGCGGACCAGCCCGCCGGCCGCGGCGATCAGCGAGTGTTTCACCTCGGGCAGACCGAACGAAGCCGCAACCGACGCAGCCCGCAGATCGCACGCCAGGGCCACTTCGGTGCCTCCTGCTAGGGCTGGGCCGTCGATGGCTGCGATCATCGGCTTGGTGCGCTCGCGAAGCACTATCCCGCCGAAGCCTCCTCTCGCGGTAATGAGTTCCCGGTGTCGGCCTGCGGCGATTTCTTTGAGGTCTGCCCCCGCGCAGAACACCGGTCCGGTGTGCGTGAGAATGCCGACCCACAGCGAGTCATCGGACTCGAGGCGGTCAATCGCCTCCTCGATGCCTCTAGCCACTGCGCCGTTCACCGCGTTGCGGGCCTCGGGCCGGTTGATGGTGATTACGGCGACGTTGTCGCTGGCCTCAAAGTCGATCACGGCGCTGTGGCAGGAGGTTCAGACTGCGACTCGCGGGCGTCGGCTTGGGGCTCGGCCGGCTGCGGCGGGGGAGGAGGCGGAACCCGGGGCCGCTGCTTCTGTTTCACTTCCACCCCGAACATGGCGGCTATGTGAGGCACGCGCGACCCCGCCTTGCGAACCCGAGCGACCAGTTCGGCACCTGGCTTGTCGGGCAGACCGGCGGGCTTCACGTGGGCGCGCAAGGGGGAGAACGCCAGCGCGTCGAGCACTGTCGCCCATCGCTGCTGCGACGTGTCCGCGCTCAGGTCTGCCGCGGCCAGCGCGCTCAAGCTTTTTGAGATGTCCGGTGGAAGGGGCGAGCCCGCCTTGGGAGGACGCGAGCTGAGACGCAGCGCCCGGACGGTGCGCTTTTCGCTTATGCAGGCCGACATCTCAGCCAGCCACTGACGGTGCTCGGTGTCCAGTCGGGACGCCAAGCCCGTCCGCAGCCGCGCAGCCAGCGCTTTGGTCTCCCTAGTGCGCGCGGAGCGGTCGGCAGCTGCCACGACGGAGCGTATGTCGCGCAGGTCGACCGTGTCGATGCCGTCGAGAGTCGCCTCAGCCCGATCGTGCCACTCTGCTGACTTCAGGCCCGGCGCCAGCTTCCCAGCCAGCGCCAGCAGCGGCTCGGCCTTGATCCGCGGCAGGCCCTCCGCTGCGGCTCTCTTGTTCATCCTGGCGATCGCGTTGCGGACTCCGGGAACTCCGCCGCGCAGCACCTCTCGCGCCAGCAGGTGCTGTTCCTCAGGCAACAGCGACAGTGCTGCATCGCGGTGCACGCGCTTGGCTTTGAGCCGGGGAGGCCGAGGCTTGCGCGGGCGCGGAGGCCTGTTCCTCGGGGTTCCCGGACGGCCGCGGGGGCCGCGACGTTCGGATCGTCTGGTGTGAGAGCCTCCGCCCGACTGGCTCCGCATCCTGCGACCACGCGGTGTCTTGCGGGCGTCACGGCGGCTGCGTTCGCGCCCGTCCCCAAGGCGGGCTCTGGCACCGGACCTCCTTCTGGGGCCCTGGCTTGCCGGACCGTCGCGTCGGCGCCGCTTGTCGTGTCGGCCTCGGGCTCGGCGGTCCGCACCGCGCGATCCGCGGTCGCGTTCAACCTCACCCTCGGACAGCCTGCGGCGGGTGCCGGCGGCCAGGGACGTCGTCACTTTGGAAACCGGCCGACGGCTGATCAGCTCCAAGCGGTCAGTCGGCTCGGGGGGCTCCTCGGGCATGATCAGCCCCTTGATCTCCAAGCCCTCGATGCTTGAGTCGGCTTCGGCTCGCAGCACCGCGCCGACCGATGCAGCCGCGGGGACGAGCCTGCCGTCGACCCGGCCCTTCGGCATCCGAGCGCCGGCAACTCTCCATGTCCAAGTCCCGTCGGGATGACGGCTCGTCAGCTCGATCTCAAGCCGCTTGCTCACAGCTCTACAAGCTATCCGCCGCCCGACGGCTACGCGAGCCCGCTCCGGCATTCCCCGGCTGGCGCTTTCATCCCTCCCGCCGGAAATATACGTTATGTAAAGTTGATGTGGGCGGCTGAGACGATATGGCTATGGCGCTTTCAGCGGTCGCTATCGTCCTGTGCGTGTGTCAGCGAGCCCTCTGCTGCGAGTGAGCGCCAAGGCGGATGACCCGCAGCGGCGAATCGAACTGACGCTGTGCCTGTGGAAGGCGAGCACACCCCGCGAGCTGGAGAACTACATCGAGCGGCTGCTGGAACTCGTGCCGCGCCACCGGGGCCGCTTCGAGCGCCGGATAGCCGAACTCGACGCGGGGCCCGGCCGTCCCGACGCTGTTTTGGTGTTGTCGTTCCCGGATGGCAGCGCAGTGGATGCCTACCTCCACGACCCGCTGCGCTACGACATCGACGAGCTGGCCGCTCGTGCCGTGTCGCGCTCGCTCATAACCGACGGCCGCACGCGTTCGTCAGCGGCAGCGGGCCTGTTGCCGGTGTCCCTCTGCCGACCAGTGCCGCCTAGCCAGGCGGTCGGGTCTCACCGAACTCCCGGCAATGACCGTGCTGGGGTTGACCGGCGCCGCTAAACCAGCGCCGCATGAACAGTGGCCCTCGAAGAGCCTCGCTGAACTGGCTGCGGCGAGCTAGAAGGAGTTGACCACCGCCACGCCGTGGGCGGTCAGGCCTGACATTTCCTCGAACGCGCCGGGCAGGTCTTTGAGGCTCATCGTGCGGCTCACGAGGCTGCCGAGGTCAATGCGCGCCCGCGCGATCAGCTCCATCAGGTCGGGGTAGCGGCGCGCCGACATCCCCTTGGTGCCCAGCACCTCGAGCTCGCGTGACACCACATAGCCCAGCGGGATGCCGGTCAGCCGCTCGTCGAGCAGGCCCGCCTGAACGTGGCGGCCCTGCTTGCGCAGGCTTCGTATCGAGTTCCCAGCTACCTCCGGGCTGCCGAACGCGTCGACCGACACGTGCGCTCCCCCGCCAGTGGCCTGGCGCACCTCGGCGACCGTTTCACGGCCCCGCCCCTGCGTGGCGCGCACCGTCGCCTCGGCACCCGCAGCGGACGCCAGAGCCAGAGCCTGCTCACCGATGTCCACAGCGACGACTCGGGCGCCCAGCGCCGCTCCGATCATCACCAGGCTGAGCCCAAGCCCGCCGCAGCCGTGAACCGACAGCCACTCTCCGGGTGCCAGCCGCCCCCGCTCGGCCAACGCCCGGTAGGCGGTGATCATACGGCACCCGAGTATCGAGGCGTGCTCGAACGCGAAGTCGTCGGATATGGCGGCAACGTTCACGTCGGCGTGCGGGATCGCGCAGTACTGGGCGAATGAGCCCCATGCGGTGAAGCCTGGCTGGTAGTAGTTGTCGCAGGTTTGCTCGTTGCCGGCGGCACAGGCGGGGCAATGCCCGCAGCCGCAGCAGAAGGGGGCGGTCACCCGATCCCCCGCCGACCAGCGCCGCACTCGTGGCCCTGCCTCCGCCACCACGCCCGAAAGCTCGTGGCCCGGGACGTGCGGCAGGGCCAGGTCGGCGTCGTGGCCGCGCCAGGCGTAGAGGTCGCTACGGCACAGCCCGGAGGCCCGCACCTCGATGACCACACCGTCCTCCGGCACATCGGGATCGCCGACGTTCTCCACAGTGATCGGGCCGTTGAACTCGCTGTAGACCGCGGCTCGCATGCCGCGACGATACACGCCGATGTGGAGCTGGAGGGAATCGAACCCTCGTCCGCCAGGCGAATGCCAAGCTCGCTACGACCATTCCCGAGTCTCCGGCTTTGAGGCGGCCGGCACGCCGGGTCGTGTGGGCCTTAGGGCCCTGCCTCTGGATCTTTCTCCGGTGTCAGCGGTCTTTGCCTGCTGTCAGCGGTCTTTCTCGCCGTCCACACACTGCTTCTGGTGCCAGGCTGCAGTGGTCAGGCCCCGCGTGCCATCGCTGGTCGCGGTGATTCTCTATCCGCCTGAACTGAATCAGGCGGCGAGAACGAGATCGTCCTTGTCGGCGTCTCTGTTGTTGCCCCGTTTTGGGAGTCTGGGCAACTCCGGTCGCGTGCTTCGGCTTTCTGGTCCCGACGTCGAAACCGGTCAGCCCCTTTGTCCGTCGCTGTTGAGGCGACAACCCCGAAGGGCAACTTCATGATACCGGCAGCTGCGACACAGGCGATCGTGCCGGGCTTCGGCAAGGCTCGGGCGCAGCCCGGCTCGACGCAACATAGTCTGGTGGGATGCGGTGCCCACGCGAACCGGAGCGTCGTGTCCGCTGAGCGGCCCGCCGTCTCGAGCCTCTCCCCCGCTGAGGAGGCGGCGTTTCGCGCCCGCTGCCGGGAGTTCCTGGACGAGCACGCCATCGGGGTCGACCTCGGAGGCCGGCCCGACCCCAGGGGTGAGCTGCGCCTCAGAGTCGCCCAGCACTTCCAGAGGGCTCTGGCCGCCGCTGGGCTGGCCGGCCTGACCCTCCCGACGGAGTACGGCGGTGCAGGCCTCTCCGCAGTCCACGAGCGAATCTGGCGAGACGAGTACGGGCACTACCCCGACATGACCTACCCGCTCACCATCTCGCTCGGGATGTGCTGCCCGATGCTCGCCGAGTACGGCACCAGCGAGCAGAAGGCCGCCTATCTGGCGCGCAACATCTCCGGCGAGGACGTGTGGTGCCAGATGTTCTCCGAGCCGGGCGCGGGATCCGACGTGGCCAGCCTCCAAACCTCCGCGGTGCGCGACGGCGACGAATGGACCATAAACGGCCAGAAAGTCTGGACGACGCTGGCCCACCTCTGTGCCTACGGCGTCATCATCGCCCGCACCAACCCCAGCGTCCCCAAGCACGCCGGTATCTCAATGTTCATCGTGGCGATGGACTCCCCCGGCGTTGAGATACGGCCGATCCGGCAGATCGACGGCGGCCTTCAGTTCAACGAGATCTTCTTCACCGACGTGCGAATCCCCGCCGCCAACCTGCTAGGCGAACTCAACAACGGCTGGCGAATGGCTACAGCCATGCTCATGTACGAGCGCGTGGCGATCGGAACCGGCACCGCCGGCGGGATCAGCACCGAGCGGTCCGACCGGCTGATCGACGAATGCCGTCGCCGGGGCACGCTCGGGCGGCCCGCGCTGCGTCAGCGGCTGATGCAGCTGAGGATCCTGGAGACCTGCCGCTCGCTGGTGTCGATGCGCACCCAGGCCGAGCTGAAGGCGGGCCGCACGCCTGGGCCCGGCGGCTCTATAGGCAAGCTTCAGGCATCGGAGCTGGCCGATTACTACCGCGACCTGTCCATGGAGATTGTGGGCGCGTCCGGCATCGCCTGGGAGCACGAGGCAGAGGCTTCGTGGCAGCGCAACGCCCTGTCCGCGCTTCAGGGCGGCATCGCCGGGGGCACCTCGGAGATCCAGCGCAACATCATTGGCGACCGTGTGCTGGGGCTGCCCCGTGATATCAGCGTCGACCGGGGCGTGCCGTTCAACCAGCTCAAGGTGGGAACCCAGCTAATCGGCGCATAGCCCGCCCGGTGCCTGCCGCCCGGCCGCCTCAGGTTGTGACTTACACAGCCGGCACCGGTAACTGAGCAGGCCGGTGAGCCGGACAAGCCGGTGAACTGAGCAGGCCGGTGAAGCTGACGGCGCAGGCCATGACTGGTAGGATTCGGCTGGCATTCTCGGTCTGCCAGCGCCCAGGCGTAGGGCGCGAGGTGCCGATGTTTAAAAAAGGCAGGGGGGAAGTCTGCTATGCGCGTTGGGGTTCCCACGGAGGTCAAGAGCGTCGAGCGGCGCGTCGGGCTGACCCCGGACAGCGTTGCCGAACTCACGGGACGCGGCCACGAGGTGCTGATCGAGCAAGGCGCGGGAACCGGAGCCGGCTTCGCCGATGAGGAGTACGCGGCCTGCGGCGCCCGGCTGACGGCCACCGCCGACGAGCTGTTCGAGGTGTCCGAGCTGATCGTGAAGGTGAAGGAGCCTCAGGCCCCAGAGCGCGCGCAGCTGCGGCCTCATCACACGCTGTTCACGTTCTTGCATCTCGCTCCCGACCCTGAGCAGGCCGACGACCTGCTCGCCAGCGGTGCCACGGCGTTCGCGTACGAATCGGTGGTTGGGCGGCGCGGGGGTCTGCCGCTTCTGGCGCCTATGTCGCAGGTGGCTGGCAGGATGTCGATACAGGCTGGAGCGCGCTGCCTGGAGGCTGCAGCAGGCGGCCGCGGCGTACTGCTCGGAGGCGTACCCGGCGTGCCGCCGGCTTCGGTGGTGGTAATAGGCGGCGGCGTCGTGGGCCGCAACGCCGCCCAGATGGCCGTCGGGCTGGGAGCGGACGTGACCGTTCTGGATCGCGACCTCGAGGTGCTGGCGTTGCTGTCGGACCGCTTCGGCCCCTCCGTGCGCACTGTGTACTCGAACTCGGCGGCGCTCGAGGCCGCGGTGGTGGCGGCTGATCTCGTGATTGGCGCGGTGCTCATACCGGGCGCCAGGACGCCGCGCCTCGTGACAGCAACGATGGTGAAGCAGATGAACGCCGGAGCGGTGATAGTCGACGTCGCCATCGACCAAGGCGGCTGTGCCGAGACGTCGCATCCCACCACGCACGCCGAGCCGACTTTCGTCGTGAACGGAGTGGTGCACTACTGCGTTGCCAACATGCCCGGAGCTGTTCCCCGCACCTCCACCCAGGCTCTCAACAATGCCACGCTCCCTTATGTGCTGCGGATCGCAGAGGCTGGGCCGATCGCCGCGATGCGAGCCGATACGGGGCTGCGAGCCGGGCTCAATGTTCACGGCGGCCGGATATTCGAGCCGGCCGTGGCGTCAGCCCTGGGCAAGCGCTGCCACACCCCCGAGGATCTGCTCTGACCGGCTGACCAGGCCAGCTTAGATAGGCAGGCCGCCCGTCGCCGACCGGGTGGTCCCGTGTTCGCTGAACGCGGCGAGGGCCCGCTGGGCTATGCGCATCCGGTGCACCTCGTCGGCACCGTCGGCGATGCGAGCCCACCGAGCGTGCTGGTACATGTGCGCCAGCGGCGTGTCGGTGGAATACCCGAGCGCGCCGTGCACCTGTATCGAGCGGTCGACGATGCGGTTCAGCGCGTTGGCCACGAAGTGCTTGGCCATCGACACCTCAGACTTGAAGTCGGCGCCGACGTCGATCTTGTGGGCGGCGTGCAGAACCATCAGCTTGGACTGGTACAGCTCCATTGCCGAGTCGGCGATCATCCACTGGATGCCCTGCTTCTCAGACAGCAGCGACCCGTGCGAGAACCGCTCCAGCGAGCGGGCCGCCATCATGTCGAGCGCCAGCTCTGCCTGGGCGATCCAGCGCATGCAGTGCGCCAGGCGCGCCGGGCCCAGCCGGTGCTGGCCCAGCCGGTGACCCTGGCCTCGGCCGCCTAGCATCTGGCGCTTGTGCACTCGCAGTCCCTCGATCCGGATCTCTGAGTGGCCCGTAGCACCGTGCATCGTCTCGATTTGCCGTACCTCACGCCACCCGGGTGACGGGATGTCCACGATGAACGCGCTGTTGCCGGCCTGAGGCGGATCGGGGACGTCCTCCGTGCGGGCGATCAGAATCGCGAACGCCGCCCGGTGAGCCCCGGAGACGAACCACTTGTGGCCATCGATCACCCACTTGTCGCCATCGGGGCGCGCCCGGGTCTGGATGAGCGTCGGATCCGAACCCGCGACTTCCGGCTCGGTCATCGCGAAGCAGCTCATCACTCGGCCCTCGCACAGCGGGCGCAGATACGCCTCGGCCTGATAGGGCGTGGCCCAGTGCCGCAGCGTCTGCATGTTGCCCTCGTCGGGGGCCTGGCAGTTCATCGTCCACGGCCCGAGCCGGGTGCGGGCTGCTTCGGCTTGCACCATCGCCAGCTCCACGTGACCGAGGCCCATACCGCCCCACTCTTCGGGCATGTGCGGCAGCCATAGCTCGCGCCGGCGCGCCGCGTGGCGCAGCCCGATCAATGCGCTCCTGTAGGCGGCGCGGTCGGTCGCAGCGAGGTCGCGCCGCTCAATCCGATCCGATTCCGGCACGACCACCTCGTCCACGAACTCACGCACACGAGCGCGGATGTCCTCCGCCTGAGGGCTCAGTGTGAAGTCGATGGGCATCGCGGTGCTGGCAGGCTGGTCGACGGGCTGCGGGCTACTCGTCGAGGTACATCGTGACGGCGACCGCCGATCCGATCACCGACACCACGGCCGCGATGATCAGCACCAGCAAGTTGGTGCGGAACATCGCAGCGTCGTCGACCCTGAAACCCGACAGCAGCTTGATGGCGTCGGCGTCGCTGAATTGGTCGATCACATAGGTCCTCAGCAGCATGTTGCTCGCTACCGCCAGTGCCGCGCCGAACGCCCCGTGCACCAGCCCCTCGAGCATGAACGGCACGCGGATGAACCATTTCGTGGCGCCCACCACCCGCATGATCTCGATCTCCTGGCGCCGGTTGTTGATTGCGATGGCCAGCATGTTCAGGATCAGCAGCGCGGACGCGCCCAGCAGGAAGACCGAGCCAACGAACAGCACCCGCCCGGACCGTTCCGCGAGATCTTGCACGTCCCGGATCGCGTCACCGGCGAACACCACGGTGCGAACCCCTGGGTGGCCCCGGAACTGCTCGCCCAGCTCCTTGACGACGTCTACGTCGGGATCGGTCGGGGCCACGCGGTAGGACGGCGGCAGCATTTGCGGGGTGAAGTTCTCGATCAGCTCGGGCGTGTCGGCGAAGAACTCCCTGAACTCCTCATAAGTCTCCTCCTGATCGACGAAGTTCCAGTTAGCGACGCCGGGGCTCTCAATCAGCTTGTTCTCGACGTTCTGGTGCTCCTCGGGCAAAGCGTCGGCGTTCATCCACACAACGAACTCGATGCCGTTCTCCCAGCGCTGCGTAGCATTGGCCACCGCCACACGGAACAGCGCGAAGCTGCCGAACATGGACAGCGACACGCCTACGGTGATCACTGTCGCCAACGCCAGCAGGCCGTTGCGCCACAGGTTCTGCCCGGTCTCGCGCAGCACATAGCGATAGCTGAGCATCAGCGGCTACTCGTACACGCCCCTGGCCTGGTCACGGACTATGACGCCGCGGTCGAGTTCGACAACGCGCTGGCGCATGGTGTTGACGATGCTGCTGTCGTGAGTGGCCATCACCACCGTGGTGCCGGTGCCGTTGATACGTTCGAGAAGGCGCATGATGCCAACCGAGGTGTTCGGGTCGAGGTTGCCGGTTGGCTCGTCAGCCAGCAAGATCAGCGGCCGGTTGACGAACGCCCGCGCTATCGACACGCGCTGCTGCTCGCCGCCGGATAGCTCCGCCGGCACCCGGTCGACCTTGCGGGAAAGCCCGACGAGATCAAGGATCGCCGGCACCTGGCGGCGGATCACGTGGCGGGGCTTGCCTGTTACCTCCAAAGCAAACGCTACGTTCTCCGACACGGTCTTCTTGGGCAGCAGCTTGAAGTCCTGGAAGATGTAGCCGATGTTTCGCCGCAGGTAGGGAACCTTCCACGAGCGGAGGGTGCCGATGTCGCGGCCGGCCACGAATATGCGTCCGTGCTCGGGTGTGTGCTCTCGGTTGATCAGACGGATGAACGTGGACTTGCCCGAGCCGGACGGGCCCACCAAAAAGACGAACTCGCCCTTTGAGATGTCTATCGACGCGTCGCGCAGAGCCACGACATCACCCTTAAAAACCTTGGTGACGTTCTCCAGCCTGATCATGCGATCCCCGCCTTGGCCCTGCTCATCCTAAGACGGCGAGGCCCGCTTCTCTGAGACCGGGTCGGGGCCGCGCCTTGAGCGCCGCGCGGCACCTCGACGTCCGACGCGCGCTTCCATTTCAACCATTCCACCATGAACGGGTCCACGTCGCCGGCGAGCACGCCGTCGGCGTTTCCCGTGGAGTGCGCCGTTCGCAGGTCCTTCACCATCTGGTATGGGTACAGCACGTAGCTGCGTATTTGGCTGCCGAACCCGACGTTGTGCTGCTCCCCCTTGATCTCGGCGATCTCGGCCTGGCGCTTCTTGCGCTCTAAGTCGGCGAGCTTTGCCGCCAGCATCTGCTTGGCCCGCTCCTTGTTCTGGTGCTGGCTGCGCTCGTTCTGGCAGCTCGTGACCATCCCAGTGGGGCGGTGCAAGATACGCACCGCCGAGTCCACTTTGTTGACGTGCTGGCCTCCGGCACCCGATGCTCGGTAGGTGTCGATGCGCAGATCCCTGTCGTCGATGACGACCTCGTTCGACACCTCCTCGAAGAACGGCACCACCTCCACCGCCGTGAACGCAGTCTGGCGCTTTCCTTCATTGTTGAACGGTGATATGCGCACCAGCCGGTGGACACCGTGCTCTGAGCGCATCCAGCCGTACGCGTGGCGCCCCCTCACCAGGAAGTCCACGCTGGAGTAGCCGGCCTCGGTGCCCGGCGAGAGCGCCGTGATCTCCAGATCGAAGCCGCGGCGCTCGGCCCAGCGGCGGTACATCCTCATCAGCATCTCCGCCCAGTCCTGCGAGTCTGTGCCGCCCTCGCCGGACTTGATCTGGCACACCGCGTCGCGCTCGTCGAACTCGCCGCTGAAGAGCGCGCGCATCTCGAGGTCGTCGAGACGCTCCGCCAACGCTGCCGCCTCGTCCGCGACCTCGTCGGCTGCGGCCGTGTCGGACTCCTCCACGGCCAGCTCGTTGAGCACCTCCAGATCGGACATCTCCGCGTCGAGGCGCTCGAAGGACGTGAGATCTTCCCGCACAGCCGCAAGTTCCGACGTGACTGCGCGCGCCCGGTCAGGGTCGTCCCACAGGTCGGGCCGCGACGACTCGGCTTCAAGCTGGCTGTGCCTGACGCTCAGGGCGTCGACGCCCAAGTACTCGCGGGCTTTGGCGAGGCGGGCCCTGAGCTTGCGGATCTCCTCGGAGTGGTCTTGCACGAGTTCTAGCCGGCGCGCCCGCCGCCGTTGGCGCTGCCTGCACTGATACCAGAGGCTGGGGCCGCGCCGGGGCGACCGTGGCAGAACTTGTATTTCTTGCCGCTGTCGCAGGGGCACGGCTGGTTGCGGCCCACCTTCTCCAGCTCCGATTTCACGACAGGGACGCGGGTCGCCTCGCGTCCGCGGGCGGCGCCTCTGGCACCGGCTGTGCGCCCACCCGCGGCGGCGCGGCGGCTTGCTCCGACAGGAGCGCCCACACTGGAGGCCCCGACGCCGACCAGTCCGACGTCGGAAGGGCGGCGGCCCGCAGCTCGGGGGGCCGCCACCTGCGCGGCCGTGGCGGCAGCGGTTACCGCTCGAGGGCCGGCTTCGGTCTTCTGAGTTCTCACGCTCACAAGGCGCTGAGAGTCGCCGCGGTCTGGCGCCGCGACTCGCACGTGCATCACGTACTTGACGAAGTCCATAGCGATGCTCGTCATCATCTGGCCGAACATCTCGAAGCCTTCGCGCTGCCACTCGCTAGCAGGATCTTTCTGGCCCATCGCCCGCAGGTGTATGCCCTCGCGCAGCAGATCCATCTCGCGCAGATGCCCCCGCCACTTCTGGTCGATAATCCGCAGCATCACCTGGCGCTCAACTTGACGCATCACCTCGTCGCCCAGCTCGCGCTCGCGATCCGCGTAGTGCTCAGCGCCGGCTCGCTTGACAAGCTCTGCCAGCTCTTGGATGTTGCGGGCTCTTCCCAGCTCGCCGCGCGGCACCCCGCCCGGCCAGAGCCCGGCAATCTCGGTGGATAGGCCGTCGAGATCCCACTCCTCTTTGTAGTCCGAGACGCAGTAAGTGGTGATCGCTCCGTCCGCGGCATCGCCCAGGTATTCCAGAGCCTCCACTCGCAGGTCGGCGCCGTCGAGGATCTGGGAGCGCCTGCGGTAGATCACCTTGCGCTGGGCGTTCATCACCTCGTCGTACTTAAGGACGTTCTTGCGGGTCTCCGCGTTGCGCTGCTCCACGGTGTTCTGCGCTCGCTCGATTGCCTTGGTGACCATGCTGGCCTCGATCGGCACGTCCTCGGGCAGCGCCTTGTCCATCACCCAGTTCATCGCTCCGGTGGCGAACAGACGCATCAGGTCGTCTTCGAGCGAGAGGTAGAACCGGCTCTCCCCCGGGTCGCCTTGGCGCCCGGAACGGCCACGCAGCTGGTTGTCGATGCGCCGGCTCTCATGGCGTTCGGTACCCAGCACGTACAGGCCACCCAGATCGATGACCCGCTCGCGCTCGCGGTCGGTAACGGCCTTGTGCTTGGCTGTCAGCGTCTCCAGGCGGGCGCGGTCTTCGGGGGCGGCGGGGTCACCTCCCTCGGCGCGTAGGTCTCGCGCCGCAAGCGCCTCGGGATTGCCGCCCAGGAGTATGTCGACGCCGCGGCCCGCCATGTTGGTCGCGACCGTCACCGCGCCGAGCCGGCCTGCCTGGGCTACTATTTCGGCTTCGCGGTGGTGCTGCTTGGCGTTGAGCACCTCGTGGGCGACGCCCTGCTTGTCTAGCAAGCGCGACAGCTTCTCGGATTTCTCCACCGACACCGTTCCCACCAGCACCGGCTGGCCCCGGCGGTTGCGCTCCAGGATGTCGTCCACGCAGGCGCCAAACTTGCCGTTCTCGCCCTTGTAGATCAGGTCGGCGGCATCCGCGCGCGCCACCGGGCGGTGCGTCGGCACGCTCACGACGTGCAGCCCGTAAGTGGACACCAACTCGCTGGCCTCGGTCTGCGCGGTGCCAGTCATGCCCGCTAAGCGCTCGTAGAGCCGGTAGTAGTTCTGCAGCGTGACCGTGGCGAGCGTCTGGTTCTCCTCTTTGACGGCCACGCCCTCCTTGGCCTCAACGGCCTGGTGGATGCCGTCAGACCAGCGGCGGCCCTCAAGTACGCGGCCGGTGAACTCATCGACGATTTTCACCTGGTGGCGGTCGACGATGTAGTCGCGGTCGCGCCGGTACAGCTCTTTGGCCTTGAGCGCGGCCTGAAGCTGGTGGACGAGGTTCTGTGACACCTGGTCGTAGAGGTTCTCCACCCCCAGGACGCGTTCAACAGCGTGGACGCCCTCTTCAAGGGGCGCCACGGTGCGCTTCTCTTCGTCGACCTCGTAGTGGACGTCTCTGCGCAGGCCTCGGGCGATGCCCGCGAAGCTGGAGTAGAGCTTGGCCGCATCAGCAACGCGGCCACTGATGATCAGCGGCGTTCGGGCCTCGTCGATCAGGATCGAGTCGACCTCATCGACGATGCAGTATTGGTGGCCTCTTTGCACTTGGTCGGCGCGCGACATGGCCATGTTGTCGCGCAGATAGTCGAAGCCGAGTTCGTTGTTGGTGCCGTAAGTGACGTCGCAGGCGTACTGGGCACGTTTGTGAGCTGTTCCTCTCTGACCGGGCACGACCAGGCCGACGGTCAGCCCCAGCCAGCGGTAGAGGCGGCCCATCCACTCGGCGTCGCGTCCGGCCAGGTAGTCGTTGACAGTCACGACGTGCACGCCGGCACCGGTTAACCCGCTCAGGTAGATCGGCAGGGTGGAGGTGAGCGTCTTGCCCTCGCCCGTCTTCATCTCGGCGACCCAGCCGAGGTGTAGCGCGGCGCCGCCGACAAGCTGCACGTCATAGTGGCGCTGTCCGAGCACCCTCCACGCGGCCTCTCTCACCACGGCGAATGCCTCCACGAGCAGGTCGTCGACGGCAGCGCCGTTGGCAAGGCGCTGACGGAATTCGCCGGTGCGGGCTTGAAGGGCCTCATCGGAGAGGGACTTCATCTCGGGCTCGGCAGCGCCGATGTCGGGCACCAGAGCCTTTAGGGCCCTCAGCTTGCGGCCCTCACCCGACCGCAACAGGCGCCTAAAAAACGACACCAACTTGACCTCCCTGCGCTCGGCTCAGTCCGCCGCGGAGGCTGCGTCGGTGCGGCCGGCCTGGGCCGAGCCCGACTCAGCAGCGCCGCGGCCCCGCCGGATGGTGTCGCCTCGCCCGTGGCGCCTCAGCTGGAGCCTAGTGCGCAGCTTCCGTACCTGATGCTCCAGCTTGGCCTCCACGAGGTCCACAGCAGTGAACGGATCGGGGGCGCTGACCTTGCAACGAAGGTGGTGGCCGTGGCCCGACACGGTCACCTCGCACGTCTCGCGGTCGGTGATACGCGGGTTGCGCTCCTCTTCGAAGTGGACGACCGCGTTGTCAAGCTCTGGGACCAGGCGTCCCAGTTTGCCGATCTTGGTGCGAACAGCCTTGGCCAGACGGGGGGTGACCACCGTGCGACGGCTGCTGATGGAGACTTCCAAACCTGAACTCCCTCTATCCAACTGGCTGATGCGTTGATATGGCTAGTGCCCTGGCCTGGCCAGCTGATGCGCCGACCTGGCTGACGCCCGGATCTGACCGCTGAGACATTTCTCCGTCGCCTCTCAGTCGCTGGCCATCATCGTAGAGGCCTCGCCGCGGGCTGCCGCGGCACCGTGGTCATCGACCAAATCCCTAGAACGTGGCCCCGTCGCGGTTTCGAGCGACTTTGCCTGCCTTGAGCGCCAGCAATAAGCTGCCCACGCTCCTCCGCCCGTGGCCCCGTCGCGGTTTTGAGCGACTTTGCCTGCGGCACCGTGCTCAGGGGCACCGGGAACGCCGGCTGAATGCGGTGGCACCCTGTCTCACGCCTGGGGAGCGCGCCGCGCCGCCACGGTTGCGACAACTGCCGACACCGACTGGGCTCCGCAGGCCCGCAAGGCCGAGGCTGCGACCATCAGCGTTGAGCCGGTGGTGCACACATCGTCGACCAGAAGAACATGCGACGCCATGCCCCGCCACATGGACCGGCCCCGAAGCTGCGGGCCCACAAGGCGCCCCTCGCGGCTGCGAGAGGTCTGGGGACGGTTGTCGAGGCGGCGCAAACACGCCCGTGCTTTGCACCGCAGACGCCGCGCCAGCGCTCTGGCGAGCAGTTCTGCTGGGTCGAACCCCCGTTTCCGGCGGCGCCGCGGCGTGCACGGCACCCACGTCACGATGCTGACCGCGGAGGTGCTGGGAGCGATCTCCGCCATTGCGTCCGCAATTGCCGTAACGAGCGCTGTGACTCGCCCGTACTTGAGTGCACGCACCAGCTCAGCGCTCTCGCCCTCGTGGACCCAGCACGCCCGAAGTTCGTCCACCCCTCCTATTACAGGAGTGTCCACACCGATCACCTTTTCCAGTGTAGACTTGTTTAGTGAAGATTTCATGATTTTATATAAATTATCATGTAATTGGATACAGAGCAAATCTAAGGTCAGGGTGTGACACCAAAGGGTGGCCTTCACAACTCAGCATCCCCCGCCACAGGACACGACCCAAGGGCAGCTCAAAGACACCTCCCCGCCCCGAGTCGGAGCACCCGAGCGCGGGCCGCCACGGGACACGACTCGAGGGCAGCTCAAAGAGCCGCCGCTGAGATCACGGCCGAGCCGAAGCCCGGCGCGGTCAGCGCCTCGATCAGGCGTCGGCCTAAGCCAAGGTGCCGGCCTGATCTGCGGTCAGGTGGCCCACCCGGTGCATCCAGGCGATGGTGTCGCGGTAGGTGTCGATCAGCGGCCGCATGCTCACGCCGGTGTCGGCCCGAGTGAAGGAGTCATCGCCCGCGCAGTAGTTGAACATGTACTCGTATGCCTCTGACGTGAGCACGATGTCGAGGCCAACCCTACGAGTGAGATCTCCCAGCTTGCCCCAGACCCAGAACGCCACCCGCGGCACCGACACCGACTTGAGATCACGTCCGGTGGCATCTCGCAGCACGGCTAGGTGATCCTCGCTGTTCAGATGGCGCCCGAACATCAGGTATCGCTTTGGGCCACGGCCGGGGCTCATGGCCGCGGCGATCACGGCAGCAACGTCGCGCACGTCCACCACCGACAGGGTGTAGCCCTTGCTGAGCGGGTAGGGCTTGGTGAGCCACAGCTTGGTCGGATCGATCTGTGTCGAGCCGCCGTAGTCGTCGGGGCCTGCGACCATCGCCGGATAAATGATCACTACGGGCTTGCCCCTGGCCTGGTAGCTGCGCGCAAGCTGTTCGCAGGCCGCCTTGGTGCGGGCATATGCGGAGCGCGCAGTGCCCACGGGATGATCCGCCGTGACCGGATCGGCGGTGAACGGGAACAGTGCAGAAGCCGTTGAGATGTGCACGATCGGGTCGCAGCCGGCGTCCGCGGCAGCACCAAGCACGTTGATCGCCCCGACAAGGTTCGTGGCCTCGATCTCGGCCTCCGTCGTGGGGTCGGTGCCGACCACCGCGGCAGCGTGGACGACGGCATCGCAGCCCGCGACCGCAGCGGCGACTGCGGCGGCATCGGTGATGTCGCCGCGCGCTTCTGAGATGGCGCTGATGTCCACGCCGACGCGCGCCGTGACTGATTCCAGTTTGGTCGGGTTGCGCACGAAGGCCCGCACTGCGTGACCCGCGTCTTGCAAAGCTTTGGCGACGTGCGAGCCGATGAAGCCGGTGGCGCCAGTGACCAGCACAGTCGTCTGCTCAGCGGCCATCTGCTCGGCAGCCTGCCTGTGCGGGCCGGCAGTTGCCTGTTGGTCGTGTTGGTCGCTCATTTCAGCTTCGGCCCCCCTCCGCCGGCTATTCCAGCAGCTTGGCCAGAAGCGAAGAGTCCGAGTCTGGGTTCAGGCGGGTTTGGATACGCAGGTGTCGCGCCGCGATGTTGTCGTCGAAGTCTCGGTCACTCAGCAGGTAGAAGCGGTCGGCACGGATGGCTTCCACGGTCTGGGCGGCCACTTCTTCTGGGGGCATGGTCTGAGCGTACATTTCGCGTACCGCGGCCCGGGTGGTGTCGTCGAGCACATGCTGCTGGGCCGACTCGGCATCGAGAAACCGCTCCGGGCGGTTGCGGTCGGAGTCCATGATGTTGGTGGCCACGAAACCGGGGCACAGGCACGTCACCCCCACACCGGTGCCGGCCGAGGCCATCTCGGCGTACAGCGTCTCGCTCAGCGCCACCACCCCGTGCTTGGAAACGACGTAGGGGCCCGTGCCTCCTGAGGTCATCAGACCCAGAATCGACGCTGTGTTGACAACATGGCCCGAGCCCCGCTCGATCATCGCCGGCAGGAACGCCTTGCAGCCGTGGATCACTCCCCACAGGTTGACGCCCAGGCACCACTCCCAGGTGAGCAGCGAAGTCTCCGCGGTGGCGCCGAGGCCGGCCACTCCCGCGTTGTTGCAAAGCACGTCGGCCGGGCCGTAGGCCGCATCGGTGGCGTCGCGCAGCATCTCGACCGCCGGCCACGACGATACGTCACACGGCACCGCCATCGCCTCGCCGCCCTGGCCGCGGATCGACTGGACAGTCTCACCGAGCGGCGGCTCCTCCACGTCGGCGGCCACCACGCGCATGCCCTCCGCGGCGAAGCGCACGGCTAGAGCCCGGCCGATTCCGCTGGCGGCGCCCGTGACGACCGCGGTCTTGCCCGCAAGGTTCTTCACCCACTCGACCTCATAGCCGCGCAGGCCGGAGCGCCCACCAGAGTCTCTGCCACCGCAGCTACCGAGGCGCCGAGCACTCGCGGATCCCGGTTCAGGCGTCGACGCCGGTTCAGGCCGCGGGTGCCAGTGCCGCCAGCGCGTCGTAGTCCATCGCCGCGACCCCGGTTTCGGGGTGCAGCACCTGGATGCAGACATGACTGGCGCCGGCGTCAACATGCTCAGCCAGGCGGCGCTCTATGGCGTTGACGTCGCCCCAGGCGACCATCGCATCCACGAAGCGAGGCGCGAGTCCGTCGATCTCGTCGTCGCTGAAGCCGAGGCGCTGCCAGCACAGGCGGTAGCCCGGCGCGCGTATGTAGAATTTCATCACCTTGGCACCTACGGCCCGGGCCTGGGCGGCGTCGGCGGTGAGCATCACTTTCTGCTCAACGTTGAGCTGGGCGTCGGGGCCCATCACCGAGCGTGCGAAGGCGGTGTGCTCGGGGGTGACGTTGTAGGGGTGGGCGCCTGCGGTGCGCTCGGCAGCGAGTTCCAGCATCCGCGGGCCGAGCGCAGCGAGCACCACCGGAGGCGGCTCGGGCGGCGGTACCGCCGTGTAGCGCGCCCTGTCCATGACATCGAGCACCGACCGCATAAACGACAGCGGCTTGTCGTATGGGATGCCGCGCACTCGGTTGACGATCACCGGGCTCGACACGCCCAGCCCAAGCGTGAACCGTCCGCCGGTCTGCTCGGCCACGGTGTACGCGCCCTGCTTCATCACGCCGGGGTGGCGGTTATAGACGTTGGCGATGCCGCTGGCGAGCCCAAGCGTCGACGTGACGGCCCCGAGGTGTGCCGCCTGAGCGAACGGGTCGCGCCCGAAGGTCTCGCCCAGCCACAGCTGTGAGTAGCCGAGCCGTTCAACTGTTTGGGCGAACTCGACCAGCTCGACGGCGTTCAAGGCCTCAGGAGCTGCCCAAACCCCGCGGTCGGCGGTCATGTGCGCCGGCTTTCCTGTTGAGGCTTCTTGTCGCTGTTAGCATCCATGAGCGTCCTTTCCGCAGCCCGCCGTGTCACAGTGAACAGCCATTCGCGTCCTCGCGGATGACAGAGCGACCGGCTGCGCTGCTGCTCCTACGGTAACCAGACCACTCCCCCGCCGGCGCGCTTCACATTGCTGAAACGCTGTGGATTAGCTCCGCAGCACGGCCGTCACGCATGAGCCGTCTCTGAGCTTGAAAGACCACCGTGGCTTCGCTCCGCAGCAACGGACGATCACATTGGGCTGTCATTGTATGTGGTATACATAGTGGCCATGCCACTGCGTAAGACGCTGGAACGCGTGCGCGCCTCGACAACGCCCCCGAATGAGGAGGCCGCCAAGATCACGATCTTAGTCCCGTTGCTACAGGATCTTGGCTGGGATGTCTGGGGCGGCACCGAAGTCCGCTTTGAGTATTCGGCCGGGGGAAAATCCAAGGGCGGCCGGGTTGACATTGCCCTCATGAATCCCAGAGCCCAAGGCAACTGCGTCGCTTTCGTCGAAGCCAAAGCGCCACGGGTGAACCTTGGCGACCATGTTGAGCAAATACTGGGATACGCGTTCCACAACGGTGTCAGCGTCTGCATCCTCACCACTGGCGAGGAGTGGTGGCTCTACCTGCCTCTTGAGAAGGGTCCACCACAAGATCGGCGGTTTGCCGAACTGAATCTCCTGAGCGACCCCATCGAGCAGCTCGTCGACGACTTCCAAGCCTTCCTGGGAAAGGAAGTGCTCTGCAACGGCCAAGCAGAGCGCCGAGCGGAGCAGGTTCTCAAAGCTCGCCGCAGAGCATCCCAGCTCAACATCGAGCTGCCTCGCATCTGGCAGCAAATGAAAGACGAGCCCGATAGCGAGCTAGTAGAACTCGTGGGTAAACGGGTCTACAAGGCCGTCGGGCTGAGACCAGAACCTAGTCAGGTAGCTGATGTGTTGGCAGGCACTCGCGTCAGACCTGCACCGACGGCAGCTGTTTCAGCACCCACTCAGATCTCCGAACCGACAGAGCCGCTCACCAGACCTGCACCGACGGCAGCTGTTTCAGCACCGACTCAGATCTCCGAGCCGAGGCAGCCGCTCATCCCTCGATACAGACAACCGGCAGAAGCGCCAAAGCGTCACGGGCGCGGCTATGCCACCCCTATACCCAACAGTTTCATCCTGTGGGGTCAACACCACCAGATCAACTACTGGTACGAACTCTTGGTAGGAGTGGCTGCTGCGCTTTATGAGCGTCACCCCAATGACTTCGAAAGGTTGAAGGAACAAACACGAGGGAAAAAACATCCGCTCATCAGCCGAGATCCATCCGAACTTCGAATGCCCAAGCGAATCGGCACAAGTATATACTGGATAAACGTCGCCTTCAGTTCCAAAAATATCAAGAGATATTCTGAACGTCTTCTGGAGTATTCCGGGTACAACCCGTCCGACCTGGAGCTGGTGTTCGACTAGCACGGCTGCGAGCTGGTCGGCCGGGCCCGCTTAGCATTCGGACCGGCTAGCATCACCTGCTGGCATTTGGACGCAAGCAGCAGAAAGGACGCTGTGCATGAATACGGCCACGCTGACTGACCTCTACAGGGACATGTGGCTGATACGCGCCTTTGAACAGGGGCTGGAGCGGGAGTTCGAGCAAGGCAACGTCCCAGGGATGCTGCACACCGGCCTCGGCCAGGAAGCCACCCAGGCCGCGCTGGCCGCCCACCTAGAGGCTGACGACGCGTTCTTCCCCGACCACCGCTGCCACGGCATCAACGCCCTCGCCCAGCAACGCCACAAGGGCGACGGTGAGCGGATCATGGCCGAACTCTTCGGCAAGGCCACTGGCGTGTGCAGCGGCAAGGGCGGCAGCCTGCACTCGGCCGATCCGGCGGTTGGCAACTTCGGCGACAACGCCGTGGAGGGTTCATACATGGCCACAGTGCTGGGCGTAGCCCTGGCGGCCAAGATGCGAGACGAGCCCAAAGTGGCGTGCGCCATCATCGGCGACGGCACGGTGGGTCGGGGCGAGTTCCACGAGAGTCTCAACATGGCTGCTATCTGGAGCCTGCCGGTGCTGTACGCATGCGTCAACAACGGCTACGCCATCTCGATGCCCGTGGGCAAGGGCCACGCCTCTGAGGACATCGTCGATTTGGTTCGGGGTTACGGTATCGGCTGCGAGCAGGTCGACGGCAACGACATCGTCGATGCCCATGCCGCGGTCGCCGCCGCAGTCGAGGCCGTCAGAGCCGGCCGCGGCCCCCGCTTCCTGGAGTTCAAGACTTGGCGGTGGCAGGGGGTGTTCGCCGGGGAGTTCCGACCCGAAGCAGAAGTGAAGTATTGGCGCGAAGAGCGCGACCCGATCATGCTGGCCGCCGAGGAGCTGCACGCCCGCGGCGTCCGCCCCGAAGACATCGAGGCCGTCGAGCAACGCGCGCGCGCTGTTATCGAGGAGTGGATCGAGTTCGCCAAGGCGAGCCCCGAGCCCGACCCGGCCAAGGCCACCGCCGACGTGTACGTAGGCTGGGAGATGGCCCCGCGGTGAGTCCCAAGACGGCCGCCGAAGCCGCCCCGCCGCCTACCAAACCCGCGGGACCCGGGCCCAAGCCTGTTAGGCGCGCCCGGCGCGTCAGGAGGAAGCCCCGCAAGACGAGCTTCACGAAAGCCCTCAACGACGCTCTCGATCTGGCGATGGACAAGTTCCCCGAGATGTTCCTCATCGGAGAGGACATCGCCGAGATGGGCGGCGACTTTGGCGTGACCCGCAGGCTGCTGGCCAAGTACGGCCCTGGGCGGGTGCGCGACACACCGCTGTCGGAGGCGGCGATCATCGGCACCTGCGTCGGCGCGTCGATGGTCGGGATGCGCCCGGTGGCTGAGATCATGTTCGCCGACTTCCTCGGCGAGTGCTACGACCAGATCGTCAACAACGCGGCGAAGCTCCACTACATGTTCGACGGCCAGTTCACCGCCCCCCTGGTGATCCGCACGGCCTGCGGGGGCGGGTTCGGCGGCGGCCCCCACCACTCCCAGAGCGTTGAGGGGTGGTTTCTCAACGTGCCCGGCATAGTCATCGTGGCGCCGTCTAACCCCGCCGACGCGAAGGGCCTTCTGCTGGCGTCGATAGAGAGCGACGACCCGGTGCTCTTTTTGGAGCACAAGGCCCTGTACCGGGCCAGGGCCGAGGTGCCCGAAGGCTACTTCACCACGCCCCTGGGCAGCGCCGCCGTGGCCCGGCCCGGCAGCGACGTGACCGTGGTGGCAGCCATGCGGATGGTGCCGATGGCTCTCGAGGTCGCTGCCGAGGCCGCCGCCGAGGGCGTGTCGGTGGAGGTGATCGACCTGCGGACTATCCGGCCCTACGACGCTGAGACGGTGCTGGAGTCGGTGGCCCGTACGGGCCGTGCGGTGGTGGCCAACGAGGCGCCGCGCACGGGAGGGCTTGGGGCCGAACTTAGCGCACGCATCGGCGAGGAGTGCTTCTCCGATCTCAAAGGGCCGGTGGTGCGCGTCGACGGGCTGGATGCGCCGATCCCGTTCTCCGTTCCGCTTGAGAGCATCATCCTGCCCGACCGAGACAACATCCTGGAGGCCATCCGGGCCGCCGCCCGAGCCTGAGCAAGGAGGAAGCTTCGCCGATGAGCACCAACGTCATCTTGCCCAAATGGGGCCTCACCATGACCGACGGCACACTCGTGGCCTGGTACGTGGACGAGGGCGACCACGTTCTGGAGGGCGAAGTGATCGCCGAAGTGGAGACCGAGAAGGTCGAGAACGACCTGGAAGCCCCGTGTTCGGGCATCGTGGCCAGAATCCTGGTGGAAGAGGACGACGTCGCCGATGTCGGTGCAGTGCTGGCCGTGATCGCCGACGACGAGGCCGAAGCCGCCGCCCTCCGAGGCGGCTGAAGCCTGAAGCTAAACGTGATGGTCGAAGCCTCACGCAGCCCGCGCACGCAGCCCGCGGACGTAGCCCGCGGACGCTGATCGTGAAGGGTCGCCGATGAGCCGCTTCCACGGCCATATCGCGCTCGTGACCGGCGCCTCGAGAGGCATCGGAGCGGCCACGGCCCGGGCCCTCGCGGCCGAGGGTGCCCGGGTCGCTGTCAACTATCGCCGCGACGAAGCCGGCGCCGCGGCTACCTGCCGGGCCGTCGCCAACACCGGCGGCACAGCCGAGATGTTCCAGGCCGACGTGGGTCGAGCCGCCGACGTTGACCGGCTCGCCGACGAGGTGGAGAACACGCTCGGGCCGGTTTCGGTGCTGGTGAACAACGCCGCCATGATCGACCGTTCGTCGTTCTTAGACGTGACGCTGGAGACGTTCGAGACCGTATGGAGAGTCAACGTCCGTGGGCTGTTCCAGCTCAGCCAGCGCATCGCGGCCGGTATGGTCGAGCGCCGAAGCGGGGTGATCGTTCACATCAGCTCGATCCTGGCCCGGCTGGCCGTGACCTCCCGCACCGCTTACATCGCCTCCAAGGGCGCTGTCGAGGGCCTCACCCGGGCTATGGCGCTGGACCTCGCTCCGCATGGTGTGCGGGTAAACGCAGTGGCACCGGGGCTGATCGCAACTGAGGCACTTCTGGCCGGGATGCGCGACCCCGATCTACAGGCCGCGGTCCAGCGCCACATACCGGCCGGGCGCTTCGGACGGCCCGAGGAGATCGCCGCTGCTGTACTGTTCGTCGCCTCAAGCGAGGCCAGCTACCTCAACGGCGCGGTGATACCGGTGGATGCGGCGCTGGGCGGCCGCGAGTCCAGCCCCGCCTGATGGCCGTGATCAGCGTTAACCGCGAGGCAATGAAAGCGGTTCGGGTGATCCTCGACGAGGCCGACGCGCTGGGCGTGACCGTCAGCAGGCACAGCAGCGGCGTGACGCTGATCGACATGGGCTTGGAGGCCAAGGGCGGATGGCGCGCCGCCAGCCTCTACACGCTGGTCACTCTGGGCGGCCTCGGCACCGTCAGCTACGAGCCCTTCGCTCTGGCTGGCCGAATGCTGACCGCTGTGAGGGTGATGATCGACCATCCCATCGAGGGCTGCGTGGCGTCGCAGATCGCCGGATGGCGGCTCGAGGCGCCCGGCAAGGAGCACGCCGCCATTCTCGCCGGGCCCGGCAGGGCGCTCAACAGGGCCAGCCTGGACCACTATTTCGATTGGATCGACTACCGCGACGAGCACCACGAGGCGGTGGTGGCCATACAGACCTCTGAAGCGATCCCGGCGGCGATGACCGATCTCATCGCGTCGTCGTGCCGAGTGGATCCCGGCGACTTGTACGTGCTGTTCGCGCCAAACCGGAGCCTGGTGACCGCCGTGCAGGTGGCGGCCCGGATAGTGGAGCAGACTCTGCACCGCCTGGCCGAGGAGGGAATGGACATGCGCGGCCTGCGCTACGCCTACGGTTTCGGCGTGGTGCCTCCTCTGGTGGACGACGACCTGATCTCGATGGGCCGGATCAACGACAGCCTGCTCTACGGCGGCGTCGCCAACATCACTGTCGCCGATGACGACCACCGCTGTGCCGGCATCGTCGATCGGGTGATCTCAGCGGCGAGCTCCGCTTACGGGAGGCCGTTCATCGAGATCTATGAGGACGCCGGCCGGGACTTTTACGAGATCCCGATCGAGCTGCACTCGCCGGCTGAAGTCCATCTCACGAACCTCACAAGCGGACGGACGTTCAGCGCGGGCGCCGTCAATCATGATGTGCTGGCCGCCTCTTTCTTCGGGTGAGCGCCTCGCAGAACGCCTCGGGTGAGTCTCCGTAGATCTGCCGCCCCTCTACCTCCGCCCGTGATCGATGTCGGGTGAGCGCCTCGCGGTGAACGCCCCCAGCGACGCCAGACCGGCCCCGACCGGGCCTCCGAAGGTGGCGATCGTGACCGGCGGAGGATCCGGCATCGGGCTGGCCAGCGCCGCCGCTCTGGCCGCACGGGGCATGCGATGCATACTGGTGGGGCGCCGCGGTAAGCGACTTCGGGCGGCCGCGCATCGGCTGAACGGCATGGCCACTCCCCTGGCGGCTGACCTGACCGAGCCGGGAGCACCCGAGCGTGTAGCAGAGTGGACGCTCGAGGCTTGCGGCCGTATCGACTTGGTGGTTCACTGCGCCGGCGTGTTCGAGAAGCAGCCGGTCGGCGAGGTGGAGCCCGGGGCTTGGCAGCGGATGATCGACGTCAACCTCACCGCGGTGATGGCCCTGACCCGTGCATGTTGGGATCACCTGGCGGCCTCCCGAGGCCAGATCGTGCTGCTCAGCAGCATCGCGGCGCTGAAGGCCTTCGAGGGCAACGCGGCCTATGCCGCCTCCAAAGGCGGGATGAACGCCCTGGGCGAGGTGCTGCGGCTAGAGGGCCAGGATCTGGGCATTCGGGTGATCACGCTGTGCCCGGCCCAGGTAGACACCGAGCTGTGGGCCGACCGGGCGCCCGAGGAGGTGAGGGCCCAGATGATGCCGGTGGAGGCGGTGGGCGAGCTGGTGGCCTCGCTGGTCGGCACCGACCGCCGTATCGACATCGCCCCGGTGGTGATCCGGCCCGTGTGGGACCCGTGGCGTAAGGCGCCACATCCGTGACCGCAGGCAGCGTCGCGCTGGGTGCTTGGAGCACATGCTGCAGCGTCGCAATGGGCTGCTTGGAGCGGCGCTGGGCGCTTGGAGCACATGACGTGAGTAAGAGCCCGCAGCCGTGACCGGAGGCAGCATCGCGCTGGGGCTGCAGATCGTTCCGACCATGGCGGCCGGCGAGCTGGTGGAGACCATCCAGATGGCTGAAGAGCTGGGCTACTCGCACGCCATGGTTGCCGACGAGGGCCTGATGCTCGACGTGTACGCAGTGCTGGGTGCCGCGGCCTGCACCACCGACGCGATCCGTCTCGGCGCGGTCACCAACGGGTACACCCGGCACCCGGCCGCCACCGCGGCGGCGCTGGCCACTGTGGACGAAATGAGCGGCGGCAGGGCGTTCGTGACGCTGGTGGCCGGGGGGACGATGGTGCTACGGCCAATGGGCATCACAAGATCGGCGCCGGTGGCTGTGATGGCTGATTCCATCGACGCGCTGCGCCTGCTGTGGCGCGGCGAGCCAGTCACCTGGCAGGGGCGGCGCTTCAAGCTCGAGGAGGCCCAGCTCAGCATGGGGCCCCGCGACATCCCGATCTGGGTGGCTGCCCGCGGCCCCAAGCTGCTCGGGCTGGCCGGCGCCGCAGCCGACGGCGTGGTGCTGATGGCCAAAGGCGACCTGGGCGACGCTTTCAGCATCGCCCAGCAGGCACGCGGCCCCGGGCCGCCGCTCACCCGCGTCTACCTTGACCGGCTGGCCTACACGCCCGAGATGATCACCGAGGCCAAGACGCTCTACGGGTACGCGGTGATGGACAGCCCCCGAAGGCTGCTGCGCAACCTCGGGCTCCGCGACGACGAGATCGCGGCCCTGCGCCGAGCTTTTGAGTTGGGCGGGCCCGACGAAGCGGCCCGGCTTGTGACCGACGAGATAGTCGCCCAATACCAGATCTCCGGCACTCGCCAAGAGTGCCGACGACAGCTGCGAGACCTGATCGACGCCCACGACCTGGACGCGTTCTTTGTGAACATCATCTCACCCGGCCTAGCCGCCAACCGCGAAGTCTTGACCGAGACCGCCGCGATCGCCCACCGCGCGTCCGGATAAACGCCCCACCCGCGTGATCAGGGCGCGAAGCTGGTCTGAAGGCTCCGTCAGCGGCGTCTGCTGCGGGTGCAGCTACGACGGGGCGGGCAGGCCCTCGAAGAGGTCGGCAGCAGCAGCGACGATCTCGCTGGGCTGGTGGTCGTACAGCACCACCAGCAGGTCGCGGGCTCTGGTCATCGCTACGAAGAGCTGGGAGATGTCCAAGTCGCGGGTTTCGGCATATTCGTCTTCGGATTGGCGTCTGCGGGGGCGGGGGAATACATCCTTTGTGACTTGGGGCAAGAACACGACCTTGAACTCCAGCCCTTTAGCCCGGAAGTAGGTGCCCACCTTCACACGCGGACTGGTAGTGCCGTGGTAAGAGCCAAGATCCTGATTGGCGATACGGTGGCGGTCGAGAAGCTTGCAAACCTTCTTCACCTTGGCATTCGTGGCCGCGAGAATGGCAATGTCGCCTAACCCGTAACCTGCCTCGGATGTTGTGAACTCACCTATGAGACGAACGATCTCCTCTACTTGAGCGTCGAGCCCGACGGCGTGGACAAGGCGCGGCCGCGGCCCTCGGCGCAGGGCAGACACCTCCGCATCGCCACGGCGAAACCGTTCACCTAGATCGTCAATCTGGCATTCGCTCGCAACAGCTAGTGCAGTGTTGATGATCTCATTGGTGTTGCGATAGTTCTCGGTGAGTATCGTGGTGCGGCCACGCACCTCCACTCCGGCCTGACGCAGCGTGAACCCACCGGGGTAGATGCGTTGCGCAGCGTCGCCGAGAATGAGCAGTCCGTTGGGGCGGTCGACGTCATGGTCTGGTGCGTTCACGAGCGCCCGCAAGAACTTCAGGCCTGCCAGCGTGAGATCCTGAGCCTCATCCACAATAACCGCCGAATAGCGGGGAGTCTCGAGCTGTCTAGCGTGATGAAGCGCCTTCGTTATCACATCGCAGAAATCGACCGTGCGGCGCTCGGCCATCTCAGCATCCCAGGCCTCCTTTAGCTCCCACACCTGTGTGCGCTGGGGCCGCCACATGGGTGCCCTTCGGCCCGTGCGTTCGATTGTCAAGTACTCCTCAAGCGTTTGGATAGCTCGGCCCTTGACCACCTGTGTGATCTCGTCTCGCAGGTACGGATTGCTGAACCGGTGTTCTGCCAGAGGCGTGCCCCGGGATACAACTCTCTTGTAAGCCCGAGAGTACGCGTCGTTGATCTCGCGTGGAGCCGTGTTCAGCTCTTCGCCTGCCTGCCAGCATATCTGGCGCGCCAGCTTGTCGACGTTGACGAACTTCACACCGCCGTGCCGAGTTCGGACAAGACGCCGATACAGCGACTCGAACACCGGCGGGAGCGACTTAACGTATGTCGTGAACAGCACCGGCAAGCTCGTCTGTGAATCCGCGGAGAGCTGTTCTTGAAGGGCCTGATCTGCCTGGCGGTTGCGTTTGGCCAGCCATGCAGCTCGATGCAAGCCGATCACTGTCTTGCCGGTGCCGGCTGCTCCCCTCACCCAAGCCGGGCCGTTGTAATGGCGCTTCACTGCCGAGCGCTGATCAGGATGCAGAAAGATCATCCAGTCTTCAATTGGATGTCCGATGACCTCGGCCAAGAACTCAGGATCGGAGCTCGTGAACCAGTACCCGGCGTGATCATCGGCCAGCTGTGCCTCTAATAAGATGTCTTCATGAGTGGCTATCGGGGCTACAGTGTACGATCCGTCACTACGATCATGTGTCTGCTGTTGCTCTAGAGCTTCCTGTTTCTCTTGCTCCTGTTGCGCGCCTCGTGAGGTTGGCCTGTCATCAGCTCGGTCTACAGGCTCGGAGCTCGGCACTTCGGGGTAACCATAAGCCACCAAGTTGATAGCAGTCTCGCAATAAGCTCCCAGTTCGGCTTCCATCTCAAGTAGCTCGTCGTCTGTGTTGAGGCGGCGCAGATGTATCACCACAGCATCCGGAAACCCGAACGATCTCAATTCCTCATCGGTCCAGGCCATGAACAGCTTGCCCGGACTCTCCTGCCGGTTGCTGTTTGTCTGCCGGCCCCTATGGAGATGATCCTTGTCCGTGCTGGGAGGCTTTTCGTGTACCAGCACCTGCTGCTGTTCATCGTCGAAGCCAACGTACATTCTCTTGGCCCGGTCATAGATCTTGTGGGTTCCGTAGAGCAGCAACACCAACGTGCGATTGACCATCTGCCACACCACACGGCGATCGCTCTTCCGGCCTCCCACATCGGAGACGAACAGATCCTTGCCATTTAGGGCTCGGCCGATCTTGTGCGTGCTGAGCCGGACGCTGTTGTACGGGTCTCGGTGGAGTTCTGAGATTGTGTCAATAAGTGCACTCCTGTATCTGTCGTCGCGGCGTAAGGAGTTGACACAATCCCAGAAAGTCACTGCCAAAATCACTGCCTTTAGGCGCTGATAGCTCAATTGCGAATCACCTTCCAACTACGATCCTGCGCCCTGACATAATCCTGCCTCTGACATATCGCCTCAAGACAGCCCGCTGACCATCTCAACATCTATCTACGAATCTACACGGCCCCTGTGACATCACGCGCTTGAGAGCCAAGTGAAGGGTGGCAGCGATCCCGGTTCAGCCGAGACTCGGGCGTGTGTGAGCGTGGTCTGGCATTCCGGCAGAACTTTGGGGGTGGGCGGCGACCCCGGTTCAGCAGCGACCTTGATGCGGGCGCGGGCGCGTCCGAGGCATAATGAGAAAGTGGAAACGGTTTTGAAAGGCAAGGCGGCGCTGGTGACCGGCGGCTCCCGAGGCATCGGCATGGCGACTGCCGCGGCGTTCGCAGCCGAGGGCGCACAGGTGATGATCACTGGCCGCAACGCTGACGGCTGCCGGTCCGCCGCCGCGGGGATCGGCCCAAACTGCGCATGGGTCGCGGGCAACGTAGGCAACCCAGACGACGCCGAGGCGTCCATCGAAGCCATGATGGACGCCTTCGGCAGTGTCGACATCCTGGTGAACAATGCCGCCACCAACCCCTACGCCGGGCCTGTGATCGGCGCCGACCTGCCCCGCTGGAACAAGACGATCGCCGTCAACCTCACTGCGCCGCTGGTTTGGAGCCAGCTCTGCTGGCGCCACTCGATGCGTCAGTGCGGCGGAGCCATCATCAATATCTCCTCAGTCGGGGCGTTCAACACCAGTGAGTTGTTCGGTATCTACACCCTCACTAAGGACGCGCTCAACCATCTGACGCGCCAACTCGCGCGCGAGCTGGCGCCGGGAGTGCGTGTGAACGCCATCGCCCCCGGACTGATCCGCACTCGTATGTCGCGAGCATTGTGGGAGGGCGGCAAGGGTAAGAAGGCTGCCGAGACCTACCCCCTCAAGCGCCTGGGAAGGCCCGGGGACATCGCCAACGCTGCCGTGTTCCTCGCGTCGGACGCCTCAAGTTGGATAACCGGCCACACTATGGTCGTAGACGGCGGCGGGATCCTCTAACCCCGCCCCGGAGCTGACCTTCAACACTCCAGAGGCGGCCCACAGGCTCAGAGCGACGACGCCGAGCTACACGGCAACCCGACCGCAGCAGCCCGCGAGCCCGCAATCGTCGGCGAGCTAAGCCGATGGGCCGAATCTGATGGGCCGAACAGCACGACATGGCAACCCGACCGCGGTGGCCCGCGAGAGTGCTAGCAAGGCGTCAGGTTGTGACGGGCTCGGGCAGCACCCTTCCCATGGGCAGCGGGCCTTCTGGCGGCACTTGCCGACAGTCGAGCCGCTGGGCGAGTCGGGCATGCGCCTCGAGAACCTCGGTGATCAACAACTCGGCCTCGAACATGGCGTCGGCTTCGGCTTCGGGCACGGGCCTCACCCGGACTGCTTCGGCGATCGCCGACACCGCGACTCTCACCTCCGCGAGCATCAGGTCGGCGTGCTCTCGGGTGAGCAGGCAGCGCTCGGCGTCGGCCACCAGATCCACGAATTGTTCGCACAGCGTCACCAAATCCGCTTGAAGCTCAGAACGCACAGCGGCGGAGTCGACGCCCTTGCGCTCGGCCTCGGCCCGCGTATACGGTGCCCACGCGTCCACGCACGAGGCGATCACATCCTCACGTGCCAGGACAGGCTGCGCCGTGCCCCCTGCGCCCGACGAACCCCCGTCCGCGGCGCAGCCAGCAGCCAGCAGCACAGCGACGACCGCGGCGGCAGCACGAGCGGCAGTGCGGGCCGCGGGCCAGCCTGCGTCGGCGCGCCGTGTACCGGCCAGTGACCATGTCTGCCTTCGCGTCCGCCGCACACTACCGAAGGGCACCGGCCTCGGTGACATCACAAGCGGATGAGGTCCACAGCAGAGGGGGAGAATAGGGTGAGAACTCTGTCGGCGGCTGACAGTCGGGGTGTGCAGACCGTCCTCGAGGGTTGCGGCACAGCAGAGGGTGAGAATTCTGTCGGCGGCGGCTGACAAGCGTCAGCCGCCGTGTAGGCCGCGAGCGGCGCTGCTGAGGCCGCTACAGCGACGGGGGCAGTGTGGCGACAATACGTGCGGTTTCGACGGAGACGCGCACCAGCCGCCGCAGATGACGGACCAGCTCAAACGGGTCATCGGCCCACACATGCCAACCGTTGGGGTCGTCGGTAATCCCTGACGCCTTGTCGTGTTTGTGTTTCAGGCTGGCCACAGCCCACTCCAACGGCGACCGTCCCGACACCGTGTACTCATGGGCCTGTTCGGGGATGCCAACGAGGCGGCATCGGCTGTTGATCTCCAACACACTGCGGTCGGACTTTTTGGTGTCGGGGTGTTTGCTCCAGCGCATGACCTTGACGATCCTGTACGCGTCCGGTTCCGCTTGGCCGTTGTCGGGTTCGCCGTCGACCTGACACTTGACGGGCCATTCCTCCACCGTCTCATAGCCAATGTGCAAGTCCATCAGCTGGCGTCCCGCGGCCCGGAACGCCTCAAAATCGTCTGCCAGTGGAACCCGCGGCAAATTGCGCTGAAGATCATGCCGGTAACGCTCCCGCCAATCCGGAGCATGCATCACCCCATACAGGTAATCAAAGATGTCATCTTTGGTGACATGCTCACCGTAACGGCCCCGAAATCGCGCCAAACACCAATCAGTGACATTATGCCTGTCACCGCCGCCGGGGTCGAGGTCAAGGTCAAGCGTGTCAGTCATCTTGCTCAGTCATCCTGCGTCGTCTCCGGTGACAGCCATCGTCTGCGATGACCAGCATCGCAGGCGGTGAGTTTGATGTGTTACAAACGTACTGTGTGTTCAGGGCTTCGGGCCGGTTCAGGGGGCGGTCACCGGCGGGTGCGGCAGGCACCTTTGTGCCCGGCAGTGAGAGCGCAGCGCTGCTTAGCGCGGGGCATCCACTTCGGACATCTGCCTTCAGAAGGCGCGGCCATGAGACCGGCAGTGTCGGTGTCGTAGCCGATTTCGGCGGCGGAGAGGTGCTTGACTGCCTCAACTGACAGCACACCCACGGGCCTGATCGCTCCTTCAGCGGTTACCGCGATATGTCCTGCGGCTTCAAGCCGCCGTTCGCAACTGTACAGGGAGTATCTCGAGACTTCGGGCATTGCGCGCGCTATCTCTTTGCGTGTGGCCGCCTGCCCGAGCTCCGCCACGGCCTGGAGATAGAAGCGGTCATGTTCGGTCAGGTCGTGCCACGCTGGGACGACGACTTTGTGGTGGACGTCCTCATCTGCCTGCCGGACGGCCTCTCGAACACAGGCGGCGTCTATGCCGCCTGCGGGCGCTCCAGCAGCCGACCAGGCGTGCGCGCCGATCAGCTGAAGACGGTATGGCAAGCCGCCTGCCGCGCTTGCGGCGGTGCTCAACGCGTCCTCGGTGATGGTCCCGCCGGCTGATCGGATGGTTTCACGCAGACAACGCCAGGCGTCAACGCGGGTCAAGGGCGGCATCTCACGGCGCTCGCATCGCTGAAAGAACGTCATCTTCTTGTCGGACAGGAGCGTGTAAGCCATCTCTGCGAGGCCCGCGGCTATGAAGGCAAGCGGCAGCCCCGACCGTTTCGTGATGCGCTGAATGTCCTGCGCCAATTGCCGGCCATCGGCGCGGTTGACAGAGTGGAACTCGTCTATAGAAAGCAGAACAAGCGTCTCACGTGAAGCGGCGTAGGACGCCAGCTCTGTCAAGTAGTCGCGTGCCTCCCAAAACGACCCTGGCGAAGCCGGCGGCTGCCAGCTTGCGCCCACTCCGGCGACGCGCAGGCCCGTCAGACGCCGACGCTCTGACGCCTCAGGTGAAGCACTGGAGGCACCCTCGTAAGCAGAATAGGCAGCCGCTACACGTGCGATGATCTGTCGTTGGAGCCCGCCACGGGAGGTCGGTTCCAGCGACAGCACAATCCCACCCGACGCTTCAACAAATGCTTCGATCTGGTCAAGCAGAACGGTCTTGCCTGAACCGCGCTGGCCGAGTATTAGCGAAGTGAACCGCGGGTCGGAAGGTCCAGTGGCAAGAGTCGCCTGTATCTCTGACAGCATCTCGTCGCGTCCTACGAGTGTTCGGGGCGGCTGGCCGAACCCCGGAGTGAAAGGGTTGCGCGGCGCCATGAACGCAGATGCGCTGCTCATGCCAGTGAGTTTACCACTCACGAGACCATCGGGCACTAGCCTTTACCATTTCGCAATAGCCTTTACCACTAGGCATTAGCCTTCACCACTAAGCACAACCTCGCGACAGGGTGTGGCCCACCACTGCTGCCTCGTTTGCCTCTCGCAGCGGCATGGCTGTGGGCGGTCGGGCCAGGCACGGGCTGTTTCTTAGAACTCGCAGCCTCAACTACAACTTTAGCTTCGTCACTTCCAACTTTAGCTTCATCACTTCGTTAGGTTAAGCACCTCGCAGACGCATAAAGATCAATCTGCAGTTGAGGTTCAAATCAATCTGCAGTTGAGGTTCAAGCTGCTGAAGGCTCAGGCTGCCGTGTAAGGCTACGGCTTCTGCTTGGGCAGGGCGCGGGCGGCTGGGTCGACGACGTGAAGGTCGGGCATACGGTCGACGGCGAAGGCCCCGAATATGGTGCGGTTGGATGGTGTGCTCAACATGATCGCTTCCGAGGCCGTTGTTTCGGCAGTGCTCGGGTTTGCTGTGAGCCTTTGATCGCGGCCAGGTCCGGCAGTATCACTGCTGCCAACGCCTGAAAGGTCATGTTGGATGTGCCTGTGATCATGATCGCTGTTTGCGGGTGAGCACCCGACCCCCCCCCCCGCAGGCAGGGCCTGCAGATCCGGTAGAACCCCAGCAGCTGTCAAAGCATCGGCAGTGCCTCGGGTGGACCCACCCGTGAGGATCATCGCCTCGCCGCTCGGCGTGGCACAACTCTCGGTGTTCGCCCTGTGACGTGAAGGTCTGGCAGCAGCGCCGTAGCCAGAACGCCGAACGGAATCTGATTGGTTTGCTCCATCAGTATTGCCTGGTGAGGGTTCGGGTTTGTCGTCCTGTGGCGCAGAGGTCGAATATCCCGCTGGTCGTGAGTGTGGTGAAGGGGAGCTGTTGGGTTTGGTTGATGAGGATTCCGACGCAACGAACTGTGTGTGTGTGTGTGTGTGTGTGTGTGTGTGTGTGTGAATTTTTGGTGTGGGGAACATGGCTGAGATGGTCTTGACAGACGACAGAATCCGGGAGTCCTCATACAGCCACAGTTTGGTGAACGGCCGGTACAACACTTCACGGATACGTGATTCGTCGAACTCGATGGGCTCGCCGCGTTTGAGTGTCTGTTTCAATGTGTCGGTCCACTTGATAATATCTAGTTCTTCGTTGCGGGTGACTGTCTCAAAGGGTTCACCCAACGAAACAAGCTCACGGGCGTCTTCGTAGGCGTCGATAAGAGCGCGCATCTTGCGGATTAGCTTTGAACGCGAAAACGAGTAAGCGTACACATCACAGTTCGTTTTGACGCCAGAGGCGTTGGCGGCGACCGCTGTCTTGGTGTCGGTCTTGTTGGTGGAGCAGACCGGTAGCATCTTCTCGAATGTGCCGTCGGGTAGGTTGATCCAGTGGTGCTGGGGCACGACTGGCACCGGCTTGAGGGAGCCGCTGGTGACATCCCCTAACCGGGCCAGCCACTCGAACTTTTCGGCACGCGACGAATACTCGGGAACCTGGGCGCAACGCAGCACCGCTGGCGCGGACAGATCTTTGGCAGGGTTACAGACTAGCACCGTGATCTGCACACCGTTGCGCGAAGTCTGCCCGAACACATTGTCACCCTCGCGGCGTCGTTCTTCGCCGCTTTTGTAAGCATCGCCGCGCAAGTTCACCACGTAGATGCCGGTGAACTCATCACGCAAAGCGGCTCTCATACCCGCGAGTGACGTTCCGTTGGTGAGCGAGTTGGGGTGAACGAACGCGAGCACCCCGGGCCGGTCGCCGTGGTCGGGGCTGTTGAGGCGATCCGAAGCCCACCGGATCGACTGAACATACAGGTTGCCGGCGCTGTTGCCGCCGGCCCCGCGGCCGGTGACCTCCTTGTGCCGTCGGCCATAGGTTGCTCGCACCCGCTCCGCGATGCGCCGATGGCGGAGGTTGGGGTTGTCGTCGCCGGACGACTTCTGGCCTGCCGACCAAGGCGGGTTGCCGAAGATCACCTGTATGGGAAGTTTGGACTGCTGTTTGGCTCTGTTGCTGTTGCCTGCGAGTGGTTCTGTTCCGGGAATCCGGCCGGTGTGGCCCATCTCGAAGGTGTCGGTGAGCACGATCCCACCGAACGGCTCATAGTCGCCTTGCCGCTCCCGGTAGCCTTCTTCGATTTTTACAGCGGCGAGGTAGTAGGCGAGCAGCACGATCTCGTTCGCGTGGATTTCCGGGGTGCCGTTGCCATTGCCGGTGAATTTGCGGGTTAGGTCTTGGTCGCGGATCAGGTATTCGCCGGCGGCGTTCTTCAAAGTGAGAAGCCGGTTGATGAAGGTGCCTGTGCCGGTGAAAGGGTCGAGCACGTTCACACCCTCGGCGGTCACACCCCGACCGAATTCCTGCTGGCACACGGCGTCGACGGAGCGCACGATGAAGTCGACTAGTTCCACTGGCGTGTAGGCGATCCCGAGGCGTCTGACCTCCGCAGGCATAGCCTTGGCGAAGAACCTCTCGTACACGTCGAGCATCACCCGCAGGCGGGCCTCAGAGGTGCCTTGTGCTTCTAGCCGGGCACTGACACTGTTGTAGAAGCGGTCCAGGTCTCGGGTCTCATCAGCGAGGCGGACATCTTGGGCTTTGAACTCGCCCAAGAGTTCGTTGAGCGCTTTGGAGATCGGGTTGCGGTCAACGAAACCGCTGCCAGTGAACAGGGCGTCGAACACCGGCTGTGTCACGAGATGCTGGGCCAGCATCGACGTGAGCGCACGGTCGGTGACGTGCCCGCCGACAGTTTTTTGCATCGCTTTGAGAAAACGCTCATACGCGGCTGCTAGGCCAGCGTTGCTGTGTATTAGGCTGTCGATGCGGGCGGTGATGCGCGCTGCTATCTCGGCCACGCTCTCGGCCCATCGGTCCCAGTATTGGCGGTCGCCGCACTTCTCTACGAGCTTCGAGGCGATAGCGTTGTGCAACGGCAGTTGGCCTTGGACGAACTGTTTGACCTTCAGCTCGGCGCCGGCGGGGCAGCCGGGCTCTTTGTCGCAGCTGAAGCCTCCGCACGCCTCGCATGCATTGGTGAGGATCCGAACCGGTGTCTTGCCGCCAAGATCCGCCGTGTTGATCCACACGTCGACGCGTTCGTCGTGGGAGCGCAGCGCTTTCAGCACATCCCACACCGGCTTGAAGTCCGAGCTGTTGAGCACGTCGTCGTCTGTGAGGCTCGAACCGGTCGGTACGACCACGGGCAGTACGACATAGCCGTACTTTTTGCCTGGCACGGTGCGCATGACCCGCCCGACGGCCTGGACTATGTCGATCTGGCTCTTGCGGGATTCTAGGAACATCACCGCGTCGAGCGCGGGCACATCAACGCCTTCAGTGAGGCACCGCGCGTTGGTGACAATGCGGCAGGCGTCGCCGTCGTCGCCTTTGCGGAGCCAGTCGATTACATCGGCGCGTTCAAGGGCGTTATTTCGGCCGTCTACATGGCGGATGTGACAATCAAGCAGCAACGACCTGCCGGCGGCATACCCCCCCCCCCCGCAGTTATGGACTCGATGACCGGTTGCCAGTACCGCTTCGCCCGCTTAGAGCTGCGGATGGTGTTGACGAACGCGATGGCCCGCTTAGCGGCGTGCTCGCCGCTTCTGGCGCCCGTTGTTCGGTCCCGCGCAGTCCGGGTGGTCGGATCGGCTAAAGCGTCCCAACAGCCGACTATTTTCACCGCGTCGTGGAGATTGACCGGCGAGCGGTCGCCGCCGACGTCTACCATCTCGAACGGTTCTCGCATCGAGTCCTCATCAACGGCGATCACCGCAACCCGGTAGTCGGACAAAAACCCGCCCTCTACAGCGTCGCCGAACGACATCCGGTAGAACTCCGGGCCGTACACGTCTTCGTCGTCCATGGAATAGACGTCGAAGTCCTTGGCGTGTTTGCGGGCTTTTTTCTTGAGAGCCGTGGTGTACACCCGCGGGGTGGCCGTCATGTACAGACGCCGATCAGCCCAGACCTGCTCTTGCTTGTGGATCAAAGTGAACGCGGAACCGCCGGCCGCGCTCTCGTGGATGCCCGTGGTGCGGTGCGCCTCATCACAAACAGCCAGATCGAACGAAGCCGTTCCAGCTGCCTGGGCCTCAGCCACCAGCGGCAGCGACTGATAGGTGCTAAACACCACCATCATCGCATCTGTATGCGTCTCGGCGAGCTGGGCCGATATCCGGGCGGGGTCGGTGGTGACCGGCATGGCCAGCTCAGCAAGATCGGCGTCCTCGGAGTTGCGTCCGGCCTTCACATCGGAGCAGACCCCGATGTAACGGTGCGGTATTTCCGGGTTGCGCTGTCGGGCCCACTCCCGCATCGTCTGGCCCATCAACGCTATCGACGGCACCAGATACAACACCCGACCGCCCCGGCCAGCCACACGTTCCGCTACCCACAACGCCACCACCGACTTGCCGGTGCCGCACGGCAACACCAGCTTGCCCCGGTCGTGCTCCCAAAAGCCCGCCTCGACCCGGTCTACCGCATCCTGCTGGTAGGGGTGCGGCTCATACCTGATGTCGTCGAAAGCCAGATCCTGGGGGCGGTCCAGGAAATCGCCCCACCGCACCCGCCAACGGTTGAGATGAGAACCCAGCAGCAGCTGACAACGCGGGGCGGCCTTGCGAATCTTCGTATACGCGTGCTTGGTGAGCTTGGAGGTGGCCACAAGTATGCGAGCAGTGAACTCCGGCGCGCTCGAAGCAGCCAAAAACGAATTCACATCTTTCGTGGGAACCACACCGTCATGGAACTTGCACTGGATAGCGCACAACCCGCCGCCGTAGGCCTCGGTCTGCTCAGCGACTAAATCGATACCAATGTCGGCGCCGTAGCCACGCTCTTTGCGTTCGGGCCACTCCGACCAAAGCCACACCTCGGAGAACCGTGACGGCCCATACTCGCCGGGATGCCGCAAAAACGCGAACTTCATCAACCGCTCAAAACGGCGGCCCTTATCAACACGGCTGCCGGCGAGGCGGCTCAGCGTCCGCAGAACATCGAACACATCGTGCTCGAAGCCGACTTCCACACCCAAAGACGCTAGTCGAAAGCTACGACCCAACTAGAAATCCACCCACCACACCCCCAGCAAGCCGCGGATCCCAGCAAGATGCGGACTCCAGCAAACCGCGGACGCCTCTGTGCTGTGGAGGCCTCCCGATCGTGCCTTCGCACCCGGCGGTCGGCAGGCTGTCTTCGTCTTCTGCTCAGCCGCGCTGGTCGGACACCAGGATTCCCTCCGGCGCCGCTTCGACCGGCTGAGCTTCAGTCGGCGCGGCCTCTACCGACGGTGCCACCGTCAGCCCAATGCCCAAATGCCCTTGAATGAGGATCAGCCGCTCGCGGTTGTTGTTGACGATCCAAGCGAGCTGGCCGACCTGCTTCTTGACGTCGCCGACCTGCTTCTTGACGTCGTTGATCTGCTCGCGGTTGTGGTTAACGATGCGGGCGAGCTGGCCGACCTGCTTCTTGACGTCGTTGACCTGCTCCTGAACGTCGTTGATCCGCTCTTTGGTGCGGTTCTCGAGGTTGGCGACGTCGTCTTTAGTGGCGAGTCTGTCCATCCGGCTGTTGACCTGCCAGAACAGCCCAGCGATGAGCAGCGTCTGAGCAGCGAACCCGATAATGACTGCGGTAGAGGGATCCATGTTTCCTCCTGGTTACAGGGGCGGCAGCTTCAGCGGGCTTCGCAGCAGGGGCCGAAGCCGATCCCCGCCCCGTGGAGGGCAGTTCCACTCTAGCAAGGTCGGTGCCGATGCCCTGTCGAGCCCCGATCCGGTTCCACCGCGAACGCCGGCAGCGGCGCGGCAGCGGCATGTCAGGCGGTTGCGGCGAAGGGTCAGCAGCGAGAGGCAGCGGCGAGAGGCAGCGGCGAGATTCAGTAGCGGTAGTGATCGGGCTTGTAGGGGCCGTCGGGGTTCACGCCGATGTAGTCGGCCTGCTGCTGTGTGAGGCGGGTCAGGCGCACGCCGAGGGCGTCCAGGTGCAGGCGCGCCACCTCCTCGTCGAGGCGGCGCGGCAGCGTGGTGACGCCGATCGGCATGCGGTCGGCGTTGGCGTGCAAGTCCATCTGGGCCATCACCTGGTTGGTGAAGCTGCACGACATCACGAAGCTCGGGTGGCCGGTGGCGTTGCCTAGGTTGAGCAGTCGCCCCTCAGAGAGCACCAGCACCGAGTGGCCATCGCCGAACACGTACTCGTCCACCTGGGGTTTGATGTTCACCCGCCGCACGTCGGACATCCGGGTGAGACCGGCCATGTCGATCTCGTTGTCGAAATGGCCGATGTTGCCGACGACGGCCTGGTGCTTCATCTTGGCCATGTGACCGGCGAGGATCACGCCAGAAGTCCCAGTGGCGGTCACAAAGATGTCGCCGACGCCGAGCACCGCCTCGAGCGTGTTCACCTCGTATCCCTCCATAGCGGCCTGAAGAGCGCAGATCGGGTCGATCTCGGTGACGATCACCCTCGCGCCCTGGCCTCGCAGCGCCGCGGCGCAGCCCTTACCCACGTCGCCGAAGCCGCAAACGACAGCCACCTTGCCGCCGATCATCACGTCGGTGGCTCGGTTGATGCCGTCGATCAGCGAATGACGGCATCCGTAGAAGTTGTCGAACTTCGACTTGGTGACCGAATCGTTGACGTTGACCGCCGGGAACAGCAGCTCCCCCCGCTGCAACATCCGGTAGAGCCGGTTGACGCCGGTGGTGGTCTCCTCCGACACCCCGCGGATGCCCGGGACGATCCGAGTGAAAAATGTCGGGTCGGCCGCCGCGATCATCCGCAGGCGCTCCAACACCACCAGCCATTCCTCGGAATCTTCGTCGGCGTCGGCGGGCACCGCGCCGGACTGCTCGTATTCGAAGCCCTTGTGGGCGAGCAGCGTGGCGTCTCCCCCGTCATCAAGGATCAGAGTCGGCCCGGCGCCGTCGGGCCATCGGAGGATCTGCTCGGTTGCCCACCAGTACTCCGGCAGCGTTTCACCCTTCCAGGCAAACACCGGAACGCCGCGGGGGCGCTCCGGGGCGTCGTTAGGGCCAATGGCCACAGCTGCGGCGGCGTGATCCTGCGTGGAGAAGATGTTGCAGCTCGCCCAGCGGACCTGCGCGCCCAGAGCGGTGAGCGTCTCGATCAGCACAGCGGTCTGAACGGTCATGTGCAGCGACCCGGCGATGCGGGCCCCCGCCAGGGGCTGGCTGTCGAAATGGCGTGCCCGCAGCGCCATCAGTCCGGGCATCTCGTGCTCGGCCAGGCGTATCTCGGCGCGGCCGAACGAGGCAAGTGACAGGTCGGCGACCTTGAAGTCGCCTTCGACAGCGTTGTCAGCGGATGGTCTCACGGCTCGCTCCTACCGGCGGGATTGTTCAGCTGCTCGATTGTGGGCCAAGTGTGCCCGAAGCTTGCAGCGCCGCAGCCGCTTGGCGCCCTGGGGCGTTCTGGCGTCGAGGCTCGTGTGGCGGCTTCAGGCGACCGCCGCTCTATCTACGCCTACATGGAAGACTGCCGCATGGCCCGCGAGGTGGATGGAAGGCTCAGCTGCGCTGACCCAGGCGGCTTGGCCGCGGGCTAGCACCAGGCCGTTGGCGCGGGCGTGCCCTTCGGTACACAACAGCACGGCGGGGCCGCCGGGCAGTTTCGCCGGGCGGCTCACGTCGACGTCGATGCGTAGCAGTGAGAACTCCTCCGCTGGGACGCTGTAGACGGTGACCCCGCCCACAAGCTCGGGGCGCTGGACGTCCGCCGGCCCCGGCGTGGTGTCCAGAGCCTGAAGCAGGGCGCCGACATCGACGTGCTTGGACGTGAGGCCGGCGCGCAGCACGTTGTCGGAGCAGGCCATCACCTCGAGCACGGCCCCGCGCAGGTAGCTGTGCAGCGTGCCCGGCGGCGAGAACAGCGACTCGCCTGCCGAGAGCGCCACATGGTTGAGTAGCAGCGAGACGATCACCGCCGGGTCGTCGGGATAGCGGGCGCCTAACTCAGCGACTGTCGCCAGCGGCCCCTTCGGGACGCGGGCCCAGGCTGCCCACGGCTGTTGTGGAGCGCGTGCCGGTGCCACCTCGCCGCCTGCACCACCGGCAGCGGCCGCCTTGGCGCAGGCATCGGCGACGGGCTCGATCAGCGCCGCCGCTTCGGCTCGCTCCATGCGCAGCAGCCAGCCGATCAGCCTCTTGAGCCCTCGGGCGGTGGCGTCATTGCGCAAACGCTTGCGCACAGGATTGAGCGCTGGTGTGTCCACGAAGTCGAGCAGCTCCAGCGTGGCGGCGGGGTCGCGCACCCCACACAGGGCCTCGAAGTCGTCGAGCGCGCAGATCAGCTCGGGCTTGTGCGAGCGGTCGCGGAAGCATCGACCCGGCGAATCCAAGGCGATGCCGAGAGACTGCTCGCGCTCGAACCCGGCCTGAGCTAGCTCGGCATCCGGATGCGCCTGAAGCGACAGCGGACGGGCCGCGGCCAGCACCTTCACCAAGAACGGCAGCTCACCGAAGCGCTGCGCGACCGACGGCCCCAGCGCACCTACTGGATCGGCCGCCACGAGCCGGTCGAGCGGCTCGGCTCCGGCGCCGACCGCCGCCGGAGCCGTCGGATGGGCGCCGAGCCACAGCTCGGCCCAGGGCTTGCCGTCGGCGGGCAGACCGAGCAGCTCGGGTATGAACGACGGCGAACCCCAGTCGTAGCGCCGAACGGCGCCGCAGAGCAGCTCAGGCATCTACAGCGTCCCAGTGGGTTCCAGCCGTTGCCCGCTGATCAGCCGCCGGCGGCTGGTTTGTCGAAGGTGGGCTCGATCCCGCTGCTCGCAGCCTTGGCCAGTAGGCGCTCGTGCTCGTCGTCTGCGACCGTCTCGGACTCCTCGATGAGCATCACCGGGATGTCGTCGTCCACCCTGTATCGAATCCGAAGCCGCGGGTTGTAGAGGCAGTCCTCATCGGCGAAATACAGCAGCGGCCCCTTGTCGTCGGGGCAGGCGAGTATCTCCAAGAGTCGGGAATCGAGTGTCATGGCAAGTCGCTCTCAGTCATAAGTCGCATCACAGAAACAGGCCCCCTCCCTACAGGAACAGGCCCCTCACTTCGTTGACCCGTACGGACACCTCCGCGGGCGTGGCTGCCTCAAGATTGAGACGCAGCAGCGGCTCGGTGTTGGACGGTCGCAGATTGAACCACCAGTCGCCGCAGTCAACCGTCAGCCCGTCAAGCCGGTCGAGCGGCCTGTGCGAGAATGCGTCGGCCACACGGCGCAGCACACCGTCGACATCTTGGACAGCGGTGTTGATCTCGCCTGACGCCGCGTAGCGCCGCAGCGGAGCGGCCATCTCGCTAAGGGTGCCCCCGCGGCGGCTCAGCACCTCCAGCACGGCCAGAGCAGCGAGCATGGCGCTGTCTGCGCCGTAGTGGTGGCGGAAGTAGTAGTGGCCTGAGTGCTCGCCGCCGAAGATCGCCGACGTGGAGGCCATCGCCTGCTTCACGAACGAATGCCCCACACGGCATCTCACCGCTGTGCCGCCGTGCTCGGCTATCACCTCCGGCACAGCCTTGGAGCAGATCAGGTTGTGGACGATGTTGGCTCCCGGCTCGCGGGCCAGCATCGCCTCGGCGATCAGCGCCGTGGTAACCGAGCCCGACAGCACCGCGCCGGAGTCGTCCACGAAGAAAACCCTGTCAGCGTCGCCGTCGAAGCCCATGCCCACATCCGCAGAGGTGCTGAGCACGCGGGCCTGGAGATCACGCAGGTTCTCGGGCTGCAGAGGATCGGCGGGGTGGTTGGGGAAGGTTCCGTCAAGCTCACCGTAGAGCAGGTCGAGTTCCACCGGCAGCTGCTTGAGCACCGCGGGTGCCACCAGGCCCGCCATGCCGTTGGCGGCGTCCACCACCACCCTGAGCGGCCGAAACGCTGCCGTGTCGACGAACGACAGCGCGTGCGCGACGAAGTGGTCCAGAAGTCCGCGCTCGGTGACGGACCCCGGCACCGCGGCAGGCGGCCGCCGACGGGTTGCCGTCCCGGAAAGCTCTGAGATCTCGTTCTCCGCAAGCAACTTGATCTCAGCGAGGCCGGTGTCCACGCCGACCGGCACTGCCCGTGCGCCGCACAGCTTGATGCCGTTGTAGCCCGCCGGGTTGTGTGAGGCCGTGAACATCGCTCCGGGAGCGTCGAGCAGCCCTGAAGCGAAGTAGAGCATTTCGGTAGCGCAGAGGCCGATGTCGGTGACATCCGCGCCGGCCTCTACGACGCCGGAAGCGAACGCGGTGGAGAGGCCGACTCCGTCGGGTCGCATGTCGCGGCCCAACACGATCCGGGACGCACCGGCGCGGCTGACGTAGCGCGCGAAGGCCGCGCCGATCGCTCGACAGTTCTGCGGGTCGATCTGGTCGCCGACAATGCCGCGTATGTCGTAGGCCTTGAAGATGGCACCAAGATCTCCCACAACACGCGAGAATCTAACGGCGGGCGTCACCCGCTTTGCTGGTGTCTGAGCCGCATGATCAGCGAACTTCGTCGGTGGCGGTCGCCCGGCCGGCGGGTGCCGGGTAGTGGCCCAGCAGAGCCCGCAGTCGTATCAGAAGAAGGTCGCGGGCCACGGCTAGGCCGTCTCTTAGCACGCGTACCGTGGATGTTCTTGTGTTGGTCACCTCCACGGGTACCTCCTTCAGGCTCAGGCCGAGACGATCGGCGAGAAAGAGCAGTTCCACGTCGAAGGCGAAACCGTCGACGGCCGACGCGGCGAACAGGGCTTGGGCCGCGTCGCAGCGAAAGGCCTTGAGCCCACATTGCGTGTCGCGGCGCGAGGCGAGCCCCAGCACCCGAGTCGCGGCGCTTACGAGGCGGCTGCCCAGACTTCTCAACGCCGGGGGCCGAGTGAAGGCTGTTGTGTCGGGATGGCGGCGGTTGCCTATCACCATGTCGGCACCGGATTCGGCCGCGGCGAGCAACCGGTGAATCTGTCGGGGTGGGTAGGCGAGATCGGCGTCGGTGAAGGCGATCACCCGGCCCGAGGATGCCCGCACCCCGGCCCGAACTGCGGCTCCCTTGCCCCGGTTTTGAGGGAGTTCCACCACCATGTCGGCGCCTGCCGCCCGTGCGGCTTCGGCGGTGCCGTCGTCGGAGCCGTCGTCGACCACCACGATCTCGACGCAGCGGTTCGCCACGCTTCCGGCACCGCCTCCGCAGCCGGAGCTGTCGCCGTCGGACGGCGCGTCAGGCTTGGACGGCGCGATCGAGGCAAGCTCGGTTCTTAGCACGGCGACCGTGCCGCCGATGCGTTCGGCCTCGCGATAGGCCGGCACCACCACCGAGAGCCGGGTCATGATGCAGACGTATGTGACGCGGGCAGACAAAACTCAGACGGACGCAACCGCCATGTCAGCCACCCGGCGGCAACCAACCCTGACAGTGTCACCAGCAAGGAGAACAGCTCCACGCCGCTGCGACTGTAGTAGAGCGTCACCTCGGTATCGGTAGGCACGACGACCATCAGATTGGGCGTCACCCGGTAGGGGCCCTCAGCGCCTGACACCCTCCAGTTCGGGAAATACGAAGTGCGCACCAGCACAGGCGCGCCCGTGCGGTCAACCGAGAACGAAACGGTGTGAGTGTCGCGTTCGACGTGGCTAACACGGACTGGCCGCCCGACCGGCTGCCTCGGTGCTGACGACGCCAGGACCTCGGCCCATGCAAGCATGGCGCGCTCCCGCTCGCCGCGGCCTGCTTGCTCGGACATGCCGGCCACGGCCACTGCTTGCGGCCCAGCGAGCGACGCCAGGGTCATGCGAGGCCAGTCGGAAGGGCCGTCGGGAGCCAGCAGCCATGGCCCACCCTTGGCGACGAACGCGCCCACCGCGGGAGTGATCCAGCCCTCACCGAACGGTGGTAGGTCGTCCACCACCACAGGCAGATCTGTCAGACCGATCACTGGCTCGCTGTCGTTCACCAGGAACACCGCCCAAGGCCCCGATACGGCGATCTCGGTGAGCCCCGGCGAGGCACGCGCCCCGCGCAGCGCCTCATCGGAGAAAGCCAGGTAGTAGCGCACGCCCATGAGCCGCAGATGCTCGACACCGGCGGCCGTGTCGAGGCCCGAGTACGGCAGGTCGCGCTGCGCCCGAGACGGCGACTGCGACAGCTCCGACTGCATCAAGAAGTGGTACGGCGTGGTGGCAGAGGCCTCGAAGTAGAGGCCCTCCATCGAGCCGATGCAGCGGTTCGTCCAGTACGGCAGCAGCATCGGCGCCATCGGCGTGCCGTAGGAACCCAGTCTGCCCGCTTCGTACTCCCACAGCGAGGCACCGCAGCCGTACGCCTCGCCGACGTGCTCCATGGTTTGCACCAGGTGCTGATACTCAGGCGTGCCGCCGCCGGCGGCTGTGGGCTCCTTGAACTCGTAGCCCCTGTAGTTGTACTCCAGCCAGTAGCTGCCAAGGTTGAGCGCTTGGGTGCGGAACGGGCCCCACTGGTAGGCCCCGGCCTTGTCGAGGCCGCCTCCCGGCAGGCCCCGCAGCGGCAGCCCAACCATCACTATCAGCGCGGCGGTGGCCGCTAGAGCCGACCCGCCGGTGATCCAGCGCATGATCCGTGCGCTGGCAGGCCGGGACTCGGCCTGTGCGCCGAGCGGATCGCCGGGCTCAGCTTGCCGGGCTTTGTGTCGGGCCTTGAGACGCCTGGTCAGACCCGCTGCCGCCTCCACTGCCGCCCGAACAATCTCCCCCAAGCCAGTCATAGCAGTGATATATATTGAAATATAGTAGAAAGGCAATAGACGTACATTCCAGAGGCGGCTTTCGGGCAGCAACACGAAGGCCAACGCGAAGAACGCGCCGGTAAGCGCCAACGCCATCGGCAGCCTCGACCGTCTTATGAAGCACACCGCCGCGCCAACCGCGGCCAGCACCGCGAAGAGCTGTAGAGGAGGATCGTTGACGAGGAAGTCGTAATCGAAAGAGGTGCGCGACCACAGCGACGACAGATAGCGACGCTCCTTACCCCAGCCCATGTCGTTGAGGAATCCCCTGTTCCACCAGAACGGCAGCACCCACCAGGCGCTCAGCGCCGCCGCGAGTGCGCCGGTGACGGCTGTCCACCGCAATCGACGCCTCAGCGCCTCACGGTGCCAGGGCAGTACGGCGATCAGCGCCGCGGTAACAGCCAGAGCGAAGAACGCCGAGAACAGGTGCGTGAGCCCGACCAGAGCCAAGAGAATTCCACCCAGCGCCTGGTGGCGGCCGGTGGCCATGCCCTTGGCAGCGACGCCCGCGTACGTCACCGCCGCGGCCAAGCCGAGCGAGTACGCGAACTCGCCGGCCATGGTCGACATCAGGTTGCCGCCGTAGATGTTGAACGAGCGGTCGAAGATGAAGGGCAGGGTGCCGGCCGCGGCGAGCGCAGGGCCGGGGAAGGCCATCCCGCCGAGCCGTGCCATGCCGTAGGCGGCGGCCGGCAGCGCTACAACGCCGGCGATGGCTACCAGCTTGAGAGCCACGCCGTAGGGCATGGGCGTGATCAGTCCGGCCACAGATGCGACAGTGACGGTTCCGAGCAGCCGGAAGTCGCTCAGGGGCGCGCCGCCGAGCCGCAAGCCGCCAAGCGAGCCGCCGGGGCGGGAGCCGCCGTCACGGTCGTCAGCGGTTGGTGCTCTTAGCAGCCTCCAGGCCCAAAGCCCGACAACGACGGGCAGGGCCGCCGCCAGGAAGCGATCAACTGCCAGGTCGTTGTAGCGGATGTCGCCGAACATCGGCACCCGGACGGCCCGCCCGTCGAGGCGGTCGAGCACCTGCATCACGACCAGCGCAGCGGCCGCAAACAGGCTCCGTGACGACAAGCTCTGCACGATCAGGCTGGCACCCAGGACCGCTGCCAGATGCGCAAAGAGGTTCACCGGCAACGACAGTCCCGCCTCCACGATCACCACAAGCAGCGACGGGATCACCATGTAGAAGGTGAAGGCCGGGAAGCCCGCGTACCAGTCGTGGCTCCAGCCTGTGAGCCGCCACTCGGGGAGAAGCACATCGCGCAGGTAGGCCGGCGACCAGACATGCGCTCCGAGGTCGCCGCCGGAGGGCGTGGTGTCGAGCACCCACAACCACGGCCGCAGGTTGACCAACATGAATCCGAGCGCCGCGGCGACGATCACCGCGGTCACCACCGTCTCGAAGCGTCGCCGCGGGGCGGCGCTTACCTGCGAGGCGTCTGCGTCGTTTTTTGCAGAGCGCCGATCAATCGTCACGGACAGCTCACCACAGCAACACGACCACGGTGACGGCGTTGAACGCGAGATGCGACCACAGCGCAGCCCCGAGGCGCCCCGTCCGCCACAAGAGCAGCCCGTGAGCGACGCCCACCAGCACCAGCGCCGGAGCCTGAACAAGTTGCAGATGGCTGGCGGCGAATACCACGGACGCAGCCGGCACCGCCACCGCTGGCCCCAGTCTGTCCTGCAGCGCACCCTGCACCAGGCCGCGGAAGAACACTTCCTCCGCGAGCGGCGCCATCACCACCGTTAGCAGCACCAGAGCGGACACATCGAAGGGGGTATGAACCCTGTCCGTGAGATCTCTTGCTGCGCTTTCCACATCGGAGGGGGCGAGGTCTTCGAACAGCCAGAAGATCGGGACGTAAAGCAGAGGCACGAGCACCAGCTGCAGCGCAAGCCCAACGCCTACGCCGACGGGCACATCGACCGCCCGCATCTCCCAGCCGAGCTGTCGCCTCCAGTCGAGGCCCACTCGACTGGCGAGCGCTGGCGCGCCCAGCAGACCGAGCCAGAGCGGCACCTGCACCAGCACTATCCAGCCGATCGTCAAGTCCGACGTGTCGAAGTCGCTGGACGCTCCGCCGATGACCAACAGCGCGACGGTGGCGCCCACCACGCTGGCGACAGTGCCGCCAAGCCACCCCGACATCGCCCACAGCAGTCGGCGGCCCGCCGACATCGGCACGTCGGCCTCGGCGACGGTATCGCCCGGCGGCGTCGGCATGGATTGTCACGGTACTCCACTAGCCTGAGTATGTGGCAGAGAGCATTCCCCCTCCCCCACCTCCGAAGGGCGCTGACCGCAAGCCCTCCAAGCCGTCGATTCAGAAGCCCTCGTCGTCCAAGCCGGAGTCGCAGCGCGTCTCACGCCTAGTGGTGTGGCTGCTGATCGGAGCTGTGGGGGCGGTCTTCGTGGTGACGACGATGCTGTCGGGCGGCTCCGGCAAGGAGATCTCTTACCCGGAGTTCCTAGGCCTCGTCAGCGGCAACCAGATAGCCACCGGCGAGTACAACAACAGCACTGGCGCCATCAAGGCCACCGACAGCTCCGGCGCCGATCTGTCCTCCAGCGGGCCGGTGCCGCTGCCCGACGCCGACACCGAGCTGATCAACCGTCAGGTGCCGGATTTTCGCTACGAGACGCCCGAGACGAACTTCTTTATCTCGATCCTGCCGCTGCTGTTGCCTGTCGCCTTGATCATCTTGTTCTTCTGGTGGATGCAGCGCCGGGCTCAGGGGCAGATGGGCAACATCATGTCCATCGGCCGCAGCCGGGCCAAGACCTATTCCACCGAGCAGCCCGGCACGACCTTCGAGGACGTGGCCGGATATGAGGGCGTGAAGCAGGAGATCACCGAGATCGTCGATTTCCTAAAGAAGCCCGAGCGGTTCGCTCAGATCGGAGCTCGGGTGCCCAAGGGCGTGCTACTGGTGGGGCCGCCGGGCACCGGCAAGACGCTCATCGCCAAAGCCGTGGCCGGCGAGGCCGGTGTGCCGTTCTTGTCGGTGACGGGTTCGGATTTCATGGAGATGTTCGTGGGCGTGGGCGCCAGCCGGGTGCGCGACCTGTTCGGGTCGGCCCGCAAGATGGGTAAGGCGATCATCTTCATCGACGAGGTCGACTCCATCGGCCGCAAGCGCGGTGCCGGGCTCGGAGGCGGCCACGACGAGCGCGAGCAGACCCTCAACCAGATGCTGTCGGAGATGGACGGTTTCGAGGGGTCTGAGGGCATCGTGATGATGGCTGCCACCAACCGGCCCGACATCTTGGACCCGGCCCTGCTGCGTCCCGGTCGCTTCGACCGCCAGGTGATGGTACCGCTGCCGGAGCTGTCCGACCGGCGCGCCATCCTGGAGGTGCACAGCAAGGGCAAGCGGATGTCCGACGACGTGGACCTGGCGATCGTGGCGCGCGGCACGCCCGGCATGAGCGGCGCCGACTTGGCCAACCTGGTAAACGAAGGGGCTCTCAACGCTGTGCGCGACGGCCAAGAGGAGATCAGCGCCCGCCACATTGAGCAGGCCCGCGACCGTGTGCTGATGGGCCAGAAGCGGGAGTCGATGGCGCTCTCGAATGAAGAGAAGGAGGCTGTCGCCTACCATGAGGCAGGTCACGCGGTTTGCGCAGCGGTGCTGCCGACAGCCGACCCGCTTCACAAGGTGACGATCATCCCCAGCGGGATGGCCTTGGGCGTGACGATGCAGCTTCCCGAGAAAGATCGCCACATCTACCGGGCCGATTACATCCTCGACCGGCTGGTGGTGATGTTCGGAGGGCGTATCGCTGAAGAGCTGGTGTTTGGTGTGGCCAGCACAGGCGCCTCCGACGATCTCATGCAGGCGACCTCACTCACCCGTTCGATGGTGCGAGAGTGGGGCATGTCCGACAAGATCGGCCCGATGGCTTGGGGCTCCCAGCGCCAGGTGTTCCTGGGCGAAGACATCGTGCAGACACGCGACTACAGCGACGAGACCGCACACGTGATCGACGAGGAGATAGAGCGCATCCTGCGCGAGCAGCAGGAGCGATGCCGCGAGACTCTCACGGAGTACCGGCACGGCCTAGACCTCGTAGCCCGTGCCCTGCTGGAGCACGAGACCATCAGCGGAGACGAGGTGGAGCGGCTGATCGCTGTGTCGCGTTATGGTGCTGCGCCGACGCAGGCTTCTGCGGCTGCGCGCGCCTCGAGCGGTCTACCGCAACGCTGACAACAGAACAGGCTCAGAGGCGGCTACGCCGAGCGAGGCTGTGCGGGATGTCAGCCCGACAAGCTCGCTGGCCGCGATCACCGGGGAGGTTGCCTCCACTTCCAGCACGAAGCGGCCCGAACCGAGCCAATCGAGCGGCACGCGCGCCCGCCGAAGCGGGCCCAGCTCCAGCGATCGGACGGTCTCTCCGCCTGCGCTTAGCTCGATCAGGGCGATACCTTCCTCAGACGGGTTGATGATCACAACGTGAGAGACGTCATCAGAGAAGTCTGACGTTTGCGCGTCGGACAGGCCCGCTCCGGGCACGACGGCGACCGGCAGCAGCCAGTGGCTGGCCGCAGCGTCGGCGCCGGCCATAGCGGACGTACCCACGACAACGTCCACTGGCGGCGCCAGCAGGTCTGCCGGGGCCGGCGAACCGTCGCTCACTTCGCCGCCCGCTGAATCGCCGCCGGCCGGGCCGCTGTCACCGTCAGCGGCGCCCTCAGCGTCTGCCGGGGCCGCGGCGGCGGTCAGGCCCTCGGCGAGGGCTGGGTCGGTGATGCTGTGGATCGACGCCGCCACGGGCAAGGCCGCCAGTGAGCGCACCACGACCGTGAATGAATCGAGGCCGTTGAGGCGCGCCTCCGCCGAGAGATCCACCACAGCAGTTCGCTCAGGCGGGATGGTGAGCTGGATCGGATTCACGGCGATATCAGGGTCGTCGGCGATGATCTCCAGATCGACCTCGGCGGGCCGATCCGCCGACCGGTTAACCACTGACACAACGTCTTTGCGGCCGGCCCGCGTGCCAGCCACCGGCAGGTACCACAGCTCCGACAGCTCGGGAGAGGCCGTCGCGACGCGAGTGCCGTGTCCCGACGACGGGCCGTCAACGAGCTGCAGCCATGAGGTTGCCAGCCGGCCCGACACCGTGTGGACAGCCAGTGAGACGGAGCTGGCGACGGTGATCTCGCCGGTCACGTCGACGGCGGCCACCGACCCGGCCGGTATCACCAGCCCCTCCACAGAGTCACGGCCCACGTCGGCGACGATCTCGATCTCGGCGACTGCGAAATCCGGGAACGGGTTGAGCAGCATCACCACGAAGCGCTCGCCCTCCGCATGGACACGGGTAGCGCCGTGCGGCACCACCCAGCGATCAGACGTGGTGGTGAGGCACGCTGAGCGCCCGACCCCGCCATGCCCGTCCGCCAGCACCTGCTCCACCACGACGTCAGACGCGTCCACGTCCACGACGGCTCCCACCCATAGCGCATCGGGGACCTGGTCGGACGGTGACATCACAACCCGCTCGCCCGGCCCGATCTGAGTTCGGGCACCGCGCCTGCGGGCCCCCGCAGAGGCTGCGGCGTTCGCCGACTCAACGCCTGACACCTGCAGATCTAAACCCGACGAATCAGGCGCAGCGGTTACCGTCGCAGAGCGCGTCGTGTGGGAGGCGCTGATCAGCTCGACAGCGAACTCAGCGATGCCGCCGCGCCCGGCACCGCCTGGGCAGAACCAGGTGGTGACCGGCCCGGTCGCGGCGGTCACAGACGACAGCGAACTCGCTATTCGGTCGGGCTGCGGCCGTTCGCGCAGGTCGAAGGCAGCGCCGACCGCGAACAGCCCGACGATCACGATGACGACAAGCGAGCGGGCCACGCGCATCAGAAGCGCCCCACCCGGCGCCTCAGCCAGACCCCTGCAAGCACGAGCAGCGCCGCCGCTCCGCCGACCTGACCGACGCGGTGCCACCCCGGCGGCGAGTAGTCCAATACCAGTGAGCCTCCGGCTGAGACTCGGAAGGCGCGGGCCCACGACAGCGCCTCACGGCGCTGCGCCTCGGCGCCGTCGACCGTCATCTTCCAGCCCGGGCGTGGTGTCTGCGCGACCAGCACCTCGGCGTTGTCCGGCGCCGAGCCCGACCACGGCGGGCCATCTCCGGAGAGCACAGCGCCGCCCGCGCCCAGCGGGCGAGCGTCGAGATCGGCAAGCGAGGAAACCCCCGAGTCGAAGCCGGGCGGATATATGGCACGCATCGGCACCCAGGAGGTGTTGACGAAGACATCGACAGCGCTGTTGGTGCCCTCTAAAACCTCCAGGTCGAGCTGGTTAGCCATGGCCTCGGATATGTCGAGGGGCACCTCTGAGGCTGCGTCCGCGGGGCTGAAAGGCGCAGGCGACAGGCGTTGCACCAGCACCACGTAGCGCACCCCGAGTCCGGCGAGTCTGCGGCCGCCGCGGGTTGTGCGGCCCTGAGCGATATCGCGCAGAACCGTCTCGAACAGATCAGACCGCCCGGCATCCACGGGGGCGAAGCGGTCGGCAAGCGTGACGGATTCACCTGCTGTCGCGGCCCACGCCACACCTGCACGAAGACTATGCCCCTCGACCGCCAAGAACTCCGGCGCCCCCACCCACAGAACCCGGTAGCTGCCCGACAACACCTCCGGCTCGAACCGCAGCAGTTCGTGATGGTCGGCGCGTGACATGCCCCAGCGACCATCCTCGAGAACAGGCACTCCGCTGACGACAACCGCTGCGCTGCAGACCGCAGCCGCGAGCATCACAGCATGGCGCCACCCCAGGTGCGAGAAGCGAAGGTCGTGCTCCGCTGTCAGCACCGCCAGACCGATCAGCGCCGCCGCCGCGGCTGCGGCAGGCGCAAGAAGCAGGTGTGGGTCGGGAAGCCCGAAACCCAGCAGCCCTTGCTGCGACACGAACGCCGCTGCCCAGGCTGTCAAGGCAACCATCCACAGGCGGGTCGACTGCTCGAAGCGCCAACCTCGACCGACGAGCACAGGTACCATCATCGGCGCGAACAACAGCCACACGCGCTGTCCCGGCTCTTCCGGGCCTACCGCGAAGCGCAGCAGCTCCCCCAGCGACAGCGTTCCCGCGGTGCCGTCGCGTCCGTCAGCGATCAGATGCCAAGACGGCCCAGCCGCCAACAAGTCGACTATCAGGGGAAGCGTCACGAACGCGGCCACGGGAACGGCCAGAGCCGTCGCGGCGACGAGGCGCCCGATGCCGCCAGGGCGGCCGGCAAGCAACCCGCCGATCGCCAGTCCGACGACGACGGGCAGCAGCAGACCCGCCGCCGCGGGTGCGAACAGCGCCGCCAGTCCGGCCGCTGTGGCCAGTGACAGCGAGGTCTGCAGCAGCCGGTCAAAGCGGTGGCGCCGCGATCCGCGTTGCGACCTGCGACCGAAGGGTGCCGCGCCAACCGCCCGGACCGCAGCCCTGAGGATCCAGGGCGCCACCGCGTAGCCGACCAGTCCCGTGAACGAACCGCCGGCCAATGACGCCGACGCGAGCGGCACCACGAGGTAGCCCACCAGCGCACCGACCTGGGCCCGGCGTGAGCCGACCCCGGCGAGCATCCGATAAGCCCCCGCCATGCCCACTACGACCGGCGCAAGCACCCAAAGAGTGCGCACCAGCCCTAGGCCGCTTCCGACCCGCTCAAGCGCCCAGCCAAGAAGCCCCGCCAGCATGACACCGCCCAGGTTCGACGACGGCGCCCCGCCGCCGCGGTCGCTCCAGCCACCCCACCAGTCGCTAAGCAGCTCTCCGGCCTCAGACGGGAACGGGGCGAAGTCGCCCACGGCCGGTACCCCGCCGGTTATCAGGTCGCGCGAGCCGAATAGCACGATCACCATCACCACCGCCCAGGCGACCCATGCGACGCGGGCAGTTCCGGTGCTCAGCGATCCGATCATTCCGCGTCCTGCGGAGCTGAGGAAACCGCCCGGGCCCTCAGCGTCGTCGCCGAAGCGGTGCCGGATGAACGAAACCGCCCAAGCGCTACCGAGATACTGCTGAGCGGCAACATCGGCCTGCCGCACTGTGCGCACCGCGGCGTTAGCGCGGCGGCGGTCGAGAACCGACGGAAGATGCCAGGCGTTCCAGGCCCAGGCCGAAGCGACCGCCCGCACCCTGGCCAGACGGCCCGTGACCGCGGCAAGCGCTATCTCCGCAAGTGCGAGCGCCATGGCCAGCGGCACAAAAACCAGTAGCGAGATCCGGCCATGGTTCACCAGCATCCCCCGCAGGCTGTTGCGGTTATTGGCGATACCTGCCTGCACGACGTGGTCGAACGGTCGGCGGGCCGCGAGCCGCTCGCGGTGTCGGACGCTGGCGTCCCCGACCGCCACCACCCGAGTTCCGCTCATGCGCGCTCGCCAGCAGAAGTCGACGTCCTCGCCGCTGAAGGCCATCTCCGGGTCGAACCCGCCGAGCTTGGTGAACAGGTCCCAGCGGACCAGCATCGCCGCTGAGTTGACAGCGAAGACGTCGCTGACCTCGTCGTACTGCTCTTGGTCTAGCTCGTCGAATCCGGCCACGTCGAAAGCGACGCCGAATCGGTCGACTTCGAGACCCACGTGCTGTATTACCTCCGGGCGGCCCCAGCACACCAGTTTCGGTCCCGCCACATCGGCGCCCTTGTCGAGCGCCGCGGCTACGAGAATGCTCACCGCGTCGGGGGCCAAGGCCACGTCGTCATGGCACACGAGCAGATACGAGGCGCTGAGATCGGTGTCGAGCACGGTGTTCACGGCTGCAGCGAAACCTTCGACGCCCGGGGCGTGAATGAACGAGGCGTCCGGGATGATGCGCCGCACCCTGCCTTCCAGCACAGAATGCGGCACATTGGACGGACTGCCAGCCGATTCACGGGACGGTCCGGCGGCCGCGTCGGCAGCGTCACCATCATGCGCCCAGTCTGCGAAGGCCTCGGATCCGGCGGCGGCGGTGCTTGCGGTGTCGACCACGACAACGCTCATTCGGGGGTGGTCCTGGCGCGTCAGCGATTCCAGGGTCTGTTCGAACCAGTCGCCGGGGTGGTGAGCCACGACAACAGCCAGCACTGTCTGGTCGCCGGGAAGCGGAGTCTCTGCCGTCATGGACTCACATCCAGGCCCGCAGCAGCTCGCCTGAGTCGACCACCGTGGTCAGCAGCGACAGCGTGTTTGCGATCACGGCCTCGGCGTAGTCGGCGGGCACGCCCGTGACGGCGTCGCGCACGAGAACGGTCCGGTATCCGAGATCGACCGCGCTCAGGCACAAGCCGAGCACGCCGACGTTGACGGAAACACCGGTCACGACCAGGGTGGAAACACCGAGATTCCTCAGTATCTGGTCCAGCGACGTGGACGTGAAAGGGGTGAGCCCGTGCAGACGCGTCACCGTGATGTCGCGGGGGTCATCGCCCAGCTCGGGCACAAGGCGGGCACTGACGCTGCCGACGGCGATCGGGTTGACGCCGCGCTCTCGGCGGAGTCTGTCGGCAGCGGCCAGCAACCGGCAGTTGACCGCGCCGCCGGCTCCGTCGTCACGAGTCTCGACAGTGCAATGCACGACGTGTACGCCCACGGACCGCGCCGCTTCGCAGATCCGCGCTGCTACCGCCGCGATCCCGTCTGAGGCAACCTGATCGACTAGCGCCGGGAACAGCGCCTCCGAGCCCACCACGCCGCGCTGCAGCTCCATCGTGAGCACCGCCACTTCACCCGGTGACACGAGCGCCCTCAAACGCTCGCGCCGCTCGGCTTCAGCAGCATCGGCCGGTGCCTCGCCGGCAGCTGCGCCCGCGGCACGCGGCTCGTCTGCGGCCCGCGCGCCGACGGCCCGTGCCTGTTGGCTCATATTCGAAGTGTGGCACGTGGGCAGCGCGTCACACGGCCATGGGCCGTATTGTGCGCTTCGATGCGTGTGACATGCGCCACGAGCGGGCCAATGGGATGCGGGCAGTCGTAACCGGCGCGTCCGGGTTCGCGGGCCGGCACCTGCTGCATCATCTGCTCAGCGCCGGCGATGAGGTGACCCCCAGCAGCACCGAGATCACCGACGCGCGGGCGCTGGCGGCCGAGTTCCGGCAGTGCAGGCCCGAAGCCGTGTACCACCTGGCGGCCCAGGCCGATGTGAGCGCGAGCTGGTCCGAGCCGGTAGCCACGCTGCGCGTCAACGTAGAGGGCACGTTCAACGTGCTGGCCGCCGCTCGCCGCGCCGGCGCGCGGCGGGTGGTTGCGGTGTCGAGCGCGGACGTATATGGCCGAGTGAGCCACGCCGGCCTCCCGGTTGCAGAGTCGGCCCCGCTTCGGCCGGTGACTCCGTACGGAGCGAGCAAGGCTGCCGCGGAGATGATGTGCCTCCAGGCCGGTCACGGCGCGCGGCTTGAGGTGATCCGGGCCAGGGCGTTCAATCATTTCGGGCCAGGCCAGAGTGACCGTTTCGTGGCCTCCGCGCTGGCCTCGCGGATCGCCGACAACGAACGCTCCGGGGCCGCGTTGGTGCCGGCCGGGAACATGGAGGCGAAGCGCGACTTTACGGACGTGCGAGATGTGGTGAGGGCCTACCGGTTGCTGGCGTGCGCAGGCAGCCCCGGTGAGGCCTACAACGTGTGCAGCGGCGTCGCGCGAAGCATCCGTGAGCTGGCGGACGGCCTGTTGATGAGAGCGGCTCACCCGATGACCGTCACCGAGGACCCGGAGCTGTTTCGAGCTGCCGACGTGCCAGAGATGCGAGGCGACCCGTCGAAGCTGCACACCGCCACTGGGTGGAGGCCCGAGATACCGCTGTCCCAGACGCTCGACGAGCTGCTTGAGCACTGGCGCTGCGAGACTGCGCGGATGCACGCGGGCCTTGCCAGCAGGTCGCTCCAGTTCCCAAGTGTCGGCCGGGCCGTCATGACCGGGCGCGCCCTGATCACCGGCACCACCGGGCGGGACAGCTCATGACCGGGCGCGCCCTGATCACCGGCATCACCGGCCAGGACGGCTCGTATCTGGCGGAGCTGCTGCTCCACAAGGGCTACGAAGTGATCGGAATGGTGCGCCGTTCGAGCACGGTGAACTACGAACGGATCGCGCACATCCAGGACCGCATCACCTGTGTGTCCGGCGATCTTCTCGACGAGGTGTCGATGATCGAGATCCTGAGAGACCACCGGCCTGACGAGGTGTACAACCTGGCGGCGCAGTCGTTCGTGCAGACTTCGTTCGGCCAGCCGGTACTGACTGGTGAGACCACCGCTTTGGGAGTCACCCGACTGCTCGACGCGATCCGCCTTGTGAACCCCGAGATCCGCTTCTACCAGGCCAGCTCGTCTGAGATGTTCGGCAAAGTGCACGAAGTGCCCCAGACAGAGCGCACGCCTTTCCACCCGCGCAGCCCCTATGGCGTGGCGAAGGTCTACGGACACTGGATCACCGTCAACTACCGGGAATCGTACGGCCTGCACGCCACGTCGGGAATTCTGTTCAACCACGAGAGCCCCCGACGAGGGCTGGAGTTCGTCACCCGCAAGATCACACACGGAGCTGCCCGGATCAGGCTCGGCCAGGCCCGACAGCTGGCCCTGGGCAACCTCGACGCCCAACGTGACTGGGGGTACGCCGCCGACTACGTGGAAGCCATCTGGCGGATGTTGCAGCAAGACGAGCCCGACGACTATGTGATCTGCACCGGCGAAACCCATTCGGTGCAGCAGCTCTGTGATCTGGCATTCGGATATCTGGATCTGAACTGGCGCGACCACGTGGTGCAGGATCCAAGATTCATGCGACCCGCTGAGGTCGACCTGCTGGTGGGTGACGCATCCAAAGCCGAGCGTGTGCTCGGCTGGCGGCCGAGCACCGGCTTCGACAATCTGGTGCGCCTCATGGTCGATGCGGATATGGCTCTGCTGCAGGGTCGCCCGCGGGCTGCGTGAGGGGGTGTGATGCCGTGATAACGGTCCTGGCTGGCGGAGTCGGCGCGGCTCGCTATCTCGCGGGCCAGATCCGGGCCGCAGACCCGGAGGACGTGACCGCGGTGGTGAACGTCGCCGACGACATCGAGCTGCACGGACTGCATGTAAGCCCCGACATCGACACGGTGATCTACACGCTGGCGGGAGCGATCGACCGCGACCGGGGATGGGGGCTCGCGGAGGAGACTTGGCGGGCTCTCACCGAGATGCGCTCGCTCGGACTGGACGCTTGGTTCCGCTTGGGAGACCGAGACATCGGAACCCACCTTTTTCGCACGACGCTGCTTAGGGACGGATGGAGCCTCAGCAAGGTGACGGCCCGCCTCGCTGAGGCCCGCGGGCTGCGATGCCGGGTGCTTCCCGTGAGCGACGACCCGATCGCCACCAAAGTGACGCTCGCCTCTGGCGAGGAGATCGGCTTCCAGGACTATTTCGTGCGCCTGGCCCACGATGTGGCCATCTCGTCGGTCCGTTTCGCGGGCGCCGACGAGTCTCGACCCGCTCCGGGCGTCCTGTACGCCATCGAGCGCGCCGACGCCGTGGTGATCGCCCCTTCGAACCCGGTGGTTTCGATCGGCCCGCTGCTGGCCGTGCCGGGCGTGGCTGAGGCCCTCGCCGCCCGCCGTGAGCGCAACGTGGCGGTGTCGCCGATCGTCGGGGGTCGGGCGCTGCGGGGTCCGGCGCATCGGATGCTGATCGAGCTGGGTGAAGACGCCAGCCCGGTGGGTGTCGCCCGGCGCTACCGCAATCTGGTGGACGCGCTAGTGATCGACGAGGCTGACGCGGCTTTCGCGCCGCTGGTGCGCGGCGTCGGCATCCAGGCCGTTGTCGCGCCCACGATCATGACCGACGACGACGCAGCCGCTGAGCTGGCACGCCGCACTGTGGCCGCCGCGCTGGGCTGACGCGCTGCCGTGAGGCCGTGAAGAGGCCGGCAGTGGTGCAGCGCGGGGTAGGGCTGCCTGACTTGCGAGCCCGGAGCTGACGGATGGCGCTGCTGTGAGCCTGGAGATCTTGGCCGTGTCCGGTATCGGCGAGGTCCGCCCCGGTGACGACCTGGGGGCCATGATCGCGTCCGCGGCATCCAGATCACCAGCGCGGCTGAACGACGGCGACTGCGTGGTGGTCACCCAGAAGGTGGTGTCTAAGGCTGAGAACCGCCTGGTCGCTGTCGATCCGGACGACCCGCTGAGCCACAAGCCGTTGGTGGAGTCCGAATCGGTGCGGGTGCTGCGCAGACGAGGTGACCTGGTGATATCGCAGACCCGCCACGGCTTCGTCTGCGCCAACGCCGGAGTCGACCGCAGCAACGTCAGCCGCGGCACGGCCGCGTTGCTGCCGGTGGACAGCGACCGCTCGGCGAGACGCATCCGCGACAGGCTGCGTGCTCTCACGGGCGCTCGGGTGGCGGTGGTGGTGTCGGACACCTTCGGGCGCCCTTGGCGCCGCGGGGTCACAGACGTGGCGATCGGCTGCGCCGGCATCTCAGCTGTGGTCGACCTGCGTGGCACCGAGGACGCCTCGGGTCGCGAGCTGCTCGTCACCGAGGTGGCCATCGCCGACGAGATCGCAGCCGCGGCCGAGCTGGTGATGGGCAAAGTCTCCGGCGTGCCGGCCGCGGTGGTGAGAGGCCTAGAGCCGTCATGGTTCCGCGCCGGCTCAGTAGCCGAAGAGATCGTCCGCTCCCCCGCCGACGACCTGTTCAGGTAGCCGGCGAACCAGCGACCCCAAACTCACACCTAACAGGAAGCCAAAACTCACGGGCCGCCCGGGGCTGCCGGACGATCTGCTCAGAAGCGGTATCCGTCGGGGTTGCGGCGCTGCCAGTTCCACTGGTCGCGCAGCATCTCACCGAGGCCGCGTCGCGCCGCCCAGCCCAGCTCGGCGCGAGCCCGGCTGCAGTCAGCCCAGATGCTCGGAGCGTCACCCGGCCGGCGTTCTGCCATCTCGAACGGGATCGGCTTTCCGGTCGCGGCGCCAGCCGCGGCCAGCACCTCAAGCACACTGTTTCCTACGCCGGTGCCGAGGTTGTAGAGGGCAGCCAAACGGCGGTCGCCAGTGGCGGCGCCAGCCGCGAGAGCCGCGATATGGCCTTCGGCGACGTCCTCCACATGAACGTAATCGCGCACAGCGGTGCCGTCGGGGGTGTCGTAGTCACCGCCGAAGACCGACACCGGGCCGAGTCGGCCGATCGCAGTGAGCATCACCCGGGGCACCAGGTTGCCGGGAACGCCGACGGGGTCCTCGCCGATGCGCCCCGACGGATGCGCTCCCACCGGGTTGAAGTACCTCAGCAGAGTGATCGCCACGTCGGTCGCGACGGCAGCGTCGGCGAGGATCTGCTCGCACATCAGCTTGGTGCGGCCATACGGCGTGGTCGGCGCCGTCTCGGAATCCTCCGTCACCGGCAATTGCGCCGGCGTTCCGTAGACCGCGGCCGATGAGCTGAACACGATGTGCTCTGCGCCATGCTCTGCGGCGGCTTCGGCCACGCTCACTGTGGTCATCAGATTGTTGCGGTAGTACTGCAGCGGCTCCGCCTGGGATTCCGGGATGCTCTTGAAGGCCGCAAAGTGGATCACCGAGCCGATCCTGTGGTGCGTGAACACTTCGCGCAGCAGCCCCGAGTCGGACGCGTCACCCTCCACGACCGCGAGCGCGGCCGTTGTGAGCGACCTGACTGCGTCGACAGCGCGCGGGGACGAGCGAGAGAAGTCGTCGAGCAGCACGATGTCGCGGCCCGCGTCATGCAGCGCCACCGCGGTGTGGCTGCCGACGTAGCCTGCGCCGCCCGTGATCAGCGTCGCAGCCATCTAACCGCGGGCTATCTCACGCCGACCGTCTGGCGACGGCCGTAACCCAGACTGCTGAACTCAGACAGCTGAATGATGCCCGACCGCCCAGAGCCGGCGGTCATCTGAGTTCGGGAAGGCGCACACCGCGGAGCTGCTCGCCCGCGCCGATCGAGGCGTCCGCTCCGATGATGGATCGCTCGCTCACCGTCGACCCCGGCCCCGCCGACGCAGAAGGGCCCAGCACGGAGTCCTCGACCACCGAGAAGGCGCCGACGTTGGCGTCGGACATCACAACGCTGCGCTCCACACGAGCCCCGATCCCCACAGACGCCCCCGACATCACAACGCTGCGCTCCACACGAGCCCCGATCCCCACAGACGCCCCCGACATCACAACGCTGCGCTCCACACGAGCCCCCTCAGCAGTGCGCGCGTCCGCCGCTGCGAAAGGTGCATCGCCGCCGATTGGCGACTCGCGGCGGCCCTCAAGCAGGTCGATCTGAACCTGGAGGTAAGAAGCGGGCATGCCGGCGTCCACCCAGTAGACGTCGGACTGAACTGCGTGCAGTGTGCCGGCGGCGACCAGAGCAGGAAACGTCTCGCGCTCCACCGAAGCGGGCCCGTGAGCGGGAATTCGGTCGATCACCGAGGGCTCCATCACGTAGCTCCCGGCGTTCACCCAACGGCTGGGCGCCTCGCCCGCGGGCGGCTTCTCGAGGAAGTGGCTCACTCTGCCGCTGTCGTCTGTTACTACCACGCCGTACCGGGACGGGTCGGCCACCGGAATCAGGTGAATGGTCGCCTCCGCGCCGGCGCGGCGATGATGCTCGACCAGCATCGACACGTCCAGATCAGTGATCACGTCGCCGTTGACCGCTACGAAAGCCTCGTCGGACCTGCCCGCCGCCTGCCATGCGAAGCGGATCGCGCCTGCGGTGCCGAGCGGCTCGGGTTCCACGGCACACACGATCTCTGCACCGGCGCAGCGACCGTCTGGGTAGGCGGAGCGGAAAGCGTCGTCACGGTATCCCAGCGACAGCACCACCCTGTCAACGCCGTGGCGGACCAGGCCGGCCACGACATGCTCGATCATCGGGGCGCCCGCCACCGGGAGCATCTGCTTCGGCGTGGTGAGGGTGAGCGGATGCAACCGAGTGCCGAAACCCCCTACCAGCACGATCGCCTGCACCGGCGGGTTACCCGTCGTCGGTTGGCAGAGGATCGTCCGGGGAGGCCCCGGTCACGCCGGCCCGCTGGACACGAGACCCCCGAGTGAGGCGCTGAGCGCCGTCAGCAGGCGTTCCTCCGGCGGCGGAGGGATCTCGGCACCGTCGGGCACGCGGGCGATGGTGAACGCCTCACCGTCGCTCAGCAGCTGCACGTCACCAAAATCGTCGGTGTAGACTTCAGTCAGCTCATACAGCTCGGCGAGTTGCATCTGGTTGTCGGGCACCGCGCCGCCCTCGGGCAGCCTGAAGCGTGCGACGCGGATAGCCGTGGTCTCGCCGTGGCAGTCTGACCCAGCTTCGAGCACGCCTATGCCAGGGCCGCTGATCTCGTCGTCGGTCACCCTTACCCCCATGGCATCGAAGAAGACATCGAGCTGGGCATCGTCGCCAGTGGCGGAGCTGTTCCACGGATGGATGTGGATCACGCCGTCTTGGTGGGAGTGGATGCCGTCTGGATCAAATTGGCTCTGGAACGCGGTCAGGACCTCGTCGCAGTCGTAGACGGCATAGGCGGCATGCCAGTGGTCGTCTATCTGGGGCGGTATCTGCGGCGGCCTCGAGGCCCGGGCCGCGAACACCATCACGATGCCAAGCACCACAACTGCCGCTAGCGCTAGCGGAAAGACCATCTGTCGCCGCTCGCGAGCGCCGCGTGACGCCGCTGCGGCGCGGGCCGCGCGTTGGACCTTCTTAGACGAACTCGGCCTGGCCACGGCCCATCACGCTATCGGGACGCGCCCCGCGCCCGGCGCCTCGCAAGCTCGGCGAACAGCTGCGCGTAGGCATCCGCGACAGCCGCCGCTGACATGTGCGACTCGGCGAAGCCGCGGCCTCGACGGCCCATCTCGGCGCGTGTAGCAGGATCGTCGATCAGCTTGGCAAGCGCCGCGACGAACGCCCGAGAGTTCTCCGCCGGCGTGACGAGCCCGCAGCCAGCGGAGTCGAGAACTCTGGCGACTTCTGTGCCAGCGTCCACTGATGCCACCACCGCACGACCTGCCGCCAGTATCGAGTAGAGCTTCGACGGAACGCTGCATCGTGCCAGTCGTCTCCGCAGCGCCACTACATGGATGTCGGCGGAGGCCAGCACCTCAGCAAGACGCTCCTGAGGCTGATAGCCGACGAGAACCACGTTAGGAAGCCCGGCGGCTTCGGCCTCCAGGGCCTGAAGAGCTGAGCCGGCGCCGTTCACCACGAACACCACGTCCTCGCGGTGCCTCAATGCCCGCGCCGCGTCGAGCATTATTCCCAGCGGCTGAGAGAGGCCGACGTTTCCGGCGTACATCACCACGACGCGCTCACCGAGATCGTGCTCGGCGCGGTAATAGGTGAGCCGGTCGGCGGGGCGTATGCGATCAGCGTCGACGAAGTTGGGGATCATCTGCACCCGGGTATTCCAGCGGGGGTCGATCTTGGCTTTGACATCGGCTGCGATGTCATCAGAGAGCACGGTCACGGCGTCGGCGAGGCGGTAGGCGAGCCGTTCGATCTGACGGGCCGCGGCTGCGACGCCGGGACTGCGAATGGCGCCCACTTCGATGGCGGCGTCCGGGAAGACATCCTGGACGTTGAACACCAGCGGCGCTCGCCAGCGCTGGGCTGCGGCCCATCCCACCATGGCGAGCGTGATCGGCGGCGACATTGCCAGCACCCCCTCTGGCCCTTTCGCTCCGGGCCCCGGCCCGGCTGGCCTCGCTGCCGGGCCGACCGCCACCGCCGAGGCCACAGCAGAAAATGCCGCGTAGCCGGCCGCCCGGGCCACGACGGAGCGCTTGTCGGTGGGAAAGGGGTGAACACGCGTCACGCGAGCAGCGCCGCCGGCCGCGGCGAGCGGAACTTCGGATCGCACCAGCCGTCCCCGCCATTGGGGTTCCACGCGGTGAAGCCGGTACCAGGGCAGCGATGTCACGACGCTGATCCGGTGGCCGGCTTCGCGCAGTTGGTCCACGATCGCGGCCATCACCACACCAGTGGGCGCCAGATCGGGCTCAAAATGCGGGCAGACGACGAGCAGCCTCATCTGCGGGAGCACACTCTCGCGGCGGCGCGCCAGGCTTCTAACAGGCGCCACGCGGATTTGTCAGGAGTGAAACGCTCGGCCCTCGCGAGGCCCCGCCTAGACCTAAGCCGAATCTCGGGTGAGCCGTCGACGGCCTCACAGAGAGCGTCGGTCCAGCCGTCGGTGTCGTCCGGGTCGATGAGCGCGCCGGCGTCTGCGACCACTTCAGAGAGCGCCGCGGCGTCGGCGGCTATGACAGGCGTTCCGACCGCCATCGCCTCCAATACGGGCAGCCCGAACCCCTCATAGCGCGACGGGAACGCCAGGGCCGCGGCTTGTCGGATCAACACGTCGAGCAGCGGCTCGCCCACCCGACCGAGGTGCATCACACCGGAGGCCTTGGCCACCTGCTCCGACACGGCTCCGTGGGCTCGGCCCCGTCCTCCGGTGAGCACCAGCGTGAGATCGCGGCGCCGAGAGCGGGCCGCCTGATGGGCCGCGATCAGCGTGTCGTGGTTCTTGTGCGGGTATGTCGCCGCTGGGTACAGCACGAACGGCCGAGGCGGAAGCGATACGGAGCGGTGGTCGGCCGGCTCTGCCGTCCTGTAGGTGGAGGGCACGACGCTGATTGATTCGGGCCTCACCGCGAGAAGCTCCACCAGCCGCGCTGCCGTCCATTGCGAGGGCGTAACTATCAGCGTCGCGGAGCGGACGCTGCGATGCAGAGCCCAGCTCAGATACCGCTGTTTCGCCAGGGAGTAGTTCTCGGTCATCTCAAGCGGCTGGACGTCGTGGATCGTCAGCACTGCGGCGCCGCGGCGCACCGCGGGCAAGCGCCCGCCGAAGTGGTGCACGACGTCGAATCCCCCGGAGCGCCACGCCAGCCATGTGGACTCCACCGCGAGGCGCCTGATCCGGTTGCGCGCCTGCGAGCGTGTCTCGTTCCACCTCGGGCCGTCAGGTCCATCGAGCTCCGGATGCGCTGAGCGCACGCCGGCCATTGCGGCTATCTCCAGGTCCACGACCGACAGGTCCTCGTCGTCCGGGTTCTTCTCGCCGTGCGGGTTCACGCTGTCGGTGTGCGCGCCTGATCGCTGTTGTGTCAGGTTTGCGGTCGAGGTGCCCACAGCAGCGAGCAGCCGGGTGGCGTACTCCTCGCTCCCGCCGACATCGCCCGGCACGATCGAGCACAGGTTGGCCAACACGCGCAGCCTCGACTGCCCGGTCATCCGAAGGCCTGCGAGTACACCTCGCGAAGACCCTCAGCGGTGGCCTCCCATGTGAGCTGTCCGGCCCGCTGAAGCGCGCGGGCCGATCTGCGGGCGTGCTCGGCGTCGTCGGTCACGACAGCGTCAATCGCCGCGGCCAGAGCCCGCGGGTCGGTCGGGTCGACCGTGGAGTCCGGGTCTGCGCACACCTCCTCGGTGGCGGTTCCCGAACTGGTCACGACAGGCGTGCCGTAGGCCATCGCCTCCAGCACCGGCAGCCCGAAGCCCTCCATCAGGCTCGGATACACCAGCACGCGCGCCGCCGCGTAAAGGGCAGCCAGCTCGCCGTCGGTCAGGTAGCCCACCCGTATCACCTCAGCATCAGCTGCGTCCGCCAGAGCCCCAAGGTCGAGGCCCCACCCGTCAGGTCCGGCAAGCACCAGCGGCACGCCGCTGGTGGTGCGGGCCGCTGCTGCGAGCAGCCCGGGAATGTTCTTGCGGGGCTCCGCGGCTCCCACCCACAAAGCGAAGGTCTCAGGAAGTCGGTGACGAGCCCGTAACGAGGCGATATCGGCTTCTGTCACCGGCGCGGCGGCCACACCCCAGGGCACCACCCGGACTCGTTCGGGCTCTATGTCGTGCTCAGCGCAGTCGCGTGCGGTCGTCTGCGACGGTACGACCACGAGGGCGGCCCGGGCGCGTGCCAATTCGAGAGCCTTCACCGCGAAGCGCACCCCACGCCGGGTGAACCAGTCGGGCTTGTGAAGAAACGCCAGGTCGTGAACGGTCACCACCAGCGGCGTTCGCTCGGCAGGCGGCACCGCGCCGCCGGTAGCGTGCACGACGTCGACGTCTCCGGCGAGGCGCTGCGCCTTGGGCCAGCCCAGATGGTGCCAGCAGTCATAAAGGATCCGCCGCGGCAGCGCCGCGTGCCGCACAGGCACGGCCGCCGGCAGGGCTACCATCGGTGGGTGGCTGTGCCTTGCTGCGATACCCACGACCTTGGTGTCGCCGCGTGCCGCTAGCGCCTCGAGGCTGCGCGTAGTAGCCACTGCGGTGCCGCCGGGCACTCGATGCCAGCACTGCTCCACAACCGCCGCCACTGTCAGCACTCCTTCAGTCTGCCGCAGCAGCACGGCAAGACTAGGGACCCCGGTTAGAGGTTTGAGTGTCGCAGGGGCGCAGGATTCCTCCCGCGAAAGATGTGCGACACCGTGAAAGATGTGCGGTGGCCTGACCGTGTTGCCCGGCGGCGCAGGGTGAGGTCAGCGTGGGTCAGGGGGAAAATCGGACGGGTCTGAAAACGGGCGAGGCCTCGATCATCAGCAGCTTGACCCTCTTGTTGGTGGCGGCCCGAAGACGGTGCGGCTGCCGTGTGTCATATGAGATGGAGTCACTCGGGCCTAGCCGGAAGATTTTGCCGTCTAAGTCCACCTCGACGACCCCGGATATGACGTAGACGGTCTCGAACCCGTCGTGTACCCAGTACTCCTTGAACTTGTCGGACACCCCGACGAATTCGACGATTTGGAACGGGCTGGCTTCGGGAACCACGGCACGCCGCACTCCGTCCACGTCGCCCAGCTCGCTCGCCGGAACAGCCGCGGTGTCCGTAGCGCGCACAACGGTCGCCTCACGAGTGTCCTCCGAGCCGGCCAACAACCACGAGGCGTTTGTTCCCAACGCCTCCGAAATCTGGTATAGCGAGGTCATCGAGGGACGGGCCTGGCCACGCTCGATCTGCGACAGGAATGAGTGCGACAAGTTGGTGAGACGGGCCAGCGCAATGAGGGTCAGGCCCTGCTGCTTTCGCAGTGCTCGGATCTTGGACCCGAGCCGCCGCACGCGCGCCGATCGCTGATCGGTACGGGCACGTTCGCCTTCAAGCGGATCCCTGGCCGTCGGCGAAACTCCGCCGCCTGCAGGCTCAGGCACGCTTCTGGCTACAGCCACACGAGGGCTGTCAGCGGCCACGTGAGTGCTGAGTTAACGACACGATTCCGAGCCGCCTTGCGAAGGTAGAATGTTGATGGTATCAATATATGTGACTATCACGTCAACAACCGCTCTAGAACATTCGGAGGTCATGATGATGAGATCGCGCGCGCTGGTCGGTGCTCTGTGTGTCATGTCGGCTTTGGCGCTGCTGGCGGCGGCATGCGGGGACGACGATACCGTCACCGAAACGGCGGAACCGCCAGAGACGACAGCCCCGGCAGAGCCTGAGGAGACAGCGCCCGCAGAGCCGGAGCCCGCCGAAGAGGCCGAAGAGATTGAGTCCGGTGTAGACCTTTCGGGCTTATGCCCCGACCCACTGATTATCCAAACTGACTGGTTCCCGGAGTCCGAGCACGGAGCCATGTACGAGATGGTCGGTGCCGACTACACCATCGATGCCGACAACATGATCACCACGGGGAGCCTTATGGCTAGTGGTGTCGATACGGGGATCGACATCGAAGTGCGCGCTGGCGGCCCGGCCATCGGGTTCGCTTCCGGCTCCGCCCAGATGTACATCGATCCTGAGATAACGCTGGCATATGTCAGTACCGACGAAGCCGTGATCCTCGGGGGCGACACACCGGCCATCGCGGTCGTTGCACCTCTGGAGAAGAACCCCCAGATCATCCAGTGGGACCCGGAGACCTACCCGGAGATACAGTCGATAAGCGACATCGGCGAAGCGGGTATCGTCGTCAATGTTTTCGCCGGCGGAACATTCATCGACGTGTTCGTAAGTGAGGGAGTTCTGTCGGCCGACCAGATCGACCCCTCTTATGACGGCTCGCCGGCCAGGTTCATTTCCGAGGGAGGCGCCATCGCACAGCAGGGCTTCGCTTCTGAGTCTCCTTACAGTTACGAGACCGTCTATGAGGAGTGGGCCAAGCCGATCGCCTTCGAACTCATACACGACGCCGGCCTGCGGATCTACTCACAGACGCTGGCAGTCCGGTCCGACCACTTGGAAGCCTTGCGGCCGTGCCTGGAGAGTTTCGTGCCGATCGTTCAGCAGTCCGTTGTCGATTTTGCCTCCGACTCCTCGCGGGCCAACGCCATCATCATCGATGCCGTGGAAACGATCGACAGCTTCTGGGAGTATGACGAGGGTCTGGCCGAATTCTCGGTCAACACCCAGAGAGAACTCGGCCTTATCGGCAACGGCCCCGATGCCACCGTCGGCAACATGGATCCGGACCGGATCAACGATGTCATCGCCAAGATAATCGCTGCCGGTTTCGACGTGGATCCAGCGATGACGTTCGACGACATCGCTACCAACGAGTTCATAGACGAAAGCATCGGCTTCTAGCCTCCGGTACTCAGCGCGGCACCAAGACGCGTCGGGCCTGTCTCCGGATGTGAGACAGGCCCGACGCAAATTGGGCTGGGTGAGCACAAGAAGAGAGTGTCGATGAGCGAGTCCGCCGATTTCATCGTCACCGGGACTGTCATCACAGCCGACCCCGAACGCAGAGTCCTGCTTGACGGGGCTGTGGCCGTCACCGGTGAACAGATCACAGCCGTCGGGCAGCGAGCCGAGGTCGAGGCCGCGTACAAAGGTGCTGTCAGGCTGGGCGGACCGCGCGATCTGGTCATCCCCGGCCTGATCGACTCGCACAATCACATGGCCCAAGCCCTGGTGCGGGGATTGGCGTTGGAGGACTTCCCCAATATCTGCCGTGTTTATATTCCAGCTGAGGACGTGTTGGGAGTAGAAGGGCTGAAGACTAGCGCCCGGATCACCATGGCGAACCTGCTCCGGGCGGGCGTCACCACCACGACCGACACCACCGGCACGCCCGAGCACGAGGACGCGGTGGGTGAGACTGCGCTGGAGGTAGGGATCCGTTGTGCCCTCGCCGTCGGTCAGCGCGACCGCGAGTCACGCCTTGCCAGCAACTACGAGCAAATCGAGGGCCGGTCCCACTACCGAGACGACCCTGCGGTGAGAGCCGACAACATCGCCCACATCGACGACTTTCTGACGCGGTGGAAGACACGTGGAAACGGCCTGGTGAGGCCTCACATACATGCCCCAAGCGTTCCGTCGGTGAGCGACGAGATGTTCCTCGCGGCCCGGGATCTCGCAGAGCGCCACGACACTGCCATGATGACGCACATCAACCGCGACCGGGAAGAGATCGAGCTGTCGGTGTCTCTGTTCGGTCGCCGTCCGCTCGAGCACTTGGCCCACATTGGCGCGCTCGGGCCACGGTTCCTTGCTATCCACGCCATGCTGACCACGGCCCGAGAGATCAGGCTGCTCGCGGAATCGGGTGCCAGCCTCGCCCACGCGCCCGTCGTGTGCACCGACATCGTCTCCGCCGTGACCGACGTAGTCGGGATGCGGGCTGCCGGAGTGACTGTGGCCCTGGCGTGCGACACTGTGATCAACGACATTCTGGCCGTTATGCGCATAGCGTTCCTGATGCACGGCCAGGCTGTCGGCATTCCCCTGTACGACCCCATCGGCTTCACCACGGAGGACGCCTTCGACATGGCCACCATTGAAGGTGCCAAGGCCCTGCTGTGGGACCATGAAATCGGGTCTTTGGAACCCGGGAAGGCGGCTGACATTGCCGTCATCGGCGGAGAGAACCTGAGACTGTCACCTCGCTACAATCCGGTCGGATCAGTCGTGCGCTACGCGGTGGGCACCGATGTTCGGAGCGTGCTGGTCAACGGACGCCTAGTGGTGGACGAGGGACAGGTGCTGACCGTTGACACAGGAGAGCTGCTCAGCGAAGCCGACAAAATCGCGGCCAGGATGCACGACCACCTGTCGCCGCGCCGCTACTGGCCTATCACCCAGCGCTCTAGGCTCGTATAAACCGATGCGTTGCTCCGAAGAGCCTCTCTTGCGTGATCCTTGCAAGCGCCCAGCGCTCTAGGCTCGTATAAACCGATGCTGGTGCTGCGCGACGCCAAACTGGCTGGCGGAGCCACGGTCGACGTCCACATCAACAGCGGCCTGATCACTGCGGTGGTGAAGGCCGGGTCGCCCGCGCCTGAAGGCGCTGAGATAGACGATCTCGGCGGCTGGCTGCTGCTACCGGCCCCGGCTGAGCCACACGCTCACCTCGACAAAGCCCTGACCGCCGAAGACATCATAAATCCTTCGGGCGACCTGCCGGGAGCGGTGGAGGCCTGGGGGGCGGCGATGGCCGCTGGCGCTTTCAGCGAGGGCAACCTGGTCTCCAAAGCGTGCGCAGCCGTGGAGCTGCTGCTGGTCCACGGGGTCACAGCGATCCGCTCGCATGTGAACATCGACACCGGCACGGGCGTCGTCGGCGTGCGAGCGCTGCGGGAAGTGCGCCGCCGCTTCGAGGGACTGGTGGATCTGCAGATCGTGGCGCTGACCGGCAAGCCGATTTGCGGACCAGAGGGTGCAGAGCAACGTGCCGTGCTGACCGCCGCCCTAGAAACCGGCGTAGATGCAGTGGGCGGGTGTCCGCATCTTGACGCAGACCCTGTCGGGGCGACGGCAGTCGCCTTCGACGCGGCCCGCGAGGCGGGGCTGCCGCTCGATCTGCACACCGATGAGACCCTCAACCCCGACGCGATGACACTGCGCCAGATGGCCCGCACCGCGGCCACCGGGTTCGCGCACCCGGTGGCCGCCAGCCACTGTGTTTCTTTGGGGATGCAGCCGCCTGAGACGCAAGCCGCGGTGGCGGCGGAGGTCGCCCAAGCCGGCATCGCCGTTATCACCCTGCCGCAGACCAACCTCTACCTGCAGGGGCGCGACCATCCCACCGCCACGCCGCGGGGACTCACCGCCGTCAATGCCCTTGTGGACGCGGGCGCGCTTGTGGCGGCCGGGGCCGACAACGTGCAAGACCCCTACAACCTTGTGGGCCGCAGCGACCCTCTGGAGACGGCGGCGCTGCTTGTGATGGCCGCTCATCAGCTTCCGGAGGCGGCGTATGAGATGGTGTCCAACAACGCCCGCCTCGTCATGGGCTTGACGCCCGTCAACTTTGAGCCGGGCGACCCCGCCGACTTCATGGCCATCGATGCTCCGTCCGTGCGTGGCGCGATCGCCAACGCCGCGATGTCGAGGCGCGTCTACCGCCGCGGCCGCCTGGTGGCCTCAGCCGAGCAACGCACCTTTGTGAAGCACCCCAGCACGCCTCAGGCGTCATAGGTTCGTCGGGCACCGCCAGGCCCCGCCGTCATGGCCGGTTGTGAAGCACCCCAGCACGCCTCGGGCGTCATAGGGCGCGGGCTAACGTTTGGCATGTGAGCGGAGGCTTCGCCTCTCGGCGCTTCTTCGTCACCGGCGGCACAGGGTTCTTGGGCCGAGCTGTCGTGTCGGCGCTGCGGCACAGAGGCGCGCGCCATATCACGGCCCCGTCGAGCAGCGAAGTGGACTTCACCGACGCTGGCGCGGCGGCGGCAGCCATCGCCGCGGAGGCACCCGATGTGGTGATCCACCTTGCCGCCAAGGTCGGCGGCATCGGCGCCAACATGAAACGTCCCGCTGATCTGTACTTGCAGAACCTGCTGCTGGGCACCAACGTCATCGAGGCGGCAAGGGCCTCCGGCGTGGGCAAGACCATCGTGGCGGGCACGATCTGCTCGTATCCGAAGCACACGCCCGTGCCGTTTCGTGAGACGTCGCTTTGGCAGGGCTACCCCGAGGAGACCAACGCTCCCTACGGCATCGCCAAGCTCGCTCAGCTTGTGCATCTTCAGGCCAACCGTGCGCAGCACGGCCAAAGGGGCGTGTACCTGATGCCCACCAATCTGTACGGCCCTGGCGACAAGTTCCACCCCGACGTGAGCCACGTGATACCGGCTCTGATCCGCAAGTGCGTGCTGGCCGTGGAGCGCGGCGATGCCAGCATCGACGTGTGGGGGACCGGTCGCGCGACTCGTGAATTTCTCTACGTGGATGACGCTGCCGAGGGGATCGTGGCCGCGGCCGAGCACTACGACGGCGACGAACCGGTCAATCTCGGCACCGGCGAAGAGACCTCCATTGCCAGGCTGGTCGCGACCATCTCGGAGCTGACCGATTTCAACGGCGAGATCCGCTGGGACGCCTCACTGCCTGACGGCCAGCCCCGCCGCTGTGTTGACCCCGGCCGGGCCCGTGAGCTGTTCGGCTTCGAGGCGCGCACCGACTTCCGCACCGGGCTCGGCCGCACCATCGACTGGTACCGTTCGAACCGCGTCAAGGCAGAGGAGCGCAGAAACTAGCCCAGCAGCCGGCCCACCAGCCGGCCCACCGCAGGCCGTTCACACCCGCCGCGGTGCGCCGCCATTCACAGTGTCGAGGCGAACCACTCCAAGAGTCGAGGCGAACCACTCCAAAGTGCGGTCTAAGCCGTCGGACAGGCCGACACGCGGCGACCATCCGAGCAAGCGGCGCGCCCGCTGTAAGTCGGGGCAGCGCCGCACGGGGTCTCCCTCGGGCAGTTCGCCGTGCACGACCGGCGACTGCGAGCCGGTGACCTCGAGCACCGCGGCTGCTAGGTTGCTCACGCTGATCTCATCGGTGTTGCCGAGGTTCACAGGCCCGTGCGCTTCGCTGTCGAGCAGCTCCACGAGGCCGCTCACCAAGTCGTCTATGTAGCAGAAACTGCGGGTCTGGCTGCCGTCACCATAAACCACCAGCGGCTCGCGCCGCAGCGCGGCGGTCATGAAGTTCGACACCACGCGGCCGTCGTCGGGCCGCATCCGGGGGCCGTAGGCGTTGAAGATCCGGGCGATGCGGGTGTCCACACCGTGGTAGCGGTGATAGGCCATGGTCATCGCCTCGGCGAAGCGCTTAGCCTCGTAGTAGACCCCGCGGCGGCCGACTGGGTCGACATTGCCGAAGTAACTCTCAGGCTGCGGATGCTCCCGGGGGTCTCCGTATACCTCGCTGGTCGAGGCCAACAGGAACCGGGCCTCCTTGGCCTTTGCCAGCCCCAGCGCGTTGTGGGTGCCCAGAGCGCCCGCCTTGAGCGTCTGGATCGGCATTCGCAGATAGTCCGACGGCGACGCCGGGCTGGCAAGATGCAGCACCGAGTCGACCGGCCCGTCGATGTGCAGCGGAGCGGACATGTCGTGGGTGACGCTGGTGAAGCCGGGCCGCGTCTTGAACGGCTCGATGTTGCGGCGTATCCCCGTGACCAGGTTGTCGACACAGACCACCTCGTCACCGCGGTTCAACAGACGCTCGCAGAGATGCGACCCGACGAAGCCCGCGCCGCCTGTCACCACAGCGCGGCCCGTCACATCACTCCGATCCGGTCACCCGATCCAGCAGAATCGACACCAGCAGCATCAACATCGGAGGCGCCGGCGGAGGCGATCGGGTGGGATGGGGCCACACCGATGCCTGAGTAGCTGAAGCCACACCGCGTCCAGGCGCCGCGCTCCAAGATGTTGCGTGCGTCCACGACATGGTGCTCAGCCATCGCCGCGGCCACCCGGCCGATGTCGAGGTCGCGGAACTCGTCCCACTCGGTGACCACCACCACCGCCGCGGCGCCCTCGCAAGCCTGGTACGGGTCATCGGCCACCGTCACGCCGGGCGAGCGAGCGACGGCACTCGCAGGCACTGCCGGGTCATAGGCCTGCACGTGCGCTCCTGCTGCTGTGAGCCGCCGGGCGATCTCAAGAGCCGGCGAAGCGCGGACGTCGTCGGTGCCTGCCTTGAATGCCAGCCCCAGCATCGCCACGCGGGCGCCTTCGAGGCTCACGCGGTCGGTGACCTTGGCGACCACGCGGTCAAATTGCTCGTCGTTCGCTTCAAGCACACCCCGCAACAGTGAGAAGTCGTATCCGGCCTCGGCGGCGACGGCTATCAGCGCTCTGGTGTCCTTCGGAAGGCACGATCCACCCCAGCCGGGTCCGGGACTTAAGAACTCCGGGCCTATGCGTCGGTCGTGACCCAACGCAGCTAGCACACCATTGACATCGGCACCGACCGATTCGCACACCGCTGCTATGGCGTTCACGAATGACAGCTTGGTAGCCAAGAACGCGTTGGCCGCGTACTTGACAGTCTCGGCGGTTGCAGGGTCAACGTCAAGAACGACTGTGTCTACGCCGGCGTATAGTTCCGCCACACGCGCGGCCACGGCGGGATCATCTGCTCCGATGACCACCCTGTCGGGGTTGAGGAAGTCAGAGACGGCGGAGCCCTCTCTGAGGAACTCGGGGTTGGAGGCCACGTGCACGTCGTCGCGGTTGAGCGCCTGCTCTACCAACAGCGTGCTGCCTGTCGGCACCGTTGATTTGTTGACGACCACTGCCCCGGCTCGCAGGCTCACAGCGATGTCGGCCACCGCCGAGGACAGGAAGCTCAGATCGACCGCTCCGCGGGAGTCCTGCGGCGTGGGCACGCACAGATAGACAAAATCCGCCTCAGCTGCGGCCTGCGACGAGTCCGTGACGAACGACAGACGCTGTGAGGCGAGCCCCGCTCGAACCAGCTCGTGAAGACCCGGCTCGTAGATCGGGATGCCGCCCCGTCGGAGTAGGCCGATCTTGGCTGAGTCGACGTCTGCACAGATCACGCGATGACCGAGGTGCGCGAAGCAGGCACCAGTCGTGAGCCCCACGTACCCGGTTCCGATTACCGCGATCTCCGCAGCTGCCCGGCTGTCACTGCGGATGGCGCCCCCGCGTGTCTCGAGACTCATCGCACCGCCCGCAGGGTCAGCCGCACGACTGGCCCTCGGGCGGACGACCCGTGATCTCCGCCGGCGCCGAGGTGAGCGGCGGCGCAGTTCCCGCCGAAAGCGAGCCCTGCAGGTCGGCACCCGATGAGGCTCCGTCGGAGGTGTTTGACTCACGCGGCGGCACCGCTGATTCCTCGAAGGCGGTCTTCAGGCTCGGGACGACCGCCGGCACGCCGCGTTCGCTGACCAAGCGCAAGACATCGGTCAGCGAAGGCTGATACAGGAACAGCACGCCGTTGTAGTCGTCCCCCAGCGCCGCTACTACGCCTTCGACGTCGTCGCGGGCCACCACATAGGGAACCGGATCGAGATAGCGAGCCACGGTCATCGCGGCCGCTGCGTGATCTGGCCCGTGAACCAGAACTGTGGCGGGTATCGGCTCGCTCGCTGTGGCTGAGCCCGCGACCACAAAGCCCTGACCTTCGAGCACGAGAGCCGCGTCTGCAAGATCGGCCAGATCGGCGCCGATCAGCCGCAGCGGCACATCGCCGGGCCTCACACCGTCGGCCGTGCCCCGTAACACCTCGAGAATAGCCTCATTGCTGCCGCCGAGGGCCGCCTCGCCCTTGTAGGTGCCGTCGGGCCGGAACAGGCCGTAGACCTCGAGGCGCTGACGGTAGAGGTTCTCGGGGTTGAATCCGCTGAAGGCCTCGCCGAGGTCAACGAGTTCCGACAGCGTTAGCTCGTCATCGAGCTTCACGATGTTGGCGCCGGCCTCTATCATCGCCGACATCGTGAAGAGATTGCGTGCCCCGCGATCGATGGCGCGGTCGAGCGCCAGAACGAGGAAGTCCTGCTGGCGCTCAATGCGCGTCAGGTCGTCGCCCCCGGTGATCTGCCAACGGCCGTCGATGTACTCGGTATAGCGGCGGGCGCGCACGTACTGCAGGGCCCGCTCGCCGTTGAGCACATGACATCCCGACGCGGCGATGTTGAGCCCTGAGCCCGGGTCGCGCACCGGGTTCGGAAACCACACCGGCACCCCCCCGAGGACGTCCACGAGAGACTTAAAGCCTGCGAAGTCCAACTCCACGTAGTGGTTGATCTCCACGTTGAACATCGACGTGATGGTCTGCACCAGCAGCGGCGCCCCGCCTATGTACATGGCTGAAGTGATGCGGTTGTCTTGAGCTCCAGGTATCTCCGCCCACAAGTCACGTGGAATCGACAGCACCCATGCCGAACCCGACACAGGATCGAGCCGCACGATCATGATCGAGTCGGCCCCGCTGCGACCTGTCGGATCGACATAGCGACCGTGGAGCACGGGATCGTCGGGATCGAGGCCAAGCGCGCTGTCGGTGCCCACGAGCAGAAAGTTCACGGGATCGCCGGGCGCAGTGTCAGGTCTCAGGAGCCCCGCCGCCGAGCGTGCCATGCCAGAGGAAGCACCGCCGAAGTCGCCGCTGTTCGCCGGATCCGCTGCGTCCGCTTCGCTCAGGCCACCCGATGACTCGTTGGACGCCGAGAACGGAATGCGCTGGAGCTGTCTGAGCTCTCCGTGAGTGCGGTCCACCTGATAGGCCGCGCCAAGCGCGCCCGCGATCACTGTGAGGCAAGCCAGAACGATCAAACGCTGCGGCCATGTCCGCCGCAGCACAACCTCGCGCCGCCGATGTTCACCATCACCGTCGTGGCGGGCGCCGACCTCGTCGGCGCTGCCTTCTTGCCCGTCGGCCGCGCCGGTGAGGATGGCACGCCATCTTTCGACTCGAGACACGACAGACCGACGCCCTGGAGCGCCATCGCCTCTGGCCACAGCAAGGCAGGCTAGCGCTGCGTGCTAGAGCGCTGGCCGGCCCGGTTTCGTCGCATCCCAGCGACATGGGTGTTCAGCCCCACCCCTCCAGCCGACTGACCGATCAGCGACCCGGCCCACCGGCAACCTGGCCGATGTCAGCAACCTGCCCGAACGCGGCTGACGTCTGCTGCCTGGACGATGCGCGCTCCGCCAGCGGTTTCTACGACCAGTCTGCCTTGGCCGTCGATGGCGCTGGCGAGGCCGGTGAACACCGTGCTGTCGGGCAGCTCCACACGCACCCGCCGACCGAGCGTGGCCGACGACGTGCGCAGCACGAGCCACGCTCCGGCCGGATCGCGCAGGAACTGCCCCAAGGCGTAAAGCAGGCTAGCGAGCAGCTCATCTCGGGTTACTCGAGCCCCGAGCTGCCGAAGGCACACGGCACGGGGCTCATCTGGCACCGGCTCGAGGTTCAATCCGAGGCCCACCACCACCGCAGGGTGGGCCCCGTCTACCGCTTCAGCGAGGACGCCGGCCAGCTTTCCCGACAGCGAGGCCGATGCCGACTCGACCACCAGGTCGTTGGGCCATTTCGACAGCACAGCTGGTGATGGCGATGCTGCCTCCGCGTGCACCGCTGACGCGGCGGCCGTCAGCGCAGCAGCCGAGACCGCAGCCACGCGCCCCGAGGCACCGGCCAGCGGCCCCGGAATGCGGAAGCTCACCAGCAATGACCCGGCAGCGTCGCTCCAACGGCGCCCCATACGGCCTCTGCCAGCGGTCTGGTGATCTGCTACCAGCACGCAGGTGCCCGTCACTCCGCGGCGAGCCTCTTCAACCAGGTCGTCGTTGGTGGAGCCCGTGCAGGCTGTGTGACGAAGCGGCGCTAGCCCGGCCTGTTGCGCCGCCGCCACGCTCAGCAGTAACCGCGAGGACGGCTCAGTGCCTGGCATCGAACACTGCCACTACCCTCCCCCGTGTGCCAAGCGGGTCAGAATAGGCTATTCAATCTCCCGTGTTTTCTAAGGTGCTGGTCGCTAATCGAGGCGAGATCGCCGTCCGGGTGATCCGGGCTTGCCGAGAGCTGGGCATCGCCACGGTGGCCGTGTACTCCGAGATCGACCACGACGCGATGCATGTGCGCCTCGCGGATGAGGCCTACGGGCTGGGTGGAACAACCGCCGCGGGAAGTTACCTCAATACTGAAGCCGTGATCGCAGCGGTGAAGCGCAGTGGCGCGGAGGCCGTCCACCCGGGTTACGGGTTCCTCAGTGAGAACGCCGAGTTCGCCCGGGCGGTAACTGCCAGCGGCGCTGTGTTCGTGGGTCCGCCACCTGAGGCGATCACCACGATGGCCGACAAGCTCTCCGCTCGGCGCGCCGCAGCGCGTGTGGGCGTGAACGGCGTGCCCGGCACCGCCGAGCCCATCTCCGAAGCGTCGCAAGTGACGGCGTTCGGTGAGGAGCACGGCTGGCCCGTTGCGGTGAAGGCCACTCACGGAGGAGGCGGGCGGGGGATGAGAATCGTGGCTGAGACCGACGACCCCGAAGCCGCCGTGGAATCGGCCCGCCGAGAGGCGGAGGCCTATTTCAGGCAGGACGAGCTGTACGTGGAGCGGTATCTACGGTCTCCTCGCCATGTGGAGGTGCAGGTGCTCGCCGATTCCCACGGCACCTGCGTCTATCTAGGGACCCGCGACTGCACGGCCCAGCGCCGCCACCAGAAACTCGTCGAAGAGGCGCCCGCGCCGGGCATCGACGCTGAGGCTGTCTCAGCTGTCGGCGCGGACGCGGTGCGAGTGGCCGTCGGCTGCGGCTATGTAAACGCCGGCACGGTTGAGTTCCTTTATAGCGACGGCGACTTCTACTACTTGGAGATGAACACCCGGCTACAGGTGGAGCATCCAGTCACAGAGGCCGTCACCGGGATCGACCTGGTGGAACAGCAGCTTCGGATTGCAGCAGGCATGCCGCTCGAATTCGCCCAAGAGGACGTGTCGATCAGCGGTCACGCTATCGAGGTACGCGTCAACGCCGAGGACCCCGCCGGCGGCGCCTTCACTCCCTGCCCGGGCAGGATCCAGCGGCTGCGCCCGGCGCAGGGCTTCGGGGTGCGCTGGGACGGTGGCTACGAGAGCGGCGACGAAGTCAGCCAGTACTACGACAATCTCATCGGCAAGCTCGTGGTCTGGGGACGCGACCGCGCCACGGCGATAGCCAGGACGCGACGGGCGCTGACTGAGATGACCGTCACCGGTGTCGTTACCACCACCGGTGCTGTGGACGCGATAGTCGGCCATCCAGATTTTGCGGCGGTTGAGCACTCCACCAAATGGGTTGAGGAGCAGCTTGATTTGGGGGGCCTGCCGCAGCCCGACGGTTACGGCACGCTCCAGGCACCCAAGGGATCAGCGCCGGACGCGGCCGACCACAAGGCGCGGGTGCGACGCGAGGTTGTGGCTGAGGTTGACGGCAAGCGCTTCAGCGTCGCCATGTGGGTGCCGGATCAGCCGTCGACCGCTGGCGACGGGGCTGCTGGTCCCAGCAGCGCCATGCGGCGTCGTCGCCGGGGCCCGGCCTCCGCGGGCGGATCCGGCGATGTGACGGTTGCCATGCAGGGCACGATCGTCAGGCTGCTGGTGAAGCCAGGCGAAAATGTGGAGGCGGGCCAGCCGGTTGCGGTGCTTGAAGCGATGAAGATGGAGAACAACGTCACCGCGGGGCGCGCCGGCGTCATCTCGGAAATCAGGGTCTCAGTCGGCGACTCGGTCGGAGGAGGCGACGTCGTCGCTGTGATCGGCTGACAGCTCCGAAGCTGCTGCGCCGATGAACGAAACAGCGATCGGCGCCCCGCCAGCGAACACCGCCCCGCCAGCGGCCGTGCCGCGGAGCAGGGCAACCAATGCGGCGTTTGCGGCGGCCGTTGCCACAGTGATCGCAGCCTCTGCTGCGGGCGCGGTGATGCGCTTCGTCGCGCCCTCGCCCATGTGGCTCGACGAGGCGCTGTCGGCACGCATCGCGGCGTCGGACTTCGACGGCGTGGTGCAGGCGCTGCGGCACGACGGCCACCCGCTGCTCTATTACTTGCTGCTTGGCGCCTGGACCGACCTGCTCGGCGGCTCTGACGTCTGGGCGCGCGCCCTGTCGGGTGTGTGCTCGCTGGTGGCCGTGACTGTGACGTGGGCCGCGGCCCGCCGCCGCTTCGGCAGCGCTGCGGCGCGCTTCGCCGCAGCGCTTGCGCTGACCTCGCCCTTCATGATCCGCTACGGCTCAGAAGCCCGCATGTACGCCCTGGCGGCGCTTCTCGCCGCGACGGGCTGGTGGCTGACGGAGGCCTGTCTCGACGACGACCGGCTCAGCCCCGCGCGGCTCGCGGCGCTGGCCGCGACGGTTGCGGCAGGCTTGTACACGCACTATTGGATGATCTGGCTCGCCGCTGCGGGGGCTGCGCTATTGGTGCTGCAATGGTTGCGACACCCTGAGCAGCGCAGCCGGATCATGCCGGTCCTGGCTTGCTTCGCCGCAGGCGGGCTGATCTTCGCTCCCTGGATCCCAATCCTTGCCAGCCAAGCCGTCCACACCGGTACCCCCTGGGCGAAATGGGCCCGGCCGGCCGAAGTAGCCATCGAATCTATTGAGGCCCTAGGCGGCGGCAAGCGCTTCGAGCCGATGCTGTTGGGCGTGCTTCTGGCTGCCTCGGCGGGCATCGGCGCGACTGCTTTGCGCGTCAACCGCGACAGATCAGACGGCAACACCCGTAACCGTGACTTGCGCGTCAACCGTGACAGATCAGACAGCGCGAACGGCACAGCAAGCCCGAAGACCCTACTGCTGGGCGGGCCGGGACGGAATCCGGGAGGCCCGCTAGCAGCTTTGTCGTTGGGAACTCTGAGCGTCGGCGGGCTGGCGGCCATGGCAACCGGAGGAGCCTATGAGGCACGCTACGCCGCTGTCGTGATGCCGATGCTGCTAGCGCTAGCGGGTAGGGGGCTCGCCGCGCTGCCGCCTCGCGCAGCCTGGCTGTCTCTGGCCGCGTTGGCGGTGTTCGGCGTTGTCGTAGCCGCCGACGACGCGCGCCGCGACCGATCGCAGGGCCAGCAGGTGGCGCAGGCTATAGAGGAGGCCGGACAGGTCGGCGACGCAATCGTGATGTGCCCCGACCAGCTCGGACCGGCTGTGCTGCGCTATCTCGACCTAACTTCTGAGGTGTTGACCTTCCCGCCGACAGACGATCCAGCACGGGTCGACTGGTACAACTACCACGACCGGATCGCTGGCGCCGAGCCAGCCGAAACAGCCGCTGCGGCAGACGAAATCGCCGGGTCAGCCTCGGTGTGGTTGGTGATGGCGCCCGGCTATCACGGCTTCGGGCAGCGCTGCGAGGCTCTGTCGACAGAGTTGGGCCGGGTGCGCGCCTCGCAGCGGGTGGTGACTGGCCGCCCGGTGTATGAGCCGATGTTCCTGTTCCAATACCAGGCCCCGGCCCCATCATGACAGGGCCGGCCGGCCTCTCTTGAGTAACGAACCGTTAGAGCCCCCGGCGGGCCGGAGATGACATGACCGGACGGACCGCTGGACTGCGAGCAGCGCTCGTCGCCTGGATCGAAGCTCGCCTCTATGTGGCCGCGGCTTACATCGTCGCCTCCGCCGTGGTCGGCCGCATCGAGCCTCCGCCCGCCTTCTCGCCGGTCTCCGATGGACTGCTGGCGTGGGACGGCCGCTGGTACGAATCCATAGCCCTCGACGGCTACTTAGGCGCCGACGACCCGGCTGTGCGCTTCTTTCCGCTTTGGCCGCTGCTGGGGCGCGCCGGAGGCTGGCTGCCCGGCATCGAGGCGGGCTCGGCCCTAGTGATCGGCGCGAACCTGGCGGCGCTCGCGGCTGGCGCGCTGCTCTACTGTCTGGTGCTAGAAGAGACACGCGACCCGCGCACGGCGGAGCGGGCGGTGCGGCTGCTGGCTCTGGCACCGCCCTCTTTCGTGCTGGCTATGGCCTACTCGGAGGCACTGTTCCTGGTGCTGGCGCTGGGAGCCGTCTTGGCGGCAGGTCGGCTGAGGTGGACGACCGCGGCAGGTCTCGGCTACCTAGCAGGGCTGACGCGCGGCGTGGGCGTGCTGCTGACGCTCCCCACGGCGTACGCAGCGCTGCGGGCGCGGGCCTGGCGCAGGCCGGGTGCACAGTTGGCGGCAGCCGCTCCTTTGGCGGGTGCGGGCACGTTTGTAGTGTGGTCACAACTAGCACTCGACGACGCTTCCGCGCCGTTCGATCAGCAACGCGCGCTGAGAGGCGACCTAGCAGAGCCCGTTGGCCGGCTGGTGCGGGCCGCATGGCGGGGCGCCAGCGGCGACACCGGCGAGCTGTTTCATTTCGCTACGGGTGTCGCTGCTGTGGCGCTGACCGTGGTGGCGGCAAGACGGCTCAGCCCTGTAATGGCACTCTACGCAGCGGCCAGCACAGTCGTGCTCCTGGCGGCGGAGAACCTCAACAGCCTCGAACGCTACGCTTTGGGGGCATTCCCGCTGGTGATCGCGGCGGCTGTGCTCAGCCGACATCCCCTACTCGACCGATGGGTGACAGGAATGTCCGGAGCATCGATGCTGTGCCTGGCGATCCTCGCGTTTCATGGTGTGTACGTCCCGTGAACAGCTCCGGGTCTGTGGAATGTCAGCGTCATCGCGCCCGCCCCAGCCGCCGTTGCGAAGTGTGTGCACTGTGAACAGCAGCGAGGCGCTGCGGGTCGCGCTCGATGTGACGCCGCTGCTGGGACCGCCCACCGGCGTTCATCAGACGACTGCCGGTTTGATCGAGGCTCTGCGCCGCCGGAGCGACGTGATGCCGTCCGGTTATGCGCTGTCAGCCAGGGCCTCAGCCCGGCGACTGTCCGAGGTAGCCGGCGCATACGGCATCTCGGTCATTCCCGGACGCGTGCCCGCCGCGCTGTGCCACCGGAGCTGGAGCCGATGCGACTTGCCCCGCCTGCGTCGAGTTGCACGCGGCACCCAAGTGATCCACGGCACGAACTACACTGTGCCGTTAGGTGGGTCGCAGGCAGGCCGCAGGAAACGCCGACGACCGGGCCATCTGATCACTGTCCACGATCTCGGTCTGGTGACCCGGCCCGAGTGGTGCACTCCCGGGGTTCGGCGCATGGCAGCAGTGTTGCGGCGGGCCGCCGCCCGCGGCGCACACCTGCATGTCACCACCCGGGCCGCTGCCGACGAGGCCGCAGCCGTGCTCCGGGCCGACCCCGCCCGCATCCATGTGGTGCCGCTTGGTGTGCGCTCCGTCGGAGCCGGCGATGCGGCAGCCGCCCGCAGGCTGGTGGGCGCCGATCGCTATGTGCTGGCACTGGGTACTGTCGAGCCCCGAAAGGGACTGACCGGACTGCCTAGGGCCGTGGCCTCACTCGACGGCGACGTGAGGCTCGTAGTGGCCGGCCCCCCCGGCGCTGATGAGCCTGCGTTGACCCGAGCTGTTAAGGACAGCGGCCTCGACCGTCGCTATGTTCGCCTCGGCGCCGTGGACGCCGATATGCGCGCCGACCTGATCTGCGGAGCGAGCGTGCTCGCCTACCCGTCCCTGCTCGAAGGCTTCGGGCTGCCGCCGCTGGAGGCTGCATTGGCGGGCATCCCGGTCGCGGCCACCGCGGTCGGCGCCCTGCCGGAGCTGCTCAGACCCGAAATACGGCTGGCCTCGCCGGGCGATGACCACGGCTTCGCGGAGGTGCTCACTGACACATTGGCGGGCCCGGCGAGCCCGCCGCCGTCGGTGCAGGATCGGATAGCGGAACTCACCTGGGAGGGTGCAGCGCGGCGCCTCGTGTCGGTGTACCGCGCCGTGGCGCCGTCATGAAGTGGCCGTCTCAACGACTTGGCAACTGGCGGCTCAACGACTTGGCAACTGGCGGCAGGCCGCACCCTAAGATCGATTCGGTGACCGATTCAGGCAGCAACCTGGCTATTGACGCCGCCGACGCAATCGGTCATAAGGACATTGACGACACCCACATCGACGACACACACATCGACGTGAGCGTCGTGTTGCCGGTATACAACGAGGTCACGCACCTGGGCGCCGAACTCGACCGCATCACAGAGGCGTTGCAGGCCTCTTGCTATAGCTGGGAGGTGCTGGTTATCGACGACGGCTCCACCGACGGCTCGGGCCGCTCGGCCGTCGACAGACCAGGCGTGAGGCTGCTGCGCTCGGTCCGCAACAGGGGTTCCGGAGCATCCCGGCGTGTCGGCACCCTCGCGTCACGGGGCCGTGTGGTGGTGTGGACGGACGCCGACATGACCTACCCCAATCACGAGATCCCGAAACTCGTGGACGCCCTGGGGGACGCCGATCAGATCGTCGGCGCCCGCACAAGCGAGACCGGAAGGCTAAAGGTGATACGCGTGCCCGCCAAATGGGCGATTCGGCGCCTGGCGTCTTATTTGAGTCGGACACGCATCCCCGACCTCAACTCGGGCTTCAGAGCGATGCGGCGCGATGTGGCAGTGCAGTTCGCTGACCAGCTGCCATCGGGCTTCTCGTGCGTCACGACAATCACTATGGCTTTCCTGTCCAACGGCTACTCGGTCAGATATACACCGATCTCCTACTCGACCCGAGCGGGAGAGTCGAAGTTCCACTGGTGGTCCGACACGCGTCGCTACGCGCTGCAGGTGATCCGGATGATGCTGGCGCACGATCCGCTGAGGGTGTTTCTGCCTATCACAACTGTGCTCGGCCTGGCCTTCACCGCGAAACTGGGCTACGACCTGGTCGTGAAAGACCTCCGCGTCGCCACCAACACGCTGCTGCTCGGCTTCGCGTCCATTCAGATGCTGGCAGTCGGGCTGCTGGCCGACTTGGTGGTGCGCACCACCAAGCCGCGGCGGCTGGTCTCGCCTGCGGACGTGACCGAAGCCGCGCTCGGGGTTGCGCACTCGGCCTCAAAGATGCCTCCGGCCGGGGTCGCGCCGACAACTGCGCCCGACGCACTGCGGGCCTCAGACGGCCGTCACCTCAGGCAGGCCAAGCAGGCCAGCAGCGACTCGTAACGTACCCGACCGAAACGCGACGAACGTGACATCAGAAATTGGCAATCTCTTGCAGCAACTCTGCGAAAGCGTCTGTGTAACGGCGGGCTGTGACAATCGGATCGAAGTCAGCCAGCCGAGCCGCGCCGAAACGGGCGAAGTGTGCGCCAGCCCGCGGATCCGCGAGCACTCTCGCCACTGCGGCCGCCACCGAGGACGGCGACTTGTCTCCGATCACCAATCCCGCGCCACCGAGAGTCTCGGGCACGGCGGCAGTACCGAACGCCACCACCGGCAGGTGATGATGGATGGCCTCCAGCAGAGGCACACAGAAGCCCTCATGATCGGAGAGACACACGAATACATCGGCCGCTGCGTACCAGGCGGCCAGCTGTTCATCGGACACCGAACCGGCGAAGGTAACAGCGTCGGACACGCACAGCGTCGCGGCCAACTGCCGCAGGGCCGCCTCGTAGACGGGAAGCGATCCCGCTCCGGCGAGCACCAGCCGAGCACCAGCGTCAAGCGTCTCTCGATACAAGGCGAAAGCCGCGAGCAGATCGTGTTGGGCCTTGTGGGGTGCTAAGCGTCCCACAAACAGCCAGACCGGACCGCCGTTCGCTCCGTCACCCAAGCCGGCCGCAGCGTCCGAAGCGGTTGCTGACGCGGTGAGACGCCGGAGCGCCTTTCTGAGACGACTCGAGTCGGGCGCCGTCAGCGTCGAAGCGTCGAACAGCACGGGGGCGACTCTCACATCCGACGCGCCCAGCGCGGTCATCTCCGCCGCGCTGTAAGCCGAGTCTGCCAGCGCCAGGCAGCAGCGCCGGGCCAGCCGGGACAGCTGGCGGCGTCCGTGAGCCAGCTCGGCCGCTATGGCCGGATCCCAGTCGCTGAAGAGACCAGACGGTGTGATGTTGTGGTAGTCGACCACAAGCGGCTCGGGTCGGCCCAACACGTACTCGGCCACCGGCGTGCCTGTGCAGGCTTGATAGACGAGCAAGTCCGGAGCGCCGCAGTCGGGGTGATCGAAGTAGCTGCGTGCTGCGACGCGCCGGCCGCGGTTCACCGAGACCGCAAAGATCGCCGCGTCGCAGCCCAGTTCGTCTCGCAGCAGCCTGTGAAGGGCCACCGTGTGGTTGCTCACCGCGTCGCGCGCGCCCAGCGTCGCCGCGAACTGATGCACACGGGGCCGACGAATCACCGCCGGCAGGCCACCACCCCTCTTCTCGACGGCTCGGACGGCTTCACCCTCACCGCGGGGCCGGCGAATCACCGCCGGCGGGCCACCACCAGCTCGGTCACTGGCCCGGGCCCGCCCAGTCGGCGCACCGCGACCCGGCAGCCAGCTTGCCCCAGCAGGTAAGCCCAAGTCTCAGCAGCGACACCTCGCCCGGCCCGCAGGTCGCGTTCAGGCTGGGCGAGAAGAGCCGGGTCATCAGCCGCCACCACGATCACGCCCTCCGCAGCGACTACACGCACCGCCTGACCGGCAACAGCAACAGTGGATGCCACCGGCAAACCTGTGGCCGCACCGATCACCACCACGCCGCCGAGCACGCCGTCGTCGAGCGACGTCAAGTGTTCGATCGTCTCGCCGGGACGCAGGTCCAGCCCGCGGTCTGTACCTTCGACGATCCGCTCGGGTGAGGGATCGACGCCATAGGCGGCCACATTTCTTCCCATCAGCGCCTCCGGCACCGCTCCCTCGCCGCATCCGATCACGGCCACCAGGCCGTCAGCCGCCAGCATCTCAGCCGCGATTGCATCGGCCGTCGCGGTGGTCACGTCGCCGATGGCGAACACGTCCGCCCTGAGCGGAGTCGCCTTTATCGCCTCAAGTGCGGTGCGGTCGCGGGCGTCGGACCATGGCGAAGTCGCCGCCTCCAGGGACCGCAGCCTCCGGTCGGTCTGCCTCATCCAGCGAACCACCGCGTTGTTCCAGGCGTTGATCTGATCGGCCAGATAGCGCAGATACCAGTAGACCAGCTTACGGATGCAGCGTTTGACCTCTCTGATACCGGGCTTGCTCCCGAACGGTGCGTCAACGTCGGCATGGGCGAAACGCTCGGCCCGAACCAGCAGATCCTCCCGCTCATTGCCGACCCCCTCCGGAGGGGCCAAGTCGGCCCAAGCCCGTTTGATCTCGCGCTCGCGGCGCAGCACTCGGGGATCGCCGCGGCGGAGCGACTGGGCTTCCGCCTCCACCTCCGCCCTCAGCTGCCGAGCGTAAGCAGCAAGGTCGTCAGGAGTTGGCTCACCGGTCACGGGACGAAGCTACCTTTGCCGCTGGTTCATGCCTGTTCTAACCGTGCTCGCAGACGCCGCAACAGCTAGTGGTGCAGACATCGCAGCGACCTCGCTGGTGACGTCGCTGGCAACCCAGACATGCCAGGACTGGCGCATGGTGATCGTCGGTGCCGAAGCCATTGCGACATCGCCTTGGCCTGACGACGAGCGGGTGACGCGCAGCGCGTCAGCGGCCGAAGCCGTCGCCTTTGTCGACGGGCTGTCGGCCATCGCAGATCTCGGCGACCGGTTCCATCCCGAAGCGGTGGAATACTTCGTCCACGCGTTCGAGGCTCGCCCTGATGCTGCAGCCGCCTACGCCGACTGTACCGAGCTAACAGAGGCAGGCTCGCTGCCGGTGCTGCGACCCGCCTGGAACCCGGACCTCGCCCTCAGCACCAGATACACCGGCGATCCCTTTGTCGTCACCGCTGACACGCTCCGGACCGTTCAGGCTGCCGGCTGGACACCAGGCCTCGATGAGTTCAGCCGACACGACCTGATGCTGCGCGTCAGCGAGCGGCCATGCCCGGTGCTGCACATCCCAGCCGGCTTGTGCTACCGGAGCGACCCGCTTCCCGCGGCCACCAAGGCTGCGGTTGCCGCGGCGCAAGCCAGCCTCAAGCGCAGCGGCAGAGCTTCATGGAGCTGTGCCGCTGCGGCCGTCGTGCCGGGCGCCGCTGAACTGCTCCCAGCGTTTGACAGCCATCCGGCGGCTTCGATAGTGATTCCCACCGCAGCTGCCCCGGGCGCGGACGGCCGACCGCTGATCGAACGCTGCCTTGACTCTCTCGCCGCCACCGACTGGCCGAACACCGAAACGATCCTCGTGGCAGGCGACGAATGCCGTCTCAGCCCCGCAGAGCTGGCGGCGCTTGCCGGCGCGGCGCATCCTGAGGCTCGGGTGGTCCGACGACCGCGCGGGCCGTTCAACTTCTCTGAGGCTGTGAACTGCGGTGCGCTCGCAGCCCGGGGGACGCTGCTGCTGCTGCTCAACGACGACACAGAAGTCACCGATCCCGGGTGGCTTGCCCGCATGGCAGTGCATGCGATGGCTGAAGGCGTGGGCGCGGTGGGTGCCCGGCTGCTGTTCGCCGACGGGACGATCCAGCACACAGGACTGCTGGTTGATGACGGGCGATGGTTTCACCCCTTCGCGGGCTGGGTACCCGATGAAGCCGACCGGCGCGGCTGGGGCACAGCCCGCACGGTCTGCGCGGTGACCGGCGCGTGCCTCATGACGCGTCGCAGCGACTTCCTGGCGCTGGGCGGCCTCTCGCCGCTGCTGCCTCTGACGTTCAACGATGTGGACTACTGCCTGCGCCTGGCAGAGGCGGGGCTGCGCACGGTTGTGGAGCCTGCGGCGACGCTGGTGCACCACGAGAGCAGCACTCGGCCGCCGGTCATGGAGGCTTGGGAGCAGAACCGCTTCGACAGCCGCTGGGGTCAGGTGATCGACCCCTGGTACCACCCGGGCTACGTCCGCCCGCGCGACCCAGCCGCCCCCAGGCGCGACGCCGATCACATGCTGCCGTCCGCGGCACCCGCGATCCGAACACCGCGCACGTCCGAAGTCCGCAGAGAGTTCAACCGTGTCCACAGCGTCCGGCCGCGCCCATTGGCCGCAACCAGGACAGCCGGCTGGCCCCGACTGCTACGCAGAGCCCGACGGGCCGCGAGCCGCGCCGATACCGTCGCCAATATGCCGATCCCAAAGATCGACGCCGAACTGACGCCCAGCGGCCGCGCCGATCCCGTGGCCAGCAACGACCCTGACGTGCTTCGCCGCGAGGTTCTGCGGCTGCGCGACGCCCTAGCCGGCGCCCATGCTATGAACGTCCCTTTGCGTGCGCGCGTCGTGGAACTCGAAAAAATCGAGGCCGACAGGACCCGCTGCGAGCGGTTGTTCGGCAACCCGGTCGTGCGCTCTGCAATCGCCGCCACGCGCCCTGTCCGCCGCCTGCTGCCTGGCCGGTAGCCGCCGAGCACAATGACACCAGCAGCATGCCTCGGCCGAACTCGGCGACTTCGTCTGTTCGACGCAGGCGAATGTCACCCGTAAACCGGTCCGCTCGCGTCATGCGCCAGACCGGCACATTCGCATAGCGCAGCACATGGCCGCCGGCACAGCCACGACCGCGGGCGGCGAGGTCGCCGTCTCATTTGACGTGATCGTCCGCACGCAGGGACGCAGGCCCGGCGCGCTTGCGGAGGCCATGGCCAGCCTCGGCGCTCAGCAGACCGAATGCGACTTCGAGGTCACGGTAGCGGTTCACGGCTCTGCCCTCACCGCCAGCGCCGTGGAGGCTGCACTGCAACAGACCGAGAGCCTGCCCGAGCGCTGGTCGGTGCTGGCCGTCACCGACGGCGGCGGCCGGGCCAGGCCGCTGAACGCGGCGCTCAAGCGTGCAGGCGGCGATTATGTGGCCTTCTTGGACGACGACGACCTAGTCTACCCGCACTGGCTGGCGGCGTTCGCCGAGGGTGCCGCGGACGCCCCGGGCCGGGTGATCCGCGCCGCCGCGGACGTTCAGGACTGGACGGCCTCGCAGACTGGCGAGCCGACCGCCGCGGCCGGGCGCGTCACCCGCCCTTACGCCGACCGGTTTGACCTCTTGGCGCACTTGGCCCACAATGAGACGCCCATCTGTTCAATAGCGCTGCCGCGTGAGGCTATGCAGAAGTCGGGGCTCAGCTTCGACGAAGACCTCGAGGTGCTTGAAGACTGGGATCTGCTCATGCGCACCGCTCTTCGCACCGGGGTCCATTCGATCCCTGCCACCACGTCGCTGGTGCGCCGCCTCGACGCCGGCAGCGCCACAGCCGATACCGACGAGCGCCAATGGCTCACGAGCCGGGAGCAGGTGCTGCGCAAGCTCGAAGCCAAGCCTTTCAGCGTGCCCGGCGCTGATGTGCGCCGGCTGGCCGACGCCCGCTTCACGCCGGGAGGCCCGCCGGTGTCCGCCCTGGCCGACCGGCCACTGCCGCTGCAATGGCGCACTCGAGAGTTCAAGCGCTACCACGCGCAGACCCGATGCCGTGTTACCGCAGTGCTGGGAAGGCCCGTCTCTGCGGCTCTGCGCAGCTTGGCGCGCCGGGCGCTCCCGAGAGCGGTGCGGGCTCAGGCCCGACGGATCCTGCGCGTCGCGGGCACCGGGCGCACCCCCGGACGCGCCGATGATCGCATACCTGAGATCCGGCCGTGAGGGCTTCGCTGTCGGAGACGGCCCGCACCAACGCGACGCTCATCGGGTGCTTCGCCGAACGCGAGGCCAAGACGCTCTACAAGCGAAGCATCCTCGGCTGGCTTTGGTCGCTTATCAACCCTTTGATGACCGTGGGCATCTACAGCCTCGTTTTCGGGGTGATATTCCGCTCCATCCCGCCAGCCACGGCGAACGGCCGAGCCGAATACTACGCCCTCTACCTGTTCTCGGGTCTGGTCATCTGGAACGTGTTCACAGCAGTGATCGACGGATCGATGCGCTGGCTGCGCAGCGTCAGCGGCATGCGCAAGAAGATCTACTTCCCAACCGAGACCGCGATACTGGGCGGGACGGCCTCGACGATGCTCCAGAGTTCTCTGGAGGTGCTGGTGCTCGTCGCTCTGATGACAGCGTTCGGCAACTCATCTTGGACGTTCGTCTTCCTGCCGATCGTGCTGCTGTTGGCTGCCGCCTTCGGGCTGGGAATCGGCTTCATCGTTTCGATCCTCAACATCCGCTACCGCGATGTTCAGCACCTGGTGGGGATCCTGCTGCGCGCCATGTTCTTCTTGGTGCCCATCGTGTTCACGCCAGACATAATCCCCGATCGCGCCTACGGCCTGCCGGTTCGGCGCATCATGGAAATCAACCCGCTGAACTCCATGCTCGCCATATCCCGAGACGCGGCATACTTTCTGAGGACACCGGACCTGAGAGACATGGCCACCGCGGCGCTCTGGGCGATCGCTTCGTTCTCGCTGGGCCTAGCGTACTTCCGCCGCAAGTCGATGCAGGTGAGCGAGGAGCCGTGACCGACAGCCGCGCCGCTGACCTCTGCACGGCAGAGCCGGCGCTGGAGGTGACAGGCGTCTCCAAGCGCTTCCGGATCGAGCTTGACCGCCCCAGCTCGGTCAAGGAGGCACTGCTGCGCTTCGGCCGGCGCAGCGTTGACGACTTTTGGGTGCTGCGCGACATTTCGCTAACGGTGCAGCGCGGCGCCTTCTTCGGACTTATCGGCCATAACGGAAGCGGCAAGTCAACGCTGCTGCGGTTGATAGCCGGCATTCACCGGCCGACTAGCGGCAAGATTGTCACACGGGGGCGCCTCTCGACGCTGCTCGAGCTCGGCTCGGGCTTCCATCCAGATCTGACGGGGCGCGAGAACGTGTTCCTGAACGGGGCGATGCTGCGCTTGAGGCGCAAGCAGATCGCTGCCGTAATGGACGACATCATCGGCTTCAGCGGAATAGGTGAGCAGATAGACGCGCCCGTGAAGATCTACTCCAGCGGGATGTACGTGCGTCTCGGGTTCGCGGTAGCGGTTCATGCCAATCCGGAGATCCTTCTGATCGACGAGGTGATCGCCGTGGGCGACGCTCAGTTCAAGAGCCGGTGCCTGCAACACCTGCAACATCTGCGGGACAAGGGCACCACCATCATGATGGTCTCTCACAACACGAGTCTGATCCGCGGCTCCTGCGACCAGGCAGGGTGGCTCGACCACGGGCGCCTGCGCACGGTGGGTGATCCCGGCGCCGTGGTGGACGCGTACCTACACCACGTCGCGGACGGCGCAGATAGCACCCTCACCGCTCGCGACTGACGCGTGGCCCGCATTGCCTTCCTTGACGACGGGCTTGCCTTTGACGGCTGCTGACCAGTAGCTTCAGGGCAATGTCCGAGTCTGCTCACCATGAACTGTCGGTGCCCGAAGCGTCCACGTCACAGACGCCGATACCGGAGACCGCCGAGCCTGAACCCCGCCTTTCGGTGGTGATGCCCTGTTACAACGAGGCAGCCACCGTGCGCGAGATGACTGAGCGCGTGCTCGCTAGCCCGCACACCGGTGAGCTGGTGATCGTTGATGACGGCTCCAACGACGGCACATCGGAGATACTTGCCCGCCTGGACAACCCCAGGGTGCGGGTGCTGACTCAGCCTCACAACTTGGGAAAAGGCGCAGCGATGCGAAGGGGCTTCGCCGCGGTCAACTGCGACTTCGTCGTGGTTCAGGATGCTGACCTGGAATACGACCCCGCCGACTGGGATCTGCTTCTGGAACCGCTGCTGACAGGCCGTGCCGACGTGGTGTACGGCTCGCGCTTTGTGTCGAGCCGGCCCCGAAGGGTGCTGTACTTCTGGCACTCCGTCGGCAACCGCCTTCTCACCGCATTGTCGAACGCCTTCACCGACCTCAACCTCACAGACATGGAAACCTGCTACAAGGCCTTCCGCCGCGAGGTGATCCAGTCGATCAAATTGGAGGAAGACCGATTCGGTTTCGAGCCCGAGATCACCGCCAAGGTCGCTGCCGGCAGCTGGAGAGTGTGGGAGGTGGGTATCTCCTATGCAGGGCGGACATACGCCGAGGGCAAGAAGATCGGCTGGCGCGACGGGGTGATCGCCGTCTGGTGCATCATAAAATACGGGCTGAAAATGCGATGCCACCGAGCGGGCCGCAGATAAGCTCCGGCGGCAGTCGTGACGGCACGCGGGCGGGTCGTCGTCGAACGGCTCATCTCGTCATGCTGATTCCAAGAATGCCACCTCGTATCACGCGCGCGTTGCGCTTGCCGCTGCACTTGCTCGTAGCTCTGGCCGCGCTCGTTGCGAGCACGGCAACTGCCGCACACGCAGCCGAGGAGGAACGCACGTTTCACTTCGTCGGCGGAGGCCACGGCCACGGTGTTGGCTTGAGCCAGTACGGAGCTCTGGGACGGGCCGAGGCGGGCTTCTCCCACGTGGAGATACTCCAGTTCTATTACACCGACGTCCAGGTCGTGACCGACCCTGCGCTGGTGCCCGACGACGTGAGAGTGCGGATCGCCGTTCACAGCACCACGGAGTTCACACCCGAGGGCCAGCTCTCTGTAGCGATGGACGGTGAGTTCCTCGACACCACGCTTAACCGTCTCCGGGTGCGGCGTCTCGACGGCGGCTGGCACATCAATTCCAGCGGCTTCGACTGGTGCGACGGCTTCTGCCCGGGCACGGTGCTCACTGTGAGCTTCAACACGGGCGAGCCGGTGCGCGTGGCGGGGATCCCCAACGGAACTCGACGCTACGCCCGCGGGCAGTTCCAGCTCACGCCAGCCGGGCCCGGTGTCAACAGATGCGGGCGGAGCAGTTCCAACGAGTATTGCCTGGTCGTCGGCGACCTTACGATGCAGGAGTACCTCTACGGGCTCGACGAGATGCCCCAGCGCTGGCACACCGAGGCGCTCAAGGCGCAAGCCATAGCCGGGCGCAGCTCCGCGGTGGCGAGAATGCAGGAGCGAGCCGGGTGGGGTGAGCCGTTCAACCTGTACACCTCAACGACAGACCAGGAGTACCATGCCTGGGACCATGAGGCCGAAATCGCGCCTCAGAGGCCTTGGGCCGACGTGGTGGACGCCACCGACGACACGGTCGTCACCTACACGCCGACCGACGGCCTGCCGTATGTGATCAAGGCCTTCTTCTCTCCCTCCAATGGCGGTTACACCGCTGACCCTGAGGTGCCGTGGCACGAGCCTTTGGTGTACCTGGAGGCCAAGCCCGATCCCTACGACGCGGCTCCCGGTACAGACGGCAACCCCAAGAACCGTTTGCATCTCTGGCACCGTTCCTACGGCTACGACCAAGTGTCGCGCTGGCTCGCGGACTATCCGGATGCTGATCTAGACATGGGCGATATCCAGGAGATTCGGATCTCAGGCGCCGGTCCGGCTGGGTGGATCGACGACGCCTTGGTGACGCTCGTGGGCTCGAAACGCACGCTGGAGGTACGAAACGCCCGAGGCGAACCTTACGGATACCGGTTCTATAACGCCATGGTGCTGGGCTGCAAGGCCACTACCGGATGTCGTCCGTTCCTCTCAACGAAGATCGCGCTCGTCGGCAGCCCGCCGGATGCGGGCGATGGTTCAGAGGATCTCGAAACAGATGTCGATGGGCCGGAATTCACTGATGTTCCGGCTGACGCGCCCTATCAAGAGGCGATCTCATGGATGGCGCGCAACGGGATCACTGAGGGCACTACAGCCACCACATTCTCGCCTGACGAATCGCTCAGCCGTGCGCAGTTCGCCACGTTCCTTTGGCGCTACGCGGGCCGGCCGAACTCTGACACCAGCCGAGCGTTTACTGACGTGGAAGCCGATTCCTACTACGCGTCAGCCGTGGCCTGGATGGTCGCTGCCGGAATCACCGAGGGCTGTGCCCCCAACCGCTTCTGCCCCCACGAACCGCTCACAGCGGCTCAGATTGCCGCGTTCTTGTGGCGCTACGCGGGCCGCACCACAAGCCAGCACTACATCCCGTTCTTTGACATCCACTCAGAGGACTACTTCCTGCCGGCAGTCAGGTGGATGCTTGAGTGGGACATCTGGGTGGACGAGAACTTCGTGCGGGCCTGGCACGGCACCATAGTCTTCAAGCCTCATGAGCCCATCTCGCGATCACGGATGGCCGTGTTCCTGTGGCAGCTCGCTGCCGCGCCCGGCGCCCTCAGCCCCGACGTCGCCCTGAGCCCACTAGTGCGGCGGGGTTGACGGAGCCGCTGGGCGAATGCGCGCCCGGCCCAGTGGCAGCGTGGCATGCTGCGTCGTGATGTCAGCATCCCGCGGAGTCGGAGCCCCCGCTGTGTGTGAGGCCGCAGGGCCCGACCCGAACGACGGCCCTGCGAGGCGTTCTCACGACGCAAACCTGAGCGACCGTGACGCAAACCTTAGTGAGCGCAGAGTGGCTGCCTCACGGTCTCAGCGCGCGGTCAACCCGGGCCTACCCACGCGAAAGCGCGGCGGGTCTCGCTATCTGTACGTAGTGGACGCCGTCACGTTGTACGCCCTCATGTGGGCCATAACGCTCACCCGTTTCGCGCTCGACTTGCCGGGGGACCGTCTGCCTCAATATGCGACGGGCTTCGCTATCGCCGTTGCCTTGCACATGACCGTCTATTACTTCGGAGGGCTCTACGAGCCCGAACAGCGGCTCGGACTTACCTGGAGACTCCCACAGGCGACGCTGCTCACGTTAGTGGCGATCTGCGGGGACGGCTTGGCGGCGCTGCTCACAGGCCAGTTTCTGATGCCCCGTGCGAACCTGATCATTCTATCAGCCGCCGCAAGCCTGCTGGTGACGCTTAACCGGGCCGCAGCCCGCAGCTTGCACACTCGGCGCAACGGCGTTGCGAGGGTTCTGCTCGCGGGCGACGCCGACGACATCAACAGAGCGCGGCAACACCTGAGCGAGTCGGAGCCCCGCGCGGTGGTCGCAGGCGAGTGCAACACAGAGCAGACGCTTCTGTCGGCCCAGGTGCGGCGGTTCCGCGCCAGCGATGTGCTGTTGCTGTCGGGACAACATCTGGAATCGCTCTACCCCGAGCCGTTGGGAGAGCTTGAGCGATGGAACGTGGGCGTGTACCGGCGGATCACCCCGCCTGACACCCTGCTCGGACTGCGCCGAACTGTCCAGATCGGCGGCATGCCCTTTGTGGCACTGCGAACGCAAGTGCTGCCCCCGTCCCGGCTGAGGTTCAAGAGGCTGCTCGACTTGGTGCATCTGCTGCTGCTGACGCCTGTGGCTGTGCCGTTGGCAGCAGCGCTCGCTGTGTGGGTGCGCATCCAGGCGGGCGCCGGCGTGATCTACCGTCAGGAGCGTGTCGGCCGCCACGGGCGAGTGTTCACAATGCTGAAGTTCCGCACGATGAAGCACGAAGCCGAGCCGGCAGGCCGGCCGGTTTTGGCGTCGCTCGACGACCCGCGCGTCGTTGCCGGCTTGAAGTGGATGCGGCGCACCCGCCTAGACGAGCTGCCGCAACTGTGGAATGTCGCCGCCGGCGACATGTCGATCGTCGGGCCCCGTCCGGAGCGGCCCGACCTGGTAGCAGAGCACTCTCGGAGCATCCGCGGATACGGGCGCCGGCACGACATGCCGCCGGGGATAACCGGCCTAGCTCAGACGCGAGGCCACTACCAGACGGACCCGGTCTACAAGCTGGGCCACGACCTGCAGTACGTACTGAACTGGTCGCCGGTGCTCGACTGGCAGATCATGTTGAAGAGCCTGCACGTGATGGCTAGCGGTTCGGCGCGATGATGATCTCGCCACCGCACCCCGGTGAGCCTGTTGTGCTGCTGCACGGTGCCGGCGCGTCATACGCATGAAGACAGCGCTCGACCGAGCGCGTGTAGTGATCTCGCGGCGACTTCGATCGGAATGGCTTCGATCGGGATGGACTGCGGTGACGCTGATCTGCCTGGTAGTGCTGGCACTATGGCTGCCGGATCTCAACCTGCCTCTCGGCAACAGCGACGACGGCCGAATACTCGGCCGCTTCGGCCTTCAGGCCCGAAACTTCTGGGAACTCGGCCCGGGCCCGTCACGCCTCGGAGCATCGATACAGCCGTACGGGTGGCCTGAGTACAACATCGTTGCGGGCATGTCACCGCCGCGGCCGGCGGTGACATACGCCCATCACCCGCCTCTATCCCTCGCGATCTCCATCGCCTCCTTCGGCCTCCTGGGTGACAGCCTTGCGGCGCTGCGGGCCGCCGGGTTTGTGTTGGGGTCGGCCACGATCGCCTTCATGGCGGCGCTGCTGCGCGTCCGGGGCCTGGCTTGGGGGCCGACGCTTCTGGCGGTTTCCGCCATGGCCGCCACCGGCTTCTTCTATGTGTACGCGCGCATCGGCGTGGGCTTTTCTCTCCTGGTGGCCGCCCTGGCGATGGTTGCGTGGCTGCGAGAGGCCGAGCGCTGCCCGCGCTGGGTCCTAGCCGGCGCCGCAGCACTGTCGGTGCTTACCGTGATGCAGTCCTGGATCGCGATGGCGGCACTGGCGCTGTCACTGTGCTGGCTGTTCACGGGAGGACCTCATCGGCGGCGTAACTCGAACGCAGTCGCCCCAGACGTGGCGGCGGCACCCTTCGCGCTACGGGCTCGGGAATGGCTCAAAGCGGGCTTCTCGCCTGCTTTGAGCGCTGTGGCCGCAGGAGCGGCCCTCGGCACAGCCGCGACTGCCGCATGGATCCTCAACGCCACCGACCTGGCGGAGATCAGCAGCCAAGTGTCGTTCCGCGTGGGCAATGACGTGGACACCCTCACTCAGAGCGCCCGCTTCAGCTTCGGCGAGTTCCTGCAGCGCCAGTGGGGCTTCGCCAGCGAGGAGCTGCTGGCCCCGCTGTGGCTGAGGGCGCTCTTGGCGCCTGCGCTGATCGTTGGCCTCATCGATCGGCGCACCCGCGCGCCCGTCGCAATCACGCTGGCCGTTGCCGCAGCGTGGACCTTCGGAGCACAACAGGGCGCCTGGATTCACCGGCTGTGGAACTTCCCCTGGCTCGCGCCGGCCACCATCGGACTCGCCGCGCTGGCGGATCTAGCGCGCCGAGCGCTTCCCGCCCGCTGGCGAGGCGCCGCCGCCGCCGTGGCCGCAGCGGTGGCTGCAGCCACATTGTTCGCCGTGGTCTCGGGCTCGACCCGTGACCGCTACCTCACCGATCCCGCCACCGGGGGCGCCGTGTTGGAGCGGGCACTCGGCAGTGACGCGGTGGCTGAGGCCGAAGGTGTGTGGGTAACGCGGCACATATACACACCGCGCTGGGTCTCGTATTATCTGGATCTGCCAGTATGGAGCCTGACCGAAAGCAAACTCGGTCTGGTGAGGGACTCCGATCTGGTGATGTTCCGCTCCGACCGCATCCCGGAATGGTTCCCGAGTGACGCAAGCCGCGACCTGGTCGCCGAGTCTGGCGACTACCGGCTGATCACAGCCGCCGCTGTGCTTCCATGAACACCGCAGTGCCACCCGCAGTCGTGAAGGGAAACGACTGGCCGTCACTGCCCACGGCAGCGCCGGAGTCGTTCGAGCCGAGGCTGCCGGTCACGGTGGTGGTGCCCTACTACGAAGCACCTGAGGCTCTTGAGCTGACTCTGGCAGCGCTGGAAGCTCAGACCTACCCGAGGGAACTGTTCGAGGTGGTGGTGGTGGACGACGGATCGCGGCACCCCCTTGCTCAGCCCACCGACACGGCGCTTTCGGTGAAGGTCGTGCACCAAGAAGACCTCGGCTTCGGGCTCGCTCGCGCCCGCAACAACGGTGCCAGGGCCGCCGACGGTGAGATCTTCGTCTTCTTGGACTGCGACATGATGCCCGAAGCCGGTTGGCTAGCGGAGCACGCCCGCTGGCACCACGCGGCCTGCGACCTGCTAACCCTCGGGTTCCGCAAGCATGTTGACGTGGACGGCGTCACGCCCGAGGCCGTCAGGATGCGAACCGGAAGCCTTGGTGACTTGTTCGTCGGGCGAACAGTCGAGCGCCCCGAGTGGATAGAACGCCGGATGGCCCGCACGAACGACCTGAAGTCGGGCGCCGACGACATCTTCCGCACAGTCACCGGCGGCAACCTCGGCGTGTCCGCGGACTTTTTCCGGGACGTGGGCGGTTTCGATGAGACGTTCACGCAGTGGGGCTCTGAGGACATCGAGTTCGGCTGGAGGTCGTATGTGCGCGGCGCGGTGCTTGTGCCATGTCGGCGCGCCCTGTGCTGGCATCAGGGCCCGGGCGCGACGCTCAACGACCAGGAGAAGCGAAGCCTGGCACGCCAACAGGTGAAGATCTCCCATCTCATCGCCGACCGCCGGCTGCGCAACGCGACTCCGGGGAGGTTCTTCACCGTTCCCGTGCATGTCGTCACAGTTCACGCGGAGCACGCGTCCACTTCCGATGTGCTGGCGACTACCGAACAAGTGCTCGCCAGCGAAGTACACGACCTGGCAGTTTGGATCGAAGAGAGCCCTGCGCAAGATATGGACTGGGTTACCGGGCATTTCGGACCGGACCCGCGGGTCTCCCTTGGTGCCAAAGGTGGTGCCGCTGAGGCCTACCCGGCTGCTCCGTTCCATATCGGTGTCACCGCCGGCGCTGATTTCGAGAAGGGTCTGATCGGCAAGCTGCGCGGCAAGCTGGGCGACGCAGTGTCGGGATGGGCGGTGCTGGGTTCAGGCCATAGGGTGTGGATCACCAGGTCTTGGGCTCTGCACAGGGCTCGGCGCTGCGGTCTCGAAGTCGCGCATTTCGGTGATGTGATCGATCTGTTCGGTGCCGAGCGAGATTTCAACCGCGCTCATCACGCGGCTCTCGAATCGTCGCCTGTAAGTACTGGTGCCAGCGCACGGGCGGAGCCCGGTCCAGACTCCGCCGACACCCAGCACCCTGCATCCGACTCTGAAGCCACACCCGGTCCAGACCCTGCTGCTGCCGAGGACACTGACGCAGCAGACAACATCGGCACCAAAGACATAACAGGCATCGACAACAACACAGGCGGTGCCAACTCGACCGACAGTGCCGACGCAGCGTCGCGCGTGCAGAACTCCGGCGCAACGCCCGCCAGCCCTCCCACCCTGCCGCCACTGCCCCGCCCCAACACTCCGCCGCCGACGCCGTCGAGACTTCGCCGATATAGCTCGGCGTTGTCCGCGAACGCGAGACGCGTCCGTAGCCCGCGCGACGCGCTGCGCTTTGCTCGCTGGCTGATGTTCGCGGTGCTTCGGCGGGTGCTGATCAGGCTTGGGATCGTCGAAGTACACCCGTCCGCCGTTGTGATCAAGTCTCAGCCATTCGTCCCGGCAGTCAAGGCCAAGCGCCCTGAGCCGCCGTTAGCCCGCTACCCGCTGGGCGCCGAGATCGCCGTAATGGGCAGACGAGCCGAGGCCGTGTTCGCAGTTTCGAGTCGGGTCGCCGTAGTCGGAGGCGGTCGCAAGAGTCGAGCGAAACTGCGCGAGCGTCATGTCGACATGTTCGTAGTGGACAAGCCTCGGGCTCGCAGCAGGCTGAAGGCGATGTCAGGCGCCGCGACGCAACATGCCGTGACGGTGCTGTCGGAGACGCATCCCCGACTCGCAGTACAGGCTTTCGACTCAGAAACCGTCAACCCGATCGGCTGGAAGGCCGACCATTCAGGTGCCCACGCGCGTGTGAGCACGCTGCTGCGCCACATCGGACACGAGCCCGCCAGCCTCAACATCGATGCTGAACTGTTGAGCAAGCTGCGTGCTCTTCACTATGTGAGCGACTCAGCCGCATATCACAGCGACGCCGTCCGGCGCGCCGGCGTGCTGGCAGCCCTGGCAGCCACGGGACTGCCTGTGCACATCACCGACCGCAGGCTAAACCACCTGCTAGAGAGATGCCTGGGACCGGACCTCTATGGGCTGATGGCGAGCGGCCATGTGGTTGCAGCCGACGGCCACAAGCGCGAGCAGCTGAGCATCAAGATGCGGCGGCTGGCGCTCAGAGACCACTCACTAAGAAGCCGCGCCCGGCAGCTGCTCACCTCGGCAGGCATCGGATCGGCTCCGCCTTCGGTGTCAGTGCTGATCCCAACGCGGCGGCCTCATCGCCTCGACGCGGTGTTGGCCACTTTCGGCCACCAGACCTACAGGTGCCTGGAGCTGGTGCTGGCCTTGCACGGAAGCGGCTTCGGCAGCGATGCCGAAGTTATGGCGCGAGCCGCCTGCGTGCTGCGCTGCCCCGTCCGCATCGTGCGATTGGGCGCCGACCAGCCGCTGGGGGCTCTGCTCAATGCAGCGGTGGTCGCATCTTCAGGCAGCCTGCTCACCAAGATGGACGACGACGACTTCTACGGCTCAGAGCACATCTGGGATCTCGTGCTCGCCCAGGAGTACTCAAAGGCGGAACTCGTGGCAAAGGCAGCGGAGTACATCTACCTCTCGAATGCCGACAAGACGGTCAGAGAACTCCATCGACAGGAGCGCACCGAGAGCTTCCTCAGCTACGCGGGAGTCTCCGGGGGCGTGCTCATGATCTCCCGCCACGCCCTGGCCGAGGCAGGCGGCTGGCGCAGAGTGGCCCGGCAGGTCGACATCGCGCTGGCGGAAGATATCAAGAAGCTGGACGGCCGCATCTACTGGGCCCACGGCACGGGCTACATGCGGGTGCGCCACGCTGGACAACACACGTGGAACATCTCGGAATCGCACTTCTTGGAGCGCGCTAGCGAGATCCGCGACGGCTGCGACTTTGTATTCGCCGGAATCGACATCGCCCGGTGAGGTCGCAGCCACCCCCTGCCGCGCGGCACCGCCCAGCGCGTTTGTAGGGAACTCGGTCACGACATCGATGGTGAGGTTGCTGCGACCGCCTGCCGCGCTGCACCTCCTCTGCCTTGTCGCTCGGCTCTGGCGCCGGGCGCGCACGGCGCACCGAGCGGACCGAACGCGAGGAGTCCTGCGATGGGCTGCCGCCGTCGTCCGAGCGCGGATCTTCGGCCGCGACAGCAAGTATCTGAGGCCGATACCCAGACGCGCCGCTTTCGCTCCTGTGGCTACCGGCCGAGCCGTGCCATCAGTACTGATGTCAGACTTACCGCCGCTGGCGTCAACACCGGCATTCAACGCGCGGGCTTTCAACCCGGTGGGCTGGACACCGGCGCACGACCGCGCTCCGATGGCGCTGGCACCGAGCCGCATCTGTCTGCTCAGTGACACGCGCACGCTTCGAGGGGGCGCTCTATCCAAGGCGCCTGGAAGCTGGCAGAGGCTGCGCCTCGCCCATCACGTGCAAGACACAGCGGCATCTCACAGCAGCGCCGCGGCTCGCGCCTCGAGGTTGGCTGCTCTGGCCGCCACAGGCGCTGTGATCCGCTTGAACGACGGTGGAGCGGATGTCGCCGAACATCTCGGGACGGAGCTGCTCCGGCTAATGACCGACCCCATCATCGCCGACGCAGACGCCCGCGAGCGCGAGATGCTCAGCATCGCCATGCGACGAGCCGCGTGGCGCAAGCACTCCCAGTGGGCACGGACGCGCCAGATCCTCGAACTCAAGGGGCTGGAGGGCTCATCGCCGAGCGTTTCGGTGTTGCTAGCTACCCGTCGTCCCGAACTACTCAAGCAGGCGGTAGCAGCCGTCGCCGCTCAGACGTACCCGAACCTAGAGCTTATCTTGGCACCCCACGGCGAAGGTTTCGATCCCGCCTCGGTCGATAGCGCGTTGGAAATGCTCAGCCATCCGACCCAAGTGGTGCCTGTCAGAGGCACCGAGCCTCTCGGTGCGGTGCTCAACGCCGCCGCGGCTGCATCATCGGGCGAACTGATGACGAAGTTCGACGACGACGACCTGTACGACGGCGAGCACTTGTGGGATCTCGTGTCGGCTCTCGACTACTCCGGCGCCGACATCGCGGGCAAGGGTTCCGAGTACGTGTACCTTGCAGGCGCGGACTGCACGCTGCGCCGCTTCTCAGGACAGTCGGAGCGTTATGTAAGGCACGGCCGCGGCATGGCCGGAGGCACTCTCATGTCCACTCGAACCTGCTTCGATGCGATCGGGGGCTGGCCTCCGATCGCCTCAGGCGTCGACTGGGAGCTGCTCCAGTCGGTGCGCCGCCATGACGGTGCCATCTACCGCACCCACGGCGCCGGCTACCTGCTGGTGCGCCATGGCACGGACCACACCTGGTCCGCCGACGAATCTGAGTTCCTCTCACAGGCCGAGCAAACACGTGACGGCCTCGACCTGGAATTCGCTGGCATCCAAGGAGTGACCATCATGCGAAAGCCACCGCAAGCACCGCAACGCACATCGTTAGCATGAATCCACTCATCACAAACACCAAGGTCCTAGCCAACTTCGCGAACTCGGATTTGATGTACGTTTGCAGCCGCCCTTCGGCAAGATCCATTTTCTCGTCCATGAGTTGAAAACGTTCCGGCAGGAGCCTCATGGCTCCTTTGAGTTCAGCCATATCCGCCTTCAGCTCAGACACCTCAACCTTCAACACTGAGACATCGCTCTTCAACACCGACACATCGTCCTTCAACACCGACACATCGTCCTTCAACACCGACACATCGTCCTTCAACACCGACACATCGTCCTTCAACACCGACACATCGTCCTTCAACACCGACACATCGTCCTTCAACACCGACACATCGCTCTTCAACACCGACACCTCAACCTTCAACACCGACACATCGCTCTTCAGCTCAGACACCTCAACCTTCAACACCGACACATCGTCCTTCAACACCGACACATCGCTCTTCAGCTCAGACACCTCAACCTTCAACACTGAGACATCGTCCTTCAGCTCAGACACATCGACTTTCAGCACTGAGAAATCGTCCTTCAGCACGGACACATCACCCCTTAACACGGACACATCCGCCTCGACACGCCCGACGTCCTGCTTGGTGGGTATTTCATCCCAAGCGCTTGGGGGCAACTGCTCCATCAAGGTCACCGCGTGCTCATATCCGAGCGTGTCGATCAACTTCTCGTAGAGCGCCATACGCTCCTTGTCGGTAGCAGACATAGGCGTGACCACCCTTTCCTGTTCCTGTCTTCATTGGAAAGGGGAGACCTTTACGCCGCTCCCGAGTGCGGTATCACTATAGCACGATCCAGGACGCCTATCGACCTCGTGTCACGTTCAGTGCGTAATCCGTCTAAAATATCATCACATCTGGGCTACAAGTTCAGCCAGGGGCTCGGTGAAGTGACGCATGGCGGGTTCGCCTGCAGCACGCAGCGCGACGTTGTCGAGAGCCGAGTAGGCGGGCCGGGCTGCGGCCTGAGGCCTGAGGTGTCGCGTCGTGATCGGCAGGACTCGCTCGGGGTCGGCGCCAGCCGCGGCGGCGGTGGCCCGAGCCAGATCGAAGCGGCTCGCTGCGCCTTCATTGGTCACATGGAACAAGCCGCCGAGGCGCTGGCGGGTGAGGCGAACGACCGTTTCGGCCAAGTCAGCGGCAAAAGTAGGGCAGGCCACCTGATCTGTCACGTAGCGAAGCTCGGGCCGGCGGCGAAGTTGCTGTAACACCGTCTTCACCGCGTTGGTGCCGTGAGCACCGCACACGAGCGAAGTTCGGACGACCGTCACCGCGTCGCCGTCACCACCACCGGCTAGGGCAGCTTGCTCTCCAGCCAGTTTGGAGCGGCCGTATGCCGAAAGCGGGTTGGTCGTGTCGTCCTCTGCATAGGGCTTGAGCTTGGTACCGTCGAACACGTAGTCGGTGGAGATTGTCGTGAAGTGCGCGCCGGCCGCTGCGCAGGCCTCCGCGAGATGGCCAACGCCGTCGGCGTTCACCCGGAACGCGCCCGTCGGATCGGCCTCGCAGTCGTCCACTGCGGTCCGGGCCGCGCAGTTGATCACCGCATCGGGGCGCATATGCCGGATGAAATCGTGCACCGCGCCCCTGTCGCCGATGTCGATCTCGGCGCGGCTCGCCACGACGGTGACATCTCGTCCGCTCCCGGAGGCCTCCAAGACGCGAACCACCTCGATGCCGAGCTGACCGGCGGCGCCTGTCACCAGCGTCTTCACAACTCAGCACCCTGTGACCGTGTGCCGCGCTCAGGCTGGAGCCGACCAATGGGACCGGCCAGCTGCGCGAGCCGCGCCTTGCGAGGTGCCCACCACCGGCGGCTTCGCCCGTACCAGGCGACCGTCTCGGCCAGCGCCTCGTCGAAGTCGCGTTGCGGCGACCACCCGAGGGCCTGGACCTTGGAGCAGTCCATCGAGTAGCGGCGGTCATGGCCCAGACGATCGGCCACGGCCACGATGGCCGAGGTGTCACGGCCGCAGAGGCGGACGAGCCGCTCCGCCAGGTCGCGGTTGGAGAGCTCGTTGCCGCCTCCGATGTTGTACACCTCCCCCGCCGCGCCAGATCGCAGCACGGCGTGTATGCCGGCGCAGCTGTCCTCCACATGGCACCAGTCGCGCACATTGGAGCCGTCACCGTAGAGCGGAACCGGATGTCCTTCGAGCAGATTGACGACAAACAGGGGGATGACCTTCTCGGGGAACTGGTACGGCCCGAAATTGTTCGACGAGCGGGTGACCACCACGTCTAGCCCGTGCGTGCGGTGATACGACAGCGCTATCAGGTCCGACGCGGCCTTTGACGCCGCGTAGGGCGAGCTGGGCCTCAGCGGCGATTCCTCTGTGAAGGAACCCTCGTCGATCGAGCCGTACACCTCGTCGGTGCTCACATGCACCGTCCGGACGATCCCCAGATCGCGGGCGGTGTCGCAGACCACATTGGTGCCCGCGCAGTTGGTACGCACGAACGCGTCGGGGCCGACGATCGAGCGGTCGACGTGGGTCTCTGCCGCGAAGTGCACCACCGCGTCGCAGCCGGTCATAGCCTCGGCCACCGCCTCACGGTCGCACACGTCACCGCGTACGAACATGACGCGGTCGTCGTCGAGCAGGCCTCCTAGGCTGTCCAGGCCGCCGGCGTAGGTAAGCGCGTCCAAGACCACCACCTGATACGCCCTAGGAGCCCCTTCAGCGTCACGTCCCGAGTGCCCCAGCAGCCAGCGAACGTAGTTGGCGCCGATGAAACCGGCGCCACCGGTCACCAGCAGCCGCACGGTCTGCCCGACCCCTTCACAGCGGCTGTTCGGCGGGCTCAGTCCTGAGCCCGCCAGCGCGGGAGCGCCCCGGCCGGGATCTCAGCGCGGCTCGGATTCGCCCGGTCGCGCTCAGACAGCAGAGGCCTGCACAAGCCCCAGTCGGCACCCACATCCGGATCGTCCCAACGCACGCCGAGTTCGTCGTCCGGGTTGTAGTAGCGGTCGACCAGATAGGTGAGCGTGCAGTCCACCAGGGCCGCGAAGCCGTGGGCCACGCCGGGAGGTATGTACACACCGCCGTGCTCAAGCCGGCTAACGCCGACCCGCCCCGCAGTCTTGTTCTCGGCTTCGAGAACCTCCGGACCCAGCTCTACGGCCCAAGTGCTCGCCTCGGTGGGCGATCCGCTCCTGAGATCATGAAGTACCACACGCGCCGCTCCGAGCGCCACATACCAGTAGTCGGCCTGATGGTGGTGATAGTGCAGCCCCACGACACAGCCAGCGCGTCGGTCGGCCCGGTTGGCTTGCACCATCTCGCTGCTGCCTGGAAACCACTCACACCGGTAGGTCTCAATAAACCGGCCGCGCAAGTCGGCATGGACGTCAGGCCGCGCTATGAACGCCCCCGCGATGCCCGGCACCGGGCTCACCGAAGCCAGAGCCGACACCGCCCTCGCGCAGACAGGCTAACCTTCATGTTCACACTTACTTTCTGAACAGACCACTCACCGAAGAGACCCTTAAGATAACTATATACCTTTAGTTCAGAATACCTTTAGTTCAGATTAAGATCAGCGGTTATTCGAGGTCGACCTCGCTGTGATCTCCGAGAGTCAGGCGAATCGCTCTCTGCTTCCGAGGTCGGCGGCCGACGGCTGCGTACTTGCCTATGAGAGATTCGGTGAGCCGGTCAACTCCGATGATGCGGGCGCCGGTCATCACCACAGAGTTGTCTATACCGCTGCCGACGATCTCACAGTCGTGAGCCACTGCGCTGTAAGGCCCGACGTATGAGTCGGTGATCCGCGCTCGGGCTCCGATAACGGCGGGGCCACGCACTCGGCTGTTCACCAGCTGCGCGCCTTTCTCGACCACTACGCGCCCGTATGCGCGTGACGTCACGTCCAAAGTGCCGCTGACACGACGCTCGATGGTGTCCAACACCAGGCGGTTGCACTCCAGGAGCGGGTCTTTCTTTCCCGTGTCGATCCACCAGCCGTCCAACACCTCGCTGTCGACGCGGTGGCCGTTGTCGATCAGACACTGGATGGCGTCGGTGATCTCCATTTCACCCCTAGCTGACGGAGAAATCGCTGCAACCGCGGAGTGGACTTCGGGGCCGAAAATATAAACGCCTACCAATGCCAGGTCGCTGGGAGGAGTCGCGGGCTTCTCCACTAAACGGATCACGCGGCCGTCGTCGTCGAGTTCCGCCACGCCGAACTTGCGCGGGTCTGAGACTTTCGCCAGCAAGATGCGGGCCGCAGCCCGTGCCGCGGTGCCCCTGCGCGGACGGCGCGGCAGAGACCCGCTTTCGCAGGCGTTGAAACGCTCAAGAAAATCGGCGAGCGGCTGCTCAAGCACGTTGTCGCCTAGGTACATCACAAAAGGGTCGTCGCCAAGGAACTCGCGTGATACCAGCACACCGTGAGCCAAGCCCAGGGGCTCGTCCTGCACTATCCACGTAACCGACACTCCGAACGCAGAACCGCCGCCCACCGCAGCGCGTATCTCGTCTCCGGTGTTGGGCGCGATGACGATGCCGACATTGTCGATTCCGGCATCTGCCATAGCCTCGATGCCGTAGAACAGCACCGGCTTGTTGGCCACTGGGACAAGCTGCTTGGCGCTCGTGTAAGTGATCGGGCGCAGACGCGTACCGACGCCGCCGCTCAGTATCAGACCCTTCACGTCGTCAGCCTCAGCGAGGAGCGCACCCCACACACGCTAAGGGCTCCACATCGCGGCGTCGGCGCCCGAACCGATATGGCGCCTTGTGTGTACGGCGTACTCGAGTCTCAAGAGCACGGCCGTGACGAGCGAGCCTGCTACCACCGCGCTCAGCAGAGCCGTCTCAACCCGCAGAAACGCGTCATCTGCGAACTGGATCGCTATCGGGAAGACGAACACCCCGGCCGTCCATCCCGCCGCCGCCAGCCGCATGCGTCCGAGCGCCACCAGACCGAGTGCAAGCGAGAGCATGATCATAAGGCCGCCGCCGCCTGCCGCTAGCAGCGCCATGTCCAGCCGCCGCAGTGTGTCGCCGAAGATGCGTCTAACGATCCACGGCCCCGCCGCGGCCGCAACGACCGTCGATGCAACCGCCGACGCGGCGACTGCGGCTGTGAGCCGCAGTTGCATGACGCGGAAGCCGCTCAGGTCGTCGCGGCCCGCGAAGACGGCCAGGCTCGGCAGCAGGCTCGCCTTGACAGCCTGAAAGAAGAACAGCGGAACCCGTGCGATGATCAGCCCGTTGAGGAACACGCCCGGCGCGTCCGGGCCCAGCGCCTCTCCCGCCACTACATCGAGCGCCACCGGGCCGACGTTGAGCATGAACGCTTCGCCGAGGCTGGAGATCAGCAGAAAACCCAAAGCCGGTGTCAGCTCGCGGTATGCGGCAGGCGGGCCAGGCTCTGAAAATAGCCCGATGCCTTTCATGCCAATCAGCGCCGCGGCCGCGAAGCCTGCTGAGATCGTCACCGCGTACGCTCCGACGAACTTGAACCCTACCATCGCGAGCGCCGTGGCGATCACCAGCCGCCCTACGCCTTCGGTCGCGAAATACCATCCGTAGCGCTCGAAGAGGTGCCGTCCGCTGAGGACGCCTCTCACCAGCTCGGCGCCGGCGAAGGTAACAAGCGCCAGCAGAAGTGCTAGCAGAAGCTCGGGCCGTCCGTCGAGCAGCCTGTCGAGGCCCAGCGGCCAAGCGGCCAAGGCAGCAGCCGCGACAATAGCGAACCCAAACGCTCCGATCACGCTGGCGCTTCGCAGCACCGCGGAGCTGCCGACGCCGCGTGCGGCCCGGTCGGCGGTGGCTCGGGCCACCTCCTGCTCGAGTGGCTGGAACAGCCCCGGTCCGAGGATGTACACCAAACCCCACAGCACTGCCAGGTTGCCGTATCTGTCGTCACCCAAGGCGCGCCGCGCCACTACGAGGAAGCCGAAGGTGGCGAGCCCGTTGACGACGAGCCCATAGGCGATCGCCGCAGTGCCGTACGGAAGCGGATTGCGCTTAAGCAGTCCCTTGACCAGTCGGCGGATGGTGCTGTCCCTTCAGAGAGCCGGTCCCGAAGCCTACGACAGAGCCGACGATGCCCCGCCCAGCCCAACATCGACCGCTCAAGGGTGATAACTCACCGTCTCGACAGACGCCGTTTCGCTGACAAGCCTCTTACAACACAAGCCTCTTACAACAAGGGCGGCGACGCCGGAGCAGTCTGCCAGTCAGGTCACCGCCGGCGGTGTCCGGTGGCGTCTAACGCGCCGGGGACGCTGACAGCGTTGGCCCGCAATGGCCTTGCATCTCGACCACTTCGATGCGATCGCGATTCTCCCACGTGACCTCATTGGCGGGGTCGACTCGCAGCTTGAACTCCCGGAAGCTCATCTCCAAAGCGTCGAAGGCCACCAAGCGGCCGGTCAGCGGCTCACCCGTGCCGAGAACCAGCTTGATGGCCTCCAATGCCTGGACGCTGCCAACAATGCCGGGCAGCACGCCCAGCACGCCGGCTTCGGCACAGCTCGGGGCGAGTTCAGCTGGCGGCGGCTCGGGCAGCATGTCACGGTAGGTAGGCCCGTTGCGGGGGTCGAACACCGTGACCTGGCCCTCGAAGCGGAAGATCGAACCGTGCACTACTGGGATGCCGAGCTTGACGGAGGCGTCGTTGAGCAAGTAGCGGCTCGGGAAGTTGTCGGCGCCGTCGATCACCACGTCGTAACCGTCGAGAATAGCCAGAACGTTGTCCGCGCCCAGGCGCGTGTCGTAGGTAACGACGTTCACATCGGGATTCAGGGCAGTGAGCGTCTTCTTGGCCGAGTCGACCTTGCGGTCACCCACGCGGTCAAGGTTGTGCAGCACTTGGCGCTGCAGATTCGACTCGTCGACTTCGTCCATATCAACGATGCCTAGCGTGCCCACCCCGGCCGCTGCCAAGTACAGGGCCGCAGGCGAGCCGAGCCCTCCGGCACCCAGCAGCAGAATCTTGGCGTCGAGCAGTTTGATCTGGCCCTCCTCACCCACTTCGGGCACGAGCAAATGGCGTGAGTAGCGGTTGCGCTGATCAGGGGTGAGCGTGCGAGGACGCCGCCAGGTGCGGCCCTCGTCTTTCCAGCGGTTGAAGCCCCCGTCCATAGACACGACGTTGGTGTAGCCGAGATCATCAAGCGTGACCGCCGCGAACGCGGAGCGCACCCCGCCGGCGCACATCGCCACAATCGGAGTGGAGCGGTCGCCGACGCGGTTCTCGATGGCCGATTCGAGATGGCCTCGGGGGATGTGCACCGAGCCTGGTATCGCACCCTGCTCGTATTCGTCGGGCTCGCGCACATCGAGTAGCAGCCAGCCCTCACTCAGCAGCTTCTCGCCACCCGCTGTGTCAACCTCGCGGATGCGGGCCTTGGCCTGTGTCAGCAGTTCTCGAAAACTAGCCATAGCAAAATCCTACCAATCTTGTCAGGATTTACCCACCCGGCGTTCAGAGCCGGCACAGCTCTCCGCAAGTCCACTGAAATGGGCTAAGCAACCGGATCGCCCTCTACACGACCAGCACCTATTTCTCCTGGCCCCAGCTGAAGTTCTCCGTCATCCCGCCAGCCTTCGGCGATTACACCGGGCACACTGCTGCTTGTAGCGTTGGAGGTGGTCGGGCTCCTAGAGAGCCCCTTCGAGGATTACACCGAGCATGCTGGGCCTTCCGGGCATGTCCGGACTGGCTAAGAATCATCCAGTGGGTCGAGCGCTGTGACCTGCGGTAGCACCTCGCTGATTGAGCCGCGTACCACGACATCGGCCAGCGGGTCGAAGTCGGTCGGCTCGGCGTTCACGATCACCAGGCGGGCACCAGAGTGGACTGCGATTGCCGCGGCCTGGTTGATCGGCGACACCGCCAGGGTCGTACCTACAGCGCAAAACAAGTCGCATTCGGCGGCGGCTCGCTCGGCGCGGGCCAGGTCGTCAGGATCGAGGCTCTGCCCGAACGACACTGTGGCCGACTTGAGGATCCCACCGCAGCGAGGACAAGCCGGATCGGGCTCCCCCGTCCGAACCCGCTCGAGCACGACTTCCATACTGTCTCGGTAGCTACACGACAGGCACTGCGCCTCGCGGGTGGTGCCGTGGATCTCTACGACGCGCCCGGCGCTGTTACCAGCCCTCTGATGCAGTCCGTCGACGTTCTGGGTGATGAGCAGGCGCAGCTTACGGCGGCGCTCCAGATGGACAAGCGCTTCGTGGCCCCGGTTAGGGGCCACGTCCGCCCACAGGCGGCCCTCGGCTCGCAGCTCCCAGTTACGCCGGCGGACCTCAGGATCCGATATGTAAACGCTGATATGGGAGGCCCGCTCGGCTGCGGGGTTCTTCGTCCAAAGGCCCTTCGGCCCTCTGAAATCCGGCAGGCCGCTATCTGTCGAGATCCCCGCGCCCGTGAGCACGGTGACTTTCTCGGACGCGGCCACAAGGCGCCTGGCTTCGGCCACTGAGTCACGCAGTCCGCTGCTTGGACCGACCCCGTCGCCTGAGGCGGACAGGTCGACCCACATGTCGGCATCGTAACCAGCGGCGCGTGGCCAGCCGGGGTGGAAGAAGGAGATGCGTTCTCAGAGGACGCAAGCGGGCCGGTGAGTGAGCGCGCAACCCGCACAGGGCAGCACCCCGTACCTCGATGAGGCCCAGGTAGAAGCACATGAATCATCTTGAAGTTGCTTGATTAATGCTGCAGATGTATAAGAATTATGACTTTTAGCCAATACTTATTTCACAACATTACTAATCACGAAACTCTACTAGGAGTACTGATGACCACTGTAAATGCCCACCCCGCGACACTGACCCGCATGACGGACCTGCGGCTCGTCTTCTGGACCGACAAGTTCCACGACCCGTTCGGCCACGACCCCCGGTCGGCGTACGTCGAGCAGTTCTGGTTGAGCATCCTGGGGCCGACCACCACGTGGTTTCTCCGGTTCTGCGCCAACGAGCTCGACGGCAGCGCCAACCCGGCACTCAACCTCCACGAGATAGCCCGCACACTCGGCATCAGCCACCGAGGCGGAGCCCGCAGCGCGATGGTGCGAACGGTGGCCCGAGCATGTCGCTTTCGCGTCGCCCGGCCCGCAGGGGCAGACACCCTCGCGGTGCGCCGCCGGCTGCCGCTGCTCACGCACCGCCAGCTTCAGCGCCTGCCTCATGCGCTTCAGTGCCGCCACGAGGAGTACATCACTTCCGACGCCGAGAACGACCGTGTCAGCGACCTGCGGCTGCGGGCCCGTAATCTGGCGTTTGCGTTGGCGCAATGCGGTGACAGCACGGACGACATCGAGCTGCAGCTCGGGCGCTGGCAGTTCCATCCCTCCATCGCCGCTGACGCGGTGCGTTGGGCTTGGGCTCAGCACCACGGAAGCCCCGTAGCCCCTAAGCACAGCGCCTGAACGCGGTCTGCCGCTAGCTATGGTGCTCGGCTTGCCATGCCCGTTGCCGGTCAGCCTCATCTACCGCCAGTCTCACAGTAGTGTAACTTCGAGAACGTTGAAGAAAGGCGGCGCGTATGAGCTTGACGATACCGGCATCTATCGATGATGTGAGCGCCGACTGGCTGTCGGAGGCGATGGGAGTGCCGGTGACAGGGGTGTCGGCAGAGCAGATCGGCGTCGGAGTCGGCGTGACGAGCGCCATCTATCGTGTGTCACTTGAAGGCGGCACTGGCGGCGGCTCTGATGCGGTGCCGGACACGGTGGTCGTGAAGCTTCCGGCGCTTGACGAGGCTGCGCTGTTCACGTCGATGGTGCTGCGGATGTACATCCGCGAGGTCCGCTTCTACCAGGAGCTGGCCCCGGAATGCCCGATCCGCGTCCCGGCCGCCCATCACGCTGATGTCGATGAGGAATCGAGCCAATTCGTGCTCGTGCTCGAAGACGTCGGCTCGCTTCGCCAGATCGACCAGATCGAAGGCATGAGCCGCGCCGACGCTGAACGGGCCGCAGACGAACTCGCCAGCTGGCAGACGCACTGGTGGAACTCTGAGGCGCCCATTGTGGCAAGGGGCACGGCCATCGCGATAAACGACCCGCTGTACCCGGCCGTGCTGCCGATGGTGTTCACCGAAGGTTGGGAGAAGATCAACTCCGAACTCGCGATATCGCCTGAGATCGCGGCCGTGGGCCCCGGCTGGGTGGAGGCGCTACCCAGGATGTTGCAGCATCTCAGCTCGGGGCCGACCACCTTGTGCCACGGCGACTACCGCGCCGACAACATGGCGTTCGACGGCGGCGGCAAGCTCACGATGCTCGACTTCCAGCTCATCGGCGCCGGGACAGCCTCGTTCGACTTGGCCTACTTCATCACGGGAAGTCTGCGCAGCGAAGTGGCCGCCGCCGCGGAGAGCGCGCTATTCGAGCGCTGGCTCGAGGCTCTCGCCGTCGGCGGCGCACCCGATGCCGACCCCACTGCGTTGTGGGAGCGGTACCGAACGGCTGCGCTGTTCTGCCTGGTGTACCCGGTGGTGGCGTGCCGAGGAATGGACTTCTCGGACGATCGGCAGAGGGCGCTGATCGATCTGATGAACGACCGGCTGTCCCGTGCCGTTGACGAGCTGAACCTGCCCGATCTGCTTTAAAGCCCCCGCAAGAAGTCGCGACCCGGTGCCTCTAGGAGGCGTCGGTCCTAGAGCGGCACGACCCGTCAGATTCCTCGGGTGATTCCTCAGGGACGCGGCTTCGGCTCATATGCGTACCTGGCGAAGCCCTCGACCAGTTCCAAGAGGGTTCGCACGCCGAAACCGGTGCCCCCCTCGCAGATCTCGCCGTCGTTGGACTCCGCAAATGCAGGCCCGGCGATGTCGAGGTGCGCCCACGCGATGCCCTCGGCCACGAACTTCTGAAGGATCAGGCCCGCGGTGAGTGCACCGCCGTGAGCGGTGCCGATGTTTTTCATGTCGGCCACAGACGATTGGAACTGCGATTCATAGTCGGGCGGGAGGGGCAGCGGCCAGACCCGCTCCCCCGCTGTGGTCGCAGCATCGCGCACCCTGTTGATCCACGAGTCGTCGTTACCCATCAGACCAGCGATCTTCGGGCCGAGGGCCACCATGCACGCCCCGGTGAGGGTGGCCAGATCGACGATGGCATCCGGAGCGTCTTCACAGGCCAGCGCCAGCGCATCGGCTAGCACCAGCCGGCCCTCGGCGTCGGTGTTGGCCACCTCGATGGTCTTGCCGTTACGGATCGTCAGCACGTCGCCGGGCCGAGTGGCGTCGCCGCCGAGCATGTTGTCGGTCATCGGAAGGTACGCCCGCACGGTCACCTCGGGAGCGATCGCCGGAAGCACCGACATGGCGCCGAGCACCGCTGCGGCACCCGCCATGTCCATTTTCATCTTCATCATGCCCCGCGCGGTCTTCACCGACAGGCCCCCGGCGTCGAAGGTGAGGCCCTTGCCCACCAGCGCAAGCGTCGGCGCTCTTCCGACATCGTTGTCTGAGCTGTCTGCCTCAGCTGAGCCGGCTGAGCCAGCTTCGGCTGAGTCGTCCGCCGAACCGGCACCCTCGACATCAGCGGGCCGGTAGACGATTTGGACGAATCTAGGCGGCTGCGTGCTGCCGCGGTTGACGCCCAACAGACCGCCGAGCCGCTGCTGCTCGATCTGGCTCTCGTCCCACACTTCGACCTCGAGCCCGGCTTCGTGGGCCATTCTCTCAGCGCGCAGAGCGAAAGCCGGAGGCGTCAGTGAGCCTCCCGGCTCATTCACCAGGTCGCGTGTCAGGCACACGCCAGCCGCGATCGCAGCGCCCCGCTCCAGCGCTTGTTGAGTCGAGTCGTCCGCCGCGCTTACGACGTCCACGTGCGCGAGCCGCAGATCATCGTCGGGGCTGCCGGAGTTCGCGGCAGCCCTCTTAGCGCCGGACTTGAAGGCCGTGTAGCGGTACCCGCCCAACACGACGCCCTCAGCCAGCGCCTGAAAGGCCGCTGCACCGCTGAGACCAACGTTGTCGGAATCAGGCAGCGTTATCGCCACCCGGTGGTGGCGCTTCCAGGCACGGGCCGCCGCTGCGCCCGCCCGGCGGAAAGCCGAAACGTCCACGTCCGCGGCAGGCCCCAGACCCACCAACCCCAGGATGCGCCCGTCGGCGGGCTGACTGTGGACTTGGTCGGCCTTGCCGGTGAACCCGACCGAATGCACCATGGCAGTATTGGCGCCGAGTCCACCCAGCCCGTCCTTCACGTCCTCAGATGTGACCAAGACGACGCTCGCCTCAGCGGCGTCGGGAACTGACTGAACGGCCTGAACGACAACGGGCATAGCGGCTCCTCAAGCTCTGATCCCGCCGCAGGCTAACGCTCGCTACGCTCCTCACAAAGGCATACATTCGGCAGGCACGTCAAGCAGAGGCGCTCGACAAGGGGCATCCCGCGCTGGGGCGCGCCGACCGGCAGCAGTGACACTGGCGCTCGCTCACCCGGCAAGGAGCATCCGCGCCACCAGGTCTTGGCCGAAGGCCGTGACGATCGCCAAGTACATCAGCCCCGTGGCAGCCATCACCGCTGAGTAGCCACGTTCGCGTAGCGCGGCGCGAGCAGCCGTCACTAGCCCCAAAGTCGTGATTGTGCACGCCGCCCAGAACCAGCCCAGCAGCCCGTTGTATCCGTCATCAATCGTGCCGTTGAACACCGACGCCATCCCTACGGGCCACAGCATCACCGCGGTTTCAGGCAGCCACAGCACGCCAGCCGCTGCGAGGAGTTGCAACAGCGGCCCGCGGCGCAAGCCCGGCTGCACCAGATACCAGTGTCCGAGCAGCATGGCATCGGTCACCGCTCCGAGAAACAGCGCACCGACCGTCATTCGCACGACGGCCAGCGCTGCGGGACCGCCCGCCGCTGAAGCCCCCAGCGCGCAAGCGGCCAGACCAGCAGATGCCGCCAGGAAGTCGAGCACCGGCGGGAACTCGGCCGCGGCTCTGTCGGTGCCCTCTACGTTCGCACGCGGATCGGGGCGTACCTCGCCGGCCATCGCTGCCACCCGGGCGTTGCGGCGCTGCGTGGCCTTCCGCTGACCTGCCACTCCCGCCTGTCGCCTAATCACGGACACGGCCATGGCAAAGCTTCCGAAGGCAAGGAACAGCATGGTGAAGGCATCCCTGCGCCACACCAGTCGGTCGGCTGCGGCCGCGGCGGCCAACGATCCCGCGGCCAGCGTCGAATAAAGGCTGCGAAGCAGCCAGCCGTAGCCGAGGCCGGCCTCTCGCCGGCGTGTGGTGATCCACAGGAAGAACCAGCCGCCCGCCGCCCAGGCGACAAGAACCGTGGCGACCTCGACGCGGATCACGGCCGGTGACCGCGTCCGACAGACTCAGGCGACGACAGCGAGGCGGCGGTCGGCGAGATTCATGCGGTCGGCACCCTCGTGCGCCGCCACCACAATGTCCTCCAGACGCGCACCCCACCGGCCGGGCACATAGATGCCAGGCTCAACAGAGAATGCGTTGCCCGCCGCAAGAACATCCTCGTTGCCCTCCACGATGTAGGGCTCCTCATGGGCTTCAACGCCGATGCCGTGACCTGTGCGGTGCATGAAATACTCGCCGTAGCCGGCGGCGGCGATGATTGAACGTCCGGTCCGGTCGACGTCTTGGGCCGGCATTCCTGGAACCGCGGCCGCGACACACGCAGCCTGCGCTTGCATAAGCACGTCGTATAGCTCGGCGAACTCCGCTGGCGGCTCGCCGGTGTAGACGCAGCGGGTGATGTCCGAGCAGTAGCCCACGCCTCCGGGGCCGGCCATCGTGCCGCCGAAGTCGAACAGCACCACCTCGTTCGCACCGATCGCCCGCTCGGAGGGCTCGTGATGCGGACTGGCCGCGTTGGCGCCCGCGGCGACTATCGCGAAGTTGACCCGCTGGTGGCCCTCAGCGACTATGCGGCGGCCTAGCTCAGCGGAGACCTCGGCCTCGGCGCGCCCGACCAGGTCGATCTCTCCTAGCTGGAGCTGCGCCGCGATACGGTCGACAGCGGCACCCGCCGCTCGCAACGCCTCAACCTCGGCCGCGTCCTTGACCGAGCGGATAGGTGCGGTGACCTCGCTGGCCCGCCGCCACGACACTGACGGCATCGCCTGTATGAGCTGCACCAAGAACATCGACCACATCTGGTCGCCCACGGCGACGACGGCCGCTGGCCCTGCCAGCTCCGCAGTGATCGCTACCGGGTCTTCGGTCTCGTTCCAGGGGCGTAGTCCGAACACCTCGGAACGCTCTATCACCCTGGGCGCCTCCAGAGCAGGCACCACCAACGTGGCTGCGCCGTCTTTGGGCGCTACCAGCACGCTCAGACGCTCAAGCGGCATCGCCTCGTACCCGCAGAAATAAGGCAGGTCCGCACCGACCGACAGCAACATCACGTCCACGCCCTGGGCGGTCATCTGAGCCCGAGCACGGTTGAGCCGATCTGCGAACATCAGCCTCAGCCTATTCCGCCAAGCAGCCGTGACCGTCCCTCACAGGCGCCACCGGCACCCGGCCCACCACCGGCACCAAGGGACGGACTACACCGCCAACGGCGGATGTTAAGCAGGCACTGGCACCGCGGCCGCGTCAGCGGCGTGGCGGGCGTGATAGCTGGAGCGCGTCAGCGGCGACGCCTCCACGTGGCCAATGCCCATCGACTCTCCGATCTCCTTCCATCTGGCAAAAGCCTCCGGCGGCCACCACCGCGCCACCGGCAGATGGCGCACGCTGGGGCGCAGGTACTGGCCTATGGTGACGATGTCAGCGCCGGCGGAGCACAAGTCGGAGAGCGTCTGAACCACCTCTTCGTCGGTCTCGCCCATACCTGCCACGATGGAGGACTTGGCGACGAGTCCGGCGTCTTTGGCCCGAGCCAGCACCGCCAAGCTGCGCGCGTAACCCGCTGAGGGCCGCACGGCGCGCTGCAGCCTCGCGGGCGTTTCGATGTTATGGCCAAGAACGTCGGGCCTTGAGTCGAACACGGCGCGAAGCGCGTCGGGGTCACCGCCGAGGTCGCTGATCAGCGTCTCGACGCGCGCACGCGGGAGACGCTCGCGCAAAGCGGCCACTGTGGCCGCCATGGCGGCCGCTCCCCCGTCGTCGAGGTCGTCGCGGGCCACCATCGTCACCACGACGTGCGCCAAGCCCATCCGGGCCGCGGCTTCGGCCACCCGCCGAGGCTCGGCCGGGTCCGCAGGTCCGGGCCTGCGCGTGTCCACCAGACAGAAGCCGCAGGCCCTCGTGCAGCGCTCCCCCAGGATCATGAACGTCGCGGTGCCCTCATTCCAGCACTCGTAGACATTGGGACATCCCGCCTCCTCGCACACCGTCACCAGGCTCAGATCCCGCAACGTGGAACGCAGCCGGCGATACTCGGGGCCGGTGCTCAAAGCGACTTTCATCCACCCGGGCTTGCGAGACCGGTATGCCACTGCGCCGTCGCTGTCGACACCGGCTTGAGCCATCCGCACCTGCAGCCTCGGCGAAGGCCTTTCAGCCGCACAGTCAACGCCGAGGGCGGCGGCGCGTGTGAACAGCGCCATGTCATCAGGGTTGGCGCGCCAGGTCACGTCGGCCCGGTCGACCGTCCCGTCGGACGCCCAGAGTTCGGCGGCATGCCCCGCCACCAGGTCGACAACGTCGCGCATTGAGGTGTCCACGCCCTCCGCGGCGAGCGACGTCACGCCGAGGCCGGTGATGCCACATGGCACGATCCTCGAGAACCAGCTGAGATCGGGATCGATGTTCAAGGCGAAGCCGTGCATCGACCGAGAGCGCGCCAGCCGCACTCCGATGGCGGCAATCTTGCGGGGACGCACGGAGTCGACGTCCACCCAGACGCCGGTGTGGCCGCGCACTCGCCCGGCGTCCAGCCCGAGGCGGGCTAGCACGTCGATCAGCATCTGCTCTAGCCCGTGCACGTAAGCGGCGGTGTCGGCCATGCCGCCGCCGCGCTTGCCCGGCACGGTCAGAATTGGGTAGCCGACGAGCTGCCCTGGGCCGTGGTAGGTGACCTCACCGCCTCGGTCGGTGGCCACCACCGATCCGCCCTGCGCCTCGATCTCGCCGGTGTCAGCCAGCAGATGCTCGCGGCGGCCCCGACGGCCCAGCGTCACCACATGCGGGTGCTCCAGCAGCATCAGATGGTTGTCGGAACTGTGCGCGTTGAGGCGCCGCTGCAAAGCGAGCGCGTCGCGATAGTCGACACGGCCGAGCCAACGCACTCGCAGCGCTCGTCCCTCTGGTCGCCGCCCCGCAGGGGCGGTGCGCGCTGTAGGGGGCCAGACGCTCAGCGGACTTCGGTCTCCCAGTCCCGGGTTTCGATGATCCGCCTGACTGTGTGCAAGAACGCTGCCGCGTAGGCGCCATCGAACGCCCGGTGGTCCCAGGCCATCGCTAAGACCCCCACGGAGTGAACAGCGATAGCCTCTGCGCCGTGAGCGTCGGTCACGACCACCGGCTTTCGGGAGATGCCGTCGGTGCTAAGGATCGCCACCTGCGGCTGGTTGATGATCGGGAACTGCATCATCGTGCCGTACTGACCGGCATTGGTGATCGTGAATGTTCCTGCAGAGAGCTCGTCGGGTGACAGGCGGCGGCTGCGCGCCCGGGCTGCCACATCTGCGATGTCGCGGGCGATCTGGCGCAGCCGCTTGCCTTCGGCACCTCTGATGACGGGTGCAAGCAGTCCTTGGAAGTCGAGATCGACCGCTATCGCGAGGTTCACCGCCCGGTGCACGATCAGCCCGTCGTCGCTGAAGCTGGCGTTCAGGTGCGGGAACTCCCGCAGCGCGTCGATCACCGCACGGGCGATGAACGGCAGATACGTCAGGCTGAAGCCTTCCTGCTGCTTCCAAGCGGCTCGCAGAGGAAGGCGGACTCGCTCGACCCCCTCGTAGTCAACCTCGACAGCAGTAAGCACGTGCGGCGAGACGCGCTTAGACATGACCATATGCTCAGCGGTGCGCCGGCGGATGTTGCTGAGCTTGACGGCCGGGTCTTCTGCGGCACCTGTGCGAGCCGGCGCTGTCGACCGTCGTTGCGGCGAGCGGACTGCCGGCGCTGTCGACCGTCGTTGCGGCGGACGGGCTGCCGGCGCCGCCGACCGTCGTTGCGCCGCGGTGTCTGGGGCGGCAGAAGCGGCCCGGGCCCGAATCGCTTTCTCAACATCGGCGCGGGTGATCCGACCTCCGACGCCGCTACCGGTCAGCGACGACGCCTCGATGCCGCTTTCGGCGATCAGACGGCGGACTATCGGTGACAGCACCGTCCCGGAGGCCGCGCCGCCCGACGATGCCTTGACGGATGGCGCCCTCTGGGGTGGGATCTGACCTGAAGGCGCCCGTGCGGCCACGTCTGAGGCATTCGACACGAACGGCGCAGCCTCGGACTTGAGGGGCTGCGGCCCGCCCGCGTGCTCATCGGCGTCAGGCTGGTCAGCCTGCGCGACCGGGCCCGAAGCTGGGGCATCGACCTTCCCAGGCTCGCCGACACGTGCCAGCACCTGACCCACCTCGACCAGATCGCCCTCGTTGGCGATGATCTCCGTCAGCACGCCGGAGACGGGTGACGGCACCTCAGTGTCGACCTTGTCGGTGGACACCTCAAAAAGCGTCTCATCCAACGCGACAGAGTCGCCCACCTGCTTGAACCAGCCGATGATGGTGCCTTCTGTGACGGTCTCGCCGAGCTGCGGCATTGTTATGTCGGCCATCAGAGCAAGCGCCTGCCTTTCGGGGTTGATAGGTGATCCTATGACAGGCCGACAAGCCCGGAGCGGTTAGCCGTGCAACGACCGTCCTGTAAGCGACAGCGCGGCCTCTCCGAACAGCTCGCTCATGGTAGGATGAGGCTGGATGAGCGCGGCCACCTCGTCGACGGTCGCCTCCCAGTTGACCGCCAGGTAGCCCTGCCCGAGCTGCTCGGTGACCCACGGGCCGGCCATGTGAACACCCAAGATCCGCCCTGCTGCGCCGTCAGCGCCGCGTTGGGCGATCACCTTGACCACACCCTCAGTCTCTCCGATGATCAGCGCCCGCCCGTTGCCGGCGTGCCGGTGGGCCGAGATGATCACGTCGTGTCCGGCGGCTCTCGCGCTGGCTTCGCTGTGGCCCGCGAAAGCCACTTCGGGGTGGCAGTAGATGCACCACGGCGTGCCGTGGTGGTCTAGCGGCGCTGGGTCTTCGCCGAGGATGTCCTTGACAGCGAGCATACCCTCCGCGAAAGCGGTGTGAGCGAGCTGCGGCGTGTCGATCACATCGCCTACCGCCCAGACGCCCTCGGCCGTGGTGCGGCACCGGCCGTCAACTCTCACGAAGCCGCGCTCGTTGGTCTCCACGCCCGCGCGGCCCAGGCCGAGACGCTCGGTGAAGGGCCGCCGGCCCACCGCAAGCACCACCAGATCGACGTTGAGCTCGCGCCCGCCGCCGTAGGTGACGACGGTCCCCGTGCCATCAGCGCGAGGTTGGTGGCCGTTGACGGCCACGCCGGTGTGCACCGCGATGCGCCGTTTGCGGAACGAACGCCAAACGACTTTGGCCGCGTCGGCGTCGCAGCCGCTGAGAATGTCCGGCAGGGCCTCCAGGATCGTCACTCTCACACCCAGGTCGCCCATCATCGACGCGAACTCACAGCCGATGGCGCCCCCGCCTATGACCGCAGCGGATTGGGGCAGCTGCGGAACCGACAGCAGCTCATCTGAGGTGACGACGATGCGGCCGTCCACTTCGAACCCGGGGATGGTGCGGGGCTTCGCGCCGGTGGCCACGATCACCGCCGACGCGCTGAGCCTAGTCGACTCGCCGCCGCCGACTGCCTCTACAGTCTTGGGCCCGATGATTGAGCCGACACCGTTGTAGACGCTCACTTTGCGGCGTCTTAGCAACGACGAAAGGCCAGAGGTGAGACCGTCGATGACGCGCTGTTTGCGGGCCATCACCGCGTGCCAGTCAACTGACGGGGATCCCGCGCTGATCCCGAACTCTGAGGCCCGCGAGACGCAGCGATACACCGAAGCGGCCTCGAGCAGTTCTTTGGCGGGGATGCACCCGACATGCAAGCACGTACCGCCGAGCTTGCCCATCTCGACCAGGCCGACGTCCAGTCCGGCGCTCGCTCCGTACAAGGCGGCGGCGTATCCTCCGGGCCCGCCGCCGATGACTACTGCGTCGTGGGTGGAACTGCTCACGAGACCTCTTTGCCGACCGATGATGCTACGGCTGTGCCGCCGACTTTCTTGCGCTGGCGGCGAGGCGCCGTCCCGATGCCGCGTTGCTCACAGCAGCGTAAGCATTTGGACGGTGAACGCGGCGAGGATTACCAGGCCGCACAGCAATGCCGCGGCGATGAGCTTGCGGGTGCTCATGCGGGCAGCTGGCGTAGGGCCCGTGGCCGCAGCGGACGGTGTTCAGCGCCTTCAGACCTTGCGGCGCTGACCGCGGCGCCGGCGTAGGGCCCAGCCGATGAGTTCACGGAGCACCGCGCCGACCGCTGCCGCTACGACAATCACCACCCACAGCGGCCCGGTGGTGTCGAAGAACAGCCACGTGACTTTGACGCTAGCGCTGTTCTGAATCACGAATCCCACGAAAGCGGCACCCAACAGGGCGGCAACTATTAGCCCCCAAGGGGCTGGCCGTCCGCTCGCCTCGCCGGATGTCTGTGGATGTGGCTGTGTCTGCATGGGATGGCTCCCCGATCCCTGGCCCGAGCCTGACGACGGCCCGGGCCCCGTGTCGTCCGATTAGACGATATTGGGCTTGGGCGGCCGATCCCCCTCCCCACGCGCCCGCATCTGTGCTATATCGGCAGCTGGCTCGCAGCCAATGCCCGCTAGAATTGTGTTGAGGGAGCACTATGCGGGTGGCGGTGACAGGCTCTAGCGGTCTGATCGGACGGGCTGTTGTTGAACGCCTGCATCAGGGCGGACACCAGGCGATCCCGGTGCTGCGAGGCGAAGCAGGCGGGCGGTCCGCCAGCGGAACGACTGCCGTTTTCTGGGATCCAGCCGAAGGGGAGATCGACAGCGCCGGCCTGGAGGGGCTTGATGCGGTGATCCACCTTGCGGGCGAGCCGATCGCGGCTCGGCGATGGTCGACTCGGCAGAAACGGCGCATCGCAAACAGCCGCAGTCGCGGCACCCGCGTGCTGGCTGAGGCGCTGGCCTATCTCCGCAAACCTCCCGAAGTGCTGGTATCGGCGTCGGCCATCGGCTGGTACGGCAGCCGCGGCGATGAGCAACTCGACGAGTCCTTCGGGCCCGGTGACGACTTCCTCGCGGGCGTGTGCCGCGACTGGGAGGCCGCGGCGGCACCCGCTAGAGCTGCGGGTATCCGCGTGTGCCATCCGCGCACCGGCATAGTGCTGTCGCCAGCAGGCGGCGCGCTCGCCAGCCTGCTGACACCCTTCCGGCTTGGCCTCGGCGGTCGGGTGGGAGACGGCAGTCAGTGGATGAGCTGGATCACGCTCGACGACGAGGTTTCAGCGCTGATGTGGCTGCTGCGCGCAAACTTGGATGGACCTGTGAATCTCACCGCGCCCAATCCCGCCACCAACCGCGAGTTCACGGCGGCGCTCGGGAAGGCTCTGCGACGACCGACGCTGCTGCCCACCCCGAAGCTCGCGCTCGCGGCGCGTCTGGGACGCGAGCTGGCGGAGGCTCTGCTCTACAGCAGCGCCAGAGTGGTGCCGTCGGTGCTTGAAGCCGACGGCTTCAAGTTCGCCCACCCCCAACTGGCCCCGGCGCTGAAAGCCCTGCTCACCTAATCGCACAGCTATAAGGATCGGAGCTACCAGGATCGCGAAGCCATCAGGTCGTCGGCGCGGCTGTGCTTCTGCGTGCTGTTTGGTCGGTCGCGGCGCCGTAGGCCAGGCTGTCGGCGATCTCGTTCCATTCGTCGCCCGAGTGGGCTTTCACCCAGCGCCAGACGATCTCATGTGAGCGCGGTTGCCACAGACCGATAAGCGGCTCCCACAAATCGCGGTTGGCCACCGGTTTGCGGCTGGAGTTGCGCCAACCGCGCTGCTTCCAGCGGACGTGCCACTCGTCTCGGAAGCAGTTGACGACGTACGCCGAGTCAGAGAACACCACCAACGGCCCGCCGAGAGCGCTCAGCGCCTCGAGGGCCGCGGTCAGCTCCATCCGCTGGTTCGTGGTGCGGCGCTCGGCCCCGCAGGCCCAGGCACCTCCGGGAACGACCCACGCCCAGCCTCCCGGCCCGGGGTTTGACCTGCAAGAGCCGTCGATGTACACCACCGTCGATACCCCGTCGCCGGCGGCGTTCACAGCGGCATCGGAGGCCCTGCTTGAGGACTGGCTGCGCATGGCGTGCGAGATTACCGGACGCGACGCAGGCATCCGCCGCGCGACAAGCGAGCAGGTACCATCAGGGCGCGATGATCGATCTGTTCCTTCGCCAGTTGCCCGATACCGATCCCGCCGAGACACAGGAATGGATCGACTCCCTAGACGCCGTCATCTCCGCCGCAGGCCGGGTGCGAGCCCGTTACCTGGTCGCCAGGCTGTTGGAACGAGCCAATGAGCGAGGCGTGGGCTTCCCTCCTACTACATACACGCCCTACATCAACACCATCCCGGCGACTGAGCAGCCCTTCTTCCCTGGCGACGAGCAGGTCGAGCGCCGCATCCGGGCGTTCATCCGCTGGAACGCTGCGGCGATGGTGATCCGGGCCAACAAATCCGCCGACGGGATCGGAGGACATCTTTCTACTTTCGCGTCGTCAGCATCGCTTTATGAGGTGGGGTTCAACCACTTCTTCAAGGGCAAGGACAACGGCATGTCGGGAGACCACGTGTACTTCCAGGGCCATGCCGCGCCCGGCGTGTACGCCAGGGCGTATCTGGAAGGCCGGCTCTCAGAGGACGATCTCGACAACTTCAGGATGGAGGTGAGCGGCCGCGGGCTGCCGGGCTATCCGCATCCGAGGCTCATGCCGGACTTCTGGGAATATCCGACGGTGTCGATGGGGCTGGGGCCAATCAACTCGATCTACCATGCCCGGTTCAACCGGTACCTTCACAACCGCCACATCGAGGACACCTCAGGCAGCACCGTGTGGTGCTTCCTCGGCGACGGCGAGTGCGACGAGCCCGAGACGCTGGGCGCGATCTCACTCGCCGGGCGCAATGAACTCGACAACCTCAAGTGGGTGGTCAACTGCAACCTGCAGCGGCTCGACGGCCCGGTGCGGGGCAACGGCAAGATCATCCAAGAGCTCGAAGGGGTGTTCCGAGGCGCCGGCTGGCACGTCATCAAGGTCATATGGGGCTCCAAATGGGACGATCTGCTGCACCGTGATGTCGACGGAGCGCTGCTCAACAAGATGGCGGTCACAGTCGACGGCGAATATCAGCGCTACGCCGTGGAGTCCGGCGATTACATCCGCGAGCACTTCTTCGGCCCCGATCCGCGTCTGCGCAAGCTGGTGCAACATCTCTCAGACGAGGAGCTGCGGGTGCTGCCCCGCGGGGGCCACGACTACCAGAAGGTCTACGCGGCCTTCAAGGCTGCGACCGAGGTGAAGGGCCAGCCCACGGTGATCCTGGCCAAGACCATCAAAGGCTGGACGCTCGGCGAGGGCTTCGAGGGCCGAAACGCCACCCACCAGATCAAAAAGATGACCAAGCGTCAGCTCCTGGAACTGCGGTCGCGGCTGCACATGACCGACGAGATCGACGAGGCATCGCTCACCGATGGGATTCCGCCTTACTACAGGCCCGACCCCGACTCGGAGGATCGCCAGTACATGCTGTACCGGCGTAGGGCTCTCAACGGGTCTGTCCCCCGCCGGGCGGTGCGCGACCGGCGTCGGCTGACACTGCCGGCGCCGGCGGTGTTCCGCGACCTCCAGAAGGGTTCAAGGGGGCGCGAGGTGTCCACCACGATGGCCTACACCGCGCTGCTGCGCGACCTAATGCGCGACGAGGCCTTCGGCCGGCGCGTGGTGCCGATAGTGCCCGACGAAGCCCGAACGTTCGGAATGGACTCGCTGTTCAGGGAGTTCCGCATCTACGCCCCGAGAGGCCAGCTCTACGAGCCGGTCGACCACGACCTGCTGTTGTCGTACAGCGAGTCGTCCGACGGCCAGATACTCGAGGAGGGCATCACCGAATGCGGCTCGTTGGCGAGCTGGCTGGCCGCGGGAACGTCGTACGCCAACCTGGGCGTGCCGATGGTGCCGTTCTTCACGTTCTATTCGATGTTCGGCTTTCAGCGAGTGGGCGATTCGATCTGGGCGGCCGCAGATGCCCGTGCGCGGGGTTTTCTGATCGGCGCGACCGCGGGGCGTACAACGCTGCCTGGCGAGGGTTTGCAACACCAGGACGGCCACAGCCACGTTCTGGCCACTACCGTCCCCGCCTGCGAGGCTTACGACCCTGCCTTCGCCTATGAGTTGGGTGCCATTGTCGCCGAAGGCCTGCGCCGCATGGCACCGCCGTCGGCGTCGGATGGCGAGGACGTGTTCTTCTACATCACGATCTACAACGAGACCTACGAGCAGCCGCCGCAACCCGATCTGGTCAGCGACGAGGACATCACCAGCGGATTGTACAAATGGGACGACGGCCCGGGCGGCGAGCTGAGCCGACGAGCCACGATCTTGTTCTCGGGCGCGGCACAGCGCGCGGCGCGTGAGGCTCAGCAGCTGCTGGCTGATCACCACGACACTTCGGTGGAGCTGTGGAGCGCCACCTCATACCAGCGATTGAGGCGCCAAGCGCTCGACGTCGAGCGCCGCAACCGGCTGCACCCGAAAGATCCGCCCGAGATGCCGCTGGTGACCAGCCTGCTGGCCGACTCCGACGGCCCGATAGTGGCCGTCACCGACTTTATGACGCTCGTTGTCGACCAGATCGCCCGCTTCGTGCCGCGGCCGCTGCACGTGCTGGGCACTGACGGCTTCGGCCGCTCCGACACTCGCGAGGCACTGCGCCGATTCTTCGAGGTGGACTCCGCCCACATCGCGGTCGCCGTCCTATCGGCGCTGGCCGACGCTGGCGAAGCCTCCCCCGCCGAGGTCGCGGAGGCCATAGAGCGTTACGGCATCGACCCGACGGGGCCCGCCCCCGGCCATCCCGAGACCGGCGTCCGCCGGGATTGAAGCCGACGTTCCCAGCCACGCGTCCCTCAGCGGGGGTTCCGGGCTTGCGACGATGCTGAGGCCGGGAAAGTGAGAAGCGTACCTGAGGACGAATGACATGGAAGGCCGCTTCGTCGTTGAGGGCAATGTCTTGCCGTGTCACCTGGCGCGGCCGGCCCGGGCCGACGCGGCGACGCAGCCTGGCGCGGTGATCGCCCACGGATTCCCAACCGAGGCGGGTGGCGGGATCAATTCCACGTCCACAATGCCTGCGCTCGCCGACCGCATCGCAGCGGAGACCGGCTTCGTGGCGTTGGTCTTCGCTTCGCGCGGCACGGACGGCGCCGAAGGCAGCTTCTCACTCGGTGGCTGGCGCCGCGACCTCGTGGGAGCGATCGACTTGCTGACTGATGCTACAGACACCGACGGCGTCTGGATCATCGGGTTCGGCACCGGCGGAGCACTGGCCGTGTCGGTTGCCGCCGACGACGACCGGGTCCGCGGAGTGGCCGCTGTTGCTGCTCCAGCCGATTTCTCCGACTGGGCTGGCAGCCCGCGGAAGCTGCTGGTGTGGTGTCGTGAGATCGGCCTTGTGCGGGACCGTCAGCCGCCTTTGGGCCTCGACCGCTGGGCGTCGCAGCTTCGCTCGGTGCGAGCAGTCGAGTCCGCTGCGCAGCTGGGAGACCGCTCACTGCTGGTGCTTCACGGCAGCGACGACGAGATCGTTCCTGTGGCCGACGCTCGGGCGATCGCGACAGCGTGCCCGGACGCCGATCTTCGCATCATCGGGGGCGCTGGCCATCATTTGCGTCATGATCCCCGGGCGATCGCGGTGCTGCAGGGCTGGCTAGAGCGCCAGCATCCATCTCGGCGAGCGCGTCAGCGAGCGGGAGCGTCACGGTGAAGGCGGCGCCCTGCCCCTCACGCGACTCGACGGTTACCTCTCCGCCGTGGTTGAGAACGGCATGGCGCACTATCGACAGCCCCAGGCCGGTGCCGCCGCTTTGCCTGCTGCGGGCTCGGTCTACGCGGTAGAAACGCTCAAAGATCCGGGACTGCTCCGCTGAGGGGATGCCCACGCCGTCGTCGCGCACAGTTATCTCCGCATCGCCGCCACGGCGTCGGACGACAACTGAGACTTGCCCTCCGACATAGGTGAACTTGACGGCGTTATCGAGCAGGTTGAACAGCGCCGACATGAGCTGCACCCTTGAGCCTCGCACCCTCAGCGACGCTGACTGGCTGTCGAAGATAACCGACACACCCCGCTGGGAGGCGGCCTCGGAGATGCGATCGACGCTCTCGCGCACCAGGGTGTCGATATCGGCCAGCTCATTCGCGGTGGCTGCGCTGTCTTCGATGTACGACAACATCAGCAGATCGTCGATCATGTCGGCCGCCCGCCGCACCTCAGACTGGATGCGCTTTGCAAGCCGGTCGAGCACATCAGCGTCAGCGTCGGACGATAGCGACTCCGCCAGCAGACTCAGCGCGCCGATCGGGGTCTTTAGTTCGTGGCTGACGTTGGCGACGAAGTCCCGCCGCACTGTGTCGATGCGATGCTCCTCGGTGATGTCGCGCACTAGCGCCACAGCGCCCAGTACCGTGCCCGAGGCCTCGACCGGGCCGGCTGACACCTCGAAAATGCGCCGAGAGTCGCCCAGAAGCTCGACGCGCCGGGTGCGACTATCGCCCTCAAGAGCCCGCTTGAGCAGACTCGTCACGGCGTCCGCAACAAGCGCCCCGCTGTGGCGCGCAGCCGCCACCGCCTCTGCAGCGGAGTTGCGCGCCACAACGCGCCCTCGCGGGTCGCACAACACAACACCGATGGGCAGCTTGTCCAGGCCGGCTTCCAGGCGCCGTGCCGCGCGACGCGCCGCGGAGCGGTCTGCCGCAGCGCGGTCGGCTCTCTCCCAGGCCTCCGCGAGCAGATCCCGCGCCCCAAGGCCGGCAGCCGTGGAAGCACCGCGGGCACCGGCGCGTCCTCGGCGAACCCATCGCCGCAGCCGGATTCTGTCGGCCGCCACACCGATACAGGCGCCCGCCGCGCAGACGCCGACCAGCACCAGCACTGCGGTGAGCACCCTCACCAGCGGCCCTGTCTAACTGCCGTCGTTGTCGCCGTTTCCCGAGATGCTGTCGAGGTCGGCGGTCATAGCGCTGAGCCGTCTTCGCTCGCGCTCACGGGAGGCCCCCTCGTGCTCGGGCGCCCATCCGTCCACCATGTAGCGGACACGGTGCCCGACGTTCACGGCATGATCTCCGATGCGCTCGTAGTAGCGGCCGATCAGCGCGAGCTGCACTGCCGGCTGTATCTCCAGCTCGGGGCCGATGCCCGCTTCAAGGATTGCCCGCACGAACGAGCGGTGGATGCCGTCGAGGCGGTCGTCGATGTCGTCCAGCGCCGCAGCGAGGCCCGAGTCGGAATCGGCGAAGGCGTCGATGCTCAGCCGGGTGAGGCGGACGGCCTCCTCGCTCATCTCCGCGATCAGTCCGCGGAGCTTGGGCGTGAGGCGCGTGCCGAAGATCCGCCGGGTGCCCTTGCAGATGTTGCAGGCCAGGTCGCCGGTTCGCTCAAGCTCGGCCGTGATCCAAAGTGATGAAAGGATCTGCCGCAGGTCGCTGGCCATAGGCTGGTGCAGCGCCAACAGTATCTGGCAGTCCTCTTCGATGGTCAGCGCCACGTCGTCGAGGGCGTCGTCGCCGTCTATGACGAGCTGAGCCTCTGTGAGGTTGCTGTCGAGCAACGCCCGAGTGGCCCGTGAGACCGCTTCGATGGCATAGGCGGCGAGCTTGACGATCTGGTCGCTGATGACGTCAATCTCTGCGTGTAGACGTCGGGTCTGCTCGATCATGGGCTCTTGCTGGCGGGGGTCGAGTCGTGTTCGCGGGGTTCAGGGCGTTCCGAAGGCGGTCAGCCGAGGCATGGGCGGCCGGTCGGGATTCATCCGAACCGGCCTGTCACGTAGTTCTCGGTGCGTTCGTCGGATGGGTTGGAGAAGATCGTCCCGGTCGGCCCGACCTCCACCAGTATTCCGGTGCGGGTTTCACTCTCTTCACGGACGTCCGTTGTGAAGAACGCAGTCGTGTCGCTAACGCGCGCTGCCTGCTGCATATTGTGCGTAACAATGAGAATCGTGTAGTCCTGCTTAATTTCCTGCATCAGATCTTCGATGCGCGCTGTAGCTATAGGGTCGAGAGCCGAGCACGGCTCGTCCATCAGCAGCACATCAGGGTCGACGGCCAGTGCCCGCGCGATGCAGAGCCGCTGCTGCTGACCGCCGGACAGCCCTAACGCCGAATCTTTGAGCCGGTCCTTGACTTCGTCCCACAGCGCGGCCTTCTGCAGGGAGGTCACCACCACTGCGTCAAGGCCCTTCTTCTTGCCCGCCACGCGCGGCCCGTACGCGACGTTGTCGTAGATCGACTTCGGAAACGGGTTCGGCTTCTGGAAGACCATGCCTATACGGCGCCGCACCTCAACAGGGTCCACCTGCTCGCCGTAGAGATCCACGCCGTGGTAGGTGATCGACCCTGTGACACGGGCGCCTCTTATGAGGTCGTTCATTCGGTTGTAGCAGCGCAGCACGGTGGACTTACCGCAGCCCGAGGGCCCGATGAGGGCCATTATCTCGTTCTGGCGCACGTCGAAGCACACGTCCCGCACTGCTTGGAAGCTGCCGTAGTAGACGCTCATGTCGATGGTGCGGAACACGATCTCCCGCTCCAGATCTAGGCTGGCCCGCACGCGGGATGTGTCGGCGGGAGCGCGCTCTCGCTCGATCACGAGTTCTGCGGTGTCAGCCATGAGGGCATCAGCCTCTCTTCTTCTCGAACCTGTTCCGCAGCCCGATTGCGGCGGAGTTCATTATCAGCACCAGAACCAGCAGCACCACGATTGCGCCCGCGGCTGCAGCGATAAACCCTAAATCGCGGCCTGACTGCTGAGTCCAGCTCGTTATCACGATAGGCAGCGCGGTGAACTCATCGGTCAGCGCGCTGAAATCCAGCAGGCCCGGGTCCCTTCCGAGGCGCCCGCTGACAGCACCGACCAGGATCAGCGGAGCAGCCTCGCCGACCGCCCGGGCCATCGACAACAGCGTGCCAGTGAGGATGCCCGGAGCGGCGTAGGGCAGCACCTGGGTGCGGATCATCTCCCACTTCGTGGCGCCCACGCCGTAGGCACCCTCGCGCAGAGTGTCGGGCACCGCCCGGAAAGCCTCACTCGCGGTGATCACCACGATCGGCAGAACCAGCACCGCCAGCGTCAGTCCCCCCGACAGAGTGGACCGGCCTCCGGTGAGGCGGTCCATGCCGAACACGTCGCCGTTCACCAGCAGCGTGAGGCCCAACAGCCCGTACACCACCGACGGCACGCCCGCCAGATTGCGGATGTTGATCTCGACGAACGACGTAAAGCGATTCTGGCGAGCGTATTCCTCCAGATAGATCGCAGCGCCTATGCCCAGCGGAAAGGCGACCACCGCGACAGTCACCGCAATCCACAGCGAGCCATAGATGCCTTGATGGACGCCGAGCTGCTCGTCAGCGGACCGCGAGCGCAGCGTGCCCCGCAGGAAGTCACCCAGCCGCGACAAGAGCTGGTCGGTGCTGTTGGAGAACACCGACACGAGCAGTACCACCAGAACCAGAAGCGTCAACACCAGCGACGCCTGGAGGACGGTACGGAAGAGCAGGCCGCGGGTGTCCACACGCCGCTGCTCGATGGAGGCCGCTATGGCGTCACGGGCTTTGTCGTCGAGGAGGCGCGAGATCATTCTCAGTCGTCAGCCTCCTGGGCTGCGCCGAGGCGAAGGAGCATCAGTAGGCCTCCCGCACCCTTGCGACGAAACGGGCGGCGATGATGTTGAGGCCCAAAGTGATGAGGAACAGCAGCAGCCCCACGAAGTAGAGGCTCTGAAAAGTGAGCCCCTCGCCCACGACGTTGTCGGTGCCCGACGCCAGCGACGCCATCGCCGCGGTCATCGTGAGACCCCCCTCGAAGGGCGAGTCCGTGAACTGGGCAGCGTCCGCGGCACCCCCGGCCAGGAACACCACCATCGTCTCGCCGATAGCCCGTGATGTCGCGACGATGAACGCGGCGACTATCCCCGACACCGCGGCGGGCAAGACGACGGCGGTGGCAGTCGTCATCTTGCGGGCCCCCAATCCTGCAGAGGCCTCCCTAAGGGAGTCGGGCACTGCTGCCATGGCATCCTCCGAAACCGAGGCAACAAGCGGGATGGTGAGGATGCCGACTCCTATTCCGGCCGCCGCCAGCGACCCTGCCCTGGCCGGGGCGAAGTCACCCCACACGTTCAGCAGCCACATCAGACTCAGCAAGAAAACGCCAGCGAGCACCGACACTGAGGCCACCAGCCCGATCAGCGCGGAGGACTCCTCCGTGCTGCGGTCTCTGTACTGCCTGAGCTTGGCGCGCGCCACCCGCGCCGCGATCGCCGCATAGCCCGCGAGGATCACCGCTCCTATCGAAAGGAAGGCATTCTTGCCGACGTGGCCGACGAGGTTCGGAGCGATCCAGGTGAGGGCGAAGAACCCCAACACCACCGACGGGATGCCGGCGAGGATCTCCAGCAGCGGTTTCAGCCAAGCCCGCACCCGGCGGTTGGCGTACTCCGAGAGATAGACCGCGGCACCCAACCCCAGGGGCCCTGCCACGATCATGGCGATGACCGTGACGATCACAGTGGGGACGATGATGGTCGGGATGTCGTACAGACCCCGCCTGGGGAACCACCCCGACTGGCCCCAGGTGTCGGCCCACACGACTTCGGTGACGAAGGTCCACGCCTCCGCGATAAGGCTCCAGACGATCAGCACGCTCACCAGAACCGACACGAGCGCTGTCACGAGGAGGACATAGCGGATCACCACCTCGCGGCGGCGGCGAGCCGGCGCGATCTGGAGGATGTCGACGGTGATCTGCTTCATGGCGGCGCTCGCATCGGTCATGACGAGAAGCTGCTTTCTGCTTCTTGGAGAGGCTCGGACGGTCCCGCTGTAAGACGACGGAAGCTGTCAGCTTATGGACGTGCGGTTGTGCCAGCGGTTCTGGCTTTCAGTCTGGCCCGCATCCGTCAGTGGAACATATCCGACCTCCCCGGTGGCGGTGGCGAGGCCCTCGGTGACGTAGAAGTCAACAAACGCCGAAAGGGCGGGATTATCGGCGGCTTTGTCCGCGTTGACATAGATCCACAGATCGCGGCTGATGGGGTACTCGTTGGATGCGATCGTGTCGGGCGTTGGGGTGACGCAACCCTCACCGCCGTCTATCGGGACGAGCTTCACGCCTGAGGCGTTGACCGCGAACGCGAAGCCGACCCAGCCGAGGCTGGTGTCGCTGGACTGGATGCCCTGCAGGATGACGTTGTCGTCACCGGAGGGGCTGTAGTCGGGACGAGTGGTGGCGCCCACTCCGGCCTCATCCGCCAGATCCTCGAGCACGATCTCAACGAAGGAGTCGAAGGTGCCGGACTCCTCGCCGGGCCCAAAAAGGTCGAGTGGCGCGTCGGGGAGGCCTGCTGAGGCCTCCGCCCAGGTTTCGGTGCCCTCGGCGTTGGGGCCGATCATGTCGAACAGTTGGTGGAAGGTCAGGCATTCCACCGCGTCATTGGCCGCGTTGGTCATCACGGCGATACCGTCGATACCGACCTTGAGTTCGACGACATTGTCGACGCCGTTCTCGGAGCAGGCCGCTTTCTCTTCGTCCCTTATTTGGCGGGACGCGTCGGAAATGTCGGTCTCGCCTTCGCAGAACAGCTTGAAGCCGTCACCGGTGCCGGGGCCATCCACGGTCACCGACACGTCGGGGGCAACGTCTTCAAACAGCTCCGCCACGCGGATCGAGATGGGCTCAACGGTCGACGAGCCCGAGATCACGACCTCGCCTGAAACCGACGCCGGCTCGGCGCTGCTGTCGGAGGAGCCGCCCGAAGAGGACGAGGCTTCGGTCTGATTGTCGTCGCTGCCGCAGGCAGCAGCCACTAGCGACAAGCTCATAAGTATCGCCCACAGGCCAAGTTGCCGCAGGGTCGAGTTTCGCACTGGGAATGCCTCCTCTGTTGGTGTTTACGCGCCGCTGATGCGTACGCGGCGGACCCGCACTCTGTGGATCCGACCGTCAAGCTATGAGAGGCGGGTTTCGGCAGGTTTTGATCGTCGTGAACTCAGTGTGAACTCTGGTGAACGCCGGGTAAATCTTTCGGCTGGCTCGGACGCCCGCCGCCAACCCCCGGGCCGCGCTGCCGGGTCGCCGATCCGGCGCAAGGCACCGGGCGTTAGGCCAGATCGTCCAAGAGCCCTTCGATGCGACCCTGGTCGTAGGGACGCGAGCTGTCGCCAACCCGGTTGCCGGCTGCGTCCAGCAGCCACACGTCAGAGTTCCGGGAAACGCCATAGTGGCGCCATACGTCGAAGGAGTCACTCCACAGCATGGTGAAGGTCACTCCGGTGGTGGACACGAACCGCTCTGCGTAGTCCAAGTCGTCCTGGCTGCCGACGCCGACGACTTTCACCCTGTAGGAGTTGTCTTGAGCGAACTGCCCAAGGGAGGGGGCTTCCCTCCGGCAAATCGGTCAATGCGGTGCCCAGAACCACAGCAGAACAGGCGTTTCACCGTCGACCAGAGAGCGGAGATTCACCGTCGCGCCGCTCGACATGTCGACTAGATCGAAGTCCGCCACATCGTCGCTGATTTGCACTGCGGGCGTCTCGATGAGCCCCTGGTCGTTAGCGTCCGGAGCCTCGTCGGCCTCCGGTTCGTCTAATGAGGCGCCCTCAGCTTGCGATGACGGCTCGTCCGACGAGAGGTCCTGAAAGGACGCCCCATCTGAAGTGGCCCCAGAAGGCGTCACGGCCGACTCAGCGGCTTCACCGGACGCCTGCTCTGAACCGCCCGACGAGTCTCCGGGAGACGACACCCCATCGGAGACAGCGGCTGAGGCGTCGGCAGCCTGAGGCTGATCGGTCGTGTCCCCCCCACCGCAAGCCGCAGCCGTGACCACAGCGGCCAGAGTGAATGCCCGAACCAATCCGGCAGCGGTTGGCTTGGCGGCACCCGTCTCGCTGCCGATAGTCTGCGGAGCTGCGTCTGCCGAAGTCATGCTCGCCTGGTGCGCACCTTCGTGCATACAGATCCCCCTCCTAAGCTGTTACGCGAGGATACACCGCGTAGGGGCACCGCGACGTACACATTCAGGCGACCGCGCCTCACAAGACGGACATTCATATGACCGCGCCAATAGCGCCTTAGCTCAGCGAGCGCGAGATGGGCAGGCCATTATGGCCTGCCCATCAATGCGGTTATTGCTGGGTGCCGGCCGGATCGAGTCGGCCAGGCGGCTCTGATGCCGCTGCCCCGCCGGTGTGACTAGCTCCGGCAGATCCGACCGGGGTGGAGCTGGGTGGATTCACAAGTCGGCCCAGCTGCCGTGACTAGCGGCCAGCCACCTCCAAGGTCACGTTGCGTTCAGCACTCAGTTGGACCACCTCCTTTCTCTCGGTGGCACCATTACACCACATTCGACTCCGACGTCAGCGCACCGATCTCGGCCAGATGTCCGAAATGCGCGTCCAGGATGCACGCGACATCGACAGAGTCGGGGCCGCCCTCTTCCAGCGAGCGCGCCACAACGGCGTCGAGCGAAGCGTCGGCATCGGCCACCGCAGTGTCGCCTTCGGCCACTGCCGGGTCACCGAGTTCTATGCCGTACGCTGTGGCCAGGCCCACCTCAGAGAACCAGTCGAGATGCCAGCCGAGCACGGTGCGGACATCGTCGTAGCTCACACGCGCCGTCACCTCCTCGGGAAGGCGGGCTGCCACCCGCTCGACCGCCTCCGCAAGCCGGTACACAGTCGGAGCGGCCTCATGCTCCATGCGGCCTACCGCGGCGCCGACCGCCGCAAATGCGATCACCAGCACCAGCACTGCGCCCATCAAGGCTATTAGCCAGATCAAATCGAGATCGCCCCGATCACAGCATCGTCCGGATCACAGCGGGGTCGGGCTCAGATCCCCTGGCGAGAGCGCTTACAGGCCGATGCGCTGAGCCAACAACTCCCGGTGGTAGGTCGGGTCGCCGAACAGCAGCTCGGAACTCTTAGCCCTTTTGAAGTAGAGGTGAGCCGGGTGCTCCCAAGTGAACCCGATGCCGCCGTGGATCTGGATGTTCTCCGCCGCGGCGTGGAAGTAAGCCTCAGAGCAGTAGCTCTTCGCCAGCGACGCCACCTGCGGCAGCTCGTCGTTCATCTCCGCGGCGCACCAGCCTGCGTAGTAAGCCGCCGACTTGGCCGACTCCACCTCCAGCAGCATGTCGGCGCATTTGTGCTTGATCGCCTGGAACGATCCGATCGGGCGCCCAAACTGCACCCGAACTTTGGCGTACTCCACCGACATCTCCAGGCACCGCTGCGCGCCGCCGACTTGCTCGGCCGCTAGAGCCACCGCAGCCAGATCGAGCACGGTCTCCAGCACTGTCCAGCCCTCGCCTTCGGTGCCGATGAGCTGCGCCTCCACCCCGTCGAACACGAGTTTGGCCTGCTTGCGGGTCTGGTCCATGGTCGACAGCGGCATGCGGGTGAGGCCCTGAACATCGGAGTCGACTGTGAACAACGACACGCCTTTGCCGGTGCGGGCGGCCACAATGACCAGATCGGCGGTGTGGCCGTCGAGCACGTACATTTTTGCTCCGTCGAGCCGCCAAGAGCCCGACCCGTTCGCAGGCGTCGCCGCCATGGTGATGCCCGTCTCGTCCCATCGGCCGTTTTGCTCCGTGAAGGCGAGAGTTGCCCGCGTCTCGCCGGAGGCGATTCCGCTCAGGTGGGCTTGTTTTGCGTCTTCGTCGCCGCAGTGCAGCAGGGTGTTGCCGGCTAGCACCACTGATGAGAAATACGGCGCGCACAGCAGAGCCCTGCCCATTTCCTCGAGCACCACGATCAGCTCCACGAACGTGAACCCATCCCCCCCGTATCGCTCGGGGATCACAAGAGCGGGCAAGCCCATCTGCTCGGCCATCTGAGCCCACACGCCAGGGTCGAAGCCGCGCTCGGTCTCCATCTGCTCGCGTACCGCCGTCTCGGGCGATTTCTCTTCTAGAAAGCTGCGCACGAACTCGCGCAGCTGTTCCTGTTCTTCGCTGAACGCAAAGTTCATCTGGGACCCTCCCGGCGTGGCATCGTGGAGCGGGTATCGGCCGCGGGCAACGCTAGCGGCGCGACAGCCCGTGTGGGAAAAGCCCCCGGAGCGGGCCGGTCTGACGGGATCATGGGGTTGTAGCGACCACCGCGGGAGGGCCGTAGGATTTTGGCATGAGCGTCCCGTCGCTGTTCGAGATCTGCGGTCTGAGAGTGGCACCCGCGGACAGCGACGACGAGATTCTGCGGGGCGTCAACTTGGTGGTGAACTCCGGCGAGCTTCATGCGCTGATGGGCCCGAACGGCTCGGGCAAGTCGACGCTGGCCTCCGCTCTGCTGGGCAGCCCCGAATACCGGGTCACCGGGGGCTCCGTGAGGTACAAGGGCGAGGACGTCACCGACTGGCCACCGGACGTCCGAGGAAAGGCCGGTATTTTCCTGGCCTTTCAATATCCCCAGGAGATACCCGGGGTGTCGATGCGCAACTTCTTGACGCAGGCCTTGAAGGCCCGAAAGGGCACCGACGTGAGCACTATCGAAACCTACGTGACCATGCGGGAATGGATGCAGCGGCTGTCCATCGACTCGTCGCTCATGGACCGCTATCTGAACGAGAAGTTCTCAGGGGGTGAGAAGAAGCGCAACGAGATACTGCAGATGGCGGTGCTAGAACCAGACATGGCCATCCTCGACGAGACCGACACCGGTCTAGACGTCGATTCGCTGCGCGTGGTTGCGTCGTGCCTCGCCGAGGTGCGCAGCGAGCGTTCCGAGATGGGCGTCTTGGCGATCACCCACTTCCAGCGGTTGCTTGTCGAGTTGAACCCCGACCGGGTGCACGTTCTAATAGACGGCCGCATAGCCGAGGTCGGCGGGCCTGAGCTGGCCGGCCGGCTCGAACGCGAGGGCTACGAGCGGTACGGCAAATGAGCCCCGCCGGCGCGGGCCTCGACGTGAAAGCGGACTTTCCGCTGCTGTCTCGCACGGTGCACGGCCGACCGATCGTGTATCTCGACTCGGCCGCATCGTCTCAGAAACCGCAGTGCGTTCTCGACGCGATGAACGACTACTACGAGCGCCGCAACGCAAACGTCCACCGCAGCGCGTATGAGATCGCGGCTCAGGCCACCGAGTCGATGGAGGCCGCTCGCCGGGCGGTGGCGCGGTTCGTGAACGCGCCGTCCGCAGCGGAGATCGTGTTCACCAAGAACGTCACAGAGGCCATCAATCTCGTGGCGCGCTCCTGGGGCGGAACAAATCTCGGCCCCGGCGACGCCGTAGTGATCACCGAGATGGAGCATCACGCCAACATCGTGCCGTGGCACATCATGGCCGCAGAGTGCGGCTTCGAGCTGCGCTGGATCCCCGTGAACCACGACGGTCAGCTGGAGCTGGACGGTCTCGACCGGCTCCTCGACGGCGCGAAGCTGCTCAGCGCCGCCGCAGTCAGCAACGTGCTCGGCACCATCAACCCGATCCGGGCTCTGGCCGACGCGGCCCACGCGACGGGGGCGCTGATGCTGGTCGACGCGGCCCAGCACGTGCCTCACCTGGTCACAGATGTGCAGGCCGCGGATGCGGACTTCTTTGCGTTCACAGGCCACAAGATGTGCGGCCCCACCGGCGTCGGGGTGCTGTGGGCACGCTCGGAGCTGCTGGAGGAGATGCCACCGTTCCTGGGCGGAGGCGAGATGATCCTCGACGTCCGCAAAGACGGCTTCCTTCCCAACGAAGTGCCGCACAAGTTCGAGGCCGGAACGCCTCCCATAGCAGAGATCGTCGGGCTGGGCGCTGCCGTCGCGTACCTCGAGGGCGTAGGCATGGACCGGGTGCGCGAGCACGAGGTGGCTCTCACGTCATACGCATTGCGCACTCTCAAAGAGCGCTACGGCGACGACATCGAGGTGCACGGCCCCCAGGACGCGACTCTGCGCGGCGGCCTGCTGTCGATGTGCTTCCGCGACGTGCACCCGCACGACCTCTCGCAGGTGCTCGACCAGTACGGTGTGTGCGTGAGGGCTGGACACCACTGCGCCAAGCCGCTGATGCGCGTTCTGGGGGTGGCAGCCACAGCCCGTGCGTCGCTATACGTGTACAACGACACGTCCGACGTGGACGCGCTCGCCGACGCGCTCGAGGTCGCCGGCGACTTGTTCGCCGTCTAGAAACGGTACGAAACATGGCCGGGCTGGAAGACCTCTACCGAGAGATAATCCTCGACCACTATCGCAATCCCCGCAACCGCGGAGTGCTGGAGATGCCACCTGCGGTGAGGGCCGAAGGCTTCAACCCGCTGTGCGGAGATGAGGTGATTGTGTACGTGATCGTCGACGACGAAGGCCGCATATCTGAGGTCACCACCGGGGGGCAAGGATGCTCGATCAGCCAGTCTTCAGCTTCGATGATGTCGGCCGCTGTGCGCGGCAAGCGGGTGGTCCAGGCGCGGCGCCTGATCCAGTCCTTCAAGGCGATGATGTCGATCCACGGAAGCGAGATGCCGGGAGGCCCGGATCTCGATGACGACCTCGACGCCAACGGCGGGGAGGTTCCCCTTGGCGACCTGGAGGCGCTGCGAGGCGTCGTGAAGTTCCCCGTGCGCATCAAGTGCGCCACGCTGTGCTGGAACACGCTCGTGCAAGCGCTCGCTGAGTCGGCCTCCTGATCTCAGCGCTCGAGGCGCTCAATGTCGGCTTGACAGGCCTCGTTGCTCAAGATCCGTTTGAGATCCTCGCCGTAGGCGGCCAGCTTGGCCGGGCCTATGCCGGGCACAGCCAGCAGGGCCGGTCCGGTCACCGGGCGCCGGCGGGCCAGCTCGGCCATCACCTTATCGCTGAACACCACATAGGCGGGCACGCCGTCAGCTCGGCTGCGCTTGAGCCGCCAGTGGCGCAGCCGCTCGTAGCGGGCCTTCGCCTCGGGGCTCATTGGCTGGTCCTGAGGTTTGGCGGGATTATCGGACGCTGGGACGGACCTGAGCCCCATGCCAAGGTCGCGTGGCGGTTTCTGCGACCGGCCGGCGGCGTTTTCGGGCGCCGGGGCAGCCACTTCGGGACGGCGGCCGCGGCACGGCGCCGGGCCGGTCATTTCGGACAGGTACGGCGACTTCTCTGAGCCTGCTGTGAGGATGAGCAGTGATTCCGAACATCGGGTAATCGCCACGTGAAAGATGCGGCGCTCCTCCTCGGTGTCGCCCGAGAGCCGGTGGGGCATCAGACCTTCCGACGCCGCGAAGACGATCACGTGCGGCCATTCGAGTCCCTTCACCCGGTGCACCGTCGCCAAGCGCACGCCTGAGGTGTGCCAGTCTGAGGTGTGCCCGTCTGACAGCAGGTGAGCCAGCCAGTCGCCGAAGCTGGCGGGATTCTCGTGAAGCCGGGCTGCGGCCAGCAGGGCTCGCAGGTCGTCACCGTGAGCCGACCGGTCCACCGACCGGCGTGAGGCGTCGAGGCGCTCATCGAGACTGGCCCCGAGGCCAAGATCGCGGATGGCTTCAAGCAGGCGGGCGGTGTTGGCACCCTGTCGGGCCTTGGTGCGGAGCTCGCTGACGTCGCGGGCCAGAGCGGCCACTCGCTCGGAGGTTCGCTTGTCGGCAAGCCGCCAGGCCAGTGCCCGCAGAGCGCGAACGCTGGAATGCTCGGCGATCCATTCCACGACCCGGGGCGAGATCCCACGCGGCGGTCGCCTGGACGCCACAGCCAGGGCGTCAGCGGGGAGCCCCACCGCCGGAGCGACGGCCAGCTTCAACCACGCCAGGGCGGACGCAACTCCCGTTCGCTCCAGAAACCCGGGCCCCACCGGCCTGGTGCACTCGATGCCGATGGAGTTCAGAACTATCTGAGGTGCCAGAAGCGTGCTGTTCACCCGCGTCAGCACGGCGATGTCGGCCGGCTTGGCACCGCTGGCCACGAGACCGGCCACCCGCGCCGCCACTGCCTCGGCCCCGCCGGGATCCGTCTCGATCACCGCCGGGGTGTTCGACGCCCTTGCGCCGCCCGGTCGCGCGGCTTCAGACGGTCCGCCGTATCGGGCTCGGCGGTTGGAGGCAGCCTCGATCTGCTTCGGAACGCGGCGGCGGTTGCGTGACAGCAGGTTCGAGGCCGCTTCCACCACCTCTGCCGGGCAGCGGTAGTTGACGCGCAGCAGGTGACGGGCCGCGCCCGGGAAGTAGCGGCCATAGTCGATGAGCCATTCCGGTGACGCTCCGGTGTAGCCGTAGATCGTCTGGTCGTCGTCGCCGACGCCGAACACTTCGGCCCGCGGCCCGGCCAGCAGGCGAATGAGAAGCAGATGGGCCGGTGTGAGGTCCTGAAACTCGTCCACCAGAAGCACGCCACACGCCTGGCGGGCCGCAGCCCGGGCTTCGGTGTCGGTCAGCAGCACTTCGATGGCTCGGACGATCTGGTGGTCGAAGTCCACTGCGCCCAGGCGCTCCAGTTCCTCGGCGTAGAGAGGCGCAACCTCAGCGAAGCCGGTCACGTCGGGCGCGTAGTCGCGCCCCACCTCGGCCAAATCGCGCAAACCGAGTCGGGAAGCGCTCAGCGCCTCAAGCCACGGGGCCAGATGGTCGGTCATAGCCCGGCGCCGTTTCTTGGGCGTCATCTTCGAAAGCAGCCGGCGCGCAGCCAGTTCGTCTACCACGTCCACCCTGCGGCGACCCGCGGGCCGGGCAAAGCGGCCTGTTCCGTTGCATATGGCCAGCGCCAGGCTGTTGAGCGTGCGCACCTGAAGGCCGCTTACGTCCGCGGTGCGCTGCTGCATCTCGGCCCGGGCCCGCACGTTGAACGCCATCAGGCAGACAGTTTCTGCGGCCACGCCGAAGTCCCGCACAAGGTAGCGGGAGCGTTCGGTCAGCACCCGGGTCTTGCCCGACCCGGCCGGCGCCACGATGCAGGCTGGGCCGCCGAGGTGTCCCACCGCCGCTTGCTGATCCGGGGCTAGATCGGCCTCGGGCCGGGCAGAGCCCAGCGGTTTCAAACTGCCTGCGGCGAGGTTGGCAGCGCAGATCAGCGGCACGCCCCCGAGATCGCCGGCATCGAAGGCATCCAGCGGCCCGCCGTCGCACCATGCCGGCCCGGCTGCTCCTGCGATCACATCGCCGGGCTGGCCCGGGCCGGATTCGACGGCGCCGAGCTCCAGAGCTCGATCGCGGGGTGCGAAGCGGGGCCGGTCAGGATCGCGGGCGTCGACAGCGTTGGCGGTTAGCAGGTGGTGCCACACCTCCGCACCAAGCGTGAGGCCCGGGCTCATCTTCCACCAGGGAATCTCAAGCACCACCGAAGGGTTGGGCAGCGGCCCATCGATCTCGATCACCACCGGGCGGCGCTCGCACCATGCCCGACGAAGATCGCGGCCGGCGGCCGGTTGAAGCGCCCGTGTGCAGACCGTCACCCGCTCGCAGCTATTCCAGGGATGTGGAGAAGGCTGGCCCACTCCCACCAGCACGCTTCGGCCCAGACAGGGCGGCCCCGCTAGAAGTCCGAGATCGTCACCCACGCGCCCACTCATCCGGCCCAGCACCCCTCATTGGGTCCGGCCCCGCCACAAAGCCCTAGATCATCATCCGTCGGCGGGACGGATGCCGAGTCGTCGCATCGTTTCCAGGATCCGCTCCGGCCGGTGGCAGCGACCGTAGTCGAACCCCGATCGCAGGCAGATCTCCAACAGCTCGTCGTGCTGTGCGGTGCGCTTCCACGGCAGCGGCAGATAGACGGGCAGACCGAAGGCCCGCAGCGCATCGAGGCCAGAATAAACCCTCTTCTGATAGCGGTAACGGTCGCTCCAGTCCCAGTCGGGGGGGCCGAAGCCGGTGCCCGGATCGAGAATGAGCCTGTCCCGGTTTATGCCGGCCGCGTCCCAGCACCGTAGAGACCGGCGGAACCAGCCGGTGATCGTCTCGAGCGGGTCGCCGGTCACCCGGCGGCTCGCCTTGGGGTCGGTACCCCACAGGAACGGCGCCACCACCATCACGTCACGCTCTGCGGCCAGCTCCCTCATGGCCGGGTTTTGAAGCCCGTCAGCGGCGTTGAGCATCGTCGCGCCGCTGTCGAGTGCTCGGCGCATGATCTCGGGCTGCCAAGTGTCCACCGACAATGCCGCGGCCCGAGCGTCGCAGAGTTCGGCCAGCGCCTGGATCTTCCCGTCGAGGCGTCGCCATTCGGCGGCGATGTCGACTGGGGCCGCGAATTGGGTGGAGCCCGCGCCTCCGAGGTCGATGCCGACGCAGCCGCCGTCCAGCAGGGCCTCCGCACGCGCTACCGCCTCGTCGACAGTTCGCACTACCGAGAACTCTGCCAAAGAGTCTGGCGATGCGTTGATCACTCCGTGCAATCGCATGGGTTTCGTCGGCGCTGCCCCACCGTCCGCAGTCGCATCTTTCACCATCATCCCCAACCGCCTCCGTCTGACAGAGCGCCCACCAGCACCTCAACCGCTTCGGGAGCTTCGTCAAAAACCCGCCGCCAGCACGGGTTGGCCTGATCCTCGCTGGGATCGGCCCGGCACAGCTTCACAGCGTCGGCAACGCTGCGTGCGAACACCCCAACCGTTGCCTCTTCGTCGGCCACATCCACCCGGTAGCCGTTAATCTCAGCGTCATTGGCGTAGTGGCGCACCAATGACTTGGCCGCATCTGCATATGCGTCGCAAAGTCGTTTGGCTCTGATCCCGTCGGCTCCGAGGCCGAGACGGCGGATGACGGTGGCAGTGACATCGACGCTCATCCGGCGCAGTCCCCCAGACGGGTCGTCGGCGCTGAGAGCCTGGTGCTTGTGGTCGTAAGCGTCAGCCACGGCCACCTGGCAGATGCTCGAAGGATCGCAGTGAGCATAAACGTCACCGAGCAGGCCGATATCCATCCCCCAATGCCCGTGGATGCGCAAATCGGCGGCCAGCTCCGCGGTCATTGCCGACTCTCCCGCCAGCGGGTAGCGAAAGGCCTCGAGATAGCGCAAGTAAGGCTGGTCACCGGTCAGGTCGCTCAGCGCTCGCACCAGCGGCGCGACCAGCAAGCGGGTGACTCTCCCGCCGAAACGGCCGTCGGTGACACGGTGGTAATAGCCTTTGGCAAACCTGTAACCGAATCGGGGATGAGCCACCGGGTAGGCCAAGCGGGACAGCATCGATCGGCGGTAGCCCGAGATGTCGGCGTCGTGGACGGCGATGACGGTTGACCGGCCGAGCCCGAGGAGCGCTCCCAGGCAGTACCACACGTTGCGGCCCTTACCTTGCTGGCGCGGTGCCAGCCCAGCCGTTCCAAGCAGGGCCTCGGTCCGGGCCAGCACGGGTCCGCCGGTCCAAAGCACGTCATGTGGCTGAGGCAACCCGTCCAAGAGGCGACAGGCCCGAAGATATTGGGAGGCATCCGCGTCGTCGAGACCGACTATCACGTGATCGAGCCAGTCGGCACCAGCCAGCTCGGCGAGGATGCCTTCGAAGGCCTCAGAGTCGATGTCGGAGGCAAGACCGGGGATGATCACCGTTACTGGGCGGTCATCGGCCCAGGATCGCAGATCGCGTTCCAGGTCAGCAGTGCTGCGATGGCCCAGATCGTGCAGCGTCGGCACGACGCCATTTTGGCTGAAGTCCGACACGCCGGCAGTCAACCACGGCAGCGGGGCCATTGCGACGCTCCGACTCCTCCGTCGTCCTCAGACGGCGGCGAACAGTGCGACCGGTGCCCTGCCTCGAGGCGGCTGCGCTAGGCCCGTCTAACTGGCGGCGGTATCGTCGCTGAGGTGAGCGACCTACCGCCGGCGGCCTGGTACGACGACCCCGAGAATCCCGATCAGTACCGCTATTGGGACGGAAAAGCCTGGACAGATCACCGCGCCCCGGTGTTTTCTTCTGACACCGGCAGGGGCGACGCAGCACGCCGCCGAGCGCTGATACGGCCCACTCAGATGCTTTCAGCAGCCTTCTCGCTGCTAAGCCGCCGACTGAGGTCGTGCGCGCTCGTCACGTCTGTCGGCTGCGCGGGAGCGCTCGCAGGCATCGTGCTCTTCTTTATGGGCGCAGGGGATCTGATCACACAGCTGGAGGCTATTCTTGACACGGTCTCCGAGCCCAGCTTCGACTGGGAATCACCACAGGGGCAGGCGTATCTCGAGTCGATCACGCTCACCGTCAGCACCTCCGAGGTGCTGACGGCACTTGCCGGTGTGACCCTGTTCGCTGCTACAGCCGCCTGGCAGGTGGCCGCGGCCGCCCGTCTGGCTCTTTGCGACCTGACCGGACGCGACTGCCGCGCGGCCTCCGCGCTGCGCTGGGCTGCGCGGCGACTGCCTCGACTGGCGGGCGTAGGGTTTCAGATGCTGGCACTGTTGGCGGTCTGGCTGATAATCGCGGGCATCTTCGTCACCTTGACAGCACTGGTGGTTCCGGCGTCGGTCCTCGCAACGCTGCCCGCAACCGCAGCGGCTGTCGTGCTGGCGGCCGCCGTGGCCCACCTGGCTGTGGTGACTGCTTCGTCCGGGCCGGCAAAGCCGTCGTTGAAATACGCTCTGCGCCTCGTCAAAAGGGCCTTCTGGGCGACGCTCGGTCGCATCCTGCTGCTGATCGCGGTAATCGAAGCCGTTCCGTTGGTGCTATCACTTACAGCGCCGAGCGCAGGCATCGAAGGCTGGCCGTTCAACGTGCTGCTCTTCGCGGTGATCGCGCCGGCGGTGCGCACCGCCGAGAGCGTGGGGTCGGCTGTTCTCTACCACGACTTGGGCGGCGAGACGGCCTGCGCCAGGCCTCTGAGTGAGCCCGGGAGAATCTCTGAGTGAGCCCGGAAGAATCTAGGAGCGGTCGGTGACCGCGTCGGTGAGTTCGACGAACTTGCGGTCACGGCTGGACAAGCCGCCGACATCGTGGCTGGTGATCGCCAGCTCCACCCTGTTGTAGACATTCGACCACTCGGGATGGTGGAACAGCCGCTCCGCGATCAGCGCCACCTGGGTCATGAACGCGAACGCGGCCCGGAAATCGGAGAACTGATACGAACGCCGAAGCACAACCCCGTCGAGCCGCCACCGCGGGTGCGCTTCGAGCAGCTCGACGATCTCGTTGTCGCTCAACATGTCGCCGCCAGCGCTCACCATCCCAGCCTAACCCACAGCAGCCCCGTTCAAGCGGATCGCCAGACTCGGATCAGCTCCTCGGAGTCGATGACGATGCCGAGATGAATCGAAATCATCTTGAGGGCCGCATCTTCGAGCGGCTCATTTGTGCCTGCTACCAAGTCTCGGATCACCACGACGCGAAAGTCGCGGTTCGCGGCATCGAACGCCGCGTTGATTATGCAGCAGTCGGTCATGCCACCGTTGAGGACCACTGTTCTGATCCGCATGTTTCGCAGCAACATCTCAAGGTCGGTGGCATAGAACGGCGACAGGCGCTTCTTGCCGCTCACTGTGAGATCTCCGGGTTCAACCGTGGTGACGAACTCCGTCCAACGTGAACCCTCCAAGGCGTGTTGGTCCGCATTGGGGATGTCGCCCACGAATCGAGGGAACACAAGACGCCACGCGCTGGAATTGCCGCTCGTGTCGTCCTCACCTCCGGCACGCAGCACCGACCGCACGTGAATCACGCGCACACCTAGCCGGCGCGCCTGTTCGTGAAAACCGTCAATCGGCGCAACGATGGCTCTAGCCCTCGGCGCGGGGCAGGGGCAGTCGGGTGACTCGTCCAAATGGCCTCGGTGCATGTCAACGGAGACAACCGCCGACTTCGACGGGTCGAGGAACTCTGCGAAGCTGTCGTCATCGGGCAGCGGCAATAGCTTCCCGTGTACATAGGTTGATATCACTCGCCAATCCTCCTTAAACATTCAAATTTATTGAAGCTGCGCCCAGAATCGGGATGTTGTGCGCAGTTCAGGCGCTGTTGCAGGCTTGTACGGAATGCCGACCGCGCCCGGGTATCGGCTCTGCAACGAGAAGACGGCAGCGACGATTACCGCCGCGTACGGCGCAGCTAGCCAGAGTTCCTCGGGGATGCCCGCGAGCGCGTCGATCTGCGATGCCAAGAACTGCAAGCTCTGCGCCAAGCCAAAACCGGCCGCGCCCAATAAAACAATCCAAGGACGCCACCTTGCAAGCACGACGACACCGAGCGCTATGAAGCCGCGACCGGCCACCATGTCGGGGACGAATCCGCCCGACGACGACAGCACCAGAGCCGTTCCTCCCAAAGCGCTGAGCCCGCAGCCGATGGTCACCGCCGGGTAGCGGGTGCGCCACACGTCGTGGCCGCTCGCGGCGAGAGCGTCGGGGCGCTCGCCCGCGGCTCGCACGTGCAGCCCCCACCAAGTGCGGTACAGCGCCACGGCCACGACCGCGGTCATGGCGATGCCTGCCCACAAGAGCACGTTCTGCTGGGCGAGGACGTCGCCTACGAAACGGATCCGCTCGACCACGGGGATGGAGATGCCACGCAGTGTGGGCCCGACCTGTCCGCCGATGAGCTGATCGCGCAGCAGCGAGGTCAACCCGACGGCCAAGATGTTGAACATCAGGCCTGTCACAACCTGGTCGGTGCCAATCCGGACGTACAGAGACGACAACAAGGCTCCGCACAACAGGCCCGAGCCGAAACCGGCCAGTAGGGCCAGCCACACGCTGCCGGACTCGATACCGACGAGAGCCGTCGCGAAGGCCCCGATGAGCATGACACCCTCGATGCCCACGTTGAGCACACCGCTGCGTTCAACAAGTATCTCGCCCAGCGATGCTAGGAGGATCGGCACCATCAGCTGCAGAGACGTGACGAAGAAGGTGATCAGTACGAGTTCGCTGACCATTGACTATCTCTCTGCAGCCGTCCGAGCCGCTTCTCAGCACAAGTTCTCCGGCCGTCACTGTTAAGCATCTGCTACCTCTCCGTAGCTGAAGCGAATCACGCCGACGATCATCAGCATGATCACGAAAACGGCGATGAGCACATCGCCCGTGGCAGGCGACAGACCCGCACCGGCCTGGAGGTTGTTGCTGCCTACACGTAGTACTGCGAACAATGCTCCCACCGGGATTACGCCCAAAGGGCTCAGCCGGGCCGTAAGAGCTACCGCGATACCCAAGAATGCGAGCCCGGCCGAAAACCCGTTCAGTAACGCTCCGTGGATGCCCAATACGAACACTCCCCCTGCCAATCCGGCAGACGCGCCGCCGAGGATGAAGGCCGCGCTGGCCACTGAACTCTCGGTGACGCCCGACAACAATGCCGTGCCCCGGTTGGCTCCGAGCGCTCGAATCGCAAAGCCAAGCCGGGTTCGCTTCATCAGAATCCACAGGCCGACAGCTGCGGCCACAGCCAACCCGATCGAGATATCGACTCGAACGGAGTCGACCACAACGGGCAGCCGAGCGTTGTCTGAGATCGACTGCGTCTGTAGGGCGAACCGGTGGGGCCAGAGTTCCCGAATCACGTAGGCAGCACCCAGCACGGCCACGAAGTTGAGCATCAACGAAGTGACGATCTCGCTGGCGCCGTGTCGATTGCGCATCCATGCAGGAAGCCATCCCCACAGAGCTCCGGCAACTGCCGACGCCGCGAGGATGCCCGGAACCAGGACGGTGCTATGCCAGCCGGCCGGCAGCGTGATGCCAAGTCCCGCCGCGGCCACCGCTCCCATATACATCTGGCCCTGGCCGCCGATGTTCCACAGCCGCGCGGAGAACGGGACGGCCGAGGCCAGACCAGTGAGAATGAGAATCGTCCACGTCTGAACTGTCTGACCGACGCCGAAACTATTGCCGAGCGACCCGTCCACGACGGCACTCGCAGCCAATATCGGGTTCTTGCCGAGCGCTAAAATGAGAACGGCCATCGCCGCCAGGCCCGCTATGAGGGCGATCACCGTCCGCGTGCCGTACCGCAAAGACCTGACGGCACCGACAGAACTCGGTGTGTCCACTACAGCGTGCCTAGGCGGCTCAGACCGTGGCGTCAAACCGCCGTCGGCGCCGAGCGCGCCCGAGGCGTCCGTCACAGCACTACAGCGCGCCGGCCATCGCCAAGCCGATGTTGTCTAAGTCGGCATCGGCTCTGGACGTCTCGAGCGTTATTTCGCCTCGGTACACCACGATGATCCGGTCGGACAACTTCATCAGCTCGTCGAGGTCGTGGGACACCAAGACTATGGCCGCGCCTTCGTTTCGGGCGGCGATAAGCCGTCGGTGGACGAAGGCGACCGCCCCTACGTCGAGGCCCCATGTCGGATTGTCCGCCACCAAGAGCTTCGGCTGGCACGAGAGCTCACGGGCCAGCACAACCTTCTGCTGATTGCCGCCTGAGAGGGCCGACGCCGGCAGATCGGGATCAGGGGGGCGAACATCAAAGGCCTTGAGAAGTTCCTTCGCCCGGTTCCTGAGGCGCTTCCAAGACACAAAGCGCGAAGCGCCATCCGGCGCGGCAAGCAGATCGACGAGAGCGAGGTTCTCAACCAGAGTCATGTCGCCTATCAGGCCTGCTGACTGGCGATCCTCGGGGATGATGCTTACACCGCCCAGTCGCAGAAGCCGCGGCGTGACCTCGTTGAGCTCCTTCCCGTTCAGCCGAATCGCGCTGTCGCACCGTGCCGATCCGGTGAGACCGTCGATCACCGCCCGCTGGCCGTTGCCTTCCACCCCAGCGATGCCGAGCACTTCCCCCGCTCGCACACGCAGACTGAGGCCGCTCACCGGCGGTCCTGACAGCGGCTCGCTGACGGTGAAGTCACCGCAGTCGAGAACGAGACTGCGCGTATCGCGCTCGCCGATGTCATCGGATCGTGAGGCGTCGTCTGCCATGAGGCGGCCTGTCATAGCCTTCGTGAGAGTCTGCTCATCGAATTCGCCTCGGCTCAGTGTCACCTTTTTGCTGCCGCGCCGAATGACCGACACCCGGTCGGCTATCTCCATCACCTCGGCCAATTTGTGGGTGACCAGCACGATGGCATGGCCATCTCTTCGAAGTCTGTCGATGATTTCGAGTAGGACGGCGATCTGATGGGATCCCAATAGAGCGGTCGGCTCGTCCAGAATCAGAATCCGCGCGTTGCGATGCAAAGCCTTGAGAATCTCGACGCGTTGACGCTCGTCCACCGGCAGGTCACGAACCAACGCCGACGGATCCACCGGCACGCGAAAGCGTTCGCTGAGCTCTGTAACCTCCTCGACGACCGCGTTGCGGTCGAGTCTGCCGGCGCGGGCGGATCGGGAGCCCAGCACAATATTCTCCGCCACCGTGAACGCCGCCACGAGCGTGAAGTGCTGGTGGACCATGCCGACGCCTTGGGCGATGGCGTCGGCGGGCGACATGAAGCGGGTTGTCCGGCCGTTGATTTCGACTCGGCCCTTGTCAGGCTGAAGGTGGCCGAACGCGATGTTCATCAGCGTCGACTTGCCGGCGCCGTTCTCGCCGAGCACCACATGTACCTCGCCGGGGTATACCTCCAGATCGATGGATGCGTTGGCGGTTACCGCCCCGAACTGCTTCCACACGCCGCGGAGAGCAAGCGCAGGCTCACGGCTTGCCGCAGCCCCGCCTGTCACAGCCTTACCGGCTGCGGCCTCGCCAGCTACAACCTCTACAGCTTCACCTGTTGCAGCGTCATCAGCCACCGACGAACATCAACCGCAGCCGATGTCTGCTAGATCAATCGCCCCTCCTGCACCTTCGACACCGACAGGATTATCGCCGGTCGTCTCATCGGGAATTGTGATCTCCCCGCTGCGAACTTTTGCTTCGAGCGCGTCAAACACAGCCTTGCTCTCGGCGTCGAGCGCGCCGGCGTTGTCATACAGCGGAGCGGCGTCTATCCCGGCAGTGTTCTGAGCGGTGAAGTCGATGAACGCCGCGGCTTGGATCTGTCCTGCAGCACCCTGTTCGATCAGCGCGGCTGCCACGTCTTGGAGTCCGTGCACAGCGGAGGTCAAAACGACGTCGGGGGCCACTTCGAAGCTGTCGTAATAGGACGGGATCACCCAGACCGTTCCCTCGGCTTCCTGCGCGGCGGAGATAACGCCCAACACAGCCTGATCGGTGGCAGCCATGATGACGTCGGCACCCGAAGCTATTTCCGCCTGGGCGGCCGCTTTGGCGGCGGCAGTGTCAGTCCAAGAGTTGATGTACTGCTGGCTGAACTCGATGTCGGGATTCGCGCACCGGGCTCCGAGGTGGAAAGTCTCTGGTTGTCGGGTCAGGCCGGGGAAAGCGAAACCGTTGAGCGAGGCAACCCGGCCGGTGTCGGAGACGAGCGCGGCGACCACGCCGGTCAGGAAATTAGCGTGGTGCTGCGCAATATCGACGTAACAGAGGTTGTCGGGGTTGCCGTCTGTGGATTCCGGCTGGTGCGGAGCCTGGCACACGATGGTCTCAGGGAACTGCTCGGCAACGGTTCGGGCCGCGTCGACCATTCTCCCGTCGGCCATGAGGATCAGGTCGTAGCCCTGGCCCGCAAACGCCCCACCCTGCTGGGTGAAGTCATCGACTTCGGGCAGGGCTTCGACGATCTCGACGACAACACCGTCGTTAGCGGCATCTGCGGCGGCAGCGCCTTCCGCCCAAGCGTTCGACCACGATGCATCATCGCTGGTGCCGGGGATCAGCAATGCGACCCGGTACGGCTCCTCGGCTGCTAGGGGTTTGGTGGTGGGCGCGGCAGCCTGGTCATCGGACTCCTCGGCCGAGTCGCCGTCGTCCCCGCAAGCCGCAGCCACAAGGATCACCGCAGCGAGGATCGCCGTCCACCGCATAGCCCATCCCGAGACCGGCCTCATACGATTCTTCTCACTTCTGGGTCGCATTGTTTCTCGTTCCTCCGGTCTTGACGTGTTGTCAGCCTTCTAAGGCGAGTCCACTGGTCGATCCGTCCATCGGCCCGTCACCCAGCTGCTATCAGTCCGGGTTTGACTCCGATGATCCTAGACGACGAATAGAACCGCTTCGAAAATACCACACAAGCGCAGCAAGTCCAGATAGAGCCAGAGGACAGCATGTGGACATGCCCTAGGCGGGTCGGGTGGACTTGCCTCCGTGGACTGACGGCTCGCGGCACCACTGATTGCGAAGCATTGACAGCGACAGCATGACCTCAGCCGAGTCGAAGCCCAGCAGATCGACTAGCACCGCCCTGTCGAGGTCTTGGCGGGTTTCATCTTGGTAAGCTTGATTCGCGGGCAGGAACTCCCGTGGTTCAAACGACTCGAGGATTGCGGCAGCGATATCTAGCTGGCTGTCGGTCAGAGCGCGGGGGTCGAGCGTGGCTAGCTCAGGCAGCCTGGTGACGGTCAGACTTGTGCGACCCTGGTGCTGGCGAGTGCCCGCCCACCAGAACCCGATGAGGCCCAGAGTGGTGTTGGCCCATAGCAACGCGACCGGCACCCATCTCTCATCGTGGAGTTTGAACGTCGGCCACGCTCTACCCCCTATGCAGGGTTCAGGCGTGAGGCAGGCGGCGAGGGGCTGAGAGTTGATCCGGAAGTCGCTGTTAAAGTGTAGGCGCGAAGCGGTTCGCCAGACTCGGCGGGCCATGTCTAGACAGCCCTGCCGCACCCGGCCCTGGCGATCGGGCTCAACGACGAGGCGGGACTCGCGCCCGGCGTCATGTGCCCATAGCATCGGCCAGGTAGCAGCCCGCCAATCGGTGATGTCGGCGATATCGAACGGGCCCCTAGGAGTTGTCCTGTCGGAATGCCAGCCCCTGATATCGAGGTGATACAGGCCTCGCATGCCCAACTCCCCCAGCTGGACCGTAGGAATGTCGCTGACTTCACCGCAGCGGGAAAGCGACAGGCAACCCTCGGCGAGGGAGCCTGCGCAGGCGGCCAAGTCGGGCTCGGTGATGCCGGCGCACCCCCCGTCTCGGATCCCGGCGCGGATGCAGGTTCCGACTATGGTCTCCCCGACCTGCGCCGAGGCCCAGCTCCACCGAGCGAGCGTTTTGGAGGTGACAGCGCGCAGTGAACGGGCGATCTCCACCGCCTCAACTGGGTTGGCAGGCCTTTCGAGCAGATTCACCCAGTGAACGCCGTCGCGATCGGGCTCAGGTCTTTCTCCGGGCCGCGTTCGCGTTGCGATGACCAGCACTTCCGCCATGCCTGTGTCGGCGGAGAACGACCGGTCGACAGCGCCGGTGTCGGCAATGGCAACGACGCAAACGCGGCTGTAATGCTGCTGCAACAGGGTGCGGGCGTTGGACCAGTCCCTGCCCGACACCGCCGTGAACGGCAGCACGAACGCGATGACGCCGCCCGACTTGACTTTGGCGTGCGCCAAGTCCAAGAAGTTGGAGGCCATCCCGGCGTTGCCGTGGCTCGCCACGACCGGCGGCGCCGCTAGGCCATTCTTGACTGCGGCCGGCCTCTTGAGGCCGCTCACAAGCTTCTTGAGGCGCGCCGACATCTTTCGCTGCTCGTCTTCGCTTGTTGCAAACCCGGCGAAGGACGGCACGGGCACGCCCCGCTGCTCAGCCGTCTCATGCGTGGTGGGCCGCGTGAACGGCGGGTTCATTATCACCAGATCAGCCGCGCCGTGGTCAAGGACGCTCTCCTCCTCGCGATCGCCGCGTCCGCCCGTCGCCTGTGAACTGCGCCGCATGCCCAGACCCGGAACGCCCGCCTGCTTGAAGTGCGGATCGAGCAGCTCCAGCGATCCGATTTCCACGTCCACACTCTTCACACCCTCGTCGCCTTCGGTGACCGATCCGTACGGCATCAGGAACACCGCCGTGTGGTCGAATGCGACATCGGGATGCGACGAGGACAACAGCGTGGCCGTGAGATGAACCGCAGCGGGCATGATGTCAGCGCCGACGAGCGCCTTCTTCATCATCTCGGCGTGGATCTGCTTGTCGTCGCCGCCGGCTCGGCGCACGCGCGCGGCGATCCGCTGGTAAGCGGCGGTCAGCAGCGTCCCAGTGCCACAGGCCAGATCCGTGACTCGCAGAGCCGTCACCCGCTCGGGGTCGTCCCACTCCACAGCTGAGTCCAGCCGCGTGACGGCCAGCTCCGCCAGCAGATGCGCAGACGCCGGCCGCGTGTAGAAGGTCGCCAGGAACTTGCGATCGGCGATCAGCCTGCCGAACATCTGCCCGGCCATGTCTCCCGTAGAGGTGACACCGTAGTGAGCCAACCTTGAAGTCATCTCCGCCAAAGAGCGGATCGCCCACATGGCCTCCGCTTCGGGTATGGCTTCCAGCACATCGCGGGCCACGGCGAAAATCGGCCAGTAGTCAACGTCGAGAATCCTCCCCCACGCCACCAGCACGTCGAATCGGCTGTCTCCGGGCCGCACGCTGGAGACAGCTGCGCTGATTTCGGTGTTGGCGGCGCCTGCCACAGCGCTCTGGAACAGCATTGCGTTGGCGAGGATTGCGACTCCCATTCGCGTGGTCTGCATATCGTCCGCCTGGTGCAGTGCCCGGGCGATGCTCTCCAGCGCTCCCCGGCGCCAGGGACCCAAGTTGTCACGCAGCATCCGCGCGACCCCGTTGACCGTGTTCTCAAGATCTGTGACGGATTTCTCGAGCAGGTGCTCGTTCAGGGCGATCCGCTCGCAGAAGCCGGCCAGATCGTCAACGGTTCCGTTGACCCATCCGTGTTCCGGGAAGCAAACCGGCCGATGCGCTTGCGTTGCGACAGCGCTGGGGGCTTCGTGGTCGGGGCTGTGCGCGCTCGGGCGGACCGCGGCGGGCAGACGCCAAAGCCGGTAACTGAATTTCGCCCATGCGATTTCGCGCAAGATGTCCGTGACGCTCAGCTCTCCGAGCCGCTTCGGGATTGTCACCGCAACCACTTGATCGACGGTCTGGTTGGTGCGACCGAGCGTTTTTCCTAGTCGCGCTTTGGCATCATCGTCCACACTGCGGGCAGGCTCATACTCCGTTTCCAACACCAAGGCGCCGCCAGCGCCGCCACCCAGCGGCAAGATGACGATGTCGGGCTCCTTGAGGCTGTCATCGCTCAGCGCGCCCTTCTGCTCGGCGTGCACCCCCCAACGCGGGTGCCGCGCGGCCAACGCCGAAGCCAAGAGCGGGTTGAAGGCCTTCTCATTGGTGTGGGGCATGAGGTGTCCAAACTGTAGTTGGCGGGGCGTACCCGGGTGCGAGTGCGCGGGCTCGAGCCGGGCTATGGCCACTGGCGGTCCGGCGGCTGCTCGCATAGGGCAATTTATAATATTATAAAGTATATTTCATATGTTTCTATGAAAAATACTTCTATGATTCGGCAGCGGTCAGCGACAACAGCCCACCCGAGACTGCGGCACACCACCCGAGGTATATGGACACACTCCATACGGCCTACCGCGAAGCGGCAAGGTCAGATGAGCTGATCAGCGAAGGGATCTCCGAAGGGGTCGGTGAAGGGCACCGGGCCGTCGGCCGCCGACAAGCGCGAGGCCTTGTCGTCCCAGCGCCCGTAGCCACGGGCCTCGATCTCGCGGGCAAGCTCCGTCCCACCGGACTCCCGGATCCGCCCGCCGCAGAATACGTGTACCGCGTCGGGACGGAGCTGCGCGAACACACGCCGGTAGTGGGTAATCGCCAGCACCCCAAGGCCGTCGTGCTCGGTGGCCTCCTCGATGCGGGTCGCCACCAGCCTCAGCGCGTCTACGTCGAGGCCCGAGTCGAGTTCGTCCACCACTGCGAACGCCGGGGCCAGCACCGACATCTGAAGCGTCTCGTTGCGCTTGTGCTCGCCGCCTGAGAGGTCGACGTTCACGGGTCTGTCGAGGAACCGGTCGTCAAAACCGATGCGCCGGGCCTCGGTCAGCATGCGCTGTCTCACGTCGAGATCGTCGCCGGTACGCACCGACGCCGACAGCAGGTCGAAGAGCGAAACGCCGGGTACCTCAATCGGGTGCTGCATCGCCAAAAACAGGCCCGCCTCGGCGCGCCTCCAGGCTGGGAGGCCCAGCAGCTCCGTCCCGTCAAGGCGAACCGAGCCTTCGAGAATGTCATAGCCGCGGCGCCCTGCGATCACGTGCGCGAGGGTCGACTTACCCGAGCCGTTGGGCCCCATCACGGCGTGCACCTCGCCTGCGCCCACCTCCAAGTCGACGCCCGCGAGTATTTCTCGACCACCCACAGCGGCCCGCAGCCCCTCTATGACCAGAGAACTCATCGCCGCTCACAGGCCCCGGCTGCTAGACGGATTCGCCGAGGCTCAGCACGACCATCCCGTCAACCACGGACGCCTCATACGTCGGGACGGGGCGTGTGGCGGGCAGCGTCAAGGGCTCTCCGGTCGCTAGATCAAACGTGGCGCCGTGCTGAACGCACTCAATGGTGCAGTCATCGGAGTCGACCCAGCCCTCCGACAGCGACACGTCTGCGTGGCTGCACATGTCTCCGATGGCGTAAACGTCATCATCGACGCGCACTATCGCCACGACGCGGCCATCGATCACCACGCGCCGCGCGGATTCGGGCGCCATGTCCGCCAGCGGGAACAGCTCCTGAGCAGTCACAGCCGCACCGTACCGCCGTAGGAGGGGCTCATGCGGCTGCCCGGAGTTCCGGCGCGATGAGCGCGTCGAGCTTGGCGGCGATGCTCGTCCGCACGACCCGCGCGGCGGATCGAACCGGCAGCTTTCGCAGCACCTGATCGAAGAAGCCGGCGACTATCAGGCGCTTGGCGGTCGGCGTGGGCACACCTCTGCTCTCCAGGTAGTAGAGCTGGTCCTCGTCGACGGGACCAACAGTGGACGCGTGGCTGCATCTCACCTCGTTGTTCTCGATCTCAAGATTGGGTACAGACTCGGCCCAGGCGTCTTGGCTGAGCTTGAGGTTGCGGTTTGTCTGAAAGGCGTTGGTTCCTCGGGCGTCGGCGCGCACCCGGATGAGGCCTGTGTAGATGCTGCGCGCCGCGTCGGCCACCGCTCCCACATAAAGCAGGTTAGACGTGGTATCCGGTGCGATGTGATCCTGGAAGGTACGGAAGTCGAGCGTCTGGTCGCCCGACCCAAAATACGCCGACAGCAGGTCTCCGGTAGCGCCGCGGCCGGTCAAAGCCGTGTTGGCGCGTGTGCGGGCGTAGCCGCCGCCGAGCCCCGCGACCGCAGCCGTGAGAGTGGCGTCGCGTGCCACTCGCGCTGACTGGAGCGCGATCTGCCATGCCCCAGGGTGGTGCTGCTGTAAGTTCAGGTAACCGAGGCGGCCGGCAGCGCGCACATCAATCTCCACAACCGGCACCGTGAGAACCGGAGCCGGCGAACACTGCACGTCGAGCACCTCGGCCTGAGCGTTGCGCCCGACCCGCACCGAGAGCCTGGGAAAGCTCGCCGTGGCCGCTCCCTCACCGCGCTGTCGCACTGCAATCACGCCGTCGACGACCGCTCCGTCGGGCACGTCAACCACGATCGCTGTGGCCGCAAAGGCGTCGTTGAGCAGTGTGAAAGCGCCGCGTGAGGCGCCCACCACGTGCCCCAGACGCTCCGCGCCGTCAGCCAAAGCGGTTGCCGGAGCCACGGTCACGCCTCTGTCAGCCAGCTTCTCAAGCCCGCGGGCCGCTGTCACGCGTCCGTTCACCACATCGACGACTGCGGCGGCCCGCGGCGCCAGCCGGGTGAGCGAGACCAGTTCGGCGCCCCGGTCCGCAGCGGCGTCGCAACCCGTGCCGGCTAGCCGGTAGGCGCCCAGATCGAGCTGCGAGATCGGACTGTAACGCCACTCCTCGGCGGCTGCTGTCGGCATCGGCACCGAAGCGAACTCCTCAGCAGCGGCGATGCGCCGGGCCACAAGCCAGTCCGGGCCCGCCAGAGCGCGGGCGGCTTCGACCGTGAAGGCGTGCATCGGATCAGCCGCCTTCGCGGAAACGCCTGCGAAACCGCTCCCCCAGCCTGCCGCGACGCTTGTTGCGCTTGCGGCGGCGGAGCTTGTTCGAGCTTCGAGCGCTCTTGCCTCTCGACCCACGCCTACCGCCGGAGCGCTTGCGGCGCAGCACGCCGCGCTTGGAGCGCTTGTTGCGCTCAGCCTCGATGTCGGCCATCACGTCCGGCGCGGCGGCGTTCACTATGTCCTCAGCCGCATCGAGCAAATCGCCGATGCTGGAATCGCTGTCCAGACTCGACGGCTCAGGAGGAGTCTTGGGTGTCACCAGCGTCCCGTAGCTCCAGTTCACGTCGGCCATCCGGCGGGTGTACTTCGGACAGTCGTCAGGGCAACGCCACGGCGCCTCCGGAGCGAGATCGAGGTCGCATTTGCGCACAGTGTCACCGTTGGGGTATGTGCGCGACTCAAAATACCTGCAGTCCTGACGCATCGGCATGGTCTTAGTGTGGCAAATTGGGCGCACTTCGCGTCGCATCAGCGCGGCAAAGCACAACCTCTAGGGGATCGCCGCTCGCCCCGGCACCGACAGAGCAACAGCAAAAGGCCGCATGCTCAACCGACGCCGCACGGTCAGCCGACGCTGCCCTCCATCTGCAGTTCGATCAGCCTGCTCCACTCCACCGCGTACTCCATGGGCAGGGTGCGTGTCACCGGCTCGATGAAGCCGTTGACTATCATCCCCATGGCCTGCTCCTCGGTGAGGCCACGGCTCTGCAGGTAGAAGAGCTGGTCGTCCGCGATCTTCGACACGGTCGCTTCGTGGCCGATCACCGCATCGCCGGAGCCCACCTCCATGTAGGGGTAAGTGTCCGACACCGAGTCGCCGTCGAGGATCAACGCGTCGCATTGCACGTGGCTTTTGCATCTCGCCGAGTCCTGCTCGACCCGCACCAGCCCCCTGTAGGAGGTGCGGCCGCCTCCGGCGGAAACCGACTTGGACACGATCTTGGATGTGGTCTCCGGCGCTGCGTGGGTCATCTTGGCGCCGGTGTCCTGATGCTGGCCCGGCCCAGCGTAAGCCACCGACAGCACCTCTCCCGAGGCCTTGGGCCCGACCATCACCACCGCCGGATACTTCATCGTGAGCCTCGAGTTGTGAACGATGAACCCCTCCGAGACAAAGTTGCCGGTGCCCTGCACCTCGATATCCCAAGTGGGCGCGACCTCGTCGGCGGGGCCGACCTGCACGTCCCGGATCTCTACGCTCTCGGGCAACTCTATCTGAGACCGGCCCACCCGCCGGAAGTGTCGCAAACTCGCAACAGGCTGTCGTGCCGCGGCGGCGCGCAGCTCCGGGCACACCAAGCGGCGCAGTCGTGCATCAGTCGGGAACTCAAGCCTGTGCGAACCTCGAGCCGTCGCCTCAGAGTCGAGAACACGCACCCGCCTCTCGCCGTCGAATTCGGTGGTAACCCGAGACGAGATTCCGAGACTGGTGAGGACCGCTCCGACTTCGTCGAGCAGCGCGCGGTTGGTGGACTCTATGGAGAAGGCTCGCCAGCCCTCTGGAGCGCAGCCATAGGAATCGAGATAACCGGCGACAAACGACAGCCGCTGCGACTCGGGAAGATCGAGCACCCAGCTCGGAACGCGCTTGTCGAGGGCGTCCGTGGCAAAGCCATTGCCCTCGAGCACGTCGGCCAGATCGACGCTGTGCCAAGTCAGCGTGATGCCATCGGCGCGCTCCGTCGGCGTGACTGCGGGCATAACCCTTCCCATGACGTCGACGAGGCGGTCTAAGGCCCGATTACCGCGCAGGCCCGAGAACACCACCGTGGCCCGGCGCCGGACGCCCAAGTCCGATGGCGCCGCCTCGATGGAACCAGCGCCGGTGAACAGGCCGAAGAGCCACATTAGTTCGTCGGTGGTGGTGTCGTCAACAACGATCCGGCCCGGGCGCGACCGCTCCGCGATGAAGCTGTCATAACGCCGGGCTCGGCTGCTGAACACTGTGGCGGCCTCGGGCAGAACGAGCTTGTGCGGCTCGCCATAATCGAGGCTCGAGACGGGCATGATCGCCCGCCTGAGCCGGTCGGCGCGCACGTAGGCGAGTTCGTAGCGGGCCTGCTTGCTGGGACGGGACGGGTCATAGGCGCAGGAGTAGAATGGGTGGTTGCCGGTGACCCGCAAACGGCGCGACCCCGCCACCACCTGGCGCACCGGTTGGGTACCTGAGTAGCGCTTGGCTGTGACCCTCCGCCAGCAAAGCGACCCGGCCGCCTCGTCATAGGACAGGACGAGGTCGCCGGGAACGACCTGCTCTATCGGTTTGGTTGCCCCTGGCGTCGTCACCCGCGAGCCTTCGGCCAAGCAGCCGATGTTGCCATCGATCCACTCCATGTGGCCCTCGGCCTCCACTCGGGCTCGCTTTGTGACGAGGTTGTAGACGTTGTCCGACCAGTTCTGGATGGTCGTGTAGGTGACACGAGCCGACGGCTTGACGACTATCTCCACCACTGCGGAGTGCAGCGAGTCCGAGGAGTATGTGGGCGCGGAGCAGCCCTCGATGTAGTGCACCTTGGAGCCCTCATCGGCGATGATGAGGGTGCGCTCGAACTGGCCCATGTTCTCGGCATTGATGCGGAAGTAGGCCTGCAACGGCGCCTGCACCTCTACGCCAGGCGGCACATAGATGAACGAGCCGCCCGACCACACCGAAGAGTTGAGCGCAGCGAACTTGTTGTCGTTCGGCGGGATGACGGTGCCGAAGTACTGCTTCACCAGCCCGGGGTACTCGCGCAGGGCGGTGTCCATGTCGCAGAACAGCACGCCCTGGGCTTCGAGGTCCTCGCGGTTGCGGTGGTACACCACCTCGGACTCGTACTGGGCAGTCACTCCGGCCAGGTATTTGCGCTCGGCCTCGGGGATGCCGAGGCGCTCATACGTTGTCTTGATCGATTCGGGGACCAGATCCCAGTCGTCTGACAGCTCCTCGGTGGGTTTGATGTAATAGTAGATGTCGTCAAAGTCGATGCCGCTGGTGTCGCCGCCCCAAGTCGGCCGAGGGCGGCGCTCGAAGCGCTTGTGCGACTTCAGACGGAAGTTGAGCATCCACTGCGGCTCGCCCTTGAGCCACGACATCTCCGTGATGATGCCGGAGTCGAGGCCCTTCTTCGGCTTGAAGACGTAGTCCTCCTCATCTCTCCAGCCGAGCTGATAGCGACTGAGGTCAACGCCGATATCGGTGGTGGTCATGGGGCCATCCTAATCAGCGGTTAGACCCGGTAGCGCGCGACAAGTCCCGCCCACGGCGTGCTCGCCCACATGCAGCACTGCCTCGAGGTGCGGGATGGCGCGCTCACGCGCTACAGATCCCGCTCACAGCGGGCTCGACGCTAGTCGAGGCGGCGCAGTTCGGCGCGGAAGTAGCGGCCGCGCCGCACGTACATCTCGGCGTTCATCAGGTTCTGACCGGGAAGTAGCGCGTCTGGCCTGATTCTGGCAGGAGTCCCGAGAGCCATCGACTCCGGCGGCACGACGGTGCCCCCCACAACGGTGGCGTTGGCTCCCACCAGCGCGTGCGGGCCGATCCTGGCGTCGTGCAGCACCACAGACGCGGCGCCGACTAACGAGCGATCGTGCACGGTGCAGCCCTCGAGGTGGGCGAGATGCCCGACAGTGCAGTCCTCGCCCACCACGGTCGGATGCTCCGTCGTGCAATGGATCACAGCCCCATCCTGGACGTTGCTGCGGTCGCCGATACGGATGGCGCCATCGTCGCCGCGCAGCACTGAGCACGGCCAGACGCTGGCGTCTGCACCGATCTCCACGTCACCTATCACCACGGCCAGCGGGTGGACGTAGGCAGTCGGGTGTATGCGAGGCTTGCGGTCGCCCAACGCGTAGACGGCCATCATCGATCCCGGCGCTGCCTGGGGGCGGTCACAACGCCTCGTAGCGGCCAAAGCCGCCTCTGCAGAACACGAGCGGGCCGAGCCCGATCCTCTCTGCGTCGTTGCCGACTCCGAGCGCGACCACCTCGCCCAGCACGATCTCGTGGTCGCCTGCCGGGTGGACGGCGAACTGGCGGCAGTCAATCCACGCCAGGCATCCCTCGATGACTGGCGCCCCGGTCGCCTCGGTGCGTGTCACCACGCCGCAGAACTTGTCGTCAGAAGGGCTCGCGAACACCGAGCAGAGCTCGGCCTGATGCTCGCCGAGCACGTTCACGCAGAAACTGTCGGCCCAGCGCATCCTGGCCCAGGAGGTCGATCCACCGCCCGGGCAAAACGACACGAGCGGAGGTGTCAACGAGACGCTCGTGAACGAGCCGATCGCCAGTCCTGCAGGCCCGTCGTCGCAGGCGGCGGTCACTACAGTGACACCAGTGGGGTAACGTCCCAAAACTCGACGAAACTCGGCGCTATCGAATCCGTTGCCGTCCATCATGAACCTTCGCGGTGTTGCGCCGCTGCCGACGCAGTATGCCCTTTCGGGCAGTATGCCTTCGCAGCTGGTGTTCGGCTGCCTGCGTATCGCCCGCCAATCGCTGCAGTGTTGTAGGCCTGCTCGCATCGCGAGGATATAAGGAGTGATAATCAACACATGAGTCAGAGTTCTCGCGCTCCCACCCCGGCTGCTTTCAGACTGCCAGAGGGGCTTGTGGCGGTGGTCAAGCGCGACTGCCCGACTTGCGAACTCGTCGCGGACGTGCTTGCCGACCTGCACGACCGCGCCGGTTTGGTGGCGATCACCCAGGACGATCCCGGCTTCCCGGAGAGCGCCGACTGGGTGCACCACGACTCGGACCTTTCCTTGTCATGGCATCACGGCATCGAGACGGTGCCGACCTTGCTACGAATCGCGACCGAGGGGGCCGAGGTAGAGCGCCTCGAGGGCTGGTCGCGCCCTGAATGGGAGCGGTTCACCCACACGACAGGACTCGGCCCCGACCTGCCCGACTGGCGGCCCGGCTGCGGGTCGCTTAGCGCAGACCCCGCCCGCTCAGCCGAACTCGAGGCCCGGTTCCCGAAGTCGCCGCTGCGAAGCCGCCGAGTGCTGCTCGCGGCTTTGGAGGACTCCTGGGAGGCGATGTGGGACAGAGGCTGGTCGGACGGCCTGCCCGTCGTTCCGCCCACGGAGGCCCGCGTGACCAGGATGCTCAACGGCACTCGGCGAGACCCCACTGAAGTCGTTGCCGTAGTGCCGCCCGACATGGAGGAGTGCAGCGTGGAGAAAGCCGCTGTCAACGCTGTGCTGGCCGGCTGCGCGCCCGAGCACCTGCCTGTGGTGCTGGCTGCGCTGGAGGCGGTCTGCACCCCTGAGTTCAACATCCACGGGGTGCTGGCCACCACCATGAGCGTTGCGCCCGTGCTAGTAGTCAACGGGCCAATGGCTGCCCGCATCGGCATGAACAGCGGTCTCAACGCGCTGGGGCAAGGCAACCGGGCCAACTCGACCATCGGGCGCGCCGTGCAACTCGTGATCCGCAACGTCGGCGGCGGACGGCCCGGCGGCGTGGACCAGGCCACGCTGGGGTCGCCAGCGAAGGTGGGCTTTTGCTTTGCTGAGCACGAGTCGGGCTCGCCGTGGCCGTCGCTGTCCGAGAGCAGGGGCTGGCCAGCAGAGTCGTCCACCGTCACCGCCTTCTGCGGCGAGGCTCCCCGAATCTTCGTCGACCAAAGGTCGCGCGCTCCCGAGTCGCTCGTCAAGCATTTAGCGCTGGCTCTGAAGGCCACCGTGTCGCCTCGGACGGTGCAGGCCATGGACGCGATGCTGGTGCTGTCTCCGGAGCACATGGCCCGATTCGCGGACGCCGCCTGGAGTCGCGACCGCTTCATGGCCGAACTCGAACGGGAGCTGCTGCTCGACGGAGACAACTTGGTGCGCGGTGCGGGCGGCATCACTGAAGGCCTGCCACCTCAGGTGGCGGGTCGGCGCATCGGCAAGTTCCGGCAGGGCGGGCTGCTCACAGTGCACGCAGGCGGCGCCGCGGGGCTGTTCTCCGCGATCATCGGCGGATGGGTCAACGGCCCAGCCGGAAGCGACCCGGTCACACTCGAGATCACTGAGTGAGCAGCTGCCGCCAACCGCGCGACTCGCCTAGATTCGGTACTTTCTCGTGCTGACGAAGGCCGCTGGAAGGGAGTCCGCTGAAATGACGATAGTGCTAGATCCCACTTCTGAGGCGGCTCCAGCATGGCGGGAGCGAGCTGCCCGGCCAGCTTCGCTGGCCGGCTTGACTGTGGGGCTTGTCGATATCTCCAAGCCGCGGGGCGATGTGTTCCTAGATCGCGTCGAGTCACGGCTGATCGATCTCGGCGCCCGTGTCAGGCGCTACACGAAGCCGACCTTCACGAAGCCCGCGCCCGCGGACCTGCTCCAGCAGATCGCCTTCGATTGCGGCGCAGTGATAGAGGCGCTAGCTGATTGAGGCTCGTGCACGTCGTGCAGTGTGCACGACATCAGCGACTTCGAGCGCCGCGGCGTGCCCGGCGTGTTCGCCGCCTCATGTGAGTTCGCCGCAGCAGCAGAGGCTCAGGGGACGGCTCTCGGCTTCGACCCGGCCGCTGTCTTCACCCGCCACCCGATCCAGGACCGCAGCGACGCCGAGATGACCCTCATCGCGGATGCCGCTTTCGACGATCTGCTTCAAGCGCTCACCGCCCAACCCTGACCCGCGCTCAGGAGATGAGTTCTAGGGCGATAGGGCAGTCTTGGCGGCGGGCTCGGGCCTCGGCGGGAGTGCGGACGCCCACCGGTGTGACCAAGCGCGTTACGTGACTGTCGAGGTCGATTGCGGTAGTGCCACGCCGGTGGGAGGGGGCGTTCTCGCCTGAGAACGCCTCGTACAGCAGTGTGGGCAGGGTCCGCCCCACACCGGCCACCAGCCACACGCGGGTGTTGGTGCTCTGAGCTGACCGTGCCGCGTGGAGCGCATCGGTCGAGACAACGGCTCGGTGGGGGCCTACACAGTCGCTCTCGATCAACAGCAGATCGGGCGGCCGATCCGCTGCGCCTATCAACTCGCGGCCGTCGAGAACGCGCGCGGCGATGTCGGCCGGGCCCGTGGCAAGCACACTGGCCCCTACGGGCAGGGCGTGCGCCAGCTCTGCAGCAGTGGGGTCGCGGCGGATGCGCTGCATAGCGTCTCGGGCCTCCTGGCATGCGTCGGCGCCTGTGAGCATCCGCGCGGCGAGCCACACAAGCGGGCCGCAGCCGAGACGGCGTCGCACAAGCCGACGGCACGCCGTGAGCAGCCCCATACGGTCGTCAGCGAACGCGGAGAGCGCCATCGCAGCCTCCCGCACAAGCGGAATGATCGGCACATGCCCGGCGCGGGCTGCGTAGCGCAGGCGCTCAATGGGGTGCACGCCGCCGATGGTAGGGGCGCACCAGTTGAAGCGCTGCCACGCGTGCACCGACTGGCCGGGGTGCTGACGCTGTCGAGTCTGTACTGCCTAGCCCGAACTCACACACAGGTCGATGCAGCCCGGCCTCCGCGTTGCCATCTTCGTCGCCACTGCCCGCGCTAGCTTTACAGCTGTGGCCGCCGTCCAGCTCGACGTAGAACTCACAGCCCTCGCTCCCAGGGCCCGACCCCGGCCGCTGGAGGACTGGCTCACGATGTTCCCGCTCGCGCCAGTCGTGCTCGACCCATACACCGAGCAAAGCGCCCGGATACTGAGGACCGCCCGGAGGATCCTGGTGAACTACCAGGGCGCGGGCTGCCGCACCTGCTGGGTTCTCACGTGCGACGCTGACGGCGCCCGGCGCTACCTCGGCGAGTGGGCGCAGGATGTCCTGACGTTCATCGACCCCGATCGCCGCGTCGTCGGCGCGCTCGGCCTCGACCTCCTGCCCGCATTCGCGCTGATCCGTCAGGACGGAACCGTCGCAGCGCAGGCCCAGGGCTGGACGCCGGCGAGCTGGCGAGCGGTCGCGGAGGCTGTCTCAGCGATAACGGAGTGGAAACGCCCCCTGATCGGCGGCGACGAAGACCCGGAGCCCTTCGCGGGCACACGGGCACGGCCATAAGGCGCTGGCCACCGGCGGCGCGCTTACACGCAACACGAGGGGGACGATCCCGCTGTGACCGAGTTCGCCTACTCCGACCTGCTCCCCCTCGGCCCCGACGACACCGACTACCGGCTGGTCTCCGACGAGGGTGTCTCGACCTTTGCCGCCGCCGGCCGCGAGTTCCTGCGGGTCGAGCCCGAGGCCCTGATAAAGCTCACCTCTGTGGCGATGCACGACATCGCTCACTATCTGCGTCCGGGCCATCTCCGCCAGCTTCGGGACATCCTCGACGACCCTGAGGCGTCGCAGAACGAACGCTTCGTCGCTACAGAGCTTCTGAAGAACGCCAACATCGCCGCCGGAGGTGTCCTACCCATGTGCCAGGACACGGGCACCGCGGTGATCATGGCTCGCAAAGGCGAACAGGTGGTGACCTTCGCCGACGACGCCGAGGCCATCTCCAGGGGCGTTTATGATGTCTACCGCACATCCAGCCTGCGCTATTCCCAGCTCGCGCCGCTGGACATGTTCACCGAGGTCAACACCGGCAACAACTTGCCCGCCCAGATCGAGATCCACTCCAAGCCCGGCAGCGTCTACGAGCTGTTCTACATGGCCAAGGGCGGCGGGTCGGCCAACAAGTCGTTCCTCTACCAGAAGACCAAAGCCCTACTCAACGAGCAGGCGCTGCTCGACTTCTGCGACGAGACCCTACGCTGTCTCGGAACCGCAGCTTGCCCGCCCTATCACCTCGCGCTGGTGGTGGGCGGCACGTCCGCCGAGCACAACCTGAAGACGGCCAAGCTCGCTTCTGCCAGGTATCTCGACTCATTGCCTACAGCCGGTGACCCGTCCACCGGTCACGGATTCCGCGATCTGCTCTGGGAGCAGAAGGTGCTGGAGCAGACCCGCCGCTTCGGCATTGGCGCGCAGTTTGGTGGTAAGTACTTCTGCCACGACGTGCGCGTGGTGCGGCTGCCGCGCCACGGCGCGTCCAACCCCGTCGGCATTGCGGTCAGCTGCTCAGCCGACCGTCAGGCCAAGGCGAAGATCACCTCAGAGGGTTTGTTCCTCGAGCGGCTCGAGACCGACCCGGCCCGCTTCCTCCCCCAGGCCGAGGCCGACGAGCTATCCGCCGACGTGGTGCCGGTCAACCTCGACAGGCCCATGGAGGAGATACTGCGCCAGCTCAGCCGATGTCCCGTGAAGACTCGGCTGGCGCTCACCGGCACTCTGGTGGTGGGTCGCGACATCGCACACGCCCGCATCAAACGCCAGCTCGACGACGGCCAGCCGATGCCTGAGTACCTGCGGGATCACGCCGTCTACTACGCAGGGCCGGCGAAGACCCCCGATGGGTACGCGTCTGGCTCGTTCGGACCCACCACGGCAGGGCGGATGGACTCCTATGTCGACCAGTTCCAGGCCGCGGGCGGCTCGATGGTGATGCTTGCCAAAGGCAATCGGTCGTCTGAGGTGGTAGACGCATGCGCCCGCCACGGCGGCTTCTACCTGGGCTCCATCGGCGGGCCCGCCGCCCGCCTGGCGCGGGACTCGATTCGCCGTGTGGAGGTGCTCGACTTCGCTGAGCTGGGCATGGAGGCGGTGTGGAAGATCGAGGTGGAGGACTTTCCGGCGTTCATGGTGATCGACGACAAAGGCAATGACTTTTTCTCGGAGGTATCCACTCCGGTGCAGCTAGGCGGCCACTAGCGCCCTGTTGTCGGGCGCTGTCAATAGTCAGGCGCCGTCCCAGTCGTCAGGTGGTCGGCAGGTCGTCAGGTGGTCGGCAGGGTCGTCAGGTGGTCGGCAGGTCGTCAGGCACCTCGAGTACTGACGCCGGCTGTGGCCTCGCGCCAATCGAGCGTGGGGCAATCACCCCAGAGCCGCTCGAGCTGGTAGAAAGCCCGCCGCTCGGCATCGAAGACGTGAACCACGAACGAGCCGTAGTCCATCAGCACCCATTGGCGCGCATCCGCGCCTTCGATCCGCATCGTAGAGGGCCCACCGGCGCTGGCTACCTGTTCTTCGACGCTTTCAACTATGGCGCGCACCTGGCGTGAGTTCACGCCGTGCGTAATCACAAAAAGCTCCGTCACGATCAGCACGTCTCCCACATCGATCACTGTCGTGTCGACGCCCGACTTGTCGTCGGCTGCACTAGCCGCGCAGAACGCCCAGCGCCGAGGGTCGTCGGGCGCGTCGCTGGTAGTCGTCATCGGGCGGCCATGTCGCGGCCGATCGTCACTGTGATGTCGGTCCAGTACTCGGCGTCGGCGGCTACCTCCACGAATGCCATGCCCGCCGCCTCGTCGCCGGATCGGAGCGCGACAGCTATCGCCTCGGCCGCTGGCTCGGCCTCAGGCCGGTGATAGGCCACTAGCGTCTCGTTGTGATCCATCCGGTCGGCGTTGCCGATCAGGGTGACAATTCCTCCAGCGGAGACGACCTCGTGCGCTATCGCGTCTCTCAGGGCCTGGTCGCCCATGCCGTCGAGCACCAGAACGGTGCTGCGTACGAAAGAGGAGGGCGCGTCCGGCCAGGGCACCAGCTCTCGGGCGCGGCGCAGCGCCCAGTCTCTTCCCGCTTCGTCGAGCGAGTACACCGGCAGCTCACCGCCAGCTCCGATCGCCGGCCGAGCCGGTACCGCTTCCACCGTCGCTTCGCCAGCTGCGAGCGCTCTGAGAAAGGGAGAGAGGCCGGTCTCGAACGGCAGCACCGCCGCGTCGGGGTCGTCGGCACGCCTGATCGAATCAAGCCACGACTTCCACAAAGCGAGTTGGCGCTGAACACGGTTGGCATCGGCCTCTCCGGGGTTGCGGAACCGGTACATGTCAGCGGCAGACGCGGCGCTCACGTCTTGGAGCCCCGCCAAGTAAACGGCGCGCTCTGCGCCGTCGGCACCGGATTCAACGAGGTCGTCCGGCAGCGTGTACTTCAGCGGCTGAGCCGGGGTCATCGCTGCCGCCAAGTCGGCTGTGGTCGCTTCAACCACCTCCCCGAAGCCGACGCCGAACAGCGCTTCTGCTAAGGGCACCACGCCCTCAACGCCGCCTGAGTCGTAGGCCTGCGCCAGAGTCTGCGCTGGAGCTTCAATCGGCGCACCGTCCACACCGTCAGAGACACCATCGAGGGGTGCTGATGCGTCGGGGTCAGATCCGGCCAGCAACTCTGAGCTGATCAGCACAGCAGCCGCCGGAGACTGAGAATCCGGGACCGCCAGCAGCGTGACGCCGACCAGAGAGCCGTCATGTGTGTGCAACGCCAACAGCGTCGGCGTCGGGGTGACAAACGCAAGGTAGCCGAGGTCGTTAGGGGATAGCCGGTGAGACACGTCGACCTGGCCGATGGTGCTGTCGGCCACGGTCTTGGTGCCCTGCCATGTCAGCAGCGACGTTGCTGCGGCTGCCACAACGACTAACACCGGGAACCCGATCCGCCAGAACGAATGCGCCTGTGGCGCGGGGCGGCGAAGAGGACGACGATTGGGGGTCTGGCGCAAGCGCTGAGCTGACTGTGCCGATTCTGCCTGGAGCGCTCGACTGCGGATCACCGGCCAGATCCATAAAGGCCTCGAGTTCGGACGACTTCGGTCACCGCCGGAGGTACGAGCGCCCCCACTGGCCGCCCGTCGCAGAAGCGAGCTCTGATGTCCGCTGACGACACGTCGAGTGCGGGCACGTCCACAACGATGTGGCGCCACCCGGACGGCGGGCGGCCTCCCGACCTGCCGGCTCGGTCCGCCACGACGGTGACAGCCAGCGACTCCACATCCCACGGGCGCTTCCAGGTGTCCAGACCCGCCGCCGCGTCGGAGCCCAGCACCAAGTAGAGCCGGGCGCCGGGATGCAGCTCACGCAGCTGCGTGAGAGTGTCGGCGGTATAGCTCTGAAGGCCGCGGTCGATCTCTAGCGTGCTCACCTCCAGCTCATCGAAGCCGGAGACGGCAGCGCGCACCATCTCCAGCCGCGCGTCGGCGGGTGTGACCTTGCGAATCTGCGATTTCTGCCACGGATCGTTGGCCACAACAAACAGCACTGCGTCAAGTCTTAGTTTGTGATGCACCTCCAGAGCCATCGCCAGGTGGCCGATGTGGGGGGGATCGAAGGTCCCGCCGAGCACGCCTAGACGCGAGCTTGGGGGATGTGCCACCGTTTCAGTCTACGTTCGCGGTCACGCCGGCCGGCAATGCGCCCGCCGTTGAGCAGACCGGCGCCAGGTGGCTGAGCGAGTCTCGGCACTGCCTGCGCGGAATCAGCAGCGCGGGGCGCTAGCCTCACGGGCCTGCGATCAGCGTTGTGACGTATGTCACACGTGGTGTGCCCATTGATGGCTTGACATGTCACACCGTCGGGCTATGGTTGGGTGCGAAGGGCTGGAGTGACGTGCCCACCAGATGTTCACCCGGCACCCGATGCCTCCCCCAACAAAGAAGAAAAGTGGCCGCTGTGTCGCCGCGAGCAGCATCGGCCAGGAACGAGCGTCAACATGAGTGATTCAGTAGGGCAATACCTGAATGAGATAGGCGCAGTGGCGCTGCTAAACGCCGCAGAGGAGCGCGAACTCTCACAAGCCATCGAGCGCGGCGTGGAAGCCCGCGAGCGCAAGGAGCAAGGCGAGACTGGCATCGATCTCGACAGAGCAATTCGCTTGGCCGCCAAGGCCAAGGACCGCTTCATCCGCGCCAACCTTCGGCTGGTCGTGAGCGTTGCCCGCCGCTATCCACTGCCCCCGGGTATGGAGCTGCTCGACCTAATCCAAGAGGGCAATCTCGGCCTGGAGCACGCGGTCGACAAGTTCGACTGGCGCAAGGGCTTCAAGTTCTCCACGTACGCGACATTCTGGATACGCCAGTCCATCGGACGAGCACTCGACCAGAAGGCCAGCCTGGTGCGGCTGCCCGGCGACCGGTCAGCCAGCCTCCGGGCGGCATTGCGGCAGACTTCCGGTGACGGCGACGCGCTCGACGACGACCATGCCCGGCTGCATCGGCTGACCACCCCGACCTCACTCGACCGCACCATCGGCGACGACGACAGCAACGAGCTGGTCGACTTGATCGCCGACTCGAATCCCGGGCCCGAGAGCGAAGTCATGGCCCGGGCAGAGGGGCAGATGGTGGTCGGGCTGCTCGACATGCTCGACTTCAGAGCCAAGCGCGCCGTCCAGCTTCGGTTCGGTCTGCTTGACGACCGCAAGCGTTCATACCGTGAGGTCGGCGAAGACCTAGGCGTCACCGCCGAAGCCGCGCGCCGGCTCGTGAAGCGTGCCTTGAACTTGGTACGCGAGCGCGCGCTAGAGCTGAGACTCGACGAGATCGTCGACGCCGCCTGAGCCATGACTGCCACAGAACACAACGCCGTTCGCACGCCCCCGGCACAGGACTGGACTCCGTCGAGTTGGCGCGCGCGGCCGGCCCGGCACCAGCCGGTTTGGCCCGATCTCGCCGGACTCGAGCTAGCAGCCAAGGAGCTGCGCGACATGCCGCCGCTGGTGTTCGCCGGCGAGGCCCGGTCGCTGACCGCTCACCTCGGCCGGGTGGCTGTCGGCGAGGCATTCCTGTTGCAGGCTGGCGATTGTGCCGAGTCGTTCGATTCCTCCGCCGACTCGATCCGCGACAGGCTGAAGGTGATCCTTCAGATGGCCATAGTGCTCACTTACTCGAGCGGCCTTCCGCTCGTGAAGGTGGGTCGCATCGCCGGCCAGTTCGCCAAGCCCCGATCCAGCCCCACCGAGACCGTGGGCGACGTGGAACTCACCTCCTTCCTCGGCCACATGGTGAACGACATCGGCTTCAGCGAGTCCGAGCGCCTACCCGACCCGCGGCGGCTGCTCACCTCCTACCACAGGGCTGCCTCCACGCTCAACCTGCTGCGGGCCTTCACCCGGGGCGGGTTTGCTGACCTGTCACGAGTGTCGAGCTGGAACAGGGAGTTCGTGGCCACCAGCCCCGCCGGCCAGCGCTACTCCAAGATGGCCAACGAAATCGACCGGGCACTGCGGTTTATGACTGCCTGCGGCGTGAACAGCGCCAACACGCCGCAGCTCACAGAGGTGGAGTTCTACACCAGCCACGAAGCCCTGCTGCTCGACTACGAAGAGGCTCTCACACGGGTTGATTCGCTCACCGGCCAGTGGTACGACTGCTCGGCGCACCTCCTGTGGTGCGGTGAGCGCACCCGACAGCTAGATGGCGCCCATGTGGAGTTCCTGAGGGGCATCCACAACCCGCTCGGATGCAAGGTCGGGCCGACCGCCACGCCGCAGGACCTCTTGGGATTGTGTGAAGCGCTGAACCCGCACCGCATTCCGGGTCGACTCACCTTCATCGTCAGGGTCGGCGCCGGCCGTGTGCGCGACGTGCTGCCTCCGATCCTGAAAGCCGTGCGCGACAGCGGGCATCCGGTGGTGTGGGTTTGCGACCCCATGCACGGCAACACCTTCAAAACCGAGTCCGGGCGCAAGACCCGCCACTTTGACGACGTGCTGGCCGAGATCAACGGGTTCTTCGCCGCGCACTCCGAGTGCGGCACCTGGCCCGGAGGCGTACACGTCGAACTCACCGGCGACGCTGTCACGGAGTGCCTCGGTGGCTCCGACCAGATCACGGACTTGGAGCAGGCCTTCGAAACGCTGTGCGACCCCCGCCTGAACGGCCGTCAGTCGCTGGACCTGGCCTTCAGAGTGGCCGAGCTACTCACCGACCGAGCCTGGTAACCGACCGCCATGGACACTGGACAGCCATGGGCACTGGGTTGCGTAAGACTGTCGATGGGTTAGACGAGGCGGTCGACGAACGCCTCTAGCTGGCGCAGGTTGCGAACCTCGAACATACCGTCGCAGTAGGGCTCGTACTCCCCCACTATCGAGTCCCCGGTGTCCCAGTAGCTGCAGGGCTCCGGGTTCAGCCAGAACACCCGGCGGGCCTTTCGCCGCATGGCCTCCACGATCCAGCTCCCGGAGGCGTGATAGTTGTTGCGAGCGTCGCCCAGGATAAGCACCGTGGTGCGAGGGCCGATGCCGTCTCCGTAGGCGTCCCAGAACACACCGAAGGCATGACCGTAGTCGGAGTGACCGTCCACCCATACTACGTCGGCCTCGGTATTCACCCGGTGAACCGCCTCGCCGATGTCGTCGACGCTCTCGAAGAACCGCGTCACCTCGTCGAGCCCGTCTATAAAAGCGAACGACCGTACCTTTGAGAACTGGCTGGAGATGGCGTAGACGAGGTGCAGCGTGAAGCGGGCGAATGCCGCCACCGAGCCCGAAACGTCGGCCACCACCATCATCTCGGGCTTGTGAGGCCTGGGGTTGCGGAACTTCGGCTCGGCCAGAACGCCGCCATAGGACAGCGAGTGGCGCACGGTCGAGCGGAAGTCCAGCGGCCCGGTACGCCCGTGGCGGCGCTTGCGGGTCAGGCGGGCGGCCAGCTTCCGGGTGAGCGGGTAGATGGCCTTGCGCAGGCTGGCCATTTCGTCTCGGGAGGCGTGCATGAAGTCGATGTCGGCAGGCAGGGGCCTTCGTAACGTCCTGGCCATGGCCTCGACGCCCCGGTCGGCCACGAGGCGGCGGCGTATCTCGGCTTCTATCTGGCGTTTCAGCTCGGCGATACGATGCTCGTAGGAGTCGCGGCGCAGCCGCAGGCCGAGGTCGGACGGCGCCTCACCGTCGGTGTGCTGGCCTTCGCGCAGCAGCCGCTCCAGCACGCCGTCGAGGTCGAGGTTACGCAGCGTGCGGTAAAGGTAGTAGGTGCCGCCGACCGGGCGGCCCGGTTCCATGCTCGCATAGCGGCTCACGGCGCTGCGGGCCGCGGCGCGCAGCATGTCGCGGTCGCCGCGCAGCAGCGCCAGATAGAGCATCTCGGCCAGCTCTTCAGGCGAGAGGGCCTCGCCGGCGCCGCCCGGACCTCTGTCCGCGAGGTGGGCGCCGTCGGCGTCGGCGTCGGCGATCGCATACTGAGGGCCTCGCAGTGAGAAGTACACCTCGAAAACAGTCTCGAAGGCCTGCCAGTGCGACTGGTTCTTTACCAGCGTGGCCGCCAGCACGTATTTGAACGTCTCGCGCTCTTCGACTCGGATGTGCTTCAGGGCCTCCATGGCGTCGAGATTCTCGGTCAGGCTGGCCGGGATGCCCGCCGCCCGCAGCTCCGCTATGAAGCCGCCCAGCAGATCGAGCACGTCAGAGCGTCAGCGACTTGTCGCGCCCGCCGCTGCCAGCTCCTTGGAGGCCTTGGCGATGTCGCTCTGGTACTTCAGCAGGATGTTGGCCGTCTCGGCGGCAGTGGCCGCGTCGATGCGCTCCACGCCCAGCAGCACCAGAGTCCGGGCCCAATCGAGCGTCTCTGACACCGACGGCGGCTTCTTGAGCTCGATCTGGCGGACTGTGCGGACGACGCGGGCCACCTGATCGGCAAGGTTCTCGGCGATGTGGGGGACCTTGGCGAGCACGATGTCCTTCTCCCGTTGCATCGACGGGTAGTCGATGTGAAGGTAGAGACAGCGCCGCTTGAGGGCCTCGCTGAGTTCGCGGGTGTTGTTGGAGGTGAGCAACACCAGCGGGAACTGCGTCGCTTCCATAGTGCCCAGTTCGGGGATTGACACCTGGTAGTCGCTGAGCACCTCTAGCAGCAGCGCCTCCGTCTCCACCTCCAGCCGGTCGACCTCGTCGATCAGCAGAAGCACTGGGTCGGTGGCACGGATGGCCTCGAGCAGGGGCCGGGTGAGCAGGAACTCGTCAGAGAAGATGTCCTCAGAGATGTCGTTCCAGGATTGGGCCGCATCTCGCTCGGCCTGAATGCGAAGCAGCTGCTTCTTGTAGTTCCACTCATAGAGTGCTTTGGCCTCATCAAGCCCCTCGTAGCACTGCAGTCGGATCAGGCGGCAGCCGGCGATCTCGGCCACGCTCTTGGCCAGCTGCGTCTTGCCGGTGCCTGCGGGGCCTTCCACCAGCACCGGCTTGTCGAGGCGGTCGGCGAGGTACACCACCGAGGCGATGGCGGAGTCGCACAGGTATTTGACCCCAGCCAGATCGGCTCGGACAGCCTCCACCGACGCGAATCGCTGTGACACGGCTGTCAGCGCGTTCTGGCCAGATCAGCTCGCACGGCAATCAGCGCGTCCCTGCGGCGCTGTGCGAGCGCGGTCGTCTGAGTCCGGCTTGTGGGAGCGAGCGCTGCGGTCAGCGCGTGTGGCCGTCGCCGTGCACGACGAACTTGAGGGTGGTGAGCTGTTCGAGCCCCATGGGGCCGCGGGCGTGCAGCTTCTGCGTGCTGATACCGATCTCGGCACCGAAGCCGAACTCCTCGCCGTCCACGAAGCGAGTGGAGGCGTTGACCAATACCGCGGCCGCGTCCACCTCGTGGACGAACCGCTGCGCGGCGGTTAGGTCGGAAGTGACTATCGCCTCGGAGTGGCCCGAGCCGTTTTCGTTGATGTGGGCGATGGCGTCGGAGAGGGTGTCGGTCACCTTAACCGACATCTTCAGGTCGAGATATTCGGTGGCCCAGTCTTGGGGGGTCGCCTCGTCAATCTGAGGCACCGCCGCCCTGGCGCGCCTGTCGCCCACCAGCTCCACGCCGTCGAGCGCAGCGGCGGCCCGTGGCAGAAACTCGTCGGCCACGTCGGAGTGGACGACTAGCGACTCCATGGCGTTGCACACTGAGGGTCGCTGCATTTTGGCATTGATCACTATGTCGAGCGCCTTGTCCAAGTCGGCGGTGGCGTCGATGTAGACGTGGCAGTTGCCGGCGCCGTCTATCACCACGGGCACGGTGGCGTTCTCCAGCACCGATGCGATGAGCGACGGCCCGCCGCGAGGAATCAGGCAGTCGATGCTGTCGTGCTGGCGCATGAACTCCACCGCGGCCCGGCGCGAGTTGTCCTCCATCAGCACCAGAGCGTCAGCGGGGAGTCCGGCCTTGGCGACGGCCTCGCGGATCGCGGAGGCGATCGCCCGGTTCGATTCTGCGGCAGCTGACGAGCCCCTCAAGAACGCGGCGTTGCCGGACTTGATGCACAGGCCGGCGGCGTCTGACGTGACGTTGGGCCGGCTCTCATAGATGATCGCGACCACGCCCAGCGGCACCCGCACCTGCTGGATGCGCAGGCCGTTGGGCCGCACCCATCCGGCCGCGATCTCGCCGACCGGATCGCGCAACCCGGCTACCTGCACCAAGCCGTCGGCCATCGCCTCCACCCGGCTGGATGACAGACGCAGGCGGTCGACCAGGCCTGAGGACATCCCGGAGGCCACCGCCCGTTCGACGTCGACGGCGTTGGCCGCGCAGATTGCGTCGCTGCGAGTGATCAGCAGGTCGGCGGCCGTGCTAAGCGCGTCGTTCTTGGCGGCCGTAGAGGCGATCGCCATCGGCCACGATGCCGCCCTGGCTCTGGCCGCGAGTTCGGCGACCGGACGCGTGGATTGTTGAGAAGCGCGCATTGTCTTACGCTAGCGCTTCGTGGGTTAGCCTCCTCCGGCAGCGCATAGCGCCCGCAGCGGAGGACGAGGTGGATTCTAGAAAGAGCCAACGGGGGCCGATCCTGGTGGCTTTGGGCATCGGAGTCAGCCGGTTGTCGGGACTGGGCCGCGAGACCGTCACGTCCCGGCTGTTGGGCAACACCGCCGCCGCTGACGCGTTCACCGTGGCGATGCGGATACCCAACCTGATGCAGAACCTTCTGGGAGAGGGCGCGTTGTCGGCTAGCTTCGTGCCGCTTTACAGCCAGGCGCTCGCCGACGATGCCACTTCCGACAGGAACCACGAGGCGGGACGGCTGGCCGGCGCGGTCGCGGCTCTGCTGATGACCGTCACTGGGGTGATCGTGCTGCTGCTCGTGATCCTGGCCAGGCCGATCACCTTCCTGCTGGCACCCGGGCTGAGCGCGAGCCGGTTCGAGCTGGCCGTGACGCTCACACAGATCACCGCGCTGGGCGGTGGCTTCGCCGTCATGTCGGCGTGGTGTCAGGGCGTGCTCAACAGCCACCGTCGCTTCTTCTTGGCATACGCCGCGCCGGTGCTGTGGAACGCGGTGATGATCGGGGCCGTGCTGATGGCCTCGATCCTGGCGTTCGACCTCGACGGCCTCGCCGGGGCAATGGCCTGGGGGGCCACAGGAGGCGGGCTGGCGCAGCTTCTGGCGCAGCTGCCCCTGGCTGTCCGCCTGGCCCGCGGGCTGCGGCTCAACTGGGGGCGAGGCCAACGCCAGGTGAGAGAAGCCGCAAGAAGGTTCGGTCCTACAGTGCTGAGCCGCGGTGTGGTACAGATCTCGAATTACGTCGATCTGGCACTGGCATCGCTTCTGGCCGTCGGAGCGGTTACCGCTCTGTTCCGGGCTCAACTCGTCTACTCGCTGCCCTACAGCCTGTTCGCCCTGAGCGTGGCAGCGGCTGAACTTCCGGAGATGTCTCGCCTCACGCACGATCGCTCAGCGCTGGCTGCTCGGACTGTGGCCAACATTCGAAACGTGGCGTTTTGGCTGATGCTGACCGCCGCCGCCTATCTGGCGGCAGGAGACCTGATCGTCGGTTTGCTGTTCGAGGGCGGTCTGTTCACCGCCGACGACACAACGCTGGTGTCGGCGGCGATCGCCGTGTTCGGCCTGACACTTCCCGCCTCAGGCATCAGCCGAATATTGCTGAACACCTGCTTCGCGCTGGGCGACACGGTCGGGCCGGCGCGTATTTCCGTCATTCGGGTGGTGGTCGCAGCAGCGGTCGGAATCGTTGTGATGTTTCCACTGGACCGCGTGATCGTCGAGGGCGGCTCACTATTAAACATCGCCGACGCGCTGAGGCCCGCTTGGGCGTTGCCCCAGTCCGAGCGCGAAGTCGCTGATGTGGTGCGCCTCGGCGCGGTCGGGCTAGCGGTGGGCGCAGCGGTGGGCTCGTGGACCGAGATGACACTGCTCAGCAGGCTTCTGCGCGGACATCTGACCGACTTCCGTCCGGGAACCGCGGTGACCCAGCTGCTACTGTCGGCCATCGGCGCGTTCGTCGCGGCATTCACAGCCAAGCAAGCGGTGACGCACCTGCCGGTCGTGGTCTCCGCCCCGCTGGTGCTGAGTGTGGCGTTGTGTGTTTACACTCTGATAGCTCTGCGCAGCGGCATTGAAGCGGCCATACTTCTGCTGGACCAGGCCAAAAGGCTGCTGCGGCGCAGCGGCAGATGAGGCCAGTTCCTCGAAGGCCAGAGTGTTTGGGCGTGCTTGCGGCGTTTTTTGACTGGCAGGGCTTGATCCCGGCGGGCTAAGCAGGTCTCCCCGCCCGGGCAAAGCACTCTGGCCCGAGCACGCAGAGCTGATGAACAGCGCCTGGTATGATGAGGCTGTGTTGTATCTCGATGACCGGCTGCACGCCCTCATCAGCATGCGCCGGCGCTCGAGGCGGTCCGGGTGTCCCCCCGCAGACCGGCGAGAGTAAGTTCAGTTCATGTGGCAGCACCTGAAACGCCGCTGGAAGTACTGGACGGCTCGCCTGGACAGCCGCCTCGAGGAGACCGCCGATCCCAAAGTTCAGCTTGAGCAGGCGATCAGCGAAGCCCGTGAGCAGCATCGGCGCCTCAAGGATCAGGCGGCCGCGGTGATCGCCAACCAGAAGCAGACCGAGATGCGGCTCAGCCGGGCGCTGTCGGACCTCGAGCGAGTCAACGGCAACGCCCGCCACGCGCTGATGATGGCGGAGCAGGCATCCTTAGAAAGCGACGAGGCCAAGACCCTGTCGTTCACCAACGCTGCAGAGCAGTTCGCGGCGCGTCTCATAACTCTCGAAGGAGAGATCGAGACCCTCAAGTCGCTGCATTTCCAGGCCTCCGAAGCGGCCGATCAGGCCAAAGAGGCGGTGACGCAGAACGCGGTCGGCTTGCAGCGCAAGCTGCATGAGCGTCAGAAGCTCCTCGGACAGCTCGATCAGGCCCGCATGCAGGAGCAGATGAACGAGGCCATGAGTTCGCTGTCGGAGTCGGTGGGCGACGATGTGCCCACCTTCAATGAGGTGCGCGACAAGATCGAGGCGCGCTACGCAAAGGCGAAAGGCGTAGCGGAACTGACAGAGGGCGGTGCCAACACCGCGATGCTTGAGATCGAGGCCGCTGCCCGCACCCTTGAGGCCAAGGCCCGGCTGGATCAGATCCGCAAGCAGCTCGAACTCGCGCCCGGCACCCCTGCCAGCGCGGATACAGCCAAAAATGGCGGTGGACGGTCAAACCGCTGAGAACGCAGCGCTCTTGAGAATGCCGCACGACGCGGTGTCAGTTTTCTAGCATCACTAAGTCGTTTGCGTGGATCACCACGTGCGGGAGGCCCTCGGGCATGGCGTCGCTTCGAAGGCCGGCGCTTTGGCGCAGCTCGCCGCTGGCGTGGCGGGCCAAGCCTTTGGCGAAGAGGTCGCCGTGCTCGTCGCGCACCTCCACCGGCGCGCCGGCGTCGAAGTCACCCCTTATCTCGCGCACGCCTATCGCCAACAGTGACTTGCCCCGGCCCAGAGCTGCTCGAGCACCGGCGTCCACGACCACCTCACCCGCGGCGCCGACGGCAAAGCCGATCCACAACTTGCGCGCCGGCAGGCGCTGGCTTCTGGCGCGCACCACGGTGCCCACGTCGGGCTTCGAATCTACTGCATCGGCAAGAACGCAGGGCCGTCTGGCATCAGCGATCACCGCCGGGATACCTGACCATGACGCAACACGTGCCGCAGTGAGCTTGGAAGCCATGCCGCCGCTGCCGCGGCTCGAGCCGGCGCCGCCGACGCGCCGTTCGAGCCGTCGGTCGATGTTGACGATCTCAGAGATCAGCGACGCCTCACCGGATCCGCGGCGCGGGTCGTCAGTGAGCACGCCGACGGTGTCGGTCAGCAGCACCAGCACGTCGGCGCGAACCAGGTTGGCCACCAGCGCCGCAATCCGGTCGTTGTCACCCCATCGGATCTCGTCGTCAGCGACGGCGTCATTTTCGTTGACCACCGGCACCACTCCCAGATCGAGCAGGCGCAGCAGCGTAGCGCCGGCGTGCAGGTACTGAGTGCGAATCACGAAGTCCAGCGGCACCAGCAGCACCTGCCCGGCTGTGAGACCGTGATCAGCGAACGCCTCGCGGTACACGCCCATCAGGGCGCACTGGCCCACAGTCGACACGGCCTGCAGCGTCTGCGTGTCGATATTGCGGCGCCGTCCGGCCAGCCCGAGCTCGGGAAGCCCGGCCGCGATAGCTCCGCTGGACACCACCACCACACGATCGCCGCGAGCTCGAAGACCGGCCACTTCCCTGCAGAGCTTCTCAATCGGCGCTCGGTCGATGGTGCCGTCACGGTCGGTCACCGAAGATGTGCCGATCTTCACCACGACGGTGAGCGCTCGTGCCCGCTCGGCGCAGCGACGCTGAACACTAGATGTCATCGCAACCGTCCGGCGCCTGATGCTGAGCGCCTGTCGCCTGTACACATCTCGTCGTCGGGTTGGTAATCGAACACGAAGTCGCCGATGCGGACCGTGTCGCCGCCGGCCGCGCCCGCGCGTACCAGAGACCGCTCTACGCCCAGGGTGCGCAACCGATCCTGGGCGTAGGCCATCGCTCCGGGGTCGGTAAGGTCACTCAACGCGACGGCCCGCTCGGCGGCGCGGCCGGTCACGAGCCACGAGCCGTCGTGTTGGCGGATGACAGCGGCCTCGGTCGGTACAGGGCGGTGAATCTCCGTCGTGGTCGCGACCGGATCGGCCCGCCGAGCCTGTGACACCAGGCGCGTCAGTTGGTGCAGAACGTCGGCGATGCCCTCGCCTGTCACCGACGACACCCGAAGCCCGAACGGCCCGCGTGAGGAGGGTCGATCATCGGAAACGCTCGGCTCAGCGGCGAGATCTGCCCGGCTGCCGACCACCAGACGGGGCTTTCTGGCAAGCTCGGGCCGGTAGTCGCCCAGCTCGTGAAGCAGAATGGCGAGCTGTTCCTGCGGCGGCTCCAGGCTCCACGGCGACAGATCCACCAGCACCAGCAGCACCCGTGCGCGCTCGGTATGGCGCAGGAAGCGGTGGCCCAGTCCCTTGCCGCGCCCAGCGTGTGCGATCAGTCCGGGGATGTCGGCAAGCACCAGCTCGGTGGAATGGTCGATGCGCACCACGCCGAGGTTGGGCTCGAGCGTCGTGAAGGGATAGTCGGCGATCTTCGGCTTGGCGGCGGACACGCGGCTGATGAAGGTCGACTTCCCGGCGTTGGGAAACCCGATGATGGCCACGTCTGCCAGCAGCTTCAGCTCAAGGCGCAGCCAGCGCCGCTCCCCGGGTTCGCCCTGTTCCGCGAAGGCGGGCGCAGGCCGCCCTCTGGAAGCGAAGCGGGCATTGCCGCGTCCGCCCTCGCCGGCCCTGGCCGCTAGCCACCTTTCGCCGTGCGCGTCCAGATCGGCCAGGAACGACCTGTTCTGATGGTCGAGCACCGTTGTGCCGACTGGCACGGGCACCTCCAAGTCGGCGCCACGGGCGCCGTGGCGGTTGCTCCCGCCGCCGTGCCGGCCGTTTCCGGCCCGCCGATGGGGGTGGTCGCGGAATGCGAGCAACGATGCGACGTTGCGCTCTGCAACCAGCCACACGTCACCCCCCGTGCCACCGTCGCCGCCGTTAGGGCCGCCCCGCGCCACGTGAGCCTCACGCCGAAACGCCACGCAGCCGGCACCGCCGTCGCCCGCGGTGACGTGCAAGTTGCACTCGTCGACGAATCCGGACATCGTGTTCAGGCTAAGTGTCGACACTCAGCGGCTGTCAGATCCTGCGACCCGCCCCCGGATTCCGAATGGACGCCGCCTCAGGCCGGTAAACGTACTGGCAGCTGGGCGCTCTTGTGGGCGGCGGGCGGATCAGTCCGCGGCTACGACGTCAATGAGCTTGCGGCCACGGCGCGAGCCGAACTTAATGACGCCGTCGGCTTTGGCAAACAGCGTGTCGTCCCCGCCGCGCCCGACGTTCGCGCCGGGATGGAACTTGGTGCCGCGCTGGCGCACGATGATGGCGCCGGCCAGCACCCGGCCTCCGTCGTACACCTTCACGCCCAAGCGCTGAGCGTTCGAGTCGCGTCCGTTTCGACTGGAACCGCCACCCTTGGTCTTTGACATCGCGATCGGCCTCCCTGCTAAGTACCGCGGCTAGCCGGCACCTGCTGAGATGTCGGTTATCTCAATGGTGGCGAGCGTCTGACGATGACCCCAACGGCGCCGCTGGTTGCTCTTGTTCTTGTACTTGAACCCGCGGATCTTCGGGCCCCGGTGCTCGTCCACCACCAACGCGCTGACGGTCACCGCGGACAGCTCCGACGGCCTAGCGAGCACGCGGTCGTCGTCCACCAGCAGCACGGGGCGCAGCGATACCTCGCTGCCGGGCTCACCGACGCGCTCCACTTCAATCCGCTGGCCGCGCCTGACCCGATATTGCTTGCCGCCGGTGCTCACAACTGCGTACACGGCAGGGCAGCGTAGCAGAGCCCCCCGCGGCTGCCACACGCCTCGAGCCGCGCAGATACGGAGTCAGTCCAGTTCGCGCAGCAGGCCGTCGCGCAGCCGATAGCCCCTACCCTCACAGTGCCCGCAGTCGTCGGAGAGCGACTCGAGAAGCCCTTCGCCGCTGCGCTTGCGGGTCATCTCGAGCAGTCCGAGTTCGCTCAGCTCCAGCACCTGGGTGCGGGTTTTGTCGCGCGCCAGGGCATTTCGGAAGGTCTGGGCGACCTTGACGCGGTTCGCGGCCACATCCATGTCGACGAAGTCCACCACAATGATCCCGCCGATGTCGCGCAGGCGCAACTGGCGGGCCAGCTCCTCGGCAGCCTCCAGGTTGTTGGCCAGAACAGTCTCTTCGAGGTTGGACTTACCGACGTTCTTGGCGGTGTTCACATCCACCACAGTGAGTGCTTCGGTGTGTTCTATCACCAGCGACCCGCCGGAAGGGAGCCACACTTTACGGCCGAGCGCCTTGCGCAGCTGCTCCACGACGTAGTAGCGCTCGAACAGCGCCAGCCTCTGCTTGGACACGTCGTAGTACTCCACACGATCTGCCAGCGGCGGAATGATGGAGGAGATGTAGCCGGAGACCTCGTCGTAGAGGGCCTTGTCGTCGATCTTGACCCGCCGATACTCGGCGGTGAGTTCCTCGCGGATCAGGCGCAACGTCGCCTCGGGCTCCCGGTACAGCAAAGTCGGGGCTCTGGAGCGCTTCATCAGCTTGCTGATAGCGCTCCACTGACTCGTCAGTCGGCTGACATCTCGCTCAATCTCCTCCGCGGTGACGTTCTCCGCGGCGGTGCGCAAGATCAGCCCGTGGCTCTTGGGCTGGATTCCCTGGAGGACCGCCCGTAGCCGCCGGCGCTCGCGCTCAGGCAGCCGCTTGGAGATGCCCAAACCCGATGAGTTGGGTACGAGCACCACGAAGCGTCCCGCAAGCGAGACCTCTTGAGTAAGACGAGCCCCTTTGCCGCCGATCGGGTTCTTGATGACCTGACATAACAGCTCCTGACCGGGCTTGAGCACATCCTCGATGCGGAGCCTGGACTTCCTGCTCGCGCCCTTAGGCTTGCCCTTGCGTCCGGACTTGGCCTTGTTGCCGGTTTTCTTGGCGCTGGACTCGACCTCGTCCGGATCATGACGGACGTCGCCGCGGTAGATGACCGCGTTCTTCGGGGTGCCTATCTCGATGAACGCGGTCTCCATTCCCGGAAGCACGTTCTGCACTCGGCCCAGGTAGATGTTGCCGTGGATCTGGCTGATGTCGTCGGATGGGCGCGAGACGAGGTACTCGATCAGTCTCCTGCCCTCGAGCACGGCAATGTGCGTTGCCTTCTCGCCTACGTGCACGTACATGCTGTAACGGCCCAACGGCTGTCCCCTGCGGGTTCGGCCTCTGCGCCTCTTGAGGCTCTTCTCGTCCAAGGCCACGGGCTCGTCAAAGGTGACGGCCTCTACCGGGCCTGACTGGGGCGGAGTGCTGCTGCGCCCTCGCCTGCGGCTTCGGCCCCGGCGTCGCCTTCCGGCACGACCGCCCCCCGGGGGCGAACTCGGCGGGGCGGGTCGCGTGTCACCTATCTTTGGCTTTCTGGGAGCTGCGGGCGCGGGCGCGCTGTCTCGAAGCCTGGCGCCTCTTCCAGGCTGAGGCCTCGGCCCAGCGCCCTTGGGAACCGCTGGTTTGAGATCTTTCGGGACTGCGGGCTTGAGATCCTTAGGGGCCGCAGTCTTGGGCCTCGTTCTGACAGTGGCAGGATTGACAGGCGTGACCTCGGGGGCCGGGCGTGTAGGTTTGGCACGCTGCCGTTGATTGGGCTTGGCTTTCTGCCCGACTTGAGGCCGGTTCTGCTGAGCTTTCCTCCGATGCTGTCTGCGCTTGCCGCGCCTGCGGCGGGGAGGCTTGTTATGTCTGCCGGAGGGCCTGTTCTGACGGCCGTCGCGCGCCTTCCCAGAGGCCGCGGCGGCCTGACGATCGTTCGTCATGATGTTCCTTCTTGTGCCTGATCGGCGCCCTCGCGGTTGCGGCTGCCGACCCTGCGACCGACAGCCCGGCTGCTGCGAGCGGCTCGCAGCGCTCTCCGGCATCGGTCGTGATCCATTGATGAAGACGGCGCACCCTCAGCTCCCGCAGCGGGGGATTGAGGCTCGCCAGAAGCTCGGTCGGACGCGTAGCCCGCGGCTGCGTTCCAAGCTCGGCGACAAGCCTGACGCCGTCGATTGTGTCTCCGTCCACCCGTGCCGCGAGAATCGAAGGGCGGATATCATCGGTGCGGACGCGCCCTTTACGCTTGCGCTCCACAAGCAGCAAATCTGACGCCAGAGCCCGATCTAGCGCGTCGCTGGCGAGCTGTGATCCAGCGCCCGTTGCGTCGATCCGCCAGGTGCAGCTCGTGACGGTGTGCTGCAACGACGGCCGACGGCCCGGCAGTCGGGCGCTGGCGAGCACGCTCATCCCCCGCGGCAGCGCCTCGCTCAATGCATCGGCCTCGGCGTGTCGACACGCGGGCGCGGGGCGGCTCGGATCGAGCATCACGTCGAGATACTCGGCGTCAGACTCGTAGCAGGTCGGCAGCGCCAGCCCGAAGGAGATGCGAGGCCGGCGGACGAAGCCGGCAGAGTAGGCAACCGGCACTCCGGCGCGCCGCAACGCGCGCTCCCAGATCCGCGCCACGTCTCGGTGTGACGTGAACCGCACCTTGCCGCGCTTGCAGAAACGGAGACGCAGCCTCACGGGCTCAGACGCACGAGCATCAGATTTGAGGGCGCTCAAGACGGTCACGACGCGGCCGACACCGAAACCGTAGGTCGAGGCCTTGTGAGGCTAACCCGCACCGGAGCAGGCAATACCGGCGGTCCGGTGCCCTGGCTGCCGCCTGCGGGCGGCTTCGCCGAGGCCACGACGTGCTCGATGCCGTACCCGGTGCACGCTCCGCAGTCGTAACACGGGATCCAGCGGCAGTCCGGCAACCCGACCTCGCTGAGGGCGTCGCGCCAGTCTTGCCAGAGGAAGTCTTTATGCAAACCGGCTGAGAGATGGTCCCACGGCAGCGTCTCGTCGAGGTCGCGGTGGCGGTGGACATACCAGTCGACGTCAAGGCCGCAGGCGTCCATTGCGTCGAGCCAGAGCCCACTGTCGAAATGCTCAGACCACTCCTGGAATGTCCCGCCATTGCGCCATACGTGCTCGATAACCGGCCCCAGGCGTCGGTCCCCTCGGCTGGCAATGCCTTCCACCAGTGTCGCCGCCGGGTCGTGCCACTTGAGCCTGACGCCTTTGGCGCGGCGAAGGCTGTTGCGCAGCAGGCCGATCTTGCGCCTGAGCTCGACGGCGGTGTTCTGGCCGAACCACTGGAATGGCGTGAACGGCTTGGGCACGAACCCTCCAACCGACACAGTGACCGACGGCGAGCGCTGGTGGGCGCGACCTATCGCCACGCATTTGCGGGCCAACTCCGCGATGCCCAAGGTGTCCTCGTCCGTCTCGGTGGGCAGGCCCACCAAGAAGTAGAGCTTCATCCGCCGCCAGCCCTGCGAGTACGCGGATGACACTGCTCCGTACAGGTCATCATCGGAGATCAGCTTGTTGATCACCTGGCGCATCCGCCAGGTGCCGGCCTCAGGCGCGAAAGTCAGCCCGGTGCGGCGGGCGCGCTGTATCTGCGCGGCGAGCCCCACGGTGAACGCGTCGACGCGCAGGCTGGGCAGAGCCACGGCCACTTGAGAGCAGGCCTCGTCGCTCACCGTGTCGGCCACAACCTGCTCTATTCCGCTGAAGTCGGCAGTGCTCAGCGAGGTGAGCGCCACTTCGTCGTAGCCGGTGCGGCGCAGGCCGTTCTGCACCATTGTGCGAACCTGCTCGGCGGGGCGCTCTCGCACCGGTCGGGTGATCATCCCCGCCTGACAGAATCTGCAGCCCCGCGTGCATCCCCTGAACACCTCGACATTGAGGCGGTCGTGTACCACCTCGGTGAGAGGCACGAGCTGACGCTTGGGATACGGCCAGTCGGCGAGATCCGCGACCGTCCGCTTGTGCACGCGCTCCGGGACATCGCCGAAACTGGGCGCAACAGCTTCGAGCCTGCCGTCAGAGCGGTAGTTCACCCGGTAGAGCGAAGGCACATACACGCCATCGACTCGTGCCAGCTCCCGCAGCATCGATCGGCGACTGCGTTTACCCCGCGCCTTCCAGTCGAGTACCACCTCGTTGACCTCTGTGACTACCTCCTCGCCGTCGCCCAGCACCACAAAATCCAAGAAGTCCGCCAGCGGCTCGGGGTTGTAGGTGCAGTGGCCCCCGGCGCAGATCAACGGGTCGCCGCCGCTGCGATGCTCACTGCGCACCGCTGCGCCTGCCAGGTCGACGCAGTTGAGCAGATTCGTGTAGGTGAGTTCGGCCGAGAGGTTGAACGCGATCACGTCGAAGAGCCCGGCTGGTCGGTGGGTGTCCACCGAGAACAGCGGCAGCCGCCGCGCGCGCATCAGCGCCTCGAGATCGACCCAGGGCGCGTAAGCCCGCTCTGCGGCCGCGCCGGGGTGCTCGTTGAGTATCTCATAAAGGATCTGCAACCCCTGGTTGGGCAGGCCAATCTCGTAGACGTCGGGATAGGTCAACAGCCACGAGACGATGCCAGGGCCGTGTTCGGGGGCCTGCATCCCCTGCTCGCCGCCGATGTAGCGCGCCGGCTTGGACACCTGCGGAAGTAGAGGCTCAAGGCGCGGCCACAGGTAAGTCATGGCCTCATGCTACTAACAGGCGGCCGGCATCGGTCCAAGCAGGCATCGGCCCGGCTCGCCGCCGATGGGCGCCCGCTCCGCAACGGCAGAGGCGCGTCAGTCTCGCATCTCGTCGATGCGCAGACGTCGTCGGTACACGCCCGCTACGAGGCCGAGAGCCGCCATCGACGTGATCATTGACGAACCTCCGTAGCTGACCAGCGGCAGCGGGATGCCGGTGATGGGCATCATGCCCATCGTCATCCCCACTGCTTGGAACATCTGAAATGCCAGCATGGCGAACACGCCTGCACACACCAGTCTGCCGAACACCGAGGAGGCAGTAAGAGCGGTGCGCCAGATCCGCAGCAGCAGCAGCGCGTAGAGCCCGAGAAGAGCCCCGGCACCGCGCAGCCCCAGCTCCTCCCCCGCGACCGTGAAGATGAAGTCGGTCTGCTGTGCCGGCACAAGCTGCGATCGGGTCTGTGTACCCTGAAACAGCCCCTGACCTGTCAGCCCGCCGTTGCCGATGGCTATCTGCGCCTGCGTAGCGTTGAAGGCGTAGGTCTCGGCGTACTCCGTCAGTTCTTCCGGCGCGAACAAGAACACCGTGAGTCTTGCCCGCTGATAGCCCTCAAGCATGTCGGAGCGCAGCACGCCGACCGTTCCGACGACCGCTACAAGCGCCAGCAACGCGATCCAGCGGGCCTGCACGCCGCTCGCGACGATCATCGCGAACGCCACGGCCAAGTACACCAGCATCGTGCCCAGATCGGGCTGCAGCAGCAAGAGCGCTACAGGCGCGGCAGTGATGCCCAGCGCCATGGCCAGGCGGTTCACACCGACGCCTCCCTGGCGCGACGGCGACAGCAGCAGCGCCAAGCCGACTATCAGCACTAGCTTCGCCGGCTCGGAGGGCTGAAGCCTGAGGCCGCCAAAATCGAACCATCCCCGGGTGCCGTGTACCTCCAAACCAAATACCGCCACTGCCGCAAGAGCCGCGATCATCGCCGCGAACGCGAAGGGCCAGAACCGCTTGATGTGACGCGGCTCCACGAAAGCGGCCGCCGCGCCGAGCACCATGCCCGCAGCGGCGAAACTGGCCTGACGCTGCAGGAACGACGTGTCGGGGTCGGCGAACTCGGCCGTGCCGCGGGTCGCCGAGTAGACCAGCACCGCCCCTATGACGGCTATCGCCGCAGCCGACAGCACCAGCAGTGGGTCGACCAGCAGCCACCAGGCGTCCTTCTCTGTCCTGATCGCCGGGACGGGCGACGAGCGATGTGGTGCTCTAGATGTGGCCGTCATGGCAGCGCGTCCAGTCCCAGCCTCTCCACCGCCTGCTCGCCGCCCACGAGCTTGGAGCACTCATCAGACAGCTCGGGACGCGTCGCGGATATCAGGTTGCCCTCTTCGTCCACCTTGATCTCGCCGGTTCGAACCCCCTCCAGGTGCGACGTGAGCACTTTCACTTGGGCGTAGCAGGCGTCCACCTCGTCCGCGGTGCGGGCCCGCTCGACGGTGTCAGTCGCTATGGGCAACAGCACCCGCGCCACAGCGGGCGCCGCTACGACGCCCCCGAAGCCCGCCTCCTCAAGCACCATAGCCACGACTATCTCCGGCGTGTGGGCGACGCCGCGCTCGGGCCACGGCGCGGGGCCGAAGCCGATGAACCACGCGAAGTCAGCCTGGCCACGCTTCTCGGCGGTGCCGGTCTTGCCGGCTACGGGCCAGCTGCTCAGGGGGAACGACACCCCACCCTCACCAGGCAAGTTGAAGGCGGCGTACGCTGTTCCCTGAAGATGCGACTCCCCGGCAGCGCCCCCGGGCAGGCTGGCGGCAGTCACACCGTTGAGCCCGTCGAGCATCGGCCCGATTATGTGATCGGGCAGATCCACTTCGCTGATCAGCCGCAGCCCGAACTCCTCAAGGGTGTCCCCGTTGCGGTCGGTGATCCTCTTGGCAATATTGGGCTGGTGGATCTTGCCGTCGCTGGCCAGGGCCGCGAAGGCGTTGGCCATCTGAACGGGAGTCACCAGCAGGTTGCCCTGGCCCACGGCCAGGTTGATGGTGTCGCCCGCGTACCATTCGCTGCCGCTGCGCAGGAACACGCCCTGCTGGTGCTGATAGTCGTAATAGTCGCGGTCGGGAACGACGCCTGAGCGCTCATACGGAAGCGCGATACCGCTTCCGGTTCCCAGGCCGAATAGCCGGGCCGTCTTCTGGATCCCCTCGTCCGCCGGAGGCGTCCGCCCGAAGAAACCCTCACCGCCAAGCTTGTAGTAGTAGGTGTCGCTCGACACGGTGATGGCATCTCTCAGGTCGACGCCTCGCTCGCAGCAGTAGGGGCTACTGAAGACGCATGATGCGTCTTGTTCGATGCAGAACGGGTACGTGTAGGTGCCTGTGTCCGTGTAGAACTCGTTCACGCTGATGGTGGCGTCGTCACCGTCGCCGATCACCCCCTGGGTCATAGCGGCGTACGTAGTGATCAGCTTGAACGTCGACCCGGGTGGGTATTCGCCCTGGATGGTTCTGTTAAGAATCGGCGAGTAGTTATCCGGCGCTGTGAGGTCGTCGAAGAGTTCCTGGGAGATGCCGCCCACGAAATCACGCGGGTCATACGTAGGAAACGAGGCCAGCGCCACGACCGACCCGTCTCGAGGGTCCAGGGCTACCGCCGCGCCCGCGGAGCCCGCGAACGGAGGGGCGATCTCGTTGTCCTCAGTTCGCGGGGGCGACTGCGCGCGAGCTTTTTTGAGGCCGCGGCGAAGCTCGGTCTCCACGAGATGCTGAACGTCGAGGTCGATCGTGAGGTGCACATCGTTGCCGGGCACCGGGGCCCATCCGAGCGCGTGGTGCTCCTTGACAATCCGATGGGACGCGTCGACCTCGAAGACGCGCCGTCCCGGCGTGCCTCTCAGCTCGTCTTCGAAGATCCGCTCGACGCCGCTCTTGCCGATCTCGTCGCCCGGCTGGTACGTCTTGGCGCCGGGATCAGTGGGGTCGATCTGGGCTCGCTTGGTGTCGAGTTCCGAGGACGTGAGCGGACCCACATAACCGAGAAGGTGAGCGGCCAGATCTCCGTAGGGGTAATCGCGGATGCTGTGCTCCTCCACCGACACACCCGGAAAGAGGTCAGGGCGCTCCCCCAGGTACACCAGCAGGCCGGGGTCGATGTCGATTGCCACCGGCACCTTGTCGAACGGGCCGAACTCGCGGCTCGCAAGCCTGGCAGAGATGTCGGCCACCTTCGTCAAGCGACCCGATCGGCTGACAATCTGCGCGAGCTCGACGAACATCGCCGCCTGACCTTCGACGTCAAGCGCGGCGGACAGCTCACGCCGGTCGATGGCCACAACGTACGCCACCTTGTTGTCGACAAGAATCCGGCCCTTAGAGTCGAAGATCCGGCCTCGTGGGCCCTCTTCGTGGACAATCCTGAGGATGTTCGCCGATGCCCGGGCGCGAAGCTCTTCGCTCTCCAGCACCTGCAAATACCACAGACGCGCGATCAGCGCAGCCAGCAGAGAAAGCGCCACCATGCCAATGATTCGCAGCCGCATCTTCTGGTGCTCATCGAGTCCCGCCGGATGCGTCGGCATCAGCTCAGCGCCCAGCGCACCAGCGGCACCGCAGCATACGACAGCATGCCATTGAGCAGCGCGGCCATCACCACTATCCGCACCAGGCCCAGCTCCAGCAGGCCGCTCTGGCCTACCAGCTCACCCAGCAAGGCATAAAACACCAAAGACACTGCTGTGGCCCCCGCGACCAGTAAGGCCGTCTGAAAACGCGTGCTCTTGAGCAGCCCTACGGTGACGAGACCGACCACATATGCGACCAAAGCGAACGACACAGCCGACAGCCCCAGCGGTGTCGGCAGAAAGACATCCCACAGCAGCCCCGCAATGAACGCGACGAGCGACCCTCGCTGGGGGCCCGCCATGATGCCGGCCGCCGCAGCGATGAGGGCCATGAGATCGGGGGCAACTCCGGCGACTCTCACGTCGACGAACAACGTGATCTGCAGGATCAGCGCAGCCAGGAACACCGCTGCCATCCGCAGAGCCGTCGCCAGCGCCCTCGCCGCGCCGCCCGACGCGCGGTGCCGGTCGCCGAACGTCTCAACGCGTGCCGCAACTGTCACGACGCGCCCTGCGCGGGATCGCCGCCTGGGACCGCGCTGCCCGAGAACGGCGGGGCAGGGCCGACCGGAGGCGCATCCCGCTCATCCGCGAGAAGCACGGTCACAAGGCCAAGATCGTCGACGTCCACCGCGATCTCCACCATGACGAGCTGCAGCAGGCCAGCCTGAGCCGGCGCCACCGACGTGACGGTCCCGACTGGCACGTCGGCCGGGAAGCGGCTCGACGCGGCAGTCACGACAGTGCTGCCAACTTCGGCCAGGCCGTGAAGCTCATCGGTTTGCGGCCATAGCAGGCCGGCGTCTATGACGAAGGAGCGCGAGTCGCCCGGTACGCCGTGGCCCAGGCCCACATCGTCGACTCCGAGCACCCGCACGCCGATCACCAGGTCGGGATCACTCACGGTGGTGACGGTGCTCTGCCTCGCACCGACAACATCGACGCGGCCCACCAGCCCGGCGCCTGTGACCACCGCCATGCCCGCGGTCACGCCGTCGCGGCGGCCCTTGTCGATCGTGAGTTCGTCGCTGCCAAAATTCCCCACCCGGTCGCGCAGCACCGACGCCGCCACCCGCTCGATGTCGGAGATGTATTCGATGCCTGTGGCCTCTAGCAGGCGCCGGTAGGCCTCCTGATCAGCGTCGGCACGCAGTTCCCGGCCGCGCAACGCGTCGAGCTCGGCTCTCAGCTCGGCGTTCTCGCGGCGCAGGTCGCGGTAGCCGATAGTGGTCGTCCACAAGTCGCCGATCGGCGAGAGCACCGTGTCGGCACCGGAAGCCAGGGGCTGCAGCAGATCGCGTATGGCGCCCTGGGCCGTCTCGAGCGGCCCGTAGCCGCGGAAGTCGAGTGTCATCAGCATGAGCGCCGTGAGGATCAGCAGTCCCAGGCGCAACCTAGACCTGCTGCGGCGCGGAGCGAGCGCCATATTTGAGGCGTCAGTTGCCACCCGAGATGATCACGGCGCCCGACAGCCGCTCGAGGTTCTCGAGCATGCGACCCGAGCCCCTAACAACGGCGTTGAGCGGATCCGACGTCACCATGAAGGGCATCTCGGTCTCGTTGGCGAGCCGCTGGTCCAGGCCTTTCAGCAGCGCTCCGCCACCGGCGAGGACGATTCCCCGCTCCATGATGTCGGCCGCTAGCTCGGGGGGCGTGCGATCCAGCGTCGTGTGGATCGCGTCGCTGATAGCAGTGAGCGGCTCCTCGAGTCCGAGGCGGACGTCCAGGGTGGTGACCGTCGCCTCGCGGGGAAGTCCGGTTACCAAGTCGCAGCCGCGCACCTCGGCTTGCATCTCCTGCTGCAGGGGATAGGCCGATCCGAGCTCGATCTTGATCTCCTCAGCGGTGCGCTCACCGATTGACAACGAGAACTCCTTCTTGATGAATTGGATGATCGCGGCGTCCATTTCGTCGCCGCCCACACGGGTCGATTCGCTGGTGACGATCCCGCCCAGGGATATCACGGCCACCTCGGTGGTGCCGCCGCCGATATCGACGATCATGTTGCCCATCGGCTCCCACACCTTCATGCCGCTGCCGATGGCGGCGGCCATGGGCTCCTCGATGATCTTGACCGGTCGGCGGGCACCGGCGAACTCCGCGGCCTCCTGCACCGCTCGCTGCTCCACTCCTGTGATGCCCGAAGGCACCGCTATCACCATGCGAGGTTTGGCGAGCCTCCCGTGATGGACGCGCTGTATGAACTCCCGCAGCATCTCCTCGCACATGGCGAAATCGGCGATGACGCCCTCACGCAGCGGGCGCACGGCCTCGACGTGTTTGGGAGTGCGGCCAATCATCTTTTTGGCATCGATGCCAACGGCCAGGACCTTCTGGTTGCGGGTGTTGACCGCCACCACAGACGGCTCGTCGAGCACAATCCCCTCGCCGCGTGAATACATGACCGTGTTAGCGGTGCCGAGATCTAGCGCGATGTCACGCCCGATTATCCCACCCAGGCCGTCGCGCATTCTGAATGAGCCCATGTCACGCCTCGATTCGGATGGGGCCGAACTCGGCAGCGGGCCCGGGATGTCCGGGTCGCCCGTCTGCGCTCCAGTCTACGCCCGGCACCACTCTACGCTGAAGCCGCCCCACCACTTGCATACTGTCATCGCAGCAGCCGCGACGGCGAAGACCGCGGCAGTTCACGTGTTGCTCAAGCCGGGGAAGAAGATCTCGATCTCGCGGGCCGCGGACGCAGCGGAGTCGCTGCCGTGGATCAGGTTTTCTGTGACTTCCATGCCGAAGTCGCCTCGGATGGTGCCCGGCGCTGCCTTGCGCGGATCAGTGGCGCCGATCATGTCGCGCACGATCGCCCAAGCGCCTTCAGGGCCCTCCACCACCGCCACCAACGCCGGACTTCGGCTCATGAAGCCCACGAGGCTGTCGTAGAAGGGCTTGCCGACATGCTCGGCGTAATGGCACGCAAGCGTGTCGGCGTCCAGGGCCCGCAGCTCGGCGGCTACGAGCTTGAGGCGCTTGCGCTCCAGGCGGCCGATGATCTCGCCGACTAGGCAGCGCTCCACGGCATCGGGCTTGCATATTACGAGCGTGCGGTTCACCGGCGCGACACTACCGGCGGCGACCAGGCACCGCCGTGTCGGAGACGGCTCACGCCGCCCCCACCGTCGCCTCTCGCACCGCGCCGATCACTGTGAACGAACCGGTCACCAGCACCACGTCGTCGGGCTCGGCCAACTGCTGAGCCGCGGACAGCGCCTCAGCGGGGTGCTCCCGCACTTCGGCCGATGAGCCCAGGGCCACTGCGGCGGCCGCCACCTCTGCGGCCGGGACGCCGCGGGCCGTGGGCGCGGTGCAAGCCACGACATGGCCGCCAGCGGATGAGCCCCCGCCCAAGGCTTCGAGCAGGCTCGCCACATCGCGGCCCGACTGCACGCCGACGACCAGAATCAGCCGGCCAGTCACGGCGAACTCTGCGGCCAGCGTCTGAGCCGCGGCACGGGCGCCGTCGGGGTTGTGAGCACCGTCGAGCACAGTCAGCGGACGGCGACCGACGATCTCGAAGCGCCCCGGCACGGTCGTGCGCGCCAGCGCGTGGGCCACCGCGTCCCGCGGCAGCGCAGCGTCGAAGAAGGCCTCAGCGCAGGCGACGGCCAAACAGGCATTGTCAACCTGATGACGGCCGTGCAAGGCGACCAGAACGTCGTCGTAGGCGCCGTGCGGCGTGTAGAAGTCGGCCAAGCGCCCTCCAACGGCGAGTCGGCTCCGCGCGACACCAAAGTCGCGGCCGCGCTCGACAACCAAACGAGACGGCTCCGCTCGGAAGGCCTCGGTCACCGCGGGGTCGGTCTCACCGCACACAACGGCTGACCCCGGCTTGACGATGCCAGCTTTTTCGTGCGCCACAGCGCGCCGCCAGTCGCCCCGGCCGTCGGTGTGGTCGAGGCCGACGTTGGTGAGCGCCGCCACCGCGCCGTCCACCACGTTGGTGGCGTCGAACCGGCCGAGCATCCCCACCTCCACCACGGACACATCCACCGCCTCGAGCGCGAAATGGGCCAACGCCGCCGCAGTTACCGTCTCAAACCACGTGACGCGCCTGTTGAGGAAGTCCGCCAGGCGGGCCACGTCGCCCACTGCCTCAGCGAAGGCGTCAGGGCCAATCGGGGTGGAGTCGACCTCGATGCGCTCAGTCGGCTCGGCGATGTGGGGGCTCGTGTAGGCCCCAACACGCAGTCCCATCTCGCGCAGCAGTCGAGCCGTCATCCGCACCGTTGAGCCCTTGCCGTTGGTGCCTGTCACGTGGATCACGGGGTAGGCCCTATGCGGGTCGCCGAGAGCCGCCATGAGCTGCCGCATAGTGTCGAGGCTCAGGCCCGCGATCCGCCCGGCGCGAGGCCGCGCCTCGTGGTTGATCAGGCTCTGGAGATAGTCGAGGGCCGCCGCGTAGTCCACAGAGGTCCCGGACGCCTCGCGTCAGCAGCCGACCCGGCGATGCCCGAAGGTCAGCTCGCCCTGCGAGAGCGCGTCTCGGCTCGTTGTGTGCTCCGACGCGGAAGCAGCGTCGGATTCAAATTGCCGAGAACATCGGATTTCCTAATCCTCACAGAACTCACATCGCTCTGACCGGGTAGGTCGTACATGGTGTCGAGCAGCACCTCCTCGAGGACGGCACGCAGCCCGCGAGCCCCGGTCGATCTCTCGATGGCCTCATCCGCGATGGCCGCCAGCGCCGCATCGCTGAAGCTGAGATCGACATTTTCGAAGCGGAACATCTTCTGGTATTGCTTGACGAGCGAGTTGCGAGGCTCCACGAGTATCTGCACCAGGTCGTCGCGGTCGAGACTGCTGACCGTCCCAGTCACGGGCAGGCGACCGATGAACTCCGGGATCAGGCCGAACTTCGCCAGATCCTCGGGGAGAACCTCAGCGAAAATGGCGCCCAGGTTCTTCTGCTCGGGACGACGGATGTCCGCGGCGAAGCCCACGCCGGCGGTGCCTATGCGGTGCTCCACAATCTTCTCTATGCCCGTGAACGCCCCGCCGCAGATGAACAGGACGTTCGTGGTGTCAATCTGAATGAACTCCTGGTGGGGGTGCTTGCGGCCTCCCTGGGGTGGCACCGACGCCGAGGTGCCCTCCAATATCTTCAGCAGCGCCTGCTGGACGCCCTCGCCGGACACGTCGCGGGTGATAGAGGGGTTATCGCTCTTGCGGGCGATCTTGTCGATCTCGTCGATGTAGATGATGCCGTGCTGGGCTCGTCGCACGTCGTAGTCGGCCGCCTGAATGAGCTTGAGCAGGATGTTCTCCACATCCTCGCCGACGTAGCCGGCCTCGGTTAGCGCGGTGGCGTCCGCAATGGCGAAAGGGACCTTCAGCATCCGCGCCAGGGTCTGGGCCATCAGCGTCTTGCCGCAGCCGGTCGGCCCTATCAGCAGGATGTTGGACTTCTGAAGCTCGACGTCGGCGGGCTCCCCGTCGTCGAAGTGAACCCTCTTGTAGTGGTTGTAGACCGCCACCGACAGGATCCGCTTAGCGCTGTACTGGCCCACGACGTAGTCGTCGAGGAACTGGAAGATCTCTCGCGGGGCGGGAAGCTCGCCAGCTTGCGCCTCGGCAGGCTCAGCCAGCTCCTCCTCCATGATCTCGTTGCACAGGTCGACGCACTCGTCGCAGATGTACACACCGGGGCCGGCGATGAGCTTTCGCACCTGCTTCTGAGACTTGGCGCAGAACGAGCATTTGAGGACTTCGGACCTCTCGCCGAGCTTGGCCACGCCGACCGCCTTTCCGAAGTCCCGTCGCCCCGTGGTCAGCCGACCGCCCTGATGGCATCGCTGTTGTCGACCACGTCTCGTGCCTTGATCACTTCGTCAATGATCCCGTACTCCTGGGCTTGCTCGGGGGTCATAACGAAGTCCCGTTCGGTATCGGCCGCTATGCGCGACACGGGCTGGCCGGTGTGGAACGCCAACACCTGCTCGAGCGATGACTTCAGCCGGGCAACCTCTGCTGCGATCAGCTCGATGTCGCTGGCCTGGCCGTGAGCGCCGGCGTAGGGCTGGTGGATTAGGATGCGGGCGTGCGGCAGCGCCAGGCGCTTGCCCTGGGTGCCCGCTGCTAGCAGCACCGCAGAGGCGGAGGCGGCCTGCCCGAAGCAGATCGTGGTGATGTCGGGCTTGATGTACTGCATCGTGTCATAGATGGCGAACAGCGCGTTGATGTCGCCTCCGGGACTGTTGATGTACAGGTTGATGTCCTTTTCGGGATCCTCGGACTCGAGATGCAGGAGCTGGGCACAGATCAGGTTCGCCACCGTGTCGTCCACTGGTGTTCCGAGGAACACGATGTTCTCCTTGAGCAGGCGGCTATAGAGATCGAAGGCGCGTTCGCCTCTGGTCGTCTGCTCCACCACGGTGGGCACGAGGTAGCCGCGAGGCGCTTCAGGGCTCATGTTCTGCCAGCCGCGTCGGCGGCAGCCTCAGCGAGTGAACCGGAATCAGCGTCGATGGCCGGGACGCCCGCGTTGTCAGGCAGCTCGAGCAGCTCAGGATCGATCGTCATGCCGTCTGGGTCGACGATCACGACACGTTCGCTGATCCAGCTGAACGCCGCGCGCTTGGACATGGCGGCTCTCACCTCCGACATCATTGACCGCACCTCTGGATTCTGCCGCATCTGGGCAAGCCGGTTGACCTCACCACCAGCTGAGACGTCTGCGGCGTCGCCGAGCCCCGCCAGGCGACGGACCTCGGCTTCAATCTCGTCTTCGGCAGGTTCCAGTTCCTCGGCACTTGCGACGAATCGCAGCGCGAGGTCGACCTTGGCAGCAATCTCGGCTTGCTCGTCCAGCTCATCTAGCAGGTCATCGGAAGACCGCCCAGTGGCATCCAGGTATTCCTCAAGGGTCGTGCCCTGCTCCTGCAGGCTTTCTTCGATAGCCGCGCGCCGCGACTCGGCGTGCGAGATGATCATCGCATCTGGGACGTCGTCTTCCACCAGCGCGGCGATAGCGCGCTCCGTGGCCCGCCAGCGGGCCGCAGACGAGTTCATCACCTTCAGCCGCGTGTGGCGCTCACGCAGCGTTTCCTGCATCTCACTGACGGTCGCGAACTCCGAGTTCTCCTCGACGAACTCGTCGTTCAGCTCGGGAAGCACTATCTGCTTGACGGCCCTGACCAGAACCCTGAAATGCAGGCGGCTCTCAATCTCGGTGTCGGGGTGCGCCGCGGTGAAGTCCAGGATGTCACCCGCAGAGCTGCCGCGCAGATTGTCGTCGATCTCGTGCACCGCGAAGCCAGCACCCAGCTCGTAGTCGTAATCGGAGGTAGTCAGGCCGTCCACAGTCTCGCCATTGAGGGTGCAGATGATGTCGATCGTCAGGTGATCGCCGTCGCCGGCCGGCTGGCGGACTTCGCGCAGCTCCGCGAACTGACGGCGAAACCCATCGATCTCGGCGTTGATCTCACCGGCAGTCACGACGGGACTGGGGATCTGCACCCGCAGGCTCTCGTAGCCGGCCACCTCAACGACGGGGCGCACCTGCACCACCGCGTCGAAACTCAGCGGGCCGTGCTGCTGCCCGCCTGTGATCTCGATCTCCGGAGAGTCGATGTCGTCGACGCCGCGCTCTGCGATGGCGCGCTGGTAGTAGCTGGGGATGCATGCCCTCATTGCCTCGGCCCGGCCTGCCTCGTGGCCGAGCCGCATCTCGAGAAGCCGTCTGGGAGCGCGGCCCGGACGGAACCCGGGCACCCGAATCTCACGGGCGATGCGCCGGAATGCCGCTTCGATCTCTGGCTCGAACTCTTCGACGTCGACCTCGACCGTGAGCCTCACACGGTTGCCGTCGAGCGTCTCGACACTGCTGCGCACCTGCGCGATTGTACCGGCGGTCGGCCGCGCCTATGCCGAGCTGTTCGCATGGCCGCGCACAGTGAGCCGGCCCGGCAGCCGGCTCACTGACTGGACGCTGACCAGCCCGGCGGTCAGCTGGCTATCGTGGCAGCTCTGCGGGCGTAGTTCAACGGTAGAACCCCAGCCTTCCAAGCTGATGATGCCGGTTCGATTCCGGTCGCCCGTTCGCAGCCATCCCACGGGTGGACAGCCTGATCGGTGGACAGCCTCACAGGGCTCTGAAGGACCAAGCCGTTGACATTTCGCACAGCAGTCGATCCGGAGCTGGTGCCGCTCACCGTTCTAGAGCTGTATCGGATCAAGCAGGGCGAGATGGTGTCGGCGATGATGCACCTCGGCACGCGCCTCGGGCTGTGGGCAGCGCTTGATGACGTCGAGCCGTGCACCAGCGCCGAGCTGGCCGACGCCACCGGGCTGCACGAGCGATGGGTGCGCGAGTGGCTGGAAGGCCTTGCGGCCACCGAGCTAGTGCAACACGAAGACGGTCGTTTTGCCCTGACGCCCGAGGCGAGGGTGGCTCTCACCGACGAAGGGCACTGGGCATACATGCCCGAAGTGTTCGGCCCGCCAATGACGCACTTGGAGATAGACGCCACCGCGGAGGCCTTCCGCACGGGGATCGGGATGACCTGGGAGTCCCACGGCCAGCACGCCTGCCACATGCAATCCGCCATGACCGGGGCCCGCCAGGAGGCGTTCCTCGTGCCGCGTGTGCTGCAGGCCTTCGACGGCGCCATCGAGCGCCTGCGCTCTGGCGGCCGCGTCGTAGACGTGGGATGCGGCACGGGCGTGGCCGCCCGGCTTCTGGCCCGCAACTTCCCGGCGACCACAGTGACGGGCCTCGACCCCTCGGGCCGCGCTATCGCCATAGCCCGGCGTGAGGCGCTTGCCTGCGGCCTGGACAATGTGGCGTTCGCCAAAGGCACGTTCGACGATCTCGCCGGACTCGCTCCCGTCGACCTGCTCGTGACGCTCGACGTGCTACACGACCTGACACGCCCGGACGATGCTGTTGCCTCTGCTTACAAGTGCCTCTCAGACAAGGGCTGGTGGCTCGTGGCCGACATCAAGAGCCGCGGCGACCTAGAGTCGAACCGCAAGATCCCGGTGCTGCCCTACATGTACGCCATGTCGGTGTTCTACTGCATGTCATCATCGATGTCGGAGCCCAACGGCGCCGGTCTCGGCACCCTCGGGATGTATCCGGCTCGCCTGTCCGACATGGCGTCGAAGGCGGGGTTCACCCGCTTCGTGCGCCACGACGTCGAGGCGGATCCCACCAACTGGTACTACGAGATACGCCGCTGACCCCCCAGGGCCGCCAACCGCCGGCGGAAAGCCTCGGTAATGCGGGCAGCTCGCGGCACCCTGCACTGCATTCCCGCAAGGCCTGACCAGGGGCTAACCGGCATCTGAGGCGGAATCATCGCTAGCCCGGGCCGCCGTGGGGTACAGGTGGCCGATGGTGCCGGGCTCGATCCTGCACGACTCGATGAAGCCGTCGATATCGGACAGCTTCAGCCGAATGACGCGGCCTAGCCGATAGGCCGGAATCTGGCCCTCGTCGATGAAGCGATAAAGCGTGCGCGTGGTGATGCCCAGCCGCTTCGACGAAGCGGTGGTTCCCAGCCACTCCGGGCCGCTCTCCGACAACACTGACTCAAACGGATCGCCCGATGTGGTATCTGCTATTTCAGCCATTACTATTATTCGACCTTTCTGAAAATCGATATCGGACAGCTTCAGCCGAATGACGCGGCCTAGCCGATAGGCCGGAATCTGGCCCTCGTCGATGAAGCGATAAAGCGTGCGCGTGGTGATGCCCAGCCGCTTCGACGAAGCGGTGGTTCCCAGCCACTCCGGGCCGCTCTCCGACAACACTGACTCAAACGGATCGCCCGATGTGGTATCTGCTATTTCAGCCATTACTATTACTCGACCTTCCTGAAAATCGATAAATCACAATGTGTTTCAGTATGATCTGCGATTTCGGGTATGTCTGATGCTTATCGCAGTGACGGGATGCCTTTACGATATAGCAAGGAGACTATATGAGCGTTACAGAGCCAGATGGTGGATACTCCGCCAAGCCACAGGCTCGGAGTCTCAGGCCCCGGCGCCGGCTTCCGAGCGGGCGGGCGGTCGTCGGTGCTCTCATGGTGACGGTGGCGGGCGTGGGTGCCTTCACACTTGCCGACCGAGGCAGCGGCGATCCTGGCGAGCTGTACCTCGTTGCCTCAGAACCGATCGAGCAGGGGGCGGCGGTCAGCTTGGGCGACCTCGCGCTGGCGCCGATGCTGCTGCCGGCGGTGGTCGCCGCCAATGCCGTTTCGTCCGCTGACGGACTCGAGGGCTCGATCGCCGTGCGCGACCTCGTCGCGGGCGACTTGATCACAGCGGGCGACCTCATCGCGGCGCCCAGCGCAGACGGCGCCGCTGTGGGCGCCGTACATGAGATGTCGATGCCGGTTGAACACGACCGCATCAGCGATCGCACCGCTGCCGGCGACCGCGTGACCGTGCTCGCCACGTTAGACGCCAGCGACGATCCCTTCACGGTCGTGGCGGCCGAAGACGTCCGGGTGCTGGGGTGGTCCGGTGGCAGCGAATCTGCGTCCTCCAGAGGCGTCCTCAAGCTGGCCCTGGACGATGCCGCGTCGGCCATGAGCTTGGCTCACCTGTCCCGCCGAGGCTCTGTGACGGTGATCCGCACCACACGTGCCGTCACCGACGCCTACCCTGCTTACGTCGCCACGTCAGGGCTGATCGCCGATCTTGGCGCTGAGTCCGCTGATCCGGGCACACCGGACTACGCCCTCGACATCCCCTCAGAGTACGGGCTTGGCACTCACGGGACCAGCAGTGACGGGATGGAGCTGTCCGATGTCAGGTGACCGATGGAGGGTCGCAGGACTCGCCGCTCCCCGTTCCGAGTGGTTCTCGCGGCTGGCGCGCTGGTCGACCGCGGCTGCAATCTCGGTCGACTTCGTCAAGTGCCTTTCGGCGTCGGAGGTCAGCAGCCGGCTCGACAACGGAGAGAAGTTCTCGGCGTTGCTGATTGGGGCAGACGCTGGGGAACTCAGCCCCTCCCTCATCGCGGAGGCGACTGCCGCGGGTCTGGCAGTGATTATCGTCGGCGGCGACAGCCCGTGTCCGCCGTCGGATCTGAGGGCCTCCGCAGCGCTTGCGGAGGATTTCGGCCGCGACGACCTGATCAGCGCGCTAGCAGCACACGCCCAGGCCACTTCGTCCGACCACGACGAGGCCGCCGCGGATCGCGGCGGCCTCTCCGTCGGCTGGAGGGGGAAGATCATCGCGGTCACCAGCAGCGGTGGAGCGGGCGCGTCTCTCATTGCGATGGCACTCGCCCAGGGCCTCGGGTCTGAGGCCTCCGACCGCGGCCTGGTGCTTCTGGCCGACATAGCCCTCAACGCCGACCAGGCGGTGATGCACGACACCCGAGACACGATGTCGGGCCTGCAGGAGCTGGTCGAGGCCTGCCAGGACGGATGGCTAGGCCGCGACCAGCTGGGCGCGCTGCTAATCGAGCCCGCCGGACGCGGTTACCACCTTCTGCCCGGGCTGCGGCGGCACCGCGACTGGACAGCAATCCGCCGGCGTCCGCTTGAGACGGCACTGGCTGGGCTGGCCCGCACCTACCGGTTCGTCGTCGCCGACACAGACGCCGACACCGAGGGCGAGTCGGATACCGGCGCGGCTGCCGTGGAAGACCGCAACAGGCTCGCCCGCGCTGCCACATCGCTGAGCGATCTGGTGGTTGCCGTGGGGGCTGGCAACACTTTGGGAGTGCACTCTCTGGTGCGCACCATCGTGGGCTTGGCCGACCGCGGCGTATCCGCCGAGCGGCTGCTTCCGGTGATCAACCGCGCTGCGCGGCACACGCGGCGGCGGGCTTCAGTGGCCGCGGCGTTGTCCGCGCTGCTCCAGAGGACCGCAGCTGAGGGCATCGCCGCTCCGGTGTTCGTGCCACATCACCGGTCAGTGGAGCCTGCTCTGCGAGACGGTGTGGCCCTGCCATCGTCTCTATGCCGACGAATTGCCGCAGCCGTTGCGGCCCGCTTGAACGCCCGATGAGCGCTCAGCTCACGCCCCTCGAGGAGATCGAGCGCCGTGTCCAGGAGCGCGCCCGTCGGATGTCCGCCGGCCTCGACGACCAGGAGGCGCACACTCTCCTGGCAGATCTGGTGAATCAGGAGATCAAGGCCTGGAATGACGAGTACCGGATCGGTGCACGCCCGTTCCGAATCGCCGACACCGCGCTGCTGGCCGAGCGCGCCATGCGCAATCTCACCGGCTACGGGCCGCTGGGGCCGCTGCTCGCGGACGACGACGTCTGGGAGATCATGATCAATCGCCCAGACGCGATCTTCGTCAAGCGCCACCTGGGACCGAGCGGCTACCACCATGAAGTCTTCCACGACGACGAGCACGTCACCCGGATCCTCACGAAGGTGCTTGAGGACGCATCCGCCGCGCACCGCAAGCTCGACCCGGCCGAAGGCCTTCAGGACGCGCAGCTAGACACCGGCGCCCGGCTTCATATCATTCACGGAGACCTGGCCCGCGGCGGGCACATGATGGTGAACATCCGCAAGTTCACCGGAGTGGCGTTCCGGACGCTGGGCGAACTCGTGGATCAGGGCACCATGACCCGCGCCGCGGCCGACTTTCTGCGCGACTGCGTGAGGGCCCGGCAGACGATTGTGTTCGCAGGCGCCCCGGGTGCGGGCAAGACCACCATGCTGAGCTGCTGTTGCGCCGAGCTCGACCCGTCGTTGCGCGTGGTGGTGGCAGAAGAGGTCTTCGAGGCCGACATCCCGTTGGCGAACGTGGCTGGGATGCAGACCCGTGCGGCGCGCAGCGACCGTCCCGCTATCGGCTTGCGCAGGCTCGTGGCGGGCTTTCTGCGCATGGCGCCAGATGTGGCCATTGTCGGCGAGGTGCGCGACCGTGAAGCGCTGCCGCTGCTGCTGACGCTGTCGTCGGGCGTGAAGGGCTACACCACCATCCACGCAGGGTCGGCTCGGCAGGCGCTCACGCGGCTCAGGTTCATTTGCCAGCTCTCCGACACGTCTAATGAGCTGCCGATGACGGCCCTCAACAGCTTGGTCAGTGAAGCGATCGACGTGGTGGTGCACACCGCCCGTACTCCTGAAGGCCCGCGTGTGTCGGGGATCGTGTGCGTCGAAGACTTCGCGGGTACCGCCGACAGTACCCAGTTCACGCTCACGGAGGTGTTCTCGCGACAGCAGATGGACGGCGCGCTGCGCTGGAGCGGGCTGATCCCCTCAAGAGTGGCTGCTGCGATGGCAGCAGTCGGGATCGACATCCGCTCGACGTTGGCAGCCAAAGGGTCGCAGAGGTCGTGAGCGCCGTCATCTTGGCCGTGATCGGCGCGCTCGGTGCCCACTGGCTGTACAGCGCCGTCGCGTTCGGATGGGCCGGCTTCGGCCTGGGGCCGGCCGTGAAAGCCGCTTCGGCCCGACCGCGCCGCGGGCTCAGCGCCTGGCTAGCGGAGGCCGGCCTCGACAGGGTGAACCGCAGCGAGTTCTCGGCTGTGGTAGCCGCGCTGTTTGCCGCTGGCGGCATCGGGGCCTACGCCGTGTTCGGGAGCCTGATCGTGGCGGCGGTCGTGGCGTGCTTCGTGACGTCCTTCCCGGTGGCGGGATACCAGACGCGGCGCTCTATTCGCCGCCAGCGAGCCATGGAGGCGTGGCCTCGGATGATCGAGGAGATACGCCTACAAACCTCGTCGCTGGGGCGAAGCATCCCCCAGGCGCTGTTCGAGGTGGGTCGCGGCAGTCCCCGCGAGCTTCGCCCGGCGTTCGAGGCGGCGCACCGCGAGTGGCTGCTCACCACCGACCTGACGCTGACGCTGTCGGTGTTGAAGGACATGCTGGCCGACCCGACCGCCGACGCGGCCTGCGAGACGCTGCTGATCGCCCACGAACTCGGTGGCGGTGACCTCGATAGGCGCCTGGAGGCTCTGGCCGAGGACCGTCGTCAAGACGTCCAGGATCGCAAAGACGCCCGGTCGCGTCAGGCGGGGGCGCGCTTCGCCAGAGCTTTCGTGCTGATCGTCCCGGCCGGGATGGCGCTTGCCGGAATGTCGATCGGCACCGGACGTGACGCCTATCGCAGCGGCATCGGACAGGCCGTGGTGCTGTTGGCGCTGCTGCTAATGATCGGCTGCTGGGCATGGGCCGGACGCGTGATGCGTCTACCCCATCCCCAGCGGGTGTTCGACCGATGAGCAGTGCCGTCTTCGGGCTGTCGCTGCTGGGCTGTGCCGGGCTCTCCCTGCTCTTGTCCGAGGTGCGGTGGTTTCAGCGCGTCGGGCTGGTAGAGCGGCTCAGGGCCCATGCCGGCGGGGCGCAGCGGCTACGAAGCCCTGACGTGCTGTCAGCTGAGTCTTTCAAGGAGGTGATCGCGCCGCTGTCGCGCTCCGTCGGAGAGCGCCTCGCGCGGCTCTTCCGCGTGAGCGAGGAGCTGGAGGCGCGTCTGGAGCGAGTTCACTCGCCGATCGGCGTCACAGGTTTCCGCGTTCGTCAGGTGGGCTGGGCAGCAGCCGCGCTCGGCACTGCGGTGGTGCTCAGCGTCGCCTTGAGGCTCAACGCGTTGCTCGCCATGGGCTTGGTGTTCGGATCCCCGCTGCTGGCCTTCCTGTTGCTCGAACAGCGCGCCGCTGCCGAGTCCGCCTGCTGGCAGAACCGTCTGCGAGCGGAACTGCCCGTGATAGCAGAGCAGATCGGGATGCTGCTGTCGGCAGGCTGGTCTCTGGGCGCGGCGCTAGCGCGGGTGGGCGAGCGGGGCGCCGGGGTCTGCGCCGAGGATCTGAGACGTGTGGCAGCGCGCATCCGTCAGGGGCTCAGCGAGATAGACGCCTTGCGAGAGTGGGCTAGACGCGCCGACGTGGACTCGCTGTTCCGGCTGGTGTCTGTGCTGTCGCTCAACCGCGAGGCAGCCGACTTCGGCGGGCTGATAAGCGAGGAGGCTCGCACGATGCGCCGCGAGTCGCACCGCGAGCTGATCGAGTCGATTGAGAAGCGGACCCAGCAGGTCTGGATACCCGTCACGGCGGCCACACTCGTGCCCGGGGTGATGCTGATGGGCGTTCCCTTCGTGGACGCTTTGACGCTGTTCGCCTGACCGATTGCGGTGCTGGGCGCCAAGCACCGCCCCACCACTCAGCCACCCGCCCACCGGGCACTCACCACAACCACTTGCGGACTGGGCGAGGGACAACAACCCCGATGTAACGCTCAGCATCCCGCCCAAGGCACTCATCACAAGCAACCCAAACACAGGAGAAGACAATGAACAACAACGTGAACAACGACATGACCGTTAACATTCCCGCGGTTGACATTCCCGCGGCGTGCTTAGGCTCCGCGGTAACCGACACTCCCGGAACCGAGACGCTGGCCCTGAGCCCAAGCGGCTCAGTCCGCGTGCGCTCTGGCTGTCGCCGACGCCGCGGCGATCTCGGCGAGGGCGTGATATCGGCGGCCATCGCAGTGCTGATAGTGGCGTTTCTGGGAGCAGCGATGTGGATCGGGTTCAACACCATCTGGAGCGACGCCCAGAGCAACATCACGCAGCAAGTCAACAAGATCGGCACCCCGTAGCGCTGTCCGCAACCGCAGCCTGCTCGCGGCCGGGTTGACAGCCGTGGAGTCAACCGGATTGACGACAACTCCTGGCGCTGTCCGCATGTCGTCGACGACTGCGCTGTCAACCGCGGGGCGCTCCACTGTGCCGATGGCCGGCCCGTTCCAGGGCATGGTCAACGACACATCGCGGGGCGCCGGGCTGTTCGGCATGGCGGCCGGGCTCGCAGTGTTCATGCTGCTGATGATCGCCGCCGTGCAAGTGCTGTTCAATCTTTATGCCACGACGTTTGTCACAAGTGCCGCGTTCAATGCGGCACGCATCGTCGCCGGATACGACAGCGCCGCTGGCCGCTGCGCGGCGACGGCAGCGGCCGAGCGCGAGTTCTGGAGAGAACTCGGCGGCTACAGAACCCATGGATCCGCAACGCTGAGCTGGGACTGCAGCAACACAGAGGCAGTAAGCCTGACGGTGGATGCCCGGCATCCGACGATTCTCCCGACAAGCCTGTCGGGCTTGACCGGACTCGGCCGAGTGAACCGCACGGTCGAAGTGCGCGTCGAGGCCGCCAGATGAGCGCGGACTCTGCCCGACGCGTGCGCCATCGCGGTGACCGCGGTCAGGTCGGCGGCATCGAGGTGCTGCCGTTCGGCTTTCTGGTGTTCGTCTCGGTGACGCTGATCGTGGTGAACGCCTGGGGGGTCGTCGACGCCAAGCTGGCGGTCACGGCTGCCGCTCGTGAGGCGGTTCGCGCCTATGTGGAGTCCACAGATGAGAACACCGCCAACGCCGCAGCCGCAAGACGAGCTGCGGAGACGCTGACCGCGTACGGAAGGGGCGGATCGCGCTCTGTCGTGACGGGACCGTCCCTGCAGGGTGCCTACCGCCGATGCGCCCGGGTGACCGTGACCGTGTCGCATGACCTGCCCGTGATCCGGGTGCCGTTCATCGGCGGCCTCGGCAACCTGACGTCTGTTACTTCGACCTTCAGCGAGGTGGTCGACCCGTTCCGCTCCGGCCTAAGCGGCATAGCGCGATGCTGAGGAGCCTCAAAGGGATCGCCTCCGACTCGGCACAGCCGGACAGCCCCACGCTCCGATGTGACCGAGCAGAGAGCGGCCGGGGGACGACCCGCCCCAGTGAGCGAGGCAGCGTGCTGCTGCTGTTTCCGGCAGCCGTGATGGTGATGCTCGTGCTGGCTGCCATCGTCTTAGATGTCGGCCTGGCGCGAGTCCGGTTTCAAGAGCTGCGCGCGGTGGCAGCCTCGGCAGCCAACGACGTGGCGGGCGCCGTCGACGTCGACTCATTGCGCAGCACCGGGGCTGTGTCGTTCGACCCCGCGGCGGCCAGGGCACGCGTCGACCAAGCGGTGGCTGCCGGCCCGCTCCCGACGGCCTCGGTGGACGCAGTCGCAATAGCCCGCGACAGCTGGGGCCGCTGGGAGGTCACCGTGACACTCAGCCTTGAGGTCGACCTGTTGATAGCGCCCGCGCTGCCGGGCGCCGCCGGTTCGATAGAGACGGCCGTCAGCGAGCGAGTACTAATCGTGTAGCCGGGATCTGAGGTCTGGCCGCCCCCCAGGTGCGACCCGGCGGCCTAGCCTGATCACCGATGGTCGACTTGGTGCTGCTAGCCGCGCCGCGGGGGTTCTGTGCAGGCGTGGAGATGGCAATAAAGGCGTTGGCTTGGATGGTACAAGCCTTCGAACCGCCGGTGTACTGCTATCACGAGATCGTCCACAACCAACTGGTGGTGCGCCGATTCGAGGAGTTGGGAGTGGTCTTCATAGACGACATCTCCGAGGTGCCGGCGGGCAGCCCGGTGATGTTGTCGGCTCACGGATCGGCACCGGAAGTGGTGGAGGCAGCACGTCAGCGCGGCGGCTTCGTGGTGGACGCCGTTTGTCCTCTGGTGACCAAAGTCCATCACGAGGTAAAAACCCGCTCCGCTAAGGGATACCAGATCATCTACGTCGGCCACGAGGGTCACGAGGAGGCGGTGGGCACCATGGCGGTGGCGCCCGATGCGATCCACCGGGTGGAGTCCGCGGAAGATGTCGCTGCCCTCCCCCGCTTGGGATCACCGGTGGCGATCCTGGCGCAGACCACCCTGTCGCACCGCGAGTGGTCCGACACACTCGCCGCCGCGGAGACCCGTTTCGATGGACTTTGGCAGCCGGGCCGCAGCGATCTGTGCTTCGCCACCACCAATCGGCAGTCGGCGCTGATGGAAATAGCGCCTCACTGCGATGCTTTGGTGGTGATCGGATCCTCCAACTCGTCCAACACCAGCGCGTTAGCCTGCCTGGCCGCAGAGGCCGGTTGCTCACGAGTGTTCCGCGTGAACGACGCCGACGAACTGCCCGACGACCTAGCCGGAACGGTTGGCGTGACCGCTGGGGCCTCCGCGCCCGAAGACCTTGTTCGAGCCGTGATCGAGCGTCTGGCGCCGGCTCAGGGCGTGGAAGAGGTCCGCGTGACGCGTGAGACCGAGTACTTCCCGCCACCGAGGAACTTGCGCAACCTCTTGGCTGCTGTCGAAGCCGCTGCGGCGGTCACCCTGGGCGCGGGCTCTCGCCGCAGGCCGCCTTTAAACGACCGCACGATCAGCGCCAGTCACGTCCTGGACTGTTTGGGTGACAGCTTCCGCACAGGACAATCCTGGAAGGACGACTCGTCGTGGGACGGCCCGGCGGAGGCTCTCGGCGGAGGCTCGTCGCCTGCCAGCACCCTCGCCTCTACATAAAGGTCGCTGAGTTCGTCGAAGAGCGCGTCGGTCAGCTTCCTCACCGCGCGCCTCGGCACCCGTCCTCGCACTTTGGGAGGCGGATGCAGCGGATCGCCGACAACCGCCACGACACGGAGCGGGCGGGGCACTCTGGCGCCCACCGGCAGCGCCCGAACCGTGCCGCCCAAGCCCACCGGCACGATCGGCACGCCCGCCCGGGCTGCCACAAAGGCCGGCCCGTCGAGCATGTCGGCGCGCCGCACGCGATCACCCGTCCTGCGAGTGCCCTCGGGGAACATCACCAGCGGCTCGCCCAGGGCGAGCACGTCGCCCGCGGCGCGTAGGGCGACGCGGTCGGCGGTTCCCCGCTCCACCGGAAAGCCGCCCATAACCGACAGGAACGCTCCCAGCGGTTTGTTGTCCCAAAGGCTCTCCTTGCCCATGAACCGAAGCCGCCGCATCGTAAGCATCGCCGCGATGGGCGTATCGATGAACGAACGATGCATCGGCGCGAGGATGAAGGGCCCACGAGGAAAGTTTTCCTTGCCCTCTACGCGCAGACGGAACAGCGCCTTCACCAGCGCGAACACCGCGCACCACAGCACTCGGTAGCAGATGCGGCCCGGCAGCGATTGTCGGCTTCGGGTCCGCGCGCCGCGCGCAGAGCCGGGCTGACCGCGCCTACCGTAGACGCTGCGGCTCACGGTCCAGCCCGGCCGACAGCCGCTCGGGACGACTCGATCAGGCCGAGGATCAGATCAACCGTCTCGGCAGAAGTGCGGCTGGTGGTGTCGACCGTAACTGCGTCGGCAGCGGCCGTCAGCGGATCAACTTCGCGTGTGGAATCGAGGTGATTGCGCCATCCCAGATCGGCAGCAACAGCCTGCACGGTCTCGGCCACGCCGGTGTCGTCCAGGGAACGGATCGCGCCTTCTTGCAGTGCCCTGCGCCGGGCGCCCTCGGCGGGCGCAACGGTGAGATAGGCCTTGAACTCGGCATCGGGAAAGACGACCGTGCCGATGTCGCGCCCTTCGAGCACTCCGCCGTCCCGTCGTGTGGCCCAGCCCCTTTGGGCAGCGACCATCTCGGCTCGAACATCGGGGTTGGCAGCGACCGCGCTGACAGAGCGCGTCACCTCCGGGCCGCGGATCTCGGCGGACGCGTCAACGCCGTCCACAGTCACCACATCACCCTCAACCCGTATGTCAGCGCGGCGGGCGACGGCAGCCGCGAGGGCGCGGTCGCCGGGATCACCTCCAGCGCGCAGCACCGCAAAGGCCACGGCCCGGTACATCGCGCCGGTGTTGAGGAACTCCAAGCCGAGCGCGTCCGCCAACGCCCTGGCCACGGTCGTCTTGCCCGAACCGGCCGGGCCGTCGATGGCGATAACCCTCACCGGCTCTGATTCTGCCACCCCTGAAGCCACCGCTGCCAGACCCGCAGAAGCAGCCGCAGTCACCGCAACCCGAGGCTCGGGGTGCTCAACCGCAGCTCTTCAAGCGTGTCGAAGAACTCGGGGAAAGTCTTGGCGACGCACACCGGGTTCTCTATCTCCACGCCACGCACCACGAGGCCCAAGACCGAGAATGCCATGGCCATTCGATGGTCGTCGTAGGTGCGGATCCTCGCGCCAGACGGCTTGCCGCCGGGCTTGACGGTGAACCCGTCGGCGTTCTCGGTGGCATCAACGCCGCAGCGCTGCAGTTCAGCGACCGGTGCTGCAATACGGTCGCTTTCCTTGCCTCGGATGAACCCGATGCCGGTTACTGTGGTGGCACCGCGCGCAAGCGCGGCGGTCACCGCAAGAGTAGGAGCGGTGTCGGAGAGGTCGCGCAGGTCGATGTCCGCGCCTCGCAGCGGTCCGCCCGTCACGACCGTCTCGCCGAGTTCTCCCGTTGTGATAGTCGCGCCCATCGATTCGAGCACCTCTGCGAAACCCACGTCGCCCTGGATTGACGAGCTGCTGAGATCCCGCACACCGACCGTTCCGCCGGTTACAGCCGCCGCCGCCCAGAAGTAGGATGCCGCCGAAGCGTCTGGCTCCACCGAGTAGCGGCCGGGCGAGCTGTAGCCGCCTCCGTCGACTCGCACCTCGGCGGGCCCGATCTCGACCTGGGCTCCGAAGGACCTCATCACGGAAGCGGTCATCTCCACGTACGGCAGGCTCACAGGGACGGAGCCGGGTGTGATCGTCAGGCCGTCGGGGAGGACGGGTCCGACGAGCATCAGCCCCGACAGGAACTGGCTGGAGCGGTCAGCGGCGACTGTCACAGGGCCTGAGCCGATGGGGCCGCACACTCGAAGCGGAAGTCCGCCGGCACCGCCGGAGTCAACGCGGGCTCCGAGGTGTCTCAGCGCCTCGACCAGGTCGCCGAAAGGCCTTGCCCGCAGCTGCGGGTGCCCGTCGATCAATACCTCCGACGAGGCTGCTGCCGCGACAGGCGCCGCGAACCGGCTGGTAGTGCCGGACATTCGGGCGTCGATCGCCGCTTTCGAAGCCGGTCGGGGCGGCCCGGCGACGCCCCTCACCGTGAAGCGGGCAGCAGAGCGGTCAGCTTCGACCCCGGCACCGAGCACGGTGACAGCGCGGGCCATAGCGAGTGTGTCATCTGCGAAAAGGGCGCCTTCGATCCGCGTGACGCCATCGGCTAGCGCGGCACATACCAACCCCCGGTTGGTGATGCTCTTGGAGCCGGGAAGTGTCAGAGTCGCCCGCGGAGGCGACACGAGGGGCTCGATTGCCCGCGGGGTACCCGTCATGGCCGGGTCCAACTGAACCGATCAACCCGCAGCGTGCGGTCAGCTGAGGGCGGCGAGCAGCGGGTGGTACCCAAGTTCAGCAAGTTCGTCGCGGAACAGCGGCGCGGTTTCGCTTTCAACCAGAGCGATCACCACTCCGAGGGGGCCCTCAACGGAATGAGCTATGTCAAGGTCGTAGATGTTGACGTCCAAGTCGGAAGCGAGCGTGGTGATCCTCGCCAGCTGGCCCTTCTCGTCAGGCACAGGGATGCGTACCTCGGTGATCCGGTACGGCTCGGGCGCTGTCGTAGGCAGCGTCAACCGGGTCTGTCGGGCAGCCTCGAGCCGGGCGAGCAGCTCGCCGCGGTCGTCGTCGGAGACGATGGCCCGCAGCGCCAGAAGCTCCTCAACCAGCTCGTCGAGCACTTCGGTGATCGCTTCGCTGTTCTCCGCGCAGATCTCCGGCCAAATCGCGGGATCGCCCGACGCCACCCTTGTCATGTCGCGGAATCCGCCAGCCGCCAGCCGCAACACCGCCCGATGCTCTGAGGAGCGGCTATCGGCGATCCGCACGAGCGTCGCAGCTGTGAGATGCGGCACGTGCGACACTACCGCGACGAGCGCGTCATGGCGCTGCGGCGACAGCGCAATCACTTGGGCGCCGAAGCCCGACACGAATTCTCTTACCTTGGCCAAGGCGCCGTCGTCGGTGTGAGCGGTGGGCGTGAGCACCCATACCGCTCCCTCGAAGAGGTAGGGGCTGGCACCGGTGAGGCCCTCTTGCTCGTTACCGGCCATGGGGTGGCCCGCAACGAAGCGGGCGTCGCGGATCTCGGTTGTGACAGGAACCTTCACGCTGCCCACGTCGGTCACGACGGCGGCACCCGCGTCGAGGAGCTCACGGGCGACCGGCGCCAGTGACCCCACCGGGGTGGCCACGACAGCCAAGTCGCACGGGCCGGCGCTGCCGATCCGGTCGACGGCGCCCGCGGAGACTGCCGACTCTGCCCGCTGGCGGTCGGGCTCGATGCCGGTCACGCACCAGCCGGCCTTGCGCAGCGCCATGCCCACGGAGCCCCCGATCAGACCGGTGCCGGCGACGATTGCGGTGCGAGACTCCGACACTGCTGGCGATGCTACCGCCGGGTGCCGTCAGCGCCGGAGCCGACGCTTCTGCCTATCCCCGCCCGCAGCGCCGTGGCACGCTCAAGCGCACGGGTCTCTGAGCGCGATAGCCGCCTCCACGATCCCGGGCGCAGTCGATGGTCCTTCAGCGGCCCGATCCTGGTTCGCACCAGGCGCAGCACTGGATGCCCGACAGCCGCGCACATGCGGCGCACCTGCCTGTTGCGCCCCTCTGAGATGGTCAGACGCACGACGCCGGGCGACACCAGCGAGGCCTTCGCTGGCGCGGTGCGCCCGTCGTTGAGGTCAACACCCTCGCGCAGCGCCCGCAGCGCGCCCCGCGAAGGCGAGCCCTGCACATGAGCCAGATACTCCTTATCGATTCCGTGGGACGGATGTGTGAGCCGAAAGGCCAGCTCACCGTCGTTAGTGAGCAACAGCAGACCCTCAGTTTCGAGGTCGAGCCGCCCCACAGGGAACACCCTTGGCACCGCCGGTACCAGGTCTGTCACGATCGGACGGCCCTGAGGGTCCGACGCGGTGCACACCACGCCAGTGGGCTTATTGAGAAGATACCTCACCAGTCCGGGGCGCACGCCGACAACCGCTCCTTCAACCTCCACAACGGCATTCTCGATAGTGACGCGGACGCCAAGGCGAGCCACTTCGCCGTCGACGCGGACCCGGCCGGCCGAGATCAGCTTCTCGCAGGCGCGCCGGCTGCCGAAACCAGCGCGGGCCAGCACTTTCTGAAGCCGCTCACCCGCGGGCGCCTCACCCGATCCGGGTGTCACGGCGCATGTCGGCGGTTCAAAGCGCCCTCCGATTCACACGAAGGCACTGCCGAGTCGGAGCGGGACGTATCCGCGGAGTCGGCCGGATCGGGGTCAGGCACGATCCTGAGACGGCGCTCGAAGGACTCCACGACCGACGCCTCGGGCACGAACTCGCCCAGCGGCGGAAGCTCCTCCAGCGAATCGAGACCCAGCCGTTCCAAAAACGCCGAGGTGGTTCCGAACAACACGGCCTGGCCGGGCCCCGGTGCACGGGCCACCTCATCGACGTACCCACGACGGCGCAATGTGCGCAACGCGGCATCGGAATCGACTCCTCTAATCGCGCCCACCTGATAGCGGGACACCGGCTGCTTGTAGGCGACGATGGCCAGCGTCTCCAGCGCAGCCGCCGACAGCCGCCTCTGCTGGCCTCGCAGGGCGAAGCGCTTGACGACACTGTACTGGTGAGGGGCGGTTTGGTAGCGGTAACCGCCGGCGACTCTCACCAGAGCAAACCCGCGTCGCTCCCATTCATACTCTTCGGTGAGCGCCTCGCAGGCGGCCTGGGCCTCACCAGGCGTGCAGTCCAGCAAGGACGCCAGCGTCTCTGGGCTTAGCGGCTGCTCGGCAACCAGCAGCAGAGCCTCAACCGAGGCACGGTCGACCGCGGCACCGGCGCCGCCGCCGTTTCCGCGCACGCGGCCGGCCAGGCCTCGGGCAGCAGCCTCAGGCACTGCGGCGTTCCCCGGTCCAGGCGATCACGATGTCACCGAACACGCTGGTCTGACGCACATCGGCCTGCCCGCGCTTGATCAGTTCCAGCACTGCCAGGAATCGCACCACCACGTCGATGCGATCGCTCAAGCCAGCGGTGAGCTTGCGGAATGTCATGCGTCCCGCTGCTGACAGCTTGGCTTGGAGTTCGTCCGCGGCCTCATCGACGGTCATCGCCGCAGGCGCAAGATGGTTCACATCAACCCGCGGCTCGGGTTTCCGGGCAGTGATCCGCAGATATTCATCGCGCAGATCAAAGGCCGTAACCCCTTTGAGCATGTCTGGGGTAAGGCGCACGAAGCGCTGCTCGTTGAGCCCCACCAAACGGGGATGACTGCGAGCCGCCCCGGCTTCCAACCCCGCCAGCGCCTCGCCAACGTCTTTGAAAGTGCGACACTCCACCATTCGGGCGAGCAGCAGGTCGCGTTCGCTGACGTCGACACGATCGGCGCCGATGTCGGGCTCGGCATCATTGGGCAGCAGCCTGCGAGCCTTGAGCTCAAGCAGCACAGACGCGATCGCGAGGAACTCCGTGGCGGTCTCAAGGTCGCTATCGAACATATGTGCAGTCGCCTCGATGTATCCGGTAGCGATCTCGGCGATGCTGACTGCCAAGAGGTCGACCTTGTCACGCATGATGAGGTGCAGCAGCAAGTCGAAGGGGCCGCTGAACTCCGGCGTTCGGACTTGGTACATCACATTGCTGAAACTAGCCGCCAGGCTGAGTTTATGCGATAGAACTTTCAGTATAAAGTGTGCTTAATATTTACGGTCGTCTCTATGGCAGACAACAAGCAGTTCGTAGCGCGGGCCCGGACGGAGACGTTGGAGAGAGTTTCGGTGCCAATCGTCAACAGGTTCGAATCGTGATCGTGTGCATTTGCTTCATGGTGAGCGACCGGCGGATCGCGGAACTGGCCGCCGACGCTGCAACGACGTACGAGATATCCGCCCGCTGCGGCGCAGGCCGCGACTGCGGGCGCTGTGTTGTGGACATCCAAGACATCCTCGATGCAATCCGGCACCAAAAGCAAGCCTCCCAAGCGGTTCCAGCGATTTCAGCCTGACAGCCGTCCCAGAGCCTCAATGGCCGCCACAGCTGAACAGCAAGGAGGCCCGACGAGAACGTGGCGCGCCGCGGCGAGCAATCGGCACCCTGGTAAAGTCGGGTGATGCACGGAGATTCTGATGTCATCAAGTTCCTGAACGAGGCTCTGACCGCTGAGCTGACCGCGATCAACCAGTACATCTTGCATGCCAAGATCTGCGAGGACTGGGGATATATCCGGCTGGGCGGCATCTACCGCACCGAGAGCATCGGTGAGATGCGCGACGCCGAGAAGCTGATGGAGCGCATCCTGCTGCTCGACGGTATGCCGAACCTGCAGCGCATCGGGCGTGTGCGCATCGGCGAGACAGTGAAAGAGCAGCTCCTGCTCAACTTGGCGCTGGAAGAGGACGCAGTCGACCGTTACCGACGCGGTGTGCGCTTGTGCCTGGAGAAAGGCGACGCCGGCTCGCGCGAGCTGCTTGAGCACCTGCTGGTTGGAGAGGAGCACCACCTCGACTGGGTCGAGACCCAGCTCTCGCTGATTGACGACATCGGCATTGAGCTCTACCAGCAGTCGATGATGGGCGAAGCCCAGGGCTGACAGGCCGCCGCTGAAAGCCGAGCCGGGCGAAAGGCTGCGAGGGGCACAAGGCCGTGACGCGGATTCTGTCGGGCATACAGCCGAGCGGCGAGCTGCATCTCGGTAACTACTTGGGTGCCATCCGCCGCTGGGCGCGGATGCAGCATGACGCCGACGCGTTCTTCTGTGTGGTCGATCTGCACGCTATCACCGTGCCCAAGGCACCCAGCCAGCTGGCGCGCGAGACGCTGAGGCTCTCGCAGATGCTAATGGCGGCGGGGCTCGACCCTCAAGTGTGCACGCTGTTCGTGCAAAGCCACGTCCGCGAGCACACCGAGTGCTCCTGGCTACTGGAGTGCACGGTGTCGTTCGGAGAGCTGCGTCGGATGACGCAGTTCAAGGACAAGTCGGACCAGCACGAGTTCATCTCAGCTGGACTTTTTACCTACCCGGCGCTGCAGGCGGCCGACATCTTGCTCTACGACACCGACGAGGTGCCCGTAGGCGCCGACCAGCGCCAGCACATCGAGCTGACCCGCGACATCGCCGAGCGGTTCAATTCCCGCTACGGCGAGACCTTTGCCGTTCCCGAGGCGGTGATCAGCAGCGCCGGCGCCAGGGTGATGGACTTGCAGAACCCCGTGAACAAGATGTCTAAGTCGCTTGAGTCGCCGCGCGGCACGGTCGACTTGCTCGACGATCCGGTTGTGGTGGCCTCCAAGATCAGAGCCGCCGTGACCGACACAGAGACCGACGTGCGATACGACGTAGAAGCCAAGCCTGGTGTGTCGAACTTGCTGTCGATCCTCGGGGCCGCGACCGACCGGGATCCTGCGGCGCTGACTGACGACTACAGCATGTACGGGCCGCTCAAGTCCGACACCACCGACGCCGTGGTGGAGCTGCTGCGCCCGATCCGGGCCCGATTCGCTGAACTCGAGGCCGACCCTGCCGAAACGGCGCGGCTGCTTCGCGTCGGAGCCGACAAGGCCCGTTCGGTGGCGGCAAAGACACTCGCCCGGGCCAAGGCCAATATCGGCCTTCTCGCGCCCTAAGCATCGGCACCGCCGACCGTCATCCCGGCAACGAGACCGCGGCCACGAGATCTGCCGTCAGTCATTGTCAGCGGCGCTGAGAGCGGCAGCCAGTTCCGTCGGAAGCGTCCAGTGATCGGGATCCCTGTGGTGCTGGGCCGCCCAAGCCACCGCCGTCGGGTGACTTCCGGCGGCCGTCAGCAGTTCGGCACCGATGTCGCCGTGGCGCGTGTAGCGGCCGACTCGACCGAGCCAGCCGGGTCGGTCGTGCCAACCCGCGGCGCGCGCTCGTCCAGCAGCACCCGCGCACAGTGTGGCGAACACCCGGCCGGCTGTTCCCAGGCCCGCCTCGATCTTTCCCACGTCGTGCAACAGCGCGGCGGCCAGCACCGCCTCGTTGGTGCCCGCGTCGCCTAGGTTCTGCTGAACCCGGCGGGCAACATCGGCGGCGTGGCGCCGATCCGGGCCCGACATGCGCCGCCACAGCGTTTGCTCCTGCGGCGACAGCACAGCAGCGGCGAAGCGCTCTTCGGCGGGCGACGGCCCTGCGGGGTCGAGCGATCCCAGAAACCGCCTCCACAGATGCGCTGTGCGCCTCAGTACTCGGCTCACGCGAGTCTGGCCCGAGGATGTGCGGCGCAGTACACCGCCCGAAGCCGTTCCGCCGACACCTTGGTGTAGATCTGCGTGGTCGATATCGACGAATGACCCAGAAGCTCCTGCACGAAGCGGATGTCCGCGCCCCCGTCGAGCATGTGCGTGGCACACGAATGGCGAAGAACATGCGGCGTCAGTCTGCCACGCAGACCCGCGGCGTCACCGTGGCGGCGAACCACCAGCCAGATCCCCTGGCGGGTAAGCCGCCCGCCCCGCTGATTGAGGAACACGGCCTCGGAGTCGCCGCGCCGCGCCCAACGGGCCGGCTCCATCGCGGAGCGTCCCGACAGCGCCAGCCACTGCTCCAACGCCGCCGCAGCATGTCGACCCAGCGGCACAATCCTCTCCTTGGACCCCTTACCGGTGATCCGCGCCAGGCCCTCGCGCAGGTCCAGATCGGCTAGTGACATCCCGGCCAGCTCCGAGATGCGGCAGCCGGTGCCGTAGAGGACTTCGAGCATTGCCCGGTCGCGGCGTGCGACGGCGTCAGAGCCAGTGACGGCTTCGAGTAGCGAAGCGACTTCGCCGACTGTGAGCGCTCTGGGCAGACCCAGCGGACGCTTCGGAGCCTCCGCGTCGACGGTCGGGTCGTCGCTGCGCAATCCTTCCGCCTCACAGTGCCGGTGCATGCCCTTCACCACGCTGAGCGCACGGTTCACAGACGACCGCGCCAGCCCGTCTTGCAGCATCCCGCGGACGAACGCGTCGACATCATCAGCCGAAGCGTCCGCCGGGGTGCGCCCCCTCATTGCCAGGTGACGGTGATAGCGGCGCAGGTCTCGCTCGTACGCTTCCAGCGTGTTGGGCGACGCACCGCGCTCAACCGCCAGCCAAGACAGGAAGCTCTCCGCCTCCGATGAGAGCTTCTCAGGGGCTTCGGCAGCGACTGCTGAGGCCTCAGCAGTCGCTGCCACGCTGAGCCCTGTGGAAGACAGTCTCACCGGCTAAGTCGCCGCAGCGCCAGAAGCAGGCCGATCACGGTCTTGGCGTCGCAGATCTCGCCCCGTTCAATCATGGGCATCACATCGCTGAGCTTCACGCGCTCGACGGTCATCCACTGCTCCTCTACGCCATCTCTTCGCGTCGGCACCGCCCTAAGCGCAGTGGCGAGGTACAGGTGGGAGAGTTCGTCGCAGAATCCCGGGGAGTTGTAGAAGCTGCAGAGTTCCTCCAGCGACTCGCACTCGAGCCCAGCCTCCTCAGCCAGCTCGCGGCGCGCTGTCTCTGCGGGGGGCTCGTCTCGGATATCACGCTTTCCAGCCGGTATCTCGAGCAGCTCGTGCCCGATCGGCGCTCGGAATTGCCGTACTAGCACCACCTCGTCGCCGTCGACCGCCACGACTGCCACCGCGCCCATGTGGCGCACCACGTCGCGCCGCATCCGATGTCCGTCCGGCGCGGCGAACACCGCCTCAACGAGGCGGATCATCTTTCCTTTGTGGACGTCGGTTTCCGCGAGCTTGGCGAATCCCGAAGTCTCCGCCGACTCCTCAGACGCCGAAAAAGTCGGCTCGGCCGCGGTCACGACGCAGCGTCGAGCGTTGCCGGCCCGGACGCGTAACGGGCCATGTCCGGAAGCGGCGGATTGCGGCCCTCGGCACGTCGCAGCGCCGCCCTCATAAACTCCAGGAACAGCGGCGCCGGCCGGTCGGGACGGCTCTTGAACTCCGGGTGCGCCTGTGTACCCACCCAGAAGGGGTGGCCGTTCAGCTCTATGAACTCCACCAGAAGTCCGTCAGGCGAGATGCCGCCGATGGCGATGTCGGAGTTCTCAAACCGCTTGCGATAGCGGGGGTTGAACTCGTAGCGGTGCCTGTGCCGCTCCGACACTACTTCGGAGCCGTAGATCCGGGCCGTCTGAGTGCCGGGAACGAGCCGAGCGATGCAGGCTCCGAGGCGCATGGTACCGCCCTTGCCCGTGACGGAGCGCTGGTGTTCCATCAGGTCGATCACCGGGTGCGGGGTGCGGATATCGAACTCGGTGGAGTTGGCACCGGTCAGGCCGAGCACGTTGCGGGCGTACTCGACGGTCATCACCTGCATTCCCAGGCACAGGCCGAGGCAGGGGATCTGACGGCGGCGGGCGTAACCGGCGGCGGCGATCTTCCCCTCGATGCCCCGCTCCCCGAAACCGCCGGGTATGACGATGCCGTCTACGTCGTGCAAGCGCCTAGCGGCGGACTCCTCGCACAGCTCCTCGGCCTGGACCCATTCGACGCGCACTTCCCCGCCGTGCGCAATGGCGGCATGCTTCAGCGCCTCGATCACCGAGAGATACGCGTCGGGGAGGCTCACGTACTTGCCAATCAGGGCGATCGCCACCGGAGCGGAAGCCTTGCGGACGCGGTTCACGAGTTCCGTCCACGTGTCGAGCTGCACCGGCTGGCCTCCGATCCCGAGACGCCGGCACACCACCTCGTCAAGCCCCGCCTCGTGAAGCATCAGCGGGATCTCATACAGGTCGTCGGCGTCAGGGCAGCTCACGACCGCGCCGGGAGCGACATCGCAGAGGCTGGAGATCTTGCGCACCAGCTCAGGCGACAAAGGCTCGTTGCTGCGGCAGACGATGGCGTCGGGCTGCAGCCCGCGCGAGCGCAGTTCGGTGACGGAGTGCTGGGTCGGCTTGGTTTTTTGCTCGCCGGACGGGCCGATGTATGGCACCAGTGTGACGTGCACGTAACAGACGTTGCCGCGGCCCGCGTCGAAGCGGAACTGGCGGATCGCTTCCAGGAACGGCAGGATCTCGATGTCGCCGACTGTGCCTCCCACCTCGGTGATGAGCACGTCGATGTCGTCGGTCGCCAGCCGGCTGATGCAGCGCCTTATCTCATCGGTGATGTGAGGGATCACCTGAACCGTCTTGCCGAGATAGTCACCGCGCCGCTCCGCAGCGACCACCTCGGAGTAGATCGAGCCAGTCGTGGCGTTGGATGCCCGAGTCAGGCTGACATCGATGAAGCGCTCATAGTGTCCGAGGTCGAGGTCGGTCTCGCCGCCGTCGTCGGTGACGAACACCTCGCCATGCTCGTAGGGGTTCATCGTGCCCGCGTCCACGTTGAGGTAGGGGTCGAGCTTGAGCATCGTGACTGTCAAGCCTCGGGCCTTGAGAAGCCGGCCCAGCGAGGCTGCGGTCAGGCCCTTGCCGTGACCGCTCACGACTCCCCCGGTTACGAAGACATGCGCAGTCATCGGGGCCTCATGCTAACGGCCGCCGGCAGCTCGGATTTGACAGCTCTTCCGGCCGCGCCCGCACCGTCGCGGTCTGCTGGCCGACCACCTAGCTGCCCTGCGCGGGCTCCGAGGCGCGCGCCGATTCGGCAGCGGTGCGAAGCTCCTGCGCGTGGCGCCTCGCGGCAGCCGAATGTGGCGACCCAGACAGCATCCGTGACATCTCGGTCATCCGCTCGTTGTCATCCAGAATGCGCGCACCCGCCGAGCGCGCCGCACCGTCGTCGGACTTCTCAACTAGCACATGGTGATCGGCATGGGCTGCCACCTGTGCCAAGTGTGTCACGACCAGCACCTGATGCTCGCCGGTGAGCGCCGCCAGGCTCCGCCCGACAGCATGAGCTGCGGCACCGCCCACACCGGCGTCCACCTCGTCGAACACCAGTGTCGGCGGACCCTCCACGAGCACGAGGCGCAGCGCCAGCATCGCCCGAGCCAGCTCGCCGCCGCTAGCGGTGCGGGCCAGAGGCCTCGGCTCGTGGCCCGGATTGGCGGCGAGCAGGAACCTCACGCGGTCGCCAGCGGCTCCGTCCACAGCAATCTCGAAGCGAGCCGCGCTCATGGCCAAGTCGACCAGATGAGCCTGCACCGACGCTGCGAGCCGCGGTGCGGCGCTGATTCTCTCCCGCCGCACCCGCTCGCGCTGCGCAGCCAGCTCCGCTGCGGTCTTCGAGCGGCGGCTCTCGAGCTCCGCGGCTGTCTCTTCGCGTCGTTCCAGCTCGCCGAGGCGACGCTCCGCTTCAGTGCCGAACTCGATCACCTCGGCCAGTGACGGCCCGTACTTGCGGCGCAGCCCAGCTAACAGGTTGCGGCGCTCGCGCACCTGCTCGAGCGCCGCTGGGTCGTCCTCGAGGCTTTCGGCAACGATTCGGGTCTCGGCCGCGATGTCCGCGATCTCAGCCGCGGCGTCGACGATCCGCTCTTCCAGCGCGGCGTATGGGACTCGGCCCTCGACGACGGCAGCAGCGCGGCCCAGGCCATCGGCCACCGGGCCATCAGCGTCAAGCAGCTCCACCGCGGCGCGACCCGCGGCGCGACCCGCGGACGCGTCGGTAAGAGCCGATTCGAGCCTGTCAAGGCGCTCGTCCTCGTCAGGGCCCTCGATATCGGCGCCGTCGATCTCGGCCAGCTGATAGCGCAGCAGATCGATCTCGCGTGCCCTGGCCCGTTCGTCGCCGCCGAGCGCCTCCAGCCCCGCGTCTATGGCGCGCAGCTCCCCGGTCAGCTCGGCCAGCGGCGACGCATCGACCGAGCCGAAGCGGTCGAGGGCCGAGCGCTGAGTCGCGGTGCGCAGCAGCGACTGATGGGCGTGCTGGCCGTGGAGATCGACCAGCGTCCGGCCGAGCTCCGCCAGCTGCCCGACCGTCGCGAGTCGGCCCTTGACATAGCAGCGGGAGCGGCCCTCGCGGGGCACGACACGGCGCACCACCACCTCGGACTGTCCATTGGCGTCGCCGCCTTCGAGGATGAAGCGACCCTCGACCTCGGCGCGTTCCGCGCCCGGGCGCACCAGCCCGGTGTTGCCGCGGCCTCCGGTGAGAAGGTCTATGGCGTTCACGATGAGCGTCTTGCCGGCGCCGGTCTCGCCAGTCACGGCGGTCATCCCCCGGTTTAGCAACAGCGAAAGCTCGTCGATCACCCCGAGGTTGCGGACTGCCAGCTCCGTCAACATCGCACCAAGCGGACTGCCAGCTCCGTCAACATCGCACCAAGGTCAGCTGTTATCAGAGGTAAATTTGATATGTCAAGTATTCCAATCCGAATTTTCATGCGATGAGAGGGCCATTCAAGCCAAACTTTGCCTTCAGCACCCGGTGGAATCGGCGATCTCCGAAGGTTACAAAGCGAGCGGCGTGTGGAGAGGAGCTGCACTCCACGGCGTCACCCTCGACGAGCTGGGCCACACGGCGACCGTCAACCGACAGCACCGCCGTGCTGTGACCGGCCACGACGATCCGCAGCCGCGTCCCCGGAGACATCACCAGCGAACGGTCAAAGAGCATGTGCGGCGACACCGGTGTCAGCAGCAGAGCCGAGTGCGTTGGGTCGATGATAGGCCCGCGGGCCGAGAAGGCATATGCCGTCGAGCCGGTCGGCGTGGCCACGATGAGGCCGTCGGCCGAGTAGGTCGTGAACACTTCGTCGTCCACGTGAACCTCTAGGCGGATGGTGTTGGAATCCGGGCCGCGCTCGATGAAAGCTTCATTTAGTGCCACGTGGCTCTGAGTGGTATTGCCGTCCGCGCATCCCTCTCCGGCGGACTCGGTGCCTAAGCCCTCGCGCACGACATCGACAGCCAGCAGCATGCGCTTTTCGATGTCGAAGTCTCCGTCCAGGACGCGCAATATGGCGGCGCGAGCCTCTTGCGGCCTCACCTCCGACAGATATCCGAGCCGGCCGAAATCGACGCCCAACACGGGCACACCGGACGTTCCGATCAGCTCGAACGCCCGCAAGATCGAGCCGTCGCCTCCCAGCGAGACCACCGCGTCAAGTCCGTCGCAGAACGCGTCCGGGCTTGCTCGAAGGCGCTCGCATCGTGCGGCTGCGGCCTCCTTGGGGGGCATGCGAACCTCGTGGCCCTCGCTAGTGAGCCACTGCGAGAGACGGCGCGCGGCGTCAGCAGCCTCGGGGCGCCCCTGATGGACGATCAGACCGACCGCGGCCATCAGCGCCGCCCCGCAGCCGGCGCCCGCGCCACCGCTTCGTGCACGGCCGAGTCGAGACTCAGCCCGCGGATGCCACGCGCGCCCGGGCGAACGCTCGTGTGGACGAAGAACTCCGCATTGCCCGAAGCGCCAGTAATCGGCGAGGCCATCACGGCCAGCACTGCCGCACCGGCGTCGCGTAGTGCTGACGCGGCTGTCGTCAGAGCCCGCCGGCGTGTGTCGGGATCGCGGATCACGCCGCGGCCCTTGTCGGCCTCGGCTTTTCCGGCCTCGAACTGAGGTTTGACGAGCACTACCAGGTCGCCTGCCGCAAGCCTGCGCAGATGCGCAGCCACTCGGCGGAGCGAGATGAACGCCAGGTCGGCCACCACGAGAGTGGCCGGGCCCCCGATTGCGTCGAGGTCGACAGCACGCACGTCGGTGCGCTCCAGCGATGTCACCCTGCGGTCAGCGCGCAGCCGCTCATGAAGCTGGTTACGGCCCACGTCAACAGCGATGACGCTGGCCGCTCCGTGCTGGAGCAGGCAGTCGGTGAAGCCTCCGGTGGACGCCCCGGCGTCGATGGCGCGCACTCCGCAGGGGTCTATCCCGAAACGGGCGAGCGCGGCCTCCAACTTGAATCCGCCCCTCGACACGTAGCGAGGCCGCTCGCCGGCCAAGGTTACTGCCTCAGCCGGATCCACTTGTCGGGCGGGCTTGTGCGCGACGGCGCCACTGACGAGCACCTGCCCCGCGGCTACTAGCCGCTGAGCTTCGGTACGGCTCTGCGCGAGTTTGCGTCTCACCAGCTCCACGTCAAGGCGGCGCCTTCGGCCAGCCATGCCGTCACCGGCGGGCCGCGGACGGCGGCGAGTCTGGTGAAATCGCCACGCCGCAAGCGTACGCGTTGCGTGAGCACCAGCCAAGACCTCCTCGTGAGCACCAGCCAAGACCTCCTCTCGGGCTGCGCGCTTTCGGGCTGCGTGCTTTGTCAGGCGGCAACCGCAACTAGCCTCGCTGCGCATGGCAGACATTCTCAAGACGCACCCGGATTTGGCGATCAACGGTGAGCGCCTGCTGCAGCGCCTGCGCGACCTGGCGGAGATCGGCCCCATCGACGGCGGCGGCGTGAGCCGCCTGGCCCTTACCGATGAGGACAAACAGGGGCGCGACCTGGTGGTCACCTGGATGCGAGATCTCGGCCTCGACGTGACCATCGACCGAATCGGCAACGCCGTGGCGGTGCGCGCGGGTGCCTCGGAGGGCCCCCCGGTGATGACGGGCTCGCACATCGACACGGTCGCAACGGGTGGCAAGTACGACGGCAACCTGGGCGTGCTAGCGGGCCTCGAGGTGATCGAGACGCTCGCGGAGCGCGACATCGTCACCGCCCGCCCGCTAGCGGTGGCGTTTTTTACCAACGAGGAGGGGGCTCGGTTCCCGCCGGACATGTTGGGCAGCCTCTGTTACGTCGGCGGTATGACCGTCGAAGAGGCGATGTCGATCCGAAACGCCGACGGCGACACGGTCGGTGCCGAACTGGAACGCATCGGCTACACCGGGCCGACACCGTGCCCAGGCCGTGCGCCTCACGCCTTCGTGGAGCTTCACATTGAGCAGGGCCCGGTGCTTGAGAGAGAGGGCGTGCGCATCGGCGCAGTGGAGTCAGTCCAGGGCATCACATGGCTCGAGATCACGATCGTGGGTCAGTCCAACCACGCCGGCACCACTCCCATGAGTCTGCGCCGTGACGCGGGCCTGGTGGCCGGTGAGGTGATAGCCGCGGTGCGCCGCATCGCGAATGAGATCGGCGGCGATCAGGTGGCGACGGTCGGCTCCGTGCGGCTGCATCCCGGACTGGTCAACGTGGTCGCCGCCCGGGCAACGCTCACGGTGGACATGCGCAACACGGACGCGGCGGCTCTAGCGGAGGCCGAGGTCCGCCTGAACGCCGACCTCGAGCGGTTGGCCTCCGCCGAGGGTGCTACGACTTCGGTGCGCACCCTGGCACGCTTTGATCCGGTGGTGTTCGACCCGGTGGTCGTCGACCTGGTGCACTCCACGGCCCAAGACCTGGGCCTCTCGGTGCGGCGGATGCCTTCGGGTGCGGGACACGACGCTCAGATGCTGGCCCGCGTCTGCCCCGCTGGCATGGTGTTTGTTCCTAGTGTCAACGGCATCAGCCACAATCCGGCCGAGCACACAGAGCCGGAGGATCTCGCGGCGGGCGCCAACGTGCTTCTGCGCACGATGCTGGCGCTGGCTGACGACGGCGACGACTGACGGACCTGGCCCGCCGGCGGACACGGACCACTGGGGATCGCCCCTGGAGTGGAGGTGAGGGGATTCGAACCCCTGGCCTCCTCGATGCGACCGAGGCGCTCTAGCCGAACTGAGCTACACCCCCGCGGGGCTGCGATTCTACCGAGTCTGTTGGCCGTAGCGGTGAAATAGCGCCTGGAGCTGCTCGCATATGAAAGCCATGCAGTCGTCATCCAGGCCGTGATGGGTCGGAAGCGAGAGCGCAGTGTCCATCACTCGATCGCAGTTCGGCAGACCGCCCGGCGCGGTGCGGTGCCTGATCCCGGCGAAGCCGGGCTGGCGCAGGATGTTGCCCGTCCACACCATACGGGTGGCCACTCCCCTGTCGGCGAGGAATTCCTGTGCCTGGACGCGGTCGAAGGGTGCCCCGGGATCGATGGTGAAGCAGAAGCGCATCCAGGTTGTGTCGGTCTGCGGCGTGGTGCGGCCCGGCGTCACGCCGTCGCAGTCGGTCATGAAGTCGTTCAGAACCTGCCAGTTGGCTCTGCGACGGGCGTTGAAGCCCGCCAGCTTGTCGAGCTGCACCAGCCCGTAAGCGGCGCTGATCTCGCTTGGCTCGAAGTTGTAGCCGATCGAGTCGAACAGGAACACGGGGTCGTAAGGGGTGCCGTCGGCGAGTAGCGCGACGCGGTCGTCGCGGCCGCGGCGAGACCCGAACAGGTAAGACTCGCTGCGCCTACCCCAGCGCCGCAACGAGAGAGCCTTGTCGTGAAGCTCCGGGTCGTCGACGGCCACCAGGCCGCCGGTGCCGCCCGCGGTCATGGCATGGGAGCGAGCGAAGCTGGTGACACCGATGTGGCTGCGCTCGCCGGTGCGGCGGCCGCGCTGAAAGCTCCCCAGCACATCGCAGGAGTCCTCCACCACCATCAGCCCGTGAGCGTCGGCCACGGCACGCACCGTGTCCCAGTCAGGGCAGTTGCCGCACAGGTTTGGCGCGAGGATCGCCTTGGTACGAGGCCCGACAGCGTCTGAGATCGCGTCTGCATCGATCTGGTAGGTATCGGAGGTGACATCGACGAACACCGGGATCAGCCCGGACTGGACCATGGGCGCGATATCGGTTGAGAACGTGAGCGGCGAGGTCACTATCTCGTCGCCGGGCTCCAGATCTAGCAGGTCGATCGCGATGCGCAGCGCGGATGAGCCGGAGTTGACCATCATCCCGAAACGCTTCGAGAGCATCCCAGCGACCCGCCCCTCTAAGGCGGCCACGGCCTCGCCGAGGTCGAGCCGCGGATTGCTGCGCAGCACCTTCATGACGGCCCGCGCCTCTCTGTCATCGGCGACGGCGCCTGCAGGCGGCAGCTTCACGGTGACTCAGACTAGTGACAGGCCGGCAAACATGGTGTAGGCGTAGGCTGGTGTACATGCCGGAGGCACCCCTCCGATGACGCCGCGAATCGCTCTGGCAGGCTGGTTCGGCGCCGACAACCTGGGCGACGAGCTGATCTTGAGTGCGTTGGCGGGCTCGCTGCGAGCACTCGGCGCTGACGTGCTGGCCGTGTCGATCCGCCCTGAGCGCACCAGCAGCCTCCACGGGATCGAAGCTGTTGGGCACCGCTCTCCGGTGTGGTATCGCGCGCTGGTGCGGGCACTGCGGGACGCTGATGCGATGACCCTCTCAGGCGGCGTGATTCAGTCGGAGACCTCTCCATGGAACATGCCGTTCCACGCCTCGCGGCTGCGCGCCGCGGCGGCGGCGCGTTGCCCGGTGGCTGGTGTTGGACTGGGCGTGGGCCACGTGGACGCCAGGGCGGGCCGCAGGCTGGCGGTCGGCTCGCTGCGCCGCGCGGTGGCGCTCACAGTGCGAGACGGTGCCTCGGCGCAGCGTCTTGCTTGCTGGGGGCTTGAGAGGGCGACCGTGGGCGCCGATCCCGTGATCGGCCTCAGGCCGGATCCGGTTGTGCCACAGGACTCCATGTGCGTGATCCTGCGACGGCCGAATCGCCGCGGCCTCGCTACAGCGGCCATGAGCAACCGCTTCGCGGCCCGCGACGACGCCTGGATCGGAGCGATGGCCCGAGCCGTGGACGCCGCGGCGTCCGCCACGGGGCTCGCGCCGAGGCTGATCGCCTTTCAGTCAAGCCGAGACGATCCGCTTCACCGGGCTGTCGCCGACCGCCTCAGAACTACGGCGGAGGTTGCGGCGCCGACGCTGCGTACCGTGCTGACAGAGGTGGGGCGCAGCCGTCTGGTGATCACCATGCGTTACCACGGCGCGGTCGCCGCTCTGCTGCACACTCGGCCTGCGGTGCTGCTCGACTATTCGCCGAAGATGTCCTCACTGGCCGCAGAAGGCCGGGGTTGGGCACCGGCAGTCGATCCAGTTGACCTCAGCGCTGATCAGCTCGCAGCGGCCATCCGCGCAGCTCTGGAGAACGCTGAGCGCGTCCGTGAGGCTCGTGGCGCCCTGAGAGCACGTCTGACCCGCAACAACGACGCGCTTGAGACCCTGTTGGCAGCGGCTGAACGAGCTAGATGAGTCCTGCGGCCTCCGATCCGCCTGAATCCGAGGCCGCGGGCTCACCCAGGCTGCGCCGTGCGCTGCGAACCGGGAGGCGCGTGTATCTGGCGGCGCTGGCTGTGGCCGCCACTGCCGCTGGCGCTGTCTACCACGACGACGTGGCATCGCTGCTCGCCGACGCCAGGCCCCTCAACGCGCTGGCGGCCGCGGCCGCCAGCTTCGGGCTTATCGCTCTGGGCGCGGCCGTGTGGACGGTGGGCTTGCGGGCACTCGGCGATCCAGTGCCGCTGCGGTATGTCACGGCGGCCACAGCCCGTGCTCTTCCTGCGCGCATGGTGCCCGTGATCGGCTTTGCTGCGGCGCGAGCTGCCCTGCTGCGCCCTCACACGTCAGGGTATGCGGCGCTCGCGGCGGTCGCTGTGCTGGAGACAGCCGTCAGCGTCAGCGTGGCGTTGACCGCCGGAATCGCCCTCCTGGGCATCTCGGGAACGCTGCCCGGAGGCAGCCTTTGGGCTGTCGCGGGCGCTGTAGCGGCTTTGACTTTGGGCTCTCCGGCCATAGGAGGCCGTGCGATGACGCGGCTCGCGTCGAGGCTCGGAGCTCCACTGGCGATCAACTGGAGTGGATGGTGGATGATCGTGGTCGCTGAGGGCGCGTACTGGTCCTGGGCGTCGACGACGTTCGTGTTGTACCTTTCGGCGTTCCCGGCCGCGGACACTTTCGGCGCCATCACGACCGCAGGCGCGTTCATGACCGGCTGGGCCGTCGGTTTTGCTTCGGTGTTCGCACCGCAAGGCGCGGGCGTGGCCGAGATGGCCACTGCGACGCTGCTCGACGACAGCCGCTCCGTCGTTGCCTTGGCTGTGCTGCTCGTCGGTTACCGGCTGCTGCTGCTGGCCCGCGACCTGGCCGCTGCGGCGGTCGTCGAGATCATCGCCACACTTCGAGCTCGGCGAGGATCTCTTCCGACGGGCTGAGCGCCGCGACGCGGCCAGGGCTGCGGAACCGCTGCGGATCGTCAAGGAACGATTCCACCACCGCGGGGTCGTAACGGCTGAGCACCACGTTCGCGCCGATGCCGTCGCCGCGGTCGGTGCGGTCGCGCCACAGCAGCGTGGGCACGCCGAGCAGGGCGCATTCCTCCTGGATCGACCCGCCGTCGGTGATCACGAAAGGCGCCGCTGAGATCATTCCCAGAAAGTCGCCGTGTGAGACCAGCGGCACAAGCTCCGCTCCGGCGGCTGCGAGCCGGCGCCGGGCGCCACCGGACACTGCCCGCTCTGTGGGCGGGTGCATCAGCCAGCGCACCGGCATCGCACAGGCCAGTTTCTCCACGAGGTCGATCATCGCCTCGCGCCGCGGCCGCCGGTGCAGGTTCTCCACGCGGTGCATCGTCACTATCACAGGTGCCGGCGCGCCGGTCTGCAGCACCTGCTCGGAGCGCGTGAACGATGCCCGTCCGAGATCGGTGCCCAGCGCTTCGGTCACTGATTCTGCGACGGTGTTCTCGGACTGCTCCACCACACGGCCCTTAACGCCGCTGCGGCGCAAGTTGTCGGCCGCCGCGGCGCTCGGCGCGAACAGCACGTCGGCCAGCCGTCCCACCAGCACTCGCACGATTTCTTCGGGAAACGGATGCAGCCAGCGGTACGTTCTCAGGCCTGCCTCGACATGAGCGATGGCCAGTCCCGCACGGCGCGCCATCAGCGCGCTGAGCAACGTCGTAGGGGTGTCACCGTGAACCACGCACACACCAACGCGGCTGCCGAACACCTCCCGCCGCAGCTTCTTGCGAGACCCGCACAGCACCGCAAGGCTCAGCGCCCAGCTCAGCGCCTTCGGAACTGAGTCGACATTGCGGCCCCGGCCCAGCATGAGATCGGGATCACGCACTCCCAGCTCGGCGCGGAACGACGCGGCCAACGCCGCGTGCTGGCCCGAATCGATCAGCCGATAGTCGACTCCGGCGCTGTCCATGCGTGCCAGCAGCGGCGCCATCTTGACGTACTGCGCCTTGGTGCCGATGAAGACATGGATCACGAACGCCTTGGCTAGCGCCGCCCGCGGGTCAGCGGGGCAGGGCCGAGCCGCGGGCCTCCTCCTGCGGACGCGGCACGGCACGAGAATGTGCGGCGCAGCGGTCGCCGTGCAGCATCAACAGCCTCATCTCGTGCTCTGCGGAGAGGTGCTGGCGCCTCATCGACACGACCAAGAAGCACACCAGCACAACGTCAACGGCCAGATGAATCAGCCATCCGACGGTTCCGGTGTAGGGCGCGACAATGAGCGACAACACCGCTGTGGCAACCAGCCCGATCAGCACCTGACGTCGGCGGCGGCTGGCCTCATGAGCCGTGCGCGGCTTGTCTGGCAGGACCGTCGGCCGCGGGGTGCGGCCCTGTCGTGCCAGCGGCACGCGGCCAGCCCCGACGATCGACTCGCCGAGCGCGCTCAGGCTGCGGCTGAAGTGACGCGTGGCGTTGCGCCGGTTCGGGGAGGCGTTTCTGCCATCTCTGAGGCAGTACACGAAGTAGCCGATCCATGCGCACGCGAGCATTGCCACAGCGATCTGTGTCACTGCCTGCCACCTCCATCGCTCGTCCGCTGCCGCACACCCGATCTTCTCAGCGGAAGTATCAGCAGGACTGCGCCGCCGCCAAGAGGCCCCCAGGGTTACGATTCGTTTACAATTATACCTATTATGTCACATCAGCGCAACTGTTGTCACGCATTCTTAACGGTGTCCTGTCACGAATCCTTCACAGCGTCGCTGCGGCGGTAGGCACCGGAGCGTCCTCCGGTCTTCTCCCACAGGGAGACGCCTTCGATTGTCATCGACCTGTCGAGCGCCTTACACATGTCGTAGACCGTCAAGGCCGCCACGCAGCACGCAGTGAGAGCTTCCATTTCCACACCGGTGCGTTCGATAGCCTCCACCTCGGCAGTGACCTCAACCGATCCGGCACCGACCTCTAGGCCCACCTGAACGGAGCTGAGCGCCAGAGAGTGGCAGAGCGGAACCAGATCGGCGGTTCGTTTGGCGGCCTGGATGCCGGCGACTCTCGCCACGCCGAGCACGTCGCCCTTAGCGACCGCCTGGTCGGCCACGGCCTGCGCCACTTCGGGCGCCATAAGCACCCGGCCCCGCGCCACGGCCCGGCGCTGGGTGATCGCCTTGGGCGCGACATCCACCATCCGGGCGCGGCCACGCTCGTCCAGATGGGTGAAGCCCACCCTCAGCCGCCGATTTGCGACATGGAACGGCGCGGTCTGACGAAGTGCACCTGGTTGATCTGATGCCCGGCCCATTTGGTCGCCACAGAAGCCTCCAACGCCGCGGCAATCTCGCTGTCATCAGCGCCGGAGCGCAGCAGTGCGCGCAGGTCGGTCTCCGATGTCGCGAACAGGCAGTTCCGGAATTGGCCGTCGGCAGTGAGTCGCACCCTGTCGCAAGACGAGCAAAACGAATCACTTACTGAGGCCACGATGCCGACTGAGCCGCGTCCGTCGACAAAGCGGTAGCGCGTGGCCGGAGCGGAAGTGCGCTTTTGCGCTTCGACTGGGCTGGCCTCGTTGACACGGGCCTCGATCTCGCTGACGGTCACGACCGAGTCGTTCTTCCAAGTGCCGTCGGCGTCTAGGGGCATGAACTCGATGAAGCGGACCTCCACACCCTTGGCGCGCCCGAACGCCACGAAGTCGGCGATCTCGTCGTCGTTCACGCCTCGCATCACCACGCAGTTGACCTTCACTGGGCTGAACCCGGCGGCGACCGCCGCGTCGATCCCCTCCAACACGCGGGCCAGCGCGTCGCGGCGGGCCAGCTGGGCAAAGCGGTCGGCTCGCAGCGAGTCGCAAGAGATGTTCACACGGCGCAGCCCGGCGCGGCGCAGCCCGTCAGCTATCAGCGGCAACGTCACGCCGTTGGTGGTCATGGATAGGTCGGTGCCCAGCCCTGCCAGCATCTCCACGAGCACAGGCAGACGGGCTCGCACGGTCGGCTCGCCACCGGTGAGCCGGATGCCGTTGATGCCGTAGCGGTCGACGAGTATCCGAGCAACCCTGGTGATCTCCTCAAACGTGAGAAGGTCGCTTCTCGGCACCCAATCGAGGCCTTCGGCCGGCATGCAGTAGGTGCAACGGAAGTTGCATCGGTCGGTCACCGAGATCCTCAGGTCGCGGTGAACCCGGCCGAAGCCGTCGATGAGGGGTTGCCGGCCCGCTGCCATCATCGGCTCGGAGGCTACCGGCTTATGCGTCGCCGAATGGCGAGATGAACATCATGCCCGCTGACGCAACCAGTGATGAGTCTGTCTGTCCATCGGGGCCTCACAACACCGGTGACACAACGACTGCTGCTGCATGACAACGTCCGGGGCCCCGCTGCCCGGGGTTCCGGCTACAGCAGGATGGCGTCGACCAGCTCACCGGCTTCGATGCCGGCACCGTCGGGCACCACTGCCAGCGCGTCGGCTCGGGCCATAGCCGCCAGCTGGTGCGACCCTTGCCTACCGGCGCGGGACACATGCAACACTCCTTGTTTGTCTCGGGCCGCCGCAACCCGCACGTAGTGTGTTTTTCCGTCGCTGCGACGAAGCAGCGGAATGTCGCTCACCGCTGGGGTTGTGACCGGGCCGAGGCCATCGGGCCCGTGGCCGGCCATCGCCCGCAACGCCGGCTTGGCCAGCAGCTCGAAGCTCACCATTGACGACACCGGGTTCCCGGGTAGGCCGAACACGGGCGTCGAGTCGACGACTCCGAACGCGAACGGCTTTGCCGGCTTGATCGCGATCTGCATCCAACGCATCTCACCGATGCGGTCGAGGACTGTCTTGACGTAGTCGTAATCGCCCATCGACACGCCCCCCGACGAAAGCACCGCGTCGCAGCTTCGGGCTGCGGAGCGGAACACTCGCTCTATTTCGTCTTCGTCGTCGCGGGCTATTCCCAAGTCCACTCCCTCAAAGCCAGCCTGGGCCGCGAGCCCCAGCAGCGCGGGGCGGTTCGAGTCGCGTATCTGCCCGCGGCGCAGCACGCCGCCACCAGAGACCAGCTCGTCACCAGTGGACACCACACCCACGCGCGGTCGCCGGTGTGCGGTCACTTCGCAGGTGCCGATGCCGGCAAGCACTCCAATGTGGCCCGGAGTCAGAACCACGCCCGCTGGAAAAACCTGCTCGCCCGCCGCGACGTCCTCACCGGGACTGCGCACGCAGGCGCCCGGCTCCACCGATATCTCGACGATCACCCTCTCGTGTCCTGCGCCGCTGGCGGACGTGTCGAGACGCGTGCGCTCCACCATCACCACAGCGTCTGCACCAGGCGGCATCGGCGCGCCGGTCATGATGCGTGCAGCCTGGCCCGCGCCCACCTGCAGATCGCCGGCATCGCCGGCTGCGATGGTGCCCACAACCTCAAGGCCGATCGGGGCACCCAGGGTGTCGGCGGATCGTACGGCGTAACCGTCCATGGCTGTGTTATGGAAAGCCGGGACCGCCTCAGCCGACACGACCGGCAACGCCAGCACAAGCCCGAGAGCCGACTCCAGCGGCATCTGGCACGACGGCAACGCGGTCACTCGCTCAAGCACATGGGCGCGGGCCTCCGGCAGCGGAATCATGCGCGAACCTCGAGTTCGGTGCCCCGCAACAGCCTTGCGATGTTGGAGCGGTGGCGCACCACGGTCACGGCCATCACCGCTAAGGCGACCAGGATCTCGCTGATGGGCCAGCCCGTGACCGCAGCGATCGTCGGGTAGACAGCGGCAATTGTTAGCGACCCCAGAGCTGCCACCTTACTGAGGCGCACTACCGCGGCAAACACCGCAGAGCACAGCGCCGCGGCAAGCGGATCTAGCACGATCGCACCACCGCTGATGGTGGCGACGCCCTTGCCGCCCGACAGCCTCGGCAAGACCGGCCAGACGTGGCCAGCAACAGCTCCGAGCCACGCGGCCAGTGCCGCAGGCCGCCCCCACAGCAGCAGCGCCGCGAGCGTGGGGCCGGCTCCTTTGGACATGTCTCCGACAACGACCGCGAGCCCCGCCAAGCGCCCGCCGATGCGGTACATGTTGCTGGCACCGGGATTGCGGGAGCCCTCGGCCGTGGGGTCGCGGCCGATGCGCCGTCCGACCAGCAGCGCCGTGGGGAACATCCCCACGGCGTAGGCAGCGACTGCCGCCGCCGCGAGTTGAGCCGCCCCGGTCATGCCGGCATCGTAGACGACGACGGCTCGCCGCATGGCGCCGGTATCCTCGCCGGCGATGCCTTTGTACGACTATCGATGCGGGCTGTGCGGCGCGGACTTCGAGGTGCGCCAGTCGTTCACGGACGACACGCTCACGCTGTGCCCGCTCGAGGGCGGGCCGCCGGCGTGCGCAGCGCCCGGCGAAGGCCCCGTGAAGAAGGTGTTCACCCGCGTGGGCATCTCCTTCAAGGGCGACGGCTTCTATAAGAATGACCACGGCTCCAACGCCGCGGGCCGTCGCAAGGAGAGCGAGGCCGCGTCCAAGGCGGCGTCGTCTGCTTCAGAATCGGGCTCGTCATCTCCGAAAAAGTCCTCGAGCGGTGACGGCTCGTCTTCGAACAACTCAGGCAGCGCCTCAAAGGCGACCGCCGCGAGCGGTTCGCGTTCATTATCGCGTTAGAGCGATCTCGCCGCCCACTCGGCCTCACACAAACTAGTCGCTGCGGCGACCGCCCCGAACGGGCCCTCTATAGCGGCTGGGCGCGACCGCGTCCGGGCCGCTACCGCGGCTCGGCAATCGCCTGGAGATGCAATGGACGCCCACCAATCCCACATGCCCAGGATCAGCCGGGCCCGCAGCGCGGCTAGCCAGCTTCAGATTCTCCTGCACCGATACCGAGCGATCCGATGGGTCGCGGCGACCGCCGCTGCTGCTGCGGTGTTCGCAGTTTTGACGTCGGACAATGCCGACAATGGCACGCCGTCAGGCGACCCCGAGAATGCGCTTGAGAGCGCTCCAGCAGCGGCGCGCCTGGTGCCCGGAACTAGGGGCGTGACGATCCCCGATCCCGGCACGGCCTTCGCCGCCGGCGACCTGGTGGACGTCCACGAAGTGCGCACCGGGAGCCTTGTAGTGCGCGAGGCGCTGGTGATCGAAGTCACTGAGGACGCTGCCTTGGTGGCCGTACCCACCGGGAGCGTCGACGCGCTGGTCGACGCCCTCACGACCGGCGGGGTGATACTGGCACTGGTACCCATCGCCTAGCTGCGACACGCTGAGTGCCATCAGCGCCATCCGGCCGCAAGTGCTCCGAGCACTGCCACGCCGAGCACCACCCGGTAAACCACGAACGGCTTCAGTCCCAAGTGCTCCGCCACTGCAAGCGTCACCCAAACTGACGCCCATCCCACGACCGCGGCCACTGTGGCCCCGGCGCCGAGTGCGGGCCACATCTCCGATGGGATACTCAACCCGATCAGCCCGTACACCCCAGCTCCGGCGATGACAGGAAGGCTCATCAGGAATGCCAACCGAACCGCAGCGGCACGCTCGAACACGAGACCCCTCGCTGCGGTGATCACAATTCCCGACCTCGACACGCCGGGCTGAAGCGCCAGCGCCTGTGCGAGGCCCATGATCGCCGCGGCGGCGAAGCCGAAGTCAGCAAGGCCGCGTGTCTCACCACAGCGGTCGGCCAGGCCTAGTAGCAGCCCGAAGATGATGAGGCACACGGCGATCAGCCAGATCCGACCCGACCCGGCCAGCGATTCGCCGAAGGCAACCCCGGCCAAACCGGCCGGCGCCGCTGACATGGCAAGTGCCCAACCCGCGCGCCCTGTCGGGCTCAGCGAGGCGCGGCGGGTCAGCGGCTTCAGCACGGCACCCGCGTATGCCGCCACATCGTGGCGCAGAAACGCCGCGGCCCCGGCAAGGGAGCCGATGTGCACGGCCACATCGAACGCGGTGGCGGACTGCGTTGGCAGCTCGTCCCAACCCATGATCCAGCGGACGATGTGCAGATGCCCGCTGGAAGATATCGGCAGGAACTCCGAGAGCGCCTGCACGATGCCTAGGACAACTGCCTGGATGATCGGCACCGCATCGCAGGCTACGAGCCCGGCCCTGGGGCGGGCTCGTAGCCCGCCCTGTTCAACAGTTCAGGAGATCGCCTGAGTGCAACGAACTCAGGCGCCAGACATGGTCACGTCGGCTATCGCGAGGCTCACCCCTGCGGCGCTCATCGGCAGGCGCTGCACATCCGCGCCGACCTCGGTGACGTTGAGCAACAGCCTCTGAAGCGTGCTAGCTACGGTGATCTCGCGCACCGGTTCGGCCACCTCGCCGCCCCGGATGCGCAGTCCCTCCGCACCCACGGAAAAATCGCCCGACACCGGATTCACCCCGCTGTGCAGTCCGACCACGCCCTGCACGAGCACGCCGTCGTCCACATCGGAGACCATCTCAGGCTGAAGGCGCCGACCCGGCTCTAGCCGCAGCGCGCGGGCGCCCACGCCGGGAGTGCCCTTGAACCCTTGCCTCACAGCGGAGCCTGTGGACGCTGTACCGGCGCGGCGGCCGCTGTAGGTGTCGTACAAGAACGCCTGCAGCACGCCGTCTGCGATCAGCGGAACCCTGCGAGTCGCCAGCCCCTCCGCGTCGGTCGCGGAAGCCAAGAAAGCCTCCGGGTCGGTGGCGTCCTCGGTCAGGGTCAGCGACGGTGCCCCCACTTGCTCGCCCATCCTGTGCGCGAACAGCGACCGGCCCTTAAGAACCGCTTCTCCGCTCAGCGTCGTACCGATCACGCCCAGGACCTGAGCGGTTACATAAGGATCGAGCACCGCCGCCACACGGCACGTCGGCGGCTTGACAGCACCCAACAAGCGGGTGGCGCGCTCGGCGGAATCCGCGGCGGCGGCGTCCACCGAGAGTTCGTCGGGATGGCGCCCAACCGAGAAGCCAAAGCCAGTCTGCGTCTCGCCGCGCTCATACGCCAGGCTGAACACTGCGAGATAGCAGCTCGTCTCCTGCGATGCGCCGGCTGCGCCGCGCGAGGTCGCGACAGCGTAGGAGCACATCGAGTCGGCGTACTCGGCGCTCTCCACTCCGCTCACCCGCGGATCGGCGGCGCGCGCGGCCCTTTCGAGTTCAATGGCCAACGCCACCTTGTTCGCCGCACTGAAGTCGGCTAGGTCAGCGCGGTACACGTCCAGCGACGCGGGCACCACGCCGTCAGGCGAGGCGACTCCGGCGAACTCATCCGGCCCAGCGAAACTCGAGTTGTCGCGCGCCTCTGCAAAAACCTCGCGCAGCGTTCGGTCGTCCAGCGTCGCCGCGTACGAGAATCCCTGCCGGCCGCGGCACACTACCCGCACGCCGACGCCCTGAGAGGATGCCATGGTCAGTGATTCGACGTCGCCGTTATAGGCCCGGACCTCGGTCTCGCTCTGATGAGCGACGAACGCCTCCACATCTTCACCGGGGCCGGCCCAGCTGATGACTCTCTGGGCGATGTCGAGCAGCTCGTCCCTCAAGGCACCGGCCTCGCCGCGTCAGCCTCACGACGAAGACCGGATCGCCGCGCATGCCCTGGGCGCGTAGCGCAGCGGCTTGCCGGCTGGGCTGAAGCCGTGGTCATGCAGCGGTACCGCCGACGGTCAGCTTGGCGACTCGCAGCGTGGGCGTGCCGTCGCCCACCGGGACGCCTTGGCCGTCCTTGCCGCAAGTGCCGGGCGATCCCATAGCGAAGTCGTCGCCGAGGGCATCGATGCGGGTGAGCACCTCAGGACCGTTGCCGATCAGGTTCCCCTCCCGGATCGGCTCGGCGATCTTGCCGTCTTCGATCAGGTAGGCCTCCGTCATTCCGAACACGAAATCGCCGGTCGCGGTATTGACCTGGCCGCCGCCCAGCTGAGCGACGTACACGCCGTGGTCGGTGTCGGCGATGATGTCGTCTGGATCAGCGGACCCGTTAGCGATGAAGGTGTTGGTCATGCGCACCATCGGCAGGTGCTGGTAGCTCTGGCGCCTGCCGTTGCCGGAACTCTGTCGGCCCTTGTCGCGAGCCCGTAGGCGATCCCACATGTAATCGGTAAGAACTCCATCGGCGATGAGCACGTTGCGGGCCGCAGGCCGGCCCTCGTCATCGATCAGATAGTGCCCCCACTCCGACGACATGGTGCCGTCGTCCACCAGCGTCACCGACTCAGACGCGACCCGCTGGCCGACGCGACCCGCGAACACCGAAGCGGACTTGGCCACGAGATCGGCTTCGAGGCCGTGACCGCAGGCCTCATGAAACAGCACTCCCCCGCCTCCTGCCCCGACCACCACAGGCATCGGGCCGCTCGGCGCGGGCCGCGCCGTCAGCTTCGTGACCGCCCGCCGAGCGGCCCGGCGGGCCATGTCGGCCACATCGCAGGACTCGAACAGCTCAAAGCCGATGGTGCGTCCCTCCGACTCCCGCCCCGTCTGCATTCCGGCGTCCCCGGAGGCGACGCACGACACCGAGAACAGTGTGCGCACTTGATCGTCCTCGGCGTACAGGCCGTTGCTGTTGGCGACCAGTATGCGACGGCGGCTGTCGCCATAACACGCCGACACTTGGGTGATCGCCGGGCTCTCTGATCGTGCTGCGTCGTCGGCAGCCCCGAGCAGGCCCGCCTTGGCCGACTTAGGCGCCTGTGACGGCAAGATCCGAGCATCGGAGCGCGCTCCGGGCCCCGGCCGCACGGCGATCGGCTGAGCCCCGCCGCCGTCTCGAGCCGCGGCCGCCGCGACCCGAGCAGCTGACTTGAGCCCTGAAAGGCTTAAGTCAGCTGTGTGCGCGAACCCGGTCGTGTCCCCCGTCACCACCCGGATGCCCACGCCCCGGTCGCGTCCTGAAGTGAACTCCTCGACGCGGCCGTCGTCCAACACAGCCGAACAGGTCTGACGGTCCTCCGCGAACACCTCGGCGAACTCACCGCCGGTTCGCAGCGCGGCTGCCAGGACTCCGTTAACTAGGTCGGGATGAAGCATCACGGGTATCGTAATGCGATGGCTGAACGCGCCGCGGTCGACGCCCGCCGGGCGGCTCTTAGCGTGCAACAGCTCTCTGCGTCGCAGGTCTCGGCGTCCGGCGGTGCTAGATCGCATGTCCTGAAGGCTCCGGAGTCCGCCTCCAGGGTCACAGGGTCACATGTCCTGGGGTCCCCGAAGCCGGCGACAAGCACCCCGCGGCCTCCTGCGCCTACGCCCCCAAAATCAGCCGGAAGCGCAGAGCGCCGCGGCGACCTCAGGTTCTGGCGGGAGATCGCCATCATCTTGAGCTTCTACGCCGTGTACACGCTGATCCGCAACCAGTTCGGCTCCGAGCTCGGCCTGTCCGCAAAGCAGGCGGCGATCGAGAACGCTCGGTCGGTGATCGCGCTGGAGCGCGCTCTCCACCTCTTTGTCGAGAACGGAATCCAGCGCGCATTCATAGACTGGGAACTGTTCATCCGCTTCTGGAACATCTTCTATGGCCTGGGCCATTTCGCGGTGACTATCGGCGTGATGGCGCTGCTGTATGTGCGCTGCCCCGAGCGCTACGGACGGTGGCGCACCAACCTGGCCTGCACCACCGGGCTGGCGCTGACGGGCTTTTCGCTGTATCCGCTGATGCCGCCGCGGCTGCTGAACGACTGCGGCCGATTCGGCGCATGCGATCAGGGCTACACCTTCGTGGACACGCTGAAGGATCCGGGCGGTCTCTGGTCGTTCGACAGCAGCGCGATGGCCGAGATCTCCAACCAGTATGCGGCGATGCCCAGCCTGCACGTGGCGTGGGCCTTCTGGTGCGCGCTCGCGGCGGCACCAGTGATGCGCAGGTGCTGGACGCGGCTGGTGGTGCGCGCCTATCCGTGGCTGACGGTGTTCGCCGTGATCGTCACTGCCAACCACTATTGGATCGACGCGGTGGGCGCACTGGCCGTACTCGGCGTCGGCTGCCTGGTAGGGGCGGGGCTGTGCCGAGTGCTCCCGGAGTGGCTGGCGCCGCGGGCGGCTGAGAGTGCGGCCACGCGGAGGGCAGCCGCGCCGACGGCGAGCGTGATCCGGCGGCTGTCCCAGCGCGCGGCAGCTACAAGTGGCGGACATAGGGGGCACGGCAGATGAGGCTTGAGGCGATCAAGAGCCCCGATGATCTTCGGGGCCGTTCCTATGAAGAACTCGACGACCTTTGTGCGCAGATCCGCTCCAAGATCATCGAGGCGGTGACGGCTTGCGGGGGGCATCTCGGGTCGAACCTCGGCGCGGTCGAGCTGACTGTGGCCCTCCACCGGGTGTTCCGCTCGCCGCACGATGTGATCCTTTGGGACACCGGACATCAGGCCTACGTGCACAAGATGCTCACGGGCCGCGTAGCCGCGTTCGCGCGACTGCGACAGCCTGGCGGGCTGTCGGGTTACCCGTCACGCGCGGAGTCCGAACACGATTGGGTCGAGAACAGCCACGCGTCGACCGTGCTGTCCTACGCTCACGGCCTTGCGACCGCCTTCGACGCCGCCGACGCCCGCCGGCACGTGGTGGCGGTGATCGGAGACGGCGCCCTGACCGGCGGACTGGCCTTCGAGGGGCTGAACAACCTTGGCCACAGCGGCCGCAACGTCGTGGTGGTGCTCAACGACAACGGCCGCAGCTACGCGCCCACGGTGTCGCGTCTCAGCGAGGGCCTGGTGAAGATCCGCTCCAATCCCACCTACATGCGCCGGCAGGCACGCTTGGAGGAGATCGCCGAGCGCATCCCGTGGGTGGGCGAGACCGTCCAGCGCGGCCTCAAGATGTCGAAAGCTGCGATCCGCGAGCTGTGGGAGCCGCCCGCGTTCTTCGAGAACCTCGGGGTTCGCTATCTGGGGCCGTTCGACGGCCACGACATCGTCAGCCTGGAGGAGGCGCTCTCGAATGCGGCCGGGTTCGATGAGCCCGTGGTAGTTCATGTCCTCACTCAGAAGGGGCGGGGCCACAAGCCCGCAGAGGACGATCAGGTCAAGCACATGCACGACTCCGGGTCGGTGCGGGCCGGCTCTTACACCGGAGTTTTTTCCGACACCCTGGTGAAGCTCGGCGAGCAGCATCCGGATCTGGTGGCTATCACAGCTGCGATGCCCGACTCGACCGGGCTACTTCCGTTCCGGGAGCGCTTTGGCGGCCGCTGCATCGACGTGGGCATCGCCGAGCAGCACGCGGTGACCGCCGCTACCGGTATGGCGATGGGCGGGCTGCGGCCGGTGTTCGCCGTGTACAGCACTTTCCTAAGCCGGGCTTTCGACCAGGTGAACCTCGACTGCGCGCTGCACAGCCAGCCGGTGTTGTTCTGCATCGACCGGGCGGGGATCACCGGTGACGACGGGCCGTCTCACCACGGCGTGCTCGACATGGTGCTGCTCACGAAGGTGCCAAACATGACGGTGCTGGCTCCGTCTTCGCTTCAAGAACTCGAACAGATGATGCACGACGCGATGGACATCACAACCGGCCCTGTGGCGATCCGCTGGCCGAAGACCGCAGCCCGCAGCGTGCTCGACCACGAGGTGGGCGCAGGCTTGCAAGCCCGGCGGGTGCGGCGGGGCGATGGCCGAGTGTGTCTGATCGGTGTAGGGAAGATGCTCCAAGCGTGCGAGCAGGCCGCAGAAGCGCTCTCCGCCGACGGGGTGGAGGCCGCAGTGTGGGATCCAAGAGCGGTTCACCCCTTGTGCGAGGAGATGCTAGCCGAAGCCGCCGAGTGCGAAGTGGTGTTGACTGTCGAGGACGGACTGCGCGAAGGCGGCGCCGGCGCCGGCATACGCAGCGCGCTGGACCAGCGACCCGAGGCCGGCTCGACGAGGGTGGTCGTGCTGGGCGTGCCGGTCGGCCACCTACCTCACGGCAAGCCCGACGACATCCTCGCCGGCCTAGGCCTGGACGCCGACGGCATAGCTGCTGCCGTGCGCTCGACACTGGCCAGCCAGGGTTAGCCCACCGGCTGCAGCCAGCCGGCGCGGCGAGAGCCCGTCACTGTCCAGGAGACTCGTTGAAGGCGCAGAGTTAGCTGAAATAGGGGTTTGCGCCGGCGTCGTGGTCGGTGGCGTCGATCACGTCGGTCACTTCGGGGATGGCCTCGACGATGGCCTGCTTGATCCCCGCCGACAAGGTGGCTTGGCTCATGGAGCAGCCCTGACATCCGCCTCCCATAGTCACCACCACCGAGCTGTCGTCGCGCACTTCGACGAGGCTGGCGAACCCTCCATGAGATGCGAGCGCGGGGTTGATGCGCAGCTCTAGCAGTTGTCTGACCCGCTCTCCGATGTTGCCGGTCAGCTCGAGTTCGCCCATGTCGCCGAGGGGGTTGGGCCGGTTGGGGTTGCGGATCACCAGCCCGCCCTGACCGGGAAGGCTCGGCAGGTCGAGTGTGGCGCCAGTGAGCCGGGCGACGCTGGCTTCAGGCACGATCACTGTAAGCCCGTCATGGCTGTGCAGACGATCGTCGGGCGCGGCGCTCGCAATCGGGTCGAGGCAGAGGTCGTAGGAGTAGTCAATCCCCGCGACACCGGTCACTTCGACCCTCAGACCCAGGTCTTCGGAGTCGGGCTCGCGCTCGCGGATCTCGAGCACGGCCGCGCGCGCCGCTTCAGTGATGATCAGAACCTCGCCTCCGGCAACGCTCGGTGGCGCGGTGTCCGTCATGGTGTCGGGCATGTGCTCAGGCTAGCGACGCGCCTCGCGGTCTGCGCGGGGCAGCGGCTGCTCAAGCTCTTCGAGCTCTAGGGACAGCTCAAGCCAGCGCGCCTCGGCCGCCGACCGGCGATCAATCGCATCGGCCATCTCGCTGCCCAAGCGGGCCAGCGCCATGTAGTCATCGGAAGCGGCCTCAAGCTTGGCTTGTGTCTGCTCCAACCGCCGCTGGCAGCTGTCGAGCACCGCTTCGGCTTCGGCCAGCCGATGGCGAAGCGTGCTAGCGGAGCGGCGCTGACTGGCGGATTTCTTGCGGTCCGGGGCCCGCGCGTCCCGACCCCGATCCGCGGCCTCAGCCCCCGCGCCCGGCACACCACGCGCCGCGTCGCCAGACGAGCGCAACCTGCTCGCCGGAGAGCCCAGACTGCGGCGGTGTTCAATCCAGGCTTTATGGCCACCCGGCCAGCGGCCGGCCCAGCCTTCGCCGTTGAGTACTACGACGTCGGAAACTACCTTGGCGAGGAAGTCCCGATCGTGGCTGGCTGTCACCACCGCGCCAGGCCAACGACGCAGCAGATCCTCCAAGGCGCGTAGCGTGTCGAGGTCCAAGTCGTTGGTGGGCTCGTCCAACAGCAGCACATTCGGCGCCGCGGCTAGCGTCACCACCAGCTGCAGTCGGCGGCGCTCACCGCCCGAGAGCATCTCAACCGGAGAGCGCTGCGCGTCAGCGTCGAACCAGAAGCGCTCCAGCAGCGCGGTGTGCCAGCCGGTGGGAGCACAGCCCGGGCCTGCTAGGGCTTCGTGCACGCGAAGTGACGGATCGATGTCGCGGGGGCGCTGCCGGTGATAGCCGATCTGCGCGGTGGGGCCGGCCATAACCCGGCCGGCCTGAGGCGCTCGCTGCCCGGCCATGACGCTCAGCAGAGTGGACTTGCCGGTGCCGTTGGCACCCACCACGCCGAGCCTCTCAGAGCGCTTCAGCACCAAGTCGAGGCCGCGCACCAGCAGCGGCGCGCCCCGATACCCGATGTCCACGCCCTGCAGCTCCAAGACCTTGCGCCCCAGCCGCGGTGCCGCGATCTGCGCTGCTTGATCCAGCTCCAAGGGCTCGCGGCGCGCCGACGGACGCTGTGGCTTCTCCAACAGGGCTTCAGACGCGGCTAGGCGCGCTTTGCTCTTGCGGGTGCGTGCCCGGGCACCGCGGCGCAGCCATGCCAGTTCCCGCCGAACCAGATTGCGCCTGGTGGTCTCAGCGGCCCGCGTAGTTGCTTCGCGAGCCGCCCGCGCCTTCAGGTATGCCGTATAGCCGCCGTCACAACGATGCACGGAGCCCCAGTCGAGTTCCAGCACGCGCGTCGCGAGTCGGTCGAGGAGGCGACGGTCGTGGGTCACCAGCACCAGCCCGCCCTTGAAACGGACGAGTTCGGCTTCTAGCCATTCGACGGCGTCGAGGTCGAGGTGGTTGGTCGGCTCGTCCAGCACCAGAAGGTCGGCTTCGGCGACCAGAGCGGCGGCCAGCGCCACGCGCCGGGTCTGGCCGACACTGAGCCTGCTCACGTCGGCGGAGGCCAGCTCTTTGTCTACCCCGAGCCGACCGAGTGCAGCTGCGCCCCGCCAGCCGCAGCCCACAACAGACGCCGCCGTGCCGGGCGGCAGCCGTGCCCGCTGATCGAGATAGGCGACCCGGACGCCGCGCCCGCGTCGCACCAGGCCGCGCTCAGGTTCGGCTGCTCCGGCCAGCACGCGCAGCAGAGTGGACTTTCCCGACCCGTTGACGCCGAGGACACCCAGACGGTCGCCCTTCGCTACCGTGACGCTGAGATTCTTGAACAGGGTCCGGCCGGGGCGGCTGACGGTGAGGCTGTGGGCATCCACAAGTATCACACGCGCAGGCTACGGTATGGAAATCTCCGAGATCACTTCACCTACAGTCTTCGAGATCGCCGACAGCGTTGCGGTGCTCCACCTTGACGACGGCAAGGCGAATGCCATGGGCTATGAGGCTCTCGCAGCGCTGGAGGCCGCTGTCGACGCCGCCGAATCGGAGGCGCGAGCACTTGTGATCGCAGGCCGTCCCGGATGCTTCTGCGCAGGCTTCGACCTAAGGGTGGTGAGTTCAGGGCCAGACGCTGCCCGAGACCTGATCACAGCCGGGGCCCGCCTCGCCATGCGAATCTACGGCGCGCGGGTGCCGGTGGTGGCAGCCTGCACCGGCCACGCGCTTGCGTTCGGAGCGATCATGCTGCTGGCCGCTGATTCGCGAATCGGTGCCGACGGCGACGCCAAGATCGGGTTTAACGAGGTGGCGATCGGGTTACCTCTTCCGCATTTCTTGGTGGAGCTAGCCCGCGACCGACTCGACGCCCGGCAGTTCAACAGAGCTACGGCTTTGGCGTCCGTCTATTCGCCCCGAGGCGCGCTCGACGCGGGATACCTCGACGAGCTGGCACCCGCCGAGGAGCTTCACGCGATAGCGCTCGCGCACGCGAGCGAACTCGCAAAGCGACTCAACGCCACGGCGTTCGCCCTCACCCGACGCAACACCCGGCAGCCGACAATAGACCGAGTGATGGCTAACCTCGAAGCGGATCTGGCGGACTTCGCGGTCTACCGCTGACACGCCGGTCAGGCGGGCCGGCGGCCGATATGGCCTGATGCCCCTTGGCCAGATGCTGTACCGATGCCGTCAGCGAATATGGCGCCCGCACACCGGCCACGGCTGATGGCCGCGCCGGGCGTAAAGCTCCCTAGCTCGGGCGTCCTGCTCTCGGGGTGCCGCCGCTGCCGGATCACCTGTGCCGCCCACTGATCGCCAAGTGGTGCGGTCGAACTGGTAGGCGCCTCGGTAGACGCCGCTGGGGCTCACGGCCTGGTAGTCGTGCGCTGACTCGCAATAGCGCAACTTCTCCCATCGCTCGCGCGGCGCGAAGCCGTACGGACTTTCGGCGATAGCGGTGTCGGCGCGGTCCCACGCGTTAGCTATCACCAGCAGCGCGTCAGCCTCGGCGCGCTGCCCGTCGATGTCGTCAAGCCGCTTCGCCAGCCGCTCGATCTTCGAGCGAAGGTCCTCGATGTGTGACACAGCCTCGAGAAGCTCGGCGTCAGCCTGACCCTCCAGCTTGCGCAGCAGGCTGGCGTTGTCGTGCACTGGAACGCTGAGAGCGTTGTCGAGCAGCAGCTGGCTCCAGCGCATGTCAGACGTGGCTTCGATGTCGAGCAGCAGCTGAATGCCGGCTTTGGGGCCGTCGCTGATGAACACGTCAATGGCCATCTCGCGTGTGGACTCGCGCGTCTTCTCGATGCGAGCAGCCAGAAGCTGGTCGGCGGTGCTGAGGCGGCTGAGGGCTTCGAGCGCCTCATCGAGCTGCTTCCTGAGCAATTCCAGATCGGCTTCGGCAGATGCGCGGACTTCCTGCAGCGCGGCGAGCCGGGCGCGCACAGCGGCGGCTGAGGGCACATCGCCGCGCAGGTCGCGGGCCTCTTCGATCGCGCCTAACGGAGCAAGAGCCGCCAGCATCAGCACCGAAACGACAGCGGCGGGGAGCCACCGGCGTGTCGTGGACAAGCGCATAGAGGGCCTCGGCGATCGTCTCGGAACCGTCAAATCCGGCCAGGCGAGGACCGCCGCGCGCGCGTAAGCGCGCGACGCGCAAAAGGACTCCGCCCTAAGGAATCGCGCGCATTTTCGCACACAGATCTGCCGGTGACAAGTCGGACGACCCGTGGGCACGGACCTATGACTTGTGCAACAAACTCGCTGACCTGTGGCGATCATGCGCACTCGTCTGTGGATCGCAGGCAGCGAGAAGTTCCGGGAGCTACGGAAGAACGACCAGGCATTGACTCGCTGGCGTCATGCCGCAGTCGTTGTACCGTGCCGACGAATGCCGGAGCTTCCCGAGGTCGAGACGATCCGCCGCCAGCTCGTGCCGAGGTTGGCCGGCCGCCTCATAACCGGCGCCGGTTCGCATCCCTCCAAGAAGTTCGCTCCGGCAGTCGAGGCTGTCGGCAGCGAGATCGCGGGCATCGCACGGCGCGGTAAGTACCTGATCGTCGGCCTCGATGGTGCCGCCGACGTCAGGCGGGAGCTGATCCTCCACCTGGGAATGACCGGGCGGCTCGTGCCCAGCCCTGTTGCCGCCACGACCGGCGAAACCTGCGATCCGCTCGCTGACGAGCCTTACGTGCGCGCCTGGTGGCGCTTCGATGACGGCACCGGGCTCGCGTTTCGCGATGTCCGCCGTTTCGGGCGAATCTGCGTCGTGGACGCCGGACGATACGAGGGCCTCGCCACGCTGAGCCGTCTCGGCCCGGAGCCGTTCAGCGACGACTTCACCGGCGAGAGCTTGTGGCGGGCGTTGCGGCGCAGCAGCCGGCGCGTGAAAACTCAGCTTCTCTCGCAGCGGCCTGTGGCCGGGGTGGGCAACATCTACGCGGATGAGGCGTTGTGGCTGGCCGGCGTGAACCCGGCGGTCCGCCGTCTGGGCCGAGCCCGCTCAGAGAAGCTGGCTGAGGCCATACGTGACGCGCTGGCCGCAGGGCTTCGCCACGGCGGCACCACTCTGCGCGACTACGCGACGCCGGTGGGTGCCCCGGGGCGCAACCAGCATCATCTGCGCTGCTACGGGCGAGCCGGTGAGCCATGCGAGCGCTGCGGTGTGGCATTGCGGCGCCGGGTGATCGACGCACGCGGCACCACTTGGTGCCCAACGTGCCAGCGCTTCTAACACAGCGGGCTTCCGGGGCTCGAAGTTATTCTCGACAACGGTGGATCCAGAGCCGGTGCCTCATGTCTCAACGAACGTCTCAGGCGTCGCGGACAGGGAACAAGCCCGTTTCACCTGACAGCGCGCGCATCCGGCTGCCGGGCGTGGCAGACCTGCGCCGACGCGCCCGGCGGCGGATTCCCCGTTTCGCCTGGGAGTACCTCGACAGTGGTGAGGGCGATGAGCGGGCTCTGCACCGCAACACCGCCGAGCTTCAGCGGGTGCTGCTCACGCCTCAGCTGCTCAAAGGACCACTGAAACCGGATCTGAGCACCGAGCTGTTCGGAACCCGCTACGAGCTGCCGGTGGGCATCGCTCCGATGGGCCTCACAGGGCTAATCTGGCCCGGCGCTGACGAGGCGCTGGCCGACACGGCGGCCCGTCACCGCATCCCGTATGCGATGAGCGCCGTGAGCACCGGGCTGCTCGAGGACATCGGCGGCCGCGCCGAGGGCATGAGCTGGTTCCAGCTATACCCGCCCCGCGACGTCGGCGTGCGTGACGACCTGCTGCGCCGCGCCAGCAGCGCCGGATTCACGGTGCTTGTGGTGACGGCTGACGTTCCGGGGCCGTCACGGCGCGAGCGTCAGACCAAGGCTCGGATCACCGTGCCGCCGCGGATCACTCCACGTCTGCTAATCCAGGCGGCTCTCAGACCCGCTTGGAGCCTCGCCGCCGTGCGGCACGGAATGCCGCGGTTCCGCACCATGGAGGCCTACGTCGACCGGGCGACCCTGGCGAGAACAGCTGGGTTCATCGGAGCCAGCCTGGGCGGCACGCTCGACTGGCGATACCTCGAGCAGGTGCGCGAGATCTGGCGGGGGCCGCTGGCTGTCAAGGGGATCCTGCATCCCGAAGACGCCCGACGCTGCGCGGAGGCAGGCGCCGACGCGGTGATCGTGTCGAATCACGGCGGGCGCCAGTTCGACGCGGCGCCAGCGGCGATCGAGGCCCTGGCCTCGATCGCCGCGCGAGTGGACGTCCCGGTGCTGTTCGACAGTGGCGTGCGCAGCGGCCTAGATGCGGCCCGCGCTCTGGCCCTCGGCGCTGATTTCGTGTTCTCGGGCCGGTCGTTCATGTATGGACTCGGTGCTCTGGGCCCCGCGGGTCCCGAGCACGTGTTGTGGATCTTCCAGGAGGGCCTGCTCAGCGTGATGCACCAGCTCGGCTGCCGGACACTTTCGGAGCTGCGCCAACGCGAGCCCCGCTTCGCGGGCGCCTGAAATGCCCATCTACCGACTACGGCTCTCAGCGCTGCGAGCCGACGCCGCGAGTTCGTCATGCGCAACGGCGCGGCCCGCGCAATAGCTTGGCCCTCCGTGGTTTCGGCGGACCCCAAGGCGCTGGCGGCCATTGACGTTGGCACTCATTCGGTGCACATGGTGATAGCGCGCCCGGTTCGCGGCGGCTCACCCAAGATCTTCACACGGGAGCGCATGCCGGTTCGCCTGGGAACCGGCGGCGGCGACATGAGACGGCTGGAGCCCGATGCCATCGACCGCGCCGTCGCGGCTCTCGCGGAGTGCCGCCACATCGCCGGGGCCCACGACGCAGAGATCGCGGCAGTGGCCACTAGCGCAGTCCGAGAGGCGGACAACGCCGCAGAGTTCCTTGTCCGAGCTCGCCGTGAGGCCGATGTAGCGGTGGAGGTGATCTCCGGTGTCGAGGAGGCGAGGCTGATCCATCTAGGAGCGCTCAGCGCAGTGCCGATAGCGGGGCACCCCCACCTGGTGATCGACATAGGCGGCGGCTCAACTGAGATCATCGCCGCCACCGGCACCGACCCGGTGCTGGCGCGCAGCCTCAAGCTGGGGCACATCCGGCTTACTGACCGCTTCTTCCCGGACGGCGTTGTCAAGTCTGGCGCAGTCAAGGAGTGTCGGCGCCACATCAAATCGTGTGTCGCTCCCGTGGCCTACGAAATCGACGAGATCGGCTTCGAGGTGGCTGCCGGCTGCTCGGGCACGATCGCAGCGCTGGCCGCGCTGTGCGCACGGCGAAGGCTCAAGCCGCTGCGAACGCTCGCGAACGCAGTGATCTCACGGGAAGAACTCGACGGGGTGGTGGCCGAACTGGCTGCCTACCGGCGTCCCCGGCAACGGGGCGCGGTGCCGGGGCTTGATCCCGGAAGGCGAGACGTGATCGTGGCAGGGGCTGTGCTTCTGCGTCAACTTTTTAGAGCTCTGCGCATCCACAAGCTGGTCGTGTCCGTCGGCGCGCTCCGCGAGGGCGTGCTTATCGACCGATTCAACCGGCGTAACGATTCGCCGCCGGACGGCTTGCACCATCTCAGCGACCTGAGACGCTCGAGCGCGCTGGCCCTGGCCCGCAGCTATCGCGAAGACCTTGCCCACGCTGAGCACGCAACCGACCTGGCCCTGGAGCTGTTCGACAAGACCATCGCAGCTCACAGGCTGAAGGAGGCAGACCGCGTGGCACTCGAAGCGGCTGGGCTGTTGCACAACATCGGCCGCTTCGTGGCGCACTCAGCCCACCACAAGCACTCCTACTACCTGATCCGCCACAGCGAGCGCCTCGCCGGATTCACGGAGAACGAGCTAGAGATCATCGCTTTGGTGGCCCGCTATCACCGCAAGCGCAAGCCGGTGCCGTCACACTCTCCGTGGATGGCGCTGGGCAAGCGCGACCGGCGGCGGGTCCAGGTGCTAGCCGGGCTGCTCAGGATCGGCATCGCCCTCGACCGCACCTACAGGCGAGCTGTCCAGGGTGTTCACACCGTCCTCAGCGACGATGCCGTGTGCGTGCATGTCGTCGAGGCCGACGGCGCCGACATCAGCATCGAGCTGTTCACGGCTCAGAGCCAATCAGGCCTGCTGGCGGACTCGCTGGGCCGCAGAGTTCACTTCACGGTGGTCACGCCACGCTAGCCGCTGCGGGCCGCTGTTGCTGGTCGCTTTGGGCCGCTATCACCGACTCGCCGAACGCGGCCAGCCTTTTTTTGGTCTGACGGAAGTACAAGAAAGCGGGCACGACCAGCCGGTCAACTCCCCAGGAGGCGGCCTCGGCAACCGCGGCGGCGGGGTCAGCGCCCAGTACACCGGGATGAACTGCGGTCATCTCGATCGCTGAGGGGTCGCGGCCGCGCTCGGCTGCGGTACTGCGCGCCAGCTCGATCAGGGCGGCAACGTCTCCGCCTGCGAGGAACAGCCCGTCGCCTATCCGCCCCGCCCGGCGGGCCGCGGCCTTGCTGTGGCCGCCGATGTGGATCGGCACGCGCCCATTTGCCGGCTTGGGGTTGGAACTTACGCGGCTGAACGAGACGAACTCGCCGTCGAAGCTCACGTCGTCTTGCGCCCATACGCGCCGCATCACCTCTGCGTACTCCTCGGTGCGCGGGCCGCGGCGCTCCCACGGCACGCCCAGCGCGTCGAACTCCTCTCGCAGCCAGCCGATGCCGATACCGAGCTCAACCCTGCCGCCGGAGAGCACGTCCACTGTGGCGACCTCTTTTGCGAAGGTCAGCGGATGGCGCTCGGGTAGCAGCGATATGCCGGTTCCTAGGCGCAGGCGAGTGGTGACCGCAGCGGCGTAGCCGAGCCACACGAGCGGGTCGGGTATCGGGTTGCTTCCCGAGCCGGGCATTTTTCCGTCAGCCGAGTACGGGTACAGCGATTCGTAGCCCTCGGGGTAGACCACGTGCTCCACAGTCCACACCGACTCGAAGCCGGCGGACTCAGCGGACCGCGCGAGCAGGGCAGCTCCCCTGCCCTTCACGAACGGCCCTGTGTTGGCGAATGCGACAGCGAACTTCATCGGGATCCTCTCAGCCTGCGCTCCAGAACCCGCCCAGTGTTCCACGTACCGCCTGGCGTCGCGCGATCCGTCGGACGCCTCAGGCGCCTCAGCGCGCCCAATGTTTCGGGGCGTGTGGCATGATGACGCTGTGACACACCCAGACACTTCAAGCGACACCGCACATCAAAGCCCCGACGAGTTGGGGCCTACGACGACCCGACAGCCTTGGGACGGCGACTCACCGAGCATCGCAGCCCGAGTCGCCGACACCATGCCAGGATATGTCGGCCTGCTCATCGTCGTCGGTGTCATCGCTGTCTGCGTGCTGTCGGCGCTCACCTTGGCGGAGTGGCTGACATGGGCGATCCTTGTGCCCATCGGTTCGGTCGTGCTGCTGATATCGCTGATGGGTCACTACCTGGTGCAGCCCAATGAGGCGCTGGTGCTGATCCTGTTTGGCAACTATCGGGGAACCGTCGAAGAGCCAGGCTGGCACTGGACCAACCCGTTCACGCGCATGGAATCGCGCAAGCTGTCGCTGCGAGTTCATAACTTCACAACCAGCGTTTCGAAAGTGAACGACGCCGAGGGCAACCCGATCGAGATTTCCGCCGTGGTGGTGTGGCGGGTCGTCGACACCGCCCGGGCAGTTTTCGAGGTCGACGACTTCGAGGACTTCGTCCACGTGCAGAGCGAGACAGCCATACGGCATCTGGGAACCCAGTTCCCCTACGACGACTTCAGCGGCCAGAGCACATCCCTGCGTTCAGACCCCGACCTGGTGGCCGAGTCACTGCGCGCCGAGGTGCAAGACAGGCTTAACCGCGCAGGCGTGCAGGTGATGGAGACGCGGCTCAACCACCTCGCCTACGCCACCGAGATCGCCGAGGCGATGCTGCGCCGCCAGCAGGCTGCTGCTGTCGTAGCGGCACGGCGCACCATCGTGGAGGGCGCCGTCGGCATGGTGGAGGACGCCTTAGAGCTGCTGTCGGAACGCTCGGTGGTCGACCTTGACGACGACCAGAAATCGTCGCTGGTGGCGAACCTGCTGGTGGTGCTCACCAGCGAGCAGCAGACCACACCTGTCGTCAATGCCGGATCTCGGGCCTAGCGACATCGGCTACCGAGCCGCTCACAGGGCTCTTGAACCGCGCCGCGCCCGCTGACAGCGGACCGGCAGGCCGCGCGACGCACGCGCCGCTGCTCAAACCGACACGCGCCACGAAGCCGGCTGGCTGCTTCGACGGTGTCGACCCGTGGAGCAAGCGCGCCCATCGCAACCTGAAGTGGCGCCAGTACGGCAACAGCGTGACCCCCGCCTGGATCGCCGAGCACGACTTCCCGCCGCCTGACGCCGTCCGCGAAGCCCTGGCCTCCACCGTGGACCGCTGCGATTTTGGCTATCACGACCTCGACGACGACGTGGCCGAGGCCTTCGCGGCCTGGGCGGCCCGACGCTACGGATGGCACCCCGACACGGGCCTGATCGACACATGCGTCGACGCGCTCGCGGGCGTCACCGCTGCCGTGACAGCTTTGGCGGGCCCGGGTGCCGGGGTGATCCTCACACCTCCGATCTACCACGTATTCCTGCGTATCTGCCCCAGCTCAGGCCGTCGTCAGGTTGACTGGCGGATGCGGCACGACGATCACCTCGGCTGGTGTCTGCACCCCGACGATTTGGAGGAGCTGGTGCGCCGAGAGCCCGAAGCTGCGGTGCTGCTGTGGTGCAACCCTCACAACCCCACCGGCTGGGTGCCCGACCGCGCCGTGCAGGAGCGCATCGTCGAACTGGCCCACGCCCACGACTTCTATGTAGTGTCCGACGAGATCCACGCCGATCTCGTGTACCCGCCGGCTTCGTTCACGCCGATGCTAGACATCCCCGGCGCGGCCGAGCGCGTGGTGACGGTCACCTCGCCCGCGAAGACGTTCGCGCTGTCAGGGTTGCGCTGCGCGGTCACCGTCTACGGCGACTCCGCTCTTAGGGAGCGCGTCACCGCCGCTCACCCGCCGCTGCTGCTGGGCCACGCGTCCCGCGCCGGCATCGACGCTGCCATCGCCGCCTGGACTGCCGGAGATGCCTGGGCCGATGCGCTCCTCGTCGAATTGGCCTGCCGACGCGATCAGCTCGCGCTCCGCTTAGCTGCGGAGGCACCTCGGGCGCTATGGCATCCGCCCGAGGCGACGTTCTTGGCGTGGATCGACGTCGCCGCTTGCGGATTCGGGCCCTCCCCCGCGGCCAGGCTGCTGGAAAGCGCCCAGGTGGCGCTTCAGGAGGGCACCGAGTTCGGCGCAAGCGGCGACGGCCATGTGCGCGTCAACTTCGGCACTACGCGGGCCACGCTCGACGACATAATCGACCGGATTATTGCGGGCCTCACGGGCCTGGGCGGCTGAACCGGCACCGGTCAGGAGAAAGGCCGTGCTAGTCGAGCGAGTCGAAGGCAAATGGATCGACGCCTTCGCTCAGACCTTTCGGCTGTGCCGTGTTGCCCCCGGCACGGTCGCGGCGGTGCTCTCGGAGTCTCAGAGCCGTCCCGTGAACGTGCAGCTCAGTGATCTGGCCCTTCAGCTCCTAGGTGCCCGAGTGTTCCACGTGAGCGTGCCCACGCCGCGCCAGAGCGCGCCGGTGCCGGTGCGCTCCACAGGCTCCTCCGATGCGCTGGACGGGCTGGCGCCAGTTGTGGCCTCGCTAGCCGCGTCGGAGTTCGTGGTCGACTGCACGGTGGAAGGCCTGCTTCACGCCCCCGAGCTGGGCCACGTGCTGGCCGGCGGGGCGCGGGTGCTGATGGTCTCCAACGAGCACCCGGAGATCTTGGAGCGTCTCGTTCCAGATGCAGCCCTGGCGGCCCACGTCCGCGCCGGCGCGGAGCTGCTCGCTTCCGCCGACGTAATGCGTGTGACCTCGCCCGGCGGCACCGATCTGACGATCGGCGTGGCCGGCGCGCCTGTCGGCTCGAGCTGGGGCTTCACAGACAAGCCGGGCACGATTGCCCACTGGCCGGGCGGGCTGTGCCTATGCTTCCCGCATTCGGGCACCGTGAACGGCACACTGGTACTCGACGTCGGCGACGTCAACTTGACGTTCAAGCGGTACATGGAATCGCCCGTGACGATGCGAGTGGAGGACGACTACATCGTTGACATCTCCGGAAGCGGCGTGGACGCCGCGCTCACGGCGAGCTATTTCGAGGCGTGGGGCGACTCCGAGGCCTACGCCGTGTCGCACGTGGGCTGGGGCATGAACCCCGCGGCGCGCTGGGATGCACTCGCTATGTACGACAGGGCGCAAGTCAACGGCACTGAGCTGCGGGCGTTCGCCGGGAACTTCTTATACTCCACCGGAGCGAACGAGACCGCGGGGCGCCATACGCTCGGTCATTTCGACCTGCCGATGCGCAACTGCACCGTCGAACTCGACGGCGAAGCCGCGGTGCGCCACGGCAAGCTGGCCTTTTGAAGCGACCGGCACCGACCTCACAACCGTACCACACTGACCCGATACCGCCTAACGTCGATCCGGCGCAGACACGACGCCGAATCGCCCAACGAACCTGAGCCAGGAGTCACCGATGCACCACCCGTTTCTTCACGCATTCGCTCCGGCGGCCAAGCCCGAGTCCGAGATGATCAACATCGTCCGGGCGGAGGGCTCCACACTCACCGACGACCAGGGCAACGACTACATCGACGGTATTGCGAGCCTGTGGTACTGCCAGATCGGGCATGGCCGGCCCGAGATGGCCGCCGCTGTGGCCGCGCAGATGCGCCAGCTTGAGGCTTACAACACGTTCGACCCGTTCACGAACCCCCCGGCTGCACGCGCTGCGGAGATGATCGCAGAGCGCTCCCCGATGCCCGACGGCCGGGTGTTCTTGGGATGCTCGGGATCTGAGGCGGTGGACACGGCGCTGAAGCTCGCCCGGCTGTACGCACAGCGCACGAGCAGCACCGACCGCCAGATGGTGATCCGCCGCACAAACGGCTACCACGGCACCAACCTCGGCGGCACGTCGGCACAAGGCATCGCCTTGAACAGACAAGGATGGGGCGACCTCGTGCCGCACTTCGCGGAGGCGCCTCACGACGACATCGAGGCCATGGCGTCGCTGTTCGCTGAACACGGCGAGCGCGTAGCGGCTGTGATCACCGAGCCCGTTCAGGGCGCGGGCGGGGTGTTCCCGCCGGTGGACGGCTACCTGGAGGGTGTTCGCCGGCTCTGCGACCAGCACGGCGCGCTGATGATCGCAGACGAGGTGATAACCGGCTTCGGGCGCACCGGTGAGTGGTTCGGGTCTCAGACTTTCGGTGTTACGCCCGACCTGATCACGTTCGCAAAGGGCGTCACGTCGGGCTATCTGCCGCTGAGCGGCGTGATCGTCAGCCGCGCAGTGTGCGAAAACCTGGCCGAGCCCGGCTTCTGGCTGCGCACCGGCTACACCTATTCCGGCCATCCCACAGTGGCCGCAGCTGCTGTGAAAAATCTCGAGATCATCACAGAAGAGGGCCTCGTGCAGCGTTCACAGCACGTGGGGCGCAAGCTCGAAGAGGGCCTGAAAGCTCTGGCTGCCGACGGGCTGATCGCCTCGCACCGCGGAACCGGCGCAGTTCGGGCCGCGGAACTGGGGCGGCCGTCGATGCCGGTCCGCGACGAGATGCTGCGACGCGGCGTGGTGGTGAGACCTATCGAGACCGCGTTGGCGATGTGCCCGCCGTTGGTGATTACCGACAACGAGATCGGCCGCATCATCGACACGATGGCCGATGCTCTGAAGGCCGTTCCGGACTGACGTGACTTCTCCGACAGCGCAAGCCCGACCCGCGGTCCGGACCATTCGTCTGGCTGAGCCTCCCCCTGTGTGACCCGTAGCGTCGTGGAACCCGTTCTCGACGCCGTGGGTGTCGGCAACGCCATCGTTGACGTGATCGCCGCAGTGCCGGACTCGTTCATCGCCGAGCATGGCCTGGTCAAGGGCGCCATGACTCTGGTGGACGCGCAGCGCTCTGAGGAGATCTACGCGGCGATGCCGCCCGGGATAGAGGCGTCGGGGGGCTCGGCGGCCAACACCATGGCAGGCATCGCGTCGTTTGGAGGCACCGCAGCGTACATCGGCAAGGTCAGCGCCGACCAGCTCGGCGAGGTTTTTGTCCATGACATCCGCGCCGCCGGGGTTGCTTTTGACGTTCCGCCGATCGTCGAAGGGCCGCCGACAGCCAGGTGTCTTGTGCAGGTGACACCCGACGCGGAGCGCACGATGAACACCTGCCTGGGAATCTCCGCGCTGCTGACGCCCGAAGATGTGGACGTCGACCTGGTGGCGTCGGCCCGGCTCACGTATTGCGAGGGCTACCTCTGGGATGTGGAAACTGCTAAAGATGCCATCCGCGTCGCCATGGCCGCCGCCCGTGACGCCGGCCGCGTCGTCTCACTGGCTCTGTGTGACTCATACTGCGTGGAGCGGCACCGCAGCGAGTGGCTCGACCTCATCGACGACACCGTAGACGTGGTGTTCGCGAACGAGGCCGAGCTGCGTGCCCTGGCCCTTACCGACAACTTCGACGCAGCCCGCGACTTCGCAGCGGAGCTGACGCAGACCTTGGTGATCACCCGAGGCGCCCGGGGCTCGGTGGCAGTGTTCGGCGACGAGATCGCGGTGACCCCGGCCGAGCCGGTGGCCCGCGTGGTCGACGCCACCGGCGCCGGCGACCTGTTCGCTGCCGGCTTCCTGTGGGGCCTGATTCAGGGCGCGCCGCTGCGACGATGCGCCCGGATGGCGAGCCGCGCTGCGGCGGAAGTGATCAGCCACACGGGTGCCCGCCCGCGTACCCCGCTAGCGAGGCTCATCGACAAAGCCTCACCGCGCGCAGATGGCCGTGCGTCGAGCGTGCGCCTGCCGCGGACGGTCGCTCCCCGTCATTACGACATCGAACTCGCTCCAGATCTCCAGGATGCAACATTCACCGGCACTGTGGGGGTTGACATCGAGATCGCAGAGCCGGTCTCTGCCATCGTGTGCAACGCCGCTGAGCTGGCGATCACCGGTGCGCGGATCCGCCCGGGCGGATCCGCCCGGGCGGATCCGCGCACGGAAAGCCGATGGCTGGAGCTGCACGCGGTCTGCGATTCCGCTGCGGAGCGGCTCATCCTGACCCGCCGCGGGGCGCCCCGAGTTTTTAAGCCCGGGCCCGCCAGGCTGCGCATCTCGTTCTCGGGAGTTCTCAACGACAAGCTGCGGGGCTTTTACCGCTCGACCTTCACCGACGACGAGGGTGCGACGCGGACGCTGGCGGTAACGCAGTTCCAGCCGACCGACGCCCGCAGGGCCTTTCCATGCTGGGACGAGCCCGCGGCCAAAGCGACGATCTCGACGGCGCTCGTGATCGACGACGGCCTGCTGGCGGTGTCCAACTGCGCGGAGACGGGCCGCGAGCCAGCCGGCGAGGGCAAGGTGCGTGTTCAGTTCGCGACCACGATGCCGATGTCCACTTATCTGGTGGCGTTCGTGGTAGGTCCGCTGGAAGCTACCAAGCCCGTCGACGTCGACGGTGTACCGCTTCGGATCGTGCACCGGCCGGGCCGCGGCGCGCAGACCGCGTTCGCCCTCGACGCGGCCGCGCATGCGCTGCGCTGGCTGTCTGACTACTACGGAATCGCCTACCCCTCCGACAAGGTCGATCTCGTGGCCATCCCTGATTTCGCCTTTGGAGCCATGGAGAACCTCGGCTGTGTCACATTCCGGGAGGTGCTGCTGCTTATCGATGCTTCCACCGCCAGCCAGGCCGAGCAGCAGCGCGTCGCGGATGTGGTCAACCACGAGCTGGCGCACATGTGGTTCGGCGACCTGGTGACCATGAGCTGGTGGCAGGGGATCTGGCTCAACGAGGCCTTCGCCACGTTCATGGAGACGTCCTGCTCACACGCATACCGCCCCGACTGGCGTGTGTGGTCGACGTTCGGACGGGCCCGCGCTTCGGCTCTCGCGGTTGACGCTCTGGACTCCACTCGGCCCGTCGAGTATCCGGTGGTCACACCCGACGACGCCGAGGACATGTTCGACGTGATCACCTATGAGAAGGGCGCAGCAGTGCTGCGGATGCTCGAGCAGTGCCTCGGCTCCGACACCTTCAGAGCGGGTGTGCGCCTCTACCTTCGGCGCCATGCCTGGGGTAACACGTCCACGTCGGATCTCTGGGACGCCTTGGAGGAGGCTTCAGGCCAGCCTGTGCGTGACATGATGGATAGCTGGATCAACCAGGGCGGACATCCGCTGGTGACAGCGTCCGCGGACGAGCACGGGGTGATGCTCTCCCAGCGGCACTTCACGCTTGATCCCGACGTCGCGGACGACCGACTGTGGACGGTGCCGGTGCGGCTTCGGCTCCGCGCCCGCGACGGCGCCGAGCGTGAGCACCTGCTGATGCTCGACACCCCGAACCGCACAGTGACCGCGAGCTGTGAGCAGGTGGTGACCGTGAACTCGGGGGCAGCCGGGTTCTTCAGGGCAGACCCCGGCACCGAGGCGCTCGCCGACGTGACGGCACGGGGCGCTGCGGCCTGGTCGTCGGACTGCGATGAGCGTCACGCACTAGTCGACGATGCCTGGGCGCTCACCCTGTCTGGCCACGTCGACGTGACCGAGTTCTTGCGGTTCGCCGTCGGCGGCTTCTCAGGCGAGCGCGATCTGAACGTGTGGCAGGCGCTCAGCGCGGCGCTCGCTCATCTGCGGCGCATCCTCGAAGGTGACGCGGCCCGGCGCTTTGGCAAAATCATCGTGGAGGCGACCTCACAGGCCGCGCGCGCCTCGGGCTTCGAGCCGAGGCCCGGAGAAGACGACCGCGCCCGCGAGCTGCGAGCTCTGCTCATGCGCTTGCGCGGCACGGTCGCGGGCCACGCCGACACCGTGCGCGGCTGCCGCGAGCGGCTTGACCACCCCGATCCGGCTCTGGCTGCGGCCGCTCTGTCGGTGACGGCCAGCCACGGTGACGCGCGGGACTTCCGCCGGTTCCGCGACCGCTTTGAGAACGCGTCCGACCCCCAGTCGGAGCAGCGCCACCTTGCCGCCCTGGCGGACTTCAAGGACCGCGATCTGGTACAGACGATCCTTGAGGGCACGCTCGACGGCTCTGTGCGCACTCAGGACGGTCCATATCTGCTGCTGCGCGCGCTGTCCAACCCTTACGCCGGTGCCGGCGCCTGGGAGTTCCTCACACTCCATTGGGCAGAACTGACGCCAATGTTTCCCAGCGGCGCCATAGCCAGAATGCTTGCAGGCATAACCGCGCTCGACCGCTCGGAGCAGGCCTCCGAAGTGCGGCGCTTCCTAGCCGAGCATCCGGTGCCGCAAGGCGCCAGGCAGATCGCCCAGCACCTCGAGCGCCTCAATGTGAATGCTGCCTTCCGAGCCCGCGCTGCTGAGCCCCTCGCCCGTGAGGTCCTAGCCAGCACGTCCTAAAGCGAGACAGCGGCGGGCTGCCGCCACGTCGAGAGCGAGCTGAGCGGCCAGCTCCTCGATGCCAGCGAACTTGCGCTCGCTGCGCAGGAAGTCCACGAACTCCACTCGCAGCTCAGCGCCGTAGAGGTCGCCGTCGTAGTCGATCAGATGCGCTTCCAGAAGCGACTGCTCGGCGTGCTCGTAAAACGTCGGACGGCGGCCGATGTTGATGGCGCAGTCGTGGCGAGCACCATCAGGAAGCGTGCAGCGCCCCGCGTAAACGGCGTCAGCAGGCCAGGCCATGATCTTGGGCACGGGCACGTTGGCTGTGGGGAACCCGACGAGATGGCCTCTGCGGTCGCCCATCACCACGGTGCCGCGCACCTCGTAAGGACGGCCTAACATCGCCATGGCGCGAGCCACGTCGCCGCCAGCCAGCACTCGTCTCACCGCGGTGGACGAAACTGGCTCAGGGGCGTCGGCTCGGTGGCGGATCAGCTTGAGCGGCACCACCTCGAAGCCCCATTCCCGGCCCAGGCGCTGCAGCTCCGCCACGTCGCCCGACCTGCCCTTGCCAAAATGGAAGTCCTCGCCGACCACCACCGCCCGGGCGTGGAGCGCGTCGAGAAACACCTGCTCGACGAACTCCTCCGGACGCGTGTCGGCGCGAAGGTGGTCGAATTCGATCACATAGACGTAGTCAAGCCCTTCGGCTTCGAGCAGCTCCAGCTTCTGCGGCAGCGTGGTCAGCAGCTTCGGGGCGTTTTCGGGGCGCACAACGTGCGCGGGATGAACGTCAAAAGTCACCACGGCCGACGCCACGCCGAGGCGCGCCGCGGTCTCGCGCAGTTGGCTCAGCACCTTCTGGTGGCCCCGATGCACACCGTCGAAGACTCCCACAGAGGCCGCAACCGACACCGTCTGCGGCAGTCGATCACGTCGGTCTTGCAGTAGCTCCACAAACGCCTCCGACGCGCCGGGTGACGGTCAAGCCTACCGGCGCGCCGCCCGGTGTGTCGCCTGCGGTGCTGCAGGCGTCAGTGAGCGCGCGTCGAACGTCATCCGGCCACCACGACGACTGGCTTAGCGCCTTTGGGGTGCGGCTCGTACACGGCAAGCAGCCCGCCACGCGCGTCATGGACCGCCCACGGGCCACGAGGCGCGCCTCCGACGGAAGCAGCGGCATCGCCGATCCCGAGTCGGGCCAGCGGCAGAACACGGCCGTGGCGCACATGGCCTTCGGTTTCGGCGCCGACCCGAACCTCAGCCAGCCCGCGCGTCGCTTCTGCCATGGGAAGCAGCACAGGTGCCGTCACCGGACAGGCGTCGGAGACTTTGAAGTGGCCCACCGCGGTGCGCCTCAGCCGCCTGAGATGGGCGCCGCCGCCCAGAGCGCGTCCCAGGTCCGCGGCCAGCGACCTCACATAGGTTCCGGAAGAGCACTTCAGGCGCGCCCGCCACACGTCCGCTGCCTGCGGCGCCCGCTCCACCTCAAAATGGTGAACAGTCACCGGACGGGCCGGCCGCGGCACATCCAGGCCGGCCCTAGCCAGCTCGTGGAGACGGCGCCCGCCCACACGCACGGCGGAGACCATCGGCGGAACCTGCATGATGCGCCCGGTGAGCGCGGCCACCGCAGCCCGAACCTGATCGCCTGTCACTGCGGACATGTCGTGGCGGGCCGTGACCTCCCCGGCGGAGTCAAGTGTGTCGGTTTCCACGCCGAGCACGATCTCTGCTTCGTAGCTCTTGGGCAGTTCAGTGACGAACCTCAGCAGCCGCGTGGCTCGCCCCACGCCCAGCACCAGAACGCCGGTCGCGTCGGGATCGAGCGTGCCGCTGTGGCCCACCTTGCGGGTGCCGAGAACTCTGCGCACCGCGACTACCGCGTCGTGGCTCGTGCACCCCGCGGGCTTGTCGACCACGGCCATACCGCAGGGTGCGTCAGCCCCCGCAGGCATCGCCTTCGGCAATGAGCCTCTCGATGCGCTCCGCACTGCGGATCACGGCGTCGGGGCGGAACACCAGCTCGGGTGTGCGGCGCAGACGCGCCTCGTCGCTCACGGCCCGCCGCAGCCGGCGGGAGTGCTCCAGAAGCGCCCCGGCCGCGGCCGCGTCGGAATCGTCGTCGGAGTCGAGGGTGGTGAACCAGAGCACTGAGCGGTGCAGCTCGCGGTCGACATCCACGCCGGTCAACGACACCATCGTCAGCCGATCGTCGTCGATGCGGGTGAGCGCCTCCGCCACGATGCGCCGGATCAGCTCGCCGACGCGCGCCGTGCGATAGCCGCCCCGCTGGTTGGCCCAGCTGCGGCCGCTGCGCCGTGCCATAGCGCTCAGTCGTCGAGGGTTCGGGCCACCTCGCGTTCGGTGTAGGTCTCGATGACGTCACCGGCTTTGAGGTCTTGGAAGTTGCTGAGCCCAATGCCGCACTCGTAGCCGGACTGCACCTCGCGGACGTCTTCGGTGAAGCGCCTGAGCGATGAGATCGTCCCCTTCCAGATCACCGCACCCTCACGCAGGAAGCGCACCTTCGAGCCGCGGGTCACAGAACCAGTCTGCACGTAGCAGCCCGCCACCGCCCCGACACGGGGAACGCGGAACACGGCGCGGACTTCGGCCTCACCGGTGACGACCTCCTCGATGTTGGGCGAGAGCATCCCCGCCATCGCCGCGGACACGTCCTCAAGCAGGTTGTAGATGATCTCATACGTTCGGATCTCTACTCTTTCAGACTCGGCGAGGTCTCGCGCCTTGCGGTCGGGGCGAACATTGAAACCGACGATGGTGGCGTCGGACGCGGCTGCGAGCTGGATGTCGTTCTCGGTGATTCCACCCACGCCACGGTGGACGAAGCCGATCCGAACCTCGTCGCGCTCGAGCTTGCGCAGGCTCTCGGTGACCGCCTCCAGCGAGCCGTTCACGTCTGCTTTGACGATTACGTTGAGAGTGGCCGTCTCGCCTTGCTGTATCCGGGCGAAGATGTCCTCGAGCCTGGCGCCTCCCGACAGCGCGTGTGCCTCGCGGCCCAAGCTCGAGAGACGTCTCCAGTGCCCGCGGGTGCTGGCGACCCGGCTTGCGATCCGCTCGCTGGGCGCCACCACGAACGCGTCTCCTGCCACCGCCACCTCCGACATGCCGAGCACGAGCACCGGAGTGGACGGACCTGCTGATGCAACGTTCTCGCCGCGGTCGTTCAGCAGTGCCCTCACTCGGCCCCAAGCTGCGCCCGCCACCAGCGGATCTCCCACTCTCAGCGTGCCGCGCTGCACTAGCAACGTGGCGACCGGGCCCCGACCCACGTCCAGGTTCGCTTCAAGCACCACACCGGAGGCCCTGCCCTCAGTCGTAGCGGTCAGATCCTCAACCTCGGCCAGCACCAGCAGCTCATCTAGCAGCTCGGCGATGCCCGTGCCCTCCAGGGCGGATACCTCACAGTAGATCGTGTCACCACCCCAGGCCTCAGGCACGAGCCCGTGTTCCGCGACTCCGGCCACGGCACGCTGGACATCTGCGTTCGGGCGGTCGATCTTGTTGATAGCTACGGTTATGGGCACATCTGCCGCCTTGGCGTGGTTGATCGCCTCAACGGTCTGGGGCATCACGCCGTCGTCCGCGGCTACCACCAGGATCACAATGTCCGTGGCCTGAGCGCCCCTCGCCCGCATGGCTGTGAACGCCTCATGGCCGGGTGTGTCGATGAACGTGACAGCCTGGCCGTTGCGCTCTACCTGGTATGCGCCGATGTGCTGGGTGATACCACCGGATTCGCCCGACACGACATCAGTGTCGCGAATGCGGTCTAGAAGCAGCGTCTTGCCGTGGTCGACATGGCCCATCACGGTCACGACCGGCGGCCGAGGCACGCCAGCTCTGTGCTCGTCATCTGTACAGAGCAGCTTCTGAAGTTCAGCTTCCTGCTCTTCGCCAGGATCAACCAGCCGGATCTCAGCACCGATCTCGAGCGCGAATAGTTCGATCATGTCATCGCTAAGCGACTGCGTCGCAGTGACCATCTCCCCGTGCTGCATCAAGAATCGCACCACGTCCGCCGCCGTGCGATTGAGTTTGGGCCCGAGGTCCTGTGCGGTCGACGCTCTTTCCACCACCACAGTCCCCTCCGGCACCGGCGCGTGGCGCGGTGTGTAAGTGGGCACGTCGATCGGCTGCAGCTCCTCACGCCTGCGCCTGCGGCGCCTGCGGCGACGTGGGGGAGGCCTGCGCTGACCGAGGGGCCGGCCGCGCCCGGCCGGCGGCCCACCGCCCGGCCCGGGCGGCCTGGCGCCGCGTCCCGGGGGCCGACCGAAACCCGGTCCGCGGCGAACGCCTCCGGGCCGGACAGGGCCTGCGCCGGGCCTACGAGTGCGCGGGCCGGGACCGGGCCGAGTCCGAGGCACGCCTGCGCCGGGCCTGGCCCGACTGCCGGGACGGGCACCGGGATGAAGGCGCCGCGGCGGAGGCGGCGGAGGGATGGGCTTGCCCGACCGCGAGATGGGAGGCATCAGCGGTTTGCCGACCGGTCTTCGGGCACCCGGCTTACCAGCGACTTTGCCGACAGCCTTCGTCTTTGCTCTGTCCACGGCGGTGGCCTTAGAAGCAGCAGCAGCCTTAGGAACAGCAGCCTTGTCTACCTTCGAAGCAGCGGCCTTGTCTACGGGGGAGCTGTCGACCTTGCCGGCTCGTTGTAAGGGAGGTCGAGCGGTCATGGGCTTCGAGGCGGCGAGCACGGCTGGCTGTGCGGGCTGACTCGAAGCGAGGCTGGGCACAGCGCCGTCATCGGGCAGCGGCCGTGGCGCCATCTCCTCGACCATGCGCTTCGGCGGGCCGGAACTGCCGCTCGACGAGATGACACGCGATTCCTGCTTCGACGGCGCAGCGGTCGTTGCCGGCTCGGCGGCGTCGGACGCCTTGGCAGTGGGCGCAGAAGCCGTCGAGGTTGGCACGGACACCGCAGTCTGGGATACCGCCGACTCAGACTCGGCTGGTTTGGGGACACCAGAATCCGGTAGTTCGGACTTAGAGATACGGGATTCTGCGACCGCCGATGCGGCGGTAGCCCAAGGCTTAGCCTCCCTTGTGCGACCATCGCCCGTCTTGATTTCGCGGGCCGCATCCGCCCTGCCGGCGGGCGACATGGACGACGCAGAGGGGGTCGGCGAGTCTACGGGCCCCTGAGGCCTCGATCTGCGAGTCTTGGACCTGCGCTCTTTGGCTCTGCGCGCACCGGCCCGACGCGCCGCAGCCCGACGCGCCGCAGCCCGACGCGCCGCAGCCCGGCGGGCCGCAGCCCGACGCGCCGCGGCTCTGGCGGATTTCGAGTTCTGGCCTGAGCTTCTAGCGACACCGCGGCCTCTACCTGCTCGCGACCCATAAGCAGACGCGTTTGCGGTGTTGCCGAGACCCTCTAGCTGGGCCTTACGTCTGGCCCGGTCGGCTTGTGCCTCCTCCATGCTGGAGGAGGGAGACCTGACGCCCATTCCCAGTGACAGGCATATCTCCAGAGTCGCCTTCGTGGTCATGCCGAGCTCCTTTGCGAGCTCGTGAACCCGAATCTTCTTTGGCACTCTGAAACCCTTCGCCCGACCAGCGCGGCAACGGACGCCGCACCGCGGCGCACGCTAATGCCAGTCTAGCGCTCAGATCGGCCTAATGACAGTGCAGGCTGAACGTGTCTGCGCACGTCGCCGCGCGGCGGGCAGTAACAGAATCGGTCGGGTCAGCTTCGGCGGGCCCGCGGCTCCGCAACGGCAGAGGCCCACGCTTCAGCGCTCATGACGGCCTCGCCACCTTCTGCCGGCTGCCACACCTGCTTGCCGGTCTCGGGGTCGATGACCCATTCGCCTTCGGCCCACTCCACGTCTCCGTAGGCGGCCTCCTCGGCGGCCTGAGTTTCGCTCTTAATGTTGATGTTCCATCCTGTCAGGCGGCTCGCGAGACGCGCGTTCTGGCCCTCTTTGCCTATCGCCAGCGAGAGCTGATAATCGGGGACTATCACATCGCAGTCGCCGGTCATCTCGTTGGGCCGCACCTCCTTGATCCGCGCCGGCGACAGCGACCGTGTGATGAACTCCACGAGGTCGGTGCTGTAGGGCACGATGTCAATCTTCTCGCCACGCAACTCGTTGACGACTTGGCGGACCCGCGCTCCTCTGGCGCCCACGCACGCCCCCACCGGATCGACGGTCGTGTCGTTCGACTGCACCGCAAGCTTGGTCCGATGGCCGGGCTCCCGGGCGCAGGCTTTGATCTCGACGATCCCGTCGGCGATCTCGGGCACCTCCAGCTCAAAAAGGCGCTTCACCAGTCCTGGATGAGTGCGGCTCACCACGATTTGGGGGCCTTTGGCGGTCTTGCGCACTTCGACGATATAGGCCTTCAGCCGCGCGTTCGACTCGGGCCGCTCGTAGGGGACCTGCTCGGCCTGGGGCAGCAGAGCCTCAACCCGACCTAGGTCGAGCAGCGTGTAGCGGGCATCAGTCTGCTGAATCATGCCGGTGACGATGTCGCCCTCCCGACCGGCGTACTCTTCGTATTTGAGTTCCCTTTCGGCCTCGCGTATGCGCTGAGTCATCACCTGGCGGGTCGTCTGAGCAGCGATGCGGCCGAATTGGTCGGGCGTGACCTCGAACTCCTCACCGACCGGGTTGCCGTCATCGTCGAGGTCCTGGGCCATCACGGTGTATTCCATGGTGTCGGGATCGATGGTCACCCATGCGTATTCGTACGCTCCGGGCATTCGCTTGTAAGCGGCCTCGAGCCCGTCCGCCAAGGCACCCAGCAGGGCGTCGACAGTGACTCCGCGGTCTACGGCCACGCTCTGAAGAGCTTCCATCATCTCGAGGTTCATTGCGTCGCTTCTCCTTGCTTGTTCGTGCTGCTGGTTCGCTGCGGGGCGGTCGCAGCCGGTCTAGTTAACGCTGGCCTGAGTTGGGCTGTCGGGCTGTCTCAGATCGTGTCGCTTCGGCGCGCGGCGGCTCGCGCCGTGCCGTTTGGGGCTGGGCTGACGGGATCGAGACGCTGAACTCCAGTCGAACACGGTTCGAGCCCACACGATCTCGCCGTAGCTCACCTGGTGGTGCAGGCCAGACTCATCGCGGAGCTCGACTCCGGAGGCGTCGACGGCTATCAGCACACCCGACAGCCTGCGCGGCCCGCCATAATCCGCGACGGTCTTGACCTTCACGTCTGAGCCAACCGCTCCCCGGAAGTGGCCAGGCAAGCGCAGCGGACGCTCTAAGCCGGGGCTGGACACCTCCAGGGTGTATCGCTCCGGCATCAGGTCGTGGGCGTCCAGCGTCCGGCTGACGGCCCTAGACAGCCGGGCGATGCGCGCCATGTCGACGCCGTCGGCGGCGTCCACGAGGACACGGATCCTACCCGGGGAGTGCTCCACGTCGTACACGTCCAAGGAGGCTTCCGACGCAAGAGGCGCGACAAGATCGCGGACGCGCTCGACGACGGTCATTGCGCACTCCTTTCTGCCGCGGATCCCTCACGATGCGGCAGAGCACGCACCGTGAGGGTGGCGCGGACAGCACGGCCGCGCCGCCTCTGCGAGAATCACGCTACAGGCCACTATACCGCCGACATCTGACCGTCCCGGACGACACGGCCCGCTCCGCGGCGACCACTCACCCGCTTTGCGCGAGGCCCATGACGAAGGCGCTGATACTGCAGGAGCGCGCCGCTAAGCGACCATCGCCCGCTCGCCCGCGCCGGCGTGAGGCGACGTCACTTGCGGCGGATTGCGACTATCGCAGCCTCGGAACGGTTGGCGTCAGGGCCGCGCACGGCGAGATTGCGGCGGCGGTCCGCTTGCGCGGCCCGGCGGGCCGCGGCGCTGGTCGCCCGGGCTCTGATCAAGGCGGCCTCGGCGCCATGCTCACAGATGAACTCGGCCCACTCCAAGAGTGCCGGCACCATCTCGTCCTCAGCGACTACCGCCACGTTGGCGCCTTTCACAAAGAGATGCCCTCGCCCGTTTCCTGCGGCGATGCCGAGATCAGCGTCTCGGGCCTCGCCGGGCCCGTTGACCACGCAGCCCATCACCGCCACTTGCAGTGGCAGCTCGCGCTCGTCGAAGGCCCGCATCGCCTCCTCGGCGATGGCGAACACGTCCACCTCCGCCCGTCCGCAGCTCGGGCAGGCGATCAGATCAACGTTGCGCCGCTGCCGCAGGCCCATCGCCTCCAAGAGCTGGCGTCCGGCTTTAGCCTCGTGAACCGGATCGGCGGTTAGCGAATAGCGGATAGTGTCGCCGATCCCCTCAGCGAGCAGCGTGGCGATCCCAGCGGTGGCCTTGATCATGCCCACCGGAGGCGGGCCGGCCTCGGTCACGCCCAAGTGCAGCGGATGATCTGTGGCGTCAGCGAGCTGACGGTAGGCCTCGATCATCAGCGGCACACTGGACGCCTTGACTGAGATCTTCACCGAGTCGAACCCGACCTCGTCGAAGTAGCCGAGTTCGCGGCGCGCCGACTCCACCATCGCCTCCGGCGTGACGCCGCGTTCGGGGTCGTACAGGTCGCGGTCGAGCGACCCGGCGTTGACGCCGATGCGCACCGGGATACCGCGGTCCCGGCACTCGCGCGCTACTGCCCTGATGTGGGCGGGTTTACGAATGTTGCCGGGATTGAGACGCAGGCAGTGCACGCCGGCCTCCAGCGCAGCCAGGGCCATACGGTAGTTGTTGTGGATGTCGGCGACGATCGGCACAGGCGACCTGGGAACGATTCTGGCAAGCCCCTCAGCCGCCTCCACGCGGTTGCAGGTGCACCGAACGATGTCGGCGCCGGCAGCAGCGAGCGCGTAGACCTGCCGAAGGGTCGCCTCGTGGTCGGCGGTCTTGGTGACCGTCATCGACTGCACCGTCACCGGCGCGCCACCGCCCACCGGCACCGACCCGACCATGATCTGCCGGGTTGGCCGCCGCTGGAAGTCAGCCGTCACGCGCACGGAATCACCCCGTCAGGATCACTCCGCCAGACCCCGCTGGACCCGGCACCATGCTCACCCCAGTCCTACCGGGTCGAGGATGTCGCGCATAAGGGCCACACCGCCCACGACGATCAGCAACAGCACCACTGTGTAGGTGAACGGCAGCAAGCGCGCTGCGTCCACTCGGTATTCGCGGCCCCCGATAGATCGGAGGCGCTCGTAGGTTGCCACCGCAGCGTGGCCTCCGTCGAGGGGCGGCAAGGGCAGCAGGTTGAACACACCGATGAACACGTTCACAAACAGCATCAGCACCATAACGTTCACCACACCGTCGGATGCGGCTTCAGCGCCGATCCGGGCCACACCGTAGATCGACAGGATCCGATTCTCATCTGTGTTCGACGCGCCCGACTGGCGGGCGTATCCGCGACCGTCTGCGGGAGCCGCGGCGCCGTTGCCTTGGCTGTCGGCCCCGACGGCCCAGCTGAAGGCGTCTGCAATCCCGTCGGTGAGCACCGCCGGGAATGCCCATAACACGTCGCGCACGATGCCACCGAACACTGGCAGCGTCTGGGCCGCGGCGCCGGCCACGCCGAGCCCTTGCCGGCCGTAGTGAGCGGACACGCCGAAGAAGCCCCCCGTGGCCGCAGCCTCGTCGACGACGCCGACAACCCGCGCGTCCTTCACGAGAATCGGCTCACTCGTTGTCGGGTCGATCACGATGATGTCAAAGGGCTGGCCCGGCCACTCGCGGGCGTGCGCGGCGATCTGGGAGTAGCTCGGCGGGCCGTCGCTGGTCAGGCCTTCCACGGACAGAATGCGATCACCGGTGAACAGGCCCTGTATCCCCGCGGCCCCCGCAGCGGTGAGGCGTTCGCCTATGGTCACCTCGGCAGTGCGCTCGACGCCGTCCCGCTTGAACACGACGGTGACGCGCCTGCCTTTAAGTTCGGTGCTGACATGACGACCGAAACCCTCGAACGTGCCCCGCGGCACTCCATCCAGCGACACGAGCTCATCGCCGGGTAGCAGGCCCGCTGAGGCGGCGGCGCTGTGCTGCGACACCGTCGCAACTGTCCAGTCGCTGCGCTCGGCGCGCGCGGAGCGGCCTGTAGACAGCCCGTCGAACGCCAGCAGCGCGAACACCAGCACAAGAGCCATAGCAAAGTGCATCCCAGATCCCGCCAGCAGCACCAGCATCTTGCGGGGATAACTCTGACGGCGGAAGCTTCGGGGCTCGTCGGCGGGGGCCACTTCGTCGAGATTGTTCATGCCCGTGATCCGCACGTAGGCACCTGCCCAGATCGCTTTCACGCCGTATTCCGTCTCGCCACGGCGGAACGACCACAGACGCGGGCCGAAGCCGAGGAAGAACTCGGTGACCTTCATCCCAGTGCAGCGGGCTGTGAGAAAGTGGCCCAATTCGTGCATGAAGATCGTGAACGCCAGCGCACCGACGATCGCCAGCCAGCTCAGGCCTGCCAAGATCCCCAGCGCCGCCAGGCCCGCCAGCAGCGCGACCGCGCCAGCCCTGCTCCGGTCGCGGCTCGCTCCGGCGCCTTCGGTATCGGCTCCGTCAGCGGCGGGACCGGTCAAGTCGGCAGCCGGATCAGTCACACCGACGACCTTCTGGCGATCACCCCAGCCGCCACGCGGCGCGCCTCGGCATCAGCGGCGAGCACCGCCTCCGCATCGACTGCCGGATCGCCAGGCCAAAGCTCCAGCGTTCGCTCTAGCAGCGCCGCTATGTCGAGCCAGGCGATCCGTCCGTCGAGGAAAGCCTGCACTGCGATCTCGTTGGCCGCGTTGAGCCAGGCAGGGGCCGTCTCACCCGCGCGTCCCGCCGCATACGCCAGATCGAGGCAGCCGAAACTCTCCCGGTCGGGGGGCTCAAAGTCGAGGCGCCGAAGCTCCGACCAGTCGATGGCACCGAACGCCAGGTCCAGGCGCTCCGGGTAGGCCAGCGCGTAGCCGATGCACAGCCGCATATCCGGCATCGACAACTGGGCGAGGGTGGCACCGTCGCAGTAGGTGACCATCGAGTGCACCACCGACTGAGGATGCACCACCACGTCGATCCGATCGAAGTCCACGTCGAACAGTTCGTGAGCCTCGATCACCTCGAGACCTTTGTTCATAAGCGTGCTCGAATCGACGGTTATCTTCGGCCCCATCTTCCATGTGGGGTGCGCCAGAGCGTCGCCGCGCGTAACCCCCTGAAGCTGGGCCCGCGAGCGCCCCCGAAACGGGCCGCCGCTGGCAGTCAGCACCAGCGAGGCGACTTCCTCAGGGCGCCGCGCGCTCTGCAGACATTGATAAAGCGCGCAGTGCTCAGAGTCGACCGGGACTATCTCGGCCCCCGGCACCGATCTGACCCGGCGCACAACCGGGCCTGCGGCGATCAGCGACTCCTTATTGGCGAGGCCGAGCCGCCTTCCGGCCCGAAGTGCGGCGAGCGTCACCGGCAAGCCCGCGAAGCCGACCACGCCGTTGATCACCACCTCAGCCGTCTCGGCTGCGGCGGCCATGGCGTCGTCTCCCGCCGCCAGCTCGACGTTGCGCGGCAACCTACCGGCAAGCCTGGAAGCGCCTGCGGGATCGGCCAGGGCCACCATTTCGGGCCTGAAGGCGTGAGCCTGCTCAACGAGCGCGTCCACCGAGCGGAACGCGCCGAGGGCTGCCACCCGGTACCTGTCAGGGGCAGCGCTCACGATGTCAAGCGTCTGCGTGCCGACCGACCCGGTCGAACCCAGCACCGCGACCGACTTCATCGAGACCGCTCCTGGAGGGACTTGGTGACCTTGCGATGTGCGATTTCGAAGCTTCTCCGACCTGTCCGGCGAACCCGATTAGTCCCGCCGGGCCCTGGTGGGTGTCGTCGTACTAGCGTCAGATGACGCCAAGCAGCATCGCCGTGTAGTAGGTGACGGGAAGCACGAACAGCAGACCGTCGAAGCGGTCGAGCACTCCGCCATGGCCAGGCAGCAGCGCGCCCATGTCCTTGATGCCCAGATCGCGCTTCAACAGCGACTCCGTCAGATCCCCGATGGGCGCCGCCACGGCGGCTGCTCCCGCCAGGGCCACGGCGGTCCAAATATCGCCGTTACCGCCTGCTACGGGCGTCGGCGCGCTCAGCAGGCCCATCACGACGCCGACCGCGACGGTGATCGCCATGCCGCCCACCAGCCCCTCCAGCGTCTTGTTGGGACTGGCCTGCGACAGCGGGTTGCGACCCGCGGCCCGGCCTATCAGCAGTCCGCCTACATCGTAGGCGACAGTGAAGGCGATCGCCGCTGTGAGCAGGCCGGTGCCGTGATCTGGGATGGCCAGCATCAGAGCCGCGTGAGCGCCGAGTACGCCAATGTAAACGACGCCCATGACGGTCGTCGCAAGCCCTCGCAGCCCCCCTTCCGGGCTGACGCCTGTCAGATACCAGAGCCCTCCGAACAGCACGGTCAGCACGAGCACCACCGGCACGGCCTGCATGCCGCGCCAGTACACCGCCAAAGGCATACAAACCACTCCGGCAAGGCCGAGCAGCACCGCCGGCTGGTACTCCGCCACCCGCAGGGAGTTGAACAGCTCCACCGCGGCCAGTCCGAGCACCACGACCGCCACAGCCAGAGCCGCTGCCGGGCTGATGCGCATTGCAGCGATAATGGCACCAGCCATTATCACCCCGACCAGCACCGCCATCGGCATGTCGCGCTCGGCTCCAGCGGGCAGCCCGTACGCGCTATATCCGGAGCTGTCCTCATATCCGGAGTTGTCTTCGTAGCCGAAGAAGTCATCGCCGCTCGGGGCGGCGCCTACCTGTTCGTGCGGCTCAATCGGCGGCAGATCCTGCTGAGCGTCAGCCCACTGGGGGTCGGTGGCGTAGTCGGTCCACACCTCCATCTCATCGGAGCTGGCCTCTACGAGCGTCGGCTCGTCTCTGGCGGATGTGGGCGGTCCGGGCTCAGCGCCGCCCTCAGTGCGCCATTGTGAAGTCGACGACCCCGTAACGGGCTCTGCGCTCTCGCCGAACACCGAGCGGCCCGCGGGAACGCCGTAGTCCTCGCCGGAGCCGGCAGTCCGCTGTTCGCTCTGGTCGTTCATATCTGCCGCACCTCGCTCAGTCGGGTTGGAGGTTTCGTGGATTGTGCGCGCCTCATACTTCGAGCAGCTCCTGTTCCTTGCGAGCGAGCGCTTCGTCAATCCGCTGCTCGTGGCGGCGGGCGATCGCGTCCACCTTGCCGGCGGCACGCGCGATCACATCGACGGATACGCCTCCGTCCTTGCTGATGCCGTCGAGGTCTTTGCGGGCAGAACGTCTGACTCCGCGGATCCGGTTGCGGGAGGCCTCCGCCATTGACCCCACCAACCGGGCCAGCTCCTTTCGGCGCTGCTCGGTGAGGGGAGGGAACTCCAGGCGCACCACGCGGCCGTCATTGCTGGGCGACAGCCCTAGCGGCGACTTCAGGATAGCCCGCTCTACCGCGGCGATGTTGGACGGGTCGTGGGGAGCGATCAGCAGCTGACGCGCCTCTGGGATAGAGAAGCTCGCCAGCTCCTGCATGTTCATACGCACGCCGTACGCCTCCACGGGGATGCGCTCCAGCAGAGCCGAACTCGCCCGACCGGTGCGCACTGTGGAGAACTCGCGGCGGGCAGCGGCGACCGCTCCGTCCATCCGCTCCCGGGTCTCGGCGAGCACCAACTCGATTAGTTCCTCGCTCATGCCATGCGCTCCTCGTGGTACACAAGCGTACCCACTCGGGCGCCGTCAAGCAGGGACATTAGGTTGCCTGCACCCGTCAGGTCGAAGACGACGATCGGAAGACCGTTGTCCATACACAGCGTTATAGCGGTCGCGTCCATCACCGCGAGGCCGCGGTTGAGCACCCCGAGATAGCTGACGCGGCCCAGCCGCTCGGCGTTGGGATCGATTCCGGGGTCGGCAGTGTAGATGCCATCCACGCCTCCGTGCATGCCCTTTAGCACGACGCCGGCCTCCACCTCCGCGGCCCGCAACGCGGCGGCCGTGTCGGTCGTAAAAAAGGGGTTGCCGGTGCCACCTGCGAATATCACGACCCGGCCCTTTTCGAGATGGCGGATGGCGCGGCGACGGATGTACGGTTCAGCGATTTGGGCCATGTGCACCGCAGTCTGGACACGTGTCGGCTGGTCGAGACGCTCGAGGGTGTCCTGCAACGCCAGGGAGTTCATGACCGTCGCGAGCATTCCCATGTAGTCAGCCTGAGCGCGGTCCATTCCGGTGCCCTGGGCGCCGCGCCAGAGGTTGCCGCCGCCGACCACCACCGCGATCTCGGTGTTGAAGCAGCCGCGGGCCTCTGCTATGGCGGAAGCGATGACATGCACCGCCGAAGCGTCAATACCACTGCCCGAATGGCCTGCGAACGCCTCCCCGGAGACCTTCAGCAGAATCCGGCGCCACTGCCCCTCCCGCCGGGCGTCTTGAGCGGCGACCGCCCCGGTCACATCACGACTCGAGAACAGTCAGCTTGCTTACTAGCCGACGACGATTTGAGCGAAGCGCACTACGGCGCCGCCGCCGATGCTGTTCTTCACAGTGGTCTTTTCTCCGTGCAGGCCCTGCTCAAGCAGCACTCGCTGGCGGTGCCACGCCTGAAGGCGACCGCTGACAATCTTGTCCCAGACCCGCTCGGGCTTGCCCTCTGCTCTGGTCAGCTCCAGCAAGGCTGCACGCTCACGCTCCACCTCGTGCGGCGGAACGTCGTCGGTGCTGAGGTACTGCGGCTTCGCGAACGCGACGTGCAGCGCAACCTGGTGAAGCGCGTCGGGCGGGACCCCGACACCCTCGACGACAACAGCGTTCACGCCGCGTCCCGACTGGCTGTGGACGTACACATCAAGGATGTTGCCAGGTGCTGCGACGATGTGCTCGACCGCGCCGACTTCTATGTTCTCCTTGAGGGAGATGCGAAGATCCTCGATGGCCGCGGCATGCGCTTCGACCGCCGCGGGGCCGTCGGCCAGGACCGCTTCTGCGAGGGTCTGCGCCAAAGATGTAAACGCCTTGTTCTTAGCTGAGAAATCGGTCTCGCACTTGAGCATCACCAGCGCGGCAGCACCGCTGCCGGAGGCTGCCGCCACGGTCCCCTGATCGTTGTCACGTCCGGAGCGGGCTCCGGCCTGCGCCAGGCCCTGGTTTCGCAGGATCTGACGGGCGGCTTCCATGTCGCCGCCAGCCTCAACCAGCGCGCGCTTGGCGTCCATCATGCCCGCGCCCGTGGCGTCGCGAAGTGCCTTGACGTCCTTTGCTGCTATGGGCATCTCAGCTCCTAGCGCTCTCTTCTGTCTACTCGTTAGCAGGCTGCGTTCCAGGTCTGGGCCTCGCGGTGCTCGTCATGCGAGTTAGCAGGCTGTGCCTCCGCTCGCGGCGTGGCACGCGACTCCCGCGGCCACGGTTGGGCCATTAACCCCGCAGGCGGTTCAGGCCGTGACGGCCGCCACCCGCGCTTCTCGTCTAGAGGCGCTGGCGGCGGCTTCGGCCCGAGCCTGCGCTTGCATCTTGGCGATCTGGGCCTCTTCGGCCGCGCTGCGGGGCTCTGCGACGGCCTCGACGCGCTTGGAATGGATGAACCGGCCCTCCTGGACAGCGTCGGAAATCACTCGGCTCATCAGCCGGCCCGAACGGATGGCGTCATCGTTACAGGGGATGATGTAGTCCACCAAATCTGGGTCGCAGTTCGTGTCGACCACAGCCACGATAGGAACCTCCAGCTTGCGGGCCTCCGCGACAGCGATGCTCTCCTTCTTGGTGTCAAGAATGAAGACCGCGTCCGGTGTCTTCTCCATATCGCGGATGCCGCCCAGATTGCGCTCCAGCTTGACGAGTTCCCTCGACAGGCCGAGCGCCTCCTTCTTCGGCATGGCTTCAAACTCGCCTGAGTCGCGCATCCGCTGGTATTGCTTCATCTTGGAGATGCGCTTGGAGATCGTCTTGAAGTTCGTGAGCATCCCGCCCTGCCAACGCTCGTTCACATACGGCATGTTGCAACGCTCGGCATACGACTGTACGGACTCCTGAGCCTGCTTCTTGGTGCCCACGAACAGCACGACCCCGCCTTCTGCCACCAGGTCACGCACGAAGATGTAGGCACGCTCAAGGTGCTTGAGCGTCTGGCGGAGATCGACTATGTGGATGCCTGCGCGCTCACCGTGAATGAACCGCCTCATCTTGGGGTTCCATCGACGTGTCTGGTGGCCGAAATGGACTCCAGCCTCGAGTAGTTCCCTCATTGTGACGACGGCCATGCTGTTTGGTTCTCCCGGTTGGACGTGGCCCGCGCCGGACGCCGAGGCGACCGGGTGATGGCGCAGGTTGCGTGATGGTCTGCCGACGACTGGGGCCGCCGGTCGAACTTCGGCCCCTAAGGCCGACCGGGAAGTGTAGCGGCCTGCTCGCCGATACCCCGCACACGACCGCTCCCGACCGAAACGGGGCTGGCACTGCGGCGGCGCTGCCTGCGGCAACGATTCGGGTGCCGGCTTACGCCCACCCCAGCGGGATCAAGCGGACAGTGACGCGGCGCACGCCTACGAAGGTCGCGGGGTCGACATATTCGCCGTCCACCCGCACGCTGAAGTGCAGATACCGCTCCCCGGTGAAGCCGATCACGTCGCCTTGGGCCACTTCGTCACCCTTTGTGACGGCGAAGCGGCTGAGGTAGGAGTACGAACTCAGCAGTCTGCCGCCGTGGTCGACTGTAACATACAGTTCCCCAGCCACCGGGCCGGCAAAGACGACTGTGCCAGCAGCGGTGGCCCGCACCACTTCGCCGGGGCTGGTGGCGTACTCGATTCCCCGGTTTCCTGGCCCGTAGGGATTCTCCGGGGCACGGAAGGGATCTGACACTGGCGCGTCGACCGGCGGCCTGAACACCGGCCCTGTCTGCTCGGCGTCCGCGGCCCGCGCCGAAACGGCCAGGCTGGCCGCAGCCAGCGCCACGCCCAAAGCGATAGCTGCCGCGAAGCCCGCTGCCCCCCGAAACGGGCCTGGTACGCCGTTCGTGCGCCTTGCGACGGTCTGCGCCGTGCTTGTTCGTCTGTTCATCTGCCCCCCGAGGGTCGCTCCCGCGCCCCGAGCCGGGCGATGGCAGCTCGCAGTCGAGACAGGGTCTGCTCCTTGCCCAGCAGCCGAAGCGGCTCCCACAGAGGAAGCCCGACGTTGGTGCCCGTCACCGCCACCCGCACCGGCGCCTGCGACAGCACTCGAACTCCGAGACGGCGCGTCAGCTCGTCGCCCACGCCCATCACTATGGCCTCGAGCCGCTCCACTGAGGTGAAATCATCTTCGGCGAGCCTTGCCGTCACGTCGGCTAGCACCTCGACAGCAGCCCGGCCCCTTGTGATCGCCTTACGCCAGGCTTTCTCATCGTAGGAGACGGCCTCAGCGACGATCCAGTCTATCCATCCCGCCACCTCGCTCAGGGTCGTGACGCGCAGTTGGATATCGGGAGCGAGCGCCCGCACCACATCGGTGCCCGCGCCCAAGGGCAGGAACGGCCCGGCGTGCTCCGCCAGCTCGCTGGGGCTGAGGGCACGAATGTATGCGGCGTTGAAATGGTCGAGCTTGGCCTGGTCGAAGAAAGCCGCGCCTGGCTTCACGGCGGCCAAATCGAACAGTTCGACGATCTCACCTCGAGGGCGTATCTCGATCCCGTCGGGCGGCCCCCAGCCGAGCAGTGCCAGATAGTTCACTATGGCCTCGGGCAGGTAGCCCCGAGCCCTGTAATCGTCGAGGGCTACGTCGTCGCGACGTTTGGACAGCTTGCGGCGCTTGGCGTCCACCAGCAGCGGAAGGTGTGCATACGCGGGCGGTTCGCCGTAGCCGAGCGCCTGCCACAAGAGCAGCACCCGGGGTGTGGTGTTGAGCAGGTCTTCGCCCCGGATCACATGCGTGATGCCCATGTCGTGGTCGTCAACGGCGTTGGCGATCAGAAACGTGGGTGAGCCGTCGCCACGTCGGATGACGAAGTCCTCCAGGGATTCATTGGGAAAGCTCACCTCGCCGCGCACTAGGTCGTCCACTACGGTGGTGCCGGTATCGGGGCAGAGAAAGCGCACGACCACACCCGGCCCATCGGCCACGCCGCGGCTGCGAGACCATCCGTGGTAGCCGGGCGGGAGGCCGGCCGCCTTTGCACGGGCTCCGATCTCGTCTTGGCTCAGATCGCAGTAGTAGGCCGCGCCATCGGCCACGAGCCTGTCGACGGCGGCCTCGTGCCGGCTGCGGCGCTCGGACTGGAAGTGCGGCCCGGAGTCCCAGTCGATTCCCAACCAGCGCAGCGGCTCGACGATGGCGTCCACATAAGCTTGGGTCTTGAGTGACGCGTCGGTGTCCTCCACCCTCAACACCATCTCCCCGCCGCTACCCCGGGCGAACAGCCAGTTGAACAGCGCGGTGCGGGCGCTTCCGACATGCAAGAAGCCCGTCGGTGCGGGCGCAAACCTGACGCGTGGCGCGCTCATGAGCGCGGATGCTACAGACGCTACGGCTCACCCTACGGTGCTAAAGTTAGCCTCTGCGATCGTCAAACCTAAAGAAGGACACGCATGGCCCTCTCACCACCGCCTCCGCCGCCAGTGCCAGGCACCGGTCCCGGGGGCTACGACAGCAGGTCGCGGGATCGCTCCTCCGCGGCAACCGAAGAGGGTCGGGCTGCGCTGGGCTTCGGAGAGCAGGTCGAGTTGGCTGGCCCCGGCGCACGCCTCGGTGCGAGAATCATTGACACACTGATAGTCGGCTCAGCCCTACTGATCTTCTTGGTCATAGTCAGCGCTCTCGAGTTCGGCAACGCGGAGGATCTTCTGGGCGTAATGCTGATAGCGATGGCAATCGGGGTCGCCTACGAAGTGGTGTTAATCGCTGTCAGGGGCCAGACGTTAGGAAAGATGCTCGTGAGCATCAAAGTCATCCGCGCGGACTTTGGCGGCGTTCCCGGGGCAGGCAAGTCAGTCATCCGCTGGATCATCCCGGTCGCCGCATCTTGGGTGCCGCTCATCGGCCCCCTGGTCTCGCTATTGGTGTACATCTCGCTGCTGTGGGACAGCAACCGCCAAGGATGGCACGACAAGGCCGCCGGAACGCTGGTCGTCAAGACGAGCTAGCCGACTCCGCAGACCTTGCCGTGCCTAAACCCGTTTCAGCCTGACGGGAAGCTTGTTGTCAAGGCGAGCTAGCCGACAGCTCGCAGAGCGTGGATGTTGCGTGCGCCAAGGGCGCCGGTTGACAGACGTCGGCTAAAGATGCGCTCGGAGCGAACTGCGGGCAAGGGCATTCGTGGGAGAACGCCGACGCTCTTTGAGCGGCTCGTCGGCAGGGCGCTCGACGCCGTCTTCACCTTGGCGCTGTTCGTGATCTTCTTCGGCCTGCTCGCACTGGCCGGTTCCGACCCCATTGACGCCAACTATCAGATCGGCAGCTCAGACTTCGAGGTGATGGTGCCCATATTCTTCGTGATCGGGCTGCTGTATGAAGTGATCCCCACGTCGCGGCGCGGGCGCACGATAGGCAAAGTGATCGTACGCACTACCGTCGTCCGATCCGACGACGGATCCCTGCCGGGATTGGGTGCATCCTTCATCAGGTGGGCGACTGCGGCGCTACCCACTACGGCGTTCGTTGTCTGCGCCACCGGGCTGGTGCCGTCCGGGAGGGTCGTGGCGTTCGCTTGGGGACTGTTTTCTGTCGCTGTCTGCATGTCTGTGATCGGGGACGACAACCGTCGGGGCTGGCACGACAAGGCCGCCGGGACGCTGGTCGCCAAGCTCTGAGGGCCATCCTCCGGCCCGGTCGCCGGTTAGAGTGGCAGACCTAACATGACCGACCCGGATATCACCGAGCAGCTGCCCGATCCAAAGGAGGCGGGACCGACACCCGCCAAGCTGCGGGAGATGTTCAGCGTCCATCGACCCGCCCGGCTCGACACGGGTCAACCCGTAATGCTGGCCAGCGGCGGCAACCGGCTCGCCGCGCGGGTTATCGATGTGATGTTCATGTTCATCATCCACCTTCTGTTCGTCCAGGCCATTTGGGCGCTGACCGGAGGCGCTCCTCCGGCCGGCTCGCCGTTTCTCACTCAACACAAGATTGGCCTGGCCGTGTCGTTCGCGCTGGTCGGAGCGTTCTATGAAGTCTTGATGACCGCAACAACGGGTCAGACGCCGGGGAAGATGGTCGCCAAAATCAGGGTCGTGGGCACCGACAGCGGTGACACGCTCACGATATGGGAATCGATGAGAAGATGGCTGGTGCCCGCGATTTTGGCAATCGGGTATTTCATGTTTATCAGAGATGACCGCACAGTGGCCTCCTACATCGGACAGGTATTGGGCCTGTTGGCGCTGCTCGTCTACGCCAGTCTGGCAATGGACGGCAGCCGAAGAGGCTGGCATGACAAGCTTGCTGGAAGTGTGGTCGTTAAGGCCTTGCCGCTGCCCCTATCGCGCAAGATGTCTCGCAGGCGCGGCTAGCGGAGACCTATCGGGAGACCGAGCAAGCGGCTGGCGGAGACGGCGGCCTAGCGGAGACCGAGCAGGCAGCGCCAGTCGTCGGCTCGCGCCGCTGCGGCCTCCGCCGGCGTGGAGCGCAGGGCCTCCTCTGGCACAAGCCTCGCGAGGCGGCGCTTGAGACCGTAGCCGTGGTGACCGGCCGCTCCGGCGAAATGCGAGCCGCGCCACGCCGTGAGCCCCGCGTCAGCTTCGCCCAAGAACCCGAACAGCTCCAGCACGAGTCGCAGGTCGTGTACAACCGGAGCTCGTCCGAACAGCGAAGCCCGGCGCAGCGCTACGGCGCAGCACCCCGCCAGCACGTCGTCGGCCCGCTCGCCCGGCGCCAGCACGAGCCTGTCGGTGAAGCGCCTGGCCAACTTCATCACAAAGCCCTGGTCGGGACCCTGATAGCCCACCGATGGGCCGCTGGGTTCGGCAGCGCCGACAAGTTCCCCGGCGCGTTCGGCCTTCCACGCCCCGGGGCGGCGCGGCGGCGAGCGGTACAGCGAGGGCCGCCTCTCGGTTGCCGGCACGTAGCTGGGTGCCGCCATATTCAGTCCTGGGAGTGGAGCAGCCCGTACACCAGCGAATCCGCCAGCGCCTGCCAGGACGCCTCGATGATGTTCTCCGACACGCCGATCGTCGTCCATGTGTGCCGATGGTCGGTACTGTCGATCAGCACGCGAGTGATCGCTGCTGTGCCCTTGTGGGTGTCGAGCACCCGCACCTTGTAGTCGGTGAGCGATATGCGTTCCAAAGCCGGGTAGCGGCTGCCTAGAGCTTTGCGCACAGCGGCGTCAAGCGCGTTCACGGGCCCGTTGCCCTCTCCGATGGCAGTGACGCGCTCCTCCCCGACCCAGAGGTTCACGGTGGCCTCGGTTTCTACCTCCACCGACACGTCGTTCCAGGCCCGCGCCCCGCTGCCGGAGCGGTGATCGAGCAGCACCTGAAACGAGTCGAGCCGGAAGAAGTTCTGCTCCCAGCCCCCCGCGCCGCGCATCAGCAGCTCCAACGACGCGTCGGCCGCTTCGAAGTGGTAACCGGCGTGCTCCAGCCGCTTGAGCGTGTCGATCACCTCGCCCGCGGCGCGCCCGTCAATGGCGATCCCTAGGTCGGCGGCCTTCATCGCGAGTGTCGCGCGTCCGGCCATCTCCGACACCAGCACCCGGGTGGTGCTTCCGACCTTCGCCGGGTCGACGTGCTCGTACGCGTCGGGGCGCCGGCTGAGTGCGCTGGTATGGAGCCCGGCCTTGTGAGCGAACGCGGAGGAACCCACATACGGCTGCTGGGGGTTGAGCGGGAGGTTGACCAGCTCCGCCACATGGTGCGCCACCGACGAGAGCCGTTCGAGGCGGCCCTCCGGCAGCGTCCGCACGCCCATCTTCAGTTCGAGGTTGGCGATGATGGGGACAAGGTCGCAATTGCCGACCCTTTCGCCGTAGCCGTTGACGGTGCCCTGAACGTGAACGGCCCCGGCGCGCACCGCGGCGAGGGCGTTGGCCACGCCGCATCCGGTGTCGTTGTGCAGGTGAACGCCCACGTCGCAGTCGAGGTGGGCGGTCACGGTCTGAACCGCGGCGAACACGTCAGGCGGCAGCGAGCCGCCGTTAGTGTCGCAAAGCACCACCGTGGAGGCACCTGCCATGGCGACGGCCTCCAGCACCCGCAGGCTGAACTCCGGGTTGTCGCGGTAGCCGTCGAAGAAGTGCTCGGCGTCGAACAGCACCCGCTTGCCGTTCTCCACGAGGAAGGCGACCGAGTCGGAGGCCATGGCCACGGCCTCATCCAGGCTGGTCCGCAGCGCCTCGGTCACGTGATAGTCCCAGCACTTGCCCACGATGCACACCGTGGAGGTGCCGGCCGCTACAAGGTCGATCAGAGTACGGTCGGAGTCGACCCTGCCCTTGGCGCGCCGGGTGGAGCCGAACGCGACTAGCCGGCTGACTTCGAGGTCGAGTTCAGCGTGTGCCTGGGCGAAGAATTCGTCGTCTTTGGGGTTGGCGCCCGGCCAGCCGCCCTCGATGAAGGTCACGCCTAGGTACTCGAGCTGTCGGGCTATGCGCAGTTTGTCGGACACGGTCAGCGATATTCCCTCGAGCTGGGCGCCGTCGCGCAGTGTGGTGTCGTAGACCTCCACCGCCGCCGGCCACGACGGGTCCCGTCGAGCGGCGCGCCGGTTACTCATGGACATACTCGTTCCAGATCTTGTACCGGTCGTTGCGGCCTCTTACTGTCTCGCCATAGGCCTCCGCAATCGCCAAAGTGCGAGGCCCCGGACACGCAATGGCCCGGTCGTCCACCGAGTTCACAGCGCTGACCTCCGCCGCGGTGCCGCACACGAACACCTCGTCGGCGACATAAAGGTCGCTGCGGGCAAGATCGCCGACGCGAACGTCGACTCCGATGTCCTTAGCTATTGCCATGACTGAGTCCTGAGTGATCCCCGGCAGCGCTCCCGACGAAGTCGGCGGCGTCACCATGACGTCACCGAGCCCAGCGAAGATGTTCTCACCGGTGCATTCCGACACCAGCCCCGCGCCATTGAGCATGACTGCCTCGTCGTATCCGGCTCGCAGGGCCTCCATCTTCGCAAGTGTGGAGTTCGCGTAGTTGCCGGTCGTCTTCGAGGCCGGGGGCAGGATGTTGTGGTCGTGGCGGCGCCACGACGAAATCTTCATCCGCACCCCCTCGGTGAGGGCGTCGTCACCGAGGTAGGCGCCCCATGGCCACACGGCGATCGCCACGTCGGTGGTGCAGTCGGTGGTGGCCAGGCCCATTTGACCGAAGCCGTAATAGGCGATCGGGCGCATGTAGCACGACGGCAGGCCACTGTCACGCACGGTGAGCCTGCAAGCTTCGACCAGCTCCGACACGGAGTACGGCATCGGCATCGCCATGATCTTGGCCGAGTTGTGGAGCCGCTGGATGTGATCGGTCAGGCGGAACACGGCGGGGCCTTTTTCGGTCTCATACACGCGGATCCCCTCGAACACGCCGGTGCCGTAGTGCAGGGTGTGGGACAGCACGTGGATGGTGGCGTCGTCGAAGGGCACCAGCTCGCCGTTCATCCAGATGCTCTTGGTCTTCGGAATGGTCATGTCGGCCTTCTCTTTATGTGTGTCTGCTTACGTGTGTCTGCATGGTGAGTTCGGGCTCGGCCTGGGGCTGGGAAGCTCGGCCGGGCTGTCTGCCGCGGTTGGGCTTGAGTCAAAGCCGGGCGATGACGGCGTCGCCGATCTCCTCGGTGGAGCCGTTGAGCGACGCCGGCTCGGCGCAAGCTTTGCGGATGCGGTCCGCGGCAGCTGCTTCGCCGAGGTGGTCGAGCATCATCGCGCCCGACAGCACCGCGGCGATCGGGTTGGCCTGCCCGGTGCCGACTATGTCGGGAGCCGATCCGTGGACGGGCTCGAACATCGACACGCGCCCGGGGTGCAGGTTGGCGGTAGGCGCCAAGCCGATGCCGCCCGACACTGCCCCACCTAGGTCGGTAAGTATGTCACCGAAGAGGTTGTCGGTGACGATCACGTCGTAGCGGCCCGGATCCTCCACGAAGTAGATGCACGCCGCGTCCACGTGGTTGTAGGCCGTGGAGGCATCGGGGTATTCGGCGGCCACTGAGCGGAAGACGCGCTCCCAGAGGTCGCCTGAGAATGTCAGCACGTTGGTCTTGTGGACGAGCGTAACGTGCCGGCGCCGGGTCATAGCAAGGTCGAACGCGTAGTGCACCGCGCGCTCCACACCGTGGCGCGTGTTGACCGAGCCCTGCGTGGCGATCTCCTGGGGAGTGCCGCGGCGCAGGAACCCGCCCTCGCCGGCGTAGGCGCCCTCAGTGTTCTCGCGGATAACGGTGAAATCGTGGTCCCGCGCTTCGAAGGGCCTCAGGTTGATGTAGAGATCGAGTTCGAAGCGCATCTTGAGTAGCAGCCCCCGCTCAATCACTCCCGGCGGAACGCCGGGAGTGCCCACAGCCCCCAAGTACAGGGCGTCTAGGCCCCGCCACTCCTCGACGGTTTCGTCGTCGAGGACGGTACCGTCCCGCAGGTACCGGTCGCCGCCTAGGTCATAGTCGACGGTGTCGAGATCCACGCCGGCCGCCTCTATCACTCTGAGGCCCTGCGCGATCACTTCCGGTCCTATGCCGTCGCCGCCTATCACTCCAACTCGATGTGCCATGTCTCGGGTCGTCTCGCTTTCTGTCCGGCTCTCATGCGGGCTGACATAAGAAACCGCCCACCTCAGTGGACGGTCATGAAGCGCGCGCCGACAGGCGCGCGCTATGTAATCGTAATCGTGGCAGCATCAGCCATATCGGGCATCTTACAGCGATTCCGGCATTCGGCGCACAACTCGCCGCGGGCTGTGCGGCTCGGGTTAGATTGAGCTGATGCCTGAACTCCACCAGCTGTCCAAGGCGGCCTATGAGCGGCTCGCCGCGGAGCTATCCGATCTCACTACGCGGGGCCGCATCGACATCGCTGGCAAGATCGAGGCGGCCCGAGAACTCGGCGATCTCTCCGAGAATGGCGACTACCAAGCCGCTAAGGAGGAAAAGGGCAAGATGGAGGGCCGGATCATGCACCTCACTCGCATCCTTGCCAATGCCGAGATCATCGGCGGCGCGACGAGCGGCGACGCGGCGAGCGTTGTGATGCTCGGATCGGTCGTCGACGTCGTCTGGGAAGGCGACGACAGCGCCGAAAGCTATCTGGTAGGCTCTATCGAGGAGCAGCACGACGACCTAACGGTGGTGTCGCCGGCATCTCCCATGGGCGAGGCACTGATGGGCGCTTCAGCGGGCGACGATGTGGAGTTCGAGTCGCCGGGCGGGACGGTCCGGGTCACCGTGGCCGATGTACGCTGAGCTTGAGCGTTCCCCCTGGCCGTCCCGTGCGCGCCGTCGGGTGGGCACGCATCGCCTTAGCAGTCGGTGGGCTGCTGTTGGGCGTGACCGTGGCGCTGATCGTATGGGAAGCTGCCTCCGGCGACCCCCCGCCGGTGGTGATCACCGGCCGCGTCGAGTAAGCGCCGCCAAGCCGATTCCGCTACTCGGTCAACGTGTGCTATGAGAATCAGTAGATATCACCTGAGCAACGGATTATCGGGCGCGGCACTCATCACGCTGACGATCTTTGCACTGTCTGCCGGCTTCGGCTGCAATCAGCCCCCTGAAAACGATGTCAGCACCGATTCCTACGCTGAAAATAACGACAGCGAACAGGATGACCGCGCCACCGACGATGACGCTTCAGGCTCTGACGAGGCCGCGGCTCCACCTGAAGACGACTCTGTGGCCGAAGACCAAGATGTCGATCAACCGGCCGACCAAAGTGAAGCCGGAGAACAAGAGTCTGACGCCGAAGTGCCGGCGTCCGAGGCTGCAGTCAAGCTTGTCGATGTGCGCCAACTCACACACAACGACGCCTTCGACTGGCCTACAGCCTGGTCACCCGACGGAACCCGCATCGCGTTCACTAGCAATCGAGACGGCGACTATGAGGTGTACGTGATGGACACCGATGGCACCAACGTGCTCCAACTCACACACAACGACGTCCTCGACTGGCCCTCCGCTTGGTCACCCGACGGAACCCGCATCGCGTTCCTCAGCAATCGAGACGGCGACAATGAGGTGTTTGTGATGGACACCGACGGCACCAACGTGCTCCAACTCACACACAACGACAACGCCGACGACCGGCCCACGGCCTGGTCACCCGACGGAGCAAAACTTGCCGTAGTCAGCGATCGAGACGGCGACCGCGAGGCGTACGTGATGGACACCGACGGCACCAACGTGCTCCAACTCACACACAACGACGCCTTCGACTGGCCTACAGCCTGGTCACCCGACGGAACCCGCATCGCGCTTGTCAGCACCCGAGACGGCGACCGCGACTTGTACGTGATGAACGCCGACGGCACCAACATGCTCCAACTCACACACAACGACAACGCCGACGACCGGCCCACGGCCTGGTCACCCGACGGAGCAAGACTCGCTTTCGCCAGCGATCGAGACGGCGACTATGAGGTGTACGTGATGAACGCCGACGGCACCAACGTGCTCCAACTCACACACAACGACGCCTTCGACTGGCCTACAGCCTGGTCACCCGACGGAACCCGCATCGCGCTTGCCAGCGACAGCGACGGCGACAACGAAGTTCACGTGGCAGTCATCGAAGGCTTGTGAACACATCCAGCCGAACGCGCCGACGGCCGAAGCTTCGGTACAGCGACGCAAGTTAAGTAGGACTGAACCGTGAACAAGCCCACAACCCTTAGCGAGAAGATCTGGGATCGCCATCTGGTAACGGCCGGTAGTGGCGGCGAGCCCGACCTGCTCTACATCGACCTTCACCTGGTCCATGAGGTGACCTCGCCGCAGGCGTTCGACGGGCTGCGCCTGTCGGGCCGTGGTGTGCGGCGCCCCGATCTCACGGTCGCCACCGAAGACCACAACGTGCCCACATCCGATGTCGACAAGCCCATAGCCGACGAGGTCAGCCGCACCCAGGTGGAGACGCTGCGCCGCAATACCGACGATTTCGGGATCGTCAACTTCCCGATGGGCCACGCCAATCAGGGGATCGTACACGTGATCGGCCCTGAGCTGGGGCTGACCCAGCCGGGGATGACGGTGGTGTGCGGCGATTCGCACACTTCCACACACGGAGCCTTCGGCGCGATCGCGTTCGGCATCGGAACCAGCGAAGTCGAGCACGTCCTCGCCACGCAGACGCTCCCGCAGGCTCGTCCGGGCACGATGGCCGTTACCGTCACCGGCAGCCTGGCACCGGAGGCGACCGCCAAGGACGTGATCCTCGCGGTGATCGGCCGTATCGGCACGGGCGGGGGCATTGGCCGGATTATCGAATACCGCGGCCCGGTGATCGAGTCGCTGTCGATGGAAGGTCGCATGACGGTGTGCAACATGTCGATAGAAGCCGGCGCCAAGGCCGGGCTGATCGCACCCGACGACGTGACTTTCGCCTACCTGAAGGGCCGACGCCACGCGCCTTCAGGCGCCGACTGGGACGCAGCGCTGGCGGACTGGCGGACTCTGCACACCGACGGCGGAGCACCCTTCGACGAAGAGGTGGTGATAGACGGTGACGCGATAGCCCCGATGGTCACCTGGGGCACCAACCCGGCCCATGTGGTGGAGCTTGACGGCTCCGTGCCCGACCCCGACTCGTTCCACGACCCGGCCGGCCGGGACGCCGCGGCGCGCGCCCTCCGCTACATGGGCCTCGAGGCCGGCACCCCCGTGCGCGACATTGCTGTGGACACCGTCTTCATCGGCTCCTGCACCAACAGCCGTATCGAGGACTTGCGCGCCGCCGCGGCGGTTGCCGAGGGCCGGCGGGTGGCCGACGGCGTGCGCACTCTTGTGGTGCCGGGCTCGGGCCCCGTGAAGGCCCAGGCAGAGGCCGAGGGGCTGCCCGAGGTGTTCCGGGCTGCGGGGTTCGACTGGCGAGAGCCGGGCTGCTCGATGTGCCTGGCCATGAACCCCGACAGGCTGGCGCCGGGCGAGCGCTCTGCCAGCACGTCGAACCGCAACTTCGAGGGGCGCCAGGGGCGTGGCGGCCGCACGCATCTAGTGTCACCTACCGTCGCCGCTGCCACCGCCGTCGCCGGGGTGTTCGCCGCTCCGGGAGATCTGCCGTGAACCCGGTACGCATCGTCTCCGGCACCGCGGTGCCGCTGGATCGCAGCGACGTGGACACCGACCAGATCATCCCGTCTGACTGGCTCAAACGGGTGGAGCGAACAGGCTTCGAGAAGGGACTTTTCTCAGAGTGGCGCGACAGCCGCGACTTCGTGCTTAACGACGAGCGCTACGCCGGCGCGCGGATTCTTGTGGCGGGGGTGAACTTCGGCACCGGGTCGTCTCGCGAGCACGCCGTGTGGGCGATCCAGCAATACGGGTTCGACGCGGTGATAAGCCCGCGCTTTGCGGACATCTTCCGTAACAACTGCACAAAAAACGGACTCGTGGCCGCGACCGTGTCGGCCGACGACGGCGCGCAGCTCATGGAGGCCGTGCAGTCTGACCCGAGTGTTGAGATCACCGTGGACGTGGCGCGGCGCAGTATCGAGGCGCCGGCGGCTGGCTTCGAATGCATCTTCTCGCTAGATGACGCCACACGGCGGCGGCTGCTCGAGGGCCTCGACGACATCGCCTTAACACTGCGGCACACCAGCGCTATCGACGCCTACGAAAAAAGTCGCCGAGGCTGGATGCCGGCTCTCGGCTGAATCTCCTGCGAGGAACCGAGCCCACAAGTCCTCGACAGAGCCCACAAGCTCGCCCGCGTCACGGGAACCAAACGCCGCGCAGAGCCGTCTCATTTTGTGAAGGCATCATCACAACTGACGCGGCGCCCGCGTCGCAACACTTGAAGGGGTCACAGTTCATGCGCAGACTGCTAGCTCTCATCTTCGGCCTGGCCATCGCGGCCAGCGCGTGCTCCAGTGAGTCCAATATCGGGGGTTCGGGAATCACCGGCGACGGAGGCACCAGCCGCGACTCGTCCGCCAGTAACGGCGACACTGAAGGCGGCATGTTGGTCGATGGCTTCGCAAACGAGAGAACTGGCGGCAGCACAGCTCCCGACAGCATCTCTTCAACTGATGCTGACGCGGAGGTGGTCGACCTAGACAGAGAAGACGTGAGGCTCACATCGCGCCTGGTAACGCTCGGCGGGTGCGACGCGCTGATTGATCACATTCGCTCCGAGTACTCACAGAGGGTCGGGCCTTGGGGACTCGCCAACGACTGGTACCGGGACGGCGACGATGCCGGTGTTGAGGACGCGGCCGTCGTTTACTCGGAGGCCTCATACGCCGAATACGCCGAAAGCTCCGTGTCGTCTTTCTCGGGCACGAACGTCCAAGAGGCCGGCGCGGACGAGGCCGACATCGTCAAGACCGACGGCAGGCGCATCTTTGTGATCTCCGGCGGACGGCTGGTGGTGGTAGACGCGGCCAGCCGCGCCGTGACAGGATCGGTGGAGCTGGCCGAGGGCTTGCCCGCGGAGATGTTCGTCGCCGGCGACAGCGTGCTGGTGCTCTCCCAGGCGGGGGACTATTTTGGCATCCCCGAACCTCTGGCCGAGTCGCTTGCTGAGTCCGTCGGGCAAGGCCAGATCGGGCCGATAACTGTGATCCAGCGGCTCGACATCCGCTCCGGACGGCCTGAGGCGGTGTCCACGGCGCGGGTGGAGGGCGCCTACTTGAGTTCGCGCAATATAGACGGCGTGGCGCGGGTGATCATCCGGTTCGGCCCGCGTTGGAACTTACCGTTCGTGTACCCGGCCACCCCCGCTGGCAATCAGATTGCGGAGGAGGCGAACCGCCGTGCCGTGCTTGAGAGCGACCTGGACGACTGGCTCCCCCTCTACGCGTTCGATGGCGGTTCCGCCTGGCGTCGGCTTCCCAGCTGCGACGACATCCATGTGCCGCCGGAGTTCTCCGGCTTCGGGCTCACGACTGTGCTGAGCATTCCGGTGGACGGTGCTATCAACCTCTCGGGCACGGATGCGACCTTGTTGGCACCAGGCGACGTGATGTACGCGTCGACAACGTCTCTATACGCAGCGACCGCCGGCTGGACGCCGACCGTCCCGCTCGGCATGGACGAACCGCTTGAAGACGCGGTGACCGTGCAACCAGCCAGAGCGGAGCCCGTCACCAGAATCCACCGCTTCGACATCACCGGGAGGGACCGCGCCCGCTACATCGCCTCGGGCGAAGTCACTGGCACAGTGCGCGACCAGTTCTCATTGTCTGAGCACGACGGCCACCTCCGAGTGGTTACCACCACCGGCGGATGGGGCGACTTGTCTCAGAGCCAAGTGCGCGTGCTGCGACAGCAGGACGACCGGCTCGTCGAGGTCGGAAGCGTGGGCGATATCGGCAAAGGCGAGCAGGTGCAGTCGGTGCGCTTCACAGGTGCCGTCGGCTACGTGGTGACATTCCGCCAGATAGACCCCTTCTACACGATCGACCTCTCCAACCCTGCCCGTCCGTCAATCCGCGGCGAGCTGAAGATCCCCGGATTCTCCAGCTACCTGCACCCGCTAGGCGACGGGCTCGTGCTCGGCGTCGGCTCCGACGCGGATAACGAGGGCGTCGTGCAGGGGTCCAAGATGTCGCTATTCGACGTGAGCGACCTCAACAACCCGCGCGAGGTGGATGTGTGGACCGCTCCCGGCGGCTGGAACGACATCGGATGGGATCACCGGGCCTTCCTGTGGTGGGCGCCAGAGAGCCTGGCCGTGGTGCCGGTCACAGTGCGTGACGACAACCGGGCCGGGGCAGTGCTGCTGCGTGTCGTCGACGGCGAACTCGTCGAAGCGGGCTGGATCGACCACATGGACACAGACAGCGAGCCGGGACAGACCGACTGCCGACGACTGACCGAATCCGACCTGCGCTCACCGGAGACGTTGACACCCGATGAGAGGTGGATCATCGAGGACATCCGATTCACCATCGCCGTAGGCCACTCGGTCGTTGTCGCTTGCGAACCGGGTGAGCGCGGCGTCGTCGGCTTCGACTGCATGGAGGCTGATGTCTACTTCGGTTCCGGAACACACGACCTGGTGTTGCTCGACGGCGAGGAGAGGCTGAACATCTGTTACCCCGGCAAGCTAGACGAGATCGTGCGAGCCGTCGTGATAGACGACGGGCTGTGGACACTCAGCTACCCGTGGGGCGACATCAGCGGCGATCGTTCGGGTCTGCTGCAACTCAACGACCTCGAATCCTTCATGCGCCTCGCTTCGGTCGGCCTCTGATGCGGGCATCTGAGAGCCGCGGCCGACGCATGCGGCGCTGGCGACTGTCCGTGCGCGGCTGGGCAGTTGGTCCAGCCGCGCCTGTAGGCTGAGGACATGTCTCGAATGCCCCGACTCAAGTGCCTTCTGAAGCTGGGAGCCCTTGGCAGTGTGGTCATCGGGGTGGTCAGGTTCATGAAGCGCCGCCGACAGAAGATGACCAGCGAGTCGTCTTGGCCGACGCTCGCCGACACTGCGGCCGAGCAGGGCCACCCTGTTGACACAAGCACCGAGCACGCGTCGGCGGAGGGTGCCGTTGACGAGACACCTGACGACCTCAAGGCATCTGACGACCCCAAGGCAGCTGACGACCCCGGGCCCGGCCAAGCCGACGAAACGGTCTCTGAGGAGGCGGTCTCCTCAACCGCCTAGCGGAGGCTGCCGAAGAAAGGGCTCCGCGGCAGCTGTCAAGGTCGCGGGCAGCTGTCAAGGTCGCGGGCAGCCGTCAAGGTCGCGATCGGTCAAGGTCGCGGTCCGAGTTCGACCGGCGGTATGTCGTCGGCGGTCTCGAAGCCGAGAACCGCAGAGAAGAAGGCGAGTTCCGAGTTGATCGCCGTCACGATGTTCTCGGCGCGGCGAAAGCCGTGCTGTTCCCCTTCGAACAGCACATAGGCCACACCAACGCCTTTGGCCTCGAGGGCTTCGACGATCATCTCCGCCTGATCCGGCGGGACGATCTCGTCTTCGGCACCCTGCAGCACGATCATCGGCACATTGAAGCCGTCGAGGTGGTGTATCGGCGAGCGCTGCGCGTAAGCGTCGCAAGCCTCGGGCCATGGACCTACGAGCGTGTCAAGGTAGCGGGATTCGAACTTGTGCGTCTCGGTGGCTAGCGCTTCCAGGTCGGCGATCCCGTAGCGGCTCGCGCCGGCCGCGAACACGTCGTGAAAGGCCAGCGCGGCTAGCACGGTGAACCCGCCCGCGCTGCCGCCGCGCATTACCAGCCGCTCCGGGTCGACGTCACCGCGCCGGGCCAGGAAGCGGGCCCCCGCGACGCAGTCCTCCACGTCAGCCACGCCCCAGGCGCCATTCAGCGCTTGGCGGTAGTGGCGCCCGTAGCCGGTGGAGCCTCTGTAGTCAATGTCCGCCACAGCAAAGCCCCGGGAAGTCCAGAACAAAATGTCCAACTGGAGTTCGCGGCGGGCGGCCGCGGTGGGGCCACCATGCGCCATGACCATCAGCGGAGGCCGCTCTTCGGGTAGACCGGAGCACGCCGGGTTGGCCGGTCGGTAGTAGAGCGCGCGGGCGACGGCTCCGCCGTGGCCGCCGTCTGCAGAAACCCGGCCGCCACCGGTCGGAAAGGTAATGGCCTCCGGCGTCACTAGCAGGCCAGGGTCGAGACGCAGGTCGCGGGCGGGTCGCACTACACGGCGCCGCGGCTTGCCCGACCCAAGGACTCGGCCGGCTGTTACCGCCACCACCTCGGCCTCGTGCTCGTAACCGGCCCCGACGTACGCCACCGTCACGCACTCAGGCACCTTGCATGCCCCGATGGTCAAAGCCTCGGGGGCCGTCTCTGCCGTTATCGGATCGGTCCGGCTCTGATGCACCTCACCAGCGAGCGAGATCATCGTTACGGAGGAGATCGAAGTGTCCAAAGTGGCAACGCGTCGCCCGCTCAGCAGCAGCTCGTCGCTCGATGCCCGCCCGGCCACGGCAGCAATCACGGAACCATACGCGGCCCAGCGTTGCATTCCGAATACCCACGGCGGGGTTGCCACGTCGAATTCGCCGGTCACTACCGGAGCGAATCCACCGTCGTCCAAGTCGACTTCGTATAGCCCCCACCAGTTCTCGTGATCGCTGCACACGAGCAGCCGATCCCCGGAGGGTTCTCCAACAGCCCAAGCTCCGCCACCGTCAAACCCGACACCCCCGTAGGCCCAGCCGGGCTCGCACAGGCTCCGGTCGCCGTCGGCGCCCGCCACCAGCACTTCGGCGCCGAGTTCTCCGTCGCCCAGCTCACAGACGTGCAGCCGGGTGGCGTCCCAAGCCATGTTCGGGTGATCCCAAGCGATCCAAGCCAACAGCGCGCCGTCGGACGAGATGCGCGGCGACATCACAAAATCCGCTTCGGCCCATAGCGGCTCCACACGCTGCGAGCCGTCGGCGGCCACCGCCACCAGCTCGTTGACCGGCTCGCCGGCGTCGGCGTTGTGACGCTCGCGCACACAGATGCACCAGCGGCCGTCAGGAGTCACGCGGCCGTCGGCGTAACGCAGGCCCGCCGGTCGGCTGGGCTCAGCGGTAAGTAGCTCCGGATCGGCGCCGGGGCGCTCCAGCCGCCGCAGCCGCTGGTCGGCATATTCCACGTAGTAGAGCGCTCCGTCGTGGGGCCACCAGGCACCGCCGCCGTACTCGTGCACCAACGTGCGGACGTTGGCCGCCACGGGCGTGACCTCCTGCGCCGCACCCGCTTCGGCGTTGAGGTCGAAGCGCATCACCGCGGTGCGACCTGATTCCTCAGGACGGCTCTCGGCCCACCACAGCAGGCCAGGCCGCACCGGGTCTGCCGTCACCTCCGACATCCGGGCAGCGCCCTCAACTAACAGCTCCGCGGTGATCGGAGAAGGCCACGACCCGTAAGGACGCGGCTCGGGCTCGCTCACCCGCCTCGCCCGAGAACCTCGGCTATGCGCTCTACGCCGACGGCCAGGTCGTCATCGCCGAGAGCGAACGACAGGCGTATTCCGCCGGACATGCCGAAGGCTTCTCCGGGCACCACCGCCACGCGCGCCCGGTCGAGCAGCAGATCGGCCAGCTCCAGTGTGTTGGCTGGTGTGGCACCGTCGTAGTCGCGGCCCAGCATCGCGGTCATGTCGGGATAGGCGTAGAAGGCACCCTGCGGCTCTGGGCACACCACCCCGTCTATGTCGTCGAGCATCCGGTGCATGGTTAGGCGGCGGCGATCGAAATGGACTCGCATCTTATCCACCGCGTCGAGCGGGCCCGCCACGGCGGCCAACGCCGCTGCCTGGGCCACGTTGCACACGTTGGACGTGGCATGCGACTGCAGGTTTTGGGCTGCGGCAATCACATCGGGAGGGCCGATCATCCAGCCGACCCGCCAGCCGGTCATGGCATAGGTCTTGGCGACACCGTTAAGCACGACGCAAGTGTCGGCCAGCTCCGGCACGACCACCGGCATCGAGTGGTGCTCGTTGTCGCCGTACACGAGATGCTCGTAGATCTCGTCGGTGATCACCCAGACGCCACGGTCGGCAGCCCATCGCCCGATGGCCTCGATCTCGGTCCGCGGATACACCGCGCCGGTCGGGTTGGACGGCGACACGAACACCAGCGCCTTGGTCCGGGAGGTGCGGGCCGCCTCAAGCTGGTCGACGGTCACCCGGAAGCCTGCGGTGGCGTCGGCCTCCACCACGACGGTGATGCCACCGGACAGCGCGATGGGCTCCGGGTACGTCGTCCAATAGGGGGCCGGCAGCAGCACTTCGTCGGCCGGGTTGATCAACGCGGCGATGGCGTTGTAGACGGCATGTTTGCCGCCGTTGGTGATGAGCACCTGCGACGGCTCTGCCTCCAGACCTGAGTCTCTGCGGGTCTTCGCCGCAACGGCCTCGCGCAGCTCGGGCAATCCCGCCACCGGTGAGTACTTGTGGTAGCGGGGCTGCCGGCACGCTGCCGCGGCGGCTTCCACGATGTGTGGTGGCGTGGGGAAGTCCGGCTCGCCGGCACCGAAGCCGATCACCTCGACGCCCTGGGCGCGCAGGCTTCTGGCTTTGGCCGACACGGCCAGGGTGGCTGACGGCGCGATGGCACTGACCCGGCGTGAGATGCGGTGGTGGCTCATGGACGCGAGGGTACCCGACACGGTGGGCGCGGTTTCCGGCGGGCGCGCCTGGCGAGCCCGCTGTGAATGCCAACCGAACCCCGGGCTAGCAGTGGCGAAATTCGGGTGAATCCCATTGCGAAACCCGATGACATGCGCGCGCCGTGCTCGCTGTGGTGTCAGACTCTTGCCATGTCCTCTCACACACATCAGATCGTCATGCCGCCCTCGATCATCCCATCCGACGGGCGCTTCGGCTGCGGTCCGTCCAAGGTCAGGCCCGAGGCGGTGCACGCGCTGGCCGATCGGGCCGTCGACTACATGGGCACTAGCCACCGCCAGGCCGGGGTCCGCAGCGTGGTCGGTGAGCTGCGCTCTGGCATCACCGAGCTGTTCAGCCTGCCCGACGACTACGAGGTGGTTCTCGGCAACGGCGGTGCCACCGCCTTCTGGGACATTGCCAGCTTCTGCCTGATCGAACAGCGTAGCCACCATCTGTCGCTGGGCGAGTTCAGCTCGAAGTTCGTGGCAGTCACCGAGTCCGCCCCGCACCTGGAGGCGCCGTCCGTGGCGTTGTCGGCACCGGGCGCTCGCCCTCCCCTGGAGGCGCCGGCTGGCTCTGACGCTTGCTGCTACCCGCACAACGAGACCTCCACCGGCGTGACGATCTCGCCCCACCGACCTGCTGAAGCTGGCGACGCGCTGATGCTCGTGGACGCGACCTCCGCGGCTGGGGGCGCGCGCTTCGACCCCAAGGCCGCCGACGCCTACTACTTCGCGCCTCAGAAGGCGCTGTCGAGCGACGGCGGGCTGTGGATTGCTCTGCTGTCGCCCGCAGCGGTTGATCGCATCGAACGCATCTCGGCCTCGGGGCGGTGGATCCCGGCGTTCCTCAACCTGCGCACGGCGTTGGCCAACTCGCGTAAAGACCAAACCTACAACACACCCGCGTTGGGAACGGTTTTTTTGACCGTTCAGCAGGTCAACTGGATAAACGACATGGGCGGCCTCGAATGGGCCGCAGGCCGCTGCGACCGCTCGGCGGAGATTCTCTACGGATGGGCTGAGGACTCTGAGATCGCTACGCCGTTCGTGGCCAACCCAGCGGATCGCAGCCCGGTGACAGCCACCATCGACTTCGACGAACGGGTGGACGCTGAGACGATCAGCTTGGTGCTGCGAGCCAACGGCATCGTCGACACGCTCGGGTACCGCAAGCTAGGCCGCAACCAGCTTCGCATCGGCATGTTCCCCGCAGTGGCCCCTGACGACATAGCCGCGCTCACCACCTGCATCGACTACGTGGTAGAGCGCCTGCTCTGAGCCCGACACACGAGTGCTGCCAAGACCGACACGGCCAGCATCGCCCGAACCCAGTTAGCAAGAGCCAACCGGTGCCGATGATCAGGGGATGATGCCGATCGGCACCGATGATCAAGGGATGATGCCAACCGGTGCCGATGATCAGGGGATGATCAGGGGGTGATGCCAACGCGGGACTTGGGCTGGGGCGGCAACAACCGGCGACGGGCCGAGGCTGCCAGAGCGTCGAGGACGGCGTTGCGAGTGTCGCCGGGGTCGATCAGGTCGTCGAAACTCATCGCGTCGGCTGATCGGTAGGCCGAATCGCGCTCGGCCTCGCGCAGCTGCGCGCGGGCTTCGCCGTCTGCGGACACAGCCCGTCCGGCGCCCGCCGCGCCAAGTGCGCCGAGTGTCGCGCCCGGATAGCCGAGACTGAGCGTCTGTTCATCGTAGGGGTTCATGGCCATCACACAGCTCCCGAAGCCGAAGGCCTTGCGCATCGTGATCTGGATCTTCACGGTGGTGGCCCTCGTCTGGGCCGCGTACATGCGAGCGCCAGCACGCAGGATCCCGGCTCGCTCCGAGGCGGTGCCAGCCAGCGCTCCAGGATTGTCGGTAAGAAACACCAGCGGCAGATGGAAGCTGTCGCATACAGCGATGAAGTGGGCGCCCTTTTCGGCAGCCGCCGTGTCAATGGCACCGGCCATCACGCAGGGCTGGTTGGCCACCACACCCACCGCTTGGCCACCGATGCGCGCCAAAGCGCAGACTAGCGAGGGGCCGTAGTCCGGCTGGACAGCAAAGCTGGTTGCGCTGTCGACGACCTCGTCGATGACAGCCTGCATGTCGTAGGCGCGCCTGCCGTCTCGAGGCACCAGCCTCAGGATGTCCTCGCAGCGCCGCCGGCCAGTGTCGCCGGTGTCAGCAGCCGGGGGACGCTCCCAAGCGGAGGAGCCGAAGTATGAGAGGTAGACGCGAATGTCGTGCAGCAGCGCGGTGTCGTCGGCGGCCAGGTTGTGGATCGTGCCTGCGCCGACGGCCACGTCCGGGCCGCCGAGCTCGAACTTGTCGGTGTCTTCGCCCAGCGACGCCTTAACCACCGGCGGCCCGGCAGTGAAAATGGCAGCTTCGGGCGTCATGATCGAGAAGTCGCACAACAGCGCGGTTACCGCGCCGTGGCCCGCGGAGGCACCCATCACACCGCACACCATCGGCACCCGGCCCGACAGCCGGCCTTGGGCTTGGAGGTCGTTCGGCCCGCCGCCGCGGGGCTCTCCGGGCATCGGCGGACGGTGGCCGGCACCTTCGAGCAGCATCACCAGCGGTATGCGCTCGCGGCGGGCGATGTCGGCAAGACGCCAGCGCTTGCGCGTAGACGCCGGGCCGATGGAGCCGCCCATCACAGTGAAGTCCTCAGCACCCACAGCCACAGGGCGGTCATCGATAGCGCCGACGCCAGCCACCAGCGCGTCGGCTGGCACGGGACCTGCCAGCGTTCCGATCTCGCGGAACGAGCCCTTGTCAAGCAGGATGCCGATCCGTCTCCGAGCGTCGAGCCGCCCTGCTCGGCGACGGGCTTCCAGCTTGTCGAGGCCGCCCATTACCCGCGCCTCACAGCGCCGGCGTTCGAAGTCCTCCAGTGTCTCTGCCCAGTCCTGCGGGCCTGTCATGCGGGCAGTCTGCCATACCGCGCCGTCACGGTGGTCATGAAGACCCCATCGATTGAGCGGCCAGACAGACAGCTCCTAGGAGGCGCGAACGCGCTCAACAACGCTGCCAGGTCTCAGCAGTCCCCGACAACTTTGCTTGAGCAGACCGCCTTTGCTTGAGCAGACCGTCGGACACATCCACCCGGCGAGCGCAACGACTACACCGAGCGGACCGGATTTAGGGAGGACGGCGGCCGCACGGGCACTGTTCCGCCAGCTGTCCTAACGGCCCAGCCGCGGCCGGCGCGTTCCACACGACGGCGGATGGGCCGCCCGGCCAGAGCTGCGACCCATGCCGACACCCTTGCCATTGACACATCCGCCAGCGCGGCCCAGCCCTCAGCCAGCAGCTGAGAGGCGGCAACCGCTGAGGCCAAGCCGGTGATGGGGTCAGCGGCGGCGTCAGCGACGAACATGGGTGGGTCGCCGGCTACAACGAGGCCTCCTGCCACGGCGGCATCGTCGCCGAAGGCCACACGGTTCCGGCCCGGGCCACGGCGACCGTGACCGGTGATGGAGACCCACGCCGTGCCCTCCTGAACCACCCGCCGGACGCTGATCCCCCACTGCCGCATCACCCGGGGCCGGCTGGACTCCAGCACCAGATCCGCGGTGGAGATAAGTTCTCGCAACCGTTCGAGCGCCTCCGGCTCGGGCAGCTTGAGGCTCACCTGGTCCTTTTTGCCGTTGAGACGAGAGAAGAAACCTGCCGGGCCTCGCCGAGCGCCGTCAGGGCGGCTGACCGATTCAACCTTGATCACTCGGGCACCGGCCTCAGCCAGCAGCCGTCCCGCCAGCGGGCCGGCCCAAAGGCTCGTCAGGTCGATAACCACCGGGGAGGCCCCCCACGATAAGGCGTTGGGCCTGTTCCGGACTATAGGAGAGTGCCGACCCCCACCCAGAACGGGCTGATCGCGAGCCGCCGGGGGCTCAGACTCCCGGATGCTCCAAGGCCAAGCAGGCCCCTCACCCGCATCCTGCTCGCCTACTGCTGAGTGTTCGACGAGTGCAGAGTCTGAGCCCATCGCTGGGGCTGCACCAGCCGTTGAAGCTTCTCCGACAGAGGCAACGGCCAACCCCAGCAACGAAGCTGTCTCCACCAGCTGAGAAGACGGCATCTCAGCCAAGCGCCTCTCTACTTCCACCCAATCGTCTCCTACCGTCGCAGCGCCACCTGTGAGCGCCGTCAGGGCGACCACATCGCTGGGACGCGGCAGATTGAGCGCCACCCAGCCGTCGGCGGTTCGCACCATCTGCCCGTACCCGCCCACGGTGCGACTTCCGGCCCGGCCGAAGCCTGCGAACGCGGCGCGCTCAGCCAGCAGTCCGACCGCGTCGACAGCAACCTCGTGGGCCAGGCGCCGGGTCGCAACGGCAAAAGCTTTCCCCAGAGCCGTTAAGGCGCGGACAGCTCCAGCCGGTTCAGCAGACGGCGGCCCATCGGCAACGCCGGTCAGGTGCATAGCTCCCGAGACCGCCCAGGCGTGCAGACACTCATCGTCACCAAGTTGACCGAGCTCCTGGCAGCGACCAGGCGGTGCTGGCACGAGATCGAACTTAGCGAGATCGAGCCGCGCGCGATCGATAGGCGGGTCCCATTGGCCAAAAAGCAGGTTTGTGGAGGCCGGACTGATGGCAGGGAGTGAGCCTGCCGAGAGTCTCTAGCCGGGTCTCGCACCTCAGACGGTCGGACTGTCAGCCCGGTCTGGCAAGCTAGACCCGCAGGCTGACCGAACGGGCCAACCCGAGTTGAGTCAGGTCACGCGTTAGTTGAGTCAGGTCACGCGTTAACGGTTTCGGCAGCGCGGACCGCCCGGACGAACAAGGAGGGCAGACGATGGTTGAGATGCGACCGGGTGCCAGGCTCCAGAGCACGGTGTGTGCCACTGAGGCGATCGTGGTGAGAGGAACAGGCGGTGCCGACATCACCTGCGGCGGCGCGCCGATGGTTGCGTTCGGAACCCAGGAGCGGGCGGGCGAGCCTGACGCGGACGCGGCCGAAGGCTCGCTGCTGGGGAAGCGCTACGGCGACGCCGACGACACCCTCGAGCTGCTGTGCACGAAGGCGGGCGACGGTTCCATGGCCCTGAGCGGTGTCCCGCTCACCGTCAAGGTGACCAAACCTCTGCCCGCCTCCGACTGAGGCACTGTCCCGTCTCGAGCTGAGCGCTCGGCGAACTCAGACGAAAGCCCTTGACGAGGTCCTCAGTGAGCGAGTCGGTCTTGAGCGGTGGTGGACGCGAGCATCCTCCACCCTCCGTCCGGCTTGACGAGGTCCTCAGTGAGCGAGCAGGTTTTGAGCCCCGGATCTGACACATGAACTTGCTAATGCTGCTGGAGATGGCCGCCACCGCTATGAGCGACCGGGTGGCGGCCGGCCGGCTGGACGGCGACTTCACCTACCGGAAGCTGCTCGACGATGCGGCGGCTCTGGCCGGAAGGCTCCGGCAGTCCGAGGCCGAGCATCTAATCGTGTGCGACGAGTCCAGCCCGGCGCTGCTCACCGCCTTGTTCGGTGCGGCCTGGGCCGGCGTGCCATATGTGCCGCTCAACTACCGGCTCGCCGACGACGAGCTGCGAAGCTTGGCCGCTCGGGTGACGCCCGGGCTGGCTGTCACTGACGAGGCAGGTGCCGAGCGACTGTCGGCGGTAGACGGCATCGAGACGGTGAAACGAGCGGACTTCGCCACAGATCCCGGCGGTGGTTGTGCACCGGCGGAGGAGGGCGATTGGTCTGTGGACCCCGATGCCGTCGCTGTGTTGCTCTACACCAGCGGCACGACCGGGTTGCCCAAGTCGGCGGTGTTGCGCCACCGCCATCTGGCTTCCTATGTGCTCGGCACAGTGGAATTCGCCAGCGCCGGCCCCGACGAGGCACACCTGTTGGCAGTTCCGCCGTATCACGTGGCCTCAGTGGCGGCCCAGCTATCACAGCTCTATGCCGGTCGACGCATCGTGCCGCTGCCCCGATTCGACCCGGACGCCTGGATCGACTTAGCATGGGAGCAGTCGATAACCCATGTAATGCTGGTGCCAACTATGATGTCGCGTATCGTCGCCGCTCTCGACCAGCGGGGCGAGGCGCTCCCTTCGATCCGGGCGCTGTCTTACGGGGGCGGCCCCTCGCACCGCGCCACTGTGGAAAAGGCCTTGCGCCTGTTCCCGGATGCGGCGTTCGCGCACGCCTACGGGCTCACCGAAACTAGCTCCACCGTGGCCGTTCTGGGGCCTGAAGACCACCGGCGGGCTGTCGCCGGTGGCGACCCGCGAGCAGTCCGGCGGCTGGGGTCGGTGGGGCGGCCTCTGCCGGTGGTGGAGTTGTCGGTGCGGGACGGGGACGGGGCCGAGCTGGAAGCCGGCGAGACGGGCGAGATCTGGGTGCGGGGCGAGCATGTGGCCGGCGAATACCGGGAGACCGGCGCGAGACTCGACGCCGGCGGCTGGTTCCACACCCGAGACAGCGGCCGCTTAGACGACGACGGCTATCTCTACGTGCTGGGCCGCAACGACGATGTGATCATCCGCGGTGGCGAGAACATGTCTCCGGGCGAGATAGAGGACGCGCTGCTCGAGCATCCCGGCGTGACGGACGCGGCGGCCTTCGGCGTGCCCAGCCCGGAGTGGGGCGAGGAGGTGGCCGTTGCCGTGGTGGCCACGACCCCCGCGCCGAAGGCCGACGAGCTGCGCGAGCTTGTGCGATGCCGGCTGCGCTCGAGCCGGGTGCCGGCTCAGGTCGAATTCGTCGACGCTCTCCCTTACAACGACACCGGCAAGCTGCTGCGCCGCGTGCTGAGAGACCGCTACGGCAGCCGTAGCCGGGGCTGCCGCTAAGGCTTTGAGATTCGATGGCACCGAGGCCGAGGCCTGCACCGCCGAGATCCCAGGTCACCGAGATCCAAGGCCCTGATTCCTAGTGACACGAGCTGAGATGGCACGCCGGGTCTGGCCGTTGGAGGAGGCCCGGGCTGCGGCCGCATCGGTGGACTTCGGCCGGCTGGTGCTCGACGGCCTAGTGGGTGCCGGGCCACCGGTGTTGGCCGTCGATGTCGGCATCGACCCCGCGAACGATGTGGCCGCAGCGCTGACCGCTCTTCCGGTGGTGGCTGTCGCCGTGGGAGCGGGCGGAGACGGCTGGGATGTCGTGACAGGCGATCCCGAACCGGTGCGTGCAGGCGTGCGAGCCGCACCAGAAGCCGCTGTTGTAGCCGCTCAGACGCTGCGCCGCACTGCCCGGCTGTCTCTCGCCGACGGCTTGCTGGTAGAGAGCCTGGCGTACGCGACCCTTCAGGCCGGCCCGGAGCACGCCAAGTGGCTTGAGGCCCGAGGTCGGCGGGTGCGCCGCGACTCGGGATCACCCCGGGTGGCTGTGTCCGATGACGGCGGCGCGGTGACGATCGTTCTTAGCAGGCCTCGGCTTCGAAATCTGATGGATGCAGCCATGCGCGATGAGCTGGTTGACGTGCTCAAGGCGGTTCAAGCCGACGGCACGCGCCGGCCGGTGGTGCTGACCGGTGCCGGTACCGGCTTCTGCGCTGGCGGCGATCCCGCCGAGTTCGGAACCGTCCGAGACCCCACCGCTGCGCATCTCATCCGATCCAGAGCCGCCGTGGCGCCATGGCTTGCAGCAGTTGCCGACCGTGTGACAGCCCGTGTGGACGGTGTTTGCGTTGGCGCGGGCGTGGAGCTGGCTGCGTTCTGCGCGACTGTAACAGCCTCCAGACGGGCGCGTTTTCGCCTGCCCGAGCTGTCGATGGGCTTGATCTGCGGTGCGGGAGGAATGATCAGCATCCCGGCGCGCATCGGACGCCAGCGCACGCTGGAGTGGCTGCTTACCGGAGCCGAAGTTGACGCCGAACAGGCGCTGAGCTGGGGCCTGGCCGACGAGCGAGCCTAAGCGGATACGACGAACTCACCTCGACACAAAGGCCGAGCACTCAGCAGTTCGCCCGAGCACTCAGCACAAATGCAGAGCATTCAGCGGTTCATCCGAGCACTCCCGAGCACTCAGCGGTTGGTCTTGGCCTTCTTGGGTGCGAACGACTGGTTGAGGCGTGCACGTTCAAACCCGGATGGCGGCACGCCCGTTGTGGCGTAGAGATAGAGCGCCGTCTGGAAGATCGCTCCCAGTGCCGCCATAACGATCATCACCGCCGCAACCCAAGCCACTGCGACTATTACACCGAGCACAGCCAAGAACGCGACGCCGGACACCACGGTGAGTGCTGCCACCACCGCGGCGGGGATCACCAGCAGAAACCCGACAATGCCGAAGCCTGCCTGAGCGGCGAGGTTCTCACCCCAGGTCTGGCGCAGCAGCGACGCCGAGCGCTTCAGCGCGTCCACCGCGCCAAGTCGGTCGATGATGATGGCGGGCACGGTCAAGAATGTGACTACATCCCAGGCAGCGCCGATCAGACGCACAGCGATCTGACCGAGCCAACCCGCTCGGTCGCGCAGCATACTCAACACGATGCCCACCGTGGTGGTCAGGATCGCCCACGGAAGAAGTCCGCTGATGCGGGAGAACGCGCGGCTGATGCTGCTGCCCACCGTAGGGTCGCCTCCGGTGAACCTCTCGTGAGCACCGGCGACGAGTGCGCCCTTGAAGAACACGGCGAAGGCACCGACCGCGAGCGATGCCGCCACGACGATCACCAGCGAAGACGCGCCGAATTCGCCGTCGGTGACGCTCGTGACGGCCAGCAACACGAGAGCCGCCACGAGTAGCACCACTGCCGAGACCAAGAACGCCAGAACCGGGAGCACGAGCAGTTCGCGGTCTTTCTTCAGCACCTCCCACGAGATCTTTGTCAGATTCCAAGTGTTTCTGAGGCGTTCCATAGCTTTTCCTTTCGCAGCTGTTCTTATTCTAGTCGCGCCAGTTCGGCTTCAGCCTGATCCACCTCACCCGAAATTGTTGTGGTTGGATATCACATTGACTCTCAACTGCAACAATTTCTGCGGAGCAGGCAGATTCATCGTCTCAGAGTCAAGGAAAAAGCTGACAGGAAGGCAGGGAAAAGACCGGTGCTCTCCGAGACCGCCCGCCGGGCCGCCCGCCGGTTCGGCGACCGGGCCGCCTTCGTCACGGCCGGGGGCAGGCCGCTGAGCTACGCCGAGTTCGACCGGGCCGGTGACTCAGCGGCCGCCGGGCTGAGGTCTCTGGGCCTAGGCGCCAGTTCTGTAATCGGGTTGGTGTTGGAATCCGGCGTCGACTACGCAGCGGTGTACCTGGGGGCGGCCCGCATAGGCGCCGTCGCGGGCGGGATCAATCCGCGGCTCGCCGCACCCGAAGCGGCCCACTGCCTGCGGCGCCTGCAGCCCGATCTGGTGGTGACGAGCCGTGCTCTGGCTTATCTGGTGGAGGGCGATGAGGCCCAACGGGCGGAGGTGATCGACGAGCACCGACCAGCTGGCCAGCGCCCGGACGACGACGGCCACGACACGACCGACGATGGAGACACGAGCACGGCCGACCAGCACCCGGACGCCGTGGGCGGATCGCTGAGTCAAAGAGGCCGGGAGACGTCCTCATGGGAAGAGCCGATCGAAGCGCCCGAGGACGACGATCGGCCGGTGTGCGTCTGCTTCACTTCCGGATCGGCGGGCACACCCAAAGGGGCGTGGTTCTCCGCTCGGCAGTTGCGGGCCGTCGCCGCGATGGACGCCGGCGGTGCCTGGGGCGGCGGGCACGTGCTGGCATCTACGAATTTCTCACACGTGGGGTTCATGACCAAGCTGCCGTGGATGTTGGCCAGCGGCCAGACCACCCACTTGCTCCAGCGCTGGTCGGCCGGGCCGGCGTTGGAGTTGATCGCCCGCCATGCGATGACTGCCGTGACCGGCGTGGCACCCCAGATTGCGCTGATGTTGCGTCACCCGCGGGTGGCGCAACTCGACTTCTCGGCGGTGAAGGCGATCGTGGCCGGCGGCTCGGCATCACCGCCCGAACTAGTGCAGGCGGCCCGCGACCGTTTCGGCGCGCCTTACTCGATCCGCTATTCCTCCACCGAATCGGGTGGCGTAGGGCTGGCCACTGCGCTAGACACTGACGACGAGGAGGCCTGCCACACCGTGGGCAGGCCCCGGCCCGGCATCGAGGCCGAGATCCGCGGCTCCGACGGCCAGCCCTGCGAACCCGGGCAAGTGGGCGAATTGTGGCTCAGGTCGGCGGCGGTCATGTCGGGCTACTGGCGCGACCCGGCGGCAACCGTGGCAGTGTTGGACGACGGCTGGCTGCGCACGGGTGACCTGGCCTCCGTGGACGAGAGCGGCCTGTACCGGCTAGCGGGGCGCATCACTGAGATGTTCATCCGCGGTGGCTACAACGTTCACCCGCAGGAGGTGGAGGCGGTGCTCAGCGCGCATCCCGATGTGGCCGAGGCAGCCGTCATAGGCCGTCCCGACGCAGTGATGGGTGAGATCGGCTTGGCGGTCGTGGCGCCCAGAGATCCTGCTCACCCTCCGAACCTCGAAGACCTGCGCCGCTTTGCCGGCGCTTCACTGGCCCGCTACAAGCTGCCTGAAGCCCTGCATCTGGTGGACGCCCTCCCCCGCAACGCCAGCCACAAGCTCGACCGCCGAAGCCTCACCGCTCACCTCGACTCCATTCAACTGGAGTCACTCAACAGGAGTGCCGCCTCAACGCTGACGCATCCTCGGCCGTAACAGAACCACAGCGCTTCACAATGATCCTGCTTTTGGATCCCGGTTTTCGCCGTCACGGTTCACGTTGATGGTGGGCACTGAATCGGCGGATGTGCCCGCGTTGCCGGAAGCGGTATGCGAGCCGGTGCCCGCAAGCAAGAGCCGTGCCCGCAAGAGTGACAACGTCAACGGCGGCGTCGGTGGGGTCGGCGGGCAGCTCGAGCCTTCTGGCGATCCAGTTCTCGGCGCAGTTCTCGGGCTCGCTCAACCCTGCGGGCGCTTATCTCCCCAGAGGCGACAGCAGCTTGCACGGCGCAGTCAGGCTCGGTGACATGAACGCAGTCGTAGAAGCGGCAGCCAGCCGCCAACTGCTCGATGTCGCCGAACACCCGTACGAGGGCGTCTTCGGCATCCCACAGCCCCAGGGATCGCAGTCCGGGAGTGTCGAGGACGAGACCGGCGCCGTCGGGCAGCAGCACCAGCTCACGAGCGACAGTGGTGTGGCGACCGCGGGCGTCTTTGGCCCGCACCGCGGCGGTTGCCACCACCTCCGCTCCCGCGAGAGCGTTCACCAGGCTCGACTTGCCCGACCCGCTGGCGCCCACCAGAGCCATAGTGCGGCCCGGTCCGAGATGCGAGCGGACCGCGTCGAGGCCTGCGCCGGTTCGCACGCTTGTGACCACCAGGGGGATGTCGCCGACTATCGACCTGACCGTCGCCGCAGACTCAGCTGCGGCTCTGGCCCTGTCGGCTTTGGTGAGCAGCACCAGGATTGATGCGCCGCTGTCGAGGGCCATCACCAGCAAACGCTCGAAGCGACCCGGCGCCAGAGGCCGGTCCAGCCCGGCGGTGATCCCTACCAGGTCGGCGTTGGCGGCGAGCACCTGCTCGTTCTCGCGCTCAGCCGGATCGCGGCGGCTCAACGTTGTCGCTCGCGGCAGCACCCGGCTGATAAGGCTCAGGTCTTCACCGCCGACCAGCTCAACCCAGTCACCGGTCACCGGGGCTGTCTCGGCTTGAGCTCGCACTGAGTCTGACCCGACCCGGATCAGGCCCTGCGCGGTCACCACGTCACACTCGCCCCGGTCCACCCGAACGACCCGGCCAACCTCGGTGCTGGCTCGGGCCGTCTTGGCTACCCAGTCGCGGTAGCCCCAGCGGCGTAAACCGCCCTTACCACTCACGGTAGACCGCGTCGGTTATTCATCGCCGCAGGTTGCTTGCGTTGGCGCGGCTGCGTCCTCGCCTCCGGTCGAGATTTGAATCCGCCGCAACGCGTACAAGCGCCGCGACTGCGTAAGAACGCGACTGCGCCAGAACCTGAGTACCGTTGAGCGGTATCGCGCCGAACGCAACGGCGCGGGATCAGCGTGGCTACGAGGACGCAGTTCATGCGCAACGACAATACGGCTCAAGCCCGTACCACGCCCGCGGCAGCGTCTCCGCCGGGCTGGGCAGGCTCGGCCGCGGGCATGGCCGGGGCCGCCGTCGCCCTTGGTTTCGGAGAGTTGATCGAAGGGGTGAGTGACACGATTCCGTCACTGGTGGTGGCAGTCGGCGAACTCGTGACCGACTACACGCCCGGGGATGTGGTGGCGGTCAGCATCGCCAACCTGGGAAACAGCCAGAAGTCCGTGCTCACCTTCGGGATCATCGTGACGGCGCTGCTTCTAGGCGGCGCGCTCGGACGATACGCAACCCGCCGGCCACCGACGGTTACCCAGGTCGGCTTCGCGGTGTTCGGGGTGATCGGCGGCTGGGCTGCGGCCCGTAACCCGTTCAGCCCGGCTCTCTCCTCTTGGTTGGTGGCGCTGACCGCCTCAGCGCTGGGAACGGCCGTCACCATCGGGCTAGCACGCCGCGCCGAGGTGCTGCTGGCCCCCGCCGCGACGACCGGCCCCGACGAGTTCACCCCAACCACCCCGGATGATCCAGGCCTTACCACTGTCGATGAGCCCGAGTCCACTCCTGTTGCTGTCAGAAAGCAGGCTGGGAGGCGTGTCTTCTTCGCTTGGGCCGGTGGAGCCGCGGCGGCTGCGTTGGCCTTGTGGGGCATCGGCCGCAGACTTCGGGGGCCGTCAGCCGCGGAGACCGCCCGGGAAGCCATCACGCTGTCGCCGAGAACCGGTGAGCCCGCCGGGGAAGGCACAGCCACCAGCGAGGCCCTAACCCCGGACGGCGCTTCGGTAGCGGCCGATGCGTCCGAACTGTCAGTCGCAGACCAAGTGGCTGCCCTCGACACGCTCGATGAGATCAACGGCATCGCCAGCTACATCTCCCCCAACGACGGCTTCTACCGCATCGATACCGCCCTTACCGTGCCCCAGGTCGACCCGGCGAACTGGCGCCTGCGCTTCACAGGAATGATCGACTCCCCCTACGAACTCGACTTCGACGAGATCCTCGCCATGGAGCTCTCCGATTACGTGATCACCCTGTCGTGTGTGTCCAACTCGGTCGGCGGCAGTCTCGTGGGCAACGCTGTCTGGACCGGCGTACCCCTTGCCGGGCTACTGGAACGAGCCGGAGTCCAGCCCGGAGCGACGCAAGTGGTGGGCCGCTCTGTGGACGACTGGACGGCGGGCTTCCCGACAGGGGTCGTCCACGACGGGCGCAACGCCATCCTCGCGGTGGGAATGAACGGCGAGCCGCTGCCGACGCGTCACGGCTTCCCGGCACGGCTCGTGGTGGCCGGCCTCTACGGCTACGTGTCGGCCGTGAAGTGGATCGAAGAGATTCACCTGACCACCTGGGACGGCTTCGACGCCTACTGGGTGCCGCGGGGCTGGTCGAAGGAAGGGCCGATGAAGACCCAGAGCCGCATCGACGTCGCCGGTGGCGACGGGCTCAGAGTCGGCGCCGCGGCGCCTGTCGCCGGCGTGGCCTGGGCCCCCACCCGGGGAATCGCCAAGGTGGAGGTGCGAATAGCAGACACCGATGGCGACGGGGAATGGACGACCTGCCAGCTTGGTGAAGCCCTGGGTGACGAGAGTTGGGTTCAGTGGCAGCATCAGTGGACTCCCTCGAAATCAGGCCGTCATCGCATCCAGGTGAGAGCCACCGACGGCGACGGCGAAACCCAGAGCCCCGGACCGGTGCCGCCCCGCCCCAACGGCGCTGAGGGCTGGCACACCGTCGATGTGAACGTCGGTGCTTGAGTTCGTCGCCCTCGCAGATTCAGCGGCAAGCCGCAAGTGCCGAAGCCTCTGACGTCCCCTGACGTCCCCACCAGCCGGACAGTAAGCACTAGGGTCGCAGCGTCAGCGGCATGAAGAAGACTGAAGACTGAGGAAGAGTTCCTATAGACCTGAGGAAGAAAGTCCAAGGGAGTGACGCAATGACCAATTTCGCAGCCCGGACTAAAGACTCCACCGGTACCGGCGGCGTTTCGACCGGAACCGCCAGGATGTCAAGCCGCTCCCGCGGCGCCTCAACCGGAGAAACTGTAGGCACCGAGTTCATCTGCAACGGTGCCGCAGTGCGCGTCGGCGACCACCCTCACTTGCTGGCGGCGTTGCGCGAGGAGCTGGGGCTGGTGGCGGCCAAGGACGGCTGCTCCCCGTCGGGGCAGTGCGGCTGCTGCACGGTGCTCATCAACGGCAAGGCCCGAGTGGCCTGCCAGATCCCCCTTGCGAAGGCTGCCGGAGCGGCGGTGCTCACGCCGGAGGGGCTGAGCCCGGACGAGCGCGAACGCTATGCAGCCGCTTTCGGCGCGACAGGAGCGCTGCAGTGCGGGTTCTGCACGCCAGGCATCGTGATGCGAGTCAAGGCCCTCATCGACCGCAAGGGCGCTGGCCTCAGCCGGAGCCTGGCGTCGCGTCACCTCGGCGCTCACCTGTGCCGCTGCACCGGCTATCTGAAGATCCTCGACGCGGTGGAGATGCTCGCCACCGGCGCCGACGGCATGCTCGGCACGGCGGTCGAAGTGGTGCGGGGCGTGGGCTCTCGGGCCGCCCGCTACGAGTCCGCCGAACTCACCCTCGGGGACAAGCTCTACATCGACGACATGACCGCCCCTGGGATGCTCCACGGCGCGGTTCGTCTGGCGGATCACGCCCGCGCGGACGTGATCTCAATCGACACCAGCCGCGCCACCGCGGTGCCCGGCGTAGCCGCTGTACTCACCGCGGCCGACGTGCCCGGCGATCTGCACATCGGCATCATCCACAAGGACTGGCCGGTGTTCATTCCCGAAGGAGGCCGTACGTCCTATCTCGGCGACGTGATGGCGCTGGTAGTCGCGGATAGTCGCGAGAGGGCCCGCCAGGCCGCTCAGCTCGTGGATATTGAGTACCGGCCTCTGCCGCCGATCACCGATCCAGCGGCGGCGCTGGCCGAAGACGCCGAAGACGCTGTGTGGGGGCTCGACGGCAACGTGCTGTCGGTCTCCGCCTATCACCGCGGTGGCGACGTGGATGCCGCGCTGGCGGCGTCGGCTCACGTGACGCGCGAGACGTTCAAGACCCAACGCGTGGAGCAGGCGTTCCTAGAGCCGGAGTCAACCCTCGCCGTGCCCCGTCCTGCCAGATCAGGTGCCCAGGACAACAACGGGAGCAGAGCGGCCGACGACACCCGCACGGACGCACCCTACGACCGCCGGCTCGATGTTTACTCCGGCGGTCAGGGCGTGTGGGACGATCGCGACCAGGTGGCCGCCGTGCTCGGTGTCGACCAGAGCGCCATATGGGTTGAGCAGGTCGCAAACGGAGGCGCGTTCGGCGGTAAGGAGGACTGCTCCAACCAGGCGCAGACGGCGCTAGCAGCGTGGCTGCTGAACCGGCCCGTCAAGACCACCTTCTCCCGTGAGGAGTCGCTTCTGGTGCACGCCAAACGCCATCCCATACGCATCGATCTTGCTGTCGGCTGTGACACCGACGGCCGGCTCACCGCGCTGAAGGCCCGAATGGTGGGAGACTCCGGGCCTTACGCCTCGGTGGGAATGAAGGTGCTCGAACGCGCCGCCGGCCACGCCTGTGGCCCCTACACCGTGCCTGTCGTCGATGTGGAGGCGATAGCGGTGCGCACCAACAACAGCGTGTGCGGTGCGTTCAGGGGCTTCGGCGCCAACCAGGCCCAGTTCGCTGCCGAAGGCGCGCTCGACCGGCTCGCCGACGCGGTCGGGATTAGCGGCTGGGAGATCCGCCGCCGCAACGCGGTCACTCCCGGCGCGATCTGGGGGCCGGGCCAGATCATGGACGATGGCAGCCGCGGAGCACTCGAATGTCTCGAAGCGGTCAAGCCCGCATACGACGAGGCGGTCGCCGCGGGCAAAGCCGTCGGGCTGGGCCTGGGCCTGAAGAACTCCGGCTTGGGCAACGGCTTCAAGGAAATCAGTCGGGCCGTGGTGCATTTCGTGGCCGACGAACGCCATCCCGAGCGCACTCCCGCCGGGCCCGACTCCACCGTGGAGGTGCGCCACTGCTGGACGGAGATGGGCCAGGGTGTGCACACCGTCGCGCTGCAGGTGGCTGTTGAGGAACTCGGCGTGTCGCCCCGCCAGGTGCGGGTGTACGTGGACACCAGCAGGGAGCTGGGCGCGGGCCAGACCACCGGATCGCGCGGCACCCTGATGGGCGCGGGCGCGGTCGCCGAAGCCTGCCGGGCCGCGGTCGCTGACGGCTGCCTGACGGGTGTGGACTATCCCGGCGAGTACCGGGTGGACTGGACGAACAAGCTCAGCGATGGCGTTGAGAACCCGGTGATCCACTCCACGTTCGGGTACGCAGCCCAGCTCGTGATCGCCGATCCGCGTACCGGCAAGGTCGAGAAAGTGGTGGCCGCGCACGATGTGGGCCGGGCCGTCAACCCGCTGATGTGCGAAGGACAGGTCGAGGGCAGCGTGCACATGGGGCTCGGATACGCTCTCACCGAAGACTTCCCCTGCGACGACGAGGGCCGCCCCCGCTTCGATACGTTGCGCAAGCTCGCAATCATCCGCGCCAAGGACATGCCGCCAGTGGACGTGATCCTGGTGGAGGCGCCGCAACCCGACGCTCCCTACGGCATCAAGGGCGTGGGCGAGATCGGGCTGGTGCCCACGGCCGGGGCTGTGGCCGAGGCGATGCGCCAGGTCGACGGCAAGTGGCGCAACCGGCTGCCTATCGGCGTTCACCAGCCCGTCGAGCCGGCCTCAAGCCGTCCGTGACCTGCACGGCCCGCGCCGCCAGCTGCCAACCTGTCCGTCACACCCGCCGACGTCGGCCATACCGGCGCGCCTCGCGCGATGACTAGTTCGGACGCTGCTTTGACGGTGCCCGGCACGGGTCACCGCACTACGCCCGGCATGGTGTGCGCACACCATCACCTGTATTCGGCGTTGGCCAGGGGAATGCCGGCGCCGCCTCGCGCGCCGCAGTCGTTTCTCGACATCTTGGAGCTGGTTTGGTGGCGGCTCGACTGCGCACTCGACATCGATCTCATCGAATGGTCGGCCAAGCTCGGCGCCCTCGAAGCGCTCGAGTCGGGAACCACCGCGGTGATCGACCACCACGAATCGCCGCGGGCAATCGACGGCTCGCTGAACGTGATCGCCGCGGCCTGTGCCGAGGTAGGCGTGCGTGTGGACTGCTGCTACGGCGTCACCGACCGCCACGGTGCGGCTGGCGCCGCCGCAGGCCTTGCCGAGAACGACCGCTTTCTGCGGTCCGGCGGGCGGGGCCACGTCGGCGTCCACGCCGCGTTCACGTGCTCGGACGCCACGCTCGAGGCTGCAGCCTCACTCGCTGCCGACCACGGTGTCGGAGTTCACATCCACGTCGCGGAGGGCCTCGACGACATCGCCGCCGGCGCGAGGCTGACACCGCTGGCGGCCGACGACTGGCTGATAGTCCACGCGGTGCACCTCGACCGCGACCTCCCCGGCACGCTGGTGCACAACCCGCGCTCGAATATGAACAACGGCGTCGGCTATGCCAAGCCCGCGGCACGACCCAACCCAGTGGCGATCGGCACCGACGGCATCGGCGCTGACATGCTCGACGAGTTCCGCCTCGCCTATGTCCGCCACCGCGAGGACGATCTGGCCGCCACCCCGGACACGGCTTGGAGCTGGCTGAGCACCGGCTGGCAGCTGTTTCCCGAGGCACTGGACGACACCGTGGTGTGGTCTTATGACCGCATCGATCCGTGGTCGCTGGCGTTCACCACCGGTGTGCGCGCGGTTGACGTAACTGTCGGCGGCGAACTCGTGTTGCGCGACGGCCGCCCTACACGCGTCGACGCGCAGGAGATCAGAGCAAAGGCGGCTGAGGCTGCGGCCCGGCTGTTCGCCCGACTGGAGGAGAACTGATGGCCCAGCCCGTTGCGCTGTACGTTCAGGACGCGCACCCGATCAGCGACAACATCGAGCATGTGCGCTACGCCGAGGCCAAGGGCTTCGACGCGGTGTGGCAGGCTGACTCTCGCCTGGTGCGCGACGCGGTGGTGCCGATGGCGGCCTTCGCTGCGGCCACCGAACAGATGAAGGTGGGCAGCGGCGTAGTGGACTGCTGGACCCGCAACCCGGCCCGGCTGGCGTCTACCTTCTCCACTCTCGACGACCTGGCACCGGGCCGCATCATTATGGGCGTCGGCGCCTGGTGGGAGCCGCTGGCCTCCAAAGTGGGGGTGCGCCGGGTGCGGCCTCTCAAGGCGATGCGAGAGATCGTCGAGGCGTGCCGGTCGCTGCTCAACGACGAGGCCGTCACCTTTTCCGGCGAGTTCGTGCAGTTCGACGGTGTGGAACTCGACTACGTGCTGCAGGAGCGCCGTCCTAAGGACGTGCCTATCTACATCGGCGCCACCGGCATGAAGATGATGGCGCTCACAGGCGAGATCGCCGACGGGGTGGTGTTCAACTATCTGGTTTCGCCACAGTACAACGAGCGAGCGATGGTGGCACTGGCAGAGGGCGCAGCGAGAGTGGGCCGCACGGTGGACGACCTCGACAGGCCGCAGCTGATTGTGTGCTCAGTGGCGTCGGGCGACTCCGAAGCTGACCGCATCGAGGCACTGGATGGCGCCCGGATGCTGGTGACGCAGTATCTGGGCCAGCAGCCGCACATCATGAAGGCGTCCGGAGTTCCGTCAGCGCTTCTCGACGACGTGAACTCCGTGCTCGGCTGGCCCGCCACCCACGAGCAGGTCACCGCGGCGTCGAAGCTGGTTCCCGATGAGGTGGTTCAAATGCTGTGCGCGGCCGGCACGGTGGACGAGTGCCGGGCCAAGGTGCGCCATTACATCGACAACGGCTGCACCACGCCGATCTTGTATCCGCTGGGCCCCGACCCTCGGATGATGATCGATGCGTTCGCCGACTGGGACGGCTGACGCCACACGGCTGGCCGACGGTTCCCACATGACCGAGCTGCCGGTCATGACGATCTTGTTATCGGGCGACGCCCAGATCCTATGACCGACCTGTTGGTTCGCGATGCTCGTCTGGTGGCCACCGTAGACGACGCCCGCACGGAGATACCGGGGGGCTGGGTAGCGGTTACGGCGGGGATGATCTCCGGCGTGGGACCGCCCGGTTCGGAGCCGGGCGGCGCGAGCAGCGTCATCAACGCCGATGGTTGCCTGGTGACGCCGGGTCTGGTCAACTCTCATCATCATCTCTACCAGAACCTCACCCGGGCCTACCTCCCGGCCCTCGACGGCAGCCTGCTGGACTGGCTGTGCACCCTGTACCCGCTGTGGGCCCGCCTCGACGAGGAGGCTGCCCACGTGTCGGCCTGGGTGGGCCTGGCCGAGCTGGCCCTGAGCGGATGCACCACCAGCACCGACCACCTCTACGTACACCCCGTGGGCGCTGGCGACCTGATTGCGGCAGAGATCGCGGCTGCGGTCGACTTGGGCGTGCGTTTTCATGCCACCCGGGGATCGATGTCGCTAAGCGTCAAGGACGGCGCCCTGCCTCCCGACCACCTGGTGCAGACCGACGATGTGATCCTGGCCGAGTCCGAGCGGCTGGTCGCCGCTCACCACGACCCGTCGCCGACATCCATGGTCCAAATCGCGCTGGCGCCGTGCTCGCCGATCTCGGTGTCGACCAGGCTGATGACAGCCACTGCGGAGCTGGCCGAGCGGCTCGATGTGCGCCTGCACACGCATCTGGCCGAAGACACCGCCGAGGACGACTTCTGCGTCAACAAGCTCGGGATGCGCCCGGTGGACTACTTCGAGCATTGCGGCTGGGGCAGCGACCGGGCCTGGATCGCGCACGGCGTGCAGCCCAACGCCAGCGAAATCACCCGGTTGGGCCGCTGGGGCACTGGCGTGTCCCACTGCCCCAGCTCCAACATGATCCTGGGGGCCGGAATGGCGCCGGTGCGCGAGTTGCGGGCCGCGGGCGTGCCGGTGGGCTTAGGCGTGGACGGCTCCGCTTCGGCAGACTCGGGATCGATGTGGACTGAGGCCCGCAACGCCATGCTCCTGGGACGGCTGCGCGACGGGCTAGCCAGGCGGCAGGGCGGCTTCTTCACCGCCCGCGACGCGCTCGAACTTGCTACACGCGGCGGCGCTGCGTGCCTGGGGCGCTCCGGCGAGATCGGCGAACTTTCGCCCGGAGCGTGCGGCGACATCGCTGTGTGGCGCCTCGACGGGCCGGCTTTCGCCGGCGCGCACTCTGACGCTGTGGAGGCATGGCTGCGGTGCGGCCCGGTCTCGGCGCACCACACGATCGTGGCGGGACGGATGATCGTGAAAGACGGCTGCCTGGTCGCCGACAACGCCGAAGCGATGCTGCGTGACCATCGCCGCATTTCTGAGGCCATGCAGCGCAGCCGATGACAGCCCAGCGTCCGACGCGCCCCGACCCCCAGCTCCGACCCCTACTCAAGGAAGGCAGCACCGCCATGGGTGCCGTAGAACAACGTGAAGAGATGAGCTGGCCGTTGTACGGGCGAGCCGTGCGCGAGCTCGCTGAGATGGTCGCCGCCGACGGGTACCGCCCCCAGACGATCCTGGCGATCGCTCGCGGCGGGCTGTTCTGCGCCGGATCGCTGGGATACGCCCTGTCGGTGAAGAACCTCTACGTCATGAATTGCGAGTACTACACAGGCGTCGGCGAACGCCTTCCGGTGCCGGTGGTACTGCCGCCGTACCTCGACCTGGTCGACCTGCGCCAGTCGAAGGTGCTGATAGCCGACGACGTGGCCGACACCGGCCGCACCCTGAGACTCGTGCGGGACACTTGCATCGAACAGGTCGGCGAAGTGCGCTCCGCGGTGCTATATGAGAAGCCCCACTCCACTGTCAGGTGCGAATACGTCTGGAAGCGCACCAGCCTGTGGATCAACTTCCCATGGTCGACCGACCCCCCGGTCGTAAGCCTCAAAGACGCCCCCCACAAGGTATTAGACGCATAAGAGGAGGCCGCCGGTCGCGTTCAGAGGCGGTGACGCTGTGGCGCAGGATGCCGCAGATATTCATCGGCTTGGTGGTCTTCGGGGCCGGGCTGGCCGTGACGGTGCGCGGCCGTTACGGAGAAGGCCCGTGGACGGTGTTCCACGAGGGAGTTTCGCTGCACACGCCGCTGACCATCGGCAACGTCTCGATCCTCACCGGCGCAGCGCTGGTCACGAGCCTGATGTGGGCACGCGAGCCCCTGGGTCTGGGCACGCTGATCAACATCGTGGTGATCGGCGTCACGATCGACCTGACACTGCTGGCAGTCGACACGCCCGACGCAATGGCGTGGCGGATGATGCTCACGCTGGCGGGGCCGCTGATGGTAGCGCTCGGCACGGGGCTGTACCTCGGGGTGAGGCTCGGCCCTGGCCCCCGCGACGGTGTGATGACCGCCATGAACCGCCGCGGCGTCCCGCTGTGGCTGGCCCGATTCATCATCGAGGCTATCCCGCTGCTGATCGGCGCCTTGCTGGGCGGCAAAGTCGGCTGGGGCACCTTGTACTGGCTGGTCGTGATCGGCCCCGCCGTTCACGTCTGCGTGCCGCTGTTTGCCAAGCCTGAGATAAGCACACGCTGGACTGACGTCTTCAACGCCACCAGCCAAGGCGGGCCCCGAGACTTCGAGCGCGGCTGATCCCGCGCAACCCTACAGGCGCCCTGCCCGAGGCGCCTGTAGGCAACCGGCCCGGCGGCAGCGTGCGGGATGACAGGGCGTAGCCTGGCCGGGTGATCGATCTACGGTCCGACACCGTAACGCGGCCGTCGGCACCGATGCGCGAGGCGATGAGCGCCGCGGCGGTCGGCGACGACGTTTACGGCGAGGACCCAACAGTCAACGAGCTCGAAGCCGTCGTCGCTCGCCTGCTGGGCAAGCAGGCCGGCCTGTTTGTAACCAGCGGCACACAGGGCAACCTGTGCGCGCTGCTCGCGCACTGCGGGCGCGGTGATGAGTACATCGTCGGCCACCGCGCTCATACCTACATATACGAGGGCGGCGGCGGAGCGGTGCTGGGCTCGATCCAGCCTCAGCCCGTTCCGACGCTGAGCGACGGGATGATTGATCTCGCGGCGGCGGAAGCCGCGATCAAGACCGACGACTACCATTTCGCCCGCACCCGGCTGCTGTGTCTGGAGAACACCAACGACGGCCGAGTGCTGAATCTGAAGCAGATGGCCGCGGCCGCAGAGCTGTGCAGCCGCCACGGCTTGGGTCACCATCTCGACGGCGCCCGCCTGTGGAACGCCTCAGCGGCGCTGGACGTGGCACCGGCAACGGTGGCCGAGCCGTTCGACACGGTGTCGGTTTGCCTTTCGAAAGGACTGGGCGCGCCCATAGGGTCGGTGCTCGCGGGCTCGCAGGCGTTGATCGACGAGGCTCGCAAGTGGCGCAAGATGCTCGGCGGCGGTCTGCGGCAGGCTGGAGTGGTGGCGGCCGCTGGGCTTTACGCGCTGGAGCACAACATCGACCGGCTGACCGACGACCATGCCAACGCGGCGCGGCTCGCCGACGGCCTGGACTCGCTGGAGGGCGTGAAGATCGAATCCTGTGCCACGAACATGGTGTTCATTCGCCTCGACGAGACCGCAGCCGGAGTTCACACCGCCGATGACCCGGCCGGCCTCGGTGCCGAGCTTGCCCGGTGGGGCATCACCACCAGCTGGTACGGCCCAAGCGCCCGGCTCGTAACCCATCTGGACGTCACGGCAAGCGACGTCGAAACGGTGATCGACGCCTTCGCCGAACTGCTCGGCCGAGCTGGTCGAGAGCGTTCGATCTGAGTTTCTGAGGCGTGTGTCGGAACGACCCACTCCAACGGCTGGTGAAGCAAGCAAAACGCCACGGAGTGCGCGATGCCGAGGTGCTGGCCGCTCTCGGGCGGGTGCCGCGCCAGCGGTTCGTGCCCGAGACCCTGGCCCCGCGGGCTTTCTACGACGGGCCCCTGCCCATAGGCAAGGGCCAGACCATCAGCCAGCCCGCGATGGTTGCGCTGATGGCCGAGGCCGCCCGCATCAGCCCCGGCAACCGAGTGCTCGAGATCGGCGCCGGCTCGGGCTACGGAGCAGCTGTTCTGCGGGAACTCTCAGGCCGTGTCGTCACCGTCGAGCGGCTGGAGCCACTGGCGAAGAAGGCCCGGTCGGCGTTGGCGGGCGCCGGCTACGACGATGTGGCCGTTGTGTTGGGCGACGGCACACTCGGTTGGCCTGAGACGGCGCCCTATGACGCCATCGTTGTCACTGCGGCCGGTCCGGCGCCTCCGCAGCCGTTGATTGAGCAGCTCACGCCGGGGGGCCGGCTGGTGATGCCAGTCGGCAGGCGGCACCGCAGCCAGCATCTGATGCGCTACACCCGCAGCGCCGACCTGCAGCACACGCCCTGGTCTGCCGAGGCGGTAGTTGAGGAACGGCTGATGCCGGTGCGTTTCGTGCCCCTGATCGGCGAGCACGGATTCTCCTTAATTTAGCGTCCTTTGGAGGTGGCCTTGTCTCACATTTCGTCCAAGGTGATCGGCGAGCAAGGATTCTCCCGCAGTAGGCGTGGTGGCGTGAGCTTGGCCGTGTCCGGCGTGGTGATGCAAACGCCGGCACACGACCGGCTCGAGGTGGCCGAGGCGGTCGTCGAGGTGGACGACGAGGGGGTCATCACCGCGGTCCACGACCGGGCAGACAGAGCGGGCGGGGCCGCTGCTGCCGAGCGGGCGCTGACTGAAGCAGACGAGACGGTGGTGCTCGATCCGGGGGTATTCTTGCTGCCCGGCCTCATCGACCTTCACGTCCATGCCCCGCAGTGGCCGCAGCTCGGCACCGGCCTCGATCTTCCTTTGGAGCGCTGGTTGTTCGACTACACGTTCCCTCTGGAGGCCCGTTATGCCGATGTCGGTTTCGCAACGGCCATCTGGAACGATCTCGTGCCCGCTCTGCTGGCACACGGCACCACCACGGCCGTGTACTTCTCGTCGAACCATCTCGAAGCCACAACGGCGCTGGCCTCCGCCTGCGTCCGCCACGGCCAGCGAGCCCTGGTCGGCCGGGTGGCGATGGACCATCCTGAGGGCACTCCGGAGTGGTACCGCGACTGCTCGGCTTCTGCCGGCGTGGACGCGTCGGCCGAGTCGGTGCGGGAGATTGCCGCGATAGGCAGCCCGCTGGTGGCTCCGGTGATCACGCCGCGGTTCACTCCCGCGTGTACCGACGGCCTGCTCGAAGGCCTCGGTGAGCTGGCCGCGGCCACCGGGGTGAGAGTGCAGACGCATTGCTCGGAATCGGACTGGCAGCACGCATACTCGCTCGAACGCTTCTCAACCACAGACACAGCCGCCTTGGAAGGCCTCGGGCTGCTGCGAGAGCACACGGTGCTGGCACACGCCGATCATGTCACCCGCGACGACATGGACCTGATCGCTTCGCACCGCGCAGGCGTGGCCCACTGCCCGCTTTCGAACGCCTACTTCGCCAACGCCGTCCTGCCGGTGCGACGGCTGATCGAAGCCCGTGTGCGGGCGGGGCTCGGCACCGACATATCTGGCGGCGCGACCCCGAGCATACTCGGCCAGTGTCATCAGGCAGTGACCGTGTCGCGCCTGCTCGAAGACGGCGTCAGCCCGGCACTGGCGCCGGAGCGCCGCGGCGTGCCGGGATCACGCATCGATACCACCACGGCGTTCTGGATGGCCACAGCAGGGGGCGCGGAGGTGGTCGGCCTACCTGTCGGGCGGTTCGAGCCGGGGTACTGCTTCGACGCCATAGCGGTGGACACGACCCGGCCGGGGACCGCGATGCGACTTTGGGACGACCTCGACGACGAGGCCCGCATCTTCGAGAAGATCGTGCGCCTGGCCAGCCCAGACGACATCAGCCGGGTGTGGGTGAACGGCGTTACCGTCAAACGATGACCGAGACCGAGATCCGCACTGCGCCCGGCGGCGTGTCCTACCTGCGCACGCCTGACGAGCGCTTCGCTGCCGTAGCAGATTTTCCTTACGAACCCAGCTACGTCGACATCGACGGGCTGCGCATGTCCTATGTCGTAGACAGCCCGTCGCGGGCCACCGAGCCCGACGCCGCCGCGGCGACGATCCTGCTGCTACACGGCGAGCCGACCTGGGGATACCTGTACAGGCGGATGATGCCCGTGCTCGTCGAGGCCGGCCACCGGGTGGTTGTGCCCGACCTGATCGGCTTCGGTCGCTCCGACAAGCCCGTCGAGCGCTCGTCCTACACTTATGCGGGCCACGTCGAATGGGTGAGACGCTTCGTTGAGGCCACCTCCGCCGACCGGGGCGCCGCCCCTCTGCACCTGTTCGGCCAGGACTGGGGCGGGCTGATCGGGCTGCGCCTCGCGGCTGAGCATCCGGACATGTTCGACCGGCTGATCCTGGCCAACACCGCCCTGCCCGAGGGCACCTCCCCCGGCGCCGGGTTCGACTTCTGGCGGCGGCTCAGCCAGGAGCTGGACTTCATCGACTGCGGTCGGCTGGTCGGCAACACCGCGGCCACCAAGCTCAGCGAGTCTGTCAAGGACGCATACCGCGCGCCGTTCCCCGACGAGCGCTACATGGCCGGCGCCCGCCAGTTCCCCCTACTGGTGCCAGTGTCGCCCGACGATCCGGCCGTGCCGGACAACAAGGCCGCGTGGGCGGTGCTGGAACGCTGGACGAAACCTGTGCTCACCCTTTGGGCGCCCGGCGACCCGGTTCTGGGCGGTCTGCAGTCTGCCCTCTCCGAGCGCATCCCTGGAGCCGCGGGTCAGCCGCACGCCCAGTTCGAGCCGGCAGGGCACTTCATCCAAGAAGACCAAGGGCCCGCAGTGGCCGCGGCCATCGCAGACTGGCTCTCCTGACATCTGGACCCAACACCGGAGACTTCACAGCCCACGGCTGCTCTGGGTCCGCTGCGCTGATCCGACGACTCGTCGTCGCCGGCACCGCTACCCCTCTTCTCCTCTCCCCCGACGGTACCCTCATGCGCTGCGCTGATCCCGACGGACGCCGCGCCTGTCGCACGACCTCGGCGTAGCCTGCTCTAATGGCCGGCCGGCTGGCGCTGAGGTTCGTCTCGTCGTTCTCCGGGGTCGGGGAGCTGCCGCCTGTCGAAGCCGAGATGGCCTTGGTGGGCCGGTCGAACGTGGGCAAGTCGTCGCTCATCAACGCGCTGGCTCAGCGGAGGCGACTGGCCCGGACCTCCAAGACACCCGGCGCCACGCGGCTGCTCAACGCGTTCGAGCTGGGCGATGAGGGATCGCGGCGCTGGCTGATGGACCTGCCCGGCTACGGCTACGCCAAGGCGTCTAAGGCCGAGCAGCGCCGCTGGGCCGTCATGGCGGAGCGTTATTTGATGGAGCGCGAACCGCTCCGGGGTGTGCTGCACCTGATCGACGGCAAGATCGGACCCACTGCGCTCGACCGCCAAACCGCGCAATGGCTCGACAGCATCGGTCTGCCCGTGAGCTACGTCGCAACCAAGGCCGACAAAGTGCGACCCTCGCGCCGCGCCAAGCGTCAGGCCGAACTAGCCGCAGGGCTGGGAGCGGATCGCGGCCAAGTGCTGTGGGCGAGTTCGGTCAAGGGCACCGGGGTCGCAGAGGTCCGCAAGAAGGTGATAGCTCTCCTCCAAGCCTGACACCCTCGGCCTGATGCCGTAGATCTACGGTGTTGATCTCACGCGGCCCGCGAGCGGCCGCCAACCCATCCAAATCAAGCGCTTAGATATAGTATTTCGTCCACGTGATGGATGTTTAGATATAGTATTTCGTCCACGTGATGGATGTTTAGATATAGTATTTCGTCCACGTGATGGATGTTTAGATATAGTATTTCGTCCACGTGATGGATGTTTAGATATAGTATTTCGTCCACGTGATGGATGTTTAGATATAGTATTTCGTCCACGTGATGGATGTTTAGATATAGTATTTCGTCCACGTGATGGATGTTTAGATATAGTATTTCGTCCACGTGATGGATGTTTAGATATAGTATTTCGTCCACGTGATGGATGTTTAGATATAGTATTTTGTCCACATAGTGCGCGATTAGCCAGAACGCTAGGAGCAACTGGGGAAGCCGAACTGACGGGGCCGAGCGAGGAACACTGTGAAAACAGGAGAAATTCAACAGAAATGTGCCGAATCCAGCCGGTGGTGGCGTGATCCTGCAGGTTGGCCCAAACGGGACCACGACCTGCGCAGAGCCGACGAAGCCCCGTTCGAATACTCCTCCAAGGTGCTGGCCGACCTGACCCGAGGCGGGCTCTACGTCCTGCGAGGCCCCCGCCGCGTGGGCAAGTCAGTGGAACTGAAACTCACCATCAAAGGACTGATCGCCGACGGCATCGATCCTCGCTCCATAATCCATATGCCAGTGGACGGCTGGTCTGCCAGTGACCTAGACCGGCTTGTCGGGGCCGCAGATCAGCTAATGCCGACCAGGCAGCATCGCTGGTGGTTCATCGACGAGATCACATCCATCGCAGACAACTGGCCTGCTCGCATCAAGTGGCTGCGCGACAATGACTCTCAATTCGGGTTCGACACGGTAGTGCTCACGGGTTCGTCGTCGTCGAAGCTTCGCGAGTCAATTGCTGATCTGGCCGGACGCAGGGGCCGTGCGGCCAAACCCAACCGTGTGATGCTACCCATCGGGTTCCGCACCTTCGCCGAGCTTGTCTCCACCGAGCCGATGCCCACCGATGTTGGACCCCGATCGGTGGCGGATCTCACTCCCAAGCGCCTCAAGGACGCGGCCTATCGCCTGGCGCCCTGGCTTCACGAACTGGTGGCGACTTGGGACGCCTACCTGACTGTGGGTGGGTTCCCGCAGTCTGTGGCCAGCCACATCAACGACCGACAGCCGGATCGGGCGCTTCAGGAGTCTCTGCAGGGTGTGATCAGCGGGGATGCGTTCCAGAGAGCACGGTTTTCGGATCTGCAGACGGAGGAGTTGCTGCGGCAACTTGCCGCCGGACTGGGATCGCCTGTCAACAAAGCCCGCATCGCACGTGAGGTCAATATCGATGTGTCGTCGCAAACGGCCCTGCGGCGTATCGACGATCTGCGAGAGTCGTTCATCGTGTGGCCTGCCTACAAAGAGCAGGCCATGAAGCCGCAGCTCCGTGCTCAAGAAAAAATCTACTTCACCGACCCGGTGTATGCAAGGCTTGCGTCCGGCAGCGTCGTGGACGACACCGCAATGTCGGAGCAGCAGTTGGGCATGGCGCTGCTTCGCAGCTTGGAGCGAGACGACGGTGGCCGTTACATGAGTTTTGACCGGGTGTTGTTCCATCGCACGAAGACGAACGCCGAGATCGACTTCGTGGGGCCTGACTTGGGTGGCCTGGCCATCGAGTCGAAGTTCACGGACGGCCGTTGGCGCAAACGGACGGGCCGAACGCTGCAAGCGTCGCGATGGCGCGGGCTTGTGGCCACCCGCACCGAGCTAGACCCTTCAGACCCGGAGCTGATCGCATTCCCAGCGGCAATGCTCGCCTGGCTGATCGACACATAGACGGCGCAAGGCCCGCGCCGCAACCCGGCCAGATCAGGCGTCTCCCAGGTAGGCGCGGATCACCTCGGGGTGGGCTGTCACCTCGGCCGGGGTTCCTTGTGCGACGACCTCGCCCACCTCCAGGGCCATCATCCGGTCACACACCTCGGTGAGAAGCGCCACATCGTGCTCGATGATCACGAAAGTCATTTCGTGATCATCGGCGATTCGGTCGAGCAGTGCGGCCAGTTGCTCGGTTTCGGCCTGGGTGACTCCCGCGGACGGCTCGTCGAGCAACAGAAGGCGAGGATGCAGCGCCACGGTCGCGGCCAGCTCGACAAGCCGCCGCGTACCTGTGGGCAGGGTGCTCAACGGCCGCAATACGTTGGCCCCGAGGCCAAAGGCGTGCAACATCTCGGCGGGGTCGGGCCGCGCCGGGTTGGCCGAGGCGGCCAGCTCGACGGTCTCCAGAACCGTCATAGTCGGAAACAGCCGGGCGTTCTGGAATGAGCGCACCAGTCCCAAGCGGCTGCGGCGCTCCGGCGGATGCGAGGAGATGTCGCGTCCGTCGAAGCGCACGACGCCGGAGTCAGGGCGGACGAAGCCGCTGATTAGATCGAACAGCGTCGTCTTGCCGGCGCCGTTGGGCCCGATGACGCCGAGACGATCCCCTGGCGCTACCGAAAAGCTCACGTTGTGGACGGCCCGAGTGCCGCCGAAGCTCTTGGAGAGGCCTTCCACCGTCAGCAGTGTTTCGGTGACGGCCTGGTGCTTAGCCGCAGCCAGCTTTAGACCCGCCACAGGGCGGGGCGGGTGGGCGCCGCTAGTTGAAGCGGCGACAGCGGCAGGGTGGTCCGGGCCGGCGCCACCACCAGAGGCGGGTACAGCGGCTGGGCGGGGCGGGTCGGCGCCGCTGAGCAGAGCCGGGCCGGCAATGGTGGGACTTGGCACCGGCTCGGACAGGGCTTTAGGGCCGACCGGATCGACGCCGCACAAGCGCGCCGCTGCGTCGCAGTAGCCGTCGCGCACCCTGGTGAGCAGGGCTGACAGCCCACGCGGTTCTTCCAGGATCAGGATGAGCCATGCTGCGTTCAAGGCTGCCAGCGCCGTCAGATCCAGGTCGAACAGTCGGGGGATGCCGATCAGGTACAGTGATCCGAGCAGCGGCCCGATCGACCCGCCCAGCCCGCCGATGACGGCGATGGACACGGCGTCCACGCTGCCTCGAGGAGTGAACAGCGCCGCTGATATATGCGTGCTGGCGAAGGCGACAACGGAACCACCCAGTCCTGCCAACACCCCCGCCGTCGCGTACGAGCCGAGCTTGACCATCGTGGCTCGGGTCCGCAGTGCCCGGGCCGCGTCCTCGTTGTCGCGAACGGCCCGAAGCTGGTGCCCGAAACGCGACCTTCGCGCCGTGGCGGCACCGGCCGCAGCCAACAAGAAGACGACGAGAGCGACGTAATAGTAGGAGCGGGACGTGGTTAGCTCCATGCCAAAGAGGCGTCGAGGCGGCGCCGACACGCCGGAGCGCGCGAAGGCCCAGTCTTGTCGCAGCAGCCAGCTGGAGGCCATGAGAGCAAAAGCCAGTGTGGCGACCCCGAGAAGCTGGCCACGGACGCGCAGTGCCGAGAGCCCTACGGCAGCGGCGGCCAGCCCGCCCGCGAGCGCCGCAGCGAGCATGGACAGCGCGAGACTTCCGGTGGCTTCGAGAGTGGGAACGGCTGCCAGCGCGCCGACCGCGCCGAAGGCGAGCTGTCCTAGGGAGAGCTGCCCGCCGATGCCTGTGAGGAAGCTCACCGATACGGCTACCGCCGCGAAGCCGAACACGACGGCCAGGACGAAAGCGTGCTGGTTGGAGATCCAAGCGGGCAGCAGGGCGGCCACCGCGACGGCCAGCGCAGCCACGACGACGGGCGCCCAGCGGATGAGCCGAAGCTGTTTGTAGGCATCCGGGATCTGAGGCGCCGGCGACAGTTCGGCCCACCGGTCCTCCGCAGCTCGAGCGCGGCGGAAACGGGACTGCAGGCCGACCCCGATGAACACGAGCACGAATACGGCCACTTCGAAATGGCCGGTGGCGTCAGGATTGGACGCGAAGACGGCTTCGACGACTCCCAGCCCCACGCCGGCCGCGAAAGCGAACGGCAGGCTGGTGAAACGGGCCAGGGCCGCGGCTGCCAGCCCGCGCAGCAGCAACCCCAGGCCTAGCGAGTCGGGCGTGACAGCTCCCTTCGAAGGCAAGATCAACAGCGCCGAGAACGCGGCGACGGCGCCGGCCAGCGCCCAGGCCAGCATGGCCATGTTCTGAGGCGCGGCCCCGGCAAGCGTCGCCGCGTCGGGGTTGGACGCCGCGCCACGCATGGCCACGCCATAGCGCGACTTGAAGAGGAAGAAGCCCAGCGCGCCCATCATGACCGGAGTAAGGATCACCAGCGCCGACAGCGAACGGCTGATGAACAGCGGCCCTGCGTCGAACTCGGGAAAGAGCGGAGGCTGGGGGAAGGTGCGGCCTCCCAGGCCGCCCGATTGGAACGAGAGCGACAGCAGCAGGAGGGCTTCGCCCACTCCCAGGGTGGCGATCATGGCCAGAACCCGAGGCGCGGCGGCGAGCCGGCGGACGATCAGCCTTTCCAGCGCCGCGCCAACGAGTGCCCCGAACAGCAGAGCCGCCGGGAACCCGAGCAGGTACGGCACCCGGTAGCGGTTCACCACTACGGCGAAGACGGCAGCCGCGAATAGGCCGACCGCGCCGTGGGCAAAGTTGATGATCTTGCTGGAGCGGTAGGTGAGGACCAGGCCCACGCCGAGCAACGCGTAGCCCAGCCCTGTGAGCGCCCCGAGTGCCACGACGGGGCCGGTGAGGTCGTAGCCGCTCACTGCGGTTGTTCGAGCATCTTGCCGGAGTTCTCCGGGCGCAGGGGATCTGCCCGCATGGGAGAATTCATCCGGTTGCGGGAGCCTGCTAGGTCACGGGAGCCTGCCAGGTACACCGAGCGAACCAGGTCGCCCGTCATCTCCCAGTCGGCTGTCGGCCCCTCGCTGCGGATCTCACCCTTATCCATCACGTAGGCGTAGTCGGCCAGACCGTAGACCACGTTAATCGACTGCTCGACGAGCAGGACTGCCGCTCCCCGATCAGCAATGCTGCGCACGACGGGCACCAGCTCCGCCACCAGAGCCGGGGCTAGCCCCAGGGAGAACTCGTCGATCATGAGCAGCCGCGGCTTCACGATGAACGCCTTAGCCAGAGCGAGCATCTGCTTCTCGCCTCCCGACAGGGTCGCGGCGCTCTGCGATCTGCGCTCCTCCAGCCGAGGGAACCGCCTGAGCGCAGCCGCGATCCCGGCGTCAGCCCGGGGCCCGATCACGCTGTGGGAGAAGAGGCGCAGGTTGTCCTCGACGGTGAGACCGGTGGCTACTGCCTCGCCGCCGACGATCTGGTGCAGCCCCATCCCCACGCGCCAGGTGGGCGGAGTGCGGGTGATGTCGAGCCCGCGGTAGCGGATCCGCCCGGCGCATACCGGCTCGAGGCCCGAGATGGCTCTCAGCGTGGTGGTCTTGCCTGCGCCGTTGGTGCCCAACAGAGCCACGATCTGGCCTTGGTTGACGATGAGGTTCGCACCGAACACCACTTGGACATCGTCGTAGGCCACGCCCATCTCTACAAGCTGCAGCAAAGGAGCACCGGGGTCAGGCGCGACACGCCGAGGCACGGAGCGCTCCCAAGCCCGCCGCGTGGGACCCGGTTTCTCTACGGGGGGACAGCGACGAGCCATCCGGTACCCGACGACGATGCAGGGCAACGACATAGCGGCCGTCTTCATTTGGTCGTGGCGGCCGGCGAGAGGGCCAGCCGCCAGCGCTGCTGCCAGGCAGGCCCCGAGAGCGAAACCGGCGACCTGGCGGGCCGCCACCGTTGGCCGGACAGAAGGACGCATCCCGGCCCAGGTCGCTGCATCCAGCCCCGCGGCGGCAAGCGCCAGCGCGCCGCAAGCCAATGCCCAACACGCGATCAGGCCGATGTAGGTGAACGACAGCGCCCCGAGCAACGCAGCTCCCCCGCCGATCATCAGTTGGGCACCCGCCGCGCCGGCCCGTGCCGCGCCCCGGCGACGGTCGAGGTGATGGAACCAGCGTCCAAAGACCACCGCTACTGCAGCCCCGGCGACCGCGGTCGCCATGACGCCTGCCACTCCTCGCGGGCTGCGCTGCCATTCGCTCCACAGCAGCCCCTGGCCCGGACCGGCACCGCCAGCGAAGAGCGCCCCGAGTCCGAAGGCGGCGGCGATGCTGCGCCTTGCCCACGGCCCGTCGAGAACCGCGACCCCGTCGCGGGTGCCGACGGGGCGCGGCGGCGGGCGCAGCAGCGTGAGCAGACCGCCGGCCGCGGCAGTGATGCCGCAAACCCGCAGAACGGTGTGGGGGGCGACGGGGTGGAGCATCGACAACGCGAGGGTGCACCCGCCGCCTATGGTCACCGCCGCCCAGTGCCAACTGTAAAGCGCGTAGCGGATCTCGTGGCCGTCTTCGTCACGTGCGGGCCACAAGCGCCCGAGGGGGCTCAGCGCTTCGGCGCTCTCGGTGATCATCACCCTTAGCAACCCAAGCGCGGGCACGAATCCGGCTGCGGTCAGGATCAGCGCTGCGGTCTGTGCGGCGCCACCGGAAGCGCCCGCGGCAGCCCACAACCCCGCACCAGCGCAGACGGCGCCGCCTCCGGTCAGCCAGGCCCCGGGAACGTAACCGGCCAGCCGGGCGGTGACGACAGCAACTGCCGCCGCGACGGCGGCCATCAGCACCGCTGTGCCCCCGCCTGCGAGCGCGACGCCCCCGGGGGCGATGTCGGCGCCTGCAGCGGCATTGCCCGTCCGCAGAATCAGCCGGGCCGCCGCCGCGCCCATCGCTACGGCCACGAGGCCGGGGCCCGCCAGCCGCGCCAGCACGGCCCGCATGTCAACTTCTTGCGCCCCGCCCCGCGCTGCTAGACCCGCCAGCCGCGCCGCCACGGCCCGCACGCCTCTGCGCATGTCAGCCCCGGAAGGAGACGGTGTCACCCCGTATGGCCATGCACTCACACGATTCGTCAAAGGCGAAGACGCGGTAGCCGGCGCCTCCCGTGTAGCTGCCTTCTGTGAAGGCAACCGAATAGACGCTGGCGGATTCGAACTGGTCACCGACTTCCCAAAGGGCCGAGCCGATGTCGGCCGGGCTTAGCGAGATGGTGTGCTCGCCGGCGAGTTGCAGAAGCCTTACCGCGTCGCAGTAGAGCAGCGCGGAGCGAGCATTGGCCCGACTCTCGTAGGTGACCCCGGCCCCGGAGAAGATGTCCAGGCACAGCGCTTCGGACTCGTTGGCCGGGGACGGGTACTGATCCTCGGGTGTGTCCCAGCCGGGCAGCACGGAGATGCCCAATGAGCCATTCATCAGCTCTGGGGTGTTGCGGACGTTGAACTCGGGGCTGTCATAACTCGTCATGGCGTAGGCGGGCGCGAAGTTCTGGGCGGCGCCGATCTCCATCATCCAGGGCAACAACCGGGAGCCTCCCAACACGATCACCTTGTCCACGCCGGCCGTCTTGAAGTCGAGAATCGCCTGCTGCTGACCAGCCTCGAGGGTGGTGGCGTCGGTGGGATCGACCCAGTTGAGCGACGCCACCTCGACTCCGGCGCCGTCGAGCCGAGGCAGCAGGGTCTGCTCAAGAATCCGGCGGTTCATGTCGCTGCCGATGCCTACGACTCCGACGGTGGCACCTTCGAACCAATCCGAGGACTCCAGCGACCGCGCCAAACCATCAACCAGATCGTCGTAGCTCGGCAGCAACGGCGACCACAGAAGGGGGGCGAACTCCTCATATCCCCGACGATCGACCGGGAACAGCGTGACGTCGAGCATCAGCGTGCCGGCAGCGGCATAGCAGGGCCGCGCGTTGTCCTGGAACTGGCCGGTCAGCACCACCACGTCGGCCCGGTCGTCTTGGGTGATGGCGTTGCAGAGCTGCTCTTCGGCGATCGGGGAGTCGGTGATGGCATTGAACACTCGGATGACGGGCCGGATCGGGTGACCGCCAACGCCGCCGGCGGCGTTGGCGCGGGCGACGACCGCCTCGATCACCGCTTCCAGGTCTCCCTGGTCGGGGATGTCCAGCCCCAGCCCTTGGGCCACCATGGTGACGTCGGTGATGATGAACGACACCACCAGCGGCTCGGCCTCCTCGGCGGCGGGCCCGGCCGGATCCTCGTCGAGCTGCTGCGTTTCGTCAGTCGGTTGAGGCTCTTCGGCGGCCGGCTGCGTACCCGCCGACGGGTCGTCGACGGCTGACCCTCCGCAGGCGGCCGCCCACATGCACAGTGCCAGCACCGCCACCGAGATGTGCCTCATCAGATCATCAGCCCGTCGGCGGCGCGCACGGCCGCATCATAGGCAGCCCTCCGAGCGGCCAGGATCCGCACCGACACCCACACAGCCAGCGCCAGCAAGGCGGCCACGATCGCCGCCTGCAGCCATAACGGCCGGTCGAGCCACCAGCTCCCGATCCGGCCCAGAGCCTCGTCGTTCATTCCGGTGAGGTACAGCATCGCGCCCGTCAGCCCCCAGAACCACCTCCGCCGGATCACGAGATCGCTCCGAACTGGTCGCCTTCCTTGCCACGCACCAGGTATTCGGCCGCCTCGAGACGGCCCCGTTCCGGAGGAAAGCCTTGCACGAGGGCCATAGCCAGGTCCCTCAAACCGCGAGAGACGGGCGTGCCGAAGCCGGTCTGAGCGGTGCCGCAAGCCTTAAGGGCGGTCACGGCCACAGCGAAGCAGTTCTCGGCGATCTCGCCTTTGGCGATGCGCCAGTGCGCCACCTCCTCCTCACCGGACATCAGGGGCGGGTCGGAGGTCTCGATATGAAGCTGGCGACGCGCCCAGTGCATGGCCGTGGACATGGAAGCCTGCATGTTCCCGATCAGCTGCTTGTTCAGCTCGCTGCCGCCGATGGGCTCGTCAGTGCCGTGGTAGGTGGTGGTGCGAAGGTGGTTCAGCGCGAACTCAGACACGGCGTGGGCGGCGCCGAGATACACCGATGAAAGCGCCACCTGGTTACCGACGAAGCTGCCACGGCTGACTTGGGTCATCTTCACGAACACTCCGGGCACCGTCAGGGCACGTTCAAAGGGCACGAAGACGTCTCGCAGGACGATTCCGTGGGTGGCCGAGGCCCGCATCCCTAGTGCGTCCCACTTGGTCCGGTTGGACACGCCGGGGGTGTTGCGGGGGATTAGGAAGACAGCCAAGTGCTCAGCGGTCGAGCCGCCGGCGAGCTTGGCCGTGACGAGGTAGTCATCGGCGACCCCGGTGGCGCAGCCGAACGACTTGACGCCGTTTATGAGCCATCCGCCATCGACTGGCGACGCCTCCGTGGCGATTGCTATCGCCGCGTTCTTGACCTTCACCGACTCGCTAGCAAAGTTGGCCACCCAGCGTCGGTCGAAGCCCATCCGCGTGAGCACCTTCTCGGCGAAAGCGCGAACTACGGGTATCTCGCCGGGAGCGAACAACCCGGCGTCGACCGCTGCCAGCGGCAGAAGGCCCCGCGAGGTGCCGCTGCACTGGAAGAAGTAGGCGATGGCCGTGGACGGACAGGCAGTGGCCAAGGCGAAGGTCGCAGCCGCCAGATCGCGCAGGCCACCGCCGAGTCCTCCGAAGCGGGTGGGGACGTTGAGGCCCAACAACCCGGCGTCTGAAAGCGTGCGCACATGTTGTAAGGGGAATTCGCCGGCTCTGTCCGCCTCCGATGCCGCGGCCGCCAGAGCCGGTAGCACTCGGTCCACGCGAGCGGCGCGCTCACGCTCTTCGTCGGTCATGTCGTCCACGAGGATCTCGCCCACATGCCGACGAGCGGCTGCGGCGGACATCAGCTGATCCCGGCGGGCACGATCACAGACCCCCTGCCCACGATCAGCAGACTCCTGCCGCGGTGTAGCGCTCGAGCTGTTCGTCGCTGAGGCCCAGCACGCCTTGCAGTATCTCTTTGTTGTGCTGGCCCAGCGCCGGGCCGACCCAGCGCACGGCACCGGGCGAGTCGGACAGCTTCGGCGCCACGTTCTGCATGGGGAACTGGCCCAGCTCAGGGTGCATGAGCGTGACGATGGCCTGACGCGCCGCGAAGTGCGGGTCTTCGAGCATCTCCGGGGCTCGGTAAATCCGTCCGGTCGGGACTTTGTGCTCTATCAGCGCGGCGTGGACCTCAGCAGCGTCGAAGGAGGAGGTCCACTCGGTGATCAGGTCGTCGAGTTCGGCCTGCCGAGCGCCTCGTGCCGTGTGACTGGCGTACCGCTCATCGGAGACCAGCTCGGGCCGGCCCATAGCAGCAGCCAAACGCTTCCAGACTGTGTCCTGGTTGGCGGCGATGACGATCAGATGGCCGTCGGCTGTGGGGTAAACGTTCGACGGGGCCACATTGGGCAGGATCGTCCCGGTCCGCTCCCGGATATGTCCGGCGAGGGAGTATTCCGGGATCAACGATTCCATGACGGCCAGTACCGCTTCGTAGATGGCGGAGTCGACCACCTGGCCCCTACCGGTGTTCTGGCGGTGATGCAGGGCGGTCAGGGCGCCGATGCAGGCGAACACAGCCGCGAGGGTGTCGCCGATGCTGACGCCCATCCGGCTGGGAGGCGTCGACGGGTCACCCACCACGTAGCGCAGTCCCCCCATGGCTTCACCCACCGAGCCGTACCCCGGCTGGCTGGCGTAGGGGCCCGTCTGTCCGAACCCCGTGACCCGCACCAGGATGACGCGGGGGTTCAAGGCGGTCAGCTCCTCATACGACAGCCCCCACCGCTCCAGGGTTCCGGGCCGGAAGTTCTCGATCACGATGTCGGTGGACTCGACGAGCTTGCGGATCAGGGCCTGCCCCTGCGACGACCGAAGGTTGACAGTGACGGACTTCTTGTTGCGAGCCACGACCGGCCACCACAGAGATTCGCCGTCAGACAGCTCGCGCCCCCACTCCCTCATGGGGTCGCCGACACCGGGCTGTTCGATCTTGATGACCTCAGCCCCGAAGTCGGCCAGTAGCTGACCGCAGAACGGCCCCGCGAGCAGGACGCCCATCTCCAGAACGCGGAGATCACCTAGAGCAGAGCGGTGCTGCCTTCCGTGACCAATGACGGCATTGCCAGCTTCGTCCAACGGAACAGCGTCACCGTTCACTGACGAAGTCGCTGTCCTTGAAAGTGACGGAAGCGCTCAATGCGAGCGCAGCAGTAGCGCATTGCGGGCGGGAAGGCACACCGGATCAGGCGTTCCGGCGGCGGTGCAGAAGGTACCCGCCGCCTGCGACCACCAGCACTGCCGCCACGACGACCGCAACGATGATCAGACCGGTCGATGAGCCGTCGCCGTCGCCGTCGGGCACCTCAGCGGCCGCCGCCTCGGTTGTGGTAGGCGGCTCGGTTGTAGTCGTAGCGGGCGCCTCGGTTGTGGTTGTAGTAGGAGCCTCCGTTGTGGTTGTAGTAGGAGCCTCCGTTGTGGTTGTGGTGGGCGCCTCGACTACTGCGAACGTGACCGACGCAGCGGCGAAGTTGGCTCCCCCTCCGATGCCGTCACCAGCCACAATGAAGCACGGATTATCGTGGTCGCAGCGTCCTGGAATGACCGCGACTGGGTATTCGACTGTCGCCGTCCCGTCGGCGGCAGCTTTGGTGAAGTGCTGGCCGTAGTTGCTCAGATTGCAATCCGTAGGCCCTATTGCGGGATAGTTGTAACAGGTCACCACGGTGATAGTGGCGTCCGGGAGCCAGCTGGAGAGTTCCACGGTGACCGTTTGTCCGTCAACGAGGTCGGTGTCGGCCGAGAGAGCCATCGTCTCGCCGTTGTGACCCTCTCCGTGGTCGGCGGATGCATGCGAAATTACGAGGCCGACCAACGCGAGCGCTACAGCAGTCGCCGCGACGATATGGCGGAGAAAACGGCAGACGATCTTTGCTGTGATTCCATTTGTCATGGTGCCACCTTTGGGAGATCTACGAGCAAGCGCCATTATAACACAGGCGCGCGTGTTCCGGTAGGCGAAACACTGTTCCGCAGTTGGCCGGCCAGGTAGGCCAGCACCTCGGCCTCTTCGACGACATCGGCGTACTTGGCGTCAAGATCGAACAGGTTCGCCTCGTGAACGGCCCGGCTGCGGTCGCCCACGGCCTGACGGACGACCACGGGGATGAACCCGTGCTGGCAAGCGTCAACCGCGGTGGCCCGCACGCATCCGCTCGTCGACACCCCGGTCACGATGAGGGTGTCAACACCGAGCGACGTGAGCGTGGAAGCCAGGGACGTGCCGAAGAAGGCGCTGGCGTACTGCTTCGTCACGATGATGTCGCGGCGGCCGGGAGTGAGCTGCGGCGCCAGCTCGCCCAGAGGGTTTCCCCGGTCGAAGCAGCGCAAAGCGGCCACCTTGCGGTAGAAGACGCCGCCGTCGGCGCCGCCGGACTGGTATTCGACCCGCGTGAACACGACGGGGACGTCCGCATCCCGGGCGGCGCGCACCACGCGCTGACAAGAGGCGAGAGCGTCCTCCACCCCGGCATACAACGGCGAACCCTCATCGAGGTAGGCCAAGGCGAAGTCAATGACCGCCAAGGCGGGATGCGAGCCGAATCCCAGCCGGCCGCGAAACCCGGCGTCGGCATAATCCTCATCGAGTCCCGGACCGAATCCCCGTTCAGTCGTCACAGCTCCCCCCTTCCGGTTGTGGTTGATCTGTGCTCTCCGACAGCGCCTCGGCGGCTACCAGCCGAGGCCGCCTTCCCGTGGCTTTTGATCCCGCCGACTTTGGGTGTTTCGAGCTTCGTCGAGCAGGTCGTCCATCAACCACCGAGCCTTCACCATCGCTGCTTTCAAGACGTAGTCGCGGGCCGCTTCGGGATCCGCCGCGGTCGCTGCCAGTCGCGCCAGTGCCTCTCGCCTTTCGTCGCCATCGGCCGCGGCCAGGCTCACAGCGTTGCGATGCGTTTGTTGCTGGACGTATTCCACCGCAAGCCGTCGGCGGAAGTCGGCCATGGCGTCTAGACGGTGGTCGGCTAGCGCCCCCGAGCACACTGAGGCCGTCGCGTGCGCGAAGAGGATGGCGTCATGGATCCCCCCGTTCATACCCATGCCGCCCAGGGGGTTGTTGATGTGAGCCGCGTCGCCAGCCAAGAGCACCCGGCCCACGCGAAACGTATCCGCCACGCGCTGATGCACCGAATAAAGAGTGCGGTGGGCGATCTCGAAGCGGCCTGGAATGTCCGCCACGCCGTGCAAGAGGCGCTGGACGTTGTCGTCGGAGAGCGCCTCGGAGGCGTCGGCGCTGTCGCGCACCGGGAACAGCGCTCGCCACAGAGTCGCCGTCCTCAGCAGTACCAGCCACTGGTGAGGATCGCTGATGTAGTTGACGTAGGACAGGTCGTCGAAATCGTCTGTGAAATCGTGGGGCGTCGAGACGACCAGATAGCGATCTTCATAGGTCATGCCGTCGAAGCCGACTCCGAGCGACTTACGAATCAGGCTGCTGGCGCCGTCCGCGGCAATGACGAAGTCGGCTCGATGGGATGTGCCGTCGGCTAGTCGGACTGCGGCATGGTCGCCGTGGTCGGCCGCGGACTGCGCAAGGTGGCCGAATCGGAGCGTGACGAGCGGATCTGTTTGAAACCTCCGGATCAGGATCTCACAGAGTTTGAACTGCTCACATTGCAGCCGGTAGGGGTGGGCGGTGGCATCGGCGATGACTCCGAGGTTGAACCTGGCCACGGTGCCGGTCGGCCTGTCTCGGTAGGCGAAATGACCCGCTATGAGCCCTCGGTCGATGAGCTCCTCGGTGACGCCGATCTCATCGAGTAGGTCGAGGGTGGCTGGATGGAACGTAGAAGCGCGCAGCTCGGTCGGCAGCTCCGGGGATGCCTCGATGAGGGTGACAGCCACGCCACGCCGCGCCAGCACCGCCGCCGCCACGCATCCGACGGGACCCGCGCCGACGACGATGGCTTGGGTGGCCATCTCAGGTGGCCATCTCAGCTAGAATTCGCGCAGCATGGTCCCGCAGCCGCGGAATCGGTCTTCGATCCCGAGGGCGCGCAGGGCATGCCAGATGCATATGGCGTTGATGGCCAACACAGGCTTGTCAAGCCACTGCTCAGCTTGGTCGGCGACGCCGACCATGGAGAGGTTCGTTCCGCACTGCACGATGGCGTCGACATCGCCGCCGTCGAGGCGTTTCAGTTCGCGGATGAGCTGATCAGGCTCCACGGCCGCAATCGACGTAGCAGTTGGACAACGCAACCCGTGGACTCGCTTCACGTCGAAGCCGCATTCAGTGAAATAATTGTAAACCTGCTCGTCGCCGACCCTCTGATAGGGCGTAATGCAGGCAATCGATGACACGCCGAGCCGCTCCAAGGCCGCGTTGCAGGCGTCGGCGCCCGAGGTGATCCCGAGATCGCCGGAGATGCGCCGGACGCGCTGCTCAAAGTCGATATTGCCCTGCTTGCCTCCCCAAAAGGTCTCCGCGGACATGCCCATGAGGATGTAGTCGGGCTCGCAGGTCATCACATCTCGCACTGCGGTTGGAATGGTCTCGCGGATCTTGTCCAAGAAGTAGCAGAAGGCATCGTCGCTGCTGAGGTCGGGCGATTCGACGAAGAATCTGGCCGAGTGGAAGGTGACGCCGGCCACTCCGAGAGCGTTGCAGTCGTGCTCCACCACTGTGTTCGTCGATGGGACGATGACCCCGACCTTGGCGCGGTATCCGACGACGTCTGGCATCTGAAGCTCCTATAAGTCATGTGTGGGCGTCTGGCAGAATGGCGGAACGCTGTTCCGCTTCGCGGAACGAAGGTTAGCCCACGGCTTCGGTCCCACGGCAAACGACTCGCGCGCCGTAAAGTGTCGAGGCATATTGCAGGAGGTATCACGCCATATGCAGATCGTGGACGTAGCCCCCCGCGACGGCCTGCAGAGCGACCCGGCTTCGGTGTCCACCGCGGCCAAAGCGGAGCTGATAGGCCGGCTGGTCGACGCCGGCATCCGGCGGATCGAGGCTACGAGCTTCGTACACCCCGAGCGAGTTCCCAAAATGGCCGACGCAGAGCAGCTCATGGCCACGCTGGCGCGACCCGACGGTGTGAGCTACATCGGTTTGGTGATGAACCGCCGAGGCCTCGACAGGGCGCTGGCGGCGGGGGTTCACGAGATCAACGCCGTGGTGGTGTGCTCTGACACGTTCTGTCGGCGCAACCAGAACACGACCACCGCCGAGGCCGTAGCGGTTTGGAACGACCTTGCCGAGGACGCGCGCGCGGCCGGGATTGCAACCGGTGTGACTCTGTCCGCCGCGTTCGGCTGCCCCTACGAGGGCGAGGTGCCCGTCGGGCGGCTGAGCGCGGTGGCCGCCGAAGCGGCCCGAAGCGGGCCCGATGAGATCGCTCTGGCCGACACGATCGGCGTGGCCACCCCCGCAGACGTCACCGAGCGCGTGGCCGCGGTGCGCGAGGCCGTCGGCGACGACATCCGGCTCCGGGCCCATTTTCACAACACTCGCAACACCGGTTACGCCAATGCGGTCGCAGCCGCAAACGCCGGCGTGACGGCCCTCGATGCCAGCCTGGGCGGCATCGGCGGCTGCCCTTTCGCTCCAGCCGCCACAGGCAACATCGCAACCGAGGATCTCGTGTACCTCCTCGAACGCATGGGCGTGCCAACGGGGGCCTCTCTGGAGGCGCTGTGCGAATCGGCGCGGTGGCTGGAGAACCTGTTAGACCACCCGGTGCCCGGACTCCTGTCGAAAGCGGGCGGCTTCCCCGCCGACGCCCGGTGATGCTCTGCGTGTCTTGTTCGTGAGAGCAGGCAGGCCGGATCAGGTATACCGCCTGGATCAGATATACCGCTGAGAGCTGCCGCAGGTTTGGTGCGGGCGAGTTAAGGCTGGTCAGGGGTGCGCGGCTTCGAGGAACAGGTTGCCGAATTCGTCGACCCGGCCAGTGAAGCCCGGCTCTACGACGATGGTGGCGTCGGACTGTTCAAGGATCGCCGGTCCCGCGATGACCGCGCCGACGGGCAAGTCGAGCCGAGAACTGACGGGCGTGTCGAGCCACCGGCCATCGATGTACACCGGCCGTGATGCGGGCGGGCCGGCCTCGGTCGTAGGGCTCCGAGCGGCGAAGACCCGAGGGTCGATCCTGCGCCGGCGGCCAATCACCGCGGTTCGAATCGACAGGAGCCGGGTCGCGACGCCTTCCAGGGTCCGACCGTAAGAAGCGGCGTAAGCCCTATCGAAGGCATCCTGAATCGCCTCTGGGCTCAGGTCGGTCAAGGCAGACGCGTCCACTGTGATGGTGTGCGTCTGATGCTCATAGGCCATGTCGAACTCGCGGCGCACCGAGAGGTCGGCAAGAGCGAGGCCCGTTTCTGCCAGGAAGCGCACGAGGCGTTTCTCGGCGCTGCGGAGACGGCGGTAGAGGTCTCCGGCATCGACGCGGGCCGTGTCCAGGTTGACGGTTTCGACGAGATCGTGGCGGATGTCGGCGATCAAGCACCCGAACGCGCTGAGCACGCCCGGATGACGGGGAATCACGGCACCGGCAAGCCCGGTGTCCTCCACGAGCTTGCACGCATGAAGCGCGCCGCCCCGCCGAAAGTCATCGTCACGTATCGGGCCGGGTCGAGCCCTCGTTCGATGGAAACCAGCCGGATCGCGCCCGCCATGGAGCTGGTGGCCACATCGATGACAGCCTGAGCCGCTGCCTCCACGTCGAGCCCCAGCGGCGCGGCGACCTCTTTTTGGAGGGCTGTCCGGGCTGCGGCCACATCTAGAGGATCCAGTCCTCCTATGGGGGTGTCCGCGTTGATGCGGCCCAGCACGAGATGGGCGTCGGTGACCGTAGGCCGTTCGCCGCCCGCGCCGTAGCAGGCCGGGCCAGGGATCGACCCCGCTGAGTCGGGCCCCACCCGCAGGAATCCGCTGGCGTCCACGCGGGCGATGGAACCTCCGCCCGCTCCGATGGTTGAGACCTCGATCATCGGCGTCCGGATGACCAGCCCGAAGTCGATGCTGGCCTCGGCGCTGGTTGTCGTGCGCCCGGCTGTCACCACAGCCACGTCGAAGCTGGTGCCGCCCATGTCACAAGTGATCACGTTGTCGTAACCGCCCGCTGCCGCCAGATGGGAACAGGCGATCACGCCGGCGGCGGGTCCGCCCAGAACGGTCCGCACCGGCAGAGACCGGGCCGCCTCCGAGGTCAACACGCCCCCGCTGGACTGGACGAGGAAGAACCGGCCGCCGAAGCCCCGATCCGCGAGCGCGGCCTCCAGAGCCGCCAGGTAACCGCTGACTATGGGCTGCAGGCATGCGTTGATGGCCGTTGTGGAGGTGCGCTCGAACTCTCGTATCTCCGGAAGGATGACCGAAGCGGCGGTGACGTGTTCGTTGGGCCAGACCTCGCGAACGGCCTTGAGAGCGCGCAGCTCGTTGGCGGGGTTGGCGTAGGCGTTCAAGAACGCGACGCAGCAGGCTTGTGCCCCACATTCCAGCAAGGTCCGGGCCCGCTCCCTTACCTCGCCGAGGTCGACGTCGATGAGCACGGTGCCGTCGGCCATGACCCGCTCGGTCACCTCGAGGCGACGATCCCGCCTGACGATCGGTTTGAAGTCCCCCCAAAGGCCCCAAGTGCGCGGACGGTCGCGCCGGCGCATCTCCAGCACGTCGCGGAAGCCCCTAGTGGTGATCAGTCCGGCAGGTGCCATCTTGCGTTCCAGCAGGGCGTTGGTGCCCACGGTGGTGCCGTGCACGATTGTCGCGACGGCGCCGAGATCGTCTGTGACGCCGGCCAGCCCTGCGAGGAAGCCGTCGGCCTCGTGGCCTCGGGTGGAGGGCGTCTTGACCACGCGCACCTCGCCTGTGGTCTCGTCGAGGGCGCACACGTCGGTGAACGTGCCGCCCACGTCGATGCCCACGACGACCGCTCCGATCACAGGGTCGCTCACGATGCGTTTACAGGACGCCGCACATCACGTGTTGGTGACAGGACGCCGCAGCGGGCCGGGCCGGTCACGGATCAGCTCTTCCGGGTCTGCGCCGTAGGCCTCCCGGACGTGCTCGGCAGTTACGTAGCCAAGCCGAAGGTCGCGGGCCAGCGCGGCCCTGTCGCGCTGGGCGGGGTCTCCGTAGCCGCCCCCTCCCGGGCTAGCGATGCGGATTCGTCCCCCCTGCTCCAGTTCCACACCGGTGATCTTGGAGACCAGCGCCGGTAAGACCGTGCCGCCCGAGGTGTCGAAAGCCACCTCGTTGCAGGCGGCCGGCCCGCCGCCGGCCACGCCGGAGGGCGCGAACCGGCCCCTGTCGGCGAAGGCAAAAACATCGGCCCGGTCGGCCAGGAGTTCGATGTGGTACTCGGCGCCGAGACCGCCCCGGTGACGGCCCGGACCGCCGGAGTCGGGGCGAAGCGCCCACTTCGTGTAGAGCACGGGGTAAGCGGCCTCCAGGATCTCCACCGGAGGAATGGTGGCGGTCGACAAAGGAGCGTTGCCGTGGTTGAGCCCGTCGCTCACCGGACTGCCGCCCAGCCCGCCGCCGTAGAAGGTGAACATCACCCAGCGCTCACCGCCGGGCCGGTTTCCGGCCACTGACAGAGCGTTGATGGTGCCGTAGGAGCAGCCGTTGGAGCGCTCGGGCGCGGCTTCGGCGACAGCCCGGAAGATCACGTCCATCATCCGAAGGATGGTCTCGGTGTACCCGCCCACCGGACGGGGCCACGCAGCGTCGAGGAGCGAACCCGCCCCGATGACGGTCTTCACAGGCTCGAGGCAGCCCGAGTTGGCGGGAACGTCACCGAAGATGTGTTTCAGCGCCACGTAGCAGGCGGCCCGGGCCGTGACCGACGAGATGTTCACGGGTCCCGCCACCGCGGCGCCGGTGCGGGAGAAGTCCATGACCATGCATTCGCCGCTGACGCGCAGGTCGAGCCTCACGGGTATCGGCGCGTCTTTTGTGCCGTCGTTGTCCAAGAAGTCCTCGGCCGTGTACACCCCGTCGGGCACCGCAGCTATGTTGGCCCGCATCAGCCGCGCCGCCCGTTCGGTTAGCTCGGCGAAGGCCGCCGCGACCACATCGGCGCCGTAGTCGCCGATCAGCTCCCCCATGCGGCGCTCCCCGAGATCCAGCGCGTTGAGCTGCGCGTTGAGATCGCCGTAGGCATCGCTGGGCACCCGGGAGATGCTTCGGATCAGGTTCACGACATCGCGGCGCAGCTCGCCACCAGAACGAAGCTTCATGGGAGGGATCAGCACTCCCTCCTGCGGGCTTTCGGTAGCCGAGGGGTTGTAGTTCCCCGGAACGGCGCCTCCCACATCGGTGTAATGCGCCACCGATGCCAGCCAGCACAAGAGCTTCCCGGCCCAGAAGTACGGGCTCACCAGCTTCATGTCGTTGAGGTGCGTGCCTCCCCGGTACGGATCGTTGAAGATCCAGACGTCGCCGGGGCGGGGCCCGCCTTCGGTCGCGGCGGCTTCAATGGCCAGTTCGACAGCGCCTGCCATGGCGCCCGCAAAAACCGGCAAGCCGGATGCGCCCTGCACCAGCGTGGCGCCGGTGGCGGCGTGGTAGATCCCGTGGGAGGCGTCGTGGGCTTCGGCGATGATCGGGTTGAAGGCCGACCGGAACAAGGTGGCGTCCATCTCGTCAACCAGCTGTTCGAGCCGCCCCCGCAGAACGGCGAGCGTCACCGGATCCAGCGCCGGGCGCGTCACGTTCTCAGATTTCGCAACAGGGCCATCACCTCAGAAACGCCGGGTTCGGCGGCCAGCGAGCCCATGCGTTCTGTCAGCTCGTCGCGGCGAGCCGGTTCGAGGAAGCCGTCAGTGTTGTCGGCGAACTTGACAGCCAGGTCCTCGGCGCTGAGCGGCAGCAGCGGGCCGCCCCGGTTGACCCGGCGCTCCTCGATGAGCGTCGAGCCGTCGACCGTGGTGACGGTCAGCACGGCAGGAAGCTGGTATGGGTAGATCTCGAGCAGGTCGGGGTCGCCGACGACGTCGATGCGGCTCATCAACTCCCGACGCTGAGGCTCGCGGGCCAAAGCGTCGGTGAAGTCGTCTAAACCCAACCCCAGGCCGCTCCCGCCGAGCAGTGCGGCGGTCACCGCGTACGGGCCGCTGAACTGGGCTTGATATCCCGTCTTCGGGGCTTGTTTCACCTTGATCGGTTCGCCGATGGTGCGCACGGTCGGCGGGGCGACAGCCAGCGTGGCCGACGCGACATTCTCGGGCCGCAGCCCACGTTCGCGCAGACTGATCGCGGCGTCGATGCCTGTGTGCGCGAAGTGGTTTGCGGGGTAAGGCTTGTAAAACACGTCCGCGGCGTGCCAACGGTCGCCGATTTTGTCGGTCACCGCATCGGCCCGGGCGGCGTCGCCCAGCAGGGCCGCGAACAGCCCGAACCGGCCCTCCACTGCCGTCGGCGCGCCGGTGATGCCGCGGCGCGCCAGATCAGCCGCCACGGTGCCGGTCCGGGCCGCCCATCCGCAATGCAGGCGCTTGGCCGTGCCGCCGGTTCGGTTGGTCTCCAGGATTCCGCTGGCCATAGAGCAGGCGATGGCCATGGCGTTCATGATCGTGTCGGCGTCCGCCCCTCGGATTCGGGCCGAGGCAGCCGCGCTCCCCACCGCCCCGCAGATCGAGGTGGCGTGCTGTCCCCGCTCGAAGAATATCGATTGGCGGCTGACGGGATCGAAGCCGCCCATGCCGAGCCGCACACAGACCTCGATCCCCGCGGCCACGGCAGACAGCGCCTCCGAGCCGGATGCGTCTGCGGCCTCTGCGGTGGCGAGAACGGCTGGCACGATCGACGCGCTGGGGTGCAGGATCGACGGAAGGTGTGTGTCGTCGTAGTCCAGTGAGTGGGCTAGCACGCCGTTAACGAAGGCCGCGTCGGCTGCGGACAGCTGCTCGGTGACTCCTATGGCGCTGGCCTGTGGCGCGCTGGCCTGATCGCGGGCGAAGCAGGTAACGGCCCGGCTGGTGTCGAGCACGGTGGAGCGGACGCTGACACCGATCGTGTCGAGGATGCGGTTCGGCATGTCCGCAATCAGCGACTCAGGCATGGAGCCCGCGGCCATGGCCCCGAGCGAGCCGAGGACGGTCGTCACAGATCCGAGCCGTCGCCAGGGCGGTTACGCGTGTCGGGCCTGGCCGGGGCGGTCACAGATCCGAAGCGTTGCCGGGGGCGACGATCGCCAACGGGCGGGCTGGCGCTCCCGTGGCCCCGAAGACGTTGAGATGGGCCAGCACGAACAGGAACTCGTAACACCCCGCCGCGCCTAGTTCTTCCAGGTTCAGTACCTCGATGATGTTGACTCCAGCGTCCACGAGCAGAACGCGATGAGCCGGCAGCAGCGCGTGGCCGGCGCCGGGAGCTAGCACCTCGAAAGCGATTGTGTCTGCGCCAACGAGGGACGCGCCTTGTTGTGCCAGCCAGCGGGCGCCGCGCTCTCCCACGCCGGGGACGCCGCTGTCGTAGCCGATGTAACGCTCGGGATCGTCGGCGTAGCGGCCCCAGCCGGAGCGGATCAGAACGGCGTCGCCTGCGCAGATGGGCGTGCCCTGGGCCTCGGCGGCAGCTTCGAGGACGCTGACGCCGATCTCGTATCCCCCCACGCAGCACTCAAGGCCCAGGTGAGCGGGGATGTCAAGCAGCACGCCGCGGCCCACGAACGGCGGCAGTTTGTGGATGCCGAGCGAGTCGAAGCGTCCCGCGGACTGGGCCTGGCGGGCGTCGAGACCCTTGTGGAGCCGGCCCTGGTGGCTCACGTGAGCTAGCGCGTCCACGTGCGTCCCGACATGACAGCCGAGGCTTATCAGGTCCGATGCTGCGGAGCCGCCGTCGGCGCGGATGCGGTCGCCGTGGCGGCGGTCGAGGCGGTGGCGGAACACCGGATGGTTGGGCGACTGGGCCATGCCGTTGCGCAGAGGCCGGCCCAGATCGAACACCCGGGCCCTCTCGACGAGGCGCAGAAGTCGGCGTTGTGGGCACGAAGCCGTCACGCCAGCGCCTTTCGGGCTCGCAGCTCGGCGAGGAGTTCGGAGTCGATACCCAGCTCGCCGCTGAGGATCGCGTCTGTGTCGGCGCCAAGCCTGCGCCCGGCGTGACGGATCTCTCCGGGTGTTTCCGACAGCCGGAACGCCACGTTCTGCATACGCAACGGGCCGAGATCCTCATCGGCGACAGTGATCACCGCGCCTCGGTGAACCACCTGAGGGTCCGCCACGTAGTCGGCCACGTCGTAGACGGGCGCGATGGCCACGTCGGCCGCTTCGAAGGCTTCCACCACCTCAGCGAGGGTGCGCTCGCGGATCCAAGCGGCCATCAGGGCGTCGATCTCATCGACGTGGGCTGCCCGCCCGGCACCGGTGGCGAACCACGGTTCCTCGGCAATCTCGGGGCTGCCCACTAGCGCCACAGCTCGCTCGGCCACAGGCTCGGCGCTAGTCGACACCGCCGCCCAGCACCCGTCGGCCGTGCGATAGATGTTGCGGGGGGCGTTGTTGGACGACCGGTTGCCCTGACGCCCCGGCACCTCGCCGAACTGGTCGTACGCCAGAATATGCGGGCCCAAGGCGGCGACCATCGGCTCGAGGATGCTCAGATCAACGACCTGGCCTACGCCGTCGGCGTCCCGTTGCCGCAGAGCCATAAGCACGGCACCCACCGCCGCGAAGCCGGCAATGCTGTCGGCGAGCCCGAAAGGCGGCAGCGTCGGCGGGCCGCCGCTTTCGCCGGTCATATGCGCGAACCCGCTCATGGCCTCCACCAGCGTGCCGAAAGCGGGGCGAGACGCGTAGGGGCCGTCCTGGCCGAATCCCGTAACCCGACACAGGATCAGTCCCTCATTGATCTCCCGGAGGCGGTCCCAGCCCAGCCCCCAGCGCTCGAGAGTGCCGGGCCGGAAGTTCTCGACGACGACATCGGCTGTGGCGGCGAGCCTCACGAACACCGCCGCAGCGTCGGGGTCGCCGAGGTAGAGACCGATGCAGCGCTTGTTGCGGCTGATCATCTTCCACCACAAACCGCAGCCGTCGCGCTGGCGTCCGTGTCCCCGCATGCTGTCGCCTCTAACCGGGTGCTCGACCTTGATCACGTCGGCGCCGAAGTCGGCGAGCACCTGGCAGGCCAACGGACCGGCCAGCATCGTCGAGCAGTCCAGGACGCGCAGCCCTGCCAACGGCCCGGACCGGACTCCGCCCTCAGAAGGGCCGGGGCGCGGCCGGGCCTTTGAGCCGTCCTCTGGGGAACTCACATTCACAGCGTGATTGTAAACGCTGTTTCTCATAGCGGAACGGGCCAGCGAAAGAGTTCGGCCATCCTTCGCCCTCACGAGCAGGCACTCCGCGGAGATTCGCTGACATGCCAAGCACGGCTAGCCTCGCGTTCCTATGAGCGGAACGGGATTGCGGAGCCGGGGCGCAGCAGCCGAGAGCGGATCGCCCGTCGCATCGGCGGGCAGGGCGTCGGGGCGCGGCATCGCCTCGGTTGAACGCGCCGGCGACGTGCTGTTCCACCTGGCGCGGGGCCGCGATTCCCGAGGGGTAACCGCCATCGCCTCCGATATGGGCATCTCAAAGGCCGTGGTCCATCGCATTCTCATGTCGCTGCTCCAACGTGACCTGGTGGCCGTCGATGCCAACACGAGGCTCTACTCCCTCGGTCCTGGCGTGTTGAAGCTGGCGGCGGCCTACCGCTCCCAGCTCGACATTCGAGTCTTGGCGCTCGACGTGATGCGAGACTTGGTGGACGCCACCCAGGAGACTTCGACGCTTTCCGTGCTACACGACGGCCGCCGGGTCTACGTGGATCAGGTCACGCCCAGCCGAGAGGTGAAGATGACTGTGGATGTCGGTGCGTCGTTCCCGCTCCACGCGGGGGCGTCTTCGAAGGCCTTTCTGGCCTGGCTGCCCACAGAAGGGCGCCGCCGGTGTTTGGAGTCGCCGCTGGAACGCCTGACTGCAGCCACGATCGTCAACGCCGGGCTGCTGCGCCGGGAGTTGTCGATGATTCGCGAGCAAGGCTTCGCGGTCTCGCTGGGTGAGCGCCAACACGGCGCCGGCTCGGTGGCCGCCCCTTTGCTCGATGAGCATCTGCGGCCGGTTGCGGTGCTCAGCGTGTGCGGGCCGCTCCAACGGTTCAAGGCAGAAGTCGCCTCCGTGGCCGCAGAGGTCGTGGCTGCCACCCGAACGCTGTCGCGCAAGCTCGGGTCGCCCCTGGAACAGGATCCGCTGGAGCATCTGGACCGCGAGCCGCCGGACCGGGAGCACCTGGATCGGAAGCCTCTGGCCCGGGAGTGACCGAACTGAGGGTCGCGGCGGCCCAGTTCGCCTCGTCTTGCGACGTTGAGGAGAACCTGGCCACGTGTCTTCAGATGATCGACGCTGCCGCGGGCACAGGCGCGCATCTCATCGTTCTGCCCGAGTTCTGCAACCATCACTCCGTCTACGAAGACGCCGAGCACTGCCGTCGGGTTGCGGCCAGACTGGACGGAAGATTCGTGAATGCGTGCGCACGGCGGGCCCGAGACCACGCCGTTCATGTCGTGCTCACGGTGACGGTTCGACGACGCGGCGCTGTAACGGTCACCAACCTGCTCCTCGATCCCTGCGGGAGGGTGGCGGCGCAGGCCGACAAGCAGACGCTGATGGGCAACGAGCGCGCCCATCTGCAGCCGGGGCCACACATCGCGCCCGTAGTCGAGACGCCGTTCGGGACGATCGGCATGTACTCCTGCATGGACGGCGTGACCTTCGAGGTGCCCCGCGCCCTGGCTGTTCAGGGGGCTCGCCTTCTCACCAACAGCCTGAACTCCTTCGCTCTCGACGAGGCGTCGCTCCATGTGCCGGCCAGAGCCGCAGAGAACCAAGTCTTCGTCGTGTCGGCCAACAAGGTGGGGCCGCTTGCGCCCGCCGATCGGCTCGACGCCATCGCCGCCGCTCTGGGCGTTCCCGCTGAGGCTTTGCACGGTGCCGGTGAGAGCCAAATCGTGGCTCCTGACGGCACGGTTGTGGCCAAGGCGCCCCGCTTCGGACGACATGTGGTGCGCGCGGCCATCGACTTGGCCGAAGTCGACAGGGCCCGGGCGGCGCGTCCGGCACCGACGCGGCGTCCGGCCCTGTATTCGCCTCTGGCCGATGCCCGCACCGAAGCTCCTACCGCGTCGGTTGCTGAGACCCTTGTCGCAGCGGCGGTTGCTGAACCGAGGGCCGCGGCGGCGCTCGGTGCCCGGGCCAGGCTGGTGGTGCTGCCAGAACTAGCCGATCCGCCCGCGGAGATTCCCGACGGTGTGACGTTCGTGTTCACACGGCGGGACGGCGACCGCCACACTGCAATGGCTGTCGACGCCTCCGGAATCGTCTTGGAGCAACCCCAGCTTCACGACACGCCCAGGCTGCCGTGGGCCCGCGGCACCGGCGACGGGATACAGATCGCAGACCTCGCGTGGGGCCGGCTCGCCGTCGCCGTCGGCGATGACATTCGCCAGCCGGAGGTGGCCCGACTGGCGGCCCTGAGAGGGGCGGCAGTGTTAGCTGTGTGTCACCAGCCGGTCTGCGCCTCCGATGTCGACCTCGGTCTCCTCGAGCGGGCAGCAGAAAACCGCTTGTGTATCGTCGCAGCGTCGCGCAACAGCTACGCCGGCGGTTGTGCGCTGATCAGCCCGCCGGCCGATTCACTGTGGTCGCAGCCGCGTTCGCAGCCCTTCGACGGCACGATCAACATGCCTGTCATCCAGCGGATCGGCCCTGGGCAGGACGCTCTGACCGGCATGATCTGGCCTCAGCGAACTCGTCGGCGGGAGATCTCGCGTCAGACGAATCTTGTGGACGGGCGTTGTCTAGCCGCGGCGGCCTTGCTAACAGAGGGCAGCTGATCTGCGGCCGGCTGGCTGATCTGCTGACTCCAGCGTGCGCCGCGCAAGCCGGACCACGGCGCGGTCGACGAAACACCCGTCCACCACCGTCGGGGTCTCACCGGCGGCGATGAACGCATCGACAATCCTGGTGGCTTGACGGATCTCTTCTTCGCCGGGCGCGAAGGCGGCGTTAACAGCGGCAATCTGGCGGGGGTGTATCACGCTGCGACCGCCGAATCCCTGGCGCCGCAGCTGCCGGCTCGTGCGCACTAGCGCTTCGTCGTCGTCGAGAGCGGTGGGCACAGCGCCGACGGGCGGGGCCAGCCCGGCCGCAGCAGAGACCACCACGACATCACTGCGAATCGCCTGCAGTTCACGCCCGTCCGACGACGGAGTGACCCTGAGTTCGGCGCACAGATCTGCCTCACCGAGGGCGAGGCGAACAACGCGGGGGCTTTTAGCGATCTCAGCGAGCGCCGTGACACCCGCGGCCGTCTCGATCAGCGCATGCACGCTGACGGGGCTGGCGTCGCAGGCCTCTGCGGTGGCTTTGGGCATCACGGCGCCCGCCGCTCGCGATTGTGCCACCATGGCCAAGTCGTCGGCCAGCAGATCGGGGCGGTTGTTTACCCTGACCCATACGGGAACGGCCGGCCTGTCGGAGAGCCATCGGGCGACGGCGTCGCGGGCCTCCTGTTTGGCCTCAGCAGCGACAGCATCCTCCAAGTCGGCGATGACCGCGTCGGCCCCGCTGGAAACGGCCTTTCCGAACCGGTCAGGCCGATTGCCGGGCACATAAAGGTAGCTGCGATTCGCAAGCACTACCCGTCACCTCTCATTCCGGCCCCTAACACCTGTTTCCGGCTTCTGACCACCCGGTTCGTCCCGCCCTGACGTTGGCCGCCATTCGCGCCCGCGGTCACGCTGTTTCCGGCTTCTGACCACCCGGTTCGTCCCGCCGGCTTTCCGTCTTCCGACAGCCGATCCTGCCGCTTCGCATATAAACATCGACGTGTTGACACCTTGCGGCCAGCATGATATCATTTACTGAAACACTGTTCCGCTGAACGGAACGCGGCTGGTACTTCGGGCTCCGGCCGGCACATGGCACGATCGCGGGAACTGAACATGCGGGAGACACTCGAGGGAGTCGAGGAGATCTTCGACCGTAGTGCCAACCGCGATACCACAGAAACGGCCAACAGGCTGTGGGCCATCACCGACGAGTTGACTTCCAGGCTTCGCGAACGCTTTGAAGTGGCGCGTGATCCCAGCACCAACGAACTGGAGTCGTACCGGGGCGCCTCGCAGTATCCGGCAGGACGTCTGGCCGCCTACGCCGGCAGCGAGATCGACTGGCTCGTGCACAGCAGGGTCGGCAATCCTCTCATCGGGTTCACGAACATGCATGTCACGGTTTGGCTGGGGCCTCACATCGCGGTGCCGCACTTCGGGTTCGCCTGCGGGACGCTGCCCGACGTGTGGTTCTACGTCGACTACGTGCCCCGCTCCGATCTCATGGTCGACACCGACGCCCTTGACAGGTTCTACGGTCCGCTGAACGAGCAGTTCCTGGAAGCCCGGGCCGATCCCGGTCTTATTCCCTTCACCTCGAAATCGCTCTACGTCCGCCAGTCGCTGTCGCATGTCGCGCTCTGCTTCACCACCGAGGCCACCGAGCGCCGGCTTCGCCAGATACGCGACCTGGCCTGCGATCGGCTCGACCGGTGGTTCGGCTACGTGGACGCTGCCGAGCCGGTCCACCCGGACCGGCGTCCGGCGCTGGCAGCCTGCGATCTCGCCCGGCGCCGCAACATCGCCGAGCGAGACCCGGCCAACGTCATGGGCGTGCGCTTCTTCGGCCAAGAGATGACCGACCGGCTGGTACGGGCCCTCTGGGGCGCCGACCGCCTTCTGCCCCGCCCCGGCGAACAGGTCCAACCGTCAGGCCCGACAGAACCGAACCAGGCGACACGACCGGAGGGATGACGTGCTCATCAAGAACCATTGGTATGCGATAGAACTCGGTTCTGCCGTGAGCGAGCAGCCGGTGAAGGTGCCCGTCGACGGCCACGACCTGGTGCTATACCGCTCCTCGGACGGGTCTGTTCACGCCCAGTCCGACCTGTGCGTCCACCGGGGCGGCTCTCTGTCGGGCGGCCGGGTCGTGGACAACTGCCTGGAGTGCCCCTACCACGGATGGCGCTACGACTCCGACGGTCGTTGCGTGAGGATCCCGGCCAACCGGCCGGACGCGCCCATCCCCCGCAAAGCCCGGATCGACACATACCCGTGCGTAGAACGCTACGGGTTCGTTTGGGCGTTTCTTGGCGATGCCGCCGAACCCGAGCGGCCGCCGCTTCCCGCATTGGACGGACTCGATCCCGTGCCCGGGGCCCGGAGGAAGGGATGCCGGGCCGTGTCGGGGACCTTCGAATGGCAGGCGAGCCACGACCGAGTGTTGGAGAACGCGGTTGATATCGCCCACACGCCTTTCGTGCACGCCGGATCGTTCGGAAACCCCGACAAACCTGAGATCCAGGACTACCAACTAGAGCGCAAGCTCGAAGGCGGCCACCTGGCCTCGGTGATCGCCAGCGTCGATCTCGACCCGCCCTCGCCGAGCGGCATCTGGGCCAGGGTTTACAAAACCAAGGGGGAACGGCCTCCCGTGCGCGCTACCACTGGCTTCTACCCGCCCAACATGTCGTTGCTCATAGTCCGTCCGCCTCTGGGCGAGATCCGGATCTACACCGCCGCCGTCCCGATCGATGAGCACCGCACGATCTCCAAGTTCTGTATGCTCCGCAACTTCTTCACAGGCAAGTGGGCCGACCGCGACTCTCTCCGGCGAACGCTGAAGATCTTTCGCGAAGACAGGCCTACCGTCGAGGGCCAGCGCCCGGAGCTGCTGCCATTCGATCTGGCCGCCGAGCTCCACGTCAAGTCCGACTCGATACAGCTGGCTTACCGGCGCTGGCGCCAAGACTGCCTCGACCGAGGGCTCGGCCTGGCCTCGCCAGTCGGCGCCGAAGCCAACCGGCGCGCAGCGGTGATCGCGTCACCGGCGCGGGCCGCCGACCCCGAGACGGCCCGCGCCTGGGTGTTTCCTGCGGTGAAAGCGGACACCGTCCGGCCCCCGGAGGCCGAATGAGCCTCACCTGGGATCTGGTTCACGAGACGCTGGAGGCCATCGCCGACCCTCTGGCCCTGGCCGAGGCCCACGACGTCGAGCTGGTGAGCGTCCTCGACGGCAGCCCGGTCGGGAGTCATCGGGTGCTGGTCGGCGGCGGAGTGAGCCTGGTGTACGTGGGCATGACCGTGGACGCGTTCGGGCTCGACAGCCACATGATCTTCGCCTTCACCCCGCCGGACAGCGCCGTGCCGCACTTCACGCTGGACTCGGTGCTGGCCGGACCGCACTACGCTTTCCACCTCGATCTGATCCCCAGGGTCGACCCGGGCGCGCACCTGGCCTACTTGAACCACTGCTTCGGGCCGCTCACCGAAGCCCACGATGCCTTGGCCGGCATCGGCGGGCTGTCACCGGCGCACCTCTCCCCCTTGCAGTGGCAGCTCATGTCGGCCTGGATGCTGGCCTGCCGTGCCGATGAGACCGCGTTCGCCTCCATCGGTCCGACGGTGGCGGCTTACCGCGACCACTGGCTCGGCCTGGTCCGCGAGGGGGTGCCGGCGGAGGTTCTGGACGGGATCACCGAGGCTGACCTAGCCGAGCGTGACCGCCGCAACCGGGCTGCCCTCTTCAACACGCGGGTCGACCCGGTCTGGGCTCAAGTGGACCGGCTCCTGGGCCCTGAGGTCAGCGCTTCGATCCGTGCCAGCCTCCGCAACGCAGGCCGCAACGGCGTCTAACGCGAAGGAGGATCAGTGAGCGACAAGGCCCAGCCGGAGCAACCGAGCGAGTGGCAGCAGCGCATTACCGGCGAGTGGTTCGGCATCCCCTCAGTGTTCGACGCCGACGGCAGTCACACCGGGTTCAACAAGGTGAACCGCTCCAGTGTCTTCGAGGACGGCGTGACCACCTACTACATGCAATGCAATTTCATGAACACCGGACCGCTGCGGAACCGGTTCGAAGTGAGCGAGTTCGCCTTCGGCGTGAACGACACCGGCAAGAACCGCATATACCTCGGCCCTGATTTCTACGGCGCCGGCCATCCCTACGGCGCCCTCGTCGACTCGCACTACTATTCGCCGGCTTGGCGGGCCGCGCTGAACACCATCAACCAGATCCTCCCCGACGAGGTGACGCAGGTTTATTCGTCGCTGCTGTATGAGGGGCCGGCTATTCTGGCCGTCTTCAACGGCGTGTACCGCAACGCCGTCGACTACGATACGAACGCCGAGACGCGAGCGGCCATCGACGCCTTCCTAGAACGGGAGAAGGAGCTGGCCTCATGGCCGCACGTCCTGCCCGACCGCACCAGCGGAACCTGGACCGGCACTTGCGACGCGTACGGCGCCGACCAGTCCAGGCAGGGAACAGTCGACGTCGAGATCCGACACTCGCCGAGCGATCTCGTGCAGTCCAGCCAGACATGGAGTATGAGCGGGGCGATCGACCGGTCGTTCACCTACACGCGTACAAGGATCGGCAACCGCCACACCTACGGCGGGCCCGAGCTGTTCGGCAACGCCATCGCCTACGGCCGGGCCTTGTACACCAACCAGTACCACAGCACGGAAGCCTTCAAGATCCGCGGCCGCGAGTTCATCATCGACCGCGACCACACCATGGCGGTGGCGTGGAAGCTCTACGACGGCGACGTCATGACCCACATCGTGTTCGGCCCGCTGTACTGGAACCCCGACACCTGACCCGGCCCGGGCCGGATCCTGGCAACCCCGGTCCCCCGGCTCCGCAAACCCACAAATCGGCAACTCCGGCCCCGCAAAGCCGGCCGCCCGGTCGGTAGGGGCCGGCCGGTACGGACTGTCAGGTGAGCACCGACACCGTCACGTCGCGGCCCTGCGGAATCCGCCGGTCGACAATGGTGAACGAGCGTCTTGTGGTCTCGTCGGTCAGTGCGAGCATCCGCACCTTCTCAGTGGGCGACGGCCACACCTCAGCCACGGCCAGCGGTCCCACACGACGCTGGATGCCGGGACCTTCGCAATCGAGTCTGGGCGGTTCAGCGGCCATGTCGAGCGCTGGCCACTCACCGCGGTCGGGCTGGGCCACGCCGACGATGTCGGCCACCGAGCGCCCGGCTAGGGCGAAGAACCCGCCTGTGAGCTGCCGTTCCGGCGCGATCACAACGGCGTAAGACTCGAAAGCGTGCCCGAAGCGAGGCCATAGGCCCTGGCTGGTCATGGCTCCTGGCGACCATTCGACGCCGTAGCCCACCACGTCGGGGCCCTCGTAGACCCGCAGCGCCCCCTCGGTTGTCCCCTCGAAGACCCACCTGCCGGCAAAAGCCCCCATCGGATGCCGGGTGAGCCGCTTATCGGGCTCGCAAACCTGCGTCACGCGGATTCGGCCCGGAGCCAGAGTCTCGACCGTGCGCTGCTGGCGAACGACCCCGGCGAAGCGGCCGTCAGGGTCGTGGACGTATTCGGTGACCAGCCAGGTTCCGCCGAAACGGTCGGTCACGGCCGCCGGCCGGCAGGCGCGAAGTCGAGCACACCGAAAGCGGCCCCGATCCGAGCGCCGCCCCGGTACCAAACGTGAAGGACTCCTTTGCAAGCCCCGTCCCGGCGTACCACCTCGCGGCGCCACAAGCGGAGGCGGCTGCCGTCAAAAAGCAGGTTGCCGGCAAGCGCCCGTCCACCCCACACGCTCTCGCTCCCGACTACGGCCCCGCCGCCGGTCCAGCGCTGCCGGCCGTCGGTGGTGAACACGACGGCGGCGTCTCCGGCGAACCCGGTGCCGGACAGCGCAGTGGCCAGCTTCCGCCCGCCGTCGGCGTCTACGACTCGTTCGGAATAGTCGGTGGCACCGGTGACGTTACCGTCGGCGTCTACGACGTTTAACTGGCCCGACCAAGCGCCGGGGCGCTCCAGGAGCGCACAGGGCCGCCCAGGCCCGGGATCGCCGGCGGAGTAACGACCAGCCCTGTCACCGCGGGACCGGTCACCGCCGTCCGGATGGCTGGCCAGGTCGGAGGCAGAAGGCTCGCCGCCCGACTGGCGGCTGTACTCACCAACAACGGTGTAGACGGACTGCTCCCCCCGGCTCAGCAGCGCAAGCGAAAGCTGGGTTCCGCCTCCGGGCAGCACCATCAGCAAGAGGCGCTGCGAGAAGCCGAGGTCAGGCCAATAGTTGTTGGTATCGACCAGCCCGCCGCCGAGAGCTTCCGCGTAACCGTAGTTCAGCGGGCCCTGGTACAGGCGATAGTCGCCGTGATCGGCGATCACATAGGCGCCAGACAAGCAGAACGGCCCCTTGAACGAGACCTCGACCTCCACAGTTGCGCCGCCCAGGTCGCGCCGGACGGCCCGTGCGTCTTGGCCGGTGCCCGCGAAACGTCCGCTGCCGTCGTATACCTCGGCTCCGCCTAACCAGCGGCCCTCTCCGGGCTCGAAGGAGGGTTGGCTCACCCGGCCACGAGCGTCACGACCTGCTCGGCGATCGTGGTGGACGCCATAACCGCGGCCATGTCGGCGCCGGGCTCTGCCGGCAGAAGATACCGGCCCTCGGTGGCCAGCTCCAGGGGGTCGGCGTCGAACGGGTAAGGGTCGAGCGCGTAGACCGCCCCTTTGTGCTCGCGTACCGAGATCCGCACGTCTCGGCCCGGGCCGGCCGGCACGTGATCGAAGGCGGCGCTGCCACGCGACCCTTGGTGCTGCATATGGAAATACAGCGAGAACGTGTCAAAGAATTGGAGCTGTTTGTAGGCGGTGAAAATCACCTCGTCGCTGCTCCAAGCCTCGGTGGTGGGGTCAGAGGCCAGCTCGGCTTTCAGGCGGTCCTGGCGGGCTACTTCCGCGTCCAACATGGCATCCACCTGGGGTCGGAACTCGTCGGGGATCCGGTCGATGAACATCTTGTCGGGTGCCAGCCCGTAACGACCGTGATAGAGCCCGTAGCTGTGCATCGACGAGATGATCCCGCTGAGCGGATGGTGCTTCGAGTTGTAGTCAGGTGAACCCGCGCTGGTTGAGATGATCTCAGTCAGCGGGGTCTCCGTGAGGTTGTAGGGAAGACCGGTGGCAGGGTTCTGGGTGGCCCGGCGGTCCAGCTCGTCCCAGCCACGGTCGTGATTGGCGACAACGAATTCCAGCGGCTCGTAGGGGTCGAGCGGCGCGAACTCTTCGTTGCCGAAATGCCGAGCCTGCTTGCCGGCGAAGGCCGTGTGCTGGCTCATGGCGATGACGAAGCGGGGCTGGCCCTCCGGGGCGTCTTGGACGATCATGGCCGCACCACCCTGGCGAAGTCCTGTATCTGGAAGACGTGCGTCACCTGATCGCGCACCTTGTGGGTGATGATTCTGCGAGTGTCACGGTCTAAGAAGTAGTGGTTGTTGTAGACGGTGCTGGCCGACACGCGGCTGTGGATCGTGAACACGTAGTTGAACGGGGTCAGTTCGGCACCCTCCAGATCGATCATGTCGCTGTTTGCGAAACAGCGCTTGCCGTTCACGGTAATCGGCGTGTTGAAAACGGTCTCGCCCACACCATAAAGGTTCTCGAAGTGCTCGTGCAGGTGCCAGGTGTTGCGGTCGAGCCAGTGCACGTCCATGTGCACGGCGCTCGACTCAATGAAGTCGCCGCCGGGAGTGAAGCTCTTGCACACGCCCTCCCAGCGGCCCATGAAGCACTGATAGGGCCGCTCGGTGGGCGGGCCGTAGTCGCGTTCGGGGCTGCTCATGGCATAATGATAGCATTAAATTGAAACGCTGTTCCACATTGCGGAACACAGCGCACTGGCACGTCGGAAGCACGGTGGGAGGAAGCTGTCATGCATGTCCACACTGTCCTGGTCAAGCTGGCGGATCCCGCCGATAGAAACCGCTGCCGGGCCGAGATGTCGCGGCTCGACGGCGCCATTCCGGGGATGATCGACCTTGCGCTCGTGACGAACGAGTTCGACGGGGACAATGCCGCCGACATCGCGCTTACCACCCGCTGGACGGACGCCGAGGCCTACCGGGCTTACGACGAACACCCTCTTCACCTTGAGGTCCGCTCAGCGATCCTGCCCCTCATCTCCAACATCGCCACTATCGACTACACGATCGCAGAGCTAGCTGACTGAGCTTCCTAGATGATCGAGCGCGGCGTTGGCCATGCGACCCCATAGACGGCACCGCAGCGGAGCCCGATGCCCGACCCGCTCGTCCGCTTCAGCGTGCTCTGATGCCTGACCCGCTCGTCCGCTCGGTGCATCGTGCCGGTGCGGGCAGTCTGCGAGTGACGCTGTTCTATCCCGCCGATCCCGAGGGTCTGTCAGGAGCGCGTCTCACCGGGGTCGTTCCGCCCGCTGCGACCGATCCGCTGCCGGTGATCGTGTTTATGGGCGGCATCAACGTGGTCCCCGACTCCTACCGCTGGTTGGCGACGGAGCTTTCAGCCGCCGGCTTCGTGGTCGCTCTGTATTCGCAGATCGGCGACCTGGGGCCGGTGGGCTGGGGGATCACGCCTGGGATCGAGGTGGCCGCTTTCGCGCCCGATGTCCTGGGCGAACGCCCCTCGGCCTCGTGTTTGGGCGAAGTGATCGAGATGGTCGCGTCCGACCCGCTCCTGCGCGATCACGTCGATGCGGGGCGCGTGGTGCTGGGAGGGCACTCCGCGGGCGGGACGGTCGCGCTTCACAACGCTCAGCCCTCGTGGTTCCCGGGTGTCTGCGCGGCTTTCGTCTATGGCGGTCACACCATGGCGACCACCCAGCTCGGCCACGGCGAGACCGCGGTGATGCCGGTCCCCTCGGCCACGCCCCTGATGTTGCTGGCCGGGGCCAACGACGGCGTCATCGCGGCCAGCCGCGACCGCTACCGCTCCGACAGCGGTGTCCACGATCCCGTCCGTCGCACCTTTGAGCAGGCAATAACCTCCAACACCGGCGATTGCTGGTGGTTCGAGCTGGCCGACGGCACGCACTTCACGCCGTGTCATCCCGTAGATCACACCTCGGGACGCTCGTTCTTGGAACCCGCCCATCCACCCGGACAGGCCAAGGCCAGGCAGCTTCTGTCCAGGCTGGTTCTCGCCTTCCTCAATGAACACGTCAACGCCGAACCCTCTGCCCTAGGCGATCTCGCAGTCAGCCCGGGAATCTCGGCTTGGGCTCGACGTTGACTCCCCCGCGACCCGCGCTGGCGCGTATCGCACAAACCACACCCAAGAATCACTCTGATTTAAGAATCAATCTGAGACACACCAAGGAGAACCGTGGCTAAGAGCGTCGTGATCACCGGAAGCACCAGAGGCATCGGCCGTGGGCTCGCCCACGAGCTGCTGGCCCGGGGCTGCAGTGTCGTCGTGAGCGGCCGCTCGAGCGACGCCGTGGCCCGAGCCGTCAGCGAACTCAGCGCCAAACATGATCCCGGTCGGGTGGCGGGCGCTGCCTGCGATGTGACCGATCCCGATCAGCTTCGGAAGCTGTGGAAAGTCGCAGCGGATAGTTTCAGCGCCGTTGACATCTGGATCAACAATGCAGGCGTCAGCATCGAGCGCAAGCCGCTCTGGGAGCAGTCCGACAGCGATCTTCGACGCGTGGTGGAAGTGAATCTCTTGGGCACCCTTTTCGGGCTGAAGGTTCCCATCGCGGCGATGCTGGCCCAGGGCCGCGGCCAGGTGTGGGTGACTGAGGGTTTCGGCAGCGACGGCGCCGCGAGAGAGGGCATGGCCGCCTACGGCGCCACCAAGCGGGCCGTGCGCTACCTCCGCAAGGCTCTTCTGGCCGACACGGCCGCAACTCCGGTGCAAATCGGCACGCTGTCGCCGGGCATCGTGGTGACCGACCTGCTAACCGGCGACTACGACCTCACCTCGGAGGAGTGGGACAAAGCCAAGCGAATCTTCAACATCCTCGGCGACAGAGTGTCCACTGTGACTCCCTGGCTAGCCGAGCAGGTGCTTGCCGCCGACAAGCCGGGCACCCGCATTGCGTGGCTCACACGACGCAAGGCTTTCGCCCGCTTCATGACAGCGGCGTTCCGCAAGCGCGACCTCTTCGAAGGGTTGTAACCGCGTGACAACCAGGGGTTCAGGCTTCGAACCCGAGCCGAGCGGAGCGCCCCCGCCAGACGTGTGTGACGCTGCCAGACGTGTGTTACAACGTGACAGCCAGGGGTCAGGCTTCGATGCGCGAGGCCAGAGACTCGACTGACTCCACGAACTCCTCGATTATCTCATAAACCACCTGCCGGCTGGTCCTTGGCTGGTTCATGGTGCCGACTATCTGACCCACGAAGTAGTTGGCGAGCTTTTCGGCTCCCGAACCCGGCCTGTGCGCGGCCCGGGCGATCCGGCGCTGGGCGATCTGGGTGAGCACCGGCTGCAACGGCATCCCGAGCGGGTCCGGGGTGTCGGCCCGCTCCCATTCGTCGGTCCAGGCCGACTTGAGCATCCGGGCGTGCTTGCCGGTGAGCGACCGCGACCGGATCGTGTCGGCTGAGGTGGCGGCGAGCATCTTCTTCTGAACGACTGGGTGCGTCTCGGCCTCCGCGGTGGTGAGCCACACCGAGCCGCACCACACACCTTGCGCGCCGAGCGCCATGGCCGCGGCCATCTGGCGGCCTCTTCCGATGCCGCCCGCGCCCAACACGGGCACGTCCACCGCGTCGACGATCTCCGGGATGAGCACCATCGAGCCGATCTCGCCGGTGTGGCCGCCGGCCTCGTAGCCCTGCGCGACGATGATGTCAACCCCTGCGGCGGCGTGGCGCTCGGCGTGAACGGCCCGACCTGCCAGCGCGCCGACCAGGCGGCCTTGCGCCTTGACCGCTTCGATCATGTAAGGCGGCGGCGGGCCCAAGGCGTTGGCCACCAAAGCGGTGCGGTGGGCCAGCGCAATCTCGAGCTGCGGGCCGGCCGCGTTGGCGGAGAAAGGAGCGTCGTTGCCGCTTCCGAGAGCGCCGGGCGAGGTGAGCGACTCCGCGGAGTCGCCCCCGAGCAGCGGAGGCACTTCGTAGCGAGCGAGTATGTCTTCTACGAACTCGGAGTGCGCGGCCGGGATAAGCCGGCGGATGTCGTCGAGCGTGTAGCCGCCGTCGGTGTCTCCGGCGTAGCGGGCCGGGATGATGAGATCGACGCCGTAGGGCTTGTCGCCGATCTCGTTCTCGATCCAGTCGAGGTCGGTTTCCAAGGCGTCGGGCGTGTGTGCCACCGCGCCGAGCACGCCCATGCCGCCGGCTTTGGTGACAGCGGCCACCACGTCGCGGCAGTGGCTGAACGCCAGGAGGGGGAATTCGATGTCGAGCATCTCTGTGACGGGCGTTCTCATGAGGATGTCACCTCCCGTTCGAGGCTGGTGCGGGCCCGTGACTCACGCCAGGTTAGGCCGGCCTCCACGTTGGGCTCCCTGGGTAGGCCTAGCACCTGCTCCGCGACGATGTTGCGCTGCACCGCGAACGTTCCGCCGCCGAGAGTGAGCGCCGGAGAGAACAGGAACCCGTAATGCCAGATGGGGTCGACTTCAGAAAACAAGCCGCCACCGCGCGGGAACGGCACTTCGGTGGCGCCGGACTGCATCCTCTTGGGGATCGCTCCGGCGGGGCCCGACCCGGTGAGCATCCCGTCGGCGCCGACCACGGCTTTGGCGAGCTCCATCACCCTTTGGCCGTGGTCGTCGGACATGATCTTCTGGATCGAGGCCTCAGGACCGGGGGCTCGCCCGGCTAACCGCGCGCTGAGCATGCGGAGTTGGTTGAGCCGCAGCACCTCGGCCTCGCAGTAAACGGCGGCCAGCCGGTCGCGCAGCACCGGACTGAGCTCGGTCCCGTCTCCGCGGCTGCTGTTGTCACTCTCATTGTCGTGATCGCCGTGATCGCCCGCTGCGCTGCTGGGCCGCGCCTTTATCAGCTCGATTAGCTTCTGCGCGGTCGGGCCGTTGCTCCACAGCACCCCGCCGGACGACAGACCCACCCTCTCGTTGGCGAGGGTCACCTTGGCGAGTCGCCAGCCGTCGCCCTCCGCGCCCACCCGCAGCTCCGCCGGAAGGCGCACATCGTCGAAAAACACTTGGTTGAACGAATGGGCGGTGGTCATGTCCACTATGGGCTGCATGGTCAGACCGGGAAGGTCCATCGGGCAGATGAAGTAGGAGATGCCGCGGTGCTTTGAGACGTCGGGGTCGGTGCGGGCGATGAGTATGCCGAACTTGCTGTGGTGCGCGCCGCTCGACCAGATCTTCGACCCTTTCACCACATAGGAGTCGCCGTCTCTCACGGCCCGTGTTGATAGGCTGGCGAGGTCGGATCCGGCGTCGGGCTCGCTGAAGAGCTGGCACCAGTACTCTTCGCCGCTGAAAATCTTCGGCAGGTAGCGGGCCTTTTGGGCCTCGGTGCCCGCCATGTAGATCGTGGGCGCGGCCCAAGCGATCCCGATGAGGTTCTGCGGCCGGCGCACGCCGGCGTTGCGCAGCTCTTCGTCGATCACGAGCTGTGTCAGGCCATCAGCAGCAAGCCCCCAAGGCTCAGGCCAGTGTGGCACAACGTAACCGGCCTCCGCGAGCTGCCTGCCGGTGGGCGACGGATGGTCGGCAAGCCAGCGCCTCACCTCCAACCGGCGCGGGTCGTCATCGGACGGCAAGTCGAAGTCCACGGCGGTCAGGCTAGTGATCGAGCGCCGACCGCCGTGCCCGCGACGTTCGGCCCGGTAAGGCCTCCCCTAGCAGTTGAACCACGAACGATGAGCTCGCCCGGCATGAGCTTGGAGCTGGAGGGCGGGGCGGATCCCTTCTCGATCTGTGCTGCGAGCAAGTCGACCGCAGCCAACACGATGTGCTCCACCGGCGGTCTCACGGTTGTGAGGTCATAGCTCTGCCATGCCGCGGCTGCCATGTCGTCGAAGCCGGCGATCATGAGGTCAGCTGGGATGTCACGCCCGAACTCGAAACGGGCAACATCCATGGCGCCGAGAGCGAGGTTGTCGTCGGCACAGAACAGTGCGTCGATATCGAATTCGCGAAGCAGGGAGCGCATGGCCTCAGCCCCGCATTCGTAGGCGTAGTGGTCGGCCTCCACGACCGCGGAGATGTCGCAGCCGCCGGCCCGCAGGACCCGGCGAAACCCGGCGAGTCTCGGCTGGCTCGTAGGAACGTCGCCGCCGATGAAGGCCACCCGGCTTGCTCCGCGAGCCAACAGATGCTCTGCCACGAGTCCGCCGGCAGCCCCATTGTCGACTTCTATTCCGGTGACTCCGCTGCCGGTTTCGGCGCCGAACATCGACACGATCGGGACACCGAACGAGCGGCAATCGGTGACGACCGACAGGGTGAGCGCGGTGGAGGTCACCAAGAGGCCGTCGACCTGATAGTCCAGCACCAGTCGGACGGCATCGTTGACCTCGTCGGGATCTTCGGTGTTGAAGACGATCCCGTGCAATTCACGGCCGATGAGGCCTTTGGCCACCGTTCCCAGGATCTGCAGATTCAGAGGGTTAGCGAAATTGCCTATGAGCACCCCGACAAGGCCGGACTGCCCGCCCCGTGCCAGGCTCTTGGCCATGCGGTTGGGTCGGTAGCCGAGTTCGGCTGCCGCAGACAAAATGGCGCGACGGCGCTCCTCAGCAACCAGATTGGACCGGTCCGGCGAAAAGGTGCGTGAAACTGCGGACTTGGAGACGCCGGCAACGCGGGCCACATCGGCGGCCGTGACGCCCTTCGAAGGACGGGCGCCGCGTCGCGCCGGCTGTGGGTCTGGAGTATCGATCACAGCGCGTTCGCTCTTATGAATCTGTCCGGACTGAATCTCTTCGGATGGGAACGGTTTCAGGGAAGAAGCAGGCGCTTACCGTTTCACCCGATCGGGGCTCGAGACGAGGTTCGTGATCAGCGCATCGGGCTTCAGCCTTCCAGCATCGGGTCCGGAACCGGCAACCGGACGGCGGATCTTTGGGATTGGGGACTTCGCCGGTCAACACGATTCGCCGGCGGCCCCGTTGGCCAGGGTCTGTCACTGGCACTGCGTCGATGAGCGCACGCGTGTAAGGGTGAGTCGGCGCGCCGAACACCTGCTGGGTGGGACCGACTTCAACACAGCGGCCGAGGTACATGACCATCACCCGGTCGCAAAGATGACGAACAACGGACAGGTCGTGCGAGATGAACAGGTAGGCCACCCCCGTGTCGTTCTGGATGTCGCGCAGGAGGTTGATCACCTGAGCCTGCACGGACACGTCCAGCGCGGAGACGGGTTCGTCGCAGACGATTAGGCGCGGCTGCATCGCCAACGCCCGAGCGATCCCGATCCGCTGACGCTGACCGCCGGAGAACTGATGCGGGTAGCGATCAGCGTGATCGGCGTTGAGGCCGACCCTCTCGAGCAGATCCCCTGCGGCGTGGCGCCAGCTGCTGCGAGGCTGGATCTCACGAAAGATTCGCCATGGCTCGCTGACGATCTCGAACACCGTCATCCGCGGGTTCAACGAAGCATAAGGATCTTGGAAGATGATCTGGAGTTGACGCCGGAGGTGCCGCAGCTCGCCGCCGCCGACGTTCGTGATGTCTTGACCTTGGTACTCGATCGTTCCGGCACTGGGCTCGATGAGGCGCAACACCGCTTGGCCTGTAGTCGACTTGCCACAGCCGGACTCTCCCACCAGCCCGAGAGTCTCGGACGCTCGCAGATCAAAGCTGATGCCGTCGACTGCACGCACCGGTTGCCCTCTGCGCCAAAGTCGACCAGTTGAGAAGTGCTTCTTGAGCCCGCTGACACGAAGAAGCGGGGTTTGGTGAGTCTCAGGCCTATCGGACATCGATCCGTTCTTCCGCGTAATCGATCCGTTCCTCCGCGTAAAGGCAGGCGCTGGCGTGGTCCTTGCTCAGCAGACGCAAAGCGGGTGTCACGATCCGACAGTCGTCCCGCCGCTGATCACAACGTGGCTCGAAAGGGCACCCGACCGGCTCGCTCATGAGCTGAGGGGGCGTGCCCTGGATGGGAACCAGCTGCGCTGCGGGATCGTCCAGCTGGGGATTCGAGGCCATCAACGCCGCCGTGTAGGGATGCATCGGCCGGCGATAGACCTCGCCCACTGGGCCCGACTCTACGATTTCGCCCGCGTACATCACATGGATGTGCTCGGCCACCTCGGCCAGCACCCCGAGATCGTGGGTGATGAGAATGAGCGCCATCCCGAACTCGTCCTGCAGACCCGTGAGCAGTTCCAGGATCTGGCGTTGGACCGTCACATCAAGCGCCGTGGTGGGCTCGTCGGCAATGAGCAGTTCGGGGTCCATGGCGAGAGCGGTGGCGATCATGACCCGCTGTCGCATGCCCCCCGAGAACTGGTGCGGATAATCGTCGACACGCTGGTCGGGTGCGGGGATCCCGACACGAGCCATGAGATCGATCGCGTGGCGACGCCCCGCCGCCCGCGATGCGCCGGTGCGAGCCCGGTACACCTCGCTGATCTGATATCCGACGCGCAGGGCCGGGTTCAACGAGGTCAAGGCATCCTGGAACACCATCGCCATGCCGCTGCCTCGAACGGAGGCGATCTCTGCGGGCGAACCCGCCAAGAGATCGACATCGCGGTAGCGCAGAATCTCAGCGGAGACTCGCGCAGGCGGCTCGGGCAGGATGCGCATGATCGCCTGCATCGTGACGCTCTTGCCGCAGCCCGACTCGCCGAGGATGCCGATGGTGTCGCCCCGATTCACAGTGAGGTCCAGACCTCGTACTGCGTGTACCTGGCCGCTCGGGATCTCGAAGTGCACACGGAGATCGCGGACTTCGAGCAGGGCACCGGGTGCCGAAGCGGCACCGGGGCGAACCCCGGCGGGGCGGACTGCCGGTTGCTCGACGGTGTGAACGGTCGAGCCGGTGTCTGCAGCGGCTAGCGGGATCGCCTTATCGCCACGGCCGAGGGGATTCAGCAACCGCCAACGATGCTGGGGATCTGTTGCGCTTCGGAACCACAAGGCCACAAGGTTCAAAGACAATGCACAGAGCATGATCGCCACCCCTGGGAAGGTGACGATCCACCATGCCTGCTGTAGGTATTCCCGCCCGTTGGCGATCATGAGCCCCCAGGAGGGATTCGGTGGCTGAATGCCGAAGCCGAGGAAGCTGAGCGATGCCTCAGAGAGAATCAAGAAGGCGACCTCCAGCGTGCCGAGCACCAGCAGAGGCGATGCGAAGTTGGGCAGCAGGTGGCGGAACATGACACGCCTGCCCCGGGCCCCGACCGCGGTGGCGGCGTGCACGAATTCCGCATCGCGATAGGCGAGCGCCAGCCCGCGGGTCATGCGCGCGTAGACCATCCAGCGCAGCAACGCGAAGACCAAGATGAGCTTCCAGAAACCTGCGCCGGCGAGAAACAAGATGATGAGCGCTATGAGCAACGAGGGCAGCGCCAGCATGCCATCGACCAGCCGCATGATCACCGTCTCCACCACCCCTCGGCGGTAGCCCGCGACCAACCCCGACACCACCCCGATGACCCCGGACACCAAGGCCCCCACCAAGCCAACGGAGATCGATACCTGGCCTCCGTGCAGGATACGACTGAGAACGTCGCGACCTAGCTCGTCGGTGCCCAGAATGTGGACAATCCCGCCTTCGTCGTTGGCTGAGAACGGCGGCCGGAGCCGGTTCCGCAGGTTCTGATCCGTGGGATCGTAGGGAGAGACCCAGTCGGCCCCCAGCGAGGCTGCAACCAACAGCAGTAGGAACGCCGCTGCAGCGGCTGTGACCGGCTCACGCAAAAGCGCCCGGACATAAGTCAGGATGTTCACCCGTGCTGCACGCACATCACCGACGGAATCCTCCGCCCCCTCGAGCGCGGTGTCTGCTTGGCCGCTCAGCCACTTGCCCCTCATGAAACGTCTCCCGCTATCCGCACTCGCGGGTTCAAGGCGCCATAGCTGAGATCGACCAGGAAGTTCACGATCACGACCAGTGCCCCGACAACAAAGATCGATACCTGGATGAGCGGAAGATCGCCGCGCCGCAGCGAGTCGAACAACAACAGGCCGATGCCGGGCCAGGCAAAGACGGTCTCGACCAACACGGCGCCGGTCAGCAGGGCAGACAGTTCGTCGCCGATCATGGTCACGATAGGCACTGCGGCGTTCTTGAGCGCGTGGACGAACACCACTCGACGCTCGCTGGCGCCCTTGGCTCGAGCCGCAACCACATAGGGCTTCGCCAACTCGTCGAGCATCGACGACCGGACCACCTGCGCAATACGCCCCATAGGCCGCATGGCCAACGTGACCGCAGGGAGGATCAGATGATCGAGCCCTCCCGATCCCGAGGTGGGCAACCACCCGAAGCGGACCGCAAAGACGGTGATCAGCAGGAGACCGAGCCAGAACTGGACAACGGAAACGCCGGCCAGCGCCACCACATTGATGGCCCGGTCGAGCACCGATCCGGGCCGTCGGGCAGCCAGCACGCCCATGATCAGCGAGAAGGTGACTGCGATCGCAATCGACATCCCTGCCAGCCGAAACGTGTTCGGCAGGCGATCGAGCGCGATCGGCAACACCTCCGTACCGGAGTCACGAAAATCTTCCGAGGGCAGCACCGAGAAGCCGAACCGGTAGCTGACCCCGAAATCGCCGCGTACGACATCTCCTATGTAGTCGCCGTACTGCACGAGCAGCGGGTCGTTCAGTCCGGTGTTCTCACGGAAGTTGTTCAGGGCTTGCTCAGAAGCGTTCAGGCCCAAGATGTTGAGGGCCGGATCACCGATCAGGCGACCCGTGAAGAACACGAAACTGATCAGGACAAGGAGCAGCACCAGCGAGTTCAGCAGGCGTCGCAGGAAGTAGCCCATCTTGATTGCTCCTCTGGTACCCGAAGCCAGCGGGGCCGGCCCCGCTCGGGGCCGGCCCTATCGACTGCGGGACTAGGAGGTTTCGCTGATATAGACCGCCAGGATTCGGTGGTCGACGCCGAACCGGAAGTCGTAGTCCTCGTCGATCAGGTAGGCCCGGTCGACTAGCGCCAGCGGCACGATCAGATGCTCGTTGTGCACGAACTCGACGAGGTCGGCGAGCGCATCGGCACGTTCCTGTCCGGTCATGGCCAAAGCGGCGGCAAGATCCTCGTCGAACTGCTCGTTGCAGTAGACGCTCGAGCGGCTGGGCCCGGTCGGGTCATTCAAGCTGGGGCAGGCATAGTTCGCCTGCAGTGTGAGACCGAAGTCGCCCGAGGGGTTGCCGCGCACGTGCACCTGCATCATCTGACGCGGTTCCTCGTCGGCGTAGCCTTGGATGCGCACCCGCGGGTTGAACAGATCGGGTACCTGCACCGCAACCGAGTTGTTGATCCCGACCTCGCTCAGGAAACCGCCGATGGCTTCGACCACCGAGGAGATCCGTGGAGTCGTGTCGCGGCCTACGACCTCGATGTTCACGGCATCGACATCCACACCGTCGGCTTGTGCCTCTTCGAGCAGTTCACGCGCTCGATCCGGGTCGTAGGGGTAGGCCGACAAGGAGTCGTTGAAGCCCACTGAACCAGCCGCTCCGAGCTGACCCTGTGGCACCGAAGCCAGGCCGAGCAAGTCGACCAGACCCTCGACATCGATGGCGATGAAGACTGCTTCGCGAACCCGAGGATCCATCAATTCCGGGGCCGAGTACAGCGAGTGGTCGAGGCGTCCGTAAAGGTAGGTGTCGGACGGGCCTGCAAGGCAGATCACACCGTCGCCGCCGGCCTCACACTCCTCTGCCGAGGGGAACATTGCCAGCTGTGACTCACCCGTCAGAGCGGTTGCGGTGCGGACTGCGTCCTCGGCTCGGAAGATGAACTCCAAGCGTTCGAACATCGGCAGCGAATCACCGTAGACGTCCTCGGCAGTCCAGCCCCACCAGTCCATGTTGATGTCCACAGCCCAGTACTGTCCGACCTCCCACGCATCGAAGATGTAAGGCCCGGTGCCGATCGGTTGGTTGAAGTGGGCTGCCGGATTGCTTTCGATCTGCGCCATCGACGTGATACCGCCCAGAGTCATGCGCCACTCGAGCAGCGGATCGGGCGCGGCCGACACCACCTCGATGGTCGAGTCGTCGACGACCGAAGCCGTGATCTCACCAGGACCGGCGAATTCTTGGATGGTGAAGGCGTTGTCCGCGCTCCAAACCCAGTTCACCGCGAACGCGGCCGCTTCCGCGTCGAACGGCGTGCCGTCGTGGAACGTGACACCGTCTCTGATCGTGAAGCGGATGGTCGAGTCGTCAATCACCTCCCACGATTCGGCCAGCACCGGCACGATCGTGCCGTCGGGATCGACCGCGATCAGCGTCTCGACCACGTTGCGCAAGCCGGGAGCGTTTATCTCTTTGTAGGTGCCCTGCGCGGCGAGATCCTGTGGCTCCTGGTTCACGGCGAACACAAACGTTCCCGACAGCATTGGCGCCTCGTCGGACTCGCCTTCCATATCGCCACTGGAGTCACCCATGTCCTCGCCTTCGGAGTCACTGGTTTCCCCGGAGTCATCGCCGTCGGAACCACTTGCGGCGTCCGCACCGGAATCATCTTCAGCCTGGTCCCCGTCATCGTCGCCGCACGCAGACGCCACCAGCGTTAGCGCAAACAGCAACGCAAGTATTCGTAGCACTTTCTTGTCTCTCATGAACAGCGCCCCCTTCAAGGCTCGACGGTAGTGCAACCGATTGCAGTGCAATCGGTTGCACCGTAGTTCACCGGCTCAGGGCTCGTCAACCCCTCCGGGCTTCGCTTACCACCAGTTCTTGGTCTTGCGTTCTTCGACGAGCACAGCCAGCCGCTCCATGAGGTCAACGCCCATCTGACGAGTCAGGTCTATGAGGTCAATAGGGATCCAGTTCTCGATCAGCAGATCGCCGGGACCTCGCTTCCACCAGTCGAAGTCCCGGATCGTCATGAGCTTGCCGGTCGCCGGTATGCCTGCATAAGTCCCGTGGTGGTGTGAGAAGACGACATCCCAGATGCCGCCGCACGCATAAGCGCCCTCCCCTACGAACCCCATCACCCGCCCGTGGTCCGGGTAGTAGCTGAGCCCGCGGTCGCCGAAGCCGTGCAGCCAGGGGCGCTGGTGGAAGTCTTCGAACTCCTCCAGCGTGTAGCAGCGGCCGATCCCGGAGTAGCCGTACCACTTCATGTCCCGGGCCCAGTACTGCCACTGCTCCATCGGTGACATGTCGCCGCCGTCGCGGTCGCGCACGTAACGCTCGAGGCCCCTGCCCATGGCATCGACAAGCTGGATCGTCTTACGTCCCTCCAGCGGATCCTGCTCGGTAAGCAGGATGCCGTCGCCTGCCGCTGGGGCCGGGACCTTGCCGCCATCGGCTCCGGGCGAGGGCGGGAGCACCTCGTAGCCGGCCTGGCGCATGACCGACAGGATGTCGAACATCACGTAGCTCTCAGCGATCTTGCCGTCGCGCATGACGTAGAACTGACCGAAGTACATGTTGGTCTTCTTGTTCGAAGCCGGGATCCCCAACCAGTCCTCGACGAAGGTTCCGGTGAGGTGACCGCATCCAGAGACCCATTCGGTGCCATCGCCGCCGGAATAGCGGGACTCGCCGCGGTCGATGCCGCCCATGAAGATGTCAGGGGTGCGCTGCAGGTCGGGAAACGAGCGCAGCAGCGGTTCCCAGACGTCTGCTATGAGCCCATCGACGCCTTGCACCCGATCGATCGGAGCGGAGCCGTTCCAGTCCACGTCATCGTGAACCGCTGCTCGGATGACATCGGCAACCTGGTCGTTGGGGACGTGGTTCAGCTTCTGCCAGTAGTCCCAGACGGCGGCCTTGTTCTGCTGGTTACGGGAACTCACGCAAGGGTTCTTTCGGGTGTTGGAAGATACGGGTTGGATGGGCGTAGCATGGGCGCGTCCGGAACGGATCCGACTCGTCGGGCGTCCACGCCCGTCACCAGAGCCGGGACGATGCCAGCGCTGCTCCCTCGGCAAGGGCACCGAGCTTTGCATAGGCGATCTCGGGGTCGATCCCCGCGTAGCCGGCGAACGTGGAGAACCCGCAATCGGTGCCGGCCATCACGCGTTCGCGGCCGACGATGCCGGCGAAGCGCTCGATTCGCTGGGCGATTAGCTCCGGGTGTTCCACAAAGTGTGTGGTGGTGTCGATGACGCCGGGCACCAGAATCTTGTCGTCGGGAATGTCGGCTTCGGCGAATGTGGTCCACTCATGTGCGTGCCGTGGGTTCGCTGCTTCAAACAGCAGGGCCTGGGGCTTGGCCTCAAGCGCGATCGGCAACACCTGTGACATCGGCGCGTCGTGGGTGTGGGGACCCTCGTAGTTGCCCCAGCAGATGTGGAGCCGCATCCGATCGGCAGCGATGTTGCCTACGGCATAGTTCAGCGCCCGAACGTGGAGTCGGGCCAGGCGCTCGTACTCTTCGTCGGGCTGACCCTTGAACATCATGTGACGACCGAGGCCCAGGTCCGGGGAGTCGAGCTGTAGCACGAAACCCGCGCCGACGATGGCTTCGTACTCGGCCCGCATGGCGTCGGCCAGCGCGAAGAGGTACGCCTCGTGATCGTTGTAGTGGGCGTCGGGCTGAAAGAGCGCAATGACGCCGGGGGAAGCGGCGTTCATGAAGGCATCGTGGGGTCCGTGCGACTCGACGGCTGCGGAAAAGTTGCCTATGTCCATTCGGCACGGGCCCATGTCCTTGACCTTGACAGGACCCACGCATTGCGGACGTTTGTATGTGGGCGTACCGCCTATGGCAGCCAGACGTTTCAGGAAAGACGGGTACTCCTCGAGGTCTGCGGGCGCGCGCCGGGGGCTGTCGCCCTCAAACCCGGTGATGCGGTCCTTGATGTAGGTGGCATAGCTGAGCTTGCTCATCTCGCCGTCACTGACGACGTCGACGCCAACTTCGACCTGCCTGAGAACGACATCGCCGACGGCTGCCGCCACCTCGCGGCAATGCTCCTCCAGGTCGATCGACTCTTCGTTCTCGATAGCAAAGATCCCGCGGGTTACGGCCTCGGATCTTGGCAAGCTTCCGACGTGGGTGGTGAGGACGCGGTCGGTGCTCGTCTTCATGAGCGGATGGTCTTATGAGCGGATGGCCAGGTGGGTCGACCGGTCGAAGAAGTGCATCTTCTCGGTGGTGACGTTGACCTTTATCCGGTCGCCGGGGCGGGCACGGGAGTCTGCGCTGAAGCGTGCCGTACATCGGCTCTGGTCCTCGTCGCCCAGTTCGTCGAGCGCGTCGGGGTCGCCGCTTTCGACATGGGGCGCGGTGAGCCCGAAGTGCATGAGGGTCTCGGCGCCAAGAGCTTCTCGCACATCGACTGTGACCTCGATGCGCTGGTCCGCGGGATGATCGGTAGCAACCGCGGCGTCCTCCAGATCCTCGGGACGGATGCCGACGACCAGCGGTTGACCCATGTGGGCACGCAGCCCGGGGTGGGCGTTGAACACCTTCGGATCCAGCGCCAGGCGCTGATCGCCAAGCTGCACTATGAACCGGTTGCCGTCTTTACTCACTGTACCTTCGTAGAGGTTCATCGAAGGCGACCCGATGAAGGCAGCGACGAAGACGTTGTCCGGTTCTTCGTAGAGAGATTCGGGCGACGTCACCTGTTGGAGGTTGCCGTCCTTGATGACCGCCACCCGGTCGCCCATCGTCATGGCCTCGACCTGATCGTGGGTCACATAAAACGTGGTAACCCCGAGTTCTCGCTGGATGCCGGCGATGTCAGCTCGCATCTGCACCCGAAGCTTGGCGTCGAGATTCGAGAGCGGCTCGTCCATCAAGAAGAGCGCCGGCTGTCGCACGATGGCGCGGCCCATGGCTACGCGCTGTCGCTGGCCACCGGAGAGGTTGGCCGGCTTCTTGTCCAGTTGTTCGGTCAACTCGAGGATCTTGGCGGCCTCGGCCACCTTAGCGCGGCGCTCGGCCTTGCCGACCTTGCGCAGCCGCAGCGGAAACTCGATGTTTTCTGCGACAGTCATCTGGGGGTAGAGCGCATAGTTCTGGAAGACCATCGCAATATCGCGGTCTTTGGGCGCTACATCGTTGACCCGGCGGTCGCCGACGTAGATGTCACCGGCGCTGATCTCCTCGAGACCGGCGATCATCCGCAGCGCGGTCGACTTGCCGCACCCCGACGGGCCCACCAGCACTAAGAACTCGCCGTCGTCGAGTTCCAGCGACAGTTCAGTCACCGCCTGAAACCCATTCGGATAGATCTTGGTGATCTTGTTTAGCTTCACGTCAGCCATGTCGGCCCCCTGTAACCCTCACAGTTCTCTCAGCCATCACAGTTCCTCCTGTCCCGTAAGCTGGCGCATCCGGGCCAGCACATCGATCCCCTGCTGGTCCAGCCAGTGAAGGAGATCGACGAAGACCCAGTCCTCAGCGAGCCTGGCACCATCGCGCCGATAGACGTCAACCACCCGCATGTCCGCAGGCGTGGACCGCGGGAGACCAAGGAAGCCGCCGGTCGGGGTGTTGGTCAGATTCGCCCAGCCGAAGAAGCAGGCGTAGTTGCCCTCGGCGAAGCGGGCCACGTGACCGTTGAATCGCTTGTCGCCCAGGTTGACCCTGAACGGATACTGGTGCTGCTGCTGGTAGCGATCGATCGTGTACGTGGAACCGATGCCCTCGGGTCCCCACCAGATCATGTCTTCGTGCCAGGTCTCGGCCATGACCTCCTTGGGCATCCGGTTGTCGCCTGTCCTGTTACCCACCGCGTTCGCCTCGCTGAGATCCGCGATCATACGCTCGACGAGAGCAAGCGTCGCTTCCGATTCCACAGGATCCTGTTCGCCGAACTGGATTCCGTCGTGGGTGCACGGCCCGGGGTGTATGTGGGCGGCACCGGTGGACGGCGGCAACGGGTAGTGGCCCGCCTGGCGCATGACGCTGATCACGTCGACGAACAGTGCGGTTTGTGCGATGTGATCTGAGTCGACTTGGTGGAACTCCGCGTAGCGGATGAGACACATCCGCCGTGTCGGCGGGATGCCTAGCCATGGCCGGTCGAACAAGCCGAGCAGATGTCCCATCTGACAGACCCAGATCTCTTCGCCTGCGGCGACCGCGTTGGTGCCTGCGAGGAACACGTCGGGGCGACGTTGAAGTGTGCCGAACGACCGGCGCGTCGGGGCCCAGAACTCCTCGACGACGTCCTCGGCACCTTCAAGCTCGCCGAAAGGATGGACGCCGCGCCATGCATAGTCTTCCGTGATGTGCTTACGAAGCACTTCCGGAAGAGTAGAAGGCTCAGCGGCGTCGAACGCCTCGTAGTAGTCGAACACCAGGCGCTTGGCGGCCTGTAGCGCGCTCATCCCTTCACCGCCCCCGCACCGAGTCCCTTCACGAGGTGTTTCTGGAAGATGATGATCAAGATGATGATCGGCAACGTGATCGAAACCGACGCGGCGGCGGCCTCGGTGACGGTCGCCGCGCTGTCCCCACCGGTGAGCGCCGAGATGGCCACAGGCAGCGTGTACTCGGTGACCGCCAGCACTCGAACGAAGAGGAACTCGTTGTAGGCCAATAGCAGTGTGAACAACGACGTGGCGATGATGCCGGGCCACATCATGGGGATGACCACCATTCGGAACGCCTGGAGGCGGGTGGCTCCGTCCATCATGGCGGCCTCTTCAATTTCGCGAGGGACCTCCATGAAGAAACTTCGCAGCATCCAGATGGTGAAAGGCTGGTTGACAGCGACGAGCGCTAATACGATCACGAGGCGGGAGTCGAGGATGCCCAACTCCTTGGCCACGATGAAGTACGGCAGGATGAAGGCTGTGCGGGGCAGGGCCCGGAACCCAAGCGCCGCGATCAGGATCACCGCGCCCGACAATCCCGAATAGCGGGCCAATCCGTAGCCTGCGAGCAGGCCGATCGAGATCGAGATGATGACCGTAAGTACCGTCACGAAGATGGAGTTGACGAAGTAGTCGAACTCGCGGTTCATGTCGAAGATCGACGGGAACAGCGTCAACGCCACCCAGAGGGTGCCGACAACGGCCAAGGTGAACGGCCAGGTGGTTCGGAAGCGTTTGCGGACTGTCAGGATAGCGACGACGGCCGCGACCACGACTCCAAAGAACAGACCTACATGCCACATGTTCTGTTCGGTGTTGACGAACCAGAACTTGCGGTAGGGGTCGGCCGTGATGTCAAAGCCCCACAGAGTGGGTTCACTGCGAATGGTGTCGCGTGTGAACTTGATGGAGGTCTGCACCGCCCAGTAGAACGGCACCGACGAGACGATGACGGTGATCAGCAGCGTGGTGTGAACACTGGCTGTCTTGAGCTGTTCTCTGATTTTGTTCATCGGTCCGCGATCTGCTCTTGGTAGGACTTGCGCAGGAACGGGATGAGCGCCACGAACATGCCGATCATGGTGAGCACCGCGATTGCGTTGCCCTTACCGATCCGTCCGAGTTGGCTGCTGAAGGCCACTTCAAAGTTGTAGACCGTCAGCGTGTTGGCTGATTGTCCGACGCTCTGGCCGAACACGAAGGAGCTGTCGAACACACGATAGGCATCCATGATGCTGATGAGCAGCACGAAGACGATCAACGACCGCAGATGCGGAATGACCACGAAGCGCTGCTTGGCCCAAAAGCCGGCGCCATCCATCTCGGACGCCTCCAGCCGTTCGGAGGGCAGCGTCTGCATGCCTGCGAAGAGCGTGATCACCACGAACGGTGTCGTCGCCCAGATGCCGTGCAGGATCAGGATCCACTTGATGTTGCTGCCAGTGATGACGAACGGCTCGTCCGTCACGACCGTCCACAGCCATGAGAGCAGGCCGCCTCGGTCGAACAGGTCACGGACCAGCAACGTCCCTACGACGGGCGTTACGATGAACGGCAGCAGCAGTGCCGCCATGTAGAACCCGCGGCCGCGCTTGACGCGGTCGAGCAGCGTTGCGAGCCCGAATCCGATGACGAGATGGGCAGGCACGACTACCGCGACGAAGAGAATCGTCAACCAGAACGCGTCCCAGAACGCCGGATCGGACAACACGTCCGTGTAGTTGTCCAACCCGATCCAGGTGCGGTTGCCTAGATCGCGCAGAAAGATGCGATTGAACGACAAGAAGATGGTCGTGACCAGCGGAAACGCCATCAGCGCGACCATGATGAACACGCTGGGAATCGTGAAGCTCGAAAACGTTTTGCGATTGATGTCTCCCCCTTTCTGTGTCTACTGTGGGGGCCGGAGCCTTGGCCGGCCCCCACAGTAGCACACCAGATGTTAGTACATCAGATGTTGGCCTAGAGGAAACCGGCGGCGGTGGCTTCCTCGATGTAGGCAGCCTCCGCGTCGGCGAGAGCCGCAGCAGGATCAGCGCCGCTGGCGGTGATCTCAAGCAGCGCGGTGCCGAGCACGTTCTGGGCCACCGGCAACGCCGGGTTCTTGATACGAGCCCCAACTCCCTCAGCCACCGAGATGGCAGAGGCTGCACCGTTGCGGGGGCCGTCCGGGTTGGAAGCACTCAGGCGAGCAACCGTAGCATGTGCCGCCGCGGCATTCTGGGACTCGAGATCGATAGCGGCCATGATCGTCAAGAACACCGTTTCCGTATCAACGCTGCCACCCGCCGGGATCGCATAATAGTCGACAAAGGCAGGACCGTTGCGCAAAGAATCCGCGCTAGTTCTAAGAGCCGGACCGAAATCGATAAGCCCAACAACGAGCGAGTTCTCAGGATCGTCCATCTGCGCCGCACGAGACGCCCAGATAGTAGCCATAGGAAGCTCACCAGCACGCAACGCCGCCTCGGAATCATCGATACCAAACGCCAAACCAGCATCGCTCATACAAGCATCGGAGACAGCGACGATCTTGTTAACCGCCTCAAGACCCTCCGGAGTGTTCCACCCAGCGCTGTTGTCGTCATTCAAAATGCTCCCGCCCAACGACTTCAACAGATTCGAGAACTCAATCTCCCAGGCCCAGCCGGCTGAGAGGTTCATGTTGAACGGATCGTCGTATCCGGCGTCCTTGAGCACGCCGCATGCGTCGATGACCTCGTCGTAGGTGTCGGGTGCCGCGATGCCGTGCTCGTCGAGGATCTCGGTGTTGTAGAAGAAGTGCATCGTGTTCGAGAACAACGGCACACCGAGGATCTGGCCGTCAACGGTTGAACCGTCCCACATGGACTGCGGGATGTCGTCGAGGTCGAACTCGTCGCGGTACTTGTCCACGAACGAAGTCAGGTCCGTCAGGTTCTCTGACCAGGTCCCGATCAGGGAGTCGGTGGCATGGATGATCTCGAACTCCGGCGCACCGGTAGCGAGATCCAGCAAGACTTGATCCTGGGCAGACACGCTGTCGAGCAACTGCACGTTGACCTGCAGGTTGTCGCTGTTGCAGTCCGCGAACTCGTCGGCGATCGCTGCGGTCACCGGGAACTCCCAGCCCATCAGATCGATCGTCACGCTTCCGGCGGGTGTCGGGATTGGGCACTCCTCGGAGATGTTGGTCATCGCAGCGGCAGCGTCGTCGCCGTCAGAGGACATGTCGTCAGATCCGGCGTCGTCGGATCCGGCGTCCGAACTCGACGAATCGGAGCCGTCGCTGCTGTCGTCGTCGCCGCATGCGGCGGCAACGAGGGTGAAGGCAAGGAGGATGGCGAGGAATCGCCACCACCTATGCAGTTGTGCACTCATGGGTTGTTCCCCTCCTGTGTTGGTGATTGTTGCACAGCTCCAGCCAGTCGTTCAGGGGGCTGGTGAGCGCCTCGGGCTGGTCGATCGTGGACAGGTGACCCGCCTGCGCTACAGCGAGCAGCCGTGTGTGTGGCGAGCGGTCGGCCTGTCAGGCTTTCGGGCGCCAGGTAGCCGCTGGCATCTCTTCCCCGGCCACACGACGATGCAGCCAGGACGATCTCGGAGTCCCAGTGGATCGTCGAGCGATGGTCGCCGCCGCAGACAACGAGGCATTCGGCGGTGCTCGACCCGGTGTTCACGAAATTCCGCCACACACCGACAGGAACGGAGACCACCGCTCCTTCGGCAACCTCTCGTTGAACGACGTCGTCGCCGGAGTTGAGGTCGAGGCGCCACGAGCCCTGGGTCAGCAACAGCGCCTGGGGGTCGTCGATGCGGTGGACACCGGTCGATGCGCCGGGCTCGACCCGAAGCCACTCGACAGTGAACCCGTGGGGGGTCTGGATCGGGGGACGGTGCCGCCGATCCTCGGTCATCCCGAATCCGATCACCGGCGCCAGCGCGGTGTTGTGACCGGGCAGTGCGCTCGACAGCAGCGCCGCTTTCGACCAGGACAGCTCGTCGTGAGCGACGATTCGCTGTGCGATCTCCGCGTCGGTGTAGGTGTCGAGTTCCTGGAGTTCGGCCTCGCTGACGGGAGTAATCGAGCCTTCGATCGAGTCGCCCGCATGCGCGTCGAGCACGGTGTAGTCGGCCGACAGGTACAGACCGGCATCCGCCGCGGCCTCCAGTACCTGGGGCGCCCAGAGGATGCCGCCGGTGTCGTCGCCGCCGAGGATGGTGAAGAGCCAGCCGTCGTCGCCGCCGACGTTTCGGAACCCGCGGAACACCCAGGTGGGTACCGAGAAGACCGTGCCGGGTCCGATCTCGAAGGTCTGCTCGCCGTGCTGGCCCAGCCGCATCTCCCAGCGGCCATGGGTGCATACGAAGACCTCGGCCGTGTAGTGCATGTGCTGGTTGTTGACGACGCCGTGGGGCATGCTGGCAGCGCCGATATTGAACCCGTGGGGTTCGCTCAGGTTGACAGTCTGGTCGGGGTTCTGAGAGACGCCGGGGCCGATAAAGGAGTAGCTGGCCTTGCCGGCCGATCCCGGGAGGCGGATGTCGATGAACGCAGCCGTGTCCGCGACGAACTGGTCGGGTTCGATCACCCGACGGGCGAGGTCGGCAGCGCCGCAGACCGGCGCGGAAGTACGGGGCTTGTCGGTTGTGCTCATCGTGTTCCCAGGGGTCGGCCGCCATCGACCGCCAGGACGCAGCCGGTCGAGAATCCCAGGTCGTGGATGGCTGCGCTCACCGCAGCGGCGACGTCTTCAGGGGTGGCCAACCTGCCCAGCGGAGTCTCAACGCATTGTGCCTTGAGGATCTCCGAGGGCAGGCGGTCGGCGTATTTGCCTCGGACCCAGCCCGGCGACACCGAGATCACCCGGATCGAGGGCGCCAGGGCACGACCGAGGGATCGGGTCATGGAATCGAGTGCCGCCTTGGATGCGCAGTAGGCGACGTTCGAGCCCTGCCCGGTAATGGCGGAGACCGAGGAGATGTTGACTACCACGGCGTCGTCGGCCTTGTCGAGAAGCGGGCGCAGTGCTCGGATGACTGCGAAGGGACCGCGCCAGTTGGTAGTGAAGATTTCGTCTATCAGCTCGTCGAGACCTTCGAGGTCGTCGTGGGCCACCGGTCGGGTGACTCCGGCGCAATTCACCAGCACGTCGATGCTGTCGGCCGCGGCCAGGTCGGCGACCAGCGCCTCTATGGACGCCGGATCATCGACCGAGATCGGCGCCGCACGGTGTGGCCCTGCACCGAGGTCGGCGACCACGGCCTCGGCTCGTTGCCGGGAGCGGTGGTAGCCAACAACGACAGCGAGGCCGTCGGCAGCCAGGCGCTGGGCGATGGCTGAGCCGATACCGCCCGAGGCCCCGGTCACGACCGCGGTCTTCACCCGGAGGCCTCGCTGTAGCGACGCACGCGGATGTCGGCCTGGGCCTGATGCCCGGCGAAGTTCTCGATCGCGCACAAACGGCTGCAGTACTCGCCGATGAGCGCACTCGACACAGGGTCTGTCACACGTTGGTAGGTGACCGTCTTGAGGAACTTCCCCACCCACAGGCCGCCGGTGTAACGAGCTGCGCCCTGGGTCGGCAAGGTGTGGTTGGTGCCGATCACTTTGTCGCCGTAGGACACGTTGGTCATGGGGCCGAGGAACAGGGCGCCGTAGTTGGTCAGGTTCGCCAGGAAGTAGTCGTCGTCGGCGGTCATTACCTGCACGTGCTCGAATGCCAGATCGTTGGCGATCGCCAACATCTCGGCGTTGTCCGCACAGACGATCACGCGGCCGTAGTCGTTCCAGGCGACGGCGGCGATGTCGGCGGTCGGGAGCGTCTGCAGTTGGCGCTTCACTTCAGCAATGGTGTCCAGGCCTAGCCGGCAAGAGGTCGTCAACAGCACTGCCGGAGACGTGGGGCCGTGTTCGGCCTGACCAAGCAGGTCGGTGGCGCAGATCTCGCCGTCGACGGTGTCGTCAGCCAACAGCAACGTCTCGGTCGGTCCCGCTGGGAGGTCGATCCCGACTCGGCCGTACAGTTGGCGTTTGGCTTCGGCTACGAAGGCGTTGCCCGGGCCGACCAGCATGTCGACCGGGTCGATGAACTCGGTGCCCAAGGCCATGGATGCGACCGCTTGGACGCCGCCGAGCAGATAGATCTCATCGGCACCGGCCAGGTGCATAGCCGTGATCGTCTCCGCGGGCACACCGCCGTTGATCGGCGGCGTGCAGGCCGACACTCGAGGCACGCCGGCGACCTTGGCGGTCAGCACGCTCATGTGCGCCGATGCGACCATCGGGTAGCGCCCACCAGGAACGTAGGCGCCGACCGCCGATACGGGAAGGTTCTTGTGGCCCAGTGTCACACCGGGCAGCGTCTCGATCTCTACGTCGCTAAGCGATGCCAGCTGGGCCTCAGCGAAGTTACGAATCTGAGCCTGGGCGAACTCGATGTCGGCGACCGTCGCAGGATCGACGCCGGCGACGACCTCGGCGATCTCGTCCGCTGTGAGGCGGAACTGCGCCGGTTCCCAGCCGTCGAAGTTGCGGGACATCTCACGCACCGCCGCTTCGCCACGCTCGGCGATGTCGGCGATCAACACACGCACGCGTTCGGCCAGTTCGAGATCGGCGCCGTGAGCACCCTTGGCAGTGGCGTCCTTCAGGATCTTAGGCATTGTCGTTACGTGTCGTTCGTCCTTCGCGTACGGTTCCCGGCACCACACGCTGCGGCTCATCCGGCCCATCTGAGGTATCGAGCATCATCGCCAGGGCCTCTTCGACCAGGACCTCCACCGGTTGCACCAGCGTCGTGAGGTCGTAGCCCGCCCACATCGCCTGCGGCAGGCCATCGAACCCGGTGACCAAGATGTCTCTGGGCACGTCCAGCCCGCCGTTGCGCAGCCCGTCGAGGAGCCCGAAGGCAACCTCATCGCTGCCGACCATCACCACTTCGGGACGGTCCTCGGAGTCGAGAAGTCGCCCGGCGACCTTGAAGCCGGCGTCATAGGTGAACGAGCCGGCCTCGACGTAGGGGCACGGGACGCCGTGATCCGCCAGCGCCGCCGCAGCCCCGCGATAGCGGATCCGATCAGTCGATGCGGATGCGACCCCGCCGACGAACGTGGCGCTGCGAACGCCGCGTGCGACGACGTGCTCGGCCAATTCGCGCATCCCTGCCTCGTTGTCCACCGTCACCAACGGCAACAAGCCCGCAGCAGCAGGTTGGTTGAAGACGACCACACGCGGGCCGGGTCGACGCATCCGAACGAGATGCTTCTGGCCGATAGTCGACGATGCGAGAACGAGCCCGTCCAACCGGTACTGCTCGACCGAATCCAACGCCTCCTGCACCTGGTCGGCATCGGTGAACGAGAACAACAGGAGCTGCAGGCCGCGCTCGGCCAACCGTCGGGAGAAAGCGGTCAACACGCTTTGCCAATACTCGCCCTGGGCAGGGACGACGGCGCCGACGATGTGGGTGCGCTGGGACTTCAGGCTCCGGGCGATGGCGTTGGGCACATAGCCAAGCCTCGAGGCGGCGTCTCTTACGCGCAGCTGGGTGGCCGGTGCGACCTTCTCGGGGGACGAGTAGACGCGTGCAACGGTTGCCTGCGAGACACCGGCTTCAGCAGCGACGTCGTGAGACGTGACGCGGCTCGCTCGCTTCTCCCCCATCATGTGTGCACAACCCTAATGACTACGTATGCCAAATGTCAACCCGAGGACGGACTGATGATCAACGCCCGCAGTGCGTCAAACAAGCAAGGCGTCAAGCAAGTGCTTCAACTAAGCAGCAAACAGGGGCAAGCGAGTGCGTCAAGCAAGCAGCAAGCAGGGCGTTAAGCAAGCAGGACCTGGTGCCAGACTGCCAATTCGTCGAACAACACGTACTCCCGTCGAAGACCCCACGGTCCGAACTCGGCGTGGCTGATCCCCATCACGTGGACCAGCGCCCCCGAAGGTTCGCCGAATCGACTCCCTCCGGCGTGGCAACCCATCAGCGACCAGCGAACGGCTGCGCGGTCTCCGAGGCCGGCGTCGGATCGACCGATCCGATGATGAACCTCCAGCACGGCGTCGGGGAAGCAGGCACGAAGCTCCCCCCAGAAGTGCGTCGCATCATCCCAGCCGTGACCTTGCATGCCGCCGGGCAACTCCAAGTGCACGGCTCGGTCGTAGATCTCGGTGACATCGACCGTTGCATCGGTCGACAACCTCTCCAGCGCTGTCGCATAGCGTAGACCGAGTTCGTCGTCGTTCCCGGCGCCCGTGTAGACGGGTGCCGGATCGAGCTGCGACACCAAAGGCAGAGGCGCCTGAGCTGGGCCTCCTGCGGCTTCGATCTGGCGTGCTGCGAACTCCCGAGGCGACAGGCCGAGCTGGCGCACGATGGCGCCGAGATCGCGCACAAGCCACTCGTCGTAGATCCGGTTCTTACATGCGGCGCAGTCGGCGATCACCCGATAGCCAACCTCGGTCCCGGTGGCAGGACCGAATCCCCCGTCGCCTGCATGTGTGGCAGTGGAGTAGATCCGATGCGACGACAAGAAGCCGCCGGCTCCGTCGTCGCACCAGATCACATCCTCGCCAAAGAGCTGGCGATCGGGGAACTCGGCCAAGGTCGCCCGCGTTGCGGAGATCACCGCCTCGTTGCCGACCACCGCACCGTCGGGAGAGCGCACCGGGATGTCGACGGTGTAGTAGTCACGGAGCCTGTTGAGCCCTCCGCCTTCCCAGATCTCGTTGGTGATGCCGAGGATGTAGTCGACCGGCGACCCGAAGCGTTCGTCGAAGCCCTGCATGGTGAGTTCCTGTTCGTGGAGCGGAGCCCGCGGGTAGAAGATGTATACGTAGCCAAGACGCTATGCCTTAGAGCACGATGCAGACACTCGGGAACACGAACGTTGAAGCGGTTTCGCTAGGGCTCCACGACCAGGCCGAAGTGCTCTTCGATCTGCTGGCGGCCCTTGAGTACTTGTTCGACGATCTCGTCTTCTCGGTCGACGAAGCGACTGCTGGGCACCGGCACCGACACGGCGACTTCGAGCCCGTAGGGATTGTGCAGCGTGGTGCCCACCGCCGAGATGCCGAGGTGGTGCTCCTCGCGATCGAAAGCGACTCCGCTCTCGCGAACGGCAGCCAGTTCCTCCAGAAGAACGGCCATGTCGGTGATGGTGTTGGGCGTGAGCGCACTGAGCGTGCCCTCGACGAGAGCGGCGACCCGATCGTCGGGAAGCTCCGCGAGCAGAGCCTTGCCGTTGGCGCTGCAATGAGCAGGAAATGCCAGGCCGGTGTGTGACACGGCCTGGAGCCGGTGAGAGGCCGCCACCTGGTCGATGAAGTAGACAGCCGCACCGGACTGCACAGCCAGGTCGACCGTCTCGTCGAGCGAGCGGCTCAGTTCCTCCAGGAAGGGATGGACGGTCTCGACCAGCCAACTGTTGGCCGAGGCAGCCAAGTGCATCAGCGCCGGCCCTAGTCGGAAGCCTCCCTCCTCGGAGACGCCGGCCACGAGGTGCTCGTCCTCCAGCGCCTTGAGCAGTCGATGCACGCTCGATCTCGGGAGGCCGACCGCAGCGGCTGTCTCGGCAACCGATCGCCCTTCGGGGTGTTCCTCGAGCGCCCTCAGGATCGCGGCCGCCCTTTGTACGACTTGGCTCAAAGCCTGTTCCCCTCTTCAGATTCACGCCTAGGTGTCACGCGTAGGTGATGCCGCCGTCGATGGCGATGCTCTGACCGTTCATGCCGTCGGCGTTCGGGGAAGCAAGGTACAGCGCGAGTGCGGCGATCTCGGCGATCGTGACCGTTCGCCCGATCGTGGAGGCGCCCTCGATCGCCGCCCAGACCTCGTCGGCGGGCTGCCGGTAGGTCTCCGCCATGGCATCGAGATCGATCAGATCGGTCATCGTGAAACTCGGACAGATTGCATTCACTCGCAGGTTCGTGTGCCCGTATTCGAGGGCCAGGCAGCGGGTGAGCGCGATCTGGGCGTGCTTGGAGGCGTTGTAGGCCGCCTGTCCGAAGCTCCCCTTCTTGCCGGCGATCGACGCAAGAAAAATCAGCCGACCGCGAGCGGCGCCCAAGAGGTCCGGGAGAAAGGCCTGGGTGACGCGCACGGTCGACACCACGTTGATGTCCAGCACCCGCCGCCAGTCGTCGAGGCTGTGATCCTCAAACCGTGCGGAGTGATAGACGCCGGCGTTGTTGACCAGCGTGTCTACCGGGCCGCCCAGCAGTCGTGTCGCTGAGGCTGCTAGCCGCTCCACGTCGTCATCGGAGGTTATGTCGCACACCACCGGGTGGGCCGTGCCTCCCGCCGTGCCTCCCGATGCGTTGATCTGCTCGCACACCGACTCCAGTTCGTGGCTGCTGCGTGACGTGACGACGACCGCAGCGCCCATTGAGGCGAAGGCCTCGGCGATTCCTCGACCGATTCCGCGGCCCGAACCGGTGACCACAACGCGACGCCCTTGCATGTCGGGCTGAAGTTTGGTATTCCATTCCATGGGACAAAGTGTTCTGTATATTGGACAAAAGATCAAGGGGGCAGGATGCCGATCGGTGATCGCATCTCAACGAATTATGACGATTTCACCTGGCCGGCCAACGAAACCGGCCTGGAGTTCTACGACCTGAGCATTCCTTGGGGCCATGGCGTGGCTAACTGGCCCTACTTCGAGGATCCGATCATCGAGCGGGTCCACTACATGGCCAAGTCCCGTGTGTTGACCCAGAAGATCACCACTGTCATGCACTCGACAACCCACGTCGACGTGCCGGCGCATGTGATCGAGAACACCCCGTTCCTCGACGAGGTGCCTCTGCATTGCTTCTTCGGCAGCGGCGTGGTGGTGTCGATCCCGAAAGGCAAGTGGGAAAAGATCATGCCTACCGATCTCGAGGCGGCCCAGCCCGAGATCCGCCCCGGCGACATAGTCGTCGTCAATACGGGGTGGCATCACACCTACGGCGACAACTCGGCCTACTACGCCTACTCCCCGGGCTTCTACGAGGAAGCGGGCGCCTGGTTCGTCGAGCGCGGCGTGAAGGCCGTCGGCACCGACACCCAGGCGCTCGACCATCCCCTTGCCACTGCCATCGGCCCCCACGGCCCCGGCGCTCCTGACGGCCTCCTGCCGTGGGCGTGCGCCGAATACTTCCAGGAGACGGGACGCGAAGTGCTCGAGGACTTCCCTTTGTGGGAACCGTGCCACCGGCATCTCCTCGGCAACGGCATCGTCGGCTTCGAGAACGTCGGCGGAGACATCGACGCGGTCACAGGCAAGCGCGTCACCTTCGCGGCGTTCCCGTGGCGTTGGAAGAAAGGCGACGGCTGCATCGTGCGGCTCGTCGCCATGCTCGACCCGTCCGGTGAATTCCGCATCGAGCCGGACAGCGCGGCGGTCTGAGCCGTGCACGTCAACCGCCTCGCCGACGTGAAGGCCTACGAGGCCCCCAACCACTTCGGATGCTCTTCGATGCGGCTCCAGGGCCTCGACGCATCCTTGGTGGAGAGTTTCTGGGTGGGGATGTCGCACTTCTTGCCTGGCGGTGGTTGCGCCCACGAGGCCACCCCGCTGGAGAAGGTCTACGTGGTGACCGCGGGCGAGATCACCGTGGTCACCGACGACAGCGAGGCAACCCTGACCGTCGGTGACTCCTGCCACATTCCCGCAGGCGAAGCCCGTTCAGTGGTCAATAGGACGAATCTGCCTGCGTCGATGGTGGTCGTGATGCCCAACCCGCCGGATAGCAAGTGATGCCCAGCCCACAGCAAATGATGCCCAACCCACCTAGGAGCCACCGGTGAGCCTCCCGACACCGCAGTCCGTTTTCGACCTCACGCACAAGTCGGCGTTGGTCAGCGGCGCCACCGGCGCCTTCGGCGCTGAAGCGGCACGGGCTCTGGCCGGCGCCGGCGCCGCAGTGACCCTGGCCGGAGCCAACACCGCGAAGCTCGCAGCAGTCGCCGATTCGATAACCCAGCAGGGAGGAACCGCATCGGTAATAGAGCGCCGACCGTCCACCGAAGCCGACGTCGACGCCATGGTGACAGCAGCCATCGAGGCGGCAGGGTCGCTCGACATCGTGGTGTCGGCATCAGGCACCAACCTCGTCGCCCCGATCGTCGATCAGGACCCTGCCGACTGGGACACTGTGATGGACGTCAACGTCCGCCAATCGTGGCTGCTGTGCCGCGCCGCGGGTGCTGTGATGATCGACCAGGGACGCGGCGGCAAGGTCATCTTGATGTCCTCGGCACGCAGCACCCTCGGAATGGCGAACTACAGCGCCTACTGCCCCTCCAAAGCAGCCATAGACCTCCTCACCAAGTCGCTGGCCTGCGAATGGGGGCCGCATCGCATCAACGTCAACGCCATCGCGCCGACCGTCTTCCGCTCGGACCTCACCGCCTGGATGTACGCCGACGAAGGCGACGGGCCCGCCGTGCGTGCACAGATCCTCACCCGGATCCCGCTCGGACGACTTGGCGAGCCGACGGATTTCCACGGCGTCGTGCAACTGCTCGCCTCATCAGGCTCCGACTTCATGACCGGAGCTGTCATCCATTTCGACGGCGGCTACACCGCCGGCTGATCGCCGAACAGCGAACCTACCCAAGGGGGAACCATCCATGAGCAAATCCAACAAGCCGGCAACAAGGTTCGGCCACATCGGGCAGCCGCTCACCCGGCGCTCGTTCTTGGTCGGGGCTGCGGCCGCAACCGTCGGTTCGAGCGCAGTGCTGGCTGCCTGCAGCGACGACGACTCGGACACGTCCACATCGACTGACACGCCGAGTTCGGGCGCATCGAGCGGCGGCACGATCAAGCTCGGCTATGTCACTCCCCGTACCGGTCCGCTGGCCGCTTTCGGAGAGACCGACGGCTGGATGGTGGCCAAGATGCGCGACTTCTTCGCCGACGGGCTGATGATCGCGGGCACCAGCTACGCCGTGGAGATCATCGACCGCGACTCCGAGTCGAATGCGAACACGGCTGCCACGGTCGCTCAGGAGCTGATCGTTCAGGACGGCATCGACCTGATGCTCGTCTCCTCCACGCCGGACACCACGATTCCCGTGGTCCAGCAGTGCACCAACAACGAGGTGCCGTGCCTGTCGAACAACGCACCCTGGCAACCCCACTATCTCGGACTTGGCGGCGCACTCGGCCCTGACATCGAGCCGGCCGTCGCCAGCGAGTGGAACTACCACTACTTCTGGGGACTCGAAGACGTGATCTCGGTCTTCTTGGACATGTGGAGCCAGGTCGCGCCCGGAGGGCTCATCGGCGCTCTCTATCCCGACGACCCCGACGGCAACGCCTGGGGCGACGCCGCGGTGGGCTTCCCGCCCGCGATCGCCGCAGCCGGCTTCAGCCTGGTGGACCCGGGGCGCTTCCCGCTCGGCGGCAACGACTTCACCGCCCAGATCAACGAGATCCGAGATGCCGACATCATCACGGGCAACCTGTCACCTCCCGACTTCGGCAACTTCTGGGCGCAGGCGCAACAACAGGGCCTCGCCCCCAAGGCCGTCACCATCGGCAAGGCTTTGCTGTTCCCGGGCGCGGTCGGCTCCTTTGAGAATCCGGGCGGCATCAGCACAGAGATCTGGTGGACCGACAAGCATCCGTTCAGCTCGTCGCTCACAGGCCAGAACGCAGATGAGCTGGCCCGCGAGTACGAGAGCGAAACCGGCACCCAGTGGACCCAGCCGCTCGGCTACTCACACTCGATCTTCGAGGTGGCCGTTGATGCCATCACCCGCGCCGGCGGCGCGAGCGACAAGCGCGCCCTGCTCGATGCCTTGTCGGAGACGAGCATGGACACCATGGCTGGCAAGGTCGACTGGGGCAACAGCGTCGTCCCACACGTCACCGAGACTCCGCTCGTGGGCGGCCAGTGGATGCCCGGCGACACCTGGGACTGGGAGCTGCGGATCCGCAGCAATCAACAGCTGCCCGAACTGGAGCTGGACGGCCCAATGGAGTTGATGTAGGACTCTCCTATATAAGCACCGCTGCTCTATGTGAATCTGGGGGCGTTTGCTGTGGCGCCGGTTATCTCTGTCCAAAACGTCAGCAAGTCCTTCGGCGTCAAGGCGGTCGATGACGTCTCTTTCGCTGTCGAGGCCGGCGAGGCCGTCGGAATCGTTGGCCCGAACGGCGCAGGCAAGACAACCTTGCTCAACCTCGTCGCCGGAGACTTCAGGCCCGACACCGGAACCGTCCGGCTGAACGGCACCGACGTCACCAGCCGCAAAGCCAACGCCCGCTGCCGGGCGGGCATCGGGAGAACTTCGCAGATCCCGAGACCCTTCGAAGGGCTGAGTGTGTTCGAGAACGTCCTGGTCGGAGCGACCTTCGGCCAACGCGACCCGCTCCCCCGAAGCGAGCGGGTGCAGCTCGCCCACGATGCTCTGCAGCAGACGGGGCTGCTGAACAAGGCCAACACCAAAGCGGGATCGCTGACCCTGCTGGACCGCAAGCGTCTCGAGCTGTCGCGGGCGCTGGCCACCGCACCCAGCGTGCTGTTGCTCGATGAGATCGCAGGCGGTCTCACCGAGCCGGAGGTGGCCGAACTTGTCGATCTCGTGAAGTCGATACATGCCGACGGCATCACCGTGATCTGGATCGAGCACATCGTGCACGCCCTGATCGCCGTGGTCGGTCGCATCATTGCGATCGCCGAAGGCCGCAAGATCGCCGAGGGGACGCCGACGGAGGTGATGAGCAGCGAGCAGGTAAGGGCCGTGTATCTAGGGAACATCGACGAGTGAGCGAGACGATGCTGTCGCTCGACGGGCTCGACGCCTACTACGGCGACTTCCAGGCGCTGTTCGGCGTGTCAGTGGAGGTTGCCCGCGGCGAGACCGTGGCCATCATCGGCGCCAACGGCGCAGGCAAGTCGACGCTGTTGCGAGCGATTCTCGGTCAGGTCGACTCGGCGGGCGCCATCGTATTCCGCGGCGAGGACCTGCGATCGCTAGCACCGCACCAGCGGGTCAAGCGCGGCATTTCGCTGGTGCCCGAGGGGCGCAGGCTGTTCCCGTCGCTGACGGTTCGCGAGAACCTGCTCATCGGCGCCCACGCCGGCCGAAGCGGCGACTGGACGGTCGACACCGTGGTCGATGTGCTCCCCTTGATCCGACCGCTTCTCGGGCGACCTGCAGACAGGCTCTCCGGTGGAGAGCAGCAAGCAGTGGCAATCGGCAGGGCTCTGATGGCTAATCCGACGCTGCTTCTGCTTGATGAAGTGTCGCTGGGATTGGCGCCGGTCGTGGTGAAGCAGCTGTATGAGACGCTTACGACGCTCGGCGAGGCCAACACGACGATGCTGGTCGTCGAACAGGACCTCGGCCAGGCACTGGCCGTCTCCGACCGCCTCTACTGCTTCCTGGAGGGCCGGGTTTCGTTGAGCGGGCAGCCGCGGGAACTCGAGACCGCCGACATAACCGCGGCCTACTTCGGAGTCGTGTGATGGCCGGAGTGGTGTGATGGCCGGAGTGGTGTGATGGCTTGGGTCAACGCGCTTGTGCAAGGGGTGCTGCTCGGCGGGCTCTATGCGCTGTTCGCCACCGGATTGTCGCTGGCCTTCGGGGTGATGCGCTTCGTCAACCTCGCCCACGGCGACCTCGCCGTCGTCGCCGCCTACCTCACGCTCTCCACCACCAACACCCTCGGAATGTCGATGTGGTGGTCGATGCCCATAGTCATCGCCGTGATGGCCGTTGTCGGCTACCTCGGCCAGCGCGGGATCTTCAACCGCACCCTCGGCGAGGATCCACTTCCGGGCATCCTGGCCAGTTTCGGACTCGGCATCGTGATCCAAAGCGCCCTGCTCGAGTACTACACCGCTACCGACGAGCGACTACCCGCAGGGCGGATCCTTACCGAGTCCATCAGAATCTCCGACGACATCAGTATCGGCTGGTTCTCGCTGATCACCTTGATCGTCGCAGTCCTGGTGCTCACGGCGCTGCAGGTCTTTTTGTCGAAGACCGGTATGGGTCGTGCCTTTCGGGCCACCGCGGATGACCCGGCTACCGCCCAGCTCATGGGGGTCAACGACCGCCACGTCTACGGCATCGCCATGGGGATCGCCTTCGCCACCGTTGGGTTGGCGGGGGTGTTCCTCGGCGCCCGAACCACGTTCGCGCCGTCTTCGGGGTCGGGCCAGTTGCTCTTCGGCTTCGAGGCGGTGGTGATCGGCGGGCTGGGCTCGCTGTGGGGAACCCTGGTCGGGGGGATCGTTCTCGGCGTGTCCCAGACACTCGGCAACCAGGCCTCGATCGGCTGGGATCTCCTCACCGGCCACTTCGTCTTCTTGCTGGTGCTGGGCTTCAGGCCCCACGGCCTGTTGGGAAGCGGGGCACGGATATGAGCGCCCGCCGCCGAACTGAGCGGAACGGCATGACCGCTGACACGGGCACGGATATGAGCGGGGTACGGATATGAGCGCCCGGCTCGTCTGGCGCAGCCGTGACTCGGCCGTCGGCACGATCACGCTGGCCGCCGTCGTCGTGGTCTTGGCGCTCGTACCGTTCTTCGGCTCCGCAACCACCCAGCTGACGCTGGTCGAGCTTCTCTATTTTCTTTCGCTGGCCCAGATGTGGAACCTGCTTGCGGGCTACGGCGGCATGGTCTCGGTAGGCCAACAGGGTTTCGTCGGCATCGCCGCCTACTGCCTGTTCGTGCTCGCCGAGAAGAACGGCTACGACCCGTTCATCGCCCTCGTCGCCTGCGGAATCGTCGCCGCGGCCTTTTCCGCGCCGATCGCCCTGTTCGCCTTCCGGCTGCGGGGCGGCTACTTCGCTATCGGCACCTGGGTGATCGCCGAAGTGCTTCGCCTCGGGAGCCTGCGGATCGATTCGCTCGGCGCCGGCAATATCCAGTCGTTCACGGTCCGCAACACGTTCGCCGACTACAGCCTCGAGCAGCGCCGCGACCTCATCTACTGGGCCGCGCTTGCACTTGCCGTGGGCGCAACTCTGATCGTCGTCGGGGTGTTGCGCTCGCGGCTCGGGCTGGCGCTCAGAGCCGTGCGCGACAATCTCGAAGGCGCCGAAGCGCTGGGGGTCTCGGCCACCCGAGCCCGGCTCGCGGTCTGGGTGATCGCAGCGTTCTGGACGGGAATGACCGGTGCGCTCATACACCTCAACACCGCAACTGTCACCAACCGCGACGCCTTCAGCGTGCTCACCTGGACGGCGCTGGTCATTTTCATCGTCATCATCGGCGGCGTCGGTTCGACCACCGGGCCGATCATCGGGGTGGCGATCTTCTGGTTCATCTCCGAACAGTTCCAGGACAACGACACCTGGCGCTTCATCGTCCTCGGATCCGTCGCCGCCGCCATGGCCATCGCCGCCCCGACCGGCATCGACGGTTTCGTTCAGCGCTTCCGCCCGACCCAGATGCTCCCGGTGGAAGCACGCCTCAAAGACACCGGCGATCGTTGACCAAGCTGCGAGGCTTGCCGGCCGTGGCGGACTGCGCGTCAGCGTCCGCACAGTCATCGACAACGCCGGGGGCTACGAACCGCTCGCAGCCGCAGTCTGCAACGACTCTGTCATCGGATGTTGCCTACAATCGAGACCATGAAATCAGCGTCAGCGGTTAGCCACCAGGTGCGAACAACGTGCCCTCGGGACTGTTATGACACGTGCGGCATCATGGCCAGGGTCGAGGACGGTCGGATCGTGCGGGTGGGGGGCGATCGGGAGCACCCGGTAAGTCGAGGCACGCTGTGCGGCAAGTGCGCCACGGTCTACAACGGGGTGTGGCTCGATGCCAATGCCCGCCTCACTCAGCCCTTGGTTCGGACCGGCCCGAAAGGATCCGGACAGTTCGCCCCTTCGAACTGGGACGAAGCGCTGGCCCTCATCGCTCGGCGGCTCGGACCGCTAGTCGAGTCGGGGCAGGGCGCAAAGATCGTGCACAGCCACTACACCGGAACCAACTCGGTGATTGCCGGGAATTTTCCGCGTCGGTTCTTCAATCGTGCGGGCGCGACCGAGGTCGAGCCGGACACGATCTGCAACAACGCGGCTCACAGTGTGCTGGCTCTGATGACGGGCAACTCGGTGCACGGCTTCGACCCTCGAGACAGCTCAGCGGAGTGCCTAGTCATCTGGGGGGCCAACCCGTCGGCTGCTGCCCCGCACGCCCACCGGCATTGGATCCCCGAGTTCGACGGAGTGACGATCGCGATCGATCCGATCGCCCACCCCACAGCCAAGAGCACCGACATCCACCTCCAAGTGCGCCCCGGCGCCGATGCCGCCCTGGCCTTTGCGTTGCTCAAGGCCGCAACGACCGTCGGCAACGGACTGGCGCTGGATTTCCTCAATGAGCGCTGCGACGGCTGGGACCTGGTCGCACCGCTGGTCGAGGACCTCGATCTTGATGAGCTGGCCGCCGCCACCGGTATCTCGACCGACGACATCAACACGGTTGCCTCGCTCCTGGTCGAGAAGCGAAGCCTGATCTGGTTGGGTCAAGGCCTTCAGCGACAGCTGCGTGGCGGAGCGATCTACCGAGCCTGTGTCACGCTGGCCGCCGCCACCGGCAATATGGGCAAACCCGGCACCGGGGTGCTGTTCTTGAATGCTGGCCGCTACATCGATCCCGATATCGCCGGTGGCGGAGACGCGCCCCATTCGATCTCGCACATGGACCTCATCGAGACGCTCTCTGACCGCACTCGATGCCGAGCACTGGTGACGTGGAACAACAATCTCGTCGCATCCAATCCTCGGCAACGAGCACTGCGGACAGCTCTCGAACGAGAGGATCTGTTCACGGTCGTGGTGGACCTCTTCGGGACCGACACTGCCGACTACGCCGACGTCGTGTTGCCGGCGGCCTCATTCCTTGAGTTCGACGACCTTGTCGTGTCCTATTTCCACTACTCGGTGTCGGCGCAGGTCAAAGTCGTCGACCCGCCAGGCGACGCGCTCCCCAACCAGGAGATCTTCCGTCGCCTGTCACGGGCGATGGGCTTCGCCGAGCCCGAGCTGTACGACTCCGACCAGGCTCTCATCGACGAGCTTCTGATCCGATCCGGCACCGGAATCAGCTTTGCTGAGCTGTCGGCCAAAGGCACGATCTGGCCCGACGACTCAGCTCACACAGCCTTCCCGAAGGGCGAGTTCGAAACCCCCAACGGTCGACTTCAACTGGCCGGCGAAGTCTTCAAGCGCAGCGGCCTCTCGACGATCCCGTCACCTGAGACCGATCGCGCACCCGAACCCGGGACGTTTCGACTCCTGAGTCCGGCTGACCCCTTGACGATGAACTCGAGCTACAGCAACGACCCCAGGATCAGTCGTCGTCTGGGTCCTCTCACCGTCACCCTCAATCCAGCCGACGCAATCGAAGAAGGACTCGCGCCGGGTGATGAGGTGAGAATCGCGAGCGATGTCGACAGCCTCCAGGCCCAGATCGCTGTCTCAGACGATGTGCCCCGACGAGTGGCCCTGTGCCCGAAAGGCCGCTGGCCAAAACAGACTCACGAGGCGGCAAACGTGAACGCTCTCACCGGCACAGCACGCACCGATATAGGCGACAGCTCCACCATCCACTCGACCCACATCACCATCCACTCTGTGCAGACAGGGAGCTGAGACAAGACCGTCACTGGCCCAGCTCGAACCAAACTGCGCCGCCGCCTTCGACAATCTCACTTCAGTGCCCAATCCCGCCCTCACACGCAAGCTCGGGGAGCGCATCGGGAGCTAGCGAGAACGCGTTACACGCCAATTGCCCGAGGCACCGCTAATTTCCCGGCGAGCCGCTACGGCCGCTTCCCGGCCGCCAGCCAGTCGCTCAGCGAGTCACCGGCCCCACGGGGGCTGTCAGCGAACGGAGGCCTGTCCTCGGGATCTTCGAGAGGGAAGACGATCCCTCGTTCGGGGTGGTCGAGGATCCACCCCTGGGGCGTCGTGAAGAACCACTCGTTGCCGTCCTCGCGGACGTTGAACCAGCTGTCGGTGAGCGGATCGTCGTTCGGCATGAGATAGATCACGCTGCGCGAGCCCACCGGCAGCACCGACCGCAGCCGGTCGACAGACGAGTCCTGCGGCCGCGACAGCTGCACGTAGTAGCGGACCTCGTCGTCGGTCTCGAAGACCAGGTTGAGCGTCACGATCGCCACTTCCGTCTCGGATTCACCGGCGAACCGCCCGTCTTCCACGTCGACGAGCGTCGCTTCCACTACCACCGTGGAACGCCTGGCGAGATCTTCGATGTCGGGCGACGCGTTGTAGCTGCTGTGGAAGGACTGGAAGTACGAGTCGTAGGTGTCCATGAACACGTCGTCGTCGGACTCGTCGCCCGAGCCGCAGCCTGCCGCCATCAGGCCGGCCGCGAGCGTTCCGAGGAACCCGATCAGCAGGGCCGTACGGAGCCACTTCGCACACCGAGGGGTGCGAGCAGCATGTTGAGTGCAGGACTCCATCATGTCGGTGTGTGCGTAGGGTTCGCTGATGACCCCCCACACCGTAACACGGGTACCTGCCGACCCGACCGATCCCAGGGCGGGCGACCTGCGTGTGGTCGAAGCTGCCGGAGCGGATCGGCGGATCGGCCTGGTGCGCCACCTCAACTCATGCGACGTGTTCGACACAGCAGACGGGTTCGCCGAGATTCTGCTGGTCCACACGGCCCCGGAACTGGCTACCGACCACGACGTGATCCTGCCCGCAGAGACCACCGGCACCCCCTACACGACGGTCGTGCAGACCGCTCTCGCAGGGGTCGTGTGGATCCGGCAGCTTGGCGAACGGGTTGGCCGGCTGGCAGTAGAGGATCTCGCAGAGATCAAGAGGATCGACGACTCGTTCACCGGCAGCCGGCCGGACCCACGATTCCCTACAGGCACCCGGATCGCCGGGCTGCTCGACCAGCGCTGGCACTTCAAGCGAAGCGAAGGCGACGCGCTGCGGGCGCTGGCGGCGGACTGCACCGACACGCTGCTGCGCAGGCTCGACTAGCTGGACTCAAATACTCACCGTTCAGCAGACCCGCATCAGATCAGACGGGGGCAGGGGGCGATCAGGAAAGGTCGAGGATCCAGCCCGGAGGCGCTCGGCCGCGGTCGTAAGCGGCGAGGTCGATGGCGGAATCGATGAGGCGCTGCGCTTCTCGGCCGTTCATGGTGGCCCAGGCATCGGCTCGGACCTCCACGCCGGCGATGCCCTGTTGTTCGTAGTGGTCGGCGATGAGGTGGGCAGTGGCGTGGATCAGATCGGGCCTGGTGGCGGCGTGGGCGGCTTGCCAGTCGGTGAGCATCAGGCCGGGGCTGACCATCCAGGTGTCACCGCTTGCGGGATCGCTGATGCGGTACTCGACAAAGCCTGCCTGCTCGGTGAGCATGACCCGCCACGACAGGTAGTAGCCCTCGCTGGTCCAGCGCACGTTGCCGTCTATGGCGTAGTGGCGCAGCGGCAGGACCAACTGCACCACGGCCAACACAGCAAGCAATCCGATCAGCCACGGCCGGATGAAGGGCCGCGAGCCCGAGCCGGAGCGCGGGTCTGGGACCAGGCTGCTCGGGGCATCGGGTCGCAGGCGGTGCATCCAGATGCCGTGCCGGATCGACGCCGCGAAGCGGCGGGGCCAGTCAGGGTCGAAAAAGATCAGAGCGCTGACGATCATCACCCACGGGAACACGCCGATCATGAACAGCGCCCCGGTGGCGAGATGGAAGGCGACCAGAGCCGCGTAGGCATAAGGCCGTGACCGCTGCCAGAGCAGCCAGGCGACGATCGTGCAGTCGAAGAAGGCGCCGGACCAGCTCGCCAGATAGGCCACGACCGGCTCGTCCAGCAACGGGCCCACAAACCCGACATGGGTCCGGTCCGCAAGCCACAAGCGCATCGGCTGAGCGCCAAGCAGCCAGTCGGGGTTGAGCTTGGCCAGCCCGGCGAACATGTAGACGACAGCGAGCTGCGCCCGCAGGATCCACACCACGCCTGCTTCGACCGATCGGTGGGCGGCCACGCGTCCCGCGGCGGCGTCGAGCGACCAGCGGTGATGCACCGGCAGGATCAGCAACAGCACGCCGGTGAGGGTGATGAACCAGTAGTGGTTCAGGTACAGGGCGGCATCGATCAGCTCGGTGTAGGCGAACCCGGCCAGGAACAAGGCGGTGGCCAGCCGGTGCCGGTAGCCCAGCGCGATGCACAGCCCGAGCACCGCCAAGGCGGCCACATGGAGGTGCATGAACGGAGCGGGCAGCGGCTGCACCCACTCGAACCAGCGGTAGTAGAGGTGATACTCGGGCGCCAGGTAGAGCGTGTCGACCCAGCCCTTGGCCAGGAATCGGATCGAGCTGTAGGCGACGAGCAGCCCGAAGCCGATGCGAAACACGGCAACCGAGTCGGAGGGCACCGACCGGCCGGCTGCTTCGACGACCCGCCCGGCGACCCCCGCGTGGGCCATTTGTCCTGCGCTCCGCTCGGAAAGCCGGTTGGCTAACCGCCCGGAGATTCGCTCGGCTGGCCTGTCAACAGCGTGAGCGGAGAGCCGCCCTGCGGGGGTGGCTGTGGCGCGAGCGGCGGGCCGCCCGGCAGGACTGTCGACGTCCCCTGCGGGGAGGTCGCTGCGGGCTCTAGAGGCCTGTGTCGCCGTCGGCATCGTTGAAGCCGATCGTCACCCCGAGACGGCTGACGACCTCGGTGGCCACCGTGATCTGCACTGTCTTGATCGCCTCCCGGGCGGCGGTCACCGTCTCGGGATCGTCGACGACGGCTGTGCGCAGCGGCGGATCGACGGCTGCCAACGCCTCGCTGGCCGCATCGATCTGGGACGTAAGGCGGTTGCTGATGCCGTCGCCCAGCAGCGGACTCAACCCGGCGATGCTGTCATCGCCGCTCTCGCCGCTCTCGCCGACCAGCACGTGGCGCAGGCCCAGCAGATGGTGCGCCAGGTCCGACACGCCAAGCCCGAGCGGACCCTCCGTGATGACGTCGAGGGGGGCGTCGCGGGTGATCGCCCCCAAGGCGATGCCGAGTTCGAGGTCGGCCATGGCTTCCAGCAGGAACAGCGAGTTGTTGACGATCGCATCGATCCCCGAGGACATCTCATCGACGAACATCTCCCGGTAGGGGCCGAGGCCCTCCGCATCGACGGTCCAGTCCGTCGGCAACAGCGCTGCCTCGGAGGCGATGACCGCTGCGATGCCGCTGAGGTACGCGCAGCGTCGCGGGTCGCCCAGCGCTTCGAGCACCGCCGTGTCGTCGACCGGCTCGTCGACCGGGCCACCGAGGATGTACTCGACCGCGCCGAGGCCTCGTTGATCGGAGCCGATGCGGCTGGAGAGGCGATCGTTATCCAGCTCTACGGTCGCATCCGCGATCAGCTCCTCGATCTCGACAGCCGATATCGGCCAGTCGATCACATGCCAGGAGCGGCGGTCCATCACCGGACCCACCCACATCACCTCGCTGTAGGACCACACCGCTCGGGTCGACATAAGCACATGGCGGGCTTCGGCCAGGGCTTCGGGCGTCGGGTTGGCGCACAGTTTGGCGGTGGCGTCGGCCAGTCCGCCGGCTTCGACGCTCAGTCTCTCCTTGGCGGGCACGATCGCATCGTCGGCGAGATCGGCGAGCACGTCCTCGCGAGGTGGGGTCTCCTCTCTCCAGAATGCGATGACCACTACGGCAAGGACCCCGACGACCACAACCGCCGCTCTGATCGAGACCCGCATCACAGCGCCTCGAGAAGGGCCTGCCACCTCCGCAGTATCGCCGTGGCGATGCGATACGCCACGCCCCCTGCCCTGCGGGCCGTTGTGTTCCTGTCCGACATTTGTAAACTTTACCTAATATTATCTATAAGGTTATCCTTATATGACTTTCGTCCGCACTCGGCTGGCTTGGGCATCGGTTCTTGTCCTCGTGGTCGTCGGCGCGGCTTGCGGAGACGCCGGGGCGAACCAAGACCTGGCAGCCGGCGAAGGCTCTTTGGCCCGGGAACAGGCTCCGACGACAGACGCCACGCCGACCGACACGGCTCAGTCCGTAGATGAGCAACCCGCTCAGGAAGCGCCTGATGTCTTGGAGCGGGCTCCCGCGGCCCCGCCGCTGCCGGTCACGATCGTTGACCACCTGGGCAACGAGGTGACCGTCGAGAGCGTCGAGCGGATCATCCCCTTGGACGGCACCGTGGCCGAGGTCGTGTTCGCGCTCGGGCTCGGCGACAAGGTGGTGGCGACCGACCTTTCGGCCACCTACCCGCCCGAGGCCGACGCCCTGCCTCAGATCGGTTATCAGCGGGCGCTGGCCGCCGAGCCAATCGCCGCCTTCGAGCCGACGGTGCTGCTGGCCACCGACATCGCCGGCCCGCCGGAGACGATCGATGATCTCCGCAGGCTCGGCTACCCGCTGGTGATCGTGCCCAACGAAGCCACCCCGGAGGGCCCCGCAGCGAAGATCCGCGCCGTGGCCGCCGCCCTCGGAGTCGTCGAGCGGGGCGAGGAGCTAGCGGCCGAGCTCGAAGCCGCCATCGCCCGCAACACCGTGGCGTCAGGCGACGACCCGCCGCTGGTGGCCGCGCTTTATGTGCGGGGACAGTCGACGCAGCTGGTGCTCGGGACATCGACTGCGACCCACTGGCTGATAGAGGCCGCCGGAGGGGTCGACATCGCCGACCAGCTCGGCATCGCGGACCCGACGCCGATAGCAGCGGAGGCGCTGATCGCTGCGGCGCCCGAGTTGCTGTTGATCCCGGCTGCGGGTCTGGATTCTGTGGGCGGGATCGACGGGCTGCTCTCGCTCGGCGGTCTGCAGGAGACACCGGCCGGCAAGAGCCGCTCGATCGTCACCATCGACGACCAGCTCCTGTTGGGCAACGGACCACGTACCGGCGATCTGATCGCAGAGATCGCAGCGGCTATCGCCGGGCTCGATGCTCCATGAACGGCATTGCTCCATGAGCGGCTGCCGTCCGAGCAGAGCCGCCTGTTCAGGCGGCCCGGCGGGACTGTCGGCCGCTGGCCTCGGTGCCCCGCCCCTGTGATCATCCCCAATATCCCAGCCAAACCACCGACCCAATCCATCTAGCCAAACCACCTAGCAAGGAGAACCACTGATGAGCATCGTGCGCATCAACGCCATAACCGTCCCCGACAGCGCCGGAGACGAACTGCTCCGCCGATTCAAGAATCGTGTCGGCGAGGTCGAGACCATGGAGGGCTTTGAGGGCTTCGAGCTGCTCCGGCCCGCAGAAGGCAACACCTGGTACGTATACACGCGCTGGGCGTCCGAGGAGGCCTTCATGGCCTGGGTGCACTCCCCCGCCTTCGCCCGCGGCCACGCCGAGGCTGCCCAGCAGCCGGTCGCCCATGGCGCTGAGCTTTTGTCGTTCGACGTGGCGCTCGCGGCCTCGGCGTCAGCGGAGCCCGCGTCATGACCAAGCCGACGACGAACCCGGCATTGCGACGCCTGTGGGCGTTTGCAGCGCTGCTGGTGCTCGGCGTCGGCGCATGCGGCAGCGACAGCGAAGCATCGACCGCCGCGGACGCCGTCGACGAGCCCGTCTCGGCTGCGGACGAAAAACCCGAGTTGAGCACGTCAAACAATGAGACAGCGCCGCAAGACGACGATTTAGAACAGCAGCAAGAAGACGAGCCTGAACAGGAAGCAGAAGCCGAGCCGAGCACGCCAGAGAACGAGGCAGCGGCGCAAGCCGACGAGCCGGAAGAAGCAGCAGAGCCCGAGTCGAGCACGCCAGAGGACACCGAAGCCGCAGCCGATGAGCCGCAGGAACAGACCGTCAGCGACGCCGCGGCAGCAATCGACGACCCGGAGGCAGCGGCGGCAGCCGAGGCGTTCGCACTCGTCTACGACAGCAACGCGGCATGGGCCGACAAGGCACCGCACCTGGAGAACGCCGCCGCCCTCGAGGCATCGAACGCCGCTTATGAGGCCGCGGGCGAGCAGATGGGCGGCGTCGCCCTGGCGCCCACCGCGGCCGAGGTGAGCGGCGACACCGCGACCATCACCTACAACGTGCTGTTCGGCGGCAACCCCGCGTATGAGGACCTGACTCGGCCGATCATGCTCGTCGAAGGCGTCTGGGTGGTCAGCGAGGCCGAATACTGCAGCTTCCTGGCTTCGGCGCGGAGCCCTTGCAGCTGATGGCCGATCCGAGGCGAGCGCCTGGGCTGCGAGGCGTTCGCAGGATCGTCGGCTGCGCCCGCCTCAAGCCAGAGAGCTGATCCGGCCCCTCGGCCGATGCGAGAGCCGTCGTGACCGGCCTCCGATGCGGCTGGATCATCACGGTCGCCATCGTCGCGGCGCTGACCGCTGCCCCGATCGCCCTGGGCGCCTGGTCGCGGCGGCGTCGCGTGGACGGCGCGCCGCTGCTGTCGGCTCACGCGGTCGGCGTGCCGGCCGCGGTCGGCCTGCTGGCGTTCTTCGTGCTGCTGAGCCTGCGCTGCGGCACGCTGGACATCTCCACCGCCCAGGCACTCGACGCCGTCCTCGACTACGACCCGACCGATCAGGGCCAGGTCGTGGTGCGCGAGCTGCGAGCGCCGCGCACCCTGATCGGCGCGGCCGCCGGGGCCTGCCTGGCGGTCGCCGGTGCGATCACCCAGGGCGTCACCCGCAACCCGCTGGGCGCGCCGGGCATCCTCGGCATCAACGCCGGCGCGGCGTTCGCCATCGTGACCGCCATCTTCGCGGCCGGGGTGGTGAGCCCGCAGGGATACGTCTGGTTCGCCTTCGCCGGGGCGGCTCTCGCTGCGGTGCTGGTCTACGCGGTGGCCTCGGTCGGCCACGGCGGGGCGACGCCGGTCAAGCTCGCCCTCGCCGGGGCGGTGCTCACGGCGCTGCTAGGGGCGTGGACGACGACCCTGCTGCTGTTGGACCAGGAGACCCTCGACCAGGCGCGCTTCTGGCTGGCCGGCTCGATCTCGGGCCGCGGCACCGACGAGCTGCGGCTGCTGTTCCCGGTGATCGCGGCCGCACTGGTCGCCGGCCTGTTCATGGGGCGCCAGATCAACCTGCTGTCGCTGGGCGACGACGTGGCCGCCGGGCTCGGCCAGCGCACTGCCGCGGTGCGGGCCGCGGCGGGCGTGACCGTGATCCTGCTGGCGGGCTCGGCGGTGGGAATCGCCGGGCCGGTCGCCTTCGTCGGGCTGGCCGTCCCGCACGCGGTCCGCGCCGTGGTCGGCCCCGACTACCGCTGGATCATGCTGTACTGCCTACTGCTCGGCCCGTGCCTGCTGCTGGCCTCCGACGTGGTCGGAAGGGTCGTGGTCCGCCCCGGCGAGCTGCAGGTGGGGATCGTCACCGCGGCGGTCGGCGCGCCGTTCCTGGTGTACCTGGTCCGCTTCACGAAGCTGGCCGAGCTGTGATCGTCGGCCTCGCCGCGCCGTCGGTGACGACGCTGGCCGCTGTCGCCGGCGGGCTGATCGCCGTCGCCGCGGCGCTGCGCTGCTCGGAGATGGTGCCGTCGCAGTCGGCCGTCTGCCGGCGAGCGGGCGTCAGCGGCCTGCTGCAGCTGCGCGTGGGCTGGCTGTCAGCCGCCGGCGGCTGCGCAGTGCTCGCCCTGATGGCCGTCGGCCTCACGGTCGGCGACTTCCCGATCCCCGCCGGCGATGCGCTGCGGACCGCCCTGTGGGACCGCGGCGGCGAGTTCGACTTCGTGGTCAACACGCTGCGTTTCCCGCGCCTGGTCGTGGCCGTGCTGGCAGGGATGTGCCTGGCCGCCTCGGGCGCCATCTTCCAGGGCCTGATCGGCAACCCGCTGGTCAGCCCGGACATCATCGGCATCAACACCGGCGCCGCGCTGTGCGCCGTGTTCATCCTGGTCGTCGGCGGCGACGTGGCGTTGCTGCCCTACGCCGCCTTCGCCGGGGCGCTGAGCACCGCGGTGGTGATCTACCTGCTGGCCTACAAGCGCGGCGTGAGCGGCGCCCGGCTGGTGCTGGTCGGGATCGGGATCAATGCCCTGCTGGCGGCTGCTGTCACGTTCATGCAGGTCCGCTACCCCATCGAACGCGTGGCCGCTGCGGTGCGCTGGCAGGCCGGCACCCTGTTCGGGGCCTCCTGGGGCGACGCCCGCACCCTCGGGATCGGGCTGGCGGTGCTGGGGCCGGCGGCGTTTGTGGCGATGCGGCGGCTGCGCATCCTTCAGCTCGGCGACCACACCGCTGCCTCGATGGGGCTGCGCGTGGAACGCGACCGGCTGGCGCTGATCGCCATCGGGTCCGCCCTGGCGGCTGTGGCGGTGGCCGTGGTCGGCCCGCTGGGGTTCGTGGCCCTGCTGGTCCCGCACCTGGCCCGTCTGCTGGCCGGCAGCCTCAGCGGCGGCGTGCTGGTCTTCACTGCGCTGCTGGGAGGGCTGTTCCTGCTCGGCGCCGACCTGATCGCACAGCGCCTGTTCGCGCCGACGACCCTGCCCGCGGGCATCGTCACCGCGGCGCTGGGCGGGCCGTATTTCCTGTTCCTGCTGGCGAGGCACAACCGTGTGTTCTGAGAGCGCAGCGCCGGCGCAGCGCGAGACTTCCTCTGAGGCGCCCGCGTCTGCTGACGACACGGCGCCGTCCGAGACCGGCCCGAGGCTGGCAGCCGACGGGCTGTGGCTGGGCTACGGCGGGCCCGTGGTCGTGGAGGATCTCAGCATGCGGGTCCCGGCCGGGGAGATCAGCGCCGTCGTGGGCGCCAACGGGTGCGGCAAGTCGACTCTGCTGCGAGCCCTGGCCCGGCTCCTCAAGCCCGTCGCGGGCACCGTGATCCTCGACGGCGCCGACATCCACAGCCAGCCCACCAAGTCGGTCGCCGCTCGGCTGGGGCTGCTGCCCCAGAACCCGCGGGCGCCCGACGGCGTGCTGGTCGGCGATCTCGTCAGGCGGGGCCGCTATCCGCACCAGCGGCTGTTCGACCAGTGGTCGAGCGCAGACGAGGCAGCGGTGAGCCGGGCGCTGCAGCTCACCGACATGGCCGGGCTGGCCGAGCGCAGCGTGGACGAGCTCTCCGGCGGGCAGCGACAGCGTGCCTGGATCGCCATGTCGCTGGCGCAGGACACGCCGCTGATGCTCCTGGACGAGCCGACCACCCATCTCGACATGGCCCATCAGCTGGAGATCCTCGATCTGCTGAGGGACCTCAACGAGACCGAGGGCCGCACCGTGGTGATGGTGCTCCACGACATCGACCAGGCATGCCGCTATGCGTCGCATCTGATCGCCATGGCCGACCGCGGCATCGTGGCCTCGGGCAGCCCCGCTGAGGTGATCACGCCCGAGTTGATCGAGCGGGTCTTCGGCGTGGCGGTGCAGGTGATCGACGACCCGGTGACCGGCACGCCGCTGTGCATCCCCCATGCCCGCCCCCGCCGGGGCCCCGAGCCCAGCCTCTCCCCGCAGGACCCTTCGCCGCCATGACCCCGCATCGCCCGCGGGGCCTGCACACGCCAGCCCGCCGGACACTGAGGAGCACTGCTATGCCCGACCACCCTTCCGCTGTCGACGATCTCGACGCAGACGAGCATCACCCGAGGTCAGCACCAAGCCAGTCGACCTCCTCGTCGGTGAGATCGCTGCGCAGCTGCGAGCCCATCACCTCCTGACTCCTGAGACCTCGATTGGCACCGCCCACCGGACGTGGGGGTGCAACTAAATTTCCGGCATGGCGGCGATCGTCTTGGTGCATGGGGCATGGCACGGCCCGTGGTGCTGGGAGAAGGTGAGCCGACAGCTCCGCTCCGAGGGGCGGCGGGTTATCGAGGTCACGCTGCCGGGCCATGAGCGCCCTGGCGCAAAAGGGCGCATCTGGACGCGCATGTCGAGCTTCATCCGGGCGGTTGGCGATGCTGTCGCTGATGCGGGCGTGCCTGTGGTGCTGGTGGGCCATTCGATGGGCGGCTACGTGGTGCAGCGCTACCTCGAGGACAACGCCGCCGCCGCAGCGATCCTGGTCGCCTCGGTCCCGCCCCAAGGCACCCTGAGGGCGAACCTCCGGGCGATCAAGCAAGACCCGATCACGATGATCCGAGCCGTGGTGACCGCCGACTACAGCAAAGTCATCTCCGACCCTCAGAGGGTGCGGCACTGGTTCTTCACCCCCGAGACCGACCAGACGATGGTCGAGTGGACCGCCGAGAGGCTGCAGAACGAGTCGGCGCCAGCCCTCAACACGATGATCCTGCGCAGGATCCGGACATCTCGGATCACGACGCCGGTGTTCGTGATCGGCGCTGCCGGCGACGAGATCTTCACCATGGCCGAACAGCGTGGCCTGGGTCGGGCCTACGGGGTGGAGGCCGTCTTCCGCAGCGGAGGGCACGACCTCATGCTCGACAGCTCCTGGACGCATCTCGCAGCGCGTATCGGTGATGTCGCTGCGGGCGTCGACGGTCCGGGGCAGCCTTGAAAGCAGTGCGCCACCGCCTACAACGGGGTCTGGCTCGATGCCGATGCCCGCCTCAGGCAGCCTCTGGTGCGCAGCGGCCCCAAGGGGTCCGGGTCCTTCGCCCCGACGAGCTGGGACTGGCGGCGGGCGACACGGTCGAGGTCGCTAGCAAAGTCGACGCCATCGAGGCGCAGGTCGCGGTGTCGGCCGACGTGGGGCGCCAGGTGGCGCTGTGCCCCAAGGGCCGCTGGCCGAAACGGGCCGGCCAGCGGGCCAACGTGAACGCCATCACCGGCACCGCGCGGACCGACATCGGCGACAGCTCGGCCATTCACTCGACCCGCGTCACCATCCGCCCGGCCCAGCCGGCCGGCTGAGACACGACCGCACGACCGGATTGAGCGCCTCCCGGGCCATGGCGGCCCGAGAGACGTCATCCGGTAAGGCAGTGCCGATGGCTCTGCCTAGGTCTCTTGGTTTTCGCGTTTGTCTGCGGCTGCCCTCAGGTTGGCGGCACTCTGCCGCGCATTGGCTGCCCGTGCCCGCAGATCGGCCGCGCTCGTCGTGCGCCGGTCGGCGCGAGCTTGAAGGGCGTCCGCCTTGGCGGTTATGGCGGCCGCCTTGGTTCTCAGCCTTGCCGCCTTGGCCAGCCAGCCGGGGTTGGGCCCAGGCCGCTTCTCGGCCTTCGCCTCGATCCGCTCGGCTTTGTCGATCAGCTTGGCGGCTTTCGCCCGCAGCTCCGTCACGCGGGTCAGCCACGGGGCCGCTGTTGCTTCCTTCCTTGTCGCCTGTGCTTCGAGGGCCTCCGCCTTGCCCTCCTTTTGCGCGGCCGCGGCCCGCAGCTCGGCCGGCGTAGCCCGTTCGCGTTCCTGAGCTTGCACCGATGCAACCTGGATCAGCGACACCGCCATCACCAGCAGCAAAGCCGCACGCAGCTTGGTCTGTAGCTTCATGTTCGGTTCCTCCCATCGGAAACGGTCAGTCTGAGCGAAAATAGCAGCCAGCCCCCCCCCCCCCGCAAGCAATGGCCATACAGAGTTGCTGTTCGAGCCGGTGCAGCCCACCCGTAGCAGCTCATCACCTGGCGCACCGAGCCGTTGAGTTCGCGGCCTTCACGGACCGCCGCGATGAACTCGCGGTCCTGGAACTCGATGCTGTTCATCGACACGTCTACCTGCGACACGTCGATGGCCTGGTCTCGCCCGTCGACGAGCTCGTCGTAGCGGGCGATGTAGGTGCCGGTGTCTCCGATGTAGCGGAAGAACGTGCCCAGCGGCCCGTCGTTGTTGAACGACAGCGCCAGCGTGAGCAGCGCCCCACCGTTTCTCTCCGGACGCCTGATCCGAGCTGGGAACCGGCTAAGCCAGCCCATTCGTCGTCGGCAACCTTGAGCATCAGAAAGTGGATAAGCTTCTGTGAATGATTATTGTTAGGTATCCCTAACACAACAGGAGGTGCAGAAATGGAACTGGTTCGTGCAGGTGAGGGAACACGGCGCCGGCCTCCGGCGCCGAACGCGCCGACTGTCGAAGTGCTGTTCGGCGGTGACGACCGCTCGCCCGATGTGGGTGTTGTTCGGGTCAGCGTTCCTGCGGGCGCGGCCATGCCCGAACACGATCATGGCGGCTCCGACGTCGTGCTGATCCCTGTTACAGGATCGGTCGAGATCAGCGACACAGCGAAGACGATCAGCGTCGGAGTCGGTGATGCCGCGCTGGTCCGCAAGGACGAGCGGGTCTCGCTTCGCAACCCGGCGAGCAGTGACGTCGAAGTGATCGTGGCCGCCGGCCCTCCGAAGTTCGTGGCGTCGATCCGAGCCTGGCCTGCGGCCGGTGACGGCTGACCTTGGCCTTCGCCCCGGCACCGCTGCGGTGAAGGCATGCGAGCAGCCGCTTGGGCTGTCGCTGCGCAGGCTCTCGCTTTGGCGACGCGGGCTGCTGTTGGTGTCGGATCTTTGGCTCGACATCCCAGCAGGCGAGACGGTCGCGGTCATGGGGCCTTCGGGTGCTGGCAAGACCACCTTGTTGCGGGCGGTCGCCGGGTTGACCAGCGATGCCGCTGCCTGCATGTCCCGGCATTCCGATCAGGTCGGCGTGGTCTTCCAGGACCCTCGACTGCTGCCCTGGCGTACTGCCCTCGACAACGTCGAACTGGTCTGTGCGCCCGGCCAGACACATCGCGCACGCTATTGGCTCAATGCGGTCGGCCTGTCCGACGCGACTGGGTTGTTCCCAGTGCAGCTGTCGGGCGGGATGCGCCAGCGAGTGGCGGTCGCCAGGGCATTGGCCTTCGATGCTGCGCTGATGGTGATCGACGAGCCGTTCGCCAGCCTCGACATGGCGACCGCGGCATCGATCCGCAACGACCTCGTCATCCACCTGGCCAAGACCGGCCGGACGGCGCTGTGGGTGACCCACGACCCCGCTGAGGCCGAGGCAGTCGCTTCGCGCACCCTGTGCCTGGCAGGCCCGCCAGGCGGCGCATGGGAACTGAAAGATCACAACACCACAAACCAAGAAGACACGACATGACCAAACACCTGCTCGCCATTGCCCTGACCGTCGCCATTGTCGGTTCCGGCTGCGGGGACAGCACTCCCTCGGAGTCAGCCACCCCGACGAACCCGCCGACAACGGGCCAAGACGACAGGGGCGATCCCGGCGACAGCGACCAAGCAACGCCGACTGTGCCGGCCGAGAGCGACGACACAGCCACACCCACGACAGAGCCCGCTGCGGAGCCGCTGGAGCAGCTGCGGATTCACCACCCCGAGACCCTGGCGTTTGCGGCGCCGTTCACGATGCTCGATCCCAGCGGCCCGCTCGCCTCTGTTGCCGAAGACATCACGATCGAGACCTGGACCACTCCTGACGTTTTGCGGTCGCTGCTGGTCAACGCCCAGACCGAAGTCGCAGCGGTTCCGAGCTATGTGGGGGCCAACCTGTACAACCGCGACGTCGACGTGCGCATGGCCGCAGTGGTCGTCTGGGGACTGATTTGGCTGCTGGGCCCCGACGGCACCCCAGCAGACTGGGAATCCTTGCGCGGCCAGACCGTGATGATCCCGTTCCCCAACGACATGCCCGACTTGGTCTTCCAGTACTTGGCGGCAGGCAACGGCCTCACTCCCGGCAAGGACTTCGAGATCCGGTACTACGCCCAACCGCCTGAGATTGTGGGCCAGTTGGTGTCCGGTTCAGGCAGCTTCGCGGTTCTGCCCGAACACCTCGCAAGCGTGGCCTTGGCTCAAGCCAACCAGAACGGCCAAGCCCTGGGAAGAGTCTTCGACCTCCAGGCCGAATGGGCCGCTGTCGCAGACACGTCGCCGCGCATCCCCAGGCCGGCATCGTCGTACCCAGCGCCATCGCCGACAACGCCCACGCGCTCAGCGCAGTGCTCGACGCCCTCGAAACCTCTGTCGCCGCCGTCAACGCAGCCTCACCGGAGACGATCGCCGCCTTGTCAGAGGCATCAGGCGTGCCAGCGCCGATGGTCACACAGGTCATCCCCCGCCTGAACCTCGAGGTCGTGCCAGCGGCCGACGCCCAGGCCGAACTCGAGCAGTTCTTTAGCGAACTGGCCACGCTGTCTCCCGACATCATCGGCGGGAGCCTGCCCGACGCCGACTTCTACCTCGACGACCCTCGATGACCGTCGCCCCGGCTGTCGTCCACCCGTTGCGACAGCTCAGAGCCCGGCCAAGCCCCCAAGCCCGGCCAAGCCCCCACAAGACCCACACGATCGCCGGAACCACGATCAGCGCCGCCTGGGGAACCCTCAACGGCATCTCCCGATGGGCCGGCGCCGTGAGTCAGGCGGCGCTGGCATCGTTGATGGCCCTGCCTCCGATCGTGCTGGTCGTGATCGGCCTCATCTGGTTCGGGCCCGGCGCGGCCACTACCCGACTGGTGATCATCCTGGTCGCCATCCCCCTCGTCGTCATCGCCGTCGCCGAAGCGGTTCGCGACATCGACCCCGACCTGCTGGAGATGGCGAGCGCATTCCAGCTCAGTCGTGTCGCCACCCTTCGCCACGTCGTGGCCCCGGCCATCGCATCACCGGTTCTCGCCGCGATCTCAGTGGCGCTGGGCCAGTCGCTGCGGGTCGCGGTGATGGCCGAGCTGTTGTCGGCCGCCGACGGCATCGGCGCCGAGATCGCCCGAGCCCGTGCCAACATCGAGACCGCCGACGTCCTCGCCTGGGCGATCTCTTTGATCGCCATCGTCTTGATCCTCGAGCTTGCCGTCCTACGGCCGATGACCCGACGCCTGCTTCGCTGGCGTGAACCCACATGACCGGGCCCCTCCCGCATCACCCGGCCTCTGCTTCGCCGCCACAAACCCGCATCACCCTGAGGAGTACCCCGATGCCCGACCGCACCTCCACTCCTGGCGGCGACCTCGACCCCGCCAAGATGCCCGGACACTGGCTGCTCGCACGCATGGGCAAACGCGTCCTGCGCCCCGGCGGCCGAACCACCACCGACACCCTGCTTGAGCACCTGGCCATTACCGCCGACGACCACGTCGTCGAACTCGCCCCCGGCCTCGGTACCACCGCCAAACTCATCTTGAAACACAAGCCGGCCAGCTACACCGGCGTGGAACGCGACCCCGACGCCGTGGCCACAGTCAGCGATTTCCTCCGCAGCGACACCGACCGCTGCGTGCAGGGCACCGCACAACACACCGGCCTCGACGACGAATCCGCCGATGTCGTGGTGGGCGAGGCCTTTCTCACCATGCAATCCGACGACAATAAGGCCCGAATCGTCAGCGAAGCGTTCCGGATCCTGCGCCCCGGCGGCCGTTATGGCCTGCACGAGCTGTGCCTGCAGCCCAACGGCCTCGACGACGCCATACAGGATCAGGTTCGTGGCGACCTCAGCCGGGCCATACACGTCGGCGCCCGACCCCGGACGGTCGCCGACTGGCGGGGCCTTCTCGAGGAGGCCGGGTTCGAGATCCGACACGAATCCACCGTGGGGATGCTGCTGCTGGAACCCAGCCGTCTCATCGAGGACGAAGGCTTGGGCCGTGCCGTGCGCATCGTGTTCAACGTCATCCGCACCCCCGCCGAACGCCGACGGGTACGCGCCATGCGAGCCGTCTTCCGCAGGCACCGAGACCGCCTCGGCGCGAATGTGCTGGCATTGCGCCGCGGAGGTGCGGTCCAGCCCGTTCTCGGCAAAAGAACGGTCCTAGACGAACTCGACGCCCACGGCCTGCCCCTTGTCTGGAAGTGTTATACGATGCTTATACTGCTTGGCATGACAAGACCCGTGCCGACGCGGTTCAGCGACGAGGAACTGGCGCTCGTCGACGCCCTCGTCGAACAAGGCATCGGGGACAGCCGGTCTGCTGTGATCCGCCGTGCCGTCCACCACCTCGCCGATGCGGCTCGCAGAGAGCGAATAGGCGCCGCCATCGCCGAGTCGTACCGCCGACAGCCCCAGACACAAGCCGATCACGACCTCGCCATGGCAAACGCCATTGCCCTGACCGAAGCCGAGCCGTGGTAGCCCAAGCCGAGATCTGGCTCTTGGAGACCCCGAACCAGAAGCGGCGGCCCGTTCTTGTCGTGTCGCGCAACGCTGCGATCGGCGTGCTCGACGACATCGTGGTGGCGCCCGTAACCAGCACCATTCGAGACATTCCCACATGCGTACCCGTCGGAACGTCCGAAGGGATCGACCACGATAGCGTCGCTGCCTTCGACGGGCTGACCGTGGTACCCAAGTCGGTCCTCACCCGCAAGCTCGGCGTGCTCGGCACGCTCGGGCGACACCAGATCTGCAGAGCCCTCGAAGCTATGGCCGACTGCTGAACACGAGACCTCTACGTGGCACCTCCTACCTTGGCCGTGTCCAATTCGAACCATTTCGCCCCAGCCATGACCGCCAGGGTCACAGCACTCGATGCGCCAATCGCGACCCTCGGTGAATGTCCGGTCTGGTCGCCGGACGAATCGGCGCTCTACTGGGTCGACATTGACGGACAGGCCGTTCACCGCCACGATCCAGCCAGCACGCAGACCACAACGCGGCCCATGGCGGGAAGACCCGGCGCAATCGCGCTCACCGAAGAACCAGGAACGCTCGTTGTTGCCGTAGAACACCAACTGCTGACCCTCGACTGGGATTCGGGTGCCATCGAGAGCTTGGTCGAACTCGAAGCCCCCGGCACCGGCAATCGTCTCAACGACGGCCGCTGCGATCCCGCCGGTCGCCTCGTCATCGGCTCCATGTACGCCGACACCACCACCGACCGCACCAGCGGAATCCTCCACAGCGTCGAGGGACGCGCCCACCAGGAGCTGCGCCGCGGGATCGGCGTGACCAACGGGCTCGCCTTCGACCCTGAGCTCGGCCGCATGTACTTCGCCGACACGCCCACCGAACACGTCCTCGTCTTCGACTACGACACGAAGAGCGGCCACTTGTCCAACGAACGGTTGTTCTTCGACTACCGCGACCAACCCGGCAAACCCGACGGAGCGTGCGTCGATGCAGAAGGCTGCTACTGGTCGGCGTCGGTCTACGGATGGGGACTGCTGAGAATCGCACCCGATGGAACAATCGACCAGAGAGTGGACCTTCCGCTTCAGAAGCCTTCGATGCCCTGCTTTGGCGGCTCCGGCCTGGACACCCTGTTCGTCACCACCATCGGTGCCGGAGGAACGACCCCGTCCGAGCCCGGACGCAGCGGATTTATGTCCGGCTCGACACTGGCCATCAACAGCCTCGGAGTCCGCGGCCGACCCGAGCCGACATTCTCGCTACCACCGCCCTGAGCGGGCGCTCAGCTAGTTGCGTCCACGGGGCATCCCTTCGGTGTACTGCTGTGCTTGGTGTTCGCTGATACCGAGCTTGCGGGCTATCGCCTTGTTGCCGAGCCCACGCCGTTTCAGCAGACGCGCCCGGGCGCGTCGTTGCGAAAGGTCGAAGGCAGCGCTCGCTGGGGCCGGCGCAAAAGGGCGCGGGGTGCTCTCGCCTGTCTCGAACAGCACCCGCTGACCTACCGGCGGTTTGTCGCCTGTTTGGTCAGGTCGCGTTCTTCGCGGCGTTCGCAGGTATGCACATCGTGCGTCTGGAAGCGGTCGATCATCCTGTCAAGCCGCCCGTGCGCTTTGGCCGTGTAGTGGGTCACGCCGATATTGTGTTCGATCTCCTCGACGGCCGCCTTGGCGACCACCAGAGCCGTCAAGGCGTAGTAGTCCGCCCACAGGTCGGCGTCAGCGCGTTCGTCGTCTATCTCGTCGGGGTAGGTGGCGATGTTCCTCCACTCTGACATCAACGCCAGATCTAGGCCGAACTGTCTTACCGTCCGGTCGAACCGGTGCTTCCTCGTCGCGTCGAGCTTCTGCAAACATGCGTCGACGTTGTGGCCCGCCTGTCTCATCTCCTTCTCGGTGATCGGGTGCTCGCCCTTCAGAGTGATCATCGTCTTCAGAGACAGCTCCACGGTCATGGCTGCATCCTCGCAGAGGCTTCTCATGCGATCCTGCCGCACAACCTCAGCCTCCCGCAGCGGCAAGTGCGTCTCCTCCCAAGAACGTTGAAACATGTCCGATGCCAGCCTCGCGAGCCTAGGGAGCACGATGTTGTCGAGGAAGTAGAGAGTCTGGTCGGTATTGTTCATCGGCTTCACCTGCGGCTTGTCCCAGTTGACGTGCCCGTTGCACGAACCCCCGACCAACGGCACGGCTTCCTTGCTGATGGCGTGCTCAAACGACGAGCTGACGTTGTCTACCCGGCCGTGCCACTCAGGAAGGTCCGTGACCACGATCCCGCATTCGACGCCCGCTGCGGCCGTTGCCCGGTCGCGCAGCCGCCGCTTGATCTGGCGGCGCTGGCCGTAGTCGATGTCGTCGAACAGGGCAACCAGGTCAATGTCGCTTCCGGGTTTGGCGTCGCCGCGGGCGACCGAACCGAACACCAGCACGCTCGGCACGCCCTCGCCCGCGAGGGCGTGCGCGGCGGCGCGGGCGTTCTCTATAGTAGGCGCCTGACCGTCTCGCGTCGCGGCCATGTCGGCACGCTACCACGACGGCCGCCTCCGGGACGGGTTGCGGCATTCAGACACCGCAGCCGCGCAGCCTGTAGGTGGTGCGGGAAGCTTCCCTCTCATTCGGCTATTCGCCCGACGTAGGCGAATAGGGTGCCTCACCGTGACCGAGGTTGTCTGCGTCACTCTGATCGTTGTCGTCACTCTGATCGTTGTCAGTGTGGCACTTAGTGCCCTGATTGTCTGGCTGATTAGGCGGCACTGCAGGCAGACCCGTGAGGAGCAAGACGTCGACTCTACTCCCTGCGCCGAGGAGAGCCACGCCCCCTTAGAAGCAGCGATCTACAAGGCCATATACGCCGAGAAGCTGGCTGGCATCGCCCGACAGGCAACGGCCCTTGAGAATACTCGGAGAGCAGCCGCCAGAGCCCTGGGTGTTGGTGCGCTTGTAACTTCCGTTGTCACAGGGTTTGGCTCCCTCGACAACGGCCTCGAGGGAGTTGCCTTGTGCGTGACCAAGCTGTCCACCGTGTTCGCTGTCATCCTGCTCATCATCGGTGTGTACCTTGCCATACGCATCTGGCAGCCACGCGACTGGACTTTCGAGTTGGACGCAAAGATCATCATCAGAGGACTGGAAGCCCAAGATGAACCGCCGGACGAGGCTCAGGTCTACCGAAATCGTGCTCTCCATCTTGAAGAGGACTTCGCCAAGAACGAGAAGCAGCTAGACCAGCTTCAGGACATCCTTACGAGCCTACTCTCAGTGGTTGGCATGCTCTTCGTGGTTAGTGTGATGATCGCTGCTCTACGTTTCATCGCGGGTTGAACAGAAGGGAGTTGAGTGAGCAAGTCCAAGAAAAAGAGCGGTGGCGGTAACCCTGCAAAGTCGAAGCCAGCCACGAATCCGCCAGCGGAACCCAGACCGACAACGCCGAACCCGTCAAGGGTGGTCAAGCGGGACAACCAGAAGCCAGGATCGAGACACGCTAGAGCTGACGAACTCGCCCGGCGGATCACCGACGGCTGTGCCAGCACCTAACGTCCGACCTGCCAAGCCCACTAAGCCGGGCCGCGCGTGGCGAGCACTTACGATGGTGTCACTAGTGGGGGTTATGCTGCGGACCACCCCCCCCCCCCCCGCCAAAGTGTGGGAGGGGACGATGCACTACCACGGGATTGGCGGGATGGCCCGCAGGAAGCGCAAGCCGATCGACAGCTACAGCCATGGCGAGGCCGAACGCGTCAACAATCCGCCTGTGGGCCTGGTGACGGCCGGCACCGATCCCGACGCGGGTTCCAAGACCTACCGTCACGCGGATCTCGCTGCCGCGGACCCCCCCCCCCCCGCTGACCTAGCCCCCGCTGACCTAGCCACAGGGGGGCACAACCCGCCAGGGCACGCAGGACACCAGCAGCCGGGACACAACCCTCTAGGTCACAAGCCAGCAGGGCACAACCCGCCAGGGCACGATCCGCACATCGATCCGGAGCTGAGCTGGGCGCAGAAGCGGGAGCGCACGGAGTTCGATGTTCCGACCGTCTCGTTGCACGTGCACGAGCGGATCGATCCCCGAACGATCATCGAAGCGGTCAGTCGAGGCAGCGCGGATGCGGTCCAGGGGTCGCTGTTCGAGCTGCCATCGGAGAACCCGCCGCTGCGTGAGGCGGTGGAGTTCTACCGCCACGCCCACAACTGGAGCAACCGCCTCATCGCCGGCGATTCGCTGCTGGTGATGAACAGCCTGCTGGAAAAAGAGGGCATGGGCGGCGAGGTGCAGACCGTCTACATCGACCCGCCGTACGGCATCAAGTACGGCTCCAACTTTCAGCCCTTCACCGGCAAACGGCAGGTGACAGACAGAAAGCCCACCGATCTCACCCGCGAACCCGAGATGATCCGGGCCTTCCGAGACACCTGGGAGCTGGGCATCCACTCGTATCTGAGCTACCTGCGCGACCGCCTGGAACTGGCCCGCGAACTTCTTGGCGACTCGGGCAGCTGCTTCGTGCAGATCGGCGACGAGAACGTGCACCGGGTGGCGCTGCTGATGGATGAGGTGTTCGGCCCCGACAACCGCTGCGCCACCATCAGCTTCGCCACAACCGGCGGAAGCTCCACAAAGCGCCTGCCTGAGGTTGCCGACTACCTGCTCTGGTACGCCAAGAGCATCGAGCAAGTCAAGTACCGTCAGCTCTACGAACAACTCGATCGGGCCGGGATCGTGGAACTGTTCTCAAGCTATGCGATGGTGGAGTGCCCCGACGGAAGAACCAGGCGGCTCACCCCAGAAGAACGCTTCGACCCCGACGGACACCTGCCCGAAGAAGCGCGGCTATTCAAGGGCGAACAACTCATGTCACAGGGGTATTCGACGACCGGGCGGTCGGAGTCATACGAGTGGCAGGGCCGTGTCTATCCCTGCCCCGAGACCCTCCATTGGAGGGTCTCGCCCGCCGGAATGGACCGGCTGGCCGACAAGAAGCGTTTGTTCACAACCGGTACCACAACCCTGCAATGGAAGTGGTACGAGGACGAGGTTCCGGGCCGGCGCATCAACAATCTCTGGCACCGTCAGATGTCGGCCTATGGCAAGCGCTACGTGGTGCAGACCGCCCCTTCTGTGATCCAGCGCTGCCTGCTGATGACCAGCGATCCGGGCGACTTGGTGCTCGATCCCACCTGTGGCAGCGGCACCACCGCTTATGTGGCCGAGCAGTGGGGTAGGCGCTGGATCACCTGCGACACGTCACGGGTGGCACTGGCCATTGCGCGCCAGCGGCTGATGACCGCAACCTTCAAGTACTACGAACTTGCCCATCCAAACGAAGGGGTCGACAGCGGCTTCAAGTACCGCAGTGTTTCCAAGGTGTCGGCCGCCATCCTTGCCTACGACGAGCCGGAGCGGCGCACCACGCTGTATGACCAGCCAGAGGTCGACCGCGGCAAACACCGCGTGACCGGGCCGTTCACCGTGGAGGCCGTCCCCTCGCCGAGGGTCATCGACCCCGCCCGTGCCGGTGAGTTCGAAGAGCCAGAACATCCCGGCGCCCAGCACCCCCCCCCCGCAGGCGAGGATTCTGCACCCGCTGATTCCTCGGTAGCACGCCAGGGAGAAAGCTCCCGCCAGACCCGCTGGACCGACGAACTGCGCCAAGCTGGGATCCGCGCCAAGCACGGCCAGCGCATCAGGTTCACCAGGCTGGAGCCGCTGGCATCGCAGCACGTTCACGCCGTGGGCGAAGCCGCCTCCCAGGGCTGGAACCGGCCACGCCGGGCAGCGGTTGTGTTCGGGCCTGAGCATGCCCCGCTCGAGCAGCGCCGCGTGTATCGGGGATTGGAGGAGGCCGCCAAGCTGGTGCCTGTACCCGAGGTGCTGGTGTTCGCGGCTTTCGCCTTCGACCCTGAGGCCGCCAAAGACATCGAGGAGACCAACTGGCCGGGCGTTGACCTGCTGCCAGTGGAGATGAACACCGACCTGCAAACCGACGACCTCAAATCCAAGCGCGCCTCGAATGAGACCTTCTGGCTAGTCGGTCGCCCTGAAGTGCGTATCGACACGCTCGACGACGGCCGATGGCAGGCCGAAGTGCTGGGTTTCGACTACTTCGACGTGGCCACAGGCGAGCGCACCTCCGGCGATGCTGCGCAGATCGCGGCCTGGATGCTTGACACCGACTACGACGGGCGCAGCCTGTTCCCCAGGCAGGTGTTCTTTCCCTTCGATCCCAAGAAGGACTGGCAGAAGCTGAAGAAGACTCTGCGGACGAGCATCGATCCCGAGCTGATCAGCGCCTATGCGGGCACCAGGTCGCTGCCGTTCGAGGCCGGCGAGCACCAGCGCATCGCCGTGAAGATCGTGGACGACCGTGGCATCGAGAGCCTGGTCGTCCGCGATCTCGCCGGCCTCGCCTAATTGCGGTTCACCCAACAGAGGGTCTCATATGACTGCCGAAGTGGCTCCCGCTCACACTGCCGCCAGCGCCTCAGCCGGGTCCACCGCCGGCGCTGCCTGCAGCGACGGACGAATCGACAAGCTCACCATTAACTCACCATATGTCGAGCCCGAACAGCACTGGAATTTCAACCCGGCGGAAAGGAAATACGAGCTGATATCGGGGCGTCGGCCCGCCGGCTACCAGGCAAGCGAAGGCACCTTCAAGGCGCTTGCGCTGGCCACCCGGATCCGTCCCAGGGTCAAGCAGTGGCGCGAGAACGGCTACCCGGGCATCACCGGTGTCACCAAACGCCTGCTGGATCACTGGAACGACCGCGAAGGCTTCGAGAACCGCCAGCTCTTCTTCGCCCAGATGGAAGCAGCCGAAACTTTGATCTGGCTGCGCGAAGCCCCTGATACCGACAAGGTAGGCGTCCACATTCCCTCAGACGGCAGCGACTTCACTCGCATCTGCTCGAAGATGGCCACAGGCTCGGGCAAGACCGTAGTTATGGCCATGCTGGTGGCCTGGCACGTTCTCAACAAGGTCAGCTACCGCAACGACCCGCGGTTCTCCAAGAACGTGTTAGTGATCGCTCCCGGTCTCACAGTGCGCAGCCGTCTCAAGGTGCTCGAACCCCAGGGCCACGACAACTACTACGAGGAGTTCCGCATCGTCCCGCCGGAGCTTCGCGACAGGCTGCGCCAGGGCCGGGTGGAGATCCGCAACTGGCACGCCTTGCAATGGGCCAACGCCAAGGCGATAAGCAAGCGCAAGGGCGTCGACAAGCGTGGGCCGCTCTCGGACAAGGCCTGGACACGCAGCGTTCTCGGCGACATAGCCGGCGTCCGCAACCTGCTGGTGATCAACGACGAGGCCCACCACGCCTGGCGGATTCAACCCGAACGCAGCAAAAGCGACTTCATCAGGGCAGACCTCACCAAGGCCACCCGCTGGGTCGAAGGGCTCGATCGCATCCACCGAGCGCGCGGCATCCTGGCCTGCCACGACTTCACAGCCACCCCGTTCATTCCCGCCAAGAAGGGCAACGAAGAGCTGTTCGAATGGGTGGTCAGCGACTTCGGGCTCAACGACGCCATCGAGTCGGGGCTGGTAAAAACCCCTCGGGTAGTGGTGCGAGACAACGCAATGCCCGACGCCACCACCTACCGCTCGCGCATGTACCACCTCTACAACGAAAACGCCGTGAAGGGCGATCTCAACCGCAAAGCCGCCGAGGCTGAGCCTCTGCCCGACCTGGTCCACACCGCCTACCAGCTGTTGGGCCACGACTGGTCGGAGACACACAAAGCCTGGAACAAGGCAGACCACCCGGTGCCGCCGGTGATGATCTCGGTGGTCAACCGCACCGAGACCGCAGCCAGGGTGAAACACGCCTTCGACCGCAGATACATCGATATACCTGAACTCTGCGAGCCGGAGACGACGCTTCACATCGACTCCAAGGTGCTGAACAAAGCCGAGAAGACCGAGACCCCGATGGCGGAGCTTCCCGGCAGCTCGGCTCCTGGCGGCTCAAAGACCGCCAAAACCCCCGCCAAGGCTGCCAACAAGAAGCTCACAAAGAACCAACAAGCGGAGTTGCTAAGAACCCAGGTCGACACCGTCGGCGTCGAAGGCAAACCCGGTGAGCAGATCCGTCATGTGATCTCAGTAGCGATGCTCTCAGAAGGCTGGGATGCCAAAACCGTCACCCACATCATGGGCCTGCGGGCGTTCACGAGCCAGTTGCTGTGCGAGCAGGTGATCGGGCGCGGCCTGCGCCGCACCTCCTATGAGGTCGATCCCAGCAGCGGCCTGTTCGAACCCGAATACGTCAACATCTTCGGAGTACCCTTCGAGTTCCTGCCCACCGTGGACGATCCCGGGACGAACCCGGAGCCGCCCAAACCCAAAACCGAAATCCGCTCCGAGTCCACAAAGATCGAATTCGAGATCTCGTTTCCGAATCTGGTGCGCATCGAACGAGTGGAGTCGCTCACCCTGACCCTCGACAAGGCGTGCCTGATACCCCTGCGGCTCGACGCCTCCAAGCTCCCAACAAAGGCGGTGCTAGCCGAGACTCTGCAGGGCCCGCCCGATGAAAGCCGAACCACCACAATCACAGCAGCCGTACCGCGACTGCAACAGCAGATATTCATCACTGCAGAGAGACTGCACGACTACCTGGTGACCCAAAAGCGGCTGCCGGCAGGTAATCGGGCATTGATGTGCATCCAGCTTGTGAACCTCCTCGACGAATTCGTCGACTCCGGCATGCTCGAACTCGTTGGCGGGGACAATCCCGACGTCGCCCAGATGTTCAGACTGCATCAGCAGCGGATCTTCGAGCATCTGGCATCTGCGATCATCGCCCACAACACCGAGCGGCTGGAGCCGGTGTTCGACAACCAGCGACCGATCCTGTCAACCGACGACATGGTGCCCTGGTGGACCGGCAAACAGAACGGCCTGGCAGCCAAAAGCCACATCAACCGCTGCGTCTACGACTCGACTCTGGAACAGTATGTGGCTGAGCGGCTCGACAGCAGCGAGCTGGTGGAGGCCTGGGCAAAAAACGACCATCTCGGCTTCGAGGTGAACTATGTGCACGGTGGGGTGACCCGTCGTTACATCCCCGATTTCATCGTGTGTCTTGCGGGCAACCGGATGCTGGTGCTCGAGGTCAAGGGCGACCCGCTCGACATCGACCGTTCCAAGCAGCGTTACCTGAACGAGTGGATCGAAGCGGTGAACAGCCACGGAGGTTTCGGGGTCTGGTCCCAGGACATGTACACCCCCAACGACGACCTCGCCGCCATTCTCGCCCGCCACACCCAAGCCTGACCCGGCTCGCTCGCGGGGCGCTGCCGCCTGCTTCGCCTCGCCGCCGCCTGGCCTGAGCGGCTGGCAAGCCTTGCCAGTCAGGTAGGTTCTAGCCAGTTCTGAGAGTTTCTCGCTACATTCAGCTCTCATGAGTACAGCGCAGCACGTTCGCCAGCAGGTCGAGGCTGTCCCTACGCGGGCGTTCATCTCTATCGGTGAGGTAGAAGGATCTCGTCGTGCCGTCGAGTGTGAGCTGTCCCGCTTGGCCGGCTCCGGAGAGATCATCCGTGTCCGGAGGGGCCTGTACTGGAAGGGACCTCGCACCTGTCACGGGATGCCGCTGCCTCGGCCCGATGAGGTCGCAATGGTTGTTGCCGGACCCGGCGCAGGGCCTGCCCGATTGTCCGCGGCTGCACACCTCGGCTTGACCACCCAGGTGCCGGCCGTCCACACGATCGCGGTTGCCGGCCGGACACCGACAGCCCCGGCGGCTACCCGGTTCGTGTCTCGGTCAATCGAGCGGCGCATTCGCGGCCTGACGCCAACCGAAGTCGCTGTCATCGAGGTTCTTCGCGAAGGCGGGGCCTGCTGGAAGTCTCGTGGGCGGCCTTCGCAGCGGCGGTCGTCCGGCTCTCAGACTCCGGAGAGCTGCGGCCCGACCGAATCACCGAGCAACTCCGCGACGAGCACCACGTCGCAGCGCGAGACCGCTGGCGGCCGCTCGCTGAAGCACTCGCACCATGACCGCCCCGCTGCGAGCACGCCTCGATGAACTCGATGTCTACGTCACCCGCGTCGCGGAAACCACCGGCATCCCGGCGGCACATCTCGAGAAGGACTTCTGGGTGACCGAAGTCCTCCGGGGCGCATCCAATGCGTCGGAGTCCACTGGCTGCTCGGTCATCTTCAAAAGCGGCACGAGTCTGTCCAAGGCCCACCGCCTGATCCGACGGTTCTCCGAGGACGTCGACCTCGTCGTTGTCTTGCCCGCAGGCGGCAGGGGCGCCAAGGACTCCACCTTGAGCGACGCGACCAAGCGGCGGCTTCACGGCGAGCCCGGCCTGGGACCCCAGCGCAACGGGCGCTGAAGCCGCATACAACGCAGTCATGGAGCAGTTGCTCTGGCCGGGCGCGCCTGTCTCGACGTTCACCGAGTGCTGCCAGCGAGTACACGAGCTAGCCGGGCTGCTCTAGCTCGCTCCGGTGTGCCATGTCCTGGCACACCGCAATGCACGTCTAGCTTCCCGACGAGCTCACGGGCTTCGTCGACGCCCAGGTCGACGAGGGGAACTACGGGTCCGCCGGCGAGTACGTGCGCGAGCTGATCCGGCGTGACCAGGACCGCCGCCGGCTCCGGGACGCCCTGATGGAGGGCGCTCGCTCCCCCAGCACCACCGTCGCCGACGCTACCTACTTCTCGTCGCTGCGCCGGCAGGCGTTGAGCAGCACCTGAAATCGCTGCGGCGCACGGTGTACAGGCCCAGGTCATCGCCGCGGGCAGCCGCCTGCACTCGCGGGGTTCACCACCATTGATCGAAGGAACTGCGTGAGACCTCTCGTGCGCCCACGCCGCGAGGAAACCAGGCAAGCTCACGCAGCCCCGAGGGAACAGCCGAGCGGCAGTCGACGCCATCGAGTCCAGCCTCGAAGACCGACCGCCCGATCGGCTGGCACGTGGCGTGGGGAATCAGGTCGCCTCCGGAGTCGTAGGGGAAACTCGCCGGCAGACCGAGCCCGAACAGGCCGTCGTCGGTGAATGCGTCTTCGGCCTCGCCGTTCGGCACGGTCACCTCGACGAGAATCGGCGCGGTAAGCGGATCGAGATCCTCCGGCCCATAGGGCAGGCCTTCGAAGAGGCGCCCGACGTTGGCTCGTGCCGTGGCGAGATCGGCGCTCAGATACAGGCAGGCAAGCCCGGGAGGATTCCAGCGCCTGCCGGGGGCGGCGGCTGCGAACGAGGCGTCGAGCGGGTCAGACCAGTCGGGGTCGGCGACGCGATGGTACGAGCCGCCGATCCGGGCCGTCTTGATGTTCACGCCACCCGTGCGTAGTCGAAGCTCTCCTTGACGGACTGCAGGAGCCATTCGTGCTCGTCCGCCTCGATCAGCTCCAGCATGGTCCGGCCCGCGTATGCGTCCGCAGGCCGCCTGGCCGCGACCGCAGGCAGCCCTTCCCGCAGGCGATGACGGAGGATGTCTGAGATCTCCGCGATGGCGCCGATCTTCTGGCAGCGGTTCACGGGCGGGCCGGCGAGCAGCCACTTGTCGACGGCTTGGCGCTTAACCCCCATCAGCCGGGCCACGTCACTGCTCGTCAAGTCCAGGGTTGTCATCGCCCGGCGCAGCGGCGAGCTTCGTTCCTGTTCGTACTCGACCTCAGCCATGGACGCCTTCCTGCTCGACCTCAGCCATGGACGCCTTCCTGGCCCTCCTGCCATATGCCTGCGGCATGCAATACCGTACTTGTATGGCTCAGAAGACGACGATCAACCTGGATGACGAGATGGAGGCGGCACTCGCCGAGTTGGTGGCACTGGACGGCACCAAGAAGCTGGCCATCAAGCGATCCCTGCTCGGCGAAGTCAAACGCCGACGGCGCAGCCGGAGGTTGCTCGACATGATCGAATCCTGGGAGGCCGAGGAAGGCCCCATCAGCCCTGAGCATCTGCGCTGGGCTGACGAGGTGCTCGACCGGCAGGGAGTCCCCCGTTGATCATCGATGCAGGCCCTTTCGTCGTCGACGGCAGAACGTCAACTCCCGGCTCTGGGCCATCGTCAAGCGGCAAGCGAGCGAGGCGATGAGCTGCACACGACCCATCCTGTGCTCGCACAGGTCTGGCGTGACCCGCCACGACAGGCGAACCTGGCCAGAGCCCTTCGGCAAATCGACATCCACCCTCTAGACGAGTCGGTGAGCGTCGGGCGCAAGCTGGCCGCCAGCGGGACCTCAGACGTGGTCGAAGCCCACCTCGCAGTGGTCGCCCAAGACCTCGGCACCTTCATCCTCACATTCCGGAATCGCCGGAACTGCGGCAGAAACCTTTTCTTCTACAGAAGCAGGTCTTGCTCGGCGGCCCAGGTGAACAGCCCGCTTCCGTCTGTGGGCAAGCGCATGCCGGTTGACCGAAGCTCGTCAACCAGGCTTTCCGCTTCCGAGCGGTCAAGCACACCGTTGCGGATGCCGCCCACGACCAGCCAAAGTGAGCCGTGGACGTCTATCCCGTCGAGTTGTGCTAGGCGGGTAGCTGCCCGTTCGTCGATGATCGCCACGCCCCCATGGACGCTGGTCCACGCCAGCACAGCAGCTTCACCCGTGTTCTCGGCACGACCGCCGCCAAGTTGCGTCTTGAAGCGTGCGAAGGCTGCAAGCTCAGCGATGTCGGAGAGTTCCACAATGCTGAGCCAGCCCGCCCTCAGTGCTGCGCCGAGATCAGGGAACCTCCGGCTGCCCGCCAAAAGCTCTTTGCGGACTTCGGCCGGCATGAGGCAGCGGTGCCCAGTCACCAGGGTCTTTAGTGTCTCCAGTCGTCCTGCGCGGGCGAAGTGGCTCAGCGAGGTGTTGTCAAAGACGAGCCGCTGGGTCACGCGATGGGCTCGAAATCGCGCCTCAACGCCTCCAAGGGAACATCGTGCTGGTCGGGAAGTTCGGTTCGGTCGACGGTGCCCCACAGCAATTCCACGGCACGGGCCTCGGTGAGCTTCCCCCGCCGGTAGGCGGCGAGAACCTTCCTGCCGTACTGCGGCGGCACCGACGGAGCATCGAGCTCGGGTACCCAGTGCTCGCCGAGTTCGATGAAATCAGCACGCGTTGGCGGCTTGTGCGCAAGCGCCTCGCTGGTGCCCGCGTCGATAGCCCCGAGGCTGCGAAGCTGAGCGCAGACCGCCGTCCAGCTCATCCGGTAGCGAACCGCGGCTGCTACTGCTGCCAGGCGAGCGTCGGGCTCTACTGCCACTGCTGCCAGGCGCGAGTTGGGTTCGAACTCTGCGATAAGCGCCGCGGCATCAACCCGAGGCAGCAGCAGATGAGCTGCGAAGGCGTTGATCAGCTTCTCGGTGTCGCCCTGAGGCGAGAGCCCGACCTCGGGTGCGTAGGCATCCTGGAACACGTGGTGGCCCAGCTCATGGGCAAGATTGAAACGGCGCCGTCCCGGGTCGATCGCCCCGTTGATCACGGCCACGCCCACATCGCCAACCGCCACATAGGCCCCATCACCACCTGACCGGCCGAGATCGAGCGAGAACGCCAACAGACCGACCCGCTCAGCATGCGCCTGCAGACCCACAAGCGGCCCCGAAGGCGCTCCGAGATGCTCGCGCAGCCTCAGCGCTGCCTCCTCGGCCTCGTCGAGGGTCGTCGGGGGATCCAGCACGAGCCTGTCGACCTGGGGAAGCTCCCCCTCGGCGCTCAGCATGTCTATGTCGCGTGCGAGCCGCTCGACCCGCGAGTCGAGCACCCTAGAGCGCCCGCCGACCGCCGGGTCCGAGCGGCGGCTCAGCACAGCAGGCGGCGAGACGACAAAGAACCAGTCCACAGGCCGGTCCAGCGCCTCGGCGAGCGTCACCAGTTCTGTGGCGCTGACCCTGCGTGCCCCCGATTCGATCTTGGTGATCGCCGTGCGGCCCAGCGAGATCACCGAGGCAAGCTGTTCCTGGGTCAGCTCAGCCAGCTCGCGGGCCTCGGCGATCCGGCTGCCAAGCTCGGTCTCTGCAGTGTCGGGCATTGTGCGAATTTAGCACATCCCCGAGAAATTGCACATGCCTGTCCGGCAGTAGCTGCTGAGCGGTCATCCGCGACCCGCTCGACATCGACCGCTCCAAACAACGCTACCTCGTGGATTCGATCGGAGTCCACACCTCGTTGCGCTGCAGTTCCTGACCGAGAAGATCCAGAAGTGGGTGAGAGGTCAGGATCACCCACTTGACAACCGTGTCCTGCTTGTCGCAGACGAGAATCACGAGCAGGAGCAGTACGCGATCGACTTGATCCTCGACATGCAGGCTCAGGGAGGTCCCTTCGGCTATTCGCTGGGGCTCGCGGTCCCGCTCGACAACTTTGTCGACAGCATCTACTTCGCGCGGTCGGAGCGGAGCCGGGGCATCCAACTCGCAGATCTCGTTGCTTTCATCTATCGGACGAGACCGTCATTCTCACCCGCCGGAACCCCACCTCGACATCGGGACAGGCCTGCAGCATGCGCCAGCATCTCGCCCCACCCCTGAACGCCTCGCCAGGCCTCGCGGGTCGGCTGCAGGCGGGCGCGTTAGACGGCTTCGGCGTAGGCGGCGGCCCCGGCGGCGGTGGCGGCTTCGATGGCTTCGGGGGTGGTGCCTAACGCTTCGGCGTAGGCGGCTTCGGCGGCGGCCATGGCGCGGTCGGGGTTGGTGTCGGTCATTTCGCTCGGGTCCTTTTCCGGGTCCGGGCTGGTGTAGTAGCGGCGAGGGTAGCGGCCGACGAGCGTGCCATCAAGGCTCTCTAGGTGCTGCGGCGGGCAGCCGCTTGGGGCGGGCAGGTTCTCGCAGTGGCAAGGAGGAATTGCCAACAGGATTGTCGACAATCCGACACTAGCCGCGATCAGCCGAGCGCGCCCGCTGGCCCGGTCGTGCGTGGTGCTGCGTGCGGATCAGATGCACGAGCCGAGGAGACAGACCGCCGAATAAAGCGCTTGATGAAAGCGTTTTATTCGATGACGCGAGTGTCTACAGTGCCTGCCATGAAGAGACATCCAATCAGACTGCTCACTGCTGCCGTTATCGCTGTTGCGTCGATGTCGGCTCTCTCGCTCGGCGTTGCCGCTGCCGACGATGCTCTCGAGGAGCACCAGACCACCCAGCGATCGTCGCAGGGCCAACCTGAGGCACCGGGTACGCCGCAGCCGCCCGTGGTGGTTGATCCTCCGAACACGTCCCAGGCTTCGTTGCCGATTCCTCCTCAGACGCCGCTGCCGACAGTGCCCCCGGGCTCGCCGCAGCCGCCCGTGGTCGTTGATCCCCCGAACACGTCCCAGGCTTCGTTGCCGATTCCTCCTCAGACGCCGCTGCCGACAGTGCCCCCGGGTACGCCGCAGCCGCCCGTGGTCGTTGGGCCGCCGAACACGTCCCAGGCTTCGTTGCCGATTCCTCCTCAGACGCCGCTGCCGACAGTGCCCCCGGGTACGCCGCAGCCGCCCGTGGTCGTTGATCCCCCAGATACGCCGGAGCCGCCCGTAGTCGTCGATCCCCCAGATACACCGGAACCGCCTGAGGACTGCGAGTGCTTGCCGCCGACTCACCCGGAATACATCGCGGCCAAGGCGCACTTCGAGGCAACGAAGGCATGGACCCGGCCCGTGGTTGCCAGGGCAACGGCCGCTGCGAATTCGTACCTCGAAGCCGTGTACGCCTGGGGCGATCTGAAGAAGCGCAACCGGGCATGCGGCGGATGCCATGCCGAGGCCACCGAGGAAGCCCGCCAGCTCAAGAACGAGAGGTACGCCGTCTACGAGCCGCTGATAAAGCCGGCCAGGGATGCTGCGGCGGCCTTCAACGCAGCGCTTGAGCGCTGGGATCGCGCCAGGGACGTCGGCGCCGTCAATACGCCGGAACCGCCCGTAGTCGTCGATCCCCCAGATACACCGGAACCACCCGTAGTCGTCGATCCCCCAGATACACCGCAACCACCCGTAGTCGTCGATCCCCCAGATACACCGCAACCACCCGTAGTCGTCGATCCCCCAGATACACCGCAACCACCCGTAGTCGTCGATCCCCCAGATACACCGCAACCACCCGTAGTCGTCGATCCCCCAGATACACCGCAACCACCCGTAGTCGTCGATCCCCCAGATACACCGCAACCACCCGTAGTCGTCGATCCCCCAGATACACCGCAACCACCCGTAGTCGTCGATCCCCCAGATACACCGCAACCACCCGTAGTCGTCGATCCCCCAGATACACCGCAACCACCCGTAGTCGTCGATCCCCCAGACACACCGGAACCACCCGTAGTCGTCGATCCCCCAGACACACCGCAACCACCCGTAGTCGTCGATCCCCCAGACACACCGGAACCACCCGTAGTCGTCGATCCCCCAGATACACCGGAACCACCCGTAGTCGTCGATCCCCCAGACACACCGGAACCACCTGAGGACTGCGAGTGCTTGCCGCCGACTCACCCGGAATACATCGCAGCCAAGGCGCACTTCGAGGCAACGAAAGCATGGACCCGGCCCGTGATCGCCAGGGCAACGGCCGCTGCGAATTCGTACCTCGAAGCCGTGTACGCCTGGGGCGATCTGAAGAAGCGCAACCGGGCATGCGGCGGATGCCTCGCCGAGGCCACCGAGGAAGCCCGCCAGCTCAAGAACGAGAGGTACGCCATCTACAAGCCGCTGATAAAGCCGGCCAGGGATGCTGCGGCGGCCTTCAACGCAGCGCTTGAGCGCTGGGATCGCGCCAGGGACGTCGGCGCCGTCAACTACTGACTCCCTGCTCGTCGATCAGCGTGATCGGCTAGCCCACAGCGAGGATCTGCACGGTCGGAAGCCGCCGGCCGTGCAGGTCTCGCGTTCCGGGCTCAGCGACCCCGGCGGCGGCTGCTGCGACAGCTCCGGCTGCCTACGAGCGGCTGCTCGCCGGAGGTGCCACAGATCAACGACGCAACGGTCTGTCATTAGACCTCTAAGCGGGCGCGGAGTGCCGTCATGTCCTTGGGGTCTGAGGTGAGGATGAACGTGCCGAGGTCTTCGGCTACCACTGCGAGGTGGGCAGCAACAGCGGGGTCCTGGCAGACGAGGAAGTGCGGTTCTCAGCTGTCGGCGAGGTCGACAGCTGAGCCCGCCCGGGATCAGGGCCTGCCCCTTGTCATCGCGATGCCGCCGTCGGCTGGTCTCAGGCGCAGGACCCCGACGGGCCTGGCGGTCAGGCGTGGAGCCGGTTGTAGGCCGCCTCGTAGGCCTCCAGCGCCTCGTTGTAGGCGGCAATGAGCGGCTTGGCCTGATCTCTGAGCGCCACGAACCGTGCGTAGGCCGCCTGGTGGGCGTCCACCAGGTCCGGGTCGCGCAGGCACGGCCAATCCCTTTCGGGCACGCCGGCGGCGATCAGCTCCGCTCGCATCTCGTCTGCCCGCCTCTTGATCGCGCGTATCGCTGCGTTGACTTCGTTCAGCGCTTCCGCCTTCTGGCGCCGCAGCGGCTCCATCGCGGCTCGGGCTTGATCGAGGGCTGCCTTCGCTGCGTCGTACGCCACGGTCTCTGGCGTGCGCAGCGTCGTCGTGGTCACCGGCACCGTCGTCGGTGGCACCGTCGTGGGGGGCGCTGTAGTCGGGGGCTGCGGTGTCTTCGGCGGCACGGCGGTAGTTGGCGCCTGTGGCGAAGAGTCGCTCGGCTCCGGATCGGATGCAGCCTTGGACGGCGGCACAGTCGTCACCACAGGCGCCGGCCGCTCAGCAGCGCTCGGCTCCGGATCGGATGCAGCCTTGGACGGCGGCACAGTCGTCACCACAGGCGCCGGCCGCTCAGCAGCGCTCGGCTCCGGATCGGGCGCAGCCTTGGACGGCGGCACAGTCGTCACCACAGGCGCCGGCCGCTCAGCAGCGCTCGGCTCCGGATCGGGCGCAGCCTTGGACGGCGGCACAGTCGTCACCACAGGCGCCGGCCGCTGCGGTGTCTTCGGCGGCACTGTCGTCGGTGGCACTGTCGTCGGCGGCTGCGGTGTCTTCGGCGGCACTGTCGTCGGTGGCACTGTCGTCGGCGGCTGCGGTGTCTTCGGCGGCACTGTCGTCGGCGGCTGCGGTGTCTTCGGCGGCACTGTCGTCGGCGGCACTGTCGTCGGCGGCTGCGGTGTCTTCGGCGGCACTGTCGTCGGCGGCACTGTCGTCGGCGGCTGCGGTGTCTTCGGCGGCACTGTCGTCGGCGGCACTGTCGTCGGCGGCTGCGACGAGCCCGGTGCCTCAGGTTGGCCCTGCGACGATCGCTGGGTGGTTTGGTGCTCCTCGAGAGCATCGTCGGCAGTGGCAACGCCGAGCGAGAGAGCCGACACCGACGCAACAGCGATAACGGCAGCAGTGAGCAGTCTGATTGGATGTCTCTTCATGGCAGGCACTGTAGACACTCGCGTCATCGAATAAGCGCTTTCATTCGGCGGTCTGTCTCCTCGGCTCGTGCATCTGATCCGCACGCAGCACCACGCACGACCGGGCCAGCGGGCGCGCTCGGCTGATCGCGGCTAGTGTCGGATTGTCGACAATCCTGTTGGCAATTCCTCCTTGCCACTGCGAGAACCTGCCAGCCCCAAGCGGCTGCCCGCCGCAGCACCTCGAGAGCCTTGATGGCAAGCTCGTCGGCCGCTACCCTCGCCGCTGCTACACCAGCCCGGACCCGGAAGACGACCCGAGCGAAATGACCGACACCAACCCCGACCGTGCCATGGCCGCCGCCGAAGCCGCCTACGCCAAAGCGCTAGGCACCACCCCCGAAGCCATCGAAGCCGCCACCGCCGCCGGCGCAGCCGCCTACGCCAAAGCGCTGGGCACCATCCCCGAAGCCATCGAAGCCGCAGCCGCAGCCGCCAAAGCCGCCTACGACGAAGCCGTCTAAAGCGCCCGCCTGCGGCCGGCCCGCGAGGCCTGGCGAGGCGTTCGGGGGCGGGGCGAGATGCTGGCGCATGCAGCAGGCCTGTCCCGATGTCGAGGTGGGGTTCCGGCGGGTGAGAATGACGGTCTCGTCCGCTGGGTGCTGTGGTCCAAGCAGCGCGCAGCAGAAAGCCACCAACAGATCCTCAAAGCGCTCGCATCCAGCCTTGTAGCAATTGAAAAGGCTCGCCCCACGAACGCCGCTGAGGCTGTCGTCACAATCCCTAACCTGGATCTTCCTAAAGAATCCGCCTTGCCGAAAGTCAATAGCGACGCGGGTGTCGCCTTCATCATACTTATGTCGGTGGTCTTGCTAGTTACTCTAAGTTGGCTGACCAACCCTTTGCTAGCTCAGATCACGACCGCTGCCACCCAAAACGGAGTGGTGACAGGCCAACTACTATTGCAAGCTGCTGAAAGAATCCATGCAGGCTCTCCGGAATTACGCGGCCTAACGATCCTACTTTGTAGCGGGGCAGCGATCAAGACACTGACTGATAGACTCAAGGGTTCGTCCGATCAAGGTTGATCACAATCAATCTTGATCTAGTTCAAAGACAGACTGTACATCGGCTTCAGCAACCTCGCCGCTCGTACAAAGTCTCATTGGCAGACTCGACGAGGGTTCTGCCGGTTGGTCGGGTGTACAGTCATAGCAAGGAGAGGTCACACTCCCAAGTCTGCAGTCTACGAGCACATCTTCGTCGAGATCCGCGATGCGGTCAGACGGCAAGAGCAGTGCTAGATAACATCCGCAACGCAGCAGGCCGAGCGCTGGTCGTCGGGGCGCTGATCGTGTCGGTCTCTACGGGGCTTGTCTTCAACACCGATGGGTTGTCCGAAGGTTGCTTGTGGGCCGTGGCCCTGCTGTTCCTCGTCGGCTTGATAGCAGCCATCTTCGTATGGTGGCCTCGGAGGCCGACGGCCCGCATCGGGCAGTTCGCACCACCACAGCTCGCCTCTCCGGGGGATGTCGCTCACGTGGCAGCTGCCGCCTCGCGGAACGAAGCCAGGTCACCCCATTAATCGGCCTCGTCGAGCGAGTGCGAGGCGTAAGCGGCCTCGCACGCCTCGTCGATCTCTGCTGATCGAAGGCGCGCAAGCAGCGCCATCAGGGCATGGCAGGCTTTTGCGGTGACCGTGCTCGTCGACGCTGCGTTGTGGGACTGGCGCAGCCGTCGTTGGGCGCATCTCGTCAGCGATCAGTCATACGACGAACTTCATCGTTTCGCACAGCAGCTCGGCAAACGACGGCTCGGGTTCCAGAGCGACCACTACGACATCGACGAAGCCGACCGTCGTCGTGCCCTGCAAATGGGAGCACAGCCGGTGACCAGCCGAACCCTCGTGAGGCGTCTGCGGGCTGCCGGCCTGCGGCGTCGCGGTATGCGCCCGGCCTGGCACCGGATCGGCGCTGCTCCGCCTGAGGAGCCGTTGCCGGCAGCCGTGTTCGCTTCACTCGGTCTAGCTGGGGAACGCATGTCCGAGGCGCTGGAGGGGATCGAGCCGCTCGCGGTGCAGGCGACCACGACCGCTTATCTGGATCCGACCCGGATCGCTCTGCTCGTTGACATCTCGCCCCAGCTCAGCCTTCCCGACCCGAAGCTGCTGGGATCCCTCAACGTGGACGAGCGCTGGCTCGGCGCCGCCCGGCAAGACGGTGACCGCTCCCTGGAGCTGTTCGTCCGCCGCTGAGATTGCCGCTTAGACCCTTGTGAGGCCCTTGCGGTGCCGGACGCTCAGGGTCGGATGCGTCTTGGAACCAGCGCCAAACTCGTGGCCAAGCCGATAGACGACAGAGTGGACAATGTGATGGACATTCTGAGGGGTTGATAGTAGATTGGGAGTGTGCGCCGCTACCAAGAGACCCATCCCTGGATCACTTTCGAGGCGACCAACGTCAACGATCTCGGCCCGAAACCGTGGATGCTGTTGGGTGAGGCGAAGTCCAAGTGCGAGCACCTTGCCGGAGCACCGCTGACGCCTGCGGTTGCGAGCCGGCTCTACGAAGTCGCCTTGATCAAGGGCGCTCAGGCCACCACGGCCATAGAGGGCAACACTCTTTCAGAGGAGCAGGTTGCTGGGATCCTCCACGGGACATTCAGTGCACCTCCATCGAGGGCCTATCAGCAGCGCGAGGTGAAAAACGTGCTGGACGCTCTGCGGGTAATCGACCGCCAAGTCATGCAAGGAGAGCCCCCGGCCATCACAGCGGATCTGATCAGCGAGTACAACCGGCAGGTGCTCGACGGCACTGAGTACGAGCCTCAGGTGGTTCCGGGCAGGGTTCGTGACTACTCCGTCGCTGTCGCAAGCTACCGGGGCGCCCCGCCCGAAGACTGCGAGCACTTGATCGGGCGGCTCGCAAACTGGCTGGAGAGCGACATGTTCAAGTCCGACGATCCCGAGATCCAGTTCGCGTTGGCTGTGGCCAGCGCCGTGTATGCGCACCTTTATGTTGCCTGGATTCACCCGTTCGGCGACGGGAACGGGCGCACCGCACGGCTCTTGGAGTTTCTGATCCTCGCCCGATGTGCCATGGTCCCCCTGCCCGCAGCGCACCTGCTCTCCAACCATTACAACCTCACCCGCTCTCAGTACTACCGAGAGCTTGCCGAAGCGAGCCGCAGCAAAAAGACGACTCGCTTCCTGCGCTACGCCACACAGGGACTCGTCGACGGCCTTCGAGATCAGATCAACAGCGTCCGCCAACAGCAGTTCGAGGTGACCTGGATCAACTACGTGCATGAGACCATGAGCCGGTTCCCGGCGACCCCGGCTCGAGATCGCCAACGCTCGCTGGTGTTGGCAATGCCATCGGGTGAGACGATCCGAAAGAGCGATCTGCCGGGGCTGACGCCCAAGCTCGCCGCCCTCTACGCCAAGACCGGGCCGCGCACCCTGTCCCGTGACCTCAACCGGCTCCAAGACGTGGGGCTCATCGTCAAACAGCCACGCGGCTGGAGATCGAACGACGCCGCAATGAGAGCTTTCCTCCCGCCGATAGCCGAGAGCAACCCGTCGGCATAGCCGCCGGCTGCGGCCTTTAGGATGTGTGCATGGTTGCCAGGACCGCAACACCGACTGCGCAGGCCCGTTCCTGGGTTATGGATCTGCCTGAGGGCAGTCTGTTCTGGTCCCGTGACGTGCCGGCGCCTCGCCATATCGTGTCGCAGACGCTGAGCGAACTCGCCAAAGCCGGGGATCGCCCACCAATCGAACATCTAGCCAACGGCTTCTACTGGCGTGCAGGGTATTTCGAGAGCGGCTACCCCTGGCCTCGTGACCCGACATGGACTGCTCTTGTCTACGCAGGAGAAGGCTCCGGGTACTGGGAGTGCTCGGCTATCAACAAGGTGGCATGGACTACTCAGCTGCCGGCGAAGGCGCACATCGCTACCATGCGAGACTGCAAGCCGCTGGACGATTGTGTTCTCTACCACCTGAGAACATCCAACGATCGCCGTCGCTACCTGACTTTCGCCGAGGTGACAGTCATCGAAGCGGTACGCTACTTCGACCTTTCGGAAGTCTGCTGGGATGAGGCTGTGGCCTTGATCGCTGACGGCACTGCCATCAGCCGGCTGCGATACCCCCCCGCCGAGATCCGTGCTGAAGCGATCCGATGGGCAGCCGCTGAAGAGCCCCCCGTCCGGTGGTTGCGGGACCGCGACAAGGTGCCATTCATCGACAAGATCCACGATCTTTGCGACCGAATCCCTGCTGAGCAGGTGCGGAGGCCTGATGGCGCCGAGCGGTCGTAGACAGAACCCGGAATTTTGTGGGAGGATCACCCGTTCGGGCAAACCTTGCCAGAATCCGAAAGGGTGTGTCATCGACCACAAAGGCCCGCATGGACGTCGAACCCCAGCAAAGCCCGCCCACGCTTCTCAGCGTTCGATCGCGGCGTTCGGTTCAGACTACGTTGGGGTGTCGCCAAGCAAGAAGGGACTATGCGGACAGCCGGATCGATTTGTCGGACTCGCCGGCAAGGTCCGTTCCGATCTGGGGGTGTCTCCCGAGGACATCGCCCGTGACTACTACCTGCACAGGGCGCTGCTGGCCGCTGTAGAGACGCACCCGCCTGGAACCCTCATATGCGACCCCTACGACGGTCAGCCTGTCGCTTCCTGGTGTTTCGCAGGCGGGACTGCTCTGACCAACGCGTTCCGGATCGTGGATCGCTACTCCGAAGACCTCGACCTGGTGATGATCCCCCTCAAGGCGAACACAGGCCGAGGGCAAATGAAAAGAGCACGCAAAGCGCTCCTAGGCGGCGTCGCCGAAATCTTCGTTGATGCCACAGGTGCTGAAGTCGAGTTCACAGGCAGGAGCCACGTCACACACGCTTGGTTCACCATCGGCCAGGAACGCCGCTTCCTGAGCGTGGATGCGGCCAATCAGCCAAACATCAAAAACACCGTCCACCAGGGAAGCTCCCTGTCTCTGGTGGGCCGATATGCCACCGACGAAGACCTCTCAGAGTTCCCCGAGATAGACAAGATCGCAGTGCCGCTGCTGGCTGTCGAGGTGACCGCAGCCAACAAGCTGCTGACTCTGTACTGGGCGGCCGAGACAAGGAACTACGGCCTTCTGCGGGTCCGGGGACGCGACCTCTACGACCTGGCTTGCATCGCCCGCTCGGTCCATGCCGAGCAGGTAAAGAACCGCGTGCCGCGCCTGGCGGAGCGTCTTGGCACCGAGGGCATCCACAAGTCCAGGATCACCGATACCCGACCCCGCCGGCTGGGGTCGAGCCAGGCGTTCATACCCGACACTGACGCCTGCCGTGCGATGCGGCAAGGCTACAAGGAAGCCCAGCAGACGATTTGGGGCAAGTGGCGCCCCGGATTCGAGGAGGCGGCAGCGCTCGCAGCAAGCCTGGACCCCGCCTAGGTGCGACAACCGGAAAAGGGTTACCCCCTGGCAGGGGTGGTGGGGTTCCGATCGGCGCAGCTGTTCAGTACTGAGCGCCGATTTCGGACCCGCCGCCGAGGCTGCGAGTGATCGATCCCAGCGACGAAGTTGAGGTGTCCGAATCTACTCTGGCAGCGCGACGTCAGGTGTGGGCTAGACGGTCGCTGACGAGCCGGTTCAGGCTGACTCCCTCTTCTGCGGCTGCCAGCACGAGAGCACGATGCAATGACTCGGGAATACGGACGTTGAACCTGCCGGAGAAGCGCCGCTCCGAGATCGCTTCGGGAATGGGTTCGCCCGTCGACTCCAGATCAGCGACAACCTGAGAGACGAGATCGACGAGCCCGTTCAGCGCCTTGGTCTGGTCGGCGTCCAGCCATGACAGCGACGGGAACTCGGCGACGGTGGCCACGTACTCGCCGTCCTCTGCGGACCACACCACCCGGAAGGCGTAGTGCTTCACATCGGTCATCGCTGTGACCAACTTGTCGATTCTCGCCACCCTTGAATAGTACCACTATCGGTACCACAGCCCTCTTCGATGCGTCCCCATCCGAGCAGGCCGAAGAGCCGGACGAGCACATTGGTCATATCGCCCAGCCTGCGGCCCTTGAGCCCCTTATTGGCAGCCAGTAGGTGTCTCCGATCATGTAGCGATCCCAGCCGTGAGCCTGGAGAAGACGCCGGCCTCGGGCAACGCCGTCTGGTTCTCCAGCTAGATGAGCACATCGGGGTCACACAGCCGCTCGATCCGCTCGGGATACGGCAGCGAGAAGTCGGTGGAGGTCGCCGTGAGGCGAAATAGCGTTCACCCTCAGCGCAGACCGAGGCGTGTTCTCAGCCCGGGCGTCTCGATCCTGACACCAAGCTGCTGTTGCTGGAGGGCACCGGCTTTGAGCGCTGCGGACCGGGTGGACTCGGTGCAGAACCCGTGCAACATCGGCTCAATTGTGCGCACGGCCGCCAAGGTCGAAAAAACCGCGCTGGGCACCGCCCGATACCTCGACTGGGAGGTCCATCCCGACGGCCGCAGTGCCGTCGAGGTCGCCTGAGAAGCCGGGTTTCGTTGTGTCGGCATCAAGCTGGCACACAGCGCAGTGCCGCTTTACGCAGTCGATATGGCCCTGGTCGTGGGGCATGAGGACCGTGGCATCGTCCCCGAGACGCTGGTCGTCTACGAAGCCCGCCGGCACTGTTGGGCCTGAGCCGGCATCGGCTGGCGCAGCCAGTTGGTGCCGATGGCTCGTTGACAGCAACCCTTGATGCACAACCAACGGCCTCAACCAGCCCAATCCTGGAGACAGCAGGCCGGCTACAGATCATATCTGAGCAGGCACGGGTTGCGCCCCCACCAGCACCAAGACGAGCGGGGCAGACGTGTTGTCCGGACTCGATCAACTTCAAGCCCACGTCACAGCGGTCGAGCAATGTAAGCCCTCCCAAGAGGCCACTAGGCGATCTGGTGACTCAGAACTCCCGTCGAACTGAAGTTGATTCGGACACCGAGTACCAGCTTCTGGACGTACATTGGTACGGCGAAGGTCTATTAAAGAAGGAGAGGAAAGGAGGTGCTTCCTGGGAGTGATCCTCGGCACACGACGTTCCGGGCCACTGTCGGAGCAGGTATAGTGTCCTCATGGACGCGGTCGAACCAAAGGAGCCTGAACCTCTACGTACGCTGCATCAATTGGTCAAGGAAGGCGAGACCTTCACCTATGACAACTTCGCCGACAAGGAAAAGTACGGGTATCCGAATGCGTTGAGCCCAAGCTGGGTGTCATGGGTTGGACGAACCGAGCACACAGCGAAGGACATTCTCCTTGAGGGGTCAAGCGGATGGAGGACTCTCAAAGAGGGACTGAAAATGCCCTACTTGGGCAATGGGGTTGACAAGTTCCATCGCGGGAAGTCCATGCTCCTAGGAGCGCTGCAGATCGCGATCGACCTTGTTCCGATGCAAGCAGCCATACCGCCCGCTTCAGAGCCAGAGACACCTTCTCGAAAGGTCTTCGTGGTCCACGGTCACGATGAACTCGCCAAGAATGCCCTAGAGGGCTTTCTTGGCGAAATCGGCCTTGAGCCGATCGTGCTCCACCGGCAGCCCGATAAGGGCAGAACGATCATCGAGAAGTTCGAGGCTCACTCTGATGTCGGTTTTGCGTTTGTGCTCCTCACACCCGATGAGACTGCGTATCTCGCCACAGAGGAGGACAAGGAATCTGCCGAGCGCAAGACCAAAAAGCGTGCGCGCCCCAACGTCCTTTTCGAGTTCGGGTTCTTCGTCGGCAAGCTGGGAAGGACTCGGGTGTGTTGCTTGTACACCGGAGATGTCGAACTTCCGTCGGATGTATCCGGACTTCTCTACAAGCAGTATGAGAACTCGGTTGAGGAGACTTTCTGGCCGCTACAGAAGGAACTGAGGGCAGCTGGCTACTCCGAACTGAAGATCCCCGATTAGCTGGCGCTGCTCGACCTGAGCCCTTAGGCTTCCCGAAAGGCTCCCTGCCCATCTGCCGACGGATCGGCACCATCGGCGGGTTGGTCATGGCCCTGGTTTGGTCATGGCCCTGCGCTGCCAGTTGGCGCCGTCGACCACCATGGTGTGTCCTGAGACGAACCGGCGTAGGGGCTGGCGAGGAAGGTGGCCGCACAGCCGAGTTTGCGTCGAGTGCCTACCCGCAGGGCCGGCCGCAAAGAGCCGAGATCGGAATCGGCGCGTGACAGGTTGCTGCGGATGTCGGCGGTCATGTCGTAGTAGAGGATCAGGCCCGGCACCAGGCCGTTGACGGTGATTCCATAGGGCCCCCACTCCACGGCCAGGCTCTCCACCATGTTCTTGACCCCTGCCTTATCATCCTCCTGAGCTGGAGGCGGCCGGAACCGGCTTCGGAGCGGCAGCACGGAAGGTCATCACGCCGTCCTCCAGCGGGCCTTTGCCAATCAGCTTGCGGTCGGCTCGGTAGTTCTGGGTGTTCAGCCAGGGTTCGCGGTCGCCCTGACGGGGCAGCAGGTGCATGCTGCGCTGCATGTAGCCCGAGGTGAAGTCGTCGATCCAGGGGCGGCTCGCCATGGCGTCGGCGTCGTCGCCCAACACAGGCACAAACAAGTCGCTGCCGGTCGAGCGCATATGGTTCAGCAGCCTGCACAGGTAGTGCGAGGTCAGGTCGGCCTTCAGCGTCCAGGAGGCATTCACGTAGCCGAACGTCGCCACCAGGTTCGGAATGTCCGAGTACGCCATGCTCTTGTAGGTCCAGCGCTTCGAGAAGTCCACGGGCACGCCGTCGACCTCGAAGTCCATCTCGCCCAGCGTCACCAGCCGCAGCCCGGTGGCGGTGACGATGATGTCGGCATCGACGTGTGCGCCCGATTCCATCAGCACGCCGCCTTCGGTGATGGTGTCAATGGCACCGGTCGCCACCGAGGCCTTGCCGGCATTGATCGCCTCGAACAGGTCGCCGTCGGGGATCAGGCACAGCCGCTGGTCCCAGGGGTTGTAGCTGGGCGTGAAATGCTCGTCCACATAATCGGACCCGATGGCGTCGCGGGCAACCTTCAGCAGGTAGTCCTTCACCTTGTCGGGATCAGTGCGGGTCTTGCGGTACACCATGTCCTGGCGCCAGATGTTCTTCGAGCGGGTCAGCCGATAGGCGAGCCAGTCCGGCAGGAAGCGGCGCAGCCGGTTGGCCGTCTTGTCCACCGCCGGCCGCGACGCCACATATGTGGGGGAGCGCTGGATCATGGTGATGTACTCCACGTCGGCTGCCATGGCGGGCACCAGGGTCATCGCCGTTGCGCCCGAGCCGATCACCGCCACCCGCTTGCCGGCGTAGTCCAGATCCTCGGGCCACTCCTGAGGATGCACGAAGCGCCCCGCGAAGCGCCCCCGGCCCTCGATCTCGGGCAGGTAGCCGCCGTTGTAGCTGTAGTAGCCGGCGCACATGAACAGCACCGAGCCCTGAGCCTGCACCGGCTCGCCGCTCACGCTGTGGGTGCCCCGCACGGTCCAACAGCCCTGCTCGGAGCACCAGGATGCGCTGTGCAGGCGCTGCCCGAAGCGGATGCGGGGCAACAGGCCGTACTCGTCGACCGTCTCGCGCAGGTAGTCCATGATCACCGGCCCATCCGCGATGGCCTTCTCGTGCTTCCACGGCTTGAAGTCGAAGCCGAGGGTGTGCATGTCGCTGTCTGAGCGCACGCCGGGGTAGCGGAACAGGTCCCAGGTGCCGCCGATGTCGGCCCGCCCTTCGAGGATGACGAAGGATCGCTCCGGGCATTCCCGCAGCAGGTGACAGGCCGCGCTGATCCCCGAGATGCCCGCGCCGACGATGACGATGTCGAAGCGCTCGTCTTCGCCGGGCCCGGTCTCGGCGGGCTGCTCGCAGCTCTGGGTTTCTGCGTCGTCACGGTGACTTGTGGTGCTGACGCCGTCGTGGATGGCCGCGGGCGCTGCGTAGGTCGCGAGTCCATCTGCCATGCAGCCATTGTGCCGGATGCGGCCACGCTCGCGCGAACGCCCTACCCGCTGGAGCGCAGGGGTGCAGGCGCGACTGCCCAGAGGAACGCGACAGCCCGGACGAGCACAACAGCGCGACAGCCCGGACGAGCAGAGGCAGGGCCGCCCGCAAAGGCCCGGCGGGCGCCCTGGCGTAGAATCTGCGCTGATGTGCGCAGCGGCGACGACCGATTATCGGCTCAGCCATATCGAGCAGCTCGAGTCCGAGAGCATCGAGATCATCCGCGAGGTCGTCGCCCAGTCCGACCGCCCGGTGATGATGTACTCGATCGGCAAGGACAGCTCGGTGATGCTGCACCTCGCCCGCAAGGCCTTCTACCCGGCCCGGCCGCCGTTCCGCTGCTGCACATCGACACCACCTGGAAGTTCCGCGAGATGATCGACTTCCGCGACCGCACAGCCTCGAAGACCGGCCTGGAGCTGATAGTGCACACCAACCCCGGGCCTGGCCGCAAGGCGTCAACCCCTTCGACCACGACCCCGCCTACTACACCGACGTGCTGAAGACCCAGGCCCTCAAATCGAGCGCAGCGCCCCGTTCGCGGCTTTCGCGCTGTTCTATGCCGCCACCCTGGTCCTCGCTCAGCCGTGGAACTCCGGGCCGATCGTCCCTCGTCTGTGGCTGCCGGCTGCGGTCGCCCTGGTCTTCGTGGGCTGCGAGGTGCTAGACACAGCACTGCTCCGCAGCCTCTCTGAGACACGACACGAGCTAAGGCTGAGACTTCTGATGGCAGGCACAGGCGCTGTAGTCGCCCTCGCTCTGGCCGCCTCGTCTCTCGCCAGCATCAGAAATGCCCGCGAACATCTCTCCATCAGCCATCCCAGCGGCGTTCATCGACGGAATCGTCGACTCTCCCATGATCGCATACCTCCAACAGCACCCCCCCCCCCCCCCCCGGACGGCCGCTTCTACAGCAACCGGCCGATGGGCGTTTACGCGCTGACAGGAATCCAACCAGCGCTGCTGCTGCCGTCGTGGCGGCCCTGGGAGCCGTCGCTGGGCGACTCGGAGTGTCTGGACCAACTCGCTTCCTTGGCGAACGGTGCAGACGATCCAGAGGGCACGGGACTCCGGATCGCTTGGTTCGACGAACTCCGGCCAGGAGACAAGAAGGCCTATTGCGACATCCCGGGCCTTGGATCACGCTTCTCCGAGCTGACGCTGATCGAGGAATTCGGAGACGGAGCAATCTACCGCTTCAGCCCCTCCGGCTGAGATGGCGCACCTGGCGTTGACCTCTAAACGACTCACGGCGCTGATCCTGGTCGTCGCCGTCTGCGGCACGGCCTGGATTCTGGTGCAGACCTGGCACGGCGCCTGGCCAAACTACGACGCGGTCTTCTACTTGTCCGCAGGTGAGAATCTAGCGGCCGGAAGAGGTCTGATCGACTTCAGGGGCAACGGGATGTACTGGTTTCCGCCCGGGTACTCGATCAGCCTCGCCGGCTTCGAACTCATCGGCATCGGAGTCAGCGAGGGCGGCCGCTGGCTGAACGCGGTCGTCTTTGGCGCCACGATCCTCATCTCGGGCCTGTGGCTAAAGTCAGTGTGCCGGTCGCCTGCGGTCGTGATGGCCGGGGTGCTGACGATCGCTTGCTCGCGCATGTTCCAGTTCCTCGCTGTCACCCTGTATTCCGAGCCCCTGTACCTGCTGCCCACCATCGGCTCGCTGATTCTGGTCAGCGTGTTCCTCAAGAATCCCGAGCGGAGCCGCCGGGCGCTTTGGCTGTTGGCCGTAGCAGGGCTGCTGGCGGGGTTGTCCGAAGTCGTTCGCTACGTAGGCGTCGTGGCCGTAGCAAGCAGTTTCGGGCTCCTTCTGCTTTGGCGACCGGGGCGAACATCGATGTGGTCCCGGCTGCAGGCGGCGACGGTGTTCGGCCTGGCAGCATCTCTGCCGGTCGTCGCCGTCCTGGTAGTGGCCGTCCTGGCCCGCAACCTAGCAGTAACGGGCCGACTCCTCGGGGATCGCCTGGGCCGCGGCACCGACCATACCATGCTGGACGCACTCGAGACCATCATCACTCTTCAAGGTCCGAGCAGGCCCACCCTCTCAATTGGATTGATCATGCTGCTCGCCGCCGCCCTGATCGGCTTGACAGCCGGAAGGCACCACATCGCCAGACCCCCCCCCGGAAACAAGCACGGCATCGAGCGCAGTGCCCCGTTCGCCACGTTTGCGCTGCTCTATGCGGCGACTCTCGTGCTCATCCAACCCTTCCACCCAGGGCCGGTCAATGCCCGCCTGTACCTGCCCGCCGCGATCGCCTTGGTCTTCGTGGGCTGCGAGGCGCTGGACACCGCAATGCACAGCACAGCGCGGCAGGAAGGGTCGAGCGGTCTTGCGAGGAACTTGCTGTTGACAGGCGTGAGCGCGACTGTCGTCCTCGCTCTGGCCTCCTCGTCATACGACAACGTGCTCAGGGCACGCGAGTCGCTCGCTCTCGGCCACTATCCCGGCGCCATCATCGAGGGAATCGCCGAATCGCCTGTGATCACTCACCTGGAGAACCACGCCACAGACGAGAGCCTCTACAGCAACCGGGCGATGGGCGTCTACCTGCTGACGGGCATCCAGCCGACGAGAAACCTGCCGGGATGGTGGCCCGGGAATTCGCCGTTGACGGAAGCAGACTGTCTCGACCGGCTCACTGCTTTCGCAAGCTACGCAAACGGGTCGGAGAGCAGGAGTCTCCAAATCGCTTGGTTCGACGAGCCCAGGGCTGGCAGCAGCAGGACCTCCTGCGACATCCCGGCCCTGGCAGCGGGCTCCTCAGAGCTGGAGCTGACCCAGGAGTTCGGAGACGGGGCGATCTACCGCTTCGACTCCTCGCGCTGAAAGAATGCAAGTCATGAAGCGCTCCGGCGTGAGCAGGTCCCTGGCACGCGAGCGCACCTCGGCGTCCGGGGCGACCACGGCGGCGATGGCGATCAGCCCCTGGCCGTTGACCAGCCTGGCGACCTCCGATATGCGCCGCAGGTTCTCCCGATCTCTCCGGCGCGCTGAAGCCGAGGTCGCGGCTGATGCCCAGGCGCACGTTCTCGCCGTCGAGGCGCACCGTCACCTTGCCCCGGTCGAAGAGCTCGCGCTCCAGGGCCGTGGCGATGGTCGACTTGCCCGCCGCGGTCAGGCCGGTGATCAGCACCGTGCAGGGCTGCTGGCCGTGGCGATCGAGCGCTCCTGGGCCTCGATGCCCGACACCCGGCGCACCAGGCTGGACTGCGGCGTGCGGTCCCACGACAACAAGGCGCCCAGGATCATGCCCGCGCCGACGGTGGCGTTGCTAAGGCGGTCTACGAAGATGAACGAGCCGGTCCGGCGGTTGACCGCGTACGGGTCGAACAGCAGCTTGCGGTCAGCGGAGACGCCGCGCTCATCCACACGACCATGGCCTCTACGTCGTGGGAGCGCAGCGGCGCACTGCGATCCGACACCAGCCAGTCGCCGCGGCTCACGTCGATCTCGCCGCTCAACGACAAGGCGACCGCACGACCCGGCCCGGCGGCATCGAGGTCGCCGTCGAAGGTCACGATCCGCTCCACGGCAGACTCCACTCCCGAGGATAGCGCCACCAGCTCGTCGCCGGGGCGGACCACCCCCGAGGCGACCGTGCCTGCCAGCCCGCGGAAGTCGCCGTCGGCTCGGATCACGTTCAGGACCGCCATGCGAAAGACGCCGAGATCGGCATCGGCGGCCACGTCGACCGTCTCCAGGTGCTCCAGCAGCGGCGGGCCGTCGAACCACCCGAATGCCGCATCGAAGCCGCCCTGCTTGAGGGCCTGGGTCTTCAGCACGCCGGTGTAGTAGGCGGGGTCGTGGTCGAAGGGGTTGACGCCTTGCGGCCAGGCCCGGGGTTGGTGTGCACTATCAGCTCCAGGCCGGTCTTCGAGGCTGTGCGGTCGCGGAAGTCGATCATCTCGCGGAACTTCCAGGTGGTGTCGATGTGCAGCAGCGGAACGGCGGCCGGGCCGGGTAGAAGGCCTTGCGGGCGAGGTGCAGCATCACCGAGCTGTCCTTGCCGATCGAGTACATCATCACCGGGCGGTCGGACTGGGCGACGACCTCGCGGATGATCTCGATGCTCTCGGACTCGAGCTGCTCGATATGGCTGAGCCGATAATCGGTCGTCGCCGCTGCGCACATCAGCGCAGATTCTACGCCAGGGCGCCCGCCGGGCCTTTGCGGGCGGCCCTGCCTCTGCTCGTCCGGGCTGTCGCGCTGTTGTGCTCGTCCGGGCTGTCGCGTTCCTCTGGGCAGTCGCGCCTGCACCCCTGCGCTCCAGCGGGTAGGGCGTTCGCGCGAGCATGGCCGCATCCGGCGAACGCCCACACCCTCAAGCGCCCCGGACCGCTCGGAGAACCTGCGGCGGATCTCCGAGGTCACCAGGTTGGTGAACGGTCAGGTAGTCGGTTATGGCTTTCTCTGTGGTGCCATCACGCACTCCTTTGGGCACCATCTGATGGCAGACGGTCTAGGCAGAAGGGTCGAACCAATAGACCGCTCCGTCAGAGAACTCCTGACGCAGCTCCAGCTTCGGACTGCTGGACGCGAGAGACGGAATATCGCAGTATTCACCGGTATCATGCGGGCCAACATTGGCAAACCAGACAACGTAGCGAGGGCGAGAATACTGATACTGACTCAGCCAGTCTAAGCAATAGTCTTCATCACCAGAAACAAGAAGTTCCAGCGGCTGCAAACCCAATATCCAAAATGCGGCCCACAGGCTATTGGTGATCACTCTATCGCAATCCTGTTCACAATCAAGAACGTTCTGCCCCAAATAGTCGACCATCGGCGAGTCGCGAAGGTCGGGGAAGTCGCTCATGAGAGAGTCATGCTCCCATCCTTTGCGAGCCTCCTGATAATTGTCGTTCCACATGCTCCTGAGCGGAATCATGCACAACAAGACAACTGCTATCAACGCAAACCTGTGAGCAAGCGAAGTGGCTGCCTCAGGTCTCTTTGATTGTCGAAGCGCAGCATCCAAGGCTTCGCTGAACACGAACAGCAGCGCCACATAGGCAGGCAGGAAGAACCGAGGGCTCGGAGGCTCGCTGGTCCATGTCTGGGTGGCCAAGATCGCCAGCGAGTGGACCACCGCAAAAGCGGCGAACGGTATGGTGCGGGCAGCTGTGAGCGCTCGCCACAGTATCCGCGTGCGAAATCCGATCGCAGCCAAGACCGCGGACAACACGAGAATCGTCGCAACCCTAAACTCCGAGTGTGCGAACAGAGCGAGCAGCTCCTGAGCTGCTTCCGGGAACGAAAGGCCGGTGCTTTCGTTCGAGCGATCTCCCGTCAAGGTGCCACTGACAGCCAAATTGCGAACCAGAACGGCGCTGATCGGCAGAATACCGACCGCACCGAAGAGGACCGCAGGCAGCAGGCGCTGCATCCAAGATGCTTTTCTGCGGGCATAGGCCAGCAAGAGAACAGAGGTGCTGCTGACGATCAGTGCCACGCCGACGTAGCGAGTCAAGGCAGCGAGGCCCGCCAGGAGCCCGGCTGCCAGCAACATCCCTAGGGGGGGGGGGGGATATCTCAGAAGCTGGGTCTCCGCTACGTCTGAGCAACTCGCAGATCAAGATCAGCGAGCCGACCGTGACAAACATGTACAACGGCTCAGAGAGGTATGCACTGGCAACCCTGTGATATGTCGTCGGACCTGCGATTGCGAGGGTAGCCACAATCACAAGACCGACGGATCTACAGACGCTTCTAAGCCAAAGCCCCGAAATCAGCACAGTCGAGCCGAAAAGCAGAGCATTAAGAAAGCGGCTGGTCTCCCTAGCACCAATCCCAAACAACTCAAACGGCGCCAGCATCATCGGATAGCCAGGAGGAAACTTGACAAGCGGCCCCCCGTGAAAGTGGATCAAGCCTTGACCATTAGCCAAATTCTCCGCTGTCGAAATGTACCTAAAAGAATCGTAGGTGATTACCGGCCCATAGCGCGTGCGGATCAGGATCACGATCGTTGCCAAAAGAGCTATGCCCCCTATGAGGAGGGGCAGTGCTCTTGAGACGAACGCAGGCAACCTCGAAGCAGGTGCCGGTCTAAGCATGGGAGTCTATTCCAGGAACTCTGGCTCTCCAGGAACTCTGGCTCCTCTCGGTCAGTTCGTCCCACCAAGGCTGGAACTGGAACCAGCCCGCCAGATCGTGCCCCTGGGCGTCGTAGCCCTCCTGGCAGAGATACTCGGGAATCTCGATCGGCTCGCCGGAGGCTTCGGCCGCAGCTGGGACTGGCAGCAGCGTTCCAGGGCCACGAACCACCACGAACGGCGCGCTGCAGTATATGCCTAGCTTACTGCGAGAGAGAGGGGGGGGGGCAGAATTTGGCTGCCTCCAGCTGTCCAGCAGGTCAGAGCGGCTGCGAGCAGCATAATCCATGTGATCGCGGAGGTGGGCTGACTCGGACCGTGAAGCCTGATGATGATCTTCGACTGCATCGAGCATAGAGTGGCCGGAGTTGTCATCCATGCGAACTCTGAAAAGCTTACCTGTCTCGGCGAGATTGCGGGCCAAAACGACGACGATCGTAGTGCCGAACATGGCCGCGTTCAGTCAGCGGCCGCCTTCTTGTGTCCCGATGTCGACAAGCTCGAATCCGGCCAGACTGATCGAGTATCCAGGCAGAAACCGATACAGTCCGTCTCTGCATCTCAGGTGGAGGGCTCGAATCGGTAGATCGCTCCGTCGGGGAACTCCTCGACCAGCTCCAGCTCCGAGGAGCCGGATGCGAGGGCCGGGATGTCGCAATAGAACCTGGCATCGCCTCTCCTGAGTTCGTCGAACCATGCGATTTGGAGCTTTCTGCTCTCTGACTGGCCTGCACGGTTCGAGAAGGCGGTGAGGTGATCGAAACAGTCCGAATCCGTCAACGGCGAAGTCCAGGGCCACCACGCCGGCAAGTGTAGCAACGGCTGGATGCCTGTCAGCAAGTAGACGCCCGCCGGTCGGTTGCTGTAGAGGCGGGCGTCTGTGGCGTGGTGCTGGAGATGAGCGATCACAGGCGACTCAACAATTCCGGCGACAACGTCGCCGGCGGGATGGCCCTGAGCGAGCCCGTAGCGCGCTCTGTTCACGTTGACGTAAAACGAAGCAGCCAGCACGAGAACGATTATAGCGCCCGTGTAGGCCAACAGAAGGTTCAGCCTTGGCTCGCGTAGTGCCCTCGAGGGGCTGCTGCGTCTGATTGCTGCGTCCAGTGACTCGCAGCCCACGAAGACCAAGGCAATCGCAGCCGGCATATAAAGACGAGGGACAACCGGTCCGGAGTTCCATGGCTGAGTAAGGACGAGGGTGACGACATAGAGCAGAACAAATGCCGCTAATGGGGCGCTGCGCTCGATGCCGAGCCAGCGGGGGGGGGGGGGGAGGGTGAGGAGTTGGCCGTCCTCCAGCCACCCAGTAGGCCAGAACGGCTGTGAACAGCATGATCCATCCGATCGCGAAAGTGGGATGACTGATCGTGAAAGTGGGATGAACTTGAAACCTAATAAAATGAAACCTGATGATGGTCTCGATTGCGTCCAGCATGGAGTGACCGGTGCGACCGGTGCTATCATATAGGCGATCTGCGAGAAGTCTGCCTGTGCCGGCCAGATTGCGGATCAAGACGGCCACGACCGGCAGCGATGCTGCCAAGCCGAACATAGTCGCAGCCTGCAGCCGGGTCCGCAGAGCTGTGCGCGACGGGCGCCAGAACAGGAGGAGCAAGAAGCTGCTCACTGTGGTCACAATGCCGACGTAGCGGGTTGCTACTGACAGCCCTGACAGCAGGCCTGCTGCCAGCAGCATCCACTGCGTCCGACGGCCTGCTCTGTCATGCTTGACAGCCTCGCTGACCAGGATCAAAGAGCTGAGCGTGAGCAGCAGATACAAGGGCTCGGAGTGGAGACAGCCAGCGCTGTGGTAGAATGTCTTGGTGCTGGCGGTCGTGAGCACGCCCGCCAGCACAACCGTGCCCGACCGGCACAGTGTCTTGAGCCACAGGCCCGAGATAAGGATCGTGGCGCCAAACAGGACTGCGTTCAGGTAGCGTCCGCCTTCCTGTGCTCCGATGCCGGCAAGCTCGAATCCGGCCAGACTAATCGAGTATCCGGGCGGAAACCAATACAGCTCGTTTCCTCTGAAGCCGACCAGGCCCTTACCGGCCGCAAGATTTTCGGCCGCGGATAAGTAGAAGACGGAGTCGGAAGTGACGCAGGCACCGTGGTACGTCTGCACGAGAATCCAGGCCGTGCCGACAGCGGCGATGGCAACGATGACCGCAGTCAGGCGCCTTGAACTCTGTGCCGTCAGGTACCCCCCCCCCCCCCCCCCCAACCTCAGAAAGCTGCCCACACGACGACCGCGGTCAGGCGCCTTGAGTTCCGTGCCTGCTGCGTCATTTCGGGAGGTCTTGGGTCGAGATGAGGCCGGTACCTCACTCAGCAGCACGATAATAGCCTACGCATGCCGCCACGATAATGAAGGCGAGGCTTGCCCCGACGCCAGCCAGGCCAGGATCGCCTAGCGGTCGGGCGTGCCCAGCGTTCCGACCTGGATCTCCTAGATGACCACAATCCCGATGTGTGTGCGGTCCCTGCAGGCTGCTGGATGTCCGTCGCCTAACAGCGCAGGCGCAGCGACGATTCCCGAGCCGCCCGTGATGCGCACACCGTCGGACCAGCACCCTGGGATCGAGGAGGTGACAAGGGCGTCGACTCGCCGCCGCGCACGCCGGCGCGAACCGCTGCCCACACAGCCCCGCCAGCCGAGCGGCGAAGAAGCCCACAACAACGTCGATCGGGATGCCTCACCGGTACATCACCACCGATCCGGGCGCCACGCCTTGGGCACAAAGCTCCGTAGCGGCGCCGTCCGCCGCAGCAAGCGTCTGCCCATAGCTAAGCGACAGACCGCCGCAGCGCAGAGCAATCCGCTCGTCGAGATCACCGAGGCCGTAGTTGAGACCACTCGGCCCTCAGGTTCCGTCTGAACCCGACTTTTCAGCGTCGGAGCCCGAACTCGGACCAGAGTCCGATGGCGGCTTGTAGCCAGCCCCTGTCGAAGGCGGAGGCGGAGTCAGCGAACTCTCAGGTTCGGTCGCCCCATATCCGCCTCGCTTCACAAACCTCTCGCGATCCCGCTGCGTCATCGTCTACACGCCCTCATTGCTCATGTGCTTGCCCATTCAGTCCTCGCTCCGTGTCGGGAAGTGCTCCAGGAACTCTACCTCGTCCCAGCGGACCAAGAGGCCAGACTCCAGCTTGACAATCCGGCCGTTCTCATCGAATTGCCAAGCTCCCGAATCAGGGTCGACCTCGACACGGTAGAGCAGATAGAGGTCGGCAGGATTGGGGTAGCCGCCGGCATAGGAGCGAAGCGATGGGTTGTGGTCATTGGCCACGAACTTCCCTGCCACCCAGGGACCAGACTTGAGTTTGAGGCGGACCCAGGCTGCACCTCTACGGAAGAACAGGTGGTCCCAGGCTCGTGGCGCTGGGTCAGCGCCAGTGAGAGGTCGCGCCCAGCGCTTGGCCGAGCGTGTGCCCCAGCCGACGAGCCAACCGAGGAGCGTCGGCACGACCACCGCAACCGAGAGAACCAGCCAGAGGAACCATGGAATGGACCTACCCGTCCCCGGTTCCCAGCCCCTCAGGTGATCGCGCCAGACAGCGAATGACAGCGGGAACGCCAGAGCGTGGAAGACGCTCGCGCTGGCGACGAAGCGAATCAGCCGATCCGTCGCTGCATCGTTCCATCGCCCAGTCTGGCGCTCATATGCCCATTCGTAGAGCGCTCCGGGAACGACGAACGCCAGTAAGATGAGGAGAGCTTCGCTTGTCACTGGCATAGGTCACCACCTCGCACGACCGGTCTGCTGCGGAGCACCGCTACCGCCGCCGTACACCATTCCTGGAGCGATCGGCATTCCTGGGGCGATCGGCGTTCGCCTCGATTCGTCTGATTGGTCATCGCTCAATCATTGAGCTGGGGTGTGACAATGAGCCGTGGAGGGGGTCAACCCCACGGCGGCCAAGTGCTATTCGTTCGGGTGGACACGGAGCCCATCGATCAATTCGCTACCTTGCTGACCGGCATGGCAGGCAGCACCCGAGGTTCGGCATGACCGCACGATTCACGACCACAGCCGGCTTGGTGACGAACCGGCCCCGAACCGCGCTGCTGACGCTCGCGGTGCTGACAGGCGTGCTGCTCTACGGCACCACTCTTCTCGGCCCGCAGGCCGGTAACGAGGCGTTCCTGCCGGGCGACAGCGACGTCGCCGAAGCCAGCGAGACCCTCAGTGACGCCTTCCCCGACTCCGCAGGCTTGACAAACGTCACGGTGCTTCACCGAGGCGAGTTCCTCACGCCCGAAGGCCTGTCTCAGATCGACAGGGCAATCGCCGCGGTCGTGGCCGAGCCAGAGGTCGCCGACCGACTCGCTCTCACAAATCCGGTTGTCTCGATCGCAGGAGCCTTCAAGCAGGCACTCGGCGTCGACGAGCTTGCGACGGTAAGCCAAGCTCGCATCGACGCGGCCGCGGCCCAGCCCCGACTCGCGGCCCTGCTCGACAGCCTGAGCGGCCAAGAAGACGGCATGCCCGTCGCCGTTTCCAGCATCAAGCTGCGCGAACTCGGCGATCCCGACGCCCTGGTCGAGGCCGAGCTTGTGGTCGCCGACCTCGTCGAGGCCGCAGACGGCCCCCTCGACGTTCGGAGCCTGTCCAACGCCACCATCAACGAGGAGTCCTCCGAGACGTCTCAGTCTTCGATGTCGACGCTGATGCTGATCGCGCTGGTCGTCATTGCCTTGTTGCTGTTTGTGTTCTTCCGCAGCGGTTCCGACATGGCGCTCTCGCTAGCCGGTCTGGCCATCACGATTGTCGGCACTATCGGCTTCCAGGGTCTTGCCGGCCCCGAAGGCTTCGGGCTCATCGGCCTGCCGAACTCGATCACCACGATGGTTCCGATCATGTTGATCGGGCTCGTCGTCGACTACTCGATACAAAGCGTCTCGCACTACCGCGAAATGCGCGCCGAAGGACGCTCAATCAGCGATGCGGCCCGCCATGGGCTCGCAGGAGTGCTGCTCCCTCTGGGGCTCGCCGCTGGCACGACGATCATCAGTTTCCTCACCAACCTCACCTCCAGCCTCCCGGCCAACCGTGACTTCGGTGTCGTCGCTGCCTTCGGCGTGTTCTTCGGCCTGCTGACCATGCTCGTGCTCGTCCCCGCCGCACGAACGATCTTCGATCAGCGCAAGCAGGCCAAGGGCCGGCTCCGCGAGAGCCGCCTCATGGGCGACGCAATACCCGGTGCCGGCCCGCTCATCGGGCGCATCGGTCGGTTCGTCGCCACCAGGCCGATGCAAGTGCTCGCCGTTGCGGGCATTTCCGCGATCGTCTTCGTCGTTGCGGCCTCACAGATCAGCACCCGCTTCGACTCATCGGACTTCCTGCCTTCGGGCGGTGATTCGCTCGAGGACATCGAGACCCTCGACGCAGCAATCGGCGGCAGAACCGAAGTCGTCACGGTGCTGGTCGAAGCCGAACTCACTGATGATCGCATCCTGCGCAACCTGTTGACTCTCACCGAGGCGTTCGCCGACGAGCTGACCCGCCCGACCGGTGCAGCCAGCGACATCACCCTCTCGCTCGGCACTCTGTTTAGGGACTGGGTCACCGAATCGGGCGAGCCGGGCGACAAGTACGACGCCGCGCTGCTGACCCTGACCTCCGACATCGACCAGGGCCTGACAGTCGACGCCGCCGGCGTCCAAGCCGTTCTCGACCGGCTCGAAGAACTCGACCCGGTCGCGTTCGGGCAGGTCGCAGTCGACAACCCCGACAGCACAGACCTCACGCTGGTTCAGTTCAACGCCCTCACAGGCGACCAGAACCGAACCCAAGCCCTTGTCGACGACCTCGAAGGACTCTGGTACGGCGACCGCGACCAGATCACCGCCAACTCGGCCGAAATCATCAGCCTCGAAGTAACCAGCGCAATGACCGCAGGTCAGACCACGTCAATCGCGATCACGATCGTCGCTGCCCTGATCGTGCTGATGCTCTTCTTCTGGGCCACCGAGTTCAAGCCGATGCTGGCAGTCATTGCGGTGGTGCCGATCCTGCTGGTGCTGATTTGGGTGCTCGGGTCGATGACGATTCTCGGGATTCCATACAACGTCGTCACCGCGCTGATCACTGCCCTGTCGATCGGCATCGGCGTCGACTATACGATCCATGTGATCCACCGTTTTACCGAGGAACTCGACAGCGGAAAGTCGCTCCTCGAGGCAACCACGACGACTCTGACTACCACAGGCTCGGCGCTGATCGGATCGGCGCTCACCACAGCGCTCGCCTTCGCGGTGCTGCTCTTCAGCCCGATTCTGCCGTTTCAGCAGTTCGGCCTCGTCACCGGCATCACAATCCTGTACGCGCTAGGCGCCTCGATCCTCTTGGTGCCACCAATGCTGATCGTGTGGGCCGCCTACCACAAGTGGCGTGCCGACATGGACAACCCCGAGCCAGTCAGAAGCCTGTAAGCCGCTGGGCGCAGTACTGCCAGCGGCGCAGCATCTCCGACCGCTAAGCGGGCGTCATCCGTCGGGGTCACGTTCTTAGCCAGAATCGCTGTCTGCCTGTGCTCGACGCTGGCGGTCAGCAGCAGCGACCAGGAGCTTGTATGCCTCGTCAGGGCCCTGATCGAAGAACCCATCAGGCCAATCGACAACGCCTCCGGTCGGGGTCATCTCGACCGGGCGGTATGTAGTCGCACCACCGTTGCGCTCAGCGAACAAGATCGAGATCTGCTCTAGCCGGGAACCGGAGTCGTCCTCAGCAATCCTACGACGAAGCCTGAGAACCAGATATTCACTGTGCGATTCGATGAGGAAATTCTGGCCCCAGTCCACGCACGCAAGCAGAAAGTCAGCAAGGAGTTGCTGAGCCCCCGGATGCAGATGGAGTTCTGGCTGCTCCAGCACCACAAGGGCTCCCGGACCTGCGACCAGACACTGCACCAACACTGGAAGTACCTGACTCACGCCAACACCAACAGCACCGAGCCCGACTGGCCTTGCGAGGCCCGGAGGTACTAAGTCGATTCCTAGCACAAGAGGCGTGTCCTCTCGCACACTCAGTGTCTCGGCAAGATCCAAGTACGTGAGCCATAGATTGACGGCATGCTCGAGAGTCGTGTCGTCAGAAGCTGTCATTGCCGACACGTCGGGAGGCAACGGATAACTGCTCTTGACGTTTCCTTTGGCCTGTAGAACGGCAGCCACGTGCTGCCCAGCCACGCCGACATCTCCAGCATCTGGATCTGGAGCTGTGCTGAAGGGCTGATCAGGCGGGTGACGGAGAGGGCCGACGTATCTGACCTGCGACGACAAATACTGAGCACACGCCCGCTGCGCTCCGACAAGCGCAGCGGGCGTGTGCCCTGTCAGTAGCTCGATCGAGCCATCGCCACCAGCACGTACCCTCCTCCTGAAGTTTCGCTTCGACGCCCTGGACAAATCTTCCTTCAAGGCCCTGATTAAATCTTCCTCCAACGTCTTACGACCGGCTTCGTCTTGAGCGAGATACAACGCCGCAAACTCCGAGGCCTCTTCGCGGCCCCTGTCGATTGCCCACACTGCACGCTGGATGGCCCGCTCTCGATCGATCGATGAGGCCACTTCCTTCCCGTCGTCAACTTCGTGGCTCTCCAGCAGCGCCTGAAGCCACTCACGGACACGGATCGCTGGCTCAGGCAGCTGGCCGAAGAAAGAAGCCACCTGCCCGCTGAAGAGCCGCGCATCTAGTACTTCTGTATCGGTATCGCCCGATTTGATAGAGCCCTTGAAGGTCCGAGCATCGTCAATATCGATCCGCGGACCGCGGACCTTCGACAGCTCAGACGTCCGCCTAATTCGGCACGAATAGTCTAGAGAGTCACTGCTGACAGATACATCAACAGCTAAGATCTGGGCAGATCCGATCTGATCCTCGACGGGTAAGTCCATCTCAATCGACCAACGAACAGACACCGGGTACTTCTTGAATCGCTCCATATGAGACGTCTGGCCAACACTGAAGGCTCGACGGCGCTGCCACGGGATTCCCAGGTCCCATGGGTCAACGTTGAATTGCGTTCCGATCACGACAGGCGCATTAGGATCAGCGTCCTGATGACGCAGTGATGTGAATGTGCCAAGACGTGTGAGTTCGGCGTTGAGCGGAAACCGTCGTCCGTCAATGCGGCGCCGGGCTACCTGCGTCAGGGCAAGGACTGCTTGAAGGAGTGAACTCTTCCCAGAAGAATTGGATCCTGCGACGACTGTCAGTGGAGTGAGGGGAACATCGGTCGAAGCAACAGACTTGAAGTTACGGAGTTCAATTCCGCTCAATCGCGTTCGACGTGGTGCCCGGAAGCCAAAGCGTGACGACATCATGCAGCATCCTTCATGAGGAGCTCACCGATCGAGTCAATCTTGATGTGTTTCTCCTCGATGCTTCCGAGGTACGCGCGGAAGGCAAAGCTGGGCGATCGCTCCCAACAACTCGAATGCGAAAAAAGCGTGACCGACGGATCCGAACGACTAGCTATGGCACCGGCCAGAGCGTGCTGGTCTCGATGGTCTGCCATGACTTCGCCAGGGGCTGTCGCTTGCTTCGATACCGATATAGACACTGCGGTAGGTTCACAATGAAGGGCACGTTCAATGAAGAGCATCGCTCCTCGGCGTTCGGTTTTGGAGAGTTCTCGCAGCGACGCCAGCAGCCGATCTTGGAAGTCGGGCGTGCTTACTGCGTTTGCCAGCTTTATTTCCCATCCGGGTTCGGTGAGCAGTTGGCGGAAAACATGGATCTCTGCGAGGTAAGGATCAAGGACCGGTGGACTCAGATCGTAGCGTAGGCGGCGACAATGGTTGGTAAGCACCTTGAGTTCGGCGAAGAGCGCTTCGAGAGCCGGATACCGAGGATCGATCCCCTTGGGCTGAAGTGGCATGCCGAGCACGAGGTCCACGTCTGCCTCGTCATACCTTGCGAGTCGCTCTATATCGTCGAGAACATCTGGATCGACTGCCCCCACACGTCGGGCAATCTGGGTGATCCAGATCGGACCATGGAAACGAGAGTGGACGGCAACTCGATAACCAAGCCTGGTTTGCTCTCCGGGAAGAATGGCGTCGACCTCCGTTGCCAACTCTGTCTCTGCGCTGATGAGCATTCCGTCGCACCAACCATCTTCGGCGTGTCGCGCGAGGAGCAGCCTAACGACAGCATCCGATCTCGTGGAGGAGTATACGACGCACACATCGCCAGGCCGGATCTCGGCTGGTGCTTGAGTTTCCGCCGTCCGTGTGTACGGCTCAGTCATCGACAGCGTTTCCGTAAGCCAGTCGGGCATTTGTTGATCTTTCATTGGCCAACCTGCTCTTTGAGGCGCAAGTAGAGGACTTGGGCAAGCGTAGCGTGGTGAGCTGGCGCAAGATCGGAAGCGCACCGCTGCCAAGCACTCTGGAGTTCAGCGAACGCGTCAAGCTTAGCGCTCACGGCGGTCGGGCGACTGACTGACAGCTGCTCGGCCAGTGCCGAATCTGGCGCTCCTCGCAGCTTGGTCACCAAGACCGACCTGTGTGTCTCTTTGAGGTCATCGATGATCAGGGTCACGGTCTGCTCCAGTTCGCTGAGGAGGTCGACGGTATCCGGAGACTCCACGTCGATCTCCTCCTCCAGTTCAAGGACGACGGGAAACCAAGATGTCAATGCCTCACGAAGAATCCGGCCAAAGTCGTCGATCGACAGACTAGTCTCGCACGCGTCGAAGCAATCCGCCACCACTCTGTCGAGGACTTCACTGCGGAAAATGGCTGGAGCACGATCCCTGCTCGCCGCTGATATCGGCAGCAACCGGACACGGGCACTAGCGCGACGAAGATCTTCAGCCGACGGCCCCACAACACCCCAGTCGGAGCCCACGGGACGGTAGCGCACCGGAGAGGTGGCAGGGACACGTTCGTAGGCTTCGATGCCGTCAAGGAGCGTAGTGATCCGGGTCAAGAGCCGATCGATGACTGTGCAGTGGTGTCGTGCAACGAGCGCCCGACGGACCTGGTGGCAAAGCAGGCGATGCACGCCACCGATCGTCTCGGCGACGTCGAGAATGTAAGCAAGCTGGCCTTGCCCCAAGAGACGTTCGGTTGTGACGTCCCGGACGAGGTTGTCGATCTCTGCTCCGGTCCAAGATGGTTCGGAAACTCCATATATTGTCGGGTCGAAACGCCTGCTGACCTCTGCACACGCGGCTCGAATCTCTCTCAGCCATTCTCTGCCGAGCCGCGCCGTGGCCGCTTCATGGCGTAGACGCTTGAGTCGAGCGTCGCTCACCGCCGACCTCGTTTCCGACTCGCGTGAGCACCACCCATCACCCATTCGATGATCTCCTCGTCCGGTTCCTTGCAGGAATAATCGGTCAGATCACAGGGGTCGACGATGCAGGGATCTAAGCCGATCTCGCCGTCCTTGTCAATGCGACAGGATGCAAATCCGCAGGAGCCTTGATGGGCCTTGTGCCAGCTACCCCGACTGGCCGACCTCGGGAAAAGCATGACCGGGGGGCCAGGCCACGCTGACGCGACTATCAGAGGGTGAACGCCACCCTGTTCGGGTGCACGCAGCCCGGTGACGGCATTCGGAACGACAAACCAGTCTCCAGGTCTTGGGGCATCCGCACCCACATCGTCCTCCTCTTCGCCCCAAACCTTCGGAGCGTCTTCGTCGCCACTCACCGGAACGCTCGCCCACACCGCAGCGGCGAGCCGGGTGGGAGGATGCAGGTCGCCGGAGAAGTCGACCATAGCCATCTCGGGCATCACTGGCGGCCAGGCCGGCCAGGGTATCGGCAGACGCGCCGGGCGCATTGCCGAGGCCCACCACGGTGGCGTCAGGGCCGCGCCAGTCGGCATAGGCGCAGGAGGTCATACCAGACCCCCTGACGCATCGGCAGCAACTGCTACGGTTGGCGGCCATGGACAACAACACCTCAATCCAGTCCTCGCCGGTGGCCGCCGATGGCGACATCTACGTGCTCGACAGCCCCTATGAGGTTGCCAACTGGCGGCCGCTCGTGCATTGGCTGATGTACATTCCGCACGGCCTTGTGGGCTACACGCTGAATGTGCTAAGCCAGGTCGTGCTGCTCCTCAATTGGTTTCACCTGTTGTTCACCGGCCGTCTCAACTCTGGGCTCTGGGCAGCCCAGGCCGGCTGCTTGCGCTACGAGGCCCGAGCAGATGCCTTTCTCTTCGGCTACAGCGAGAAGTACGCGCCCTTCGACTTCAACTTCTCCGTCGACGACAACGGCGCCTACTCGCCTCTGCGCTTCAACCTCCCGGACGTGCCGGAGCGCACTCCGAGAAGGGCGCTGTTCAACTTCCTGCTGGCGATACCACACTACATCGTGATCGTGGTGATCGGCATCGGCGCCCTTGTGGTCGTGATCCTCGCCTGGTTCGCGGTGCTGTTCACGGGACGCTGGCCCAAGGGCATGCGCAACTTCCTGGTGGCCTTCGCCAACTACTTGTACCGCGTCGGGGTCTACGTCAGCATGGTCACCACCCACTACCCGTCGTTCGGTCTGTAGAATCCCTGCCGGTCTCGATCATCGAGGCTTCGCCGGTCTGATCTCTGAGGCGTCGCCGGTCTCTGAGGCGTCGCCTGATCCCGGACTCCGCTGCATCGGCTGCCGCCGGTCACCATGGCCACAAGGCCTTCAAGGTCGAATGAGTCACCTGGCCCATTCATCGCCATTTGGACGGACTAATGGGTATGGTCACAATTCTCAGCGAGATCGCTGGGCAGCGGTTGAATACTCTGCGATTTCCTCACGCGTAAGTTCTTCAGGCAGAACCAGGCTGTAATGGTGCTCTTTAGCAATGGTGATCTGATCATTGAATTCCCGAAATTCGAAGAGTGCTATCGCACCGTGGCCCATGAATTGTGCTGCAATCGGCCTGGCAATCAAGCGAGGGAACTTCTGGTTGGCGACCCGGAAATCCTGCCAAATCTGGATGACGCTCAAGAAATCAGAGCCACGTTTGGCCTGGACCGGCAGCACATAATGTGCTCCGTGTTCGTCCAGACCAACATATAGGTCGTCCGTTTCAACCTGTGAGCTGCTTGGTGTCCCGTCGATATCACTGGTGATGGTGATACTTGTGCGCAAGTGGCTTTGAAGAGGGTAACAAGTAAGGCCTGTGAACACATCCAGCAGTCTGTTGTACCGTACCTCGGCCAGGAGGGCCTGTTCATCTGTGAGAGAGTACTTTGAGATGACGCCGGGTGTGGCGTCGGGTAGGCGAATTGTGGCAAGGCCTTGTCTTGGTTCAATAGAGCTAAATGGCACGGTCCGCAGTGTGTACACGGCATTGCCGCCGGGGAAGATAACCCATTCACGTCCTGGAGGTGCGGTTTGTCTGATGGAGTCAGGTAGTGGCTGTCGATAGCGCAGCGAGTACACGATGTCGCCAAGGTTCTTGGGTTGAGATGCCCCCAACGCTTCAGCGGCACGACCCAAGTCCTCCCTGGTGAATGTGACCTTTTCAATGCCCTCAGCGTGCTTTTTGCTGAAGATTCTCTCGATGATCTGTTGTGCCAGGCTCGTCGTTGGCATGTCAGGTCAGTCCTCTGGATGTTCGAGATTGTGACTGCATTATGGTTGGCCGTCCCGCCCGCTACCTGGCCAGCGCAGAACGAGTACTTCCTCACGGAGTTGCTCTCGTGTGGCAGTTGCATGGCGGGTGCGAAACAGGTCGATTGACTCAACTTCGTATCCGGCGCGCTCCGCTATCTCAGCCAGCATTTTACCGGTGCGAATCATGACTCTCAGGTAAGAGGCCTGGTCTCCGACAACATACGCCAGCCGTGCTCCCGGTGTGAGGACATGGCTCAAGGAAGTCAGATGACGTGCCATCCCGCCGAAGTACAGCTTGGTAACCCGATGGTACATGCGCTCAAATCCGGAGTCCTTACCGAGTTCAATGCGGCGGGCCTCTATCGCTGCAGCGACACGGTTGACTTCGCTGTTGTCTCGAACCCAGGAGTCGTCGCCGTCGTCGCGGTAGACGCCCCGAGAATTGGACCTAACGAGTCGCTTCTTCATCGCTTGCAAGTCCGCTCGGCTGCTGAGATAACCCAGAATGACCGATTCGAGGCGCACGGTGCGCGAGTAGTCCTTCTCGTTCGGGTATGGCGGGGATGTGATGACTGCATCAACACTGCGCGGTGTCAGGTGCTCATCAACGGCTCGAGCGTCTCCGTCGAGGGCTGCCGCCGGGGTTGCGGCCTGAGGCCGGAGCTGATGGAGATCAGAACACATTGCACGGACGCGGTTGAGCCACGCGGACACCACCGGCGCATCTTGCTTGACACTTCCGAGACCCACCTCCGGCCCGAACCGCAAATTGCCAACCTCTACAGGCAAGATGCGAGCCAATGCGAGCCGTTCGTGGTCAGCAAAGGCCGCTTTGTGTTCACTGTCGATGGTGTCACGCAAGACAAGCACCTTGTGAAGCGGCAGCGGGCTGATGGAGTTCTTGAGCAGCAACTTCGCGCTGGCGGAAGGAAGCGTCAGTAGCCTCACTCCTCGCGGGTCAGATGATGCCGGCTCATCAGAGATGCCGTCCACAGCCAACATCGTGAGGGTCTTCTCGGCCACAAGATCAGCATGCTTGATAAACTTGTCAGGATCAGGACTCCAATTGACCTTTGTGGAAGCCGCGAGCCTGGACACAGGCACCGCTTCAAGACCATAACTGGGCAAGCCAAGCTTCTTCGCTTCGACGAGGGTTGTACCCGTTCCGGCGAACGGGTCAAGAAGGCGACTCTTGGTGGTGAGACCGAATCGCTGAGCGTAATCACGCACAAGGTGAGGAGGGAACGACAACACGAACCGGTACCAGTCGTGTGCGGGGGCGTCTCGCGCCAAGAGCATGTTCATTCTGGCATTGGTGCGTGGACGCGTAGCAGCAGCCATGTCCCCCACCGTAGACCACAACTCGCTCCCGGGAAGAGGAATCGCTTGAGCAGTGCCTCCATTTGGCAGCTGGCTGAGCGAAAGATCATGTTTAACCATAGGTATCCCTCTCACATTGAATAGATGAGTGCGACCGTACCGCTGAGCTGTGACACCCGGGATTGATGTGGGTATGTGTGCCTGGCCCGCTCCGCTATAGGTTCACATCATCAGTACCCGCCTCAGACTCAGGCCAGGAGGACGGCTAACCCTATTGGGCTGGTCGACGTAGCCGTAACCCTCTGCGTAATTTGATGGGCGGCACGGCCGCGGGATCCGTGGTCATGACGCCTCAGGCCTCATCCGATTTGGTGCTCTGGGTTGGCAACGGATCTCGGTTGCCGTTCAGCCGGTCTGACAGGCCTCAATGTGGCCTACGACGGCGGCTTGGTCCTCAGGCGGGATATCTGCATCTTCCAGGAACGGCCCGACTGCGTAGGCGTAAGCCGACTCGGCGCTGACCTGCTCTGCCACGCAGGCTGCTGCCTCGGCACCGATGCCCGGCGCGAGAAGCTGCTCGAGGCGGGCAGGGCCGTTGATGCAACTGCGTTGGAGGGCGAAGAAGTCGATGTCAGGTTGACTGGTGGGGTCGGCGGTCGCCAGGTCTGTGAGGTCAGTGGGCAGCTCAGAGAGGTCGAGTTCGGAGACGACCCCCTCGGCGATGCAGCGAGCCTCGACGGGGCTGAAGAATTGGTACGGCTCGTCGGCCGTCGCGGTGTACAACTCGACCAACACCGCGATTGCCGCTTCGCGATCAGCATCGAATGCGGCACCTGAGCCGGAGTCCTGTTCAGTGCTGCTGTCTGACTCGGTGTCTGCGTCGTCGGAATCATCAGAGTCACTTGAACATCCTGCGAACAACAGCGCCAGAGCGATAACACCGACGAGCAGCAAGCTACCAAGGCGAAGCCGGCCTTGCGGTCGATACTGCTCCAAGAGAACCGGCTCAAAGGCGGACAAGATACGACAGTGCTCCTTTTCTCGGTCGAGCCTGTTGACTCTGCCTGTGAGCACCATTACCGGGGATCAATCCCCTTGGGTTGAAGAGGCATACCGAGTTCAAGATCCACGTCTGCCTCGGTGTGCCAGGCAAGTCGTTCCATGTCGTCGAGAACGTCATCCTATTGGGAAGTCAGTCGGCTTCACGGAGAACTCTGAAGATCCTCGCCGGAATGCGGTCAAGCACCCAGAGGTCAGTGAGGGACGCATTCCGAACACCGAGGTCTGATCGAACGATGTTGTAAGCCTCGGATTGCTGGGTGTTGAGATATCTCTCATCTTGCATCCATAGCGGATGGCCGAGGATCGCTGCAGCCTTGTTGTCTTGCCGGATGATAGCGAACAAATCGCCAGCCAAAGCGATCCGGCATGGCAAGGCCTGGTGGTACGCGCGGACGAACTGATCGGCAAGCCCCTCAGCGCGGCTCAGCCACCGGTCGGTACGAAGCGACAAGCCAGTGGCGAGGGTTGCCACGTCCAGCGCCAGACGCCAATCGAGCAAACCGTGCAATCGACGGTTGTCCCAGCTGCGGAGGCAGTCGGGGCATGATTGGCCACAGTCGTCGGCATGACCGGGTCCCTCATACTCGTCAGCTAGCTCTCCGAGAATGCCATCCAACACCTGCTTGAGGTGCTTGCTCTGGCCGAGTTCCGGCGCGTAGCCAGCGCCGTTCTCAAGGCGATCCGCGAGAAAGATCAGGCGAGTCTCAAAGTCCCCAATTCGGATCGGCTGCAGGCCGACCTGAATCTCATCCGGTTGGAGGTCAAGCGCGACCTGACACCCTCGCCGCATGAGCTCTGCGAATGACCACATCGCACTCATTCCGGCGGGCGCCAGATAGCCGGCCGTGGGTATGACACCTCCGTGCAACGCGACCTGCTCAAGGGAGAGTGTCACGACATCGGTCGGCCTAATCTCTCCTATCGCCGCTGATTCGAGTCTAGTCGAACCAGCGGATTCGAAACTCTTCTGCTTCCTATAAAGCGAGTCGTCATCGCAAACAACGGTGCCGTCGCGTTCGCGGAGGAGCGAAAAAAGTCTTCCCTCATTGTCGTTGATGCGCACCACCGAGACCGGCTCTTCCCATCTTTCGACAACCATTGCGCCAACCGTCTCCGAGTCACCCGTGCCTGGACGCATGGCGAGTTGAGGAAATCCAATGGACCCCACACCCTCAACGATGTCATCATAGTTCCTAGGCGAGTAAGAGGTCCTGAAGCCCAGAGGCTGGTGCAACGGAACGATCTCAAGTTCGCTGTCACAGGCAGGGCAGGCGTGCAATATATCGTTCCCGGACACTTCCGTGCGATCACACCCAACACATCGGCTGAACTCGATTCTCTCACTCAGTGGATCTACTGGGAAGGGCCGGCCCGCCTTGATGTCATATGCGGCGAATCCAACACACGTGTAGATAGACCCCTCGTGTGTGACCTCAGAGCCTGGCGAGAAGTGCGCTATGGCTTGGTCGAGCGGACGGGTGCTCACTGTGTAAGCGTCAAGATCTTCGCGCAACTTGATCCACCTCCCGTAGAGGTTGCGGACCCGGGTTGGAAACCCAAACATGGGCAGTAGACCTGCATTCGCTAGCAGTTCGGAGAGTTCTGGCTGTCGGTAGTAGGGGCTTTGCACCGCCTCGTCGATTTTGAGCACCAGGTTGCTGCGCTGCCAGAGAACGATATCGCCAAGTGTGTCGTGGGGCATACCCGTGAAGGCACTAAGGCGCCCTACGACCTCGTCAACGTCGGGAGCCTGTTCGAGGAAGGAGCGGACTCCGCTCCGATGTAGGCCCTCCCATTCATCCGTTCGTCCAAAAACACCGTGGATCGAGTCCGCAGTCCGCTTGGGCGGATTGGGCAGAGACAAAAAGGCTCGCCGAAGCAGCTCGGCGCTGGCTACTCGCTTGAGAATTCGGTCTCGCCTCGTGTCGAGAAAGGGCTGGGGTGGCGCATCCCCGGTTATCTTGTGGGTGTGCTTGTAGTAGTAGTCGTCGTGTGTGCGATCGCGTACAAGGGTGAGTGCGTACGAGAAGGCTTGACCCATGCGGCCAGCGCGTCCAACGCGCTGCTGGTAGTTGAAACGCTGGGGCGGGACGTTGGCCATCATGACGGATCGAAGCGAGCCGATGTCCACGCCGACCTCCATCGTTGTCGTCACACTGAGCACGTCGATGCCGTCACACGTGGCTTCTTCTCTCGGTGGCGGAAGAACCGCTCCCTTGAAGATGCGTTGGCGTTGGCGTTGAAGGTCGAGAGGCTTCGTTTGTCCTGTCAATTCGCGAACGCGAAGTCGACGCGGGGGCAACTGGGCAAGCCATGAGTAGTAGTCCTCGAAGTTGTCGGGTGTTATTTCTTGTTCGATGAGTCCACGCGCGTTGCAGCCGGTACCAGAGCACACGTCGGCAGACGGATGAAGATGCACACGTGCGCAGTTTGAGCAGACCCAGCGGGATGAAGAGGTGGGACTGATGACCCGCAGGGTAGATCGAACTGGGTTTGTTGCAAGAATCCAGTCTGGCGCGATACTGCCTAAGAAGAGAGTCGACACATGCTTTATCAGTGCTTCTTCGTCACATCGCCCGGCTGATACCGCAACGAGATAGTCCTTGACATTCTTTGGAGGGTTGTCGCTGGGATGCCGGTAGTAGCTGCCGTCGTATCGGCCCATGGTGCCCAGGATTCGGGTTACGGACCTGACGACTTCTTGTGCTTCGTCGTTGCCGAGTGGCCAAGATAAAGGATTGGCGATGCTGGGCTCAACGATCCCGAGGCCGATCGACTCCAGGTCTCGTCCTGCGCGATCGAAGGCACCCTCAGCGACTCTGATCGTGAGGCGTTCCTTCTGCCGTTGCTGGGCCTGCTGAGCGAGGTCGAACTCGACCTGATGCCAAAGACCGGGTTTGGGTGGCTCCCAGGCACGATACCAAGGGACGTCATCAGCGTTGTCAAATGTTCGGAGGGAAGCGTCAGGGCCTGCAGGGTTCAGGCCAAGTTGGAGCAATTCTTTGCTCAGGCGATGTATGATAGAACCCCATGATACGAATTGCTTGGATCCGCTATGTTGGGCCTCGAACGCAGCGATGCGCTCAATATCTACAGGTGTTGCTGCGCCGAGATGGTCACGGAGAAAGGCTTGGGCAAGTGCCGCATCTCCTGCAGCGATCTGATCGTAGAGCACTCGCTCTTCTGGCTCTAGAGCGTCGATATCTGCAGAACCGCGCCGCATGATGTCGATGTGGTCTTCCTGTTGCTGGAGAACTCGCCGGGTGAGCTGCCGGACGAGATCACGGAATTGGTTGAGTTCGGTGCCGCTGGCGGTGCGTGCTGCACCTTCACGGCTGTCCGTGAAGACGATCGTGCGGGATTCCTCGACCGTGTCTCCCATAGACCGGTGAAGCTGAGTCATCAGCAGCTGAGTTGCCTGGTCGATACCGGACATGTGTGCACGAATTGGGCTGCGAACCTCGCCTACGAAGTAGGTGTGACCATCAAGGACTCCGGTTCGTTGATCGCAGCGTGGACAGTGCACTGGCAGGGATGGCGTCCGCAGGTTCTCGTCTGCTGGAATGCCCGCGAGGAGCATTCCAGTGCCGGATCCCTCCGGTGGCGTGATCAGAGCGCCTAGCAGTGGGTCGTAGTCGGTGGCTGCGAAGCCGATCTTGATCTTCTTGCCACACGGGGTCGTCGGACCCCACGTCCGCCAGCTGCGTTCGGGGCCTGGACGGTACCACCGGTAGGCATTGTGCAATCGCTTGAAAACGGGGGCGGCCTTGCCCGCGAGCACGTCGGCGGGTGTCGAGGTGAGGAATGTGACGCCTTCCTCTTCCGTGGCCACGTATCCGCCGAGGCTGACGTCGCCGCACTCGAAACAATAGAGGAGCTCGAGGACTCGGCCGCCACATCCGCAGGTCGATGTGGCGATACCGAATATGCGTCCGATACCCAGATCTTCTTGGCGGCTCACCTGGTCGCATGAAGGATTGGAGCAAGCCCAGAGCCCGCGCATAGTACGGGCGAACATGTGTGCCCGAAGTGGTATTGAGTCTGCTCCCGCCTTCAGGCCTCCCAGTGCTTCAAGGGCGACTTGAAACGCACATGGGTCTGAATTGTTGCCAAACAGCTTCACAGCGAGTTCATCAAGGCGTGTAGCGCGCACATGCCCTTCGTGATCTTGGCAAGCCGATGCAACAGCTTCAGGAAGCGAGAACTGCTCGACTACTGCGATGCCTCGGTCAGCTGCGGGAGTGCTCTGCCATGTGTGGAGCAAGTCAGACCCACTGATCGGCAGATCAGTGTCAACAGAACGGGGAGATCCTGCCGTGACGAAGAATGAAGAGCGTGGAACACCAAAGAACTGCTCAAGGTAGTCAAGGCTGCTCGGGTTGTCGGTTAATGACGCCGAGGTCGCCAGACACCGCAGCTGTGGCGATTCTGGGTTAAGTCCGAGACGGCTCAGAAGGTTGCGGACGATCATCGCGACTTCTGACCCCTGCGTCCCGCGGTAGAGATGGAGTTCGTCGACAACCAGGGAGAACACGTTGCCCTCATCGCTACGAAGCCACTGTCGGGTGGCCTCGAACATCGGTTCCTCGATATCGCGCATGAGCATAGCGTTGAGCATCGAGTAGTTCGTTACAAGCACGTCTGGCGGGCTTGTAACCATGTCCCATCTGGTCAGCATCTCGCCTTGGCGCGGATCAGGAAACTCCGCGAGATCGATCCCATCTACGTTGATGAGGACGTCGTACTCGCTCGTCATTGCGCGAAGCTCACGGCCGGCTTCTTCCACCTTTCTACGATCTCGCGACGTTGCCGGAGGATTCCCCGAGCCGAGTGTTGCGCTCGTGTAGCGTCCGAACCAGAGCTGCGGACCGCCAGAGCCTCTGATCGACCTGATGGCTCTTCGCAAACGAGTCACTTGATCCTCGACTAGCGCATTGGTCGGGTAGAGAACGACAGCTCTGATTGCGGCCTGGCGGAAGGAGCCATGCCGAGAGCCAATCCAAGGCTCCCGGGTCTGGTCCCACCAGGGATGGATAGGGGGATCCTGCAGCCATGCAAGGGCTTCGTCTACGAGCCTGGTGAGCACGGGAAGCAGAAAGGATTCTGTCTTGCCGGAACCTGTGCCGGAGGTCACTACGACGTTGCGGCCATCTGCAACCCCAGACTGGAGGGACTGCCGAAGAGCCTCTGCTTGATGTGAACGCAGCAGGTAGGGACAGCCAGGCTTCGTGAACACCCCGAACAGTGCCTGGCCGACGAGTTCGCCCACCTGTGGATCAATGCCTAGGTCGCCTACGACTTCATCAAGGGGAACCGTTGCGTCGTAGGGAAGAACGGGCTCGACCAGTACATCTGTGAAGAGCAGATCAGTCTCCTCGAGTAGGCGTCTTCGTTCGGATCTGAGCGCGGATGACCGGAGCCAGAACGTCGTGTCGACATAACGGAGGTACGCCTGCTTGATGTCGTCGTACACGCTCTGCGGGGTGGTAATCGTCAAACGAGTCCTATCCTTAGTTCATGAGTAGGCGCGAGAGGTGTGCGGCTACGTCTGCGGGGATGTTCCGATACTCGAGTATCTGTTCATTGCGATTCTCGTGAGGCAGCCTTCCAGAACAAAGGGTTGCCGCGCGTCCGTAGAGGCCTGGCAGATCAGCGCCTAGGGGTACGTACAGTACCTTGGCCGCGACGTCGTAGCCAACGATTGCCAGTCCAGCATCTGCGGCGGCGAGATACTTCACAATTCGGGCATCGCCGATAACCGCTCGCATCTTGGCGACGTCATTGGTAGTCCTGTAGATGTACTGGCGGGTGAAGCCACTGAGCCGAAACGCCCCTGCAGAGGACGCATTATCGACTTGTACAAAGCGCGCAGTAACCGGATCCCACCTCTCGTAGCTCCGAGCCCTGGTGGTGGTTGTTGTGGGCAGTCCACGGCGGGCTCGGCTCAACGGCGGTAGTTCTGCGCAGAGTTGCTCAGATGCCCGTGGCACATACCGAGCCTCTCGTTGGACGACAACGCTCATGACGGCGGTCAGGTTGCCGAGTTGGTCCGAGGTCAGGTTGCGGATGTACACGACCGGAGGTGCATCAACTTCCTCGATTTCAAGGAAGCCTTGGCAATCCTTTACATAGTCTCTGATGGCATCTAGCATCTTCGCGCTCCTGAAGCCAGCAAGAACAGCAGATCCGTCGCCGAGGCCGAGGATAAGAGGCTCTACCACTTCCCAACTGGCAATCATCTGGCTGCTGGTGCGTTCGATCTCGATGTGGCTGAGCGCTTCAAGCCGTCGTTCGAATATGTTGCCGAATAAGCTGGTGCCCTCTAGCTGAGCTGCGATGCGGGCGAGAGAAGACGCTGGACCTGAGCCGACATGACAGACAACGTCGAAGGCTGCGCTCCAATCGATGCCTTCTGCTACCCGAACAGGGGCGAGGGCCTTTACGTCGATTCGGGGAGCCAAGGCCGTCCTGCTCGACGACCGACAGGCAGACTTCGGCTTCCCTCGCCAAGCCGGGTAGCGCTTCACTAGACCACAGCCCTTGCACACACCCTCGACATTTTTCATCCCCTTTTGAGCAGTCTCAAGGCTCATCACGTGATATCCGGTTACCATGCAGGAGCTGTCATCGGCGGCGGGGAATCGAAACTGGCCGCAAGCCGCACTCTGGGGCGCCTCTGGCCGTTCTCTACGTGCGGAGTACCAATCAGGGACTGCTGGCAGAGGCTGGTGTGGTACTTGGGCACGGGTCGAGCGTGCACCGCGGAAACCGCCCGGCTTGTCACTTGGGCAGGCAACGAGCCCGAATCCGATGGCTTCTGGATCGTGGACAATCGGCAGCCCAGCCTCGTCGCCACGAACAGCCGGAGTATCGGCAGAACGCAGGCGAAGAGTCACGATTCGGATTGGCTCTTCGTCTTGAAGCACAGTGAGCTTGTAGTCGCCATCTCCGAGACTCTCATGAGCCAAGTCCCAAACCAGCACTTGCCCCTGACCAACGATCCTTCGATCCTCTGGACGCAGCGAGGTCAGCACACGGGTACAGGTGAGCAACGCCGTCTGGCTCTGTTCGCTATCAGTAGTAGCGCGGAACTCCGGCGGAAGAAGAGTGGACCACTTCTGAATGTTTCCAGGAATCTGCAGACCGCCCTCCAGCACTGCCTGTGACGTGGCAAGCGGCTGAAGAACGTTGAGTTCCACGCGAATTTTCTCACGCAATTCGATCGGAACCGACGATACGACCTGAACTCTGGACACTGCAATCCAGCCTTCAGGAAGCCCCAGCATCGCGCCTTCGACCTTAAATCCAGGCCTCGCAATCTTCTTGAGCACATTCTTGGCTTTCGGTTCCAATTCGCACCGGACAAGAACCAGAGATTCCTCAGCAAGCTGAACTCTCTCGCACTCCACCCATGCCTGCAGCAAGTCATCGTGCCGCATCGGTATCACCCTACGAGCGCGGCGACGCAGCAGAGCTTCATCCCCACGCCTTCGCAGGAGTACTTCGCCAGCCAAGAAGCTGGCCGGATCGATGGATCCGGACTCAGCCAGACTCAGGTAGGCGGAAGATGCGGCCGTCATCTCGAACGTCTTGACAGCCGAACCATCGCGGTCAACGACCTCGACAATATCCGCTGAACCAGAAGATTGGCCGGGCACAACCAGTCCGACGTGAATGCTCCGAGACGGAAACGTGCGCAGAACAACCGTGGCACGCACAACGTCCACAGGACGACTTGCGCTACTCCGCTCGGACATACGCTCGGAAGTGCCGTCCCACGACCCGAGCGTGAGCACAGCCACATCCGTGATGCGTGCTCGTGCCTCCGAACCTGTCTTCCATAGACGTACAAGGGAGTTGCTCGCTGGACATGGCCGGTGCGAGATCCACTCCTCGATCAGCCCCTCCATCTCGAATGTCGGTAGCGAACTCCTTGGCGGCAACGCGTTGAGTGCAAACAGGTCGCCAAATCGGTCTCGATCCGTCTCACGAACGAGGGCCTGAGAGAGTGGCCACCCGATATGCTGGTGTCCAGCGGCGATAGCTGTCGGAAGCCCACGATTGCCTTCGAGCATCTCCAACCAGACGTTGAGGGAGTCGTAGAGCTGTGCCGACACTGGGCGACCGTCGACCTTGTGCCAAAAGGCTTGTTGAAACGCCTTCAGACCGCCCGGTTCAAGATCTAGCAGCTGCGCCATCCGGCCCCAGAAGTTGTTCGCCTTCATGCCTTCGCCCTCGTGCATCACCTCTGCCACCAGGCTCAGCATCCCCAGCAGGCCAAGGACCGGTGGCGGGTTCAGCCTCGAGCCGTTGCGCCATGCGCGCAGATGGTTGAAGTGCCCTGCGAAGACCTGGGAAGGGCCACGTTCGAGAACTAGCGTGTCCTTCACCGCCTTGATTAGGCCGCTAGCACCTCCCGTGCCTCCCGGTTCGGCTTTCGATGCGACCTCGCTCATGATGTGGTCTTCGAGGTCCAAATAGACCGGACTTCCAGCATGATCACTGCTGAAGACGACGTCAGCAATCGCCTCATTCCAGCGGAAGTAGCGTTGCCACGGGCCGGTCGAATCCAAGACCCACATACCTTTCGATTCGCTACACATCAGTATAGCGGCGGAGGTGCTCGCGCTTGAGTACCAACACTCTTATGGTATTCGGCAGGTGTGACAGACCCCAGTGAGTCTGGTGCGACGCCGACGTCGGGGGTCGAGACCCACGACTGTCGGCCCCCTCGGTTCTGGATGAGATCGCTGCTCGGAGTATTGACCTGCTGTGGATAGTCGTGCTACCCAGAGTTCCGACACAAGGGAGCGCCGCTAAGAGGCTGCGAGCGGGCAGATGTGAGGGTGTCCGCCGGATCCGCAATAATGCCAGGGTGTCCGCCGGTTCTGCGATCTCGTTGTTCTCGGGTGCCGGGGGTCTTGATCTCGGGGTGGAGGCCGCGGGCTTCGCGGTGCTGGCTGCTATCGAGTGGGACGACGCCGCTGCCGACACGATGGAGAAGAACGCGCCTACGTACTTTCCCTCGCTTCGCAAGGTGGTGCGCGGTGACCTGTTCCCCCTGGCCAACGGGCAGTCCTCGGGGCTGTTGACCAAGGACATCCCGCGAGCCGCAGGCCTCAGAGGCCGTGAACAGCCCGACCTGCTGATCGGCGGGCCCTCCCTGCGTCGCCTTCTCCAAGTCCGGCTTCTGGCTGGGCTGGAAGCGCGACGGCATCGATCCGGCAGCGAGCCTGCTGCAGGCCTACACCCGTGTGCTGTCAGAGGCCCGGCCCCGCCTCTTCATCTTTGAGAACGTCCACGCGCTGACCTTTGACAACAAGGCGCAAGCCGCCCGGTCTTCAACCGGCTGCTATCTGAGATCGAAGCCGCCGGCTACCGCTGCCGCTGGTAGGCGCGGGCAGCTCGGGAAGGTGCTCAACGCCGCCGACTATGGCGTGCCCCAAGCCCGGCGCCGCCTCTTCGTTGTCGGCAGCCGCAAACGGGAACGCCTTCCCAGGCTGCCCTCACCGACGCACTTCGGCCAATGGGAACGTAGGAGCAGATCGCGAGGCGTTGTTCCGCATGTCACGTCAGGCGAGGTTCTCAACGGCCTGGTCACCGAGCCCGAACCAGAAGAAGTCGTACGCGGATCGTGGGGTCATCTGCTCCCGCAGATCCCGCCCGGAGACAACTACCTGCACTTCACCGCCAGACGCGGCCATCCCGAACCCATCTTCGATTGACGGTCACGGTACTGGTCGTTCCTGCTGAAGCTCGACCCCGACAGACCCTCACCGACCATCCAGGCCCAACTGGGCCCCAACGTCGGGCCATTCCACTGAAAAACCGGCGACTGCGGGTACCCGAACTGCGGAGCCTGTTCACCTTCCCCGACAGCTATGCCTTCGCAGGAAAGCGAGCGTCGGTCCAGTCTCAGCTAGGGAACGCAGTACCGCCCCTGCTGGCGCGCCAAGTAGCCGACCAGGTCGTTGTTGCGCTCTTGCCTTAATTCTGTCAGCTTTCGCCATCAGCTTTTGCGCCTTCTCAGCATTGTCCTCGACAAGCATGCAGATCCCGATGATCGATTTCCGCACTATCGAACCGGTCACCTCGATCCTGCGACGCGACCTCATCCACCCGGCCATGCCCGAGATCGTCGACGGCTGGGGTGTGCCGCCGACTGCGCCCGGTCTCGGGCTCGAACTCAACGTCTCGAACTCGAACTCAACCTGGACCACGTCCGCCGATTCTAGATCACGACTTGACCGACCAGATGACGGGTTATAGAGCCTCGGAGCGTCCCGCGGCTGCCCACAACATGCCGCGACGCATGATCTCGGTCACCTGCGGGATCCGAAGGTCTTCGATCGCGTGACCGACCGAGCAGTAGAACACCCGACCCCGATCCCACCGACGCTTCCACACAACCGGAATCCTCGTCCCTTCGATCCACCAAAGATGCTCTCCCGAGAAGGTGGTGGTGGCCAGAACCTCGTTCGACGGGTCGACGAGCATGTAGTACTGCTCCGAAGTGAGCCGGAAACTCTTGATGCCACGAACGATGGGGTCGTAGGGCTTGGTGATGGTGACGTCGTACTCGACGAAGTCATCGGACGGGATCGGGTTGTCGGGCCAACCCGGCGGGTGGGCGACGAACTGGCCACCGATGAGAAAGTGGTACGTCGGGCGGTCCCTGAATGCGTCCCCCATGTGGCCGTGCCACCCGGCGATCCCGCATCCGTCGGCGATGAGGGCGAGCAGACCATCCTCTTCAGCCTTCGTCATGTTGCCGAACTCCGGCTGATGCGCGGAACGGGCGCTCGACCAGATAGGCACCACGAGGTCGACCTCTGCCATCTGCTCCGGGCGAGCCAGCGGCGAGAGGCTTTCGTGGGTAACAACCTTGAACCCCTCGCTCTCGAGGAGTTCCTGGGTCCAGTCGCAGAAGACCTGGGGCTTATGTCCCTCCCAGCCTCCGACAAACAAGACGGCGGTCTTGGACTGGTTCTCGGTCATGGATCGGTTCTCGGTCATGGGTTCCCTCTCAGATGGGACACCATGGCGGCCATGTCGCGGTCGCCGAGACCGGCGGCCTCGGCCGCTCGCAGCTGGGCTACGTTCAGCGCGGTCTGCGGCATCCGCACACCGGTGTTGCCAGCGCACTCGAGCGCTAGCTCAAGATCTTTGCGTGCAAGGGAGAGGGCGAAGGACACCGGGCTCGCGGCCTCGTCCAGGTACTGCGGTTTCCGGTAGCCGACCATCGGGGCAGCCGCCGCGGAGTTCTCGAGCACTTCATAGGCCAGGTCTGGGTCGATGCCACCGCCCTCCGCCAGCACTAGAGCTTCGGCGATTGACTGATTCAAACCGTGTATGACGAGGTTGACCGCCAGTTTCATCCTGGCGGCCGCACCGCGGTGCCCCAGGCAGATGATCTGGCGGCTGATCGCCTCGAGCACAGGCCGAAACGGGTCAATCGTGTGGGCCTCAGCTCCGACCATAACGAGGAGCTGGGCCGCGCTCGCCGCGTCTATCGAACCCGAGACCGGGGCATCGATGACAAGACGATCGCCACCGACAGCGACAAGGTCCCGAAAATGGCCGACGCTCAGCGTTCCCATCTCCAGGAAGACCCGAGCACCGTCAGAGGCAGCGAACAGGCCATCATCGCCTTTGTGCACCGCCGTGGAAGCCGCATCGTCAGCGAGCATGGTGACGACGACATCGGAGGTCTCGGCCAACACCCGCGGGGTGTCGTGGATCTTGGTGCCCGTGCTCGCCGCCAGCGTCTCCGCTTTGTCACGACTGCGGTTCCACAACCCGACGGAGAACCCGGCTCGGATCAAGTTGGCGGCCATCGGGGTGCCCATCCGGCCGAGACCGGCGACGCCGACGCGGGTCACACCAGCTCCATGCCGCCGTGTCATTCGCCGCTGTGCCGCTGTGCTGCCGTGGACTCCCGCACGACCAACACGGGCGCCAACATGACCTTGTCGGTCGTCGGTTCCGTTCCTTCAATGCCCGAGAGCACGAGTTCTGCGGCGAGCCGGCCGAGTTCGTAGCCAGGGAGCCGGATCGTTGTCAACGGTGGTTGTATCTGGTCGGCCAGGGGAACGTCGTTGTACCCGACTACCGAGACGTCACGGGGACAGTCAAAGCCGCGGGCTCGCAGCATGGCGATAGCCCCGATCGCGATGCTGTCGTTGTGGGCAAAGACCGCGGTGGGGAGATCGTCGGGCAGATCCAACAGACTGGCGGCCAGCCTCTGACCGGCCTCGACGGTCGGCAGCTGTACCGAAGCATCGATGTCGATGCAGGTCGCACCGCCCGCCGAAACGGCGTTGCGAAAGCCCTGCCCGCGCCCCTCGAACGACCAGATGTCCTGGGGGCCTGTGAGTTGGGCGAGTCGGGTGTGCCCGAGTCCCAGCAGGTGTTCCGCTGCCAGGCGGCCTCCGGACACGTCGTCGTGGGCGACCGCCCGGATGCCGCTGCCGGGCAGCTCGCGCACTGCTAGCACCGTGGGCAGTTCGGCCGCGACCCGCCGCAGCAGCGAGCGATCGCGGTATCGACCGGAGGCCACGATCAACCCATCGACCCGCTGCGCCAACAGTTTGTTGCAAATCGTCGCCAGGTCTTGCGACGAATCCCTGGACTCGGTAATGATCGGCAGGAGATCTCTGCTGCTCAACCCGTTCGCGATGCCCCGCAAGACGGGGCCGACGAACGGGTTGCTGAGGTCGGCGACAATCACGCCGATCGTCCCCGTCCGCCCCCTCCGAAGCGCCGAGGCTTGGAGATTCCCTCGGTAGCGCAGCGCCTCGGCGGCTTCTATTACGCGGAGTCGGGTGGAGCGTTTCACCAAGGTGTTCTTGTCGACGCTCAGGGCGCGTGATGCGGTGGAAACAGTCACACCCGCTCGGTCGGCCACATCTTTGAGGGTGACGCTCATCTCTGCATATTTTGCTAATTACAAGCCGAGCACGCGGGTGACAAGTCGGGCACGCGGGACCCAAGGGCTGTGCGGAGGGGAACCACTCCCCCGGGTCCCGCGTCCGACCGTTAGTTGCGGTTGCGGGTTACCTGCGGTTGCGGGTTACCACTCGGGAGCGACCGACGGGTCGTCGGCGTTATCGACAGTCACCTTGACAGAGGGCATGAACTTGACGATGCGCTCGGAGGTAACGCCGGTCAGGATCTCGTAGGCAGTCACTGCGGCGTTCTCGCCGTCCCACGACGACGACTGGAAGATCGTGCCGTCGAGCTCGCCGTTCTTCACGAGCGGGTTCCCGAGGAATGTGTTCCCGATCGAGGTGATGATGAGTCCAGCCGGATCGATGTCACGGGCCTTCAGCGCATCAATCACCCCGGCCACCATGGTGTCGTCCGCTGCGTAGACGCCCTGGATGTTCTCGGCGCCAACGGCCGTGATCATCTCGGATGCAGCAAGTTGCGAGTCGTCCTTGTTCCAGTTGCCCGGTTGGCGGGCCAGGATCTCCACGTTCGGGCATTGCTCGTCGATCGTCTCCTCGAAGCCGTTTTCTCGGTCGATCGCGGTGGAGTTGCCGGTGAGGCCATTAACCATGATGATGCCGATCTCCTGCCCGTCGGCGAACTCGCACATCAGCTCACCTGACGCCGCGCCCTGCCCGTAAGTGTCGGGGCCGGAGTAGGCGGCAGTCAGGTCCTTGTCTTCGGGGTTCACGTCGGAGTTCGTCACCGTCACCGGGATTCCCGCGTCCCTTGCCGCTTCGAGACATGGACGCACCGTGTCGCCGACCGCGGGCCAAAGGATGATCAGGTCCGGTTCAGCAGCAACCGCGACCTCACACTCGCTCGCCTGCTTGTCGGCGTCGTACTGCGAGTTCGTGATGTTGAGGTTCAGGCCGAGCTCCGCAGCCTTGGCTTCGAACGGCGGCAGGTAGGTGGTTCCGTACGGCTGGTCGTTGCCCTGCGGCAGGAGGGCGAATACCTCGAAGGTCTCTCCATCGCCAGAGGCACCACCGTCATCGTCGGACGCGGGGGCGGGTTCCGCTGCAGATTCGTCATCGTCGTCACCGCCACACGCGGCAGCGACCAGAGTGACTGCCAGGAACAGGCCGATAAGCGGCCTCCATCGCCTGTCGGTGGTATCTGTCTTGCTCATAGGTTCACTGGGTCCTTTCTGTAATGGTTGGGGGGTCAGTGATCTGTAATGGTTGAGGTCTCAGTAATGGTTGAGGTCAGTGACTGGTTTGCGAGGAGCCCGGTCGCGGTAATGTGGGTCGTGGTAATGTGTTCGCACCACCGGAGCGGCGAGCGCGGATGGCAGACCGTGCGCTCGAGATAACCGACCGCAGAGTCGTCGGATCGGTCACCACGGCCACGAACAGCACAAGGCCGATGATGATGTTCTGGACGTCGACCTCGACCGCTGTGAGAGTCAGCGCGATCTGCAGGATGCCAAGCGAAGCTGCGCCGAGAAGTGTCCCGACCACCGAGCCACGACCGCCAGTTAGCAGGATTCCGCCGACGATCGCGGCGGCGAAGCTAGACAACAGGACGGTGCCGCCAGCCGTCGGATCGGCGGCCGTACGCTCGAGCGTGTTGATCACACCAGCGCCAGCAGCGATGAATCCGGAGATCATGAAGCCGGTGAAAACCCGTCGGCGGACGGGGATCCCTGCGTCGCGAGCCGCTTCCCGGTTGCCGCCGACCGCATAGAACTCGCGGCCGACACGGACGCGACTCAAGAAGACCTGCATCGCCACGAAGGTCAACAAAAAGATCAGGACACGAGGCGTGAAGTCTCCGATGAGCGGTTTGCCGAACGCGATGCCGGCGTCGACGTCGGAGATGCGGACCGGCTCCTCGTCGGAGATGACGAAAGCGAGACCGCGCAGGAAGAAAAGCATGCCGAGTGTCGCGATGAAGGAGTTGATCCCGACGATCACCACGAAGAAAGCGTTCAACGCGCCGATCGCGAGCCCAACAACGAGCGCAGCAACGATCCCCAGCGCCATGTTGTCGATACTGGCCATGACGACGCCGGCGACAGCGAGGGTGCTAGCGATGCTGAGGTCGAGTTCGCCCATGAGGATGACGGCCGTCAACCCCAGGGCCACGAGGCCTATCAGCGCGATCCGGCCGAGCGTGACCTCATAGGCGGTGAAGACCGTGTCGTCTTCGATCCAGGCCCAGATGGCCACGCCGATGAGCAGGACGATGGCGCGTCCTTCCGTGCGGCGAGCGATGGTGGTCTTGATCCGACCGATCAGATCGGTCTGGGCGATCCCGAGGTGGAGACCGGCCGACTGACTCATGTTCTCACCAGCCTTCGGGCGAGCGCGTCGACCGAGACCGCGAGGACGATCAGTGCCCCGATCGCCATCTGCTGGTACCCGAACCCGAATCCGGACAACACCATGATGTTGGTGAGCACACTCACGAACACCACCCCGAGGAGCGTCCGAAGCACGCTCCCCTTGCCACCGAACACGCTGGTGCCACCGACGATGATGGCCGCCAGCGCTTCGAAGTCGAAGCCTTGCGACATCGCCGAGACCGCCGTGTTGGAGAACGCGGCGAGGACCCAGCCGCCAAGCATCGCCCCGAACGCGGAGAACGTGAACGCGCCGATGACAACCCACGATGTGCTGACACCGGCCAGCCGCGTTGCCTCCCGATTCGAGCCGTAGGACTTCACCAGGAAGCCGAAGGTGGTGTTGTTCAAGACCAACTGGAGGATCAGCGCTACCACTATCAACAGGAGCATCGACAGCGGGAACGGTCCGATCTCCGACGTCCCGAAGTCACGGATGAAGCCGTCGTTCGAGCCGAAGTAGATACTTCCGCCGCTTGCCCATCGGAGTATGCCGAGCCCGATGAACGTCGTCGACAGGGTGACGATGACCGCGTTAGCGCCGAACACGCCCACAGCCGTGCCATTCACGAGCCCGTAGGCGATCGCGACGAGCAGAGCGAGGGCCATGGCCACCAAGATGTTCGATTCGTTGCTAACAGCGATGAGGAGAACGGCCGACGTTGCCACCTGGGCCACGACCGAGAGGTCGAGGTAGTTGGCGCTGATCACCACGAACGTCATGCCGACAGCCACGATCCCGATCGGGGCGGCTCGATTGAAGACGTCTGTGATGTTGTCGACGGTCGCAAACCCGTCGACGAAGATCGCTGACGCCGCGACGAGCAGGGCGGTGAACAGGAAGATGCCGCGGTCTGCCATCCAATCCAGCAGCTGGAACGGCTCAGCGGCGTCGTCGCTCGGCGCACCGAGGTCCGCTCCGCCAGGTGTCGCGTCAACTGTCTCACGGATCATGTGCAGCAGACACCTCCCTCCAGCGGGTCGACTCCATCGGAGCCCGAACCTAATAGGTTATGCAATCGATTGCAAATTATCATCCACATGTGAGCGATATCGGCCAAACTTCGGTAAGAAGTAGCCGATACGTGCGTTGTGATGGTTTGCAATCGGTTGCATAATTCGCCTATTATCTGGGCATGGTGCCGGTCGCCGCCGGCCAAGCCCCAGTCGCCGCCGGCCACAGCAGCGCTATGTCGCCCACGAATAGGCGCGTGGCAGACGAACCAGTGGCAGACACAGACGCAAAAGGACGAGATGGCCGAATTCGCAATTGCCGTGACCCCGTCGCCCGGATCCATGGCCGTGGACTTCGAGGAGCGGGTCAACTTTCAACGGTTGCGTGAGTACCGACTCGCTCGCGTCCGCCAGGCCCTCGACGCTTCCCGGGCTGGTGCGCTCCTTTGCTTCGACACCAACAACATTCGTTACACGACGAGCACACAGATCGGCGAGTGGGCCCGCGACAAGATGACACGGTTCTCCTTGCTGGCGCGCGAGAACGAGCCGATGGTCTGGGACTTCGGATCCGCGGCGGCGCACCACCGGCTCTATGCCCCCTGGCTCGATCCGGACAACTGCCGCGCCGGCCTCAACGGACTGCGCGGCGCCATCCCCCCAGACAATGGGCTCTTCGTCCGAACGGCGAAGGAGATCGCGAGCATTCTGCGAGAACAGGGCGTGGCGGGCATGCCGCTCGGCGTCGACATCGTTGAACCTCCGATGTTGTTCGCGCTCCAAGACGAGGGCATCACGGTGATCGACGGCCAACAGATCATGCTCGACGCGCGCGAGATCAAGTCCCCGGACGAGATCATGCTGTTGACCACCGCTGCCTCGATGGTGGATGGCGCTTACCAGATGATCTCCGAGGTGCTGAAACCCGGCATCAGGGAGAACGAGATCGTCGCGCTGGTCAACAAGCGGCTGTACGAGATGGGTTCCGACGACGTGGAGGCGGTGAACGCCGTCTCGGGTGAACGCTGCAGCCCCCACCCGCACAATTTCTCGGATCGTCTCCTCAGGCCCGGCGATCAGGCATTCTTCGACATCATCCAGTCGTTCAACGGATACCGAACCTGCTACTACCGCACCCTGAACGTGGGGCGGGCCACCTCAGCCCAACACCAGGCGTACAGCAAGGCTCGCGAGTGGATCGACGCCGCGATAGAGATGATCAAACCGGGGATCAGCACCAAGGACGTCGCCGAGGGTTTTCCTGCCTGTCACGAGTTCGGCTTCGACAGCGAGTTCGAGGCGTTCGGACTTCAGTTCGGCCACGGCCTCGGGCTCGGCCTGCACGAGCGGCCCATCATCAGCCGGGTTAACTCACTCGATCATCCGATGGAGATCAAGGAAGGCATGGTGTTCGCTCTTGAGACCTACTGCCCCGCCACCGACGGTGTGTCCGCCGCCCGAATCGAAGAAGAGGTGGTCGTGACCCCCGACGGGTGCGACGTCATCACGCTTTTCCCTGCCGAAGAACTCTTCGTCGCCAACCAATACTGAGGCGCCCAATGACCACCATGCCCTCGTTCGAGGAGTATGGCCATCACGAGCCGATCCTCCCCGATCCGGTCGACCATGCCAACGCCGAGCTGCCGATCGCCTCCGATGTCCGGCTTCGCCTCTATCGCCTGCAGCAAGAGATCCGGCTCTTCGAAAAGCGCGCCTACGACCTCTTCCTGCGCGGTCTCGTCAAGGGGACTAGTCACCTCTCGCTGGGTCAGGAGGCCATCGCCGCGGGCTTCGGCGCAGCCATGCGACCGGACGACTGGACATTCGCCACCTACCGCGGTCACGCACACACGCTGGCCCGCGGTGTCCCGATGACGCCGGTGATGGCCGAACTCCTCGGGCGAGCCAACGGCCTGTTGGGTGGCAAAGGCGGGTCGATGCACCTCACGAGCGTCGATCACGGGGTGATGGGCAGCTACGCCATCATCGGCGCCCACCTCTGCGTGGCCAACGGCGCGGCGTGGACCGCCCAACTCCTGCAGACGGGCCAGGTCGCCGTGGCGTTCTTCGGCGACGGCACTACCAACATCGGAGCGTTCCACGAGGCGATCAACTTCGCCAAGGTGTGGAACCTGCCCACAGTCTTCGTCTGCGAGAACAACCTTTACATGGAATACACCGCCATCGGCCAGGTCACGGCCGTGCCGAACCCTGCTGCCGACCGAGCACCCGCCTACGGACTGGATTCGATCATCGTGGACGGCAACGACGCCGACGCTGTCTACGCGGTGGCATCGGACGCGCTCGACCGTGCACGGTCGGGTGGCGGACCATCCCTTATCGAGGCTCAGACCTACCGCCACGGCGGCCACAGTCGGGCCGACCCGGGGACCTACCGGCCCGACGAGGAGATCGAGGCCTGGCTCGAGCGCGACCCGATCCCCATGTATCACCAGCGGCTGCTTCAGCTGGGGGTGCCGGAGGGTGACCTCACCCGAATCGCCACCGAGACAGCCCAGGCGGTTGACGTCGCCACCCAGGAAGCGGTCGGTGGGGCCATTCCCGATCTCAAGACGATATTCACTGACGTCTGGGCTGACGGAGGCTCGTCATGGCGCAACTGACTTACCGAGAAGCCGTCAGCAGAGGCATTGCCCAAGAGCTGGCGAACGACCCTCGCGTCGTGTTCTTGGGCGAGGACGTCGCCGGCGCGGGTGGGGTGTTTAAGACCACCACCGGCCTGCTCGAGCAGTTCGGACCCGAGCGTGTGCGTGACGCCCCGATCTCTGAGCAGGCGATTCTGGGCGCGGCGATGGGTGCGGCGATGACCGGCCTCCGCCCGATCGCCGAGATCATGTTCAGCGACTTCCTTGCCGTGTGTTGGGACATCGTCGCCAACGAGATCGCCAAGAGTCGCTACATGACCGCCGGCCAGCTGTCGTTCCCGCTCGTGATCCGCACGGCCAACGGCGGGGGATCCCGCTTCGGGGCCCAGCACTCTCAGAGCGTGGAGAATTGGGCGATGGCTGTTCCCGGCCTCAAGGTGGTTGCGCCGTCGACGGCCCAGGACACGATCGGTCTGCTGGCTGCGTCGGTTCGCGATCCGGACCCGGTGATGTTCTTCGAACACAAGTCGTGCTACCCGATGAAGTTCGACCTGCCAGACCACGACGGGGACATCGTCGACGAGCTGGGGGTCGCCAAGGTGGTCCGGCCTGGCAGCGACGTCACGATCGTGGCGCTCGCGCTCATGGTCCATCGAACTCTCGACGCCGCTGAGCAGCTGGCCGCGGAAGGGATCGACGCCGAGGTCATCGACGTCCGCTCGCTGGTCCCGCTCGACACCCAGACCATCCTCGCATCCGTCACCAAGACCAGCCGGCTGATCACGGTTGAGGAAAACCCTCGACTGTGCGGCTGGGGCGCCGAGATCGCCTCCATCGTCGCCGATGAAGCCTTCTGGGACCTCGACGGCCCGGTGGTGCGCATCACCACTCCCCACGTTCCGCTTCCGGCAGCCGATTCGCTAGAGGACGCGACGATCCCCTCGGTCGACCGCATCGTCGAGACGGTCAGCAGGGCAGCTCACCAGTGACCACGACCACGTCCGACTACAGGCACGGTTCCGTGCTGACCGTTGACGGCGGTTGGATCGGCAGATAACGGCGGTTGGTCGGCAGATAATCGCCGGAGACAACGCCCCCGATTATCACGACGAGCCTCCGGTTATCACGACGAAGCGCCGGCGCTGGCTGCGGCTGCTTCGCCGGCCGCCAACGACATCACCGATTTCTCGTCTGCGGCGTCACCTTCGAGCGTCCCCACGATTCGTCCATCACGCATCACATGGATGACATCGGCGAGTTCGAGCAGTTCCGGGAGGTCGGAACTCACGACGAGAACCGCCGTTCCCCGGTCTGCGAGATCCCGGATCAGGCGGTGGATCTCGGCCTTAGCGCCGACGTCGACCCCTCGGGTCGGCTCGTCGAGCACGATGACCCTAGGCTCACGCCCCAACCACTTGGCCAGCACCATCTTCTGTTGGTTGCCGCCGCTGAAGTCACCGGCATCGCGCCGGATCTCTGGAGGACGGAGACCGACCCGGTCGGCCAGCTCCTGGGAGAAGCGGGCGATCTTGCGGAACGCGAGCACAACGCCACGTGACAGTTCGTGGCGGTTGGGCAAGGTGATGTTTTCGGCCACGGTCATCGTGAGGGCCAAACCATCGGATCGGCGTTCTTCAGGGATATACGCCAGTCCGTTGGAGACCGCCTTGCGGTAGCTCGTGAGGCGCACCAGCTCTTCGCCGTTATTCAGGGTCGTGTCGCCGGCCGACCGATCGTCAGCGCCAATCATGACGCGGACCAGCTCTGTCCGCGCCGCGCCGACGAGTCCGCCGAGCCCGACGATCTCGCCAGCGCGGACGTCGAGGTCGACGTCGTTAACCCCTTTAGACCGAATCCCTCGAGCGCTGAGCAGAACCTCGCCCGGCGTTGTGTCCTCTCGGTGCTCTCCGAGCGTCTGCTTCAACTCGCGGCCCACCATCATCTCGACGAGTTCGTCGGACTGGGTGTCTTCGATGGCGACGGTGTCGATGTGCTTGCCGTCGCGCAGCACGGTGACCCGGTCGCAAATGCGGAAAATCTCCGGGATCCGATGCGAGATGTAGATGATCGCGAGCCCGCGGGCAGCGAGTCGCTGCAGCATGTCGAGCAGGTAGTCGGTCTCGGCAGGAGTCAAGGTGGCCGTGGGTTCGTCGAGAATCAGCACCTGGGGCCGACGAGCTACCGCTCGGGCGATCTCGACGAACTGACGCAGCGCTACGGACAGCCTCACCACCGGCTCGTCCAGGTCCACTTTCACGTGGATCTCCTTGAGCGCCTCCGCCGCGATACGGCGTTGCTCGCGCCGGTCGATGAATCCTCCCCGCGTGGGAGTGGACCCGAGGAGGATGTTCTCGGCAACCGTCATCTCGGGCACCAGGCTGAGTTCCTGATGGACAAGCGAGATCCCGGCGTCGATCGCTTCCGCGGCACCTCCGCTGAGTTCGTTCCCGTCGACGATCACACGGCCCTGATCGGGTTTCAGAATCCCGGCCAGCACGCGCATGAGCGTCGACTTGCCTGCGCCGTTCTCCCCGACCAACCCGTGGATTTCCCCGCGAGGGACCGAGAGGCTCACGTCGTCGACGGCGAAGACACCGCCGAAGTGCTTCGATATGTTGTGCGCCTCCAGGATGTCGTTGTTCATTCCGGCTCCTTCCCGTTGCGCCGAGGCCGGTAAGCGCTGACCACGGTCACGCATGGACGACCGAGCGATCAACACCGGTGCTGCAATCGATTGCAGGTTACTGGGTTCTACCGTAAGGCATCTTCAACACGTCAACAGACCAGACCCTGCAATCGTTTGCATACCTCTGCTGAGAACAGCTAGGGTCGTAACGACGCCTTCGCGCGGCGACCACCCGTTGCCTGCGCGGCGACCGACGCTCACACGACAGCACAAAAAACAGGAGGGCGCTTGCCGTGGATCCCAACCGCCTCAAGGGAAAGAACATCCTCATCACTGGTGCCGCCAGCGGCATGGGTGCCACCAACGCCGAATACTTCGCCCAGCTCGGCGCCAACGTCTGCGTCGCCGACATCGACGTGGACGAAGCTCGTGCCGTCGCCGACCGAATCAACGAAGCCGGCAACGGCTCGGCCATCGCTGTGCGCGCAGATGTGACCAAGCGAGAAGATAACGTTGCAGCGGTCGCGGCAACCGTCGACGCCTTCGGCATGATCAATGTCGGCCTTTTCAACGCAGGCCTGAACAAACCCCGATTCTTCATGGACATCGATGAGGACAACTGGGACTTCATCATGGACGTCAACACCAAGGGCATGTGGCTGGGCATGCAAGAGACCGCCCGACAGATGATCCAGCAGGGGCCCCAGGAGTATCCCTACAAGCTGATCTGCGTCGGGTCTGTCGCCTCACGCAAGCCGCTCATCGACGTCACCGTCTACTGCACCTCGAAGTACGGCTGCCTCGCCCTAACACATTGCGGCGCGGTGGCGCTGGCCGAACACAACATCACCGTCAACGGCTACGCACCTGGCGTGGTGAAGACGCCATTGTGGGCGCAACTCGACAAGGATCTGGTCGAGATGGGCTTCAAGGAGCGGGAGGGTCAGGCATTCGAGGATCTCGCCGAGATCCTGGCGCTGAAGCGGGTCTCGAGTCCCGATGACATCAAGGGCACCGCTGCCTTCCTCGTCAGCGACGACAGCGACTACATGACCGGGCAGATGATCCACATCGACGGCGGCTGGGTCATCCAATAAAGCCGAACCCAAACGCCCGAGCCTCCAAGGGATCCGTCACCCTGCTCAAGCAGCGCCTCCTCTCCCACACAGGTTGGAGCACTGAACCCCGGTAGGCGACCGTTGCCTCGAAGCCCGAGCAATACCTCAGTGACGGACTGCTGGGCAAACGGCCGTCCCGCTCCTTGGCAAACGGGAGCTGATCGCGAACGTGGCTGGCATGTAATTCAGTTCTTAAGCTCCCTCGCGAGGCGGTCGTAGGCAGGCAGGACGCTGAGCACGGCCCGTGCCGCTGCCTGTAGGGCCAAAGCGACCAGGGCATCGTCGAACTGTTTGCCAGCCTTCTTTGCTTTGCGCTCTTCTTGATCGAGCATGAGGAGGGCAACCCCAGCCCCGACCGCATAGCGATCCCGGGCCTTCTCCTTACCTTCGTTGGTGAGTTCGGCAGCGCGAGCTTGCACATAGGACTTGAGCGGCGAGTACGTGCGGTTGAGAAAGATAGTGGAGACCTCGGAATCGACTTCGGACAACTCTGCGTACTCGTCCATTTTTTCGGCGAGATCCCTGCCCTGGACCATCTCGACGTGGCCGACGGTAGAGGCGTCCCAGTCATCCATTCCGTCGTCGGTCTCGCTCTTCCAAACAAGCGCTGGAATTCCGTACTTTCGAGGCCCCAACTTGCCTTGGCTTGAACCGGACTTTGATCCGGACAGCCTGGGTTTGATCTCCTCAACGACCTCGACCTTGGTCGTCCACTCAAAGCGTGGGCCAAGGCCGCCAGAGGTCTTGGCCCACTCAGGGATCTCAGCTGTGAGCTTGTAGGTACCTAGGTCAGCGTTCTCGGGAACGGCGATGGCGACACGTACGGATCCTGAGTGGAGGTTGCCGACCGTAATCTCGGAGGCACCGATATCGGGGTGATCGCAGGTGACCTTGAGCTGAGCACGCCTGGGGATGAAATCATCAGTGGCATTCAACTTTAAGTAGACACTCGTGACCTCGCTGAGCAGCGCTTGGACTGATTCGGGTCCCTCGAAGTGGGTGGGATTATCGTGAAGATCCTCAGGCGCAATTGTATCGGGGAGCTTTGGGCTGCGTCTTACCCCCGTCCCGGTGCCCGCGGGCCGGCGAGAGAATCCTTTGGCTTTAATGGATCGGGCGATCTGCTCGGCGATAGCCCGGGTCGGGCGGTCGTTGTTGTCACCGGTGATCGCCTCGCGGATAAGGGCTTTATTGGCATCCTGCAGCTCTCTACAAGTATCAAGGAAGGCGGCAATCTCCTTCTCCAGGCGCATAGCGACTTCGCTTTGGACAAATTGGGCACGGTCCGCAGTGAACAGCTCGGTACGGATTCGTATGGGGAGGGCGTCAGTCTCGACGACAACGAGGATCCGGTCGTAGAGCTTGTTGAGCGTGGTGCGCAGTTTGAAGTCCCGCGGGGTCCAGTGGGAGTGAACCTGGCCGTTGGATGTAATGAGCAGAGCGTGCCCTTGCGCGACGAAGTTGCGTCGCCCGCCTTTTTCGCCGGGTTTGGCAAACAGCCAGAACAAGATCGGGAGATGGTAGGTGGTGCCTCGGTGATTGAACGGCAGAGTCTCCTCGCCCTCGGTACGGTCGTCTCCAGGGTTGTCGAGGAGGCGACGAGCAAGGCCGCGGAGTGTATTGGGCCGGTAAGCGCCAGTTATGTTGTTGCGGTACCTGATGGGTAGAACAGGCTGAAAGAGGCGAGTGTTGAAGACGGTGTCAAACGACTTCTCCGAGCCGGAGCGCTGGCCGAGACCTTTCGTGTCGTAGGCAATGAGCGCCAGGTGGGTACCAGCCTCGAAGTCGGGGAAATCGCTAGCAGGAACCGACAACGGCGTGGCAGCTGCCCAACTCCTGGGGTCGTTTTCATCCCAGTGGCGGCTTACGAGATAATACGCGTTGGTGGTGGTGCGCTCCCGCTCCCACTGCACGACTGCAACCGTGATCTTGTCGGCCTGCCCGCTAACGAGAAGATCGGGATGGCGGCGCGAAATCAGCACTACAGCCTTCGCATTGAGGTAGGTGGTGGCACCGCCAAGTCCGAAGGTTCCCTGCTGCCAGTCGATGCCATCTTTGTGCTTGGCACCGAGCCAGAAGATCCCGTTAGGAACCTCTGCGTCAGTGATCCCGCACCCCCGGTCGCGCATCACGAGGGTGATGCATTTCTTGTTCGTGCCAGCCTCTGCCCGGTCGATGGTGACAGTGGCGAGGTCTGCTTGCTGTTTGGGGCCGAGGTCCGCGAGCAGAGACGCGGCAGCAGCCTGAGGAGTGGAGAACTGCACCGCCGCACGGCTGCCGTACTTCTGAAGCGCGTAACGTTCAAGAACTGCGTCCTGCATATTCGTCACAACCTCGAGGGCCTTGTGGTCGTAGCTGGAACCGCTGCCGGTAAGGATGCCTTGGTTGTTCCAGCGGTCGCCGAGCGGGCGCTGATGACGAGCCCCGATAATACGGGCGATGAGTTTCTGCACCGCCTCAGCCTCCTTGACAGTGCGGGCAGCAAGGGCCTTCTCGACAATGTTGCTCATCACTTTCCTCCGTTTGCGTATTGGTGTCCGAGTGCGGTCAGGTGGTAATGGCTTTTGGTCTGCTTCGGTTTAACGAGACCCCATTCACGTGCTCGGGCGATATAGCCAGAGGAATTCGTGGCAACCTCGCTACCGTTCCAGTCGGGCCAAGCCGTCGTTAAGTGATCGTGGACATCTCGGCGGGTGGCACCATCTGGTCCGATTGCAGCCACGATCTCTCTGAAGCCCCGCTCATCAGCGGGGGCGTACTCGGCTAGGTGAGCGAAGAACTTGGCTCTCATGTTCTCGGGGTGGGGTTCCTCGACCGAGATCCCGTTTACCGCTTGGAGAATGTTCCACCCGCCAGGAGTCACGCCGATGAGCGGACCAGACTCGTCGCCTTCGATCAGCCCGGCGAGCCGCCATTCAAAAAGCGGTCCTCTAGTGGTCCAGGTGCCACCAACAGTGCGAAGGGTCCCGATGGCGGAGGAGCGAAACCGGTTCTCGGCAGCCTTTCGCTTAGCCGGATTCGTGGGAAACAAGACGGTGCACTTGATCCCTGTGTGCTTCTTAACCGCGAGGAGCACCTCTCCGAAGGTCCACGCCTTGCGGAGCGTCTCGTTGTAGAAGGTCTCGGCAGGGATGGCTCCGTTCACCGTGCTCTTCGCAAGTTCAGCGAGAGCCCACAGCGACGGGTAGTCGCGGTTGTGCAGCCCAAAGATGGGCCGTCCCTCCGGGCGGCTCAGATCCGAGTCGCAATCCACAGTGGCACCCGACAACGGCGCTTCGAGAACGGTCGCCGCAAGTGTGGGCGTAGCCCGAGGAGGCAGGGTTGTCTCGGTCATGTTCGGGGTCGTGGTATCGGGCGCCAGAAGCGGGTCCGGCGGAACTCCAGCGTCCTCAACCACCCCGACCGACAGTTCGAGGATCCGCTCCTGGATGGCATCGACGATGAACTCAGCACGGGTCGTGTAGCCGCCGAGACCGCCCAGGATCACAGCGTCCATCTGCCTGATCAAGGGGACGGGGATGGGAATACGCATAATGCGTCGATCAGTCGGAGCCATCAAAAAATCTCATATATCGTAAGCATACATGCACTATATCAGGCCTGAATCTGAATTTTAATCTCCAGCCACAAATTTATAGGCATATATGTTCAGCTTTATTGGTATATACGTTCAACGATATATTGCCTGATGGGCGCGAGGCGTCCCCATCCTCGATGACGCGGGCTGTTCGGCCACAGCGACTCCTCCAGGCAGGGCTGCCGGATTCGGCTCGCCAGTAAACCGGTTCATGAGCTGCGAGACGATCGGCCAGTCGCGATGCGCGTCCTGTTCTCAATGGCAGCGTCAGCGAGGGCGATTCCACCGACCCGTCGGATCCGGCCACGAACGGCCCGAAGTCCGCCCCGAAAGACAGTTCAAGGTGGGTGCCTGGCCCGCAGAGGACGTCGCCGCAGGTGAAATCGCCCGAAAGCACTATCAGCACGTGCGGGCTGTAGTGGCCGTGCCGTCGCACGATCATGCCGGGATCCCAGCGCGCAAACAGCGCCCGGTACAGCGGGTCGGTCGAGAAGACCGCCCACTGCTCCCACACGCTGGACACCGAACCGGAGGCGCCCGCCAGAGCGGCGCACGCCCCTATGTGACCCTGTATCCCGGCGAAACTATAGGTGAGCCGACGACGCCATCCTCGACAAGATGGGAGCGATCGTCGAGCTCACCAAACACCCGACCACCAGTTAGTCGACCTTGTCGGCCGGCTCCGGGCCATGATCGGCGACGACATCGTGCTCAGCACCGACCCCGGATACCGCTGGGCCCACTGACAGGAGGCGCTGTGGGTTCCCAACCACCTGGACGACCACCGGGTGTACTTCGCCAGGCCCCGCTGCGCCACGGCGATATGGGCTGATGCCCCACAACTACGCCTCGGCCGTCTCGGACTTCTACAACATCCACATGCGGATCACCAGCATGCAGATCCCCAGCATCGAGTTCCGCACCATCGAAGCGGTCACCTAGATCCTGCGACGCGACCTCATCCACCTTGCTATGCCCGAGATCATCGATGGCTGGATCACACCCCCAACCGCACCAAGGCTCGGACTCGAACTCAACCTGGATCTCCTCCGCAGCCAGCTGACGTGTGGCCCGACCCGGTGATGCCTTGACCGACACCGAGCCGGTGGTGCCTCATACCGGTAGTGCCTCATACCGACGAGGCCTACCGGCACGATCCTCCCGGGATCCACCTTCTGCATTGCGCGACCTCCACCCACTGCGGCGGCGAGTTGGTGCCGCTCCTCGGCTTCAGCGTCGCCACCCGTCGGGTGTGGAGGCCACATGCGACGCCTCGGAGACGATCGCCTGGACCGACAGCTCTCCTTGTTGACAGCCTCCCGGACCCCCAAGCTCTCTACGCTGATTCGTAGAGGGTGCCCTGCTTCGACTCCATCGTCATTTCAACTGAACGAGCAAGTCCGGCATCTTGGACGAGCAAGCCGAACTCGACGTTGCGGTTCTCGGCGCTGAATGAGAAGTTCGCGCTCGTGACGAGGACGATCTCATGGTCGATGACGACGAACTTGGCGTGGCTGACTACCTGGTTGCCATCAGGCAAGACGGCGGATTGGTATACGGATGCGCGGCCAAGCTGGCTCTTGACTTTCCCAGCGTCCGCTTTGTCGGCGTCGAGGTAGACGGCGACGACGATCCCAGGCTGATCGGCCGCTTCCCGAAGCGCTGTCCACATCTGCGACGTGGGCTCGAAGTTATAAGTCGCGCACGTCACCGACTGGCTAGCTGCTTGGATGAGCCGGTGAACTCACCGGTGAGACGGCCGGCTGTTGCCTCGTTCCCGGGCATCATCCACACCGGTGTCAACTGACTCCCGAGACTCTTGGCTCTCGCGATCGCATGAAGGACGGCTGAGGATCGGTCGACGTCATCGTGTCCGAGTCCGGCGGTGCTCATCAGTTCCTTGGCTTTCTCGCGACGGGCTGGATTCACCTCCCGGAGAGCGACTGATGAGTGCTGACCGGTGGAGAGCTGGACTGCGATCCCGACTGCCTCGGTTGCGGTGAGGAAGGTCCCCAGATCAGCGAACGGATCAGATGGCATCGACCGTCCCGAAGAAGCCCGGCACGGTGGCGCCATCGGCGGATGGGAGGGTCAGCAGCAGGCGGCGGTCGAGGAACCGGTTGGCCCTCTCGCACGAGGTCTCCGATGCGAACGCACAGCAGTGACAAGCCGCTCCGTGCAGAAAGTCCTCGGGGTCGCTCGGAGTGCGCATGGCACAGACCGGATCAGACGAGCATCTGCCGGCTCGCCGCAGTGCCGATCTGATGAGCCCCTGCAGCCTAGAAGGCTCAGACAGGGCGACCAGACCGCCAAGGGTCCCTTCGCTGTCCGAAGCGGTCGTGCAGATCAGGAGGCCTGCCGCCGCGTCTCGCTGCGGCGATGAAGCCCAACCATAGATGCGCTCGGTGAGGCTCGCAGCGCCGTAGCCGCACGACATGGCCATCTCGCGGATCAGCACGTGAGCGAGGGTGTGCAGCAGCCAATACCGCGGCGCGGCCAGGCGCACGTCGGGGTCGACGAGCTTCGCGGTCTCGGAGAATCGCCGCTGAAAATTGCGCCGGTGTGCCTTGCGATGGGCGTCCCACAAGTCCGAGACGAGAATCTTCTCCTCCCAGGCAGCGACCTTCTCGGGGTCGAGCTGCAGGAAGACACCCTCGCCGCGGTCTTCGGTCGCCGGTACCCAGGTCGGTCGGGCGTCGCGGGTCAGCTTGACCAGGCGGCTCGCCAGATCATTGACCCGGTCCATCTCGTCGAGCCTCGTGAAACCGAGGACGGCGTTGACCTTCTTCATCTGGTTGACGGCGACCACCCGTGTGATGCGGGTGTCGAGGTCTGCGTGGCGCTGCTCCTCGGTGACCATCAGGCCGCTGGTGTTCTCCTGCTGCGGGAACAGGGCCGGCTTCTGCAGGTAGTCCCACTCCGGCACGAGCAGTTCGATGGGATCCCAGGCCGCCAGCTTCTCCTGTCGATCCTCCTCGGTGTCTGCCGGTGCCAGTACTTCCGAAATCGCCTCCTTGAGCTCCTGGTCGGTGATGTCAGCCGTGTCAAGGCCCCGCATAGCCCTGGCAAGCGCCACGATGCAGTCAAGATCCTGGCCAGATCGGCGAATCTGCTCAACGTCCAGTTGGAGCCGCAAGCTGTCAGCGAGGGCGGACTGCCCTTCGGCCTCAGTCCGGGGCATAACGATGATCGACTGGATCGAAGGGAACCAGAGGTTCGACGCACCCATCATGATCAGCGCCGGCTGCGCATCGCAGGAGCCGTCGAAGGCGTTCAGGTGAGGGTGGCGCCCGCGGCACTTCTGCGGGAGCTTCTCGCGGCCTGCCCGTCCTTGTGCCTCCGCCATTCCCCGCCTCGCTCTGCAGGCTTCGCAGATGATGGTGGAGCCGACATTGGAGCCGCCGACATTGGCGTCGCGCATCTTCAGGCTCGGCACTTCGACTTTCGGGCATCTGTCGCCTTGGTGGACCCAGAGGTCGTAGGGGAACTCGTCGAGATGGCCGTTGACGCAGGTCAGCAGGTGTTGGGCCGGAACCGCCGGCCTCCCGCGCTCCTTCCGGCTCGAGGTGCGGCGTTGTCCGCCGCGGCCGGGGCAGGGGGCGTGGGTGAACTGGGCCAGGTCGGGACGGAATGGGTGGGTGTTGGTGTAGCGAAAGCGTGAAATCGGGCCGAGGTAGTCACAGCCGGTGCACCGCAGCCACTGGGGAAAGACACGGGCTGGTATCCCGAGATCACTGCCGTCAGAAGACGAGGGGCTCGTCTTCGGCTGCCACGGGAAAGGGCGCAGAGCGTCTACCTGCGGTCCCAGGTGGAGTCGCACCACGTCGAGCAGACGGGGCTCGGTGATCGTGGGGACCGACTCTCGTCGCTGCCAGATGGGCTCCCAGTCGCCAAGCCCGGCGGGCATGACCGAGAAGCCCGGAAGATCCATGATGGCGCCCGGCCCGTAGGTGTAGAGGAGCGAGGAAGGCCGAGCTGAACCGACCTTGGCCCGATTCTTGACTGCCGCGTCTTCGGCGTCCGCCAGCGGGTCGAGCGTCTGACCTGGATCATGCAGCATCATGCTCGGAGCTTCTGGACCGGTGAGCGGGTCAGTCATCGTCGTCCTCTCCAACCGGGAGGGTCCACTCGGGCGCGCCATCAGGCCTCAGCATGAACAGCCGCTCCGCTAGGGGGCTGACGAGCACATTGATCTCAGGCTGCACTTCGCGCATGGAGTTCGCGATCACGAACGGGGCTTGGAGGGAATCGCCGGCGCTGGCCTTGGCGTTCTCGGGGCTGATGATCAGAGGGAGGAACTCCTCTCCCTGCCCGATCCGTTCGTACACCAGAGTCTTGTTCATCTCCGTTGCTCGCTTGGCGCGCTCGTTCCATCGATCGATGCGGTTGACGAGCACATCGCCGGCATGGTTGGAGGCGGCGTCGTCTCGGGCCGCCACGGCGATCCGCTTCCTGAGCCGATCGCAGATGGCGTCGATTGAGGCCCGCTGGTCGCGGATCCGCCAGGCGTCCTGCTCGGGCGACAGACCCTTGGCCTCGGTCGCTTGCACCACGCGAGCGACGCTCACGAGCAGGCCATCAAGGCCCCGATCGAGCGAGGTCGTCGAGAACGGTGTGACCGACTGAGCCTCGACCTGGGCGTAGAACGTCTCGTGGTAGTGCCGGAACTGCTCGAAGTGCGCAAGGTCTCGCGGCCGCGCCCAGTTGCCCAGCGCCACCACAAGGCCGGGGCGACCGGATGCTTCGCGTCCCACGCGGGAGGACGCCTGGATGTACTCGGCGGTGTTCTTCGGCTGGCCGACCACCAGCATGAGGCCGAGCCGCTGGACGTCGACGCCGACCCCGAGCATCGAGGTTGCCAGCACCACGTCGAAGGGGATGTTCGTGCGGATGGGCCGCTTCTTGCCGGCGTTTGCGGCTTTGATGCGGTCCAGGCGTTGCTGGGTAGCGTCGAAGTCGGGATCGAACTCGAGCCCGAGTCGGTCGAGGGTGCGGCCGATCTCGGCGGAAGCGATGCGTGAGGTGAGCTCCGCGATGGACAAACTTCCAAAGCCGGTGCCGTACCTGCGGGGAAAGCCGGAGCCCATACGCGGGTTGCCGACTCGGTTGGCGACGTCATCAGCCATGTAGCGGGCCATGCCCGCCAGCTCCCGGGTTGCGTTGAAGTACCCGACCAGCGTCATGTACGGGTCGGCTGCCTCGCCGGCTTCGTCGAAGAGCAGTTGCCCCGCGGAGAGCAAGACCTCGGCCACGCGGATCTCGGCGCTCGAAAGGCGGACTCCTTGAGCGCTGACGCCCAGATAGCGGCGCCCAGGGTTGGCGCGGTCGATCGGCACCTCTTGGGAGAAGTAGGTGTCGGCAGCATCGAGCACCTGGGGCGGGAAGATCTGGACTTGGCGCCCATAGAGGCCTCGCACCTGCTCGTGGGCATTGCGCACCGTTGCCGTCGAGGCGACGATCATCGGTCGCACAGGCTTGCCGTCGGCGGTCTCCCACGAGGCGAGAGTCTCGACCGCGACCTCGAACAGGCCGACTGACGTGCCGAGCGCACCGGTGATGAGGTGCAGCTCGTCCTGGATGATGAGGTCCGGCGGCCGCAGTCGCCCCACAGGCCGCACAGTGGCCTGCGGATGGACGATGCGATCACCGTCCTTGACCGCCGGGTGCGCTCTGCTGATGCTGCACCCAGCATAGTCCTGATGGACGTAGCCGTGGCGACCGCAGCGGCGGGCGACATAGCCGAACAGGGACGCTGCTGCACCCTCGCGGGCCAAGCGGGCGAACTTGTCCACCGTCGCGATGACGAACGCGGGAGCGAGACGGTATATCTCCTCGTCGACAGTGAGCACCGGCAGGCCCTCGTCGACGGCCCCGCCCTTGGCGAACGGGCATCGGGCGAGCTCGTCTCCGCAGTACACGAACACCCGCCGCTGCGTGGCGTCGGCCTTGATCTGGGCTGCCGCGATCGGGGTTCCGCACCACGGGCAGCGCTGAATCTGCAGGACAGTCAAGCGATGCGAGCCGTACTCGTTGGCCCTGGTGAGCTGCTTGTCTGCTTCCTCGAACCACTTAGGGCTCACATCGGTCCCGACCCACAGACCGATGCGGAATGGCTCTGTGCCCCAGGTCGCTTCGTCCTCGCGGCGAGCTAGCTCTGCTGCGCACACAAGCGCCGTTGCCCGCTGAAACTGCTGCGCAGTCAGCAGCCGCAGCGTGTAGCGCATCAGCACCGCAACACCAAGGCCTCCGTCCAGCGGTCCCTCGGCCGACTCGACAACTCCCTGCCGGCGGCGGGTCGCGAAGGCATAGGCAGCGAGACCCAGGTAGGCCTCGGTTTTGCCGCCTCCCGTCGGAAAGAACAGCAACTCGACTCGGGCCTGATGCTCTGCGCTGCGGATGGCGGTCGTGGGCTCGGTGAGCGCTTCGAGTTGCATGAGAATGAAGGCCAACTGGAAAGGGCGCCACGAAGCCACGCCGGCACTCAGCGCGTCCACCCTTTGCCTGGCCTGCTCGATCGTGACCGATGAGTCCGACGCTCGCTCTTCGGCAACTTGCGAAGCGATCCGTTGGTCACGCATCACCCGGTTCATGAATCGGAAGCAACGCAGCGCTTCGGGCTCGGTCGCAACGTGCTCCAACCCGTCGGCAAGACGTTGGTGAGCCTGACGAGCTTCCAAAAGGACCTGCTCACAGGTCTCGTGCCAGTGCTCGGGCAGCTTCTTAGCTCTCGATTCCTGTTGATCGAGCCATTCACAATAGCCGTCCACCAGCGGTCTTAGGCCGGTGCGCAACTTGGCCGGCGTGACGGTGGCGAGCTCGTCCATCGACAACATGGACCTGTCACGGTCCGGAGCCCGCGTCTGCGGTGTCTCAGCTATCGGGAGCCAGGTCGTCGACACTTCGGTCGCCCGCCGCGATCCTTGGCGCACCTCCCAGTCCACGGAGCAGGTGCGCCCAACCGCATACTCCAGACGGTCTCGATATTGGAGGTCGAGCTGTTGCACCTCGTCGTCGGGCTCTGGCCAGTCCTGTTCGAGCACGTCACGCACCGGCAAAAACACTTCCGCCCCGCCAGCGTCTACCCGGAGCTTGGTCTGAAACATCCACATGCTTATCGGGATGGAGTCCGGGGTCTCGCGATCGTTGCACAGGGCGATCTCGACTAGCACCCGATCGTGTATCTTGTCGTCATAACGGTCAAGGCGAAGGCAAACAGAATCCTGAAGCTCCACGATCTTCGTTCTGCCAGCAACCAGATCCGCCAACCTAATTAACCTCGCTTCCTCCACCGGGATCCGCTTGTAATGGCGAACAGGACGTCCCGACTTGGTCACCTGATCCGTCTCAATGGTCTCGTACGTTCCCCATGAGGCCGATACCGTGAACGACTCCAAATCGGCGGGAACCTGGAAGCGCATTCCCATCGACGCCGGGATCATGAGGCCTTGCTTCGGTGCGCGGTCCTCGGCATCATCGTCCTCGGTCTCGGCTTTCTGGTCATCAGCTGCAAACGCTGGCACACCGGGAACTTCGGCCAACGCGGTTGTGTCCAGACGAACCTCGATCAGCTCGCCGCGATCCTCTGAGCCAGAATCAACCGCCTCACTGGCTGCGTCGGAGGTGAGCTTCACCGGAGCAACGTGACCAACCAGGTATTGGGACCGAGGGCTGATAGGAAGCACCTCCTCTGATCCGTGAATCGGCCCTAGCAGCTCGCGTTCCAGGATGTCGACAAGATTCTCTCGCACAGCGAAGGACGAACCGTCTAACTCGAATCGCAAGTCGTAACTGGTCTGAGAACCCACCGAAGCAGACGCATCAGTCATGAGAAAAGCTCTTCTGTTACATTCCGACCCTTCTTGGAGTGGTGGCTCATCGCTCTGGGCTTCGGCGACTCCTTAGAAGCCCGACGGTGATTCTCCTCCAGGAGACGGTCGAGTATCTCGACCCGGGCAGTCGGACTGACAGTCCACCGCTCCATCTGCCGATACGTGTGATGGCCATGATCGAGTGCGACATCTGGCCACCCGTAGGCATCCATCACAACCTCATCAAGCTCGATGTGGATCTGGCGCATTCGGGCAACATCGGGGTCAGCTTCGGCACCGATCTCAGGACTGTTGACCAAGTTATAGAGACCGGTGAGTCCCAATTGGCGGCGCAACATGATCTCACGTCGCTCCCCATGAAGAATCCTTCCCATAGATGCCAACGCTTCCGACTCGGGTGGCAATGGAAAGGGCTTGAAGCAGCGTTCCGGGGTGTATCTCGGACCGGATCCCATCGTCGACCCATACATGATTGCCCACATCTGGTGGATGCTTGACGACAAGCAGGCCTGCAACGAATATGACTCAGATGCGAACACTACAAGGTGGTGGGGGAAGACCGTCCCAGTATTCACTCTTCCGGGCATGACCGTCTTGCTGACACCTGCAATGACGATGACTTCATTGAGTCCGTCGATCGCCGAGCGGAGGGCTGGTCGTGGCCGAAGAAAGCGCCACCAATACTTCCGAGCTCCAGAATCGTTCTTGCCTTTGCGCTCAGGCAGGACGGTCTCAGCCACTCTATTGAACGGCCCTTCATACTTGCGCGCCGCTTCCTCCGTCCTTTCAGCAAAGTCTATGACCCAGCGAGATGCAGAGCAGTTGGGCCGGGAATTAAGATCATCGCCGCTGAGGTAAGGAAAGAGAACTTCCTTGTTGGATGGATCGTTCTGGATCCATCCCATAGCCTCCTCCGGATCGACAATAAATCCGCTGCCCAAAACGATGCATCCTTGGAACACAACATTCTTGTTCTGAACAAGCTTCTCGGGCCCCTGTTCAATCCGACCTGCAGGCTCAAGGAATGTCGAGATCTTGGCAACCGGTACGCCGTCACTGACGCGGAGCCCACTTGAAAGAACAGAGCTTTGGGTACCCCAGACCGCGGCGAACTCCAGGCTCGCGCTTGTTGCCGGCCATGGCCTGCTCTGGATCGAACGCATGATGGTCAATCCCTGATCCACAATCTGGTCAAGGCCAACTTGCCTCGTGACCCCCTGAGCAATGGTGTTGGTCGCGATTAGCCCAATGGTGCCATTGTCTGCGAGAAGACCAAGTATCCGAAGGAAGAAGTAGGCAACTAAGTCGGCGCTACCTCGTTTTCCATTCGCCAGCACGTGAACGAACCAGTCCCTGATCTCACTGCCCATTGCCCCGCTGAGTTTCTGGCCCCCCAGGAATGGAGGATTGCCGATAATTGCATCGAAGCCACTGCGATCAACGATCACGTCGGGGGCCTCGATTGGCCAATGGAGCGGTTGCCATCGCTTGAAGTCGGTCTTGACAGCCGGAGTAAGACCTCTCACAATCAGAGCCTCCAACTCTCTTGCATCCTTGTGAGTGTCATCATCAGGATAGGCATTCCTAACGGCGCACCGGAGGCTTACATAGGCTGCGTCAAGTTCCCTACCGGGCTTGCCGCCTAGAGGGAGACCCGCAGCAATGATGCCATCCGCTATCTGGCGGAGTGGGGAGGTAACACTCTTCGACTCATTATGCTGGCGGCGCTTAGTCGCGCTGCTCCGCGCCGGGTCGTTGTCGTCAATCTCGCCCAATAGATGCTCTCGAAGACTGACAGCTTTGTGAATGATCTCATCGACATCGACGTCAAAGATGTCGAACCTGCGGTCCATAGGGACTCGCGTCGGATCAATGTGAAGCTTCCGAAGCTGATCGAGGCTGGTGAGCCCCAAGAGCGAGTTGCCTAGGAAGATTTTGTCGTCGACGAAGGAGAAGGGCAGATCGCGATCGAGGGAGACGAGCCAGAGGGAGAGCTTGCACATCTCGACGGCCATGTCGTTGATGTCAGCTCCATAGAGGCAATTCGCGACGACCTGACGCTTGGCCCGCGTATGGAGATCCATCCGCTGAGCGTTGGCCGGTTCCTCACTGATCCAGGCTTCGACAACTCGATCTGCCAAGTAGCGAGTTGCGGCCACAAGGAAGGCGCCAGAGCCACAAGCGATGTCGGCGACCTTGAGATTGAGCAGCTCGTCAGAACTCCGGAGCTGCCATGACGCTTCGTCGCTCGTCTGGTGCGGACCAGGCGAGTAGCAGAGAGGCTCGAGCGTGTGGAAAACGACCTCTTCAGCCAGCGACTTCGGGGTGTAATGCGCCCCTGCATTCCTCCGTGACGGGGTCTCTGCGACCAGGAGACCCCCCCCCCCCCGTAAGACGAAGGGGTGGCCTCGCAGATCGCGACGGATCAGGCCTAGCCAGGGCGCGATGCGATTGAGAAGCTCTGAGTTGTCGGCAACGGTCTGGGCTAGCGCACTGACCACTGACGGGTCGGCATCGGCCTGGAGGGCTTTGGCGATCTTGGCAGCGGTTGCAGGCTTTGCTGAAGGCTGATTCTCCTTAACCCACTTGCGGATCGCACCGGCCAGCTTCTCTGGCGTCGTGTTCTCCCTAGCGAGCTGCTCGATGGTCCCGAGCGGGATTTCAGGCTCCTCGCCCATCGTTCCGAGAATGCCCAGATATGTCTCATCAACCGATTTGCAAGTGTATCCGAGGAGGCCTTCGTAGATGTAGCCGATCTGCTCGACATCGATGTCGCGAAAGGAGATACGGCGAGCTTCGCCTCTCACGGTCGCCACTTGGACGGACCGGAGGACGTGGAGCATCACCCGATCTGACACCACCACGGCGAGTGTGCCTTCGTCCGTGATTGCGGTGAGGAAGGCAAACCGGTCAGGGTCAAAGAGTGATCCTCCATAGGCGGGCATGCGCAGGTTCTCAAGGGACGCACCCTTGTACAGCGCGCCGCTGGTGGCTAGCAACCGGTGCCAGGTCAGGGATGTTGCTTCGAGCACTTCCTCGCCGGGCGTGCTCTCGGCGTCGAGCCGGTCTAGCTCTCTGGAGATGCCGTAACCCTGTTCGAACAGCTCGCCTGAGGGAAGTAGACCTCGCTCCTCAGCGAAGAGGAGGAAAACCACGCGCATCATCACGGTGACCGCAGCCTCGTAGGTGTCGTGGGTTCGATCTGGTAACGGATCTGGTTTGCCGAGTCGACGAGCTTCTGAGGCCGATTCGGAGAACGACTGGATGAGCAACTCGACCGCGCGGCGGACCTGGGAACCAAGCGCCTCGGTAATCTCCTCGGCAGCGGCGACGGACTCGGCAAACAGCACCGGGAGTCTCTCAGTCGGATCTCCGCCGATGATGTGCTGGCGCCCGGCGAGGGTGAAGAACGCATCGCGAGTGCGGGGTTCCTCGACCCAGGTCAGCGCGTCGACCACTCCGGAGGCCGTCATGCGGCCCTCACCGGCGTACACGAGTCCCCACCATCGACCGTCAGTGACGATGCCGATCTCGACATCGTTCTCTCGCAGAAGCGCATCGAGGCGATCTATTGGTGTCGCAGCCCACAGATCGTTCGGAGTTTGGCGGAGCGACTCCGTCGCATCGGTGACGTGTACCAACGCTCTCGTGCCGTCGGCACCAACAATGGCTCCTTGCGCAGTCACGGTCACTGCCCGGTTCGGCGACTGCGCCTCGACGCCCGGAATGGCCCCCCATTCGAGGGACTCGGCCCAACCAACCACGTCACGCAATACGGTCTCGACCCACTTGTCGCGTGCCACTCGGTACGCGTCAAGCGTGCTACTGCTGTCCTCAGCTCGGTCCAGGGACTCCCAAGCCGCTTCGAAGTCTTTGAGGGCGTGGTTGAGTACTTCAAACCGGTCTGGGTGGGTGGACCGAAAGTTGGGGATCCCGTTGGGCCAAACTCTCTTGAGTGGCGGGATGGCCAGAAAAGGACCTTCGATGTCGACCAGCTCCAGCCACCGTCGATGAAGTTCCGACACGTTGCTGGTGGCAGGGATGCGTCGGCGGTTAGCAGCAGCCATTAGTTCCCCCATCCGGCAGCGTCGGCACGAGTGAGCGCGAAGACAACTGCGGCAGCGGTGGTATGGGGCTTAACCTCTGCGTATCGCTCACTGATCGCCTCGATCTCACGGGCCTCTTCGTCGTCTATTTCCTCAAGCCGTCGCCCCATCGCATCGATGTCGCGCCGTCGCTGGTGCTGCTGGTCATCGGTGAAGAGCTTGGCCGCCTCCTCTTCCTCGGCTTTACGGAGCGCGTCGAGCGACTCTCGCAGATTGGCTCGAAATGCCGCATAGATCTCGTGAGCCCGTTGGGCATCGGCCGCTTTACGACGCGCGAGCTGCTCCATCACTGTCTCGTGTCGGCGTGCGGCTCGTGCTCGCATCGATTCCTCAAGGCGGATTCGCAGGGGCGCGTCGGGCGTGTTCCAAAGCACGCAGAGCTGTGAGCGCACGGAGTCCTCCGCGAACGTCAGGCGCGATGCGTCCAGCGCTTGGTCGAGGGCGGCCTCGGCTTTCTCCTCGGCCATGGCTCGACGTCCTCGGAGACGTACACCTGCGAGGAAGACCTCCTCATGCAGGCGGACTCCACCACGACCGACGAGAACCATTCGGGTCACTGCCGCGACGAATGATTCCGGCAGATCGTCTACGACGACTGCTGTCACGCGGTTCAGAGGCGAGGATGTGCTCCACAGGGCGCTACGCAGCAGCCTCTGCGCCTTCTGGACCAGCGGGTGGCCGAGGTGGACGTAGACCAGATCGTCTCGACCTTCTGCTACAGCCTGGTCGAAGGTGATCGGACGCGCTATGTTCGGCGCGAGCCGCGTGTACAGGCCCTTCAAGGTGGCATGCCAGGGGCGAGATACCTGTGGGACCTCGTACGCGGCAAACGCTAGCGGCCCTGGTTGTTCACCCCGGTCAGGAAGGAGACGCACGGCAAACTCGTCGGCACGTACACCCTGTGGATCGCCTTCATCGTATGGGATGGAGATGAGCGGGGGTTGGCGATCGATCCGCAAGGCAGTGTCGACAACGCGCCGCAGATTGCCGGGTTCGAGATGCATTTCGGTCCGCGACTCGTCAAAGCCCTGTTCGAGTTGGGTCAGTCGTGCGTTGAGTTCGATGCCACCTGCAAGCGCAGCGTTGATCACCTCATTGGCGTCAACGGCTCTCGCCTTGCGTATCGACGGGGTCCGCCCTGCGAAGTGCTCGTGGATCTCCCCGCCGATCACCGGATTGACCGAGCCAAGGTCAGCTTCGACGTTGGCGACCTTCCTTGCGATTCGGGCCATGAAATCAGCGGCTGCTGCGTAGAGGGAGGAATCCGAAGTGGGCACGAAATGGAACACCTGCGGATCACGAGTCTGCCCGTACCGGTCGATGCGACCGATCCTCTGCTCTAGCCGGGAGGGATTGAACGGGATGTCGAAGTTGACCAGCCGGTGGCAATGAGCCTGCAGATCGATCCCTTCGCCAGCTGCGTCGGTCGCCAGGAGCACCCTCACCGGCTCCTTCGAAGGGTCCGCCGTGAATTGTGCGCGGATGTACTCGCGGTCCTCCGGCGGGGTCGAGCCCTGGATGACGGCGATGACGTCACCGTATCCCTGCTGAATTAGCACTCTCGTCAGCCAGTCGACCGTGTGCGCGTATTCGGTGAACACCACGACCCGCTCTTGCGACCAGTGCTGACCATCGGGACGGCAGACCTCGTTCAAGAACGAGCGCAGAGCCTCGAGCCGTGAGTCCGGGCGGCTTTCGTAGCTCAAGCCCCACTCCATCAGCGAGTCGAGCTGCCCGGGCTCGGCGGCGCTAAGAGGATCGGACGTCTTCGATTCGTGAAGACGCTCGGACTCGTCTTGTTCCCAAAGCCCTTCCTCCTCGTCGGCTTGGCCTTCACCGAAGATGTCGTCGTAGTCGTCGTAGCTCAGGCCGCGGCCTAATCGGGAACTGAGGTAGTGGCTGAGGGTCTGGCCGAAGGCAAAGGGGCTGGACAGGAACCGCTTCTTGAGGAGCATCGTCACGATGTCACCACCAGGCTTGCTCCCGTTCAGCTTCGCGCTCTTCGAAACGATCGCGTCGAGAATGGTGAATTTCTCCTGCTCATCGTCGGCGGGAGTGAACGTGAGCGACTCGACAGATCGCCTCCTGAATCCCTTGCCGGTGAGTTCCCGCTTGAGCCGGCGGACTGCCACGTCCTTCAGCGCGTTGCTGTCCAGCAGTGCACCCCGTGAGAATCGCCGAGGATCTATCATCTCCATGAGGGCCGTGAACGATTCTGGATGGCCGTTGTGCGGAGTGGCTGACAGGAACAGCCGGTGTTCGCATCTGTCGGCGAGGTGACGGACCGCAACTGTTCGCTGCGTGTCGACTGCGTACCCACGACCACCTGCGCCCGCTGAAGGACTCGAAGGTGCCACGTGGTGGGCTTCGTCCACGACGAGAATGTCGAACGCGAATCGCTTGCCCGTCTTCGGATTGCCCGCCTGTGAGAACAGGTCGCGTAGGAGCCGCTGAGCTCGAATCTTCGGCAGCCACGCCATAGACACGATGACCCTGGGGTACATCAGGAACGGGTTGGCGTGCAGACCGTGCGTTCGGCGCACCTGCGCCATCAGGCTGCTGTCGACGATGACGAACTCGAGGCCGAACTTCTCCCGCATCTCGTCTTGCCACTTCAGCCGAAGACTCGGAGGGCACACGACTATTGCGGTTCGGGCTCGGTGGCGAAGCAATAGCTCCTGGATGACGAGTCCGGCTTCGATCGTCTTGCCAAGGCCCACGTCGTCGGCCAAGAGCAGGTTCGTCCGCGGCGCACTGAGCGCACGACGGAGCGGTTCCATCTGATACGCCTCGATGTTCACGCCCGACCAGAAGGGCGCCTGGTAGCGGTTCGGGTCCGCAGAAGTGACGGCGCCCCACCGCATCGCGTCGATGAACCCCGCAAGCGTGTCCGGATCATCGAAGGCCTCCGGCGATATTCGCTCCGGAAGACCCTGAGCCGGAGTGACGGTATGGCCAACTTCCAGCTCCCACACGACGCTCAACATCTCATTGAAGCGGTCCTCATCGAGCGACTGGAGATCGACCACGTGCGAGAGCTGCGCAGTGGCCTCATCGGCCGGACTACGCGGCAGCCCCTGCGGACGAACGTCGGCGACAGCCCAAGTCGAGCCCCGGACCTCAACCACCTGCCCAGGATCAGGCAGCTCGGGCATTGGTGCCCGCACCTCGACAACGCTCATCGCTCTATGCGCAGGGTCAGCACGAGAATGAGTGTAGGAACGATCGTCCGAAGGACGGGAACGCACCGGTATTCCCCATGAGCAGCCATGCTCCGCCCGTTGGATGTCACGTCCCCCTCGGGGATCGATTCGGATGTGTCGGGGTTGGTCAGGCCCCCGTGTCCTGTCGTTTGCCGGCGGTGAAGACGGCGGCGCAGGTCGGCCAGGCCAGCGGGCAGCTGGACCGGCGGGTCGGGCAACTGCTAGACGCCCTGCTCGACCAGGACCCGGGCCATAGATTCGGGCGAGTCGCTCCAGGATCGGGGATCGCCCATCATCACCTCGTAGAACTCCACTCCGTCGGGTCCGGCCGCGAACGGCCCGAAGTCCGCCCCGAAAGACAGTTCGAGGTGGGTGCCTGGCCCGCAGAGGACATCGCAGCAGGTGAACTCGCCCAAAAGCACTATCAACACGTGCGGGCTGTAGTGGCTGTGTCGGCGCACGATCATGCCCGGATCCCAGCGCGCAAACAGCGCCAGGTACAGCGGTCGGTCGAGATGGCTACCCAGCACTCCCACACGCTGAACTCCGAACCGTCGGGATTGCGCTAGCTCCGCACAGCGACCCAGGGCACGTCATCGGCAAGGACCCGATAGACATGCTGGGCATCTACGACATCATCTATCACTCGAGCTTCTACCACGGCCACAGAGGACTGCTAATCAACGCCCTGTACGCGGTCGACATCACCTTGTACGACCTGACGGCAAGCAACTTGGAGACCGGTTTGGCAGCTGCTGGGAGGCGCCCGCCAGAGCGGCGCCCACCCCTATGTGACCCTGTATCCCGGCGACACTAGAGGTGAGCCGACCGACGCCATCCTCGCAAAGATGGAGGCGATCGTCGGGCTCACCGAGATGGCCGACCACCAGGTGGTCGACTTTGTCGGCCGGCTCGGGCCATGATCGGCGACGACATCGTGCTCAGCACCGACCCCGGATATCGCTGGGCCCACTGGCAGTAGGCGCTGTGGGTCCCCAACCACCTGGACGACCACCGGGTGTACTTCGCCGAGGGTCCCGCTGCGCCACGACGATATGGAGGGGTACCGCCAGCTGGCGGCCCGCTGCTCATCGACACAGGCGAAATCTCGACCGGCCACTGGGAGACCAAGGAATGACTCGACAACGCCAAGGTGCTGTTGCAGCACTGCGACATCAGCCGAGCCGGCGGCTTCACCGAGATCACCCAGATATCGGTGATGTGCGAGTTAGCCGGGGCTCTGCTGATTGCCTATATCTACGCCTCGGCCATCTCGGACTTCTACAACATCCACATGCAGACCGCCAGCAGGCAGATCACCATGATCGAGTTCCTCACCAAGGCTCGGACTCGAACTCAACCTGGACCTCGTCCGCCGATTCCAGATCATGTCATGACCGAACCAGGCAAGGTGTGACCCTGCGCACAACTGCCTTCTTTCTGGGTCCGATGCCGAGGCTGAGCTACACCTCAGCGCTGGGCTGCTGGACTAGCTGGCAACCGAACGGCCTCTTCTTGAACGAGAGTTGGTCTCGGCACGGCCCACCGTCAGCAGGCTCTAACCTAGTGCCCGACGCGCCAGGCGAAGTGCCTTGTCCAGCGGGGTGATGCGGAGATCCTTGCTCGTCAGCTCGCCAAGCACCTGAGAACATGCCGCACCGGACAACCGATTTGCGGTGTCGATGATCTGAGCAGGGTCGTCGATCGCGTCGGCATCGTGCCCCAACTCTTCGAACGCGATCACTACCAGTAGGTTGTATATCTCAGTTGGTAGTTGTACCTGCGTCGTGTCTACGAACTTATATCCCCATGCTGACGGCAAGCCGTCTCGCTGCGGTAGACCTTTCGCTAAGGCGACCCCTAGACACAGGAGCCAGAAGTCGACTTGGCGACGGAATGGTGTCATCTTGCGTGTAGTCTTCGTTTGCTGATGTACGGACACGAGCCGAGCGACATCATCACGCGCATCCTTCGGCAGGTAGAGAGAGTGGCGGCGGGCAGTTAGGAGATGGGCAAAGCTCATGTGAGTCCTACCTCCTCCTTGACCAGCCCCGGCGGTTTGCTTGACCAATCCGCTCGCACACATCGCAGTACTGACGAGGTCCGCATTCGCAAATAAGGGAGATTGCCCGAGCGTCGGTTAGGTTCACTACCTCTTTGTGCCACTGAGCGGTCAGGGTGTAGGTCGCTCCGCACCTACTCGCGATGGTTTCCGCCTCGCTCTCAGCCTCAAGATCCGCTCCAGTCAACAGGAGGATCGGTTGCCCTGACTTCTCAGCCGTCGCCACGAGAGTGTTTCGGCGGACAGCGCCGGACATCATATTGAGCAGTGAGTCAGCTATCAGCGGCGCACGGGTTTTTGACTCATTGCAGAGCGCGAGCACGAAGGCTAGAGCGATCACTCGGCGGCTGGCCCCATTGATCTCTATGTGCGGCTTGTCGCGTCCGTGGTTGTTGATGGCAAAGATCTCGAAGCCGCCGCCTGAGGCTGAGCGCACACCCACTTGCACAATAGTTCGGATTGTTTCCTTACCGGCCTGGTCGGTGTTAGTATCGTATTCGGTTACGTTGTCGACCATCGTTGCGAACAGCCGATTCATCTCATTGGAGAGCTCCGCGACTTGGTCTTTCTGAATGGTCTTGTAGGCACTTGTCAGAATCCGATGGATTACACCCGCTAAGTCTTCGGAACGACGGTGGCTAGCAGCGGCTATCTCGCTGTTCTGTCGGGCGTGGATCTGCTTGTTCAGGGCGTCCGCTTCGCGCTGGAGATCTGGAAGCCGGTTCGAGTACTCAGAGTTATCAGCGATGAATCTCTCCACCTGTACATCGAGGGCGTCGATCTCCTCCTGGATCAGCCCAATCTCAGAATCTTCGATGGTGCGCAATTTCTTGTCGATATCCGCCCGGTCTGTTTTGAGCTCCATCAATCGCTCCTCGACTTCTGCCAGTCGTTTCTCTGCGTCCACTGACTCGACGGCCCAGTCTGAGTTATTGGCAAGGTGCATGAGATCCCGAGCTGCATCGAACACATATCCTAGATGGTTCGCGTGCTTGGCATTTGCTTCGGAAGCAGCAAGCCTTTCCTCGACATGCCTGCGATGTACACTTGGTTGGGAGAGATCTTCGCCGCAAATACACTGCTCAGCCTCAAGGAGCTCGCGGACGAATCCAACGTAGCGTTGTGGGATCTGTCCACTGTCGTGCATTGGACGCAGGAAATCAACGGCGGCATCCACGTGAGAGTGTGCAAGCTTGGCGAGAAGAGATGGTGCTTCTAGAAAGCCTCCGAGCGATGCTACGGCACCTTCATGATCCTTGGTTGCTCGACCCATGTCACGCTCGTTCTGATCAAGTCGTGCCTTTAGCTCTTCCAGTCTACCAATGCCTTTGAGGCTCTCAGTCAGCTTTTCGAATTGCTTGGCACGACTGTCCTTCAGGTTGTCAAGGGTCCGTTCACTTTTCTTCTTCTTCTCCTGTAGTTCCTCAATCTGGTATTGAATCTCCTCACGCCTACTCTGCATCTCATCTAGATCGGAAGCACCAACGGCCTTCGTCGCCTTCGCGCCGAACGATCGCTCCGCCTTCAAGACGCGGCGAGCTGCTTGTCGAAATATCTCAATTCCGAGCAAAGCGTTGATCGCGTCCGTCGTCTTCTTCTCGACTTCGCTTCGGCTGATCGTCATGTTCTCGCTGCCACCGACGAATTCGGTAGCCTCGTCCGCATCCATCACGAAGAAATCTCGGAGCTCCCATGGGAGGAGCTGCCCAACAACGTGGTCGACTCCGTATGTGTGCAATTCCCAAGATCCGCCTGGACTTTGGAACATAAGCTGCGCATTCGGGCTATTGCGCTGGTAGCCCGGATCCTCTTGGCGTGCGATCGTTCGAACCGTTCGGACCAGCCGATACCATGTGTCCGTATTCCCAGATGTTGCATCGTGGCGGGTGGAACCATCCGAAATAAACTCGATCAAGACTCGAGTCTCAATGCCAGAACTCGATAGCTTCCAAAACGTCGGATGCACACCAAAGCTGGTCTGATCACCCGGAAGCCCCTGCTCTCCATACATTCCCCAACGGAGCGCACGAAGAAAGGTTGTCTTCCCCGAAGCGTTCTCCGCTCGTATTACAGTGAGAGGTCTTTTGGGATCCATAGACGGCTCAATGACGAGCCTTTCGAAGCAGACAAAGTTGTCGATTTCGATACGAGTGAACCGAATCACGTCGGCCCTACCGCGTTGGCGGCCTGCTCTATCAGATGCTCGACAATCTGGTTGATGTTCACCTTTTTTGTAGCATGCTTGTCCTCTTCGTTGACGATCGCCATCGATAGCTTTACTAGGATCTCTGCATCGAAGTCCTCGGTGACTCGCTTGGCCTGGTTGTTGATCTCCTCGAAGATTCTCTCGAAATTGCTTACCATGGTACTCCTCGGGGGGTGCCGGGTGCGACAAAAAGATCTCCAATGTACTGCAAGTTGCCGGACGGTGTCGAGTCCGAGGGCCAATATGCTCCGCGGATCTCAGCGATATTCTTGAATGCCCCCTCAGACCCTGTTGGATTGCTGGCGTGCTTAGCGAACGCATACGCGCGTCCTACCTCTGCAGTGATAACCGACCGCACAGACGAGACTTCCTCCAAATGCGATGCTGGAGGGAGGGCTAGGAAGTCGTGTATGATCGCGAATGGTTTGTCGGAATGACGGCGGAGAACCCGACCGCGTCGCTGGATCCACTCCCGCTCCACGGTCGACGAGGCAACGATGAATGCCTCCCTAGTGCTAGGAATATCGACTCCTTCATCAAGCAGCTTTTTTGCGAGCAAGACCTGGAAACCTCCGCCCGCAAATGCCTCAAAAGCACGGCGAATAGCACTCGATGATGTAGCCTGAGTAATTCCTGCCCACCTGATTCCGAGATCCTCGAGAAGAGCTGAGATGCGGTCGTATTGCTCCGGGTTCTTGGCTGATGCATATATGAGGGCGTGAGATAATTCCTTGATGCCTCGGCACTCTAAGACAGAGCGGAGTAAGGAGTATTTTGCCTCAGCAGTCTCGATGATTCTCCGACGTTGGATCAGGAGCGCGTCGCGTCGCTCATCGTCCTCCTGTCTGATAGCCGCACCTATGCTCTTCGTCAGCTCAGCAAACTCATGGAGCTCGTCTGTGTCGAATGTCGCCGCATGCACATAGTACTCGTACGGAGTGAGGCAGAATCCGATAGCCCGCTCGAGCCCGAACGTATACACGGGTCCTCCAAAAAAGTTGAAGACTTCTTCTGTGCCGTCGGGATCATACTGTCGGATCGGGGTTGCAGTCAGAGCGAGACGCTTCTCGAAGAAGTGCGGTTTATTCTTGACGAAGCCGTCGGCACCTAGGCCGTGGGCTTCATCCGCAATGAAAAGGAGCGTTGCGTCAGGGTCGCATTGCTGCAAAGTCGCTTGGAACCGCGGATCGCAGAGCATCACGTTGGTGACGATGAGCGCTACGGTACCACCAAGCCATAGTTGGCGAAGCGCTCGGCTGAGTGCCTGGTCTGTGCTCGACTCAAGAGAAGGTGCCACCGCGCGAAGGCCGAACTTCGCAATCTCGGAGCGCCACTGGGCCACGAGCGCGCGCGACGGAGCCGACACCACCAGGAGCAGAGGCCGCTCCGGATTGCGTTGTTGAACACGTGTAGCGCACACGAGCGCCGTGAGAGTTTTACCAGCACCGGTCGCCATCTCAAGAATGCCGCGCTCTGGTGGCTCCGACTGTTCCCACGCGTCCACGGCCTCCCCTTGGTGCGCGTAGTCGCCATTTCGCCATCTGAGCCACGGCGGAATCTTTAGAGTCGGCGGAGAGGCTGCAACAATTCCCTCGAAGCGACGGCGGAGCAACTCGTAAGGGTGGGCCGCCCAGCTAGGGACTCCGTCTGCTTCTACGGCGTCATAGTAGTCAGACTCTGTCGGCGCAGAATCCGGAGCGGTCTCAATTATGCGGGCCTCAATGGCATCAGGCAAGTCTAGAACCCGGTTTATGCCGATACTCCGCCCATGGAGCCAGTCTTCCAAGGTCGCTCGCGCTTGTTTGAAGACTTCGTTGTCGTAGGCGTCCCAGCTCACTGTGACCGTCATCTGCTCGACCCCAGCGACGATGCCACGGCCAGTCGCATTTCCGGACCCGTTAGCGACCACGTAATCACGGTCATCGCCGAATCCCCACATCTTTGGGTGGAAGTTGGAGCTGGGCTCGGGCACCGCTATCCGAAGTCGCAGCTGGCCCGTTGCGAGCATCCATCCGAGACAATCAAGAGCGTGGACAGCAAGCGCGTCAGCGTCATCGCGCCCGTGCGTAAAGACCTGTCCAATCCGGTGCGCGGATTCATCGTCGCTCAACCGAACGGCCTCCTCCATGACTTTGCGCTCTGGCTCGAACACTGTCGGAGAGATCGTCATCTCGATCGTTCGCGTATCAGGGTGCTGCAAATACATAGCCAACCCTGGTGCGAGCCGGGATACCCAACTGGCACTGAACCACCCAAAGACCCCGCGTACGGCAACTGCTTCCTGGAACGCGGGAATCAGGATCTCGCGGGCAAACGGGTCTTCGGGGAGCTTGTAGAAGCTACGTCGGAGCGTCGAGACGTCAGCGAGCATCTATCTGATCCGCCGCCGGCTTTTCATCCGCTCAAGGAGAGCATCGGCACTTGGGTCGTCGCTTGCCCCTGCCATGTCCTGTTTGCTGTTCAGCCTGAGCGCGACCGATCGGGCCCCAGTGATAACGATTCGAGCGGTGTCACCGGCCTCTGCGCCTAAACATCGCAAGGGTTCGGCGACGTGTCCGACGGAGGCCCCGACTTGTGACGACAGCCGCCAGACAACGGACACCATCCCGCAGCCGGGCGGGTGCGTGAGGGTGATCTTCTTTCTCTCGTTTGCCCTGCAGCCGAGTTCGTTGGCGAGTTCTGGTGGGAAGCCCAGGATACTGTAGCCAGAGAAGTAGCGCTCTTCGACGGTGAACTCCCAGTAGGGAGCGCCTGTGGCGTCACGACCGCTGATCACGTCCTCGATGTCTCGGAAAGTGAATGACGAGGGATCAGCGATGCTAACGTATCCGTCGCGGACAACGAACTGCGGCGTGGCCACGTAGGACCGAACACTCGATTCACGCACCCCGAAGAGTCTGGGGATCTCTTCGAGCAGGCGTGCTAGCGGAGTTGCATCGCCGTCCTCAGCGATGCGCTGAGTGATCTCGGCAGGTATGCCTTCGTAAATGTCATCGATCCACTCGAGGAGACCCCAGCGGTGCTTGTCAGCTCGAGCGACTCCCGGAAGGCCGGACAGTTGCGACCCAACGCGTGCAGGATCAAGCCCAGAGGCTGCCGCGATCTCTTCTTTGGTAGCCAGTCGGCCGATCTGGATGACAGCGGCCTTGGCTCGGGCCTTCGCGGTGTCGCGCAGGGCGAGTTGCCCCAAGATTTCGTGTAAGCCGCAGCAGTCGAGCAATTGCTGCCAGTAGGCATCCCAGTCACCGTCAGGGAGCTGCGTTCGCAGATCATCCGCGTTGACGATGCCAACGTCGTCCGCGGAGGCATCTGCGGCGCACCGCAGCTTGCTCACCACCTCACGGGCCGCGGGATCGAAGCAGATCCCGTTGTAGTCAGCGTAGTCCAGCTCCTGCTTGACCATGCGTCGAGCGAGGTCAGAGCCAGCTGTGCCGAAGAGGCCAGAGATAGCTGCATCGAGCTTGTCACTGGCAATGACCGGAGACAGATTCAGCCGCAGGAGCGAAGCAACCGACTCCAGGGATGAGCGGAGTTCCGACTCAACGGTTGCGGCGAGCCGTAATTGCAGTCTCCGAATCGCTTCGTATGTGACACCGCGTTGACGGCCGATATCGGCTATCGATCGCGGATTCGTGCTGTACATTCGCTCCTTGAGCACTAGTCGCTGCGGTTCCGAGAGGGACGCCTCGAAGGCAGCAACCTTGGCTGACAGCTCTTCGCCGATTCCGGGCCTCGTCGTCACGCTGTCGATGGCGAGGTCGGCGCTGTCTCGATCGATCCCGAGCGCCTCCGCCACGGGTCCCAAGTTGAGACGAAATGCCTCGCCTACGCTGTCGACTCCATAGAGGTCGCGGGCTCCGATAAGCAATCGCTCGACTTGGTCAAGCAGTCGGAGCGCTTCATCCGAATGGCCCGCCTCGGCGGTCGGTGAGGAGTCGAGAGTTGCCCCTGTGGTTGTCTGCGCTAGGGAACCTCCCCTCGCAGCCAACACAGTTTCGACGACGCACATCACATCGATCAATGATGTGATTCCAAAGTACGGAATCTGCAGCAGATCACCAACTGTAATCGCCTTAGAGCGAGGGATTCGCTTGAGATGACGCATGAGCGCGTTGCGTGAACGTGGCCGCAGAGGATAGGTCTCGATCTCCGCGTCCTCGCGTCCCTTAGGGCGGCCCGCAGGGAAGATGACGATGTCGGGAGGCGGAGTCTTGTCGTTTAACGTTGCGATAAGGGCTTGATGTGCCTTATAGTCGAGAGGTTGGTTGGTACAGTCCCAGAACTTATCGAGCTGCCCGATCGTTTTCAGAGAAGGCGCCATCCGACGCAAAGCCTGAGGAAGAACGCGATCCGCAAACTCACGCCGATACCACTCAGGCAGAACAGAAGTCCCAGGATGACCCCAAGGCGCGATCGCCGATGATGGGGAGTCGGGAAGCCCGCTCATGGTGCGGCCCCGTTCGCCTTCGTCGACACCACAAACATCACCATCCACAAGCCTCCAAGACCAGACACTCGTAATGCGGCCCCATTCGCCTTCGTTGACACCGATCGCCATCTCGCTCCCCATGAACGTCACAAGGCGCAGACCGTGCAGGCCTCGCTGTCGTCGTCATCATCGAAAGCCGCCCCAAGGACTTCCACGAGAGGGCGATTCGGCTGATCTCTCGTCTGGCGCTCGAGTACTGCCTCATGCCGTTCCATGATCTCATCGCGTCGAGACAGGAGCTGCACGAGCGTCTCACCCCCTGACCACGTGTACTGCCTCCCTCGCATTGCACGCTCGCCGAAGTCGGCATCGCCGTCGACACCAGCATTCTGCAGAACCTTCTGCTCTATGGCGACCGCTCGCTTGAATAGCTCAGGATGTTGCTCAGCGAGGCCCACCCATTCCGCTTTGCGCTGGTAGAAGCAAAAGTAGCAGCCGGATCGTGTCCGCCACTCGTAGTACTTGGGGAGGCCAATCCCAGCGTCATCGAGAATCCGGATGACTCCGTCATGGTCGATCCCATCGTCAACGAACGGGAAGACCGACTGGATGTTGGGCTTTGTGGAGATGTAACCCTTTCGGTTGGACTCGTCGGCCCGGATTGCGACATACGACAAGGCGGGTTCGTCCCCGATCCACTTCTCGATCGGCTTGATCTTCATGTTCTTGGTGCACCACCGTATCTGCGGAGACGGGAGAACCCCCCGGAACACCTCAAACCAATGGTCGAAGCCCCGTTCGGCATTCAGGCGGTTGATCGGCTTGCCGAGGATGACCTCAAGCCGAGTGAGGTACTCGTAGGTCTCGGGGAGCTCGGCGCCGGTGTCGCAGAAGAAGTACTCCATCTCGGCAACGGTGTCGCGGAGGTAGACCGCGAGCGCGCTCGAATCCTTTCCGCCTGAGATTCCACATATGTGTCGCAGCTGTTCAGGCATTGGTCGCCCTTCTGGTCGTCAATTCGATCACGTCGGGACCACTGTCATCGACAGTCTGTGGCAGAATCCGTTCGCCCAGAAGAGCCAGGAGGCTGTCTTGAGCCCTCGCAGCCGACTGGAGTGTCACAGCCAGGTCATCGATGGCAGCTGTTAGAACCCGTTCGGCGGCGCTGCGTTCATCGTCGCCAAGCCCTATCAGCCTGTGATCTTCGGTACCGTCGGAGCGAGTAAAGGTCACGCGCATGGCGTCGAACGCACCTGATCCATAGGCTCTGTGAGCAGAGTGGAGAGCGACCAAACGTCTGAACGTTCCGACTGCTGCTGAGAGTCTGTGGTCGAATCGCACGCGGTCATCGTCAGTCCACTCTGCTGGTGCCTTGCCTGAGACCACCGTTGCTATCGACTGGATCCAGTCCCAATCCGTGTCGGCAGAGTCGTTGGCGAGGGCGAATACGAATGCCCGAACTCTCGGATTGAGCACCTCGTCTCGTATCGCTTCCGCTTGACCGCTGATGGCGAGCCTGTTCTTCTCCGCCATGACTTCCAACAGCTCGCAGAGCAGCTCATCTAGGAGTGATTCGTAGCTGACGCTAAGTTCTTCCATAGCGCACGTCACTGCTGCGGCGAGCCTGCGCGCGTTGCGATAGGTCTTCGTCGTCGTGGGGATCGGATTGAAGCCGAGCGCCACAGGGAGGGTTTCAAACAACAACTTGTCGGGCTCCACGGCTGTGGCAAGCGCGTCCCGGACCGCGAGCGTCTCAGAGCTCAGGCGGCTGGTGCGGCAGGTGTAGTTGTCAAGTCGAGCGATCTTTCCAACGAGATGCCCGACAATTGCTAGCACGTTCGCGACGCGGTGCTTACGAAACCTAGGCCTGACCCCCAACTCCGCTGCAAGACTGTTCACGACTTGTCGCCGGGCGCCACTCGTGTTGGCAAAATGCTTGATATCGAAGTGGCCAGGATTGCGGACAAGTCGCTCTGCAAGGTCGGGTGTGAGTACCGGCCTGAAAGTGCCGTGCTCGTAGATGGCGACCTCATCGTTGAAAGCCAGCAGCCCTGCGATCACGAACACAGGTATGACAGCCGTCTTCATCCCGATCGGTGGCAACTGAAGGGCAGCGTAGATGTCGTTGAGGTTGACCCGGGCGATGCTGGCTCGCCGAAACTCTGCTTCGAGGGTGTCCCAGGCAGGAACGAGCCCGCTGGCGTGTGGCCGGGTGAAGACCATCGTGTCGTTGCGACGATCGTGGCGATGCAGGCCCGTCCCAGCCAGGAACGCTCGATACATGGCGACTTCGGGACCGTAGCCCTCAAAACCAAGATCAACCTCCTCTCCGTGCTCCAGCATGCCTTCAATGAGCAGTCGCCTTGCTTTGGCACCCTGCGACGTCACATAGGTGCGGTTGAGCATCTCGTTGCTGACGACTGGCGGGGCGGTGTACGCCCGATCAGCGGCATCAGACAGTGGTGCGCTTCCTCGGCCACCCTTGAGCTCCGTCACCTGCTCGCCGAGTAGCACCCAGTTGCAGTGCTCTGGCGAAAAGGTGCCGTCGGCTGCGTTGTCGAGTGCACTTCGGGCCTGAGCCAGTCGCTCGTTCACTTCTCGTCGTGCCACCCAGTCACTGCTCACGGCTTTGTCGTCGAGCACGATGGCGATCGCGGCGGCTCGTCGGGCCGCTTGATCGAGTCGGATCTGCTCGTCAGGTATGGCGGCAACTACCGGCTTGCTGTGCTTGCTGATGGCCCGCAAGCGGGGATGCTCACGGTCCGCCCCGACGACCAGGAGTACCTCGCCGTCAAACGGTGAAGATGGGGGCAGAGGTTCGACCGTCTCAGAGCCGTCGACATAACGCCGGGCGAAGATTCGGAGGGTGTCCGTTTGGGCGCTGTGGCGGGCGGCGATGACGGGCGTCGGCTCGCTGACCGAGGCGAGCAGGTCGACCAGAGGCCGATCTCGCACCCGTTGGCTGGCTGTGGCAAGCAGCGAGCGAAGGTCGACATCACTGCCTTGCCAGATGCGGTGGTCGTCGGCAAATTCGCGGTAGGTGACGATGCCTTGCGACTGCAGGCTGTCCAGCGCTGGGGCGAAATTGTTCGGTGCGGTGAGCTCGAGGACACGCCGAGAGGCGCGAAGTGTCCCCGTAACGGAGACCAGGTTCAAAACGGCGATGCACTTGGCCATGCGGCTCTCGGACAGCGTGAGACCGTGGGTGTCGCGCAGGCGAGTGGTGATCTCCGTCCAACGGCCACCGCCCCCCGCAAAGGAATTCCCGGCGATGAAATAGTCGTAGATCTCCGGAAGACCTACGGAAGGCAGCGGGCCGTGTGTACGCATCTCTGAAGTACCAAGAAACGAGGGAACCCCGGATGGATCTGGCCCCGTGAGAAACGAGAAGAGGGTCCGTTCATGTTGTCCGTAGCGGGTGCACAGCTCAGGCAGAACAGCAGCCGCAAGTGGATGCAACGGGTAGTAGCTCGCGACGAGATCGGGATCAGCTAGGTCTGTGATGCCAAGCTCGGCACAGGCACTCGCTTGCCTCTCCGCCCATCGATCTATGCGCATGCGAAGGCTCGTCTCATGCACATCGAACACCGTGCCGATGAGTGCACGGGTCTGCGCCGGCGATTCTACGTACGGAATGTCCTCGAAGCGGCCCTGTACCTTGGCCCACTCTTGGCGGTGTGGGCCCTCGGAGTCGGCGAAGTAATCCTCAAATGACAAGTGCTGAAGGGTGAGCGTGAAGATCGAAGCGTCGGCCCCCTGTCCAGCCTCAGCGAGCCGTTGGAGCAGGTAGGGATCTGCGTCGCTGCTGTCTCCGACTGCTTCGAGGTTTTTTCCGAACTCGTCGACGACAATCAGCAGTGGGGCGTGCTGAGCGAGACTTCGGGCGACTTCGATGATGGCGGCAGTAGCCGGTCCTGTGCGTCGGGGATCTTCGGATTCGGCTGCGTCCAGCGCCGATCTAAGTGTCCTGGCAGCCGAGAGGACGGAGGTAGGAGGGATCCTTCCGAACCGTCGCTGCACCGCTGAGTGCAAGGCGCGCACGACGGTGTGGCTGATTGGCTCGCGATTCGCGGTGACCACAGCTCGGATCCAGCCTGAGGCGCCTGTCTCTCGTCGCCCGTGTGCACCATTAACCAGTGACGCCACACTAGGGGATGCACACGCTACGAGTCCCAGTGCGTTGTCGCGGGTGATGCCAGCCTCTGAGAACAGCCCGTCAAGGAGCACAGCGAGTGACGACTTGCCCGTTCCGTACGGCCCGGTGATGGACCAGGCTCCACCGCCGGAACGGGTTGCACCGACGGCGGCGATTCTCTCAACAACCTCAAGAGCCTTTGCCGTCACGACGTAGCCCCGAAGCGACTCGGTTCGGTCGATGTCTCGTTCGAGGCTTGAGGACCGGGCGAAGCGTCCGGAGATCGTGATGTGATCTTTCAGGCGTCCCATATCAGGACGCTCCGATGCGATCGGCCTCGGCGGCCTGACTGAGGCCGACCATGTTGTCGGATGACTCGTTGAGTATCGCCGTGTCAGCGGGTCTGTCGCCGATAGTGCCAGCCTGGACGTCGCTGATATCGACTCCGTAGTAGGAGTTGAGAACATCCACGGCGATGTGCGCGGGATCGCGGGTCCAGGAGAGTTGATGAACTCCAGCAGGCGCGAGCAGTTCGAGACCCTCCGTTCTCGCACATAGAGAACCCAGCGCATCTTGCACGTCTGACTCGCTGACCTTGAAGGCGAGGCCCGGACAGCCCGCTTCAGCAACGAGTTGGGCGAGCGTGACCGTGTTCCCGGCGCTCCCTACTCGGGCCAGGTAGTCGAGCATGGCGAAGCCAAGAATCTCAATGGGGAGCGACGGCTTTGGTCCAAGGATGAACCGGTGACCTCCAGCGGCAGAGTGACGGATCAGCCCGAGTTCACGCAGAGGGCAGTCAAGAACGTCGTACAACGCGATCCGACGGGGCCGTTCAGCGGGGGCGTATGTCCGGAGGAGGGCACTGACGTCCTTCTTGAGCGAGGACTGATGAGGGGCCTTCCACTCGGGAGTGAGCTCAAGTCGAGAAGCAACTGCGCTGTGGAGAAGCTCATCTTCGAACTCGACGGCATGGAACTCGTTGAACGCCAACCACCACACAGGCAGGTGCGACGGCGGTGCGAGCAGAAGCCAGTGAAGCAGCCAGACGGTGCCCGGGTCTTCCATGTAGGGGTCCCAGCCGCCTTCTGAGAACAGGGCTTTCCCGATCCTCGTCGGAACCATGCCCGGAGATCGTGGGTTCGATGAATTCGGGTCCTTCGTGATTATCTTAGCTGCTTGGCCCCAGAATCGAATCGCTCGCACCATGTTCTTACCGACGCCCATTCGGACTGGAGCGTCATCGGCTTTGAAGATCTCGGAGTCGAGTGCTGCAAATGAGTACGCCTTGCGGAACCAGCCGTAGCGCGGATGAAACGTCTCGTGGCGAGCGAACACGGGCTCAGCTGCGTCCAACAGCTTCATTGCCTAGCCCCTTCGCCGGTCATGGTACGAACGTAGTCAACTGCTGTGACAACGCTCTCAACGGCGGAGTCGATCTCCTCGGCATTGGTGAAACGCCCGAGACTGAACCGAATCACTTCGGAGGCAGCGTCGCGGTCAATACCCATCGCCAACAGTACGGGCGAGGGCTCAATAGTCCCGGCACTGCACGCACTCCCAGCTGAGACAGCAACATGGCCCATATTGACCATGACGGCCTCTGCGTCTGCCCTCACAAATCGCACGTCGGCCGTGTTCGGCAGTCGCCGTGTGACATCGCCGATCTCGATCACCCCGTCGAGGCGATCCATGACGCCGTGAACTAGCCGGTCCCGAAGCGGGCTGATCCGTGATGAATCGGCGTCGCCCTCTGTAGCCGCTAGCTCCGCAGCAGATCCAAGCCCGACGATGCCTGCAACATTGAGCGAGCCTGAACGAAGTCCTCGTTCGTGCCCGCCGCCGTGAATCAGAGGTCGCATCCGCTTCAAGGCAGCTCGTGAACCGACCAGCGCTCCAACTCCTGCTGGCCCGCAGATCTTGTGGCCACTGATCGACAGGAGGTCGACGCCTAAATCATCCGCGTGAAACGGCAGCCGTCCTACCTGTTGCGTGGCATCGCAATGCACGAGAGCACCGACAGCGTGAGCAAGGTCGGCAACCTCGCTGATGGGGTTGAGCACACCGGTCTCGCTGTTCGCCGCCATGACGGACACAAGGAGGACATCGTTGCTGAGCAGATTGTCAAGCGCGTCGAGATCGACGTAACCGCCCGGTTCGACAGGAATGGTCTGAACCTTCGCTAGCGACTGCTGGCTGATCCAGGCAGCTGTTTCGCGAATGGAGGCGTGCTCGACTGCTGACACGAGGATTCGTCGACATCCAGGATCTGCAGTCTCGAGCAGTCCGCGCAGTGCGTGGTTGTTGGCTTCGGTTGCTCCGGCGGTGAAGATCACGCCGCTAGTTCGGCCTCCTACCAGCCCTGCTACCTGGGCACGTGCCGCCTCGACCAAGCCGGCCTGCCGCATGCCGAAGCAATGGGGTGATGAAGCATTTCCGACGCCGTCTCTGAGAACCGGGATCATCGCGGCTGTGACGCGGTTGTCGAGAGGCGAAGACCCGTTGTAGTCGAGATACACATCGCTCATTGCTTCGCACCTCATGCGAGGAAGGTAGCAGCTCGCTGCGACGGAACTGCCAGCCGAGCCTGAGCCTTGTCGCGGGCAGCCTGCCTTCGCGGGCATATAGCGTCGTCGCGATCTCGTGGGACGGGTCTGGCCTCCTTTGGCACTTACAGAGCAGGCGTTCTAGCCTCGCTCGGAGAAGGCAAGAACAGCGCTCTTAGCCAGAGATCAGAGACAGATCGGAGATATCATGTCGGGCGCCGAAACCAAGCCAGGGCCGCAGCCGGGCGTGCTGGCACTCAACCACGTGGCGCTCATGGTCAGCGACCTCGAAGCTGCGCTGCCGTTCTACACCGAGGCCCTGGGGCTCGATGTCCTGCCTCGGCCCGATTTGGGGGTGCCCGGAGCATGGCTGGCCTCGGGCAATGGCGTCGATGTCCATCTGATCGAGGACCCGAACTACGAAGCCCCCGCCGGCGCGCATCTGGCGTTTCGGTCCGAGGATCTCGACGCCGAGGTCGCCCGTCTGCGGAGCCAGGGGATCGAAGTGTCCGAGTCCCGTGCGATCGAGGGGCTGCGCCAGGCCTTCTTCTTCGATCCCGCCGGAAACCAGTTCGAGTTCAATCAGCCAGTCTGATCGCGCCGCATCAGTCATCTCACCCCCGATTGGAGCTAGTCCGCAGATCTCGTTCGACGTAGACGTGCACGATCACGGCTCGTCCTCCCATAGCCACAGGCGCACACCTGGGCTGTTCGGGTGGTTGGGTTTGACGTAGACGGACCCTCGGGCACGCAGTAGGTCGCCACGGTCGAGCATCGCCGCGAACCGCTTCGCGTCCCCGCGGGGCAGGTAGCCGACCTTGCCGATGTTGTCGACGTGAACGGCGACGGCGTTGCGGTCGTGAGGGTTGTCAGGTTCACGGACCAGCTCGCAGTCGAAGAACTTGCGGTCGCCGCTGCCTTGCAGTCGCAGCAGCGACTTCGGGTATCCCCGGCGGTACGACACCCCGGCGACATTCAGCGTGTGGTCGTAGCTCGCCGGCTCGCCCGGTGTCAGCCGCCCATCCTGGACCGGTGTCAGCCACCCATCCAGTAGCTTCTTCAGCCACCCCATCAGCTGACCTCCTCGATCGGGCCGGCCTCACGCAGCCGGTCTAGGGCTGACACGGCAGGCATGTATGAAATTTTACATCACCCAGTCCAACCGATGCAGCTTTCATGCATACCAGGCGTCAAGCAGAGCCGTTTCGCCGACAAGTCGGCACCGTGCGCGTCGAGATGGCAGGATGGGGCGCAGTCTGCGACTCACGCGCTGGGCATACGCAGCGCGCAGGAGCTGCCTAAACTGGAACGTATGTTCGTCATTCAGGGTTCTGACACAGTGGGAACCGGCTAGCGATGGCGTCGCTCAACGAAGCAGCGGTAACGCTCGCCCTGACGGCGACCTGGGACGGGCCGTGGTACGAGCTCTCCGAGGTTCTCGAGGAGGTAGGCTCCGCTCAGGCACTCGTCGAGGGTGACTTCACCTCCTACGACGAGCGTCTGCTGGAACTCGGCTGGCGTGCTCGTGCCGGAGTAACCGCAGATGCCATAGCTCGCTGGCGGCGGGTCGTGTCCAACACCTTCGATGCGGTACCCGAGACGTCACTGCTCACCGTCAACGACGACGAGTACCCGCTCAACCTCCGCCGCATCTACAACAGGCCGCCGTTCCTGTTCGTTCGAGGGGCTCTCGATCCCAGCGACGATCGCTCCATCGCGGTTGTCGGCACCAGGCAGGTGAGCGCAAACGGGGCCAAACAGGCGAGACACCTGGCGACGCAGCTCGCTGAACGGGGCGTGACGGTCATCTCCGGGATGGCTGCGGGTGTGGACACCGTTGCCCACGAGTCAGCCCTGGCCGCCGGAGGACGAACCGTCGCCGTGATGGGCACCGGTATCGACAAGGTGTACCCGGCCGCGAACCGTGAACTCTCGCACCGAATCGCGGAGCGAGGAGCGCTTCTCTCTCAGTTCTGGCCGGGCTCTCCTCCCAGGCGCCAGAACTTCCCGCTTCGCAACATCGTCACAAGCGGTGTAGCCGTAGGCACTGTGGTTATCGAAGCCGGCAGCACAAGCGGTGCCAAGATGCAGGCCCGCCTCGCGCTCGAGCATGGCAAGCGGCTCTTCCTCATCAGGTCGCTTGTTCTTCGCGAGGAGTGGGCGCAGCGGTACGCCAACCGGCTAGGGGCTACAGTGGTCGACTCCGTCGACGAGGTTCTCGCAGTCATCGATGCAGAGCAGTGCCCGGCTGATCAACTTGCCATCTTCTAAGAGTTGGCATGGCAACAGTCGCCGACTACGCAGGTCCCCTCGCGTCGATCTGCGTCGAGGTTCCACCAGCCGGAGACGGGGTGTGCGATGTCTGCCACGGCGCTCCGAACCCGGGCTTCAAGACCTGCTGGAGTTGCGAAGACGTCATGCGTCAAGTATCTCGACCATGCAGCCGAGTCGTGCCAGTCAGCCTGTACGAGATCCCATCGCAGCTACACCAGGAGCTTGCCGGCTACAAGCGCTCGGACAACGGGCGGTCCGAGCCCAGTCATCACTCAGAGTCATCTCAATCCTGTGCCACTTCCTGTGGCTGCATCGGACTTGCATCGCTGAATCTGCAGGCGACGACTGGTCGGCCATCACGGGAGTCCCGTCGAGCACCGACCGCGGCGCTGATCAGCACCCCCTGATTAGGGCGCTTCAGCGTGTCCCCTCTGCCTACGACGAGTACGAGGATCTACTAGAACGAGGACCGACCTCGATAGGCCACAACCGAGCAAGCGATACCGGCTATGTCGTGCGCCATCCTGAGCGTGACCTGACTGGCAAGCGCGTGCTTCTGATCGATGACACCTTCACCTCTGGTGCGAGATCCCAGAGTGCGGCATCGGCCCTTGCCCTTGCCGGAGCCGAGGTCGTAGCGATCGTTGTCATCGGAAGGGTAATCGACCCTCGGTGGTCAGGGGAAGAATACTGGGCTGAACGGCGCGCCCAGGACTTCAGCTTCGACACCTGCTGCGTCCACCACGGGGCGCGCTGAATGGCGACGGTCGAGGAGTCGCTCACGATCGAGGAGTCGCTTCCTATACTGCTATCCAGCTCGGATCCGCTGCGGGTGGTGAACCCCGAAGGCGCTGTCGTCGGCACACTCCGCCACGCCGACGTGGCAGACATCCTCGCTGCCCGATGACCGCCGCAACCGGCAAGACCGACGGACAGGGCGACCCCGGCCAACCCAGCGACCCGGGCGAGACCGGCCGTCCGGCCAACCCAGCCAGCCCGGCCAATACCGCCGACCCGGGGCCCGCCAGGCTGTCAGCCCTGCAACGCAAGACAGCAGCGCTGATCGCGGCCGGGCTTGTGGCGGTGGTCGCAGCGTCGGTGCTGTTGTCGGGGATCGACGGCTTCCCCGAGGACTGGAACGTTCACCTTGCAGACCCGATCGACGACGCCCGGCGCTGGCTGATCCAGAACCAGACCTCCCACTGGCTGTACTCGGTGATCCTCGATCCCATCGCCGACAGCATCGACTCGGCCATCCGCCGCCTGGAGTCGATCCTGCGCTGGATCCCCTGGTTCTCATACATCGCCGGCGCATGGCTCGGGATGTGGTGGGTTCGCGGCGCCGCGGCTGGGGCACTGGCCGCAGGCGCAGTCACCGGCTTCGGGCTGGTCGAGGTCTGGGACGAGGGCATCCAGACGCTGGCCCTGATGGGCGTGGCTGTGCTCCTGTCGGTCGCTGTCGGCGTGCCGCTCGGCGTAATCGCCTCACGCAGCGACCGAGCCCAGCGTCTGATCCGTCCGCTGCTCGACACGATGCAGACGATGCCCGGCTTCGTGTACCTGGTGCCGTTCGTGCTGCTGTTCGGGATCGGCCGGGTGCCCGCCTTGATCTCGACGATGATCTTCGCGCTCCCTCCGGTCGTGCGAGCCACCGACCTCGGCATTCGCGAGGTCCCCACTGAGACCATCGAGGCGTCGGTCATGTTCGGCGCAACCAGCCGCCAGACGCTACGCAAGGTGCGCCTGCCGCTGGCTCGCCCAGCGATCCTCGTCGGAACCAACCAGACGATCAACCTGGCGATGAGCATGGTGGTCATCGCGGCGCTGATCGGCGCCGGAGGCCTCGGCCAGGTTGTGCTGCGATCGCTGCAGGGACTCGACGTGGGCCGGGCCGCAGAGGCCGGCATGGCGATCGTCTTCATGGCCATCCTGCTGGATCGGTTCTTCTCCGGCCTGGCCACGCCCGACCGCTATATCCGACGACGCCCGGCCGGCTATGCCGCGGGAGCCATCGGGGTTGCGACACTCATCGGCGGGCTGGTCGGGGTCCGTGCCTTTCCGGGATCGGTCACCTTGCATTTTGCGAATCTGATCGACGAGGCCGTCGACTGGGCGCAGGTCAATCTCTTCGATATCGCCGGCTGGGGCATCGGCACCGGCCCGTTCAGCGACTTCATCACGATCCGTCTGGTGACACCCCTGCGCGAGCTTTTATCACAGGACATTGCGTGGCCGGTGCTGTTGGCGCTCGCAGCAGCGATCGCGCTCGCGCTGGGAGGATGGCGCCTTGCCGCAGGCGTCTGCGCGGCGCTGCTGGGCATCGGGCTGCTCGGGATGTGGGAGCTGTCGATGGACACCCTCGCCCAGACGCTCGTGGCGGTCGGGGTCACGCTGCTGTTCGGCGTGCCGATCGGCATCCTGACGGCCCGCTCGGACCGGCTCCGTACCGTTGTGCGGCCCGTCCTAGACTTCCTTCAGACGATCCCGAGCTTCGTGCTGCTGGTGCCGGTGAGCATGCTGTTCAACGTGGGCCGGGTGCCCGGAATCATCGCCAGCGTCGTGTACGCGCTGCCTGCGGCGATCCACTTCACCGACCTCGGCCTGCGCAGCGTCTCGAAGCAGACTCTCGAAGCCGCCACCTCCTTCGGAGCGACCCGGCGTCAGCGGCTGCGCGACGTCGAGCTGCCTCTTGCCGCGCCTCAGATCATGACAGCGGTCAACCAGACCATCATGTTGGTGCTGGCCATGGTGGTCATCGCCGGCCTCGTCGGTGGCGGCGGGCTCGGCCTCGAGACGGTGCGGGCTCTGCTTCGCAGCGACGCCGTCGGACGCGGCTTCGAAGCAGGCATCGCCATCGTGCTGCTCGCCGGCATCCTCGACCGGCTCACCCGAGCCGCAGCCGACCGCCTGCGCCCGCCCCCCGCCGCCGCCTAACCCCTTGCATCGCCTCGCCCTGATGGAGCCGGGCGCTTCGGCCATGGCTACGCCGTCAGGTCCAGGGCCGTCTGCCGTGACGCGCTCACGGCCTCCTGTAAGCGAGAGACGCAGCCCTCGAAGTAGGCGGGGTCGACCTCGCAGCCGATGCTGTTCCGCCCCCAGCCGGCAGCCGCAGCGGAGGTGGTTCCGGTTCCCAGGAACGGGTCGAAGACGGTGTCGCCAACGAAGGAGAACATGCGAACCAACCGCTCGGCTAGGGAGAGCGGGAACGGGGCAGGGTGATCGCGTGTTGAGGCACCGCCGATGTGCCAGATCTGCTGGAACCACTCGGCGTGATTCTCGGCGAACAGCACCGACATCAGCCTGGCCGTGAGGGCCGGCTTGCGGTAGCCGCCGGGCTTGCGCTGGAAGAGGATGTACTCGATGTCGTTTTTGATCACGCCGTTGGGCTCGTAGGGCTTCCCGTAGAAGCCGCCGGCGCCCATCTCATATTGCGCGTTGGCGATCTTGTACCAGATGATGGGGGCCAGGTTGTCGAATCCGATAGTGCGGCAGTGTTCCTGGATGCTGGCGTGCAGCGGGAACATCAGGTGCCGTCCGAAGGCCTTCCGTGAGACGTTGACGTCGCCGACGACGATCACCATGCGGCCGCCAGGCACAAGAGCGTCGTAGACCCGTCGCCAGACCTCGTCGAGCTCGTCGAGGAACTCGTCATAGTCCTCGATCTCGCCAAGCTGGCGCTCGTGGTCGTTGTACTTCTTCAGCGTCCAGTACGGCGGGGAGGTGACCACCAGCTCGACACTCTCCGGTGCAAGATCGATCTGGCGGCTGTCTCCATGGTGCAGCCGATGCATGCTCGGCAGGCTGCGCACCGCTCGGTCGATCTGCGCGCAGGCGTCCCCGTCCTTTGCGATGGCAGGGAACGCCTTCTGTGGTTCGGCTTGCACCTTGGCCAGGAGCAAGGGTGGAGCTGAAGAGCCGACCAGTTCCTCGTCGACGGGAATTCCGAACACGACCGCTTCGAGGGGAATGACTTCGACTTTGCGCTGCCCATAGAGCTACCTCCGAACAAAGGCGTAATTCCACCGCCGAGTTCAGTTTTGACGCCCTCTGCCTCAGGCTGGATCGCTCGGTAGCGCTACAGCGACATCGCTGTGGGTTGCCTCCCGAGTCGTGTGAAACTCTCTAGTGCTTGTCAGTGCTTGTCAACTGTGGCGATGGTGCCGCTAGCAGCGCTGCGGTAGGCGGCATCGAGGGTCTCGACAGTTCGGGCACCAAGTTCTCCAGGAGAATGGATCTCAACATCCCTGCCAAGGGCAAGGTCGACGAGCGTGTGTGCAGGGCCATCACAGTCGTAGAGGCCGGCGTTGGGTTCGAGGTCAAGGCGCAGATCGGTTCCGTCCGGTCGGTACAGCCATACGATCTCGCGTTCGACGTCCACGTGGATTTGGCCCTCCGAGCCGATTGCGCGGACTTCGAGTTGATGCTTGTTGTCGCCGGAGCCGATGTGGCACGAGCCTCCCGCCATCGTCCCGATGGCGCCGTTGTCGAATCGCATCGAGATCGCGTCGTGAAGCTCAACTGGCGCGTTGAGCGGCGCGCTCATGAACGCGAACACTTCGCTGGCACGCAGGCCGGTGAGCCATAGGCCCAGCCCGAGCGCGTGCGACAGTTGAGCCTGGCCGTATCCACCCCCTGACATGGCGGGATCCGTCCACGTGGCGCTCTCGGGGACGGTGGCGGGGTCGGCGTCAGGGTAGGCGCCGGTGTTGGACAAGAGTTCCCGCGTGACCGAGGCCATGTGGATCATGATCTGCTCGACCTCCCCGATGCCCGTTGTGTCCATGAGTTCCTTGGCTCGAATGACCATCGGCTTGTAGTTCCAGCCGAAGGCCGTAAGCAGGCGCCTCTCGTTCGATCGAGCAAGCTCAACGAGTTCCCACGCATGCGCTGGATCGATTGCGACAGGCTTCTCGACCAACACGTGCGCGCCCGCTTCGAGCGCGGCCTTGGCGTGTTCGTAGTGCAGCCCTGACGGGCTGGACACCAAGACGAGATCGACTCCGGCGTCGATCACATCACGGTAGTCTTCGCTGGCGACGGCGAAGCCGAAGTCGTCCTTGATGCGCTTGAGCAGCTCAGGACCCTTGCGGGCGACACCCACAAAGTCGATCTCGTCTCTTCGTTGAGCAAAGTTCGGAAGGTGCGACGCCACCGCCCACGAGCCCGCACCTATGACACCCAACCTCGGTTTCGGCACTGGTCCTCCTGGAACTGGTCCTCCTGGAATCGTTTCCGGCAACGATCCTAGTAGCTTCGTGGATCGGTTGTCAAGCGCGAGCAGCGAAGACGCAGCGTGTGAAGGCTTTCAGGGAGTCTCATTGACGCAGCGACCAGGCTGAACTATCGTCTGGAATCGTCACCGGGAACGAATCTGGGACATCTGCGACCGACCAAGAAGGAGGCAGTGTGGGACACTATGCATGGGTGCTGGAAGTGCGCCCCGGATATGAAGAGGAGTACAAGCGCCGCCACGACGAGATCTGGCCCGAGCTTGCGGAGGACATTTCTGCGGCAGGCTTGCGCAACTACAGCATCTTCCGCCATGGCCTCACACTGTTCGGCTACTTCGAGACAGACGACCTCCAGGCGGCGATCGACCACCTGGGTGCCAGCGACGCCAACGCGCGGTGGGGCGAGTACATGGGCCCAATCATGAAGATCGAGGCCGATCCGCAGACCAATTTCCCGTTCCTGCTTCCGCTGCAGTGGCACATGGACTGATGCAGCGGTGCCCGGACTGAAGCAGGAGCACACGGACTGAAACCATGTCGAATGCCCCTCTGGCTCACAATGAGAATCTGGGCCGCTTGATCCGTGCCGGTGGGTGGGGCGACCTCGCCAAGGGCACGCCACTATTGATTGCGCGTGCACTAGACGAAAGCGACGAGGCGACCACAGCGGCGCTCGTGGACTTCTTCGAACAGGAGATGCTCGTCGTCTACGACATCTACAACCAGTGGTTCGGTGATACCCGCCGATACCTCATCGACAAGGGAATGTCGGTGCCCGATCTGGATCGGGCTCACGACGACATCCGCCACAAACTCGGCACCTACCACGAGTCTGCGCGTGCCAGGCGCGAGGCAGTCTGGGCGACAATCCTCAGCTGCCTCAAGGAAGCCAAGGACGGTCGACTGGAGCGCTCGGCGAGGCACAGCGCACTGGCCCGTGCGCAGGAAACCTGGCGAGATCTTCACGATTGTGAGGTGGACCAGCTCTCGGGACTGTTCGACCTGGTGATCCGCCGCCACGGAGAGTTGGCGCTGCGCGAGATGTATGAGGGCTGGGTGATCGGCGACTGGTTCGCCAAGCGCTACCAGCGATTCGATGTCTCAAAGATCGACTGGGCAACTGCCAGCTGGCTGTTGGTCTATCTGGGTTTCGAAGGCCACCACGGCCATCTCAGTGGCACCGACCGCGATGGAACCATCGACTTCCACGAGGACGATCAGAAGGTCACCATCAGCTTCGCGCCATGCGGCTCCGGGGGCCGAACCATGGCAGGAGAAGAGCGAGACGGCCTACCGCCACTTCGCAGTTCGCCGTTCAAGTGGGCTGAGCTCAGCGAAGCGCACGACTTCACCTGGAACGAAACAGGCATCTGCGCATACTGTGCCCACTGCTGCATGCTGCACGAGACCCTTCCAATCGCCGCCTTCGGCTATCCGGTGCGCGTCACCGACCCTCCCAAGGCACCCCTGACGACCGAGAGTCGTTGCAGCTGGACGGTCTACAAGAATGTCCGCGACATTCCTGAGGAGGCGTACCGCCGAGTCGGTGCGGTTAAGCCTCCAGAAACAGCCCCACTTGGGTCATCGGGTCGACGCGAGCGCATCGCGATGATGAATGACAGCCACGACAAGTAGCCCATCCGACGTAGCAACGTGGTGAAGCAACGACTTGGTGAATAGGGCAGCTCCGCGTCTGGCGGTCGTCCACCCATACTGGGACTTCTGGGCCGCATCTACCCCGTTCGATCTCGAAGCGTCTCGGTATCAGCTCCTGGACCGAGCAGCAGACGCCCTCCGCCCCCACGGCGAGGTCGTCTTGGCCGAGCTTCTGGATGCGCACCGCGCGGCTGGCGTGCTCAAAACGTTCGAGGCCTCTGACATCGATGTGGTTGTCATCGCGCAGTCGATGGCCACTCCCCCGGCAGTTACCGTGGACCTACTTGAGGAGATCGGAGCTAGGCCTGTCGTTGTATGGGCGCTTCGTTCACAGCGTGGCCTCGGCGACCTCGGCGAGGACTTTGACCACTCGCATGTCACTGCTCATGGAGCCACGGTCGGTGTCCCGATGCTCACTAGTGTCTTGGTTCGAACCGGTCGCCCATTCGACCTGATCTCATCCTCGCTAGATGACGCCGACCTCAACGATGTGCTCGAGGGCGCGATTCGTGCCGCAGCGAGCGCAGCGGCGATGCAGCGGGCTCGACTCGCTCGGGTCGGCAAACCCATTGATGGGTACGTCTGCGTCGACCTGGATGCCGAACGCCTGAGCGAGGCCATCGGCACCACAGTCGTCTCGGTCGAGCCGGCGGCGTACCGGCAAGCGGTCCAACAGATCCATGACGAAGAACTCCGCAAGGCACTGAACGCCTTGCCGAACTCGCACGCTGTCGACGACAGTGTCACGACGAACGAACTCGAGCTTGCAGTGCGCTGCAAACTCGCACTCAAGCAGCTAGTTCGCGATTACGACCTCGACGCCGGCGCGTTCAACTGCCACGTACCCGAGATCCGGCTCGGGCCCGACATCGCAATCGCGCCCTGCTATGCGCTCGGTTGCTCGACCACTGCCGGAATCCCCTGGACGTGCGCAGGCGATGTCGTGACCGCGGTGGCCATGTTGGCCGTCAAGGCTTTGGGAGTACCGGCGCTCTACCACGAGCTGCAGGCATTCGACTCCGACAGCGGTGTCTTTGTGGTGGCGAATACCGGCGAAACCGACCTTGGCTTAGCGGGCCCCGAACAGGTACCGGTCTTAGCGCCGAACCCGTGGTATCCGGGTCCTCCGCGCTCACTGTGTACGCGTCTGAACGTGCCGGCCGGACCGGCCACCCTGGTTGGCTTCGCCCAGCTCGACGTTGAACCCGGCCATCGGTTCATTGTCGCCCACGGTGTGTTCACCGACGCGGCGTTTGCCTCGACCGGCACCACCAACGCCGGCTTCGCGTTCGCAGGGGCGAACGCAGGAGACGCCTGGCGCAGCTGGTGTCTCGCGGGCGCCAATCATCACGGTGTACTGGCCGCGGGTGACATCAGCCGGGCGTTGGAGAGCCTCGGTCGCCACCTTGGTGTCGAGGTCGTCCATGTCTGAGGGGCGTAAGTGAGCGTAAGTGTCTGAGGGCAGCGAGGTCGTACATGCCTGAGGGCAGTGGCAGACAGCAGCCGCTCAGTACATCAGGAACCCGCCGCTCACATTCAAGGTGGCACCGGTGATGTAGCTCGCGTGGTCCGACGCTAGGAACACGGCGGGCGCAGCGAGTTCCTCGGTCCGGCCCATTCTGCCCATTGGGATCTGGCCGACGAACGCTTCGATCGCGTCGGCACTCATGCCGTCGGTCATCATGGCGGTGTTGACAGCGCCCGGCGCGATCGTGTTGACGCGAATACCGTCGGGAGCGTAGGTGCGGGCAAGCCCGCGCGCCATCGACACCACTCCGCCCTTGGTGGCGCAGTAAGCGACCGAGCCGCCGAAACCGCCAGTCGCCCACCCCTGGGAGGTGAAAGCGGTTATCGAGCCTCCCCTTCCAGTTCGCCGAAGCGATCGGGCTGCGGAGCGCATGAGGAAGAACGTCGCCTTGAGATTCACATCAGACTGAAAGTCCCAGTCGTCCTCGGTGACGTCATCCACTTCAGAGCGGCGCACGAGCACCGCCGCGACATGGACTAAGTGATCGAAACGACCGAACCGTTCCTGCGCCGCAGCGAACAACGAGTCGTGGTCATGCCAATCGCGCAGATCGAAGGCAACGAGTTGATGACGTGCGGCACCGCCTTCGAGGCCGGCCACCGTCTCGGCCAGTCCCTCTGCGGCGATATCGACGGCGACCACATGCGCTCCGGCGACTGCGAAGGCCTCGGCCACGCTCCGACCGATTCCGCCAGCGGCACCGGTGACCACGACGGCATGTTCTCGGACTCCTGCGCTCGGGTCCCACATGGCCGGCCCCTCCTCTGCTTCTGGCCACAGTACTAGAAACGTTTCCGGTAACGATTCTAGAATGGCCGTGAAACCGGAGGACTGGAGACTGATCGTGCAACTCGACGGCTTCGAAGGACGCGTTGCCCTAGTGACTGGCGCAGGCAGGGGGATCGGCGCGGCGATTGCACGTCGACTGGCATCGCTGGGAGCGGCCGTCGCAGCAGGAGACCTCGACGCTCCGGACCATCCGGGCATCGTGGGGGTCGAGATGGACGTGACGAGCGAGTCGAGCGTTGAGAATGCGTTCGGCATTGTCGAGGAGCGCCTCGGGCCGGTGGAGGTGCTCATCCTCAACGCCGGCATCTTCCGGATCGAGCCCTTCGAAGAGACGACACTGGACTCCTGGTCGGACTCGATCGCCGTCAATCTGACCGGCGCTTTCCTGTGTGCACGACGAGCGCTGCCTCGGATGCGTCAAGGCGGCTATGGCCGGATCGTCGCTTTGGGCTCATCCGCGGGCAAGACCGGCGGAGCCAATAACGCGGCTGCGTACGGCGCATCCAAGGCTGGCGTAATGGCTTTGATGAAGGCGATCGCTTCGCAGTACGCGCCGTATGGAATCACCGCCAACGCGCTCGCCCCGACGTTGATCGACACCGACATGATCGCAGGAATACGCGACATGGCCTCGAGAGTGCCAGTGGGACGCCTGGGACGGCCCGAGGAAGTGGCCTATCTTGTGGCGTTCCTCGCGTCCGAACACGCCGGCTTCATCACGGGGGAGGTCACCGACATCAACGGTGGCTTCCTTATCGACTGATGGAGCGGACAGGCCGGGTGCTCACCGCCCGATCCGTGGGAGCACCGCTTCATTTCGAGCATCGAGAGTGGGGCTCACCGAGCGAGGGCCAGGCGCTCGTGCGGGTCGAGGCCTGCGGAGTATGCGGATCAGACCTGTTTCTCATCGAAGGCGGCTTCGGTGACGACAAGTTCCCTGTTGTTCCGGGTCATGAGGCGTCCGGTCGTGTGGAACAAGTGGGTCCCGGAGTTGAAGAGTTCTCGGTCGGCGACCAAGTCGCGCTCTATTACATCGAGAACGATCCTGACTCAGCGTATGTGTGTTCGGGCCGACCGAACCTGGGGCCGTCAGTTCGTCGCATGGGAGTCGATTGCGACGGGGCTTTCGCCGACTACATCATTCGCCCCGCTGACACTCTGATTCAACCCTCGTCGCCGATCGATCCTGCGAGCCTTGCTGTGCTCACCGATGCCGTTGCCACGCCCTATCACGCGCTCACCGCTATAGCTGGCCTCCAAGCGGGGGAGCAACTCGTCGTGATCGGGGTCGGCGGTGTGGGCTCGAATGCAGTTCAGCTCGGGGCCTACATGGGAGCAGATGTCGTTGCGATCAGCCGGTCTGATGCCAAGCTCGAACTTGCCGAAGATCTGGGGGCGTCCGCTGTCGTTCGTGCCGAAGGCGATGTCGCCGCGAAGGTCGCTCAGATCACCGGTGACGGCCCCGACGTTGTGCTGCAGTGCGTGGGCTCAGCGGCTCAGGACCGGCTGGCGGTGGCAATGGCGCGTCCCGGCGGACGGGTCGTTTTCGTGGGGGCCGCGCTCGACAGCTTCCCGGTTCGTGCCACGGACCTCATCTGGCGGGAACTTTCGCTGATGGGTTCGCGTGGCTTCACTCCCGCGGAAATCTCGGCGGTGGTAGATCTCTACATTGCGGGTGCAGTTCGCACCGACCACCTGATCGATTCACAGCGGCCGTTGGAGGAAGCCGAACAGGCCCTCGACGACTTGCGTCACAGCAGAGTGCTCCGCAGCGTGCTTCTGACCGAGGATCCGTAACCGCCGAATTGCGGTCGCCTTTGTCACCAGCGACCCACCTTGCTATCCAGTGACCCGCTTTGATATATTGGAAAGGATTCCAGGAACGATTCCTGGAGGTTGGAAACAGAAGCTGGAAGCAAAGGGACGGGCTATGGCTGAGCGCATTGAATTCATCGACGCTCACGTGCATTTCTTCGATTTCGATCATCCGACGTTGACATGGTCGTGGCTTGAGCCAGGCCTCGACCACCCGCTTATCGGCAACATCGAGGCCATCAAGTCGCGCCGATACATCGTCGATGACTTCGCCGCAGAGAGCAGGTTCTGCGACGTGGCTGCGGCGGTTCACGTCCAGGCTGCGATCGGCAGCGACGATCCGGTCGAGGAAACGAAGTGGATCCAGGCTCAACACGATCGCGGTGTTCTTCCGCTGGCGATCGTTGGCGATGCGCGGATGCAGGCACCGGACGTCGAGGCAACGCTCGAACGTCACGCTGCCTACGGGCAGATCCGCGGCATCCGTGACTTCGGTGAAGGCGACTACCTCGTCGACCCGGCTTTCCATCGTGGCTACGGACTGCTCGAGAAGTTCGGCCTCTCATACGATCTCGACTGCTACTGGGAGAACATGGGCAAGGCCCGTGACCTCGCGGAGAAATACCCCAACGTGGTGCTGATCTTGGGTCATGCGGGCTTCCCCCAAGAGCGCGATGACGAGTATTTCGCGAACTGGAAGGAGGGAATGCGGACCCTGGCCGGCGCGGACAACGCAGTCTGCAAGGTGTCGGGCCTCGGGATGCGCGACCAGCGCTGGACGGTCGACTCCCTTCGCCCCTGGGTCCTCGAGAGCATCGACGCATTCGGCGTGGACCGGTGCATGATGGCCACCAACTGGCCCATCGACCGGCTGTTCTCCAGCTACACCGATGTTGTCGACGCCTACCATGAGCTTCTGAGCGACTTCTCCGAAGCCGAGCGGACAGCGCTGTTCAGCGGCAATGCCAGGAAGTACTACCGGCTGTAGGCAAGTACTACCACTACCGGCAGATAGGCAAGCACTACCGAAGGGAAGTCCTACCGGCTGTAGGCAAGTACTACCACTACCGGCAGATAGGCAAGCACTACCGAAGGGAAGTCCTACCGGCGCAGGGAAGTGCTGCCGGCTATAGGACGGCTTCGACCAGCCGATACGAGAACCAGCCGATACGGGTCACTAGGTATCGAAGCGGAAGCGTTCGACTACATCGGGATCCACGGTGATACCGAGTCCCGGCGCGTCGAGCGCTTTGATGTGGCCGTTGGCGACGGCAATGGGCTCACTGACCAGTTGATGCTGCATCGGGTTCTCGAGTGGCTTCATCTCGAATACCCAAGTAGCGGGACTGCAAAGGCTGGCGGCGAGACTGGCGGCGGTGACGATCGCCGATGACCATGCGTGAGCGTTCAGGATGCACCCGTGGTCGAGGACTAGCTGTCCGGAGCGAACGAACCCGGTGATGCCTTCTGCTCGGCCCGGGTCAAGCCCAACGACATCGACGGTCCCGGTCTGAAGGATCCGCTCGACGCCTTCGTGGGTCCACTCGCGCTCGCCGTAGGCGATCCGCGCTCGGGTTCGGCTGCGCAGAGACTTATATCCCTCTGGATCGTGCCACCCCAGCGGCTCTTCGAGCCAAGCGATGTCGTAGTCGTCGAAGGCCTGAGCGCGCCGGATAGCAGTGCCTACGTCCCAGCTGACGGCGTGGCCTATGTCGATCATGATGAGCTTGTCAGAGCCGAGGGCGCGACGCAGTCCCTGAACGAACGCAACGTCTCGGTCGTGTTCGTATCCGAGGCGGGCTTTGCCTCGTTTGCCGAAACCGACCTTGACTCCGCTGAGATCCCCGACCCAGCCGGCCACGGCATGGACCAGTTCGTCCATCGATTCCATGGTGGCATGGCCGCTAGCGATCACAGGGAGGCTGTCGTGGTGTGTGCCTCCGAGCAAGTCGACGAGCGGCTTGCCTTCCACTTGGCCTCGGAGGTCCCACGCTGCGATGTCGATTGCGGCCACGGCCATGCTCGCCAGGCCGCCGCGGCCGTACCACCAGGTGTGATCGATGAGGCGCTCCCACATGGCCTGGTTGTCCTCGGCGTCGCTGTTGATCACGATTGGCGCCAGGGCATCTATTAGCAGCGCGACAGCAGCGCTGGCCTCTGGCCACATGGTGACCGCCTCGCCCCAGCCCTCGTGGCCCTGGTCGTCACGGAGGCGGACAAGGCACAGGTGACGGGTGGCGTAATCGTCGTTCGGTTCGGGGTAGGCGACCGGGATGGCTTCGATAGAAGTGATCGATGGCACGGGCGTACATCCTGTTGCTTGGGTCAGTGCTGCAATCGTCGGGCAATGTTCGTCGGGCAGTGCTGCAAACGGGCATTGCTGGAATCATTACCGGTAACGATTCCAGATCCGACAACTCACGGCTTCCAGATCCGACACTTCCCGGCTCCCAGATCCGACAACTTACGGCTTGACGCTTGGGTTACGGCTTGACGCTCGGGGGCACGCTTGACGCTTAGGGGCACAGAGGCTTATCCTGGCTGGAAACGATTCCGGGAGCGTTTGCCGTTGATCGATCACCGCGACGAGAGCAAGACCGTGGCCGCTGCCGGCAGTGTGCGGATCGTCGACCTCACGACGACCGCAATTCGCGTTCCGTTGGCCCGACGCTTCGCCGGCAGCAACTACTCGATGACGCACAGGTCGACGATCATCGTCAGGATCACTTGCGGCAACGGGGTAGTCGGCGAGGCTTACGCAGGCGATGAGGACGCCACGCTCGCGGAGATCGAAGGCGTCATCCACAATGAGCTGAAGCCGAAACTGATCGGTGAAGAACTCTTCGCGGTCGAGCGCCTGTGGGACTCCTGCAGGGCAGCCACCTTCGACATCCTTCGAGACCGTCGCATCGGTCTCGTGGCCACCGCAGGCGTCGATACCGCTGTGTGGGACGCAGTGGGCAAGAGCCTCTCCCAACCGCTCTGGCGGCTGTGGGGAGGCTTCCGCGATCGAGTTCCGACCTCGGTGATCGGCGGGTATTACGGCTCGGAGCTATCGATCGAGGAAGAGGTCGAGCGACTCCTCGACTGGGGAGTCGCCGGAATGAAGTTCAAGGTCGGCGGGGAAACTCCGAGCGAGGACGCGGCCCGTCTTGCGAGGGCCAGAGCCGTAGCCGGCGACGATCTCGTGTTGATGGCGGACGCAAACCAGGGGTGGACCGTGCCTGACGCCGTTGAGTTCGCCAGGCGTGCAGCCGACGACGACCTCTACTGGTTCGAGGAACCGTGCCGGTGGGACATCGACCGCACGGCGATGCGGGACGTGCGGACTCTCGCCAGCGTCTCGGTCTGCGCCGGCCAAACCGAGTTCTCCGCGGGCGGTTGTCGTGAGCTTATGGCGAGCGGGGCCATCGATTTCTGCAACTTCGACAGCTCATGGTCTGGCGGTCCGACCGAATGGCGCCGGGTTGCTGCAATGTCACTCGCCTACGGCGTCCAGATGGCGCACCACGAGGAACCGCAGGTGGCGTTGCACCTGTTGGCCGGAATCCCCAACGGAACGTTCGTGGAGATGTTCTGGCCCGAACGGGACCCCATCTGGCACAACCTGGTCGCCAACCCGCCACAGCTCGTTGACGGCTCCTATGTCTTGTCGGAGCGACCTGGACTCGGCTGGCAACTCGACGAGGACTACATCGCGGCGCACCAGATCGCCTCAGGAGCACACAGCTCCTGAACGAAAACCCCACAACTAAGGAGGGAATCCAATGGAACTACAAGCGGACAAACGACAAAGGCGTCAGCACAGACACTGGCGACTTCTCCTTGCACTGCTCGCTGTCTTCGCGCTTATCGCAGCAGCATGCGGTGACGACGATGACGACACGGCATCAGACGATTCCCCGTCGTCGGATGGTGGTGACGATGCGCCGGCGTCGGCTGGTGGTGACGATTCCTCGTCGTCAGATGATGGTGATGCTGCACCGGCGGGTGATGCTGCGCCGGCGTTGGATCCGCTGTGCGAAGGCCAAGACGGCGAGGGTCGAACGGTAGGGTTCGCCAACCTCGGCGAGTCAGTGCCTTTCGCGGTATCGGTTCGCGAAGGCATCGAGCGTGTCGCTGACCTGTGCAACGTGGAGATCCTCAACGCTGACAACGCCTTGGACGGGTCGATCGCGTTGGACAATGCGCGCCTGTTCGACACTCAAGGCGTTGATGCGGTGATCGAATTCCAGGTCGACAGCGCCGCCGAAGAAGCCGTCTGCGACGCCATCGGTGATCGGCCGGTGATCGCTATCGACATCGCGCATCCGTCGTGTGCGGTGTTCATGGGCGCCGACAACGGGTTTGCTGGTGAGGTTGCCGGCCAGGCCGCCGGCGCGGAGGCAGACTCCCGCTGGGGCTGTGAGGTCGACGCCATCGTCACCTTTGAGGGCTTCGGTGTCGGGCAAGTCAACATCGACCGTCTCAATGGCGGCATCCGCGGTGTGCAGTCGGTGTGTGGCGATCTGAACCTCGGCGATTTCGAGGATTGGGACCCTGACGAAGCAGGTTCGATCATCACCCGGCTCGACGCCGACCGTCTCGATCCCGGGTTTGAGAAGGGCCGCGATTGGCTCACTGCGAACCCTAATGCCGACCAGGTCATCGCCTTGTGCATCAACGATGATTCCTGTCTCGGCTTCTTGGCTGCGGTGGAAGAAGCAGGCCGTGAGGGTCAGGTCATCTTCGCCAGCCAGGGTGCCGATTCCAGCGTCCACGATGTGGTTCGGGAGAATCCCGACTACCTGGGTTCTACGGGCTACTTCCCCGAACTCTACGGTGAGATCCTGATACCGAACATCATTGCCATGATGAACGGTGAAACTGTCGAAGACCCGCTGCTGGTGGACCACCTGTTCCTCGATGCTGCCGGCATCGACCAGTACTACCCGGCCGGGTAGAAGCGGATCCAAACTGACCCTCCAGGTTGGGTGGGTGTGGCTGGGACGTAGTCCCAGCCACACCCACCCTGACAGGAGACAATGGCAACACTATGACTGCCGACGCAAACACCCCTAACACCTCGCCTGAGCCGATGTCGCTCTCGCCTGAGCCGATGTCTCTGGTGAGCCGGAACTGGCGACAACGCGTAGCCACAAGCCCTCCTGAGTTCGTACTCGTCGTGTTCCTTGTGGCGCTTGTCGCCTACTTCACGGCACGCAGCGAAGTCTTCTTCACCACCAACAACCTCCGGAACATCCTGCTGTCGGTCGCAGTGTTGGGGATCCTGGCTGCACCGCAAGCAATGCTGGTGATCTCAGGCAATGTCGACCTCTCAGTCGGGTCGCTCGCCGCGCTCTCGGGGATCTGGATGGCCGAATTCGCCGATGGAGGATCGTTGGCTATCGGTGTCGTCCTTACTCTGCTGTTGGGCCTCGCGATCGGTGCCACCAATGGCGCACTGGTGACATGGCTCGGAGTGAACTCGCTGATCGTGACCTTGGGAGGGTTCTCCATCTTTCGAGGCGCAGCCCGGCTGATCTCCAATGGCCAGACGATCCGCATCGAAGGGTTCCGGTGGCTCGGCAGCGGCGAGATCGTCGGTATTCCAACCCAAGTCGCCATCTTCATCCTCGTTGTGGCCGTAGCCGGACTCGCCATGCGGTTCACGGTCTTTGGTCGGTCGGTGTACGCACTTGGGTCCAACCCACAGGCAGCCCGGCTTGCCGGTATTTCGGTGCGACGAAACATCTTCCTGCTGTTTGTCGCGTCGGGCTTCGCAGCGGCCTTCGCCGGGTTGATTCTCACGTCACAGTTGCGCGCCGCATCGCCGAACGCGGCGCTCGGGCTTGAGTTGTCCGTTGTCGCGGCGGTAGTGCTGGGAGGGGCCAGCCTTGCCGGGGGCCGTGGCAGCATCATCGGCGCCGCGCTCGGCGTGTTCATCATCGGCACGCTAAACAACGGATTGACCCTCATCAACGTATCGTCTTTCTGGCAAGACATTGCTCGAGGCGCAGTGCTGATCCTCGCTGTTGCGCTCGACCAGATCAGGCTCAAGATCGCCGGCGAGACATGAGCGGAAGTCGCGCGCCAGCAGGAGACGAACAGATGGAGATCCGCCTGGAAGGGATTTGCAAGAGCTTTGGCGGTGTGGAGGTTCTCCACGCAATCGCGCTCAACGTCCACGGGGGCGAGGTTCTAGCGCTGCTCGGAGAAAACGGGGCCGGCAAGTCAACGGCGATCAAGATTCTGTCGGGCGAGTACCCAGCTGACGCAGGGAGCGTCTACGTGGACGGTGTTATCACGGATCTGCGCGGTCCAAGGGACGCCCATGACCTTGGTATCAGAGTCATCCATCAGGAGTTCAACGACGCGCCCGATCTCACGGTGGCCGAGAATCTCCATCTCGGTGACCTTGTCGCATCCCGCGGAATTGTCCGATGGTCGAAGGTTCGCGCGAACGCCACGAAAGCACTTTCGAGGATCGGCGTCGACATCGACATCGACGCTGAGGTCGGAACACTCGGCGTAGCGCAGCGTCAGGTGGTCGAGATCGTGAGGGCTCTCATGCGGCGAGCCCGCCTGCTCATTCTCGACGAACCAACATCAGCTCTCTCCGACACAGAGGCGAACCGCCTGTTCGACCTCATCCGAAGCCTGCGACAGGACGGCGTGGCGATCATCTACATCACCCATCGCCTCGACGAACTCGAAGAGCTCGCTGATCGAGTGGCCGTATTCCGTGACGGCTACGTTGCCCTGCCGCCCACCTCATTCAGCGAGGTCTCAAGAGGCGACATCGTTGCAGCGATGGTCGGTGATGCCGGCGTCGGCCCTGCAGCCACGATCTACGACACCGTTCGCGGGGGCGGCGATGTTGTGTTGGCACTCGATGAGGTGTGCGTAGGAGACAAGGTTCGAAACGTCAGCTTCGAGGTCCGATCCGGCGAGATCATCGTCTTGTTCGGCCGCGTCGGCTGCGGAGCGGTCGAGCTTGCGCAGGCCGTCTTTGGAGTGCGCAAGATCAACGGCGGCAACATTTCTGTTGGCGAGTCTGCCGGGCCAACGTCGCCGCGAGCTGCTATCGCTGCGGGCATCGGCTACGTGTCTCCTGATCGCAAGAAGAGAGGACTGCTAACAGGGCTGGGAGCGGCAGAAAATCTCACTGTTGCGGCCTGGCCACGGGTCGCTCGCCGCGGTGTGCTGACATCGGCGCGGCTTCGTCGAATTTTCGATCGTTGGAGCAAGAAGCTCGACATCGCAGCGCCAGGCGGCCCCAGGCAGCGCATCGAAACCCTCTCCGGGGGCAATCAGCAGAAGGTCATCCTGGGGCGATGGCTTGAGCGCGACGCGGACATTCTGGTGTTGGTGGAGCCAACACGGGGAGTCGATGTGCGGGCAAGAGCCGAGATCTATCAGCAGATCGAATCGGCTGTTGCAGGCGGCAACGCGGTGCTGGTTGTTTCCTCCGATGTCGACGAGGTGATCAGATTGGCCGGACGTGTCCATGTGATCGTGGCCGGAGCGGTCGTGGCGACATTCAACGACACCACAGCTCTCAGCCGGGCCGTGCTGGTGGAGGCAGCGGGCCAGAGCGAGGCCGCCGTTTCGCATTAGCCACCCCGGCCATGTCGGACGTTAGCGGGTGATGTCGAGCGTTCGCGGTCAGCCGTTTCGAGGCTCGAAGGTTGTGGGGAGGGTGACGAACCTTGGCGGTTCGCCTTGAAGCATCTCAAGCAGAAGCTCGGCGGCTGTTCGCCCGATCAGAGTCGCGTCGCGACTTACCACTCCGAGCGGGAACGGAACCTGGCCGAGAAGGGGAACGTCATCGCATACGATCAGCGCAGGACGTCGCTTCGGTGACGTCCGCGCGATTACGCTTATAACGCCAACGGTGCTTTGTGCCCCACCCGCAATGACCGCTGATGGCGGATCGTCGAGAGCGAGAAGTTCCTCGGTTGCGCTGCGCGCGCTGGCCTCGGACCAGTCGTGGGTGCGCATCAGGCTCCGGTCGAGTTCAATGCTGGCAGAGGCGAGGCCATCGCGGAGCCCGCGGAGACGTTCCCTGGTTGGCCGTGTATTCAGCCCTCCGGTGATCATGCCCACCCGTTCCGCCGCTTCCGACGACACAAGCTGCTCGACCGCCGCTCGCATACCGTGATAATGGTCCGACAAAACGGCGGCGGCTTGAAGCTGGGGTGACTCTCGATCGACGAGCACGATCGCAGCCCCTGTCCGGTTGAGTTCCTCCATCGTCCCACTCGCAGCCTCGTCGACAAGCGATACCAAGTATCCGTCCACCCTTCGCCTGCGAAGGTTCCGCACGTGATCGGCCTCGATCTTGGCACTGCCATCACTGTTGACGAGCATGATCGAGTAGCCGGCGTCTCGGCTTGCGGATTCAGCGCCGCGGGCAATCTGGGCGAATAAGGGGTTGGAAATGTCACGGGCCAGCAGGGCCACAGTCATCGTCGATCCGGAGCGCAGGCTCTGGGCCACGAAGTCGGGTTCATAGTCAAGCCTGTCGGCTGCTTCGAGCACCTTCGCTCTCATGGTGTCGGACACATCCGGATGTCCAGTCAGCGCCCGCGAGACCGACGATATTGCTACGCCAGCCGCCTTCGCGACGTCACTCAAGGTCGGCGATGTCGCCCGATTGACTAGATTGGCCATGAACGGAACCCCTCGAGCGACGCCAAGGTCACAGCACTCTAACGCCGTTTGAAACGGTTGCGGAACCGGTCGCAGGTGCGGTGCTGAGGCTGAGTTCTGGCCTGAACCAGCCATCCAGCAAACGATACTGGTAACGTTTCCATCTATTGTTGTTACCCGCTGGGTGTGCCCGATGGGCACACCCAGCGGCCGATGCCGCGAGGAGCAGTCGCCCATGGCCGTTGATGTCTCAACTGAACAACTCCAGCAGTGGCATGCCGCCATGGTCGATATCCGAGAGTTCGAGTCACGCGTGATGGATCTGTTCACCCGCGGTCTCGTGCGGGGAACGACGCACCTTGCGATCGGACAAGAGGCCGTCGCTGTTGGGGCGGCGTCGGTGCTTCGAGACGGCGACAAGACATTGTGCACCTACCGCGGCCACCACCACTGTCTGGCACGGGGAATGGACCCTTATGCAGCGATGGCCGAGATCCTCGGCCGGGCGGACGGCTGCTGTGGAGGTCGGGGCGGGTCAATGCACCTCACCGACACCAGCAAAGGACTCTATGGCGCGTACGCAATCGTTGGCGCCCAGATCCCTATCGCGGTCGGGTGCGCCTGGTCTTCACAACTCCGAGAAACCGACGAAGTCACGACAGTCTTCTTCGGCGACGGGACTACGCCGATCGGTGCGTTCCACGAGGGCGTCGGACTCGCAGCAACATGGGGGCTCCCAGTGATCTTCATCTGTGAGAACAACCTCTATTCTGAGTACTCGCCCACGCATACCGTTGTTCCGGTCGCTGACGCCGCTGCGGATCGGGCCTCCGCCTACGCCATCCCCGGGGTTGTAGTCGACGGCAACGACGTAGTCGCAGTCCACGAAACGGTCTCGGATGCGGTCGAGCGTGCCCGCGCCGGTAATGGCCCCACGATCATCGAAGCGAAGACTTATCGCCACGGTGGGCATTCTCGGGCCGATCCTGCCACCTATCGGCCCGAGGAAGAAGTTGCGGAATGGCTGAGTCGCGACCCGATCGACGCCATTGAGCGACTCCTCGCCGAGCGAGGAGTCGCTCAAACCGAACTCGATGACGCCAGAAGGGGCATCGTTCGCCGCTACGACCAGATCGTCGAACGAGCACTCGCAGCCCCCGAACCATCGAACGAAGAGCTATTCACCCACACCTACGCGAGTTGACGGAGAACCATCCAATGACCGTCATGAACTACCGAAAAGCGATCAGCGAGGGAATCGCACGGGCAATGCGACGAGACGACCGTGTCGTTTTCCTCGGCGAAGACGTCGCCGCCGCAGGCGGCGCTTTCAAGTCAACGGTCGGGCTCCTCGAAGAGTTCGGACCGGTACGAGTCCGCGACACCCCTATTGCTGAACAGGCAATCATCGGCGCCGCCATGGGCGCAGCCATGACAGGGCTTCGCCCGATCGCAGAAATCATGTTCTCCGACTTCCTTCCCGTGTGCTGGGACGGTGTCGCCAACGAGATCGCTAAGAGCCGCTACATGTCCGGCGGACAGCTCGAATCCCCTCTCGTCATTCGGGTGCACAACGGCGCAGGCCTCGGTTTCGGGGCTCAGCACAGCCAATCACTCGAGAATCTTGCGATGATGACGCCCGGCCTAAAGGTCGTCGCACCCTCCTCGCCGGCCGACCTCGTCGGGCTAATGGCCACTGCAGTCGATGATGATGATCCAGTCGTATTCTTCGAACACAAGGCACTTTTCGACACCAAAGAAGATGTTCCAGACAACGACTACTGGGTGCCGTTCGGACATGCGCGCCCAGTGAGGGAAGGAACCGACGTGACGCTGGTGGCGCTAGCTGCGATGGTTCCGGTCGCTGCCGAAGCCGCAGAACAGCTCGCAGGCGAAGGCACCAGCTGTGAGGTGCTTGATCTGCGTACCCTCTACCCGCTCGACGCGGAAGCGGTGCTCAGCTCGGTGTCTAAGACGTCACGGCTTGTGATCGTTGAAGAGAACCCTCGACCCTGCGGTTGGGGAGCCGAGGTCTCGTCCATTGTTGCAGAGCATGCACTCTTTGACCTCGACGGCCCGATCATTCGCGTCGCGGGAGAACCCGTGCCTATCCCGTTCGCAGCGAACCTCGAAGCCGCCGCTATCCCGGACGTGGCACGCGTCGTGGCAGCGGTTCGATCGCTGCCGTGAGCGACAACAACGCAGCCGACCGGAGCGGTTGGACAGCGAGCGGTGCACGTTGTGCTTGTGAAACAGCACCACTCCCCCGCGTCGCACCGGCAGCGGTCGCCGAGGCATACCGGCGAGCACCGACGGCGGAACGTTCGGCTCTGAGGCCAGCACCTCGTTCACGCAATGCACCTGTGGACCGAGACGATGCGAGCCCGGCATCGACACCAGACAGCCGTTTTTCTCGAAAGCGTCGGTGAGAGCCAGCCAAACAGTGACGATTTGGGTGTCGTCGGCTTCGGGCAGCAAGGCTACCATGTCCTGATGCCAGGTGGTCGGCCCGACATTGGAGTGCGCCCTCAGCATGTCGTCGGTCATCAACTCCTCTGAGGGCTTCATCCGCATCTGCTGCACCGGGTTTGATGAAATCTCGGGGCCGATCAATGACTCGACCGCATCGAGGATGATCGAATGGCGAAGCAGATTGAAGACCGCCGGCCCGCAGTACATCCGATAGCTGTCGCCCTCCACCGGGCCGTTGATCAGCGACAGCGAGATGTTGACTCGGGTGGGGCGAGCTGCAGCCATTCATAGAAGGCAACCCGGTCGCCATCGAAGGAATAGACGACCCGGTCGATCTCACCGAACTGCAACACCGTGCGGTCGAGCTGGGCAAGCAGCGCTGTGCTGCCGCACGACGTGGAGGCGTTGGGCATCACATCGGAGAAGTTGGTGAAGTCCACCTCGGCCAAGCCGCTGCTGATCGTCACGGTATTGAGCATCCCGGCCGTCTGAGAGGAGAACCAGCTATGGAGTTCGGCGGCCTGTTCCTCGGTTGACGGACCGGCCAGGAGTTGAGCAAGAGCCTCGCGCAGCGTGCCATCGGTCTGTGCTTGCCGCTGAGCCGCGACTGTCGTGGCGCAGTCGTCGCTTTTGGCGGGGAGCAGATGCACATAGAACTCAGCCGGACTCTCCGCTGGATCCGGATCTTCAAGCACGGTGCCGTCGGGTGCGGCTGAGTCCTCAAGCGAGGACAGGTCTTCAGGTGCGACCGAATCTTCGGGCAATGCCGAAACCTCTGGCAATGCCGATACCTCTGGCACGGTCGCAAGCTTGTCATCAGCGCATGCCGAGATGGCCAATACGCAGGCGACCAGCAGACCGATCAGCACACCACATACGGAACTGAAGAAGCTCACAGCTTCGTTCGGCACCACAGTGGGAGACACGGTAGCGCAGGCGGTGACTGCCCAGAGGGTGCTCGATGTCGAGCCAAGTGTGATTCAATCAGCGGCACCGTCAGCCGATGACGACACGATTGTGACTTTCGGGGTGAGCGGCCATGACGATGGCTAGGACCCAAGCGCTGTCACTCTGGAGCTGCTATGCGCCGTGGTTGCGATCCTGTCGGCGTGTCACGTATTCAGGCGGCAGCGAAACGTCACCGGCAGCAATTCAGAAACCCCGGCCGTTTGCCTGAGGCAGGGACGGCTCCGGGGTTTACGCAGGTCACTGTAGTGGGTGCTGCTGGAGAATGTCAATCTCATGCACTAGGTCATCGATGGCCGTCTGTTGTCGAGGGTACTTAGGGCCACTGGGTCAACAGTTGTGTGGAAGTCACCGGTGCCGGTCGTTAGCCAGTCAGCGTCTCAGATGGTGATTTGAATCGACCGGCCGAGGCGCTTCTCGGCTGACTACAGCGCAAGGCCTTGAGGAGACGATCTGCATCGGTCACGCTGCGCACCTAGTGCCTGCCTCGCTTGGCGACGGTTTTCAATTGAGAGCTGATCTATCGCTTGACTCAGCCGGAACTCGTGCTGGACGGCTCCGGGCCGGCACGCAGGAGACTGTAGGTGGGGTCTTGTAGGGTGCGGAGTATGACTAGCGACAAGAGCAGGTGGGCTGAGCTGCGAGCCGAAGGTCGGTGGCTGGAGCTGTGGGCCGATATGCGTTCCACAGGCACCGTACAGGACATGCTCGAACTCAGGCGAAGCATGACGCCAGAGGAGTGTTCGGCTGACCACGCGGCTCGGGAGGAGATGGCCGACACGCCTGAGTTCCGTGCGGCCTCCGACACCATAGCCGAGCGGCCCCTGACCCGGATCCTTGATCGGATCGAGGCGATCGAGGGCAACGAGCAACGAGAGCTGGCTGAAGCGGGACGCAAGCTGGCGCTGGCCGGACGCCGGGCGAAGCGTCTACAACCGGCCTGAACTAATTGGCGTATCCAGTCGAGACGTCTGCGGAATACTGGGCCTGCATCAAGCACGTTCCGGGCACAACGAGGTTCGGGCGGTGAGCCCTAAGCGGTTGACGTTGGTGTCGCCGCGTTGTCAGCCGGTGATCGACTCGACGAGAACGACAGAAGGAACTAGCGGGGGCCAGAGCCTGTCTCGCTGAAGGACCGAGATCAGCGCTGCTGCGTCCTGGCGTCGTCGGGCGAGACGGCTGATGCCACCAGAGTCCAAAACGAGGGAAGTCAACTTGCGGCGGCAGCCGGAGCGCCGGCTCGGATGCGCTGCGACAGTGCCTCGGCCTTGGCTATGGACGCTCCAGAAGGCTCGCCGACTTCGTCGAGCCAAGCTCGGCGAGATACCGGTCGGTCTCTTCCAGCAGCGCCTGGCGTGGCAGTCATGGCCCGAAATGACTAAAGGCCATATTGGTTAGGGCGTACCAGCGTGGGGCAGGCAGGGTGTGGTGTTTGGTGCTCGGACCGGCGATCTCGACGAGATCGGGATCGGCTGGCTGATCCGACTGGGCGCAGACGTCCCTTGCGACGCGGTGGATGTAGCCGCGGCTGAGCGCGCATCAGCTCTGGCAAGTGTCATAAGGCGTCGATACGATGCGAAGATGACACCGCTGAAAGTACAGCACTGTGATCTTTCCGCTCCGAGGAGGCGCCGTGATTCAACGCGATGAGTTGCCTGACACGGGCTTGGTGGCCTGGTACGTAGGCTCGGGCGACAGCCTGACGCTCTTGACTGGCCGGAAGGGTGATACCGAGCTGATCGTGCAGGTCGACCTCAACCACCTGTCTCTTAGTGATGACGACGATGATCCGCATGTGCCGATCGTCCAGCAACTCGTAGGGATCTTGCCGAAGGTGGACGGTCGGCCCTATCTCGCGGCGTTCGTCCTCACGCACCCGGACCAAGACCACTGCCGGGGCTTCAAGCAACTACTTCAGGACGAGAACGTTCTGATCGGCGAGCTGTGGATAACCCCGCGCATCTTTGAGGAATACAAGGCAGACCTTTGTGAAGACGCGGCAGCCTTCAGGGAGGAGGCCGACCGCCGCCTTACTTTGCTTAAGGATCGCATCGCTGGCTCGGGTGACCGATTGCGGGTCGTTGGACGCCAAGATCTCTTCGAGCTTGATCAGCTGAAGTTCCTCCCAGAGGATGCGCGCTCGCCGATCGGGTCAAGCACAACGCTGGTCGACGGCCAGAATCTTGAGGGTTCGTTCACGGCGGGGTTCCACGGTCTGCCCGACGTGGACGAGAACTCGGACCGTAACGATACGAGCCTGGCGATGCGAGTAACACTCTCCGCCGGGAACTGTGAACAGCGGATCCTCTTCCTAGGCGATCTTGCTCACGAGAGTCTTAGCTCGATCCTGGCTGATGCTGACGGCAAGGAACTCAACTTCGATGTCTTGATTGCTCCCCACCATTGTTCCAAGCGAGCGCTGTTCGACGATAATGGCAACGAAGTAGCCAAGGTGGTTAAGGGCCTTCGCGATCGGGCGTCGGACGATGCGTGGATGGTTGCTAGCTCGTCACCGATCCCGACTTCGGACTCCGATGGCGCTGACCCTCCGCATCGGGTTGCTTGGAAAAAATACGGAGAGATCTTTGGTGTTGACCGACAGGTCTGCACTGGTGAACACGGGAGCAAGGAGGATCCGGACTCTGTCATCTTCGATGTCAGTGGCAGAAACTGTGGCTACTCGAAGCCGGCGCGAGCAGCCAACGCGCGAGCGACATCGGCGCTCATTGGGGCAGCCGCGGCTGCTCGACCCCGGCCTAGACCAACGGACCGCAGGGGATACGGCATCCCGCTGTCATGACACCCGGTCAACGCCGCGCAGTCGCCGAACTGAAGGCCATCGCGCAAGTAAGCGACGGTGTGTTGGGGATGCGCGGTCCGGTACAGGAGTCCGAGACCTGTGTGAAGGTACCGATCGCCGTCTCGACGGCTGGCACAAGGCACTACCCAGGTGGCCTGCCTCTCAACCTGATCGAGAATCTAGAAGTCTGGATATGCCCGAACGCTCCGTTCGATCCTCCGATCCTGGTCGCTTCGGACGCTCGATGGGCCTCCTATCCACACGTATGTGGACGACACTTGTGTCTATATATCGATTCTGCGACGCAATGGTTGCCGGCAGACGGCATGTACGGCTTCGTACATCGAATGGGCGAGTGGTTCGCGGACGCTGCGGCGGGTGAACTCGACCCGAACCTCGGCCCCATCCATCCGCCGGTAGCCCTTGGCATCAACTACTCATCGACGCGTCTGGTCATCCTGGCGGACATTCCCGAAGGTAAGCACAATCGTCTCCTCTGGGCCAACCTTGAGCCGCGAGATGGCTGCCGGGTCGACGTTACTGAATTCCACCGCTTTAGTCTCGAGGCAACGCCGTGGCTCGCTGCTGTCGTCCTGACCAACCGACCGCTGCGTGACGACTATGCCGCGAGATGCGGAGAACTCTCAAGCCAACTCCACTCCCTCGGAATCTCCTGTACCGACTTTGCCAGACACCTTGAATGTACCGCGCTCAAGAACCCCGATGGGACAACACTGATCGTGCTGGTTGGGACCCTCAACCGCCGTGTCGATGGGCACCGGCTTCATCACCTAGTCGGCTGGGAAATTCGCGCGACCATCGCAGATCGGTTACGTCAGTTGGCCACTTCAAAGTCAGAAGCAGAGGTCAAGAAAGCACTCACCGCGGCCTACGACTGGGCTTCAGATGAAGAACTCGCGTGGACCCGCATATACGAAGCCCGACAATCAGTCACTCGTCGCCGAGACGAAAGCTCCCCGATGACAGCAGTATCAGGCAAGACCGTCGAAATCTGGGGCTGCGGTGCACTTGGCGGCTGGCTTGCTGACTTCGTCGCACGCGCCAAGCCAGCAACAATCCGACTCCGTGACAATTCGAGCGTGTCTCCTGGGCTCATCGTTCGCCAGCCATACGACGAAGCCGACATCACCTGCTCGAAGGCAAGCGCTCTCGCGAAACGGCTTCGGAGGATTCACGCCGGAACAGTCTCGATAGAAGACAAGATGGACGATGTCGTGCGCATCGATACCTTTGTCAAGGATCTCTCATCGGCAGACCTCATTATTGACGCCACTGCCAACCGCAGTGTTGCAGCGGCCATCGACCGTTATGCTGCAGCCGACCCAGAACACCCGCTGATCGTCTCTGTGGCCACCGATGCGCGCTGTGAGCTGACGGCGATGTTCACAGCCCCAGCCGGTGCTGCAGGTCCCGGCTACACCGCTCGAGCAGCACTTCACAAACTCGGGAGATCTTCCCGACATTCCCGCCTTGTTGAGGCGTTCTGGGGAACGCCGGGAATCAATGACTTGGTCCATCCTGAGCCCGGATGCTCGGCGCCGACCTTCCACGGCTCGGCAGCAGACGCGGCATCTGCAGCAGCCACCCTCATCAATCAGGTAGCGCTCTTCTTGGCGAGGCCCGACCATCGTGTCGCTCGCTTTACAGCCCTTCCACACACCAAGCCGCTGCCAGGCAACAACCCGCTGTCCATCGAGGTGAAGTGCCCACAGCGAATCAAGGGGACCAATGGCTACACAGTACTCCTTAGCCCTGGCGCGAAAGAGACCATCGAGGCAGTCGCCTCCAGTACCTTTATCGCGGATCAACCTGTTGAGACCGGAGGTCTGTTGTTCGGCGAGCGTGACAATGCCGCTCTGACAATCACGATTGACGTGGCAACCGGTCCGCCTCGGGACAGCACCCACAAAGGGTCTGGCTTCGAACGCGGTATAGAAGGCACCAACGAAACCGTCGCCGCGTTTAGCTGTGACGGAATCGGTGGATTGACCTATCTCGGTGATTGGCACACGCATCCGAATGGTGCCGCCGCTCTGTCATCCACGGATATTCGCGCCACTGAAGCACGCACTGACGGCGCATCACTCATCCTCATCTGGGCTGGCACGCCCGGCAACTCGGCATGGGCAGCCCATGTCATGGAACCCGGCTCCTCGACTCCCGTGGCTGCCACGCCACCCTCCGCCGTCTCACCGGTCCCGGCAATCACACCGCGGTCACGATCGAAGCAGGGCGGTAGAGCAGCGCTTCGACGCTGCGAGAAACCGATGCCGCCCCGCCGACCGTTACCTTCCACACGACCGAACAAACCAGCAATCCTGGTTGCACTTTCTGGTGGCGGCTTCCGCGCCACCCTAGCAGGATTAGGCGTTCTCCGCTTCCTTGTTGATGCCGACCTCATCCAAGATACGCGGATCATTTCCAGCGTCTCAGGTGGTTCACTAGCCAACGCTGTCATGGCCGTCAACTGGACAAGAGCAGCGGATCAACCGGGCTTTGATAAGCACGTGCTTCTGCCGGTCATCGACACCGTCACGCAGCGCTCGTTTAGGGCCGACCTGCTTCGCAACAGCTGGCGTTCGACTCGGCCGAGATCGTCTCGCACCACCGTACTTGCCGATCGACTCGACAAACGCTTCCTCAACCATACCAAGCTCGAAGATCTGCCAACTGGATGCTGGTTCATGTTCAATGCAACCAATATAGGCGAAGGTGTGAGGTTCCGCTTCGACGCGGACGTTGTCGGTGACTATGTGAACGGGAGCATCCCGACAGCTGGATCGGGTATCAGACTCGCAACTGCCGTCGCGGCATCAGCTGCAGTGCCGGGACCGTTCCCACCAATCGGATTGGATCATCTCGCCTTCCCCTGCCAGACCGGGAACCCCATACGAGTTGCCGACGGCGGTGTGTACGACAATCTTGGGCTCGAAGCAATCCAACGCACGCGCGAAGAGATCGAATCCTTGTTCCGAATCTCTTTAAACGCCGGCTCCTTGCTCCCGGCAGACGCGCGTTCCGGATTCGGGCGCATTCCTATCGTGGGAGATCTCTGGCGCACCATCGCTGTCATGCGCCGGCAAGTCAGTGGATTACGAACGCGCCGCCTCTTCCAGGAATCCGATACCAGCGATGGCCACCCCTTCGTGACCTTCAACTTGGCCACTGAGTTTCCCGACAACCTCAGTGATGATGAGCAGAACAGACTCGACCTTTGGCGCGACCTCAACTCTGAGCACAACCCCAACGAACGGGAAGCTCTCGCAGCAATCCCGACGACGTTCGCAAGGATTGATCGGTCTGACGCGCTCGCGCTTATTCAACGAGCCTGGTGGCTGACCGGTGCAACGCTGAGGGTCCACCATCCGTGGTTGCTCCACGTCGTTCCATCCTGGCGAAACCCGGTTTTGACATCGTAAACACCGAACTCCAGTATTTGTAGGTCTCATTAGTCTCGGTTGAGTTGACCATGGCGATTCTGCTGCAGCTGCGCTGTAGTGTGCCACACCGAGCGCTTCAAGGATTCGAACCCCCTAGTTGGGTCGGGACTATCCTTCGGCGCTAGATCGAAGAGTGTGTGTAACAGGTCGATGCAGTCGTTGAAGCTGGCTGCAGGTCCAACCGAATGGGATGCCAGAGAAGGCTCCATTGGGCTGGCTCTCCTAAGTCTGCAGCCACTGATGGGTTGGTGAGCATCCCAAGTCAGTCCCACTCGTGACCGAGGTGCTGCAGCTGCCCTGCGGATCACGGTCACCGATTTGGCCTCGTCAGACGACGACCAGTCGATCTTCCACAAGCCCTACGCCCCAATTCGGGCGGTAGAGTGCCTCTCATGGATCTTCGTGACACAGCCCGTGCGTTCATTGCCGAAGCGTTCGATGCGCTTCGCGCTGAGCTCGTCGTCCCCACGCCTGTCTTCCACCCGTACGTGAGGGTAGGGCGCGACTACTTCGGCGACACGATCCACGCGGTCTCTGCCTATCACCAGCTTGAAGAGAAACTTGAAGCACTGTATCCACATCGGTTCGCCGACCCCCCGAACCAGAGCCACCCAGAATTTGCGGACGACTATGTCTTCCTAGAATTTGCGGGCACCTATGTCTTCAGCTTCCTGGAAGCTGCCATCGCGGCCTGTGGACGACTGAGTGTCGAGACCGGCCAGGACCACTTTGATGCAGGCTCCGAGGCCGTCACGGAGTCCATTGAGGAGTTGATCCAAGTCCTCGACTCACCGACCTACGAGGCAGTGTGCTGCCGCGTCGTTTCCCATCTCACAACCGAGGGCCAGACTGAGATCAAGGTTGGTGACATCACAGTCGTGCCCGAGCCGGAGCACTCCCGTGGACTGATCAAGCGTCTCACTCACGAGATCGCTGGCGGATGGAACGCATTCAACCGCGAGTTTCCTCCCCCATTTGAGCGGCCGCATGCCCTCTTGATCATCCGGGAGCGGACTGACAACCCGTACCCGTATGAGGTAGTCAAACAGCTATCAAGCAAGCTCGATCGATTCCTCCTGCTGGCGCGCTTGTTCAGTGCTGGGACCGTCCATTCCCACCTTGAGGTGAGAGGGACGACGACCATGGTCAATCGCATGGACCCCCATATGGTCAAATTCACCTGGGCTCGGCCGATCGTACGGAGGACTGTCTGGCTGAAGGGGGAACATAGCCACGCTTTCGAAGCAATCAGCCAACTCATCGATGAGGCCAAAGTGAAGCTCGTTGATGAGACCAAAGTAGAGCGCGAAGACATGAATGCCACCTCCTTCGACATCGCGCTCAGCAAGTTCAATAGCTCGCATTATCAAGCGAACCACTTCGAGGCAATCGTAGATCTGGCGACAGCACTCGAAGCGGTACTCGCTGATGGAAAAGCCAAGACGAGAGGAATAACTCACAAGCTGAGTTGTCGCACCTCTGCATTGCTTGCGACCGACAATGATCCGGAAGAAGCGATCTCCGGTGACGTCAGAGTGCTGTACGGGTTGCGATCGCAGTTGGTCCATGGAGGCCAGATCAAGAAGGGCGATTTTCGTGGCAACCTCAGGAAGATCTCGACGGTACCTAAGGGTAAGATTGATGCCTTTTCCGCCGTTGAGTTCGGGCATGCGGTTGATCGGCTGCGAGATCTCGTCCGGCGAGCGATCCTCGCACGGCTCTGCCTGGCTGCTGGACCCGATCCGTTGTGGCCGTTCAGCGGCAGCATTGGTGTCGACTCGTTCCTCTCTGATGACAGCATCCGAGCCCGCTGGCGAGAGGCATGGCATGAGCACCTCACGGAGCTCGGGATCGGAGACGCAACCGAACCTCCGATTGCGGCCGTGAAGTTCTTGACACCACTCGACGAAGAGGACCAAGCCCGCCGCGAGCATGGACTTGACTGTGTTGAGGCTCCAACGGAAGAGTGCTGAATGTCCACCGCGGCTGTGGGACCGATGGCAGGCAAGGTTGGGCTCGCATCCGAACTAGGGACGCACGGGAGCTGATTGGCTCTAGGCACCCTCGCCCGGGTCGTCGGTCAGGGCTGGCGCCGGCGGCCCTCCACTCACCCAGTCGCTGCGGTGGATGTCGCAGGGTGGACCTACCATGAGCCGCAATGCGAGTTCGTCGCTTTGGCGACCCCCGGTGGTGTGCCTGATGAGTCCAGCGCCAGAGACGGCGGGCAGATGACGCTGGCCTTCGCGGATATTTCGGCCCGTCGGCGCTTCTCGGGGGTGGTAGCCACCGAAGACGTCGTGGTGGTGGCCCTGGAGCAGCACGGCCCACAGTCGGCCACGCTCACCTACCGCACAGCCGGCGGCAAGCTCGGCGAGCGGCTGATCACAACCGCCGACCTCAAGGGAATAGCCGAGGTATCGGAGCGGCGCTGGACTTTCGACGCCGACGGAGCGGCCTTTCGCTTGGCATCCGAGGCACGCCGGATGCGCTGGGCACACCTGGCCGATCCGTTTGCGGCGGTCGACACGTCCAACATCGAGCCGTATCCGCACCAGATCGATGCCGTCTACAAACAGCTTCTGCCCCAGACTCCGCTGCGGTTCCTGGTGTGTACATCCACCCTTCTGGAAGGTGTCGACTTCCCGACCAGAACCGTGGTGATGGTCTACCCTCGACGCAGCGCCGGACCTCTCAGCATCACCGACCTGAGGAATCTAGAAGGCCGCGCAGGGCGCGGGGGACAACACACCAGCGGTCGTATCGTCGTATTTACACCAGACAAGAGCGCAGCCGAAGGTGTGCTCCGGCTCTTCCAGCGACAGCTTCCGGCAACCACCAGCCAGATCGGTAAGGCGGAGGACATCTTGCGACACACGGCAGACGCTGAGGATCTGGGTGATCTTGAGCCGTTCCTCTTGGCAGCGATCTCCGAAGCGGCCCTCACTGACGGTGATTTGCGCAAGGCTCTGGAGGAGGTTCTTGGTCGTTCGCTCTGCTTTGTTGGCCTCATCGGCGTGAGACGTGACGAAATTCTGAACGCAGCCGAGAGGCTCGCAAAGCAGATCCGTCGCACATACCCGGGAGTTTGGCCCACTGTCGTCTACCGCACCGGCTTGCCAACTTCGACATGCAATGAGATTTACAGCAAGTTGTTGGAAATGGACCTTGAACCTTTTCTCGAACTCGGCCGAGAATCGTCTCGCCACGATTCACCGCGTTCGTCGGCTAAACTCCTCGAGAGGCTGCTGTCCGAAGTGCTCATCGGCCTCGCTGAACTCAGATACCCCCAGGCCGATATGGGAGTTGAGCCATCAGACGTCATCGCCGCATGGTTGAACGGCACTACGGCTGAGGCTGTTGTCGAGGCCAAGTCTGATGTGAAGGTCAGGGATGTCAAGCGGTGCTTCGACGCCATCTCCCAGCAGGGTCCATGGCTCGTTGGTGCCGCGATCGAGATCCTGGGCCACCTGCGGAATCTCGACTACACCACACGCACCCGGATCTACTCCGCGCTTCAGCTAGACCGTCTTCGCTCGGGCACACCTTCGCTGGAAGCGTCAAGATTGGTAGCGGAAGGATCCGAACGAGAAAAAGCCGCCAAGCTGTGGTCAGAGTACGAGGCTTCACGACCCGGCATTGCCTTCAACGATTGGGTTATTGGCTCGCTCGTATAAGGCCCAGCGGTCGCTTGCTGTTACACCTAGTCTCAGAGGCCACACACCGTGAAAAGCCGACCTTGCATCCAATCTGCTCGGTTCTGAGTAGGCAAGCTGAACCGAGGAAGTCAGAACTAGGCAGACCGAGACTTCGGGTCCCATCCGCTCGATGCGCTTCATCGATACCATGTCGCTGTTACCTATTCGCGAACTCATACAGAATGCGTCTGCTATCGTGGCTGTGACGGCAGGGGCTCGCGCCTGTGACAGCCCACTAAAGGGTTGAGGAGTCGAGAACAGAGTTCAACTTGGCAATGGACTTGGGAACATAGTCAGGATACGTGATCCGGAGATACGCCAGAGCTTGATCTGCATCTGGATCGTACTGAAGTTGATTCCGAATAAATTTGAGGCGGTGCTTGCACTCCTGCAGAATCTCTGCCCAAGACTTTACCCAAACACGGACGCTGTTGTCGCCATCATGAATTAGTCCACGAGGTTTATCCCGTTGATTGGCCCTGCGTTTTGCATGTTCATCAAGCTCCGTACCCAGTAGTACGAACTCCCATCGGACACTAGGACTGTCGAACCTGTTGTCTCGAACAACCGCTTCTGCGTAGTCCTCAATCTGGGCGATTTCGCTTCGTCCGATGACGGTGGTCGGACGTTTGATTTCGACGACCAAGTGCTCCCGGTGTCCTCTGTTGAGTTCGATCGCTCGCCCGAACATAAAGTCGATACGGCGGAGCTGGATGCCTCTTAGGTCAGTCACCGGTTCAGATACGAGTTCGGCTCGTTCAAGCAGGTCGAGGTGAGCCTTCAGTAGCGTAGTTAGCGTTTGGTCCGAGACATGCATAGAAAACTCCTCGCCGAACAACCACGGCGAGTTTTCGACGATCGGGTGCAGATGGGTACGCTCCAATACCTGTTTTGCATGATCAGTCTCGAATAGGAGAAGTTCTAGTCCTGCCAAGAACTCAAGTCGACCAGTGACTAGACTCATGGCATCCAACATTGCTATCAGGGACGTTCGCTCGATGAGATGACGGAATTCGTCGATCTTCGTCTTGGGGAGCTTTAGAACCTCCTGCATGATGAATTCGACCGATGTGGGGTCTCGCTTGATCGCTATCCGCATCGTCTGGAGACTCATAGCTTTCGATTTACGGTCCTCGATTCGGTTGACGGCATCGGCGGAGCTGACCGCTACGAAGTTGAACAGCGCCTGTTCGGCAAGTTCAACGTTGTTCATCGGCTCCTCAGGGAAAGGATAGACATGTTCTTCTCGCCATTCCTGAACGACTGACTTGGTGTCGTCAGCCCGCCTCTCCCTGAAGTAGGTGCGGAGAGCGTCTTTGGCAGCGTCGACAGCTGGTCCGACCTCGTAGTTGTCCATCTGAGCAAGTGGTAATAATGACTCGTGGATTCGGAACCCTGCCCAACGGACATACGCCGAAAACATAAACCCTGGAGCATGGATTCCTGGTGAGTCTTCATGCAGCGTTGTTCCGTCTTCATCGCAAAGAAAGAGTGCTCGACCAAAGTCTACATCCCACTCGATCACAGTGAGAATCACCTCACCGTGTTCGTTCTTGTAGACGACTTCGATATCCTGCTTACGGGCGATCACGTCGCTGACAAGAAGCGGCTTCCCATCGTAAATTATGGTCACATCTGGATACTTTGTGAGGTAGAGCGCCATCACGCTGGTGAGATTGTGATGAGCGCTATCCGCAAGGAGGGCATTCGGTTGTTTCATCCCGGCGACGACTGTCGTGGTAGTACCGACCGGATCGTCCGTATCTTTCGAATCTTCCCACTCGACTTCGCCCAACTCTTGTTCTGACATCTTAACTCGAACCTTCTGGTTGGGTTGATCATCGGTTCCAGAAGTGACGGATTCCCATTCGATCCGATCACCGAGGGCGAAGGCCTTCCAACGCCCTTCGCCCTTGTCGCCATGCAAGATCCGCTTGCCGTCCTTAGTCTTCCGGTTCGCTGCACTATGCTTCCAACTCCCACCTACGGAACCGAAAAGTTCGGTGATCTTACTTGCTTCGAAGCCATGCCCGTTGTCCCGTACCACCACCTTGTCGACGGCATCAGCGGCTGTGCGAGTCACCGTGATATCGACGTTAGTGGCGTTGGCGTCTACCGCATTCCACACGAGTTCGGCCAATCCGTGTCCGGGTTTAGACCCGATCATTCGCTTGAGGTGGTCGTCTGCCGCCTTGATCTTGAGGGTGGCCATATTCAACGATACCAACGAGGTGTGACAGCGAGCAGTGAATCTGCCTAATAATAGATGGTAGCCGCTGGCACGGTGACTGCAATCACGGGTGCTCGCTGCCTGAGGCCGCGGTATCGAGTGGTGAGTCCACATTAGGGATGTGCCGCGTGGATCAGGCCTCGACTCTCTGTGGTCGCCGATGGGTGACCCAGTTGCCGGAGTCAGTCTTGGCCCCGGAGAGGCCTCACTCGGTTCGGCGTTGGCGGCGGGCGGTGCCCGTGGGCCAGGCGGTCTCCGCACCGGCTCCGCCCCCGGCAGGCGGTGGCAGGCATCTGAGCGCCTGCCCCGGTTGTGGCTACGGTGGTCAGTGCTCCGGCCGGGTTCGGCACGCCTCGGTGAAGCTGTCGCTGCGGTGGATGTCACAGGGTGGACCTACCATGAGGCGCAATGCGTGTTCGTCGCTTTGGCGGCCCCCGGCGGTTTGCCTGATGAGTCCAACGCCAGAGACGGCAGGCAGATGACCCTGGCCTTCGCGGACATCTCAGCCCGTCGGCGCCTGTCGGGCGTGGTCGCCACCGAAGACGTCGTGGTGGTGGCCCTGGAGCAGCACGGCCCGCAGTCGGCGACGCTCACCTACCGCACAGCCGGCGGCAAGCTCGGCGAACGGCTGATCACAACCGCCGACCTCAAGGGAATAGCCGAGGTAGCGGAGCGGCGCTGGACCTTCGACGCCGACGGAGCGGCGTTTCGCTTGGCATCCGAGGCGCGTCGGATGCGTTGGGCGCACCTGGCCGATCCGTTTGCGGCGGTCGACACGTCCAACATCGAGCCGTATCCGCACCAGATCGATGCCGTCTACAACCAGCTTCTGCCCCAGACTCCGCTGCGGTTTCTGCTCGCCGACGACCCTGGCGCCGGCAAGACGATCATGTCGGGCCTGCTGATCCGCGAGCTGATGTTGCGAGGCGACGTGAAGCGCTGTCTGATCGTGGCCCCCGGAAGCCTGGTCGAGCAGTGGCAGGACGAGCTGTACGACAAGTTCGGCATCGACTTCGAACTGATGTCACGTGCGGCAGTTGAGGCATCGCGCAGCGGCAACCCGTTCCTCGAAAAGCACCTACTGGTGGCACGGGTGGATCAGCTGGCCAGGGCAGAAGATCTCCGGGCCAAGCTGGCCGTAACGGACTGGGATCTCGTGATCGTCGACGAGGCGCACAAGATGGCGGCGCATCGCTACGGCGCCAAGCTCAAGAAGACGAAGCGCTTCGAGCTCGGCGAGCTGTTGCGTGAACGCACCCGTCACCTGCTGCTGCTCACAGCCACACCGCACAACGGCAAGAACGAAGACTTTCTGGCCTTCATGACGCTGCTGGATCCCGACCGTTTCGCAGGTCGGCTCCGCAACGACGAAATGCCCGACGTGTCCGATGTGATGCGCCGGCTCGTGAAGGAGAACCTGAGCACTTTCGAAGGCAAGCGGCTGTTCACGAAGCGCTACGCCACGTCGCTCAAGTTCGAGCTGTCGCCGCTGGAGCAGGAGCTGTATGAGGCGGTCACCGACTACGTCCGCAACGGCATGAACCGGGCCGACCGGATGCGCGAGAAGGGCGACAAGCGCAAGGGCATCATCGTCGGATTCGCCCTGGCCGGCCTGCAGCGGCGCCTGGCCTCCTCCCCCAAGGCGATCTACCAGTCGCTGCGCCGCCGACGGGACCGGCTAGCCGATCAGGCCGCGAAGCTGCGTGAGCTTGCCGCCGCCGGGGAGGCCATCCCGGCTGTTGATCTGCCCAAGGGAGTGAAGTTCGCCGACCTGGAGGAGTTCGACTTCGACGACTACGACGACGAAGAACTTGAAGTCCTCGAGGACGTGGTCATCGATGCCAGCACCGCAGCGGCGACCGCCGAGGACTTGGAGGCCGAGGTGGTCGAACTCGGCGGTCTGGTCGAGCTGGCCAACAAGGTCCGCAAGTCCGGGGTCGACACCAAGTGGAACGAGCTGCGCGCACTGCTGCGCTCAGACGTCTTCCGCTCGACTGCCGCCCGGCCTCCAGAGGAGGACGACAACCCAGACCAACCCACCGCAGCCCAAAACCCCCACGAACCAGAAGCAGGGCCGCGCAAGCTGATCGTGTTCTCAGAGCACAAGGATACTCTCACCTATGTCGCCGATCGGATCGTGGCCGAGCTGGGCCGGCCCGAGGCTGTGGTGACCATCCACGGCGGGATCAAACGCCACGACCGACGCGTGATCCAAGACCGCTTCCGGGTCGACCCGACTGTTCGGATTCTGGTGGCCACCGATGCCGCCGGCGAGGGCGTGAACCTGCAGGTGGCCAACATGATGGTCAACTACGACCTGCCCTGGAACCCCAACCGGATCGAGCAGCGCTTCGGACGGATCCACCGGATCGGTCAACAACTGCCGTGCCATCTCTGGAATCTTGTGGCCCACGAGACCCGTGAGGGCAAAGTGTTCGAGCGACTCTTTCACAAGATCGAACAGCAAAAGGGCATCTACAAAGATCAGGTCTACGACGTGCTGGGCGATGCTCAGATCAACCGATCCCTCCAAGATCTGCTGATCAAAGCCATCCGCGACGACGGCGATCCCGCGCATGCCGTCTACATGAACGAGATCATCGACGGCGAGATCGGCGGCCAGCTTGAAATCGTCCTGCAAGAACGCGCTCTCGTGGGAGGTCTCGGCGCTGCGCCGACCGAGGAGATACACGATCTCATGGAGCGCTCACGGGCACGCAAGCTCCAGCCGTGGTTCGTGGAGGCGTTCTTCACGGCCGCGCTGAAGAAGTACGGCGGCCGCATTGCTGCGCGCGAACCCGAACGGTTTGAGATCACCCGAGTGCCTGCATCCGTAAGGAACCCCGCCAACCCGACCCTTGGCCCGCTGCACGACCGCTATTCGAGGGTGACGTTCCACAAGGCCAGCATCCAACTCGAAGGCGGCGAACGCGCCGAGCTGATCTCCCCGGGCACGCCTCTGCTGACCGCTCTTGTCGACAAGGTGTTGGCCGACCACGGCAACACTCTGACAGCCGGCGCCACTCTCGTAGCAGCCGACGAACCGAGCACCGAGCCAAGACTGCTGGTGTATCTCGATCACACTGTGACCGACGGCCGCCAAGTGCACGGCAGCCGCCAGGTGGTGAGCCGCCGTTTCCAATACGTCGAGATTGACCGCCATCACAACGTTGTTGACGCCGGCGCAGAGCCCTACCTCGGCTACGACCCGATCTCCGACGACCAACGAGCGCTCATCAGCGGGCGCCTCGACGACGAGTGGGCCGATGCCACAGCCGAGAATGCCGCTCGAGCCTGGGCTATCGAGCACCTCGCTGGCCCTCACTTCGGCGAGATTGCCGCTGTCACCCGCCAGCGAGTCAACAAGGTTTGGACGGCCGTGAAGGAGCGGCTCCGTTCTGAGATCCAGTTCTGGGACATGAGAGCCGAAGACCTCAAGTTCCAGGAACTTCAAGGAAAGAAGCCCAGGCTCAACTCCGGTCGAGCCAGCGCTCGAGCCGACGAACTCGCAGACCGCCTCACAAGGCGCCGGCTCGAACTCGACCTGGAGGCCGATCTGCACAACAACCCACCCACCATCGTCGGTGCTGCGCTCGTGGTCCCCCAGGGGCTGCTCGACAGCCTTGCCGGCACTCCCCCGGATCCCGACGCCTCCGCCGACAAGCTCGAAACCGACCGCCGAGGCGTGGAAGCGGTTTGTGAGGCCGAACGGGCGCTCGGCCGGAAGCCGACCCCGCAGCATCACAGCAACCCCGGTTTCGACATCGACTCTGTGGACCCCGCAACCGGCATGCACTACTTCATCGAAGTCAAGAGCCACCTGCCCCGGACCACCGAGATCAGCGTCTCGGCCCAGCAGGTGCAGAAGGCCAAGTCCAACCCCGAGCGCTGGCGTTTGGCCGTGGCTTCCGTGCCCGACGACCCCTGCGAGGCACCAGTTGTGCGCTACCTGGTGGAGCCTTTCGCAGATGTAACCCTGCATTTTGCGCAGACCAAGGTGCCTCTCAAGGTGGCTGATCTGCTAGCACATGCCGGAGACCCGTGTTGAGCACCGACTACAAGCCGAAGCTAATCGAGGTTGCTCTGCCGTTGGCCGAGATCAATGTCCAAGCGTCACGGGAAAAGTCGATCCGGCACGGTCACCCGTCGACGCTGCACCTTTGGTGGGCGCGCAGACCGCTGGTGGCAGCGAGGGCTGTGATCTGGGCGTCGCTGGTGGATGATCCGTCGGCTGATAATTCGTTGAGCAACGAGCAGCAAGAAGCGGAAAGGCAGCGTCTGTTCGGGATTCTTGAGCGGCTGGCGGTGTGGAAGAACTCCAACGACCCGCAGGTGCTAGCCGAGGCAAAGGCCGAGATCGAGCGTTGCTTCCCCGACGGTCCGCCACCGATCCTTGATCCGTTCGGCGGAGGGGGGTCTATCCCTCTGGAGGCTCAGCGGCTGGGTCTCCAGGCTCTATCAGGTGATCTCAACCCGGTAGCGGTGCTGATACAGAAGGCGATGATCGAGATCCCGCCGCGCTTCGCCAACCGACCGCCTGTGCACCCCGACCTCCAAGACGAGATGGCCACGTGGGAACGCGCGCAGGGGCTGGCAGCCGACGTGGAGGCTTACGGGCACTGGATGCGAGACCAAGCCCAGCAGCGGATCGGGCACCTGTACCCGGATGCAACAGGCCCCAACGGCGAGAAACTCACGCCGATTGCTTGGATCTGGGCGAGAACAGTCGAATCGCCTGATCCGGCCTGGAGCGGTCATGTTCCGCTTGTGGCGTCGTGGTATCTCGCCAAGCGGAGAGGCAAGCCGCCCGTTTGGATCGAGCCGGTGATCGACCGCGTCGCTCAGACGGTCCGCTACGAGGTCAGAACGGGCGGGAGCCCATCGCATCCCAGGACGGTCAACAGGGGCAATGGAACCTGCATCGCCACCGGTGCCGCGATTCCCGGTGTCTACATCAAGGCTGAAGGCCGGGCCGGGCGGATGGGCGCCCAGCTCATGGCCGTCGTCGCCGAAGGAATACCGCGAGGTCGAATGTACCTCGGGCCGACTCTCGAGCACACCGCCGCAACCGACGTGAACTGCGAACTGATCCTGGGGCCGCTTCCCTCCAACCCGCAGTACAGCAACCCGCCAAACTACGGCATGGGCGATTGGGAGGACCTGTTCACCCCGCGGCAATTGACAGCGCTTACCACGTTCTCCGATCTGCTGGCCGATGTTCGGGGGTTGGTCGAGGCCCATGCGGCGGCTGCGGGCATGGCATCCGATGAGATCCGCCTGCGAGACGGCGGCACGGGCGCGGATGCATATGCGGACGCGGTGGTGACGTATCTGGCGTTCGGCATCGACAAGCAGGCGGATCTTGGCAATTCTCTGGTCCGGTGGGAGCCGAGAGCGCAGTGTCCGCGCCAGCTATTCGGTCGTCAGGCCATCCCCATGATTTGGGACTTCGCTGAGTCGAACCCGTTCAGTTCCAGCTCCGGGTCTTTCTTGACGTGCCTCAGCGGCACGATGAGGGGCCTGGTAAGCATCGGGTCCGTGATGGGCCTCGAGGGTCGAGCGGTCCAGATGGACGCCATTGCACGAGTGCGGAGCGCGCGCAACGTTGCCGTCTCCACCGATCCGCCGTACTACGACAATGTCCCCTATGCCGACATATCGGATTTCTTCTACGTGTGGTTGCGTCGCAACCTAGCGGACGTATGGCCTGACGAGTGCGCGACATTGCTGACCCCGAAGGCCGACGAGCTGGTCGCCAACCGCTATCGAGCCGGGTCGAAACAGAAGGCTGAGGAGCATTTTGAGTCGGGCATGGCTGAATTCGTAGCCGAGGTGGCCGAAGCGTCAACCCCGGATGTGCCGGTGACGATCTTCTACGCTTACAAGGCAACCGAAACCAGCGAAGGCGGGGTCCGGTCCACCGGTTGGGACACGTTCTTGCAGGGCGTGGCGGATGCCGGTATGCAGATCACGGCAACGTGGCCGATGCGGACTGAGAATCAATCAAGACTCCGCGCCATGAAGTCGAATGCTCTGGCGTCGTCGATCGTCCTTGTTTGCCGGCCGCGCCCTGAGGGTGTCGCGCCCGCTTCACGCGGGCAGTTCGTGGAGGCTCTCCGCAACGAACTGCCCGAGGCTGTGCGTGTTCTGCAGACAGGCAACATCGCGCCGGTCGACATGGCGCAGTCGACCATCGGCCCTGGCATCGGGGTGTTTTCGCGTTACGCCAAGGTGATCGAGGCCGACGGAAGGGTCATGCCTGTGTCGTCTGCGTTGGCGATCATCAACGACGTGCTAGGGGAGATTCTCGACGGCGAAGAAGCCGAACTCGACGCGGACTCCCGTTTCGCGGTCACCTGGTTCGCCCAGCACGGCTACGACCCGGCCGCATCCGGCGACGCTGACAACCTCGCCCGGGCTAAGAACACGTCCCTCGCAGGTCTTGAAGAAGCCGGCATCGGTAAAGCCCGAGGCGGTCGGTTCCGGCTCTACCGTCGCGACGAGTTGGATCCCTACTGGCACCCTGCACTAGACGACCGGTTGACCGTGTGGGAGGCCACCCAGCACCTCGTCGCCACCTTGGAGCGGTCGGAGCCGGAGGCCGCCGCGCTGTTGCACCAGCTTGGCGGCTACGCCGACCGGGCACGCCAACTTGCCTATGTGCTGTACAAGAAGGCAAACGACAACGGCCGGGCTGAAGAGGCCAGCGCCTACAACGGCCTGATCACCACCTGGCCCGATCTGCTGGAGATTGGCGCTCCTATGGGAGAAGCCCAGGGGTCGTTACTCTGACCGACCACGAAAGCAAGGTAGTGCCGCCATGGTGATGGCAAACACAGAAAGGATCGCGAAGGCACTCGATCTTCTGCGAGATGGTCTCGCCCCGAAGTGTGAGGAGACCTGGCAAGGCTTCTACGGGTATGACTGGCTGCAACAGGTCAACCAGCGCTTATACAACCCTGAGCGAAACCCGAGCACCCAAGACATCGCCTTCGTCTTCAAAGGAATCAAGGTGACCTGGAAAGAGGTGTTCGGGCATGGCTTCCCGCCAGCGATCCGTTCGCTCGTTTTTGAGGTAGCTGACGTTCGGAATAGCTGGGCGCACCAGAACTCGTTTTCGAGCGACGACACGGCTCGCGCCCTCGACTCGATGGAGCGCGTGCTCGAGGCCTTCGGCGACACCGAGAACCGTCAGTCCATCAAGACGCTGCGCCGCGGCCTGATGCGCCAGATCTTCAAAGAGGAAGCCCGCTCTGAGCGCCGCAAGATCGCCGCCAAGCCGACCGAGGGTCGGCCCCAGGCGGGCCTGACGTCGTGGCGGGAGATCATTGCCCCCCACACCGATGTGGCGTCGGGACGGTTCGACCAGGCCGAATTTGCTGCGGACCTCTTCGAAGTTGCCAACGGTCGTGCCGACTTCGAATACCAGGACCCCAAGGCGTTCTTCGCTCGCACCTTCCTGACCGAGGGTCTACGTGATCTGCTGGTCAGTGCGACCAGGCGCCTCTCCGGCGCCGGCGGCGACCCAGTGATCGAGCTGCAGACCAACTTCGGCGGCGGCAAGACCCACTCGATGATCGCCCTCTACCACCTCGCATCCGACGTGCCCGCAAAGGATCTCCCAGGCATCGCCGAGGCCCTCACCACCGAGAAGCTGTCGCTGCCCGGCAACATCAACCGTGCGGTCCTGGTCGGCCAAACCATCTCTCCGGCCGCGCCGGAGCCGGTAGAAGACGGCATCGAGCTGCACACTCTGTGGGGTCGTCTCGCTTACCAACTGGGCGGCAAGGCCGGCTATGAACTAGTTCGCACCGACGACGAGGCGGGCACCAACCCCGGTGCCGCGCTTCGGACCCTGTTTCAGCAGTTCGGCCCTGCTGTCGTGCTGATCGACGAATGGGTCGCCTACGCCCGTCAGCTTCGCGATGGTGGTGACGGCAGGCGGCTGGCCGGAGGTGATTTCGACACCCAGTTCACCTTTGCCCAGTCGCTCACCGAGGCTGCCGCCGCAGTGCCCAACGTAGTGGTACTCGTGTCGATCCCGGCGTCCGACATCGAGATCGGCGGCGACCGCGGCAAGACCGCACTGGAGAAGCTGAAGAACGTCGTCACCCGCTTGGCTGCCCAGTGGCAACCGGCATCGCCGGACGAGTCGTTCGAGATCGTCCGGCGTCGTCTGTTTGAGACCATCCCCGCGGACAAGGCCCGGGTGCGCGACGGGGTGATCCGGGCGTTCTCCGAGATGTACCGCAACAGGGCAATCGAGTTCCCGGCCGGCTGCTCCGAGACCGACTACCGCCGGAGAATGGAAGCGTCGTATCCGATCCATCCCGAACTGTTCGATCGGCTCTTCGGCGACTGGTCGGCACTCGACAAGTTCCAGCGAACCCGGGGCGTGTTGCGACTGATGGCCCTGGCGATATCGCAGCTTTGGCAGCGCGGCGACCAGTCGCTGCTGATCATGCCCGGCAACCTCCCGATGGACTCCGGCGCGCTGGTTAGCGAGATGAAGAAGTACCTCGAAGAGAGCTGGGACCCTGTTATCAAGGCCGACGTCGACGGCGAAAATTCCCTGCCGTTGCGCATCGATAACGAGTACAAGCACCTCGGGCGCTACTCGGCCACCCGGCGAGCGGCCCGCACCGTCTACATGGGCTCAGCCGCTAAGCCCGACCGCTCACGCGGTATCGACGTAAAACACATCATGCTCGGCTGTGCTCAGCCTGGCGAGCCGGTCGAGCAGTTCACCGCTGCCCTGAGACGGCTGTCCGGCCGAGCGACGCACCTCTACGTCGACGGCGCACAGTACTGGTACGCGCTGCAGCCTACAGTCACCCGCCTCGCTGCAGATCGGGCAGCGTCGAACTATTCCGACCGAGACGCTGACGACGAAGTCAAAAAGCGAATCGCTAAACAGTCCGACCGAGGCAACTTCGCCGCTGTGCAGGTATTCGCAGAAGGCCCCGGCGACGTCCCCGACGACGATGACGGCGTGCGCCTCGTGATCCTGACCCCGAAGGTCACCCATTCACCCAACGACGACCACTCGCCTGCCGTCAAGCTGGCATCGAAGATTCTCAACCAGCGCCACAGTGGACCTCGGCTGAACCGCAACCTGTTGGTGTTCACAGCCGCGGCTGCCAACCGACTGAGCGAACTCCGGGCGGCGACCCGGTTGTATCTGGCCTGGTGCTCGATCGTCGACGAGCACGAGACGCTCGATCTCACACCCCACCAGAAGAAGCAGGCCGAGACGAAAGCGGCCGAGACCTCTCAGCAAGTCGACAGCCTCATCGCCGAAACGTTCACCCTTGTGCTCACACCGCGCCAGGAGCCCGGGACCAGCGAGATCATCTGGCAGACGACCAAAGCCACCGAGCGGTGCGACATCGCCGCCCGGGTCAGCAAGAAGCTCGCCACCGAGGAGAAGCTGATCGCCACCTACGGCGGCTTCTGGGTGAAGAGGTATATCGACCGCTACGACCTCTGGACGGACCGGGGAGACATTTCCGTGGGCGACCTCTGGTCCAACTATGCCCGATACCCGCACCTGCATCGGCTGGCGTCCTACGACACCCTGGCCGATGCGATCAGCGACGGCACGTCCAACCTTAACTGGGAGCAGGACACCTTCGGCTACGCCGAAGCCCATGACGGCGAGACTTGGGTCGGCGTGCGCACGGGTGAGCACGTCTCGCCAGTGATGAGGAGCGGTCTTGTTGTTCACCCGGACCACGTTCCGGCGCCGACCCCACCTCCCCCACCGCCAGGCGGAGGCGGCAAGCCCGGCGGAGGCAACGTCGGTGACCCGCCCGGCGAGCCGCCTACCCCCGAGCTACCAGCGATCACCAAATTCTACGCGCATTTCGACCTCGACTCGGTGCGCTGGATCAAGCAGATCGGCGACATCAGCGATCTCGTGCTGAAGCACCTGGGGACCGAGATCTCATACGAACTCGAGGTCCGTGCCAACAACGACGCCGGCTACGACGACGCCACCCAACGCACCGTCTCCGAAAACGCCACTAACCTCGGCGCCCGCGCCTCCGAGTTCGAGTAGCGAGCCGGAATCGGCGCAATCGCCGCCTCTCCTTGCGGCTCAAGCGGCCTGCAACAAACCTGCCACTCGCTTCTGCCTCTGTTGTAGTTGATGGCGGTGGTCTGCAGCCTCGAGTCTCTACGCCGCCTTCAGTTTCGAATAGGTGCTCGTACTCGCCTCCAGGTTCGAATTGGGGCCAGTACTTGACTGGGCCCCCATCGAGGCGCTGGCTCTTCTTGTCATAATCGCTCATGACAATAACTCCTTTCTGGCTGTCACGACGTGCAAGACCACCAATAGGGCCCCACAGCGTTGTTCCTTCTTGTGATAATCCTTCATGATTATACTCCTTATCCGACTGCCAAGACGTGCAAGATCACGAATAGGGCTCCCACAAAGAAAAGGCTACCCCCGATCCAGTTGGTCCACTTGATCCACTTGTCCAGCCGCTCCGCTAACCGTGCCTTCTTCTGTCTCGTGTCGGAGTCCTCGTGCTCTCTTGAGAGGTAGAACGCCCGGAGAGCCTCAACTGAGAGATACTTCGATACGAGGACGAAGGAGATGCAGCCAAGGAGGGTGAACCAACTGAAGCAGAGCCAGCCAGTTCGCTGATCCTCCTGATAAGCATCCAAAGCCACAACGAATCCAAGGCCGCTCGTAGCCAGTTTGACAAGCAGGGCATCTATCTCAGCGTACTCCTTCGATGAAGACTCCAAAGCATGCTTAGCAGCGTGGTCATCTGTGCTATCTATCATCCCATCATTATACCGCTGCCTGTGACTTGTGCGATCAGGTCAATCCTTGTCATAGTGGAGCACGGTCAGCTCGGCGAGTTCAACTGTGGCAGCAATCAGCAGGTCGGGGGTCTATGGTGCTTGATGCTGGCGTCGTGCTGCAAGAACCGATTGAATCTCGACGGCGCACTCCTCAATCCTGGGAGTGAGTTATTCTACAGGCATGGATGCAACCGGAGGTTCGGAAACCAGGGGTTTGGAGGTGGCGACATCGTGGGCACTCGCCAGGTTGCTGACCCTCAGCCTACGAAGCTCTTCCGGCCTACCCTTTCGACCGGGCTTCTTGGATTGACGGCTACTAACTTAGGTGCGGCCCTGGTTGAGCCACATAATCTGGCCGGGAGCGTGGCCCGGGACCATTCGTCGGGTTCTATGGGAGAAGCGACGTTTGGAGAGGTTGGCGTGGAGGCCAGAAGATCCCTAGGACCAGGAAGTTCCACGGACGTTGTTGCATGTTGCCGACGAAGAGCCGTGTGTCTCTGTCGCTTGCCCAGAGGTCGTCAACGAACTTCTTGGTCATCTGGGCGCACCAGTCCCACTCTCGGCGGATGTTGCGGTACAAGGCAACGGCTTCCCAGTCGATGATGGTCTGGTTATGGCCTTTGCAGCCTGAGGCGAGGCACCGGTACTTATAGCTGAACCGCCAAGGGATGACCTTCAAGTCGGGCTTGGCCTTCTCGGGGTTGTCAAAGAGCGACGGTCGGGCTGCTATGGCCTTAGCTCTCCGGTTCAACTTGCTGAGCTGTGCGTCATCGCGCTTCTTGATCAGTAGTTGGGGACATGCAGCGGTGCGGACGACGGCGAGGGAGGCGACACCCTGGCCGGAGCCGTCCTTGTTCTCCGCATGGAGATCGCACATCGTGTGCTCGCCGAGCTGTTTGATGCGCTCCCGGCGAGTTGACCAGCCGTGGTTGGTTCCGATGACGTCGCCGAGTTTGATCGAGCCCTCGATGGGCTTCCACGATTCGGGTCGGCGGTCGGTGCGCGAGCGAATCACTCTCACCTGAATCTCTTGGTACTTCTTGAACTGGGATTCTTCGCCGAGGTCCCGGAAGGGAACCGGGTGAAGCCTGATCCAACGTGGGTCGTCGTCCAGGGTCATGGCGGCGACGCACATCGACTCGCGCAGTTCGGACGTGAGGACAGGTGCCGCCTTGACGAGGACCATGACCCGCAGCGTTGTTTCGGAAGGCACTGGTCGGATCTAGATCTCTATGACCTGGAGCGCGGGGTTGTCGTTCAGGACGGCGTCAGTGATGCAGGAACGGTGACATGTGCCGTGCTCACGCTCGTAGCAGAGCAGCGCCACCCGCCTGGTCGTGATAAGGGCGACGACATCGGCTAGGGCTTCGGAGGCTCCGTTGGCGAGGTGGTGGCGGTACCGGATCCGTGCTGAAGCGAGGCCCCGTCGGAACGGTTGGCGGTTCGCTTTCGGGTTGCCGAGTTGGCGTTCGTGACGGTATTCGATCCCAGCGGCGGCCAGGGTGCCGGAGAGGGCGGTCTTGGAGAATCCCTTCTTGCGGGAGATGGGGTTGAGTCGTACGTCGACGAGGGTGTGGACGTTGTGGTCGACCAAAAGCGCGACGAGTTCGTCGAGGTCTCGTCGTTCGTAGCCGACAGAGAGCAGGGCAGCGCCGTTGTGGTGGTGGTGCATAAGGAGAATGGTAGATGGATGGGCCTTGCCGAGGCATACCGCAAACCGTCAGCCGCCGTTGCCCCAAGGCTCGGCGTGACCTGAGGCAAAGCCGCAGTCGGTGGCCCTCAGGTGCCGAAGCGGACCTGAACGTGGGCGCGGCGTGCCGCGATGGCTGCGCGGCGCTCCTCGGCGCTGATCCTTGGCACGCCCGGCCCGAGGTGGTTGTCGAGGTCGCTGAGCGGCACCAATCGGGCGACGGGCCGCTTGGACGGGTCGAAGGTCGGCTCGCGGGTGCCGTCGAAGCGCAGCATGATGACCCCACGTCGCATTCCCATGGTGTCGAGCCAGTTGGCCACGCCGGGATCGGATGCTGCGAGCACGAAGGTGTAGCTGCCGTCGTCGCCGAGCAGGGCCTGATCGCCGGTCAGGCTGGCCTGGCGATTGGCGTACTCCAGCGACGACCACCACAGGTCGGTCAGCTGGATTCCCTGGTAGTTGCCCGACGCCGGCCAGGTGGTGACCACGAGCGCTTCGTCTTCGCCGAGATCCCAGGTGCCGAAGGCCATGAACCGCCCGGACACCCCGCCTAAGGCACCAGGATCGATCGGGTCCGACAGCTCGTTGGGCTGAAGGCGCTCCACGTAGAAGCTGCGGACCATCTCTGGCCACAGACCCACGTGGTTGTCGAACCCGGCAGTCATCCGACGCAGCTGAGCGGCGAGTTCGTCGGCGGTGAGCAGCGGCTTGAGGTCGCCCTCGTGACCCGTCCGGTCAATGTGGATCTCGCCCATGTCGTCACAGGCCCATTCGCCATATACCTGGCGCACCAGAATGCGGGTGCCGTCGGGCGGGTTCTCGATCCAGTTCATCCAGTTGCTGCTGTGCGACTCGGGTGATTCGCCTGTCTCCGGTGAGTGCGACTCGGGCGTCTCGGGCGGAGATAGTGAGGCGATCACTTCGAAGCGGCCGTCCGGGGCGACCTGCAGATCCTCGTGCGCGAGGAAGCCTGCGGAGCGTCCGCCCCCTCCGGCCACATAGGGATTGCTCGCGTAGATCTGCAGGTCGACCCTGCGCTCGGCGCCGATGCGTCCCCAAATCCGGTAGGTGTCGCCGCCGTTGATGCGCGCTATCAGGTAGCGCTGATCGGAGTTGTCGCCGCCTCCACGGGCTCGCTGATCGACAACTCGAAAGGTCGGGAAGTCGGGATCGAACAGCAGGTCTTCCTCGAGGTGGCTGATCAACATGTGGATCATCAGCATGTAGGCCCCAGGCCGGTTGATCTCGTCTTCGTAGAACGGGTGATCTTGTAGCCACTGGGCTCGGTCGCGGATGGTGTCGAGCAGAGCGTCGAACGACTCGGCGAGGGCGTCGGTCGTGGGCGCTGGTTCGGTCGTGGGCGGCCTCCAGGGAGCCGCAAGGAGAATAGGGCCTTGATCAGCGCGGTGACGACGTTCATCCGTCATCCGTGCAGCAGTCGTTGGGTGAGAGCATTCGGGTTTGCGACCATCCTGCAACTGTTGGCGCTTAGCTTTATGTTGATCCTGGCCACGTTGAGCCTGGTCTCGGGCACCACAGAGAGGAAACCCGATGAGCAATAGCACCAACCCGACATCTCAGGAGCGAAGCCGGTCGCAGCCGCCGGATGCAGAGACGTACCCAGCCGGCGAACACCGCCGCAGGTTCCTGCGACCGGTCATCTGGACGGCTGGGTTGATCGCGGTGGCGGCGATGGTGATCGCCGCTTGTACAACATCGAGCACCGAAACCGCCGACGAGGTCGCCGAGACCGGCTTTGCCGAGGTCATCGGCAGCCCCCTGACGCCGTTCGACCAACCCGATCCGGCTCTGGGCGCAACCGCCCCGGTGATCGTGGCCGAGACCTACGAAGGCGACCGGCTGACACTGGGCAACGACGGTGTGGCCCGAGTGATCGGCTTCTTGGCCCACTGGTGCCCGCACTGCCAGGCCGAACTGCCTCGCCTCGTCGAGTGGCTCAAGAGCATCGCCGTGCCCGAGGGGGTGGAAGTGGTAGCGATTTCCACTGCGGTCAACCCCGACTCCGACAACTACCCGCCCTCGAAGTGGTTCGAGCGTGAAGGCTACGAGGGCATCCTGCTGCGAGACAGCGAAGATCACGCTCTCGCCACGGGTTACGGCCTGGTCGGATTCCCGTACTGGACGGTTATCGGCGCCGATGGAAGCGTGATCAACCGGGTGACAGGCAAAATCGACACCGAGATCTACAAAACGCTGCTCGCCCAGGCGGCCGCAAGCTCCTAGCTGCACTCGGCAGTTAGGTTGATGACACTCGGCAGTTAGGGGTAGAGACGTGTGTTTCGCGCTGCTTGCGGCGATCACGACGGCGCTCTGGTCGCCGACTGTGCTGAGTTCGTCGAGTTCGGGCTTCGACGCAGCTGAGGGTGCATGAGAACGGTGTTGGGTTACTCAACCTTGCGAGTGGTCTTTTACCTCGGCGTGTTCATACTCACCTTCGCCTTGCTCGTCATCTTCAAGCACGATTCGAACAACACCACCTCCGAGTTTGATTGCCCGCCGGGCGCCGCTGAGGTCAAGACCGAGAGAAAAACGGTGTGCCTGATCACCGATCCGTCCACCATCGCAGAACTCGAGGCAGAGTTCGAGCATGAAATGACCGATCCATGAGCAAGACAGAACCCATGATTGCCGCCGTCACGGTGGCCACTCTCACACTCGGAGCAAGATACTAACGATGTCTGCGCAGCCCGAACCCGTGGGGAGGCTTGTGCGCGGAGTTCACTGAGTTCTACTCGCTCGATGGAACGCTTGAACAGGACGTGGCCCCTACTCCTGAGGATCCAACGGTCTGTCGCAAGCTGATAGTTGAGATGTATCGCCGCTACGTGGGTGAATGGTCCAGGGTTCCGGCTGAGAGTCTCGCGGTACATGGGTTCGACGGTCGAGGCTAAGGCAGCCTAAGAAGGAGCCAGCGATGTCCGATATGCTGAAAATCGAGGACACGTCAGGCGTTGCGACCCGTCTGAGGGCGGCGCGCAAGGCTGCAGTCAAGACTCAGAAGGAGGCAGCCGATCGGATCGGGGTGTCACGCACGACCATGGCCGCGATCGAGAAGGGCGAGCGCGCTGTCCACCCAGAAGAGTTGGTGGCTCTTGCCGAGCTTTTTGGAAAGCCTGTCAACGAACTGCTGCGTACTTCGCCGGTGGGTGAGGACTTTGTAGCAGAGTTCCGTTCCTCAGCGGACTGCAGTCTCATCGACACAGAGGTACTGACGGCAGTGTCGATGCTCCAAGAGTTGGCCGATGACTACGTTGAGCTTGAGCGGATCAGCGGGTCGGCGCTTCCGCAGCAATATCCGACTGAGCGGCCGACTCACGCGCTGAAGCCGACTGCTGCCGGCGAGGCTCTGGAAGCAGCAGAACGGAATCGTCTCGGCCTCGGGGATGGCCCTGTTCTCGGGTTGCGTCAGCTCTTGGAGTCCGATGTTGGGCTTAGAGTGTTCGGCCTTGATCTTCCGGGCCTGGTCGCTGGGCTCTTCATCGGCTCGACCATCTATGGTGCCTGCGTCGCGTTCAACATCAAGCACCCTTTCGAACGCCAACGCTGGACCATGGCCCATGAGTTCGGCCACTTCCTTACCCAGCGCGCCAGCACTGAAGTGACCGCCCTTGGCAACTACGGGCGAGTGCCAGTGAGAGAAAGATACGCCGACGCCTTCGCTGAGAACTTCCTCATGCCTGCTGCCGGTGTGATGAGAAGATTCCACGAGATCGCACAGAGCCGCCCCAATGGTGCGACGCAAGCCGACCTGATCCATCTCGCCGACCGGTTCAAAGTCGGAGTCCAGACCATGGCACTGAGACTTGAGAACCTATCGCTAGCACGTGCTTACACGTGGGATCGCCTTAAAGGAGAAGGATTCAAGGTAGGCGAAGCGCGAAGCCCGCTAGCGATCGAAGCACACCCGCGAGATCGTGAAATGCTCCCATTCCGCTACCGGTGTATGGCAGCCGAAGCCTACCTTCAAGGAGAACTCAGCGAGGGCCAGCTAGCCCGGTTCTTGCGCGTCGACCGAGTCCGGGCACGCCAGTTGGTCGCCCGTCTTGACGGCAACTCGGACCCGGAACTCGATCTGCGGCTGAACTCACCCGGCCGATCCTTAGCGAGGCAAATTGGCTTCAGGTCTTCGGGAGCCAGCCTCTCGGGGCATGCAGGACCGTACCGTCCCTGGTAGTCACAGAGTCAGGAAGGCACGCGGATCGGATCTTTGCTTTCGGGATCTTGAACGCAGCGTCAGCGACGCGCCGGAGTTCCTTGGAGGTGCGGCGGGGCGGGAAGGCCACGAGCAGGCGCTTGTGTGGGAACCGGGCACGCACTGACTCAATGGCCGGAACGAGGTCGCTGTCGCCGGAGACGATGATTGCGACGTCGAAGAGATCGTCGTATGCATCGTCGAGGAGGCGAACAGCGATGTTGACATCGGTCTTCTTCTCTTCGTTCTTCTGCCATCTGTTTCCGCATTTGTGGCAGGAGATCGGCTTGGAGAGGAAGTGACCGTAGTCGATTTCGATTCCGCCTCGTGCAAGCAAAGCGTCTATGAAGATCCCTTGCCGTTGGGCTTGCCGCCGAGCCTTTTTTGAGTTCCCGCGGACACGGGTCGTGAAGTAACGCGTCGTCACGAGGTGCTGGTGGGATTTGAGGAGCGAGCGCCCCAGCGCCGGCAGGTCGAGCCACCGCGACAAATGGAGTCGCGTCTCGATCATGCCGTAGTACAGGTTGTACCCATCGATGTAGGCGATCACGCGGCCTTCGGCCATTCAACCGAAGATACTTGGGCTTTTCCGACAAACCGGCCTATACTGCGGTCGCACCCCCCCAGGGTGAGTAGCCCTGGCCAAAAACGGCCCCGGCCTACGGCTGGGGCCGTTCCTCTTCTGCGGCAGCCCCAGCGGTCTCCCACTCCACGAGGGCACGGTGACCAGGCTTGCCGTTGGCGTCAACCCTGTCCGAGACGTGCCGCAGCTGTCTCCCGCTCCACGAAGGCACGGCAACCGCACGCCCCGGCTTGGCGCGTGAGCATGGAGATGCGCATTGGTAGTCCGTCCTTTCGCTGACGCCTGCCGAGTCGGGCGTCAACGTGGCCATCTCCGTGGCGTGCAGCGCGCCAGCTTGGAAGATCGCGACCATTGGACAATCCGGACCGTCCGGCAGCCGTCGGTCCCTTCACCGAACCGCAGGTCGAGATCGATCAACGGCCGGAGACCGAGACGGTGCAGCACCACCGTGGCACCCGGCTCGACCGACCGACGACCCGCGATGAGGTAGCCACCGACGTCACCATGATCGCACTTGCAACGACCGCGGTCGCCCCGACCTGTCGGGCGATTACGAGATTGGGGGTTGCTGGGGCGAGATTGGGGATTGCTGGGGCACTCATTCCCTGCTATCCTTCCCGACAGGACATGAGTCCACCTTCTACCCGGGGAGAGCCGCCCCTTCGGGGGTAGCTCTCCCCAGTCCCGTTTTGGGGTGTTGAGCACCGAGACACCCGCCGAAAGCTGCTCGCACAATGCAAGGAAAGGCAACGACGGAAATGGTAGGGAGCCGTCTGTCCCATCAGAAGAAAGAGGAGCTGAGATGACCCGCAGCTACGAAGACGTCACCGTACAGCGCCGAGCGAGGCTTGACGCCGAATCGCAAGAGCACGCCGAAGTGTTCGAGCAGGCATACCGGATCGCGATGCAGGTCGTCGATCTGCGCGCGCAGCACGGCTTAACGCAATCTCAGCTTGCCGAGCGGTGCGGCATGGACCAGGCCGACATCAGCCGCATCGAGCGTGGGTCGACCAGTCCGACCACGCGAGGCCTGCAGCGAATCGCTGACGCGCTCGACGCGATCTGAAGCTCGTCGCTCGCGTCTCCTGAGCCGAGCTTTCGCCGAGACTCCTGCACTAGCCGAGGATCAAATCGCGTCGAGCGTCAGAAGCGTCGCTGGGTTCTTCTGCCAGCTGTTCCCGTAGCTGTTGCAGGAGATCGGCTTGGAGAGGAAGTGGCCGAAGTCGATCTCGACGACGCTGCCTATATTGTGGCCGCACCCCCCCAGGGTGAGTAGCCCTGGCCCGACAGCCCCAGCCTCGAGGCTGGGGCTGTTACTCTTCTGCGGCTACCAGGCACCAGCACGCGATTATCGCGACCGCCAGGACGAACGGTCACGCCGCGCTCTCAATGAGCAGCCCCGCCTGGCTGACTTTAGACGTGGCAGGGCGATCATGGCGGAGGGGACGATCATGAGCTTCAGCGGACGACAGCTCAGCACCGATCTCACAGGCTGTGTCAACGAAGTGCTGATAAGCGCTCGGGTCTTGCTGTCAGAACTAAGGCTGAAGGCTGAGGTCTGGTTGACGATCCCGAGGGCGGGCTCCAGTGACGTTCTAGGAGGCGAGCAGGTCGCATTCCTCTTGAACCGCGGCTGACAAGAGGTTCTTGCCCCAGGCAGGCGGCAGGTATCGCCAGCCTTGGGCCGGACGGATGCCGAGTTCTCGCAGCTGGTGCAGACCTACCGGATCGGCAAGGGTGCGAACAGTCCCGAACTCGATCGCAGATCCTGCACTCACTCCGTGAAAATACCGATAGAACTCGCGTCGAGTCACTGCTGCCGACAAGCCGTACTGCTCCCAAAGCTGGCCTAGTGGCATAGAGACCACAGAACTGACGACAACAGACCCGACGACACAGCAGTCAGGAGAAGTCGCATAGAGAACCGCTGTGGCTCCAGGTTCGACGCTGGGTGCGCGGCGTCGCAGTTCCACAGTCTTTCGCCCGTCCACGATGGCGTTGATCCAACGCGGGTGAATCGACAGCCAGAGATCTCTCATCCCACTCCCACCTCTTCGAGGAGCCATCTTTGCAGCAGCGGGTCTTCCGGCCGGCTAATGGCCGAGTAGGTCCCAGGCGACAGTTCCGCCGTCGCTTCCACAGAGTTCGAGCTGGGTCCGAGCGCGTGCGACGAGGCGCAGCGGTTCGCTCTTGCCGGTCGTGAGGGCGTCGTGCACGAGGCGGTCGAGTCCTGCTCCGACGAGAGAGGGCACTGTCCTAAGCGTGGCTTCCATCGCCACCGAGTCTGTGGTGCCTGCGTGCATCACGAGGTTGCGCTGGCGGTAGAGCCGTTTGATGGCCTCCTCAACGTGGTCGGCTACGCGCTGGAGGATGCAGCGAGGATTGGCTGTGATCTCGGCGACGCGCTTGGCCGCCGCCTGGTCCGACGGGCGTGCGAAGGCCAGTTGCTGACCGCTCGCGATAGCTTTTCCTAGCAGCGCGCAGCGACGGAAGTTGGAGGTCTCGTTCGAGAGACCGGTCGCAAGAGAGTCAGTGTGCTCGTCCTGGTAAGCGTAGGTCAGCGGCGTTAGCTCAGCGCGAGGAAAACTGCATGCTATGAGTACAGCCAGGTCGGCTGCTGCTTGGACGTTACGAGTGTTTGGTCGAGCCAGGATCGCTTCGATGGCAGCCCAGCCTCCCGCTACGGCCGAACCCGGTGCCCCGGTCTCCAGGGGTGCCACAAGGTCGAGTGCCGATCGAAGCCGTCCTTCGATGGCTGCTCCGGAGATCGAGAAGAGCGCGTTCTGTCGCTTGAGCGAGTGGATGTCGACCTGCCGCCGGGGTCGACCGAGCTTGAACTCGTGTCGGGAATCTGCGACGAAGGCCTGATTCAGCGGCATGAAATGCACCGCGCCCGGCGAGCCAACGGCTACGCGCGCGGCGAGGCTCTCTACCGCATCGCTTGCTTCTTCGACCGCCGCCCAAGCGTCCAGCGCTTTTATCCCAAGCAGGAAGCCGCCGAGCTGGCGAATCGACGCGTGCGGAGCATGCTGAGCGAGCCATTTGTTGACCTTCTTCGTGTCCAGCCATTCGTCGGGCATCTCCTGGTTGTGGCGCTTGATCGACGAAAACGGGATAAGGATCTGCCAGACTCGTGGCTTGCGACGTGCAACAACCTCGGCCTCCGCGAAGACCTCAGAGAGAGAATTCGGAGCTTGCTGTTCTCGGAGCCATATCGCCCAGCGATGAAGGTTGTTTGGACTGAATCCAAGCCCGAGCAGGTGACCGGCAAGCAGTCTTGAAGCGGCCTCAGTGGTGAGGACTCCCGGCTTCTCCGCCAGCGCGTCGGACCAGCGGGCGAGGTAGTTCGGCTTGATGATCGTGAGGAGATGCTCGAGCTTGAGTCGGATCAGGTCATCCTTGGGTGCAGTTTTGAGTGCCGTGATCGTTTTGAGTGCCTTGGTCAATGCTGAGCGCACCTTTTTTGTGCCTACACCCAGGTCCGGTCCTGCGCGACACTTGGCAGTTCGTGCCAGGTCGTTCACCGTCTCTTTGGTCAGGTGCCTAGTCCTCATGAATTTGAGAGCCTCGTGGACCTCTTCGATGACCGTCACCGTCCCAGGGTTCCAGAGCCTCCGCTGCCAATCAGTACGCCGGCCGAAGTAGTCGAGCAGGCGGGCGACTACGAGATCGGGGGTTGCTGGAGCGCTCATTTCCCTGCTATCCTCTCCGTAGGACATGAGTCCACCTTCTACCCGGGGAGAGCCGCCCCTTCGGGGGCCGCTCTCCCCAGTCCCATTTTGGGGTGTGGAGCACCTTGACACCCGCTGATTTGCTACCGCTTGGTCACGGTACCCGGCCGGAGCGCACGACAACTCGCCTACAGCCGAGCCGGCCCTGGAACAGACCGACGAGGTGACGCTATCGGCTCTCGGCCAGGTGGCGCCTACAGTTGGGTGAACTATGGCGGACGACTCCTCCGAGCACCTCGCACCCGAACAGCAGGCTCGCACCTAGATCGACTCCCAGCTTGCCGCATGCGGCTGGATGGTGCAGGACTACCGGCATGTTGCCGTCGCTGCCACCCAGGGCGCTGCGGTCCGCGAGGTGCCTACCGCAGCAGGTCCAGCCGACTACGTGCTGTTCGTCGACCGCCAGGCCTTCGGCGTGATCGAAGCCAAGAAGGTCAGCACCACCCTCACCGGCGTTGAATGGCAGACCCGCAAGTACCGCACCGCCTCCCCCGACGCCCTCACGGCCTTCCTCTTCGACGGCGCGCTCCCGTTCGGCTACGAATCCTCCGGCACTGAGAGCCGCTTCACCTGCAGCCTCGAACACGACCGCCAATACGCCGAGGCCGAAGCCGCCACTGGCCTCGACGAGCCTGACAGCAACCAAGTGGATGTGATGCAGCCCAAACCGGTGGCGCAGCGCATCTGCGACCCGGTGTGCAGCACCGGCGGATTCTTCCTCGGCGCCTACGAGTCGATCGCTAAGCGGTTCTCGCAGCTCGATCCCGACCAGCGCAAGCATCTGCGCTCAGGGGCGTTCACCGGATGGGAGCCGGGGCGTTCACCGGATGGGAGATCGCCGAACTCCCGGCCCGGCTGTGCGCCATGAACATGCTGCTGCACAGCATCAAAGCCCCGAGTCCGACTCGCTCGTCCACATCGACGACACCCTGCAAGACTGGTTGGGGGCATGGCACCCCAACGCCCTCTCGGGACAACTCACCCGTGCATGTCGACGACGCCCTGCGAGACGACCCGGAGGCGCTTCGACATGGTGCGTTGGGGAACGTCGGAGGCTGCCGGGCTATATTCCGTCCTCGCAAAGCTCTGAAGCTTCCCCCGGATTGAAGCTCTGAGCTTTGCCCAGGACTGGCAGGAGGATCTCCGTGCTCAAGGCAGCGGTAGTCGGAACGGGGTTCATCTCCACCAAACACCACCTTCCCGCCTGGGTCCGCCTGCGCAAGGACGTCCAGTTGGTGGCCGTCTGCGACACCGACCCTTCCACCGCTGCGGCCGCGGCCGACCGATTCGGCGTTCCCAGCGCCTACACCGATCTAACCGAACTGCTCGACAAGGAGCAACCCGACTTCGTCGACATCTGCACGCCACCCGATTCACACGCCAACATTGCAACGCTGGCGCTCGAGGCCAATGCCTCAGTGCTCATCGAGAAGCCTCTCGCCGACAATCTACAAGACTGCGAGAAAATAGTGGCAGCCGAAAGCTCGTCCAAGGGACGAGTGGAGGTAGCGCACACCGACCTCTTCAACCCTGCTGTCGTCGAAGCCCATCGGCGAATCGAGTGGGGCGACATCGGCGACGTCACCGGTATGAGGGTGCTGTACGTCACACCCAACTCGCTGTATGTGGCCAAGCAGGACCACTTTGCTAATCGACTGCCGGGCGGGGTGATCGGAGAGACCGGCCCCCACGTCTGCTATATGGCCCGCTCCTTCATCGGGCCGATACAGCACAGCATAGTCACGGCCAGCAAACTGATGCCCGAATTCCCGTGGTCGCCATACGAGGACTACAGGATCGAACTGCTCGGAGAACGAATCCACTGCAGCGCGGTGCTCACATATACCCTCGACCATGGAAGCTACCTGGTCGACATCTGGGGAACCGATGGCCTGCTGAGACTCGACATGCAGTCCAAGTTCCTGACGAACTATCGGCGACAGAATACAAGTCCTTGGGGCATCGGTTTTTCATCGCTCCGGGAGGTCAGCTACATTCTGAAGGGCACCGCACGTAACGCTGCAAGCTATCTGAGCGGACGCTTTCGCAGTCCCCACGAGCGCACAATCCGCAGTTTCGTGAAGAGAACCGTCGAAGAGCTGCCTCCAGTGGTACCTGCTTCAGCAGGACTCGAAAACTGCCGGATCATGGCGGATCTGGCGCAGCAGATCGAAAAGGGTCATGTCTAAGAGCATCCATTGCTCCCACTCTTCAGACGAAGCCGACACCGACCAACTCCGAGACGACCACACCGCGCCTCCTTTGGTCAGCGTCTTCATACCCTCACGAGACTCAGCAGACACTATCGTCGAGTGCGTGCAGGCCATCAGCGCACAAGACTACGCAGGCGACATCGAAGTCGTGATCGCTGAGGCAGACGATCCTGTTGCCTTGTTGGAACTCGTGCAGTCTGCTCATCCCAACATTCTGGTTGTACCGAATCCCGAGAAGCTCATTGTTCCTGGACTCAATGCAGCAATTGCGGCCGCCAGCGGACAGTACCTGGTGCGCTGTGACGCGCATAACGTTTTGCCGCCCAATTATGTCCGAATTGTAATGGAGACGCTTCAAGACACAGGCGCTGCCACCGTAGGAGGACGTCAGTTTGCCATAGGAATCAAGCCTGTCCAGAGGAGCATCGCTCTGGCGATGAACATTTTCGCAGGATCGGGTGGCGCAATTCACCGCAGCAACCGTGCCCAGGAAGGCCCCGCGGACACGGCCTTCTTGGGGGCCTTCAACCGGGCGGTCCTGGAAGAAGTCGGGGGATTCAATCCCTACTACATTCGCAATGAGGATTACGAACTGAACTATCGGTTCCGCTCCAACGGCTACACGGTATGGTATAGACCCGATCTGATCGTCCGCTACTATGCCCGATCCAGCATTCGTCGACTGGTCGTGCAGTACTTTAAATATGGCCGCAGCAAGTCGCGGTTGGTCATTGATTATCCCCGATCCACCAAGTTGCGGCACGTCGCCGCACCGCTCCTGGTTTGCTCATTGATCGTTGCGGCTGTTCTGGCCGTTCTTGGCTTGGCGCTGCCACTAGCGGTTCTCTTAGCTGTGTACGGCGTATTCATCCTCGGAGCGACACTGGACAATCTCGTACGCCGGCGAGATCCCGCAGCACTCCTGCTGCCGGTGGCACTGCTGACAATGCACCTTAGCTGGGGAATCGGTTTTCTGTTACCGGCCAGAACCGGCCGTCATCCTGAGCCCGATTCGATCGGCTGAGGCGAACCTTGAAACCGCCCGAGGCGATGTCGACTCTCACCGATTCTAGCTAGCCGCTCCGGCAGGGGTTCCTATCCGATCTGCTGGGCGTGTACAGTCGGCCAGCATGTCACCCCAGGCTGACCCACGCCGGATCAGCTCAGAGGAGATCGCTACGTTCCGACACGACGGCGTGGTGATGCTAAAGGCGATGTTCGAGCCCGCCTGGATCGAGTTATTGGCTTGCGGGCTGAGCCGGCACCTGGGCGATCCCACCGAGCGGGCACGGGTCTGGGACCGTGACAGCGAAGGGCGGACGATGCTGTGGGACTCGATGGCATGGCAGTCGGTGCCGGAGTATCAGCGGTTCGTGCACGAGTCCCCAGCAGCGGAGATCGCGGGGCGCATGATGGCCTCGGCGGAGGTGCGCTTCTACTTCGACGCCGTGTTCGTACGATCGCCAGGCTCGCAGTTCGAGACGCCGTGGCACCAGGATGAGCCGTACTGGTCGGTCGAGGGCCACGACACCTGTACGATCTGGATGCCGCTGGTGCCGGTGAAGGCTCTCAACGCCCTGGCGTTCGTACCAGGGTCGCATCTTGGCGGGCTGGTGCTAGACCAGCCTGACTTCGGCACGCTCAACCCCGATCGCAAACGTGATGTAGCCCGCAGCGACTTCTCGGCGATAGCCGACACAGGAATCCCAGACATCGACGCCGACCGAGCGGCCTACGGCGTCGTCAGCTGGGACATGGACCCCGGCGACTGCGTAGTCTTCAACGGCCGGATTCTGCACGGAGGCTCGGGGCTGCTCGACGCCGAGACCGAGCTGCGCGTCTTTACCTCCAAGTGGCTGGGCGACGACGCCCGCATCGCTTTCCGGGATGTCGGCATGGACCCCGACTTCAGCGACCTCATGAAGGCACACGGCCTGGCCCACGGAGACCGCCCAGACAGCCCTCTATTCCCCTGCGTCTGGTCAGCGAACTGACCCCCTCTTCTGGGAGCGGTCAAGCAGGGATTGACGCTTATCGTGATCGAACAGTACGTCGACCTCGCCCTTTCCATGTGCGGGGGGACTCGTCATGTGCGGGGGGACTCGTCATGTGCGGGGGGACTCGTCATCTCCACTCCGTCGCCGCTCACACAGCTAGGCCACATTGCTCGAAAGCCTCACGAGTCGCGGTCTTCTCGGCATCGGTCAGCTCGAGAAGCGGGAATCGCACCCGACCGCCGACCTGTCCCAACAGCTCCTGCCAATACTTTTGGTGCGCATGGGGCTTCTCAGGGGGCCGGGTGCCGCTCAGCGCGTCGCGGACCGGATCAAGGCTCGCGCTAATCAATCGCGCCTGGTCGTGATGTCCGCTGAAGGCAGCTTCGGTGTACTCGTACATGCGGCGGTCCTGCGCGGTTTGGATCAGGTACGGCGGTGAAGAGCACAGGTAGAGGTCCCACCCGAGTTCGATGATGTTGTCGAGCCACTCGGACTCTGCTGCGGTGCTGACTTGAATACGATCCGACGCAAGCTCGGTCAGCTCGCTGTACATCGCTCTCGGCACCGAATACTTGATTGCGACGACGTTCTCCAGATCGGCCAGCCGGTTGCAAAGCTGAGGCGACATCAAGTAGCCGCTGTCAGGGTGACTCCACAGCGCGATGCCGATGTCGACGGCCTCGGAGAGGGCGCTGTAATACCGGATCAACGTCTCGTCCTGCTCAGTGAAGAAGTGCAGCGCCGGCGCGTGCACCACCACATAGTCGGCACCGGTCTCCTGGGCGTGACGCGCGAGATCGAGCACCACGTCGAAGTTCTGATCCGAACAGGACATGATCGTCTGCGCTCTGCCGCGGCAGCCCTCGATCGTGAGTTCCAGCGAACGCTTCCGCTCCTCGACGCTCATCGAGAAGAACTCGCCCTGCTTACCCGCGACAAAGATGCCCGCGATACCCAGATCCTCGGTCCAGTGGCGGACGTTCTCACGGTAGCCGTCCTCATCGATGCGAAGGTCATCGTCGAACGGCGTCAACGCGGCCGCCCAGATGCCCCGCATGGTGGCCTTGGCGTGCGATTTGGCTTCACTGCGGACGTACTGCAGCGGATCTCCTGATTGCGCCTGGCTTCTAGATCGTGATGCAGTGGGAGACGGTCTTCACCGCGGTGTAGTGGTGAAGACCCTCGGTCCCGCCTTCTCGCCCGTGCCCGCTGTGTTTCACACCCCCGAAGGGCGTCTCAGGACGGGAGGCCTCGAGCGTATTGATCGACAGGTTGCCGGCTTCCACTCGCTCTGTCATCTCGTCGATGTAGTCGGCACGATTGGTGAACCCGTACGCAGCCAGACCGTAAGGCACCGAGTTGGCCTGTCTTATCGCATCATCGAGAGACTGAACCGGATTGACGACGGCGACTGGGCCGAAGGGCTCCTCACGCATGATCCGGGCGTCGTCGGGCACCTCAGCGAGCACAGTTGGCTCGAAGAAACACCCCGGTCCATTGACACGTTGACCGCCCGTCATCAGGCGAGCCCCGCGGTCGGTGGCGTCGCTCACCAGGTCGGTCATCGCGGACACCCGTCGCTTGTTGGCGAGTGGGCCCATCTCAACACCCGGATTCAGCCCATCACCGAAGATCGTGGACGCTACACGCTGCGAGGTGTGCTTCAGGAACTCGTCGTGGATCGACTCATGGACGAAAAAACGGGTTGGTGACGTGCAAACCTGGCCGGAGTTCCGGACCGCTCGTGTCGCAGATGCGATGGCGGCGTTCTTCACATCCGTGTCTTCACAAACGATCACTGGTGCGTGCCCGCCGAGCTCCATTAGCACTGGTGTCATGTTCTCGGCCGCGAGTGTCGTCAGATGGCGTCCGACGGTCGTAGAGCCGGTGAACGCTACAAGCCGAGTTCTCTCGTCGGGGATCAGCTGGACCGATATGTCCGCAGGCACTCCGAACACAAGGTTCAGGACGCCGGGAGGCAGACCCGCATCCTTGAACGCCTCGACAATGTGCATGGCGCCAGCGGGGGTCTCCTCTGCCGGCTTCAGGATGATCGAGCAGCCAGATGCCAGCGCACCCGCAACCTTGCGCGCGGGTTGGCTCATCGGAAAGTTCCAAGGCGAGAACGCGGCGACCGGCCCGATCGGTTGGCGGTGCACGATGTATCTGATACCGGGAGCTGAAGGGATCACACGCCCGTACAAGCGCTCCGCTTCGCCGGCGTCCCACTCAAAGAACTCGGCCCCTCGAATGACCTCGAGCCGCGACTCCTGCAGCGGCTTGCCTTGCTCCAAGGTAATCGAATGGGCGATCTCGTCCTGGCGTTCACGCATCAACGCCGCAGCTCGACGTATCAACTCTGCGCGTTCGTTCGGAGCAGTCCGGCTCCAGATGGCGAACCCGTCAACGGCGGCAGCTAGCGCGTCGTCGATGTCGCCTTGACTAGCCACAGGCAGCCGGCCGATCTCCCTGCCGGTTGACGGGTTTTCGACTGCTAGATCCTCATTCGTAATTCGCCATTTGCCGTCGATGTGGAGGCGAAGTTGTGGGTAGTCCACCGTCGGTGTCTCCTGTATCCGGATCCGAAGCTCCCTGAGCACGGTACCTGAGCAGCCAATGGACATCGAGTGCGCGTTCGGCACACTCCCATCGCAATTTCGGCATGCCTGAGCCAAAAGCCATCGCAGTAGCTGCTGGTATGCATCGTCGGTTAACGGCTACACCCCATCAGATGGCTGTGTCGTTGACCATCAGATGGCTGTGTCGTTGATCTGACGCTCGGGCTGGCACCCGCAAAGGAACAGCGCCCCGACATCGGCAATGTTGCGGGTTGAACTCCGGTGGGCGATCAGAATGCGTCCGCGGGGCGCGCGGCGTGCCGAAGGGCCTCAACCAGCGCGGTAGCGCCGCTGGTGAGGCCTGCCCCTGCTCGCACCATGACACCCACGGGAACATCCGATCCACGGATTGTGACTGGCAAGGCGACGAGAGCGCCCCGGTCGAGATCGTCCCTAAACACGCCCGACGGGACGACCGCAAGGTGCTCGCCCCCGAGCACGAGAGGTCTCAGTGGCAGCGCCGAGACGCACTCGATGGCAGCCTGCGGTGGCCGGCCGCAATCGGCGATGAAACTCTCCTCGATCTGGCGTCGCAGTGATGTGTCAGACGGTGGCAGGATCCACTGCTCACCGACAAGCTCGCCAAGTGAGCCACGGTGCGTTGATCGCGGATGGGACGGAGCACAAATCACCTGCACTGAGTCCTCATAGAGCTGCTCGAGCTCCACACCACGCATCGTGGCGAGCGGAACCACGCGCCCAACTACCAGGTCCAACGCTCCAAGCATCAGCTGCTCATAGAGCCGATCGACGCCGGCCTCAACAACGGAGATCTGTGTATCCGGACGCAGCCGAGCAACCTCCAGGATCGCCGCCGGCAGGACATCTGCCGTGCCGGCGAGCAGCGCGCCGACGCGGACTTCACCGACCGCACCCGTTCGAACCTCGTCGGCTTCGCGGATGAGCGAGCCTACTTCGGCAACCACGAACTGGGCGTGGGCGATGAGAGCCCCTCCCCCAGCCGAGACCGACATCCCTTTGGGGTGGCGATCAAACAGGCGCACTCCGAGAATTTGCTCCAGTTCACCCAAAGACCTAGACACAGCGGGTCGCGTCAGGTGAAGCACGGCCGCGGCCTCACGGATGGAGCCGTTGTGAGCAACCGCTGTCGCAACGACGAGATGTCGTAAACGGATGCGACTGGAGAGTATCAAGCCGGGATACAACAGTCCGAGCTTATGTCGAGTCCGATATGTCTCGCAAACGGGCTCAGGTCAGGCATGGCCGCTCGTGCTTGGATTGCCGGTGAGCACTGAGCGGTTCCGTTGCGTGCCCGGCTTAGAAGCCCAGGCTGAGCTCTTGTTCGAGGGCGAGCGTGGTTGCCAGGTCCGGGTCGTTGACTTCGAAGCAGTCCGCTGTCGCGTTGTCCTGTGGCGCTTCCGTAGCGGCGCCATCATCATCGTCATCGCCGCACGACGCCGCAAAGACCGCCACTGCAATCACGGGTGAGACATACCAGTTTCGACAATCCCGACAGCGAATATCGCACTGGTGGTGGGGCTCGGCGGCGAATACATTGACTAGTGGCGTTGGGCCGCAAATGCCGGAGACGCTCAGGGAGGTAGGAACATGGGAGACACGTACGTCTTGATCCACGGGGCGTGGCACGACGGGTCAGGCTGGGACCAGGTGCGCGGCCACATCGAGAGCGCCGGCCACACGGTGCACACGCCGACGCTGGCTGGCAACGGTCCCGGTGAGGACATCGACCGCACGATCGGCCACGACGTGGCGACACAATCCGCAGTGGACTACATCACGAGTCACGACTTGAGCGACATCATCCTCGTAGGCCACAGCTATGGCGGCACGATTCTGTCGACAGTGGCCGAAGCGATCGGTGAGCGAATTCGTCGACTCGTGTACTGGAACGCGTTTGTTTTGCTCGATGGTGAGTCCATAGATGATGTCAGTCCGCCGCACTACAAAGACATGATGGACGGGAGCGCAGCCGAGCGGGGCGACGGCTCATGCGTTCTCCCGTATTACCCGGTATGGCGTGAGTTGTTCTGCAACGATATGGACGATGCAGCTGCCCAACATGCCTACTCGCTCACGAGTCCCCACCCGCGAAAGACACTTGCTGACAAGGTGAGCCTCAAGCGCTTCTGGGATCTCCCAATAGCCAAGTCCTACATCAACTGCACTGAAGACACCGCAATGCCGCACGGCGACTTCGCATGGCACCCACGATTCAGTGCCCGTCTCGGGCCCGCTCGAATCGTCCAAATGCCCGGCGGTCACGAGGCACTCTTCTCAAACCCCCAACTACTCGCGGAGAAGATCATCGAAGCTGGCCGCGACTAGCTTCGGCACTCCTCGAATTCGACGCATCGAGGCGCGGTAACACTGTAAGCGGCGCCCGTCGATCGATTGTAGAGGCACGATACAAGGTGTGGGGCGATGACGGAGGCTGATGTGGAGCTACCTTTCAACCTTTCTGAGTGGATCGAGCACAACCGGCACGAACTCAGGCCTCCAGTGTCAAACAAGCAGATCTGGCTTGACGACGACCTGATCGTCACGGTCATCGGTGGCGGCAACGAACGAACCGACTACCACGACGATCCTCTGCCCGAGTTCTTCTACCAACTTGAAGGCACCATGGTGCTCCGCATCATTGACCAAGAGGGACATCCGCCCTACGACGTGCCGATCAATGCTGGCGAAGTCTTCCTTCTTCCACCGCACGTCCGACACTCACCACAACGGTTGGACCCAACCGGTTTGGGCTTGGTAGTCGAGGTGGGCCGCCCCGAAGGGGTGGTCGACGGCTTCGAATGGTACTGCGAGTCATGTTGGCACCTCATACATCGAGCTGAAGTCCAGCTTCGCTCCATCGTCGACGACCTGCCCCCGCTGTTCGATGCGTTCTATGAAAGCGCGGACGCTCGGACCTGTCCGGCCTGCGGTGTAGTGCATCCAGGTCGGCCCGTCTGAGCCTCCAGACGACGACTGGCTCGCCAGATCTTCAGAGCAATCCCCCTCCGGTGAGCCCAGCAGACTGCTCGACGGGCTGCGGCCTCGCCGACCACCGAAGGAGGAGGTCCCCAAGATGCCCAGGACCGATCTAGCGCGGTTTTAGTCTCTGAAAGGTACCGTAGCGCGGCAGGCCGACACGATCTAGCGCGGTTTTGGTCTCTGAAGGGTACCGTGGTGTGGTCACGGGGTATCCTGTCAGGGTACCCCGTGACCACAGATGGAGGTGCATAGTGGGTCGGTACGTCGACGCTGTCTGGCCAACGCAGCACAGCGGGCTGAATGAGCCAATCCCGTACAAAGCGTGGCTTCCAGAGCCTATTGCCGACTTGGACCTGCCTTTCCTGGCGTCTCAAATCAGCGCAGCAGAGCGGTGCGCTGAGGCGATGGAGGATTTTCGGTTGTTGTCCCGAACGACTTCTTGCGACTGGTTTTTTCGTGTCGCAGAGGGATCTGCTTCCACCACTATCGAAGGCATCTACCCGTCGCCGCGGCGTTTGGTGCGTGCCCAGTTCTCAGGAAAAGGTCGCGACGCCGAGGTATCGACGCTGGCGAACGTGGAGGCGATCAAAGAAGCACTGAGAATCGGCAGTTCTACCGAGGCTTTGACCGTAGGGGACGTACAGAAGATCCACTCTTGTCTGGCGCGCCGTCTGCCTCACTACCAGAAGGAACTGCGCCATGCCTCCGGCGAATTCCGTAGACAGCAGAACTGGGTCGGCGGGAGCAAGCTCCCATTAGGAGGCGAGCAGGCAGTCGGCCCGGCGCATCCCGCCATGAAGTTCGTTCCACCGACCCCTGATCGTGTACAGGAACTGCTGGAAGACCTGATCGCCTTCTGCAAACGTACCGATATGCCGATGATTCCGCAGACAGCGGTCGCTCACGCCCGCTTCGAGGAAATCCATCCGTTCCCAGACGGCAACGGGCGCACAGGCCGGGCGCTGGTCCATGCCATGTGGAGCAAACAAGGCCTAGTCGACCCCACCGCTACCATCCCGTTCAGTTCAGTACTGGCCACACACAGAGAGGCTTACATTGACGCTCTCAGTGCTTTCCATGTGAAAGAGTCCCTGCGTACCAGTGTCGATGCGATCAGCCCGATAACCGGCATCTTTCTGACGGCGACCATAGGCGCGATCACGACGGCACAAAAGATGCAAAAGAACCTAGATGCACAACTAGGACGTTGGCGAGAAGACCTGAAACGACATCGCAAGACGCTGCTGGATCAAGTGCTCGCAAACATGCCGACACACCCGGCGCTTGACGAGCACACGATAATCGAACGCTACAACACCACACCGAGGCACGCCAGGCGTATCATTGCTCTGCTTTGTAGAGAGGGAGTGTTGGTGCGCCGCAACGCAGGCCCAGGAATCTGGTGCTACGAAGCACCGGTCCTGGTGGACGAGTTCAAGGCAGCGTTCCCACCTGCTTTACCTGATGACACCCCCGACGAATACACGCCCCCGCCCCGCACAGGGCGTCTGCGAGACGAGTGGACTGGAGCCGAGACCATTGAACCGGCATGGATATCGCCGCAGAGCAAACGCGAGTGCGGGGTGATGATGCCGAAGGCACGGAAACGCTGTGTTCTCGCTGCCGGACACGCAGGACAACACCGATCAGTCAAACCCTGGTCGAAGAAGCCCTGACGACCAACATCTAGGTGTGGTCCGCGGGGAGGTCGCCCTGGAGGGTCGAGACGGGCGAACCCATGACCGAACGTCAGGCGGCCTGAGCTGCGGACCCCAATCTCGTCAACGTCGCCTTGACCAGAGCACGGCGCAGACTCGTCGTCGTCGGGAACATGGAGGTCCACCTTAGCGATCGCAACGTGCTCGCTGAGCTGGCCCGCTACGTGAGCCGTCTCGAGGCGGGGGCATTCAGCAGTCCGCTGGAACAGGTGCTGCATGAGGCTCTGCTCGATCGAGACGTTTCGGTTGCGTTTATTTCGTTCACGGTCTATTCTAGTGGTGTGGCAACAACCACGGAGATCCGGCCGGGCAGCGTTGAGGAAAGTGAGTTGGCGTTGATCGAGGCTGCGCTCGTGCGATCGAAGGGCTCCACAGCTCAGATGGTGGGCTCCGACGGTGCCCGCTTCGAGATGCCCCAGAAGCTTGCTGAGGCCCTTCGGGTGATCGTCGAGCATCTCAGGGCCGGAAACGGGGTGTCCGTCTCATCTGTACAAGCCGAGCTAACCACTACTGAGGCTGCACAGTTGCTAGGTGTCAGCCGGCCGCATGTAGTCAAACTCCTCAAAGCGGAAAACATGTCCTACCGGCTGGTAGGCACACACCGGCGGATCCGACTCGTTGACGTGCTCAATTATCGCGACCGCCAAGACAAACAGGCACGCCGCGCTCTCGATGAATTGACCCGCCAGGCCGAAGAACTCGACCTCTACGACTAAATCCACCACGTGGATTCCCCAGTAGAGGTACCCCAGTAGAGGTAGTCGACGCCCTCGCCGAGATCATTCCCCTGCTAGCCTCTCCCGCAGGACATGAGTCCACTTTCTACCCGAGGTGACGCGATCTGACTCTTGGCCAGGTGGCGCCTACAGTTGTGTGAACTATGGCGGACGACACCTCCGACGGCACCGAGACTCGCTTCACCTGCGGCCTTGACCCCGACCCCGTCTCGCGCCGCGTCTACACATTCCACCGCCCCGAAACCCTCGCCACCTGGCAAGAAATCCACATCCGCAACGCCGGCATCGCCACCCTCCGAAGCGGGTGCCGGCGGATGAGACTGTCACACCCTGTTCCTACAATCGTTTTGCACGGACACGACGCGGGAGCATGCGGGTATGGCTGATCGGTCCGGGATCGAGTGGACGGATGTGACATGGAACCCGACCACGGGTTGCGACAAGACCTCCCCAGGTTGTGACAACTGCTACGCGCTCACGATGGCGAAACGCCTCAAGGCCATGGGACAAGCGAAATACCAAAACGACGGCAACCCAAAAACCAGCGGCCCGGGCTTCGCGCTGACCATCCACGAGGACACCCTTGCTGTTCCCTACCGTTGGAGGTTGCCACGGCTCGTGTTCGTCAACTCGATGAGCGACCTGTTCCACCCCGAGGTGCCTCTGGGCTTCATCCGGCGAGTGTTCAAAGTGATGGCCGACACGCCGCAGCACACCTACCAGGTGCTCACCAAGCGCTCGAAACGCCTCGCTGCGCTGACAGGCAATCTCGACTGGCCGCACAACGTGTGGATGGGAGTCAGCATCGAGACCGACCGCTACGCCTTCCGCCTCAACCACCTGCGAGAGGTCGGCGCGGCGGTGCGCTTCGTAAGCGCCGAGCCGCTTCTCGGGCCGCTGATGAACCTCGACCTGACCTCCATCGACTGGCTGATCGCAGGCGGCGAAAGCGGGCCGAACGCCCGACCGATGGACAAAGCCTGGGTACGCGATCTACGCGACCAGTGCCACGCGGCTGGTGTGGCGTTCTTCTTCAAGCAATGGGGCGGCAGAACCCCAAAGGCCGGCGGCCGCGAACTCGACGGCACCCACCACGATGCCATGCCCGTTGCCCTCGCAGCGCCGTAGCCTGAGTTCAGACGTTGAAACGACGTAGGAGTGGCGGAAGTGGCCCACGAAACGATATGGCCGATAGAGGAACATACACGAGCTAAGCACGAGCTGCTTCGCCGCTATCTCGAAGCTTGGTTCCCGATTATGGCCGTCTACAACCAGCGGCTGATCTTCCTCGATGGGTTTGCTGGGCCAGGCGTCTATATCGATGGTGAACTCGGCTCTCCTCTCATCGCCATCCAGACTTTGTTGGACCACGCGCACTTCGGTCGGTGGTCAGAGACGGAGTTTGTCTTCTTCTTTGTGGAGTCTCGCGAAGCACGATTCGAGAGCCTGAAGGAGGAGCTCGACAGCTTTTGGGGTCGGCGAGATGGGGGGAAGCCGGCCAACATTCGCGTTTACCTGTTCAACGATCAGTTTGCAACTGTGGCCTCCGAAGTGATCACGGCAGCTCGAGGTCATGGCAGGCAGCTTGCGCCGACATTGGCTTTCATCGATCCCTTTGGATGGTCTGGCGTGCCGATGCATCTGATTCGAGAGCTGCTTGCTGCGGACAAGTGTGAGGTGCTCTTCAACTTCATGTACGACAGCGTTAACCGGTTTGTCTCGGACGAGCGTCCCGGCGTCGTACGACACTTCGATGAACTTTTCGGCACGACCAAGGCCGAGTACCGGAAGGCCTTAGCCTTGAGTGGTGAGGAGCGAAAGGCATTCCTCCGGGACCTCTACAAGCGCCAACTCCACGACGTCGGCGGGTTTCCGTTCGTCCGGAGCTTTGAGATGATAGACGTCGACCGGGGGCGAACGGCTTACTTCTTGATGTTCGGTACTCGTCATCACAAGGGCCTTGAGGTCATGGAGAACGCTATGTGGGCGATCGATACGGTCGCGGGTGCTCGCTTCACAGGGTCGGATGGTAATCAACAGGTGCTGTTCTCTCCAGAGATCGACACGGTTCCTCTTCGCAAAGCTTTGGTGGAGCGTTTCGCCGGACAGTCAGTTAAAGTGGAGGCCATCGAGCGTTTCGTCATCGAAGAACCCGACTACAAGAAGACTCACTACAAGAAACAAGTGCTCAAGGTTCTGGAGGAAGAGGGCATGGTCGTTTGCGAGTCTTATCGCAAACGGCAACTGACCTATCCCCCAGGAACGATACTCCGCTTCCTCCCAACCAAGGATTGTCATGATTCCTGAGCATGACGCAAGCGGGCGCATTCTGGGGTTGATGTGACTGCTCCAGCTGGGCAGCACGATGCGCTACACAAGAAGTGGTGTGAGTGGCTCGAAGAGATCAAGCGGCAAGTTCACATCATGTTCCACAATCGAGCGATCTGGCGCGAGATGAGAGAGGCGCTCCGATGCCAGGATGATGGTGTGTTTCTTGTCCACTACTCCCATCTCTACGTCGCGGGCCAGGTGATGGCTGTGCGGCGACTTGCGGACCCTCGAGCGGATGGGCCGACTGTCTCGCTTGGTCGACTCCTCAGTGCGCTCGGACGGAATCCGTCGGTCATGAATCGAGACCGGTACGTCGCAATGCACACCGCCGGATGTGACGATGAAGACTACTGGACCAAATGTGCGCAGGCAATCTTCGACGAGCACTTCGGAGACAGCAAAGGGCAGTTCTGCCTAGACAAGAACTGTGATCGTATGAAGCGTCTGACTGCAACGTCGCAGGCTATCGGCGGTCACGCCGACAGATCTGTTGCTCACATCGACAGTCGCAAGCGCCCGGGAAATCTAACCTATAAGGACCTGGACAGGGCCATTGACGAGGTGGGCGACTTGCTGAGAGATGTCACCTTGCTCTTGAAGGCGGTGCGGCTTTATGATGTCGAGCCGACCATTCTGTGGGATTGGAAGCGACCCTTCCGTCAGCCACTGTTCTGAGGTCGCGTACACATTCGTGGCGCACGCCAAGAACCACGCCTTGTGATCGACGCGGTGGTTGAGTCTCAGTGGGCAACAACGGCACTCGCGGCGCGCGGCCTATTCGTCGTAGAGCCCGAGTAAAGAAGCGCCCGCCCAACTGGCAAGCCCGATGACCGCCCGTCCAGCCCCGCCTTGGGCTATACAGCCCTTTGGAGCGGCGTGATGAGTTGAGCAACGCCACGATGATTCTCGATGATCTTCGCGACGCCCTTGTCGGCGATGGTCTGCACGGCGATGTGGTGGACTGCGAGTACCGCGTCTTGGAGTCCGCTGTTCCGGTCGTCGTCTTCCAGCGGAACCACGTTCAGCCCCAGATCTTGGGCTTGCTTGAGCGATATGTGACGGCTGTGCGAAAGCGTGAGGGCGTGGTCGCCCAGACCGTCGAGGATCCTCCTGACCTTCTCGTCCTGCTCCGGATCATCTGCCAGCATTCCTGTCTTCAGCCAGTCCTTCACCATGTCCTCGGACCACTTGATGGCCTTCTCGGCCTCGCCGACGAACGTCGGCGGGTACTTGGCGATGATCGGCTGCCATACCGCAGCGGCGGCTTGACCGTCGAGTCCGCCCCTGGCGATCTCTTGACGGGCTGTCTTGAACTCCTCGATGAGACCGTGAGCTGCGATGCCGCTGATCACCGGATCGATCGGGCCAAGGCTCGAGTGCTTGCCCATGATGATCTCGCCGCAAGCGAGGGCGATCATTGTGCCGCCTGACATCGCGATCTGCGGGATGATAGCCCTTATGTCGGTTCCGAACATTGACCGCAGGTAGTCGACGAGGGACTCCGTTGCTGCGATGTCGCCACCAGGCGTGTGGAGGATGAGGTCGAGTCCTTTTCTTCGATCAAGTTCGTGGATGGCAGCCATGAAGCCGTTTTTGTCCTGATCGTTGATGATGGCGGCAACTGGGCTGGCGCCCGCGAGTTGCAGCCACCCCGAGTAGTAGAGGATGACGTTGCGGCCGGTCAGATCGTGTACCGCTGCAAGGTACTTCCGGCGGACAACGTCGTGGGTGCTTCCCGCTGCGGTGACCTCTTCGAGAATCTGGCTCCAGTTCGGCACCCGTCAGCCGCCCAACCCGACCTGTTCGGAGTTGTTCGACAGCACTGTCCAGGTTTCGGTTTGCTTGGGCTCAGGAAACGGGTTGGGCCGAGGGTTGTTCTTGTTGATCAGCTCAAGCACTCTGAGTACCTCGAAGACCTCGTAGATCTGGGGATCGGTCGCCGCGTCGCTGGTGTCTTCGTCTGCTCTGAAGGGTCGAGTTCTCGTCACCCCGTACCTCCCTGGTCCGCCCGCACTCCGGTCTGTCCGCACCCTACACGCTGTCCGGTGTGGGCTGTGCCGGTGCAGCGTAAGGTGCCTCGCGACTCGTATTACAGCGTCGCCCTGCGAACGAAAGCGGTCATGCCCGGCACAGTGAAGGCCACCAAGCCGCGCCCGGGTGCGTAGATGAGGCCCTTGCGGATCAACTGGTCCCGGTGAGGGCCGACGGCGCTGAGCGAACGGCCCAGCCAGGCAGCGACCTGGCCGCTCGACACGGGGTCATCCTCTGCGTCCCCGCTCACTGAAGCCATCGCCTGGAGATATAAGCGCTGGGCAGGCGTGGCCCGTTCCCAGCGAGACCCGTAGAAGCTCACATCGAGCTCGCCCTGGGTGGCGGCAACCCCGGCGGTGGCGTCTTCGGCGGTGATGGTGTCCGGCCCTGGGGCGTAGTCCCAGATCTTCTTCCCGAACGCCTGCAAGAAGTACGGGTAGCCCGCCGAGGCTTCGGTCGTGTGTGCCAGCGCCTCGGGATGCCAGGCAACTCCGTGCTCCTGCGCGGGACCCTCCAGTGCGAAAGCGGCCGCCTCGCCCGCCAAGGCGCCGATGCGACGATAGGCGAAGAGCCGCTCCGCATAGGACTTGGCTTCGGTCAGCACACGGGGCAAGTTGGGTAGCCCGGCTCCGGTGACTGCCACCGGCAGCCCCCGCTGATTGGCATGATGCGCCGCACCGGCCAAGGCAGCGATGTCCGGCTTGGCAAGCTCCTGCAGTTCATCGATCAGCAGCAGCACCCCCACGCCCAAATCGCCGACAGCCTCGCCCAGGTCGTTCAGAAGCTCGGTGAGGTCCAGCTCGAGATCCCCGGAATCGGCCCGACCCGCCGTCGGGTCAGCGTCGATGCCAAGGCTCATCGACCCATCGGGTGCCGTCTTGAGGGAGAACGCCTTGAAGACTCCAAGGGCACTCCGCAGGCGCGCTGAGGAGCGATACCGCAAAGACACTTTGCGCAGCGACCCAGTGAGAGCTTGCGAGGCGAGGAGCCGGAAGGGGCGATTCGAGTCCGCTTCGACAAGTGCCACGACCCAGCCCCTTGTCTCGGCCTTCGAGCGCAGCTCCCCCAGCAGCACAGTCTTGCCTACCCCTCGAAGCCCGGTCAGGATGATCCCGCGCTCGGGTCGGCCCGCTTCGAGCCGCTCCAGCATCACCCCAAACAGCGCCTGCTCCGGCTTGCGGCCTGCGAGTTCGGGAGGCCGCTGACCAGCGCCCGGGGCATACGGGTTCAGCACAGGATCCATATAGCAGATTATAAGGGTGTATAACGGATTTTGCTATACAGCCTTATAAAGTCTTATACGATGATCCACACCTCCGACGAAGGCCCGACCGCCGTCGGCGACCACTGCTCCATCACCCACCACGTGACCCTGCACGGCTGCATCATCGAGGACGACTGCCTCATCGGCATCGGCGCCACCATCATGGACAGCGCCCGCATCGGCGCGGGCTCGATCGTCGCAGGCGGCGCCTTCGTCCCCGAGGGCCGCGAATACCCGCCGCACTCGATCATCATGGGCTCCCCTGCCAAGGTGCGGTCCGTTCGCGACAGCCGAGTGCAGGTAGTCGTAGCCGACCCGTGCCCGCTTGGCGGGGGCCTTTGCGCGGCCGTGGGCTTTTCTAGCCGCCCCGTCGGGGATCTGCCCGAGCTTCTTGACGTCGGCGTGGATCAGCCCCTTCTGGCACGCCAAATAGCCGAGCAGGCCGTCGCCGGAGCCTGACCTCGTTGGCTATCTTGATCTGTTCGCAGGCAGCTATGACAACAAGCACCGGCATGACACTGGAACGCTCTCAGAGTCGCTGCAGGCCGCGTTCACGGCTCGAACCGACGGCGGCTCGGTTCCGCCCTGAGCCGAGCTACACACAGGAAGACCCTTTACGGACGGTCCGGCTGCACCTCGCGTGCAAAGGGTTGGCATGTCACTCGTGAGAGCCTATAATAAGGGTATATTCCCCCAGCCGCTTCGGTTGCTGGGTCAAGGCCCACCCGCAAGGGTGGGCCTTTTTGCTGTCGAGGACTGGTCTCTACCACTCCTTCGGCTTGTGGATCTGCCGGCCTTGGGGGCCGATCACGGGATTGGGCAACTGGCAGTCGGCCAAAACTGGGTGATGGAGCTGAATCTCAAAGCAGGCAACCTTCTTGAGGTGTTGGCTCATCCTGTTGCGTCGATGCGGGTTGACGACGCCGACGACGATGCCCTCGTCGACCGCCATCGCGATGGGCTCGGCCAGATCGGAGTCGTTGGAGATCACCAGCGCCTTGGTGCACGATCCTTTGAACACATCTCGCAGGAGGTGGGAGGCAAGGTTTACGTCGGAGCCCTTCTCCTCGGTCTTAAGCACCCGGATCATGGGCGGCCGACCTAGCTTGGGCTCGAGCCGTCTCTGGAGCAGGTCGACAAGGCGGCGTGGTCGGATTCTCGGACGGGTGGCATCCGACCAAGGCCCCGGTGCGATCGGAAACCAACGTGGGTCTCTACGGAAGTGGCCTCGGTGCGTCTCGATGAGGGAGTTGACCGCAATTGCGCGGAGCAACGCGTGCTGGCGCTCAGGGCCACCAGGGTCTGTGGCAGTGGCCTTGATCGGAGAAGTGAAGTAGCGGATCCTCTTGATCTGATCTTGGGGAAGCAGACGATGGCTCAGCGCCTCATAGTCGAGCCATTTGTGTGGCGTCCCCTTGAGGGCTCCGTAGTAGAAGTTGAAGCCGTCGATGTAGACGATCGTTGTCATTGGGTGTCCGAGGATAGAGCCTGGGTCTGGTGTTGGGCCGAACCGACTACCGCCACCGAGGAAGGATACGCAAGGGGCCAGCTCTATGGGGCTCGCCGGGACGTCGACGAGTTTGGTTCAAACCCAGGCGTGGTCGAGCCGACGGCCCTTTTTTAGTCGGCGGCCTTCATAGTGGTGAGCCTCTAGACAGGCGCTAGCGATGGTGACGGCCTGGCCCAGTGCTATCGCTGCCACCACGTCGCGGAGCGCGGCGTTCACCTCAGCCGGCATCGCAAGCTGAGTACCGTCAGGACCGACGAGAGTCGTCGTCGGTCTTGCTTGTCGGTCAGCGCTGCCTACCGCTGGTGTCCGCACACCGAGGTCGGCAGCTGTTCCGGGCAGAGCACGCACATCGAGGCAGTAGTCTCGGGGCTTACAAAGGAGAATCGAAAGTGGCGAACTGCCGATGGTAGCCCAATTCAGCGGGATGCAGGCGCGGGACCTGGCAACGACGTACTCCACGATCGTCGCTCGCAGAGACCATCCGCCCGACTTGTACGTGCCCTCGGAGTTCGCGCTCCGAGCGGCCCGATAAGTCCTCAGCAATGCGAGCGACCCGACGACCGCGCCTGCACGAGGATTGAAAACCCGATCGGCGTCTGTATCCTTCCCTTCGTGATGTTGCGGGCCAAGTTCTTGCGGGGGGGGGGGGGGGAGAATTCTAACTGTCTTGCGGGGGTTCTAACTGACACCCCCGGCGGCGGGTTTCGATGAGCGCTCTAGGCGCGCTTGTTGTGGCGGACCCGGGTCGCGTGGGCGAGATAGTCGACGTTCGATTTGGCCTGCGTCGGCGCAGAGGTGTCGTTGTCAAAGCGACCGCCGATGCCTTGGACGTGCAGTTCGGGTCGAAAGTCGAGACGGTCTCCCCGAGGAAGATCAAGGCCCGAGTACGTGCTGCCTCCGAATGTCTCTCGGCGGGTGGCCGGATCTACGCGACGATGCTGGCAGCCTCAGGCAGACAAGCGCGCGTAGGATGGGTGAAGTTGGGGGACCTGGGGTGGGACCCCGAGCTGCTGTGGCCTGCCATCGAGAAGAGCGCTGAAGGCGATCAAGCACTTGAAGTAGCGCTTGACCTGATTGACCTAGGCGACTCCGAAGCGCTTACCCGCTTCCCTCTGGACGATGATTCACGTAGTCGGCTGGAGGCCTGGCAGGCTCACCGGGAGGGACGCCACAGCGAGGCGCTTGAGCTGCTGCTCGAGGCAGATCCTCGGTCTGCGGACTTGCCGGAGTGGTCGATAGCTGCTTGGATGCACCGAGCGGGAGGCCCGCTCGTGACTCGCACAGAGTTGCTCCCTGCGAACGGGCCGGGGTTGGTCGCGACAGTGCTTCACGCTCTCAGCAAAGGGGAGAAGCTGTCGGTGTTCGACCTGCAGGCCGTCTCTCCCTATCTCCGCGACACCTTCGGGGATTCGGTGCAGGCCAGTGCGGTTGTTAAAGCAATCGAAGAGATGGCCCGCGGTGAGACCACACTCCTGCTGGCCGACAACTCGACGGTGTCTTTGCATCGATCAGTCAGCGCCGGGACTGAGCTTGCTCCCCAGCATGCTTCTGCGTTGGCGGACTGGCCACTTTCGTTGACTGACGACTTGATCGACGCCGGTCGCCTCGCCGCTACGGCCGCCCGCTACCTGTCGGAGACGGCGAAGGTGCGGATAAAGGCCGGACCGCCGGTCGCTCGTCGCGACTATCTGCTCGCTCGGTTCGACCCGACAGCACTGGACGACACGGCTGTTGTGTCGCTTGGCTTCGCCGAAGAGGCCGAGCGCAGATTTCTCGAATCGGGGAACCCCGTATTCAAGGAGACGGTGGACAAATCAAGCCGACAGCGACTCGAGTTCATGAGATCGCTTCGTGAGAAAAAGCCCCTCGACTTTGAAGCCGAGCAGAGACTTCGTTCCGAGGACCCTCAAGGCCGCCTGCTTGCCCAAGTTTCATCGTTGCTGCGGACGGGCGATGCTGCCGGGTTGAGTCCGGAGTTGCTTAAAGACGGGTCAGTTGTCGAGTTGACTGCGGCGGCAGTGGAAACTGTTGACGTAAAGGAACTCCCGGAACGTCTAGGCGGCTCGGTCGCTCTTCGTCGTGCCATCGATCGGCTCTTCTGCTGGGATTGGGAGGGTGCTGCAGACCAGGCCCGCATTGGACTTCAGAGGACTTCCCGTGAGTCGATCCGCGACGAACTCTTGAATTTGCTTGCATGCGCGCTCTGGGAACAGGGAAAGGGCGAGGCCTCAGCTGCCGCTCTGGAGAAGGCGATCGAGGGTCAAAACAATGCGGCGCTGCTCGCGAACATGAGAGTAGTTGCCGCGAACTTCAACCCTACGGCTTCGCATCGCCGTCAGCACTCTAGGACGGAATCGAACGAGAGAAGGAACCCGTACATCATCTTGGGCGTTCCCTATGGCACTAGAAAGGCCGAGGCTGCTCGCGCGTTTGCGAGGGCGACGCGAAGACTAAAGAGGGATCCCGACGCACCGTATGGTCTTAGTGACCTTACCTGGGCGCTCCATCAAGTTGAGCAGGGGTTGGAGACCCTCGAATCGGCGGATGCGATCTTTAGGGTGCCGGCCAACGCAGAAGTGTATTCCGTTTGCCGGTATGGGCTGCTGCGACATAGGCCCAGCCCGATGACGCGGCGTACCGATCCCTCAGATGAAGAACTTGCCGAGGACTTGGCTGCCGCGGCCGGAATGGAGCTCCTCCGCCACCTGCTCGACAAACATAGCGGAAGTGTGACGCCAGAAGCACCGTTCTTGATTATCCGGGAGGATGCCGACTCATGAGGAACATAAGGCACCACAAGTCCTTTAGGTGGATCAAACAAATGAAGCACTTCCGAGAGCACATCAGGCATCTGTTGGGTGCAGTTCTGCTGATTGCAGGCTTGATGGTGCTTTTTGCCAGTGGCCCGGCGGGGGCTCAGAACGAACCTGAAGGCAAGCCGACACTCACGGTCAATCCGCACATAGTGTCTGTTCCCGGTGAAGAGTATGATTTTATGATCACAGGTGAGGGGTTCTTAGGTGACATGATTGTGATGTCCTGTGATGTGGTGGAAGGTCAGGGCGAAATCAATGTGGCCGACCACTGTGACACGAAGAATCAGATATCTGCTTCGCCTGATGACGATGGCTACTTCACGGAGATGGTCACTTATGTGGTGGGTGATAAGGGCATCTGGATCGCCACCGTTGATGAAGAAGAGACCGTGGTCTCCTCTGTGAAGGTTTTGACGATCGCTATTACTGCATCAGAGGCTGAGGACGCAAGAGCCGCAACAATAGCAGCGGCCTCGGAAGCACAAGAGGCAGCAGAAAGGGCAAATGCAGCAGCATCCGACGCTGAGAACGCAAAAGTGGCTGCCGCCCAGGCGAGCGAAGATGCCCAGCAACAGAAAAAGATAGCGGAAACCGCAACAGAAATGGCAATGAAAGCAGCTATCGAGGCAGCAACAGAAGGCGAGGGCTCGTCTTCTGTTGGCACTATAGCTGTGGTGGCTATAGTTGTGGTGATCGTCGTGGCAGGAATTGTTGCGATCGGTGGCCTTTTCGTCCTGCGTAAGCGCCAAACGGAGACTAGTAGTCAACACCTAGAGGAGATAAGACGCCAACTTGAGGTAGCCCATGCAGCCTTGGATGACAAGGTCAATTCATCCTTGGACAAGGTCAATACGGCTTTGGTGGTTCGTGACCCAGGGACGAGCATGAGCGCTGATGCATACGAGGGCCTGCGAAGACAGGTGGTGGCAGCTGCCAGTGAGCGCAGGGCCCATGTTGCACAACTGGCACAGATCGACGATGCACTATCGAGGACTGAGAAGGTTGACGCTCTGCGCGATCTGAGTGCCGAGTGGCTCAACGCTGCTGGAATCGTAAAGCTTTTCGATGTGTCCGAGGAGCATGCCAGAGCTTTTGAGATCCATGGCCATGGTGACGGTGCTCTGATCGTGGACTCTCCGGCGTATGTCGTTAGCGAGACTGGCCAGATTGCACGGCAAGGGCGAGCGTCCCGTGAAGCAGTTTAGTAGTCCGCATCCGATGGTCTAGACCGATGATCTAGAGAGGAGGAATAGAAATGGCATTCGGAATTGACTTCGGCACCACCAACTCCGTGGTGGCTCGGCTCCATCAAGGGGAGCTACAGGTGCCGAAAATTGACGAGCCTCCAGCCGATTGGGCAGGACTTGGCTTCGAGCGTGTCCTGCCAACCGTTGTCGGGATCGATGACAAGAACAGGCTGCTCCACGGATGGGCAGCAAAGCACCCCTCTGTCGCCTCTCTGGCTGCTGTCAAGCGACTCTTCAAAGAGGAAAAATATGCTGAGATAGCAGGAAAGACCTTTGAAGTGGAAGAGATCGCGGCCATGGTCTTTGGGGAGCTACGCAATTCAGTTTCCAAGCTGGAGGGTCTTACGATGAATCAAGCCGTCGTCACAATCCCTGCCAATAGCCGCGGGCTTGCTCGGCTCCGCACCAAGGTCACCGCGGGGATGGCGGGTCTGCGGGTTCCGGCCTTGATCAACGAGCCCACTGCCGCAGCCATGGCATATTTGTTCAATTCATCGCGCGAGGAGACCTTGCTGGTTGTCGACTGGGGAGGTGGAACTCTCGATGTCACGATCCTTGAACACATCGATGGGGTGTTTATAGAGCGGGCATCGAAAGGAATTCAGAAGCTTGGAGGGCTCGACTTTGATACAGCACTCGCCGAAACAGTTAGCGCGATGGTTGATGGTTTTGACACTTGGACGAGAGAGCAACGCCACTGGTTCAGGCTTGACATGGAGAAGGCAAAGATTCTTCTCTCCTCTCAAGAAGAGACCAATGTCCTCTTGCAAGGCGGACACTCTCTCAATATCACTCGTGACATGTTGCTTGATGCAGTCCGTCCGCTTGTCGAAAGGGTTCGGGAGCCTATCCAGCGGTGCCTTGCCGACATCGGTGGACAGCCATCCGATATCGATACTGTCCTCCTCGTAGGAGGAACGTGCAAAATGCCTGCAGTTCGGGACTTTGTCTCAGATGTCCTTGAGAGAGCACCTGCGGAAGGGATCGACCCGATGACGGCTATTGCCGAAGGTGCCGCGGTAGCGTCAGCCATCTTGAACGGCGAACTAGCAGACAAGGACTTCTTCGTCTCAACCGAGCATGCGCTGGGACTCGAAGTTGTCGACCGCGATGGAGCCGGAAAAACCTCTGGATCAAAGTTCAGTGAGCTCATCGCACGAAACTACCCACTCCCCGCCACAGAGACAGGCGTCTACCATGCGATCGAAGATTACCAAGAACAGCTCAGGCTCAAGGTGCTTGAAGGCGATCCCGAGCAACCCCTGAATCATCCTGACAACGTGACCCTGAAAGAATGGGACCTTAAGGTTAACCCGGTCCCCGTCTCGGAGTCTGCTATCGAATTGACCTACGACTATGACAGGGATGGCATTCTGCATGTTTCTGCTGTGGATCAGTCAAATGGCAAGGAGATTCTGTCCGACGTTGTAGATTTTGGAGGGATGCTCGATCGTCGCGGACTTGTTGAGGCAGCGAACAGAGCAAAGGCGGCCGTCGAGTCAGGCGTTGTGGAGCACAGCGACCATGCAGTGTTGAAACGTTCACCTGAGCTAGCGGACCTCTCACCTGAGCTGCGGGAGCTAGTCAACAATGCTCGGACGAAAGTCATCCCATTCATCGACGACAAGGAAGCCGAGGAGATGCGTACTCAGGCAGATCTGGTTGAAGATGGCAACGCTTGGGCAGTTGACAAACTACGCACACAGCTCGATAAGTATCCCTATCTGATCTGAGGTTAGATCATGTCAAATCCCACACGCCCGTCCAGCTGGTCAGCCCGAAGTTTTGGCGGGCGCGACGAGCATCGTATAGAAGTGGCCCAGGAGCAGAAGCCTCCCAATGTCGAGGCGACTTACCGGCGGGAGACTCAGTCACAGACGATAAGCGACCCTACCAAGGTCGTAAGCAAACGTATAGTAGCTATCTTGATCGACTGGTTGATTACAGCGGGCGTCGGCATCTTCCTGTTTTTTGTTGCGTTTATCGTGCATTTCGGCGTGTTGGGCAATGGTAGCGACGAACCTTCCAACTGGGTGGCGACTGTATATTATCTCGTGTGGGCGGCTATCTCGATTGCCTACTTCGCGGTGCTGCCCACGCCGTTCGGCGGGACTCCAGGCAAGAGGGCGATGGGCCTGCGAGTGGTGGACAAGCACACGTTCGAGCACGCAAGCGGGGGTGCCCACTTTCTTCGGTGGCTGCTCTGGATCGTCGACCTCTTTGGCCCGGTCGGCCTAATCTGTGCATTGGCGTCGAAGGGTCATCGCCGGGTGGGCGATATGGCAGGCAATACGCTGGTGATCCGACAGGAATTTGTTGGCAACCCTGTGGACATTCCCGGCGTAAACAGTGCCGAAACTTTCGCTCCGCTGGGGACACCCGGAAGGTTCTAACTGGCACCTTTGACGGCGGGTTTCGATGAGCGGTCAAGCGCGCTTCATGTGGCGGACCCGGGTGCTCGACCCGGTTGTCACCCATCCCACGTTCGAGCGCTTCCAGGCCCAGCGCGAGTTCTACCGCTTCCACGGCAGCCCGGTGGGGCGAGCCACCAAGGACGTCTCACTCGACACCGACCGCTATCTCGTGGACAGCCTGCTCACCCAGGTAGTGCTCGGGGTGCGCTAGCTCAGCCTGGCCGATCTCGCCTGGAAGCGTAAGCACGTACACCTCACCCACGGCTACGGCCTGACGATGGCCCGGGCCAATGCCACCACCGGCGAGGCACGATCACCGTGAACGATCACGATCAGTCCACCATGGACCAGCTGTTCTGGGCCAGGTACCCTTGCGGCGTGCTGCTGCCCGGCACCGTCGCCCCGGCCGGGCTTACCCGCTCCGGGCTGCCTTGCGGGCAGCAGATCGTGGCCGGTCACGCCCGCGACCTGGAGTCGATCGCCTTCGCCTAGTTCACGGAACGCGAACTCGGCGGCTACGTTCCGCCTCCCGGCTACGCCTGACCCACCCCCCACCCCGCCGCAGCACCCCGCCCGGCTGCCTGGAAATACAGAGGGGAAATACAGAGGCCCCCCGCTAGGAGGGGCCCCGGGTCCCGTACGACGAAGCGCACGGGGCGTTGTGTTCCGCACCCTAGCGGCACGCTGCGACCTGTCAACCTTTGACGAATCCTCGCCACGAAGGCGATCCGGCCACCGCCGGAATCCCGGCTAGACTGAGAAGAACGAGGAGGGTCTATGGCCAAGAACGGAGCCAAGGGCAGCGGACGGATTGGAGCTGTCACCAACCGCAGCCAACTCAAGAACCCGAAGACGGGCCAGTGGACGAAGCGCTACACGTCGTCAGGCCGATTCGTGCAGATGAAGAAGTCCGGTGGCCCGTTCAAGGGCGTCCGACGCGAGCGCTGAGGACGTGCGAAGCGGCGACGGCGGCAGACGCTGACGTGGAGGGCCCTCCACGAGCAAGAACGATCCCGATGAATGGGATGACGCTCCCGCGGGCTCAAGGTCAGGCCATCGCCAGCGGAGGTGATGTCGTTCCGAATCCCGGAAGCCGAGCTTGATCGCCTGCAGACGGCAGCTGCCGCCGAGAGTGTGACCCTTTCCCAGTTCATCCGTGATGCGCTCAGAGACAGGACCGAGGGAAGGCAGCGAGCCTCCCTTGGCGATCACGGTCCCATCGGCCGCAGCTTGGACGTTTCAAGCATTTGGTCGAGCCAGGACCGCCTCGATTGCAGCCCAGCCGCCCGCTACGGCAGCACCAGGCGCCCCGGTCTCGAGCGGTGCCACAAGATCCAACGCCGATCGGAGCCGTCCTTCGACGGTCGGTGCCGTCCGAACGCGGATCGGCGCCGGGGCGGGTGATCGACGCCTCGGGCTGCGCGGTGATCCCCGGGTTTGTCAACGCCCACACCCACGAGCTGCTGGAGCAGGGCGTGTTCGAGGACATGTCCTTCTTCACCTGGCTCGAGGATTTCTTCACCTGGCTCGAGGATTTTGCCTTCCCCAAGGACATGGCCTACGAGCCCCGCCACCAGCGGGCCGGAGCGCTGCTGTGCCAGGCGGAGATGATCGCCAACGGCACAACCTGCTTCATCGACATCTTCCGCTTCCCCGGCGAGGCCGCGGCGGTGGCAGTGCAGTCGGGCCTGCGGGCGACTATCAGCCCCCTGACGGTTGAAACGCCCGCGGGGGCGGGCGAGACGCTCGAGACCAGCGAAGCGTTCATCGACGCCTGGCACGGGCGCCATCCCCGCGTGCGCGCCTGGTTCGGGCCCCATTCGCTTTACACGGTGTCGGCGACGACCTTCGTCGCCATGCGCGAGCGGGCCGACGAGCTCAGCGTCGGCATCCACACCCATCTGGCCGAGTCGGCCGGCGAGACCGAGATCGTGGCCGAGCTGAGCGGCGGGCTGACCCCTGCGGCCTGGCTGCACAGGCTGATCGGACTCGGCCCCGACGCGGTGGCCGCCCACTGCGTGGAGCTAAGCGACGACGACATCCGGCTTGTCGCCGAGACCGGCCTCGGCCTGGCCCACTGCCCCACGTCCAACATGAAGCTCGGCAACGGCGCAGCACGAGTGGTCGAACTGCTCGACGACAGCGCGTTGACCACGCTGGATCTCGCCGAGATTGCCCAACTCGTGCCGCGGGAGGCCCGTCACCTACTGGCCAAGGCGGGAGTTCTCAACCAGGTACTCGCCAAGCACCAGAGGAGCCCATCATGACCAAGGACACGTCCTCCCCCGTCATTCTCCCCTCGCCCCCCGTCATTCCCGCGAAAGCGGGAATGACGGGGGGCGAGGGTGAAGCCGGCGATGCGACGGCGGCAGGCGCTGGCGAAGACCCCGCCGGGTGGGTGACCGAGCGCTACCTGCGCCTGCCGGACGGCTCGTTCCCGCATCTGGGGGTCCGCTCCGGCGACGTGACCCGAGTGGCGCTGCTGTCTGGCAGCCCGGAGCGAGTGGAGCTGATGGCTGAGCGGCTCGACGGCGCCCAGCGCGTGGGCGACCGCCGCGGCTACGGAGTGTTCACAGGACTCTTCGACGGCGCCCGGCTCACCGTCGCCACCAGCGGCGTGGGATCGCCGTCGATGGCGATAGCCGCCGAGGAACTGGCCGCCTGTGGGACTTCGTGCCTGATCCGGGTGGGCAGCTGCGCCGCGCTGTCGCCAAGGCTGCCCGTGGGAGGCATCGCCGTGGCCACCGGCGCCGTCAGCGACGAGGGCACGAGCCGCGCTTATGCGCCGGCGAACTTCCCGCCCGTTGCATCGCACCGGGTGGTAGCAGCGCTCGTCAAAGCCGCCGAGCGCTGCGGCACGCCAGTTGAGGTGGGCCTGAGCCGCTCCACCGACAGCTTCTACACAGGCGAGCGAGACGCTGAGATCATCGCCCGGTGGAAGCGCCTGGGCGTGCTGGCCTTCGAGATGGAGACCTCCTGCCTGTTCACCGTGGCCGCCACCCTGGGATGCGAGGCCGGCTCGGTGCTGTGCGCCGGCACCAACCTGCTCACCGGCGAGGCCACCTACCAGGGCCAGATGCTCGACGAGTACGCCGCCGGCCAGAACCGAATGCTGGAGCTGGCCATGACCGCCGCCGCCGACCTGTCCCGCTTAGTCTCTTCGTGACTCGCCTTCTCACGGGCCTCCGGCCGCCTGCACCACCGTCTGCCCTCTTCGCGGCCCCGCCCGATCCACCCGGAAACAACGCCTCCGGCCGTCACACATAGTCGGCGGCGGAGCGCTTGACGCTTCCCCGACGGACGCGGTGTTCGTGCCACCCCCGCAGAGCTGGAGAGGCGCGGCCCACACGCGGTCGTCCACCCACAAGGCATGCGCCCCAGAGTGCCAGGACTACAACGCCCGCGAGGATGGCGGGGGCTGGTCAGTTGTGACAGTTACGGTGGCGGGCGATGGCCGAATTGGTAGTCAGAGGCGGCGGCGTCGTTCCCGGCGGTGCCGCAGAGGCGTTCGTCGGCGACGTAGTTGTGGAGGACGGGCGCATCGCGGCGGCGGGCTCATCAGGGCTGGGCCGCGTGTCGGCCGAGACGACCGTGGATGCGGCCGGCTGCATGGTCATTCCGGGCCTCGTGCAGGCCCACGTGCATCTCTGCCAGACCCTGTTCCGGGGTCTCGCCGACGACATGGACGTGATCGAGTGGCTGCGTAGGCGGATCTGGCCCCTGGAGCAGGCACACGACCGGCGGTCGCTGGGCGCCTCGCCCATCGCAACGACGACGTCGACACTGTGGTGGTCGACGGTCGCGTGGTTGTGGCCGGCGGCTACCTGCTCACCGGCGACGAAGCCGCCATCCGATCCGAAGCCGAAACGCAGCAAGCCGCCGTCGCCGCCCGCGCCTCCATTCCCCTCCGCGCCGGTTGTCACGCCTAGCGGCCCGGTTGGGTGTGCCGGAGCAGACGCGGGCCGAAGTCGATCAGATGTCGCATGAGACCCGACCGGATCACCATCCGCCAAGGTGTATCAACCCCGAGCGGCGTATCGAGTTGACCCGCGACAGGCGCCAATCTTGGCCCCGGCCTTCGGCTTGCGGAGCCCTGATGTTGTTCTGCGCCCAAGGCAACGCGTACTGTGGCGCCACTCGCGTTCGGCATTCTGAGGACGTCGGATCGTCCTAGAGGGCCAAGCGCGGGGGCGACGACAAGCGAACAGTTCTAGGGAGGACAACAAGGTGCGCAAAGTCGATGCGGAAGTGGTCGATGCATACATCGATCCCGAGCGCTGCTGCAACCAGGGGAGCCTCGTCAAGCTGCTCAACGGCGAGCTGCTCTTGGGCTACAACGAGGAGCGCGGCAAAATGCACGCCGACAGCGGGCGGTCGTGCGTGGTGCGATCCCTCGACGGCGGCAAGAGCTGGGACCCTGAGACGAGGGTCGTGGTGGAGCCCTACACCGACCACACCGGCAACTGGGACTGCGCGTTCGCCCAGGTCAGCGACGGCACGCTCATCATGCACACCCGCATCTGCGGCTTCATCGCCTCTTCGACGGCGATCGCCAACCGTATCGACGAGCAGGCCATGTACAGCCGTCACGAGACCAAGAAGCGCCAGACCGGGTACGCGGTGTTCAAGTCCACCGACGACGGGCGCACCTGGCACGGGCCTGTCCCGGTGAACACCTATCCGATCGCCGACTCGGGCTCCGCTCACTACCTGGCCGGCGGCACCGGGTCGGGCCATGTGGTGGAGCTGCCCGACGGCGGGCTGCTGATGCCGTTGGAGGGCACGCTCAGCACCGACGGCTACGAAAGCGGCGGCGGGCTGTCGCGGGAGACGTCGCGCTGCTTCGTGCTGCGTTCAGACGACGGCGGGGACAGCTGGGATCACTGGGGGACGATGGCCTACGACCCGGCCTCCATCATGAACTTCCAGGAGCCCTCGCTGACCCGCATGTCCAACGGCCGGCTGGTGTCGATGATCCGGGTTCTGTTCCGCCCGTCCCGCTACGACTACCAGTGGGTGACGCACTCTGAGGACGACGGCGTGACATGGGCCCCGCCCCAGCGGACTCGACTGTTCGGCTATCCCGCCGACCTGATCCAGCTTCAGGACGGGCGGGTGCTGTCCGTGTACAGCTACAGGGCCCAGCCCATGGGAATCCGGGGCTGCACTTCTGAGGACGGGATCAACTGGGATCCCGACGATCAGTTCGTCATCACCGAATGCCACACGCCCACGCGCCAGCAGCACCCGCAGTACTGGCACATCGGCTACCCGACGGTCGTGCAGCTCGACGACGGTGTGATCGTGACCGCCTACCACGAGTACACCGACGACGACGAGCCCATCCAGTACATGCGCAGCTCCCGCTTCCGACTCGACTGAACCTGCGGCCCAACCGGCTCGATTGCGTTCAAGGGTGGCGCGTGAGTTGAAGGGTGGAGCGGATTGTCGGTTGTTGCGGGCATGACGGGCGTGACTGAGATCTGAGCTTGACTGAGTTCGTTGTCCCGACCATCGTCTGAACGAAAGCTGCTCATTGCCGTAGACGCCTTCAGCGACGAACATATCCGGGCACTGTCGGCCGCCGTTTCCGGATGGGCGAGCTTTGACCGCCTCGGCCAGGACGCTTCCGCGGACGAGTACCGGGGCGCGCTGGCCGATGCCGAAGTCATGATCGGCTGGCCCGAGCCCGAGTGCCTGGCGGACAGCGGGGTCAGCCTGCTGATGCTGCCCAGCGCCGGCTACGAGGAATACGTGACCCCTCAACTGGCGGAGCGGGCGGCCAAGGGCGATCTCGTGGCGTGCAACGCGGCCGGCGTCTATTCGGAGGGCGTGGCCGAGCATTGCGTCGCCATGATGATGGCGCTGGCCCGCCGCCTGCCCGAGTACATCGGCGCCATGCGACACCGCCGCTGGCAGCAGCTCCGCGGGCACGACCGGCTCGCGGGCACCACCGTCTGCATCGTCGGCCTGGGCAGCCTTGGGTCGGCAATCGTCAGGCGGGCCTCGGCTCTGGGCATGAACGCGGTGGGCGTTCGACGGCATCCGGATCGGCCCAGCCCCGCGGTCGTCCGGGTCTACGGGCCCGAGGAGCTGTGCGCCGCGGTCGCCCTCGCCGATCACGTGGTGGCCGCTCTGCCCGGCGGAGCGTCCACCGATCAGCTGATCAGCCGCCAGGTGATCTCAGCCATGAGGCCGGGCTCGTACTTCTACAACGTCGGCCGAGGGGCGTCCGTCGATGAGGCGGCCCTGCTCGAGCGGCTGCAGGACGGGCGGCTGGCCGGGGCGGGCCTCGACGTGTTCACGCTGGAGCCGCTGCCGGAAGAGAGCCCCCTGTGGGGCATGTCCAACGTGATCGTGACGCCTCACATGGCCGGCTACACGTGGGACTACGCCGACGAGCTGTGTGAGCTGTTCGCAACCAACCTGCGCAGATACCGCACCGGCAAGCCCCTGCGCAACGTGATCAACCTGTCAGGGGCGTCGTCGTGAGGATCACCGGGATGGTGACCCGGGTGCTGGCGCTGGACGCGGTGCCCTGGTACGGCGACAGCCCCATACCCGATGACATGCCGCCCGTGTGGCATTTCCCGCTGACTTGCGTCACCACCGACTCGGGGATCGACGGATACACGATGGGCTACGGCGCCAACGGCGAGGGCATCGGCTCGGCCCACCAGCTCCACGATGTCTACCTGAGGGCGATCCTCGGCAAGGACCCCTTGTGCTGCGGAGACCTGTGGCACGAGCTGATGCGGCTCAACCGCCATCTGTACCCGATCAGCGACGGCCTGCTCGGCATGCTCGACGTGGCCTTCTGGGACATCAAGGGCAAGGCCGCCGGAGTGCCCATAGCCGATCTGCTCGGCGTGCGTCGCACCGAAGTCCCCGCCTACCGCACGGGCTCTCACTGGAACCTGACGCCCGAAGACGCCTTCGCCGAGGCGGCGGGGATGATGCAGGAGGGATACAGGGGCTATAAGCTGACCCTCTACGACGGCCCAGCCGCCGACGTTCCCAGGCTGCGGGCCGCCCGCGAGGCCGTCGGCGCCGACTTTCCCCTGATGCTGGACGCAGTGGCCGAGTACAGCCTCGACCAAGCTCTGGAGGTGGGCGAAGCTCTGGCCGAGCTGGGCTACCGATGGTTCGAGGAGCCGGTGCCCGACCGCGACATCGCCGCGCTGGAGCAGATCACCCGGCGGCTGGAGGTGCCGATCCTGGCCACGGAGACGGTCAGCCTGCGCGAACTGCCGCAGTTCCTGGAGCGACGGGCGATAGACATGGCCCGCGGTGACGTGTTCATCAAGGCGGGGATCACCGGCCTTCGCAAGGCATCGGCCATGTGCGACAAAGCCGGGATGAACATCGAGATCCACGCCTTGCATTCGTCGCTGCTCGACATCGCCAACCTGCACGTGGTCTGCTCCGTGCGCAACTGCGAGTTCTTCGAGCTGCATCACCCGATGTTCCGCTTCGCCGTGAAGGGCTCTCCGCTGGACATCGACGACAACGGCTGCCTGCACCTGCCTGCCGGGCCCGGACTGGGAGTGGAACTCGACTGGGACTGGATCGACGACAACACGGTGCTCAAGCTCTCGGGGCTGAGGGACTAGCCGTCCAGCTCCCGGGCGACGGCCCGCTTGCTATATGTGACCCGCGGCTCCGAAATCAGTGCTGTCGGAGTAGGTCTGGCCGCTATTCGCCCACCTGCGCTGGACGATGCTCGAGGCGGTCCTGGGATTCCTGGTGGGGTGCGGCGCCGATCTCGTCAGGCTCGGAATTGCCATGGGGAATGACGGCTAGCGCCGCGGGGGTGACGGGCAGGCGGCAAGCGCTTCAATCGCACGGCCGGCAGCTTTTTCAGCCGCTGGCTCTGCGGATCGACTTCAATGCCGGCGGACTCGAGGGCAGTGACTCCGAGCAGGGGCTCGGTGCCGGCATCTGCGAAGATGACGAGGCCCGCGGTGAATTCGCCCATGAACTCGATGTCCGCGCTGGTGACGTCCATCATGACCGCGCGGCCGTCGGCCGTCTCATACGAGCGCTGTCCCTTGGGTTCGAGGCCGATGGCCTCCAAGCATGGTCTCGCCACGAGGGAATCGATTGCGCCCGTGTCGACCAAGAAGTCACCTTCCCAGCTCCTGGCCGGGTCAGCGGGGTTGCGGATCGTGACGGCAACATGCGTGACTCCCATTTGTCGCCTGCTTTCTTCAAGGTCGTGTAGCCGTTCAGACAGGACCCAGACCTCAGATACGATCGATACCTGAGTCGCCTGTCTTCCTGCCGCTGGTCGATCACCCATTCGCCCGGATGCGGGGCCACAGCGTCCACGATCTGCCATCCCGGCTGGCACCCATTCGCCCGGATGCGGGGCCACAGCGTCCACGATCTCGAGGTCGTCGATCGCCAAGCTGCTTGGTCTCCTCGACCGGCCGCTCAACCGCTGACGTAAGCTGCGTTCCCAACGCCTGCGCTGCGGCTTCGGGCGTGCGGGGACCCGGTGGGCTAGAGCCCAGTCTACTCAATGCAGGGGTTCAGCCCGCAGCGGCGATGTTGGGGGCACCGATGGACTGCAGCATGGCCCGAGCCCGGTCGCGGTACAGGTCGCGGACGTCGCGGGTGGGGGGGCGGCTACGGCTCGACGGAAGGCCCACCAGCTCCATGCACAGCTTGTCGAGATGCCCGTCGCCGCTGGTGTAGCCCTCCATCTCAGCCCAAAGCCGCATGAACGGCAGCACCACGTCCACCAGCTCGCGCTGAGCCTCGACGTAGCGGCCCTCGTTGAGCAAACCCCACATCCGCACGCCCCACTGGGGCCAGAAGTTGCAGATGTGGACTTCGATGCCGCGGGCGCCGAGCATGTGGCTGGTGGCGAACCGCAGCTGGTTGTCGATGATGCAGAACCGGTCGGAGTAGTCGGCAACCACTCCCTCAAACTCCATGAAGCCGTTGTCGGGCATCGACCACTTGAGTCCTGCCACCGTGCCGAGGTCGGCCAGGCGGTCGATGAGGGCGTTGGAGATATCCAGGCTTGTCCAGTGGGTGTTGTACACCACCATGCCCACATCGGAGACGGCGGACGCCGCGGCCACGTGCTCCAGGAAGTCGTCGTCGGTGTGCGCGAAGTAGAACGGCGGCGACACCTGCATGAACTCGGCGCCTATTTCGGACGCGGCCCGGGCCAGCCGCACCAGCTCGCCGGTGCTGGTGGTCTGGCCGCCCATCACCACCGGGACCCGTCCGGCGGCCTCGTCCGCCACCGCGGCCGTCACCGCCACTCGTTCGTCGAAGGTCATGGTGGAGAAGTCCCCCGCGGCGCCGCAGGCCAGCAGCACGCCGTTCCCGGCAGTGATCCCGCCGTCGATCAGGAAGCGCACGTGCCGGCGCACGGCATCGAGGTCGACCGACAGCTCGTCGTCGTCGTGGAACATGGTGGGCACGGTCACATAGCAGCCCTGCAGACGCCGCCGCCACCCCGCGGGGGAATAATCGGTCATCGGGTGTCCTCCGGGCTTGAGGAGGAGGCCGCGGCGGCTGCGGCCGCGGGGCGGTTCTGCAACCGAGCCCTCTGGGCGGCGTCGAGGTGGCACAGCACTTCGTGGGTGTCGCTGTCTTGTCGGCGGGGCGGGTCGTCAACCTCGCAAACCCCGGCGATGCGGTGCTGGCAGCGCGGCTCGAAGGCGCAGCCGACCTCGGGGGCGGCGCCTACCGTCGACGCGTCCTCGGCCAGCGCCGACATGCGATGGTCTCCCCTGCCGGGGATCGAGTCCAGCAGCAGCGCCGTGTAGGGATGGTGGGGCGGTGTGAAGATCTCGGTGACGGCGCCCGACTCCACGACCCGTCCGTGGTACAGCACCACGACCCGGTCGGCCAGCCACCGCACCACGGCCAGGTCGTGGGCGATGAACAGGTAGGCCACGTCCCGTGTGGCTTGCAACTCCCGCAGCAGTTCGAGGATGCTGTCCTGCACCGAGACATCGAGGGCGGACAGCACCTCGTCGCACAGGATCAGCTCGGGCTCCGCGGCCAGGGCCTGGGCGATCGCCACCCGCTGGGCCTCGCCGCCGCTGAGCTGGGGCGGGTAGCGGTCGACGTAGTCGGGGTCGAGGTGAACGCTGGCCAGCAGCTCGGCCATGCGGTCGCGCTTGTCGGCCTTGGACAGGTCGAAGAACACGTCGAGGGTGCGGCCCAGGCCGTAGCTGACCTTGCGGCGGGGGTTGAGCGACGACGCCGGGTTCTGGAACACGTACTGGATGCGGCGCAGCAGCTCCCGGGGCCGGCGATGCACACCCACGGTGATGTCGGCGCCCTCGAAGCGCACCCTCCCCCGCTGGGGCTCGATCAGCCCGGCGATGCAGCGGGCCAGCGTGGTCTTGCCGCTGCCACTCTCGCCGACGAGGGCCACCGTCTCGCCGGGGTTGATTGTGAAGGAGGCGTCGCGCACCGCCGGCGGAGGCTCGGCGGCATCGGGCCAGAAGGCTCGCAACAGCCTCGACAGAAGCCCCCGGCGTGGTCGGTAGGAGATCTGGACGCCCTCGACTTCCAGCAACGGGGTCACGGCGCTTCGCCTTCGATGTCGGAAGCCCGCCAGCAGGCCACGTGGTGCGACGGCTCGATCTCGGCCAGCCGCTGCGGGTCGGTGAAGCACTCGGCCAGGGCGTAGGGGCACCGGGGCGCGAAGCCACAGCCTTCCGGGAGGTCATCGCGGCGCAGCAGGCCCCGGAGCTTCTCGGCGCCGGAGGGCTGGGCCTCTACCCGGGGCACGGCCGCGATCAGGCCCCGCGTATAGGGGTGCCGGGGCCGGTTGAACAGGTCGGCGGTGGCCGCGATCTCGATGAGCTGCCCCGCGTACATCACCGCCACCCGGTCGCAGATCTGCTCCAGCACGCCCAGGTTGTGGCTGACGTACAGCGCGCTCATGCCGCTGTCGGCCTTGATGTGGGACAGCAGCTCGAGCAGCCGGGCCTGGGTGGTGACGTCCAGCGCGGTGGTGGGCTCGTCCAGCACGATCAGGTCGGGCCGGCAAGCGATGGCGATGGCGATCACCACCCGCTGCTGCTGGCCGCCGCTGAGCTGGTGCGGATATCGCCGGGCGATCTCGGCCGGCTCGGGCAGCCCCACCTGGGCGAAGAGTTCCACCGTTCGGTCCGCAGCGTCTGAGCCCGAACTCACCCCGTGGCTCTCCAAGGTCTCGACCACCTGGCGGCCCACCTTCATGGACGGCGTGAGAGTGCTGGATGGGTTCTGGGGCACCAGCGAGATGCGGGCGCCCCGGATGGGCTGCATCTGACGGTCGGACAGGCCCAGCAGGTCGCGACCGTCGAAGGTGACCCTGCCCGCCGCCACCCGGCTGCCGGGCTTGCTATAGCCGAACATCGCCAGCGCGGTGGTGGTCTTGCCGCAGCCGGACTCGCCGGCAAGGCCCAACGTCTCGCCTCGGCCGATGTCGAAGGACACATTCCTGACCACGCTCACCCACTGGTCGGCGTTGCGGAAGTCCACTGTGAGGCCCTCGACCCGCACCAGGCGCCCGGGCATCAGGCTGAGCTCCGGCGGGTAGACACGCCGAGGATGTCGCTGACCTCCTCGGTCACCAGGCTGAGTGCCACCACCAGCGAGGCCAGGGCCATCGCCGGGCCCAGCACCGTCCACACCGAAGCGCTGAGAAACTTGCGGCCCTCGTTGATCATCAGCCCCCATTCCGGCGACGGAGGCGCGGCCGCGAAGCCCAGGAAGCTCAGAGCACCGATGAAGAACACCGCGTACCCGGTGCGCAGCGAGAACTCAACCAGCACGTTGCCCAGCACGTTGGGCAGGATCTCACGCCGTGCTATGGACAGGGCCGACTCGCCTCTCAGCTTGGCCTTGGTCACGAAGTCCTCTGTGACCACCCCTAAGGCCGCGGCCCGGATGGTGAGGGTGACCGGCCACGTGAAGAAGAAGGCGACGGTTCCGATGATGACCAGGTTGCTGGTCTCTATGGAGCCCAGGATCAGCAGCGTCAGGACCAGTCCCGGCAGGGCCAGCATGATGTCGACGCCCCTCATGCCCACCTCGTCCACCCAGCCCCGCTTGTAGGCCAGCAGGATGCCAATGGTGGAGCCGGCGAGTATGGCCAGGCCCGACGCCGACAGCCCCTGGATCAGCACGATCCGCTCGCCGCGCACCACCCGGCTGAACACGTCGCGGCCAAAGTTGTCGGTGCCGAACCAGTGGTCCCACGACGGCCCGCTGAACGGCTCACCGACCACCATCTTGTCGTGCTCGAACGGCGCCCACCACGGTCCGGTGACACCGACGAAGAGATGCAGGATTAGCACGCCCACCAGCACTGCGAACACCGGGCGCCGGCGCAACAGCCGGGCTAGCCGCCGCAGGCGTGGATTCCCGCGTTCGCGGGAACGACGGGAGGCGCGGGAAGGACGGGGATTGCGGGGCATTAGCCGGTTCTCAGGCGGGGGTTGAGTGCGGCCGCCACCAGGTCAGCCCCCAGGTTGCACAGGACGTAGACGCCGGCCAGAATCATGGTCGAGGCCAGGATCACCGGCGTGTCCAGCAGCCGCAGCGCGTCCAGCAGCAACAGCCCGATGCCCGGATACGTGAACACCACCTCCACCAGCACCACCCCGCCGACGAGCCACACCACATTGATGACCGTGGCCCTCAGGGCTGGGCCCAGGGCGTTGGGCAGAGCGTGCAGCAGCAGCACCTTCCTCCGGGGCAGGCCTTTGAGGGTGGCGTACTGCACGTAGTCGGAGTTCAGCACGGACAGCAGGCTGGCTTGCATCTGGCGCACCGCGAAGCCGGTCATGGCCAGCGTCAGCGTCACCGCGGGCAGGATCATCATCCGGAGCTGTGCCCCGAACGACTCGGCGGAGTCGACGAGCGAGAGCGCGGGGAACCATTCCAGGGTGACCGCGAAGATGATCAGCAGGAAGATGGCGATCACGAAGTCGGGAACCGCGCAGCCCAGGATCACCAGGGTCGACAGGCCAGAGGCGAAGGTCCGCTCCCGGTAGACGGCGGTGACGATCCCCGTCATCAGGCTGAGCGGGACGTACATGACCAGGGCCAGCGCGGCCAGCTGCAGCGTGTTGGACAGGCGGGGAATGATGATGTCGGTGACCGACCGGTTGATCCGCCCGGCGGGCGCCCCCTCGGTGGGCGGTCGGGCCTGCACCAGCGACTCGCCCCAGTCTCCCCGCACGAAGCCGGTGATCCACGCCGTGTAGCGCTGCAGGGCGGGCGAGTCGAGGTTCATCTGCTCCTGGAAGTGCGCCACCCGCTCCGGGGTCGCCTCACGGCCGAGCATGCGGGTGGCGGCGTCGCCGGGCAGAAGCTCGACCGCCCAGAAGGTGATCAGCGACACCGCCAACAGGGCGACGACGGCCAGCGCGCTTCGTTGCCCGATGACACGGATGAAATGCACTAGCGGGAGGCGAAACGCACTAGCCGGGGCTACTCGAGCTGTTCGCCTCGCGGGTTCTGCCGCCGTCGTTGGGGGCCGTCAAGCGATGCCGTCAGGCCTTGTCGATGGTGTAGTACGCCCCTCGGGGCTGCCAGCCGGTCACGCCGGTGCGCACGGCGCTGCTGAGGCCGAACATGTTGGGCACGAAGTGGCCGCCCTCGTCAATGATCTGTTGTTGGAGCTTGGTGTACAGCCTGGTCCGCTCGGCTTCGTCGGTGGTGGAGCGAGCCGAGGCCAGGTCGGCGTCGAACTCCTCCCTGGCCCAGTGGGTCTCGTTCCACTCGGCTTCGGAGTGGTACCACAGGCCCAAGCCGTGGTCGACGGTGCGGACATTCCAGCCGGTCATGGCGAAGGGCGCTATCAGCCACTGGTCGCCCCAGTAGGTGTCCGCCGGGGTGACGTTCAGCTCGAGGTTGATGCCGACCTCGCCGAGTTGCTGCTGCCAGACTTGGGTCCACTCCACCCAGTCCTCCATGGAGGCCAGCGTGAGCGTCAGGTCGATGCCGTTGGGGTAGCCGGCCCGGTTGAGGTGCTCCCTGGCCAGGTCCAGGTTGTGCTCCCGGGCGCCGGGCAGGCCGAACCGGATGAGAGACGGCAGGGGGATGTCGTTCATGGTGTGGGCCCGTCCCCCGTACACGAGGTCGTTGTGCTGCGGGCGATTGGTGGCGTACTTGATGGCCAGACGCAGGTCGTTGTTGTCGAAGGGCGGCGTGTCGATCTGGCAGTAGGCGACCGAGGAGCTGCCGATCGGGTTGGTGACGACCATGATCTCGGGGTGGGCGTCGAGATCGTCCAACGCAGCCGAAGGGGCCCTCGACAGGATGTCTATCTGCCCGCCCCGGATGGCGGCCAACTGGGATTCGGCCTCGGGTATGGTGATCACCTCGAAGAAGTCCACCTTGGGCAAGCCGGGCTGCCAGTAGTTCTCGTTCTTCTCGAAGACGGTGCTGACCTCGCCTGGCTTGAACTCCTCTATCTTGTATGCCCCCGTGCCGAGGCTCTGGGCGGCCAGATCTGCATTGGTGGCGCCCTCTGGCACGATCCTCGTGTGGGAGTTGGTGATGGCCGCGGGCCAGTCCACGTTGGGCACGGTGAGCCGCATGACCACCGTGTAGTCGTCACGGGAGAACACCCCGTCGGGTTCGAGGCCGGGCAGGTTGCCCGCCCCGGGCGAGGCCACATCGGGGTCGAGGAGCCGGCGGTAGGTGTAAACAACGTCGGCAGCCACGAGGGGCTTGCCATCGTGGAAGGTGATGCCCTCGCGCAGCTTGAAGACCCACTCGGTGCCTTCGGCGTTGGTCTCCCAGGACTCGGCCAGATGCGGTGTGGGCGTCAGGTTCTCGTCCTCGCGGACGAGCTGCTCGGCCACCAGCGTCTGGAACAGTCCGTCGGTGGACGAGGTCCGGTAGGCGGGGTCGAGCGTGTCGGCCGATGTGGCGGCGGCGTGATAGCCGAAGCGCAGGGTCTTGAGGGGCTGGGGCGCGGCGGTGGTGGTAGTTGCGCCCGGCGCGGTGGTGGTGGCCGGCGCGATGGTGGTGGTGGTGACCGGCGCGGCGGTGGTCGTGGGCGCAGGCTGGGCATCACCGCCGTCGTCGCCGCAAGCGGCTAGCAGCACCGAGCTGCCGGCCATCAAGGTGAACTTCCGCCTGCTCATGGTGTGCCGCATGACTCGACTCAATTCGCTGCTCTTGTTGTCTGGCACGCCAGTGTCCTCCTTGATAAAACTGTGCTCGCAGATAAAACTGTGCTCGCACATATGTGCCTGCGGATACAGACAGAACGCCAGCATAGGTAGGACCTTTGGCGCTGTCCAAACCGGGCCAAGCCGGACCGGTTCGCCGGGCGGCGCGGCCCGCTGATCTCGCAGTGCGCCGTCGCCGGAACCTCTGGCGAGAAAGGAAGCAACGTGAGCGTCAAGGGACAGACAGGTCTGCGGGGCCGCTCCATCGTCGCGGGATGGGACGGGGCCGGCTCGGGCGAGTCGGTCCGGGCCGTCGACCCGGCCTCGGGGCAAGAGCTCGAACCGGATTTCGCCTTCGTCACCGATGCGGCCGTTGACGCCGCCGCCCGCGGCGCTCGGTCGGCCTTTGACGTCTTCCGAGAGACGGAGCCCGAGGCGCGGGCCGTGTTCTTGGAACAGATCGCGGCCAGCCTCGACGCCCGGCGCACTGAGATCGTCGCCCGGGCCTGTCTCGAGAGCGGACTCCCGCAGGCCCGGCTCGAAGGCGAGCACCAGCGCACGGCCAACCAGATGCGGCTCTTCGCCGGCGAGCTGCGGTTGGGCTCGCACCAGGGCGTGCGCATCGACGAGGCCCAGCCCGACCGCTAGCCGCTTCCGGTCCCGGACGTGCGCCAGCGCCGCATCGGCGTGGGCCCGGTGGCGGTGTTCGGGCCCAGCAACTTCCCGCTGGCGTTCTCGGCTGCCGGCGGCGACGTGGCCTCGGCGCTGGCTGCAGGCTGCCCGGTGGTCGTAAAGGCCCACAACGCCCATCCCGGCACGGCCGAGCTGGCCGGATCGGCCGTGGCCGACGCGGTGGAGGCCTGCGGCCTACCCGGCGGGGTGTATTCGCTGCTGTTCGGGCCGGGCCGTGTGGTAGGCCAGGCCCTGGCCGCCCACCCCGAGATCAAGGCGATCGCGTTCACCGGCTCGCGGACGGGCGGAACCGCGCTGATGGCCGTCGCGGCCGCCCGGGCCGAGCCGATTCCGGTGTACGCCGAGATGTCGAGCATCAATCCGGTGATCGTCCTGGCCGGGGCCGCCGCCGATCCGGACGACCTGGCCGACTTGGCCGCCGAGTACGTGGCCTCGCTGACGCTGGGCGCGGGCCAGTTCTGCACCAACCCGGGCCTGCTGCTGGCACCCGCACCCGCCGATGCGGTGGCCGCCGCCGTCGGCGCGGCGCTATCGCAGCAGAGCGGCCAGGTGATGCTGACCGCCCGCACCCGCCGCGCCTACGACGAGGGGCTCTCACGGCTGGAGGCGGCCGGAGCGGCCCTAGTCAGTGCGGGCACGGCGGGCGCATCGGCCAACACTCCGGCACCAGCGCTGTTCAGAGCCACCGCGGCGCAGGTGCGCTCCTCGCCCGACCTGCAAGAGGAGGTGTTCGGATCGGCGGGGCTCGTCGCCGACTACGAGTCGCTCGACGACCTGAAGGCCCTGCTGGAGGAGCTGCCGGGCCAGCTCACCGCCTCGATCCACATGGCCGAGTCCGACCGCGCAGCCGCGGCCGATCTAGTGCCGGTGCTGGAGCGGAAGGCGGGTCGGCTGATCGTCAACGGCTGGCCCACAGGGGTGGAGGTCAACCACGCCATGGTGCACGGAGGCCCGTTCCCGGCCACCTCCGACCCGCGATCAACGTCGGTGGGCACGCTGGCGATCCGACGGTTCCAGCGTCCGGTCTGCTACCAGAGCTTCCCCGAGGGGCTGCTCCCGAAAGCGTTGCGCGCAGGCAATCCCCTGTCGCTGCCCCGCCGCCTCAACGGCGAGCGCCACCTCTAAGGCCTGCACCCGTCATCCCCGCGAACGCGGGAATCCAGGGAGCCACGTCGCCTGCGGGCCACCCGACCCGCGGCTAATACGCTCAAGCTGGTTCGAACGGTCGTCCGCTCAAGTGCGCTAGAAGGAATCACCCAAGTGCGCTAGGAGGAATCACCATGAGGGAACAAGCAATCGCCCAGCGCTACCGGCGCGACGGCTACGCAGTGGTCGACAACATCTTCAGCGACTCCGATCTGGCGCCGATGCGCGACTTCATGGCGTCGCAAGTCGACCGGTACGCGCGCGAACAGCACGCCAAGGGCGATCTGGCCTCTCTGCACCGGGACGAGCCCTTCGAACGCCGCTACGCCGCCATCTGCGAGGAGCAGGGCATCTCGCCCCGGAATTGGTCGTTCGGGACGTTCGGGCCTGAGTTCTACGACTTGTACACCCATCCGGGGGTCCTCCGGGTCGTGAGCCTTCTGCTGGGCGGGGAGGTCAGCGTCCTGACCAGCCCTTCACTGCGCACGAAGCTCCCCGGCAGCGTGCTCGCTTCGTTTCCCTGGCACCAGGACAGCCACTACTTCGACCAGGCAGAGGTGGGCAAGATGGAGGCGCATACCGCCAACCTGCACATGGTCAGCGTCTGGGTTCCGCTGGTCCCGGCCACGGTCGAGAACGGGTGCTGCTGGGTGATTCCGGGCAGTCACCGCTGGGGTCTGCTGTACGCGGTGCGGGGCGAGGACTACAACGTCCGCATCAGCGAAGACGTGGAGGCTCGCGGCACGCCGGTGCCGGTGCCGGTGGCGCGGGGCGGCGCCTTGTTCTTCTCCAACCTCTGCGTCCACGCCAGCAAGATGAACACCACCCGGCTGTGCCGCTGGAGCATTGACTTCCGCTACATCCCCACTCCGTCCAGCGCCGCCCTCGACGACAGGCAGCGGGGGGAGGCGGAGTTCGTCTCCGATGGGATTCTCCAAACCGGCGACGTCCCCTTCGCGGTGCTCCCCGAAGAGGCCAGGCCGAGCTGGACCCAGTGGGAGGCCAGCGTTCTCGAGCACAGAGCCCGAATGGCCGCGTGACGGCCCGGACCACCGCGGTCCTTGCTGATTCCCGCACCAGCCGGAAGCTCGATCACGTCGCAGTGTGGCGACGATGAGGGTGCTGCGAAACGCGCGGTTGGCCGACCGCCGCAGGGTTGACATCCACATCAGCGAGGGCCTGATCTCGGCGGTGGAGGACGCCGGGTCGCCCGTCCCCGCGGGAACCGAGATCGACTACCTGACCGACCGGCTGGTGATCCTGGAGCTGGGCCGGGTCACCTGGAGCGGCAGCAGCACCGAGTTCCTCGCCGACGCCGACGAGCTGCGGGAGCGCTACCTGTCGGTCTGATGTCCGGCGGCGCGTCGCAGCGCCTCGCACATCGCCTCGGCGCCGCTGGTCAGGCCCGCCCCGGCGCGGGTCATCACGCCGACCGGGACGCCCGCCCCGCGCACCGTCGTGGGCAGCGCCACGAGCGCCCCCCCCCCCCCCCCCCCGGTCGAACTCGTCCTGGAAGATGCCCGAGGGCACGACGGCCAGATGGCTGCCGCCGAGCACCAGCGGCCGCAGCGGCAGCGCGGAGACGCACTCGATGGCGGAGCTTGGCGCACGGTCGCACTCGGCGATGAAGCGCTCCTCGATCTGGCGCCGCAGGGAGGTGTCGGGCGGCGGCAGGATCCACTGCTCGTCGACGAGAGCGCCGCGATGCGTCGATCGCGGGTGCGAGGGCGTGCAGACCACCTGGACCGCATCGTCGTAGAGGTGCTCGGAAACGACGCCGGGCATGGTCGCCAGCGGGATGACCCGCCCGACCACCAGCTCCGCGGGTCGATGGTCCTGCGGGTCATCGAGGGCGAGGGGCTACAGCCCTACGACATCCCCATCGGAGCGGGCGAGGTCTTCTTCCTGCCGCCGATCTTCTCGGCGTTCCATTCCAGCGTCGAACTGCGCACCTGCTCGCACTGCGGCGCTGTTCACCCAGGCCGCGATGCAGCCCACGAGTAGGGGCCGGCTTCGGGTTACTGTCGCCTCTGTGCAGGCCGAGTTGACCATCTGCGAGGCCGCGCAGTTGCTCGGCATCAGCCGGACGCATGTGGTGAAGCTACTCGAAGAGGGTGCCATGCGTTGCCGGCTCGTGGGCACGCATCGGTGGGTCCGGCTCGTCGACGTGCTCGATTACCGAGACCGCCAAGACGAGCGGTCACGCCGTGCCATCGACGAGCTGACCCGCCAGGCCGAAGACCTCGGCCTCTACAACCGAGCACCCTGCGTGGATCCCCCGGTGGCGGTGGTCGACGCAGACGCGCTGCACGGGATCGAGCGGACAAGCTCTTCACGTTGTGCCGATCTTCTACAACCACTACAGCGAGTCGCTGGAGGCGGAGCTGCAGGCAGCTCGTGATGTCGACGCGAGTCCCATCGTCGTCCCAAGCGATGCCTTCCTGGACCTCGCTGCTACAGGTGAGCGACTGATCTACGCCGTTATCGACGACGTGCTCCTCGTGTCCGGGCTCTTCGTTCAACTCCAACGCATCACCCATGCCGTGCTGGCAGGAGGCAGGCCCGTCAGCGCTGCTGGTGAGGTCGATCTGCTCGTCACACCTGACCTTATGCTCGTGATGGAGCTGACCAACCGAAGCGGCCACTACCGGCCGGACAGGCAGAGTCTTGAGGTTGCCAAGGCAGCGTTCGAAGCCTGTGGCTTCAGGGTGCCCGATGACTCTCTCCGTACCTACACTTAGGAGGGCGCATGACTCAACGTGACGGCTCTGCCGGCCCATCTTCTGAGATCGACGAACTAGCGGCGCTACGGTCGGAGACCGACGCTTATCGCTTCGAGAACCTCTGGTCCAAGGGACTAGAAGCAGCGCGGCAGACTGCCGAGCGAGACAGCGTTCTCCAGACGGCTGGCGAGCACCTTGGACGATTCAACGGTGATGCGGCTGAAGAGCTGTCCCGCTCCTGGCTACGGCAGGTCGCTCGCGAGGCCCAGAGCCGCGCTGGCGAACCGCTCGGCTCGGGACTGATCTCGCAGGCATCGAAGGTTCTCAGGGCTGTCTTCAGCCTGAGCGAAGGGGATCTGTCGGCACTGCATGATGCACGCGAGTCCGGGACCGATGTTTTCGGCTTCGCTCGAAACTCGCCACGAGAAGCGGCCTCAGTTCGGGATCTTGGGCGGATAGCGGGTGAACTTCGCGGGACTGGCTCGCTCGCATTCATTGATGAGACGATCGTCAAGGAAGCGGTCGCATTTGCGGAGGCCTTGCGAATCCCGAGGTCACCCGCAGTCCCTAGCGTCGGCGAGTGGCTCAGAGTCAGCAGGGACGACCTGCTCCAGTGGGTGGACAGAGGAGCCGCGAGCGAGCTGCCCAGACTGGTCCGCAGGCTTGTGTCAGAAACCGCGCCAGGAGCGAGGTTTCATTTTCCCAGCGGGACAGGGGTTTCGGCTGGTGGATGGGATGGGGTAGTCGAGTGCGATGAGGCAACCTCCTTCGTTCCCTTAGGACGCTCGGTATGGGAACTCTCCACAAAGAAGTCGTCGAACAAGAAGGCCGAAGACGACTATGAGAAACGCACCGGGGACCTCACAGCTGAAGAACGCGCAGAACTCACCTATGTTGCCTTGATTTGTCGCCCTTGGACGAAGGCGGAGCAGTTTGTCAAGACGAAATCGGTGCTTGGTGACTACCGCGATGTCTTGGCCTACAACGTTGACGACATCGAGACATGGCTTGAGCACGCTCCAGCAACGACCGTTTGGTTGCGCGAGTTGATGGGTCTCCCTGTCGATGGGGTGGGCACGATGGCTAGTTGGCGGACTCAATGGCTCACTTCCACGCGGATTCCCATTGACGCATCCATGGTCCTGGCTGGACGAGATGGCGAGGTCGAGCAACTGCGAGAGCGGCTTCAAAGTCCTGGGATCGTGACCGTCGGCGGTGAAGTTCACAGGGACGAGATCCTTGCCTTCATCGGGGCGGCCGTGTCGGCTAAGGACTCAGCAGAGGTTGGGCAAGCCGAAGTGCTGATGGTGGAGGAGCCTGCGGTGGCCCGTCGCCTGTTTGGCTCTCCAGGCCGGTTGACCATTGTCGCCTCGGTCCTGGAGATTGCCCAAGCGTTGCCTGTAGGCAGTCGTCACCGAGTGATCGTCCCCGTGCCCGGAAGCCAGCAAGCTGATATCAACCTCCCACAAGTCGACGGTAGAGCGGTGTCTAATAGGATCCTGGAACTCGGCGAGGACTTCGTCACCGCTGAAGAGCTCGGGGCATTGGCCCGCAGAAGCCTGCTGGCTCTAAGGCGCAGGCTCGCAACTAGCCCTGCCTTGTACACTCCTGATTGGGCTCGGGGTGCGATCGGGCCAACACTACGCCGCGGTCTGCTACTCAACAGATGGAACCGAACATCCGAGGGTGATCGGGAGATCGTGGCACGGCTGTTCGATCAGCCGTACGAGAGGGTAGAGGAAGATCTTGGGCATACAGACGCGAGCATCGGCGATCCGCCGTTTGCGATCGTGGATGAGCAATGGCATGCGGTCTCACCGGCTGATTCCTGGATCCTGGTTGGCCCACAGATGACAAGCACCGATTTCGAGAGGTTCAGGAAGATCGCGGTGGATGTGCTCACACATGTGGATCCACTGGAAACGATGTCAGCCAATGAAAGGCTGCGAGCATCATTGGCTGGCCGTAGGCCAATGTACTCGGCCGATCTTCGGCACGGTATAGCGGCAACGCTGGCGGCACTAGGCTCGTTCGATCCCAAGTTCCGTGGTTGTCCGTACTCCGGTGCGGCGTTCGTGGAAGGTGTTCTTCACCCCATCGTCACTAGCGCCAACGATGATCCGTCGTTTCGAGCCTGGACTGCTCTGGCCCCACAACTCCCGCTACTTGCGGAAGCAGCGCCGGAGGTTCTGCTTGCAGGATTCCGCAGCGGTCTCTCATCCCGTCCTCCGCTTCTGGGCGGTATGTTCAAGGACCGAGGCTTGACGGCTTTTGGCTCGCCTGAGCCATCACCGCACAACGATTTTCTGGGAGCGCTGGATGTGCTGGCATGGTCGCCTGAGCATTTGGGTGCTGTCGTTCACATTCTGGCTGATCTCACAACGCTGGATCCCGGCGGCCAGTGGGCTGGCCGTCCAAGGGAGCGTCTTGCTGGCCTTATGTCCCCTTGGCTACCGCACACGTCTGCGTCCATTGAGGATCGACTGGAGGTCGTCAACAGCCTGCGACGCCGTTCCCCGGATGTCGCCTGGGAGTTGATGGAGTCGATGCTGTCGAGCGATCACATCTCACCGACTGTTCCCTCCCAACCAAGGTATCGCGAGTGGAAGCACGGCGAGCCTCGCGTTAGCCAAGGTGAATTGTTCCACGCCATTCGGTCAGTCGTAAGGGCGATGTTCGAGGACGCAGGCACCGACACCGCTCGTTGGGTTGCCCTGATTGAGCGAGCAGGAGATCTGCCACTCGACACGAGGACTGAACTCATCGATGCACTGATCGATCTGGAGAAGGAACTTGAGGATGACGAGGTTCGTGATGAGCTTTGGGCTTCCCTTAGGAAACTTGTTGCGCTCCACCGTGAGTTTCCTGACGCCAATTGGGCACTACCCGAGAGCGAACTGAACCGCCTCGATCCATTGGTAGAGAGATTCACCCCTGAATCGGTTGAGGCTCGCTTCGGCTGGCTTTTTAAGGACAGTCGGATCGCAGTGGGTGAATGCTCACCCCTTGATGATCTAGAAGAACATGGCCGAATTATCTCAGCCAGAAGCGCCGACGCTGTTCGGAAGATCCTGGAGACAGGTGGCTGGCATGCTGCAGTTGTATTCGCGGCCGATGTGGATCGGCCGGATCTCGTGGGCGTATCCCTAGCTGAAGTGGCGCATTCTCAGTTCGAGAGCCAAGCTCTCGAACTGCTTGCCGCTGCCGATCCCAAGACGATAGGCCTAGCGTACGCCTACTTCAACGAGCGCTTCCGCACCGAGGGATGGGACTGGCTTGACGCCATCATCGACTCTCACGATCTAGAGCCCCGTGTTGTCGCAGAGCTTCTCTGCGCCTCGTCGGACGCACCCCGCGCATGGGCGAGAGCCGACCGGCTGGAAGAAGAAGTAGCGGCTGAATATTGGGCTCGTTTCAGCATCTTCGGCCTGGGCCCCGAATTCCAGAGCGCCGGGTTCGCTGCAACCCGCCTGCAAGAAGCGGGGCGCCCCGGTGCCGCCCTGAAGCTTCTGCAACTCTACCACAACCGGCATAAGGACAATGTGGCATTTGCCAAGACTGTTGCTGACGTCCTAGAGGCTGGCATAAGCGGAGATTTCGACGACATGCGGCAGGTGAAACAGTATGAGTTCGAGCAGCTGCTAGAACTGCTGAGCGCACATGCAGATGACGTCGGGTTGGACAGGGTTGCCAACATCGAATGGCTCCACCTCCCGATGCTCGATTATGACCGTCACACAACGGTGCTTGACCGAGCGCTGGCTGAGAATCCCGACTTCTTCGTGCAGATGATTGAACTGGTCTATCGGCCCTCGGCGGGGAGTGCCGGTGCTCCGCTCAGTGAGACAGAGTTGGCGCATGCGCACAATGCTTATCACCTGCTCAGGTCTCGACGATGGTCACCGGGCATCGACGGCGATGGGCAAGTGTCGGGCGAGTCACTCCACGACTGGGTTACTCGTGCACGCGTCAGATTGGCGGAGATTGACCGGGTCAGCGTGGGAGAAACCGTCATAGGGGAAGCCTTGGCGGCCTCGCCGCCGGATCCGGATGGAGCGTGGCCGAGTCAAGCCGTTCGCGAACTGCTGGAAGAGCTCCGGAGCGATGCGCTCGACCGAGGGCTGCAGATCGGGATTCGCAACAGTCGCGGTGTGACCTCTCGATCTGTGGACGCCGGTGGTGAGCAGGAGAGGCAGCTGGCGAAGCAGTACCGAGAGCAAGGCAGGCCCTTCGGGGCCAGGTGGCCTCGCACAGCAGCGATCTTTGTGAACGTGGCCCAGGCCTACGAATACGATGCGGCTAAAGAGGATCGGGAGGCTGAGCGATGGCGGCGCGGACTCAACGGTTGAGCGCCCAGGTATTGGTCCCTGCCACATCCCGAACGCTGCCCCGCCGCTCGGTTGGCCAGGCTGAGCGGGACTAGGCCGGGAGTCGGACCCCACCAGCGGTTTGGGGCAGAATGGCGGGGCCTATGGCGGATGAAGCCTCCGACCACATCGCACCCGAACAGCAGGCTCGCCGCGACATCGACCGCCAACTCGCTGCTTGCGGGTGGGTGGTGCAAGACTACCGCCACCCGGCGAGACCATCCGCCGACGGCTCCTGCACGACTGCGAGGTGCACACCCTGCTGCGGCTGCCCACAGGGATCTTCTACGCCCAGGGCGTGAAGGCCAATGTGGTGTTCTTCGAGCGCAGGGAGGGCGCCGAGCAGCCGTGGACCAGAGATCTTTGGGTGTACGACCTGCGGACCAACAAGCACTTCACGCTCAAGCAGAAACCCATCACCCGGGCCGACCTCGACGACTTCGTCGACTGCTACAAGCCCGGCGCCCGCCACCAGCGTGTGGAGTCCGAGCGGTTCAAGAAGTACTCCTACGACGAGCTGATCGAGCGCGACAAGGTGAACCTCGACGTGTTCTGGCTACGCGGCGACAGCCTCGAGGACACCAACAACCTGCCCGCCCCCGGGGGTCATCGCGGCGGAGATCGTGGAAGACCTCGAAGCCGCGCTCGAGGAATTCCGGGCGCTGGCCGAGACCCTCGAAGGCGTCGCCGTTGAGCTAGCCGAGGAGCCCGACGACCTGGGCATCGACGCCACCGAACCCGGCGACGATCCGGCAGACTTGGCCAAGGCTGTGGGCGAGGCGAGCGAACCGGCTGCGATTTCCAAGGCGGGTCCGGCGACTGGCACTTCGCTGGACACCACGATGTCGCAGACGTGAAGATCAACGGGCGGCCGGTGTTGAAGAGATGGAGGGAAGCCCGACCTAGGAAATGAGATCGACAACGCGCCGAAGAATACGCCCGCACGGTTCAGGCGTTGACGATGCTGCGTAATCTCTCACGGGATGTTGCGTGATTTCTCACGGCCCAGTAGGCGGACTGGCCGATTGAAACGCCGGCGGTCAACTCTCAGCGATCAGCGTCGCAGAAACGCCAGGCCCAGCCGTCGTGGCGCTCAAATGCGGCGGGCAGCCGCGGCTCACGGGCTCAGCGAAAGCCGCGAACGCTGGGAGGGTCAGCAGCGAACCCGCTCACTGCTTGCGACGACCCCTGCGGGCATGGACAGCAGACTGGCTGCCTGAACGTCAGCTCTGTCACGGATGCACTGCTCAAGCCTGTCGGGCAGGGCGTCCATGTCCATCAGTTCAGCGTACCTGCGGCCTGTGTGGTGCTACCTGACAAGCTCGCAGCCTTTCAGTCTGATGCCGTCGTCTATGGCCGCCACATCGTCAAAGAGCCCGCGGACCTCGACCGGGTCTCCTACGTCGTAAGCGAAGATCCGCTGGAGGTCGTCTTCGATGATCAGGCAGTCCACGATGTCGTTCCAGTCTTCTGCGTCGTGCGACAGGTACACGTGATGGTCGATGAACTCGTGGAAGCGTGTGATTACTCCTTTGACTTGCAGCACCTTGCCGTCGTAGGTGTCCGCGAAACGCAACTCGTTGGCTTCCACCTCATCCTCGATCTGGTGGAGCGTCAGATGCACCACGTCTTGCGGGCGGACGCCTTCTACGTGCCCCTCATGGACCTCCTCTGTCGTCTCGCATGCTGCGAGCAGGCAGACCGCAGCGCAAGCGCAGAGGCAACGAAGCAACTGCCGGATGAATGCAGGTTGTTCAGTATAGACGCCCACCATTTTGGCATTCTACCATCGGCACGCACCCGGCCGCTCCGAAGGCCATCACCGGCATCCTTGCCGGTGATCTCGGCAAGGATGCCGTCGTCGAGTTCGTCGATGACTGTCAGCCCGCCGAGGGTGGGGTGGTGGAACGGGATGGCAGTGACCGCTGACCCTCCTCGACGGCCTCGGACTCCAGTGCCTCGACGTCGTCGGCCATCGCTCGGATGCGGTGAGCCTCGGCCCGCAACGGCTCATGGTCCACGGTGAGCGCCGCTGCCCGGTCTGCGAGGCGCATCACGTCGGCGGCCAGCGCCCTCGTGTCCGCCACCAGATCGCCGCTCATCGTCCGGCCTCCTCTGTAGTCCAGTCGGGAGCAGCGCTCCCGAGCAGCGCGTGCAGCGGACGGTGGTCACGTCGATCCATGGGGCAGTCTCATGGTGTCGGCATTGCTGGGCACCATGATCGGCCAGCCATCCGGTCCGGGGTTGAGACAGGTGGACAGTGTGTTGCCTTCGACGGTCATCGGACGCCTCCGAACATGCAGAAGCGGTCGGTCATACAGCAGACATTAGACCGCTGCTGTGGGCGGAGTCAGGGAGACTGCGCAGGCGACGTCGCATGAGGCTGTCACACTCCGTCCCTACGATCGTTGTGGATGGAGATGTCGTAGAAGCGTGCGGTGATGGCTGATCGGTCCGGGATCGAGTGGACGGAGACAACGTGGAACCCGACGACGGGTTGCGACAAGACTTCCCCGGGTTGTGACAACTGCTACGCGCTCACGATGGCGAAGCGCCTGAAAGCCATGGGACAAGCGAAGTACCAAAACGACGGCGACCCGCGAACCAGCGGCCCGGGTTTCGCGCTGACGGTCCATGCCGACCGGTCCATGCCGACACGCTTGCTGTTCCCTACCGTTGGAGGTTGCCGCGGCTGGTGTTCGTCAACTCGATGAGCGACCTGTTCCACCCGGCTGTGCCGTTGGGCTTCATTCAGCGGGTATTCGAAGTGACGGCCGACACGCCCCAGCACACCTACCAGGTGCTCACCAAGCGCTCAAAGCGGCTGGTCTCGCTGGCCGCCGATATCGACTGGCCGGACAACGTGTGGATGGGAGTCAGCGTCGAGACCGACCGCTACTCCTTCCGCCTCAACCACCTGCGAGAGGTCGACGCGGCGGTGCGCTTCGTGAGCACCGAACCGCTTCTCAGACCGCTGCCAAACCTCGACCTGACCTCCATCGACTGGCTGATCGCCGGCGGCGAAAGCGGGCCAAACACCCGACCGATGGACAAAGCCTGGGTCCGCGATCTACGCGACCAATGCGGTGCAGCAGGTGTGGCGTTCTTCTTCAAACAATGGGGCGGTAGAACCCCAAAAGCCAGCGGCCGCAAACTCGACGGAGCCCACCACGACGCCATGCCCGCAGCGCTATAGCCTGGATCCTGACGGGTTGAAATGACGGCGAGCGGGTCGCAGTCGGCGTTGTGACCGCTGGAAGTGTTGCCTGCAGCGTGGTGCCGTATGGCCACCTCGCCGAGCCTGCATAGTCGCTCTGCAGGCTATCGGTGACCTAGTGGCGGGAAGTCCGGTATGGAGATTGAGCAGCTAGAGCCTGAACTCAGCGATCACCTTCGCGCTGAATTCGGAGACAAGGGTCGTCAGGCTGTTGAGTTCCTGCGGACGGCGCACGAACTTCTGTCGTCGGACCTGGAGGTCCCTCGCAAGCACGAGGCGGTGGCGTATTGCCTTCGCGAGGCGCTAGTGAGGATTCTTGCCAAGTTTGAGCCTCAAGATGGGAAAAAGTGGCGGGATGTCTCCCGGGAGGTTGTCAAGGCTCGCAAGCGATATGGGCTAGTCGTTGGGATGCCAGGTGAGGATCAGCAAGGTGCGTTGGATGCTCTCTTGCGCTCGATCGATGAGTTGGAGCGCTTCCACGATCAACCAGGGAGGCATCGGCGTCGGTTGAGGGAGGCATCGGCGTCGGTTGATCGCGCTGATTGCCGATCGAACAGGTGTTGAGCTAGCCCCAGAAGCGCCACCTGTCCTGCAGTACAGGAATCTTCTCCAACGACTCAACTGTGCTCTTCACGGCCAGTGCTCGCCGGATAAGTCCTTGAAGCTCTGGGGTGACACTTGTGCGATGCTGTGTCAGCTGTTCCCGTCTCCCAAGGCGCGGAATGCCGAACTCAAGGAGCTTGCACAAGTCGAGTCACCGGGTGAGGACGACCTGAAGAAGGCCTGCGAACTCTTAGTTACAGCCAATCATCTCCGGTACTTTCTGTCCAGAGTCGTCAGCCCCGCCTGGCTTGATCTACTCGCTGAGAAGCTTAATCCTCCCAATTCTAATGAAGCCTGGGCAGGTTTCTCCGCCGTGGAGCGCCTTGGGCCGAGCCACCCAGAGGAAGTCATCGTTTGGCTTGAGCAGATGTACACCAAGTACAAGGCCGATCCGGTACAGACCTGGTATGTCGCACGTGCAGCACTAGACCTCGGTGGAGCGGCTGCCCTAGATCTGATCTTGAGGGCGATTAGGGAGCATCAGCACAAGCGAGCGCTGCTCATGCTGGGGCTGTTGGCTGTTGTGAGCACCGAGCCGACCGATGAGTTGGTGGTCAAGTTCGCCGACGTGTTGCTGAACGAGGCCAGCTGGGAGCGACTACTTTATCGCGAGCCGTTGCTCGAACAGTTCGTGGAGGGCACCAATGCGGAGAACGCGCGGAGTCGGATCGAGCTGCTGTGTTTCAAGCTCCGCTCGGTGTCCAGCGATGACCTTGCCTTACGGCGGCTCGACTTGAATCTGGCAGGCTCGATTGGCGATCGAGAATTCGACCAGTATCGGGACGACCGGTTTGCTGCGATGCTGGGATGCCTGATATCTGTGCTTCGAAAGGCTTGGGGTGAGGTGCCTGCCGTCGAGTTGCTTGAGCTGATCGAGGGACTGGCTGAACCCTTGCAGAGCCGACTTCGCCCATGGATCCTCGCGCACGCCTTGACCGTCAACGAGATGCTGATGATTGAAGAAATCGAGCGGGCGATCACTACGCGTGACCCAACCGGTGACGATATTTTGCTGCTGGACAGAATTGTCGAAGTCTGCGCTCCAGCCGACTACCTGTTGCGCTGGTCCGATGTCTTTGGCGGCCCTCCTAGCGTAGAGCAGCTTGGGATCGCACTCGGTGCCGATGAGGTTCCACAGGCATGGAGGCGAGCTTCGGCTTGGTTGTCTGTTCTGCCTGAGCAAGTCGCGGAGGAATGGACGACTACCCGCGAAGTTCTGTCCGCCGTGTATGGCAGGATGAGTCGCTCCGCTCTTCTGCACCGAGCACACGCAGAGACGGAGACTGGACGGAGTCCGTTCTCTTCCGAGGAGCTTCTTGAGAGAGAGCCCGGTGATGCGGCACGGTTGATCTCTGAGTGGAGACCTGCACCTGGGGATATCTTCGGCGGATTCTGGGAGTTGGCGAGAACCCTCGAAGCGGTCGTCGAGGCCGATCCCGTTCGTTGGGCATCGAACCCTGTTAGCATTGCCACCAAGCTTCGGTACCCAATTTACATCACGCATTACATCCGCGCCCTCTCATCTCTCACAGCTGACATCGATATCCCTGTCGACAAGGTGCTCGATCTCGTACATCTTGTGACTGTCCATCCGTGGCACGCTGAGCATCTCAGCCACAACGACTTCGACCACGAAGAGGGCTGGCGTGGAGCAGACCGTGCGGCCGTCGATCTGCTCAAGGCACTCGCCGACGCTGATATCGACTTCGGTTACCGAGCCGATAGCGTTTGGGCTCTGCTCGAGACACAAGTACTTCAGAAGTTCGAGCCCTCTGTCCTATCATCTGATCACGAACTCGATCCCCTAGACAGAGCGATCAATAGGCCATGTACTCGAGCACTGCAAGCCGTCGTTTCCTTCATGGCCAATGAGTTCAAGCAAGGAAGGTCCGTTCGCCGAGAGGCCGTAGAGTTGATCGAGGCAACTCTACGGTTGGACGGCCACGATGGAGCAGAGCACCGCGCTATTCTGGCTCCGCGGCTCAGCTTCCTGCGCCACGTCCTTCCGGAATGGGCGGACGCGAATAGCAGTCTCCTCTTCGGCGACGAAGCCCCCGATAGGTTGGGCCAGCTGACAGTGGACCAGGCCATCAAGTGGGGCAACCCGAACGCCTGGCTCCTGGAGAACTTCCGCAAACAGGTCCAAGACTCGGTCGTGCGCAAGGTTGACCGTGCGCTGGAACACTACCTCGTTGCGATGCTCTGGGAATGTGACGGGTACAGCGTCGCCCAGGTTGTGAACTTCATGAAGAGCAAGAACCTCGTCTCGGAGGCCGCCGAGACGCTAGGTCGTATGCTCCGCCATGAGGATACGGACAGTCACCACATCGATCTCGCAGTCAAGTTCTGGCAAAAGAACATCACCCGACGGTCAGGGACATCACTTCGAGGGTTCGGCCTGTTCTCCGAGATCGGCTGCCTTGACGACCGATTGTGGGCCAAACTGACCCTGAGGACGCTGAAGGCCAGTGGTGGTCGCATCAACTGGGCGCATCGAATCGCGGAGCGCGTAGTGACCGCATCTCCCACGGAGACGGGACTGGAGATTTTGAATCTACTCGTGCGAAATTCGGTCAACGAGTGGGAGCTACGTGGCCTGTTGGATCATGCATCCGAGTACATCACGACAGCTCAGGAGCTGGTATACACCGATGAATACAGGCGCCTCCAGACGGCGCTTCTTGAGAGGAATGCTGGCGACAACTAGTCGTGGAAGCGGGAAGGCCGCTGAGCCGAAATAGCAATGACGGCGGCACCGGACTCGACAAGGTCGGGAAGGCACCCGCGACGCCTGGACCGGACTCACGTGGCAGTTGTCTCTTTTCTGCTGCACATTCGGCCCGCTTGCGGAGCGAACGCACCGTAGGTTGATCGGGTACCGATAGGCAGCTACGCTGTCACAAGGCGACGGCAGACTGTGACGGTGAACGAACTGTGAAGGTGAACGAAGACAACGAGCCCAGTGCAGGCGAAGATGAAGCTCGCGCCGATGAACTCAGAGCGTTCTCTGCGCTACAGCGAAGCCTCGTGTCTCGCCACCTCTCAGCTATTAAAATGCCCCGGCATTTCCTGCAAGAGTAAGGTCTCGAGAGATTCATGGAGGCGCAGCGGGCAATCGCAAGGTACTTCGCTGAATCGATCGACTTCTCAGTCATTGCGGATTCACATAAGCAGATCCTCACGAAGCCCCTAATAGTTCCCCGAGATGCAGGGCTCAAATGGACAGAGGCCTTGTCGAACTCAATCGACCTCTCCTCGATCACCGAGGTATTCAATCTGAGTTTGCAGCTTGAGGAGTTCGCTCGTAACGCGGCTGGCTTTCAACAGTTGCTCAAAGAGCAGATGGAACCTTTCGCTCGAATCTCTGAGCAATTGGCGGCCTTGGTGCCAAAGATCGATCTGTCTCACTTGGGTGGGGCCCTGGCGCGGTTCAGTAAATCGCTAGGGCGGGGCATCCCCAGCAACCTTCAAGAGGTACGCCGCCTCGATGTGGTTGCAGCGATCTCGCTAGAAGAGGGGATCCCATTGAGTTGGATTCCCCGCCGTGAGATCGTCGTAGCTCTCCTCGATGCCCCGGACGCAGAAACACGCTTTGAGATTCTCACTAGTCGCCAGGATGACATCTTGGACGACTGCAGGGATGCCGTGACCTCAATCGATCATGAATGGGCTGTCCAGTGTCGAGATGCAGTCGATGCGTTGCGAGCTGACTTCCAGGGGCCTGCTCAGTCTCATGCTTCAAACATCATCGACAGCATCTTTCGCTGGCCTAACGGCAAAGATGAGCGGCAGCATGCGAAGGAGAAGGAGCGAGAGCCATTCGATAATGTGCTCGTTCGACTAGCTGCAGCGTACCTGACGCTGAAGCCTCGCTCTGTGGTGTTCGATAAGTGGTTTCCGAGCAGCGGACAACCTCTACCTAAGCACTTCAACCGACATGTAACGTCTCATGCAGTCGGTCATCCCGGCGTCTTCTCCCCGACCTTTGCGTTGGTAGCGGTGATGTTTGCTACGTCGCTGACAGTGCAATACGCAACGACCGTTGAGGACTGAGCAGGGTTCGACAGCGGGACCGTGCGCCTGCCCTAAGGGGTTGGAGTTGCCCTCGTGATGGTCCATACTGGGCGCATATCCCCAGCCGCTTAGGTTGCTGGGTCAAGGCCCACCCGTACGGGTGGGCCTTTTTGCTGTCGGAGAACGCTCGGTGGTTGAGACCCGCGCTGTGCCCGGCCGTCGAAAGGCCTACGCGTGGCCGGACCGGCCGCCCGTCTTGACGAGAACAATGCCCGTGCCCACCAGCACCGCCGTGATGAGCCCGATCACCAGCGTCGCGGTGAACGACCCCGCGGAGAGCGAGAACAGCGCCAGCCAGGCTGCGGGGAGAGCCGCCACGAACAGCACACCAGCCAGCAGGTAACGGACGACAGCCACGCGGTCACCGTAGCCGACGGAGATGCGGCTCAGCGGGTGCTTATGGACGTTGCCGTCGTGTCGTACAGGCCGGTCTCGTCCGCAATCTCCACCATGCGATCAAGGTTCTCGCGTGCTCTCGCCTTACGGCGCGGTCGCAGTAGGCCAGGAGATCGCCCGTCAGGGCCGACCAGCGTCGTCGTCGGCTCTCGCTCGTCGTTAAACGCCGCGCGCTGGCGGAACGGTTGTCGCTTGAAGAGTGGGTGTTCTCTGTTCTTGTATACAAGAACAGAGAACACCCCTAGACTCAAGCCATACCGCGAAGAACGAGTGCCGATCTCGAACGAGACGCCCTGGACAGCCTGAGCGCGACCCTCAGCGACCTCGGCATCAGCGCCGAAGTTCTTCCGGGAGAGACTTCGGCTGCTGGCACGCGGCCCGACGCCGCGCTGGATCTGGGCAGCCACCGACTCGAAATCGAGGTTGCGTCGGTGGTCACGGCGGCACAGGGGGAGCGCCTGACCCGAGAAGCTGAGCAGCACCGGCGCCTGCTTGTCGTGGCCGACCGAATCGCTTCGGATGCCAAGCGGTCGTTTCGGGAGGCAGGGATCAACTACTTCGATCGACGGGGAAAACTGCGGATCATCCAACCTCCGGTGGTCATCGACGCGATCGTTGACCCGGCGGACGAGCCTGCAGCGCCCACCAGCGGCCCGCTCGACAGCCAAGTCGCCAAGGAGGCGGCCATCGCTGTTCTGCTGCGGCCGGACCGGCCGCATGGTGTGCGCGAGACCGCCCGCTACATCGGCCGAGCCCCCAGCGCTGTCTCGAAGGCGATGGCAGGCCTGCGACGCGACGGACTGATGACCTCCGCCGGAGAGGCAGTCACCCCGGATCTCTTCCACGAGCTTCTCTCGGTGTGGCGACGGCGAGCCGTACCGCTGGCAGCTCTGCCCGACCCTGGTGCCCTGACCGACAGGATGGGTCTCGAGCTTGGTGTGAATAGACCCGAGAACTCAATGGGTTGGGCACTTACCGACACCCTTGCTGCCGTCTCATGGGGTATGCCGATCGTCGCCCGCGGCGATCATCCGCCCGACTTCTACGTGCCCTACACGACCGTGCTCCGAGTAGCCAGGTCGATTCTCGGCACCCCCACCGATCCCGACGAACGCGCCTGCACTGTTGCCGTAGCACCCGTTCGGCTGGCCTGCATTCACCGCGTCGACCACTCGAATAAGACGGGTGAGCGATGGCCGGTCGCCAACCACATCGTCGTTGCTCTCGACATCGCACAGGACCGTTCCCGCGGCCTCGAAATCCTTGAGAAATGGCAGCCCGAAGGGATCGCGCGTGCCTGGTGACCGCGTCACCCTGATCGGCGACCGCAGCGGCCGCATCCAGTCCTTTGTCGCCGCGGCATATCGGTGCCGAATTGGCCGCAGTCAAATTGGCCGCAGTTAAAGCGGACAGGTAAACTCCAGTTGATGGCTGGGGAAACGGCCCACAGCACTGGCAAGGAGGGCGTCGAGCGCGCGCGTGCCTGGCTAGAGAAAACTGGTCGAGTGAACGTAAACTACACGGTGTACGAGGTAGGTGAGGTCGAATTCTTGACCTTCCGGGATGCCGTGGGAGGGAAATTCTCCTTCGACTTGTCCGGCATACTTGACCTGGATGAGGGCAAGTCAACCTCCTATGGCGAAGTGAAAAAATACAGCGTGGTCGGGAGTCAGCCTCAAGAATATACGGAGTACTTGGCAAAGTGCTACCGCGCCACCCTAAATGACGAGCGTCCATACCATTTCTTCTGGATTACTTGGCACCCCTTCAGTCAGACCAAATGGGCAAGGCTCTGTTCAGCTGAGGAGATTCGAGCAGCCCTTGAGGCCCATCAAGTGAAGTATTGCGGATCAGACGAAATCGACAGCGAAATCGTAGCCGAACTAGCGCAACGGCTATGGTTGGTTGTCCTTTCGGATCGTCAGGAAACACTTTCGATGTCAGATGAGATGCTCGGCGAGTTGCGCCGGTTGGCAGTGACGGGAGCCTGATCGTGAGCGCAGTTCGAGATGCTGTGATCGAAGCGCTGTCAGAACGGGAAATGGTTCTCGCGACCGCACGGATCAAGAACGCGATCTGCGACGAACTTGCCAGAGCCGATTCTGCCGCTACGTTACACCAGACGGAGTACTTTAACCACACCTACCTTCCCGACATTGTAATGGAATGGTTAGAGGATCACTATCGCGAGGTCTTCCTACGATTCTCGTCGACTCAGCGCTTAGAGGCCGATGTAGACCGCATTGGGCAGTCGGGACCAATCATCTTCGACCTCACAGTTGACGGAGAAAGAAACGAAGACGAAGGTACTATCGCTCCTCAGGAGGCCTTGAAGCGAGCGCCGGATCTGCTTCTGACAGATGCGAAAGCAACAGATCAGATTCGGCCCGATAGGACTGAGAACATGCTCGAACACCTCGTCACTTCGAGTGTCTTTCGTGCAGCTCACGGCTGGCTCGACGCGGTCACTGTCCAGCGAACAGTGACCGCGGCAAAAGACGGATTCTACGGTGCAATCGCCGGCGACCGTAAGCTTGTCGGCGATGCGTTGGAAGTGATCCGCCCGATTTTTGGACTTGAGATAGAACAACGCGTTGGGCGGACGCTTCAATTATTGTGGTGGGTCGGTGGATCGGAGCACGAATTTCCGATCAGCCTGTCGGACGACTTGGAGTTGAATGGGCACGACACGCAGGAGTTTCTTCGAGTAGTGTTCGACAAGGATCACCCTGTCGGCGATGAGCGGTTCTGGCCACGGCTCGCCGATCGGCTCGATTTTGACACCTTGGTAGGCGTGGGCACCGTCAAGGACTCCCAGAAGCTCAATTCGTTGATGGCCGCCTACTCAGGGCGAGTTGAGCTCTCACATGCTGCAGTGGACTTCAAGGACAGGCCGATGCCACCATTTGACGAGTACTCATGGGAACTCGACGACGGCTTCGTTTGCTTAAGCGGACCTGACTGGGACTGCCGAATGACACCTCACGGTAACCGTTTCTCTCAACGTCGAGGCGAGGGACCCCTTCTGTCGCTTGACGAAGCCTCAGTGAGGAGCCGAGACTTCCGAGTCGAAGAGGCTACATTCGATGAAACATCTCGGCAGGTGTCCCTAAGACGGAAGGCTGCCGAGTCCGGCGCGTCATCGATACTTTCCTTGCAGGAACTGGCAGACGGTTTTGAGCCCTCGGCTCAAGTCCGGAGGCTGACAGTTCTTTCTGGGAATAGTCGGCTAACAGCTGATTTTGAGCGAATGCTGGTTGGCGCAGATCCTGATGTCAGCTTGCGGACAATCGCCGGAGCTGCTTCGGTGCTGCTTGCTGCTGTTCGAGGCGGGGAACTCAACGCTCTCCGGCGGTTCTTGGGTGAGGTGTCGAAGCATCCATCGTATGTGGGCGAGGCGATGGTCGGCTAGGACGTACCCGGTCTTCTAGAGAGCCGCCAAGACGGGGGCAGCTGGGCGGGATTCCCGGCGAAGGCGACAAAGAGATAACAGCACCCGAAAGAGCCGCCAAGACGGGGGCAGCTGGGCGGGATTCCCGGCGAAGGCGACAAATCTGCTGTGATTGGGGCCATGGCAACCGACCCTGACGACTTCATCGTGATCGACAAGCCGCGCCCGCACACCACGGTGATCACCATGAACCGGCCCGAGCGCATGAACTCCATGGCGTTCGATCTGATGGTCCCGCTGCGAGACGCCTTCGAGACCGTGGCAGCCGACAACGACACCACCTGCGTGGTGCTGACCGGAACCGGCAAGGGCTTCTGCTCGGGCGCCGACACCAGCGACAACTCTGTGCCTCCGCCCGACATCGACGGTATGACCCTCACCCGGGTGGCCACCAAGGCCATGACCGTGCTCTCCGACCTGGTGCCTGCTATGCAGCGCATGCCCCAACCGGTGATCTGCGCCGTGAACGGAGCGGCGATCGGCGGCGGCCTGTGCCTCACCCTCGGCGCCGACATCCGCATCGCAGCCACCTCGGCCTACTTCCGGGCAGCGGGCATCAACAACGGGCTCACCGCCAACGAACTCGGACTCAGCTTCTTGCTGCCACGGGCCATCGGCTCTTCGAGAGCGTTCGAGATCATGCTGACCGGGCGCGACATCTACGCAGAAGAGGCTGCTGCCATAGGCCTGGTGTCTCGCACCGTGCCCGACGACCGTCTCCTCGACGAAGCGCTCAACCTCGCAGACCGGATCAACGGCTGGAGCACCCAAGGCATAGCCCTCACCAAGCGCACGATGTGGGCCGGGCTAGAGACATCCAGCCTGCGAGCAGCGATCGAGCTGGAGACCCACACCCAGCTTTTTGTGCGCCTCACCACCAAGAACTTCGAGGAGGCCATAAAGGCACGCCGGCAAGGTCGCCCACCGATCTTCGAGGACTAGCCAGGGGACTGGAGCTAGCCGAGGTCCAAGGTCGAAGGGGCCAGGGCGGAGCAAGGAACCAGCCCGAGTACTGGGCCAGGCTAGTACCAGGGCTGAGCGCGGCGGTCAGCTTTCGGCGTTCACCTCGGTGAGTAGGTCCAACAGCGTGCCGAGCCCATCGAGACGCTCATCGAGGGTGTCGCCCATCGGCGAGACCCGCAGCGTGTCGATGCCGCAGTCGCGGTACTGCCGGAGCCGCCTCTTGATCTCAGCGGGCGGGCCAATCAGGTTCTGGCCCAGCCCTATCTCGACAGGCACCCGCTCGGCCGCCGCCCGGCGATCGCCCGACAGCCATAGCCGCTGAACGTCGGCCACATCGTCGCCCCAGCCCTGGCGGGCGAAAGCGTTGTTGTAGAAGTTCGACCGTGCCGAGCCCATCGCCCCGAACGTGAACGCAAACCCCGCAGCGTGGCGACGCCCCGCCTCGGTCACGTCGTCGGTGATCTCACAGCCCACCGACACGCTCAGCTCCACATCGGTCAGCGACCGCCCGGCCGATTCTGCTCCCGCTCGGATCTCGTCGAGGAACACCTCCGCGGTCTCGCAGAAGAAGGAGTTGCCTATCCAGCCGTCGGCCAGCGCCCCGGTGAGCCGCAGATTGGCAGGCCCCAGCGACGCCACATGAACCGGCACCTTCCCGGGCCGCCCGGCGAAGCGGATCGCCTTGCCCTCGCCGCCGGGCAGAGGAATAGCGTGGATGTCGCCGTCGTATTCGAGACGCTCGCCACGGCAGATCATGGAAACGATCTCGATGGTCTCACGGGTTCGGGCCACCGGCCGGTCGAAGGGGACTCCGTGCCATCCCTCGATCACTTGCGGCCCGCTGGTGCCGATGCCAAGCACGAACCGCCCGTCCGACAGCTCCTGCAGTGACAATGCCGACATGGCCAGCATCGCAGGCGTCCGGGCGCCGATCTGAGCGATCCCCGAAGCGAGCCGCATCCGCTCGGTGACAGCCGCGGCAGCTGCCAGCTGGGTGAGGGCATCGTGGCCCCAGTATTCGGGCACCCACACCGAGTCGACCCCCAGACGCTCAGCTTCGATCACATACTCGAGGCCGTCCGGCTCGGTCGGCGACGCCCAAATGCCGAGCTTCAGAGTCATTGGGACTTGGAGTCGGCCCTATTGGCCCGCCATGTAGGGCTTCATCGCCTTCAGGAACCCGTCAGGAAAGCGGACCGGCTTTCCTTCGCTGGTGACCATGGCCGCACGCAGATCCTGAGAGGCGATCAGCTCGTCGCCTCGCATGATCCGCTGACGCCAGCGCGACGTGACCCGGCGGAACCCCAGGATCTCGGTCTCCACGACAAGCTCGTCGCCTTCCCCGGCCGCCTTCACGAACTTGGTGTGGATCTCCGACACCAGGATCGTGAAACCGTCACGGCGCATAGCGCCGAGCCCGTAGCCCGCCTCGGTTAGCAGTTCCACGCGGGCCGTCTCGAAGTAGCTCACATAGACCGAGTGGTTTACGTGGTTGTAGGGGTCGAGTTCGTAGAAGCGGACCCTGACGCGGATGGTGTGGGGCATGAAAGGCGACGTTACCGACACCCAGGAAGAGTCTTGCCGGGATTGAACAGGTCGTCGGGATCCAACGCCGTCTTCACCGCTCGCATCAGCTCCCATTCGATCGGGTCCTTCTGGCCGGCAATGCGATCCCGAAGCAGCGTGCCGACGCCGTGCTCGGCGCTCAGCGTGCCGCCGAGAGCGATCACCAGCGCGTCGATCGCCTCCGACAAAGCCCCCTTGACCGCCAGGAACTCCTCGACGACCCCGGCCTCCACGGGCAGAACCCACAAGTGGAGGTTGCCGTCGCCGACATGGCCGAAGGCGTAGCTCACAGCCTCGGGCGCCATCTCCGCGGCCAGCGCCCGAACTTCGCCGATGCAGCGGGCGATCAGGTCGATCGGCACGGCAATGTCGAGCTTCAGCCCGTGGTGGTGAGAATCTCGGTAGGCACGGGTCGGCGACAGTTCGTCGCGCAGCATCCAGATCGAGGACTCCTGGTCTGCGGTGACCGCAACCACCGTTTCGAGAACATGTCCGGCATCGGCGCCCGCGGCCAGGAACCCGGCGAGGCGGTCGGTCACCGGCTCGCTCGATGCGAACCTCACCAGCACGCAGTACTCGCAGTCGGTGCGGATCGGGACGTTCACTCCGTAGAGGTCGGCCACCCGTCGCATGCCGAACATCGGCATCAGCTCGAAGGCCGCCAGCGAACCGCCTGAGAGGTCATAAGCCAGCTCCAGCAGCGGCATCAGCGCATCGAGGTTGCCAATGGCAGCCAGCGCAGACTGCTCGTGCGGCGTGGCCGCAACCAGCTTCACCACCGCCGAGGTGACGATGCCCAGCGTTCCCTCACCGCCGATGAACAGGTGCTTGAGGTCGTATCCCGAGCTGTCCTTGCGCAGTGCCCTGAGGCCATCCCAGACCCGTCCGTCCGCGAGCACCACCTCGACGCCCATGACGTTGTCTCGCAGGCTGCCGTAGCGCAGCACGTTGTTGCCGCCCGCGTTGGTGGCGATCGCCCCGCCCAGGGTGGCTGATCCCCGGGCCGCCCAGTCGGGTGCGAACTTGCGCCCCACGCCGGCGGCGGCCTCCTGCAGAGCCTGGATGGTCACGCCGGCCTCGGCCGTGATCGTCCAGCGGTGACGGTCGACCGAGGCGATCCGGTCAAGGCGCTGCAGCGAGATTGCGATGCTCGGCGACGTCGGATGGGAGGTGCCCCCGGACAGGCCCGTGTCGCCGCCTCTGGGCACCACGCTCACGCCTGCTGTTCGGCAAGCCGCAACGACCTCGGCCACTTCGGCTGTGCAAGCGGGCCGCACGACCACCGGCGTGTCCTGTGCAGAAACTGCCTTGTCGCCGAGCATCCCCCGGAGGTGCTGGACGAAGCCGTCGGGAAGTTCGCTGATTTCGTCCATCGGGTCCATTATTCCTGTCACAACTACAGCCACCGCCATGACGGGACGGCGTCGCAAGCTAGGGAATCAATGAGTAGGTCCAAATCGGCTATGGGATCCGGCAGCCACGCCCGGTGCGGACCTGCCCTTCGACCCGCAGCCGAGATCTCCGCCTATGGATCCGCTCGGCTCGTGCGAAAGCTCGAGCACTGGCTCGGCAAAATCTTCGCTGCTGTCGAGACGCTCAAGCACGTTCTCGGCATCGTCTGCTGAGACCATTGCCCTAACAGCGGTCGGAAGCGGGTTAGTAGCAACGGCCATTGGCCTGTATGGATTGCCCCGCTACCATCGCCGCCATGAATCACAATAAGAAAATAGCAACCGCCGGGTTGTTTGCTGTCGCAGCTGTGCTGGCATTGATTTCGTCAGGCGGCCGTGCTGCCACAGACGAGGGCGCTGCCACGAGCGAGAGCCTTTTCGCGAATCATGACGACCCTGCTGATGAGACCATCACCGCCGACACCGACCCTGCCCACGACGAACTCCAGGCCGCAGAACAGGCATCACAGGATCAGCAGCCTCCCGGCGGAGACGCCGTAAACGACAAGAGCGTCGCAGTCGACCCGGGGGCGAACACCCCGACGACAGCCGCGCCAGTTGCGGCCACGCCAGCACCCTCAGCAGCAGCACCGGCAGCGGCACCCTCATCAGCAACGCCGGTAGCCCCCTCAGCAGCGGCGCCCTTAGCAGCAGCGGCACCTGTTGCGGCCACGCCAGCACCCTCAGCAGCAGTGCCGGTAGCGGTGCCTGTTGTGCCGGCTGCGCAGGCGGCCACGACGACACCCACAACCCTGCCCCCTACCACGACAGTGCCCCCACCCACAACCCTGCCCCCTACCACGACAGTGCCTCCAACGACCACAACCTTGCCCCCAACGACCACGACCGTGCCTGAGGACTGTCACTGCCTTCCGTCGGATCACCCGGAATACATCGCAGCAAAAGCAGCGTACGAAGCAGCGAAAGCCGCGGCCCGGGCCGCGGTGGCCGCCATGCAGGCTGCTGCAGACTCCTACCTGGAAGCAGTGTACGAGTTCGGCCGGCAGAGGAAGGCGTGCGGTGGATGCTGGGACGCGCCGGCCGTCTTGGAGGCCCAGCGGATCATGAACGAGAGAGACGCGGTCTACCAGAGCTTGCGCGAGCCGGCAAGGGTCGCTGTGGAAGCCCTCAACGCAGCGCTGGAGGAATGGGATCGCGTTAGGGATATTTCCCTTGTGAACACCCCGTGAACCTCGTCTTCGCCGCCGATCGACTTGATCGGGTAGCGCCAAGCGGATAGCGCAGCTACCCGATCGGCTTGATCGGGTAGCGCAGAGCTTGATCGGATAGCGCAGAGATCGACGCCGGCACGATCAGAGGTTACTGATCGTGCCGGTCCCGCGGTCTAGATCCCCAACTGGGCAGGCGGCTTAGTCGAATACCGATACGGACCTCCCCTTCGACCCGCAGCCGAGAGCTTCGCCTATGGATCCGCGCGGTCTGTGCGGCTCATGCGAAAGCTCGCAGCGCCGGCTCGACGAAGTCTTTGCTGCCGTTGAGACGCTCGAACACGCTCTCGGCATCTTCTGCTGAGACCATTGCCCTACGGCAGTAGCACGACATAGAATCTCCGTCATGTTCCATATATCTCAGCATCTTCCGCCGAGACCATTGCCCTACGGCGGTAGGAAGTGAGTTAGTAGCAACGGCCATTGGCCTGTATGGATTGCCCCGCTACCATCGCCGCCATGAATCACAATAAGAAAATAGCAACCGCCGGGTTGTTTGCTGTCGCAGCTGTGCTGGCATTGATTCTGTCGGGCGGCCGTGCTGCCACGGACGAGGGCGCTGCCACGAGCGAGAGCCTTTCCGTGAATCATGACGACCCTGCTGATGAGACCATCACCGCCGAAATCGACCCTGCACATGACGAACTCCGGGCCACAGAGCAAGCGTTACAGGATGAACAGCCTCCCGGCGGAGACGCCGTAAGCGACAAGGGCGCCGTAGTCGACCCGGGGTCGAACACCCCGACGACAGCGCCGGTGACAACGCCTGCGCCTTCAGCAGACGCGCCTGCTGTACCAGTGACAACGCCTGCGCCTTCAATGGCCGCGCTTGCTGTGCCGGCGACGACGCCTGCGCTTTCAGCAGCGGCGCCTGCTGTGGCGGTGCCTGTGACGACGCCTGTGCCTCCGACCACAACTGCACCCCCAACGACGCCCGTACCCCCGGCGGTGCCTGTTGTGCCTGTGACGACCACGACCCAGCCCCCAAACAGGACCGTGTCAGCGACCACAACCGCACCCCCGACCACAACCCAGCCCCCGACCACACCCCCAACGACAACCGCGCCTCCGACCACAACCCAGCCCCCGACCACAACCACAACCGCACCCCCGACCACAACCCAGCCCCCGACCACAACCCAGCCCCCGACCACAACCACAACCGCACCCCCAACGACAACCGTGCCTCCGACCACAACCCAGCCCCCGACCACAACCACAACCGCACCCCCAACGACAACCGTGCCTCCGACCACAACCCAGCCCCCGACCACAACCACAACCGCACCCCCAACGACAACCGTGCCTCCGACCACAACCCAGCCCCCAACGACCACGACGGTGCCTGAGGACTGCAACTGCCTTCCGCCGGATCACCCGGAATACATTGCAGCGAAAGCGGCGTTCGAAGCAGCGAAAGCCGCGTCTGAGGCAGCGTGGCCCCCTGTAGGTAGAGCCAGAGACGCGTATGTGTCAGCGGTATACAGCGCAACGGGGAGCTTGCATACGGCCTACTTGGTCGTCGATCTGGGCTTTGACTTTGAGTGCGATTGCGATGCGGCAACGCTGGCCGCCATCGATGAAGCGCGCGTGGCGCATGAGGCAATGTGGGCCGGGTGGCTACCAATAGCAGAGGCCTACAATGCAGCGTTAGAGGAATGGGATCGCGTTAGAGACCTTTCCAAAGTCAATCTCCCGTGACAGCCGGGCGCGTTCTAATTCGCACCTATAGGCGATGGCAATGAACCAGCGAACTGTTCAGTTCTGTCTGGCCGTGTGACTGTGTTCGTTCTGTCTGGCCGTTTGACTGACTGCCGGGCCGCTCGACCGAGGACTCAACCTATTGGGTGACGGCATTGCGGCCGGTTGTCAACTCAAAGAGGGTATCAGCGCGGTGTTGGGTATTTGTCCAACCTTCACCGGAATCAGCTCTCCACAGAATATCGACTTGCTTGTCGATCGCTTGCGCACATCAACCCTAAGCTGATCCGACTGAAGTGGGCTGACAGGCGCCCCATGCCAGTCACTGTACGGCCCACTGTCTCAGTGCAGTGAACCACTCTCAGTGCAACGAAGTAGCATCGCTAGGTTATGGCGCGCCTCACCGAACGTCACGAGGCTGGAGCATCCGGTGCGTGGTTCGTCGACTCCCGCTGCATCGACTGTGACGCAGCTCGGCAGGTGGCTCCAGGGTTGATCGTTCGCAATCCCAGCGACGGCAACTCCCTCTTCGCTCGCCAACCCGAGACTCCCGAGGAGGTCGAGAAGCCTGGAGAGCGGCGATGGTGCCCCACCCGATCGGTCGGCCACGCAACCCTGAAGCGGCCGGCCACGCCGGTGTTTCCACACGACCTGGGCGACGGGGTCTACCGACTAGGGCACACGAGAGGAAGCGTGTTGTACCTAGTGGACGGTCATCTTTTGTTCACCGGCGATTCGTTGTCGTGGAACCCGAACCGGCAGGCCCTTCACGCCTTCCGCCAGGCTTGTTGGTACTCCTGGGAAGCTCAGACAGCGTCGCTGGGTCGTTTCGCCGACAGCGAGTTTCGATTCGACCGCCTCTTCGCGGGCCATGGCTGGAGCCACGACGCAGCAGCGGAAACCTTTCAGCGGCTCCTACAAGAACTTGTGGAGCGCATGGCCTCCATGTGAGGCACAGAGCACGTCAGAGCGTCTAGCAGTTCCCGGGCCGGACCCCGAACTGAGGCTCGCAGGCGGGCAGCAGCGCCTTCGCGCAGCCGTCCCCGGGTGACCGTAGCGAACTTGGCGTCGACGTCGGCAGCGTCGAAGGGTGCATGCATCGATCCACGCTGCCCGTGCACTGTACGCTCGAGCGCGGAGCCGTCGACGAGAGTGATCTGTACCCGCCCGCCCATCTTCCAGGCGTAGGTGGCGTCGAACTCACCGGCGGCGCTGACAGAGGCCACCTTGGCCTGCAGCGCTGACACATCGGGCAAAACGATCCGATCGGGGTCATATGTCGCCGGATCGGCAGGATCGGCCAGCAAAGCGGCGGCGATGTTAAACTGCGCGGAGTACTGCGCCGCCATCACCGACACAGTGCCGTCGAGCGTGTTCTGCTCGGCCACCTTGGTCGGACCCCAGGCGTCGATGCGAGCGATGCGCTCGATCCCAGCGCCATCGAGACCGTTCTCGTGCCGCAGTTCCTGAGCCGCCTGGATCAGCGGATGGATGTCGCTGCAAGCGGCCCACGGCTTGACAGTGATCTCATCAACCATCCATCGTTCCCCGAGACGATCTGTGAGCAATTCCACACGCGGCTCGTCGGTGAACACCCGGCAGAACCCGTAGCGACCGGCCAGCCCGTCGTCGGCCCCCTCGAAACCCTCGGCTGCCAACCGGGCTGCGGTCAGGCCGCCCTCGGCGGCGCGGCCGGCATGCAGCCGCTTGGCCATCCCGCCCGAAGCAGCGAACTCCATCGTCCCAGACGCCAAAGAAGCGGCGATGCCGAAGGCATGATTCAAGCGCTCGCCGTCGAAGTTCAGCAGAGCCCCCGCGGCGGCAGCCGACCCGAACACTCCCGACATCGAGGTCGGGTGGAACCCGCCGAGCATGTGCGACGCCGGCCCCACGGCGATACCGGCTCGCCCCATGGCCTCATAGCCGATCACCAGCGCCTCCAGCAGGCGGTCGCCGGACGCATCGACCTCCTCCGCCAGTGCCAGCGCCGCCGGCACGACCACCGCACCGGGGTGGCTGATGGCCTCCTCGTGAACGTCGTCGAGTTCGAAAGCGTGCGCCGATGCCCCGTTGGCCAGCGCCGCCATCGCCGGCGTGGTCTTCTGAACAGTCGTCGACGAGCCGCCGGCGTCGACGACCGACAAGCCGCCGGCGGCGGCAGCCGACAAGTGGCCGCCGCCGATGACCGATGAACGGCCCTGCGCCCCGGTGGCCAGAGCGTGAGCGATCACCGTCTCGCTCCAGGGTTGAGTGGCGCCGTAGACCATCGCCCCCACGGTGTCTACCAGACAGTCGGTCGCCCGGGTCAGCAGCCGCTCGGGCACTTTGCCCCGCAGCGACACCAAGAAATCCGCGAGCGCCCGCGAAGCCGAGGCCTCCATCACATCTCGCCTACGCCACTACTTCCACCGAGGGCTGCCATTAACTGAGGGCTGGCACTCACCAAGAACTGCCGTTCACCGAGGGCTTGCTAAGCGAGAGATTGGAGGTGCGCAACAGCGTCCTCGTGGTGGATGTCGGTCGTGCCCGACGCGACCGTAGGCGATCAGAGCAGCTCGCTGCTGCTGGCTTGCTTCGGTGCTGACAACCTATGACGATACGGAACGCAACGCGTCGAGGTGGTCGATGATGAGGTGCTCGTTTGCACCGATGCGGATCGTGTCCACGTTTCCGGCGTCGATATTGCGCTGAATGTCCACGGCGGCTGCGAAGTCCTCATCAGGGATGGTGGAACAGACCCGCTCCCAGTTGCGATCCCAAAGGTCGGTCTCTCCGGCTCGCTCGGCAGGCACGAGCATCGTCATCCGAACGACAGTGCGGCTCGGGCCGCCGGGATTCGGCCGCAGCGAGAACAATTCCACATGCCCGGCCTGCCACTGCACCACAGTACCGGGCACCAGCACTATCGCACCGGTCAGGTGATCTAGCACCCGCCACTCGTCGCGAGGCTTTCCGGTCAGCTCTTTGACGAGGCGGTTCTTAGGAAGCCAGCTGACGAAGTGCCTGCCGCTGCGCTGCGTGGTGAAGAGGTTGGCCGGAAAGTACGGCGCTATCGAGTTCCGATGCAGATACTTGAGATGGTAGATCTCCAGGAAACCGTCGGTCAGCAGCTTCCAGTTGGACTCAAGGTCGTGCTCAGTAGCCGCATGGTGGACCATCCCGCCGAGGCCCAGTTCGGCGAGCAGCTCGTCGACTTCAGCGCCGAGCCAGTCGGCCACCCCAACCGCAGGAGCATCAGCGTCGGGGGTCACCCAGATGACCCCGTGACGCTCCTCGCATCCGAGTCGGCGCAGCCCGCCCTCGCACGGTTCTGACGAGAACAGCCTGGGGTTCGAGACAGCCCGCAGCGAACCGTTGAGTTCGTAAGACCAGCCGTGAAAGCCGCAGGAGAAGATCCGCGCCGAGCCCGAGGGGCGGGTCTCCACCGGCGATCCGCGATGGGCACACACATTGCGCATGGCGTTCACATTGCCGTCGCGGTCACGGGCGACGATAACCGCAACTCCTGCCAGCTCCACGGTAGCGAAATCGCCCGGTGCAGAGAGTTCGCTCGATGCCAGCGCAGCCAGCGGATGCGCAGCAATCGCCGCAACCTCTGAGCGGTGGCGTTCAGCGCTCGAATAGATCCTGGGGTCGAGGGTGGTGAAGGAATGGCCTGCAGGCTCGGGACCTGTGTCGATCAGACTCCGCAGCTGGTCGCCGAGTTCGAGTTCCCATCGCATCGGGCATTCGCCTTCTTTCCGATCTTCCTTCGAAACCTTCTTTGGCCGGCTCATCCTAAGCGGCGTCGCCTAGACGCGATGGACGCGATGGATGAATCCGCAGTGTGCGACTGCTGAACTCCGCAAGGGCTGTTCAGTACCAGGCGTCGGGTTCTCAGTACCAGGCGTCGGGTTCTCAGTACCAGGCGTCGGGTTCTCAGTACCAGGCGTCGGGTTCTCAGTACCAGGCGTCGGGTTCTCAGTACCAGGCGTCGGGTTCTGATTGCTTGCGGTCGTCGACGAATGCAAGCAGTTCGCGGTCGACGGCGTCGGGGATCGAGGGCGGCTCATAGTCGGCGAGCATCTGCTTGTATTGGCGATTGGCGCGCTGAGCAATGTCGAGGGCGCCGTCGGCGGTCCACTGTTCGAAAGAGTTGCTGTCGACGAGCGCTGACTCGTGGTTGGCATCGGCGTAGTTGCGCAGAGTGTGGGCGCAGCTGAGGTAGTTGCCGCCCGGACCGGCTTCTGCGTATGCGTCCATCGCGAGCTGTTCGGCGTCGACACTGAGCCCTGCGAGCTGTCTGTGCAGCATGGCACAACGGTCGACATCCATGGCGAACTTCTCGTAGCCGAAGGTGAGGCCGCCTTCGAGCCAGCCGGCGGCGTGGATCACATAGTTGGTTCCAGCGAGGATCCCCGCCGACATGGCATCCGCGGATTCCTGCATCGCCTGTCCGTCGGCCAGCTTCGATGACGTGTAGTGGGCACCGCAGCGCAGCGGCAGACCGAGGCGACGGGCGAGCTGACCCACGGCATAAGTGGCGAGCGTCGACTCGGCAGTTCCGAAGGTGGGCGCTCCCGAACGAAGGTTCATGGTGGTCAGGAAGTTCCCGTACACCATCGGCGAGCCGGGGCGCACGAGCTGACTGAGAGCGATGCCCGTCAGCGCCTCGGCGTGAGCCTGGGCCACCAAAGCCGCCAAGGTGACCGGCCCCATGGCGCCGCCGATGATGAACGGAGAGATCACGCACCCCTGGTTGGCTCGGGCGTAAGTCTTGAGGGCGCCGCTCATGACGTCGTCCCACACCAGAGGGCTGTTGACGTTGATGTTGCCCTGAATGACACAGTTGGTTTCCATGAACTCCGCACCGAACACGATGCGCGCCATCTCGATCGAATCAGCGGCTCGTTCGGGTGCGGTGACGGCACCCATGAAGGGCTTGGTCGACCAGCGCAAATGGGCATATGTCATGTCGAGGTGGCGCTTGTTGACGGCGATATCGACCGGCTCGCACACCGTGCCGCCAGAATGGTGCAGCCACGGCGTGGCATAGGTGAGCTTCACGATGTTGGCAAAGTCCTCGATCGTTGCATAGCGCCGCCCGCCGTCGAGATCGCTGACGAACGGCGGGCCGTAGGCCGGCAAAAAGACCACGTGATCGCCGCCGATCGGCAGCCTGCGTCCGTCACGGCCGTGCATCTCGAACCTCTCCGGGGCGGTCGAGCACAACTGCGCCGCATGTCCGGGATCGAAACGCACCCGCTCGCCGGTTACACGTGCGCCTGCCGCCCGGAACAGCTCGAGGGCTTCGGTGTCGCCGCGGAACTCGACGCCTATCTCGTCAAGGATTCGATCTGCCTGGGCTTCGAGGGCATCGATCTGCGCCTTGCTGAACGGCTCATAAGGCGGCAGCTTGTTGCGGATCGCCGAAGCCGGCTCAGCGGCCGCGGCTTCTCTTCGGCGGGTCCGTTTCCGTCGACCTCGTCGGCCTCGTGAGGCAGGCGCCATCCGCGGCATGCAGGCAGGATCGTAACTTTGTCGTCAGCCGTCTCAGAAGAAGGCACGCAGAAGCTGCGACGCCGGAGGCTGACCCTGTTGCAGATCCTGGGTGCTAGGCGCAACGATGGCCCGATCCCGTCCCCGGGAGCGCGCAGATGTGAGCGACTGGCTCTACGATGCGGCTGGGAGCGCTCCCAGAAGGTCGAGGTGAGATGCCCACAAGGTCATCGGAAATCCCAGACTCTCAAGCGACCCTTCTCTGCGCAGGCTGCTACACACACGAGACGCCCACCGGCATCCGGGTCTATGACGCATCCGATCCCGAGGGCGCTCTCTCGGTGCTGGCGATCGACCCGCACACCGCAACGCCGACAATGTCGAAGGCTGCCCATTACGTATCCGAGCCGGCGTGTCTGACCTTCCTGGCACCGCCCTTCCTGGCACCGCCCTTCCTTGCGATGCCCTTCCTTGCACCGCCCTTGCTGGCAATGCCTCAATGAGCGCTCCCGCCGACTCGCAGTGCCGCAAGGTGCTGGTGACCGGTGCCGCTGGGCGGCTCGGCAGCGCCGTGTCCGCGCTCGTTCACGACGAGGAATACGACGTCGTTGCCACCGACCTAGCAGACGTCGGCGACGTGCCTTACCGCTTCGAGCAAGCCGACCTTCTGGACCACAAGACCGTCCTCGACTTGCTCGAAGGCGTCGATGCGCTGTTGCACATCGGCAACCATCCCGGAATCGGCGCCATGGACCCCCAGGTGGTGTTCAACGAGAACGTGGCCATGAACCAGAACGTCTTCCAAGGCGCTGCAGAGCAAGGCGTAGAACGGATCGTGTTTGCCAGCACCCTTCAGGTGATCGGCTCTCACATCGACCATCGGACAGTCGTCAACCAGCCGGCGACGCCCACATACCCCATGAATGGCGCCACGCCAGCGGACCCGTCGAACGTGTACGCCCTAAGCAAGACCGTGAGCGAGACGATGCTCCGCTATTACGCGCAACGCTGCGGCATCGCCTGCGTCGCCCTTCGGTTCTCGCTGCTGCACAAGGGCGAGGATCGGCTGCGGGTGTCGTCGGGCCAGGAGTGCTACACGGATGTGCTTGAGGGCTTCTCTGGCCTGACCTACGACGACGCGGCAGCACTCTTCACAGCGATCCTGCGCTCGGACATCAGGGGTTATCGCGTCTACATGCCGGGCACCTGCCACCGTCACCGAGACCTCGCATTCCCGGACCTGCTGCGAACCCACTATCCCGAAGTCGCTACCTCAGTCGGCGATCTCATCGACATGTCGGATCTCAGGTCCGACACCGGCTGGCGGCCGAAGGGCGACTACAGAAGATGACACGACCTACGACCATCGCCGACGTAAAGGTGATCCTCACCCAGCCGGGTGCGGCGCGGCTTGCAATAGTGAAGGTGCTCACCTCCGAGCCGGGTCTGCACGGGGTCGGCTGTGCCACCTTCACCCAGCGGATCCATGCGGTGGCCGCGGCCGTGGAGCGCCATCTCAAGCCGTTCGTTATCGGCCGTGACGTGTCGCGCATCGAGGAGATCTGGCAGATGTCGATGGTGCACGGCTACTGGCGCAACGGGCCGGTGCTCAACAATGCGATCTCCGGCGTCGATCAGGCTCTGTGGGACATCAAAGGCAAACAAGCCGGCATGCCCGTCTACGACCTGCTCGGCGGCAAGGTGCGCGAGGGTGCCAACGTCTATGTGCATGCCGACGCCCCGAGCGCAGCCGAGGTGGCAGACCAAGTGAAGGTGCTCATGGCCGAGGGCTATCGATTCGTGCGGATCCAGCAAGGCCTTTATGGAGGCACCGCCTCGGTGTTCGCGAAGCCCGAAGGAGCACCTGATGGGGCCTACTACGACCCGCGGGTCTACCAGCGGGACGCGCTGGCCATGATCGAGCATGTGCGTGCCGAAGTTGGGCCTCAGGTCGAACTCATTCACGACGTCCACGAGCGGCTCCCACCGGTCGATGCCGTTTCCTTCGCCAAGCAGGTCGAGCCGTTTCGCCTCTTCTTTCTCGAGGACCTTCTCGCACCCGAGAACCTCGCCTGGTTTCGTCAGGTGCGGTCGCAGTGCGCAACGCCGCTGGCGATGGGGGAACTATTCAACCATCCCCTCGAATGGCGCACCGTGATCGAAGGCCGCCTGGTCGACTTCGTGCGCATGCACGTCAGTCAGATGGGCGGGATCACGCCGGCCCGCAAGGCGGCGGACATGGCTCATACCCACGGGATTCGCACAGCCTGGCACGGGCCTGCGGACACTTCGCCGGTCGGGCACGCCGCGAATCTGCATCTGGATCTGTGGTCTCCAGCATTCGGAGTGCAGGAGTGGTATCGGCCATCGGATCTCGATCACGAGATGTTCCCCGGCCTGCCGAAGGTGCGCAATGGCTACCTGTACGCCAACGGTCTCCCAGGGCTCGGAATCGACATCGACGAACAGCTCGCCGAGCGCTATCCGGTCAAAGATGCTGTGGAGCAATGGACGCAGGCCCGCCTGCCCGACGGCTCTCCGGCGTGGCCATGAACGATGTCGCCGATGCCATCGCCCGGATTCGCTTGGTTCCGGTGGCGACCGTCGACGACGCCGACGACGCCCTGCCGCTGGCCGAGGCCCTCAGGCAGGCCGGCCTGCCGCTGGTGGAGATCACCTTGCGAACCCCGGCAGGCATCGGCGCCGTGGCACGGCTGGCTTCGCGGGCGTCGGGAATTCTTGTGGGCGCCGGCTCGGTGACGACTGCTGCGGCCGCGGCTGCCGCAGTGGATGCCGGCGCCGACTTCATCGTGTCGCCCGGATTGGACGAAAGCGTGCTCGCCACCGCAGCACAGCACGGTGTGTTGGCCATACCCGGAATCGCCACCGCCACCGAACTCATGCGTGCGATCGACTCCGGCGTGTCGATCGTGAAGCTGTTCCCCGCCGAGGCTTGCGGGGGATGCGACATGATCCGAGCCCTGTCCGCGGTCTGGCCCGACATGCGATTCGTGCCTACCGGCGGGATCACGCATACCAACGCCCCCGATTACCTGGCGCTCCCGGAGATTCTGGCAGTCGGGGGTACCTGGCTGGCGCCGCGGTCTGCGATCGACTCCGGCGACTGGGAAGCGATCAGCCGCGCAGCCGTGCGGTCGCGGATCCTGGTCGACGAGGCCGGCTCGAACGCTGCTGCCGGGCAGAAAACCAAAGACGGGTCGAGTGCCGCCGCCGGGCAGGCAGCAGAGGCCTGGTCGACAGCCGCCGATGGCGAGGCCGCTCGGGAGACCACGCGCTCATGAGCGTCGGATTGGCGCTGCGTCCGGCGAGCGAGTGCCGCTTCGACGTGGTGGTGCTGGGCGAGGTGATGCTGCGGCTCGATCCTGGCGAGGACCGCGTACGCACCGCTCGAACGTTTCGGGTGAGCGAGGGCGGCGGCGAGTACAACGTGGGCCGTGCCCTGCGACGCTGCTTTGGCCGCAGCGTCGCGCTCGTCACCGCGGTAGGCGACAACGATGTCGCCCTCCTGCTCGAGGATTTGCTGCTGCAAGGCGGCTTGAACCTCGACCACATCGTCGGCAAGCACAGCGACGATGTCGGCAGGGCGAACCGGACGCCTCTCAACTTCACCGAGCGCGGCTTCGGGATGCGAGGCGCACGGGGTGTCTATGACCGTGCACATTCGGCTGCGAGGTCGTTGAGGCCCGACGACGTGGACTGGAATCATCTGTTCGGCAATCTCGGCGCCCGCTGGCTTCACACAGGCGGCATCTTCGCCGGACTGTCCGAGACCACGCTTGAGACGACCCGAACGGCCATGGCGAGTGCCCGCCGACACGGCACCGTCGTCTCCTACGACATCAACTACAGGCCGAGCCTCTGGGCTGCCAGAGGAGGCCCAGAAGCAGCCGATCGTCTAACGGCCGAACTGATCAGCTCTGTCGACGTCCTCTTAGGGATGGATCACACGGATTTCTCAGAAAACGTCGGACAGCTAGCCCAAACACACCCCGCGCCCGATGTGCTGGCCGCCGCAGTTCGGGTGGTGCACTCGGCGTCGCTCAACGATTGGGGAGGTATTGCCTGGTCGCGCCCAGATGGCATCGTCACGGGCACCCTGCACGAGCGGCTCGAGGTGCTCGACAGGGTGGGCGGAGGCGACGGGTTCGCAGCGGGGATGATTCACGGGTTGCTGTCCGGTGAGCCGCTTGCCGATTGCCTCGAGCTGGGAATCGCCCTCGGAGCGCTGACCATGACCACAGCCGGAGACACGTCCTCGGTCGACGAAGCCGAGGTCCGCCGGCTCGCCACGGGCGCCGACCCCTCGACAGTTCGCTGACCAATAGGCCCCGACCTGTGCGAAGGGCTCGAGAAAACTCAAAGCCGCCGACACCCTGATGCCCGATGTACCCCTCAGTCACCTCGGCTGTGCGAAGGGCTCGAGAAAACTCATGCTTGACGTGAACGTCAGATGTCTATACCGTTGATTGGGAGCGCTCCCAGGAGCGCTCCCAGGGGGGCATAGCCTTAGCTAGCCGACCAAACCATCACCAACACAAATCAAGGGAGACCACCCGACATGAGGCACGCGAAAAAATCGCTGTTCCTGCTGCTTGTCGTCTTTGCGCTGCTGGCTGCTGCCTGCGGAAGCGACGACGACGATTCCACCGCATCGGCCGGCGACTCGGCCAGCGATTCCGGAGACTCTGATGACTCTGGAGATTCCGGCGACGATTCGGCCGGTGATTCCGGCGACGATTCTGACTCGGCAGAACCAGCCCAAGAGGACGTCACGCTGCGCGTGCTCATCCATCAGAACCCGCCGATGGTGGAGTTCATGGAGCAGTTCAACGAGCAGTTCGAAGCCGACAACCCCCACATCAGCATCGATTTGTCGGTGGTGAACGCCTCTGACCTGGGTGTCTCCAACCAGACTCGTCTCACTGCCAACGACATCGACGTCACCACCATCACGGTGTCGGGCTTCGCTAACCCGGTGCAGCCCTACATGACCGGCGTCGAGCCTCCGGCATGGCAGACACTGATCGAAGCTGGGTTGCTGCTCGACCTCACCGACGAGCCGTTCGTGGCCAACTACGATCAGGCAGCAATCGCCGAGGGTGGCTCCTACAACGGCCGTGTCTACTCGATCAATCTCGGCCGGGTTTCCTACAGCGGCATGTTCGTTAACCTCGACCTGCTCGACGAGGTGGGCGTGGATGTCCCCACGACCTGGGGCGAACTCGTCGCCGCTTGCGACGCCGTCAAGGCTGCCGGCAACGAGTGTATGACCGCCGGAGGCGGCGACGGCTGGCCGATCTTCGTGGGCGCCTACGGCCTTCTCGGCTCGTTCTACCCCGATCAGGAAGCACTCGTCGAGGGCCTCTGGACCGGTTCGATCCGCTGGAACGACGAAAAGAGCCAAGAGCTGTTCCGCCGCTACCAGACATATGCCACCGAAATGCTCGAAGACGGAGTCACCGGCCTGGCACACGACGCTGCCATCGTCCGCTACGCGGCAGGAGACGTGGCATTCGCTCCCACCGGCGTCTGGCAGGCACCCGCGCTGGAAGACGCCGAAGCCGACTTCGAGTGGACCTACATCCCGTTCCCCGGCAGCGACAACGCCGAAGACAACCAATACCTGTTCGGCAAGTACGACCAGGGCTGGGCGGTCGCGGCTGACACGCCGAACAGGGACGCTGCGCTGGCCTACCTGACAGCGTTCTCGGAGCCCGACAACTACAACGCCTTCGCAAATGCGGTGGGCTTCCTGCCGACCCAGCCGACGGCCACACTGGACAGCACACTCGGAGAGGCGGTTGCCCCGTTGCTGGAGAACTACCAGGTCGGATTTGAACAGTGGTGGACGGGTCCCTCCGGTGCCGGTCAGTGGAGCAACGGCTCCCTGGCGGCGTCGTGGTTCTCGCCGTTCAACGAATGGACAGACCCAGTAGAGCTGGCGAATCAGGTGCAGGCAGACCTGGAAGCCGGCCTCGGCTGACAGTGACGATCGACGACCAGAGCGGCAGGTGTATCCGGTCCTGGAAGGGCCCGCACCTGCTGCTCGGGTCGTCGCTTGAGGGTGTCCATCATTAGTCTTTGACCAGTCGTCCCGAGTGGAGATCAATTGGCTGCTCAACAGAGATACCTGTTCGGAGGGGGCCGATTAGGGCGTTTGCTCCCATGGCTGCTTCTGGCGCCGGGGGTCTTCTTCTACTTCCTGATCGGCGTAGGCCCCTCGCTGGCCACCGCGGTCTACTCATTCACCGACGCGACCGGGATCCGGGGCATCGCGGTCAACTGGATCGGCTTCGACAACTTCGACGAGTTCCTGTTCCAGGGCAACGCCTCGCGCGACAACATCGCCGCCTTGAGGCGGACCCTGGTCTTCATGGTGCTGGTCACCGTCATCCAGTTCGGCCTCGGGCTTGTGATGGCGCTTCTCGTCAACCAGAAGCTGAAGGGCCGGATGTTCTTCCGCACGCTGTTCTTTGTGCCGGTGATCCTTGGGGTGGCCGTTCAGGGGCTGATGTGGAAGCTGTTCCTGCTGCCCCGCGGCGGTCCCATAGCCGAGATGTTCGGCTGGTTCGGGCTTGAGTCAGAGTTCCTGGGAGGGCCGCAGGCGTTTTATTGGGTGATCGTCGTGCAGATCTGGGCCAACGCCGGGTTCACGATGGTGATCTTCCTGGCCGGCCTGCAGTCGATCCCCGCCGAGTTCTATGAGGCCGCAGCGGTAGACGGCGCTGGAGGCTGGAAGCTTTTTCGGCATATCACCTGGCCGCAGCTCACGCCTGCGGTGAACACGAACTTCCTGCTCAACATCATCGGCTCGCTTCAGGCGTGGATGCTGTTTTTGGTGTTGATCGGGTATCGCAACGGCACCCAGGTGCTCGGCTACCTGGTTTACGCCGAGGGATTCGGCCAGGCCGACGGTTCCGGCAGCTCGTTCCGCCAGGGTTACGCGGCTGCGGCGTCGATCGTGCTGTTCCTGTTGGTCCTGGTGATCGGGATGGCGGCAAACTTCGTCGTCACCCGCAGGGAGAGGAAGTACATCGGATGAACGTCGTTGCCAAAGCGCTGCCGGTGTACGGCCCCGGCGCAGCCAGACGGCGAAACCTGAGCCGCAAGCTCGTTTCCTACACCATTCTTCTGCTCTTCGCGGTGTTCTATGTGGGGCCGCTGCTGATGCTCATCAGCGCCTCGCTGAAGACGCTGCCCGAGTTCTTCAAGAACCCCACCGGTATGCCCGAGGGACTGAGCTTCGAGAACTTCAGCGAAGCATGGAGTCTCGCGAACTTCCCGGGCTACATGTTCAACTCGCTGATCTACACCACGGTGGCGACAGCGGCGTTCGTGATCATGTCCATCTTCGTGGCTTTCGCCATCGCACGCGGCTACGTGAAGGGTGCTGGTGCGCTGCTCACCCTCTATGTGGTGGCTCTGTTCCTTCCGCCCGCCTTGATTCCGCAGTTCCAGTTGATCCTCAACCTGGGCCTGTTCAACACCCGCACCGGCTACATCCTGCTGTTCCTCATCAATCCGATCGGGCTGATCATCCTGGTGAACTACATCAAGTCGATCCCCACCGAACTCGACGAGGCTGCAGCCATGGACGGCTGCGGCTACATCCGCTTTGTGTTCCAGATCCTCATTCCGCTGATCCGCCCTGCCATCGCCACCGTCACCGTGATCCATGCAATCGGAATCTGGAACGAGCTGATCCTGGCCACGGTGTACCTCACCAACGACGATCTCTACCCGATAACCCGAGGGCTCATCGTCTTCGAGGGCGTCTACGGCAGCGACTGGCCCAAGCTCGCTGCAGCAGTGCTGATGCTGATGGTCCCCATGCTCGTGCTGTTCATGTTCCTGCAGCGCTACATCATCTCCGGGCTCACCTCCGGGGCAGTGAAGGGCTAGCTCGGTCCTCATGACGCGAGCGACTCCATGGCGGGCGGCCGCGGCAGCATTCGTGGCCATACTTGGTGTCGTGGTGCTCTTCGGCTGTTCGTCGTCTGATCCTGCTGATCCCGAATCGGCATCGTCGGCCCCCGCCGGCGACACGACCGCCCCGACCAGCACCGCTCCATCTACCGCGCCGACCACCGCGCCGACCACGGTCGCCGTGACCCCGACTATGCCTGCGATTGCCGCGCCGGATCCGATCCCGCCTGAGGCGCCTTTGGGCATGGAGCTGGTGTGGAGCGACGAGTTCGACGGCGACGAAATCGACCGTTCGAACTGGACGTATGACATCGGCGGCTGGGGCTGGGGCAACGGCGAAGCCCAGTACTACACAGACAGACTCGAGAATGCCCGTGTCGAGAACGGCCTGCTTGTCATCGAGCTGCGTCAGGAGCGCTACGAGAACTCCTACTACACGTCTGCGCGCCTGTTGACCCAGGGCTTGCGGGAGTTCCAGTACGGGCGCATCGAGGCACGCATCAAAGTGCCAAAGGGCGCCGGCACCTGGCCCGCCTTCTGGATGCTCGGCGCCAACTTCGAACATCACGCAGAAGACCCAGCAAAGCGCTGGCCCAACGTCGGCGAGATCGACATTATGGAATACCTCGGCCGCGAACCAGACCTGATTCTCGGCACGCTTCACGGGCCCGGATATGCGGGCGCGGGATCGCTGTCGCGCTGGAACCGCCAGGATTACGAGATCGGCGACGACTGGCACACCTTCGCCGTCGACTGGAACGCCGATCGAATCCAGTGGTTCTACGACGGCGAGATGTATTACGAACTCGGGCCGGCCAACCTAGGCAACCGCGAATGGGTGTTCGACCAGCCGTTCTTCATGATCCTCAATCTCGCTCTCGGGGGCACACTCGGCGGCAACATCGCGGTCGACCTGGAGTTCCCGATCCACTACTACGTCGACTACGTGCGGGTCTACCAGCCCCTCGCGGACTCGAACAGCTAGGGCTTTGGCTGCTTCGGATCGAGCCGCACGCAAGTCTTCTCGAAATCTCACCCTCGAACAGATCGGAGAACGCGCCGGCGTCTCGCGCTCCACCGTTTCACGGGTGCTTAACGATCACCCCAACGTGCGCCAGGACGTGCGCACCCGTGTGGAGGCTGTGATCCGCGAGACCGGCTATCTGCCGAACCAGGCGGCGCGTGCGCTGGTTTCCAACCGCAGCGGGCTGATCGGCTTGGTGATGCTGACCGAGCCCGACGAGCTCTTCGGCGACCCGTACTATTCGGCTCTGGTCGCGGGCATTCAGCAGGGCTGCGCGGAACACGATCTGATCTTCTCGATCTTCCCGGTGCAAAGCCCCGCCGGAGGTCCCGACTCGCTGACCCTCCAGATTGCACAGGGGTTCGTAGACGGGGTCATCGTCACCGCAGGCCCCCGCAGCGAACGGCTCATCGCCGACCTGCGTAGGCGCGGCAAGCGAATGGTGGTGGTCGGCCATCCCGACGACGACGCAGACCTGCTGCGGGTCGACGTGGAGAACCGCACGGCCAGCAAGGCGGCAGTGACCCACCTCTTGGAACACGGTCGCAGCCGGATTGGCTTCGTAGGCGCCGGAAGCGACCACCGCTACGGCCAGGAAAGACTCGACGGCTACCACGACGCCGTGGAGCAGTCCCGACATCCCTTCGATGATCGCCTGATCCGCCTTGACGACCCCACCCCCGCGGGAGGCAGGAGAGCAACCGCAGCGATCTTGAGCGAGCGCCCCGACGCCGTCTACGTCTCCACCGACCCGATGGCTGCCGGCGCATACGAAGCTCTACGCGAAGCAGGGCTGACGATCCCCGACGACGTGGCGATCGTAGGCTTCGACGGGCTGCCACGAGGCCCCCAGCTCGAGCCGGCTCTCACAACCGTCGTGCAGCCCGTGGCCGATGTCGGGTTCGCTGCTGTCGATCTGCTCGCCGGCAACGAGGAGCCGCCACGCTTGGTCATGCTGCCTACGACGCTGCGCCTAGGCGCATCGTGCGGCAGCGATCACACCTGAGCGCGTGATCTCGTTCGTCTCGTCACGGGAATGAGAGCTTCCACCCGGCTGCCATCTGGGAACGCCCTGCATTGTGGACACACAAGAACAGCACCGCCGGCTTGGGTTCGTCGATGAGCAACGCTTCGATCTGGCCCATGGTGAGTGTCAGATGCACCACGTCTTGTAGTCGGGCATCTTCTAGTGTTCCTTGTGGACTTTCAGAGAGTGTCACACCCATTGTGTAGAGTTCAATAATGGATCAGCAGACCATCTCCGCCCAGCCCGAGGAGGTATTCTCCTCCCGGCACAACGACAGCGCGCCGCGGTGCCCGGCCAAGAAGCTGCGCGACGCCCAGGCCGACGTGGCAGGGGTGCAGGTGCACGGGCTGTCCATCCCCGAGCTCAAGGAGCTGTCAGGGCTGGCAGGGCGGCTCAAGACGTCCGCGGATTCGCTGCTGGTGCGCATCGCAGCCGAGGTCAAGGCTTCGGGAACCATGGCCAGCCCGCAGAAGGTGCTGCAGCAGACCACCACGATGTCCAAGCGAGACGCCAACCGTGTCGGCAAGGTAGCCGAAGGACTGCAGGAGTTGCCCAACGTCGCTGAGCGGCTTGACTCAGGGAAGCTGACCTTGGAGCATGCCGCTTCGCTGGTCGACACCGCCCGCCATACCGGCGCGGCCGCCGTGGACAACAACACGGATCTGTTGGACCGCGCCGGGAAGGCACCTGCTGACCTGTTCGCACACGAAGCCCGTCGTTTCGCCGACCAGCACGCTGCGGATAGAGGTGAAGAAAGGCTCAAGACTCAGCGCCGCCGCCGCAAGGCGTCGCTGTTCATGGACGAAGACACCGGCATGGGGCGTTTCAGCGGATGGTTCGACCCGATCAGCTTCGGGGTGCTGCGCCAGGCCATCGACAACCACGCAGACCTGCTTCGCCGCCACGACTACACCCGCCACCTCGACTGCACCCGCCACGCCAACGGCACAGACAGCCCCGGCAGCAGCAACGGCGCGGGAATCTTCAGCAACGGCACAGGAATCTTCGCCGGCTTTGACAGGGGCGGGCGGCGCACCGCCGCGCAGCTACGCGCGGACGCCTTGTTCGAGCTGGCCACCCAACGCGACGCCTTGACCCACGAGCCCTACGACCCCGGCAACCCGGATCACGGCGCTAAAGGCGATCCTGAGAACCCCGACACGCCAGGCGGCGAGAACACGGCCAGCCGCGGCGAGAACACGGCCAAGCGCGGGGCAGCCAAGCCCTCCACTCAGCTAGTGATCCCCTCCACTCAGCTAGTGATCGTCGCCGACATCGGTCTGCTCGACAAGACCGACCGCTACGGCCGCTGCGAGATACCCGGCACCGGCCCCGTGCCGCCATCAATACTCAAGAAGCTCTCGCCCGACACGAAGCTCGCAGGGATCATCTTCGGAGGCAACGGCCGGGTGCTGTGGCTCGGCCACAACAAGCGCCTGGCCAACCCAGCCCAGCACCTCGCCCTCACAGCCCGCGACCAAGGCTGCGTGCAATGCGGCGCCCCCATGCACCAATGCGACATCCACCACGTGCAACCCTGGGAACGCGGCGGACCCACCGACGTCAACAACCTCCAACCCCTCTGCTCGGAGCACCACCGCCACCACCACGGCCCCCACAAGCAAACCGCCACCAACAAGGCCGCTCAGAACGCAGGATCCCAGGCCAAGCAACCCGATAGCCAGCCCAACGGACAACCGAGACAAGCCGGCACCGGCTCAAACAGCAGCAGCCGTACCCGCGACGGCCCATAACGGCTAACTGCCACGACGGCAGCCGCAGTGCCGGGGTGGTACCAGCGGTTTCAGTCCCCGATGATCACAACTAACTGCCACGACGGCGTCCGAAGTGCCGGGGGTGCCGGCGGTTCAGTCCCCGGTGGTCAAGACTGGCTGCCTCGATGTGCGAGCAGGCGGCGGTCAAAACTGGCTGCCTCGGTGGGCGAATAGGCGGCCGAGCGACTGCAGCGTCAGCGCGGCGATGAAGATAGCGACCGCAGCAAGTGCCATGGTGGCCCCGGCCGCGGTGCCGTGGTGGTAGCTGATCAGCAGCCCGGTCACCACGGCCACCGCTCCCGTTCCGACAGCGACCGCCATGATCACCGATACCCGGCGCACCAGCAGCGTGGCAGTAGCGGGCGGCGCCACCAGGAAGGCGAACACCAGCAGATTCCCAACAACCTCAAACGACGCCACGATCGACACCGCCAGCAAGGTCAGCAGCACCCCGTGCGCCATGCGAGGCCTAAGTCCCAGCAGCCGGGCCTGGGTCTCGTCGAAGGTCATCACCACAAAGGCCCGGTGAAACACCGCCGCACCCAGCACCGACACCCCGGCGGTGATCCCCAGGCGGATCAGGTCGGCGTTGTCGACCCCGCTGATCGAGCCGAAAAGGAAGCGGTTGAGGTCGCCCACGTAGGTGCCCGACCCGCTGGAGATGATGACCACGGCCAGCGCCAGGAAGCCGACGAACAGCACGCCGATCGAGGTGTCGTCGGGAAGCGGCGAATGGGCGCGGATCAAGTTGATGCCGCCCACCATCACCAGGGCCGCGACCAGAGCGCCGATGGTGGTGTGGACGCCGATCACGAAAGCGATGGCGATTCCGGGCAGCACACCGTGAGCCAGTGCGTCGCCCAGAAAGCTCATGCCGCGCAGCACCACCCAGGTACCCACCACCGAGGTGGCAGCCACGGCCAGCAAGCCGGCCCAGAGCGCGTTGCGCATGAACACGTTGCTGGTGAACGGCTCGACCCACCACCCGATCGGATCGGTCAGGAACTCCATCGGAACGGTCTGCTCAATGCGTGTTGACAGGCGGCCGGGGCAAGGCCTCGTGCAGGGACTCGGCCTGGTCGGCGGTGATGGCAGTGTTGACAGGCGGCCGGGACAAGACCTCGTGCGAGGACTCGGCCTGGTCGGCGGTGATGGCAGTGTCGGCGGTGTTGACAGGCGGCCGGGGCAAGGCCTCGTGCGAGGACTCGACTGTCATGGCTGCGTGCGTGCGCTTGGCCGACGGCTTCGCCGGCACGGCCTGGGTCGGCACTGCCTGGGTCAACACTGCCTGGGTCGGCACGGCGTGGGTCAGCTGAGCGCCTCGGCGATCAAGGCGGCGTTGGTGCGCATGAAGCCGAGATAGCTGTCGGCACCGCTGCCCGGCTCGCCCAGCGTGCCCGTGAACAAGGTCACCACCTCGACGTCGCCGACCCTGCGGGCCAGGGCCTCGGCGTCCCGGGTGGAATGCTGGGTCTCAGCGAATATGGCCCCGACGCCGTACTCCTCGATCGTCTGGGCGAGCGCTTCGAGCTGGGCGGGATTGGTCTCGGCCAAGCCCGAAGGCGACGGGATGACCGTGCCGATCACCTCGAAGTCGTAGCGCTGGGCGAAGTAGCCCATGGCATCGTGGTTGGTCACCAGCAGCCGGTTCTCGTGGGGCACTCCGGCTGCCATGGCGGCGATCTCCGAATCCAGTTCGACCAGTTGGTCCTGGTAGTCGGCCACACAGCGCCCGATCGCGGCCGAGTCCGCACCGGCGTGAGTCACAAGCTGCTCTGCGAGTTCGGTCAGCACACCCGACACTCGTATCGGATCGAACCAGATGTGGGGGTCAGCGCCGGAGTGGTCGTGGCCTTCATGGTCGTCATGGCCCTCGTCGTCTTCATGGTCCTCATGGCCCTCATCGTCATGCGACTCGTGATCGGCGTCGTCCTCGTGCGTCTCTTCGTCCATGTGGTCGTCGTGGTCACCCTCGTCGTCGTGGCCTTCGTGACCCTCGTCGTGATCGGCGTCGTCAGAGCCATGGTCGTCATGGGCCTCATCGTCATGGTCCTCATGACCCTCGTCATGATCGGCGTCGTGGCCCTCGTCGTGATCCTCATGGGCCTCATCGTCATGGTCCTCATGACCCTCGTCGTGATCGTGCGCCTCTTCGTCTTCGTGATCCTCATGGCCCTCATCGTGATCGTCGTGGAACTCGTGATCGTGATCGGCGTCGTCAGAGCCATGGTCGTCGTGGCCGTGGTTATGGGATCCCTCGCCAAAGCTGTAGGTGATGGTCGGCACGTGATCGCCGATGCGGAAGACGGGTGTGCCCGCATTCTCGACAGCTTCGAGGGTGTCCTCCAGCAACTCTTCGAGCAGCAGCCCGTTGGCGATCACGACGGCTGCGTCGTCCATCAGAGCACGATCCGCCAGCGACGGCTCGAAGCGGTGCGGGTCCGCACCGGCGGGCACCAGCGTGCGGACGTCAACGTCGCCGTCGCAGGCCACATTGGCCAGCACATCGGCCCAGATGCTCGTGGTCGCCACCACGACCGGCGCCGACCCGCCCGCAGCCGTCGCCTCGCCGTTGTCGCCACAGCCTGCTGCGAGCAACGCCAGCACCCCGAGTGCGCCCAAGATAACCCGTGACCTCATAGTTGTGTCTCCCTTCGGCAAGCAACACCTGCTAGATTGAGAATAGGACTTATTACCACTATAATAAGAATTATTCTCATTCCCACATTCAGATGTGGCAGCCGGGATGTTCAGCGGCACCCGCAGACCAACATGAAGGGCAGGCTGGACGTGCTCACCGGTACCTGTAAGAAGATCGACTCCCGGCCGCAACCGCAGCCGATGTTCAACCTCGCCGACATCACCGTGCGCTTCGGCCGGCGCCTGGCGTTCGAGGCGGACAGCCTGTCGCTTCACTGCGGCGAGACTGTTGCGGTCATCGGACCCAACGGCGCCGGCAAGACCACGCTGCTGCGTCTGTTGGCCGGTCTTCTGGCCCCTACCACCGGCGATCTGCTGTGCCACTGCAAACACGTCGCTTATGTAGCCCAGCAGCAGGGACGCCATGCCTGGATGCCTCTAACAGTCCGTGAAGTACTGCGCATGGGCCGCTATCGCAAGCGCGGGCTGCTCGGTCGCCTAGGCCACGATGACCGTCGCGCTATCGAGAGTGCCGCTGAACGTCTGCGGATCACCCATCTGCTGTCGCGGCCCCTCGACGCCCTGTCGGAAGGTCAGCGCCGACTGACGCTGATTGCATCGGCGTTGGTTTCCGATGCGCCATGCCTGCTTCTCGACGAGCCCATCACCGGCCTCGACGGGCCGAGCCGGCGAATCATCACCGAAACCATCAAGGCCGAGCGCAAGCGCGGTCGCCTCGTCGCCATCACGACGCATCATCTCGAGGAGGCCGCCGTGTGCGACCGAGTGCTGGTGCTTGCCGGGCGCCTCATCGCCGATGGCAGACCCAGCGAGGTCCTCAACGCTGAGACGCTTACCGCCGCATTCGGCGAGCGGGTTATTCAAGCAGCAGGCGACTCGCACGCTGGCTTCGACGACATCGTGGTGGTGGACGATCATGGCCATCCCGCACAGCATCTGGCATCATGACGTTCTCACCTCTTCCCTTCGGCTCCTAAACGCAGGCCCTTGCAATCGACCGAACACCCCGCGGAGATGCCAGGCTCCTCAGACGATCTGCACGATCAGGTCGCCCGCCGCCTTGCCTACAACAAGCAGCTCTACACCAGCGGCAGACGGCGAATCGTCATGGTGCTGCGAGATGCGGCCCGGCCGCTCACCATCTCTGAGATCACAGCAATCACGCCCGACATCGCCCAGAGTTCGGCGTACCGCAATCTTGATGTGCTGGAGCGCTGCGGGGCAGTCCGCCGCCTGATCCACGGTGCCAAACACACCCACTTTGAGCTGGCGGAGTCGCTTCTAGGTCATCATCACCATCTGATCTGCGAGAGCTGCGGAACGATCGCCGATATGCGTCTCGACGACGAACTCGAGCGGCTGGTCGACGAGCGCCTAAGCGAAGCCGCCCGAGCCGCTGGTTTCGATCCTCTGCATCACAGCCTCGACCTCCACGGCCATTGCGCTGACTGCCGGCCCGCCTGAGCAGCGGACCAGCCGCGCCTCCCCCGTCAGCTCTGAGAATCGTCGGGCTCGGGCTGATCGACCTCCGCTACAGCACCCGCATCGCTGTCTGCGGCTGCGCCTGAGGTGAACAGCCGCTTCAGCCGATTGATGCTCGTGCGGAAAAAGTAGCTGATCGAAGTTATCACTCCGAGCACGCTGGTGACGATGATGAAACCGGTCCCGGGATCGATGTAGGCCCGGGCGAACATCACGAAGACGGCCCTCAGATGACTTCGGCGCATGGTCCAGCCTCCTTGTCGTTGGCGGTCGGCGAATGGCGCTCTACTCGTAAAGATAGTCGGCGTAGGAGCGTTCCACACCGTCATCGGGGAGCCGTTGCGATGGCCCTAGACCGGCACGAAGTAGGCGATCCCTCGGCTCGACGAGTGCCTCCTCGCCACCAGACAGGCAGCGCAGGATCGTGTGCACCGCGTCCAGCAAGGTCAAGAACTCCTGCTCCAGGGTCTCGTCGAACCACGGCTCGCAGGCGTCAGGCGGCCAGATGCCGCCGAGCACGGCATAGGAGTCCTTGACCACGAACTCAGGGTCGTCCGAAAATTCCAGAGAACGCGACAGCCAGGTACCGTGATCGCCGAACACGAACAGAAGCGCATCCGGGTCATGCTCTTTGAGGATGTCGACGATCTGTGCGGTGTGGATCGCAGCGAGAGTGCTCTTCTCGATGTACTCCGCCCGGAAGGCCTCGCGGTCGCGGGGATCGGAATGATTGTACGTCGGATGTGCATGTCTCGGAAACTTGGTGTAGCTCAACAGGAATTGAGGCTCCGATCTTTTCGCTACTCGTTCGATGTCTTCGATTTGGGGTTGCAGATAAGGGCGGAGTCCGGGAACGGGAGGAAACAGGCTGCAATAGCCCCAGAAGACCAGATCGACGATCGAGGGGTCGATCAAATCGCAGATTGTGGACGGCATGGTCTCGAAATGGTCGAGGTAAGGGCCATTGTCTCTGCCGTAAATCGAGTGGTAGAAGACCAGGTTGGTCTCATAGCCGTTGTCGCGGAGAATGTCGCCCAGCGGACTGGGAAATTCTCCCAGCAGGAAGCTGGGGCCGGGAAACCCTGTCTGCTCGTATGCCGACCAATAGATCTCGGGATCCAACGCCATTATGGTGTTCAGGGAGTTGCGACTCCATATGACATCGACGAACAAGTTGGGAAAGCGCCTGAACTCTGCTTCGAACAGTTCGATGAAGTAGGTCGTGTCGATGTCGAAATACTCCTCCAGCACGGTCTGAGGGCTCAGGGCGTCAAAGGCTACGAAGTACAGATTCGGCGTCTCCTCGAAAGAGACCGACCGTACCTGTGAAGTGTATTCCCATTCGACCTCAGGAGGTCGCAGATGCAAAGCGACAAGAAATACAAGCACCGAGAGCAAGACCAGAGGAAGTGCCAGCTTGACCCAGCGGATCTCATCGATGAACTGCAAGGCAGCGAAGATGCCGGTGCCTGTGACCACGCTCAGCAGGAGCACGAGGGCTCGACTGCCTGTCAGATACATCTCGGTGTAGAAGGTGTAAACACTCGTGATCTCCAGCACCACCACCAGAGCCAGCACGACGTTGAGAATCCTGGCACACGCCGCGCCTGTCAGACCCCCCCCCCGGCTGCGGTACCCGAGACGAGCAAGTATCAGGCTGAGAGTCCGGACGCGGAACACTGCGAAGGCTCCGGCCACAAGCACCGTGTGAACCATTGCTCCTCGCAGGACAATGTCGGCCAGCTCGCCTTCAGTGATCTCCACTTCGGTAGCGGCACTTGTCGACAGGAACGCCAAACCCACCAGTGAAGCGGTGAAGACGTACTTGCCCACGGCTGCCGGCAGACCGCCGGCGGTCCCGCGGCCGCCCTGTGACTTGATGATGTCCACCAAGCTACTGGCCGGGTTCGAGAAGGAACAGCTCGCGCCGGCCTCCGGGCAGAGCCAGCCGCTCGTTGACGACGAAGCGGCTGCGGGCCTCGGCCTCGAAGGACTCGATGCTGTAGTCGGCGTAGTCCTCGGTCTTGTTCGCCAGCAGCTCCTCGAAGGTCTCGTCCTCGCGGCCCACGAACTCCACGATGCAGGCGGCATTCAGGCTGCGCAGCCAGTCGAAGAACAGCGGCAGCGGGATGTTGGCCGCCACCCGCATGCGGTGGACGACATCGAGGACCAGCACCAGGTCGGGGCCTCTGCGCTGATCGAGACCCGGACGCTCCGCAGCAGCCCAGCCCTGGCCCGGCGAGACGTTGGCGAGGTCCATCACCAGCGGGATCACATTGGCGGGGCCGTCCCGCCGCAGCCGGCCATAGAGCAGATCCGCGGCGCCGGGGTCGTGATCCATGGCCACCACCGTGCCCGAATGCTCAGCGGCGATACAGGCGAACGCGCCGCTGCCGGCGGCCAGGTCCCATGTCAGGTGAGGCCGCAGTTCAGCGGCATGGCGTGCCACGAAGGCTTCCTTTGGCTCGAAATCGGCAGCGTGACCGGACGGCGCGCCGGGCTGCCTGGGCCGCTCCTTGCGGGCGCCGCGAGGCGACAGTTTGCCGACGAGGCGCTCGAGGCTGTCGAGCAGGGCGAGCACCCTGGTCTTAGGCTGCCGGCTGTCAGACTCGGACCGCCGAGGATCGGGCTTCGGGGCCCTGCGGGCCTTGCGCTCAGCCTTGTGCTCGGCCTTGGCCGGAAACCAGATGTGCGAGAGCACGCCCCGCTTGAAGCGCCGCAGGCCGTAGAAGCAGCGGCTTGCCTGCTCGGCCTCGATGCCCTCCAGGCTGGAGCGCAGCAGCGGCTGAAAGGCGATGCCTAGATGGCTGGTCAGCAGCAGCGGCGTGAGAAATGTGGCGCAGAACTGGCGGTGTCCACGCCAGGGCTCGCCCTCAGGCCACGGCTCGAACGACGGCACGTCGATGAACACAGGCCTGCAGCCGATCCACTGAACGTTGTAAGAGGTGGCGTCCTTGAGGATCCAGCCGTTGGCCGTAGCGCTCTTGAGCACATCAAGCTGGAGCAGAGCCGCGTCCTTGAGCATCGAGAACGGCCATTCGTAGGGCCAGGTGACGAACTCGACGGCCTCGTGCTCGACCGCGGCGTCCCAGCCCTGAGCGATGACTGCGCTGCCGGCGGGCAAATACGGGTCGAGCGTTTCTGTGGACACGATCTTGCCGGCGGCCACCAGCTCGGCGAAGAACGGCTCGGCCAAGAGCTCTTCCATGACGGCGGCTGCGGACCCGTTGAGTCCACGAACGACCCGCTCGCCGTCGTTGCCGGAGCCGATGCGGTAGACCCGGCCTGCGGGGTCCTTGAACGAGCCGCCGTCAGCTCGCAGCATCGCCGGGATCGGGCTGGTCGACCTCTGCCGCAGCACCCGAATTGCTGTCTGCGGCTGCGCCTGAGGTGAACAGCCGCTTCAGCCGATTGATGCTCGTGCGGAAAAAGTAGGCGATCGAAGTCATCACTCCGAGCACGCTGGTGACGATGATGAAACCGGTCCCGGGGTCGATGTAGGCCCGGGCAAACATCACGAAGACTGCGGTCAGAGGATTTCGGCGCATTGAGCAGCCTCCTTGTCGATGGCGAATCGTGTCCTATTCGTAGAGGTAGTCGGCGAAGGAGCGCTCAGGGTCGTCGTCGGGAATGCCGTGGTAGCGGAGCATCGTCGTCGCCCTCGGCTCGACAAGAACCTCTGCTCCTCCGGAGAGGCAGCGCAGGATGACGTGCACGGCATCGAGGGTCGTCAGCCAGCCTTTTGTCTGGGCTTCGTCGAACCAGGAGGAGCAGGCATCGGGCGGCCAGATCCCGCCGAGCACGGCATAGGAGTCCTTGACGAAGAAGTCCGGATCGTCGCTGAACTCCATCCCAAGGGTCAGTCGTGGCCCATGATCGCCGAAGACGAACAACATCGCCTCGGAGTCTTGCTCCTCCAGAGCTTCGAGGAGCTCTGCCAGAAGTCGGGCGGCCTGATTGCTGCGACGAATGTACACTTCTCGGTAGGTCTCTACATCCCTGGGGTCGGCATAGTCGAACGTCGGCGATGTGTGGGTCGGCAATCGTAAATAGACGAAGGCGAATTGAGGTTCGGCTCGCTCAGCGATCGAGATGACCTGATCCATCAACACTTCGTGGCTGTCCGTCCACCAATCGATCCCTGTTCTGCTAAACGGGAGATTGCAGTAGCCCCAGAAGGCGAAGCGCCGGATGGACCATCCAAGAAACCCGCAGATTGGCCGAGATTGGCTGATAAGCAGGTTATCGACGTAAGGCCCTTTGGGTCTTCCGAAGAGGGCGGAATGATAGCCGAAAGTCGTCTCGTACCCGTTGTCGTGGAGAAGGTCGTACAGCGGATTCGGGGCCTCTCCTGAGAGGCGGCCGCCGATGATACGCCCATCCCGTCTCCAGGCCTCATGGTGGATGTCGCGATGCAGCGATGCGAGAATGTTCAGGGAGTCGGCCGACCATCTCGCTTCGGCGAACATGTTGGGAAAGCGCCTGAACTCCGCGTTGATCAGCTCGATGAGATCGGTTGTCTCGATGTCAAGGTATTCCTGCCCCAGGCTCTGAGGTCCCAGGCCGTCAAAGGAGATGAAATACAGGATCGGCGTCGACTCGAACGAGATCGGACGGATCTGTTGCGCATAGAACCGGTCCGCCTCCGTGCGATCGGATCCTGGAATCCAGAGCTGAACATGAGGGATCACCCAGACCGCCAGGGCCAGCACTGCAGTCGAGGGCAGTGCCAGGCGCATCCAGCGGTTGTCGTCCATGAACTCGAAAACTGCAAAGACCCCCCCCCCGACAGCCAGGGCGCTCAGCCAGAACACCGCCCGGCTGCCGGTCAGATACAGGTCTGTGTGGATGAGATAGGCCGTCCCGACCGAGCCCAGCACGATGAGCGCCAGCGCTGCGTTGCGGGCCTTGGAGCGCAGCACGACCAACGCTGCTATGAAGGGTGCCGAGTGGACCGCTGCGCCGAGCGCCAGGATGTCCCTCAACTCGGCTGCTGGGAACTCCACTGCTGAACTGGAGTAGGTGGCCATGAAGGCGAGGCCTGCCAGCGACGTGCCAAAGACGTACTTCAGCGCCGCAGTCCGCAGCGAAGATCGGTCGCTCAGACGGAATGCCGGCCAAGAACGTACCCTTGTGTCGTCGCCGTGTTCGTGCTGTGACTCGGCCATGCCCATCAGGCTACTGAGCATTTTCGCCAGAACGGTGTTCAGTGGATTTCGGCGCATTGAGCAGCCTCCTTGACGATGGCGATCGAGGGCAAATCGCACCCCACTCATAGAGGCATCCTATTCGTAGAGGTAATCGCCGAAGGAGTGCTCGGTACCGTCATTGGGAAAGAACTGATAGCCGCTGGGCATGGTTCTCCTCAAGGGCTCGACGAGCGCCTCCTCTCCGCCCGACAGGCAGCGCAGGATCGTGTGAACAGCGTCCAAGATCGTCAGCCACTCCTGCTCCAGGGTTTCGTCGAACCACTCGGCGCAGGCATCACGAGGATAGATGCCGCCGTAGACCCCAAAGCGGTCCTGAACGACAAATTGCGGATCGTCCGCGTAGCCAAGACCATTTGACAGCCCGCTTCCGTGATCACCGAAGACGAAGAGGATCGCCTCCGGATCTCGTTCTCGCAAGGTCTCAAGGAGCTGATCCAGCAGACCTGCTGCGTGATCGCTACGCTTGATGTACTGCCCTCGGAAGGCGGTCTGCTGATCGGAATCGGAGTGGTCGTATGTCTGAGGCGTGTTGTACAGCGGCAGCTTGAAGTAGGACAACACGAACTGAGGGTCTTGCTTATCGACTGCCCGAACCGTCAGGTCCAATTGCGGTTGGTACCCTTGTCCCCACCAGCCGAATATCGATGGCTTGTGATTGGCAAACGCAAAATTGCAGTAGCCCCAGAAAGCGATCTTGGCGATCGACGGATCCAATAGATCGCAGGCTGTCCTGGACTTGCTGATCTCGTAGTTGTCGACAAAGGGTCCCTTGGATGCTCCGAATACAGCACTTAGGAAAAGGGTAGTGATCTCGTAGTCATTGCTATAAAGAATATCGAATAACGGGCTCGGCGAGGTTCCCACGAGGTAGCCCGAATCCTCGGTCGGCAGGCAGTTGTCCCAGTAGCAGTCACCCCAATAGATGCGAGGATCGAGGGCAGCCAGCGTGTTCAGGGAGTTTACCGACCAGATAGAATCGGCGAACATGTTCGGAAGACGTCGAAATTCTGCGTTGAGCAGATCAATGAGTTCTGTCGTCTCGACATCGAGGTACTCCTGCATCACCGCCTGCGGCGCCAAACCATAAAAGGAAACGAAATACAGGTTCGGAGTCTCCTCGAACGAGATCAAGCGCACTTCCGACTCATAGTCCCGGCCTCCCCCTGGAGTTCGGAAGTGAGGAACTACCACAATCGCCAAGATCACCAGCACAGCAGAAGCAAGCATCAGACTCAGCATGCGACTTTCGTCCATGAACTCAAAGACTGCAAAGATCCCGATAAGGGTCACTGCGGACAGGAGGGACAACACTGCCCGATTGCCGGTCAGGTACAGGTCCGTGTGGATGATGTAGCCAGTGGCTGCGGAACCCAGCACGATGAGCGACAGCACCGCGTTGCAGAACTTGGAACGAAAAAACACAAGCGTTACAGTCAGCAACAGCGTGTTGACCGCAAGCCCCAGCAGAACGATGTCTTTCATATCGACTGGCGAGATATCCGATACGCTCGCCGAGTAGGTGGTATTCAAGGCGATGCCCACGAGCGCAATAGCCAAGACGAACTTCAGCGCCGCCGTGAACAGCGCTCCTCGGTCGCTCCACAAGGCTTCGCCCGCTGTTTCGCCAGGCGGCGCGAGCGTCACTGTGCGCTCGTCGCTAGAGCGTGGCTCGGACACTACTCTGAGTCTACAACTCAGCGGCCTAATCGAAACTGTGCCGCTGGCCTTGCGGTTTCGATTAGGCCGCGGCTTGGTGGCATAGTCCAGCGATGCAGTTGAGCGTCGCCGACCATCCTCTTGCGGCGGATCGGCTCGCTTTGTTGCGGACCGCCAACACCGACATGCCGGCTTCCGGGATCGTCAGCCACTGCTGCTCCAGGGTATCGTCGAACAACCTCTCGCAGGCATCGGGGGCCAGATCCCGCTGAGAATTGCGTAGGAGTCCCATACCCGCTCATGGTCTTCGTCCACAGCCCTGGCTCGCTCGCAGTCACGGGCATCGCAGGAAGACAGCTGCGTCGGATCCTTGCCTACTCGTAGAGGTAATCGCCGAAGGAGTGCTCGGTACCGTCATTGGGAAAGAACTGATAGCCGCTGGGCATGGTTCTCCTCAAGGGCTCGACGAGCGCCTCCTCTCCGCCCGACAGGCAGCGCAGGATCGTATGGACAGCGTCCAAGATCGTCAGCCACTCCTGCTCCAGGGTCTCATCGAACCAGGATTCGCAGGCATCACGAGGATAGATGCCGCCGTAGACCCCAAAGCGGTCCTGAACGACAAATCGCGGATCGTCCGCGTAGCCGAGACGATTTGACAGCCCGCTTCCGTGATCACCGAAGACGAAGAGTATCGCCTCCGGATCTCGTTCTCGCAAGGTTTCCAGTAGCTGATCCAGCAGACCTGCTGCATCATTGCTGTTCTCGATGTATTGCGATCGGAAGGCAGTCCGCTGATCGGAATCGGTGTGGACATAGGTCCGATGCGTGTGCAGCGGCAGCTTGAAGTAGCTCAAGACGAACTGAGGCTCTTGTTTATCGACTGCCCGAGCCGTCAGATCCATTTGCGGTTGGTAGTGGTAGTCAAATCCCCACCAGTCGTATCCTGATGGCTTGTGATTGGCAAACGCAAAATTGCAGTAGCCCCAGAAAGCGATCTTGGCGATCGACGGATCCAACAGATCGCAAGCTATCCTGGACCTGCCGATCTCGTAGTTATGGACAAAGGGCCCCTTGGATACTCCGTATAGAGCACTGCTAAGAATGGTAGTGATCTCGTAGCCATTGCTGTGAAGAATATCGGACAGTGGACTCGGAGAGGTTCCTGTGATGTAGCCCGGATTTTCCGCGGGCAAGCAGTTGTTCCAATAGCAATCGCCCCAGGAGATGCGTGGATCGAGGGCAGCGATCGTGTTCATGGAGCTTACCGACCAGATAGAATCGGCGAACATGTTCGGAAGACGTCGAAATTCTGCGTTGAGCAGATCAATGAGTTCTGTCGTCTCGACATCGAGGTACTCCTGCATCACCGCCTGCGGCGCCAAACCATAAAAGGAAACGAAATACAGGTTCGGAGTCTCCTCGAACGAGATCAAGCGCACTTCCGACTCATAGTCCCGCCCTCCCGCCGGAGTTCGGAAGTGAGGAACCACCACAATCACCAAGATCAACAGCGTAACAGAGGGAAGGATCAGACGTATCCAGCGGTTCTCGTCGAGAAACTCGAAGGCCGCAAAGACCCCGAAAAGAGTCAATCCGCACAAGAGGGCCAACACTGCCCGATTGCCGGTCAGATACAGATCGGTGTGAATCAGATAAGCAGTCCCGACCGAACCCAGCACGATGAGCGACAGCACCGCGTTGCAGAACTTGGAACGCAGAAACACAAGCGTTACAGCCAGCAACAGCGTGTTGACCGCCAGACCCAACAGAACGATGTCCCTCAGATCGACTTTCGATATCTCCGATGTGCTCGCCGAGTAGGTGGCATTCAAGGCGATGCCTACGAGCGCAATCGCCAAGACGAACTTCAGCGCCGCCGTGAACAGCGCCCCCCCCCCCCCGGTCATTCCACAAGGGCTTGTCCGCTGCCAGCGCAGACGGCGCTTCGGACGGCGGCGGGCGACGCTGTGGGCTCCCCCCTAGGGCGCGTTCGAACATGGCCGTAAGCTTATGATCTCAGCTTCCGGGAGGTCGCAACACTGCCGGCCCGCCTGAGTGGCCAGCAGTCACGATTTCAGCAAGGCCCGGTGCGGCCGAGCGAAGAGGCGGACTGCCCGCGGTTCAGACGGTAATCGCCGGACCCGCTAGAACCAGGTCATGCTGAAATACGACCTCTACATCGGCGACAATCGTGTTCCGGCCGCTTCCGGCGAGTACTTCGACACCGACAACCCCTACACCGGTGAGATCTGGGCCCAGGTCGCCAGAGCCGATGCCGCCGACGTCGACGCCGCGGCTGCAGCCGCCGGCGAGGCGTTCGCGGGTTGGGCCGGCACCTCACCAAGCGCCCGAGGCAGGCTGCTCATGAGGCTCGCCGACATCATCGAACGCGAAGCCCCCCGGCTCGGCGAGATCGAGGTTACAGACAACGGCAAGCTGATCGCCGAGATGGCAGTCCAGACTGCCGCCTGCGCAGGCTGGTACCGCTACTACGGAGGCCTGGCCGACAAGATCGAGGGCTCTGTGATCCCGCTGGACCGGCCGGGAGTGCTCAACTACACCACCCACGAGCCGCTTGGCGTGGTCGGTCTGATCACGGCTTGGAACTCGCCGCTGTTGCTGTTGGCCTGGAAGCTGGCCGCGGCGCTTGCCGCCGGCAACACTTGCGTGATCAAGCCCTCGGAGCATGCCTCGGTCTCGACATTGGAGTTCGTCTCGCTGTTCGAGGAGGCAGGCTTCCCGCCGGGCGTCGTCAACGTGGTCAGCGGCTTCGGAGACGAGTGCGGTCAGGCCATTGTGGAGCATCCCGACATCGTCAAGATCGCCTTCACAGGCTCGGATGCCGTGGGGCGACGCATCTACGAAGCCGCCGCACGGCAGCTCAAGCGGGTGACCTTGGAGCTGGGCGGCAAGTCGCCCAACATCGTGTTCGACGACGCCGACTTCGAGGCCGCAGTGGTCGGGGTGATTTCGGGCATCTTTGCCGCCACCGGCCAGACCTGCATCGCCGGGTCGCGTGCTCTGGTGCAGCGCTCGATTCACGACCGCTTCGTGGAGCGGCTGACCGCGGTGGCTGGATCGGCTGTCATCGGCGACCCGATGTCGTATGACACCCATGTGGGCCCGGTGACCACCGAACCGCAGTTCCGAAAGGTGCTCGACTACATCGAGATCGCCCGCAACGGCGGTGCCGAGTGCGTGCTAGGCGGCGACGTCTACACCGGCCCAGGGGCCTTAGGCAGCCGTTTCGTGCAGCCCACCGTGTTCACCGGGGTCAGCAACGACATGCGAATCGCCCGCGAGGAGGTGTTCGGGCCGGTGCTGTCGGTGATTCCGTTCGACACCGAAGAAGACGCCATTCGCATCGCCAACGACGTGGACTTCGGGCTTGCTGCTGGGGTCTGGACCCAGAACCTGGCTCGGGCCATGCGTACCTCGGATGCGCTTCATGCCGGCACGGTGTGGGTGAACACCTACCGGGCCGTGGGCTTCAACTCGCCTTTCGGGGGTTGGAAGCAGAGCGGCATAGGGCGTGAGAGCGGTATCGAGGGGATGATGGAGTATCTCCAGACCAAGTCGGTCTGGCTGGCCCAGGAATCGTCGGTAGCTAACCCGTTTGTGATGCGCTGAACAGCGGACCGCTTTCGTAGCGCGCCGGGCGACCGGCGTGGATCGTTGTGGGGACGGTCTCGATCGCCGCGGCGGAGCCGGCCTTCGCGGATCAGCGCGGAGCGGACATCGGCTGCGACGGGCGGATACCAGTTGGCCAGCAGCAAGCTGGTGGGGTTGGCAATCTTGTCGTCGAACCAGGTCGGTGGGAGTTCGCAGCGCCGTGGCGAACATCGATCCGTGAAATTGTGTATTTTAAATTGTGTATTTTATACAAGTGCCTTGACCCCGATCTTGGGTCATGTGCGAACACAAGCTCCGGGAGGGGGAATCAATAATGAGAATCAAGTGGCTGATCGCCTTACTGGCGATCTTCTCGCTCGTCGCCGCTGCCTGCGGTGACGACGACGATACGAGCGACGCAAGCCCAGCCTCAAGCGAAAGCGACATGGCCGAAGGCGACATGGCCGAAGGCGACATGGCCGATGCCGACGACGGCGACGCCGATACAGGCGACGCAGGCCCAGCCTCAAGCGAAGGCGACATGGCCGAAGGCGACATGGCTGGGGTTGATATTGATGTTGTGTTGGGTGCTGATCTCGATAATTGCGGCGACATGCCTGAGGGTGATCCCATCAGGGTCGGCATGGCGATGGACTTCTCCGACGTTGTGGGCTTCGTCGACATTCCGGGATCCAAGCTGGTGCCCTATGTGGCCGAGTTGGCCAACTGCACAGGCGGCATCAACGGCCGGCCGGTAGAAGTACGCGTCGCTGAGGTCGGCGCCGACGCACAACTAGCCGCCACCGAACTCCTCGACTGGGGCGCACACTTCCTGATCGGCCCGCCCTTCGCCGACTTCGCCCAACCAATCCTGCAAGCAACCAACGGCGAAGTGCCGCTATTCGTGGCAGCCTCCACCGAACCCACCCTCGCCGACGCCGCCATCAACTCCTACCTAGTCACCTTCGACGACAACCAAATGTCAGCCGCGGCAGCCCAATGGGCGCTCGACAACGGCATCACACGAGCCATTTTGTTCACCGAAGGCGAAGGCATCCCCTACACCGGCGTCAACCCCGACGCCTTCGCCGCGCACTTCGAAGCCAACGGAGGCACCGTCGTCAGCTCCCAAACCTACGTCTGGGCCGCCGACACCGACTTCTCCGCACAGGTCAACGAAATCGCCGGCCTCTCAGAAAACAACGAAATCGTGTTCTCCGCAGCACTGGGCTTCCAAGTCACAGCACTGCGAGGCCAGCTCGAAGGCCAAGAACTCGACGGGCTCGCCTACGCAGGCACCGACGCCCTCGACGCCACCGGCATCCAATTCGAAGCCAACAACGAAGGCATCGTGCACACCCCGCACACCACCATCACACCCGGCGACCGCATCGACACGCTACTCGCCGGCTACGCCGCAGCCAAAGGCGACGAACTCGAAAGCAGAGGCTTCATGCCCCTCTACGTCGACTCCATGTTCTTAGGCATCCAAGCCATGCTCGACTGCAACTGCGACGACAGCATCACCATCGGAGAAGCCGTCGCAGCCATCGAAGGCTTCGAAGGCCTATCGGGCACGATCACCTACGCCGGCACCAACGGCATCCCAGACAAAGCAGTACCCGTCCACCAAATCATCAACGGCGCCGACACCCTCGTCGCCACCATCGGCGGCAACTGAGCCGCCAGTCAGCCGACACGGGCACAGCCGGCAGGCAGGGGGCGTGAGACCGCCTTGCTCGAAGTCTCGGGGCTGACTGCCAAATACGGGGCGATCTCAGCCCTGCGTAATGCAAGCCTGACCGTTGGGTCCGGTGAGGTCGTAGGCCTCATCGGACCCAACGGGGCGGGCAAGACCACCCTGCTGGGCTCGATCGCGGGTCTGCTCTCGCCTGCCGCGGGCACCGTGACCTTCGACGGTGTCGACATCACCGGCGCACCCCCCGAGAAGCTGCTGCGATCGGGGCTGGCACTCGTTCCCGAGCACCGCCGAATCTTCACGGACATGACCGTCGAGGAGAACCTGCGCATCGGCGGCGTCACCCAGAAGGCATCCGCCCGTGCCGAGAGCCTCAACGAGGCAACCGAGCTGTTCCCTGCGCTAGCCAAGAAGTGGACCACTCGGGGCGGCCATCTGTCAGGCGGCGAGGCTCAGCAGTTGGCCATCGCCCGGGCGCTGATGTCGCGGCCTCGGCTACTGATGATGGACGAGCCGTCGCTGGGCCTGGCGCCTGTGCTCGTAGACGTTGTATTCGATCTGGTCTCCTACTTGCGCGATAAGGGACGCACGCTGCTGGTGGTCGAGCAGAACGCACAGCGCATGCTGGAGGCGGCCGACCGTGCCTACGTGCTGCGCAGCGGCGAGGTGGTCGCCTCAGGCAGCGGCGCCGAGCTGCTCGACCGCGACGACCTCTTCGACACCTTCGTGGGTGGATCGTGATCGAACTCCTGCAGAACCTCATCGACGGCATCGGACGGGGCAGCATCTACGCCCTGCTCGCCCTAGGCGTGGCAGTGATCTTCGGGGTGATGCACCTGCTCAACTTCGCTCACGGCGAACTCATTACTGTCAGCGGCTACGCGGCGCTGGCGGCGTTCAATGAGGGCTGGTCGTGGTATCTGGTAGCGCCGCTGATCGTGGTCGTCGCTATGGGCACGTCGCTGGCGATCGAACGGGTCGCCTTCAGCCGGGTGCGGGGTGGATCCGACTTCACGCTTTTGCTCACCTCGTTCGGGGTGCACTTCGTGGTGTCGGCGATCTTCCTGCTCTACGTGTCGGCTTCGGTGAAGACCTTCCCGCGGCCGGGCTGGGTTACCGACACCTACTCCGTCGGGCCGCTGCATATCGAGGTGTTCGACACTGTGGTGATCGTCACCACGGTGATCGCCCTGGTAGCCACGAGTTTGCTGCTGCAGCGAACCATGTTCGGCCTCTCGCTGCGTGCCGCTGCCGACGACTTCAACACGGCCCGGTTGATGGGAGTGAAGTCCAACTCGGTCATCCGAGGGGCTTTCCTGCTCTCGGGGCTGCTGGCGGGTATCGCCGGAGTGTTCTGGCTGATGCGTGCGGGGAGCATCACGCCGAGCGCCGGCATCACCCCCATGCTCAAGGGTGTGTTGGCGGCGCTCATCGGCGGTCTGGGGAGCCTCCGAGGCGCCGTGATCGGCGGCTTCGCGCTGGGCCTGGCCGAGGTGCTGCTGCGCTCGCGTCTGCCCGACGGGATCGCCAACCTCACCGACGGAGTGGTCTTCTTGCTGATCGCCCTGCTTTTCATCTTCCGGCCGCAGGGCCTGGTGACCGTCGCCCGCGCGGAGCGGGTGTGATGGCGGGAGTGATGGCGGGGAGTTGGCTGTGATGTTCGGAAACCAGGTGTGATGTTCTCCAGCCTGGAGCGCGACGTGGTCTGGCCGGTGATCGGATCGCTGATCCTGTTCGGCGCCCTGACGGTCGGGGGCTTCGCCTACCAGAGCATCCTCGGAGGCGCAGCCGAACGCCTGGTCACGGTGATGCTGATCGACGCTGTCATCGTGCTCGGCATCCAGGTTTACGTGGGCAACACCGGCGTGCTGTCGTTCGGCCATATCGGCTTCGGCGCCATCGCCGGCTACACGTTCGCGGTGCTGGCCATCGCCCCCGAAGAGAAAATCAAGCGGATCCCCGACGCGCCCTTAGGTCTTGCCGAGGTCGAACTGTCGAGCACCGTCTCGCTGTTGGCGGCCGTGGTCGTCACCTGCCTGGTTGCCTTCGTGGTAGGCATCGGGCTGGCCCGCTCCGGCGCCCAGTCTGGGGCGGTGTCGGCCACGGTGATCACGCTGGCCCTGCTTTTTGTGACCCATGAGGTGGCACGCAACTGGACTGAGCTCACAGGCGGCGAACGGGCCGGCCTCACCTTCCCGATCCGCGGCTCGCTCGACACCCGAGCCCCGATATACGCGGCTCTGCTGCTGGCGCTGATTGCCGCCCGCCTGTATGCCCGCAGCCGCTCGGGACGGCTCGCCGTGGCCGCCCGCGAAGACAACCTTGCCGCCAGGGCGATGGGCGTGAACCCGCTGGTGCAGCAGATGGCCGCCTTGTTGATCTCGGTGGCCGTGGTGTCGGTGGGGGCGAGCCTGCGGGTATTCGAGGACGGCTCGCTGCTGCCGAGCAAGTTCTTCTTCAACTACACGCTGCTCACGCTGGTGATGCTCATCGTCGGGGGCCGCAACAGCGTCACCGGCGCCGCGGTCGGCGTGGCCGTGATCACCGCAGGCCGCGAGCTGGCCCGGCGCCTCGGCCAGGACGACTTCGAAGTGTTCGGCCTCGGGCTCGACAGCGCACCGCTCGACTGGGTCTTCCGCGAGAACCTGCAGACGGTGTTCCTGGGGCTCGCCATGCTCGTGTTCATGATCTGGCGACCGGCCGGGCTGATCGACGACTGGGAACTCGACGCCTGGCTCCGCAGGCAGTTCCGCAGCCGGTTCAGCAGGCACAGAAGCGACACGAAGCCCGGCCTGCTGCCTGAGGTAGTGCCCGACCAAGAATCGACGCTGGCGGCGGCGGACGTGGGGGTCGCCTTCGGCGGGTTCCTGGCGCTGCGAGACGCTGCTTTGGAGGCCCGGACAGGCGAGGTGGTGGGCATCATCGGACCCAACGGCGCCGGCAAGACGACCTTCGTCAATGCCATCACCAGCCTCGTCGAGCCCATTCGGGGCAGAGTGACACTCGACGGCGACGACGTCACCGACATGGGTACACATCACCTGGCCCGCCGCGGCGTGGTTCGCACCTTCCAGAACCTGAGACTGTTCGGATCGCTCACGGTGCGCGAGAACGTGGCGATCTCCTCGCTCATCGCCGCCCGTCACCGTGCGCACCGCTCAATTCCCGACATCGACGCGGTGGTCGCCTCAGCAGGCCTGTGGAACCAGCGCCATCGGCGCGCTAACCAGCTCGACTACGGCAACTCTCGACGCCTCGAGCTGGCACGGGCCGCCGCGCTGGCCCCGGCGTTCCTGCTGCTGGACGAGCCCACCAGCGGCATGAGCGACAGCGAGTCGCTCAAGATGATCGAACAGGTGCGCCACATGGCGGCCACCGTCGGTGCGGGCGTGGTGGTGATCGACCACGACATCGGGTTCATCACCGGCATCAGCGACCGCATCTACGCCTTCGATCAGGGTGCCGTGATCGCCGTCGGCACGCCGCAGGAAATCCAGTCCCACCCGGCGGTGCAAGCCGCCTATCTCGGATCGGCAGCGCCGTCGTGAGCAGCTTCGCTGCGGTCTCCAAGGGCGCCGCAACGAACGCCAGCAACCGCGACCTGTCGGATCTCGACGCGAGTCCGTATCGCCCGGTGCCTGCGGGCGTCCGCCGGAGGGGCGGGCTGGCTGAGGAGGTGATGTCTTATCTGCGCGGCCTGATCCTCACCGGCGCCCTGAAACCGGGCACCAAGATCGACCAGGAGGCTGTCAGCAAGCGTCTCGACGTGAGCCGCAGCCCGATCCGCGAAGCGCTGGTGGTGCTCGGCCAGGAGGGCCTGCTGGAGGTCACCCCCCGGCGCGGCGCTTTCGTCTCGCGGCTCACCCCCGACGACATCGTCGACCACTACGAGCTGTTCGGCGTGGTCTCGGGGCGCGCCGCAGCCATGGCCGCCGACAGCCTCAAACAAGACGACATCGCGGACCTGCAAGCCGTTCACGAGCGCTTCACAGCAGGCGCCGGCACCAAGGAACTCCAGAAACTCAACGAGGAGTTCCACCGCATCATCAACTCGGCCGCGCCGCGCCGCACCCGCTGGCTGATACGACATCTGGTGCGCTCGGTGCCGGCGGACTACTACGAGTTCACCGACGGCTGGGACGCCCAGGCCGTCGGCCACCATGCCGAGATCCTGGCGGCGATTGTCGACCGCGACCGGGGAGCCGCACGTCGAGCCATGGAGGCACACCTGCACGAATCGGGGGTGGCCGCCGTGGCAGCGCTGCACCGACGAGGATTCTGGAGCTGACGATGAACACTGATCGTGCAGCTGGTGCTGGTCGTGCTAACGGTGCTGATCGTGATCAACGTCCCGAGGATTTCTACGACATCCGCACCGAGGTGCGGCGCCTGTGCGACAAATACGGCAACGAGTACTGGCGAAGCCTCGAGCCCGACACCTACCCCACCGAGTTCATCGACGAACTCAGTCGCAGGGGCTGGCTCGGCGTATTGATCCCCGAAGAATACGGCGGAGGCGGCCTGAGCCTGGCCGGCGCCTCGGTGATCCTCGAGGAGATCTCCGCGTCGGGCGGCAACCCGTCGGCCTGCCACGCCCAGATGTATGTGATGGGCATGCTGCTGCGCCACGGATCGGCGGCACAGAAGCGTCGCTGGCTTCCCGAGATCGCGGAGGGCCGCAAGCGGCTGCAAGCGTTCGCTGTGACCGAACCCACCGCCGGGTCGGAGACCACAGCGATCAGCACACGGGCCGAGCGAGACGGCGACATCTGGCGCATCAACGGCCAGAAGATCTGGACCAGCCGCGCCCTGCACTCGGACCTGATGATCCTGCTGGCCCGCACCACCCCGGCCGGCGAGACGGCCAGCCGTCTCGAGGGCCTCTCCGCCTTTGTGTTCGAGATGCGAGACCCCCACGGCGAGCTGATTCCGGGGCTGACGATCAAGCCGATCCCCACAATGATGAACCACAGCACCACCGAGGTGTTCTTCGACGACGTGGAGATCCCTGCCGACGCCCTGATCGGCTCCCAGGACCGGGGGTTCTCCCAGATTCTTGACGGCATGAACGCCGAGCGCATCCTGATTGCTGCCGAGTGCATCGGCGACGGGCGTTTCTTCTTGGACCGGGCCTCGGCCTATGCCCGCGAGCGCCGCGTGTTCGGCCGGCCGATCGGGATGAACCAGGGCGTGCAGTTCCCCCTGGCCAAGGCTTACGCCAACCTTGCCGCCGCCGATCTGATGCGCTGGAAGGCTGCCAACCTCTTCGACGCACACCAGCCCTGCGGCGCCGAGGCGAACATGGCCAAGATGCTGGCCTCGGAAGCATCCTGGGAGGCGGGCAACGCTGCGCTGAACACCCACGGAGGGTTCGGTTTCGCGGCCGAGTACGACATCGAGCGCAAGCTGCGCGAGACCCGGCTGTATCAGGTGGCCCCGGTCAACAACAATCTCGTCCTGGCATTCGTGGCTCAGAAGTGCCTGGGCCTGCCCAAAAGCTACTGAGGCGCAGAGGTAGCAGGGGTAGCAGGGGTAGCAGGGGTATGCGTGCTGTTGTGCTCGAAGATGTCGGCGAACCGCTGGTTGTTCGTGACGACTACCCCGCCGCAGGCACGGCCCGCAACGGCGGCGAGGTGATCGAGGTGACCGCCTGCGGGGTCTGCCACAGCGACCTCCATGTGGCCGACGGCGACTATCCGAGCCCGCTGCCGCTCGTGCTAGGCCATGAGGTCACCGGCGTCCACGCCGAGCTGGGCCCGGTGATGGTGTATGCCCCGTGGGGCTGCGGCAGCTGCCGGCAATGCATCGACGGCGAGGAGATGATCTGCGCGGAGGCCACCGAAGCCGGTTTGCTAACCGACGGCGGCTACAGCGAACGCATGTGGGTGAAACACAGCCGCTACCTTGCCGCCCTCGGCGGGCTCGACCCGGTGGCGTCCGCGCCGCTGGCCTGCGGCGGGCTCACCGCATATCGCGCGGTCGACCATGGCCTGGCACGGTTGCGGGAACTCGGCGCCCAGGCACAGGCACTGGTGATCGGCGCCGGCGGGCTCGGGCAGTTCGCGCTGAGTTATCTGCGACTGCTCAGCGAAGCCCAGGTGGTTGCTGTCGATCCCGCCGCCGACAAGCGAACGCAAGCGCTTGCGCTCGGTGCCCACCAGGCGCTCGAACCCGACGCCCTGGCACCCGCCGGCGCAGCAGGCGGCAGCACGTCCACAGACAGGCCGGGGCCATTCGATCTGGTGATCGACTTCGTCGGCGCCGATGCCACGCTCGCTGCCGCGGCGGCCAATGTCGCCCGCAAGGGCATGGTGGTCGTAGTGGGGCTGGCCTACGGCACCGTGGCATTCGGGCTGGGGGCGACTCCGCCGGAGTCGCGGTTCATGTCGAGCTTCTGGGGCACGCGAGCCCAGCTTGACGAGCTGCTGGACTTCGCCCGCAGAGAACCGTCGATAATCCAGCCGGTTACGACCTTGCCCCTCGCCGATGCCCAGATCGCCCACGACCGCCTCCGGGCGGGCCAGGCGCCAGGCCGGATCGTGCTCACTGTTTGACCGCTCACTGTTTGATCACTGACTGCTGGGCTCGCCGTTCGACCCCAGAGTTCGACCCCAAAGTTCGACCCAAAGACTTGCAATACCACCACCCCCCTCCCTCCAAGACTGCAATAACAAAGGTGACACAGCCATGATCGATCCTGCCGAGGATTTCCGCCGCCAATGCGAACAGGCCGGAGTACACACCGTCGAAGTCGCCACGCCTGACACCCAGGGTCACCTGCGCGGCAAGCGAGTGCCCGCCGACCGCTTCTTCAAGACCACGATCAGCAGCGGGGTCAACATCGCCGATGCGATGTTCGTGTTCGACATGCAAAACGACCTGCCCGAAAACGAGTTCATCAACATGGACACCGGCTATCTCGACTGCCGGCTTGTGCCCGACCCGAGCACCGGCCGGCTGTTGGCGCATCGGCCTGGCTACGCCCTGGTGTTCACCGACGTGGAGGACTCCGAGGGTGCACCGCACGCCCTGTCGCCACGCACAGTGCTGGCCCAGCAGGTTCAGCGTCTGCACGACGCCGGCATCGAACCCGTCGTTGCCACCGAGATGGAGTTCTACTTGTGTAACGCCGACTGGTCGCCCATCCAAAGCCACATCCAATACAGCTCGCTCACCGACATGATCGGGATCGAGCCGGTGCTTCACGACATGCGTGAGACACTCTCGACAGCAGGCATGGAAGTGGAATCGTCGAACTTCGAGTACGGCCCCGGCCAGATCGAGCTAAACTGCGGACCGGCGGACGCCATGCGCACCGCCGACAGCACGGCCCTGTTCAAATCGATCGTGAAGCAGGTGGCAGTGCAGCACGGCTACAGGGCCACCTTCATGCCCAAGCCGTTCAGCGAGGTGTCGGGCTCGGGAATGCACGTGCACACCTCGTTGAACGTCGACGGGTCCAACGCCTTCGCAAGCTCCGAAGGGTCGCCGAACGAGCTGATGGCAGCCTGGCTGGGCGGCCTGCTCACCCATGCCGCTGCCATAACTTTGATCGGGGCGCCGACCCCCAACGGACCGCGCCGCATCCGCCCTTACACGTTCGCTCCCACGCACATCCACTGGGGTCTCGACAACCGCACGGTGCTGGCCCGCTGCATCTGCGAAGGCGGCAACGCCAACAGGGTGGAGTACCGCTCTGCGGGCGCCGATGCCAACCCGTATCTGATGATCGCCGCTGTGCTGGCCGCAGGCGCCGACGGACTCGACCGCCGCCCGGAACTGCCTGCGATGGGCAGCGGCGACATGTACACCAATCCCGGCGACAGCCCGGCTTTGCCCACGGACTTCCAAGCCGTGATCGGCGCCTACGAAGGCTCGGCGCTGGCAGGCCTTCTGGGCGACATGTTCTCGCGCAGCTTCTGCTCGCTGGCCGCCGCGGAGGCTGCCCTCGCCGCGGACAACAGAGCTGCCGATCCCGACGAGGTCAACGACTGGGAGCGAGAGCGCTTCATCGAGCACAGCTAGACCCCCTCCCCCTGCGAGACACCCCGGAGCTTCGCCATGACCGTCACCGAGACCCCAGACATCACGTCCGCTTCGCTGTACCTGCAGGGGATCCCGCATGATCGCTTCAGCGTCATACGCGAGACGCCGGGGCTGATGTGGCATCCCTACGAAGACAACGGCTTTTGGACGGTCACCCGTCACAGCGATGTGAAGGAGGTGTCGAAGAAGCCCAGGATCTTCTCGTCGGCCATCGGCCACACCAACCTCTGGGACCTCGAAGCCGATGCGCTGCAGGCGCGTCGCTCGATCATCGACACCGACGCCCCGGACCACACTCGGCTGCGCCGCCTGGTAAGCAGGGAATTCACGCCCCGCAACATCCGCCGCTGGGAGTACGCCACAAGGGAGATCGCAGGCGAGCTGCTCGACGATTTCGTGGCCGACGGCGGAGGCGACTGGGTGGCCAAGGTGGCCGCACCGCTGCCGATCAGGGTGATCCTGTCGATCCTGGGCGTGCCCATCACCGACGCCGACTTCCTGGTGGAGCTGAGCAACCATCTCGTCGAGAGCACAGGCGACCTGCCGTCTCTGCCTGCCGACGCTTACGGCAACACCACGCCGCTGCGGCTGCTGCCGTTCGGCTCGCCGGCGAGCCATGCGCTCTACAGCTACGGCGAACAACTGGGCTCTGAGCGCCTTGCCGATCCCCGAGACGACATCGTCACGCTGCTGGCGCAGGCCCGGCTCAACAAGCTGCTGTCGCCTGAGGAGTTCCGCAACTTCTTTCACGTGCTGGTGTTCGCAGGCAACGAGACCACCCGCACAGCCATCACCCACGGCGCCATGGCGTTTGCCGAGTTCGGCGAACAGTGGGACAAGCTGACGGCCGATCCGACCTTGATCGATTCAGCCGCCGAGGAGGTGATCCGCTGGGCCACGCCGGTGTTGCACATGCGGCGCACCGCAGCGGCCGACACGGTGCTGGCCGGCACGCCCATTGCCAAAGGCGACAAGGTCGTCATGTGGTATGCCGCTGCCAACCGCGATCCCGCAGTGTTCGAAGACCCTTTCGTCTTCGACATCGCACGGGCTGACAACCCGCACTTCGCTTTCGGGGGCGGCGGCCCGCACTTCTGCCTTGGTGCTTTTCTGGCCCGTATGGAGGTGCAGGTGCTGCTCGCTGAGATGCTCGAACGCAAGATCGGTCTGCGGCCGGCTGAGCCTGCTGTGCGAGCGCCGTCCAACTTCGTTCACGGCGTGCTGTCGGTGGGACTGGAGGCCGTGGCGTCATGAGGGAGGCAGTCATGGTGAGGGTGTTATGAGGGAGGCTGTTATGAGCGAGCCGGACGAGACCTTCCGAGCCTCCCAGAAGGACGCCCTAAGCGAGGTCATGGTGAGGGTGTTATGAGCGAGCGGGACGAGTCGTCGGCTGTCTGGGCGCGTCTGTCGCTCGACCGCGAGTACTGCATCGGCGTCGGGCAGTGCGAAATGCTGGCGCCCGACGTTTTCAGGCTCGATGACGACGACGCAACCTCGGTCTTGGTTGGCTCGCCGTGGCTCCCGCAGGCACGAGCCGAGCTGCTCGCTGACAAGTGCCCGAGCGGAGCGATCACGGTGGCCGAGAGCGGCGCCCGGGTGCCCGCACGCCCAACCCCCTCGGGTGACCGCCCGACAGCACCGCCAGGTCGCCGGGATGCGGCCCGTGGGTGCCCCAGCGCCCGCACGCCCAACTCCGGCGGACCGCCCGACAGCACCCGCTGACTGATGGTCGACCTCGCCGATCCTGCTCTGTACGACAAGGGCATCCCTCACGATGTCTTCGCAGAGCTGAGAGCGCAGCCTGGTCTGGCCTGGAACGCCATAGGCGGCGATCCCGACGACGGGTTCTGGGCTGTGACCCGCCACGCCGACATCGTGACCGTGAGCCGCGACACCGGGACCTTCTCCTCGGCCGTCGGACACATCCAGATTTACGACATCGACGAAGACGCCCTGGAGGCACGGGCCTCGATGATCGACATGGACCCGCCGATCCACACCCGGCTGCGCCGGCTCGTTAGTTCGGCGTTCACTCCCCGCCACGTGCAAAGCTACCGGCCCCAGATCCGCGCCCGGGTCAGAGCCGCGCTCGACCGCATCGCCGAAACAGGTGACGGCGACTGGGTCTCTGAGGTGGCCAAGCCGATACCGATCGGCGTGATCTGCGACATCATGGGCGTGCCCGAGGCCGATCACGATTACATGATCGAGCTGTCGGATCATCTGGTGGCCGGCACCAGCAGCGAGACGCTCGATCCCGATGCCTACGGCAACACCACACCGCTGCGGCTGCTGCCGTTCAACTCGCCAGCGGCGCACGGCATGGCCGCCTACGCGCTGGAGCTTGCCGAACAGCGTCGCCGCCGGCCTACCGACGACCTGGTGACCAGGCTGATCGAAGCCGAGGTGGACGGCGAGCGGCTCAGCGACTCGGAGTTCACCAACTTCTTCAGGCTGATGATCTTCGCGGGCAACGAGACAACCCGCTCGGCGATGAGCCACCTCGCCTTGCATCTCGACAGCTTCGCCTCGGAGTTCGAGCGGGTTGGTGCCGACCGTTCGCTGCTGGAGAGAGCAGCCGAGGAGGTCGTGCGCTACTCGTCGCCCATCCTCTACTTCCGCCGCACCGCGACCCGCCCCACCGAGCTATCGGGCACACAGATCGCGGCGGGCGACCGGGTGGTGATGTGGTATGCCTCGGCCAACTTCGACGAAACGGTGTTTCCCGAGCCGCTGCGGTTCAGCGTCGACCGCCCGCCGACACCGCCTAACGTGGCCTTCGGCGGCGGCGGCGCGCACTTCTGCTTGGGGGCTTCGCTGGCCCGCCTGGAGCTGGCCGAGCTGATCAACGAAATCTGCGATCGCAGGCTCGGTGTCGAAGTCCTGGGCGAGCCCGAATACGTGGACTCCAACTTCGTGAACGGGATCGAGCATCTCCGCACGCGGGTCCGGTGATCGACCGCTTCGGCATCGTCCCCCGCGTCCGACTTGACGATCCGGATCGAACTTCGCATGCGGGTCCGGTGATCGACCGCTTCGGCTGCGAGCTGGCCGGCAGCACGGCGTCGCTGGCTGCCTGGAACGAGGCCTGGGCCTGCTACACCCATTTCCGGGGTGGTCCCCTCGATGTGCTCGCCGACGCCAACCGACACGACGACCAGTTCGTGCTCGGCCCTGTGATGACAGGGCTCTACTCGGTGCTCTCAGGCGCCGCTCTCGACGCTGCGGTCGTGGTCGACAACCTCGCACGGGCTCGCTGCCGAATACACGAAGGCGATCGCCGAGGGCTGGGTCACCTCGACGCCTTCGAGCATGTCTGCCGAGGCGATTTCACAGCAGGCGCCGATGCCTTCATGCAACTGGCCGGGCCGCCTGGTCCCGGAACTGTCGAGGATCTCGACAACGACAAAGCCGGTGATGTTACCGGCGAGGCTGCCGGTGGCGATCCTGCCGGCGGCGATCGATGCGGCGGTTTCGCCGAGTTCGACCGTGGCGATGTTGCCGGTGATCCTGCCGGAGACTTCGCGGCGCTGCGCTTCGCTCACGACCGTGGCGCCACCCCCTGGCATCACAGCACGTCCCCAGCCGGAGACTTCGCGGCGCTGCGTTTCGCTCACGACCTGTACCTGCACGTCGGCGCTGCCGAGCGCCGCTGCGAGACGGAAGCCGCGCTGCTCGCGAACTGGCCGTCGCAGGACCAGCATCGTCATTTCGTTGAGGGCATGCACGCTTTCAGCCTCACCGAAGTGGGCCGCCACGAAGAAGCCGAACAGCTGGGCGCTGCTGCGCTGGAGGCCGACCCCGAGGACTTGTGGGCTCGCCACGCACTCGCCCACGTCTATGAGAACACCGACGACACATCCCGATCTTTGGAACTGCTGGCCGACAGCGTCGACATCTGGGCAGACCAGAACCTGCTGGCCATCCACATGTGGTGGCATCTGGCCCTGCGGCTGCTGGCCAAAGGCGACATCGCCTCGGCGCTGGAGATCTTCGACCAGCAGCAGTCGCAGGCCACCACCGCCTTTCAGCTCTGCGACCAGACCTCGTTGCTGTGGCACGCCGAATGCGCAGGGTTCTCGGTGGGCGACCGCTGGGACGACGTGGCCGACCGCTGGGACGACGTAGCCGAACGCCACACCTGCGCCTTCGTGGACCTCCACGCCGCGCTCGCCTACATCCGTCGTCCCGGCCACCCCGGCGCAGACCGCTGGTTCGCCGGCTTGGCCGCTCGTGCACCCGTCGATCCCCGCGGAGGCCACGAGATCGACGACATCTTCGCCGATGTTGCCGTCCCCTTGATCGGCGCCTTACGCAGCAACGACCCGAGAGCGAATGTCGACCGCTCCCTGCTGGACGATGTGCGACGCATCGGGGGCAGCGAGGCACAACGCCGAATCGTCCCTCTGGCCGTCGACCGGCTCAGCGGGCGCTTTGGCAGTCGACGAGGTCGCCCCGTCGGCCGCAAGCGCGGTGCCCTGGCCATCGAACGGCTCAGCGGCACTTTGGCAGAGCACACAGAAGGCAGCGAACGAAGATGACCTGGCAGCTGAGCGACGACCAGCTTGCGCTGCAGGCGCGTGCCCGCCGACTCGCAACGGAGGTGATCGGGCCTCGTGCCGCGGCCGTCGACGAAGCCGAGCAGTATCCCTGGCATAACGTCGAAGCACTGCGAGACGAAGGCTTCTGCGGCATGACTTTGCCGAGCGAACTCGGCGGGCCGGGCGCATCGTTGCTCGACGCCGTGGTCGTGGTGGAAGAGATGGCCAAGGTCTGCGGCGTGACCGGGCGGATCGCCGTGGAGGCCAACATGGGCGCCATCTCGGCGGTGCTGGCCTACGGCAGCGGCGCTCAGCGGCGCTTGCTGGCCGATCTGGTGCTCGACGGCGACAAGCCCGCCATCTGCATCACCGAGCCCGGCGCCGGCTCGGCGGCCTCGGAGATGACCAGCCGCGCCGACCGTCGCGGCGACGGCTTCGTGCTCAACGGCGTCAAGCACTGGATCACCGGCGCCTCGGTGAGCAGGCTGTATCTGATCTTCGCCCGTGTCTTCGACGAAGACGGCCGTGAGGAGGGCATCGGCGGCTTCCTGGCGCTGCGCGACCAGACGCCGGGCCTGAGCTTCGGCCGCCGCGAGCCCACCATGGGGCTGCGGGCCATACCGGAGACCGAAGTGCTGATGGACAACATGGAGGTCAGCGCGGAGATGGCGCTGCTTCCGCCGTCGGGGCTGCGCCGAGGCTTCGCCGATTTGATGAACGCCTACAACAGCCAGCGCGTCGGGGCGGCCACGGTCGCCCTGGGCCTGGCCCAGGGCGCATACGAGCTGGCACTGGGTTTTGTGAAGCAGCGTGAGCAGTTCGGGCGGCCCATAGCGGAGTTCCAGGGTTTGCAGTGGATGCTGGCGGACATGTCGGTGAAACTGGAAGCCGCCCGCGGGCTGATCTACCGGGCTGCGCAGTCGCGTGGTCCGAACAGCCCGTTCCCTGATCCGACGCTGGCCGCCCAGGCCAAGGTCTTTGCCTCCGAGACCGCCATCGAGGTGGTCAGCGACGCTCTGCAGCTCCACGGCGCTGCCGGCTACAGCCGCCGCAACCCGCTGGAGCGCATGTACCGCGACGTCCGCATGTTCACAATCGGCGGCGGCACCGCGCAGATTCTGCGAACCGTGGTGGCGTCGCGCATCCTCGACATGAAGCTCCCCCAGGGCCGAGGCGCCTTCCTGCCCAAGGACCGATGAGCCTGCCCGCGAGCCGATGACTCCGCCCGAGGACCGATGAGCGCGCCTCGATGACCGCGCCGCTTGCCGGCATCGTGGTGGTGGCCGGCGCTTTCCTACCGACAGACCCGTGACGGCGCCGCTCGACGGCATCCTGGTGGTGGCGGTGGAACAGGCGATCGCGGCGCCGTTCGCCACACGCCAGCTCGCCGACCTCGGGGCCAGGGTGCTCAAGATCGAACGGCCAGACGGCGGCGACTTCGCCCGCCACTATGACGACAACGTCGCCGGATCGTCGGCCTTCTTCGTGTGGGCGAACCGCGGCAAGGACAGCCTCGTGATCGACCTCAAGGCCGACGCCGAACGTGCCGAGCTAGAGGAGCTGCTCGCCGGGGCCGACGTGTTCGTGCAGAACCTAGCGCCGGCCGCTGCCGGACGGGCCGGCCTGCTCGCCAGTCAGGTACGCGAGCGTCACCCGGGGATCGTGGCTTGTGACATCTCCGGCTACGGGCTCGACGGCCCCCGAACTGACGACAAGGCATACGACCTCATAATCCAGGCCGAAGCGGGAGCGATCGCCCTCACCGGATCGGCCGATGCGACCAGCAAGATCGGCTTCTCGGTGGCCGACATCGCGGCGGCCATGTACGCCCTGTCGGCGATCCTGGCAGCGCTGCACCGGCGTCAGGTCTCAGGCGAGGGCGCCACCATCGAGCTGTCGATGCTTGAATGCCTCGCCGAGTGGACCGCAGCGCCGACCTATTCCGCCGTCGGGTCGGGCACGCTGCCTGCGCGGGCCGGGCACCGTCATGCCCTCATCGCCCCGTATGGCATCTACCCGCTCGCTGATGGCAGCGAGATCATGATCGCCGTGCAGAACCAGGCCGAGTGGCGGGCGCTGTGCACCGAGGTATTCGGCAATCCCGGCCTGGCCGATGATCCCCGCTTCGCTGTCAACGCGCAGCGCATCGCCAACATCGACGAACTGGAGCCGCTGCTGCGAGCCGGGCTCGCCTCGGCACCCGCGGCCGAGATGCTCGAACGGCTGGACGCGGCTCGCATCGCCTGGGGCTCGGTCAACGACCCTTTGAGCCTTTGGGGCCACGAGCAGCTTCGGGCACGGAACCGTTTCGTGCCCACCACGCTGCCCACCGGTAGCTTCGAGACGTATGTGCCGCCGTTCAACATCGACGGCCACAACAGCCCCCAGAGCCCTGCGGCGGTGGTGCCCGAGCTGGGCCGACACGACCCGGACCTGATCGCCGAACTGCGCCGCCGCGCCCGATCCGGCCCCGGCGACATCGCCCGGCTCGGCTAGCGTCGCCGTCCATGGCCGAGTACCGACGGATCCTGCTCGACGGCTACCCCACCAAGGTGATCCGCTCGGGCGACGAACTCGTAGCAAACGACGGCGGCCGGCGTGTGGCCATCGACGACCAGAGCAATCACAGAGAATGGCGAACCGATGTCGACGGCGTGTCGGTGCCCACCGCACACCTGATCGGCGGCCGCTGGACGTCCTCGGAGGGCACTTTCGAGAGCCGCTCGCCTCTGGACTGGGACAACATGCTCCTCGCCAAGATCGCCCGCGGCGACGAGCGCACCGCAGAAGCCGCCGTAGCAGCCGCTGTGGAAGGCTTCGCGGCATGGAGCAGCTTTAGCACCCGCGAGCGAGCCGAAGTGTTACACCGCCTCGCTGATCTGATCGAGTCCCGCACCGACGAGATCGCCCATGTGGAATGTCTAGACATGGGCTTCCTCGAGGAGTCGATGAGGCTGCGCCTGGTCGCTCGGGGCGCTGAGAACTTCAGGCTCTACGCCGATCTAGCCGCGGCCCACACCGAGCGCCGCTGGGACGCTAAGAACATGGACAACTGCGTGCAGCGGATGCCCGCCGGGCCGGCGGTGGTGATCACGCCCTGGAATGCGCCGTTCATGCTGTCGACCTGGAAGCTGGCCCCGGCGCTTGCCGCAGGCAACTCGGTGATCCACAAGCCCGCCGAGTGGTCGCCGCTGTCGGCTGGGTTGTTGGCCGAGCTGGCCGCCGAGGCCGGCATCCCCGCCGGCGCCTACAACCTCGTCCAGGGCATCGGTGCCGAGGTCGGCGCAGCACTGGTGGCCGATCGGAGGGTGCGGCGCATCAGCTTCACCGGCTCGCCCACAACCGCACGCAAGATCGGCGCCTCCGCAGCGGCAAACATCGTGCCCTTCACCGCCGAGCTCGGTGGCAAAGGCCCGCTGATCGTGTTCGCCGACTGCGATCTCGACGCCGCGGCGTCCAAGGCGGCCTGGCAGTACGACGATGCCGGCCAGGTGTGTCTGGCCGGCACCCGGCTGCTGGTGGAGGAATCGATCCGCGAGCCGTTCCTGGAGCGCTTCCATGCGGCCACAGACGCCCTGGTGCTGGGCGACCCCCGTGACCCGAGCACCGACATCGCCCCGATGGCGCACCCCGAGCACCGCCAGCGTGTACACGGCTTCGTGGAACGCGCCCGCGCCGACGGCGACAGGATCGTACGCGGAGGGCTGCCCGTGGAGGGGTCGCTGCACTACGAGCCGACCCTGATCGAGCCGGCCTCCAACTCCAGCGAGGTGGTGCAAAGCGAGGTCTTCGGGCCGGTGCTGACCTTTCAGACCTTCACATCCGAAGCCGAGGCCGTGGAGTTGGCCAATTCGACCCGCTATGGGCTCAGCGCGATCGTCTACACCGGCTCGGCCGAGCGGGCCGATCGCATCGGCCGTGCGTTGCGAGCCGGACTCGTCTGGGTCAACACCTTCTTGGTGCGCGACCTCACGGCGCCTTTCGGGGGCTGCGGCATCTCCGGGATCGGCCGCGAGGGCGGCGATTATGCCCTGGACTTCCACTCCGACCTGAAGACGGTGATGATCCTCGACGACACGACCACGCCCTAGCAGAACCGCAGCGTAAGCCGCAGGGATACAGCGTCAGCCGAGTATGGATCGGAGGACCCGACCAGCGTTCCAGCCTGCGAGGATCTAGCCAGCACTCCAGAGTCGATGGGGTCACTCCAGAGTCGATGGGGTTCGGCAGGCCGGAAGGAAATGACAGTGACGGTTGCCCTAGCGTGGTCGACCGCGAAGTCAAGTCTGATCATCGTGTGACTATAAGGACGCCTCAGAGAAACCGCCGACGGCACTGCCTGTTCTGCAGCAACCTGAGCAACAGCCAGATTACGCGATGGTACGCCAGCAGCGCATCATTGTTGGTGGAACACTCTGAAGGGTCTTGAGGCGGTTACCAAGATCGTCGATGTCTCCGATGAATGAAGGTGGGGGGAACATTCCCCCCACAAACCTCCCCGGCGGAGTGAATGGATTGCCATTAGCGACATCCGCTCAATGAAGGTGGGGGAACATTCCCCCCACAAATCTCCTCCCCACATCGGCCACGCGCGCCACTCTACCATGCGCTCAATGTGGGGGGCTGGTTGGCTCCCCCCTCCTCTACGCTCAATGAAGGTGGGGGGAACATTCCCCCCACAACGTAATCCCAGGACCCTGGCAACTACACACAGGACAACACCGCTCAATGAAGGTGGGGGGAACATTCCCCCCACAACTCACTGGCACGAACGAACGGGCGGAGTCTCCGTCTCGCTCAATGAAGGTGGGGGGAACATTCCCCCCACAACTGCACCCCCACACGATCGACAGCACCCGATGCTCCTGCCCCGCTCAATGAAGGTGGGGGGAACATTCCCCCCACAACGCGTGGCACATGGACCACCTCGGGTGGTCCGACATCGCCGCTCAATGAAGGTGGGGGGAACATTCCCCCCACAACCTGGGTGCAGAAACGGTGTTGGCGAAAAAATTCCTGTCCGCTCAATGAAGGTGGGGGGAACATTCCCCCCACAACTCGGGTCGCATCAAGCGACCCGTGGCTGATGGTGATGCTCGCTCAATGAAGGTGGGGGGAACATTCCCCCCACAACCCGAGCCGGATTCGGGCCAGTCACCTCAGTCGAGCGTCGCTCAATGAAGGTGGGGGGAACATTCCCCCCACAACACAGAAAGGATAGAGAATGAGAAGACCACAAGCGTACGCTCAATGAAGGTGGGGGGAACATTCCCCCCACAACCCGCGCCGATCCCGACCTGCATGATGGGATGGGCCGCGCTCAATGAAGGTGGGGGGAACATTCCCCCCACAACCCCACAGGCGTCAACCCCGCCGCCCGCAACCGGCGATACGCTCAATGAAGGTGGGGGGAACATTCCCCCCACAACCCAGCAACACCCCCAACATCCCCGCGAACGGCTCAACCGCTCAATGAAGGTGGGGGGAACATTCCCCCCACAACGTTTTCGTTCTCATGTCATCCTTTTTGCCAGTGCCATTCGCTCAATGAAGGTGGGGGGAACATTCCCCCCACAACGCTCTGGAGCGCACCAGAGCCTAGGAGCGCACCAGAGCCGCTCAATGAAGGTGGGGGGAACATTCCCCCCACAACACCCTGACGACCATCGCGACGCATTACACTCCGACTACGCTCAATGAAGGTGGGGGGAACATTCCCCCCACAACGCCACCGGGGGTCGCAGCGGCCTGCCGGCTACCGGCGCGCTCAATGAAGGTGGGGGGAACATTCCCCCCACAACGGGCGGTTAGACCGCATCGCGTAAGCCTTGCATTGCCACGCTCAATGAAGGTGGGGGGAACATTCCCCCCACAACATCCGGTCGACGACGCCGATGATGGCGACGTCGCGCGCTCAATGAAGGTGGGGGGAACATTCCCCCCACAACGCGACCGGATCGGCTGCGCTTTCGTGCTGTCGCCGTCCAGCGCTCAATGAAGGTGGGGGGAACATTCCCCCCACAACTTCGGGGGCTGGGCCTGGTCCCTGCCCCTCTGACTACACGCTCAATGAAGGTGGGGGGAACATTCCCCCCACAACCGGTTTCGAGGGCGTCGAGGGCGCGGCGTCGGATGGCTCGCTCAATGAAGGTGGGGGGAACATTCCCCCCACAACCTTCTAGATACACGTAGCACTTGACCATATAGGCATCGCTCAATGAAGGTGGGGGGAACATTCCCCCCACAACTTTGTAGGGTTTTTCGTCCAAACGGTGGACGGTTTTTGCGCTCAATGAAGGTGGGGGGAACATTCCCCCCACAACTTGTGGGTTGCGCTGCCGGGGATCGCGGCCGGTGCCCTCGCTCAATGAAGGTGGGGGGAACATTCCCCCCACAACCGTTAGCCGCACGTTGGGCGAGAACACATCTGCGGCCGCTCAATGAAGGTGGGGGGAACATTCCCCCCACAACACGGTGAGCACAGCACGGTCCGCTCGAGCGTGTGATCACCCGCTCAATGAAGGTGGGGGGAACATTCCCCCCACAACTAGGCCGCTGGTGGACTAGCCCGTAGCCCTAGTCCTCGCGCTCAATGAAGGTGGGGGGAACATTCCCCCCACAACGGGATTACAGGGCTAATCGATCGTATCACGGTTGTAGCTCGCTCAATGAAGGTGGGGGGAACATTCCCCCCACAACACCGGTCAACGACCGGTGGGTGGTGGCGCATGCCGCCGCTCAATGAAGGTGGGGGGAACATTCCCCCCACAACCCACTTGTAACCGGAAAACCGGTTATATCGGCTTCAGTCGCTCAATGAAGGTGGGGGGAACATTCCCCCCACAACGCCCAGCGGCTGCCGGTGGTGGACCGCACGACCTGCCCGCTCAATGAAGGTGGGGGGAACATTCCCCCCACAACCTGCCGCCGCTCCTGCGCCGACACCAGCTGCGGCGGCGCTCAATGAAGGTGGGGGGAACATTCCCCCCACAACGATCGACCTGCACCGTGGCGACGTGTCAGCTGTCTCCGCTCAATGAAGGTGGGGGGAACATTCCCCCCACAACACCCCGCGACCGGCGTCACCACGTTCCGCGCGTTCAACGCTCAATGAAGGTGGGGGGAACATTCCCCCCACAACTCGTACCGTTCGTTCGGCGCCAAGTACAGCTTATCCCATTCGCTCAATGAAGGTGGGGGGAACATTCCCCCCACAACTGGCGATCACACGGTTCGCCCGCGGGCAACGTGAAGCCGCGCTCAATGAAGGTGGGGGGAACATTCCCCCCACAACCTAGGCGGTTAGTTGGCTAGGCCGACGATGATCGTCGGCCGCTCAATGAAGGTGGGGGGAACATTCCCCCCACAACTTGCTGGCGAAGTGGTGGTGAACACCCTTGCCGTGGTCGCTCAATGAAGGTGGGGGGAACATTCCCCCCACAACGACGGCGCCGTCTGGTGGGTGGCGCGCAACGGGACCCTCGCTCAATGAAGGTGGGGGGAACATTCCCCCCACAACTTCGGTGACACAATCGTTGATATCGGATGGTACGAAGTCCGCTCAATGAAGGTGGGGGGAACATTCCCCCCACAACATGTGCGGGCGGATCACCCGCGTCCACACCCACCGCGCTCAATGAAGGTGGGGGGAACATTCCCCCCACAACCCGGCCGCCAGCACCGACCCCCCGAGGTGGTCGTCGCGCGCTCAATGAAGGTGGGGGGAACATTCCCCCCACAACCGGCAGGCGCCGACCGCGCACCCGTGGCAGGCCGGCGGCGCTCAATGAAGGTGGGGGGAACATTCCCCCCACAACTGTTCAACGATCGGGCCGGACCGGTCGCGCCAAAGCAGCGCTCAATGAAGGTGGGGGGAACATTCCCCCCACAACGCGGTGAACGCGTGGCTACTGCAGCCCAGGACTGGAGGCGCTCAATGAAGGTGGGGGGAACATTCCCCCCACAACGTTAGCAGCCAAACCGCCAGCACACTGTGCGTTCCACCGCTCAATGAAGGTGGGGGGAACATTCCCCCCACAACGTTTGGCTAGTTGTCTAGCCACCTAAGCGCCTAACGCGCTCAATGAAGGTGGGGGGAACATTCCCCCCACAACCCCCCGCCGCTCCTGCGCCGACACCAGCTGCACGGGCGCTCAATGAAGGTGGGGGGAACATTCCCCCCACAACGACTCCGACGCCCACACCCGACAGATCGCACAGGCGGCCGCTCAATGAAGGTGGGGGGAACATTCCCCCCACAACCACAGGCGTCAACCCCGCCGCCCGCAACCGGAAATACGCTCAATGAAGGTGGGGGGAACATTCCCCCCACAACCAGCTCGCGGGACACGTCAATCCGGCCGGCATATTTCGCTCAATGAAGGTGGGGGGAACATTCCCCCCACAACCCGCGCCATGCCGCGGAGCCGCCCGCACCACCGGAAATCGCTCAATGAAGGTGGGGGGAACATTCCCCCCACAACTGTTCAACGATCGGGCCGGACCGGTCGCGCCAAAGCTCCGCTCAATGAAGGTGGGGGGAACATTCCCCCCACAACCAGCGACCCGCGGGCCGCCGCCCGCAGCGCCGCCGGCGCTCAATGAAGGTGGGGGGAACATTCCCCCCACAACGCGACCACGACCGGGCAGCGCACACCGCAGCCGGCGCCGCTCAATGAAGGTGGGGGGAACATTCCCCCCACAACGCGCCATGAGACCGGCTACCTCACCTGCCCCAGGTGAGCGCTCAATGAAGGTGGGGGGAACATTCCCCCCACAACGCACAACATTGGTGGTGGACAGCGACGCGGCGTGCGCCGCTCAATGAAGGTGGGGGGAACATTCCCCCCACAACGTCTGCCGCGCAAGCCTCCCCCAATGATCCATGTTGAGCGCTCAATGAAGGTGGGGGGAACATTCCCCCCACAACCACCAGTCAACGACCGGTGGGTGCTGGCGCATTCGGCCGCTCAATGAAGGTGGGGGGAACATTCCCCCCACAACCCGCTATTTTGATATGGGATCAGGCCCAGGGGGTTACACCACGCTCAATGAAGGTGGGGGGAACATTCCCCCCACAACTAGCCAGCAAGCTGGACTGCCTAGGCAGTCTAGCTAGCGCTCAATGAAGGTGGGGGGAACATTCCCCCCACAACATGCTGCAACGACCATAGGCCCCCACGGGCGCGTACAGCGCTCAATGAAGGTGGGGGGAACATTCCCCCCACAACCCGGGACCGCCGCCGGGTTCGACCCGTGCCCGTACCGCGCTCAATGAAGGTGGGGGGAACATTCCCCCCACAACGTCGATCATGAACGTCGCCGAACCCGGCAGCCAGCTGACCGCTCAATGAAGGTGGGGGGAACATTCCCCCCACAACCAACGGTAGTCGTAGTTGTGCCACACTTTGCCGATGCTCGCTCAATGAAGGTGGGGGGAACATTCCCCCCACAACACGGCTCGACACAGTTGACGACGGCACGCCACCACGCGCTCAATGAAGGTGGGGGGAACATTCCCCCCACAACATGTTCGTGAAGCATCCAACTTTGTGTTGGATGAAGCTCGCTCAATGAAGGTGGGGGGAACATTCCCCCCACAACTCATGCTGGCTAGTATGGCCGTCAATCATGTCTAATAAAGCCGCTCAATGAAGGTGGGGGGAACATTCCCCCCACAACGACACTGTAGTGACTATGGTGCGCGGGGAAGGGATTCTCGCTCAATGAAGGTGGGGGGAACATTCCCCCCACAACATGCCGGAGAGGTCGCGCAGGATGTCGAGCACCTGCCCCGCTCAATGAAGGTGGGGGGAACATTCCCCCCACAACCCCCAAGAACGCCGGCTGGTCATGTCTGAACGCCGCAGCCGCTCAATGAAGGTGGGGGGAACATTCCCCCCACAACGTAGCAAAACAGTAGTTCAGCTTCTACGGATTCTCTAACCCGCTCAATGAAGGTGGGGGGAACATTCCCCCCACAACACGGCTCGACACAGTTGACGACGGCACGCCACCACGCGCTCAATGAAGGTGGGGGGAACATTCCCCCCACAACTATTCTCCACCGTTGACGCTACCGTAAGGTGGGTCAACCGCTCAATGAAGGTGGGGGGAACATTCCCCCCACAACTAGGTTCCAGTCTCTTCATGATGCTGGCTCTACCGTGCGCTCAATGAAGGTGGGGGGAACATTCCCCCCACAACATGGCCGAGGTTCAGGCGTGACGACCCCGGCCCACCCGCTCAATGAAGGTGGGGGGAACATTCCCCCCACAACCGACGCCGCATCGGGTGGATCCGGTGATAGAGTAGGGCGCTCAATGAAGGTGGGGGGAACATTCCCCCCACAACGACGCCTTCGCCGACCGGCGCAACCTGCCGGACGGCCGCGCTCAATGAAGGTGGGGGGAACATTCCCCCCACAACCTTCGACGATGCTCATCCCGGCTGGCACCACGATCCTCGCTCAATGAAGGTGGGGGGAACATTCCCCCCACAACCATCGCCGGTATGAACGGTCACGGTCGGACGGTCGGACGCTCAATGAAGGTGGGGGGAACATTCCCCCCACAACCGATCATGAACGTCGCCGAACCGGGTTCGGCGTTGACCGCTCAATGAAGGTGGGGGGAACATTCCCCCCACAACGGCGATGACCCTGTAGCCAGCATGGCTAGGCTGCCTACGCTCAATGAAGGTGGGGGGAACATTCCCCCCACAACGATCCCAGCACCGGCGTCACCGAGTTGGGGTCGCACAACGCTCAATGAAGGTGGGGGGAACATTCCCCCCACAACTTTCGGCCCCAAACGGGTTGACGGGCGTCGCGAGGCATGCGCTCAATGAAGGTGGGGGGAACATTCCCCCCACAACTCTCGATCTCAGGCGACAACGGCATGAAAACCGACATGCTCGCTCAATGAAGGTGGGGGGAACATTCCCCCCACAACTGCTACACCTGTACTTTCAGTCTATATAAACCAATTACACCAGGCATAGCACCCTAAGTGTAGCACAGGAAGGAATCAAATGTCAAGAATCACTGAGGTTTCGCAGCCGCGGGGCGCAATGGCCACGCAAGATCCACCAATGCAGGTTAAGCGTGACGACCGGGGCGTTGTCGGCGGGGTCCACACCAGTGGATGAACTCTCTGAGCGAGGCTGTGAATTCGTGAACGGCTCGCATCTCTCAGGAAGGCTGATGGTCTCCAGAATAGTGCCAGCCTCGAGGTGCAACCTCGCATAGTCGCCTGTGTGTTCTACGGCAGACGGAATGCCCCCGGGCCACAACGTGCCGCCGTGGTGAACCGTGTGAACGAATGGCCCGGTGAGCCAACCACACGCCGAAGACGTCAAGAAACCCGCCGGCATCCCGCCCCGCCGGTGCCCCCACGGCTGCAACCGGGCTCCCGCCAACCGGGCTCCCGCGCCGAGTTCCAAGGCCTACAGCCGGTAACCCCCACCACGCTCCACGACCGCAGCCATGTCGCCCCACTCCTACCTGCGGCGTACAAGCCCACACCACGGCCGAGTTCCGGTACCAGCCCACTGGTGATTCACCGCCCGCACCGGGAATATCCGATACTGCAATCCGCGTATCCCATAGCGCGCCGGGCTGAGCTGCCCAGCCTCAACACGGCGGTAAGCGTTCGTGCTGAGGCCTCCGGGAGATCAACACGGCTGAACCGCCAGATCCAGCTAACCAGCATGTACCTAAGATGTTGCTAAAGGGCTTTCTCACCCCTATAGTCTATGGTTGAATCAAAAGAGCCAGCAACGCAGAGCGTCAGCTGGCATTCACCGAGGAGGCCAGCCCAGTTGCCCAGTGCAAGACGACAGAGAGCAAGCATCCCTCAACACGGCGGCCACGCGCTCCTCCGAGGACGATGTGTGGCACACCCCGACGACCTGACGCGTCGCGCTACCTGCGCTAGGAGATCCAGAGCATCCCAGCGAGGACGATGTGTGTCACACCCACGGGATGTACGAGGCTTACGCACAGGTCCACAGACGCACAGGACCACAGACGCGGCCACGCGCTCCTCTCGGCCCGCCGCCGGATTGCGGCGGTGCGGCGGTCCACAGACGCACAGGACCACAGACGCGGCCACGCGCTCCTCCGAGGACGGCGTGTGGCAAACCCAAGTCAGACGTGATCGGCTCGAACACGCCCTAACGGCGCGGCCACGCGCTCCTCCGGGAATGTGTGCCAACCCCAAGGGGGGGTGTCTGCCCCCCCTTGGGTGGGTGGCCACGCTCTCCTCCAGTATGCGTGTCACACCCCCCTCCTATGGTGATGCTCATGCGCATCCTGACATGGACAGGTCTTGGCAGCCGAGTTCGCCCCATCCTCGGCGAGAGACCGAGGTACTCCCACCATCCAGACTTCCTAGACCCATGGCTAAGATGCGTCAAGCGAAGAAACCATAAAATATCATGAAACTATGTCTAAAGAGGATCTTCTAGGTGTCCGCTACGAGCGTGAACACCAGATCTCGAACCGATTCTAGGATGTAGTCCCAGCGATCACCAGCTACCCATCATCAATTTCCTACCCATCATCAATTTCCTACCCATCATCAATTTCATTGCTTACAAGCACACAGTGATGAACCATCTACAAGCCCACTAACTACCAGAAGGAGAAAACATGAGATTAACTCTAGAGAAGCTGCTGGCAGCCTCAGATGACGGCTCGTTCGACGACGGCATCCTGCTCAACGCCGTTCTGGAGCCTCTGGGCGGTCCCGGTGACACAGTGAAACCGGCCATCTACGTCGAAGCTGTGTTCCAGGCCGACCGCCGGTGGGCTTCGACCGACGACACCAAAGCTCAGGACGTGTTCGTCATCGACAACGTACCGTCTCAGGCCAACCGCCTTGAGGAGGCGCTGCGGCGTAGCCGCGCGGCCACAGGCGTGCCGGAGCTGCTCCTCGACCTCTCCGGAGTGCCGGGCCTGCCGCCACACTTGCCAAGGCAGCTGTCCAGTTGGCAATTCCCGCATCGCAACGCTGACGCCTACCTCCGCGACTCAATCTTGGAAGGAAAGGCATTCCTAAAGCACCGCATCGGACAAAGGCTGTTCGCGGCAACCGCATCCGACGCCGCGGAATTGATGTCGTGGTTCCCTCAAGCGCTGTTGTACGGCTTTTGGCAGTCGCACCTCGGCAAAAAGGGCAGCCAGGCGAAACACGCGCGAGCGTGGACCTCCGAGATCATCGGATGGCAGCCGGCTACCCCTAAAACCAAGATTCACGGTGTCAAAGGCGATCCGCTCAACCTCAGCATCGACGAAACGGCGATCTACAACGACCAAGACCACACTCAATGGAATCTAGGTACCAAGAAAGGTAAGGGCGAGGTTAAGAAGAAGTTATCGGAACTTGGCCACGGTCAAGTGCCGTTCGGCAATGAAACGCCGGCTGCCATATCGTTCCGCCGGGTGACACAGCGGGCCACAGTCTCCTTCGCTCAGCTGCGGCGCGTGGAACTCGGCCCAGATTATGGCACCGAGGCCAACGCGGCCGCTCGCGCTCTGCTGGTCGCAATGGGCTTACACGCGCACACCTTGGCCTTCGGTCGCGGCTTTGCGCTGAGGTCAGGTGCCAACCTCAGGGTTTCTACAAGCGCCGCGACATGGCTGGGAGCTAAGGGTGACGAGCCTTTGGAGTCGCTTCAAGCTGGTCTGACAGCCTACTTGTTGAAGCAAGCTAAAGAACATGCCAAGTCGGCCCGTGTCCCGCTCGACGGCTGGGATGCCGATTCATTGACACTGAAGCCGAGGAGCAACTTGGAGAGAGCTATCAAGTCCTCGTGGCCTCTAGCCCAAGCGCACTGATGCTGATGATTCGCGTGGAGTTCCTCCACGCTACGTATCGGGCCGATCCTGACGGAGGCGCCATCACCGGACGGGCCGAGCAGGGAGAATGGCCCCCCGCGCCTGCCCGAGTGCTGGCAGCGTTCGTCGCTGCGGACGGTATGGGCGAAGCATGCCGTGTGACCGATGGATCCGAGCTTGCGTTTCTTGAGGGCTTGGGCCCGCCGATCATCTATGCAGAAGCGAGTCCTCACCATCAGCAACTCAATGAGAGATACGTCGTGCTCGCCCGCAAGTCCGCAATCGCCAACACACATCAGGAGTACCCCGCTCGCAAGGGAGCACTCGTGCGTCCTGGTGTGCGCACCGCGCTGCGGCACGCGACGGTTCAGTATGTCTGGAACAACGCCGAGCCTGGAGGCTGGCTCGAAGGCCTGCGGCTTCGGGCTGCGCGAATCGGCTACCTAGGATGCGCCGACTCCCCGGTGCGACTGCGCGTGTCGACGTCGCTCGACGACATCGGCTCCCGATCCCTTCACGCCTTCACTCCGGACACGGCGGGAACTTACTTCATCTCCGTTCCGCGCCCCGGGCACCATCTTGCGGCGCTGAAAGCCGCTTACGACGCCTGGCAGGAGCATGGTGCAGCTGTCGGACGATCACAGTTTCCCGCTCTGCGCAACCTGGTGCAGTATGTCGGCCCCGATGATGTGGTAGGCCAGCAGGAGGCAGGGCGCGTTATCGCATGGCTGCGACTGAAGCCTAGCCTGTCGGGTCGTCGCATAGCCGATGTGACCGCGGCTCTCAAAGCAGCGGTCATGTCGCAGTATAAGCGCCTGCACGGCGATCCACTGCCCCTTGAACTCCACGGCCACGGCTTCGATGGCACCGGCTATGAGATCGCCCGGTACTTGGCTCTGCCCAACGTCGGCTACCACCACTCTGACGGTAGAATTCACGGTGCCGCCGTGTGGCTTCCGAACTCATGCGACGACACGACCATCAAACGAACCCGAACCGCGGCGCGGTCGATCAAGACGCTGCAGACGGCGACTCTGAACACCGACGTGGCACCGTGGACAGGGGAATCCAGGCCGGTGGCTGCAACACCCCGCCGCTGGCGAAGAAAATCGCTGGCCTGGGCGACTGCCGTGCCTGCTATCCATGAGCGCTTCGGGAAGCTCAACATAGCGGAGATTCAACGCTGGTGCCGACATGCGGGTCTTCCGGAGGCTGTGTGGTTCCGAAGCGCCAGAGTGCCGCTCGTTCCAGGTGCTCTTTCTTTGCACCCTCTTGAAGTACACCGCGCGGATCAGCGCTCAAAAGACCGCTCCAAGCCGTACTCGCATATCGAGATTCGCTTTAAGAAACCTGTGCTCGGGCCGGTTGTAATCGGTGGAGGACGTTCACGTGGCTTCGGCCTGTGCATTCCGACTGACGACCACACCAGCGCGTCCTCAGCGACTCCGAAAAGGTGAACATCATGGATGATCCACACGCGCCCCTGCCGCCAATGCCCGAGTTTGAGGACTTCTATGAAGCTGTTCACGGGCGTGATCCCTTCCCGTGGCAGGCCCGTCTGGCACGCCAGGTGCTACGCGACGACCAGTGGCCTGAGGAGATCAGCGTGCCTACAGGTCTGGGCAAGACCGCTTGTCTGGACGTCGCCGTCTGGTGGCTGGCATCGCAGGCACACCGGGCACCGGATCATCGATCGGCACCGACGCGTATCTGGTGGGTGGTGAACCGACGCCTGCTCGTGGACGTGGCCAGCGAGCACGCTCAATCTCTGAGCGCGATGCTGCGCGATCCACGCTCAGAAGAGCGCGATCAGCAGGGTACAGCAGTCCTCGAACAGGCCGGAAGCCGACTAGCAAGTCTCGCCGCTCCGGGCGGCAAGCCGCTCCACACGATAGGAATGCGGGGAGGTCTCACGCTCCAACGACCGCCCAATCCGGCACAGCCATCGGTGATCGTATCGACTATTCCGATGTACGGGTCGCGGCTGCTGTTCCGAGGCTTCGGTTCCTCCCGCTCGATGCGCCCAATCGACGCGGCGTTGGCTGGCACCGACAGCTTGGTTCTGATAGATGAGGCGCACCTAGCGCAGCATCTCCGGGACCTCATCCCGAAACTGCGGCAGTGTGTTCCCGAATCGACCCACGGCCTGCTGCCCGATCGCCGCAGCACGCCCCAAGTCGTAGCGTTGACAGCTACCGGAGACGCAACGTCCAGCAGCCGATTCGAGATCGGTGAGACCGATCGCAGTAACCCCGTCATCCGCCGCAGGCTGAACGCGTCCAAACCGATGGAAATCGATGATTCTCCACGAGGTGACACGCCCAAGGCTCTTCACGAGGCCGCCGTGAAGCTGCTGTCGGGTGCCAGTTCGCCCGCGTCGTGCGTGATCTTCTGCAATACACCCTCCGTGGCACGGGCGGTGTACAGCCTGCTCAAGGCCAACCGCAAAATAAGCCCTGATGCCGACCTGGTGCTCTTGACCGGGCGCATACGCCAGAGCGACGCTGACCGCATAAAGGAGCGGCTGCTCTCACCGACGACAGGCGCTCCTGCGGGACGGACAGCAAGCGGAGAACTCAACAATAGAAAACGACACCTAGTAGTGGTGGCAACTCAGACTCTGGAAGTCGGTGCCGATCTCGACTTCGAGTATCTCGTGACCGAACAGTGCGGTGTGCGAGCGCTCACCCAGAGGCTCGGACGACTCAACCGGCTGGGCGACCATCCAGACGCCAAAGCTGTGTACATCCACAGGCCTCCTCCGAAGAAGCCGCGCTCACCCTCCAACAAGCGCGGCGAATGGCCCGTCTACGGAACGGAACCGAAAATCGTCTACGAGCGCCTCCATGAGCGTCAAAAATTCGACCCTCACATAGACCTCAATCCCGGAACCATAGCCGAGATCATGGGAAAGCCAGAAGACGACCCTGGCCGCGCGCCTGAGATCCTGGCTGAGATTCTGTGGGAATGGGTCAAGACCACCACTCCCCCGCTTGGCGAGGCACCAGTGGAACCGTACTTCTCAGGCATCGCCACATCGCGGGCAACAGTGTCTGTGGTGTGGCGCGCTCACGTACCGAGTCCAGGCAACTCGCGCAATGGCGCGTCGGAAGAAGGCGAAACTGACGAACAGGAGACGCTCGCAGGCCGAAAGCGATTGTGGCCCCGCGTAAGAAATGATGAAACGGTCGAGATTCCCAGGTGGGATCTGCAAGATGCCCTGAGTGAGCGCAATTTTGAATGTGTAGTCCGCAAATCGAAGGACAGGAACTTTCTAGAACAAGCGCGGCTCAAAGCGTTACGCCCCGGTGATCTTGTCGTCCTAGCCTCTGACCAAGGCTTTTACGACGAATTCGGTTGGGCACCTGATGCAAAGCAGACTGTTCAAGACCTGTCCATCTTGAGGTCAGGCTTGCCCCTCGATTGTGAAGCTCTTGAACGACTTTTGGGTAACAGCCTCGAGCAAGACAAAACCCGTGAGCTTAACCAAGCGCTGGATCAGACACTAGGTAAAGACCCAGAAAACCAGTACAACCCGGAGGAACCCAGCGAAGAAAGTATCCAAGAAGGAGCTCTGCACCTGCTCGAACTGCTCCGTGAATGTCAAGACACTCCATTTGGTGAATCAAAGTGGGAGACGTTCTTAGATGGCCTCGAGTATGGGTTGCGTGACAATACTGTGATAATAGATCCGCCAAATGAGATTGCTCGCATTGAGCTACAAAAGCCTGAGAACTTAGTTCGCGAAGACGAGTTCGATGAGCTCTCGCTCCAGCCGCAGTCAGTGGAACTGATCGCTCATGGCGATGCCGTTGGCAAACGGGCCGAACAGGTCGCTAGCGCTCTCGGATTACCGAAAGCGCTAGTCAAAGTGATTCGCCAAGCAGGCACCTTACACGATATCGGTAAGGCGGATGAGCGTTTCCAGCGCTGGCTCAACTCGAAATCCGACCCTAGAAAGCATGACTACATCCCGGCCGCGAAGTCAGCCATGCCACGGTCGCAGTGGTCGGCTGCACGCAAAGCTGCCGGGTGGCCATGGAGAGGACGCCACGAAGAGCTATCCGCTCGACTGGTGAAAGCATGGATCGCAGAGGCAAATCACGGACTTGACCATGACGAGCAAGACCTTCTCCTACACCTCGTGGTAAGTCATCATGGCAAAGGAAGGCCCCTTGTCCCGCCTGTTGCCGACGGCTCCATGCGCTCTGTCAGCTGGGACTTCGAAGACGGCAAGTCTGTTCGCGCGTCCGCTGATCTTTCAGAGGCTGATTGGGATCAACCGGGCCGCTTTCAACGCCTCCACAAACAGTACGGGCCGTGGGGCGTGGCTATTTTAGAAGCGGTCATCAGGCAGGCAGATCACGAAGTATCGGCAGGGGTTGAGGGTGCTGTAAATGCTGCCGATACCTCCAATGACCCAAGAATAGAGGTGCGCTGATGAATGAGATCCAATGTCCAGGACTGCCCGCGAACTGGTTGAACGCCTGGCTTGCCGCAGTCGGACTTCTCGTATTAGAGCCCCGACTTCGACTTCACTGGACGACCGGTGAGAATCCGATAGGTGTGCTCACCGCCTATAACGGGGCAGACCCGCTGAAGCTAGCAGCCGACGCCTGGCCAGATAAACAGCGTCTTGAGGAGATGCCTATAGCGGAGCATATCGACGAACAGCCGGACATGAAGCGTACAGTACCGCTGAACGTGTTTCGGCAACGTGCCCAGCTCGCTCGTGGTCATGCTGATTCCTGGACGCTGTCATCGACAGTCACTGATCTATGTGTGGATATTACTGGCTCAAAACGCACTGTTCGCCATGCTCCTCTCGATCCTAAAGGCCCCGGCACCATCAAGTGGTTACACCACAGACTAACCAAATGCTATGAGCAAGTGAACAATATGACCGAGACATCTTCCACTGCTGTGAGAGCCACACTTCAAGGACATGGCAAACGTATCGTCGACAATGGTCTTGGATTCGATGCGACTCGAATAACGGGACTTGCGGATCATACACACAAGGTTGTTGATCCGGTCATTGAAGTATTGGCCTTCTTCGGATTACGCATCTTACCGATGCGCGGCAAAGGTGTAGAAGTTTCAAACTCCAGCCCCCGTGATCTATCTGCTGCACTTCAGCGATGTTGGCAGTTGCTACAACCTTCGCGAGACAGAGCCATGGTGTGGCCAGCATGGCGACAACCGCTCGACTTCTCTGGTATCGACGCACTGCTTGACATGTGGGCTAGATCAAACACTAGTATAGCAAGTCAACGGCGGAGGCCTCGCGAGTTATTAAGGCTGGGCATCCATTCTGCATGGAGAACCAGATCATACCAATCACGTGGAAGCAGTGACAACACTGTCGGCTTCACTTCTGATATTGTTCTTTAGCCGAGTGACTACTGATCCTATTGTACTCATCTCAGCAATTGAACATTATCAGTACTGCGCGCGACAATGTGCCTTAATACATGTAGATGGAATATGGTCAGACAATCAACACACAGTACGCGGGAAACACTACCATCGCCGAGTCGATTCGTCTGAGCACCGTAAGGAGCGCAACGTTATTATGTTGCGCTCTATCCCGCTATGGTCAGAGACCTACGGACTATCAGGCCGCTCTGATGCCATTGAAGTCTCAGGCAAGACTGTGCGACCAGTGGAGTACAAGGCGGGCACACGCCACGGCAACGCCGCCGATCTGCAGGTGTGTGCCCAAGCATTGTGCCTAGAGGAAATGCTAGGCATCGAAGTTCACTATGGATATGTCTGGTACGGAGCTATACGAAGACGAAACAGAGTCGACTTCACTTCCAACCTGCGTCTGGAAGTTCTAGATGTCATCTCGTCTATACGAAACCTGATGAAGTCAGGCGGCCTTCCCTCCGCCCCCAACGACAAACGCTGCTCTGAATGCCAGCTATTGCACCACTGTCTCCCTGAGGTCAGCGATGGTCGAGATCGCGTAACAGTGTTTCTGAAGCGCGACGTCTACCGATGCGCTACCTGAACACCGTCTATGTGCGTGAGCACCAAGCGAAAGTCAGGCACAGGAGAGGATCGCTGCTAGTCACGCAGAAGTCCAAATCCGCTCGCGTGCCGCTCGCAGGCATTGATGCAGTAGTGCTATTGGGCTCGGGACAAGTCACATCTGATGCACTTGCTGCATGTGTACGACGAGGAGTGCGTGTGGCTTCACTGTACCGCAGCGGCAGACTGCGATTCGCTGTCGGTGGCCCGAAATCGGGTAACGTGCACTTGCGACTTGCCCAATATGCAGCAGTCATAAGCGAAGAGCATTCCCTAGCAATCGGACGCGCGGTCATTGCTGCAAAGTTACAGAGCAGCCGCAAGATTCTACTCCGCTGGTCACGAGATGCCAAAGATTCACGCCATAAACAACGACTGCAACTAAAAGCAGAAATGATTGCCGAGCGAATCACCCGCATTCCCACGGCAAAGTCCGGCGATCACATACGCGGGATCGAAGGTGATTCGGCGAGGATCTACTTTCGCTGTCTAGGCCAACATGTTGCAAATACCGGTCTTAGATTCGTCGTCCGTACACGAAGGCCGCCTCGAGATCCTGTTAATTGTCTCATGAGCTTCTCATATGGCCTACTTGTATCCGAGCTTGTAGGCTCAATTGATGCTGTCGGACTCGATCACCAATTGGGGTTCTTGCACCGACCGAGAGCTGGTCGACCTTCACTCGCCTTGGATCTAGCTGAAGAATTCCGGCCACTCACCGATCGCTTTGCTGTAGCTTTGCTAAAACGTCGTCAGCTCGGCGCGGTGCATTTTACTCACACACCAGGGGGAGCTGTATACCTAAGCGACGAAGGCCGAACAACAGTCGTAAAGTCATGGGAGGCTCATAAGAAGCTCCTCATGCACCATAAAGTTCTTAGACGCCCAGTAGAGCGTTGGGCGCTACCCACGGTTCAGGCCACGCTGATGGCACGCCACTTACGGGGAGATTTGCCAGTCTACCCTCCATTCGTCTTACCATAAAACCGGAGGCGCGTAATGGATGTTCTCGTTGCGTACGATATAGGTGACACCAAAGGCAAGGGAGCCAAGCGACTCCGTGCTATCTCAGACTTATGTTGTGAATATGGCTACCGTGTGCAACTATCGGTCTTTGAGTGTCGACTCACGCCCGCGGGTTATGCATCTCTTCAATATGAGTTACACAATATCATCGATATGGACAAAGACTGTGTTCATCTCTACCGGTTCCCTCAACCTATTTCAGAATGGAAGACCGTCATCGGCACTTCATGTGAACGTGAAGTGGACGATACGTGGATCATATGATGAACGGCCGCGTATGACAGACTATCAAGGTTTCGGCGCAGATGGCCTGGACCTCATTGAGCGTGTGTAGCTATCTCCCACGCTCTTGATCCTTCAGGCTTCTTCGGCCTTCAGACTGTTCTTCAGAAGATCCCTTCAATATCTCTTCCATCTTCATTGAACAAGAAACGAATAGAGAGCCCCGGCGGCGGAGGCTTGGTGGTCAGGTGGTGGCGTGAGGGGCGTTCTCGGCGGCGCCCAGCGCGGTGACGGCCACGAACTTGGCCTTGTCGGCGAATTCTGCGAGGGTTCGGGCGTTGGTGTAGCTCATGGCACTGCGCAAGCCCGCCATCAGGCCCCAGATCAGCTTCGACGTCTCGCCCCGATAGGGCACGGCGCCCTCCACGCCCTCCGCGGCACGGTGCTCCAGGTATTCGTCGTCCAGATCTTCTCCGTGGCGCACGGCGCGCGCCTCTATCGCCTCGAAGCTGGCCATGCCCCGGATCCGCTTCTGGAGACCCTTCGGGCCCTGCTCCACCTCGCCGGGGCTCTCCTTGGTGCCCGCCAGCAAGCTGCCGATCATCACCGACGCCGCCCCCGCTGCCAGCGCCTTGGCGATGTCGCCGGAGCTGCGGATGCCGCCGTCGGCTATCACCGGCACGTCCACAGCGGAAGCCTCAGACACGGCGGTGAGCTGTGGCACGCCCACCCCGGCCACGATTCGGGTGGTGCACACGCCACCAGGGCCCACTCCGACCTTCACGCCGTCGGCGCCGGCGTCGGCCAGGTCTGCGGCACCGTCCAGGGTGGCGACGTTGCCGGCGATCACATCGATGTCGGAGAAGCGGTCCTTCAGGCGGCGCACGCCGTCGATGGCGTGATCGGAATGGCCGTGGGCGATATCTAGCACGAGCGCGTCGGCGCCGGCGTCCACCAGGGCGTCGGCCCGCTCTATCAGGTCGAGGTCGGTACCCACGGCGGCAGCCGTGATCAGGTCGTCGCCGGCCTTCTTCACCAGGGCGATCTGGTCGGCCTGGGCGCGTATCGGCATGAAGCGGTGCACAACGCCGATGCCGCCGAGGCGAGCCATGGCGATGGCCATCTCGTGCTCGCAGACCGTGTCCATGTTGGCGGCCACCACCGGCAATTCCATTTCGATGTTGCGCGACAACCGGGTGCGCAGCGACACGTCCTGACGGGAACGGATCGACGACCGCCGGGGAACGATCAAGACGTCGTCGAAAGTCAGACCGACGCGCAAGTCTCCGAGTCCCATGGCCACGCCCGGACGCTACCCGCGCTAGCGGCGCCGCCAGCAGAACATGGCCATGCCGTCGCGTTCTGCGTCGGGCAGCACCATGCCGCCGTCACCGTGCAGCCGCCACGGGTCAGGCAGCGGGCCGGCCGGCTCCAGAGCCGACTCCAGGTCGCCGCCGCAGCCGAACACGCCGGACACTTGCTCGGCGACGGTGAGGGTCTCCGCCGCGGTGAGCGTGCAGACGCTGTAGACGAGCAGGCCGCTGGGGCGCAGCAGCGGCGCGGCAGACCGCAGCAGCTCAGCCTGGAGACGCGCCAGGCGCTGAACGGCGCCGGGCTGGATCCGCCACCGGGCGTCGGGCCGTCGGCGCAGCGCGCCGAGGCCGCTGCACGGCGCGTCCACCAGCACGACATCGAAACGACCGGAGCGCAGCGGCGGGCGGCGGCCGTCGGCGACCACCGGGAACAGCGATTCGGCGCCGAGAGCTTGTCGGTTGCGCACCAGCCGGCCGATGCGCCCAATGTGGGAGTCGGTTGCTATAACGCGCGCGCCGCGGGCTGCGAGCGCGGTGGCCTTGCCTCCGGGTGCGGCGCACAGGTCCGCTGCCAGATCGCCGGGCGACACGGCGATGGAATCGACCACCAGCTGCGCGCTCAAGTCTTGCACGTACCCGTCGGCGCGGCGATGAACCGGCGCCGGGCCGTTCATCGCCTCGAGCGCGGCTGTTGCTTCGGCGGCGCCCAGGTCGGCGGTAAGGCGCTCGACGATCCAGTCCGGGTAGCTAAGCCGGGTCGGTTCGTCAGGCCAGGTCATCGCCGCACCCGCACCGGCTACAGCGGCGGCGCCGGGTCTGGCATGCACTGCGGCCACACGGCGCAGCACGGCGTTGACCAGCCCGCGGAACCGTCGGGGCGCAGCGTCCACGGTGGCCGACACAGCCGCGTGGGGTGCGATGGCGAGTTCCGTCAGCTGATAGGCGCCCAGACGCAGCGCAGCTCGGGCCGGCGGAGGCGGCGGCCGGACGAGGAAGGCGTCGATCACCCAGTCGAGGGCCCGGCGACGGCGGGTGACGCCGTAAACAAGTTCAGTGACGAAAGCCCGGTCGCGCCGCGACAGCTCTGCTGCGGCCAACGCTGCGGGCACGACGACGTTGGCGTAGGCGCCGCCCTCGTCGATACGCACCAGCAGATCCACCGCAAGCTGGCGAGCCGAACGAGCGGCGTGGGGCGTACGGGTTTGACGGGGTGAGCCAGTCCGGCGAGACGAAACCAGCTTCGAGCGAGCCTGGGGAGTACGGGAAGTCGAGCGAGTCTGGGTTTGTCGGTTCGGGGCGGTCTTGCGTGGATGACGGGGTCGACGAGGCGAGACGGTCACGGGCCGAGCCGCTCGCCTGCCGCTATGCGCGCGCCGTTGCGCCAGGCCGTCGCTGCCACGGGGGCGCGTCCGGCGGACTGCACCCTTCGAAGTTGCAGCAATCCGTAGCCTGTGGTGACGGTCACCTCGGCGCCGCGTGTGCTCACGAGGCCAGCCGGTGCGGTGAGGCTGTCTGCGCCGTCCTCGGCTGTTACGGGTTCGGCGGCCGCTGAGCCCGCGGCCGCAGGACGCGAACGCCAACGGGTTTCGAGCACCTTCAGCCGCCGTCCGCGGAACGTCGTCCAGGCGCCGCCGACGCGCACCAGCCGATGGACCTGCTCGGCGGGCGCATCCCACCGGATGCGCAGCTCGGCGGGTGTGATCTTTTCAGCGTAAGTGGCATCCCCCGACTGCGCCACGGGCTCGCCGAGCCCTTCGGCTAACGCGTTCAGCAGCATCTCTGTGCCCATCCCGCACAGGCGCTCCCGCAGCTGGTCGGCGGTCTCGTGCGCTCCGACCGGCGTCGCCACCTGCCGGTAGACCGACCCGGCGTCGAGCTCGGGCGCCACCTGCATAAGGCATACGCCGGTCTCTGCATCGCCGGCCAGGATCGCCCGCTCCACCGGTGCGGCACCTCGCCAGCGCGGCAGCAGCGAGAAGTGCATGTTGACCATTGCCAGGCTTTGCAGCAGCGGGGCTCGGATCAGCTGGCCGTAGGCGACAACCACCCCCAAGTCGGCACCGAGAGCGGCTGCCGCCACCGCAGGATCGTCGAGCCGGTTCGCCACCGGCAGCCTCAAACCGCGCGCCGTGGACTCCACCGGTGACGGCACAGCCCCGCCGCGCCGGGTGCGGCGCCGAGGAGGCCGGGTGACCACGAGCGTGATGTGGTAGCCGGCAGAGCACAGCGCCCGCAATGGCCGCCGCGCGACTTGCGGCGTGCCAAAATAAACGATCCGCCTGACCTTCTCCAGCGGTGCCGGGAGCGCTGTCACCACGGCCGATCCGTCAGACAGCCCACCGGACAGCACCTCCTCGCGCCCGATCACGCGCTCGGGCGTCACCGCGATCCGTCAGACAGCCCACCGGCGGCATATCGTCCGGGCGGCACTCGTGCCCGATCACGCGCTCGGGCTTGGGCGTCACCGAAGGCGCAGGCCTCCTAGCACGCCGCGTCCAGCGCGGCGGCGTTCGGGCCGTTCTGGCACCTGACGCTTCGGAGACCGAGCGTCCCGCGGCAAGGGCTCACCCTTGGCCGGCCACACGCCACACCGCGACCCGGAAGCGCCCATAGCCGGGCCTATGCCGTGCTGGCGAATGGTCTTCAGCGCCGCCTTGCGAGCATCGCGGTCGAGATGTTCGATCAGCAGCGTGCCGTCGAGGTGGTCTAGTTCGTGCTGGAACAGACGGGCCTCCAGCTCGTCGGCCTCCATCGACATCTCGTTGCCATTGAGATCGCGGCCCACCACGTGCACCTGCTTGGGCCGGATGATCTCCCACGAGAGTCCCGGCACCGACAGGCAGCCCTCCTCGAAAGCCCACTCGCCGTCGGATTCGACGATCTCGGGGTTGACGATGGCGCGCAGCCCGTCGCCGACGTCCCAAACGAACAGCCGCTTCTGAACGCCCACCTGCGGCGCAGCGAGGCCGATCCCGCCGGCTTCGCGCATCGCCACGACCATGCCGCTGACTACCGGCACCAGCCGGCCGTCGATCTCGTGCACCTCGCCGGCGCGTTGTCGCAGCACCGGATCACCGATGATGCGGATGTCGTAAGCGACCACCGGCCGCGAGGCTACCTTCGTGGCGTGGCTGCGCAGGAGACGACGTCCGGCCCGTCGGCAGGAGCGCCTTTGCGGGGCGCGCCGCCGACCGACCAGGCTGATTCGGTCGGCGACGGGCAGTACTTCGAACAGGCGCCGCGGGCGGGCTCTCAGAGGCGGTGGGCTGATGTCAACTTGGGCGACCTGAGGCTGCGGCTCGTCACCGACCGGGGAGTGTTCTCTTACGGCAGGCTGGACGCCGGCACGAAACTGTTGCTTCTGGAAGCGCCGCCGCTGGCCGCACGAGACCGGCATGTGCTCGACCTGGGGTGCGGGTGGGGGCCGATCGCATGTGTGGCCGCGCTCCGGGCGCCGCACACGCAGGTCATCGCTGTCGACGTGAACGAACGGGCTTTGGCGCTCACCGCCGAGAACGCTGCGGCGGCATCCGCCGGCAACGTGACCGTGTCTCGTCCTGAGGACGTGGAGGCGGGCGTGCGCTTCGACCGCATTCTCTGCAACCCGCCCATCCGCATCGGCAAGGCCGCGCTGCGTGAGTTGCTCGCCACGTGGCTCGGCCGGCTTGAGCCCGACGGCGTGGCCCATCTGGTGGTGCACCGGCATCTGGGTAGCGACTCGTTGGCGCGGTGGCTCGCCGAGCGTGGCCATAGCGTGACCCGGCTGCTGTCGAGGGCCGGTTACCGCATCCTGGAAGTGACAACCCGGTGAGCAAGCTCGCCTCCACCGGGTTGAAACGCCTGCACCGGCAATGGCGGCGCAAAGGCTGCCAACGCCTGTCTTTGCTGCTCGATACGGTGCAGAACCCTTTCAACGTCGGGGCGATTGCGCGCACCGCTGCAGCGATGAGAGTGGAGCATCTCTACCTGGGTGCCGCCACACCGCCCGACGCTGCCAAGGCGACCAAAACGTCGATGGGCACGCAGCGCTATCTCACCTGGAGCGTCTGCGATCATCCGGCTGAAGCTGCGGCCGCCGCTCTCTCCGACGGCTACCGCCTGATCGGGCTGGAGCTGACGTCTGACGCCAGGCCGTTGCACGAGCTCGACCTGCGGGGAGCGGTGGCGCTGGCGGTCGGCCACGAAGATCGTGGCCTGTCCGACTCGGTTCTCGACGTCTGCGACGCTGTGGGCTTCATCCCGCAGCTCGGTAAGGTCGGATCGCTGAACGTGGCTGCCGCTGCGGCCATCGGGCTGTACGAAGTGCGCCGCCAAGGCTGGGTAGCACAAAGCGACTGACATCCGGCCGGTGCCCAGACGCCGACTCGCGGTGTTCAAAGACGTCGATTCAGAGCGCGCCGGGTACACGTCCACGCGCAGCCGGTCGTCTGGGCGGAAGGTGACAACCCGGAGGTCGGTTCAGATGCGCAGCGGGTCCACCTCTATGCGCAGCCGCTGCCTACCGCGGGGCGTGCGGGCCAGCTCGTCGAGCAGAACGGCGTGACTCGGGGCGCGCAGCAGGTACTTGCCGTCCGCGGGGCCCCGCACCGCGACCGTGCCACGATCCAAGGCCTCAACGAAGTCCGCTGCGCCGGCACCGGAGATGCGGGCTTGGGCTGAGAACGGCGGCAGGCCCATCGATCGGCGTCGCTCACGTTCGGAGTCGGTGACGATGGACGGGTCGGCACGCGCGGCGGCCTGGATCACGAGATGACCGGGCTGGCTGGTCTGGATCACCAGGCGGCCGGCTGCGCGGTCTTGGGTACAGCGAACCGGCATCCTGCGGCCCGGCATACCCCGAAGCGAGCGGTCGGCGCGTCCCAGCAGACGGGCGGCGCGGGCAAGCAAAGCCAGAGCCTGCGGCGCGGCACGCTGCCGGGGCGCCAGCAGCTCTTGGTCGAAATCCAAGAACGCCACCACGCCGGCCGCTCCCAGCCGCCACAACACAGCCTCGGTTCCGATGACCACCCGCTCACGCGGCACCGCCGCGGTGCCGGCGGTCACCTCCCCCACCGGCTCGCCTGCCAGCGCCTCCAGCTCCTCGCGGGCTCGTGTCACCCCGGTGCGAAGGTTACGCAGCACTGTGGAACCGCACCGCGCGCAGACCGCCGGGCGGCGCTCGCTTCCGTCACGGGCAACAAGCTCGCGGTCGGCCAGGATCATCGGCTGGCGTCCGTCTGCGGTGCAAACCAGCTCGCCGCACGCTCGGCAGGCAAGCAGCCGGGACCGGCCCTTGCGGTTCAACACCGCGACGAAACGCCCAGGATGGCGAGACGCATCCAGGAACCGCCCGAAGCCCTCCAGGAACAAGCCCGCCCGAACGGGATCGCACTGTCGGCGGTCGAGCACTGTCACAGCCGGCCACCCCCGGCGTTCCGCGGCGCGCTCAGGCACTTGCAGCGCGCCGGCCTCGAGAGCCTCCAACGACGGCACGGGTGACACCAGCACGGCCGGCGCTCCGGCCCGCTGTGCTCGCTCAAGGGCCACGTCGCGGGCGTGCCAGGTGGGGGCGCTCTGCTCTTGGAGGGCTTCATCGTGCTCGTCGAACACCACCACGCACGAGAGGCGGGGCATGGGCAGCCACGCCGCTGTGCGCGTGCCTACGACAGTGGCACCGGCCGCGGCTTCGGCCCAGTCGTCGAAGCCGAGCGCCACCCGTACGCCTGCTCTGCGTAGTCCGCCGGCGAGGCGCCGAGCCGCCGACGCGGCGGCCACGACGATGAGAGCGTCGCCGCGCCTGGCGGCGGCCAAGGCCACTTCCAGGCCATCGTCCGCGGGCGGACGCCGCAGCACGGTCACCGAGCCCGGCCGTTCAAAGACGTCGCCCAGCGCGGAGCTCTCGTTAGCGGCAACCCCAACCGCAGCCAAACCGTCAACGGCGGAATCGTCGCCCAGCGCGGAGCTCTCGTTAGCGGCAACCCCAACCGCAGCCAAACCGTCAACGGCGGAATCGTCGCCCAGCGCGGAGCTCTCGTTAGCGGCAACCCCAACCGCAGCCAAACCGTCAACGGCGGAATCGTCGCCCAGCGCGGAGCTCTCGTTAGCGGCAACCCCAACCGCAGCCAAACCGTCAACGGCGGAATCGTCGCCGACAGCGCCGTGGGGCGGTAGGCGGGGCACGACCCGGCGCGGCGATGCGGTCCTCAGCAGCGACACACGGCGGCCGGCCCAGCGCCAAGCGGCCCAGCTGGCCAAATCGATCAAATCCGCGGGCGGGCCCATCCCGGTGAGCTTGCGCACCGGCAACAGAGTGACGCCCTCGACAGGTTCGACGCCGATCTCGATCACCCAGCCGCGGACCCGCCGACCGCCCAGATCGATCCGGACGATCGACCCCGCCGCCAGCCGGTCGGCGCGCCCGTCGGCGTGCCATCGGTCGGGAACGGCGTAGTCAAAGGCCTTGTCGAGCGTCACGACATCGGGCAGCACCCGCACGATCAACCCCGGCGCGCGCTTGGAGCCCTGCACCGGTGGCTCCACGGGCTCTATGTACTCAACCGGCTCAGCGTGCTCCACCGCTGCCGGCTTCTCCACCGCTGCCGGCTTCTTCGGGCCCCGTTCAACCGGTCGAGCAGCTCGGGTCGCTCTTGCTGCCGGCTTCCCGGCCGCTGCCGGCTTCCTTGGGGGCTCAGTCGACGGCTGCCCCGCCGCCGGCGGATCCTCGAAAGGAAGGCTGCCCTGGACGCCGGAGGTCAGAGGCCGAGCGCGGCCTTGAGATCGTCTACCCGGTCCGTTCGCTCCCAGGTGAACAGCCCGTCAACCGCCGGGCGGCCGAAATGGCCGTACGCCGCCGTCGGCTTGTAGATCGGCCGCAGCAGATCGAGGTCGCGCACGATGGCCGCGGGGCGGAGGTCGAACAGCTCGTTCACCGCGTGGGCGATGCGTGCCCGGTCGACGGTCTCGGTGCCGAAGGTCTCCAACAGCAGCGACACCGGCCGGGCCTTGCCGATGGCGTACGCCACTTGCAGCTCGCAGCGAGACGCCGCGCCACAGGCGACGACGTGCTTGGCCACCCAGCGCGCGGCATACGCCGCAGAGCGGTCGACCTTGGACGGGTCCTTGCCAGAGAAGGCACCGCCACCGTGACGGGCCATCCCCCCGTATGTGTCGACGATGATCTTGCGCCCGGTGAGACCGGCGTCGGCCACGGGCCCGCCGATCACGAACTTGCCGGTGGGGTTGACGAGCACCTCGTAGTCGTCGTCGGCGAACTGTTCGGGCACGACCGGCTCGATCACCTGCTCGATCAGGTCGGGGAGGATCATCCGATGCCGGTCGATGCCCTCCGCGTGCTGTGTGGACACCAGCACCGTCTTGAGCCGCACTGGGCGGTTGTCCTCGTACTCAAAAGTCACCTGGGTCTTGGCGTCAGGGCGTAGGTAAGGGATGGTGCCGGCCCTGCGCACCTCGGCATGGCGCTCGGCGAGGCGGTGAGCGAGATGGATCGGAATCGGCATCAGCTCGTCGGTCTCGTCACAGGCGAAGCCGAACATCAGCCCCTGGTCGCCGGCACCCTGGCGGTCGAGCGGGTCGGTTTCGTCGCCCGCGCCAGAGCGGACCTCCTCGGAGCTGTCGACCCCGACTGCGATGTCGGGCGACTGGTCGCCGATGGAGACCATCACGGCACAGGTTTCGCCGTCAAAGCCGACGGCGCCGTTGTCGTAGCCGATCCCTCGGATGGTGTCGCGGACGATTCTGGGAATGTCAACGTAGGCCTCGGTGGTGACCTCACCCGCGATCACGGCGAGCCCGGTGGTGACCAGCGTCTCGCAGGCGACCCTGCTGGAAGGGTCAGCCGCCAGTAGCGCGTCGAGGATGGCGTCCGATATCTGATCGGCCATCTTGTCGGGGTGGCCCTCGCTCACCGATTCAGAGGTGAAAGTCCAGCGGCTCACTTCGACTCCTGATAGCCCGACAACCGGCCGCCACCCGGCAGCAGATTACCCGCCACCCGGCAGCAGGTTACAGCGGTGCCCCATTTTGGCGCGTCCGGCGGCATTGTGCTGCGCGGGGGCCATAAGGCCGGCGACGGCGTTCAGCACGGCGCGGGCGGCCTGGCGCTTGGAGGTCAGCGGGACGTGATGGCGTGCGCCGCCGGCGGTGAACATCACAAGCTCGTTGGTGTCACAGCCGAAGCCGGCCCCGTCTTTGGTGACGTCGTTGGCGACGATCACGTCGAGATTCTTCGCCTCGAGCTTACGCAAGGCGTTGGCCTCGATGTCGTCCGTCTCAGCGGCGAACCCCACCAGCACCTGTCCGCTGCGCTTGGCCTCGCCCAAGGCGGCGAGGATGTCGGCAGTCGGCTCGAGCGTCACCACCGGCACGCCGTCGCGCTTTTTGAGCTTGGCGCCGCTAGGCCGGACGGGACGGAAATCGGCGACCGCTGCGGCCATAACCACCACATCGGCCGAGCGCGCTTCGACGTGCACCGCTTCGGCCATCTCTGCGGCGGTTTCGGCGGTGACGACCCTCACACCTGCGGGGGCGTGCGCCTGCGCGGCGCTCGTGGCGACCAGCACCGTGTCGGCGCCTCGGGCCGCGGCCTCCGCCGCTACCGCGCAGCCCTGCTTTCCTGATGAGCGGTTTCCGACGAAACGCACTGCGTCGAGCGGCTCACGCGTGCCGCCAGCGGTGACCAGCACCCGCCGGCCGACGTAGTCCGGCGACGTGAGCACCGCCTCGACGGCAGCGACGACCGCTTCCGGCTCCGCCAAACGGCCCGCTCCGAAGTCACCGCCGGCCAGCTGGCCCTCAACTGGCCACACAACGCGCACGCCTCGGTCGATGAGCACGCCGATGTTCTCCTGGACCGACGGCTGCTCCCACATCTCGGTGTGCATCGCCGGAGCCACCACCACCGGCGCGCGGGTAGCGAGCAGCGTTGCGGTGAGCAGATCACCGGATCGCCCGGTGCGCAGATCCGATATCAGGCGAGCAGTGGCGGGGCAGACGACCACCGCGTCGGCACCCTGGCCGAGCGCGGTGTGCGGGATGGGGCTGTCGCGGTCGTCCCACAGCGACGTCTTGGCCGGAGCGGACGCCAGCGCCGAGAACGTCGCCGCGCCCACCATGCGCAGCGCGCCGCGGGTGAGCACCGGATCGACGTGCGCGCCGGCACCGGTGAGGCGGCGGCACACCTCCACAGCCTTGTAGGCGGCGATACCGCCGGTGACGCCGAGCACCACGCGTCGGCCGTCGAGCTGGCTCATGTCGCGCTCACCGTCCACCCTCAGCCGCCGCCAGCGGGCCGGGTTAGGCCAGCGGGCCGGTTAGGTGCCTGCGTCTTGCGCGGGCTCCTCCTGCGACGCCTCGTCGGACTCGCCCTCATCGTCGACCGGAACCGCCACGATCTTGCCGGCCGCGATCTCCTCTAGGGCGATCGACAAAGACTTGAGCGACGTGGACATCACCTGCAGCGGAACTGCCGCCCCGACGCCCTCGCCGAGCTGACCTAGGTAGTTGGTGATCTCACGGCTTCGCTTGGAGGCCAATGTGACCAGGACGAACTTGGACTCGGTCCGCTCGAGGAGATCCTCGACGGACGGCTTCATCATGGTGTCGTAACCGTGGGCCATAGCGCTCTCCACCTGTCGGACGATCAACCGGCGCTCGACCGGCCACAGAACACCGCAGGCTACCAGCGCTGGTCGACGATGCCCTCCGAGCAGCAGCCGCACACGCGCCGTCGACTTCGGTGTTCGGCGGATCGGCGTTGCTGCTCGACGATGCCCGCCGAGCAGCAGCCGAGCCGCTGTAAGGCTGCCGGGCGCTCTCAGGCGCCGGCTCGTCGGCGGGCTCGGTCGTCTGCGATCAGCTCCTCGATGGCCGCGACCGCTCGTGCTAAGTCGTCGTTGACGACAACTACGTAGCCCATCTGGTAGGCCTCGGCCTGTTCGGAGGATGCCTTGGCCAGGCGCGACTTGATTGTGGCCGGCGAGTCGCCTCGGCGCGACATGCGGTTGCGCTGCTCCTCGACGCTGGGCGCCTCGACGAACACCAGCACCGCGTCAGGCGCAAGGTCTTTGACCTGGCGGCCGCCACGTACGTCGATCTCAAGCACCACATCGCACCCGTCGGGCGGATCCGGAACCGGTGTGCCCTGCAAATAGTCGAGAAACTCGACCCATTCGAGAAATCTGCCGGCGGACGCTGCCGCCTTGAACCTTGCACGGTCGACGAAGCGGTAGGCGTCAGCGGCCTCGCCGGACCGGGGAGGCCTCGTCGTCCACGACCGCGACAGCCACAGGCGGTCATCGCGGGCGATCAATTCGTCGACGATGGTGCCCTTTCCGGCACCGCCGGGCCCCGAGACCACCACAACCGTCCTGCCGAGCAGCGCATCCGCGGCGAGCGCGTGCGGCGGTCGCGGGTGCTGCCCTTCCAGCGGGTCCGCTTCGTCGACCGAGGCCACCGGTCTTGGGGCCTACCCGCGGGTCAGCCGAACTCGTCGAGCAACTGGGCCCGCTGCCGGACGCCGAGCCCGCGAAGGCGGCGGTTCTGGTGAATCCTGATGCGCTTCATAAGTTTGCGGGCCCTGACCTTGCCGATACCGGGCATCGCCTCAATCACCGTTAGCACCTTCATCTTGCCGACAGAGTCGTCGTCGAGGCGCTTGAGCAGCGTTGAGAAGGTGATCTCGCGCTTGGCGAGCTGCGAGCGAATGGCCGCCCGATCTTTTCGAACCTGCGCCGCCTTCGCGAGCGCTGCTTTGCGGGCCTCATCGGAAAGGGTTGGCGGATTTGCCATAGGAGGCGAGAGATTATCCGATCTGGGCTTACCAGTCCACCCGCTCGGGCGCTCCCGCTTCACGGTTCGGCAGAGCCGACTGGACGTGAGCGCCCTCGGCGGCGCTCATCGCCGGAGGTGCTCGTGAAGGCGGAGGGAGGCGGCCACCGGATCGGGGGCAGAGGTGACAGAGCGGCCGATCACCAGAAGATCCGCGCCCGCAGCGAGAGCCTTCGCAGGTGTGGCCACGCGGCGCTGGTCATCGGCGGAGTCTCCTGGCAGGCGCATGCCGGGAACTGCGCGCAGCAGCTCACCGGCGATGCCTGCAACAACGCCCAAGTCCGGCGCGGCGCACACGATGCCCGCGCAGCCCGCAGCCTCCGCGGCCTCGACCCGCTCGCTCAGCACCGTCTCTGGGGCCTGGCGCTCGCTGGTGAGCACCGTCACGGCCAGGATCCCCCTCGGGCCGGGATCACCCGTTGAGCCTGCTGTGCCGGCCGAGCCGACTGCCGAGCTGTCGGCGCCCTGCGCGAAGCCGTCGGTTGCGGCGCGCAGCATCTCCGACCCTCCTGCAGCGTGCGCCGTGATGTACGCCGCTCCGAGCCGGGCTACCGCTCTTGCGGCTCGCCTGACGGTGGTGGGGATGTCGTGAAGCTTGAGATCGCAGAGCACGTCGTAGCCCAGCCCGGCGACGGCTTCCACGGCCCTGGGCCCGGCGGCGCTGTACAGCTCAAGGCCGACCTTGGCCACCCGGTAGTAGCTGAACAGCGACCGCGCCAGACGCGTGGCTGCGGACAGATCGTCGGTGTCGAGAGCCAGCGCTAAGCAGTCCCGCTGGCCGGACCCGGCGGCGCCGCTAACGGTCATGTGCCGCTCCCGTCAGCTCGTCGAGATCCGACACGCCGTTGTCGCGGCACCAGTACGCCAGCTCGTCCAGAACCCGCCAGGGTGCCCGCGGGTCGGCGAACGTGGCCGTTCCGACCTGCACCGCGGAAGCGCCCGCGAGGATCATCGCCGCGGCGTCGGCACCGCATTCAATGCCGCCCACACCGACTATCGGCAGCTCCGACAGCGCAGCATGCACATCGAACACGGCCCGCAGCGCAACCGCATGCAGCGCCGCTCCGCTGACGCCGCCCGTGCCCCCTCCGAGAACAGGCCGGCGCTTGGCCACGTCGATGGCCATACCGGGCAGAGTGTTGGTGAGCACCACAGCCTCGGCGCCGCCGTCGGCCGCGGCTTCGGCAACGCCGATCAGGTCGCTGACCGCGGGGCTCAGCTTCGCCCAGCGGGGCCTTCCGCAGCCCCCGGTGGCCTCCAGCACCTTACGAGTGTCCGACGCGGAGCCGGCGAACATCCGCCTGCCGGCCTCGGTGTTCGGGCACGACAGATTAACCTCCACGGCCACAACCTGCGGCGGCGCTTCGGCCAGCATCTCCGCAGCCCGTTCGTACTCACCAACGGTGGAACCCCAGATGCTGGCCACCACGTCCGCGTCGGCGGAGATCAGCGCCGGAAGCTCATCGCTCAGCCACCGCTCGACGCCGGGGCCCTGAAGTCCGATGCTGTTGACCATGCCCGTCTTCACGTACGTGAGGCGCGGCTCCGGGTTGCCCGCACAGCCGTCGGCGTTCAGCGACTTCACCACCACAGCGGCGAGCCGGTCGAGGGGGCCGTAGGTGCTCAGCTCGGCGGAACGCCCAAAGGTGCCCGAAGCGGTCATCACCGCCGCCCGCAGCGCGACGCTGCCCACCCTGGCCGTCAGCAGCGGCCGCTCAGCACGACGCCCGACCCGGCCGCGCCCGACCCGACGACCAGCCCGTCCGACTAGCCCGACCCGAAAGCTGCGACCGACGCGCCCGACCCGACTGATACGACCAGGCTAGCCCAACGCCTGCGCTGCGTCTGGCCTGCCCGACGTGTTTGCTGTGATCAACTGCACCGGGCATTCGGGGCGGCCTCAGCCTTCGGCGAGATCGAGGCTTGTCTGGCCATCTGAGCTGGCCCGGTGGTACTCCTGCAAGGTCCGCAGCTCCGGGCGGTGCGAGCGCAAGTCGCGCAAACCGTCGGCAGCGGCCAGCGCCGCGGCGCCGGTGGTGAGCAGTGGCAGCCCGGCTCGTCCGGCAGCGAAGCGGATGTGGGCGCCGTCAGCACGGGGCTGGCGGCCCTGCGGCGAGTTGATTACCAGCTGCACCCGCCCGGCTTCGATCAGGTCGACGGCGTGGGTGCCCCGGCCGTCCCTGAGCTTGGCAACGTCCAGGGCGACGCTCAGGCCGTGGCGCCGCAAAAACCCGGCGGTTCCGGCGGTGGCGGCAATCTCATAGCCCAAGCCGGCGAGTATCTGCGCGGCCTGCACTCCGAGCAGCTTGTCACGGTCTGCGAGCGACATGAACACCGTGCCCGAATCCGGCAGCCGCGTGCCTGCCGCAAGCTGCGCCTTAACGAAGGCCAGCCCTGGCGTGGAGTCCAGCGCCATGACCTCGCCAGTGGAGCGCATCTCCGGCCCGAGCACGGCGTCGGCCTCCGGGAACCGGTTGAACGGCAGCACCACCTCTTTCACCGCGATATGCCCGAGCCTGCGCGGGCCTGTCGCCGGTGATCCGCCGTTCGAGCGCGTGTCAGGCCGGGCTGCGGGGCCGAGCGCCCCCTCGGCTCGCAGCTTGCCAAGCGTCGCTCCGAGCATTACGCGGGTCGCGACCTTGGCCAGCGACACGCCGATCGCCTTGGAGGCGAAGGGCACGGTGCGCGATGCGCGTGGGTTGGCCTCGATTACGAACACCCGGCCGTCCTGCACGCCGTACTGAACGTTGAGCAGGCCCTGGACATCGAGCGCTTCGGCAATGCGGCGCGTGTGGTCACAGATCACCTTCACCGTGGCGTCGTCCAGCGTCGCCGGCGGGAGGGTGCACGCCGAGTCGCCCGAGTGCACCCCGGCTTTCTCGACGTGTTCCATTACCGCGGCCACGAGCACCTCGCCCGTGTGGTCGCGAACCGCGTCCACGTCCACCTCCACAGTGTCCTCGAGGAAGCGGTCGACCAGCACCGGGCGTGCTGCCGCCAGGCCGCCTTCGCGTCCGAGCGATCCGAGGTCTCCGAGTTCGTCAACCGCGGAGATCAGCTCGTCGTCGTCGTAGACGACGGCCATGGCCCGGCCGCCGAGCACGTAAGACGGCCGCACCAGCGCCGGGTAGCCGATGCGGGCCGTCACCCGCAGGGCCTGCTCGACGCCGTTGGCGGTTCCGCCGGCCGGCTGTGGGATGCCGAGACGGGCGCAGAGGGCGTTCCAGCGCTCTCGGTCTTCGGCCAGGTCGATCGAAGCCGGTGATGTGCCCAGCACAAGCTCCGCCGGGAGATGCTCGGCGAGCCCCAGCGGGGTCTGCCCGCCGAGCGACACGATCACCCCTACCGGATCCACCGCGTCGATCACGTTGAGCACGTCCTCGGGGGTGAGCGGCTCGAAGAAGAGCTGGTCACTGGTGTCGTAATCGGTGGACACCGTCTCGGGGTTGCAGTTGACCATCACCGAGGCGTACCCGGCGTCGCGCAGCGCGTCGCTGGCGTGAACGCAGCAGTAGTCGAACTCGATGCCTTGTCCTATGCGGTTCGGCCCCGAACCGCAGATCACCACCCTCGGCAAGTCGCCGCGGCTGATCTCGTCGGTGTCCTCATAGGTGGAGTAGTGATACGGCGTGGACGCGGCGAACTCGGCTGCGCAGGTGTCGACGGTCTTGTAAGTGGGCTTCACGCCGGCCGCGTTGCGCACGGAGCGCGCCTGCGCCGGTGACTCGCCCCACAGGTGTGCCAGCTGTGCGTCGGAGAATCCGAGGCGCTTGGCGCGCCGCCAGCGTGCCGTGCTGAGCCCCGAAAGCCGGGTTCCGGAGGACGCGACGCGCTCTAACATCTTGCGCTCGTCCGATATCAGCGCCATCTGGTCGAGGAACCACGGGTCTACCCCGGTGGAGGCGGCGACCTCGGCGACGCTCACGCCACGGCGCAGCAGCGCCTCGAGCTGAAACACCCGGTCCGGCGTGGGCACCGCCACCGCTGCTAGCAGCTCGTCACGGCCCAGCCGGTCGCAGGCTGCCTCTGCGGGGTCGGCGTTGAGCCCGAAGCGGCCCTGCTCCAGCGACCGCAGCCCTTTCTGCAGCGCCTCCGGGAAGGTGCGCCCGATGGCCATCGCCTCGCCGACAGACTGCATGGACGTGCCGAGCACTCCGGGCGTGTCGGGGAACTTCTCGAATGTCCAGCGGGGAACCTTGACCACCACGTAGTCGAGAGTCGGCTCGAACGACGCCGGGGTCTCGCCGGTGATGTCGTTGGGGATCTCATCGAGCGTGTAGCCGACCGCGAGGCGGGCCGCGATCTTGGCGATCGGGAAACCGGTGGCCTTCGACGCCAAGGCCGACGACCGGCTCACCCGCGGGTTCATCTCGATCACCACCTGGCGGCCCGTGACGGGGTCGACCGCGAACTGCACGTTCGAGCCGCCAGTCTCCACCCCCACCCGGCGCAGCACCGCGAACGCGGCGTTGCGCATCTGCTGGTACTCGGGGTCGCTGAGGGTCATCGCGGGCGCCACGGTGATCGAATCGCCGGTGTGGACGCCCATCGGGTCGAGATTCTCGATCGAGCAAACCACCACACAGTTGTCACGGCGGTCTCGCATCACCTCGAGTTCGAACTCTTTCCAGCCGACGATCGACTCCTCGATGAGGATTTCGCTGATCGGACTGGCCGCCAGCCCGCGCCGGGCGATGGCCTCAAACTCTTCGGCGGTGGCGGCGATGCCGGTGCCGCGGCCGCCGAGGATGAAAGCCGGGCGCACTATGACAGGCAGCCCGACGGTCTCGACCACCTCGCGGGCCTGCAACATCGAAGTGGCAATTCCCGAGCGCGGCAGGTCGAGGCCGATCTCGGCCATCGCGGCCTTGAACAGGCGGCGGTCCTCGGCGGTGGCGATGGCCTTGGCGTCCGCTCCGATCATCTGGACGCCACAGTCGTCCAACACGCCCGACGCGGCCAGCTCCATAGCGAGGTTGAGGCCGGTCTGGCCGCCCAGGGTGGGCAGCAGCGCGTCGGGGCGCTCGCGGCGGATGATACGGCGCAGCACGGCCGCGTCGAGCGGCTCGACGTAGGTGGCGTCGGCCTGCGCGGGGTCGGTCATGATCGTGGCCGGATTCGAGTTGGCCAGTATCACCCGGTAGCCCTCTTGTCTGAGCACCCGGCAGGCCTGTGTTCCGGAATAGTCGAACTCGCAGCCCTGGCCTATGACTATGGGGCCTGATCCGATTACGAGGATCGACCCGAGGTCGTCACGCCGCGGCACGTCGGCGATCGATCATCTCGGCGAAGTCTGCGAAGTAGCCACGGCTGTCGTGAGGGCCGGGTCCGGCCTCGGGATGGTATTGCACGCTGAAGGCGTCGGCGCCGTCCACGGCGAAGCCTTCGAGCACTCCGTCGTTCAGGCAGACGTGCGTCTCGGTGACGCCGGGCACCGAGCCAGCCTCCACCGCGAAGTTGTGGTTCTGGCTGGTGATCTCGATGCGCCCGGTGGCGGTGTTGCGCACCGGGACGTTGCCGCCGTGGTGCCCGAAGCGCATCTTGAAGGTGCGCCCGCCGAGCGCCAGCGCCAGAAGCTGATGGCCAAGGCAGATACCGAACAGTGGCACTTTGCCCACCAGCTCGCCTATCTGCTCTGTAACGTCTGCGGCCATCTCGGGGTCGCCGGGGCCGTTGCTGACGAACACGCCGTCGGGCTCCATGGCCAACACCTCCGCGGTGGTGGCGGACGCGGGCACCACCGTTACGGTAGCGAAGCCGCTGAGCTGCTCGAGGATCGTGGACTTGATGCCCAGGTCGTAGGCGACCACACGGCGAGGGCCGTCGCCGACGGTGTAAGCGCGGCTGGTGGTGACCTCGCCGACCAGGTCGGTGCCCGCGGTGCCGGGCTCGGCTGCGGCCACTGCGGCGAGTTCGGCCTCATCGGCCGTTCCGAAGGCGCCGGGCATGGCGCCGGCGTCGCGGATGTGGCGGGTGAGACGCCTGGTGTCGACGCCGGCGATGCCGGGCACGCCGTGGCGGCGCAGGAACCCGTCGAGGCTGCCGGTGGAGCGCCAATTGCTGGGACGGCGGCACAGGTCGCGCACTATCATCCCCCGGCAGTGCGGGCGGGCGGCTTCGCAGTCGTCGGAGTTGACGCCGTAGTTTCCGATGTGGGGACTGGTGAACGAAATGATCTGCCCGGCGTAGGACGGATCTGAGATCACCTCCTGGTAGCCGGACATCACCGTGTTGAACACCACCTCGCCGGACGCGGCCTCAGCGGGCGCACCGACTGCCTCGCCCTCGAACACCTCGCCGTCGCAAAGCACCAGCCGAGCCGCCGCAGGTACCTGCGGCGGCTCTGACGGCTCAGCCGAACGGGCGGAGTTGGCCGCGGCCGCGGCCTGGGGGCCTGGCTGCACGGGTGCGGGGGTCATCTCTGGGCTTCGCCGTCGACCACAACGGCCTCGCCGGCGCAGATCGTGTGGCGCACCCGGCCCCGGAGCAGGCGCCCCTCATAGGGCGTGTTACGGCTGAGGCTGGCCATCGCCACGCCAGATGGCGACCACCGCACGTCGGGGTCGATGACGCAGATGTTGGCCGCCGCACCCGGCGCGATGGGCCCGCCCTGGGAGTCTTCGAGGCCGGCGACGGCCGCTGGCTTCCACGACAGCGCTGCCAGTACCTGTCCCACGGGCAGGTCGAGTTCGGTGAGGGCCAGCGCCAGAGCCGTCTCCAGGCCCAGCATCCCCGGCGGTGCCGTTTCGAAGGGCCGGTCCTTGTCGGCGCTCGTGTGCGGGGCGTGGTCGGTGGCTATTGCGTCGATTGTACCGTCGGCAAGCGCGGCACGGATGGCGTCGACGTCGGCCTGGGTGCGCAGCGGCGGGTTCACTTTAAAAACCGCGTCATAGCCGGCGCAGCAGGCTTCGGTGAGCGTGAAATGATGGGGCGCGGCCTCGGCCGTGACCGGCAGCCCTGCCTGTTTCGCGGCGCGCACCATCGCTGCTGACCCCGCTGTTGACAGGTGTTGGAAATGGATTCGGGCGCCGGTGAGACGCGCCAACGCAATGTCACGCATCACCATCAGCTCTTCGGCTTCGGCGGGCTGACCGGGGATGCCGAGCCGGCTCGACCACTCGCCTTCGTTCATGTGGCCGCCCGCGGCCAGTTCGGCCACCTCGCAGTGCTGAGCCAGCACAACCCTGCCCGGAGCTCCCGGCCCGGCCTCGGCACCGTTCGCACCGTTTCCGGCGAGGTGGTCGAGCCCGCCGGCGTACTCCAGAGCCCGGCGCATCAGCTGCGCGTCCTGCACCCCGTTGCCGTCGTCGGTGAAGATCCGCACCCCGAGCCGCACGAGCTCGGCCATCGGCGTCAGCGTGTCGCCGCGCCGCCCGACCGTTATCGCAGCCGAAGGATGCACTGCGCAGCAGGCGCCGTCGCTCAGCTGCTGCACCTCGCGCACCACAGCGGCGCAGTCGATCGCCGGGTCGGTGTTGGGCATCGCCACCACTGCGGTGAACCCGCCGAGCGCCGCCGCCCGGGCGCCGGTCTCGACCGTCTCGGCCTCCTCGCGGCCGGGCTCGCGTAGATGGGCGTGCAGGTCCACGAGCCCCGGCGCAACGACACACCCCGACGCGTCGAGGTTGCGGTCGCCCCACAGACCGTTGCCCACGGCCAGCACCCTGGCGTGTGCGCCTCCTCCTACGAGCACGTCACCGGGCCGGCGCCCGGTCGCGTCGATCACCATGCCGCCGCGCACCGCCAGCGTCGGTGACGAGGCGCCTGCCGCGCTTCTGGATCTACCGGAGGCGCTCACGCCGCGGCCGCGGAGCCCTCGGCGATGTCCAGGCCCGGCCCCAGCAGCAGAAACAGCACGGCCATGCGCACGGCCACGCCGTTGGCGACCTGGTCGGTTATCACCGCGTTGGGTCGATCGGCGACGTCGCTGTCGATCTCGACTCCCCGGTTCATGGGGCCTGGGTGCATTATCAGCGCGTGCGGCGCGAGCCGGTCGGCCCGGGCCGCACTCAGCCCGAACTCTGCCCGGTACTCGCGCAGCGACGGCACTGCGGCCTGGGTGTGGCGCTCGAGCTGCATTCTCAGCAGATAGCAGATGTCGATGTCGCCGAGAACGGAGTCGAGATCGTGGGTCACGGTCACCGGCCATCGGCGCAGGCTGGGCGGCAGCAGCGTTCCCGGGGCTACCAGCGTCACACGCGCCCCCATCTCGGTGAAGGCTAGAAGGCCCGAACGCGCCACCCTCGAGTGGAGGATGTCGCCGATGATGGCCACATGGGCGCCGTCGAGAGAGCCGAGCCGGCTGCGTGCCGTGTACAGGTCTAAGAGCGCCTGGGTCGGGTGCTCGTGCCAGCCGTCGCCGGCGTTGATCACCGAGGCGTCGATCCATTGGCTGATGCGGTGCGGAACGCCCGCGCACCCGTGACGCACGACGATCGCGTCGATCCCCATAGCGTCGATGGTCAGCACTGTGTCGCGCAGCGATTCGCCTTTGTGCACCGACGACGAAGCGACAGTGAAGTTCACCGTGTCGGCTGAGAGGCGCTTGGCGGCCGCCTCGAAGGACAGGCGCGTGCGGGTGCTTTCCTCGTAGAACAGCCAGGCGACGGTCTTACCCCGAAGCGCGGGTGCCCTGGGGATTCGGCGGGCGCTCACCTCGGCGAACGCGTCGGTGAGGTTGAGCACCCGCTCGATGTCGGCTCGACCGAAATCCGCGATCGACAGCAGATGGCGAGCAGAGGCGCTTCTGCTGCCGGCCTTGGACTTGCCAGTGTCGGAACCGGCGCTGCCTCCGACGGGTCGCAGGCTGCCGCGGGGGCCTGCCCTGCCGGCGCTGAAGCCTCGGCCCCGGCTCACGTCATCTCTCCCAGATCCACACCGTCGAGCCCGACGCTTACCATCTCGTCTCGGCGGGTCGGGAGGTTCTTGCCGACAAAATCGGGCCGTATCGGCAGCTCCCGGTGGCCGCGGTCGACCATCACGGCGAGCTGCACCGCCCTCGGGCGGCCCCAGGTGTGGAGCGCGTCGAGCGCAGCCCGCACGGTTCGGCCGGTGAACAGCACGTCGTCGACTAACACCACCACCCGCCCGTCGAGATTGACCGGGATGTGGGTGACGGCCTGGGGCACCACGGGCCGCAGGCCGATGTCGTCGCGGTGCAACGCCACGTCGAGCAAGCCGACGGGCGCGTCGGCGGCGGGCTCGATCTCGGCGATGACCTCTTTGAGGCGCTGCGCAAGCGGCGCGCCGCCCGTTTGCATGCCGATCACCACCACCGACTCGCTGCCGCGGTTGCGCTCGATCACCTCATGCGCCATGCGCCGCAAAGCTCGCTCGACATCGGCAGCGTTCATCACCTGAGAGCGAGAGCGGAAAACTCCAGCCGCAGACGGCAGCGTCAGAATCCGCTCGCGCTCTGCCACAAGTCCTCCCGTTCGGGCCTCACCGGACCCGTTTCACGGTCAGGTTGTCACGCTACTACACCCCACCCGTCAGCGGCGACTCGCGGCTCGGGTCTGGGAGCGCTGTCGCCGTCAGCGCCAACAGCCCTAATCGGCCGAGACCTTGGACGCCATCCCCGGCTCCGCGGGTCGGGGCGGGCGGGCCATCCGGATAAGGCAGCCAGACATCACGATCCCGTCGAACGACGGGTCGGGGCGGGCGGGCCATCCGGATAAGGCAGCCGGTCTAAGCAGTCGAGACTTTGGACGCCGCCCTCGGCTCCTGTGCCTGGCCGAACTCCGAATCACTACCCGTTGCCGAAGCCCGCTTGCTAACGGCACTGGCTGCGACAACCCGTCCACAATGGCAATGTCATACCCCTCTACTAGTAGTGATCTCTCTTGCCGGATCAAACGAATGGAAGCGACAATGCCTGCCCGAGAGGAAAGACCAACAGGGTTCGCGAAACCCACAGGGTTCACGGTTAGAGCCGAACGCAGTCTCGATGATGGATCGCTCGCCAGTGAATCGTTCGCCGCGATCGAAGACCTGTTAGTCGTTGCTCACAACACAGCTTTCGACATGTCGGTCTTCAGACGATGCGCTATGCGCAACGAATACTCACCCAAACCCTTCCAGTTCGCCTGCACATATCGCGTGGCGCGGTCCATGTTTCCACATGCAACTTCATGGAAACTCCCTGATCTGGCTCAGAAGTTTAACATCCCTATTATTCACCACGATCCGGTAAGTGATGCGGAAGCTGCCGGAGTGACAGGGATGCAGCACCTGTCCTTTGTAGGTGAGTCCGGCCTCTCTAGCAAACACCGCAAAGCTCTGGAGTTTAGAGATCGAGGTATGCCTATCAGTATCATCGATGAAGACGAGTTCTTTTGCCTTCTCGCGGGCGACAGCATCTGAGACTCGCCTACCGCGTCTATGACTTAGCGCGGGCGAAGACCCTGACTTCGGCTTTGGATGGGTCGGGGTGGAGGGCGCGGATCTGCGTGAGGCCAGCGTGGCGGGCCACGGCCATCGAAGCGACGTTGGATGCGTCGATCTCGGCCACCACGGCTTTGAGCAAGCCGCTGGAGAGCGCCCAGTCCACTGCCTGTCGCACCGCCTCGCTGGCCCGTCCCTGGCCGCGCCAGCTCTTCGCGGTCCACCACCCGACAAGCGCAGCGCAGCGAGCGTCGTCGAATTGGCTGAATCCCACCTCGCCGGTCACCTCGCCCGACACAGAGTCGGTGACCGCGAGGTCCAGCGAGACTCGCTCAGCCCAAGCCTTGTCCCGCTGCTCGATCCAGCGGAGCGCTGCCGGCTCGTCGACCGATGATGGCACCGGCAGATGCCGGCATATCAGCGGGTCCCGCCAGGCCGCGGCGAGGGCCGCCGCGTCGCCGGGCCGCCAGGGCCGCAGCCGAGTGAGCCGCCCGGCCAGCTCCGGCATCGGCCCGACCGCTTCGCCAGTCAGCGGGCCCGTCACCGCTGGCGGCGCCCTTGTGGTCGGCGGCGAACCGGCATCGGCCCGACCGCGTCGCCAATCAGCGGGTCTGCTCTCCGGCAACCCCGAGCTGCTGCTCCGAGTGGGCGCTTGTCTGCTCACCCTCGTCTCGGATTTCGTCTGCGACCGCTCGCAGCACGCCGTTCAGAAATCTCGGCGACTCAGACCCGCAATACTGCGTCGCCAGCGCCACGGCCTCTGAGAGCACCACTCCGGTGGGTACGTCGGGCCGGTTCATGAGTTCCCAGGCCGCCATGCGGGCCAGCGCCCGGTCGAGCACACCCAGACGCTCCACCCGCCAGCCGATCAGATGTCGGCTCAGCGCGTCGTCCAGGCGGTCGCGGCTGCACTCCACACCCTCGGCGAGCAAGATCGCGTACCGCGACGGCGCCACGCCGCGGTCTCCCAGTGCGTCAGTCGCCGAGCATCCAGACATCTCGCACTCATACAGCACCGCCAGCGCGTCCTCACGTGCTTCCCGGCGGAGATGGAAGCCTGGAATCCGGACGCCGGCACCCGTGCCGTTCCGCTCATCTAGATCCACGACCGGAACAGCCTGCTCGACATGCCCATCCGGATCTACATGCCCATCCGGATCTACGACTCGACCAGCCTGCTCGACTTGCTCATCCGGCTCCGCGGCCCGACCGGCCCGCTCGTCCAGGTCGCCGGAACCGGGCTCGTCGCGCTCTCCGGGAACGTCCGTCACGCCCGGCTTATGTAAGCGGCGGAGCGGGTGTCCACCTTCACGCGCTCTCCGGTTCCGACGAACAGCGGCACCGACACCTTGAGGCCGGTCTCGAGCGTCGCCGGCTTGGTGGCACCCGACACGCGGTCGCCTTGGTATCCCGGCTCGGTCTCGGTGACAGTCAGCTCCACCGCCGCAGGCAGATCGACTCCGACGATCTCGGCGCCGTGCATCAGCAGCACCGCCGTTGAGCCCTCCACAAGGAACCGGGCCGCGTCGCCGACGGTCTCAGGCGACGCGATGACCTGCTCATAGGACTCATTGTCCATGAACACGAGATTGTCGCCTTCGCGGTACAGCATCAGCATCTGTCGCTTGTCGATTGTTACCCGCTGCACTTTCTCGCCGGCGCGGAAAGTCCGGTCCAGCACGGCGCCGGTGCTGACCTTCTTGAGTGTGGTGCGCACGAAGGCGTGACCCTTGCCGGGCTTCACGTGCTGGAACTCCACCACGTTGAACAGCTCGCCGCCAAGGTCGAGCGTCATGCCGTTCTTCAGGTCGTTGGTAGTTATGACGGGCACGGCTCGTCCTCAGGCCCAAGTGGTGACGATGACCGCCATGATCACGTGGCCGATGACGCCGATCCCTCCGTTCACCAGTAGCAGATCCATCGACCGGCCCTCGAAGCTGAGGTTGACCCAAGTCTGGGCTGCGACGAAGACGACCCCAGTGAACAGACCTAGCACAAGACCTTCGCCGAAGTACGAAGCGTCGATTCCACGAGCGATCATGGCCAGGACCATCGCCATCAGGAAATAAGCCACCAGCGTCCCGACGAAAGACCATGGTTTTGGCGACGCGTCCGACGGATCCACACCTGTGGCACTCATCCATCGCGCTCCCATCACTTTCGGCTGATACCAGACCGCGCCCGCGGCGAAATAAGCAACAGCGGCGACTAAGACAGCCGGCCAGTTGAGACCACCAAAAGTCAGCATTGCCCCCCTTCCTCAAGAGCCATTTGGGCCGGCCGACCCGGCCCTCGCTGCCGGCAACCCTACCTGAGCACCTTGGGGCCGCCTATCTTGAGGTGCAGGAACATATCCTGAGGCGCCGGAACACGGGCTCTGGCCTTGTTAGCGTTCGGAGTACCTCGTCTGATCACCTTTCGGGTATCTCGTCAGGCATCGGCACCCGTCTTCGGTCACCGCCACCAAGTCTTCCACCCTGGCTCCGCCGACGCCCGGCAGGTACACGCCAGGTTCTACGGTGAGCACGTTGCCGCGCTGGAAGACAGCGGCGGAGCCTCGGCTCACACGCGGCAGTTCGTGGATGCGGAGTCCCACTCCGTGGCCGGTCGCGTGGACGAAGGCGTCGCCCAATCCGGCTTCGTCGATGATCGATCGGCAGACGCGGTCGATCTCGGAGGCTTCCACGCCGGGGCGCACCGCGTCGAGGCCGGCGGCCTGGCTGCGGGTGACAACCTCGATCATGACAGCCGCTTCAGGAGCGGGCGGGCCGAGCGTGAACGTGCGGGTCATGTCGCTGCGGTAGCCGTCGACCTCGGCGCCGACGTCGACGATCACCAAGTCGCCCTCGGTGAGCAGCCGTCGGGTGGGGAGCGCGTGCGGGAGAGCCGCGTTCGGGCCTGAAGCGATGATCGTGTCGTAGGCGGGCCCCGCGGCACCCCGCTGGCGCATGGCGTCATCGAGAGAACGTTGAACGCTCTGCTCGCTAACACCGGGGCGGAGTCGGGGCAGCGTCTCAAAGAGGGCCTCGTCCGCGATACGGGCCGCAACGCGGATGCGAGCCAGCTCGGCGGCGTCCTTGGAGGCCCGTAGCTCCTCCACAACGTCGGTGAGCGGCGTGATTTCCGCGGCGACAGCCTCAGCCCAGCGGCGCTGAGTTCCCCACGTGACGGTTGTCTCCAGGCCGACCCTGGCTGCGGAGCTGAGGCGCCGCACGGCCGCTTCGTGCGCGTTCGGGGATACTCGCACCTCCACGTCGTCGGAGCAGCCGGCGGCGGCGAGCTGTTCGGGGGCCTGCTCCGTGTATCTGCCGTCGGTGATCAGCAGCGCCGGTCTGTCGCCGTTCACATCGACGATGAGTGTGCCGTTCGAGCCCGTGAACCCCGTGAGCCACCGCACGTTGAGCCGGTCGGCCACGACCGCGGCGTCAACGTGGGCCTCAGCGAGGCTGGCCCTCAGCCTGTCGAGGCGACCCTCGACTCGCAGTGGCGGCAGGTCTTCCAGGGCCGCGCCCGCGTCCGCCACGCCGGTGTGCGCCGCGCCGGTGTTGGCCGCGCCCAGTCCCTCTGGCGGCTCTCGTCCGATGTCATTTGGTGGCGAGGATCTCATCTCAGCGCTGACAGAGCATCGCGCAGCACTTCCTCGGGGACACCGGTCACCGGGGCCACCCCGTCGGCCGAGTCGAGCACGAGCGTCACGCCCGCCACGGCCTTCTTGTCGCGTCCGAACAGCGCCAGCAGCTCGTCGTCGCTGTGTCCGTCCGGGAGCTTCGACGGCAGTCCGTATCCGTCCACCACCCGGCGGTGTTCGGCCACCCGGGCGCCGTCGATGCGCCCCAGTCTTGCTGCCACCTCCGCGGCGTAGACCAGCCCGATAGCGACGGCCTCTCCGTGGCGCAGGTCGTAGCCGCCTGCGGTCTCAAGCGCATGGGCCAGGGTGTGGCCGTAGTTGAGCACCACCCGCTGGCCCGACTCGCGCTCGTCGCCGGACACCACGGCGGCCTTGATCCGCACCGCGGCAGCGACGCGCTCGGTCAGCGGCAGATGGTCGAGATCGCCGCCGAGGAAGTGATACTTGGCCATCTCGCCCCGGCCGCTGCGCAGCTCACGATCCGGCAGCGTGGCCAGCACGTCGGTGTCGCACAGCACAGCGGCGGGCTGCCAGAACGCGCCCATCAGGTTCTTGCCCTCGGGCAGGTTGACGCCCGTCTTGCCCCCGATAGCCGCGTCCACCTGGGCCAGCAGTGTGGTAGGCACCGACACGTAGCGGATGCCTCGGTGATAGACGGCGGCGACAAACCCCGCGAGGTCGGTGACTACTCCCCCGCCGACCGCGACGACCACGTCGGCCCTGGTGAAACCGGCCGCGGCCATGCGTCGGCACAGGTTCTCCACCTGTGCCACCGATTTGGCGTGCTCGCCGTCGGGCACCTCGAACACGGTCTGCTCGACGTCGCTGTCGACCGTCCACCCGACGCCTGTCTGGGTGATGATCGCCGCCCGACGCGCGCCCGCAGGCATGACAGCGGCGAGGCGGCTGCGCACGCCCGGCCCTACGTGAACGTCATAGGAGCGCTCGCCGAGCCCGACGCTCACGACATGCTCGACCACACCGTGCAGAATACCCGCAGACGGTCGCCGAAGCCTGACTCAATCTCTCTGTCGCGCAACGCCACACCCCGCGAAGCGGCGTGGAAACATTGGAACCGAAATGCTTGCTAAGCGAACCTATTGCTCAACGCAGCAGCGTTTCGGGGAACAGCATGACGGCCATGGTGCCGACCTCACCCCGACTCCATAAGGTCGAAGCCCACAAAGTCGTTTCGGGGAACAGCATGACGGCCATGGTGCCGACGGCCAGGGCCGGGCCGAACGGGAAGGCGGTGGCCATCAGACTCGGGTGGGGCGCCGCGGGCTTGTGGGGTGCCGCGGGCTTTACAGCTGGGTCGAGGTCGGGATCGGGAAGCACATCGTGGCCGGCTCGCCGCAGGCCGGCGACGGCCAGGCCCAGTGCTAGCCCCGCCATGCTGCTCAGCAGGAGCGCCTGCGCTGTCAGTGCGAACACGGCCGTCCAGCCGTCGTGGAACGCCGCAGCCGTCCAGCCGAGATTCATCCCCAGCAGAGGCGACAGTTTTACGTCGCCGAAGCCGAGACTTCGGGGGTTCGCCTCATGGACGGCCCACATCAGAGTTCCGTAGCCGGCCGCTGCCGCCAGAGCCACCGCAAGCGCCTCGGGACGCCCGGTAACGAGTGACACTGCTGTGATGACGGCCGCGCTGACTACGAACGAAGGGAAAACGATGGCGTCGGGCAATCGGTAGCTACGCAGATCCACAGCCGACAGCGTTATGAGCGCTGTGGCTGCCACCAGCGCTGGGATCGCCTCGAGGGTAAAGCCGAAACGGGCCGTCACAGCGGCGAAGGCCATAGCGGTCGTGAACTCCGTGAAGGGCACCCGTTCACGCCGTGCTCTGATCCGGCGGCGAGAGCGGCGAGATCCGCCTTCGGGATCACATGCTTGCGCACATCCCGGCCAACCTCGCAGACGTGGCCGTTCGCGACCGCGTGACACGGCCTGATTAGGCGAAGCGTGCCTGTCTGCGATCCGCGCCGCTAACCGTCCCGCGGCCAGACCGGCGAGCCCTGCAACCACCATCTTCAAGGCAAAGCCCACAGCAGACTGTGTCATATAATAACGCTATATATAATGACATCATATTATGACACAAGGTTTGAGGAGGCTTATGGTATAATCACAACTTAGGGCCAGCTCAATCGCCGGCCGTGGCTGCCTGGCGCATCACCTCAACGGGCGCGGCGATGCCGGTCCAGAGCTCGAAAGCGGCTACGGCTTGGAACACCAGCATCGACAGGCCGTTGTGGGCTTCCACCCCGCGGCGGCGCAGTGCGGCCAGCCATGCCGTCTCCAGCGGCTCGTAGATCAGGTCGACGGCCACCTGGCAGTGTCGCAGTAGCGCCGGATCACAGGGCATCGGCGCAGATGCTGCATCGGGCGGAGACACGGGTGACGAAACGGGATCGGCACCTGTGGACGTGGCCGTTGACACAACGGGCATAGCCCCGGCAGATGAAGCAACCAGATCGGCGCCTGCCGTAGACACGGGTGACCCAGCAGGCACGGCCCCTGCCGAAGACACGGAGTTGGAGGCGCGGGCCGATTTGGAGACACGGGCAGATGCGGAAGCAGCAGTACGGGTGCCCATTCCCACTGGGGTGGCGTTGATCACGATGTCGGCACCGGCAACATCGTTCAGCGTTCCGACCCTGCCGACGTCACCCGCTAGGCGTGCTGCGTCAACGGCTTTGGAGTGTGTGCGGTTCACAACGGCTATGTCACAGGCACCGGACGCGGCGAGGCCCCGGGCGACGGCACGGGCCGCGCCGCCCGCGCCGAGCAGCACCACGCGGCGACCCTCGGGGTCGATACCGGCATCGTGGCGGAGCGCAGCCGTGAAACCGGCGATATCGGTGTTCGCGGCCCGGAGCCGACCGCCGCCCAGCGGCACAATGCAGTTGGCCGCTCCCAGCGCGGTCACGTCATCGTCGGCCTCGTCGGCGGCCGCGGCCGCTTCGCCTTTGAGTGGCATGGTGACCGACAGCCCCGCGAGGTCTAGCGCACGCATCGCCTCCAGTGCCGCCGCGCCGTCTCCTGCGGGCACCTCCAACGCCGTGAACGTCCAGTCGAGGCCCACCGCTGCGAACGCGGCGTTGTGTATGGCGGGCGAGCGCGAGTGCCTCACCGGGTGTCCGATCACGGCCGCCACCCGAGACGGCGCCTTCATCGCCGAAATCACTCGCAATAGCCGATCTCTCGGCAGACCTGCACCGCGGCGTTGTGCTCCTCTAGCGTGACCGAGAAGTGGTGCGCGCCCGCCACGCCGCCGGCGTCGGTGAGCACATAGAACAGCCAGTCACCCTCGGCGGGCCGCAGCGCAGCTTGCAGCGACGCCTCGCCCGGGGCTGAGATCGGCGTGGGCGGCAGGCCTCTGACCAAGCGGGTGTTCCAAGGCGATTGCAGGTCGAAATCAGCCCCGGTGAGTTCGGCGCACGGCTTGCCGGCGGCGTAGCAGATCGTGGATTCGATGTGGAGCGGCTCGTTGTTGGCCAGCCGGTTGTAGATCACCCGCGCGATCTTCGACCGATCTTCGGGAACCAGGGCCTCCTCCTCTATGAGGCTTGCCGTGACGACCACGTCATAAGGGCGCAGTCCCAGCTCCGCCAGCTCCGGTGGCAGTTCCATACCTGGGGGCAGATCGAGCTCAGCGAGCAGATTGGCGAACCGCTGGTCGAACTCGTCGGAGAGTCGGCGCAGGAAGCCGTGCTCGTCGGTGAGGCCGCCGGGCGTGATCTGGTAGGTGGCCGGGAACAGCATCCCCTCCAGGGTGCGCACTTCAGCCTCGGGGGGAAGGTAGTCGGCTTCTTCCACCAGGGAGGCGAACGCCGATTCGAGTTCGGCTCGGACAAAGGCGGGGTTCTCCCTCACAAGCAGGTCGGCCATCTCGGTCCAGCGCAGGCCTTCGGGGATGGTGATCCTCTCGAACGCCACGACCTCGACGGACTCCGGGCCCTCGGACAGCACTTCCAGCACCGACTCGAAGCTCATGTTCTCGCGCAGCAGATAGTCGCCGGCCTCTACCGCGGTGACGTTGTCACAGCCCAAGAAGCCGATGATGGTCAGCTCTCCCTCGCACCGCAGCCAGTACCGAAACACGGTGGCGTTGGAGATCACGCCCGCGGCGTAGAGGTCGCCCGCGATGTCGTTGAGCGACGAGCCGGGCTCGATGGACAGCTCCACCTGCAGCCCGGACGGTCCGTCGGGCGCTATCTGGTCGTCGACCCAGCCGTAGATCCGCCCGCGCAGCCACATCACCGCGAGCACGGCTATGACAGCGAACAGCAGCAGCCGGAACGTGCCCCCCCAGGCCGGGCGGTAGCGCACCCAGTTGCGGTCGTCGGCGTCGTAGGCGGGGTCGACTAGAGGGTCGTGGTCGGCGACTTGCTCGTCCACGACCACCATGTAGCCGCTGTCGGCCGGAGGTTGAGTTCCGCGGTACGCGTCAACCGGCTCGCGAACCCGCCATGGACGATTGGGATCCGGGCTGGAGCGGCCGCGAGGCGGTGCGCTGCGCCCGGCGCCAGCAGTGTGGGGGGACGCCGCGGCGCGACCGTTTGCGGGTTCGGCCGACTGGCCCGTCACGAAGCCGAGCAACCCGGACACGCGCTTGCGGCGCAGGGGCTTGTCGTCAGGTTCGCTGTCAGGCACCGGGCATCCCAGCATCAAGCCACGACTGCAGAATCGCGGCCGCGGCCACACTGTCGACGACCTGGCGGCGCTTGCGGCCGCTTAGCCGCCGGCCGGCGAGGCTGCGCTCGGCTATTACGGTCGTTAGCCGTTCATCCCAGGCCACCACGGGCACGCCGAAAGTCCGCCGCAGCCGGCGCATCTCAGCACGCGCCCTGCGAGCAGCCGGACCCTCCGAGCCGTCGAGCGACGTGGGAAGCCCTACCACCACGATCTCCGCGTCCCGCTCTCGCAGCACCTCTTTGAGGGCTGCGTCGTCGCGGCCACGGTTGCCGCACCGGGCCAACGTCGTCACCGGCGTGGCGACAGTGCCGGCCGAGTTGCACACTGCCACCCCCACGCGTCGAGTCCCGAGGTCGAGCCCGAGGGCCCGCATCTCAACAGACGCCGGCAGCGGCCCGGGCCTGGTCCAACGCCTCGCCCAACCGGGAAGCGTCTCTGCCGCCCGCGACCGCCAGCTCGGGCGCGGGGCGGCCGCCTCCGCCGATGGTTTTTTTGGCTTCTGCGATCAGCTCTCCCGCATGGAACCCGCTGCCGGACTCGACAGCGGCCGCTAGCGACGCGCCGCCAGAGGCCAGCGCCGCTCCCAGCACGACAGCGCTCACGCCGTCGCGGCCACGCACCGACAACGCCAGCTCGCGCAGGCCGGCCGTGTCGAGATCGTCGACGCGGGCCACCACCACGCCGTCTTGTGCTGCTGCGGCAAGCTCGGCAGCGCGGCCAAGCGCCAACTGGCGCCTGAGTCGGGCGACCTCGGATCGCAGCTTCTTGTTCTCGGCGCGACGCCTGGCGACTCCGTTGAGCAGCTCCGCGGTGGGCACCCCCAGCCCGTCGGCCGCGGCGGAGAGCACATCGTGCTGGCTGCGCATCAGATCTAAAGTTGCCCGGCCGGTGACGGCCTCCACACGGCGCAAGTTCGCGCCGATGGACGACTCCGCCACGATGCGGAATGCGCCGATGTCACCCAGGGCGCGCACGTGCGTGCCGCCGCACAGCTCCACAGAATGGCGGCCCGCCTCGAGCACACGCACCGTGTCGCCGTATTTCTCGCCGAAGAAGGCGATAGCGCCAAGCTGCTCGGCGTGGTCGATCGTGGTCTCAAAATGTCGGCAAGGCTCGTTCGCCAGCACCTCGTCGTTCACGAGGTCTTCCACGGCCGTGATCTGAGCCGGGGTCAGCGCCTCGTAGTGGCTGAAATCGAAGCGCAACCGGTCGGGCCCTACCCAAGAACCCTGCTGTTTGACGTGTGCGCCGAGCACCTCTCGCAGCGCCCAGTGCAAGATGTGCGTGGCGGTGTGGTTGCGGCGGATCGCAGCGCGCCGCGGCGCGTCCACCGTCGCTGCCACCTCGTCACCTTCCCGGAGGCTCGCCGGCCCTTCGGGCTCGCCGCTATCAACCGGCGCCGCTGCCACCTCGTCACCTTCCCGGAGGCTCGCCGGCCCTTCGGGCTCGCCGCTGTCAACCGGCGCCGCTGCGCTCCTGGCCTCGGCGGGCTTGACTGTGTGGACGTGGAGGCCGTTCACGCCGTAGACGGTGTCGGTGACGCGCGCCCTGGCGCCAGACGCCTGGCAGGCGATCTCGCCGGTGTCGCCTATCTGCCCTCCGCTTTCGGCGTAGAACGGTGTGCGGTCGAGCACCACTCGACCGTCGCACGCGTACAGAACGCGGGCGCGCCCTGCCAACTCGGCGCGTCCGGTGAACTCGGTAGGGCCGTGCCGCGCTATCAGCTTGACAAACGGCGACACGTCGGCGGCGGCCGCGGCCTTGCGGGCGCTTTTGGCGCGCCGCTGCTGGACTCGCATCGCCGCGGCGAAGCCGTCGGTGTCGACGGCAGTGCCAGCGTCGGACGCAATTTCGACGGTGAGCTCCAGAGGGAACCCGTAAGTGTCGTGCAGCAAGAACGCGACCTCGCCGTCGAGCGGTGCGCCCGGCGCCAGAGCGGCGAGCCGGTCCGAAAGTATTGCCAGGCCGGTGCGCAGCGTCTCGCGGAAGCGCCGTTCCTCGCGGTCGATCACCTCGCGGACGTAGCCGCGGTTGCGGGACAGGTCGGGCCATGCACCGCCCATCACTTCCACGGTGGCATCTACCATCGCTGCCATGACCGGCTGCGCGACTCCGAGCAGCCAGGCGTGGCGCACCGCCCGGCGGATGATGCGCCGCAGCGCGTAGCCGCGGTCTTCGTTGGAGGGGAACACGCCGTCGCTGACCAGCATCGACGTGGATCGGGCGTGATCGGCAAGGATGCGCAGCGAGACCTGCTGGTCTTCGGGAGCGTCCGGCGGAGTGCCGGTTAGGCGCCGCGCCGCGTCGAGCAGGGCGACGAACTCGTCGGTCTCCCACACCGAGTCCACTCCTTGAAGCACCGCGACGGTGCGCTCTAAGCCCAGGCCCGTGTCGATCGACGGCTTCGGGAGGGGCCTCTCGACGCCGTCGGCGGTGGTCTCGTACTGCATGAACACCAGGTTCCAGATTTCCACGAAACGGTCTTCACCGCCGTGCGCGGGGCCGCCGCCGGCGCCATAAGCCCGACCCTTGTCCCAGAAGATCTCCGAGCACGGCCCGGACGGCCCAACGTCGGCCATGCGCCAGTAGTTGTCCTCGCCGAGGCGCTGGATTCGCTCAGCGGGCACGCCCACTTGGTCGCGCCAGATGGCCTCAGCCTCGTCGTCGCTGATGTGCACAGTGACCCAGAGGCGCTCAGGGTCGAGCCCGAACCCCTGGGTTACCAGCTCCCATGCCCAGGCGATGGCGTCCGGCTTGAAATAGTCGCCGAAGCTGAAGTTGCCGAGCATCTCGAAGAATGTGAGATGCCGGGAGGTGCGGCCGATCTCGTCGAGATCGTTGTGCTTGCCACCGGCTCGCACGCATTTCTGGACGGTAACCGCCCGCGGGAACGGCGCGGCCTCCTCACCGGTGAAGTACGGCTTGAACGGCACCATGCCCGCGACGGTGAACAGCAGCGTAGGGTCGTGTGGGATCAGGCTCGCCGAAGGCCGGCGGGAATGGCCCCGCTCGACGAAAAAGTCGACGAACATCCGGCGGACCTCTTCGGCCGTCATAGACTTCACGATCGCTGCTCTTGCTCGGTGCGGCGCATCTCCTGCTCGGTGCGGCGCATCGCGGTGCGGCCGTCGGCGAGCGCCTCCCGGATGTCGTCTGCGGTCTGGCGCGCCTTGCGGCTGAGATGCTGCGAGCCGTCACGCGCAGCGCTACGCACCCGATCGCCCGCGGCGCGTGACCTGTCGCCCACCGCCCGGCGCATCTGCTCGGGCGCGTAGCGCTGCGCGGCTTTGCGCAGCCGCCGACGCGCCATCACCGCCGTCGCCACCCCTGCGGCGTACCCGGTGAGCAGCCAGCCGGATCTGCTCATCGAGACCCGCTTCGCGCATGGGACGACCGTGCGGCGCGGCGAGCCATTCGGCGACGGCGAGACCGCATCGCGGGATGGCGCTCCGAGCCCTGACGAGCCGAACCGGACGCTATGTCCAGCGACCGCCGGCTTCGCAACCGGGCGCGCAGGCGCCGCGTGGCCTGACCTGCGCCCGACGCTAGAGCCACACCCTTGATCAGCGGCGGAGCGAACGCCCGGTGAGCGATACGGCTGGCGTGATCGGCCGCGGCGGAGATGCGCTCGGCCCGGCGCAGCACGCCGTCAACACGGTGCAGCTCGTCATCTGCGCGGCTGAGCGTGCCCCGCATGTCTTCCACCATCGGCAGCGCCGTGTGGCGGAGGTCTGCCACCACCGAGCGCAGCTCCCGCAGGGTGCGCACCAGCGACACCACCGCGAAAGCCAGCAGAGCAACGACCGCCAGGCACACCAAAGTGACGATCAGAGCAGCCAAATCGACGGCGGTCACATATGCCAAGCTATCGGGGCGCGCCGAACGCTCGACTAAGAACCCGCTGAGGAATCCAGAGAACCCGCTAAGGAGTCGAACTTGCGAACCGAGCCTGCGACCTAGACCGCGATCTCAGACAACAGCCCCAGCCCATGATCCCAGACCGACGGAAACGGACGGCAGTCTCGGGCGAGGTTCAGCCTCGCTTGGTACCTCGCACCGTCGGCTCGGCGCACCACTGCTCTCGGATGGTGTCCAGCGCCGTGAGCCGGCTGTCGTCGATTCCAAGCACTACCGACATGAATCGGCGGTCGAGCATCCGTCGGGTGTCGTCGCGGTGAGCAGCATAAGCAGAGAGGAACTCTCGGCCTGAGAACTCTTCGAACAGCTCGTCGGCCGCGGCGAGGCGGTGGTCGGAGAGACGGCGAGGATCGACGCAAACCAAGCCGGCAAGCCGAGTGATCGGCACGATCGACCGGCCCAGCTGCTGACGGGTGCCGACCCACCAATGAGAGATCAGCCCGAGCGTCGTGTTGAACCAAAGGCAGACTACCTTCTCCCAGCTCTCTTCGAAGAGCCGGTACGACGGCCACGCCCTTCCTCCGATACAAGGCTTGGGGGTGAGACACGCGGCCAAGGCCTGGCTGCCCAAAGTGAAGTCACGGTTGAAGTGAAGCCGGGTGGCGGTGGCCCAGACCTCCAGCGCCTTCGACAACATGCCCTCCAAGACCAAACCCTCTGAGTCGGGGGCCACTTCCAGGCTGCGTTCTCGGGTGTGGTCGTGCCACCACAGCACTGGGTAAGACGCTTCGGGCATGTTGCTCGGCCGCCGCTTTATTCGGAAAGGCCCGCGAGCTCCGCCTTGAGAATCTTTGCCCATCACGTCCATGTGATACGGGCCTCGTGCGCCCAACTCGCCCAAGGTCGCAACCGGCAGACCCCTTGCTTCAGACCGGGGCAGACGCAGCTCGCCTGAGCACAGCCCCAGCGCCACTGCGGCCACATCCGGCTCGGCGACGGAAGCGCAGCCGCCGTTGTCGAGCCGGTCGCGGATGTAGGTGCCGACCAGAGAATCGCCTGCCGTGATGCGGCCCGTTGCGCCCTCGAGCATTGCGAGGGCATCCGCCACGGCGCGGGAGACGGTGAGCGCCTGCATCGGGTTGTCGGGAACAGATCTCAGCGTCACCCACAGAGCGCTGCCGTCTCCGGATTCGTCGGCGGGAAGCTTCGTGGCTATCACCAGAGCATCGGCAATGCTGGTGTCGGCGGAGAAAGCGCTGGATGTTCTGCCATCTGAGGCCGCCGTCACCACGGTCACATCGCGATAACGCACGGCCAGCAGCTCACGCGCCTTTCGCCATGCTGTGCCCGACACGAAAGTGGCAGGCAGTACCAGCGCGAGCACGCCGCCGGTTGCCAGTTTGGCATGCCCAAGGTCGATGAAATTCGAAGCCAGGCCGGCCTGACCGCTGCCCACGGGTTCGTGGCCGACCTTACTTGCCGTCATCTTCTTGAGTTCCGCCGCCATAAGAGCCTGCTCTTGCGCGGAAGTGCCAAACCCCGCGAACGCAGGCCGGGGCACGCCCCGTTTGGCGGCCTCATGGCCCGTGGAGCGAGTGAAGGGTGGGTTCATGATCATCAGATCGACCGTTTCGTGCAACAGCAAGAAACGGCGACTCGAATGGCGTTCGGCATCTTCGCCGGTGCTGGTGACCGTTGTGATGCCGGTGCCAAAAAGCGACCATCCCTCAGTGTCTTGTCGCAGCAGGTCCAACGAGCCGATCGAAACGCCGCCTCCCGTGTCGTCGCGACGGCCGTAGGGCACAAGATGAATGCCGGTGTCGCCGAAGGTAGCTGTCGGATGGGCCGATGCCAGCATTGTGGCGGTCAAGTGAACCGCTGCGGGCATGATGTCGGCACCAACCAGCACGTCTTCCATCATCGTCTTGTGCAGCTTCGAGTCGTCGAGGCCGGCTCGGCGCGCTCTGCTCAAAATCCGGCCGTAGGCCGCGGCCAGCAGCGTGCCGGTGCCGCAGGCCAGGTCGGCTACCCTCAGGTCAAGAACTTGTCTTGAGTCTCCGAAGTCCGTTTTCATGCGGGAGACGGCCAGTTCTGCCAAAAGCACCGCCGATGACGGTCTCGTATAAAACGTGGCCAAAAACTTCCGATCGCTAATGAGCTGGCCGAACATCTGGCCAGCCATTTCTCCGGAAACAGACGCGCCCAGTGCGGTAAGTTTCTCCGCGCCTTGTGCCAAGCGAGTCAAGAATTGCGAACCCTCGCGCGCCGGAAGCCCTCTGACAATATCAATGGCGACTGCGAATATGGGCCAGTAGTTGACACGCAGTATCGTCCTCCAAGCCCGCAAAGTGTTGGACATCAGGACATGACCGTGAAACTCTTTGACCAGGTCGTCGATGCTCGGTATCTTCGGATTGTCTTCGATGTTTCGGCCCGACAACACCGACTGAAACACGAACGCGTTCACGACCACGGCCGCGGCCATCAAGGTCGTCTGCTCGGAGTCTTCCTGCCGCAGGGCTGCGGCCATCGGATCAAAGACGTTCTGGTAGCTCGGATCGCTGAGATCCCAGCGCAACCGGCCGGCGGCCTGCGTCACTGCCGTCTCCATCTCCTGCGCACCTCTCACGACAGCGGCGTGGGGCACGGCGGCGATCTCGATCATGTCGGCCAGATCGGTCACGTCGCCGGTGAGCCAGCCGGACTCCGGGAAGCGGACAAGGCCTGATATGGCTGGCCTCAAGCCGGTACTGCCCGGTACTGCGAGCGGCGCTCCCTCACCGCGGGCACTGTCGTCGCCATCATCGGAGCTGCGAGGGTAGAAGGGCGCTTCAGACCACAAGCACCACTCCAGGCGGGCGGCTTCTACCGCCGGGCCCAAGGCGCTCTGCGACACCCGCCGAAGACCGCCGGGCAGCCGCAGAGCCACCGCCGCGGCGATGGCTATCCCCGACTGCCCAAGCTTCTCGCCGATCCGGTCTCGAGCGTCGTTCTCGACTGTTGCCGCAGGTGAGAACTCGGTCTCAACGACCACCGGCGCTCCCTGCAAGGCGGCTACCAGGACGTCGGGCCGTTTGCCTGCGGCGCTCTGGAAGACGCCCGATCTTTCAGCGGCCACGCTGCGACCCCTCCAGGCCGGATGACGGCGGCGCAGTGCTCTCGCCAGCTCCGCGTTGACCACGCTTTCTGCCGTTCGGCCCCGTCCTTCCGTTCTCTTCGACATGCTCAGCGTCTCCTCAAACGCAAGCCAGCGTGAAACGCAGGCCAGCGTGCTCCTGGCGCGCTCAGTCTCTACCGAACGCGGAACGCGGGCCAGCGGTCGGCCAGGCCAGCTTCGTCGCCGTGATCGGAGGGCTCGTAGTAGGTGTTACCGGCCGCTTCCGGCGGGCGATGCTGTTGCGGCACCCAGCCGTCGGGGTGGTCGTGAGGGTAGACGTAGCCCTGGCCGTGGCCCAGCGACGCCGCACCCTTGTAGTGGGCGTCGCGCAGATGAGCCGGCACCTCACCCGGCCCGGCGGCTTGGGCGTCCGCTGCGGCGAGGCCGAACGCTCTGGTGACGCGGTTGGACTTGGGCGCGGTCGCGAGCCTCACGACCGCGTGCGCCAGGTTGAGCTGGGCCTCGGGTAGGCCCACGTACTCGACGGCGCGGGCTGCGGCGTCGGCCACTAGCAGGGCGCCGTCGTCGGCCAGGCCGATGTCCTCAGACGCGAGGATCACCAGCCGGCGGGCGATGAAACGGGGATCCTCGCCGGCTTGGAGCATCCGAGCCAGCCAGTAGAGCCCAGCGTCGGGGTCGGAGCCGCGGATGCTTTTGATGAACGCGCTGATCACGTCGTAATGGCCGTCGCGGCCGTAGCGCACAGCCTTGGCATCGGCGGCCGCCTCGGCGTCGGTCAGCGTCACCCGCACCCGACCGCTGCGCCGGCCCGACCCCGAGTCGAGATCGCCGGCCACGGCGGCCCGCCTCCCGGCCAGAGCGGCGGCCACTTCCACGCCGGTTAGCGCGTGGCGGCCATCGCCGCCGCTGCGGGCCACCAAGTGGGCCACCGCGTCGTCATCGGCGGTCGCGCCTTCCGCGTCCAGGCCCCGCCGCACCAGCTCGGCTAGAGAACTCTCGTCGAGCGGGTTGAGGCGGAACAGCGTCGAGCGTGACAGCAGCGGCGGGTTCACTTCAAAGTGCGGGTTCTCGGTGGTGGCGCCGATCAGCACGATCAGGCCATCCTCTACGGCAGGCAGCAGAGCGTCCTGCTGAGCTTTGTTGAAGCGGTGCACCTCGTCGAGGAACAAGATGGTGCCCGTACCGTGCGCGCCCAAACGGTTGCGGGCCTGTCCGATCACGGCCCTCGCGTCTTTCACGGTGGCGTTCACGGCAGAGAGTTCCACGAAGGCCTTGGCCGTGGTTAGGGCCACCACCCGGGCCAGCGTGGTTTTGCCCACGCCCGGCGGCCCCCACAGGATCACCGAAGACAGCCTGTCTGAGGCCACCAGCTCCCGCAGCGGCCGACCCTTGCCCAGCAGGTGCTCCTGTCCGACGATCTCATCGAGCGTGCGAGGGCGCAGCCGCGCTGCCAAAGGCGCGCGCCGGCTTAGCCGACGCTGAGCCGCGACGTCAAAAAGATCTCGTCCCACGGCCGTGACACTAAACCAAGACTGAAACCCGCCGGTCCCCCGCCACCCCCGGGCGGCCAATAGTTGGTACGCGGTGTCGGCAACCCTAAACCAAGACTGACACCCGCCGGTTCCCCGCCACCGGCAGAGGGGGTGTCAACGGCGAGGCGGAAGAGTGCGCAGGCCCAGCTCCTCCAAATGGGCATCGGCAATGGGCCCGGGGGATCCGGTGAGCGGATCGGCACCGGACTGCGTCTTGGGGAAGGCGATCACCTCGCGGATGTTTTCCTCACCCAGCAGCAGCGCCGTCAGCCGTTCGAGGCCCACCGCGAAACCGGCGTGCGGCGGAGCACCGTAGCCGAACGCGTCGAGAAGGAACCCGAAGCGGGCCTGAGCCTCGTTTCGGTCGACACCGAGCAACTCGAAGATTCGCTGTTGTACGTCTCGGCGGTGGATCCGCACACTTCCCGAGCCGAGCTCCCAGCCGTTGAGCACCAGGTCATAGGCCTGGCTGCGCGTCTGCAGCAGCGCTGACGGCTCCAACGCCGTGGCAGCACCGCCATTCGGCGCGGAGGGCGTCGCAGCCATCAGCGCGGGCAGGTCGTCTTCGTGGGGCATGGTGAACGGATGGTGCGACGGAACGGGCACGCCGTCGTCGCCTACAGCTTCGAACAGCGGAAAGTCGGTTACCCAGAGGTACCTGAGGCTCCCGTCGCCTGCCGGTGGTCCGCCCAGCTCCAGCCTCAGCCGCCCCAGCACGCGCCGCACAAGCGGACGCTCGTCGGCCACCAAGAACACCATGTCGCCGGGACGCGCGTCGAGGCCGTCCACCACACCGCTCGCCTCGTGCACAGAAAGGAACTTGGCCACTCCGGCGTCGAGTTCCGTGGTGCCTTCGGGCCCGTTGATCACTCGCATCCAGGCCAGGCCCTTTGCGCCCCAGCTCTGGCACAACGCCACCAGATCGTCGATGCCGCTGCGGGTTAGCGACCGTGCTCCTCCCTGCAGCCGGATCCCTTTCACGCACGGCGCTTGGAACACCCTGGCCTTCGTGGCCGCGAACAACGGCGTCAACTCTGCCAGCTCCATGCCGAAGCGGGTGTCGGGCTTGTCGGTGCCGTAGCGCTCCATAGCTTCCTGCCAGGTGAGGCGGCCGAAACACTCGGGGCGCTTCCCGGCGACTGCCTCGGTGGCCTCGGACACCGCGGCCTCCACAAAGCCGAGAACATCGTCACGCCCGACGAATGACGCTTCCACGTCGAGCTGGGTGAACTCGAACTGCCGGTCGGCCCGCAGGTCTTCGTCGCGCAGGCAGCGGGCGATCTGGTAGTAACGGTCGATCCCTCCCAGCATGCACAGCTGCTTGAAGATCTGCGGGCTCTGCGGCAGCGCGTAGAACGAACCCGGCTTCTGGCGCGACGGCACCACGAAGTCTCTGGCGCCCTCGGGGGTGGATGCGATCAGCAGCGGCGTCTCAATCTCTACGAAACCTTGAGAGTCCAGGGAGCGGCGCACCGCGGCGTTGACCGCGGCACGAGCGCGCAGGTTGCGCTGCATCCGAGGCCGACGAAGGTCTACGTAGCGGTGCTTCAGACGCCGCGTCTCGTCGATCCCGGCACCTGCGCGTCCGGGCCGATCGGCATGTTCGTGAAGAGGGAACGGCGGTGGGCGCGCTTCGGACAGCACCTCGACGAGGCAGTCCTGCAGCTCGATCTCGCCGGTGGCGAGCTTCGGGTTGGCCGTGCCCTCAGGGCGTGGTGTCACCGTTCCGGCGACGCGCACCACGTACTCGGCGCGCAGCTCTCGAGCGCCTTCCACCACGCACTGCAGGACGCCGCTGTGATCACGCAAATCGACGAAAGCCAGGTGCTCGCTGTGCTCGCGGCGACGGTCGACCCAGCCGCACACCGATACCACGCGGCCCGCGTCGGCGAGTCCGAGCCGTCCGCAGAGATCGGTTCGCAGCGATGTCGCCTCGGCGCCGCTTCTCATCACGCCTCCGGTCACGGCCTTTTTACCTCTGTCCTCTCGGCTACATCTGTCCTCTCGGCTTTCGGCCGCTCCTCTGGCAGCATTTTGGCAACGGTGGCCACTGTGTCTGCGAGCGGCACCTGGTGCTGCGGGATGTTGCTGCGCAGGTCGCGCACGCTGACCGAGCCGGCGGCCAGCTCATCGGGCCCGACGATCAGCGCCACCCGGGCCCCGGAGCGGTTGGCTCGCTTCATCTGAGCCTTCATCGAGCGGCGGTCGAAGGCCCTATCGGCGCCCAGCCCGGCGGAGCGCAGCCGGTCGCAAAGCTTCGTCGCTTGCGCTCCGCCGGTCACGTCCACCACAAAAACCTGCACAGCACCGTTGCCGGCAGCGAACACCGACTCAGAGTCGCAAGCCAGAATGATGCGGTCCACACCCAAAGCTAAGCCGATGCCCGGCGTTGGCGGCCCGCCCAGGTCTTCGACGAGTCGGTCGTAGCGGCCTCCTCCACCGACCGCGTTCTGGGCTGAGCCGAGCGCGTCGGAAGTGTATTCAAAGGTGGTGCGACTGTAGTAGTCGAGGCCCCGCACCAGCCGGGGTGACACCTCGTACTCGATGCCGAGCCTGTCGAGGCCCTCACGCACAGCCGCGAAGTGCTCAGCTGACGACCCCGAAAGGAAGTCCACCATTCGCGGCGCTCGCTCGATCACCGCCTGGTCGGCGGGCCGCTTGGAGTCGAGCACCCTCAGCGGGTTGCGCTGCATAGTCCGCAGCGACTGCTCCGACAGTTCGCCGCTGCGTCCGCGCAAATACTCTGCTAGGGCTTGCCGGTACGCTGGCCGGCTCTCGGCATCGCCGAGCGTGTTGAGCATCAGGCGCACCCGCCGCAGGCCGAGCGCCTCAAAAAGGCGCAGGCCGAGCGTGATGATCTCCACGTCGGCGCAGTAGTCGTCGGTACCGAGCGTTTCTGCGCCTACCTGGGAGAACTGGCGGTAGCGGCCGGCCTGAGGTCTCTCGTAGCGGAACTGCGGGCCCTCATACCAGACCTTCCACGGCGTCGGCGGGCGGTGCTGGGCGAAGGCGCGGCACACGCCTGCGGTCACCTCGGGGCGCAGTGCGAAGTGCCGGCGGCGACGGCTCCTGTCGTGGAATTCGAACAGCTCCTTTGACACCACGTCGGTGGACTCCCCGAGGCGCCGAAACACATCGACGCTTTCAAAGATCGGCGACTCCAACAGCGAGAAGCCGCTGCGCTCGGCCAGGTCGGCGAACCGGCCCACCAACTTCCGCCGCCGGGTCGATTCGGGCGCAAGGATGTCGCGGGTACCCGGCGGGGAGCGGAACAGGGGCCTGGCCATGAGCGGCGAGGCTACATCGCCCATGTCGCCCCATGTCGCCTTGTCTCGGTCAGCGTTTGGACGTGGCGTCGGGCGGGGTGGGGCGGTTGCTTCTGCGGCGGCCGGGCATCACGCGGTAGGCGTCGAACACGCCTTCCAGGCCGAGCACCGACGACAGCACTGAGTCGAGCTGTGACACGTCGGCCAGCTCGAACTCGAAGGTCATCCGGGCGATGCGGTCGGCGTCGGCTGACGTCCGCGAGCTGAGGATGCTCAGCTTGTGCTGGGCCACCACGTCGCTCACGTCTCGTAGCAGCCCGGCGCGGTCTAGGGCGTGCACCGAGATGGTGGTGGAGAAGAAGCCGCCGTGCTCGGCGTCCCATTCCACCTCGATCAGACGGTCGGCCTGGCCCTCGGACAGCACGATGGCGTTGAGGCAGTCGGCGCGGTGCACCGACACTCCCCGGCCCCGCGTGACGAAGCCGATGATCTCATCGGGCGGCACCGGACCGCAGCATTGCGACATGCGGATCATGATGTCGTCGAGGCCTTCCACGTGGACGCCGTCGCCGTACCGGGCGCGGCGCTGTTGGGCCCGGCGGCGGGCAGTGGTCGGAAGCCTGTCCCGGCCCGGCTGATACCGGTCGCCGGAAGGCTCGTGGTCTCCTTGAAGCGCGCGGGCGAAGCGCGTGGCCACCGACGCAGCGGACTGGTGGCCCTCGCCGATCGCCGCGAACAGCGCTTCGTTGTTGGCGTAGTTGATCTGCTCCGCAATCGTGTCGAAGAGCTTGTCCTTCAGCAGGCGGCGCGCGGGCAGACCCTCACGGCGCAGCGCCTGGATCAGATCCTCACGGCCGTGCTCGATGGCGTCAGTGCGGCGTTCGCGCAGGTACCAGTGTTTGATCTTGTTGGCGGCCCGGCGGCTCACGACGAACTTCAGCCAGTCCCGACTCGGGCCGGCGCCCGGTGTCTTGGAGGTGAAGACCTCAACCATGTCACCCGAAGCCAGGCGGCTGTCGAGGGCCACCAGCCGGCCGTTCACCTTGGCCCCGACGCAGGCGTGGCCGACCTCGGTGTGGATGGCGTATGCGAAGTCCACCGGGGTCGCTCCGACCGGCAGTTCGATGACCTTCCCCTTGGGGGTGAACACGTAGACCTCGTCGGTGTCGAGGTCTATCTTCAGGTTGGCCATGAACTCCGCCGGATCGGAGGTCTCTTGCTGCCAGTCGATGATGCGCGACAGCCAGGCCATCTCCTGCGATGGTGAGTCGTCCTTGTATTCCCAGTGGGCGGCCACGCCGTACTCGGCCCGGGCGTGCATCTCGTGCGTGCGTATCTGAACCTCGAGGGTCTTGGCCTGTGGGCCGACCACGGTGGTGTGAAGCGACTGGTACAGGTTGAACTTGGGCATGGCGATGTAGTCCTTGAAGCGACCCTGCACTGGTCGCCAGGCAGCGTGGATGCACCCGAGAGCCGCGTAACAGTCGCGCACCGACGACACCAGCACGCGGATCCCCACCAGATCGAAGATCTCCTCGAAGGAGCGGCCCTTAACGACCATCTTCTCATAGATCGACCACATGTGCTTGGGGCGCCCGGTGATGTCGGCGCGGATGCCCAGTTCTGCGAGCCGTGCCTGCACCTGGTCGAGCACTCTCGACAGGTAGAGATCCCGCTCCGGGGCGCGCTGATGCACCATCTGATCGATCTCGGCGTAACGGCGGGGCTCCAGCGCGGCGAACGCCAGATCTTCGATCTGCTGCTTTAGGTCTTGCATGCCCAGGCGGTGCGCAAGCGGTGCGTACACGTCGAGGGTCTCGCGCGCGGTGTACTTCTGCTTGAAGGCCGGCAGCACCGCCAGTGTGCGGAGGTTGTGGAGCCGGTCGGCGAGCTTGATGATCAGCACCCGCAGATCGCGGGCAATAGCGACGATCATCTTGCGTACAGAAGCCGCCTGCTGCTGCTCTCTGGTGTCGTAGTGCACCCGGTCGAGCTTGGTGACACCGTCCACGATGCGGGCTACATCGGCGCCGAAGTCGGCTTCGATGGCAGCCAACGCCACATCGGTGTCCTCCACGGCGTCGTGGAGCAGGGCAGCCGCGATCGAGGTGTCGTCGAGCCCGAGCCGTGCCACGATGATCGCCACCGCCACCGGATGGCGGATGTAGGGCTCGCCGGAGATGCGTTTCTGGCCGCGGTGCGCCTGCTCCGCCAGCTCGAAGGACCGCCAGATCAGGTCGACGGAGGCTTCCGGGTGGCGCTCGCGGTAGCAGTCGAGCAGCTCAGAGATGTCGGCCGCGGCGGGATGTTTAGTGCGCCTCCACGGCAGGGCTCGTGTGGCGGTCACCATGCGGTCAGTCTCGCAGACCCAAGGCCCCGCAGCTCAAGGCAAGACGGTCACTGCCCCGCAGCTAAAAGCGAGACGGTCACTGCCCCGCAGCTCACGGCGAGACGGTCATGGCGCACTCGACTCTCACTCCGCCCAGCCGGGCCCGGCCGCCAAGCGCGGCGATCTCCAGCAGGAAGCCGCATCCGGCCAGATCCGCTCCCGCAGCCGTGACCAGCTGTGTGGCCGCGGCGGCGGTGCCTCCGGTGGCGAGCACGTCGTCGAGGATCACCGCCCGCTGGCCGGGCGCCAGCGAATCGGCGTGCATCTCAAGGGTGTCGCTGCCGTATTCGAGGTCATATGACGCCGAGAGCGTCCGCCGGGGCAGCTTGCCGGCCTTGCGAACCACGACGAGTCCCGCTCCCAGCTCCCGCGCCACAGCCGCGCCGACCACGAAACCGCGCGCTTCGATGCCCACCACACGTTCGATCCGCTCATCGCGCCACGGTTCGGCCATCGCCGAAAGTGCCTCGTCGAGGCCGTCCGGGTCCGCCAACAGCGGCGTGATGTCTTTGAACACGATGCCGGCGTGCGGATAGTCCGGCACGTCGCGCACCAGCTGCCGCCACGGGGTCATCGCTTCTTTCTCTTCTTTTTGCGCGGACGGGGCGGGATCGCCGGCTTGGCCGCAGACGAAGGGCCGGGCCGCCCCGCAGGCGACCCCGGCACCGGGCGCGGGCGCTGCGACGACGCCGAGCTGGCAGCACGGCGGGCACCGCTGCGGCCAGACGGCCGCGCAGAGCCGCGAGTTCCAACCCCTCGTGCTTCAGGGCCCGTCGCTCCTGAGACTCGCGCCCGTAGGCGGCCTTGGGGCACCGCTACGTCGCCGAGCACCGCGTCGATCTCCGAGACGGCACGAGTGCCGCCGGAAGCCCTGCCGTGGCGGCGGCGGACCTTTTCGGCTATCTCGATATAGTCGGGCTCTCGCTCTTTCATCCACGTCACCAGCGCAGCGGCAACGAACACCGACGAGTAGGTACCGACCGCGATCCCGGCCATCAGCGCGACGGCGAACTCTTGCAAAGTCACAGCGCCGAGCACGAACGAGCCGATCACCAGCATCGAAGCCACCGGCAGCATCGACGTGATAGAGGTGTTGACCGAGCGCATCAGCACCCGGTTGAGCGCCAGGTTCATCATCTCGGTGTAGGTGTAGCGCCCGGTGGCCGACACCCTTCCCACTACTTCGCGAACCTTGTCGTACACCACGATGGTGTCGTAAAGCGAGTAGCCCATGATGGTGAGGAACGCGATCACGGTGGCCGGGGTGATCTCGAACTGGAACACCGAGTAGAAGCCGACCGTGATGATGATGTCGTGGGCTACCGCGGCGAGCGCTCCCACGGCCATCTTCCATTCAAGCCGGATCGCGATGTAAGCGGCCACCAACGCGAAGAACGCCACGAGGGCGTTGCGGGCTTTGGCGGTGATCTCAGAGCCCCACGACGGGCCGACAGTGGTGACGCTCACGTCGGTGTCGCCCGCGCCGGCGAGCTCCGCCAGCGTGCTGCGGACTTCGTCCACGGATACGTCCGCTCCTGCACGCACACGGATGGTGTCGCCGCCTACCGTCTGGATTCTCGCGTCGGCTGCTCCGGTGCCGCGCAAAGCGTCGCGCGTCTCGGCCACCGACACGCCGGGGGCGCTCACCTCCCAGGCAGTTCCGCCTTTGAACTCGATACCGAGGTCGAGCCCCCGCACCGCGAAGCTGGCCACGCTGAGTACGACCGCGGCTAGCGACAACACCAGCGACCGTCTCCACAGCCGCGGGAAGTCGAACTGCTGCTCCCCCCGATACAACGAGCGCGCCAAGCCGCGCAGCCGCGCGACGCTGACGGCGCCCGCAGCGTTCACGACGCGCCCCGATCGGCGACGGCCGGGATGCCAAAACGCGCCCAAGAGTGGGCGGGGCCCTGATTTCGGGCCATCAAGGCGATTACCGGCCCCATGAAGAAGTACGTCGCCACCAGGTCGAGCACGGTCGCGAGCCCGAGATACAGGGCGAAGCCCCGCACCTGGCCGACGGTTAGCAGATACAGCACCACCGCAGCGATCAGCGACGCTATGTCTGCTTTAAAGATGGTGGAGAACGCGATCGGGAACGCCCGGTCTACCGCCGAACGCAGAGTGCGGCCCGAGCGGACATCCTCTTTCAGGTGCTCGAAATAGACGACGTTGGAGTCAACGGACACGCCGACTGCGACTATCAGCCCGGTCACCCCTGCAAGCGTCAGCGCCAGCCCGCGGGTCTCGCCGAGCCAGGCGATGATCGTCCACAGCAGCGCACCGGACAGCACCAGGCTGGCGATAGCCACCAGCCCCAACAGCCGGTAGTAGGCGATCAGGAACGCCGCCACCAGCACCAGTCCGATGATTCCTGCGACCATCCCGGCGCGCAGAGCGTCGGTGCCCAGCGACGCAGACACGATGCGGCTTTGCTGGGCTTCGAGCTCGATCGGTAGCGCGCCGTAGTCGAGCACCAGGGCGAGGTCTTTGGCCTCCTGCTCGGTGAAGCGGCCGGTGATGGTGATGTTGGAGCGGTCGAAGGGCGAGAAGGCGGCCGCGTCGTCCTGTATGGAAGGCGCGCTGATCACCTCGTTGTCTATCTCGATGGCGATCTGCTTCGTGGGGCACGACAGCTCCCGGTAGAAGCACCGCCGGCTCAGCTCGTTGAAGCCGTCGATGCCATCAGCGCCCGACTTGAAAGTCGGCGCCACGTGCCAGCCGAGAAAAGTCTCGAAGCGGTCGTCGGCGCCCTCCAGCGCGTCGCCGGTGACGTCGGTGGGGCCGAGCCGGTAGCGCAACAGCACGCCCTCGTCGCCGTAAGACGCCAACACTACATCGACGTCCGCGGGCACGGCCTCGGGTTCGGCGCGGTCGCTGGTGAGGGCGAAACCGTCGACCGTGCCCGCGGCGTCGGAAGCAACGGCTGCCTGATATTCGATTTCGGTGATCTGCGCGAGAACCGGTCTGAACCGCAGCTCCGCGGTTTGGCCGACGAGGTCGATGGCCCGCTGCTGGTTCTCCACACCGGGGAGTTGCACCAGAATGTTGCTGCCCTGGGTACTGATCTCCGGCTCGGCCACGCCGAGGCCGTCAACGCGATTGCGGATGATGCCGACCGCCAGATCTAGCTCATCGTCGCTCGCATCGCGGGTGGGCTCGAGCACCACGCTCGCGCCTCCCTGGAGGTCGAGCCCGAGCAGCGGCTCGTTGCCGGCTGCCAGCGTGTAGACCACGCCGCCGAGGGTGACAGCGACGATGCCGATCACGAAGGTGAGCTTGCGCCGCACTCCGTCAGCTCCGGCCGCTCACTTGCGGCCCCAACAAGGCCCCGGTGCGCCCAGGTCGTGGGTGCGCGGTGATCCCCGTCAGCTGTCGTCGTCTACGCCTTCGGGCGACTCTGATGCGCCCACCAGCGTTAGGCTTCAACTCGGTATTCACCACTTGCAGGGTCGCCGTCTTCGCCGTCGGGCGACTCTGATGCGCCTGAGTCGGGCTGGCGCATGGCCACGGCGTCCCGTGTGATCTTGAGCTCCACGTCGGGAGCGACCTCCACCCACACGATGTTCGGCTCGACTTCCACGATCACGCCGTGGATGCCGGAGTTGGTGACCACCTCGTCGCCTTCGGTGAGCGCCTGAACCATGGCGCGGCGCTCCTTCTCGCGCTTCTGCTGCGGCCTGATCATCAGGTAGTAGATGGCCACAAAGACGAAGATGATTATGAGAAAACTGGGATCCATGGCCCGATCCTACGCCCATGCGCCGTGAACGCCAGCGCGCAGCTCCTCGAAGCCGCCGGAGCGCAGCGCTCGGCGTATCTGGTCCATCAGGCGCAGCAGCCACGCCAGGTTGTGGAGGCTCAGCAGCCGAGCCGCGGTGGGCTCCCTTGTGGCCAGCAGGTGCCGCAGGTAGCCCCGCGACCAGCGTGCGGCGGGGCTCTCGGGAAAGCTCGGATCGAGCGGCTCGTCGCTGCGCGCATGACGGGCGGCGCCGAGGTTGTAGCGCCCGGCGTCGCTGAGCACCGTGCCGTGGCGGGCCAAGCGGGTGGGGAGCACACAGTCGAACATGTCGATACCGCGCGCGACGGACTCGACGATCCCGACCGGGTCGCCGAGCCCCATGAAATAGCGTGGCGACTCTTCGGGCAGCTCCGGGACGCACGCTTCTAGCGCTTCGAGCATCGCGGGGCGGTTCTCCCCCACCGACAGCCCGCCCACGGCGTACCCTTCGAAGCCGATCTCGACGGTGCGCCTCGCCGACTCGGCCCGGAGGTCGGGATGCGTGCCTCCCTGCACGATCCCGAACTGATACTGGCCAGAGGGCTGAGCGGAGAGACGCGCGGTGAACGCTCTGCGGGCGCGGCTGGCCCAGGCGGCGGTGCGGTCCACGGCCTCGCGTTGCACCGAGCGCGGCGCGTCCGCTGGCGGGCACACGTCGAGCGCCATGGCTATGTCCGAGCCGATCAGCGCCTGCAGCTCCGCGGCACGTTCGGGGGTGAGGCGGACGCGTGAGCCGTCGTAGACGGACTTGAAGACCGCGCCGTCGTCGTCGGTGTCGGCCTTGAGTGACAAGACCTGGTACCCGCCGGAGTCGGTGAGGACGTGCCCGTTCCAGCCCATGAACCGGTGGATGCCCCCCAGCTCCGAGATCACCTCGGCACCGGGCCGCAGCATCAGGTGATACGTGTTGGCCAACACCACCTGCGCGCCGAGCGCCTCAAGGTCGGACGAGTCGAGATGGCGTACCGCCGCTCTGGTGCCGACCGGCATAAAGCACGGCGTGGCGAAGCTGCCGCGCACTGTGGTCACCGTCCCCGCGCGGGCTCGGCCGCGGCTCGGCGACATCGAGGCGTCGGGAGTGAAAACGGCGCGCGTCACGGGTCAGCAGCCCGGGGCTGCAACGACTCGGCGGGCGACCAGCATGGCGTCGCCGAAGCTCAGGAAGCGGTAGCCCTCGGCAAGCGCCGTCGAATAAAGGCTGCGCCAGCGCGGCCCGATGAACGCGTCGAGCAGGCACAGCAGCGTGGAGCGCGGCAGGTGGAAGTTGGTCATCAGCGCGTCGACGGCCCTCCACCGGAACGGCCGGCGGATGAACAGCCCTGTTCGGCCCTCAGGCTCGGCGGTGAGCGCCCAAGTCTCCAGACAGCGCGCCACGGTAGTGCCGACGGCTATCACCCGATCGGATCGGGCTAGCGCGGCCTGAGCGGCCTCGGGCACGCGGTAGCGCTCGGTGTGGATGCGATGATCGTCGAGCCGGGCTGCAGTGACCGGGCGGAAGGTGTCTAACCCGACTACCAGCTCAACAGCAACGACCGCTGCGCCGGCACCGCGGATGCGATCCAAGAGCTTGTCAGTGAAGTGCAGACCGGCGGTGGGCGCCGCGGCCGACAGCGGGCGGCGCGCGTACACGGTCTGGTAGCGCTCGGGGTCGTCGATATCGCCGCGGATGTAAGGTGGCAGCGGTGCCGTGCCGACCTCGGCGAGCACCTCGAGCAGCTCTCGCCCTCCGGTGTGAACCCGCACCATTCGCCGTCCCTCGCCCAGGTCGATGCCGACCTCCACAGCGGCCCCCGCGGCGCTGCCGTCGTCCCGCTCGGGTGTGACCACCTCACCGACCCGCAGGCGCCGCGACGGGCGCACCAGCGCCTCCCAGGTGCCGTCGGGGCGCTCGGCCAGCAGCAGCACCTCCACCGCGCCGCCGGTAGCGCGCCGCAGCCGCAGCCTGGCGGGGAGCACCCGGGTGTCGTTGACCACCAGAAGATCGCCCGTGCCAACCAGCTCGGGTAGGTCACGCACCCGGCGATGCTCAACACCGTCGCCGAGGTCGACCAGCAGCCGGGCGTGGTCTCGCTGCTCCAGAGGCGTCTGCGCGATGGCTTCACCGGGCAGGTCATAGTGCAGATCCGCCGGAACGGCCGGCGGCGGCTCGTTCAGCAGAACAGCCCCGGCTGGGCCTCGGGGCCCGGCTGTGGAGCCTGCAGTCCTAGATGCGCCCACGCCGCGGTGGTCGCCACGCGGCCGCGCGGGGTGCGCATCATCAGCCCCTGCTGGATCAGGAACGGCTCATACACGTCTTCCAAGGTCTCACCTGGTTCGCTCAGCGCGACGGCCAGGGTCGATCGGCCCACCGGCCCGCCCCCGAAGCGCACGCACAGGGCCTCCAGCACCGCCCGCGAGGGCCTGTCAAGCCCGAGCGAGTCCACGCAGAAGAAAGCCAACCCCTCCTCGGCGACCGCGGCGTCGATACAACCGTCGCGACGCATCTCAGAGAAGTCGCGCACCTGCCGCAGCAAGCGGTTGGCGATACGCGGAGTGCCCCGGGCACGGCGCGCGATGACGGCGGCGCCGGCGGCGCTGATTTTGACTCCGAGGATGCCCGCGGCTCGTTCGACGATTCGGGCGAGATCGTCCGGCGCGTAGAAGTCGAGACGGGCGACCAGCCCGAACCGATCGCGCAGAGGGCCGGTTATCAGCCCGGTGCGGGTGGTAGCGCCCACCAGCGTGAACGGGGCCACGTCCAGCGGGATCGACCGCGCGGCGGGGCCTTTGCCGAGCACAATGTCGATTCGGAAGTCCTCCATCGCGGGGTAAAGCACTTCCTCGACAGGTCGCGGCAGACGGTGGATCTCGTCGATGAACAGCACATCACCCTCCTCGAGCCTGGTGAGGATGGCGGCGAGGTCGCCGGCCCGCTCCAGGGCCGGGCCGGATGTGACCTGCAGGTGCGCGTCGATCTCGCGGGCGACGATGTGGGCAAGCGTGGTCTTGCCGAGGCCGGGCGGCCCAGCGAACAGCAGGTGGTCGGGAGGCTGACCGCGCTGACGCGCCGCTCCGAGCATCACGCCGAGGTGGTCCTTCAGCTCGCTCTGGCCGACAAAGTCGCTGAGCGTACGAGGTCGCAGACTGGCTTCGCTGAAACGCTCGGCGGGCTGAGGCGAGGCCGACAGCAGCGCGTCAGCGATCAGCGGACCGTCGGACTCTGATGGCACCCCGCCCGCGTCAGACGCTGCGCTAGACAGTGCGCGAGCATCAGGTGGCGGTGCACCGGCAGGGTCGGACCGCAGCCCGTTCGCTGTGGCGTTCGCCACAGTGAGGGTCTCTTTGCGCGGCACGGGCTACGCCCCGCCCCGGACGCCATCAGAAGAGCCGGACCGCCCGCCAGCAAAGAGCTGCAGCGCCTCACGGATCAGCACTTCCGGGTCGTCGCTGTCTCCGAGCTCGGCCATCACGAGTCGGATCTCCGCGGCGTCGTATCCCAGACCCGCCAATGCGAAGCGCACATCGGCCATCACCGACTGGTCGGCGGCGGCACCGGCAGCAGCACCAACGGCGGCCGCGGCGGAGTCCGCGGCGGGAGGCGACCCGGCTTCGGGCAGATCGAGCTTCGACTTGAGCTCCACCAGCATCCGCACAGCCGTCTTGGGGCCGACACCCGGCACCAGGCAGAGAGCGTCGACGTCGTCGAACGCCACAGCGCGTCGCAGCTGTTCAGGCGAGTGAACATCGAGGATCGCGAGTGCCAAAGCCGGGCCCACACGGTGCGCGCTGATCAGGGCCTCGAACGCCCGCAGCTCGTCTTCGGCCACGAACCCGTAGAGCTGCTCGGCGTCCTCGCGCACCGAGTGGTGGACGTGCAAGAACACCTCCGGAGCGCTGCGCCTGAGGCGGGCCGCTGCAGACGCGGTGGTCTGCACGCGGTAGCCGATGCCGTGGACCTCTATGAGAAGCTCGGCGCCAGACGAGCGGGCAAGCAGGCGGCCCCGCAACGAGCCGATCACCGCTGTCGTCCAGCGGCCGAGGCGAAGGGCTGACGTGCCAGATGACACAGCGCCACTGCCAGCGCGTCGGCGGCGTCAACCGGACGCAGCAGCTCGGGCAGACCGAGCAGCCGCGCCACCATTGACGACACCTGATGCTTGTCGGCGCCTCCGTAACCGGTCACGGCCTGTTTTATCTCATTGGGTGAGTACTCATAAACTTCGCAGCCCGCAGAGGCCGATTCGGCGAGCACCACGCCGACGGCCTGGCCCACCGACATGGCCGTAGAAACGTTGCGTTGGAAGAGCAGGCGCTCCACGGCCACCACTTGGGGCCGCAGTTCTGCTATGAGGCCGCGCAGCTCGAATTGCAGCTCAGCCAGGCGCACGGCCCGCTGGCGGCCCGGCTCTGTGGTGATCACCCCCGCGGCCATCGCTCTAGGCCGACGGCCACCGACGACGGCACCGTAGCCGCAGCGCGACAGCCCCGGATCGATCCCCAGAACGAACATACGCGCGATCCTATTGCGGCTTACTTATTGCGGCACGGGTGCGCCACCGCGGACGCGTGCACCCGAGCAAGGTCTCGCCTCAGGCGGGTGCTCCCAGAAGGCCGGCGCCGACGTCAGACGAGTTCTTCGAGAAGGCCGGTGTCGACGTCGAAGTTGCTGTGAACGTCTTGCACGCCGTCCAAGTCGTCTAGCAGGTCTACGAGTCGCAGCACCTGGCGCGCCATGCCCGGGTCGCTCACCGTGACGGTGCTGGTGGGAAGCATTGAAAGGTCGGCGCTCTCGAACGGCAGATCCGCATCGACGAGGGCCTGGCGCACGGACTGCAGGTCGCCGGGCTCGGTCACCACGCGGCGGAACTCGGAGTCTTCGAGAATGTCCTCGGCGCCGGCGTCGAGCACGGCCATCATCAGCTCGTCTTCGTCCACCGACGAGGGCACGGTCACGACGCCTTTGCGCTCGAACTGCCAGGCCACCGACCCCGGCTCGGCCAGTGACCCGCCGTGTCGGGTGAGTGTGCTGCGCACGTCGCCGCTTGTGCGGTTGCGGTTGTCGGTGAGGCACTCGATGTACAGGGCCACCCCGCCGGGCGCGTATCCCTCGTAGGTGACCGACGTGTAGCTGACCCCCTCGAGTTCGCCCGTGCCGCGCTTGATGGCCCGCTCGATGGTGTCCAAGGGCACCGAGTTGTCGCGGGCTTTCTGGTACATGGTGCGAAGCGCCGGGTTGGAGTCTGGGTCGCCGCCACCGGCGCGGGCGGCCACTTCCACCTGCTTGATGAGCTTCGCGAACAGCTTGCCGCGCTTTGCGTCCGCGGCGCCCTTCCTGTGCTTGATAGTGGCCCATTTGCTATGACCGCTCATTGTCCTCCGACCTTACAGGTGCCAAGCGCCGGAGCACGCGGCGCGCGTTCAGAACGGCTACAGCGCGTCGAGGAAGGCGGCGTGGACGCGGGTGTCGCCCGACAGCTCGGGATGGAACGCGGCCACCGTCGCCGCTCCAGACCTACACAGCACCGGACGCCCGCCGAGACGCGCTAAGACGTCCACTTCAGGGCCGGCGCGCTCCACCGCCGGGGCTCGGATGAACACGCCGTGAAACGGCTCGTCCAGTCCGCGTATGTCGATGTCGGCTTCGAAGCTGTCGATCTGGGTGCCGTAGGCGTTGCGCCGCACAGTGAGGTCGATCACGCCCAAGGCGTGCTGATCGGGTCGGCCGTCCACGATCTCTGAGGCCAGCAGGATCATCCCGGCGCAGGTGCCGAGAACCGCGAGCCCGTCTTCGAGTCGCTCGCGCACCGGCTCAAGCAGCCTCGAGCTTTCAAGCATCATCGAGATCGTGGTTGACTCGCCGCCGGGGATCACCAGAGCGTCGAGCGCGTCGAGCTGCTCGGGGCTGCGCACTTCGGTGACCCCGGCGCCGAGCGCCTCGAAGACGACGGCGTGAGCTGCGAACGCCCCTTGAAGGGCGAGCACGCCGACGGCTGGCGGCACAGCCTCGGGGGTCGCCGCGGGCGGCTCTACCAGCCTCGCTCGGCGAGCTTGGTTTCGAGCTGGGCCATGTCAAGCCCCTTCATAGCCTTGCCGAGCCCGGCGCTGACCTTTACGAGCATCTCCGGATCGCGGTAGTGGGTGACGGCCTCGACGATTGCGGCGGCCATCTTGGCGGGCTGCTGGCTCTTGAAGATGCCCGAGCCGACGAACACGGCCTCGGCACCGAGCTGCATCACGAGCGACGTGTCGGCTGGCGAGGCGATGCCTCCCGCGCAGAACAGCGGCACCGGCAGCCTGCCGGCCGCGGCGACCTCCTGCACCAGCGGCAGAGGCGCCCGCAGCCGCTTTGCCCAGTCGAACAGCTCGGCGCTGTCGGCGGTGCTGAGGCGGCCGATGTCACCGACGATGGAGCGCAGATGGCGGACAGCTTCGACGATGTTCCCGGTGCCGGCTTCGCCCTTGGAGCGGATCAGGCAGGCGCCTTCGCTGATGCGCCGCAGCGCCTCGCCGAGGCTGGTGGCGCCGCACACGAACGGCACGGTGAACGCCCATTTGTCGATGTGGTGAGCTTCGTCGGCCGGGGTCAGCACCTCGGACTCGTCGACGTAGTCGACGCCGAGGGCTTGGAGGATCTGAGCCTCGGCGAAGTGGCCGATACGGGCCTTGGCCATCACCGGGATGCTCACCGCTGCCTGTATCCCGGCGACCATCTCCGGGTCGGACATGCGCGACACGCCGCCGTCGCTGCGGATATCGGCGGGCACCCGCTCAAGCGCCATCACCGACACCGCTCCGGCGTTTTCGGCGATGCGGGCCTGTTCGGGTGTGACCACGTCCATGATCACCCCGCCTTTGAGCATCTCGGCGAGGCCCCGCTTCACTAACTGAGTGCCGGTCTGCACGGCGGCTACGGCGTTTGTGGTCGCTTCGGCCATGGCGATAATCCTAGATGGGACCGGCGTCAATCAGCCTGCCGCCCCGGCTGCGGTGGCGCGGGCCTCGGCGAGCATGCGATCTCCGTCAGGCTGGAAGATCGGCACCACGGCAGCCACCGGAAACGACCGGCTGGTGTTGGCGAAAATAACCCACGTCTTCCCCGGTGTGAGGGTCAGCGGCGCGCCTGACGCGTCGGTGAAACGGTAGCCGGGCCGGCCTTCGGTGCGCTCCCACGCGGCCTCTTGAACCCTGCCCGCGGTGAGCACCCAGGCCTTGCCCTGCCCGTAGGTGACAGCTTGCGGAGACTCGTAGTCGGCGGCCGATCTCCGGTGCGTGACGTGCAGCACGACGACGTTGGTGGGAGCAGCTTCGACAAGCCCGGCGTCGGTCTCAAGGAGATGAAGCTCGCCGTTTTGGATGCGCACCCAGCCTTGGACGTCGGGGTCCCAGATGTGATCGACGACGCTTCCGAAGCTGCGCTGGTAGTCGACGGTGATGCCGACAGCGGAGCCCGCCGACGAAGCGGTCTGAGAGCTTGAAGAGGGCGGGCCAAACTCGAAGATCGGCGTAACTGCTTGCGCTCCGACGTCTTCAAGCAACAGCATCGGCTCGAGGCTCGAGTCGTCGTGGATGAAGTACAAGTCGAAGGGAGGTGGGCGGTCGCGGTCGCGCACATAGTGCTCCTGCGTCCTACTAGCGCCTGTATCGATCAGCGTGCCCTCTCTCACAGCGGCTCGGAGCTGTCGCAGGACGGTGGAGTTTCCACCAGAGAAGACGAACAACGGCCTCGCGAAGTCACTGAGGATATCGAGGTCGCTTGTCCGCGCTGAGCGCACCGGTCCGACTCTGGCGGGGATCTCAGTATGGAACACGGCCATGAAGCGCGTCGCGGCGGCTTCTATGAGCTCGTCGAACACGATGTCTGCTGAAGCGAGGCCGGCCTGCGGCCTGGAGCGGCGGTTGTTGTCGACCTTCACCACCATTGCGCGTCTCTGGTCGAGTGCCTGAGCCTCGGCCTCGGTCGCCGGCAGCCCGGTGAGCGGCTCGAAGAAGGCCGGTGCCAGCGGAGCTTCTTCAGCGGCGCTGTCTCCGTTGTCGATATCACCTTCAGTGCCGCCGGCGGCGCCGTCAGAGTCCGGCTGTTGGCCGTCAGCACCGGAACTCTCACCGTCCGGGTCGGCCGCGGTGGTTGGGACGCCGTCGGCACCGCCCGCGTCGCCGTTGTCGTCCGCCGAGCCGCATCCGTAGGCCGTTATGCACACAGCGGCGACCAGAGCGGCGCATCTGACGATAAATCTCAGAGCGCTCGCCCGTTGTGGCATGAAGCGTGACGGGATCACAGCAGCCCGAGCGCGGCGATTCGCAGTGAGGGCAGGGGCTGCCGGCCCGCGGCAGCCCCTGCGTCGGGCGCGACCAGCCAGAGATGTTCGACAGCGGGCGAAGTGTCCACCAGTGGCGAGGCCATCGACTTCCGCAGCGCCTCGGCGAGTGCGGGCGGGTAGCTGGTGAGGCGCACCGCCTCAAGGTCGCCGTAAGTCACCGTCCGATGGTTGATGACTCGGGCTGCGAGGCGAGTGGTGACTGGTCTCGCTCCCGGCAGGCGCGCCACGCTGCCGAGCACAGTGGCGGCGTCGAGCCCACGCCGCAGCTCGCAGAGCTGACGCGTGACGACTGCTTCCAGTTCGAGCCGGTCTAACTCTGCGAGCGCCCCGCTCGTCATCACCAGGTGAGCGGATTTGCGCCCCAAGCCGACGGACGCCGCGTTCACGGCAGGCGTCTCGACGATGTGCAGGCTCGGCTCAGCCATGCCGTGGGTGGTGCACACGCCCTCAACGACGTTCTCCAGGCGCCTCTGAGACCCTGGCGGCACCGGCTTCGCGCCCAGCGCTGTCAGCATGGAGCGTGGCGCGCCCCGCCACAGCCACGCAGCCACCGCCGCGGCGGACGCAATCGCCGCTCCAGCACCCACCAGTGCGGGAAAGCCGGCGACTGCGCAGGCCGCCGCGATGAGCGCGCCGGCAACGAGTGAAGGCCAGACGACTATCGCTGCGGGCTTAGGCCTGGCCACGGCCTCAATGATATCGCAGCCGTGCGCGCCGGCTGGCGTAAGGGCCGGCGATTCGCTCGTAGTGCTCGAGGTAGCACTCCGCGAGCGCGTCCATGGAAAACGCAGCGGCGCGCTCGTGCCCTGCCGCCACCAATCTGGATGCGAGCGCCGGGTCGCGCAGCACGCCGAGAATGGCGTCGGCGAGGGCGGCAGCGTCGCCGGGCGGCACCAGCAGCGAGTTGCGCCGGTGGCGGGCCACGTTTCGGTAGCCAGGCAGATCGCCGGCAACCACGGCGGCACCGGCCGCCATCGCCTCCAGCAGCACGACACCGAACGACTCGCCGCGTAGCGACGGCGCGCAGAACACATCGGCGCCTTTGAGCCGGGAGACCTTCTCGGTGTCGGTAATCGTTCCGAGCCACTCCACCCGCGGATCGCCGGCGGCGCGTGACTTCAGCTCGTCGGTCTCTGGGCCGTCGCCTGCGATTTGCAGCCTTATGTCGTCGGGCAGCAGGCCGAGCGCGTCGATCAGCACGCCGAGACCCTTGCGCGGTTCGTGGCGGCCGATGAACAGCACAGTCGGAAGGTCGGAGTCAGACGGTTGCGGTGCTGCGGAGCGGTACGCGGCGAGGTCGACTCCGTTGAACAGCAGGTCGTAGCTCCCGCCGATGGCGTTGTGCACCAGGTCGCGCGCCTCGACCGAGACGGCTGTGCGGTGGTCAAGCCGTGACGCCAGAAACCGCGCAGCCCGCGGCATCAGGTCGTACCACAGAGAGCGGCCCGCGGCATGAAACGTGCCAAGCAGCGGGGCCGGACGCGTGAGAAGGGCCGTCATGGTGGCACCGGGCACCAACGGCTCGTGGAGGTGGATCACGTCGAAGGCCTCGTCGCGCATGGCGCGGATGGCGCGCAGCTGGCAGGACGGGTCGGGCGCCACCGGAGCTATCGAGCCGTTGGCGATGGCCGGAATACTGTTGCCCAGCGGAGTGACACCGGCGTCGGGCGGCGGACCGTCGCACGGACCGAGCACCCTCGTGGCATACCCCTTGCGGCGCAGCGCCCTGGCCAGGCCCAGCGCCTGCATCTGCACCCCGCCGGGCACGGTGAGGCTGTAGGGGCAGATCACGCCGATCCTCACCGCCCGAAGGCTAGAGGCTCCACCGTCCGCCGGAGGCCCTTTACCGAGGCCCTTGACCGAAGCCCTATGCGGTGCGGCGCTAGAGGTTCTGAAGCGGTGGCGGCACAGGCCGGCCGAGCGCTCGGAAGTCGCTGGGCCAGTTTGGTGACATCAGGTGCCACTGCTCCGGGGCTCGGCGTATCAGCCCCTCCAAGGCGCGGGCGTAGTCGTGTACCACACGGGCGATGTCGTCGCGCAACCGCCCCCGGCGGCCGGTGTCGAGCGGCGGCCGTGCGATGGCGTGGCGGGTGCCGCCTCGCCAGTAGACGGCTGCTGGGATCAGCGGCGCGCCGGTGCGAAGCGCCAGCATCGCAGGCCCCGCCGGCAGTCGGGTCCGCTCGCCGAAGAACTCGACTGGCACCCCGCCGCCGCCGATGTCGCGGTCGGACAGAAGGCAAACCACGTGGCCGCCTCGCAATGCCGTGGCCAACTGACCTCCGGCGGTCGGGCCGAGCGGGATTATGTCCATGCCCAGCTCTTGCCTGAACGAGGTGAACCACTCGAACACCTCTGGAGGGTCGAGCGGCTCCACCACCGCGGTGACCTTCAGCTTGGGCACCAGCGCCAGCCACCACGCCGCCCATTCCCAGGTGCCGAGATGCGGCATCACCAGGATCGGGCCGACGCCGCCACGCGCGGCCCGTTCAACGGCATCCACGCCCTCATAACCGAACCCGTCGTTGACGGCGGCGATGTCGAGGGCGGGAAGCTGGAAGCTCTCCAGGTAGTAGCGGGCGTACCACTCGAAAGCGACCCTTACCTTGCGGCGGGCCTCGCCGGCAGACAAACGCCGGCCGATGGCGCGCTCGAGGTTCCGGCGAACGATCAGCCGCCGGTCGCGGCTTGCGGCGGCTGACGCCAGCGCCGCCGCTGAGGCGGCAGCCCGAACCATGGGCGACGGAGCATTCTGGGCGAAGAAGGCCGCTGCGCGGTATCCGGACGCGGAGGCCAACGGCATCTCAGGCAGTTCTGCTCAGGCAGATCACACGCCGGCAGATCACACGCCGGCAGATCACACGCCAGTCCGCCATGCGCCAGCCGACCATGCTGCGACCAGCCCTTCGCCAGCACGCCCCTCGCCGGCCGATCGTGCTGCGGCGGCCCGGCCTGGGTGAGCCGGAACTCGGGCTCAGACCTGTTCGGGCGGCCGGCGCCTGCGGTCTGCCCGCGCTCGCCAGGCAGCCTCCATCCTGTTGCGTCCCGCTCGGCGCTGTCGTGCTGCGTTGCGAGAACGACGGGAGCGGCGCCTGTGCTGTCCGGGCCGCACGCGTCGGCCTTCAGACGCCTGACGCCACACCTTGACAAAACGCTGCACAGCAGTGACGGCAGTCAGCGCCAGCATCACCCACAGCGTCACCAGCAGTAGCTCGTTGAACAGCAGCCCGAAGCCCAGCACGATGAAGCGCTCGGCGCGCTCCATGATCCCGCCCTTGGCCTCGTAGCCGAGCGACTCTGCCTTAGAGCGCTGGTAGGACACCATCATCGCGACACAAAGAACCGCGACGGGCAGCATCATGATGCGGCCCGGTCGGTTGGAGGCCAGATACCAGGCCACACCGCCGAACAGCAGCGCATCGGTGAGCCGGTCGGACACCGAGTCGAAAAACGCGCCGCGCTGCGACGCGTCGCCAGAGGCCTTGGCCACAGCACCGTCGAGCGCGTCGGGGATACCCGTGAGCACCAGGAACAGGAACCCGACCCGAAGGTACCCCGACCCGATCGTCACCGCCGCGACGGCGGCCATGGCGATGCCGGTGATCGTCACCGCATCGGCGGACACGCCGGTGCGGTGCAGCGACGCGCCGATTGGGGTGAGCCCTCTGTCTACTGCAGCGCGCCAGTTCCCGTCGAACATCTAGAGGCCAGGGAATCGCTGCACGAGCTTCAATCTATCATGCGCGCTGTGCTCGGGCTTTGAGACTTGTCCAGTCCTCGGGGTTGTCTTCCACGAAGCGCTCGACAATCCCCCCGTCCACTCCGTCCACCAGTACCAGTCCCCGACGCGACGGCGGCGACTCGGCGGAGTACAGCAGGATCCGCCAGATGGGCCGGCTTCGCAGGCCTCGCCAGGCGAGCTGGGCCGACGCGTGCCCTACCGGGAAGCCGACCTCTCTCGCGGCGGCCGCGAGAGCGCCGTTCTCGTCCACCCCCAAGTGCCAGCCCGCCTGCAGGTGGTACAGCCCGAGAAGGATCAGCGCCACGCCGCCGGCCGCGAAGCCGCCGTTGATCAGCGGAGTGTCGCCAACCGCCACCGCGAGCACACCGGCCGCGCCGATCACCAGGTAGATCGCTCCGGGGATGCGGCGACGGCTGTTGTCGGGGAACAGCCGCGGCCCCACATAGCCGACCGCGTCGAGATCGTCCGGCAGGCTGTCGCGCACCTCCGCATCACTGGCCCGTCCGGTGTCCGCTTCATCCCGGGCAAGAATCACGCTGCCGTCAACAGGACCCTCTGTCACAACCCGCAGGTTAGGCCGTTACTGCGGAGCGAGCCGACGGTGCCGTAAAGCACGGCGACTAGCACGACGACAGCGCCCGCTACCACGGTCGGCGCGGGCGTCTCGCCCAAGAACAGGGCGGCCCAGAGTGTGCCCGCCACAGTCTCTATGGGGGTGAACAGCGCCACCTCAGCCACCGGCGCAAACCGTGGCGCGTTGGTGTGGGCGAGGCGGCCCAACGGGTTGAAGCACAGACCCATGGCGGCGACCGCCAGATAGCCGCGCGTGTCTAGCGACAGCGGCGACGCCGCGAAACCGGTGGCCGTGATCACGATCGCCGCGCTGATCGAGAGCCCTGCGAGGCGACTCATGCCGGGATGGCGGCGCCAGATCACGATGCCGGCAGAGAAGCAAGCCACCGCCACGAGCGCCAGCAGGTCGCCTCGCAAGGTCGGATCGCCCACCGAGCCCCCCACGATCAAGGCGATGCCTGCCGTGGTCGCACCGATCGCCACCGCCGTGCGCGCGGTGATCGGCTCTTTCAGCGTGATTCGAGCGAACGCGGCCGCCATCAGGGGTGAAGCGGCGACTATGGCCACCACGTTGGCGATGCGGGTCTCGGTGACGGCAGCGAAGAAGGTGACCTGGCTGGTCGCGCTGAGCACTCCCACCGTCAGCAGCGGAGCAGTGTGTCTGCGCAGTGACTCCAACGGCGAGGTGTGGTCGAGCCACCGGCTCAGCACCGCATACAGCGGAAGAGCGCCCACCGCCACCAAGAAAGCGACATCGATCGCTTCAGCCCGTGAAAGGCGCACCCACAGAGAGTCGGTGGACACCGAGAGCATCCCGACGGCGGCGAGCAGCCAGCCGAGCCTCCGCCGGTCACGCGAGGGCGCTGCGGTCACCAGCCGAGACTAGCCAGCCGCGCTCCAACGGCTTGAGCAGGCCCGGGCCGGGCTCAGGTCAGCGGATCAGCCCGAGAAACGCGCCTGGTCGGCCTCAAAAGCGTGCAGGCAGCCGGAGGCGCAGAACCAGTAGTCGGCGCCCTGGTGCACGGTGTGGTACTTGGCGTCGTCGATCAGCACGGTCATGCCGCACACCGGGTCCACCGCTTCAAGGCGCGGTGGCGCCGAGCCTGCGGACGCTGTCGTCAACTCGCCCCGAGCCCGGCGGGCCACCAGATCGGCCATCACCGCCACGGCAATCTCGGCATTGGCGACAGGCCCCAGGTCGAGCCCCGCCGGCGCTTGCACCCGATCGAGAGAGTCAGCGGGCGTGCCCTGGGCGCGCAGGTGCTCTAGCACGGCCGCGGCGCGGCTTTCAGAAGCCACCAAGCCCACATAGCCGGCATCGCCGGCGTCAAGGGCCGCGGCCAGCGCCAAGTCGTCGTAGTGGCCTTGCGTGGCCACCACCACCGCTGTGGCGCCGTCCACCGTGAGGCCGCCGAAGTCGAGCTTGCCGCGCACCAGCTCAGGCCGGGCATGGTGATCCGGGTTGCCGCCGTCGTCGATGACCGCCGCCCGCCATCCCAGCGCCAGCGCCGTTTCAGCAAGCGCGTCTACAGCCGGCGAACGCCCGACTGCGATCACCTGCGGCTCGGGCCGGTGCGGCTCCAGATACACCTCCAGCGCCCCCTCGGACTCGCACGCCATAGCTATCGAGCGCACCCCGTCGTGGGCGCGCCCGTCAAGCTCGTCGGGCCGGCCCAAGAACAGCAGCGCCGGCTCGCCCGTCTCAAGGCACTCAAGAGCGCTGCGCACCACCGAGGGCTCGGCACAGGCGCCTCCGAGCCAGCCCTGAACCGTGCCGTCCGCGGTGATCACCGCCTTAGAGCCCTGCCGGCCGGACGAGGGGCCGCGCCGCCACACGACGGTGGCCAGCACGTATTCGCAACGCGCCTCGCTCAGTTCCACAGCACGCGCCAGAACCGCCACATCCACGGGCCTAGCCTACATAACGCATTTCAACCGAAGTGTTTGACTCGCACCGCTGCTTTGCTTGTTGCAGTTCCCCATTGACAGGTCAGCAGTTCATCCGATTCAAGACACCATCTAATAAACAGAGTCCTCTGTTCAATTCACAGAATAGCCACTGCCAGAATGGCCGTTGACTGTACACTTTGGACTTCTGTAGAAACACTTTGGACTTTTGTAGAACTTCGCCGCGCAAGCATGGGATCGAATCAACGCAATGGGTGACAAGTCGCCTAGGAAGTCAACCGCAGCCGCAAAGAAACACGCCAGCGCGAAGCCGCGTCTTCTCGCAGGCGGTAACCCGCAGATCCCCAAAGGCGACGGCGACACCCCCGTGCAGGCCTACATCGCTGCCATGCCAGGCTGGAAAAGCGGCATCGGGCGCCGCCTCGACGATCTCATCGTGCGCACTGTGCCTGACGTACGCAAGGCCGTGAGGTGGAACTCGCCCTTCTACGGCATCGAGGGTGCGGGATGGTTCTTGAGTTACCACGTCTTCACCCGTTACGTGAAGGTGACCTTCTTTCAGGGAGCGTGGCTGGAGCCCGTCCCGCCTGGTTCAGGCAAAGACAAGAACTCGCGCTGGGTCGACATATATGAGGGCAAACTCGATGAGCGCCAGCTAGCGGAATGGGTCCGCCAGGCTGCCGCGCTGCCCGGCTGGGATCTGTACAGCCCGGTAGTACCCCCGCCGGCTAGTCGCAAACCTGAGGGCTAGCCGGGAAGGCGCTTAGGCGTCCGTGCTGTCAGGAGGCGGCGTCGATGGCCTCCCAGACCCGGTCGGGCAGCACCGGCATGTCGATGTTGCGCACTCCGAGATGGGCCAAGGCGTCGACCACGGCGTTCACGAACGCCGCCGGGGAGCCGACGGTGGCCGACTCCCCCACGCCCTTGGCGCCGATCGGGTGATGAGGCGATGGCGTGGTGGTGGCCAGCAGCTCGAAGCGGGGCGTCTCCCAGGCGGTGGGCACCAGGTAGTCCATGAAGTTGGAGCCGATGCAGTTGCCGTCTTCGTCGAAGGTGATCCATTGCATCGACGACATGGCGAAGCCCTCGGTGAGCCCGCCGTGGATCTGGCCCTCCACGATCATCGGGTTGATCCGCACCCCGCAGTCGTCGAGCGCCACCATCCGCTCCACCTTCCAGACGCCGGTGTCGGGATCGATCTCTACCACCACGATGTATGAGCCGTAGGGATAGGTGAGGTTCGGCGGGTTGTAGTAGCAGACGTCCTCCAGCCCGTACTCCATGCCTTCGGGCAGGTTGGTGTAGGCGGCAAGGGCCACATCGCCGATGGTGACAGCCTGATCTGGCGAGCCCCGCACGCTGAAGCGTCCGTCGTCGAGCTCGATGTCTTCCTCGGCAGCCTCCAGCAGGTGCGCCGCGATCTTGCGGGCCTTGGCAGCGAGCCTGCGGGCGACCACAGCCGTCGCCGCCCCGCCCACCGGCGTGGAGCGCGAGGCGTAGGTGCCGAGCCCGTAGGGCGTGTTGTCGGTGTCACCGTGCACCACCTTGATGTCGGTGGCAGGAATGCCTAGCTGGGTGGCTGCGATCTGGGCGAACGTCGTCTCGTGGCCCTGGCCCTGGGTCTTCACCCCGAGCTTGAGGATCGCCTTGCCGGTGGGATGCACCCGCAGCTCGGCCGAGTCGATCATCTTCAGACCGGCGATGTCGTAGGTGTGCGCCGGGCCGGCACCGACCGCCTCGGTGAAGTGCGCAATGCCGATGCCGATGAGCCGCCCCTGCTCCCGCGCCGCGACCTGCTCGGCCCGCAGCTGCTCGTAGCCCACCTCGTCGAGCGCTTTGCGCAGCGCTGTGGGGTAGTCGCCGGAGTCGTACACGAACCCGGTCGGCGTCTCATAGGGGAACTGGTCGGGCTGGATGAAGTTGCGCATCCTGATCTCGGCCGGGTCGATGCCCAGCTCATAGGCGGCGTTCTGCACCAGCCGCTCGATCATGTACGACGCCTCGGTGATGCGGAACGAGCAGCGGTACGCCACACCGCCGGGCGCCTTGTTGGTGAAAGCGCCGCGGCAGCTGATATGGGCGGCCGGATAGTCGTAGCTGCCGGTCACCACGTGGAACAGCCCGGCCCGGTACCGGGTGGGTTGGGCGTCGGAGTAGAACGCCCCCTGGTCGGACAGCACATTCACCCGCAGGCCCAGGATGCGGCCCTCGCTGGTCAGGGCCAGCTGCCCTTTCATGTGGTAGTCGCGCCCGAAGCCGGTGGAGATCAGGTTCCCGGTGCGGGACTCCACCCATTTGACCGGCTGGCCGATCAGCAGACTCGCCGCTGTGGCCACCACATAGCCGGGATAGATCGGCACCTTGTTGCCGAAGCCGCCGCCGATGTCGGGGCTGATGATGCGGATGTTCTGCTCGGGAAGGCCGGCCACCATGGCGAACAGCGTCCGGTGGGCGTGTGGCGCCTGCGATGTCATGTAGATCGTGGCTTGTCCCGTCACCGGATCCACGTCGGCGACGATGCCGCAGGTTTCCAGGGGTGACGGGTGCGAGCGGGGATAGTGGGTCTCAAGGGTCACCACCCGGTCGGCTGCAACGAAGGCCTCCTCGGTGGCGGCCTCGTCACCGCATTCCCATTCGTAGGCCAGGTTGTCGGTCTGGCCCTCCTTCTCGTCGCGGATGATCACCGTTCCCGGTTGCAGCGACTGCTGGGGGGTGACGACGCTTTCCAACATGTCGTAGTCGACGTCAACGAGTTCGGCGCCGTCGGCCGCGATGTAAGGATCGGTGGCTATCACCGCGGCCACCTCCTGGCCCTGGTAGCGGACCTTGTCGGTGGCGAGCACGGCCTGGGTGTCACCCGACAGGGTGGGCATCCAGGCAAGGTTGTGGGCGGCCATCAGCTCGCCCGTGACGACGGCCAGTACCCCGTCGACGGCCATGGCCGCCTCGCTGTCGATGCCGTTGATGCGAGCGTGGGCCACCGGCGAGCGGACCAGGGCCATGTAGAGCATTCCGGGCAAGGCGATGTCGTCGAGGAAGTTGCCTTGGCCCTCGATCAGCCGGGCATCCTCAACGCGCTTGATGCTGTGTCCGATGCCGCCGATCGCAGCCGATGTCGTGGGTTCGTCGAGCACTGTCATTGGGGTTTCTCCGTTCTGGTTCGTTCAGTTCGCTTGCGTATGGGTTTGCCCGGGCTCGGGACGCGCGGCCTGCTAGCCGTCGCCGTTGCCACCGGCGGCCGAGGCGGCTGCTGCAGCCCGGATTGCCTTGACGATGTTCATGTAGCCAGTGCACCGGCACAGGTTCCCGGAGATCGCCCAGCGCACGTCATCGTCTGAAGGCGCCGGGTTCTGCTCGATCAGCGCGGCGCCCACCAGCATCATGGCCGGAGTGCAGAAGCCACACTGCAATCCGTGCTCGTCGCTGAAAGCCTGCTGGATCGGGTGCAGCTCGCCGCCGGACTTGAGGCCTTCAACGGTGGTGACGGAACGCCCGTCGGCCTGCACGGCCAGCATCGTGCACGACTTGACGGGCGTGCCGTCGAGCAGCACCGTGCAGACGCCGCAGCTTGTGGTGTCGCAGCCGATGTGGGTGCCTGTGAGGCCGACCGTCGTGCGCAGGTGGTCCACCAGCAGCCGCCGGGGCTCCACGTCCGCGCTGTGGTCGGTGCCGTTGACGTTGATCGTTAGTTCCATATTCCTTTTCCTTGTGTCGTCGCGTTGCCGTGTGCTGTTCGGCGTCCTCTTTGTGTCTGGGCCCGGTGTTTGGGCTTGAGCCTTGTGTTGACAGGCCCGGTGTCGGCGCTAGGCACCAGTTGACATGCCAGGCGTGACATGCCAGGCGTCGGCGCTAGGCCTCGGCTTGGGCCTGATCGGCCGCGGCAGCCAGAGCCCTGCGAGTGAAAACGGCCACGACCTGGCGCTTCCAGCGGGCCGTTCCCCGCACGTCGTCACGCGGCTGCGACGCCGCGGCAGCAGCCTCGCCGGCCTCGGCGAACAGATCGTCACCGGGCCGGTTTCCCACCAGCAGTGCTTCGGCGTCTGCAGCCTTGCGATTTATGGGTGCCACCGAGGTGAGCGCCACGCCCGCTGCGGAGATGACACCGTCGGCATCCATCTCCAGTTGGGCAGCCACACCAACCGTGGCGTAGTCGCCGATCTTGCGCTCCAGCTTCTGGTACGACCCGCCGGATCGGCCCGACGGCACCGGGATCCGCAGGCCGGTGACCATTTCATCATCGGCCAGGGAGTTGGTGAAGAAGTCCACGACGAAGTCGCTGATGGATATGGCTCTCTCGCCTGACGGGCCTCGGGCGATCACATCGGCGCCAGTCGCCAGCAGCACGGAGTTCCAGTCGCCCTCCGGGTCGCAGTGGGCTACTGAGCCGCACATTGTGCCCAGGTTGCGCACCAGCGGATCAGAGATCCAAGGGGCGGCCGAGGCGATGGCGCCGAAGGCATCAGGCGAGGTGGCCACATCGGCGTGACGCACGAGGGCGCCCACATGTAGGTGCCCGTTACGACGCTCGATTTCGTCGAGTCCGCCGATTCGGTTGATGTCGACGAGCCTCTCGGGTGCCGCGAGGCGCAGCTTCATCATGGGCAGCAGGCTCTGGCCCCCGGCCAGGAACCTCGTCTCATCGCCTCCCTCGGCTTTGGCGGCGACGGCCTCCTCCACAGAGGAAGCCGCCAGATAGTCGAACTTGGACGGCAGCATTCGGCCTCCTTGCTACGGCTTGCGGCAATATGCCCCTCGTTCATGACCTTAGCTCACCCAGACTTCCGCATACCCAGTCCGGGCTCCGCCCCAGCTTCGTCGCTCCCGACAGCGGTGAGTCCACCGTCCGCTGTGAGACAGCTCTCACAGCAGTGGAGCCGTTCTCACAACGGCGAACACACTAAATATATTTGCTGACTTATAGGACGCTAGTGTGACCGGTTCGTGTGACCCTGTATATGAACGGACCGGGTTGATCTCGCACCCTTTCGATCCAACGCCATTGACACATGACCACTTCCAGTTGGCTCCAGACAGTCTTCGCATCTTTGCCACTTAGCGTTAACATCTTGGCTTTGTATTTGACCACGATCTCTATCTCACTGCGACTGTGCTGTATAGCAGCATCTCGGGTTATAATAACCATTCCGTCAGAGGCGACTATTGGGATCCACTCGATATCGGCTGTTTCTGGCTTCGTCACTACGCACGGCGGTCGCTGGCATTTGTGTATGACATATCCTGGGTCGCCAGGGAAGGTGGCATCAGAACGCAAGCGTGCTACAAGCTTGCCAAGCCCGAGAATATCAGCATCAAAATAGTAGCGGACAGTTGCCAGTCTCATGCGGCAGTTGCGAGAGTTCGCCTTGAAAGTTCGTAGGCACGAGCCCATCCTACTTGATCTTTATTGAGCCCGAACTGCTCAGCCACATCTGCTTCATCCTCGCCCCCTTCGCAGTGCTCAGCGATCACTAACGTGCTGATCCCCTGTATCGCAGGTCTTCCAGAACGATAAGCGGGACGGCATCGCACGGGTGACTTGGGGTCAGCATGAGGACGCCAAGCATCGACAACACCGTCGTTCCACTCAACTCGCTCCAAAAATGAGTCGGCTGGCGAAGTAAGCAAGAGCTGACCGCTGGCCGGCACCACAAGCCAAAATTCGCCGGGCAGTCCTGACCGCTTCTGTGCTTCCAGCAGCAAGTGCTGGTCAGGCCCGATCCACGGCTTGTGGTGAACTAGAGGATAAAGGGTGCCCTGTTCATCCCGAAGACGATCGATGAAATCTCTCAGTTCGCGTAGTGCCACGCCGTGCTTGCGGCGGTATTGGCATAGCCAGCCAGCTTCCACGAATTCGGCCCACGTCACTGAATCGTCGCCCGTTGCCTCCGTTCGTAGGATTGGTGCATAGGATTTCGCGCCCCGGGTCTCGCCGTCGAGCCATCGGCGCAAAGTCGACGAGTGGACGCCGAGTATCTTGGCCGCTCTTGTGAGCGAGTAGATCTTCCGGCTGAGCATTGCGACGGTCATGGCGGTTCCTCGGAGTGTCGGAGTGGTTGCTAGAGCGAGCAATCGCAGAAGGCTGATGTGGCTGCGATCTTGCTTAGTGGTCAGGTCGAACGGAGGCTGAACCGACGGGCTCCACGCCGAGGTCTGCGCAGACCGCCAGGTAATCGTCCCAGATGTCGATGTCGCGTGGCAGCGGCTCGTCAACCGGTATTCTGGCGACTCTGGACGGAGGCTCGCTGTCCACGATCTTCCACACGGCCTTGTCGCCATGGAGTTGGCGCAATGCGCCGAATGCCCCCGCGGAGAAAACGAAGGGATGGCCGAGACCGCCTCGGTAGCTGGTGACAGCCGACCACGTGGGCCGCGCCCGCCAGGCGCCCACCACTGCGTCGATGATCTCTGCTGTCACGCCGAGGGTGTCGCCTAGCAACATCACCAAGGCGTCGGCTCCGTCGGCCGCCTTGAGCCCGGCCCGAAGAGAGGACGCACATCCGGTGCCGTAGCCTTCGTTGTGGACCACCTCTGCGCGGGTCGGCCCCACTGAGCGCACCGCTTCCGTCGCGGCGCCGCCCGTCACCAGGATCACCCGGTCGAGCGACTCGGCGGCGGTGACTTCGGCCATCACGTGGGCTAGCAGTGTGCGCTCCCCCAGCATCAGCGTCTGCTTGGGGCGACCCATCCGGCGAGACTGCCCAGCTGCCATCACTACCGCTACGACGTGGCTGCCGTCACCCGCCGACCGCTCTCGGATCGCCGCAGCGGGCGTAGCGTCGTCGCCGTGCATAGGCGCAGAATACGCGAATCAGTGCCAACGGGCACGCCGGACAGCACTGCGCCAGACGGAGACGGCTCGGACGTAGAGCCTGCGGCACCCGACACCGCCGCCGCGGACGGCTCGGCGCCTGCGGGTACGGCAGACGGCTCGGCGCCTGCGGGCGCGCGTCGCTTTGAGGCGCTGGGCTCCAGCGACTACCGCAAGCTGTTCTTCGGCGGGCTGTTCACGTTCCTGACGATGCAGTTGGCCGGCATCGCCCGGGCGTGGCTCGCCTTCGACCTCACCAGCAGCAACACCGGGCTCGGCGGCGTGATGCTGGCCTTTGGCGCATCGAGCATCGTGGCGATACCCACAGGCGGCGTGCTCGCCGACCGGCTGGCGAAGCGCACCGTGCTGATCGCGGCCGGAGTGATCCAGGCGGTCACCCCGCTGGCGCTGGGCCTGGCAGTAGCCACAGGCACAGCTGCTTACTGGATGCTGCTGGCGGCAAGCCTTGTCCAGGGAGCTGTGATCTCGATCCTGGCGCCGGCCCGTCTGGGGATGGTGGCCGAGACGGTGGAGCGACGGCTGCTAACCAACGCTGTGTTCCTGTCGATGGGCACGGTGCAGTTCGCCCGCGTGTTCGGCCCGGCGGCGGCGGGCGCCATGATCGGCGTGGCGTTCTTTGGCCTGTCGGGGGTGTTCTTCAGCGCCGCCGGGCTGGGCGCCGCCAGCGTGCTGCTGGTGCTGGGGTTGCCCGCGGCAAAACCAGCGGCGCGTTCGGGCCGCAGCGCTCTGGGCGATATCGCCGACGGGCTGCGCTTCGTGCGCTCACGGCCCGAGGTGGTGCACCTACTGCTGATGTCGCTCGGTGTGGTGCTGGTGGGGTTTCCCCACATGGCGTTCCTGCCGGTGATCGCAGAGCAGGTCTACGGCGCCGGGTCGTCGGGCTTTGGGCTGCTGACGGCTGTGAGCGCGGCGGGGGCGTTGGTGGCGACTGTTGCTCTTGCCAATGCCGAGCGGGGGCGGCTGCGGCCGTTTCAGGGCCGCAGCGCCCTGCTGTTCGGAGTGTCGCTGGCGGTGTTCGCCGTGATGCCGGCTTTCGGGCTGGCACTGGCGGTGTTCGCGGTGGTGGGCGCCACCTCCAGCGCATTCCAGGCGCTCAACAACTCGCTGCTGCTCACGACGACGCCGGTTGAGTACCACGGCCGGGTGCAGAGCCTGCTGATGCTGAGCTATTCCGGCTTCGCCATTGCGGCGCTGCCCATAGGAGTCGTGGCCGACGCGGTGGGCGTCCGGGCGGCACTGGTGGGCATGGGCACGCTGGTGATTCTCGTGGTGATCGCCGGTCGGGTGTTCGAGCCAAGCCCGAACGCGGAGCTGGACATGCTCTAAACCCGCCAACCGGGCTCCGCAGGCGCTGTGACACGAGCAGGCCGATCAGCAACACGATCCGATCAGCAACGCCAACCAATAAGACGATCCGATCAGCAACACGATGTGAAGACACGAACAAGCCCGAAACACAATGTGATGATATGAACAGCCCGAAACACAATGTGAAAGCACAAACAAGCCTGCAATATGAAGCGAAGGCGGTGATATGACCGATCCGGCGAACACCGACCCCCAACTATGCGACGACCGAGGCAGTGATTCGAGCCGTGGCGGCTCAGGCCGATCAGCCTGCGCCGCAGCAGACGCTGAGATGACAGTGCGCAGCTACTGGCAGCGTGTGTGGCTTGACGACAGCCTGGACGCGTTGGACGATCTCGTTGCCGATGAGACCGTCTGGCACACCTCTGAAGGCACCAAGACACTCACACGGCAGGCGCTGCGCCGGCGTCTGGCGTCGGCCCGAGCCGCGATCCGCGTTGAGGACGTGACAGTCAACGCTCTCAGCGCCGACAGCGGCTCGGTCTGGGTGCGTCTCACGCTGCGGGGCGTGAGCCTGGCGGCGATGTCGCCTATGACGCTTGTGTGGATAGCGCAACACCGCGTGACCGGTGGACGCATCGTCGAGTCTTGGACGTTACATCAGAGCGGGATCGACTGGTCGCGGTGACCGGCCACGGGCGCAACCTGACGGGACGGCGGCTCCCCCTGAACGCTCTTCAGCGTTGGGCAGTGACGTGATCGAGAACGGCCGCGGGCCGCTCATCCGGCACATCGACGACCCGGCGGTGCCATGGCAGCAGGTCAAGGCGCAAAGAAACGCCGACGGTAGCGAGTCGTCGGTGTGGGAGAAGTGGTTCGCCTTCTCACCCGATCCGCCGTACCTGTCGCTGTACGCCCGGTACGACCCCGGCATGGTGGTGCGCCGCCACGGGCACCGTTCGCCCCATGTGGTGTTCGTGATCGACGGCGATCTGTCCGTTGGCGACGCGATATGCCGCGCGGGGACTCACATCGAGCTGCCCGAAGGTGCCCAGTTCGGGCCGCTCGTGGCCGGCGACCGCGGTGCCGTGCTGTTCGAGGTGATGCTCGGAGACCCTCGAAGCTGGAGCGACGACCCGGACTCGTTCTCCGAGGCTTGCCAGACCAGGGGCGTGACTCCCCTGCCCGACCCTGAGATCGATTTCCCCGACTGGCTCGAGGACCTTCGGGGCCGCTTCGACAGCTTCAACAGCGATGACGGTGACGACGGTGACGGCTCTGGCGGCACCTGCAGCGACAGACCCCAACCCAGCGACACGTGAGTCCGCGGTTCCGCCCCTGTCGATCACAGGTTTCCGCCCTGCAGCGACAGACCCCAACCCAGCGACACGTGAGCGCTCGGGCGGCTTTGAGGCGGTGACCGCTTTCGAGTTTGCCGCAGTGGTGGTGGCGTCGGCGGTGGGGATGTCGATTAAGAGCATCACCGGCGTGGGCTATCCGCTGGTGGCGATACCGCTGCTGGCGCCGGTGATCGGCGTAGAAAGCGCTGTGGTGGTGGTGTCGGTGCCGAACACCGCTGCCAACGCGCTCTTGGTGTGGCGCGTACGTCACGCTCAAGAGCAGACCCGCGACCTGCCCGTGCTGTTGGCTGCCAGCGTTGTCGGCACGGTGGTCGGCACCTTCGCACTTGTGTCGTGGCCCGAGCAGCCGCTTCTGGTCACCCTGGTGATCCTGATCGGAGCATTCGTGGCGGTGACGCTCATGTCCGACCGCCTGACCATCAGCCTGGCCGCGGGCCGGCGGTTCTCCGGCGTGGTGGGATTTGGCGCCGGTCTTGCCCAAGGCGCGGTCGGGGCCTCCGGGCCGGTGGTGATCGGATGGCTCTACTGCTACCGGCTGACCCGCGACGCCTTCATCCTGTCGGTCACATCTCTGTTCCTACTAAGTGGCGCCACACAGATCGCAGCACTGGCCGCCGCGGGCGCGTACACCTCCGACCTGCTGTTCGCGGGCGCCCTCGCGTTCGCTCCCGTGGCCGCGCTGATCCCCGTAGGCGAGCGGTTGCGTCACCGTCTGTCCAGCAAGGCCTTCGACCGCGCCGTGTTGGCAGTACTCGCCGTCGGCGCCTGCGCTCTGCTGGTGCGTGCCTTCTCCTGACGGAGAATTCAAAGTACCTTTTTATAGAAAGTTTTTTTCGGAACTCGCAGCGGCGCGGGTGTCGGCACCGAGATAGCTCGATATCACGAGCGGGTCGGAGCGCATCCGTTCGGGTGGGCCCTCAGCTATCACCGAACCCGCCTCCAGACAGTACACCCGATCGCTGATGCCCATCACCAATGGCATGTCGTGCTCGATCACCACCACCGCAGCGCCCAAATCGCGTTGCACCTGCTTGATCAGCGGGCCGAACGCCTCGGCCTCGCGCTGAGCGACGCCTCCAGTGGGCTCATCGAGCAGCAGCACCCTGGCGCGCCCCGCAAGCAGGCTCGCCAGCTCGACTATGCGGCGGGTGCCAGTGGACAGTGCTGCGGTGAAGTGGTCGGCGTAGCGGCCCAAGCCCACGTAGTCGATCAGCTCGTCGGCTTCGGCGCGCTTGGTGCGCTCCGCGCTCGGCGAGGGGGGCAACGCCGTCATCGAAGCCAACAGGCGTGAGCTAGACCGAGCCTCGAGCGCGACCATCAGCGACTCGCGCACCGTGAGGTCGGGGTACAGCCGTGCTGCTTGGAAACCCCGGCCCAGCCCCAGGGCGTGACGAGCCGGGGCGCGGCAGCCGCTGACGTCCTCGCCGAACACCAGCACCCGGCCCTCGCACGAAACGAAGCCGCTCATCGCGTTGAGCAGCGTGGACTTGCCCGCCCCGTTCGTTCCTATCAACCCCACCAGCTCGCTCGGGAACACTCGGATCGACACCCGGTCGACCGCAAGGTTGCCACCGAAGCTCACGCTGACATCACGTGTCTCCAGAGCCGCCGCGGCCTGTGCCTGGGGATGCCCGTCGGCTCTGTGGGGATGCCTGTCGGCTCTGTCCGAGATCGCTGTTACAGCCCCGACAAGCCCGGCGCGCCGCGCGGGCGCGCCCGACACGCCGGCAGCGACCGGCTCAACAGCCGAACGGGAGGCAGAACCGGCAGCGACTGGCTCAGCAACGGAACGCGGGGCAGCGACCGGCTCGGCGGCGGCGAGTTTGGACGCGGCGTGAGGCTCGGGAGCCGCGACCGGCGCGATGTCACCAGAATCTGCGGATCCCGCGGCGGCAGCCAGACGGCGGTCGGCGCGCTCAAGCAGCCAGTCGCGCACCCGGTACACGATCTGCAGCAGCCCGCCAGGGAAATACATCAGCAGCACGAGCAGCCCGATATTGCTCGTGAGCAGCCGAACCAGGTCATCGAGCTCGTCTGGAGTGGCCTGCGGGATGCCCCGCACCCACAGCGCGCCGAGGATCGGACCAGCCACCGACCCGAGCCCGCCGATCACCGCGGTGGCCACCACCACTATCGACTCGCTGGCCCGGAACAGCACGTCGGGCTGAAGCGACGGCACCAGCGTCACCAGAAGCCCGCCCGCATAAGCCGCGATGCCGCCCGACACGCCGAACGCTGCGAGCTTCATGCGCGGCGGCGACACGGTGGACGCGGCGGCCCTTTCCTCGTTGTCGCGCATCGCTATCCAGCTCCGCCCGATTCCCGTACGGCGCAGCCGGGCCGTCACCGCCGCAGCCACCGCCAGCGAGACCAGGCACAGGAAGTAGTAGTTCTTGCGCGAGGCGCCGAAGTCGACCATGACCGGGCCGATGTCGAGCACCGGCTTGGAGGCTGGCCTGGGCGCGCTTGTGCCGCCGGTGAAGAAGTCCTGCGACAGCAGCCAAGTAGCGGACGCGACCGCGAACGCCAGCGTCGTCACCGCGAGGAACAGGCCGCGCACACGCAGTGCCGGCAACCCCACGAGCACGGCGGCGGCCACACCTAGCGCCGTCGCAGCGGCCATCGCCGCAGCCCACGGCAGCCGCACCGACAGGTCGAAGGCGTCGAAGGGCACCGGTATGTCGTTGCCGCTGGTGAGGCCCAGCACGGTCATGCCGCCCAGGCCGACGAACGCGAATTGGCCCAGCGACAGCTGACCGGCCCAGCCGGTGAGCACCGTCATCGACAGCACCACCATCGCGAACAGCACGATGCTGCTCCATGTGAATAGCGAACTGTTGGACGACAACAACGCGCCGAGCCCCGCCAGCAGCCCGAACAGCAGCGCGAAGCCCGCCGCGTTCAGCCGGCGCACCCACCAGATCCCCTTGAGGCGGCTCGGCACGGCCTGCAGACGCGGCGACAGCGACCAGGCCGCGTCCTGCGAGGTGCTGCGCACCACGACCAGCACGATCACCAGCACCGCAACAAACAGATAGGCGTCCACGACAGAGCGGTTGGCGGAGCTGACGTTGGCTCTGACGAGCTGCTCGGCGACGCCGACGGCCACTCCGCCCACCACTGTGCCGGGCAGCGAGCGCATCCTCGCCAGCAGCGACACCACCAGCACTCTCAGCAGCAGCGGCTCGGCGATCGCCGCGGTGCCGGCCTGCGCGGAGTTCACACCCTGAAGCGGCGCCAGGAAGATCGCCGTAGCCGCTGCGAACGCGCCCGAGATAGTCCACACCACTGTGGAGGTGCGACGTGGCGAGGTGCCGTAGACGCGGGCCGTGTCGGGGTTCGACGCCGACGCCCGCACCGCGAGGCCGAAGCGGGTGCGGGCCATGAACCACGCCAGCGCCGCTATCAGCGCCGGCACCACGATGAGCACGACGATCTCGCGCGCCTGGAGCCGGATGTGATCGGTGGGCGTCCACACTGCAGTGAAGGGTGCGGGGATGGGGCCCGGCACGATCACCTGCGGCAGGCTGATCTTGGCGAACACCACGATCTGGCCCACGCCGATGGTGGCGATCAGCACCACCAACCTGGCCGACTCGAACAGCCGTCGGATGACGACAAGCTCGATCACCATGCCGATCGCCGCGCAGGCCGCCACCGCCAGCACGAACGACAGCCAGTAATTGGCACCGTACTGGGCCAGCAGCAGCACGAACAGTGCCGCGCCAAAAGCGCCGACCTCGCCGTGGGCGAAGTTGAGCACGCCCGTAGACCGGTACACCAGCACGAAGCCCGCCGCGAACGCCGCGTAAACGAGGCCGGTGACCAGACCCAGCGTCAGCGACTGCTGGCCGACGGCGAAGCCGGCTATCTCGATCATCCGCCCTCGCCCCCGAGGAACACAGCCCGGGCCAGGTCACCGCGCTCGGCGAGCTCTCGAGCCGGGCCCTCGAATCGGATGCGGCCCTTTTCCATGAACACGGCCCGGTCGGAGAACGCCAGCGCCAAGTTGAGCGACTGTTCCACGATGACCATCGTCTGGCCCTGCTCGCGCAGGCCCTCCACTACGGCCAGCAGCTCCTGAACAACCAGAGGCGCCAGCCCGAGGCTCAGCTCGTCGATCAGCAGCACCTCCGGCTCGTGCATCAGCGCCAGCGACAGCGCCAGCATCTGCTGCTGGCCGCCCGATAGGTCTCCCGCGGTGTCGCCGAGACGATCCCGCAGGGCCGGGAACACTTTGAGCACCCTGCGGATGCGGGCTTCGGTCTCGCGGTCGCCGAGGCGCGCCGCCAGCACCGAGGCCCGCAGGTTGTCACGGACTGTGAGCGCGTCGAACACACCGTCGCCGCCGCGCAGCTGAACGATGCCCGCAGCGAAGCGGGTCTCAGCCTCGGAGTAGGTGATGGTGCGTCCGCCGAGACGGACCACTCCCCTGTCGGGTATTCCCAGGCCGCTTACGGCCCGCAGCAGCGTCGACTTCCCGGCGCCGTTGGTGCCCAGCAGCGCCAGCGTCTCGCCGCGGACGACCTCCAGCGACACGTCGAAGAGCACCTGCACGCCGCTGTAGCTGAAGTCGAGGTTGTGGACCTGCAGCGCCGGCACCTGTGACGGGTCAGCGCCAGCGCGCCGCTGCTCTTGCTGCTCCTCGAGCAGCTCCTCAACCGCCAGGGATATGTCACGGCGGATGAAGCGGCACCCGTACACGATCAGCGCGCCGCCGATCAGGGCTGCCGGTGGCGCGCTGACGAGCATGGCGGTGCGCTCGTTGTACGCGTCGGAGAGCTGCCCGACGATCAGGCCACCGAAGAAGCCGCCCATCAAGAACACAAACACCGGCAGCAGCGAGAACGCCTGCGCCCGGATGCGGTACGGCGACACCGCGGCAATGATCGACGGAGCGGCGACGAAGGCCATCGAGATCAGCGCCTGCGCGACGGCCAGCAGCGCCACCAGCGGGCCGATCGGCTTGATGGGCAGGGCCACCGCGTAGGCGACGCCCGCCGCGGCGACCATAGCGCCGGCGAGGCGCATCATCGCGGACGGGTCTCGGCGGAAGCCCCTGTCGAAGAGCCGCCCTGCCATCGGCAGCGCCAGCAGCGACACCGCCCAGATCAGCGACTCCACCACGCCCCTCTGGAAGGGGCCGAGAGCGTACTTGTCCTCAAGCAGCAGGTTGAACTGGATGGGGATTGCAACCAGGGCGAAGCCGAGAACACCGACGCCGGTGGCCAGGTAGTAGAAGGTCTTGATCTTCCTCAGCCGGGCGAACGCGGTGCTCATCGACACGGGCAGCTCATCGACCTCGAGGTGCTCGTCTCCGAGCACAGCCTGCTGCTCGAAGCGGCCCCTGGAGGGCTCGCGCAGTCGCAAAGCGGCGAACGCGGCTATCAGCGGCGGCACGGCTATGACAAAAAAGGCGGCGCGCCACGCTTCCGGGCCGCCGACCAGCGAGGCCACTCCGCCGACCAGCAGCGGCCCAAGAAGCTGCCCAAAGGGGCGGCCGAGACTCTCGAGGGCGAAGATGCGGCTGCGGGCTCCGATCGGGTAGGCGTCGGTGAGCAGCGACCCGGCGACAGGGATGCGGTAAGACTGGCCGAATCCGGTGGCGGCGTTGGTGAGGAAGAGCTGGAACGGGTTGACGATCAGCCCGCTCAGAAAAGCCGTAAACGCCCAGAACGCGGACGCCGCCGGGATGATCGCCACCCGCTTGACGCGGTCCGCCAGCGCCGCCATCGGAACGGTGCCCAGCACCAGGGCGACGCCGCCGAAGCCCAGCACGCCGAACAGCACAGTGTCGCTAATGTTGAGCGTCGCCTGGATGTCCGGGGCGAGAACCCTCACCGCCCGGGGCAGCTCCTCGATAGCGGTGAGGGCGAACATCATGGCCACCGTGGTCTTGCCGCCGACGCGCAGGCTCTGGCGGAGCGTCATCGGCTCGTCGCCCACGCCGGGGAGCAGGTCGTCGGGCAGCACCGTCTCGGCGTCCCGCTCGGCCTGGGTGGCTGTGCGGCAGGCCTCTTCGTCGAGCACCGCAGCGGCAAGCGCCGCCGCGGACTGCGCGGGCGTATCCGACGGAGAACTCACCGGGCGATCTCTGAGATCGACCTCGGGCTCGTCGGCCATACTCAAATCGCAGTCCTCTAATTGCCGAGGCAGGGATGGCGCGGCGGCCGCACGGCCGCCTGGATCAGCACTTCCACAATCCGCGGACCGTAGCCGCCGACTGCTACACGGGCCTCTGAGGCAGCGAGCTGCCCGGGCGTGGCGCAAGCGAGAACACCCCATGCCGCCGCAGGGGGAAACAAGCGAGAACACCTATGCCGCCGCAAGGGGAAAATGGCGCGCAGAGTGCGCAGTGCCGAGCGTCTAAGGTTTGCCAGGGGGATCCGTCGAGTCCACTCTGAAGAGCGGGCCCGCGGCCTGAGAGCCTGGTGGTGTACACGCAGCCGACCGGGCTCCGCCATGACGAGACGGGAGGCACCATGAACCAACGACTTCGCATCCTTCTGGCAGTGTTCGCTGTCTGCGGGCTCGCGGCCGCAGCCTGCGGTGGTGAGGTGACCGAAGAGGCCGATCCGGTAAGCGACGCCTCGGACGCTGGTGACGACTCCGCCCGTGTTGGCGATAACGCGGACAGCAACGACGTGGACGGCGACGTCTCATCCGACGCTTCCGAGCCTGCCAGCGACAGCGACGCGAGCGACCCGACCAGCACGGAGATGGGCGATGGCGAAGCCACCGACGGGGAGGGCGACGCCTACGAGCCACTGATCTTCGACGATCCCCGCGACGGCATCTTCGATGAATACCAGGCCGGGATCGACCGCCGAGACCACCCATTCCTGCCGCTCGACGCGTTCTGCCACGCGCACGATCCAGCGCCCGACCGCATGGCCACCGACCCGGGCATCGAGGCAGACTCGGTCGCGCTGGTGCATCTGCGATCTCGTCTCGAGGACTTGATCGCCATCGGCTTCGCCGTGGACGTCGGCAACGTAGCTGAGATCTTCGACACCTTCGCCGCGGTTGTGAACGAGCAGTGCGGAGGCGTTCGGGGCCGGATGATCGACCTGCACACCGTCGAGGTGCCCGTGCTCGGCTCCACGGTCGACGAGGACCGCAACGCTGCATGCATCGAGGCGACCGAAGACATCAACGGCGTGATCCTGCTGAACTCCAGCGGCTTCCAGGGCTCGGCCAACCTATGCATTGTGGAGGAGCACTCGACGGCGTTCATCTCCACTCAGGGCCAGCCCGGGGAGTTCGTGGAGCGCGGCAACGACCTGCTGATCGCGCTGTCGCCCACACTTGAGGAGAGCCTGCGCTTCCTGGCCTTAGACCTCGTGGCGTCAGGCGCCCTGGACGACAAAGTCATCGGCGTGGCTGCGCCCGACACGCCGGGGCAGTACGAGGCGGTCGAGGACGGCCTGGTGGGCCTGCTGAAGTCCAACGGCATCGACGTGGCGGTGTTCGATACGATCGGTTGCGCGGGCGGGACCTCGTGCGCCGAGGGCAAAGTCGAGTCTGTGCAGCGGATGAGGGACGCTGGCGTAAACGTGTTCTTCAACGTGCTCAACGTGGTGTCGGCGCCGGGCTACATACTGGAGATGGCGACCCAAGGCTTCGAGCCGGGCGACGTGCAGTTCTACGCCTCGGACTTCAACTCGCAAGCCGGAGAGCTGGTGTCGTCGAAGATCGTGGCCTTCGGCGGCGAGGCGGCTGGGGCGCTGTACAACGGCGCGATCATCGTCGACGACGCCGACACCGGCAACTACCGGCTCGAGGACTACGAGCCTCGGGCCTTCAACGAGATGTGCAACGACGTCTATGGCGCCAACAGCGCATCGGGCGCCAACCACGAATGGGATGACTACTCCACCGGATCGTCCGCCTACGGAATGGTCTCCACGGTTTGCAACATCATGCGAACGGCACTGCGGGCGATCTACGAGGCCGGCGACAACCCGACCAGCGCCGACGTCTATGAGGCGCTGGCAAACATGGGCAATATCGACTCCAGCGAGATGCTGCCGTACTCGCTGGCGCCGGGCAAGACGCAGGCACCGGACGCGATCCACACGCTGAGGTTCGAGTATCCGTGCACGAAGGAACATCCCTTCGGCGAGGAGAACACCTGCATCTATCCGATAGACGACTACCGGCTCGTCCAGCGCTAAGCCGACTGTCGGGCCGACAGGTCGGGTAGGGCTGAAGTGTCAGCCCTACCCGACCTGAGCAACTGCGGCACTCAGCTCAGGGATGGGTGCCGCGAAGCACCCGGCTGGAACATCAACTACTACCCGTCGACGCGGCAGGCGGCGCTCAGCCGCGGGGATGGGTGCCGCGGTGCACCTCTCTGAGGCGCTCGCGGCTCACGTGCGTGTAACGCTGAGTCGATACGAGGCTGGAGTGGCCGAGCAGCTCCTGCACGGCGCGCAGGTCTGCGCCTCCGTCAAGCAGATGCGTGGCGAAGGTGTGACGCAGGGCGTGCGGGTGCGTGGGTGCCACGCTGCGCCGGTCGATGATGCGGCGCACGTCGCGGGGTGTCAGCACCCGGCCCGCCATGTTTAGGAAGACTGCGTCGTCGGGCGTCTCCTCGGTGACGAAATCGGCGCGCCAGGTCTCCAGCCAAGACCGCAGCGCCTCCACGGCGGGCTCGCTCAAAGGCTGATGCCGCTGCTTGGAGCCCTTGCCCCAAACCCGCATAAGCCCTGCTTCCAGATCGATGTCGTCCCGTGTGAGCGAACAGAGTTCGCTGACTCTGAGGCCGCTGCCGTAGAGCACCTCGATGACAGCGATGTCGCGGCCGTCACGAGCATCGTCGGGCATCGAATCTGCGGACCGCGCCCCGTCAGACACACCACCCGAACCGGCCGATTGCGCCATGTCGCGCCGGGCAACGGGGGGTGCGCTCTTGCCTCGTGTGGAGTCCGCCAGCAGCACGTCCAGCTCGTGCTCTTTCAAAACTCTGGGAAGCCGAGCCGGGCCCCCCGGCGCGCGGAGCCTCAGCGACGGATCGGTGACCGTGCGACCAGTGCGCCGCGACCAGCCGAAGTAGCGGCGCAGCACAGCGACCTTGCGGGCGACAGTCGCGGGCGCGTATCCGGAGATCACGAGATAGTGGACGTAGTCCCGGAGCGTGAGCCGGCTGACGAGGGCCGGAGTCGACGCTCCAGCCTCGGTCAGCCATGCCACCGCAGCGGCCGCGTCGCGGGCGTACACGCCCCGGGTGGAGTCGGCGAGCCGTACCATCGACTGATCCCAATCGCGTAGTCCCCAGCAACTCACGTCGCCAATTTACGCTCCTGTCCTACGCGCCCGCCGACAAACCCACAGTGGGATGCCAACCTCAACCCGCGTCCGACCGGCGACCATCCTGCCGGGAGTGGGCCGTACCAGGCGTTCGACGTCACGGCTTCTTCCGATTTGATCAAGCTCGCATGACCCGGCCTCCTTCTCTAGCCAGCAGGCCCTCGTTCTCCAGGTACGCCAAAGCCACCAGCACTGCAGGCGCCGGAGCGCCCACGCGCAGCACAAGCCTGTCGATGCTCACCGGCTGGTCGTCGACGGCTCCGAGCAGCATCCGGTGCAGCTCGTCGCTCGGCTCATCGGGCACCGCTCTCGGCTCGTCGGGCAGCGCCGGGTGCGCAGGCTGATCGGCGCCCTCCGTAGCGAGTCCGACCGCGGTGAGCACGTCCTCCACAGAGCAGGCGGGCGGGCAGCCTTCACAGATGAGCTGGTTGGCTCCGGCCGAGGCCTCGTTTCGCACCGAGCCTGGTACGGCCATGACGGTGACACCGCGGCGCACGGCTTGCTCGACGGTGAGCATCGACCCGCCCGCTCGGGCTGACTCCACCACTACGACAACATCCGCGAGCGCGGCGAGGAACCGGTTGCGGGCCGGGAAGCGCCAGCGCTCGGGCTCGCCACCGAGCGGCGCTTCGCTGAGCAGCGTGCCAGCGTCGCGCACGGCGCTCCACAGGTGGCCATTGGCGCGGGGATAGACCACATCGAGGCCGCTGGCCACCACACCCACGACGGGCGCGCCCTCGACGCTCAGCGCGCCCCGGTGAGCCGCTCCGTCTACGCCCAGGGCCAAGCCCGACACCACCGTCACGCCGGCCGCGGCGAGTCCTGCGCCGAACTCGAAAGACACCGAGCGGCCGGTCGGCGAACAGCGTCTCGTGCCGACGATGGTGACTGTCGGCCTTGACCGGTCGCAGGGTCGGCCCTGACGGAAGATCACAGGCGCAGGATCGATGTCGGCGGCGAGCGCACAGGGATGGAGCGGATCGCCCGGTGTGGTGACCGTGATGCCGAGTTGTCGCAGCCTTGCGGCAAGTCGTGTCAAATCCAGTTCAGCAGCGTGAGCAGCCCACGCGGCTCGCAGAGTCGCGTCGGCCACGGCCGCGGGTATCGCCCCCTGCAGCACCAGCTCCCAGGCCGCTGCCGGGCTCCTGCCTGCGAGCAACCGGCTGAGCCGACGCGAGCCTGCCTGCGGTAGAGACGCAAGCGCGGCCGCGTGCACACCGCCGCCGACTTCGGGCTTGACAGGCCGCTTGCGCATGTTGATGTCAGCCATTCGTCCAGGAGTCTTCCGCCAGAGGCTGGGCGCGCAGCGCCAGAGCAGCTGTGACGTCGGCACTGCGAAGTTCGCGGCCAGCGTCATCAAGGTCTCTGATAGTGCGGGCGACGGCCCGCACGCGGCGCAGGCCTCGTGCTGTGAGCCTCCCGTTCACCAGAGCGGCCCGCAGCACTTCGGTGGCCGCGTCCGTCAGCGGCGTGTGTTGCTCGAGTTCAGAGCCTTCGAGGTCGTCGTTTACGGCCACCCCGCGCTCTCGGGCCAGCGCCCGCACACGCTCCACCCTGGCAGCCACGGCAGCGGTGCTCTCACTGGCCGGGGCGTCAAGCAGATCGGCGGGATCGGGAGGATCGATGTGCACCACCAGATCGATGCGGTCGACGAACGGCCCCGACAGCCGTCGCCGGTATCGGGCCACAGCTGCTGGCGCGCAGCGGCAACCGGCCCCTCCGCCCGCTCCGCATGGGCACGGGTTCATCGCCGCGACCATCAGAAACCGAGCCGGGTGATCGACTGTTCCGTGGGCCCGGGCCACGCTGATGCGACCCTCCTCTAACGGCTGGCGCAGGGCGTCGATCACCGACGGCGCGAACTCGCCCAGCTCGTCGAGGAACAGCACACCGCCGGTGGCGCAGCTCGCCTCGCCGGGCCTGCACTGGGCGGTACCTCCCACCAGCGCGGCCATGGATGCCGAGTGATGAGGCGCGCGCATGGGCGGCCGGGTAATCAGGCCATCAGACGGCAGCGCCAAGCCCGCTGCAGAGTGGACCCTGGTGACCTCCAAGGCCTGCTCCGGTGTCAGATCGGGCAGCAGCCCCACTAAACGGCGGGCCAGCATGGTCTTGCCGGCGCCGGGCGGCCCCACCAGCAACATGTGATGACCGCCCGCGGCGGAGACTTCCAACGCCCAGCGCGCGTACGGCTGCCCGGCTACGTCGGCCAGGTCGGGATCGGGCACAGCCGGCTCGCCACGCTCCGGCTCAGGCGGGTTGGGCCACGGGGCGCGGCCGGTGACCGCGTTGAGGACCTCGCGCAGCGTCCGCACAGGCCGCGCGCGGTCGCCTGCCACCACCGAGGCAGCGACGCTGTCGCGCGCGGCCACCACTACCGAGGAAGACTCAATCGCGTCCACCAGGGGGAGCACCCCCGGCACGGGCCGCACCGAGCCATCGAGCCCCAGCTCGCCGAGCGCGCCAAGCCCGTTCACGGCGTTGCCGTCGAGCTGACCCGACGCCACCAGCAGGCTCAAGGCGATGGCCAGGTCGAGCCCCGCGCCCGCTTTGGGCACATCGCAGGGCGCCAGGTTGACCGTTATTCGCCGCATCGGCCATTCGAGACAGCTCGACAGGATCGCCGCCCGAACACGGTCTCGTGCCTCGCGGCATGACGCGTCGGGATGGCCGGTCACCGCGAAAGAGGGCAGGCCGTTGGCTATCTGTACCTCAACCGACACGGGGTGGCCCCACACGCCGGCCAGGGTTGCGGATCGGACAGCTCCAAACATGGGAAGCCTCCTCACTTCGCCGAATAGGAGGCCGCCCGTGACGTCGAGCAGCGAGACGTGAACTTAATCTACAGCAGATATGCGACAGTTACACTATTTTACAGTATTTCTCGTGTGTATCTGACCACGGCTCTGATCTGCTCGGGTGTGAGCGTGCGAGAAAACGAGGGCATCAGGTCGTAGCCGTCGGCCACCACGGCGATCTGGTCGTCGACGCTCGGGTAGGCCTCGACCAGAGCGGCGGCGGCCAGGCTGGGGCCCTGCCCCCCACTTCCGTCGTTGCCGTGGCAGTTAGCGCAGCGCTCGATGTAGACCTGCCGACCGGCTACCAGCACCGGGTCGCGCTGGCCACTCTCGACGGGCACTTCCGGGACGCCGGCTGACGAGCAGGCCAGGGTGCCAGCCGCCGCAAGTGCAACCACAGCGAACGCCGCGACAAGCCCTCGCAGGAGCAGCAGAGACATCACTGCGCACGACGATACGCCATCGCGCGTAACACGCTAAGGCGATCGCAAGGCGACACCGGACGGCAGCAAAAAGCAGCGCCACCCGGTCGCACGGAACACGCTAAGGCGATCGCAAGACGATACTGGGCGGTATGGGGTTTGATCCCACCCGTCGTCACCGAAGGCGTCGCTCCGATCTGCTGTTCGTTGGAACCGGGCTGGTGATAGTGATCGCCATGGTGCTGTGGGCGCTGATGGGCTGAGGTTGGACGGTGCAGAGCGTGCAGGATCGGGCGGTCTGCGTCGGCTATCTGCGTCAGAAGGCCGATTCGATCACATCGACACGGGCGCCGGTGACGCCGACCACGTCGAAGCGGACGCGCCCGCGGCGGTCATGGGCGCGCAGCCATTGCGCCGCCAGCGCCCGGATGCGCCGCTGTTTGCGAGCGTCCACAGCCTCCACCGCTGTACCGAACCGGTCGGTGCGACGCGCCTTCACTTCGCAGAACACGATCTCGCCGCCGCGGCTCAACACCAGGTCGATTTCGCCGAGGCGCGTCCGCCAGTTGCGGTCGAGCACCTCATAGCCGGCGTCGACATACCACTGAGCCGCCAGGCGCTCGCCCCAGGCGCCGCGCGCCTGGCGTGACCTGTCCATCGCTTCCGCCCTTCCCTTCTTTAACAACGCTGCTCGTGTCTTTAACAACGCTGCTCGTGCCGCGGCCCGCGTGCGCCGGGCTGGCGTTCGGTTGGACCGCGGCCCGCGTGCGCCGGGCTGCGTTTGCTCGTGCCGCGCCCGCGTGCGCCGGGCTGCGGCGATCAGGTCAGGCGAAGCGCTTCTCTTTGACCTTGGCCGCCTTGCCCACACGGTCGCGCAGGTAATAAAGCTTGGCGCGGCGCACGTCGCCTTGAGCGGTTCGCTCCACCCGGTCGATGACGGGCGTGTGAACCGGGAACGTCCGCTCGACGCCGACGCCGAAGCTCACCTTGCGCACGGTGAACGTCTCGCGCACGCCGCTGCCTTGACGCCTTATGACGACGCCCTGGAAGATCTGCGTCCTTGAGCGGCTGCCCTCAACGACCTTGACGTGGACTCGCACGGTGTCGCCGGGAGCAAAGACCGGCACATCCGAGCGCAGGCTCTGGGAGTCAATGAAATCGGTCGGGTTCATCGCGGCCTCCGCTCAGGTCGTCTGCTCAGGTCGTCTGCTCGTGGCTGCGGCAAGGACATCTGCCAACAGTGCTCAAACCCGGCGAGCGCTCGACCACCAGAAGCCTACGCGCGCTCAGGGCGGGTGACACCCTCGGTGTTAGCGATCCCGGAGGCTGAAGCGGGCGCTCCGGCGCGCCGCTCGTCGAGAAGGGCAAGCGCTCCGTGAAGCCCATGGTCGGCCATCAGCTCCCGCTCGGCCCTTGACAGGCCGCCCCGGGCTTCGATCAGGTCGGGACGGCGCTCAGCGGTCCGGGCCAGCGACTGAGCTCGACGCCATGCGGCCACGCGGCCGTGGTCGCCCGAGAGCAGCACCTGAGGAACGTCCCAGCCCCGAAACCGCGCCGGTCGGGTGTAGTGCGGGTGCTCGAGCAGGCCGTCTGTGAAAGACTCATCGCGTAGCGACGCCCGGTTGCCCAGAACGCCCGGCACGCACCGCCCGACCGCTTCCAGCACCAGCAGCGCCGCGACCTCGCCACCGGACAGCACCACGTCGCCCACCGACAGCTCGCCGTCCACCAGGTGCTCGCTCACCCGCTCGTCGATGCCCTCATAACGTCCGCACAGCAGCGAGAAGCCCGGCTCGGCGGCCAGCTCGACGGCCCAGGCCTGATCGAAGCGGCGACCTGCGGGCGACATGCACAGCAGCGGGCGCGGCGGATCAACCGCCTCGACGGCGTCAAAGACCGGCTGGGGCATCATCACCATCCCGGCGCCACCGCCGTAGGGGGCATCGTCGACGCTGCGGTGCTGGTCGGCAGCCGCGTCCCGCAGATCGTGCACACGCACGTCGAGGGCTCCGTTGGCGCGTCCGCGGCCAATCACCGAAACGGAGGCCATCGCCTCCACAGCTTCGGGGAAAATGGTGAAGACGTCGATTCGCAACTGATCCTGCCGGCTTGATTCGACAGCTAGAGATCTGGCTTAAGTGGCCGGAGAGGGGGCTGGCTCGTACTCAGCCCGCGTCGCGCTCGAAAAGACCGACGGGCACGTCGACGTCCACCCGCACCCGTGGCGTGAGCGCCGTAATGAAACGTGCGGGCACGAGCGCGCCGCTGTCGAGTTCGAGTAGATCGCTTGCGGGGTTGGCCAGCACGGCGACCACCTCGCCGCGGCGGGCACCAGCCTGGTCGAAAGCCTCGGCTCCGATCAGCTCATGCGCCCAAAGCTCGTCGGGATCGTCCAAGGGCGTGGCGCGCAGCACCAAGCCTCGCAGGCGCTCGGCCTGCTCGCGGCTGCCGACGCCGTGGAAGGCGACAACATGACGAGACGCGTGCGGCCGAGCGGACGCCACCGTGAGCGGGCCGAGGTCGGTGTGGAGCCGCGACCCTGGGCTGAGCCGCTCGACGCGGTTCGACAGCAACGAAACGTTCACCTCACCGCGCAAACCGTGCAGCCGCCCGATGCGGCCGATTTCGAGCAGTCGGCTGTGCGCTGGGGCCACGGCCTCAGTCGACGAACTCGACCTCGACGTCCATCTGGTCGCATGCCCCAGCCGCTCGCACCAGCGTGCGGATGGCATTCGCCACGCGGCCGCGCCTGCCAATCACGCGGCCCATCTCACCCTTGGCGACCCTCACCTCGAGCCGGACGACTTTGTCGTCATGCTGCGCTTCTATGACGCTCACAGCCTCGGAGTCGTCAACGATGCTGGCCACGATGAAGCGGCACATCTCCCGCGCTGTGGGGGCTACCTCGCTCATGATTCTGGGGCCTCCTCGCCGGTTGCGGCTTCATCAGCGGCATCGCCGGGAACTCCTGCTGCACGCACTCCAACGGCGGCCTCCGCGGCAAGCTCTGCCTCCACGGCAGACGCAGCCTCGGCGCGGCCTCGGAAGACGTCCCAAGCGCCGCTGATCCTCAGCAACTTCACAACCCGCTCGGTGGGCTGAGCACCGTGGCGAAGCCAGTGCAGCGCACGCCCGTTGTCGATGCGCACCAACGACGGCTCTTGGCGGGGTTCATAGAACCCGATGATCTCGATGAAGCGGCCGTCGCGGGGTGCGCGCGAGTCGGCCGCGACCACCCTGTAAGTGTGCTGCTTCTTCTTTCCCCTCGGAACGAGGCGGAGCTTCACGGCCACTGCTGGTCCTCAGATCTGTCGTCGGCGTCTGACTTTCGCGGAACTCGGGCCGCTTGAACTCTCGGCGCGTGCGCCGACGCCGGGGGCCTCCGCGCCGGGGTCAATTGAACCTGCCCGGCCCGCCTTTTTCCAACCCTGGAAGGATCAGAGGCGACTTGGGGGGGCTGCCCTTGAGCGGCGCACCTGCCACCCGCGCCACGCCCGAGCCCTTGGGCGTCACCCGCCCGCCGCGGCCGCGCCCGCGCCGCGCCCTGGCCCGGCCTCGGCCCTTGCCCGACCGGCCCCTGCTCCGGCCCGCTGAGCGGCCACGGCCCCGACGACGCCTCCTGGGGCCTGCTCCCATGTTCCTCATCATCGTGCGCATCTGCTTAAACTGACCCACCAACGCCTTCACCTCCGCGGGGCTGCAGCCCGATCCGACCGCGATGCGCCGCCGCCGCGAGGCGTCTATCAGGTCGGGATCGGTGCGCTCCTGAGGGGTCATCGAGTGAATCATCCCGGTGATCCGGCCGATCCGGCCTTCGTCGATGTCGGCGTCTCGGAGCTGCTGTCCGACGCCTGGCATCATGCCGATGATGCTGCGCAGGCTGCCCATGTTGAGCACCTGCTGCATCATGTCGAGAAAATCGTCGAACGTGAAGGCGCCCTCCACGAGGCGGGTCGCAGCCTGGGCCGTCTGCTCTTCGTCGAAGACGGCCTCGGCCTTGTCGATGAGGGTCTCGATATCGCCCATGCCAAGGATGCGGCTGGCGAGGCGGTCGGGGTGGAACGGCTCGAAATCCTCGAGGCGCTCCCCGGTGGAGGCGAAGGCGATCGGCCTACCGACCACGGCCTTCACCGACAAAGCCGCGCCGCCGCGGGCGTCACCGTCGAGTTTGGTGAGGATCACGCCGTCGAGCGCCAGCGACTCGTGGAAGGCCCGGGCGGAGTTCACAGCGTCCTGGCCGGTCATGGCGTCGACCACCAGGAAGGTGTAATCGGGGCGCGCGACCTCGGCGATGCGCCGTGCCTGGCCCATCATCTCGACATCGACGGACAGGCGGCCGGCCGTGTCGATCACTATCACGTCCCGTCCGGTGCGGGCCGCCTCGCCGCGGGCCGCGGCCGCGACTCTCACAGGCTCGGTGGGCTCGCTAAACACGGGCACCTGCGCCTGAGCGCCCAGAGTGCGGAGCTGCTCCACCGCGGCGGGGCGCTGAAGATCGGCACCGACCAGCAGCGGGCTGCGGCCCTGGCTGCGGAACCATCGGGCGAGCTTGGCGGCGTTGGTGGTCTTGCCTGTGCCCTGGAGGCCCGCGAGCAGCACGACGGTCGGAGGCTTGGGCGCGTACCTGACGGCCAGCGGCGACCCGCCGAGCACCGCCGTGAGCTCTGAGAGTACGATCTTCACGACCTGCTGGCCGGGGTTGAGCGCCTTGGAAGTCTCCGCGCCGAGAGCCCGGCCGCGGACGCGCTCCGTGAAAGCCCTTACGACGTCGAAGTTGACGTCGGCCTCCAACAGAGCCACACGGATCCCGCGCATCGCCGCGTTGACGTCGGACTCGGCGAGCCTGCCTCGGCCCTTGAGCTTGGCGAAGACCGCATCGAAGCGGTCGGTCAGCGTCTCGAACACAGCCCCGACAGGCTACCGCCGCCCGCGTTATGACGATCCACTAGCGGGCTTGGCCCAGGAAACAGTCAGGAGAACAGGAACACTCAGGAGAGCAGGAGCAGTCAGGAGAAGAGTGCTTCGATGAATTCGGCCTCGTCGAAAGTCACCAGGTCGGCTATGCCCTCACCGACACCCACGAGCTTCACGGGAATGCCGAGTTCGGACTGGACGGCCAGCACGATGCCCCCCTTGGCGGAGCCGTCGAGCTTGGTGAGCACAACCCCGGTCACTTCGACGGCCTGGGTGAACTGGCGCGCCTGGGCCAGCCCGTTCTGCCCGACGGTCGCGTCCAGCACCAGCAGCGTCTCGGTGACGACCCCGGCGCCCTTGTTGGCCACGCGCCGTACCTTGCGCAGCTCGTCCATCAGGTTGCGCTCGGTGTGCAGACGACCGGCGGTGTCGGCCATCACCAATTCGGCACCGCGGGCCGCTGCCGATTCCACCGCGTCGAAAACCACTGACGCCGGATCGGCCCCCGCGGCCCCCTGGACGATCTCCGCGCCTGCCCGCTGCGCCCAGGTGGTTAGCTGCTCGGACGCCGCGGCGCGGAAGGTGTCGCCCGCGGCCAGAACCACGACGGCGCCTTCGTCGATGCGCTGTTTGGCGAGCTTGCCGATGGTCGTGGTCTTGCCCACACCATTGACCCCCACGAACAGCCACACCGAGGGCCGGCCGCCGTCGGATCGGAGCACCAGGCGGCGGTCACCGGCGAGCCGCAGGCGCATCTCCTCCCGCAACGCCGCCACCGCGGCGTCCGGGGTTGGCGCGTCGTCGCTGTCACGCAGCCGGGCGCGGGCCGCGTCAGCCAGGTCGAACGCTGCGGACACTCCCACATCCGCACGGATTAGCGCTTCGGACAGCTCGTCCCAGGTGTCTTCGGACACCGCGGAGCGCTCCAGCAGCGACGCCAGTGACCCTCCAAAAGCGGCGCGGGCCTTGCCTAGACGCTCCCGCAGAGAAGGCGGCGCTTCGGGCGGGGCGACGGCCGCCGGCTCAGGAGCGCGGTCGAGAACCCGGTCGACGCTCTCGGCGACAGGGCTGAGGGCCTCGTCGGGCGGCGCGCTGGGGCGGAACGGGTCGGCACGGCCCCGGTGCACGCGTCTGCGCACCAGAACCACCGCCGAGGCCGCGGCGACCAACACCACGACAGCGGCTACTGCCAGCAGAATCTCTATCGAAGACATCGACGGCGATGCTACGGGACGCCGCGTCTGCGGCCTACCCCCCGACGACCGCCCGGCTTGCTTGCCCGGCTAGGAGATCGGCTCGTTCAGCCTGCCGAGTTCCACTCGCAGGGAGAGCGTCTCGTCGCCGCGCAGCACCGTCACTTCCACCTCGTCGCCGGGCTTGCGCAGCTTCACGGCAGCGGCCAGCTCGGCGATGTCGCTCAAGGGCTCGCCGTCGAGGGCTGAGAGCACGTCGCCGACTCGGATCCCGGCGGCAGCAGCCGCGGAGCCGTTCACCACTTCGGAGACCACCACCCCGTCGGGGCTGACGACGCCGCTCTCCGCGGAGATCCCGAGAAAGCCGGACTCCAGCGAGTCGCCGTCCACAATGCGACGCGCCATCAGCTCGATGGTGTCGCTGGGCACGGCGAAGCCGACGCCCACGTTGCCGTCGAAGCCCGCCGTCTGGATGAGGGTGTTCATGCCGATCACCCTTCCGTCGCGGTCGGCCAGCGGGCCGCCGGAGTTGCCGCGGTTAATCGGAGCGTCGGTCTGGATCACCTTGATCGGCACCGGCAGCGCCGAGCCGCCCGTGCCGCCGATGATGCGCACACCGCTGACAATGCCCGCTGTCACGGTCTCGGTCAGCCCGAAGGGACTCCCGACGGCCACGGCCAGCTGGCCCACCCGCACTGAGGAGACAGGCGCGAACTCGGCAGCGGCGAGATCGACCTTCGCTGGGTCGACCCGCACCACGGCCACATCATGGCTGGATGATCCTCCGAGCACTTCGCCTTCAACCTGGACGCCGTGGGAGAAGGTGACGAGCACCGTCTCGACGGTCTCTCCGGTGATCTCGCGCACCACGTGGTGGTTGGTGACTATGTAGCCCTCTTCGGCATCCCACACGACTCCGGAGCCCTGCTGGTTGGCGGTCGAGATGAGCACGACAGAGGGGATGACCGTCTCGGCCACCGCCACGACCGGATCTTGCGCAGACGACGACCCGCTACCGGGAGGCGCAGCGTTATCAGACGGCGCGGTGTTGCCCTCAGACGCTGAATCCTCGGGAGTGGCGCGGCTGTTGTCGGGCTGCGTGTCCACCGACGGCCCGCTGTCGACGGCCGGGCTCCACGACGACGGCGCGGGTACAGGATCGCTGTCATCGGCGAGTATTGCGATTCCCAGGAAGACCGCAGCTCCGGCGACGATCAGCGCCGCGGCGAGCTGGACGAGATGCGTGTGGCTCAAAGCGCGCCGCAACCATCCCCGCGGCGGGCGCTGCGCAGGCACGGGGCCAGGCACGCGCATGTGCCCAGGCGACGGTTCGGCGGCAGGCGACGGTTCGGCGGCTGGCGGCGACCGCCGCGGCCGCGGCATCGGCCGCGGCGCCTGAGGCGGCTCCTGGGCTTCCTGGACCTCATGAGAGTCGGGCATCAGGCAGCTTCAGTGATGCGCTCTGACACGACCATCGACGAGCCTCCGGGTCTCATGGACACGCCGTAAAGATAGTCGGCTGCCTCCATGGTGCGTTTCTGGTGAGTGACGATCACGAGCTGCGCGTCGGCCCGAAACTCGTCCACCAAAACCAGGAAGCGCTGCAGGTTGACGTCATCGAGCGAGGCCTCCGCCTCGTCGAGCACATAGAACGGCGACGGGCGGCTGCGGAACACCGCGAAGAGGAACGCGACGGCGGCCAGCGTGCGCTCGCCGCCCGACAGCAGCGACAGCCGCCTGACGCGCTTGCCCGAAGGCCGGGCGTGCACCTCGATCCCGGTGTTGAGCAGATCGGCGGGATCGGTGAGCGTTAGCCGGCCCTCGCCTCCGGGGAACAGCGCCTCGAACAGCGTCTCGAAGTTCGCTGCGACATCGCTGAACGCGGCCCCGAAAACGGCGGCGATCTCGCGGTTGATCGAGCGGATCACGGTGTGCAGATGGCGACGGGCCGCAAGGATGTCGTCGTGCTGTTCACGCAGCAGCTCGTGACGGTCGTTGAGTTCCTTGAACTCGTCAAGCGCGAGAGGGTTCACCGAGCCGATGATTCGCAGCTCCGAGGCCAGCTGTTCAGCCCGCTCGGCCGGGTCCTCGCCGGGTGCAAGTTGCGGGCATTCGGCTTCCACCGCCTCCGCGGGCGCGATCTGGTGATCGGCCCGGAGGCGCTCCACGGCCTCCTGCAGCCTTATCCGAAGCTCGGTGTGGACGATGTCGGCTTCGGCGGACTCTCGGCGCAGCTCCTCGAGGCGCTGTTGGGTCTGAGACGACTGCAAGCGGAGGCCGTCAAGGCGCGCCGCCAGGGCTCTGGCCCGCTCAGACCACCTTCGGCTGCGCTCGCGCACGGCCGAGAGTCCGGCGCGGATCGTCACCGAGCGCGACGAGATCGCCTGGTGCAGCGCCCCGAGCACGGCATCTCGGCGGCGCAGCGCTGCGATCCTGCGATCCGCGTCGGCTTGATCCGCTTCGCAACGCGCCAGCACCGAGTGGAACTCGGCCTTGCGTTCCTCCAACATCCGCCGGCGTTGCGACAGCCCCGCCTCCACAGCGGAGGCTTCAGCGAGACGGGCATTCAACGACGCGGCTAGCCGGTCGAGCCTCGACCGCTCAGCGGTCATGAGCCGCTCGCGCTCACGCTCGGCCTTGGCGGCCGCGAGCATCGCCGGCAGCTCGGCTTCGAGGCTGCTCAGCCGGATTCGGTCGCCTTCCAGCCGCACGGACACGTCGTCGAGGCGATCCCGCAGCAAGTCGACTGCGCCTGCGATGGCTCGCTCATCGGCTTCGGCTCGGCTGAGCGCCGTAGCCGCGGCCGTCTCGGCTTGTTCTGTCTTCCTGAGCCGAGAGCGCGCCTCAGCCGCGGCTGATGTCCGCTCGGTCAGCGCCGCGCTTGCCCTGTCGCGGCCCGCGGACGCCTCCTGTGCCGCCGAAGCCGCGGCCGCAGCCCGCCGCTCGGCTTCATGCAAGGCTGCGACTGCGCCGGCCACGGCGTGCACACCTAGGCACCATCCTCTGCTGCTTAGGCGGTCGCCGGCCCGAGTCACCACCACAAGGCCGGGATGACGCTCCGAGATCTCTGCGGCGGCGCGCCAGTCGCCCTCAGCTATCACGGTGGAGCCCAGCAGCAGGTCGAGCAGCCGCTCCACCGGCTCGGCGTCAGCGCTGCCGGCATCGGGCGCGACCCGAGCCCTCAGCGGTTCCAGCGACGGCTCGATGTCGGGCGATTCAACGGCGAGAATGCCGTCCAGCGCGATCACGACGGCGCCCGTTTGCGACGCCTCGAGCCGTCTGAGAACGCCGGCCGCGGCGCCCGTGTCGCGTGCGACCACAGCGCTCAGGGCGTCTTGCGCGGCTGCGGCGACGGCGGCTTCGAAGCCGTCTTGAACGTGCAGCAGGTCGGCAAGCCGGCCGACGACGCCGTCGACGCTTTCCAGCTCCTCGCTGGGCGCGGTGTCGTCGCGGACGCCGATGCGGAGCGCCTCACACCGGGCTGTCCAGCGGTTGCGCTCAGCTTGCGCGTCTGAAAGCACCTGCACCGCGGCGTCGAGCCGCGCTTTTGCGGACCGCATGGAGGCGTTAGCCGCGGCTGACGTCTGCCGGAGCGACTCTGTCTGCAGCGAGAGGCGGGCCAAACGGCGACGCTGGACGTCAGCCTCTGCCTCGGCGGACGCCGCCCGCTGCTGCGCTACAGAGATCCGCTCGCGCAGGCGCTTGCGCTCGGCCTCGCTCGTGGAGATCGAGCGGCGCAGAGCCGCGATCTCGCCGCGCGCCTCGGCTGCGGCGGTGGCCGCCGACTGAGCCTTGCCGGCCGCTGTGCCCGCCGATAACGGCAGGCTGTTGAGCGCGACAGTTGCCGACACAACGGGCTGGCCGCTCTGCCACTTGGCGACGAAGGAAGCCTGCGCCGCTTCCCAGCGGGCCTTCTCGTCGTTCAACACAGAGCCGGCCCGGCGCGCCTCGGCTTCTTCGGCCGCGACGACCGACAGCTCGCGTCGCACGCGGTCTGCCTCCGCTCTGAGCGCGACGAACAGGCTGCGGTCTTGCGCCGCGGCAAGTTCTTGACGCAGGCCCCGACGCCGCTCCGCTGCCAGCGCGGCTAGGCCCCGGGCACGCTCGCTCACCGCCTCCCAGCGTGCTAGCGACTTGGTGCTGCCGTCTCCACCGTGGCGGGTGAGGCGCCGCTCGCAGGACTCCGTCTCGTTTCGAAGCGCGTCGAGTTCGGCCTGCAACGTGTCGGAGGCCTGGGCCCTGGTCCCGGACTCGGCGGCGTGGCGGCGCAGGCTTGCGCGCAGGTTTGCGATCTTCTGCCCCGCCAGATACACCCGCAGCGTCTTCAGCTCGGACACCAAGCCGGCGTGACGGCGCGCCGCGTCCGCTTGGCGCGCCAGAGGCCTCAGCTGCCGGCGCACCTCACGGCGCAGATCCCGTATGCGCACCAGGTCTGCGTCGGTGCCCGCCAGGCGGCGCTCGGCGCGCTCGCGCCGCCGCCGGAACTTGAGCACCCCAGCCGCCTCCTCCACCACAGCGCGCCGGTCGCCGGAGCGGACGTTGAGCACCGCGTCGATCTGGTTCTGCGACACGATCAGATGCTGGCGGCGGCCCACTCCGGTGTCGGAGAGCAGCTCGGCGATGTCGAGCAGCCGACAGGGCGCGCCGTTCAGTGCGTAGCTCGACTCGCCGCTGCGGAACAGCGTCCGGGTGATGCAGATCTCGGGGAAGTCCACCAGCAGCCCGCCGTCGGAGTTATCGATGATCAGCGACACTTCGGCCCGGCCCATCGGAGACTTGGCCGAGGTGCCGGCGAAGATCACGTCGTCCATCCGGCCCGACCGCACGGCGCTCGGCGCCTGCGCTCCGAGCACCCAGGCCACGGCGTCCACGATGTTGGACTTGCCGCTGCCGTTGGGCCCCACCACCACGGTCACGCCCGGCTCGAGCATGATCGAGGCGGGCTCAGCGAAGGACTTGAAACCCTTGAGCGTGAGCTTCTTCAAATGCACCGCTCTAACCGCGGCTTGAATGACACGTTTGTGACGCTACGAGGCGGGCACGCTCAAACCTGCGTCTCGCAGAAGTACGTCCAGACGTCACGGTATTTCTTGCGCAGTATGGGAGCCCTTGACCTGGGGCTGAGCTGGCTCTCGCGGCCCCAGACCTTGATATGGTTGGCGTAAGCGCCGACCCTTCCTGCCGGGTTGACGAACGGCCGCTGCGGCAGCGACGTGCCGCCGTACTTCATGGAATCGAAGATCGTGCGCACCAGCGCCCCGTGAAGGCGACGCATCTCTGAGCTGTTGAGGCTGCTAGCCGGCCGGTCATATCGCAGGCCCGATTCGAACAGGATCTCGTCGGAGTAGATCTCACCGATGCCCACCAGGAACTCCTCGTCGGTGAACAGGGTCTTCAGCTCGGTGTCGGTGCCCAGCAGCCGCCTGCCCATGTCCATCCACGAGATCGGCTTGAGCGGGTCGTGGCCGTAGCGCTCGATCTCCGGCAGGTTGAGTTCGAGATCGCCCTCAGGCACCAGGAAGAGCTGACCGGTTCCGACCGGATCCACAAAATGCAGTTCGCCGCCATCGGCGATGGTGATGACCAGCTCTGTGCCGTCTTCGGGCGGATCACCGCGCTCGGGATGCAAGCGAGGCGATCCCGACGCCCCGAGCGACAGCACCAGCATCGTGCCGGAGGCGAAGTTGATGAAGAGGTAAAGTCCTGTGCGGCTCACCGATAAGACGGTCTCGCCTGGGAGCCGTTTGGTGAAATGGATGCGGGCAAAGTAGCTGCGCAGGCACTTCATGCTCGCAGCTTCGGCATGTTCTATGGTGCGCCCGACCATCTGCTTGTGGAGTTCTTTCCTGACGATCTCCACCTCGGGCAGCTCGAAGTCCACGAGGCTTTCGGGCTTGTCACCGGCCGCCCTAGCCCGGGCGTCGCGGTCTCGGACCCTTCTGAGGCGTGCTTTTCTGTCCTTGACCGTCTCGGGCTTGTTGGCCGTCTTGGGCTTGTCGGCTGGCGACGCGGCCGAGGAGGTTCGGCCCGAACCACCGGATCCGGGCTGCGGCTGCGCGGCTATCGTGCTGCGGCTCATGCTCGCTGCTGTGCTCTCGGCGACCGCTGCGCAGACATCGCCCTGCACGCCACCTCGGCCGCGCGCTGGGCGGCGCGCTTCTTGGTGCCGCCGGAGCCCGCTCCGCGGAATGCACCGACGACGACCGACGCCCGGAAGCGCACATCATGCTGGGGGCCGCTGGCGGTGATGTCATACAGCGGAGCGCCGAGCCCCATGCGGGCCGCCTGCTCCTGCAGCAACGTCTTAAAATCGGCGCCTCCCGGCGACCGGGCTGCGGCCCGGAGCCGCTTGCCTATGAGGCTGCGCACCACGACGGTGGCCGCGCCGATGCCACCGTCGAGATAGGCGGCGCCGATCACGGCCTCCACGGCGTCGGCGACCAGCGACGGGTTGTTGCGGCCGCCGGAGCGGTCCTCACCGCGACCCAGTCGCAGCACGTCACCGAAACCGGCGTCGCGCCCGGCAGCGGCGAGCGCGGTCTTGTTAACCACAGCGGCGCGGGCTTTGGACATCTCGCCCTCGGTCAGCTCGCCGGACTTGTCGTACAGCAGGTGCGACACAGCCAGGGCGAGCACGGCGTCGCCCAAGAACTCAAGGCGCTCATTGGAGGGCGCCCCCTCATGCTCGGCGCACCAGGAGCGGTGTGTAAGCGCCCTTTGGAGCAGCCGCCTGTCGCCGAAACGATGGCAGATGCGAGCTTCCAGCGATGTGGTGTCCACCGCCGCGGCCGCGACCGTCAACCCAGCTTGGCAACTACGTAATCTACAGCGTCGCGCACCGACCGCAGGTCTTGGAGGTCTTCGTCCTCGATGCGGAAGCCCACGGAGCGCTCGGCCAGCTCCTCTTCGATGGCTTCGACCAGCTCAATCAGGGCAAGAGAGTCGGCATCGAGATCGTCGGCGAAGGAGTCGCCCTCGCCGACGTCGGACGGCTCGATCTCCAAAATGTCGGCGAGATGCTCCTGCACCAGCGAAAGCACCTCGTCGCGCCCCATCGGGCCCTGTTCAACATGGGTCTCTGCCGGCATGGGAAAACCTCCGGGCGGGGCTCAGCGGCTGCTGCGGCCGCGGCGTGTCACCCTACCGGCGTCAGCCGACATTTTCGCGTAGACGCTTGGAAGTACGCCTGGCGCGCACCAGGCGCGGATGGCCGTCTTGAACAGACGCTTTAGACGTACGCCTGAGGCAGGCGCGCCAGACCGGTGGCCTGCCGCAGGTATCAGCGCGCGGCACGCGCGGTGGACGCGATGTGGCCCACCATGCCAGCAGCGGCCATCTCATGGGCGACCGCTACAGCGTTCATCACCGCTGCGGCGCTGCTAGTGCCGTGTGAGATGACACACACCCCCTTCACGCCCAGCAGCAGCGCGCCGCCGACGCTATCGGGGTGGAGTTCGTACATCATCTTGTCGAGCACGCCCGCGAGCATGTCTCCGGCGGCGCGTGTGGAGTCGTCGGTGTCGATGGCACTCAGCAGGCGTCCCATCAGGGCGCGCATCGCTCCCTCCAGCGCCTTGAGCGTGACGTTGCCGGTGAAGCCGTCCGTAACTACCACGTCCACGTCGGGCGTCATGATGTCGCGGCCCTCGACGTTGCCGACCCATTCCGCACCGACGTCCGCTGCCCACCGCCCGTCGCAGAGCAGGTCGAACACGTCTTTCACGAAGGGGCTGCCCTTGCCGGCCTCCTCGCCTATCGACAGCAAGCCCACTCGTGGGCGCTCGATGCCGAAGCGGTCGCGTGCGTACACCGCGCCCATGCGAGCGAACTGAACCAGCCACTTGGGTCGGCATTCGGCGTTGGCGCCGGCGTCGAGCAGCGTGGTGGGCCGCCCGCCCGGTGACGGGATCGGAGTGGCGATGGCCGGTCGGGCGATGCCGCGGATCCGACCCATGCGCAGCAGCGCCGCGCCCATCGCAGCGCCGGTGTTGCCAGCAGACACCATGGCGGCGGCTCGTCCGTCGCGCACCGTCTCGGCAGCTCGCACCAGCGACGAGTCCTTCATCTTCCGCACGCTGGTGCCGGGCTCGGCGTCCATGGGGATCACCTCTTCGGCGCAGACGATGTCCATGCCGTCGGCGTCGACCAGCTGCTCCAGCTCCGACGGCCGCCCCACGAGCAGCACCGGGATGCCGAGGGTGTCTACGGCGCGCCTGGCGCCGGCGACGACCTCAGCAGGGGCGTGGTCGCCCCCCATGGCGTCTACCGCTATCGGCTTCATGGCCGCCAGCGGCGCCAGTCACTCAGTCTCGATGGCGCGTCGGCCGTGATACCAGCCGCAGTTGCCGCAGACCTGATGGGGTCGCTTCACCGCGCCGCACCGGCTGCAGGTGCTGCGACCGCCTTGCTTGATGCGCCACGACGACGCCCGACGGCTGCGGCTGCGCGCCTTAGAGGTCTTCTTCTTCGGAACTGCCATACCAGCCTGCGAATCTACCTGAAGCCAGCGGAATTGCTGCGGCCCAGCGGGCTGCGGCCCAGCGGATTGTTGCGGCGCAGCGGCGGCGGGAGCGGACATCTCGACACTCAGCGGGTTTCGGCGGGGTCAGCCCTCGAACGTGAGCTCGCTGAGCGCGGCCCATCTTGGGTCTATGGGCGGGTCGGCCTGGTCGGCGCTGTTATCGCTCACAGAGGCCGACGGGCCGGTTGGGAAGCGATCCGGAGCAGGTCCGGCGCACTCCTGCGAGCACAGCGGCGCGAGCGGCAGAGCCAGCAGCAAAGCCTGGCGCACTGCAGGCCCAAGGTCGATGCGCTCATCAGAGACAGGCCACACGTCGCTGGAGGTTTGGCGGTATTCGAACATCTCTCGAAGCGGCACCGTGATCGGGCCGCTCAGATCGCTGAGGCATCGGCGGCATTCGGACGACCAGACGGCTTCGACCTCGCCGGTCACGACGTAACCGCCTGGCATGGCCTCAACTGTCGCTGCGACGGAAACCGCCCCGTCGAGCACGTGCGCCGTTCTCAGGGCGGCGTCGTCGAGCACCGTTCGGCACCGGACGCGCCTGGGGCCGGCCGTCGGAGAGCGCAGCCCCACGCAGTCGACCACGAGCGCGTCCGAGCCGACCGGGCCACTGCTGCGACGGTGTCCCGAACCGCGGCCGCGGCCTGCGGCGCTGCTGCGGCGCGTTCTCTGAGGGCGGCTCAACCGACGTCCTGGTCGAAGATGCGCTCGACGTGCTCGGTAGGCGCAGCAGAAGTCGCCGGTTTCGGCAGTCCGGTGTCCTGGAGGCGCTGCCTTCCCGCCGAGACGGCGTTGAGCGTCTTGTGCAGCATCGCCTCGAAGGCCGCCAGGCGCTGATCGCACCAGTCCTCGGCGTCGAGCTTCAGCCGCACAGACTTGTCTTCCGCCTCGCCCACGGTGCGCTTGGCCCAACGCTCGGCCATCTTGACCACCTCGCTGCGCTGCACCATCCGCTCAGCGCGTGCTCTTGCGGCGGCCACTATGTCCTCTCCTTCGCGCGCCAGCCGGGCTCGCATGTCGTCGCGCTCTTTCAGCAGCCACCTCGCCGCCCTCAGCTCCTCGGGAACGGCCTCCAGGGCCTGCCTTAGCAGGGCCAGCACCTCGTCGCGGGCCACCATCACCGATGCCGACAGCGGCACCGGACGACCCTGTTCGACTATGCGGATCACCTGACGCAGCAGCGCTTCGACGCCGGGGCCGCGCTCCGCCGCGTCCGCCGGCCCGACAGGCGGATCGAAGGTCGGATCGAAAGACGCATTGGGGTCGCCCCGGCCTGAGTCGGCGAGGCTCATCGGTCGTATCGCTCCTGCAGACGGCGTCTTACGGGCTCGGGCACCATCGAAGACACGTCGCCCCCGAGCTGGGCGACCTCGCGTATGAGCTTCGACGCCAAAAACGAGCGCCCGCTGGCGGAAGGGACGAACACCGTGTGGATCCCCGAGAGCTTCAAGTTCATTTGCGCCATCTGCAGCTCGTTCTCAAAATCGGAGACAGCCCGCAGCCCCTTGAGTATGAAATCGGCGCCGATTTCGCGTGCAAGGTCGACCACGAGCTCTGAGAAGCAGGTGACCGACACGTTAGGCAGCGGCGCGCACACCTCCTTGAGTATCTGCTCACGCTCGGACAGGTCGAACAGGCCGCTGCCCTTCTGCGGGTTGATGGTGACGGCCACGACCGTCTCGTCAAAAAGTTCGGAGGCGGTCTCGATGATCTCAAGGTGCCCATAGTGGATCGGGTCGAACGATCCGGGATATAGAACGCGTGTCACCTGTCTTTCTCCAGAGCCGTTCGAGCCCGGCAGGGCCGCCGCCTCAGCTGGAGCAGCCGTCACCAGCGTACCGGAGCGGCCCTGCCGGGGCCGGAAACACCGGGGCGGGTGTCGGCACAGCAGCGCGTGACGACGTGAACATCACCACCGTAGTGCCGTAGCGCTTACTGCGGTCCACATCCCACGCTCGGCCGACGTCGATCTCACGGTCGGATTCGATAACTGCCAGCGCGGCCGGCACCCGCGCCAAGAGTTCAGGCCACGCGTCGAACGCGTAAGGGGGGTCGATCACCGCCAAGTCGAACGCGCGCCCGCCGCGGCGCAGCTCCCTCAGAGCGGCGTCCACGTCTGAGGCCATCACCGAGGCCCGCTCGGCCAAGCCCGTGGACGCGAGGTTGTTTGACAGGCATCTCAGGGCGCGCCGGTCGGACTCCACGAACACAGCCGATGACGCCCCGCGGCTGAGCGCCTCGATGCCGAGCGCGCCGGTTCCGGCATACAGGTCGAGCACCCGCGCCCCGGCGACCGCCCCCCGGGAGTGCAGCGAGTTGAACACCGCCTCACGCACCCGGTCGGGCGTGGGCCGCGTGACCGCGCCGACGGGGGCCCGCAGACGCCTTCCCCGGGCTGTTCCAGCCACCACCCGCACCGCCTTTGCCTCCGCCTGCTTGCTTTCTCGCTGCTTCTGCTTGCCCTGCGCGGTCGGCCGTCGGTCGGCGGCCTCAGCTCTTGAGCAGGAATTCGGCGGCGTCGCTGTCGCCCAGGACGAAGTCGATCTCGTCGGCGAGGCCTGGGTATGTGTCAGCGAATTCGTCCGGGTGGGCGACCTCGTCGAACAGGTCGAGCGCCACTGTGCGGGCGTCCTCGATCAGCGGCTTGTCGGAGCGCAGCGACGCCAGGCGCAGATCGCTGCGGCCCTTCTGGCGCTTGCCCATGATCGTGCCCTCGCCGCGCAGGTCGAGGTCGACCTCGGCTAGCTTGAAGCCGTCGGTGGTGGCGGCAACAGCGTTGAGCCGGGCCTCGCCTTCCGGGGTGGGCGCCTCTCCAATCAGGTAGCAGACCGAGGCGTGGCGGCCCCGCCCTACTCGGCCGCGGAGCTGGTGAAGCTGGGCGATGCCGAAGCGCTGAGCGTCGATCACCGCCATGACCGTAGCGTTGGGCACGTCCACGCCGACCTCGATGACGGTGGTGGCGACCAGCGCGTCGAGTCCGCCGGAGCGGAACAGGCTCATGGTCAGTTCCTTCTCTGCGGCCGGCACACGACCGTGCAGCAGACCGACCCGCAGCCCGGCCAGCTCGCCGCCGGCGGCCGTCAGCCGCTCGTAGACGTCGGTGGCCGAGCGCGCTTCTTGCACGTTTGAGCTTTCGATGACTGGGCACACCACATAGGCCTGACGCCCACTCTTCACAGCCCGGCGCACCTCGCGCCACGCCAACGCTTCGTCTGAGGGCGTCCGCGCCCGCACCGTGCTCACCGGAACTCGACCCGGCGGGAGCTCATCGAGCGTCGACACGTCGAGGTCGCCGTACACGGTCATCGCCGCGGTTCGCGGGATCGGCGTGGCCGTCATCACCAGCAGGTCAGGCGCCGTCGGCCCTGAACCCTTGTCGTCCAGCCCGGCGCGCTGCTCCACGCCAAAACGGTGCTGCTCATCGACCACCACCAGGCCGAGGTCGAAGAACTCCACCCCCTCAGAGATCAGAGCGTGCGTCCCGACGGCCACGTCCACCCTGCCGGTGATGAGGCCGGCGGCAACGATGCGCCGCTCTGCTGCCGTCATCTGGCTGGTGAGCAGCCTCACGCTCAGAGGGCGCTCGCCGGTGAGCGTTCGATCGTCGGGCACCGCCAGCCCCGCTGTCATGGCCGAGATCGACGCGTGGTGCTGCTCCGCGAGCACCGCCGTGGGCGCCATAAGAGCACCCTGGCGCCCGCCTTGCACAGCGACCAGCAGCGCGCTGACAGCAACGACCGTCTTGCCCGAGCCGACATCGCCTTGCAGCAGGCGGTGCATCCGCCTCGGCTCGGCGAGATCGCCAAAGATCTCGTCGATCACCCGTCGCTGCGCGGCGGTCAGCTCGAAGGCGAGGCCCTCGTGGAATCGAGGCACCAGCTCACCGTCCACCGTCTGGGCCGAGCCCGCCGTGTCGGCCTCTATGCGGCGCTTACGGCGTACCAGCTCGAGCTGCACACGCAACAGCTCGTCGAACGCCAGGCGGCGGCGGGCCATAGCCCGCTCGTACTCCGAGCTGGGCCGGTGGATGCCGTTGAGGGCCTGCTCGCGGCCGATCAGGCGCAGATCGCGGCGCACGGCAGGCGGCACCGGGTCGGCGATGGTGCGCGGGCGGCACAGATCGAGCGCCCGAGCGGCCATCCGCGCCACGTCCCAGGTGCGCAGGCCGGCTTTACCTGACTGCGGGTAGATCGGCACCAGCCGCCCCGTCATGTCGCCCCACTCGTCGATCACGGGGCCGACCATCTCAAGGCGCCCGCGGAACAGCTTCATCTTGCCACAGGCGATCACCGTGTCGCCCAAGGAGTGCCTGTCAGCGATCCACGGCTGGTTGAAGAACTTGAGCTCCACCGAGCCGGTGCCGTCGCGTAGCACCATCGTCACCAGCGACCTGCCACGGCGGATCGGACGGTTCCAAAGGCGGGTCACCTCCCCCACCACGTATGCCTCCTCGTAGAGGCTCAGTTCGGCCACGTCCGCGCGCCGGGTGCGGTTGATGTAGCGGCGCGGGTAGTGCTGCAGCAGGTCGAGCACCGTGTGGATGCCGGCACGGCGCAGCGCCGTCAGAGCCCGCGGCGGTGCCGCTCTCTTAAGGCGTTCGACTCCGATGCTGTGAAGATCTCTGAGCGTGAGCGGGGGGTCGCCGGCCGGCATCGGGGCTGTGCCAGAAAGCCAGAAAGGCGGCGTCCTATTCCAGGCCGAAGTAGTACGGGTAGAGGGGCTGGCCGCCGCGGTGCACATCCACCTCGATGTCGGGATGCTGCCGTTGGAACTCGTCGACGATCTCCGCTGCGGCGCGCTCGGAGGCGTCCGCGCCGGTGATGACGGTGAGCAGCTCGTGGATGTCGTCGTCGGCCAGGCCCGACAGCAGCTCCGTGGCGGCGGAGACTTCATCGGCGGCGACCACTGCGATGCCTTCTGGGCCGATGCCGAGCCAGTCCCCGGCAAGCACCGGCCCGGCTGGCGTGGCCGAATCGCGCACCGCTTGGGCGACCTGCGAAGCCACCACATCGCCCGCGGCCTCGATCATCGCCAGGCTGTTAGAGGAGCTGTCAGCGCCGGGGTCGAAGGCCGTGAGCGAGGCGAGGCCCTCGATCACGCTGGCTGTGGGCACCACCGAGACGCTGCGCTCCGTCTCGTCGTCGAGCTGCTCTGCGACGGGGACGATGTTGGAATTGTTGGGCAACACCACCACATGGCCGGTGGGCAGCGAGTCGACCGCGGCCAGCAGGTCAGCGGTTGACGGGTTCATCGACTGGCCGCCTGCCACGGTCCGGTGCGCTCCCATCGATAGGAGGATGGCCTCGACGCCGTCGCCCGACCCCACAGCAACCACCGAGCATCGGTCGGGCTCGATGATCTCCACACTGGACGGCGGCCGGGCCGCGGCGGGCGCCCCAGCCGGGGGTTGTGAGTCTCCTAGCGCGGCGCGCACCCAGTCTTGCTCGGCGACCTGCTCGAGCAGGTCGGTCACGCGTATGCGATGCGGGCGGCCCACGGCGATGCCGGCCTCAATGGCGGCGCCGATGTCGTCGGTGTGCACATGGCAGTTCCACACGCCGTCGCCGCCGACCACGACAATGGAATCGCCTATCTCGGCCCATGAGGCCTTGAAGCTGCCGATCTCGGCGTCGGGCGCGTCCAGCAGGTACATCACCTCATAACGCAGATCGGCGATGGAAGGCTCGGCACCAGCGGCGGGCGCTGCGGCGCCAGGCACCGCGGAGGAGGCCTCCAGGGCCGAGATGTCAAGCGTCACGGGCGCTTCGGGCTCTGGCATCGGGCGGCCGCTGAGTTCGGCGCGGCCCGCGTCCAGCAGCAGCATCAGGCCGGCTCCGCCCGCGTCCACCACTCCGGCGGCGGCCAGCGCATCCAGCATCTCCGGCGTACGCCGCAGCGCGTCGTAGCCGCGTTCGCCCGCGGCGTCGAACACCTCAGCCAAGCCCGCGCCGGCCGCCGCGGCGGACTGCGCGGCTTCGGACGCCTCGCGGATGACCGTGAGAATCGTGCCCTCCACCGGATTGCCGACCGCGCCGTAAGCACCGTCGCTGGCCGCGGCCAACGCGCGGGCGAGCACCCCGGCACCAAGGCTCTCGCCGGCGCTCGACGCGTCGCGCAGCACGCCGCTCATGCCCCGCAGTATCTGCGCCATGATCACCCCGGAGTTGCCGCGGGCGCCCATGAGAGCGCCGTGGGCCACGGCCCGGCACACGGATTCGACGCCGTCGGCGGCGGAGCGCATCTCCTGCACAGTCGACTTCATCGTGAGGGCCATGTTCGTCCCCGTGTCGCCGTCGGGCACCGGGTACACGTTGAGGCTGTCGAGGTGCTCCCTGTGATCCGACAGCGCGTCGCAGAAGCCGTTGAAGATGCGGGTCAGAGCGCCCGAGTCGAGCACCGCCGCAGCCTTGTGGGACGGAGCCTTCTGGGTCGTGCCGGGCGGCGCTTCAGGGGGCATCGGACGATGATAACACTGGGCCGTGACACGGCTGTCGGGGCCGATTCGCGTGTTCGGCGGATGCCTGTGCCCAGGCTAAGCTGTGGGTGTGCAGGGTGTAATCAAGAGCTACGACCCCGTGACCGGCGACGGCGTGCTGGTGTGCGAAACAGACCTGGCCGAAGTCGACCTGGCCGACAACGCCCTGGCCGGCTCGGTGTTCCGGATGCTGCGCCAAGGCCAGCGGGTCAAGTACGAACTCGACGAGCACGGCCAGGCCACAAGGCTGCGCCTCGGCTCCGAGATCGACATGGCCACGCCGCTGCTGTGACGCCTGCTGCTGCTCTGCTGTAGACCCCGCTGCGGCGCCGCTTTGGAGTCGATCAGATCCTCACCACCGGACAGAGCAGCGTGCGCTCCACGCCGGGGATCTTCTGAACGGTTTTGATCACCATCTTGCCCAGATCGTCCACGTTGAGCGCCTCAGCGCGGGCGATCACGTCGTAGGGGCCCATCGCCACATCGGCTGAGACCACCTCGTTGAGCCTCGCGGTGGCAATCGCCACGTCCGCGGCGGCGCCGACTTCTGCCTGGATAAGGATGTAAGCGCTAACGGTCACGCTCCCCACGCTAGCGGCAGGCGGCAGCGGGAGACGGCGCCGAAAGACAGCGCTCAGTCCAGGACTACGGCGCGCACCCCCAGGCCCGCCAGGAACAGCCCAGCGCCGCCGTACAGCAGGCACACCCGGCCTCGAAGCTGCTGGCGGTAGCTGTAGGCGATGCCGATCGCGATCAGCCCCGAGAATCCGTACAGGGCGTGAAGGTCGGGCGCTTGCCGGCCCTCCCGCGCGATGAGCCACGACCCGAGGCCCGCCTGCACGAACACGCTGAGCTGGGCAACCACGGTGGTCGCCCATAGCGCGCGGCCTCTGAGCCTTACCCGCCGATGCGCCGCCAGCGCCCACAGCCCGGCCGCCGCGTTGGCGCCGATGACGACCCAAGAGAACCAGTCGTGCGCATCGGAGACCGCCGAGGCCAGCACACGGCCGTTCACCGGCGCAGCGCGGCGAAGATGTCGTCTGCGGGCGGGCCGCGTCGATCCGCGCCTCTGAGGATGAACCACTCGGTGGCAGACATCAGCGCGAAGGCCTCGTCGGGCAGCGACACGAAGAACGAGTCCGCCGGGATCTGCGAGCCGTGGGCCAACATCGCCCGGCGCTTCTCGTCGAGCGCGTCGCTCACGTCGATTCGGTGGGTGATATCGGCGGCGTCCGACCCGAAACTCTCGGACTCGAGCTCGGAGGCCGTCTCGGCCTGCTCCTCGTCGCTGCCCATGTCGACACCTGCCTCCGCGGCGATCTGCGACACCTGGCGCAGCGCCGCCTGGAAGTGCTGGCGGTCGAGCGTCGACTCGTAGACCACGCCCACACCGGCGAGTTCGGCGGCTTTCACTCCCACCCGGTGCACCTGGATGTGATCGGGGTGGCCGTAGCCGCCGTTGTGGTCGTAGCAGGTGAGGATGTCGGCGCTCTCCTCCCGCAGGATCGCAGCGAGCCTCTCGGCGGCTTCGGCCACATCGGCCTGCCAGAAGCAGGCCGGGTCGTCGTTGGCGGCGTCGCCGGCCATGCCCGAGTCGGCGTAACCGAGCATCTCCACGCGGTGGATGCCCAAGATCTCAGCCGCGGTGCGCAGCTCGGCTTCCCGAACAGCCGCCAGGTCGCCCCCGTCCAGGTCAACGTCCCCGTCTGGGTCACCATCCCCGTCTAGGTCGCCCGTGTCCGGGGCGCCGCCCCCGTCCGGGTCGTCCTTGTCCGAATTGCCGCCCTCGGCCAAATCGTCGTCCTCGTCCAGGCCGTGTCGGGCGCCTCTGGAGCCGTCTGTTGCGCACACAGCCACCACGCGGTGGCCCGCCCGCGACGCCAGCACCATGGTGCCGCCGGTGATGATCGCCTCGTCGTCGGGATGGGCGTGAAAGAAGACCGCTGTGGCCATCAGGCCACGGCCCCGCAACCGCGCAACTCGGCGATCTCCCCGGTATTCATTCCCAGCTCGGTGAGCACCTCGTCGGTGTGCTGGCCGGCGTGGGGCGGCGGGCGGCTGAGCGACGCGGCGGTGCGGCTGAACCGGGGCGCCGGGGCAGGCTGCACGACGCCGTCGGCAGAGATGAACGTCCCGCGGTGCCGGTTGTGCGGGTGGTCGGGCGCCTCGTCCATCGACAGCACCGGTGCGAAGCAAACATCGCTGCCGTCGAGCAGCTCGCACCATTCGTCGCGGGTTTTGGAAGCCACCACCTCGGCGAGCTCGTCTCTGAGTTCGGGCCAACGCGACCGGTCGCCCTGTTTGTCCCATCGTGGGCCATCCAGGCCGAGGCGGACCCGCAGCTCGGCGTAGAACTGCGGCTCCAGCGAGCCGAGCGAGATGTAGCGGCCGTCCTTCGTCTCATAGACGTTGTAGTAAGGGGCGCCGGTGTCGAGCAGATTGGCACCGCGCTCGTCGCTCCAGAAGCCCGCGGCCCGCAGCCCGTAGAACATGGTCATGAGCGACGCGGCACCGTCCACCATGGCGGCGTCGACGACCTGGCCCCGGCCCGAGGAGCGGGCCTCGAGCAGCGCGCACACCATGCCGAACGCCAGGTACATGCCACCACCGCCGAAGTCGCCGACCAAGTTAAGCGGAGGCACCGGCGCTTCGCCCTGCCGCCCTATCGGGTGAAGCGCCCCCGCCAAGGCGATGTAGTTCACGTCGTGGCCTGCCATCGCCGCGCACGGACCGTCCTGGCCGAAGCCGGTCATCCGCCCGTACACCAGACGCGGATTGCGCCTCAGGCACGGCTCGGGCCCGATGCCGAGGCGTTCGGCCACTCCGGGCCGGAACGGTTCCATCATCGCGTCGGCACTCTCGGCGAGCTTCAGAACGGTCTCGGGACCGCCCGGCGCCTTGAGATCGACGCCGATCGAGCGCCGGCCGCGGCTCATGGGGTCGATGGGCGGCGGGCGAGAGGCGCCCGTCGCCGCAGAATCGGAACCAGAGTCGCTGCCGGACTCGTCGGCGACTGCTCTACTCGGCCGGCTAGCGGAGGCAGCGGAGCGCGCTCCTTGCACCGACGAAGCCCGGTCGACTCGGATGACGTCGGCGCCCATGTCGGCCAGCATCATGGCGCAGAACGGTCCCGGCCCGATGCCGGCCATCTCGATCACCCGACTTCCCGCTAGCGGCCCCATGCCGTCGCCCTCCTCATCCTCCCAGCGGCGCCGACCAGGCTCAGGTGCCTCGTGGCCGAGCCCGGTCGCGCCCACGGGATCAGCAACAGGCTAAGGAGGCCGGCCGCCCTCGCCGCTGTTCTCGCGGTCGCACTCGGCGGCTTGCCTCCACACCGCGGCTGGGTAATTGGGACAATAGGCTCGTCCGGGCATGCACATCGGACGGCCCCCCCCCCCCCGATAAGAATCCCCGCTCCGAATGTGGCAGCTTTACTGCTGTTCGGCACGTTGACCGCCATGATGGGATGCCGGGCAGCGACAACAGATGCCCCAAGTTCTGAGCCGGCTCTGCCCAACGCTCTGAACGCTACGGTCTCTCCGCCCGATCCGCCGGCCTCTGATGCCCCCCCCCCCCGACGGGCCGGCTCTGCCCAACGCTCTGAACGCTACGGTGGCAAAGTGGTTTGATAATCACACCGCTGCCGTCTCAATCACGTTTGATGACAGGCCCACTCTGGGAAGGGAACCAGATATTGATGGCTTCATGATCGAACAAGGCTTGGTCCTTGGCTATGAGGTCATTACAAGAAACACATTTCGAGGCGATCTCGTGTTCAATGGACCTGACGACGAGATGCTCGTCTATCTGCTGGAAGAACTGGTCCTCAACGGATTCGGCTATTTCGGTCACGGACATGACCACATCGATCACGACGAGTTGTCGTATAACGACGCCCTGAGATCATTCCAAGCGTGCTATGACACTATGAAAGACTGGGGATTGAAGCCTGTGGCTTACGCTTACCCGCGAAACGCAGGCCATGACGAAGAGACGCAGCAAGCCTTGGAGGCTTCAGGATTTCTGAGCGGAAGGCTACAGACTCATGATCCCACGAAGTACTACAACCTTCCAGGGTCCCAGCGGGCTCCCGACAATTGGTTCGGCCTTCAGGCGGTGGATATGCAAAGCATCGAATTCGCCGATTGTGCTACCTGCATCAATGACAACCGAGAGCTGCTTCCGGTACTGGAAGAGGCGTTGGACCAACGCGCGTGGGTGATATTGACCTACCATAACATCGGGAATCCAGACGGGTGGGGTTGGTATGACTGGGACGAATTCCAAGACGATGTCAGGTCGATTGCAGCTCGTGACATTTGGACAGCTCCGATGAACGATATAGTGCTATACACCAGAGAACGGGAGAACATCCTGTTGGATGTCAAAGTGATCGCAGACCCTCTCGCAGGCGAACACACTGAGAGCATCGAGATTACCCTCTCCGACGGACTCGACAACATCACCTTTGATCAGCCCCTCACGATACTCTTTGAACAGCCACGAGACTGGATTGGCACGCCCCTTACGGTATCCCAGGACCACGAGTTGCTGGATGAAGTTGTCTTCGAAACGGAGGCGGCCATGTTGTCATTGGTGCCGAACGAGCGGCCCTATGTTCTTCACCAGAGCTAGTGAGCTAACTCTTGGTCTGTGATTCCGGGGAACCACAGACACTTCCCCGGGGCAGCGGAGATTTTCTCCAGGGCAACGGAGACTTTTGAGATTTTTTGGGCCCGATTTCGCCGTCCTCAGGCCGCGCCCGCAACGAACATACGTCTCCCAGCCTGCTGCGCAGCGCGCCGCCCGCTGCCCCAGTGAGATCTGCCCGCTGCCCGGTTGAGACCGCTGCCCGGGTGAGATCTGATCAGGCGGTTAGAAGTGCGGCGGGGATGACGCCGATGCCGTCGGAGCGACGGTAGGCCTCAGGGCCAGTGGTGACGACGACAGCGTCGAGCAGGCCCGTCCCGATACGGTCCGAGAGCCAGCGCAGATGCCTCACGTCGCTGCCGCTGACCGCAGACGAGAGCTTGACCTCCAGCGCGACCACACGGCCATCTGCCCGCTCGACGATCAGGTCGACTTCGTGCTCGCCGGCACGGGTCCGCAGGTGGGCCACCCTGGCTTCGTTTGCTTGGGCGTAAACGCGCACCGACAGCGTGATAAGCGACTCAAATAGCGTGCCCAGCAGCGTGCCATACCCGGCAAGATCACCGACACCGCTGGCACCCTCCCGATGGCCGGCGCCCGCTATGAGCTGGTCGATGCCAACTCCCAGCAGCCGAGACGCTAGAGCCGGATCGGCAAGCTGGTGCACGGGCGAGGCCGCCAAACGGCGTAGCCGGCTCCTGCTCGGCATCCATGCCGGGACTTCTTCGATCATCCAGAGCTGCTCGAGGATCTTCCGGTAGGCGATGGTCGTCGACTTCGCCGGCTTGTTGGCCTCACCCGCGGTTGCGGCATAGCGGATCGTCTCATACGACGCGGCTGTGGAGCTAGCGGCCGCGTAAGCGGTGAGCCATCGTCGCAACGCGCTCTTGTTGCGCGCCTTGCGTCCCTGCTGGACAAAATCGTGCTCCAAGATACGCTCTATGTAGCCGTCAAGCTGCGCACGCAACAGGCGACCTTGAAATGCGCGAATGGCAGGGAAACCCGATTTCACGATCTCAGACGCGTAGTCCGCAAGCGTGAGACGCGCGGCACCCTCCAGCGCGGGGCGCCGGCCGCTGAGCAGATCGGCGAGGCTGACGGTCGGCTCGGTGAGGCTGCGCTCGGCCAGCGACATCGGCCGCATCCTGATGGTGATGATCCGCCCAGCTCCCGAGTGAGTCGGGGCCTCGGTTGGGGCGGCCGATCCGGTGAGCAGGAACTTCGACGCCTCGGGGTCGCGATCGACAGCGCGGCGCACCAGATCCCACGATGACGGCAGACGCTGCCACTCGTCTATTAACACCGGCGGCTCACCGGCGACAAGCCGCTCCGGGTCTGCCCGAAAGATCTCTAACTGTGCCGCATCGTCGAGGCGGTGGACGGTCGCGGCCCGGCGCTGCGCGGTCTCGGTCTTGCCCACCGCCCGTGGCCCCTCAATTGATATCGCCGGGAGTCCGCCGAGCAACTCGTCCAACTCTTGGTCAACAATTCTGGAGAAGTAACGGCGCACCAGCTGAATGCTACCGATTGGACGGCTCCAACACTACCAATCGGACGGCTCTAACACTACCGATTGGACGGTTATCCGGCCTATGTCACAGGTGTGATCTAAGGTCAGGCCTCGTGGAGCGGGCGGCCAGCGCGTCTGCGTGCTGAACGACGAGGCCCACCACTGCTACCTGCCGGAGCGAGGCCACCGCACCGGAGACTCTGCCGATGACGACAAGACGGCCGCTTTGTGGTTCAACGCCCTGGCGGCGCTGCGCGACGAGGGCCGGCTCGGGCCTGTGTTCGACTGCTGTGCGAGCAGGTCACAGGCCGGGCGCTCCATTAGGCAACGTTTTCAGCCGGCTGTGAATGCTATTTAGCCGATAACCCTCACGCATGGTGCCTTGAGACGAGCACTCTCAGCGATTGGGCGGCTGGTCAGAGGCAGAGTTCCGCGATCTCGTGGGGGTTGGCGGCGTCGAGGTGCAGGCCGTGGACGCGGCGGGCCAGCTTCGCCATCATCGTTTTCTGTTCTGCGTCGGTCGGCTTGTCTCGTCGCCTGACAGCGATCACGAACCCGGCGAGCGCGGTCGGGGCGGCGAGCTTCCCGGCACGGCGTGTGACCCATCGTGTCCATTCTTCCCACACGGATCGGTGCAGCAGCACTTGGTGGGCGTCTCTTTCTGTGAAGGCCTCTCGGCTGGCTTGGGCGGCCGAGAGGCACAATTCGACTTTCCACCACGCTCCCGCTAGGGGGGTGTCGTACATGAAAGCGGTGGCGTCGCGGACGTGGGGGATGCCTCCGGTGTGGCGTAGCAGGTCGCGCACCCGCCAGTCGATGAACTTGCGTTCGTCTCCGGTGAGGTTGCGCGGGTGATCGTTGAGCATCTTCGGGTTGAGCTTGTCCGCGGAAGTGCCGATGAGACCTAGAGCGGACGGATCGGGGAAGCTGCCGTCGAGCAGCCACCGGATGTGGCACAGCAGCCAGAAGACGCCGCTGGCCGCGTCCCAGCGGGTGACGCCCGCGAGGGACTTGTACACCATTTCGCCTGTTTCGACCTGCGGTTTGAGCATCTCTTTGGATGTGAGGTCGGACGCCAGCCGCGGCCAGGTTTTTAGGTCGGCCTCCGACGCGTCAGCCGCGGTCAGCATCAGACTGGCCAACTCCCCCGAGGAGTGTTTGGCCGCTTTCAGAAGCTTCTGCTGACGGCGGACCCGTTCTGTGTCCGCGTCTTGGTATTTCTTGTCCACCAGACTTTCCCGCCAGGCGGTGACCGCGGGCTGGCACTTCTCGGGCAGGCGCTCGAACACGCTCACGTGGTGTCTCACGTTCCGGTGTCGGGCATGTCCGGCAGCGCCATCAGGACGTGGGTCAGCGCCTGCAGCGGATCCCAGTCGATCCCCTTGTTGTTCCAAAGCGAGATGTCGGCGTTGGTCAGTCGGACGGCGAGTTCCTGCCCGAGGCGCGAGCCGGGCACGTGTGGGTCTTCGTCGTGGTCGTTGGTGATGTCGTATTCGTGCTGGTAGGGCAGCATCGCCAGCGCTACGGCCAGCGCCGCCCAGTGCAGCGTCCCGTCTCGTCCGGCTCGGTCGCGCTGCTCGGTGGACAGGGTGATGTGAAACCGGGCGTCTCCTCCGTCGTTGACTTTGCGGATCGTTGCTTCGCCTCCTTTGATGTCCTCTTCGAAGTCGAAGACGACCATGGAGTCCCCGCCGCGGTCCAGGTTGGCTTTGTGGGGTCTGCCGATGACCAGCCAGACCCCGGCCGGGACCTGGACGCTGCGCCGGGTTTCGCCGTTGCGCGCTGTTCGCAGCAGAGGGTGCAGATCGCCGGTCGGCATCTGGGCGTCGGCGACGGTCACGACGCCCGGCCAGAGCCACAACCGGCCCCTCGTGCTGCCGGCGGGTATGTCGCAGCGCACGTCCGAGGATCCTGCGGCGGCGGCGTACGTCTTGGCCCAAGCGGTTTGAGGGCAGCGGACCTCCACCGCGTACCGGGCGTCGCCCAGTTTCAGCAGGTCAGCGATGCCGGCCGCTCCGACCAGCTCGAAGCCGCTGGCCGTGAAGCCCGCAGCGCCGCGGCCGTTCTGCCCGATCTTGTCGAACTGGGCGGCGAAGTCGCCTTTCGGCCAGTGCCGAGACTGGACGCCGCTGCGCAGCGTGCCGGCTACGGAAAGGTCGAGCAGCGGGACCAAGTCCATGTCAACCAGCCCGGCCAGGGGCCGCGGGCGGTTGCCGCCAGACCAGGTCCAATATCAGCGCGGGAACGTCAGCCGGGGCGACGGGTTCGCTGAGACGCACAACGGCTTCGCCCGACGCCGCCGCGTCCGGCAGCCGCACCCATCCGGCGCCCTGCTCCTGAGGTCTATGCGCAATGCCGTCTTCGGTCACGATCTCGCTGATCGGCAGCCACTCCGGCGGTTTCTTGGAGTCGGACGTCTCGTCAGAACCTGAACGCAACGCCATCCTGAACTCCGCCGTGGTGCGGCGGTTGTCTCTGCGGGGGGCATCCCACGCGACTCGGAACTCTCTGCCGGGGCCGTCCGTCGAGGGAACGAAGATGGTTCCGCTGTCGTTGGCGCTTCCCGGGGCGGGGGCTGCCTTCTTGCGCGGCTTCGGGTGTGGAGCAGGGGTCTGCGGTCTCCTGCCGCCGCTGCTGCTGGTCTCTTCTCTGTGGCCGCCTTCGGGGTGTGATGCGTTCACCAGAGCGTGGGATGTCGGGCGGTGTCTGCGTTTCGGCCTTTCCGCCACTGCGGTGTCGCGTCTGGTGTTGAACAGTTTCAGCGTGTCAGGAACGAACGGCTTCGAGTTCAGATCGCCAGCCAAGTCGCGGAGAACGTTCCGCAGCTGTTTCAACGCGCGGGTCAGGTTTTTCTGCTCCTTTTTGTGTTCCATCTCTCGTGGCCGGACGCGTATGTGGCTCGCGCCCTCCGCGTTGCGGATCAGATCGGCCAGGCTCCCGTCGCCGACCCATTTGAAGTCCACGACAGCCTCGAACGGGTTGCAGCCGCCGAAGTCGCTCGGGCGAAGGCTCGGGCATTCGGTGTCGGTGATCCACATTCCGTCCCTGAACACGAACACACGGGACCGGTCGCTGGGCTTGAGCTTGCGGAACCAGACTCTCACACCGGACCAGTCGACCGACGCCGCGTCCGCCTTCGCCCGGCGGGCCTCGCCGGCCAGTTTCTCCGGGCCCAGCTCCGCGTCGGGGCGGTCGAGCGTCTGCCACACCCGGTTCGCGTATCGTCCCGCCGGGCCTTGCGATCCTCTCGTGCGGCGCTGCTGCGAGGACACGCTTCTCAAGAACTCGGCGGCGGTCGTCTTGTCCAGAGGCTCGCTGCGTGTGGCGCTTCCGGGCGGCCCGAACGCGACTGCGATGTCGCCTTGATGCAAAGCGACGGTGAAGTTCTTTACCACCGACGTGAACACCATGTCGCGGATGTCATCGTCGCCGGCCGTCCGGGCGGCATGACCGGACAGCGGACGGTATCCGACGATGACCACGGCCGAACCGGTTCGACCCCCGTCGGGCAGCCAGCGGTCAAGAAGCGGCGGAATGTGCGGTACACCTCCGGCGTCCGACACGAACAGGCTTTCTTGCTGCTGCGGGGGCGGCATCACGTAGCCGTGGGGTGAGTACTGCTCTGTGTTGTCGTCGTTGCGGTGCGTGGCCAGGACAGCATGAGCGCCGAAAGTGGACGCCCGGCCGTCAAAGTCGTGTACGGCGTGCCGTCCCGCGTACAACACGAGGCGCAGATCGCTGGGCGAAAAAGCCGTCAGGTGTCCTTTGCCGACCGAGCCGCGGCCCTGGCCAGGCTTGGTCGTGGCGCCTTCGCCGTACAAAGAGCGGATCGCGGCGGGGTCTATGCCCTCCCCGTCGTCGGAGCACACCAGACAGGGAATCTCCGTGCGGTCCAGCATCTTCTCGATGCGGGTCACGCAGGCTTTGCTCGTCGGACCGAGATCGTGCTGCGACCAGAAGGACCTGGCCGCGAAGAACGCCTGCTCGTATTCGCTGATGTGCGGGATGTCCGTCCTCGGTATATGCGAAAGGCAGAAGAAAACCTTCAGCCCGTTCGAGTTTTTGGTGGCGTCAAGGGAGTTCTGTACCAGTTCGCGGATCACGCTCTCGTCGCTGACGCTTTCGCGTTGAACCGTGGACGAGTCGAACCCGAAGGCCGCTCCCGGATCGCTGCCGAAACGAAGCTCCGCCATCTTCTAGTCCGAGCACTCGCACGGCAGCCGCGGCGCCGAACTGCGGGGGGGGGGGGATTGTCGGCGTCGGCCGGCGGCCGGTGAGAATGTCGGCATAGGACACAGACGACAGGGACAAGAACTTGAACCTGCCGTTGCCGCCCAGACGGTCGGTGACCGAATCGCGGGCGTAGCGGTTCTCGATCTCAGACCACCAGCCGATATGAGTAGGCCCGCCCGGGCGCCGATGCTCGTCCGGCGCTGCCGCCAAACGCCGCAGCGCGGCCTCTCCTTTCATGAAGCAGTAGACGCAGTTGCCCAAGCTGCCGTCGATGCCGAGATCGTACGGCTGCGACGCCCAGAACGCCGCCACGTCTCCGACCGAGGCCCCGTGATCGCTCAACGGGGCGTAAGGCATCTCCCCCGCGGGCTGCGACGAGTCCCGGCACGCCGCGGTAGCAGCGCCCTCCGCCATGAACGCCCGATGCTCCATGCTCGCCACCCGGTCGGGCTCGTCTACCCTCAACCCGAGAAGCGACACGTAACGCACCGGGCGTCCGGCGGTTCCGGCGATATCGGCACGCCGCCGCGGCCCATTATCCGTCCGGTTCAAACGGACTGTGGTGAACTTCTGCCAGGTCTGAGCAGGCCGGCTTTCCGGGTCGATGCGATGGCACGCCTCGTGCAGGTCAATGAACCGCTCGCGCGGCATCGTACCCGAGTACTTGTCAGCCGCCTGCTCGGCCGAGGTCAAGCGTCTCCCGTGATGGTGACCCGCGTGCGCAGGGCCCGGCCCGCCAGCAAGCCACTCGGCGATCAGCGCAGCCCCCGGCAGCGTCTTCAACTCCCTGGTGCATATTCGCAGATGCCGATTCGGGAGCATCGTCTTGTGCGACGCCAGCGACTCGAACGCCGAACCGTCCGAACGGTACCCCGGCAAGGCGGGATCGTCGCCAGGCTCGGCAGGACGCCGCCGCACAAGCCGCCACGACGCGTGGCGGCTCCAGCCGCCCCGGGCGCTCACGTCCTCCACTGTGCAGAACTCGTACCAGAAACACGGCACGCCGTGGGCGTCCTCCAACTCGTCGCACACCCTGACGGCGAAGTCGTACGTGGCGGGATGCTCACAGGTCGTGTTCGCGAACAGCGCCAAGTCGCCCCGCTCAGGGCGCAGCGCCCCCACCCGCGCCAGGCTCAGAGCCATCGCCGCCGACGACCTTCCCCCGGACATCTTCACCACATGAGACAGCTCGGCGTGCTCGGGGTCGCGATAGCGCGGCGCCTTGCACAGCACAGACTCGGCACGCGGCAAGAGAACTCTCTCCCGCTCACGCGCTGCTGCCGGACTTGCCGAACGCGGCGGCACCGAACTGTCCGTTCTCTTGATGTGATACCGCCCCACAGCCCGCGCCGGCGCGTTCAATAACACACCCGCATCCGCCAAAAGCCAGCCTAACAAACGGGCGGCGGGGAGGGCGGCTGAGTTCTGTTGGTTGGGTTATGCCATGAAACGTTAGAGGTCTGTTTGGCGCGGGGGCACAGGGTCGGGGAGCGGCGCGAGAGGGCAGTAGGACGCTAACAACGTTGCGGGCAGCCGATTCGGGCTGCCCGCAAAGCTGGTTTGTTTGTATGCCAGCGGTCGGGTCGGCGCCGTGCGGATGTGGGGTGGCGTGCACACGGGGTCTGGTGACGGTTCAACTGAGGCTGCGGGTTTAGATTCCGTATATTCCTGCGCATTCGTTGCTCCAGCCGCCGCTTTTGAGGCGGTTCGGTCCGTTCGGTAGCGTCTGTTCGTGTTCGGTTGCGGCTTCTGTGACTGCGGCGGCTAGTGGTTTGCGTCTTATGTGAAGAAACGCCCGGTTGCGGAATCCCGCGTGTGCGGGGTGCCCGTCGGTTCGTAGCGCTTTGTCGATGCGCACGGCGTCGGCGAAGGCGTCGGGGTCGCGGTCTCGCAGGTTCAGCCATTCTGCGTCGGAGTGGAATGGGCAGCCAGCGCACGACGATCTGGGTAGGTCGCGTCCGGGGAACTTTTCGGCGAACCAGTCGATGCAGTCCTGGCGGCTTATTCCGGCGTCGATCAGCGGGTACCGGTTGATGATCCACCGTTCAGCTGGCAGGCGCATCCGTTCGATTTCGTCGGTTGTGATGCCCAGCCACATTTCTACTTGTGTGCCTGCGGGCACAGGGGAACGCGGGCGCAGGCCCAGATATCGGCGTGTTTCCGCCAGAATGGGAGCGACTTTGTAGTCGGAGGTGCATTGGCGCCAGTTGGCGCCCGCGGGGGCGCCGTCGGGTTTGGCCAGCCACACGGGAATGGGGGTCGTTCTGGACCAGAGCCGAGCGGCGCCTACCACCAAGCCTCGATCCAGTCAGCCCCCACGATCCCGTGACCGGGGGGCAGATGGCGTCGTTTCTGCCGCGGGCGGCCGACGCCCGCGGCGGCGGGCTGGGAGTGGGGCATGGACTTCATGCCGAATCTCTTCCCGCTGCCGGATCCGCTGGCGGGGTCGTTCTTAGACATGTCGGTGGACGACTATTGCGCGTACGGCATCAGAGACAGCGGCGAGGCGTGGAGGTGCTGTGCTGGCCACATCCTTCAGGTTGTGCGTTGTGCGGCGGGCTTGTGCGTGATGTTAGGCTGTGGCATGGTGTTTCTCCAGCCATCCAACCCCTTCACGGCGGGATTTGGGCTGCCGCCCCGCGTCTTCGTGGGCCGGTCGGACATCCGCCGCGAATTGTCGGCGGGCCTCGCAGGCGGACCGTTGGACCCCCGGTTTGCGTCCCTGCTCTTGGGGGAACGATCTTCCGGCAAGACCGCGCTCTTGGGACTGGTGGAGAGCGCGGCCGCCTCACAGGGTCACATCATCTTGAACACTCACGCATCCACTCCCGGCCTGGAGGCACGCATCAAAGCGTTGGCCATTGACGCCGTGACAGACCCCCCAGGAACGAAACCGCGACGGAGGGTGACCTCAGCGGCAGTGGCGAGCGTGTCAGTCAGCTGGGAGACCTCTGATCCGCCACCGCGGCGCGACTGGCTGGAACAGCGGAACTTGCGTGCTGTGTTGTCGGTGCTGGCGGACTTGGCCGCTCAGAACAAGAAGATGGTTCTGCTGACCGTGGACGAGTTGCACTCCGTGGAGCGGAACGAGTGCCGTTCTCTGGTCAACGACCTGCAGATTCTCGTCCAGCGCGGGCAGCGTCCGATCGCGTTCATCGGGGCTGGCCTGTCGGAGATGGCGTATACGCTTCTACGGGACAAGAAGATCACCTTCTTACAGCGCTGTCCGCGTCATGTGATGCCGCCGTTTGGGCCCACGAACGCGTGGAGGTGCCTGCGCGAAACCGTCCGAAGAGCAGGCGGTCAAATTGAGACAGAGGCTCTGAGGAGGGCGTCCGAGCAAGCGATCCCGTCGCCGTATCACGTCCAGTTGGTCGGCGCTCACGCATGGCGGGCGGCAGGAGCGCCTGAGGGGGCCATCGACAGCGAATGCGTCGACTTTGCCATATCGCGCGCCAACGACGACATGACCCGAACCGTGCACGAGCCCGCATGGCACGACCTCTCCGAGAACGAGCAGGACTTCGTTGTGGCGATGGCGGACCTGGCCGGCCGTGCGACGCTGCGCCGAATATCGGAACGGCTCCGTCGGCGGTACCGGACATGTACCGACATTGCGGAGCGCCTGGAACTGTCGGGGTGCGTCACGCGCCAGCACGTGCGTGGAGGAGTACTGGCGCCGACTTGGCTCCTGCCGAGCGAAGCGATAGTAACCCTCGGCGATAGCACACGCCGCGCCGTGGGCCGTACGCGCCCAGTCGGCGCGCCTGATCAGCCCCCGCGCTGCGGCAAGTGGATGCCCCGCGCCAAGGCGCGCTGTGCGCTGGCCAAGGGGCACGCGGGCAGGTGCCGGTCGAAGCGCCCGTGACTGCGGGCCAGGAGCCGCCACTCCGCGCGATGCGCCACCGCTTCCACCCACGCTTCCTGGCACCTGCTCTATCGCCTCGCCGCTGCGAGAATGGCGGCACAACTCGTTGGAGGCCTACGCTGACGGCGGGGCACTGTGAGCGCTAAGGCTGACCGCGAAGATCTGCCCGTGGCCGCAGTCGGTGAACAACCAAGCGGCCCGCTGTTCGGAGCGCCGTTTCAAGCGTTGTCAGGTCGCCCAGGCTTCTCCTTGAGTAGATAGCCGAGGCGCTCCAGGTAGGATCCTGTTGATGGCGGTGTGGGTGTTTGAGCGGCAGCGGCATTCGCGTCAGGGGCCGGCCCACCCGGGGATCGAGCATTACACCGGTGCCCGTACCGGCGCGATGGTGCGGGAATGCTTGCAGAACTCGTTGGACGCCCACGCCGGCGGCATGGTGAGCGTCGAGATCGAACTCAACAATCTGCCAGTGGCCGACTTCGCAGGGGGCGGTCTGGCAGCGCACATGCGCCAAGCCGCCGCTTCGGAACTAGCTGGCGATCACAGCGCCCAGTTCACCGAGGCGGCGTCTTTGCTAGACGGCGAGACGGTCCCCGCGCTGGTGGTCAAAGACTCTGGCACCACTGGCACACGAGACAGCGGGGGGGGGGGGGGAGGGTTTAGCGCCCTGGAAGTCGCTGACCGTCGCGACCGGGGTCTCCGCTAAGCCTGACACGCCCGGCGCCCAGGCGCTGGGAAGCTTCGGGATAGGCAAGTTCGCGCCCTACGCGTGCACTCCTTTGCGGACGGTGCTGTATTCGACTTGCTTCGACAACGACTCGGGCGCCCACGCCCACCGGTTCGGTGGCCGGACGGTGCTGGTGTCGCATACCAACAGGCGGGACGAGAACGTCAGCGGCACGGGGTTCCTGTTCAAGGGCTCCGGCGAAGGCAGCGAACGCTCTCTCGAAGACGGGGAGATACCCGCCGTGTTCAGGCTCCGACAGCCGGGCACGGCCGTGTGGATGCCCGGCTACCGGCTCGACAGCAAGTCCGGGTGGGCTAAGACCGTCCAGTCGCACATAGCCGACAACTTTTTTTGGGCGGTGCTCAACGGCAAGCTCGAGGTAGTCGTCGTCGGCGAAGACACCGGCGACCAGTTCACCGTATGCGCGGAGGAACTCAAGGGCGGGCAGGTCGTCTGCTCGGAGAAAACTCGCCGGCGTGTGGAGGTCTGCTCCGGGGAGCCACGGGCGGCCATCGGCATCGAAGGACTCGGCGAGGCGACTCTATGGGCCGCGGCGGGTGACCAAGAACCTGGCCGTTCGTATGCGCTTGTGCGGCATCCCGGCCTGCTCATAACCGACACCCGCGACGGGTTCGGTGAGGCGTGGCCGGGATGGAAACGACACTGGCAGAACTTCACGGCCGTGTGCGTCATCGAACCCGGCGAAGGCGACAGCGTGCTGCGCGACTGTGAGGCTCCCGCACACGACCGGCTTGGCGTTGATCGCATCACCTGCCCGGCCGAACGTGCGAAGGCCCTCCGAGCGCTGAAACGTCTGGGGCGGTGGCTGCATAAGAAGGTTGCCGCTATAGCCGAACCTCACGTTGTGCGGGCTGATGAGAGCCTCAGCGAGCTGGAAGAGCTGGAATTGGTGATCGAAGTGCCGGGAGGCGGACCGCGGAAGCGTAAGGTCTCCGTCGGCGCGCCAAAGCAGGTCAAACGGTCGCCCAGGCAGCCGGCGCTGCGGCTGTCGTTGCCTTCCGGCGGGGCTGAAGAACCCGACCCGGACGGGCCTGTGGAAGGACCCGGCCCTGCGCCCGTCCCAGGGCAGTCTGGGCAGACCCGACGGCCCGGGCGGCACAGTCCGCCAGGGTCGCATCGTGTCGTCAACGTTCCGAACATTAGTCTGCGTCCTGTGTTCACTCCCGCGGCAGGCAAAGACGGATCGCATCTGTTGGGAGTGTCGTTTCGCTCGCTGCCCCCGGAAGCAGCCAAGGTCGCCCCCGAGGGGTTGGAGGTGTCCCTGAGAGCCGTGTTCGAAGACGGAGGCGGCGCGCGTGTGCCCATCGGCAGCGTGCTGGACTGCCGTCCCGCCGACGCGGTTGCTGCCCGTCAAGGCAGGCTGCTTGTGTCTGCGGCCGCTATGAACGGCCGAGACCGAATTTCGTTGACCGCGCGGTGCGCCGAACGTGTCGACCGCGCCGCTCACGAACTGGTCGTCCATTGGCCTGACACAGCCACGGTGTGAGATACTCGCCGCGGAGAGGTTTCCCGTACCCGGTTCTCGGGCAAAGTCGTCACGCCTACCCCGGTAAGAAGCTCACTGTCGAACTCCAGGCCAGGCCGCAGCAGCAGCCCAACGCACGCGAGGACGCCCGCTTGGTTTTCGATGCCGTCTTCAAGTGCGAATCTGCGACTGTCAAGGGCCTCGTGCGTGCAGGCAAGGCCGCATGCTCGGTGTGGGTGTACTGCAGCGAGACCAGCCTGCGGTGCCTGTTCCAAGCCGACACCGGCACCGCGGAGGTGACAGACAGCCTGGGGCTCGGACGGCTGTCGGGGAAAGTCGAGTTCCATCCGCTGATCGTCGCCGCAGTGAGCCTGGACTTGCCTCTCGGCGAGGCGCATCCCGCGTACGGCAACGGCACTCTGCCAGTGCCCGCGGGCGGTCCGCTGGCCGTGACCGGCCCGTACGTCGTGCCGCTCCGAGACCTGAGCGAGGACAGCGGCAACATCCGCTCGTTGATCGCGCTCGCCGCCGACGACGAGCTCGACCGCGGGATGTGGGAAGTCGAATACGGCGACACGCTGATCACGCTGAAAGCCCACACCGACACGCTCGACGAATTCCGGGCGACCCGGGCGCGGCCCGTCGGCAGGGTCTGGGCGAAGCAGGCGCTGTACCTGCCGACGCTGGTCGGGGGTGTCAACGAGTACGTGTCCCGCGCGAAAGCGAACGGTGACAGTGACAGCGAGCGCGGCTTGCTCCCCGAAGAGGGCACGACGTGGACCGGCTGTTTCACGAGGGAGTTCATGCGGATGGACGCCAGCCTCGAAGACGAGGACCTGATCGTCGGCGGCAAACGGCCGTCTGCGCTATGGGTGGCTCAGCGACTGCTGCATAGCCCGTTGGCGTTGGGCTTGCCTGGCCTGGAACAAGCCGACACCTCAACTGCGTCCGACGGTGGGGAGTGACATGTCTCGACCTGTGCGCCAGCTGACATCCGCCGGGTACGCCGCCCTGAAACACCTAGCGGCCACCTGTCCGGGGCTGTTCCTAGCAGGCGACTCCCAGCAGTTGCGCTCCGCGGCTGAGACTCAGCTGGCATCCCACGCCGCCGACACCCCGCGCCTGTTCACCGGCAGGCGATGGCAGCCGCAGGCGAACCTGTCCGCCATTTCAACAGGCGACAAAGGCGGCCCCGACGACGATCACACCAACGCGCGGCTTCTGCGGCAGGCTCTGCCGCAGCTCACAGCAGCCGACGCCGCGGATCCTCGTGTGCTGGCTTCGATCAACTGCTTCCACCTCGCCGAGTACTGCACGATCAGGTGGAAAACCAGCAAACTAGCCAAACGCAACCCCGCGTCAGGCAACACACAGAAATCGCAAGCCGGTTTCGTCGCGAAGCACTGGCTGCACCGCCACAAAGAGTCGAACACCACCGCACGGCTTTGGTGGCTGGCCGAGTTCGCCGAACGGGCCGCCCCACACAGCGCACACTCCAGCGATCAGCTGCTGGACCTGATGGCGGGCAATCGCGGGCTGTACCACAGACTGTTGGCCCACAGTGTTCTGATGGCCTCAGACCGCATACGCGCCCTCGTGATGGACACGGCAGCCGACAGCGGACTGCTAAGCACACCAGGCCAGCACGCTGCCGCTCAAGCCTGGCTCTCCGCACTCAACAGGCGTGCCGGCCTGGTGTGCCTCGACGCACTGAACCACGACGCTCTCCGAGAAACGATACGGGACTGCCTGCCCCCAAAAGACTGAGCCGGACACAACGTCCGGCGGCTCTAAGAGTGCTGTCGCTGGGCGGAGGAACCCAGTCGTCGGTGATGGCACTCCTAGCAGACCGCGGCGAACTCGGGCCGCGACCCGACGTGGCTGTGTTCGCTGACACGGGCTGGGAACCCCAGGCCGTGTATGAACACCTGAGATGGCTGAAGCCGAGATTGTCGTACCCGACGCTGACGGTCAGCCGCGACAGCAGGTCTCTACGCGACGACACGCTGGCAGGCGTCAACGCCCGCGGGCGCCCATGGACAACCATCCCCGTATGGCTAGCCAAACCCGACGGCACCCCCGCGGGCGCCAACTGGCGCCAATGCACCTCCGACTACAAGGTGGCCCCCATTCTGGCGGAAACACGCCGCCGTCTGGGTCTGCGCCCGCGTTCGCCTGTGCCCGCAGGCACACGAGTAGAAATGTGGCTGGGCATCACCGTCGACGAAATCGAACGGATGCGCCTGCCCGCCGAACGGTGGATCATCAACCGGTATCCGCTGATCGACGCCGGAATAAGCCGCCAAGACTGCATCAACTGGTTCGCCGTAGAGTTCCCCGGACGCGACCTGCCGAGGTCGTCGTGCGCTGGCTGCCCGTTCCACTCCGACGCAGAATGGCTGAGCCTGCGAGACGGCGACCCCGACGCCTTCGCCGACGCGGTTCGCATCGACAAGGCGCTGCGCGCCGACGGGCATCCCGCACGCGCGGGGTTCCGCAACCGGGCGTTTCTTCACGTGAGGCGCAAACCACTGGCCGCCGCGGTCGCGGAAGCCGCAACCGAACGCGCACAGGCGCTATCGAGCGGACCGAACCGCCTCAGAAGCGGCGGCTGGGGCAACGAATGCGCAGGAGTGTGCGGAGTGTGAACCCGCGGCCTTGGTCGAGCCGTCGCCGGACCTTGTGTGCGCGCCATCCCGCGTCCGCGCGGCGCCGATCCGACTGCTGGCGTACAAGCAAACCAGCTTTTGCGGGCAGCCCGATTCGGCTGTCCAGAACGTTGTTGGCGTCGCTCAGGGCGCAGCGCCCCCACCCGCGCCAGGCTCAGAGCCATCACCGCCGACGACTAGACGACCAGGCGATCCAACGCCGACAACGCCTGCCCGCGGAATCCGACACCGCCTTCGCCAGAACGCCTCAACCCGTCAAGCGGCTCAAAAAACGAATCTGACGGTGGGGGCCTCCTGCGAGTAGAATCTCATCACCTAGCATTAGGCGCGCCATTAGGCAATAGGCGCGCTATTAGCGTCATCCTGTGGAGAGGCTTGTCCACAGCACAGACTCGGCACGCGGCGAGAACAGGAATCTCTCACACTCACGCGCTACTGGCGGACTTGCCGAACGCGGCGGCACCGAACTGTCCGTTCTCTTGATGTCTGTCCGTTCTCTTGATGTGATACCGCCCGACAGCCCGCGCCGGCGCGTTCAATAGCACATCGCACCCGTCAAGAGCCAGCCTAACAAACGGGCTCCCGCGAAGCAAAGAAACGTGTACGGGTGCCCGCTTTCATCGCGGCCGCCATTCCCAACGGCCCTGGAGCACGCTCCACAAGTTGTGGAGCGAATGTATCTTTCTAGCTGCTGTGACACTATCGTCAAACACGCAGACGCACCACCAGGAGGGTCTCGGGTAGCGTGGCCGTCGTGGGGAACGCTGCCGTGCCGACGATGGGCGACGCCAAGCGGGCCGCGGGCCTGTTGGAGGGCTTGGGCGCGGTGCAGGTGATGGTGACCGGCTCGGTGCCCCGCGGCGAGGCCGGGGAGTTCAGCGACATCGACCTGGTGGCGGTGTTGGAGGACTTGGACTACGGCCAGCGCCGGCGCCTCGAACGGGAGTGGAGCGAAGTCGTCGGACGCGAGGTCGGCCACCGGGTCGACATGTCCGTGACGGACCGCCCGGAGGTGGCTTATCTTCTCGAGTGCGTGCCCGCGTCGTCGTTGACGAACCTGGTCGTGCAGGCGGTGACCCTGCGGGGGGAGCCGGCCCGCCCGGCCGCGAATGGAGCCAAGCGCCTGGAGTGCCCAATAAGCAACCGCGAAGCGGCTGACGTAACCATCAGAGGCGCTACGGCGGCTCTAAGGTCGGCTGTGCACAACATGGCTGAGATCGAAGACATGGGCCCAGCCACGGACGACCTTTCGCTCGCCGAACGCGAGGACCTGGGAGCGGAGTGCTCACAGCTCAGCGAAAGATGCCGCCAGGTATGCGAATTGCTGCTCAAATCGGTCACGCAGGCTCGAGGGTCTCATCCGCGCCGCAAACACCCCGTCGGCCAGGCCGCCGCCGAAGCCGGCCGCGATATCGGCGCACAGATCAAACAGATAGTCAAGAGCGCCGGCATCACCTACCAGCACATCAACCGCCATCATCTCGAATCGCAGTTTGAACTAACGGACGCCAACCTGGACACCGCCTACACCGACCTGCCCCAGACGTTCACAGCGACGATGGGCATCGCGTGGCTATGCCTGGACGCGGTCGAAAGCGAAAGCGGGAGCACGGAGCGTTCCCGGATGCTGCGAGGCAAGCTGGCAGACGCTTCCGCGGCCGCGGCCCGGATCTGCGAGCAGCGAGGCTGCTGGGAAGAAGCCGCAGCGATCAGGCGCAGCCAGCCCGGGCCGGCGGCGGGCGGCTCCTTGCCGCCGATCTCTCCGCTCGGCGCCCGCCAGGCCGCCGAAATCTGCGGGCATATCACCGCCGCGGGCCGCAGATGCCAGAACCTCGTCCGGCCGGGGACCGACCGCTGCTCCGCCGGACACCCCCAACGGAGATAACAGCCATCACCTCCATGCCGCAGGATACGGCCGGTCAGCGTGGCGCGTACCAGTAGAGCGCCTCCTTGGGGCCCATGGCCGCGACGCCCGTCTCGATCCGCTCCCGGCGCGCCGGAAGACGGACCGGCGCGAGGGTTTTAAGGACTCGATTGCCGCTGCGACTGATACCAGCTCACCCGTGGCCAGGTGACATCGGCTACCCGGCCTATGTCACAGGGGTGGTCTAGGGTCAGGCCTCGTGGAGCGGGCGGCGAATCCTTCTTGGGGCGGCGACACTGGAAGCGTCGGCGGGCTCGACCCGATGCGACAGCCTGTGCTCAACACACCTTATGAGCCGACGAAGTGGCACTGGCAGCTCGGCTCCGACAACCGGGCGATGGCCGAAAGGCTGCCACGCCGGCGGCCCAGCCTCGGGCTGTTGCCCGTGCCAGCGAGCCCCGAGAACGTCGTCTCCCAGCAGGCACTGCAGCTCAGCCCGAAAGACCTGAACGCCACGGTCAACGACATACGCGACGTGGTGGCCCGCTGGCGTGATCGCGGCTACCAGGGTGCCACGGACACCACTCGGCGCCTGCTGTGGCACTGGCGCGACGAGAACAACCAGCCCCGCCTTTTCTTCGCCCAGGTAGAGGCGCTCGAGACGCTGATCTGGCTCACCGAGGTCGCAGGGCAGGGCAATCGGCTGCGCCAGCAGGTGGAGCAGGCCAGCAGAGAGCACAACGACGGCATCGTGCGCTACGCCGTCAAGATGGCCACCGGCACCGGCAAGACCACCGTGATGGGCATGGTGATCGCCTGGAACGCCGTGAACGCGTCCGGCTACGGCAGCCGCCGCAGGAACAGCCGTTCGATCCACTACCATACCTGTTTCGCAGCCATAGCTCCGGGCCATACCGTGCGCGAGCGGCTGGCCGTGCTCAACCCGTCCCACCCCCAGAACATCTACGACGAGATGTCACTGGTACCCGACAGGCTGCGCCCGAAGCTAGGCCGCGTGAAGCTGCGGGTGGTGAACTTTCAGGCCTTTCAGCGCCGCGACCGGCTGGGCGACGCCACTGGTGACGCACGCCGGCTGCTGCGACGGAGCAGCAAGCGCAAAGAGCCGGAACGCCCTGCGGCCATGCTCACTCGCGTGTTGAGAGGCTTGTACACGACCGGAGCGGGCGGCCAGCGCGTCTGCGTGCTGAACGACGAGGCCCACCACTGCTACCTGCCGGAGCGAGGCCGCCGCACCGGTGACTCCGCCGATGACGACAAGACCGCCGCTCTGTGGTTCAACGCCCTGGTGGCGCTGCGCGACGAGGGCCGGCTCGGGCCTGTGTTCGACTTCTCGGCTACGCCGATGTTCATCAACACCACCTCCCGGAAGAAGTCGGTGATGTTCCCGTGGGTGGTGTCGGACTTCCCGCTGATGGATGCCATCGAGGCCGGGCTGGTGAAGATCCCGCGGGTGCCGGTTGAGGACGACGCCGACGGCATCGAGCTGAAGTGGCGCAACCTCTACAAGCACACCCGCCCCAAGAAGGTGCTGCGCCACAGCGTGCCGCCCGTTCTGGCCGCAGCCCTCGACGCGTTATACGCCCATTATGAGACCACGTTCGAGGCGTGGCAGCGACAACAGATGCCGACGCCGCCCGTGTTCATCGTGGTGGCCAACAGCATCCACAACGCCGAGGCGCTCTACCAGCACCTCTCGGGCTGGTCTGAAAAATCCTCCGCCGCCGCGGGCTCTGGCGGTCGCCGCGGGGCCGTTGACGGCGGCGACGACGACATGAAGGTCTTTCAGCCTGGTGCCCGCGACCTGTTCTGCAACTACACGACGGAGGGGCCCGGCCCGTTGCGCACCCTGCTGGTGCACTCCAAGCTCGAAGGCAACGACAACATCAGCGCCGGCTCCAAGCTGGGCAGGGCGATCAAGGCCCAGGCCAAGCAGCTTCAGGCCGCCGGCGCGTCAGGCAACGACCGCGAGGTGATGCGCGAGGCGCTCAACACGGTGGGCCGCCCCGGCGAGCTTGGCGAGTCGATCCGCTGCGTGGTGTCGGTGTCGATGCTCACCGAAGGCTGGGACACGCGCACGGTCACGCACATTCTCGGATTCCGGGCATTCACCACGCAGCTGCTGTGCGAGCAGGTCACGGGCCGGGCGCTTCGCCGCTCCAACTACGACAGCTTCGACGACAAAGGCCGGCTCACCCCGGAGTTCGCAGACGTGCTGGGAGTGCCTTATGACTTCATGCCCACAGGCGGATCGGCCGACCCGGCGCCGCCGAAGCCGCGCTATCGGGTGCACACCATGGCGAGCCGCCGCCGGCACCGAATCGAGTTCCCAGCCCTCACGGGCTACATGATTGAGCCGTCCGGACAGGGCGTGACGCTCGACCCACACCTTGTGAAGCCCTACAGCATTCAACCCGACGCCCCCACCATCGCCGAACTCGCGGGAGTGGCCGGAGAGACCGACCTCATCGGCCGGGAGCCCGACCCACGCAGCCGCCGCCAGCAGGCAGAGATGAACCTCGCCGCGGCCGTGACGAACCACCTTCAGCAGATCCTGGCTGACGAATCCGCCACCGCAGTGCCGGCCGACCCAGCAGCGGACGCCGCTTTGCCGCCCCGCTGGCAATGGGGCGTCCCGCGCCGGCTGTGCCTTTTCCGAGACTGCGTCAAAGCGGCCCGGGCCTGGCTCGACCATCCCGACGTGGACTGTGGCCCCGGGCGCGCCGACATCGGCTGGTTGCTGTCTTCGCCGCAAGTGCGCGACCGGGCCGCGCAGCAGATAGCCGACGCGTGCCTGCCCAACCCGCGCACCACGCGGCTCCGAGTGATCGGCTGCTTCGACAACCCGCCCGTGCGCGACACATCGGACGTGGACTTCGAGACCAGCCTCTCCAACCGATACCCGCCAGAGGCTGGGCACACCACGACTCGCAGCGAACTGAATGCTGCCGCCTGCCATTCTCGCTTTGAGCGCCTGACCGCGGCGGCGCTCGACCGTCATCGCGAGGTGAGGGCGTGGGCCCGCAACTTCAGGCTCGACTGGACGGTTCCCTACCGGATTGAAGACGTCTGGCATCAGTACGTGCCCGACTTCGTGGTGCGCCTCTTCGCCGATGCGCGCAGCCCCCACGCGGTGCACCTGATGCTGGAATGCAAGGGACTGCCCGACAAGTTGTCGCAGGCCAAGCACGACTGGGTCCGCAACTGGTGGATTCCGGCGGTAGCGGGCTCGCCTCAGACGCCGGCACATCTGCGCAGATGGCTCTTCGCGGAACTGACCGATCCGAGCAGCCTCGCAACCGACATCGACCGGGCCGTCGAAGGCGCCCGCCGTCTGGTTTCAACCGCACCGGCTGCAGACGCGGCCTGAGCCGCGAGGAGGAGCATGTGATATGAACACCGACAGCTACCGCTACTCCTCAGCAGCGCGGGCCAACCTGCCCACCGAGCAGACCGAGGCCGCGATGAGCGACCACGACAAAGCGCCACGCCCGTTCATTCCCTCCAGGCGCGAAATCGACGACGAGCCGGTGCTGGCCTGGGCCCGCGATAACGGCACCCCCCCCCCCCCCCGCAACCTGATGATGAAGCCCCGGCGGCAGACGCTGAAACTGGCGGTGCTTACCTAGCCCACCCGCTCTATGTCCGCGAGAAGATCCATCCGGGCGCGTTCGCAGAGTCACTCAAGAAAGGCCGCGGAACGCAGGACACGCTCTTTTCCGATTTCAACGGGCTGACATCGCCCAGCGCCGCCTTCGAGTGGTACGAGCACAGAGGCAACTGGCAGAACCGGATCATCCACGGCGAGTCGGCCCGGGTGATGGCATCACTAGCCGAGCGAGAAAACCTCAGCGGCAAGTGCCAGATGATCTATTTCGACCCGCCTTACGGCATCGGCTTCAAGTCGAACTTCCAGGTGTCGGTGCGAAACCGCGAGACTCCCACCGGCCGCAAGGGCCTGCCCAACGATCCCCGCACTATCAGGGCTTTCCGCGACTCCTACAGCCGTGGCGTCCACTCCTACCTCGACCAGGTGTGTGAGAAGCTCACGCTGTGCCGCGAGTTGCTAGCTGAGTCTGGCTCGATCTTCGTGCAGATAGGCGACGAGAATGTCCACCGCATGGCGATCGTGCTCGACGAGGTGTTTGGCCATGAGAACCGGGTTGCTACCATCCCATTCGCCACCACAAGCGGTTCCTCGTCTAAGACATTACCCAGTGTCGCCGACTTCTTGCTGTGGTATGCCAAGGAGAAGCCACAAGTCAAGTACCGTCAGTTGTATGAGCCATTGAACCGCGCAGAAAAGATCCAGCTTATGAGTTCATATGTTATGATAGAACTCGCGGATGGAGCTAACAGAAAACTCACTGATGAGGAGCGCAGAGATCCAGATAAATGTATTCCTGAGGGCGCGCGGCTCTATAGACGCGTAGGGCTTATATCTTCCGGAACATCCACTACTGGCCGTTCTGAGCCTTATCATTGGGGTGTCAAAGGACGCTCCATTGACTGCCCTGTGGGCAGTCAATGGAGCGTCTCTATGGAGGGGATGGACCGCCTAGATGAACTGTCACGGCTAGATCAGGCAAGCCCCCAATCAGCGCTGATGTGGAAGAAATACGAGAATGAGGTTCCCGGACGTAGGATAAACAACATCTGGCAGCGACAGAGGTATTCTTCAGACAAACGCTACGTGGTGCAGACTGCCGACAGCGTGATCGAGCGCTGCATTCTCATGACCACCGACCCAGGCGACTTAGTGTTCGACCCCACTTGCGGAGGCGCCACAACGGCTTTGGCGGCCGAGAAATGGGGCCGGCGCTGGATCACATGCGACACCTCTCCCATATCGGTTGCCATCGCCCGTCAGCGCATCGCCACCGCCACTTTCAAATATTGGACTCTGGCCGACTCGCCCGAAGGCGCCAAAGCCGAAGCCGAGTTCTCAAACCGGCCTGTCTCTGATCCGCCATCGGGCGGCTACAGAAGAGACCCGGCCCGCGGGTTCGTATATGAGCGCGTACCCAAAGTGAGCGCCGCGATCCTGGCCTACGACTTGGACGTCGATCCCACGCTGCTGGTCGACCGACCCCACATCACCCGAGGCATTACTCGGATGGCGTCACCCTTCACGGTGGAGAGCTCATCACCGTGGTCGTACGTACCGGTCGACAACAGCGCCGCAAGCCCAGTGACGCCTACGCCCGTGGCCTACAGCGAGTTCGCCGAGATCGTGATCGAAGCCCTCAAGAGTTCACCGATCCGCAGCACCCGCGCCGATACAGGCGACATTCGCGTGAGCGAGATCGAACCCTGGCCCGGCCGCCGCGGGCTCATCAGTCATCTGCTTCGTTACACGGTCGGCCGCTCCGGCGCTGAACACCGGGCCGGGCTGCTGATCGCGCCCGAGGACGCCACCGTCACCGCCGCCATGCTGCGCGCTGCTGCCCTGGACGCTGCGGCAAGCATCGACGGCGCCGAGCTGGTGATCGTCGTGGCTTTCGCCTTCGAACCCGACACGTCCGTGGAGAGCATTGGCCGGGTGAAGGTGATACGGGCGCAAATGCACCGCGACCTGCAGATCCGCGACCTCAAAGACGACGCCGCGCATCAGGCTTTCGTGATGGTCGGGCAGCCCGACATCGAGATCTACGAAGAGCCCGGCGGCCAGGTCAGCGTGAAGCTATTCGGCTACGACACATACAACCCGGCCACCGGACAGCTCACCGCCGGCAGCGCCGAAACCGACGTGGCGTGCTGGATGATCGACACCGAATACGACAGCGCGAGCTTCTTCGCCCGTCGCATCCACTTCCCGGGCGCGAACAACGACAAGCAGATGAAACGCCTCTACAAGGCGCTCGGCCGCACGCTCCACAAGCTGCGCTGGAACCGCGCCCTGTCGCTGCGCTCGGCCCCGTTCCCCAAGCCGCCGCCCGGTGTCGCCGGCCAGCCAGGCCAGATCGCGGTGAAGATCATCACCGCCACCGGCAACGAGATGTCAGTAGTAGCCGAAGTGCCCTAACCCCCAGCACATCACCACCGCCCACTCTTCCGCCAAATACTCTCATCCACCAAGTACTCTCACCGGCAGCCCTTCCTTGTTGAGCCGGCACGAAACTGCCGGCCGATAATCCGGTGTTCGCGACCACCGTGCGGCTCCCATCGACTACCTCGGCAGTTTCGGATTAGAAGGTGGTGGATTCGGGGTGTTCGCGACCATGTGCAGCCCCCATCGACTACCTTCTCTTGTTACCTTCTCTTGTCGAGCTGGCACGCGACTGCCGTATGATGCTCGACACATACCGCTGTGGCAGGCGCCCAACACGAGCGCAGGAGAAAGCCAGTGACCACCACAGAAAATCCCGTCTTCATCATGGACGATCTCCGCTTCGAGGTGCCACTGTACACGATTGCCGAAGCGGCGAACATCGTGGATGTCCCGCGTTCCACCTTCTACAACTGGGCCAAGGGGTACAAGCGTCGCTACAAGAGCAAACCTGATGTGATCAGCGATCCGATGATCACCTGTTTGGAGGCTGAGCACCGCAGAGAGCCAACCATACCGTTCGTAGGTGTGGCCGAGGCGCTTGTCCTGGCGGCAGTGCGCAACAGCGGAGTGCCCATGCAACGAGTCCGCCCCGCACTCAAGGTACTAAAGGCAAAAATCGGAATCGACTACGCCCTCGCCTCCCGGCGGTTGTACACGGACGGGACCGAGATGCTCTTCGACTACGCCCAGCGCCGCGACACCTCCGGCACCGTCCAAGAACTGGTAGTGGTGCGTAACGACCAACGTGTATTCTCCGAAGCTGTGGAAGAATACCTCCAGCTCATAACCTACGCCGACGATGGCTACGCCTCGCTTATCCGTCTGCCGGCATACAAGCGCGCCACAGTCGTGGCAGACCCTAAACGTTCCTTCGGAATGCCCATCTTCGCGCAAGGAGCATGCCGAGTAGAAGACGTGCTAGAACGATTCTGGTCCGGCGAAACCATCCTCGGCGTATCTGAAGAATTCCACGTCCCCACCCACGATATCGAGGACGCATTGCGTGTCGCATCCTACCAGGCTGCCTGATCTCTTCTTGGATCGCTGCCTTGGGCAGGTACAGCTCCCACGGCTGCTGAGGGGAGCTGGCTTGCGTCTGGTGACGGTCGCGGAACACTATGGCGTACCCGCCGATCAAAATGTCCGAGATGTGAACAAAATGTCCGAGATGTGGACTGGTTGGAGCTGGGTGATTTGGGAAGCAGGTCCTAGATCTGTATCGCTTTGTGACAGCTGAGCACAGCTGCTGGCGGGGGCGAACAGCGGCAGCGCTAAGTTCATCCGCGTGACTGACGTTCGCGCACCGGCCGCTGCCGCTTCAGACCGGGCCGCGATGCAGCGCCGGACGATGCTCGTGCTGATCTGGTCGGTAATCCCGACATCGGCAGCGCTCACCGCTGCGTTTGCCTCCACTGCGGTGCTGGCGGAAGACATCACCGGAAGCGAGACCCTGGCAGGGCTCGCAGCGGGGTCGTTGTCGGTGGGGAGCGTCGCCGCCGCTTTCCCGCTGGCCAGGCTCATGAGCCGCAGAGGGCGCCGCCGCGGGCTTGTGACGGGATGGTCGATTGCAGGCGCCGGGATGGCCGCCGTGTCCGCCGCAGCCGTTACCGAGCTGTATCCGCTCCTGGTGGCGGGCATCGTGGCCATCGGCGCGGGCCAGAGCGCCAACCTGTCGACGCGTTACGCGGCCGCCGACCTCGCGCCGGAAGACCGCAGGGGCCGGGCCATCGGAATGCTGGTGTGGGCGATCACGTTCGGCGCAGTGGCGGGTCCTTCGATCGCTCTGGGCCCGGCGAGTTCAGCAGCCGGGTGGCTCGGCCTGCCGGATCTGGCGGGGCCCTATCTGCTGGGCCTTGTCATGTTCACCACGGGTGTGACGGTGACACATCTGAGGCTTCGCCCCGATCCGCTGGAGGTGGCGGGCGCGATCGCTCCTTCGGCGGGCCGGTGGGCGCGCCCGGCCAGCGCACGCGCCCACCGCGGCTCTGCCGGAGACGCCCCCGGCTCGTCAAGAGCAACACCGGTGCTGTCAGTGGCCAAGCGCATCGCGTCACAGCCCGCCGCGCGCCTCGCGGTGCTGGCCATGCTGACCGGTCAGGCCGTGATGGTCGGCGTGATGACCATGACGCCGCTTCACATGAGCAGCGGCGACCATGAGCTGAGGATCATCGGCTTCGTGATCTCCTTGCACATCGTCGGCATGTACGCCTTCTCGCCGGTGGTGGGCTGGCTGGTAGACCGGGTCGGGCCGCACCTGGTGGTCGCCGGCGGCGGCGTGATGTTGTTCGTCGGAGCCGAGCTGGCCTCGCACACCGACCCGTCCGACAGCCTCGGCGTGTTCGTCGGGCTGCTGCTGATCGGTCTGGGATGGAGCTTCGGGCTGATATCGGGCAGCTCGCTGCTCACGAGCGCGTACCCCGCGAGCGAGCGCGTTGAGGTGCAAGGCGCGGCAGACATGATCATGACGCTGGGAGGCGCCGTGTCCGGGCTGTTCGCGGGGTTCGCGATGGAGAAGGTCGGCTATCACTCCTTCAGCCACTGGGCGGGGATGACAGCGCTGATCCTGGTAGCCGCCGGTGGCGTGGCCTGGTTCACCGGACGCGGGTCTCCGAGGCTTCATCCGGGATGACCGCAGGGTCCGGGATGACCTCAGGCACCGCCGCGGGGTCGATCCGGTAGCGCCTCCAGTCTCCGGCCGTGGCATCGCGCGCGTCGAGCACCACCAGCTCGACCGAGCCGGGCTCCGTCCGCAGACGCAACTCGAAGCGGTCGCCGCGGAAGCGCACATCCGCGACCACGCCAGCGACCTGGTTGCGTGGCTGAGCGCCCGGATCGGCGGCATTGGCGCCGGCCGCAGGGGGCTTGGGGTCGGCCGCAGGGGGCCTGAGCTCGGCGGCAGGCGGCTTGGGATCGGCCGCGGGTGTGAATGGCCTGGGGTCGGCGGCGGGTGTGAACGCGTCGGAGCGCAGCACCACACGGCCCGGCGGCGCGTCGAGGCTGCCCCAACCGACTCTCCCGCCGGCACCGACGCTGACTATGTTCTCGTGGCCCAGGAACCTCGCCACGTCCTCACGCCGGGGATCCCGCCAGATCTCCGACGGTTTGCCGATTCGGGCTATCTGGCCCGCGGCCATCACCGCCACTCGGTCGGCCACGGCGAAGGCCTCGTCGTGGTCGTGGGTCACGTGAAGCACGGTGGCCCCCAGCTCGCGCAGCAGCGCCCTCAGCTCCTTGGCCAGATCGTCGCGCAAGCCGCGGTCTAGCGAGCCCAGAGGCTCGTCGAGCATCAGCAGCCGTGGCTCTGCTGCCAGGGTGCGGGCCAGAGCCACCCGCTGCGCCTCTCCGCCCGACAGCGTGGCAATAGCCCGAGCCCTGTAGCCGGTGAGTCCCACCAGTGCGAGCATCTCCCGCACGCGGCGGGACTGGAGCACCCGCGATACTCGGCGCATTTTGAGCCCGAAGGCGATGTTGGTGGCCACGTCACGGTGTGAGAACAGGGCGTGGTCTTGGAACATCAGCCCGAAATCGCGCCGGTGAACGGGCACGCCAGCCAGGTCGGCCCCGTTCCAGCGGATCTCGCCGGCGTCGAGATCCTGAAGACCGGCCACGGCGCGCAGCAGCGTGCTCTTGCCGCATCCGCTGGGCCCCAGTACGGCGACGACCTCGCCCTCGGCCACTTCCAGGTCGAGGGCGTCCAAAGCCCGCTTCGGGCCGAAGCAGACCGTGGCACCCCGCACCGCCAGCATCCTCAGAACGCCCCCTGCACCGTGTCGGTACCGCGGCCGCGGTCGCCCAGCAGGTCGATTACCAGCACCGCGGCGGCAGTCAGCGCCATCAGCGTCACGGCAAGGGCCATCGCCTGGCCCCGAAGCGCGGTCCCGGGCGTGCCCAGCAGGCGGAACAGCGCCAGCGGAGCGGTCAGCGTCTCGGCGCGGCGCGGGATGAACGACGTGGCGCCGAACTCTCCGAGCGACACCGCGAAAGCGAACCCGGCGCCCACCGCCAGGCCGCGCGCCGCCACGGGAAGGTCGATCTCGCGGCGCGTCCGCCGCGGTGAGGCCCCCAGCACCGCGGCGGCCTCTCGCTGGCGAGGACTTACGGTGCGTAGCACCGGCACCAGCGTCCGCACCACGAAAGGCACTCCCACCACGGCGTGAGCGATAGGCACGGCCACGGCCGAGGCACGCAGGTCGAGCGGCGGGCGGTCGAGCACCAGCAGAAAGCCGAGGCCGACCGTCACTGCGGACACGCCGAGCGGCAGCGTCAACGCGGCGTCCAAGAGACGGCGCCCGGCCCGACCCGCTGCCCGGCCCCGGCCGGCGGCCCGCGATGAACGTCGCCGGCCGGGACTGTAACCCTTCGGGTGCGCGCTGCCGGCGGACGCGCCACGTGTGACAGCCAGGGCCGCTGATCCTCCCACCAAGAGCGCGATGGCCGTCGCAGGCACCGCGAATCGCAGAGAGTTGCCGAGCGCAGCGAGCGCAGTGTCGGGCAGCAGCGCCACCCGGTCGGCGAGCGCGGCGTAGTTGCGAAGCGAATACGACAGACCGCCGCCGGGGCGGGCAGCGACAACAGAGCGCTCGACCATAACAGCAATGGGCAATCCCAGGATCACAGCCATCACCGTCAGGTTGGCAGCCAGACCGACCTTCGACTTGCGGGGAGCGGCAGCGCCAATGGTCGGCTCGGCGCTGGCCCGGCGCCGCTCCAGCGCGTTGGAGGCGGCCACGAGCGCGGCCACGGCTGCGAGCTGCACCACGGCCAGGGCTGCGGCGGTCGTGAGGTCGAGCCTGACGATGGCGTAGCGGTAGATCTCGGTTTCGAGCGTGGCCCGGGCGGGCCCGCCCAGCACCAGAACCACGCCGAAGGAGGTGAACGAGAACAGGAACACGATGGCGGCGGCCGCGGCCAGCGCCGGCGCAAGCCGCGGCAGCGTCACCGTCTGAAACACCCGGAGCCTGCTGGCGCCCAGAACGCGGGCCTGGTCCTCCACTCGTGCGTCGAGAGCCGACCAGTGGGCGCTCACAGTGCGCAGCACCACCGCGTAGTTGAAGAAGACGTGGGCCGCGAGGATGGCCCAAACGGTGTGGCGCAGACTCAGGCCGTCGTCGTCGGCGAGGCCGAAGCGGTCGAAGAGGCCCTCGAAGGCGGCGGCCACCACCACCGTCGGCAGCACGAACGGCACCGTCACCAGCGCCCTCACCACGCGGCGGCCACGGAACTTGAGTCGGGCCACGGAGGAGGCCGCGGGGAGCGCTACCGCAACGCACAGCGCCGTGGACGCCGCTGCCTGCCAGACGGTGAACCACAGCACCGAACGCTTGGAGGGCGAGGCGAACACATCCGCGACCGGGCCGATGAATCCGTCGCTGAGGCCTCGGGCCACCACCCCGAGCACCGGCCATGCGAAGAACAGCGCTATGAAGGCCCCCGCCAGCGCCGCTGGTGCGTTGCGGGCCGCGGCGCCCGCAACGCCTGCGGCGTGCCTCAGCGAAGCACCGTCATCACCCACAGGTCGGTCCATGCGTCGCGCCACACCTCGATCTCGGCGGGATCGAGCATCCTCGGGTTTTCAGCGATCTGGGCGTGCGCCTCGAACACCTCGGGAAGCGTCGCCGACTCGGCCACGGGGAACACGAACATATTGAGCGGAATGTCGTTCTGGTATTGGGGCGTGAGCATGAAGTCGATCAGGGCCTGCGCACCGAGCGGGTTCTCAGCGCCGGTCAGCACGCCGACGAACTCGATCTGGCGGTAGCAGCTGTCAGTGATGACGCCGGTAGGCGGCTCGTCGACCGGCGGGTCGGAGTAGATCACCTCCGCGGGCGGGCTCGAAGCGTACGACACGACGATCGGCCGGTCGCCGCCGCCGGCGATGAACTCGCCGTAGTAGGCGTCCTCCCAGCCGGCCGTCACCGACACGCCGTTGGCCCGCAGGTCGACCCAGTAGTCGCGCCAGCCGTCGGCGTAGCGGTCGATGGTGGTAAGCATGAAAGCCAGCCCCGGTGATGACGTCTCCGGGCTTTGCACCACTAATAGGTCGGCGTAGGCGGGGTCGGTGAGGTCGTCGAGAGAGTCCGGGGCGGGCGGCGTGTCGTCGCCTTCGAAGGCGTCGATCCAGTAGTTGAGGCACACATCGCCGAAGTCGACCGGCGTCACGCGGTGCTGCGGGTCGAGTTCGAAGTGGTCGGGCACGTCGGCGAGGCCCGGTGATTCGTAGGGCTCGAAGATTCCTGCGTCGAGGCCGCGCTGCAAGAAAGTGTTGTCGATGCCGAACAGCGCATCGCCCAGCGGGTTGTCGGCAGTGAGCACCGCCTCTGCTACGAGCTGGCCGGCGTCGCCGACCGCGAGCACCTCCACTGCGATGCCGGACGCCTCCGTGAAGGCCTCCAGCGTCTCATCCGACAGGGCGAACGAGTCATGCGTCAGCAGCGTGACCGTTCCGCCGGGCTCCTGTGAGGCCGGGTCGCCGCTGCAGCCGAGCGCCAGTACGGCGAAGACCGCTGCCAGGGCGACGGGCCGGATCGCCTGGTTGAAGGTGATTCGGTTCATGGTCTTCCTCCGCTGGCATTATCCAGATCAGGTCTGCGGGTCGACGCCACCGCCGCAATCGGCTTGGACGCCCTCTCAGCCCGGCTGCCCCGAGCTCCCCGGTCTCAGTTGTCGCTGTCTATGTTACCGCGCGGACCGGCTCAGCCGCGCCACTAGCTCAACCGCCGTCACAGGCGGGCCCTATCCCCGATCAACGCCATCACGGACGGGCCCTATCCCCGATCAACGCCATCACGGGCGGGCCCTATCCCCGATCAACGCCGGCACGGGAATCAACGCCAACACGGACGAGCCCTATCTTTAAAGGCTATGGGGGTGCCGCGGGTCTCGGTGATCGTCCCGACTTACAACGAGGCCGAGAACATCGCCGAGACAGTGCAGCGGCTGCGCGTCGCCCTGGCAGGCTTGCCCCATGAGATCATCGTCGTGGACGACGACAGCCCCGACGGCACCTGGCGCATAGCTCGCCGACTCAGCGACAGCGACCCTGCCGTGCGGCTCATCCGCCGGATGGGCGACCGGGGGCTCTCCTCAGCGGTGATGACCGGCATGGCCGCAGCCGAGGGCGCGGCATTGGCCGTGATCGACGCCGACGGCCAGCACGACGAGAAGGCGCTGCCGGAGATAGTCGCCTCGGTGCTCGATGAGGGCGCGGACGTGTGCATCTGCACCCGCTCCGGGGACAGCGGCTCTTACGGACGGTGGACCCGGCGGCGGCGTATAGCGAGCTGGCTCGCTGCGGGCCTCGCACGGCTGCTCGTGCCGCGTTCGGGCCGCACCACCGACCCGCTCAGCGGGTATTTCGCGATCAGCCGGCGCGCCTATGAGCGGATCGCTCCCACGGTTAACCCGAGGGGCTTCAAGATCCTGCTGGAGTTCATCGGCCGCAGCGACGAGCTGACCGTGGCCGAGGTGGGATACCGGTTCCGACGCCGGCGCCACGGAGAAACGAAGCTGTCGCCAGCCATCGCTTTGAACTACCTGATAGCGGTGCTCGACCTGCGCTTCGGTCGGACGATTTCGCCGGTGTTTCTGGTGTACTGCCTGGTCGGGCTCAGCGGCGTGGCGGTCAGCCTGGCCGGATACGCGGCGGGCGAGCTGGCGGGACTGCCCCGCTTCGACCTGAGCTTCACCCCCGACCTCAACCCGATCTACGCCTCGGCGTTGCTCGGCATCCAGCTCAGCATCGTGAGCAATTTCTTCGCCAACAACTACCTGACGTTCTACGAAGACCGCTATCGGGGCTGGGCGCTGCTCGGGGGGCTCGCCCGCTTCCAGGCCGTGTCGGCCGTCGGAGTGTTCGTTCAGCTTTCGGTGTTCCAGCTTCTGCACCGCAACGGCTTCCCCGGCGCATCCGTCAGCGCGGGGATCGCCGCGGCGGTCAACAACGGCATCGGCCTGTGCGTTGCGTCGGTGGTCAATTTCCTGCTGAACACGACGGTCACCTGGAACCGGCGTGGCCGCGGCCGCCGATTCGTGTACGGCTGAGCCCTCACACCGCGGCGGGCGCCGGGCAGCGTGACACCACGACACGACCGCGGGCGACTCAGACCGGGCGGCTCAGGCCGTGGTCGGCTCAGGCCCAGCCGAGATCGTGAAGAGTACGGTCGTCGATTCAGGCCCAGCCGAGATCGTGGAGGGTGCGGTCGTCGATGCCGAAATGGTGGGCTATCTCGTGGATGACCGTAACCGCGACCTCCTCGCGCAGCTCTTGCTCGGTGTCGCAGATCTCGCAGATCGGGCGGCGGTAGACAGTCACCCGGTCGGGCATGGTCATGCCGCCGTAGTTCTCGCGCTCGGTGAGGGGCACGCCCTCGTACAGCCCCAACAGCTCTTGGTCGGCGTTGGCTTCCTCGACGACCACCACGATGTTGTCCATCAGCTCGGCCAGCTCGGAGGGCAGCGAGTCGAGGGCGTCGCCGACGAGGCGCTCGAATTCAGCCCTTCCGACATTGAACACAGCGCGAAGGTAGCGGAGCGAGGCAGCGGAACCGCGCACAGCAACCGGAGTGCCGAAGGAGGTGGAATTCCTCTAGAGCTGTGGCAGCACGAAAGTAACGGAACCGCGCACAGCAACGTGGCGTAGCCTCCGACACATGGCGGGCAGCCGCATAGCAAGAGGCGGCGACCGGTTGACGGCGGGACTGACCGCCGAGCAGCGCAACGCTGTCACCACTAGAGCTTCGCCGCTGTGCATCGTCGCCGGCGCGGGGTCTGGCAAGACGCGGGTGCTGACACAACGCATCGCGTGGCATGTGCGCCACGGCGAGATTGATGCCAACCGGGTGCTCGCGGTGACGTTCACCCGGCGCGCTGCTCGTGAACTGCGGTCGCGGCTGCGTCGGCTGGGGCTGCGAGACGCCGTGAGGGCGGGGACGTTTCACTCGGCCGCGCTGGCGCAACTGCGCCGTTACGACGCCGACAGGCGCCGAGATCCCCGACCGGTGATCGGCAGCGGCGCCGTGCTGATCTCTGAGCTGCTCAGTAGCAGAGGGGTCGCCGCGCGCCGCAACGATGTGCGCAGCGTCGTCAACGAGATCAACTGGGCGCAGGCTCAGCTGGTGTCTCCCGACTATTACCAGCAACGGGCCGAAACTGCCCGCAGGCGTCCGCCGCTCGGCTCAGCGGCCCGCTTCGCGTCGGTGTTCTCCCGCTACCAGGCGGCGAAGCTCAAGCGGCGAGTGTTGGACTTCAACGACGTACTGAACCGGTGCCGCCTCCTGATGCGAGACCAACCGGCCCACGCGAGGGCTCAGCGCTGGCTCAACCAACACCTGTTCGTTGACGAGTTCCAAGACGTCAACCCGCTGCAGTTTGAGCTGCTGAAGTCGTGGCTCGGTGACGACTCGACTCTGGTGATGGTCGGCGATCCCGACCAGGCCATTTACGGTTGGAACGGATCCGACCCCGATCTGATCCGCTATGTGGGCGACCATTTTCCGGGATGCGCGGTGGTGAGCCTGCGGACGAATTTCCGCTCGGCGCCGGAGATCCTGGCTGCCGCGGCGCGGGTGCTCGACAGACCGGCGCAGATCGCTGTGAAACCATCGGAGACCGAGCCCGTGGTGACCGTCTGCCACGGCGACGACGAGGCGGCGACACTGGCCCGCGCGGTGCGGCACAGTCAGCTTCCGGGCGCGCCGTGGCGCACGCAGGCGGTGCTCGCCCGCACCAACCGCCAGCTTGCGCCGCTACGAAAGGCGCTGCTGAACCACGGCGTCCCGGTGGTCACCAGAACCGACGGCGACCTGCTCCAGTGGCCGGAGATCCAACAGCTCATCCGAGATTGGCCCCGCAGCGCCGGCTTGGCCGCCGCGGTGATCGACGCCCGCGTGGCGATGTCGGAAGACGCGGCGAAGTCCCGTGGGCAGCAGATGCCGCGTGCGCTGCGCACCGATCAGGCGCAGGCGCGTATAGAGGCCTTCCTCGGCTTCGCCGACGACCACCTGGCTCTCGACCCCGATGCCACCGTCAGGTCGTTCCTGACCGAGATCCGCTTCGGCGAGACGTCGGCGGACGGACGCGACGGCGTTCACCTGATGACGTTCCACGCCGCTAAAGGTTTGCAATGGCAGATCGTCCACATCGTGGGGCTGGAGGACGGCCTCGTACCGATACGGACGCCGAGCGCTGCTCAGCGCGCCGAGGAGCGCAGACTGCTGGGCGTGGCGATCACCCGGGCCGCGCGCCAGCTGCATGTGATGTGGTGCGACCGGCGCGTCGTCGGAGACAGGCTCGTCAGGCGCCGGCCCTCGCCCTGGCTGTCGGCGATCGCCGCTCCGGCGCCGGCGCCGCGAGACACCGAGCGCGAAGCCGCTGCCGTCCGGGAGGCAATCGCACGCGCCCGCCGGGCGCTGGAAGCGCCCGGCGGCCCGGCAGTCGGCGAGGGTCAGCAGACCCTGCCAATTTGACGGCTATCCCTGGGCGTGGACGATCCGGGGCATGGCCACCACTATCCCTGGGCGTGGACGATCCGGGGCATGGCCACCACCACGACATTGGCGTTGCATCGCTCTAGCACCGTTTCCACGGTCTGGCCCAGGAAGGGGCGCCCGTCGACGTTGCGCAGCGCGGCACCCAGAACCACCAGATCGGCGTCGGCTTCGTCTGCAGCATCAACTAGGGCCTCCCCCACAAGCGCGCCCTGGCGGACCTGTGTCAGTGGCTCCACGCCAACCTCGGCCCCCAGAGCGCAGGCCCCGTTCATCAGAGATTCCACCACCGGGTCGCTTCGCGCCTCGGGGCTGCCAGAGCGGGCCCGTTGGCCGAGCTTCAAAGCCTGCGCAAGCACACGCTCTCGCCGAGACGGCCAGCGGGTCGTCACATGCGTCAGGACGATCTGAGTGCCCAATCGAGCGCTGAGGCCGAATGCGATCTCCTGCGCGGCCCGCGATGACCGGGTGCCGGTCACCGGCACGATGGCGCGCGCGAACGCGCCAGGCAACGGGGTTTTGAGATTGCGGGCCTGGCGCACGATCAGCACCGGCCGAGGAGACCTCATGAGCAGCTCGTCCACCATCGGCGAGTAGAGCTGTCCTTCATGGCGCGTCGCCACGCCGACGCAGACCGCTCCGTAGCCGAGCCTGGACTCTTCGACTATGGCACGCGCCACGCTGTCGGCTTTTACGATCCGGTGGTCGACCTCGCGGTTCGCAAGCACGTTCCGGATGACTGTGATGTCGGGCCTGCCGCCGTCGGAACGACGCGAGCCGATCGCCGCGGACAGCGCGTTGTCTGCGGAGCGGACCGAGAAGACGGTGACGGGCGCCTCCATCGGCCAGGCGAAGTGCAGTATCTGCGACGCCGCTATGGAAGCCGGCTTGCCCTGAGAGGCCAGCAGAACCCGCTGCGAGCGCACCACCAGGTTGCGGCTCAGCGCCTCCTCGCGCTCGAGCCTCTCCCGCTCGTCGTCGGATCCCCGCCAGTCGCGCACGATCACGCGCAAGCTCACCGCAGCGAATATCGACGTGATCAGCGGAACCGTGACGATCACCGCGTAGGCCGTGTCGCTGAACACGCCCGTGGACAGCCCCACAGAGGCGATCACGATCTCTAGGGTGCCGCGGGCGTTGAGACCGGCACCTAGCGCCGCAGCAGCCCTAGGCGACTGCCCGGCGAGGCGCGCCCCCGCAAAGGCGCCAGCGAACTTGGCCACGATGGCCACAGCGAACACCGCCCCGGCCCACCACAGCGCGTCGCCTTCGGTGATCAGAGCCAAGTCGACCCTCATCCCGGCAACGACGAAGAAAACCGGCGCAAGGAACGAGTTCGTGAGCCACTCAATGTGGTGGACCACCTCCTGCTGCTGAAAACGCGACCGGTGCAAGATGACGCCGGCCAAGAAAGCGCCGAGCACTGCCTCAATGCCGAGGAACTGTGTGATCACACCGAATGCCAGCATCGTGAGCACGGCCACGCTGACCGCGCCGGGCATGTTCGGGCCCGATCTGCGCACCTCTCGCAGGCAGTAGTCGACCGCCCGCTGGCCCACGGTCACCGAAAGGCCTAGAAACGCGGCAAGACCCAGAACTGTTTGCAGCGTCGCGCCGATCGACACGCCTCCGGTGGCGAAGCCGCTGAACACAGCCAGCATCACCCAGCCGATCACGTCGTTGACCATTCCCGCCGCAACGGTTATCTGGCCGAAGTCACGTCTCATCAGGCCGAGTTCAGACAGGATGCGGGCGATCACCGCAAGCGCCGAAACCGACAACGCGGCCGCGGTGAACATCATGAAGACGCTCCGGTCGGAACCGGACGCTACGAACGTGTCCGGCAGCACCAGACCGATGGCCAGTCCCCCCAGCAGCGGCACCGCGAGGCTGAAGCTCGCGACCAGCAGAGCAGCCCGGCCCAGGCGGCGGATCAGGGCCAGATCTGTTTCGAAGCCGGCGGTCACCAGCAGCAGCGCCACACCCACCCAGGTGACAGCGAACAGCGCTCCCGAAGAGATCTCGTCGGTGGGGACGAACCACTCGAAGCCGCTCGGCCATACGGCGTCGAACACCGAGGGCCCGAGGATCAGCCCGGCTGTGAGATATCCGATCACCGAGGGCATGCCGATGCGGTGCATCAGGTGGCCGAATAGGCGCGCCGCTGCGACGATGACGAGCAGCTGCGTCCAGAAAACAAGCAGCTCGTGCTCTCCGAGCGCCGTCAACCGGCTGGCGGGCTCGGCCAAACCGAAGGCGGCGGCTGCGGCTGTCTCCGTGGCTATCTGCTCCGCGGCCATCAGCGGGCCGTTGCGCAGGAGCCCGCTTGACTCGGGTCGAGGCCGAAGTCCAGATCGGCGAACACCGGAGCGTGGTCGCTGGGAGGATCGTTGCGCGGGCCTTTGCGCTCGTTTCTGTCGATCAGCGCGTAGTGGCAGGCCGCCGCTGCGGGCGCCGAGCCGAGGAGCAGGTCGATTCGCATGCCCTTTCGCTTGTGGAAGTTGCCTGCCCGGTAGTCCCACCACGAAAAAAGCCCGTAGTCGGCGTGGTGCTGGCGGAACAGGTCGGCCAGGCCCCAGTCCGCCAGCGCCGCGAGCCGCGTCCGCTCAGGGCCGCTGGTGTGGGTGGAATCCGTGAAGGCCGCAGGGTCGTACACGTCGCGGTCTTCGGGGGCGACGTTGAAGTCGCCGCACACGATCACCGGCTCGGTCGGATCGGCCTGAACGTCGAGGGATTTGCGCAGCCGCTCCAGCCAGCTCAGTTTGTAGTGGTAGTGGTCGTGTCCGAGGGCTCGCCCGTTGGGGACGTACGCCGATGCGACCCGCACGCCGCCGCATGTCGCCCAGACCAGCCGCGCGTCGGGGTCGGCTTCGATTCCCGGCCCGAACCCGGCGACAGGGTCGTCGAGTCCCACACGGCTCAGTAAGGCGACCCCGTTCCAGCGGCCCTGGCCGTTGTGGAAGCTCTCGTAGCCGAGCATCGCGAACGTTGCCGCGGGGAATGCTTTGTCGGTCAGCTTCGTCTCTTGCAGGCACACGACATCTGGCTCGAAGTCGGTCAGCCAGCGCTCGACCCGGCTGAGTCGCGCCCTCAGGGAGTTTATGTTCCAGGTAGTGATCCGCATTGGCTCCGAACACGGGTCACGATACAGCTTGACGACGGCTCAGATCTCACGCGGCCGCCCTCAGACGGGGCTGACGGCACCCGCCTCGCTCCCGCGTCCACCGGAAGGCGGGGCGGGATCGCCTGATCCCGTTGCAGGCCAAACAACGCATCCGAGCTGTCATCCCACATAGGCCGTCATCCCATATAGACGGACGCCGCAGAGCGCCCACGAGGCGCGTGCGGCGTGCGACCAGCCCCCACGGGCGCCCCGAACAGCCCCACCTGACACCCGCCGGACAGCGGTCGCAGCGCGCGTGAAACACCACCAGATTTCACGAACACCTGTTGGTAGACCAGATGTAGACGCTAGCTTGACGTAACGGGCTTCCGGCGCACAGCCCAGCATTTTTCGTCCACCGGCCGGTCTGTCGGCTGGGTTGGTGTAGCAGCCCCCACCGGCCACCGGTCGGACGTCCCCATATTGCGTCACCCGCCAGTGTAGCACCGGATAGACGCTATGCCACTGCATCAGGTGTGGCGTAGCGTCGCGGCCTGCCGTCGGGCTGTCGGCGCCGAGGACGCTGCGCGTTGTCGGGGGGCGCCGCGGCGGGGCTCTATCCCGGTCTGCGTGATCGGTGATGCTGATGCGCGGGCTGGCGGTGCTGCTGGTGCGATCCGGTGTTAGGGGCGTGTGGGCTAGAGATCGGCCCCGTTATGGGCCTACGAGCGGGGTTAGCCGCCGTCGTCGTAGCCGCCCCGGTAGCCGGTGCGGCAGCCCTCCCGCCAGTGGTAGTTGGGGCCTCCGTTGCAGTGGGGGCCAGCGTCACGGTCGGCGCCGGCTTCGACGTCGGCGAGCCCGCGGTAGTACCCGTGCCGGCAGCCATGCTTCCACTGCAGGGAGGGGACGGTGTTGCAGTGGGGGCGCCACGCTTCAGGGTCCGGTGTGGGTTCAGGGTCCGGTGTGGGTTCAGGGTCCGGTGTGGGTTCAGGGTCCGGTGTGGGTTCAGGGTCCGGTGTGGGTTCAGGGTCCGGTGTGGGTTCAGGGTCCGGTGTGGGTTCAGGGTTGCCGCCACCTGGCGGTGTCGGGCGGTTGGCTGCCCCTTCGGTGTGTCCGTCTGTGTACCCGCGCCGGCAGACGGACAGCGAGACCGGTCTGGTGTAGATGTCGCAGCCGGAGTCGTCGTGGTCAGCGCCTGTTTCGCCGTCGTTGTAGCCGCGGTCGTGCCAGCTATCGTAGAAGCCGGTCCAGTCGCTGCCGTGGGTGTACCCGAAGGTGTACCCGGCGGTGCAGCCGGTACGCCAGCGGGGGGTGTGTCCGGTGCAGCTGCCGCTGGGGTTGGAGGCGTCGCCTGCTGCGCGGTCGACGTACCCGGGGATCTCTCCGGCGGAGCGTCCGGTGCGGTACTCGGTCCAGTACCCGTCGCTGTAGCCGTAGTCGTAGCCGCTGCGCCAGTGGCGGCTGGTGTAGTCGTGGTAGTCATGGGGGGCGTCGGCGGCCCCGTCGTCGTACCCGGTGCGGTACCCGGCGGCGTAGTTGCGGCCGTTGCCGTGCCCGACGGAGTACCCGGCGGTGCAGCCGTCCCGCCAACGCTTGGTGCGCGACATGTTGCTGCAGTCGACGGTGTCCTCCTCAAGGCCTGTTTTGCCGTGCCGGTAGCCGGTGTCGTACCCGTGCCGGTAGCCGGTGCCGTAGCCGTATCCGTGCCGGTAGCCGGTGTGGCAGCCGTCACGCCAGCGGCTGTTGTGTCCGGTGCAGTCGCGGCGGCGCCCGTAGGAGTCGCCGTCGCGCCCGTCGCGGCTGCCCCGGTTGTGCCCATGTTCGTAGCCGCGGTTGTAGTCGGCCACGGTGCCGGGCGGCACGGTGGGGGTCGGCGGCTGTGTGGTGGTCGTGGTCGTGGTGGTCGTGGTCGTGGTCGTGGTGGTCGTGGTCGTGGTGGTCGTGGTCGTGGTGGTCGTGGGTGGTGGTTGGGGGCGGCAGAGGACGCCGTACGCGATGAGGAGGGTGTCGCCATCGGGGCGTGGGTGGGCGGCGAGCCGCCAGAGGTCGTTGTGGCCGTCGAGGTAGCCGTGGCCGTACCCGGTGCTGTAGGCGTCGTAGTGGTCGCGGTCGTGGGCTGTAGTGAGGTCGTAGTAGCCGACGGTGAACCCGGCTGCGTACCCGGCTGCGTAGGCGTCGGTGGTGGTGTGGTCATATCCGGTGATGTACCCGGCGCGGTAGCCGGAGGTGTATCCGGCGGCGAATCCGGGGCCGGTGTAGTACCTGTCGGCGAAGTCGGCACCGTAGCTGTCGTCGTAGTTGGCGCCGTAGATGCCGATCCGGCCGCCGTCGTGGGTGCCCTGGTTGTACCCGTCGCTGCGGCCGTCGTGGTATCCGGTGATGTAGTCGGTGTCGTCGGGGGTGCGGATGACGGGCGCGGGGCGGGCTGTTGTGGTGGTGGGCGGCGGCGCCACGGTCGGCGTGGGGTCTGTGGGCCGGTCAGGCTTCGCCTGGGTGCCGGTGTTGGGGTCTGGGTATGTCACCCGGTCGTCGTCGCCGGGGGCAGGTCGTGCGGGCGGCGGGTACGGCACACGCTGGTCGTCGTCGGGGCTAGAGACGGGCACCGGACGGACCCGGCGCACCGTGGCGTGTCCGCACACAGTGGGCACCTCTACCGGCGGGCCTGTGACGGCGGCGAGCCGCCGCAGGAACGTGAGGCCCCAGCAGCCGGGGTCGGCGTCGTGGGCGTTGTGGAATGCCAGGACGGCGATGGCCGCGGTCTGGTACACCACGTCAGGCGGCAGCGGCATCTCGGGATCGGCGGCAGATGCGAATCCGTATTCGTCTTTTATCACGGCGAGAAAGGCCCTGACCGCGCCACTGTCGACGGCCTCGTTCTCGGCCTCGATGGCCGCGGTCAGGCCGCTACCGACCATCTCCTGGCCGTCGGCGCCGGCCGTTTTGAGCGTCTTGCGGGCTGCGCGTTCGTGTCGCTCCAGGTCACGGCCGGCTTGCTTCCCCGCGGACCCGTTGGGCGGGTCTGCCAGTAGTTCCTCCTGGTAAGCTTCGGCGTACTTTTGGGCGTCCTCGGTGCCTAGCTCGGCCACCTGTGTCTCGACGCCATTCAGGGCGCGCTGCAGGATGCGTTCTACGGTGGAGAGGAACTCGTTGCTGCGGCAGCCGACGGCCAGCACCTGATCGGCCCACCAATCGGCGATGTCATCCCATGTGCCGGACGCGAACTCGCTGACGGAGCGCCTGACGTGATCGACCGGCCCGTAGTCGGTCAGTCGGTTGTCCTGAGCGTGCACTCGAGCCCAGCCGCACCAGTAGTAATACCAGTTGCCGTCTGCCTGTGAGGGTGGGGGGAAGCAGTGCTGGCGGGCGGTCAGGGCGTCCGGGGATGTCAGCCAGCACCACCAGGCGTCGTCGAACGTCGAGTTGGCGCAGTCGTCGTCGTAGTCTAAAAGTGGGTCCCCCGCCGCCGGGTCCGGCTCGACGGCTGCGGCTGCTAGTGATGCGGCGGCTACGAGTGTGGCTACTGCGAGTCTCAGTGTGGTAGTCATGGTGGGCCTGCCTGCGGTGTGGTGTGTGGGTTAGATGGTGGCACACCCGCCTGCTCGACGCTTCGGCGCCGCCTGGTCAGCCGCCGCTGTTGCTGCTGCCGCTGGTGTAGCCGGTGAGTCTGATGCCAGTGTAGTGGCCAGCGCGTGGGCGGGGGCGTAGGCCGCCTGCGGCGCGTGCGGCGGCCCAGATCTGCCGGTCGGTGGGCAGGCAGCTGCGGTGGTAGCGGCGGCCGCACCATGTGCGGACCGATGTGCGCAGGCCGTCGAGGGTGGCGGTGCTGCTGCCGTCTGCGACCGGGCAGTGGTCGGCCCATGCTTGGGCAGGCGACCGCCATGCGCCGGGGCGGGTCATGTCGGCGGCGTCGAGCGGAGCCCACGGGCGCAGGTCGGCTCCGGTAGCCGCATACGCGAGGGTGCACCAGATGGTTGCGGTGTCGCCGTCGGCGTCGATCACGCTGTCGACCAGCCCATCGGGGGCGGTCGCCTCCGCGAAGCAGTGGCCGACCAGGCGAGACGACCCCGGCGAGGGTGGTTTTGCCGGCGCCGCTGACGCCGACGACGGCGACGACGGCGACGACGGCCGCGGATGTGCGGCCTGCGAGGATGGCGCCGAGCAGGCACACCCATACACACAGTTCCCCGCGTCGGATGGTATGGCGAGGTCGTGCGGCTGTCGGGCCCACCAGCCGACGATGTCATCCGCGGTCCACCCGGCATCAGCGATCGGCATCACCGGATACTCCCCCGCCGTGTGACTGCCATCGTCACACGGCGGCCCGGACACACCCTCGCCGGCCACCGCCCGTAACAGGATCCGCTCGACGCGCCGCGGTTCGTCCGTCCGCAACCCGATCAGCCGCACAGCGCCCCTGCCGGTCATCGGCGCCGGACGGTCAGACACCACAGAGCGCAACGCCCCGGACGTGAAATCGGCCCACCGCTGACCCCACGGCCCGGCAGTCCCGCCCAACCACCACCCCAAAATCCTGAGCAGGAGGAACAGCTTCAGCTCGGCCGTGCACAGCCGCGTGTACCGGGTGATCAACATCTCGCGGCGCACCACCATTGTCTCATACACCGACCCTTCAGACCGGTACCCGTCCGCAGGGTCGACCTCGGCAGACACCTGCCAAACCAGCCGCACAGCCGCCCAACCCCGCACCTGGCTATCCCACCACACACGCCACCCCACCGGACACGCCGCGTCAACAGCTCCACCTACAACACCGCCAGCCCGTACTCCTGTTCCAGCGTGTTGGACACCCGACCGGCGAACCGGTAGGTGCCAGGGTGTTCAGCGGACGTGTTACAGAACACCACACAGTCGCCACGCTCGGGGCGCAGCAGCCACCCTCGGCGGCCATCAACGCCATCGCCGCAGGACTCCTGCCGCCCGACATCGACACCACATGCGGCCAACCCGCCTGCACAGGGTTCCGGTAGTCCACCGGACGCCTAAGATCGTGCTATGTCCGACCAGAATCGCCCGGGTAGTTCTGCGGCCTCGGGCACTGTCGATCTCGGTGCCAACGCCTGGCTCGTCGATGAAATGCGCGAACGGTGGCAAGCCGATCCGCGCTCTGTGGATGCGGGCTGGAGAGCGCTGTTTGAAGGCGAGTCGACGGCCGGCGCCCCGATTCGGGCAAGCAGCCCAGCCCCGCCGAGCGCGCCGAGGCCCAGCACCTCATCTCTAACCCGCAGCCCAACCCCGTCACCGCAGACCCCGGCCCGCAGGACGGCCCCGGCCAGAAGACCCCGACGCGCCGCGTCGTCGGCTGCGGGCGCCCCCGGCGAGGCGATCCGAGGTGTCGGCGCCCGGATCGTGGCCAACATGGAGGCAAGCCTGGCCGTGCCGACGGCCACCAGCTTCCGAGAGATCCCGGCCAAGCTGCTGGAAGTCAACCGCAAGATCATCAACGGGCACCTCGGCCGCAAGCTGGGCGGCAAGATCTCCTTCACCCACCTGATCGGCTACGCCGTGGTGCGAGCCATCGCGGACGCGGTCCCCGTGATGAACAACACCTTCGCCGTCAACGACCGGGGCCGTCCGATGGTGCTGCGCAACGAGCACATCGGCTTGGGCCTCGCCGTCGACCTGCCACGTGACGACGGCACGCGCACGCTCATGGTGCCGGTGATCCGCGACGCCGACACGCTGGAGTTCCGCAAGTTCGTAGCCGTCTACAACGCCCAGGTCGACAAGGTCCGCACCGGACGGCTGAGCCCCGACGACTTCGCCGGCACAACCGTCACCATCACCAACCCGGGAACCCTCGGCACCCGCCAGTCGGTGCCTCGGCTCATGTCCGGCCAAGGCACCATCGTCGGCATCGGGGCTCTGGCCTTCCCGGCAGAATACGAGGCGGCCGATCCGGCTGTTCTGGCCGACCTCGGGGTCAGCAAGCTGGTGACCGTCACCAGCACTTACGACCACCGCGTGATCCAGGGGGCCGAGTCGGGGCTGTTCCTGCGCAAGCTGCACGACCTGCTGCTCGGCGGCGACGACTTCTACGTCGACGTGTTCCGCTCGATGGGCACGCCGTACTCGGCGGTGAAATGGAGGCGGGATTTCAACCCGGTCGACCGCGAAGCCGCCATGCTCGAGAAGCAGGCCAAAGTCAACCAGCTCATCAACCAATACAGGGTGAGAGGACACCTGATCGCCGACCTCGACCCGCTGCAGGTCAAAGAGCCGGTGATGCACGCCGAACTCGACCCGGCGAGCTACGGGCTGACCATCTGGGATCTCGACCGAGAGTTCCTCACCGGCAGCGAGACCGGCATCTACGCCACCGTCGGCGGCACGCAGCGAATGGCGCTGGGCGACGTGCTCGGTGTGCTGCGAGACGCCTACTGCCGCACCGTCGGTGTGGAGTACATGCACATACAGGAACCGCGCGAGAAGCGTTGGATCCAGGAGCAGATCGAGGGCGCCGACACGTCGCTGAAACATGAGGACCAGCGCCACATACTCAGCTGCCTTAACGCGGCCGAGGCGCTCGGGAGCTTTCTGGGCGCCAAGTACGTTGGGCAGAAGCGCTTCGGGCTCGAAGGCGCCGAGTCGGCCATCCCGCTGATTGATGCGGTGCTCGCCGAGGCGGCCGACAACCACCTCGCCCACATCGTGATGGGCATGGCGCACCGCGGGCGGCTGAACGTTCTGGTCAACCTGGCAGGCAAGAGCTACCAAGAACTGTTCAGCGAGTTCGAGGGCGCCATCACCGCCGACCAAACCCAGGGCAGCGGCGACGTCAAATACCACCTGGGCCAGCAGGGCGTCTACACAAGCCCCTCAGGCAATCACATACCGCTGGAGCTGGCCGCCAACCCGTCGCACCTCGAAGCCGTCGATCCCGTGGTGGTCGGCATGGCCCGCGCCCGCATGGACGGGATCGAACTCTCCGACGGGTACGGGCCCTATCCGGTGCTGCCGATCCTGGTGCACGGCGACGCCGCATTCGCCGGCCAGGGTGTGGTAGCCGAGACGCTTCACCTGAGCCAGATCAAGGGCTACCGGGTGGGTGGAACGATCCACGTGGTGATCAACAATCAGCTCGGGTTCACCACCACTCCCGACGCGGCCCGATCCTCGGAGTACTCCACCGACGTGGCCAAGATGATCGGATCGCCGATCTTCCACGTCAACGGAGACGACCCCGAGGCGTGCGTGCGGATGGCCCGGCTGGCTTTCGCCTACCGCCAGAGGTTCCACAAAGACGCCGTTATCGACATGATCTGCTATCGGCGCCACGGCCACAACGAAGCCGACGATCCCAGCTACACGCTGCCTGAGATGTACCGCCGGATAGACGCCAAACCCACCGTGCGCCAGCAGTACACCGACGCGCTGGTGAAACGGGGCGACTTCACGGCCGAGGAGCAGGAGGCCGCGCTCGCCGACTTCCGGGCGCAGCTTCAGTCCGCGCTCGACGAGACACGCAACCTCGCGCTCGGCGGGCCCGAGATCCTCGCCAAGCCGCCGCCGGCGCCGATAGGCGTGCTGCCCCACGTCCGCACCGCGATCGACACGGTGATGATCGAGAAGATCTACCGCGCTCTGTCGACGGTGCCTGAGGGGTTCACGCTCCATCCGAAGCTGGCGCGGCAGTTCAAGCGCCGCGACGAGATGTTCCGCGCAGGCGAGATCGATTGGGCTCTCGGGGAGGCCATGGCGTTCGGCTCGCTGCTGATAGAAGGCACTTCGTTGCGGCTCAGCGGTCAGGACTGCCGCCGAGGCACGTTCTCGCACCGACATTCCACGCTGGTGGACTATCGGACGTCCACGGAGCACGTGCCTCTGGCCAAGCTGTGCTCGCAGGGAGCGAAACTCTGGATCTACGACTCGCTGCTGTCGGAGTACGCGGTGCTGGGCTTCGAGTACGGCTACTCGACCGCCAAGCCGGAGGCGCTGGTGATGTGGGAGGCGCAGTTCGGCGACTTCGCCAACGGCGGGCAGATCATCATCGACCAGTTCATAGTCGCGGCGGAGGACAAGTGGCAACAGCGCTGCGGGATCGTGCTGCTGCTGCCGCACGGACTGGAGGGCCAGGGGCCCGAGCACTCCTCGGCGCGTGTGGAACGGTTCCTGCTGCTGGCAGCGGAGGACAACATCCAGGTGTGCAACGCCACCACTGCGGCCCAGTTCTTCCACTTGCTGCGCCGCCAGATGATCCAAGACGTGCGCAAGCCTCTGGTGGTCTTCACCCCCAAGTCGCTGCTGCGGGCCCGCGCGTCCCGCTCGCCGGTGCGGGAGCTGCTGTCGGGCACCTTCGAAGAGGTGCTCGACGATCCGCTGGTGGCCGGCGGCGGCCTCGACCCCGACGAGGTGAGAAGGGTGATCGTCTGCAGCGGCAAGATCGGATACGACGCCATGGCGGCGCGCGACCGCTCTGGCGCGCCGGTGGCGGTGTGCCGGGTGGAGCAGCTCTACCCGTGGCCGTTCGCGGCCGTCGAACAACACCTGGCGCTCTTCCGCAACGCCTCCGAACTGGTGTGGCTGCAGGAGGAACCGGAGAACATGGGGCCGTGGAACGCCGTGAAAGGCCGACTGTATGAGGCACACGAGAACAGCCACCGCATCCTGCGGGTGAGCCGGCCCGAGTCGGGCAGCCCGGCCTGCGGCAGCGCGCGCATCCACGCCCAGGAACACCAGGAGCTGCTCGACGAGGCCTTTCAGCTTTGATCCCAGCTACGGGCCCGGCCCGCGCCGGCCGCGCCGGCCGCTCTGTTCGGCGGGGCTCCGCCAGGTCGGGCGGGGCACGGGCGCTCCAGGCCGACGAAGAAGAAGCTCCGTCGCCAGCTGTCCGGGCTTCCGCCGGGTCGGGCGGCGCACGGGCGCTCCAGGCCGATCACGCGCTGGCGGCTGACCTGGCGCTTCGGGCCGGTAAGCGGCTGCTGGATCTGAGGGCGCGCCTAGGCGCTCAGGGCGCGCCGGCGGCAGTGCTAGCCGCCGAGGGCGACCGGCGCTCGCAGCAGCTGCTAGCCACTGCGTTGGCCGAAGCGCGCCCCGACGACGCGGTGCTCTCTGAGGAGGCCGACGACGACGGCTCCCGGCTCGGCTCGCGGCGTGTCTGGATCATCGACCCTCTCGACGGCACGCGCGAGTTCTCCGATCCGCCGCGGGACGACTGGGCGGTGCACGTGGCCTTGGCTGTGGACGGGCGCCCGGCGGCGGGCGCGGTGGCGCTGCCGGCAATGAGGCGGGTGCTGTCGACGGCCCGACCGCCGCGGCTGCCCGAGGCTGACGGTGGGCGGGTTCGCCTGGCGGTGTCACGCAGCAGGCCGCCGCAGCAAGCCGCGGCCGCGGCCAAAGCCCTCGCAGCTGAGATCGTGCCGATCGGGTCGGCCGGCGCCAAGGCAATGTCAGTCGTGCGCGGCGAGACCAGCGCCTATGTGCACGCCGGAGGCCAGTACGAGTGGGACTCGTGCGCGCCGGCTGCGGTGGCTGCCGCAGCGGGATGCGTCGTCAGCCGGATCGACGGCGCGAAGCTTCGCTACAACCGGCCCGATCCCTGGCTGCCGGATCTGATCGTGTGCCGGCCCGAGCTGTACCCGGCGCTGCGGGCAGCCCTGGACGGTGCCTGAGGGCGGTAGTGCGACTTGTGATCGCCCGCTGCACTGTCGACTACGCGGGTCGCCTTCAAGCCCATCTGCCTGTGGCAGTGCGCCTGATCATGATGAAAGCCGACGGCTGCGTGGCCGTCCACGCCGACGGCGGCGCCTACAAGCCGCTCAACTGGATGAACGCCCCCAACCGGCTGGTGATCGACGACAACGCCGGCGAGTGGCGGGTCTCCTCGCCGGGCGGCCGCGACACGCTCACCATCAGAATCGAGGAGGTTCTGCACGACTCGACTCACGAGATGGGCGTCGATCCCGGCCTGCAGAAGGACGGCGTGGAGGCGCAGCTTCAGGAGTTGCTGGCCGCCGACCCCACGTCGGTGGAGGCCGGGCTGACGCTGATCCGGCGGGAGTATCCGACAGCCATCGGCCCGGTGGACTTGCTGTGCCGCGACTCTGAGGGCGCTGCGGTGGCCGTGGAAGTGAAACGCACAGGCGACATCGACGGCGTGGAGCAGCTTTCGCGGTATCTCGAGATCCTGAACATAGATCAGAGCCTGAGGCCGGTGCGCGGAGTGCTTGCCGCCCAGTCGATCCGCCAGCAAGCGCGAACTCTGGCGCGCAGCAGGTCGATCGGCTGCGTGGAAGTGGACTACGACCGGCTGCGCGGAGCAGAACCGCCTCAGGCAACCTTGTTCTGATGAGCGGAGGAACGCGATTCGGCAGCCGGCGTCCCTGGTTTCGGCGTACCTGGGTGATGTGGACGGCCTTGGCGGTCGAGGCAGTCATCGGAGTGCTCGCCATCGTGTGGCTGATAGACGACTTTTGGGGCCCCGATGAGGTTCGCCGCGGCACTCGCGTCGGCGGGATCGATGTGGGCGGCCGGTCGCCGGACGATGTCGCCGGGCTGCTCGCGCCGCTCGCCGCCGAACTCTCCGCAATCGAGGTGGAGCTGGCGCTCGACAACAACGCCGTGGTGAAGAGCGCCTCCGAGCTGGGAATCAGCCTCGACATATCCTCCGTCGCCGCGGAGGCCGCCGAACAGGTCGAGGGACCCCTGCAACCCTTTGCGTGGCTGCGCGACTTCTTCGGGCACCGCAACATCGACCTCGTATTGACGACCGAAGTCAGCCGGATCACCGCAGCCGTGCAGCAACTCGGCGGCGATCCCGAAACACCGCGGATAAGGCTCGTCGCAGGTGAACTCGTTCCGGTGATCGGCGTTCAGATCCCCGATGCCAACATGCCTGCGCTGATGTCGCTGCTGGAAGGCGCGGTGCTCGACAGCCTCGGCGACGCCAGTACCGAGCCGGTGACGGTAGCTGTGCCTACGAGGGGCACGCGCCCAGCCGATCCCGAGGCCTCGCTAAGGGCCATCGAGCTGGCTGAGGAGGCAAACCGCATCACTGCCGAAGGCGTCCGGCTGCACATGCAAGGCACTACGGCAAGCGCTTTGCTGGGCCCGGAACACCTCAGGCCGTTCGTGCGTACCGAGGGGACGGGGCTGGAAGCCCGCCTGGCCCTCGACAGTGGCATCTCCGACATGCTGGCCGACCTCTTCGAGTTCGCGCGCACCGAAAGCTCAGAGGCCTCATTCGACGTGGACTTCTCTGACAACGCCAGCGGCACAGTGGTGATCCGAGGCGGTGAGCCGGCATATAAGTGCTGTGATCCGCAAGCCGCTGACGTTCTGCTCGCGGGACTCGAACAGTTGCAGCCGGTGATAGTGCTGCCGAGTGTCGCTTCGCCTCACCCGCGGGGCCGCGAATGGGCCGAGTCGCTGGGGATCACCCAGATCGTTGGCGAGTTCACCACCCCGTTCAGACCAGGACAGCAGCGCGTGATCAACATCGACCGCATCTCTGAGATCACCCGGGGGGCGCTGGTCGCTCCCGGCGAACGGTTCTCATTGAACGATTTCGTCGGCCCGCGCACTCGTGAGAAGGGCTTCGTCTCCGCGGGGGTGATCGCCGAGGGCGTGTTCACCAATGAAGTCGGCGGCGGGATTTCGCAGTTCGCCACGACGCTGTTCAACGCCGCCTTCTTCGCAGGCCTCGAGTTCGTCGACTACCAGAGCCACTCCATCTACATCAGCCGCTATCCGTACGGCCGCGAGGCCACGGTCTCATATGGGTACGTCGACCTCGTTTTCGAGAACAACACGCCCTACACGCTGATGCTTTGGCCGACCACCACCGCCAGCTCTGTGACGGTGCGCATCTATTCCACGCCGTGGATCATCGGCAAGCAGACCGCTCAATACAGCCGCCCACAAGGAACCTCGTGCACTCGTGTGACGACGACGCGCACGCGCACCTGGCTCAACGACGGGCACACCGAGACCGACACGGTGTTCGCCGTCTACCGGCCCGAGGGCATCAAGTGTGACGGCACCCCCTCTGTGACGACCACAACCCTGCCCGAAGACGGCGACGACCAACCCGACGGCGACCCTACGACCACCACCCTGCCCAACGGCGACGTGCCCGACAACGACCCGCCCGACGATGACGACCCCACCACCATAACGCCGCCCAACAACACCAACAGCGTCGACCAGCCCGACCCGACAATCACCGACCCCACGACCACCACCCTGCCCGACAGCGACCAACCCAACGACAACCCCACACACACAACGCCGCCCGGCAACACCAACAACGACCAGCCCCCCGACCAGCCCCCCAACGACAACCAACCCGAAGATGGGCCGGGCTCCGAGTGAGCGTCGTCGCCGATGTTCTGGTGGTCGGGGCCGGGCCTGCGGGTGCGGCCGCCGCCATCGGCGCGGTGCGGGCAGGACGGAAGACGCTTGTGATCGACCGGGCCTCGTTCCCTCGAGACAAATGCTGCGGCGACGGGCTCACAGCTCTGGCGCTGCGAGAGCTGGAGCGCATGGGCGTGCGGCCCCAGACGATGCAGTCATGGCATCAGGTGACGAGCGCCGTCGTGCGATCGCCGTCAGGGCGCGAGCATGTGTTTCCGCTGCCACGCGAAGCCGGGTGCTACGCCGCCACCGCTCGCCGGGCCGAACTCGACAGCGCCATGCTGGAAGCTGCCCGCTCAGCGGGCGCAACCGTCGCCGACGGCCACGCGCTGCTCTCTGCGGCCCATACCGAAGACCGCGCCGCGATCCGTGCTCGTGTGGAAGGGCTCGGCACGGTCGTCGCACGCTGGGTGATCGGCGCCGACGGCATGTGGTCGCCGCTGCGAAAGTCGCTGGGTCTGGCACCTGTCGGGTACAGGGGCGAATGGATGGCATTCCGCCAGTATTTTCGAGACGTCGGGCCCCGCGCCGCTGAGCTGGTTGTGTGGTTCGAGGCCGACCTGTTGCCGGGCTACGCCTGGTCGTTCCCGCTCGGCGACGGCAGGGCGAACGTCGGCTTCGGCGTGCAGCGGCGAGCGGCGCGCAGCGGCGGATCAATGCGAAGACTCTGGCATGACCTGCTCGCCCGCCCGCACATCAGAGCCGTCCTCGGCCCGGACGCCGTGGCGGAGGGCTCTCACCGAGCGTGGCCTATCCCGGCGCGGGTCGGCCGACTGCCGCTCGCTTCGGGTCGTGCGCTGTTCGCCGGCGACGCTGCCGGCGTCTCCGATCCCGCCACTGGCGAGGGCATAGGGCAGGCGCTGGTCACCGGGCGCCTGGCCGCCGAAGCCGTCAGTGGGAACGAGCGCAGCGCCGAGGCGGTCGCGTCCGAGTACACCCGGCGGGCCACAGCCGAACTCGCTGCCGACGACCGGATGTCGCGGGCTCTTATCCCCCTACTGGCGAGGCCGGTGATGGCCCGAGGAGCGCTGCGCCTGGCCGGGGCGTCGGACTGGACGCGTCGCAACTTCGCCCGCTGGCTGTTCGAGGATTATCCCCGTGCCCTAGTAGCCACGCCCCGGAGATGGCGCCGCGGCGCGCTGTCTTCGCGCGGTGCCTTCGCGGAATCAGCGTGAAACGGCCCCAGTCGGCACGCCATGTTCGCGGCGGCACGCGATTCGCAGCATCGCACGATTCGCAGCATCGTTTGCCGTTCGTAGCATCGTCGGCCGTGAACCGCTTCGACGCGCTCGTCGACGGCTGGTGGGAGCGGCGGCTGCGGGGCCGTCCGGCGCTCGACCGGGTGTTCTACATGGCGTCGGAGGCGGCCAACCACTCGATGCTGTGGCACTGGCTCGGCGCTGCGCAGGCCGCGGCACGCCGCAACCCCCGCATCACGGTGCAGCTCAGCGTGGCTCTGGGCGTGGAGTCGGCGCTGGTCAACGGCGCCATCAAGTCGCTGTTCCGCCGGGGCAGGCCCGCTAACCGCAGCCCGCACCCGCATCGGTTGCGCCAGCCGCTCACCAGCAGTTTCCCGAGCGGCCACGCCAGCGCGGCGATGGTGGCCGCGGCTTTGCTGTCGCGCAGAAGCAGGTGTGCCGTGGCCTGGTACGCGCTCGCAGTGCTGGTGGCGCTGAGCCGCATCCACACGCGCATTCACCACGCCAGCGACGTGATGGCCGGGATCGCAGTGGGCGTCGCCCTTGGAGCGGCGTCCCGCCGCCTCATGCCTGCCGGACGCACCTAACCGGCTAGCTTGCCGATCGTTGGTATCGGACAGCTTGCCGGTCGTTGTCGTCGGGCGGCGCGTAGCATCTGGCTCGTGGAGCTTGAAGGCGCCGTAGCAGTCGTTACCGGAGGCGCCAGCGGGATCGGCCGAGCCCTGGCACGGGCGCTGGCCCTGGACGCCGGCGCGTCCGTCGTGGCGGCAGACATCAACGAAAGCGGCGCGGCCTCCATCGCCCATGAGATCAACGCGGAGCATGCCCACCGGGACGCCGCATCGCCGCGACCGGCAGCGTGGGGAATGCTGCTGGACGCTGCCGACGAGCGCGCCGTCGCGCAGCTCATCGAGCGTGTGGAGGGCGAGATCGGGCCGATCGAGCTGTGGTGCGGTAATGCCGGAATCGCCGCGCCGGGCGGCTTCGATGTCGGCGACGACGAATGGGGTCGGGCCTGGAGCGTCCATGTCATGGCCCATGTGATCGCCTGCCGCCATATGGTGCCGCGTTGGGAGGCCAGAGGCTCGGGCCACTTGCTCGTCACCGCCTCGGCTGCCGGGCTGCTGACCAGCCTCGGGGCCGCGCCCTACGCGGTCACCAAGCACGCCGCTGTCGCCCTCGCCGAGTGGGCGGCAATCACCTACGGCGATGCCGGCGTGCGCGTCTCATGCCTGTGCCCGCAGGGGGTGCGCACCGCGATGACGCAGCGCCGCGACGGTGGGGTGGCCGTCAACCAGGTGGAGCAGCTAGGCATGATCGAGCCGTCCGAGGTGGCAGCCGTCACCCTGGACGCGCTCAGAGAAGACCGGTTCCTGGTGCTGCCGCACCCAGAGGTGGCCGTCTATGAGCAGCGCCGTGCTGCCGACCGTGACAGGTGGCTTGCGGGGATGCGCGGTCTGCTGCGATCTGTTGAGGCGCGCTAGCGGACGCTCTGATCCGCGCTAACGGACGCTCTGATCACTGCGGACAGCCAAAAATCGCCGCCCTCAACACCGGCACGCGGGCTTGTCTCACAAACAGAACGAGACACCCTCTGAGCGTCGTCCTAAAGCCTCAATCGACGCTATCGGCGACGAACCCCTGAGGCGTATCGCGGCTGATTGATGTGGCGGGCGAAGTCTTGGGGGCGCCATTCGACGGTGACTCTCCATTCGCTGTCGGCGTTAAGTACGGCGGCGGTGGGCGGGGGGCCGCAGGCCAAAGCACGACACCGGCAGAGACGGCAGCCTCCATTGTCAGTCGCAGTGTCGACGGCTGACCTCTCCGCACCACCGGCCGCCTTCTTGACAGCCGCCGGAGCCGCCTGCTATAGGGAGCCGCCTGCTAAAGTCACACGTGCGCCAACCCCTGCTATGAGGAGCCTGTTGTGACGAATGGAACGGCCGCCATCGTCGTATCCTTGATGGTCGCCTTTTTTGCCACGAATACGACGCTTATAGTTTTCTTGTTCAAACAGATCGGCAAGACAGAACGCAGCCTCAGAGCCGACATGAGAGCCGACAGAGCCGACATGAACGCCGGCTACGACCGCTTGAAAGCCGACATGAACGCCGGCTACGACCGCTTGAAAGCCGACATGAACGCCGGTTTCGACCGCTTGCAGGCCGGCCAGGACAACCTGAAAGCCGAGATCGGCGACCTCTCCCGAAGGGTGAGCAACCTCGAAGCCAACGTCACGGCCCTAAAATCCAACGTCACGGGGTGGACCCCCATCATCATGGCCCTGATAACCCGGTCCGCTTCTGCCGGCGAAACCGCCCTCGCCCCTGAGCCCGCGCCACCGGCGGCGGTGTCCGAGCCCGACAACGGCTAAACCTCCCCGATAACGGCTAAACCTCCGGGCTTGCTTCCTGTTACCGGCAGACCAGGTTGCAGCACGAACTCGGAAGCCAACCCAGATAGTCTGACCTGCGAGGAGCGCGCACCCGAGGAGCGTGCACCGTTCTAGCGGCTCTCACCCGCCGCGGCGGGCTCACGCAGAGGGTGCCAGAGCCCTGACAGCCTCAAAAGGATCGCTTCCGGGCACGGACAGCACCATCGGCACCGGGCAGCTGACGCCGTTGTCGATGAAGCGCCTGATCCCTGCCCGACAGTCTTCAGTTGTGCCATGGACAAGCAGCTCGTCCACGACGTGCTCGGGGATCTTCGCAAGGGCGCCCCGCCGGTCTCCCGCATCCCACTGCTCCCAGTGCTCGCCGAGCACGTCGGTACGGCCGAGCCACTGATGGAACGCCCTGTAGACGGGCACGTTTATGTAGGCGGCGAGAACGAAGCGCCCCGTCTGAAGGGCGAATTCGCGGTCTTCGCTGGGGATCACGAAGATGCGGGCGACCACTTCCGCTTCGGGGTTCTCAGCATGCACGATGCCGCTGACGCGCGCCACGTCGTCCGGCGAGAGCCAGTTGACGATGGCGCCGTCGCCCTCCCGTCCGGCCAGGCGCAGCATCTGCTCTCGCAGGGCGGCCACGAATATCGGTAGGGGCTCGTCCACCTCCACACTGAGCCTGAATCCTCTGACCGAGAACGTTTCGTAGTGCTCTGTCACCTTGCCGCCGGCGAAGGCCGCCCGAAGGAATCGGATCGTGTCGCGCACGCGCTGGTAGGGCTTGTCGAACGCCGTGCCGTTCCAGCGTTCCACGATCACGTTGGACGACGAGCCGATGCCTAGCACGAAGCGGCCGGGGGCGGCTGAGGCCATTGACGCTGCCGATTGCGCCAGCAGTGCCGGGCCTCGGGTGAACGCGGGCAGGATCGCCGTGCCGAGCCTCAGCGTGGGAGCCCACACAGACGCCAACACCAAAGGCGTGAACCCGTCGAAACGGTCGGCCTCCGACGACCAGACGTCGGTGTAGCCGAGCGAGGCCAGTTCCGCAAAGCGGTCGCGCTGACTGTGGAGAGGGCCCGATAAGGGAACGGTGATGCCGTGGCGCTGTGTCATAGCCCAACAGTGTCACACCGCCGCCACAGCATGCTCACATGAACGGACGCCGCAACCGCCAGGCCCAGGCCGCTGCCATCACCGTCGCCTCCCCACCACATGCTCACACAACCCGACGCCACAACCCCATCAATGTCACACCTCCGCAGCAACATGAATACATGAACGAGCAGCTCACCCTCATTGTTGTCGGTGCCGATGCCGATAACGCCGACGTCGAGGCGGACGCTTCGTGGCAGCTTGACACCGTCACTCGGCAGATCGGCCGCCGCGGCCTGGCGATCGTCCGCAGGGCGCTGCTAGATGCCCGCCTCCGCAGAGCATCTGGCGCGGCGGCCGTGTCAGGCGACGATGACCTCGCGGCGGCAGCCTGAGAGGAGCGTGCGATACCTCCTGTGACATACATAGAATATATTGGGATATAGCACTTTATTATGGCAATCCAAAAAAGGGACTGCGATGCCCTGGTGTGTGCGATGTACTGGGGTGTGACCGCCGCGGCTTCTGCCTTGACTGTGCTGCTGTTGGTGGCCTGTGGCACCCAGAGCACAGTTGCGAGAAACAGCATCGACCCAAACAGCGTCGGCTCGGAGCCCTTCGTCGGAGTCGCCGAGCACGCGGTCGGTGGTAACGGGGCCGGCGCGGGAAACGGCGTCGGCTCCGAGCCCTCCCAATCCAACCTCGGAGCGCTCGGGTCCGGCACCCCGAACACAACCAACGGCCCCAACTCCCAGTCCGATGCCGGGGCGCTCAACTCCGGCACTGTCAGTGATGACAGTGCCGTCGGCACGGTGTCGGGAGACATTCTGTCAGGCACCACGCCGCCGACTGATACGATACCGTCCAACGCCGTCGTGGAGCGGGTGGTGGACGGCGACACCATCATCGCCGACATCAGCGGCCGTTCGGAGTCAGTGCGCCTGATCGGGATCAACACCCCGGAGTCCGTGGCGCGCACTCGTCCGGTGCAGTGCTTCGGCGAAGAGGCCTCGCTCTACACCCAGGCGCTTCTGCCGGCAGGCACTCCGGTCACCCTGGTGCTTGACACGGAAGCCCGAGACGCCTACGACCGCCTGCTGGCATACGTCGTGCGATCCGATGACGGTCTGTTCGTCAACCTCGAGCTGGTGGAAGCTGGCTACGCCGCTGCATTCGACTATCCGCCGAACGACCATTACTCGACTGCGTTCGCACGCGCCGAGTCGGCCGCCATCGCTGCCGGGAGAGGGTTGTGGAGCGCCTGCGGAGGACCCGATGTGCCGGTGAGCTGAAGCACGAAACGCGTGTGGGCAACTAGCGTCGGTCACGTGAAGTCGCTACCCGGCGCAAGCTGTAGTGCCGGCTTGTCAGGCCAGGTAGGCAACTAGCGTCGGTGACGTGAAGTCGCTAGCAGAACGCCTCGGTTATCCCGCGGACGCCCGGCTCGTGATCGTCAGTGCGGATCGGATCGGCACCACTCATTCCTCCACCGCTGGCGGCTACAAGGCCATCCGGGAAGGCGCCGCCACCACCGGCACCATCGTCATGCCCGGCGTGTGGTCGCGACATGCAGCCGAGTTGTACCGCGGCGAAGACCTGGGTGTGCATCTCACGCTCAACTCCGAACTCGACTGGTTCCGCTGGGGTCCGCTCACCAACGCGCCCAGCCTGCTCGACGGCGACGGCGGCTTCCCGCGGACGCTTGACGATCTCTGGGACCACGCCGACCTCGACGAGGTGCGACGCGAGTGCCGCGCCCAGCTGGAGCGGGCTGTGCTGTGGGGTTTCGATGTCACCCACCTCACCACGCACATAGCCGCTTTGCAGCAGCGCCCTGAGTTCTTCGATGTGCTCGTAGATCTGGCGGCCGTCTTCGACCTGCCGGTCCGGCTCGAGAGCGGCGATGCGGAGGCTAACGCCGGCTTCCCGTTCCGCTCGTTGGCCAGGTCGGAGGGGATCGTGTTCCCGGACCACTTCAGACTTGTGCGCACCGGCACCCGCCGCCACGCGATGCGGCTGCTCGGCGACCTGCCGCCGGGTGTCACCGAGTTGTCGCTGTGTCCCGCGCTTGACGAGCCCGAGATCCACGCAGTGGATCCGAACGCCGCTGGCCGGGTGGACGACCTGGTGTTCGCGTTGTCACAAGACCTGTCCGACGCGCTGGCCGCCGCTGACGCGACCACTGTCGGCTACCGAGAGATGCGCGACGCACAACGCGCCCGCCGCTGACCGGCCCTCCCCAACCACGTCCGATCAAAGTCGCTCGATCCCCGGTCGGGGCGCCGGGGCGCCGGCTGCGCTCCCCCGTTCGTCCTATTCAGGCACTGGCCGCGCTCAGCGCCGAAAGCGCGGTAGCCAGGTCGGGCGAGAACCGAAGCGGGCGCCAGCCATCGATGAGCAGCACCCGGTCGCCTTCTACTTTCACCCGGCCGGTCATGTAGGCCGCCTCAGGGGAAAGCTCGCCCTCCCAGACCGCTGCGAAGTCGGCGAACTTCCATCCGAGGGTCGTGTCCGCGTCGCGGATTCTCCCCGCGGCCAGCGTCAGCCGGCCGGCCTTGACGGTCACGACAAACGCCGCCGGCCTGCCCCCTGGCGCGCCGCTCACGGTGAACTGGGCCACCCCGTCGGCCGCTGCGGGTACATCTATGCCGGCCAGCGCGCCGGACACCTCTTCCAGCCAACCCTCTGCGAGCAGCCCCGCGCCGGTCAGGGTCAGCTCCTGCAGGCGCTTGGAGCTGCGCCCGGAACTGCGGCCGCTGCGGCAGGTTCGGGTGCGGTCGAGGCCGGGAGGGAGCGCACGCCCTTGAACAGATCGCGCTCGGGCTGCTCCTCGGGCCGAGGACCGCGGGCCAGGATGTAGTCGTCGTATGGGTGGATCGAGCGCTCGACCTCCGGCGGGAGCCCGAACCAGAACGTCGACTCCGGGTCGATCTGCGTGGCGTGGGCCAACAGGCCGTTGATGCGGGCATCGATGAACCCGTCCACCGGAACCTGTGTCGTGATCAGATGGTCCTGTGACTCCTGCTTGAACCACCAGTCGCCGTAGGGAGATTCAAGGCCCAGCTCGTTGAAGGCCTGGTGGCGCTCCTCGATCCGGCGCCGCGACCACATCGTGTAGTACAGCTTTGTGGGTGCCCACGGCACACCGAGGTCGGGACGGTGGTCGGCATCGCCGGACAGGTCGAAGGCGGGGATGCTGATGTCGTGCACCCGAAGATGGTCCGGGTGCTGGTAGTTGCCCTGGTTCTCCGGATAGGTCACCACCACCTGGGGGCGCTCACGACGGATCACCGCCACCAGCCGGTCGACCGCCTCTTCGAGGTCGGCGTTGGCGAAGCATTCGGGATGGGCGTTGGCCTCCGAGCCCTTCATACCCGAGTCCCGGTAGCCGAGCATCACGACCTCGTCGTAGCCGATCACCTCCGCAGCGCGGGCCAGCTCCTCGGCGCGGATCTCGGCGAGCCGCTCGGCCATGTCAGGGCCGTCCAGCGCCGGGTTGAGAATGTCGCCCTCCTCGCCTCCGGTGCAACACACAAGCACGCAGCGCACGCCCTCGGCGTGGTAACGGGCCACCGTGGGCGCTCCCTTCGACGCCTCGTCGTCGGGGTGAGCGTGCACAGTAAGCAAGCAGAGCCGCTCGGCCATGGGGAGCGAAGCTACCGCGCCAGCAACCCCGCGCAACCCGGCTTGCCCCCGCCTTGCTGAGACCCGGCCTGAGAACACGGCTCGGGGGAGTTGCGAGAAGAAGTCTCAGAACGGAGTCTCAGAACGAAAGCAGTCTCAGAGTGGCTGGCGACCTCAGAGTGGCTGGCGACGGTGTGGTGCGGGGGGGCGGGGACGTTGGAACATGCGATGCGTCAGAAGGGCGACCTCAGAGTGGCTGGCGACGGTGTGGTGCGGGTGTTAGCGGTGGAATCTCAGAGCGGCAGCAGTCTTAGAGCGGAAGCAGTCTCATGTCGGTGTCATCGCCGGCCAGACGCCAGCCGCACAGCTCCGCCAGCCGCTCGCGCCCCTCTACTGGGCCGCTGGCGATCAGTTCGTCGTCGGCCTGAAGCCTGACTACTCCCCGCGGGCGGTACCGGTACTGGCCTCCTCGCTGGATTGCCAGCACAGTGAACCCGGGTTCGGTGTTCAGCTGCAGCTCCGACAGCGTGGCCTCCGCGGCCTCAGAGCCGCCCGCGACGGGGATCTGCACCACGACCTCGTCGCTCTCGCCGAGGGCTATGGCGAGGATCGGGTGGATTTCCTCCTGGCGCTCTATGAGCCAAACCATCTGCTGGGCCTGATCGCCGAGATCCTCAGCAGCCTGCGACAGGTGCAGCAACCCGCGCAGCGACGAAGGGTCGGGTTTGTCGCTTGCCGCCCGCAGCACCCACAGCTCCAGCCGATCCTTCATCTCGTCGAGCCGGTCCTCCAGATACCTGACGACTGCCGCCAGGCCCAGATCTCTCAACACGAGCGTCAAGTAGGCCAGGCCGACCGCGATCTCTGACAGGTTTTTCATCTCGACGAGCACGTGGACGGCCCGGTCGAGGTCGGTGACGAAGGGATCCTCGGGAAGCTCCGGCGGCGACCATCCCGGAGAGCCGGCGAGCTGGCGCAGCGCGGTGATGCCGTCGGGCGAGCCGCGCAAGAACAGCACGTCGTCGGGGATGATCATCGTGAGGCCGTCAACGTCGGTGATCCACTGCCGGCCCCGGCGCACCGCCATGACCCGCATTCCCATCTGGACGGGCATGTCGTGGTCGGCCAGACGCCGGTTAGCCAGGGCCGAGCCCTGTGAGACGAGAACCCGGTGCGACACCTCCTCAGCGGCGCTGAGGTCGGCCACCATTTCCGCCGGGATGCCGACGTGGTGGGTGACGATGCGGGCGATGTCCACGGCGTCGTTCGCGATGCGCTCGATTGCGGAGATGACCTGCAACACCGACGACATCCCCTCAGCGTCCTTGGGGTGACGCACCGCGAGTATGCAGACGGCGCGCATGTCCTGCACCAGGCGGCTCATGCGCTCCTCCAGCGCGCTCACCTCATCGGCCATATCCGGATCGCCGAAATACAAGGCGGCGTACGCCAAGTCCACCATCAGCTCCGAGGTGTCCTTCGCCTCCGCCAGCATCTCCCGCAGATTGCGCGGTCTGTCTTCCATATGCGTCGCCTTTCAGGTCATCGTAGGACTTGTGCGCGGCTCCGTTGCCCACCCGCGTGCCCGCCCTTGCCGCCCTGCTGTCGGCTCGCCGCCGGTCATGCGGCTCCCACAGCCACGATGGCGAGGATCAGGGTGAACGCGCCGACGAAATCGAGCGACGACATAACCATCGGCACTCCGTAGGTGTCGGGATCGAGCCCGAATCGCACAGCCGCCAGCGTGCTGTAGTAGGCGACGACGGTAACAAAGACCGTAGCCATCAGACCCCCCAGCAATGCCACACCCAGCAGCTGCGCTTGCGAAGGTCCGGCGAGCCCAGCCACGGCGCCGACGCCAGAGGTGAGCAGGCCCAGAGCGGCGAACACCGGCAGGGACAGCGCGAATGTCATCCCTATGTCGATGCGTGCCCGCCGCTGCGGAAGCGGCGACGGCCTCACCAGGCCCAGATGGATCTTGGTGGACAGACGGCTCGACAGCACGCCGCCCAGCGCTCCGGCCGTGCCCAGATAGCCGGGCAACATCATCAGCAGCACCGGGAAATCCAAGAAGTCGTCGAGACGCTTCTCGACGGTGATACCGGCGATGAGATCAAGCAGCCCGGCCGCCGCGAGCACCGGAATGGACTCGCGCACGATGCTGCGCAACTCGCTGAGACGGCTTCGCAGCGCCCACAGGACGGCCAGAGCCGACAGCACGGCCAGCGTCCACGCGACCGTCGGCGTGAGAACTCTCACACCCGCCAGCTCGGCTGCCACAACCAGCGCGGGCAGCGTCACCACGTCTGCGGTTGCGGTGACCAGCGGCGCCACCACGTTGTCGAGATCCCATCCGAAGCGCACGGCGCTCGCCGTGGTCGCCAGGGTGATGGCCAACACCACAACGGAGGCCAACAGCCCGCCCGCGGTTGAGACCACCACGAAGTCGGACAGCGTCATCGTCGGCGACACGTTGAAGACCACAGCCACGCCTTTGGCCATCACCGCCAGCAGCACACCCAGGATCAGGCTCAAGGCGATGGCCGCCGCGGTGTTCTGCGCCACAACCGATTCGCGGCCGCTCGCCAGTCGGAAGGTGCCCGCGTGGATGGCCGTGCCGAGGCGGCTGCCGAGCGCGCCGAAGATATTGCCCTTAGCGGCGATGGCCGCGGGCACGAGCAACAGCAGACCCGGCAGCTCCTCCAAAGCGCCGGTGATGGACGCGAGCGTGAGGCCTGCGACCAGGCTCGCCGCCGCCGCGAGCAGCAGAGCCACGAGCGCGCTGCGGGCGCTGATCAGCTCTTGCAGCCAGCGGGCCGGCGCCTCTCGCCCGCCGATTCGGCGCCTCAGCACGCGCGGACGGGTTATGCGCGCTCGTCCGCGGCGGGCACCTGCACGGGCAGGCGATGCATCCGAAGCGGAACCGCTTCTGCGGGCCGTTGCCCGGCGCGACAGCCACCGACCGAATGCCAGTTTGCGAAGCACGCCGCGCAGGGCTGTCACGGGTGCCAGTGTGCTAGCTAAGCGGCCCGACTCGGCGCAACCGGCCGACCGCGACCGCACCAGTGCGACTACCACATCCTGGACTGCGACGCGCCCCCATCCAGCGGTGCGCAACCGGCCGACCGCGACCGCACCAGTGCGGCTCTTGAGGGCGGTGTCACTGACCGGCGTTGGACTGGTGTTCTTGCGTCCTCCCTCGAGACTCGACATCAGGGCATCAGGCGGGCAACCCGAGCATCAGGCGGGCGGCGCTCGTGTTGCTGACCACTGTTCCTGCTGTTACTTCTGTTCTTGCGTCTGCTCAGAGGTAGGGCGTACCGTGCAAGCGCCACGCGGTACAACGCGGCTGGCAGAATCCACGTAGTGCCCTTCAGATCACCGACGATCAGAGACCCAGCTTGGAGGGCGCGGCACAACGCGGCTGGCAGAATCCACGTAGTGACACTTGAACAGCGGAGCGGCGGAGATGAGCATGTTCAATGACCCTCGAGACGACCTGACCGGACCGGTCAACGCCCGTCCTGCGGCCGATGAGGCCAGCACTGCCGCAGTCTTGCTAGACGGACACAACGATCCGCTCGCCGAGACCGACCCGACCGAGACGGATCCGACCGAGACCGATCCGACGTCGGCACCGACAGGCCGGCGTCACGAGCCCTCGAATCCCAATGTCACGCCCACTCCCGCCGACCCCTGGAGCGACCGCCAGATCTTCTCCACCGTCACAGCGTCCACCGTGGCCGGCACCATCGTCGGATTGCTGATCCTCCGCTGGCTCTGGAAACGTCACCGACGCCGCCGCTAAACGTCTAGCCGGATGGCAACACCTCGCTGACGCTGCCTCACCGATTGTGTACAATTGGCAGTGTGACAGCCAACCTCGGATACATGCCACGGCTCAAGTCCCGGGAAGCCTATATCGAGCACTTAGAGGGATTCACTCAGTCACAGGTGAGTGCCGATGGTGATGATGAAATCGAGCAGAGCAAGTCGACTCGAAAGCCTGTCAAGACTTACATGCTTGAGACAGCTAGGCACGATCATGAGCTTCCCGAACTCAAGTCGCTTTTCCCCGGTAGAATACGTCTGAATCGTTTAGACGACACCCTCTATCGTGTTGAGGATGCCCAGCACGACAGCGAGGTCGTAGGACTTCTGGAAGCCCTTGACCAGCGGCACCCGGTGTTCTACACAACGCTTGCTGTAGTAGAGAGCCACAAGTGGGTTCACCAGATAGTCGACCACAATCCGTGGTTGGATCGCCTCTGGCTTTCATCTCCCATTCTGTATAGGCTTTGGCAGTATGTGAGAATGACTATGCCAGCCCATCGCTACGTGCGACTCGGCTTCGATCACGAAGCCAGGTATGAGGCGTCCTCCGATTTGGATGACCGGAGTAGATACGGTACCAACAGTCATGAAGATATCCCAAATGAGGATATCTTTGATGCAACTGACGAAAGTGAGCAAGAGCCGATCGGGCACCGTAGATCCAAAGTAATACTTACAGAACAGCTGGCTGTACTCCAAGATAAACTGCCGCGGCTGCTCGAGATACATGACCCGCTGCATTCCTTAGTACAGCTTCAGATCCCGAGCACAAATCGTGGCGGACATCTACTCTACTACGACGGGCGTGCCACTAACCGAACCAGTTCATTTGCTGAACACCGAGATACTGTACGGATGGTTCTTGGATTCTATCGAAGAATCACTGAGCACACTGAGAAACTACTATGGCTAGATACAACTAAGATTGATGATGAAGGGTTCACGATCACAGGCGCGCCGATGACGATCCGCTTTAGTACTCCCCTGAGCGAGGAAACCTTCAAACGGTTTGTAAGACACGGACTCCAGCGGCGAAACAGTAGATTCCGGATCGGCGGCTATATCACGCGGCGCGGACCCACGAAGATCCATATGGCTGCTATTGATCGCCATCTGTGGCAACCCTTCCTCTTAGAAGCGACAAGCAAGCAGCTGTTGGGAATCCTGCCGCGTGGAACGTGTGGCAACACGATCCACCGTCTAGTGACCAATATACAGCGCTATCTCGATCCGAGCACCGATGTGTGGCTCGGAAGTGAGAACTACAAAGACGCCATTGATAACTCGATGACGGCGGCCGTATGAGCGATGAATCTATCTTGACCGACGATTCAATCCTATTGTCGGATCAGGTGTTTCAACTCAACACATTCCTTTGGGCATTGGAGGATTTGCCCGAAGACTCTGATATACAGCCGGTACAGCCGGTGCTCCGCCAAGCGGGCTATTGCCTCAGATCTATCGGGCAAAGTCTAATAATGCCTGCAGAAGAGTCATCACTCATCGCACTGGGGGAGCTTACAGGATCCTCTGATCCTCGGTCATCCTGTCGTCCAGATCTGTGGATAAGGCATTCAAGTGACTCAGTTGAAATGCTTATAGAGCTAAAGGCACAGGGTTTCTCACCGGAATCAACCAACAAGAACCAAGCGCTTAAACTAATGGCAGGTTCATTCAATGTCGCACCCTCACTGGGCGAATACGACAGACATCCCGGCCACATCACTTATGCAACAGTCTCAAAACAAGCTAATGAGCTTGCGAATACTCTCAAGACATTAGCACATGCGCTAAAGGCGAAGGAGATTCCAGCCGCTCCTACTGCTGTTATCGGCCTTTCGATAGATGCCGGTGAGCTGGCACTGTCAAGTCCTGATCCATCAGATCTGCCAACGCCGGCATCTAAGGCGCTCGCTAAGCCTGCAATCGTTCTTAGATCAGATGGCCTTAACAGCCTGCAGCCCCTCTACTTTATTCCATGGATTCCGGGAATTGAGGACAGCCAAAATGACAAGCTTCAGAGCGACGGGCTGAGTCAACTCACAGCACGGCTGCTCACACACGCCATCTCCCAGATCGGTCAGTCTCAAACTCCAAAAAAGTTAGTGCTTGAAGGCTGTAAGCTCTTAAACAGAGCAACATTCGGCATCTTCAAGAACTGGCGAGATCAAGACAGAAAGCAGTTCAGTGAGGGAGCAGCCAAAATCATAGAGCGAATTCTCAAGCCAGTTGTTACTGTTAAACGACGCGCGGGCTCACTTGAACTAGACCTCTGGGATGACGAAATGCGTGAGTCAATCATTCGTCGCCTTGAGGAAGCAGATCCGGCAAATCCTGCCAAGAATCTCGAGGCTGCTACTAGAGAACACCTGACGCTGTTTGATCTAAGTCGATTCGATCAGAATTGACTCGACTTAGATCACGGCTACTAGACGCACCTAGCTTTATTAACACTCGTCGGCTGACTTTAGGTCTCTGCGTATTCCGAGGAGGCGGCTAGGAGCAGCAGCGACTCCTCTTCGGCGGCTCGCTCCGCGGCCCGCCTGGCGACGTCGTCTTGACCGGCCGGACAGTGCTCGAGAAACGAGCAGTAGTCGCAGAGCCGTCCGGGCCGGGGCTCGAACATGTCGGACTTGCACGCCTCGGCAATGGCGTACCAAGTTGCCATGTGCTGTTCTATAGCACCCGACAGCCCTTCGTCTGTAACGGGCGTCTCCACAACCTTCTGGCCCAGGTAATACAGACGCGCCCGCGCCGGCACATGCCCGGTGTCGGCGGCGACCGCAGCGGCATACAGCATCACCTGATGAAGCCGCTCGCCCGCGAATTTGGGCGAAGGCGCCCTCCCCGACTTGTAGTCGGTCACCACCAAGCCGTCGGATGCGGCTTCGAGGCGATCGAGCACCCCTCGAAACGGCACCTCCCCCAGCACTGTCGAGACATGCGCCTCAGTGGCTTTGACCTCCACCGTGCCCGGGTCCTCCAGCGTCCAAAGTCCTTCGATTGCGTTCCAGGCCTGCCAGCGGAAATCCAGCGCCTCGCTGTCATCGAGTTCCAGAGCCGCATAAGCCCCGTTGCCGCTGAACTTCTCCCACTCCGACCGAGCCAGATTGCGGGCCTTGTCGACTGTTCGCTCGTCGGCTGGCTCGTTGAGCAGCAGCTCCAACACCCGATGGGTGAACGTGCCGACCAAAGATGAGCGCCCCGGCGGGTCGGGGAGCTTATCCACGTAGCGGAAGCGCCAACGGCGAGGGCACTGCTCGAAAACGGAGGCGCCCGATGGTGAGAGCCGCTCGGGCGGACGGGGCTCGCGCTGTGCGTCTGCGGGGCCGGTGTCAGCCTCACTCAAAGCGCCGGCACCGTTCGCGCCGTTGGCGCCGACCTCGGCCTGGGAGACCGGACCCGTCAGGCGAGGCTCGAGAGCCGCTCCCGCCGCGCCGGTGGGGTCACAAATCTCGAGCACTAACTGCACGGATGTATTTCTACCACAGTGCTATGACTCAGGCGCTGTGCTATAGCTCAAGTGCTGTGACTCGGGCGCCCGTGTAGCAAGCCCCAGAACCAGGCCCCAGAAATCAGAACCCAGCCCTCAGAACCCGAACTCAGATGTCGAGGGCGGCGGAGTCCATGAGTGCCGAGTTGGCCACCAGATACTTCCGCCGCCGGGCCACGTCGCTGCCCATCAGCACGTCGAACATCTCCTTGGCGTCAGCCGATTGCTTCATGTCGTCAACCGTCAGCTGGCGAAGCGTCCGCGTGGCAGGGTCGAGCGCGCAGTAGCGCAGCTCGTCGACGTTCATCTCTCCCAAACCCTTGAAACGCTGCCATTTGAGCCGACGGCCCCGGCGGGCCTGCTCGGCGGTGATCCGGTCGCGCTCGTCCTCGGAGTACGCCCGGTGCGTCCGCGATGCGCTGCGGGCGGTGTACAGCGGCGGCTGGGCAGAGAACACCCGGCCCTGGGTGAGCATCGGGGCCATGTACTTGTGGATCAGTGTGAGCAGCAGGCAGCGGATGTGGCTGCCGTCCACGTCGGCGTCGCACAGGATCACGATGCGGCCGTAGCGAGCGTCGTCTACGTTGAAGTCCTCGCCCACGCCTGCGCCCATCGCAGTGAAGATCGCTTTTGCCTCGGCGTTGTCGAGCACTTGGCGGACGCCGGCCTTGGCGGCGTTCACGATCTTGCCTCGCAACGGCAGGATGGCCATGTACTCGCTGTCGCGGCCCCGCTTGGCCGGCCCGGCTGCGGAGTCGCCCTCCACGAGTATCAGCTCGGCCGAGTCGCCGTGTTTGCGACAGTCCGCGAGCTTTCCTGGTAGAGGGCCCGAGCCGAAGCGAGAAGCCTTGCGGAGGGTCTCCTGGCGACGCCGAAGCGCGGCTCGCTCCAACACTGCCCCGGCGAGCTTGTCGGCGACGGCGCGCGCCTGCGTGCGAGGCCCGCCGCCCGGCTCGAACCACTCCTTGAGCTGCTCATAGGAGATGCGGGCGACGATCCCGGCAACGGCCGACGTGGCCAGCACGTGCTTCGTCTGGCCCCGAAACTGCGGCCTCGTAAGCGTGACCTTCACCGCCGCCACCAGGCCCTCTTGGACATCGTCCTTGCTGGCCCTGTTCTGACCCGAGCGGGCCAGCTTGGCGAGCTTGTGGTGATCTTTGAGCACCACGTTGTTGACCACGCGGGTAAGCGCTGCGCCGAACCCGGTCACATGGGTACCGCCGCCGACCGTGGGGATGGTGTTCACAAACGACATGAGGTCGCTGCCGCGTCCGTCCGCCCAGCGCAGAGCGATGTCCACAGTGCACTCCCGGCGCACCGTGGTGATCTTGCCGTCCACGGGGACCTTCTCGGTGAAGGCCTCGATGCCGTTGACGGCTATTACGCCGCTGACGGCGCCGCCGGCCTGCTCGGACCGCTCGGTGACCAGATCGACCAGCCCGCCGCGGCTGACGAAGTCGAACGGCTCACCGCCCGCGTGGCGCGGGCGCCTGTCCGTGACTTTGACCTTCAGTCCAGGCACCAGGAAGCAGATCTGGCGCATGCGGTGGCGCAGCAACTCGGCGTCGATCTGCGCGTCCGGCTCGAACAGGTCGGCGTCGGGCCAGAACCTGATGCGGGTGAAGGTCTTCTTGCTGCGCACCGGCACCGACCTGAGCCGATGGCCCTTCTGGAATCCGCCGCGCTCGAACTGTCCGGGCTGCCTGTGATGGAAGCTCAGCTGGTGGCGGCAGCCGTCGCGCTGCACCTCGGCGCGCAGACGCGACGACATCGCGTTCACAACCGACGCGCCCACTCCATGCAGCCCCCCCGAGGCGCTGTAGGCGCCCTCTTTGAACTTGCCGCCGGCGTGCAGCTCGGTGAACACCACCTCCAACGCCGAAACGCCCCTCGTGGCATGAGTGTCCACCGGGATGCCGCGCCCGTTGTCGAACACCTCCACCGACCCGTCTCGATGAAGCGTGATGTCCACGCTGTTGGCGAAGCCAGCCGCCGCCTCGTCCACCGCGTTGTCGACGATCTCCCATACCAGATGCATCAGGCCCTCCGCCCCCGTGCCCCCGATGTACATGCCGGGGTTGTGGCGCACCGCTTCAAGGTCTTCGAGAGTCTCGATTGCGTCCGCGTCATAGGCCGCACCGAAAGCACTCTCACCACCGACAGCACCGTCAGCGGCGGGCGATGCGGCCGGCGAGACCGGCACGGCCACGTCGGGCTCAGCGTCCAGCAGGTGCACGCTCACCAGCGCCCCGGTGCCAGCGCGTGGATGCGTCGGCCCCCCACCGACGGCGCCACGTAACGCTTGGTTACATCAACACGTACGAGCACGGGCCGGGGGTCGATCCTGCGCGGGTTGTCGTCTCGGGCCTTCAACGCCAGCAGCCGCGTGCCCCAAGCTGTGTCCCCATTCGGCCCATGCCGGCGAGGAGAGTCTGACCCTGAAGTTGAACTTGATGTCGCCGGGGAACTTGATGTCGCCGGGATAGATGCCATCGCGCCGGCGGTAACGCTGTCGCCGCTTGCCAGCTTTGCCGCGAACACCCCCATTCCGCCGCGGCCTCGCCTCGGAATGTCGGTCAGCGCTGTTGCCTTGATGCCCCCGGCATCGGTTGCCATCACCAGCACGTCCTGCTCGGACGCCTTCCCGGCGAACACCACTGAAGCGCCCTCACGGGGTTTCATGCCGATGGCGCCGCCTATCTGTCCGCCAACGACGAAAGCACCCGCCGTCACCCGAAGCGCCTTCGCGTCGTCAGTCAGAAAGATCAGATCCGCTTCGTCGCCCGCACAGAACGCAGCCGCCACGCGGTCACCGGGCTTGAGCCCAATAATCGGAGCGCCGTACCCGGTGGCCAGTGCCTGCGCCGCCGTGAGGTGTCTGACGATTCCGGCGGCCGTAACCACGACGAGCCCGTCGTCGCCCTCGGCGGCCAGCGCGAGCACGCGCTCGCGTTTTTGAAGCCCCAGCATGGGCGCAACCGGAGCGCCGCGCAATCGGTTGGAGGCCTCGGCCGCCTCGCCGGCGCGCAGCACGAACGCCCGGCCTGCGGAAGTGACCAGCACCACAGGCGAGGCCGTGGATGTGACCGTGCGCGCCGCTATCAGGTCGTGGCGGCCTGGGATCGCCTTGCGCGCCCCGGCGACGGGCGCTCGTCCGAGGTTGCCGCTTGTGGAAACCGTCACCACGCATGGCGTGTCAGGGCCCGGCCCGGACGAGGCGCCAGCCCGCTGCGCGCCGCCGTCAGCGGTGTTGGTGCCGTTGGCGCCTTTGGCCGCCGAGCGGGCCACGTCGGCCTCATGCTGCGACACCATGACGCTGCGGCGCTGCGTGCCGTGTCTCTTGGCGATCCGATCAAGCTCCTCGACGACGATCCTGCGCCGCCGGGGGGCGCTGGCGAGCGTCTGGTCGTAGTCGTCGATGGCCGACCTCAGCTCGGCGGCCTCTTTGAGGAGCTTCTGCTTCTCCAGGGCTGTGAGGCGTCGCAGCGGCATGTCGAGAATGTGCTTCGCCTGCGTCTCAGAGAGCACGAAACGCTCCATCAGAGAACGGCAGGCGTCGTCGGGACTTTGAGACCCGCGGATCAGCGCCACCACCTCGTCGATGTGGTCGAGCGCCGTGATGAGCCCTTCTACGATTTCGAGTCTGCGCTGGGCTTTCTCCAGCCGGTGGCGAGTGCGCCGCACTATCACGTCCAAGCGGTGGGCGATGTAGTGCTCGCACAGCTTCCGCAGCCCGACGGTGGTTGGCACGCCGTCCACCAGCACCACGTTGTTCACCGAGAAGGTCTCCTCGAGCGGTGTCAGGCGGTATAGGCCGGCCAGAGCGGTCTGCGGGTCGGCACCCCGCTTGAGGTCGATCTGGATGCGCAGGCCCTCCATGTCGGAGAGGTCGGCGATGCCCGCGACGTCGGTCAGCCGGCCCGACTCGGCGTGCCTGTTCACCCACGCCAGCACTCGCTCTGGGCCGACGAGGTAAGGCAGCTCGGTGACAACGATCGCCTGGCTCCGGCTGCTGATCCGCTCGACGGAGGTGCGCGCCTGGACGCGCACGCTGCCGCGGCCGCTCTCGCAGATCTGCCGAAGACCCTGGTCGACGACGCGTCCGCCTCCGGGGAAGTCCGGGCCGGGAACCCTCTTGAGAAGCTCATCAGTGGTGGCAGGCTTGCCGCCACGGTTTTGGCTGCGCAGCACGAGCTTGATGGCCTCGCAGACCTCGCGGAGGTTGTGCGGGGCCATGTTGGTTGCCATTCCCACGGCGATGCCGGATGTGCCGTTGACCAGCAGGTTCGGGAACGCAGCGGGGAGCACCACCGGCTCAAGCCCTTCGCCGTCGTAGGTGGGGCGGAAGTCGACGGTGCTTTCGTCGACTTCTCCGACCATGTCCATCGCCGCCGGCGTCAGCCGGCACTCGGTGTAGCGGGCCGCGGCGGGCGGATCGTCGAGGCTACCGAAATTGCCCTGCGGATCTACCAGCGGCGCCAGGCGGCCGAAGTCCTGCCCGAGGCGCACCAGTGCGTCGTAGATAGCCGCGTCGCCGTGAGGATGGTAGCGGCCCATCGTGTCGCCTACGACGCGGGCCGCCTTGCGGAACGACGTGCCGGGGCGCAAGCCCATCTGCAGCATCGACCAGAGGATGCGGCGCTGCACCGGCTTGAGGCCGTCCCGCACGTCGGGGATGGCCCTGGACGTGATCACTGACAGCCCGTAAGCCAGGAACGATTCGCTCATCTCGGTGGCCACCGGCACCGGGATCACCTCTCGGGCAAAGTCCACATCGGTAGAGGCCGCTGGGTTGAAGTCCGACTCGTCGAAGCTCCTCTCGATGCTCTTCGGGGCGATGCTCTTCGGGGTGGTCTGCTGCGTGGGCATGGCTCCTTACCAACGGCTTCCAGTGACGTTCAGCGAGATGTGTAGTCCGCGGCTCGCAGTTCAAGCTTGCCCAATCGCCGCGCAATCCGACCACGAGGTGGACGCTCGACTGGGTGTCGTCCGCAGCTCGCACCCAGTTCAAGCTTGCCCCTATCGGGGGCTTAGCATGGTGACAATCACATGATCGACGGCCGCTGCGAGGAGGCCCGATGGACCTGCAGGCGCTCAGCGACCGTGCTGAGATCACCGACCTGATCACACGCTACGCCACCGCGGTCGACCGCCGCGACTGGGATCTCTACCGGAGTGTCTTCACGCCCGACGCCCGCATCGACTATACGTCCGCCGGGGGCATCGCCGGCTCACTGGATGAGGTCAGCCGATGGCTCGGCGAGGTATTGGCGGTGTTTGAGGCGTCGCAACACTTGGTCGCCAACTTCGACGTCTCCATCGACGGCGACGAGGCTACGGCCACGGCGATGGTATTGAACCCTATGAAACTGTCCGGTCAGCCCGTTTGGGGCCTGGGCGGCTGGTATCACCACAAGCTGGTGCGCACTCCGCAGGGCTGGCGCAGCCGGGAGCTGGTCGAGGAGACGAGCTGGATACAAGGACCGCCCGGGCCTGAGGAACGGGCCTGAGGCCTGATCCCGACAATGGCGCCGGACCATGCTCGAAAACCAGGCCATTCTCGGCAACGGCCGGGCCTTTCTCGGCAACGAGAGGACGACTAGCTGATGACCGGCGCCGCTATGTCGCTCGACGGCCTGAGCCTTCGGGAGTGGCAGCGGCGTTTCGAGCGCGACGGCGAGACACCGGCCATCCCGGCAGCGACCGTCGTAGTGCTGAGAGATAGCAGCACCGGCATGGAAGCGCTGCTGCTCAGACGTCGCTCAGACATCGCCTTCGCCGGGATGTGGGTGTTCCCCGGCGGACGCATCGAATCCGTAGACCACAAACACCGTCGCAAGCAGCCAGCCCCTCCACCAGCTCCGCAACATGCACGACTTCGCATCGAATCAGGAGACGACGAATACCGTCGCGAACCTCCAGACGGCGAACACTCGGACGGGCTGGCTCCGGGCAGCCGGGCCTCCGCCGGCGACCTGGTGGCGGCCGCCCGGCAGGCGGCCGTCCGAGAAGCCCGCGAGGAGGCGGACATCGTGCTGGATCCCTCCGCTCTGGTGCTGTTCTCGTTCTGGCTGCCGCCGCCCATCGCCCCGAAGCGCTACGCCACCTGGTTCTTTGCAGCAACAGAGCCCGGCGGCGAGGTGCGCGTGGACGACGGCGAGATCGTGCGCCACGAGTGGATGACGCCGGCTGAGGCGATGCGCCGCCGCGACTCCGGGGAGATAGCGCTCGCGCCGCCAACCTGGGTGACGCTTCACACTCTTCACACGCTCAGCCGCAGCTTGGGCCGCACAGACAAAGGCTCAGCACCCCCTGGCGGGAGCCGTTCGGGTTCGGGCCGCTCGGGTGGCGTTGCCCATGTTCTGAACGGCCTGACCCGCGGCGGCCTGCGTCGCTACGAGACTCGAATCGGTGCGGGGCTGCACGGCCCGGTGTCGATGTGGCACGGAGACGCCGGATACGAGACCTCTGATCCCTCAGTGCCCGGTGCCCGGCATCGCCTGGAGTTCCGCGACGGTGGCTATCACCTAGACCAGACTTCCGCAGCACCAGAAACGACAGCGAGACCCTAAGCAGTGCGACCCTAAGACGCGCAGCCTGTGAGAGAACCAGCGCGACCCTGAGACGCGCGGCCTGTGAGGCCCTGCTCGCCTGCCGCAGCGCGGCCGTGTGAGGCTGCCCTGATCGGCAGCCTCCTGATCAGAGACAACCTGATCAGACGGGTCTGTTCAGAAGCTCCTCGATCAGCCGAGCCAGCTCCAGCGGCCGGTCGCCCTGGATGGAATGGCCTGCGCCGGGCACCACCACATGTTCGCTGTGGGGCGCTCGGCGCATCCACTCCCCCACATCGTCGTCTCGCACCACACTCCAGGCGCCTCCCTGCCACAAAGCCAGCGGCATCGTCAGCCGCTCGACCTTCCGCCAGAGATCTCCGAAGGACAGCGCTTCGCCGCCAGTCGCCTTCCAGTCGCGAATGCGGTCATAGTTCCAGGCCCAGCGGCCGTCCGGCCTCTCATGCGCGTTGTGCAGCACCCCGCGGCGCAGCGACGACACGCTGCGGGTGGGGTTGTGCTCAACGGTGCGCTCCAGGATCGCGTCGAAACTCTCGAAGTCCGCGGGGCCGTCGACGAAAGCGATAATCGGCTCGGCCTTCGACCGGTCGGTGCCCGGCGTGACATCCACAATGCCCAGGCGCCGCACCAGATGCCGGTGATCCGCGCCGAGGCAGACTGCGGCCAGGCCTCCGAGCGACATGCCCACCACGGCCTCCGCGGCCGGGGCAAGCGCGGCCAAGGCCACGGCCGCGTCGGCGGCCAGCGAGGCCGGGCCGTAGTCGTGGTCGGGCCGGTGGTCGGAGCGCCCGTGGCCGGGCAGGTCGAGCGCCACCAGCGGCCGGCCCAGCGCCAAGGCGACGGTGTCCCACGTGTGGGCGTTCTGCGCGCCGCCGTGCATCAGAATCAGCTCGGGCTCGCCGACGCCCCACACCAGCGCCGACAGGCGCAGTCCCGACGGCAGCTCCACGGATTCGCGGCGCACGTCCGGCGTGCCTCGGTAGGAGATGTCGTACTCGGCCGCGTTCTCGTGCAGCATCCCGAACTCGTCGTAGGGGAACGACCGGGTCTCTCGCATCAAGCAGAGGCTACGCGGCACCCACGATTGACGCTGTCGAGTGACGCGGCGGTTATCGCGCAGCTACGTGGCACCTACGAGTGGCGCGGTCGAGTGACGCGGCGGTTATCGCGAGGCGCGGCTGCGCGTTCTGCGGCGTGCTCGCCGCCCAGATTTCACCGGCGCGTCCCACGAAAACCAGCGGACGGCTACCAGCGCCCCTACCACGGCCCACACCAGCATCGCCGCGTAGCTGCCCCACTGCCAGGCCGGCGCCGAAGAGAACGGACTGAGGGACTCGCCGAGGGCGTGCGCGTAGTGCTTCAGCGGGAACATGTCGCCCACGACCGCCAGCCACCGGGGGGCGTCGTCTCCCAGCGGGATGAATATGTCGGAGACGAACGCCAGCGGCAGGAGCGTGGCGTTGGCCGCCGGTATCGCGGCCGCCACGGTACGCGCCAGCGACGCCAGCCCGAGGCCGAGCACGGAGAACACGGCCGAGCCGATCAGGAACGACATAACGAGCGCCGGTGCCTTGGCCGCCTCGATGGTCACGCCGTAAGCCGTTACGCCGAGGGCCAGCATGATGCTTGTGCCCAGCACTGCGATCCACACCGACGACAGCACCACTGATCCCAGATACACCCACGGAGGAAGCGGAGTGCCGCGCACCCGTTTGAGTATCCCTAGATCGCGCCGCGAGCACAGGGTCATCGTGACGTTGGTGTAGGTGGCCGACACCGACGAGTACGCGGCGAGCCCGACCACGTAGAACTGGCTGGCCGTGACATCTCCGTACGCGGTAGGGAAGGTCTCGTTGCCGAACACCGCTGAGAACAGCACGATCATCAGCACCGGGAACACCAGCGTGAAGAACGCGCCGATCGGTGTGCGCCAGAAGATCCGGTTCTGAGCCCGAGTCCACACCAGCAGCAGCCGCAGCGGGCTCAAACGCAGCGGACTCAAACGCAGCGGACTCACGCCGATCCCTCGCCGTGTACACCGCGGGCCGCGGCGACTGCGTGACCGGCAGGGTCGGCATCCTCGGCCTCGGCGACGAGGCTCAGATACACGTCCTCGAGGGTCGGCACGGTAACGGTCAGCTCATCCAGCTCGACGCCACGGGCGTGCGCCCAGCCGGTGAGATGCGCCAGATCGGCCGTGGGCTCATCCGTGGTGATCTCGATGTGCCGGCCCCTTCCGGCAACCTGCCCGCCGACGCCGCCGAGCATCTCCGCAGCAGGCTCGCTGATGTCGGGCAAGAGGAATCGGATGAGGGTGGTGCGCGTCCGCGCTCGCAGCTCGGCAGGGGTGCCCGACGCCGCGATCCGTCCGCTAGCGAGCACCGCAACCCGGTCGGCGAGATGCTCGGCCTCGTCGAGGTAGTGCGTGGTGAGCAGCACCGTCCGCTGCTGCGAGGCGAGTCGTTCCACAAGCTTCCAGCTCCGTCTGCGGGCCTCGGGATCGAATCCTGTTGTGGGCTCGTCCAAGAAGATCAGCTCTGGGTCGCCTACGAGTCCCAACGCCAGGTCGAGCCGCCGCTGCTGGCCGCCGGACAGCGACCGGATCTGAGCGTCGGCCTTGTCTTGCAGACCGACCGTCTCGATCACCTCGGCGGCGGGACGACGGCGCGAGTACGCCGACCCGTAGAGCCTCACCGCCTCGCGGACGTTCAGCTCCGGGTCGACGGTCGAGGACTGCAGCACGACGCCGATGCGGTCCCTGAAGCTGTGGCCTGCCGTGGCCGGATCGTTGTCGAGCACCCGCACCGAACCGGAGGTGAGCCGGCGATGGCCCTCGAGTATCTCCACGATGGTCGACTTGCCGGCGCCGTTGGGCCCCAGCAGGGCGAACACCTCGCCGCGGGCCACCTCGAACGACACGCCGTCCACCGCACGCACCGGGCCGTAGTCCTTGACCAGTTCCGTAACGCTGACCGCCGGACTCACTACGCGGCACGCTACCCGCTATCCGGTCGGGCCTGTCATGCCTGGACGGGCAGCCGCTACGAGGACTCGGCGAGGACCGTCGCCGCTACGAGGACTCGGTGGAGACCGTCGCCAACAACATTTCCAAATAGCCGGCAATCCGCCACGCCTGTCAAGCGCATTCGCAGTGGCAGATGGCAGGATGGCGGCATGAGACCGCTGCCGGGCATGGTGGCTATCGCCGAGTACGCCAACCGCTGGGAGGCCGACGTGGCCGCTGCTCGGCTGAGCGAGGCGGGCTATGAGTCGGCAGTACTGGTGGACCCCGCCACTGACGTTGCGCCCCATCATGTGACTCACCGATTGGCCGTGCTCGTCGTACGAAAGGAGGCCGCCGACTCCGCATACGAACTGCTGGGGCTCGACCGGCCCGACGAGGAGGCCGAACGCCTCAACTCCGCCTTCCACCAGCGGCGCTTCGCCGACCAGCCCGCTTGGGTGCGCTACACCACATGGGCGCTGGTGATCGCCATCCCCGGACCCGTCGCCGTGGTCTCCATCTGGCTCTTGTGGACCGTGCTTGGGAACCTGTTCCCCTGATCCGGATGCCAAAGTGACCTCTGACCCTACGCAGGAGACCCCAAACCCAAAACCCAAGACCAGGTTTGCAGGTGACCTCTGATCCGCCGCGGCGAGAGACCCAGACCCGGCGGAGAAACGGCGTAGGCTGAGGTTGATGACCTCTAACGATCCGGTGACCTCCCGTTAGAAATCCGGTGTCGGTAACAGCACCCGTCGATCCTCGCCCGCTCGACATCCTCGACGGCGACTTCTACGTGAACGACCCGTACCCGCGCTACGCCTGGCTGCGCGAGAACTCGCCGTGCCACTGGGACGACATCAACGAACTGTGGGTGATCACCCGATACGACGACATCGTGGCAATCGAGAAGAACAAACGGCAGTTCATCAACTCCGACCGGGTCAAGGGCGGCTACCGGCCCAACATCGCAGCCGACCAGTCGATCATCGGCCTTGACGACCCGCTGCATCAGGCACGCCGCGCGCTGGTGGCGCGCCGTTTCACTCCGCGTGCCGTGCAGAAGTGGCGCGGCCGCATCATCGAGACGGTCGACGCGCTGCTCGACCCGGTGATCGAGCGGGGCAAAGCCGAGATCGTGGGTGAGCTGGCCGCGCCACTGCCAGCCAAGATGATCGGGTTCCTTCTCGGGTTCGAAGACAGGCTGTGGCCGAAGCTGAAGCACTGGTCGGAAGCGACGATCGCGCTCGGCGGCGGCCCCCGATACCACAACAAGGAAGGCACCGACGCCGTGTTGGAGTTCGTCGCGGCCTGCGTGGAACTGTACGAGGCAAAACGTGAGGCCAAGAGGGCGTGCCCATTGGCCGGGGTCGGCATCGGGACGCCGGACGAGGTGATGTCTCGCTGGATCGAGGTGGAGGACGAGACCGGCGGCTTTGTGGGCGGATCGCCGTTCGGGCTCGACCAGATCGTCTCCGACTGCCTGCTGCTACTCGACGGCGGCGCTGAGACCACTCGCACCGTGATCGCCCGCACCCTGGTGGATCTGGCGGACCGCCCCGACCAGTGGGACGCTCTGAAGGCCGGCGCCTGTTTGGAGACCGCCGTTGAGGAGTTCATCCGCTGGGTCACTCCGATCCACAATTTTTGCAGGGTGGCCACGGCTGATTGCGAGCTGCGCGGCCGCACCATCAAGGCGGGGCAGCAGGTGATCATGATGTATGCCAGCGCCAACCGCGACCCGCGGCACTTCGACCGTCCCGACCGATACGACGTGACCCGTACGCCGAACCACCACATCGCCTTCGGGTTCGGCACCCACTTCTGCCTGGGCGCGGCGCTGGCACGGCTCGAGATCGCCGTGTTTTTCGAGCGCCTGCTGGAGAGGGCGGACAGGATCGAGCGCATCGCCGGTAAGCCGCAGGTGGAAATGCCCAACGCCTTCGTGCACGGCCTGCGCGAGGCTCATCTCGCCTTCACGCCTGCCTGAATCCGCTGCCCCGCGGCAACGTCGCCGCCCCGCTGCCGCTGCCCCACTTCCGCCGCTCGCCTTCGGCCGCTCGCCTTCGGCCGCTCGCAGACCACCCACTACACGCCGCTCACAGACCCACTACACAGAGAGGTCCACGACATGACAGACAGCCTGTTCAGCTACGCCGACAAGAAAGTGGTGCTCACCGGCGGCGCCAGCGGCGTGGGTGCCGCCGCCGTGGAGTTGTTGGCCACCGCAGGTTGCACCGACCTGACAGTGCTCGACGTGGCCGAGCCCAAAGGCCCCGCCACTGATTACCTGCCCGCCGATCTGAGCGACCCCGACTCCATCGACGCCGCCGTGGACGCCATCGGCGACGGCGTGGACGCGCTGTTCAACAACGCCGGCGTGGCCGGTGTACATCCGCCCGATTTCGTGATTCGGGTGAACTACTTGGGCCTGCGCCGCCTAACTGAGGGGCTGCTGCCCGCGATGAGGCGTGGCGGCGCCATCGTGAACACCGCCTCGATCGCCGGTCAGGGCTGGCCCGGGCACCTGGCGGAGATCACTGAGCTGCTGTCGATCGACGGTTGGGACGCGGCGCTGGCCTGGGTGGCCGACCACGGCGAGCTGGTCGACGAGTCGCCGTATGAGTTCTCCAAGGAACTGGCCCAGGTGTGGACTATGCACAGCTCGCGCCGCAGCCTCCTCGAGTTCGGCGTACGCACCAACAGCGTGTGCCCCGGCGTGATCGACACGCCGCTGCTGGACGACTTCCGCCGTCATATGAGCGAGAAGCTCATCGACTGGACAGTGGCCCAGTCGGGCGGAGAGATCCTCACTCCCGACGACATCGCCCGCTCGCTGGTGATGCTCGGCTCCGATGCCAGCGTGGCCATGAACGGACACAACACCATCGCCGACCACGGGTTCAGCGCCTGGATGACAACCGGTCAGGTGGACTTCTCCGGGCTGGCCTGACTGCCGGCCGCAGGCCAGAGGCACACCAGCACCGCGGACAGGTCGCAGGTCGCAGGCCGCCTCACGGGGGGCGCACTTCCGCGAACCGGTCTAGAGCGCGCAGCTCGGGAAACAGTCGCCACCACAGCGCTACCACGGCCAGCGTTCCCAGGCCGCCGGCCACCACGGCGCCGGCCACGCCGAGCAGCTGCCCCGCCACGCCCGACCGGAAGGCGCCCAGCTCGTTGGAGGCGCCTATGAACACGTACTCCACGGCCAGCACCCTGCCCCGCATCGCCTCTGGCGGTGCCAGCGGCACGATCGTGGTGCGGATGTAAACGCTCACGGAATCGGCGGCACTCAGCACCAACAGAGCGGAGAAGGCGACTACGTAGCTGCGCGTGAGGCCCAGAACGACGGTGGCCGCTCCGAAGACTCCGACCACGGCTATCAGCCACGTTCCTACCCGGCGGCGAACCGGCCGCATGGCCAGAACGGTGGCCACGGTCAGCGCCCCGATGCCTGTTGCGGCCCGCAGCAGGCCCAGACCCCGCACGCCGACGCCGAGGCGCTCCTCTGCGATGGCGGGCAGCAGAGCCACGGCGCCGCCCAACAGCACGGCGAACAGGTCGAGGCTCACGGCGCCGAGCAGAATCCGGTGACCTCGGATGAAGCGCAGCCCCTCAAAGGCGTTTCGTACAGCGGTGAGCGCACCGGCCGCTGCCGCGGCCCGGATGGCTTGGCTGTCGGGCACCAGCGCGACGAGGCACGCGCCGACAGCCGAGATCGCCGCGGCCACGAGATACGGCAGGGCGATGTGGGCCTCAAAAGCAAAAGCGAACGTGATGGGACCGAACACGAACCCGGCCTGTCTGGCCGCGGCGGAAACGGCCATCACGCGCTCCACTTCGCCTTCGGGCGCCAAGTCCGCGGGCAGGGCCCGGCTGGCCGAATTGAGAAACGCCCGGGCCACGGCGTAGCCCGTGACGAGGGCGAGTATGGGCGCCACCGAAGTCGGAGACGACGCCACATACCAGAACAGGCCCAGCGACGCCAGAGCCTCGCCGATGAGGCCGAGCGCGAACACCAGCCGGCGGCTGCAGCGGTCGCAGACCATGCCGCTGACCGGGGCCAGCAACGCTGTCGGCACGAATTCGGCCAGGCCGAGCAAGCCCAGGTGGAGTTCGCTGCCGGTCATGTCGAACACCTGCTTGCCCAGGATCGTCACCTGCCCCATGGCCATTGCCATCGACAGGAACACGACGATCATCAGCATCCACAGCCGCCACCCGATCCGCGCCCGTTCCCGACCAGCAACATCCCGACTGCCGTCGGCCCGGCCGGCAACATCCCGGCCAGAGTCGTCTCGACTGGCGTTGTCGAGGTTGCGGGGCCTTTCATTGCGGCCTTCGATGCCGGTGACGTCACCGAACTCAGGCTTGACGCCGGCGTTGTCGAGGTTGCGGCGCCTCTCGTTGCGGCCCCGGGGCTCGCTGCCTGTCAGCGGCACCTATCGGGCCTTACCCTCGCAGGTGAATGCCCGCAGCCCACCTCGGTGACTTCCTTCCCGCCACCGGCGACGCCGATGAGCTGCTCGACGCAATATTGGACTGGGCCGCAGCGTCCGATCTGGAACTCTACCCTCACCAGGAGGAGGCCGTCCTGAGCCTGCTAGCGGGCGACAACGTGGTGCTGTCAACGCCCACAGGCTCGGGCAAGTCGCTGGTGGCGCTGGCCGGAGCCTTCGCGATGGTGGCCCAGGGGCGGCGCGCCGTGTACACCGCGCCGATCAAGGCGCTGGTGAGCGAGAAATTCTTCGAGTTCACCGCAGCCTTGGGCGCCGACCGCGTGGGCATGGTCACCGGTGACGCTGCCGTGAACGCAGACGCCCCGGTGATCGCTTGCACCGCGGAGATCCTGGCCCAGCGCGCGCTCCGATCGGGTGCCGACACCCCGGCCGATCTGGTGGTGATGGACGAGTTCCACTACTACGGCGACCGCGACCGGGGCTGGGCTTGGCAAGTGCCGCTACTGGAGTTACCCAGAGCCCAGTTCTTGCTGATGTCGGCCACGTTGGGCGACACGGCGCGGCTGCGCGACGACCTGAGCATGCGAACCGGGCGCCACACCGAGCTAGTGGCCTCGGCGCAGCGCCCTGTGCCGCTCGACTGCGAGTACCGGGAGACGCCGATGCACGTCTCCGTCGAGCGGCTACTGAAAGACCGCAAGGTGCCGGTGTACATCGTGCACTTCACCCAGAAAGAGGCCACGGCCCGGGCCCAGAGCCTCACCAGCCTCAAAGTGCTTACGCCCCAGGAAAAGTCGGCCGTGAAGTCCGCTGTCGGCGGGTTCCGCTTTGACACGCCCATCGGCAAAGACCTGAGGCGGTTCGTGCTGGCAGGGATCGGCGTTCACCACGCCGGGCTGCTGCCCAAGTACCGGCTGCTGGTGGAGAAGCTGGCCCAGCAGGGGCATCTCCGGCTGATCTGCGGCACCGACACGCTCGGTGTCGGCGTGAACGTGCCGATCCGTACCGTGCTGTTCACCCGGCTTTACAAGTACGACGGCCGCCGAACCCGAGTGCTGTCGGTGCGCGACTTCCAGCAGATCGCAGGCCGGGCCGGACGGCGTGGCTTCGACGTGGCCGGAAGCGTTTGGGTGCAGGCACCCGTCCACGTCGTGGAGAACAAGAGGGCGGCGATGCGGGCCGCCGGCAATCCGAAGAAGCGCAAAAAGCTCGTGAGAAAGAAGCCGCCGCGCGGTTACGCCCACTACGACGGCGACACGCTGGCCCGGCTGTGGCTGGGCCAGCCGGAGACACTCGACTCCAGCTTCGAGGTGAGCCACGCCATGATGCTCAACGTGCTCGACCGGCCCGGTGACGGCTGCGCGGCCATGAAAAGGTTGCTGACCGACAACCACGAGCCTCGCAGCCACCGGCGACGTCACATCCGCCGCGCCGTGAGCGTGTTCCGGTCGCTGGTCGACGCCGCCGTGGTGGAGGTGTTGGACGAGCCCGACGAGCTCGGGCGACCGGTGAGAGTGAATCTCGACCTGCAGGACGAGTTCAGTCTCAACCAGCCGCTGGGGCTGTTCGTGGTGGAGGCCGTGTCGGTGCTCGACACCGCCGCGGCCGACTATTGCCTTCAGGTGCTGAGCACGGTCGAGTCGGTGCTGGAGGACCCGATGCCGGTGCTCCTAGCCCAGCGCCGCGCTGCCCGCGACGAGCTGATGGGCCAGATGAAAGCGGCGGGAGTGGAGTACGCCGAGCGCATGGAGCGGCTCGATGAAGTCACATGGCCCCGACCCGAAGCGGAGTTCTTGGAGCCGGCTTTCGACGTGTTCGCCCGCCACCACCCGTGGGTAGAGCATCTGCGACCGAGCCCAAAGTCGGTGGCCCGAGACATGCTGGAGCACGCCGACACCTTCAACCAGTACGTGAGCCGCTACGGACTGAAGCGATCGGAGGGTTTGGTGCTGCGGTACCTGTCCGACTGCTACAAGGCGCTGGTGCAGACCGTGCCCGCGGACGCCGCCAACGACGACCTCATCGACGTGACCGAGTGGCTGGGGGCGGTGGTGCGCCAGGTGGACTCGAGCCTGCTCGACGAGTGGGAGCGCCTACGCAACCCTGAGGCGGCCGACGGGGCCGAGCTGTCCGAGGAGGTCGTGCCTCCCGGCGCCTCCGACATCACTACCAATGGCCGGGCCTTCGGCGTGATGGTGCGCAACGAGGTGTTCGCCTGGGTGCTGCTGCTGGCCCGCCGAGCCTACGGCACGCTTGCGGCGAGGCTGTCAGAGCGGCCGGCGCCTGCGTGGCCGGGGGCAGGCGCCAGAGATTGGGACGCAAGCCGGTTCGCAGGCCCGGCCGCGGTCGGCAGACCCGCCAGTACGAACAGAACCACCAACACAAGCGGACCAGCCAGCACGAACAGAACCGCCAGCACGGCCGCCGCGATCACTTGGACGGCGGCTGCTTTGGAAGAGGCGATGGCCGACTACTGGGCCGAGCACGACTCAATAGATATCGACGCCGAAGCCCGGGCTGCCCGCTGGGTGGCGATCGACTCTGAGACCGACACGGTGAGCCAGCGGCTGCTCGACCCCGCCGGGTACTGCGAATGGGTGCTCGAAGCAAAGATCGACCGCCCCGAGTCCCGCGCCCGCCAGCAGGCTGTGGTGCGCCTGCTCGCGATACGACGGCTGTAGCCAGCCGCCGCCATGCCGACTACGGCCTGACTTGTGCGCAGCCGTGCGGCCCCGCACTTGTCCATCGGATGGTGACAGCCGCCATACCGACTACAGCCTGCCTGCGTGCAGTCGTTAGCGAGGCGACAAGTGTCGGGCAGCTGTTCACGGGTCGCGATATCCACGAGGGCCCGGTCTGCGCACAACGATTCTGTGGGCGCTTGAGCGTGACGGAAGCGCCCGGTCGCGATATCCACCGAGAGCCCGGTCTGCGCGCAACCTTCGGCGCAGGTGTCCTGCCGTGTACTCAATCTCTGAGGGCGGGCAGCCTGCTGTGGTAGGCATTGCGGCATGAGGCAGGCATTCATCAGACGAAAACTCAGACAAGAACAGCGTCTGGGTACCACTCTGATACACCACCCACAGGGTGTCCGACGCCCCTACGGTTTCCGGAGACAAGAACAACGTCTGGGTAGCACTCTGATGCGCCGAATGGCGGGAGTCACCGCCGTCGTGCTGGCAGGACTGGCGCAGGTGGGGTGCACCACAGCTTCGGAGGAGCTGCCGACCTCAGCCGAGACCACTACAGCCGAGACCACTACGTCCGTGTTGCCGCCTGACTCGCCGCAAACAACATCTGAGCCGACAGAGCCATCTAAACCAAACGAGTCTGCCGCCCCCGATGATTTAGTCACCGTCGAGGCCGACGGTGAGTCTGAACCGGACGAGTCTGCTACCACCACTCCGTCCACGACGGCGCCGGTTACCACGACCACTTTGGAGCGGCATGAGCAAGCGCCTCACCTGTTCGACCTGCCCGGCGACGACCTGGTGATTGTGCGCGCCGGCCCCAGCGTGTCGACCGAGCAGGTCACCCGGCTCCAGGCGCCGATATACGCCATCGAGGGCACGGGCAGCGTCGAAACCGACGACTTCGGCACTGCCTGGAGGGAACTGCACGTAGGTGACGGGTACGTTTCGACGGGCTGGCTTGAAGCCGACCGGCTAGAGATAAGCGAGCGGACGCAGGTCTCGTCCTTCGACGAGCCGTGTGCAGAGGCCGGCATCTCCGAGGGCACAGTGCCAGTCAACGGCCTGCTGAGCGACGCTACGGCATCAGGCGCGGCATCCGGTGCGGCAGACCACATCGCGCAGATGTGGCAGTTCATAGGCCCGGGCTGCGACCGCCTGCACGTAGCGCTAGGCACGGACTGGGACTACGGCATGGGCGGCAAGCTGGCGTCAGAGGCTTCGGAGAATGTGACGGCCGAGGCGTTCGGCAGCTGGGCCCGCATCACCGTGCCGGAGCTGATGGGAGCGCGCTTTGACGCTGCGCTAGATGACACCTGGAACCTGACAGCCCTAGTGGCCAGAACAGTCGACGGCGAAATCGCTATCGACGTCTACGCCCCGGCACCTTCAGAGTTCGCAGTTCGGGCACTGTCCGACCCGGCACGCCTGCTGATCGACGTCATCCCAGCTGAAGACGTCTCGGATGCCGCGACCACCGCAGTTCCAAAGCTCTTTGCCGCCAGCAACACCATCGTGCCATTCCCCGCGCCCAACGACGGCAGCCCCGCCGAGGTCACGCTGCCTTTGACGGTGAGAGGATACTCACGCTGGTTCGAGGCAACTGGAAACGTACAGCTGCACTTCGCAGACGGTAGCCCGGCGCTTGGAAGCGTGACGGGCGACGGAGTCGTCAACCCGGGCATCAATACTGATTGGGGAATCAGCGCAACTGACTACATCTCCGCCTGGGGTGTCTTCGAGTTCAGGATTGAGGCTGTTGCGGCGCCGCCTGAGGACACAACCAACGAATACCGCCTGTTGATCAGCGGCTATCGCGCCAATGACACCAATGAGGACGCAGAATTCGAGGGTGTCACGATTCCCTTCCGCCTAGCGAATTGATCCACCTGTAACACGGTTCGCAGAATCCAACGCTGTAGCCGCCGCGATGCCGACTGAGACCTGCCTGTGCTCAGTCTCCGGCACGGGTCTTCCGGAGCAGGCGGCCTGCCTGTGGTAGGCATTGCGGCATGATGCAGGCATGCGTTCGACGCGAACAACGTCGAAGCAGCACCCTGGCGCGCCGGATGGCTGGAGTCGCCGCTGTCGTGCTGGTAGGACTGGCACAGGTGGGGTGCACCACAGCTTCGGAGAAGCTGCCAACCTCAGCCGAGACCACTACGTCCGTGTTGCCGCCTGACTCGCCGCAACCGACGTCTAAGCCGTCTGAGCTGTCTGAACCGGACAAATCTGCAACCACTACTCCGTCCACAACGGCACCAGCCACCACAACCACTTTGGAGCTGTACGAGGAAGCGTCTGAGCCGTCTGAACCGGACAAATCTGCAATCACTATTCCGCCTACAACGGCGCCAGCCACCACAACCACTTTGGTGGAGACTACGACAACCTTGGAGCGGCATGAGCAAGCGCCTCACCTGTTCGACCTGCCCGGCAGCGACCTGGTGATCGTGCGCGCCGGCCCCAGCACATCGACCAAGGAGGTCACCCGGCTCCAGGCGCCGATATACGCCATCGAGAGCACAGGCAGCGTCGAAACCGACAACTTCGGCACCGCCTGGCGAGAACTGCACGTTTATAGCCGCGTCGGCTACCTCTGGACGGGCTGGCTTGAAGCCGACCGACTGGAAATAAGCGAGCGGACGCAGGTCTCGTTCTTCGACGAGCCGTGCGCAGAGGCCGGCATCTCCGAGGGTGCAGTACCGGTCAACGGCCTGCCGGACGACGCAGCGGCATCCAGCACTCCATCCGGCGTAGCAGACCAAATCGCGCAGATGTGGCAGCTCTCAGGCCCCGGCTGCCACCGCCTGCACGTAGCGCTGGGCAAAGACTGGTATTACGGCGGCGAGCTGGCGTCAGAGGCTCCGGAGGGTGTGACGGTCGAGGCGTTCGGTAGCTGGGCCCGCATCACCGTGCCGGGACTGACAAGTCCGCGCTCTGACGCCGACCTAGACGACACCTGGAACCTGACAGCCCTAGCGGCCAGAACAGTCGACGGCGAAATCGCGATCGACGTCTACGCCCCGGCACCCTCAGAGTTCGCAGTTCGGGCACTGTCCGACCCGGCACGCCTGCTGATCGACGTCATCCCAGCTGAAGACGTCTCGGATGCCGCGACCGCCGCAGTTCCAAAGCTCTTTGCCGCCAGCAACACCATCGTGCCATTCCCCGCGCCCAACGACGGCAGCACCGCCGAGGTCACGCTGCCCCGTACGGTGAGAGGATACTCACGCTGGTACGAGGGGGACGGAGACGCAGAGCTGCTGCTCGCCGACGGCAGCCCGGCGCTTGGAAGCGCCAAGGGCGACCTCTTGAACCCTGGCATCAACACCGGATCCAGATGGGCAGTCCGTGCAAATGACTGGACGGTTGCCTGGGGTACCTTCGAATTCACGATTGAGGCCATTACGCCGCTCTCTGAGGACACAATCAAGGAATACCGCTTGTTGGTCAGCGAGTATGGAGCTATTGATGACGAAGATTTCGAGGAAGTTTTTGGAACCCCCAAACGCTTCGTCGATACGCCCAAGCGCTTCATCGATAAGAGCGAGTATGGGGCTATTGACAACCGAGAATTCTGGGGTGTCGCGATTCCCTTCCGCCTAGCGAATTGATCCGCCTGTCACACGGTTCGGAGAATCCAATGACACCGATACTATACACTGACACAAACTACCAGCTATCACATCTTCTTCAAGAAATAGAGCACGGCTCGCTCGCCCTGCCCGACATACAGCGTCCATTTGTATGGAACAATGCCAAAGTACGCGATCTCTTCGACTCGATGTACCGTGGATTTCCAGTTGGAACATTGTTACTCTGGAAGACGGGTGCCAAGGCAGGAACTCGCCAGATCGGAGTTGACTACAAAGACCGCATCCCTGAATTGCTAATAGTCGACGGTCAACAGCGCCTCACATCAATGTATGCTGTGATGACAGCCACACCAGTCAAGACCAAGAGCTATTCCGAGCGCAGCATCCACTTGGCATTCAATCCCATCGATCAACAGTTCGAGGTAAGGAATGCAGCCATCGCAAAGAACCCGGAATTCATTCCCGATATCACAGCACTGTGGCGCGATGGCTACAGACCAACTGTCAGATCATACTTCAAGCGGCTGACCGCTAGCCTTGATGAACCCTTGAGCGAGAACCAGTACGATGATATTGAAGACTGCATCGACCGAGTGCGAGATCTACGCAACTACAGATTCCAAGTTATCGAACTCAGCGCCGCAGCCGATGTGCAAGAAGTATCCGACATATTCGTCAGGATCAACTCCCAAGGCGTAAGACTGGGCCCTGCACAGTTTATTCTCACACTGATGTCGGTCTACTTGGATAAACTGCGCACAGAGCTTGAAAAATTCTGCCGGAATGCCACCAGATCCGACTGGAGTTCCACATCTCCTCGAAATGCTTTCCTTGATCCAACCCCAGATCAGATGCTACGTGTCAGCGTTGGCTTAGCCTTCCGCAGAGCGCGATTGAGCACTGTCTACAGTCTATTGCGAGGCAAGAGTCTTAAGAATGAAGCAGTAGCCAACAACAAGCGGGACGAGCAGTTTAGACTGCTAAGGGAAGCACAGTCAAAGGCTCTGAACCTCACCAACTGGCATGAGTATCTGAAGTGTTTGCGAGCCGCCGGCTTTCTAACAAAGCGTATGATTGCCAGTCAGGTAACAATCCTCTATACCTATGTGATCTGGCTCATCGGCAAGTATGACTTCAATCTCGACTACTTCAAGCTCCGAAATGTGATTAGCCGATGGTTCTTCATGGCTCATACCACACGAAGATATACAGGCCCATTTGAAACACAGCTTGAGAGTGACCTAAGGCGACTGTCGGATCTGCCTGTCGGCGACGGGAGTGCTTTCTGTGCGGAACTTGACCGTATCGTTGAACTCGAGTTCACCTCCGACTTCTGGAAGATCACTCTACCAGACCAACTTGATACAGCTGCCTCTCGCTCACCAGCTCTGTATGCCTACTGGGCCTCGCTGAATCTGCTGGAATCCGAAGAACTTGGTGGGAAGCAGAAGGTGTGTGAACTGTTTACCCCTAATGCCCCAAAATCATTGAAGCGGCACCACTTGTTCCCAAAGTCATACCTCAAGTCGCTGGGAATCGATGAACGGCGACAAGTAAATGCTCTAGCCAACATGTCATTCATAGACTGGACATCCAATGCTAAGGTGGGAGCCGCTTCACCAGCTGACTACTGGCCGCCGATCGCGCAGTCAATGTCCTCGGAGAGGCTGAAGAACCAATACTTCTGGCATGCCCTGCCATCCGGATGGGAGCAGATGGAATACTCAGAGTTCCTTGAACGGCGCAGAAGGATGATCGCTGAAGTAGTCAAAAAGGGTTTCGTGAAGCTATCCGATGAAGTCATGGTGACTAGTCTCTCGCTTGAAGAACGAATTGAAGCTGGTGAATCGGAAAGCATCGAATTTAAGTCAACCGCAAGATGGAATATGAGAACACAACAGCGAGACAAGCGTATGGAACATGCAGTTGTCAAGACCATCTGCGGCTTTCTCAATTCGGGCGGTGGCGAGCTGATCATCGGAGTCGACGATGACGGCGATCCTATTGGATTGGCTAATGATCTGTCCACACTCGGCAGGCGGCCCAATCATGATGGGTTTGAACTGTTTGTGCGCAACAAGTTGGATGGGAACTTGTCTGTTCCGACAGCTGCTCTGGTGAACATCAGATTCAGAGATTATCGCGACACAACAGTATGCGTACTGGGCGTATCAGGTTCGAGCAAGCCTGTCTTTGCTAGGCCACTTCAAGGAAGTCGGGATAAGACAGATTTCTGGGTGCGGAATGGGAATGCAACACAGCGCCTCTACGGAGACGCCATGTTGGCCTACCAGCAGGAGATCTGGAACTGACAGGCAGCTTGAGCCCGAGGCCGGCCGGCTCAGCTAGGTATCGGCGCTAGGTATCGACACCATCAACGTCCGGCGACGAAGCAGCGGATGACAAAGCAGCAGAGGACGAAGCAGCTGGGGACGAAGCAGCAGAGGACGGGACAGCAGAGGACGGGACAGCGTTCGTGGCGTTGTCGTGACCGGAGCGATCAAGCAAGCTGACCATGCCGGGCCAGCCCGGCACGCTCGACAGCCGGCGGTCCACGTACAGCAGCGTGATGAGGATCAACACGAAGGCGACCGCCAGGTTCACCACCTGGCGGGTGACCAAGAACAGGTTCACGCCGGAGTTGTTGAACAACCAGATGTCCCAGATGGACGAGCCGATCTCATAGAGGGCGATAACCCAGGTGACTTTGCTCATCGTGGCAACGAAACGCGAATGGGCGCGCACGGCTTCCGGCAGATCGGTAACCAGGCGCACCAGCCATAGCGCCATAGGCCGGCCGATGAGGATCGTGGTCACCGCAAAGACCCCGACCAGCATCTTCGTCCCGATGCCGATCCCGAAGTACACAGCCTCCGAACTCACCCCGAAATCCACCAGCTCGCGCTCGACGGCGATACTGACAGCGGCTCTCACGATCAAGTAGACGGTTATGGTCGGCAGCCAGGCACCGATTCGCAGGCCGCGCCGGTGACGGCTGTAGGCCGCCTTAATCGACCACGCTGTCGCGGCGGTCACCGCCACGACCGTGTTCACGAGGTTGTAGAACACCAAGAACAGCACCACGGGCATGAACTGGTCGAGGTTGCTGCGCCATCCTGCTCCGGCGGCCCGGGTGGCCCGGGATGTACCCAAGGCGGATGTACCCAAGGCCACTGATGAGCCGGCACTAGTGCCGGAATCAGCTCCGGCAGACGCGTCGGCCACCGTTCCGGCGCGTTCAGTGTCGGCCGCCATAGCCGCGCGCCGCCGCGCAAGCAAGCGCCGGGACGCGTCGGCCACCGTTCCGGCGCGTTCAGTGTCGGTCTTGGCGCCGGCCTCGGCGCCGGTCCCGGTGTTGGTCACGGTGCCAGGCTGGTCCACGCTCTAGCCGTGTCGGCATCGCCGAACATTTCCAGCTCGCTCAGGGCCAGTCGGTTCCACAGCGCCAGGAATAGCTCTCCCCCCGTGCCGCGCACTGCAGCATCGCCCTTGGCGTGGATCCGCTGCACTACCACATCCCCCTCGGGGGCAGAGCGAATCAGCCACTCCCCCTCCCCGTCGGTGCGATGCAGGTGCAGGCTTCCCGAGGGCAACTGGCGGCGCTTGCGCTGCTGGGCGTTCGGTATCACGTGGTCGAAGAACTCGTCGACTCCGTCGCGGCCTTGTTCGCCGTCGACTCCGGCGACTTCGCCGGTGCCACCGCCAACCGCGTTCTCGGCGTCCCAACGGTGCACGCTGGTCTCATGCAGCATCCGCCGAAAGTAGAACCCCGCCGTGTGATCCAGCGACCAGTTCCAGACCGGCGTGTCGGGCTCAACGCCGGACAGGCCGTCCAACAGCCGATCCAACGCGGCCGCCGCGTAGTCAACCACAGAGTCGTCGTCCGGCGCTCTGTCAATCCCCGAGAACGTAAGCGGCGCCGTCGGCAGCTCGATGAGGTTTCTCGCCACCAGGGCGTGCACAAAGCCCATGTGCCCCACGAGGTCTCGCTGTACCCAGTCGCCGCAGGTCGGCACACGGGCGTCCAGATCACCCCGCGCCGCGTCGATCAATCGCCGCCCATCGATCTCGATCTGGCGGATCGTCGAACGCTTGTCCATCAGACCATCCATCAGTCAGAACCCATTACCCATCAGAACCCATTACCCATCAGAACCCATCCTTCAGGCCGTCCAGCAGAACCACCGTCTATCAGGCCATTGTGCCGTCATCCCATGTGTCGCCCTGCCAGGACTCGGCGCCTGTCCATCAGAACCACCGCCCTATCAGGCCATTGTGTCCCGCCGAACCTACGATGCGGCCCGACGGCCGGGTCCGTCAACCTGAAGTTGAGCCGGGCTGAGCAGGAAAATCAGTCGACGGAAATCTGGGCCATCAGCATCGACCTCTGCTCATCGAAGGTGTCCAGATCGAGCAGGCCGTCATCGTAACGCCTATGCAGCTCCTCAACCTTCACCATGATCTCCGCGTTGCTCAAGACAGGGCGGCCCGACGCTTCCGGCGCGTCGCCGTCCCCGCCCAAACGGTCAGAGCCGAGCCGGGCGTTGCGGCTCCGGCTCAGGCGCTTCTGACGCTTGGCTTCGGCACGAGCCTTCTTTGCCATATCACGCTGACGCTTTGCGAAACTCGATCGCCCGGTCGCCATTTGTCATTCGCCTCCCGCGCTTACTCCGATCAGGCCGAGCCCACTGCTACAGCTCCACTGATCACAGCGTGTCTCATATACCCGAGCCTCGTATCCCGGGCCGCTTCGACACGGGAGCCTCTCGAACTCGAGCCTGGCCTTCGGCCTTTGTCAACACTAGAGGCTTCATCGCCCAGTGCCACATCCCGTTCCACGCCAGGACCCATTACGGCCATATTCTGACGCAGCCGCCAGCCATATTTTGACGCCACCGCGGGAGTCACGACACCTCGATCGCAGCTCGAGACTGCCTACAGAGTGCGTCCAGAGTGCCTTCAGACCGCCGTTTGAGACCGCCACCCTAGATCACCCTAGATCGCCGTTACTGTGTGTGATATCAACCGCATCATCGACCTCTACAGCGACAGATACATCAACCGCGCCACCGGCCGCAACATCAACCGCGACATCGGCCGCGATATCGACCTCTACTCGCCCGACGTGTACGCGCAGGCACCGCCGCATGAGCACTTCGCGTATTTGCGCAAACACCGGCCCGTCTATTGGCAGCGCACCGACGGAGCCGAGGCCGGAAACAGGGCCGGATACTGGGCGGTGCTGCGTTACGCGGACGTAGTGCACGTGGCGCGCAACTCCGATGTGTTCTCCGCCTCAGAGGGCGGCGTGGTGCTAGAAGACCTCAACCCCGAGAGCTTGCGGAGCATGCGAGACATGCTGCTGGCAATGGATCCGCCGCGGCACACGGCGTACCGCCGGCCCATCGCGGGAGAGTTCAAGCCGCGGGCGATCAACGCGCTGGAGCCGCGCATCCGGGCGATCACTGCGGAGATCTTTGACCGCGCCCTCAACGGCAGGGTCAAGTGTGAGGTCGAGTTCGTCCATGGCGTTTGCGCATTGCTTCCGAGCCAGGTGATCGGGGAGCTGATGGGCCTTCCACGGCAGGACTGGCCCAAGATCCACTCAATGGCCGAACGCAACTCCGGCGGGCAGGACCCCGACATCGCCGGAGCCGCCGAGCGGGGATCGGCCAGCGTTGAGATGGCCATGTACGCGATGGGCTTCGCTGCCGAGCGGCGCACCATGGCGCCCCGGGGCGACCTCACGGACGCTCTGCTCGGTCGCCGATTCGACGGGCACCTGATGACCGACGTGGACTTCGGCAGGTTCTTCGTTCAGCTGGTCACGGCGGGCAACGACACCACGCGGACGATGCTGTCGAGCGGCGTGCTCGCCTTGCTGCAGCACCCCGACCAGATGCGAGCGGTGGCCGACGACCTTTCGAGAGTTCCGGCGATGGTGGAGGAGGTGTTGCGATGGGCGAACCCGCTGCACTATTTCCGGCGAACAGCTGTGGCCGACACCGAAATAGCTGGCCAGCCCGTGGCCGCCGGCGACAAGGTGGCGATGGTCTACACGTCGGCCAACCGCGACGAGGACGTGTTCGACGACCCTCAGCGCTTCGACGCCGCCCGCGATCCGAACCCGCATCTGTCCTTCGGAATCGGCGCACACTTCTGCCTGGGCGCTCACTTGGCGCGGCTCGAGGGACGCGTGTTCTTCGAGGAGCTGCTGAGGCGGTTCCGCCGGATCGAGCTAATCGGCGCGCCGGAACGCCAGCGGTCGAATCTCAACAACGCTCTGAAGTCGCTGCCGGTGCGACTGTGGGTGTAGCTCAGGGGGGGGGGGTAGCTCAGGGGCCGCTGACACAAGCCATGCCGCCGCCGACGGGCAGCACCGCCCCGGTGAGAAACGCTCCGGCTTTTGATGTGAGGTAGACCGCCGCGCCCGCTACGTCGTCGGGCTCACCGACGCGTCCGAGCGGCACACCGGCAGCCACTTGCGCCCGGGCCTCAGGATCGTCGAGCATGAAAGCCATCATCTTGGAATAGAAGGGGCCGGGGGCGATGGCGTTCACCGTGATGCTCTCCGGCGCAAGACGCTGACCGAGATGCCGTGTGAGCATGATGATCCCGGCCTTCGACGCCGAGTAAGAGTAGGTCTCCAGAGTGGGCGGCTGCATGCCGGCCACCGACGAGATGTTCACCACCCTGGCGGGGTCGTCGCTGCGGGCCGCGGCCCGCAGCTGTGGCAGAAGCTTCTGGGTGAGCAGGAACGGGCTGCGCACATTGATGTCCATCACCTTGTCCCAGCCGTGCAACGGGAAGTCGTCTAGTGCGGCGCCCCAGCTCGCTCCGGCGTTATTCACCAGAATGTGAAGCGACGGCGCCATGTCGGCCACTGCATCCGCCAGAAGCTGGCATCCCTCGGGTGTGGAAAGGTCGGCGGGCACGGCGACGCACATGCCGCGGCCGTCGCGCCCGGATGACCCGGCCGGCAGTTTCGACTCGGCCGGCAGTTTCGACCCAGCCGACAGTTCCTCGGCGGCGGCTTTGACCTGCTCGGTCTTGCGGGCCGAGATCACTACCCGGCCGCAGCCAGCGTCCAGCAATCCGTTTGCGATCATGTAGCCGATACCCCGGCTACCGCCGGTCACCACGGCGGTCTTGCCGTCAAGCCCGAACAGGTCAACAAGTCGGTCGGTGTTCACGGGCATGGATCATCCTTATGTGGCGGACAGCAGTTATATAGCGGACAACAGCGACAGGTCACATCTTGGCAGACACCGTAAACCCGCCGACCCGCAAACCAGCCGACCCGCAAACCTGAGTCGATTTAGTTGGGAAACTCCGGAAAGGGCGCGTTCGTTGTATTGGATGCCGCGGCACGCCCAGCCAATCCCCTCGACCACATCCCAGACTGCCGACTCAGCATCTGACACAGCAGCGGAACCCGTCGTGACGACGTTCTCGCCGTTTTCACCCAGCCGCGTCGTTGTCTGCCAACCGCGCCCGGCGCAGCAGTCAGCGGAGGCTGGCTGACCCGTTTGCTGACCACTCAGGCGCTCTAGCCGCAGTTCAACGGCTTAGACATTGGTGGTCTCCTTCGTTGAAAAGGGGTTGCTGACCACTCAGGCGCTCTAGCCGCAGTTCAACTTAGCCGCGGTTCACGTCTCAGTCTCGGCGGCGGGCGATCTCGAAGCAGGCGACAGCTGCAGCCGCCGACACGTTGAGCGAGGCGAGCGCGCCGCGCAGCGGGATGGACACCAGCACGTCGCAGCGCTGCGCCGCCAGCCTGGACAGGCCTTTCCCCTCGGCGCCGAGCACCAGCGCCACGGCCTCGCCGGCCAGGTCAAGCTCATGCACTTGGAGCTTGCCAGCCGGGTCGAGCCCGACCGTCCACACGCCCTTGGCGCTCAGGGCTCGCAGCACCGAGGGCAGGCCCGGCACCACCGCTAGGCGCAGGTGCTCGATGGCGCCGGCGGCGGCTTTGGCCACTGTCGGCGTGATGCGAACGGCCCGATGGCTGCGCATGATCACACCGGTCACCCCCGCGCATTCAGCGGTGCGCAGCACCGCGCCCAGGTTCCGCGGGTCAGTGATCCCGTCAAGCGCCAGCAGAAACGGCGGACGCGGCTCGGCTGCCGGGCTGTGTCCGCTGGCTGCGCCGCGCGAGTTCGCTGGATCCCGCCTGACAGCCGAGCCTTGCGAGTTCGCTGGACCCCGCTTGACGGCCGAGCCTTGCGAGCCGCCGAAGTCGTCGGAGTCGCCGGCTTTGAGCAGAGCGGCTACGTCGAAAGTCTTGAGCGGCTCGGCGTAAGCGATCACTCCCTGGGGTGCCACGCTGCGAGCCGCGGAGTCGAACTCGGCTCGGCTGACTTGTCTGACCGAGGCACGCTGCTCCCGAGCCAGCTCAGTGATGTGATCGATGATCGGCACCGGCTGAAGCCCCGAGGCCAGCAGCACGGTGCGCGTCCGCCGGCGGCGGGCAAGCAGCAGCTCCAGCACGGCATGACGGCCCTCGACCTGTTCGCCGCCGATGCCCGTGCGCTGCCTGGGCCCGGCCCTGCGGCGGCCCGGATGCTTGGAACGGCCGCGCCGCGACCGTGGCGGTCCCGAACCCGAACCCGGCGGAGGCTTGGAACCACCCCGCCGCTTCCGGGGCTGGCGTCGCCGCGGACCGCGGTGAGCGCTCAACAGGGCCCTTCGGTCGGCCCGGAGACCGAACCCTGCGACGAACTCTGCGGCAAACGGAACCCAGAACCCTGCGACTCAGCAGCCCGCGCCCGGGCCCGCCGCGACCCCGCATGCCGCGACTCCGAATGCTGCGACCCCGCGGCCACTTCTAGGCTGTCTGTGGCGGCCAGGCGCGAACGGGCCTGCCGCGACTCCGAATGCCGAGAGCCCGCATGCTGCTTGCTTGGCACCCGAGACCTCGGCACCCGCGACACCAGGGCCACAGCCCAAACTGCCACGCCTTCGCCCCGTCCCAGCGCTCCCAGGCCCTCAGTGCGCCGGCCTGCAACTGTGACAGGCGCCTCGGCTGCCTCGCTGAGACATCGCTGCATCTCGGCTTTGCGGGCAGCGATCTTCGGAGAGTCAAGCACCACCGAGCATGAGACGTTGACCGGGTTCCAGCCCGCCGAGCGCACGGCAGCAACGGTTCGGTGTAGCAGCTTGATGCTGTCGGCGCCGCACAGGCCCGGATCGGTGTCGGGGAACATTTGACCGATATCGTCGAGACCGGCCGCGGCGAGAAGCGCCTCCATACAGGCATGGGCCACCACGTCGGCGTCGGAATGACCGTCCAGGCCACGTTCGCCATCAAAGCGCTGGCCTCCTAACACCAGCGGACGCGTCGGGTCGTCGCTGTAGCGGTGCGCATCAAATCCCTGGCCCACTCGAAGGTCACAGGCGGCCACGACCGACGCATCCGCCACTGCTCTTGCCTCTATTGCTCTTGCCTCTATTGCTCTTGCCTCCGTCACGACCGGCATCTCTGTCGTCTCCGGTGCCTCCGTCGTCTCCGGCTTCTTTGGCTTCTTTGGGCGAGACGAGGGTGGCCTTTGAGAACGCGCAGGACGCTGAGAACGGCTCAACGACGGCTCCGCCGCGGCTCGCGACAGCGTTTCCATCATGGCGAGATCGTAGGGGGAGGTGATCTTGAGATTGCGATGGTCGCCCTCCACGAGAACTACTTCGGCGCCGGTGGACTCTGCGAGGGAGGCGTCGTCGGTCGCATCAGCACCCCCGGCGTGCGCGGCCCGGAGCACATCGGCGCGGAAGCCCTGAGGCGTCTGAACCGCGGCGAGTTCGCTGCGGTCGGCGGTGCCTCCTGAACGCCAACGCATCGTGTCATGAACACCCACTACAGGCACTACGGCATCGGCACCGCCACGCACGGCAGCGATCACCCGCCTAAAGACGCCGGAATCGGCCAAAGGCCGAGCACCATCATGGACGAGCACCACTTCGGCGTCGTCGGGCACCAGCGCGAGCCCGCAGCGCACCGACGCAGACCGCGTGGTCCCGCCGGCTGTCACTAGCACCTTGGCCGTCGGGCCATCCGTAGGGGCGTCCGCCGCCGGGCCGTCAACCGCTGGGCCGTCCGCAGTCGAAGACCTCGGAAGCCTCGACACCGGCTGAGATGCGTCCACCGTCGGGCCCTGTATCGTCGGGCCGTCCACCGTCGGGCCCTGTATCGTCGGGCCGTCCACCGTCGGGCCCTGTATCGTCGGGCCGTCCACCGTCGGGCCGTCCGCCCGGGGTTGTTCGGACTCAGGATCCGGTTCATGCCAAGCGCGTCCCGAGCACCGCTTACCCGTTAGCAGGCCCGACCGGGCGTCCGCAGCGACGGACTCGACGCGGTCAGCAGCCACAACCACCACTACGCCCTCGGCTGCTCGGGCTGCGCCCTGCACGGCCCAGTCGATCACCCGACGACCTCCCAGAGCCCTGAACTGTTTGAGGCCACCGAACCGCGCTCCCGATCCCGCGGCCACCACGATCACCCATACGCTGACCTCGCCGGCCTCGCTGACCTTGCCGGCCTTCTCAACCTCGCCGGCCTTCTCAACCTCGCAGGCATCGCTGACCCGTGCGCCCGAGACCGCCGGTACGTAGCTGGCGACGCTCTGCGTGCTGCTCACAGGCACAAGCTGCCTACCCATGCGCCCGAGACCGACAGCAGGTAGGGCTCGACACGAGCAGCACCGGCACCAGCCGACGGATCAGGCGCGCTTACCGGGAACACCAAATCTCCCATCTCACTAGTGTGGGCCGCCGTGAGGTCTGACACCACCCCGAACTCGCCTTGCGGGCCACGTTCGAGGCCGCACCCGAAGTGTGGGCTGCCGTGAGGTCTGACACCACCCCGAACAGCACCGCGCTCAGGCCGCTGCTGCGGTCGACGCTGCTGTTCACCGACCTCGCCGACGACGAACTCGACCTGATCGCCAGCGCCGGGGCGGTGCGCAGCCTGCGTCGCAACTTCGTGTTGTTCAACGAGGGCGACGCTCCTGACGAGCTGTTCGTGGTGATCTCGGGCCTGGTGGCGATCTCCAACACGTCCGCCCATCCGTCTGCCCGCTCTTCGACGGACGGGCGGGAATCGCTTCTCGCGCTGATGAGACCAGGCGACCTGTTCGGTGAACTCGGCTTCCTAGACGGCTTCGACCGCTCCGCGCAGGCCCGAACCCTGGAGGACACCACCGTTCTGGCCGTGCCCTACGCCCCGCTGCGGGCCATCTACGAGAACAACCCGAACGCTTTGTGGAACGCGGTGCGCTTGCTCGGGCGACGCCTCCGATCAATGGATCAAGCGCTTTCGGACGCGGTGTTCTTGGATGTGATGGGCCGCACTGCTAAGAGGCTGCTCGAAATGGCCGACGGCGCTGAGGAGTTCGATCTGCCTGTCACGCAAGAGGAGCTGGCCGCCATGGTGGGGGCCAGTCGCGAGCGGGTGAACAAGGCAATCTCCACGTTCGTCAAGCTCGGCTGGATCACCCAGCACAAGAGGCACTACACGATCACCGACCGCGAGCATCTCACGATCCGCGCTCTTTAGCCTGCCGATCCGCCTAGCCTGCCAATCCGCGCCTGACAGCTACGGCTAACCCGACGACGCGTGCCCACGGGCGCTAAGGCAATCGGGTATCGCCCTTCACACCGACGTCCACACGGGACCGACGTCCACACGTGTCATGGGCGAGGGTGCGGCCTATGAGAGCTTCGAGCTTCACACCGACGTCCACACGGGACCGACGTCCACACGGGCAGTAAGTTCACTCGCCCTAGCCGTGATCGACGGGCCGCTCGACATCCCCAAACGGTGACTTCCACACGGGCAGTAAGTTCACGGGCGTGGAGGGCATGCCAGGTACCGACGCCGAGGAGGTCCACACAGACGCCGAGGGAACCCACACAGGGGAGATCCACACAGGGGAGATCCAAGCCGAGGAACTGGTGGCCGGAGTTCTGGCGGGCGACCGGGCCGCGCTGGGCCGGGCCCTCACTCTTGTGGAATCGTCGCAGCCAGCCAGCCGGCGCGTTGCGGAAGGCCTGTCGGGCCGGCTCGCTCCGCACTCCGGCCGGGCGCACCGTGTGGCGCTCACCGGCGTGCCCGGAGCGGGCAAGTCGACACTCATCGACGCTTTGGGCACAAAACTGACCGGCAAAGGCCACCGAGTCGGCGTTCTGGCCGTCGACCCGACCAGCCCCCGCAGCGGTGGTTCCATCCTGGGCGACAAGACCCGCATGAACCGGCTGGCCAACGACGACCGCGCCTTCGTACGGGCGTCACCTTCATCGGGAACGCTGGGCGGCGTGACCCGCACCACCCGCCAGGCCATGACGGTGCTGGAAGCTGCCGGTTACGACGTGGTGCTAGTTGAAACTGTGGGGGTCGGCCAGTCCGAGGCGGCGGTGCAAGCCATGGTCGACTGCTTCTGCGTGCTGACTCTGTCGGGCGCGGGTGACGACCTGCAGATCGTTAAGCGGGGTGTGTTGGAGTTGGCCGATGTGATCGCGGTCAACAAAGCCGACGGCGACCGCGAGCATGCTGCGCGCCTCGCCGCGGCCGAGATCAGGCGGGTCCTGCCCCTGCTCCAGCCGGCCGACGCCGGTTGGAAGACGCCAGTGGTGGTCGTTTCAGCCCTGTCCGAAGTCGGCATCGACGAGCTGTGGGACAGCATCGTCCGACACCGCGAAGCCCTGGACAGCTCCGGTGAACTGTCCCGTCGCCGCTCCCGGGGAAGGAAGGCTGCGATGCGGGAGTTGCTTCAACAGCGACTGTTAGAACGCTTCGAATCCCGTTCCCAAGCGTCCGCACGACGACGGGAGTTGGAAGCCGCCGTTGCCAGAGGCGAGACGACGCCCGAGGCCGCTGTCACCGAACTCCTGAACCTGAGCTCCTTGACCTGAACTCTTTTGCCTGAACTCTTGACTTGAACTCCTTGACCAGATCAACAAGAGATTGGCAAGTACTGCGGCAAGTACTGCCAGGTGACAGATTCTATTGGGGCGCGCCTATCGTCGGCGAACTCGTCCTCGAAGCCGGCGACGCGGCAGTTGAAGCGGCAGTTGCTGCCAGTTGACGGCCTCTACTGGGGCCATAACTACCGTCGGGCTCTATTAGGACCACAACCACCGTCGGGCCTTCAGACGCCGGCCAGCACGTTGACTTTGTGGGCTGTCACAAGCGGGAAATCAGGTCGGACGCGGCCTCGGCGATTACGGTCCCCGGCGGGTAGACGGCCAGCACGCCCATATCAAGCAGCACATCCGCGTCGGCGCTCGGGATCACTCCGCCCACCACGACGCCGATATCGCCGCGGCCGCGCCGCGCCAGCTCGTCGCGTAGCTCCGGCACCAGCGTGAGATGGCCCGCGGCCAGCGACGACACGCCCACTGCGTGGACATCGGCCTCAACAGCCTGACGCGCTACCTCGCCGGGCGTGGCGAACAGCGGTCCCACGTCCACGTCGAAACCCAGGTCGGCGAACGCGGCGGCGATCACCTTCTGGCCGCGGTCGTGACCGTCCTGGCCCATCTTGGCCACCAGAATGCGCGGTCGGCGGCCGCGGCGCCGGGCGAACTCCTCAGCACGGGCGCGCACCGCAGACACTACGTCAACCTGCACTGCGTCGACCTGCACTGCGTCAACCTGCTCGCTCCTGTCAGACACGTCAGGCGCATCAGACACGTCGGCAGCAGTGGCACTAATGGCATTGCCAGCACCCGAGGCATCATCAGCACCCGCGACGTCATCAGCGTCAGACGCGTCAGACGCGTCAGACGCTCCAGCCGCGCCAACGTGAGTGCCGGAGAAAGCCTGAGACGCCATGCGGGCCTCGTCGCGGTACACGCCTGTGAGGGTGTGTATCTCGGCCACGTAACGACCGTAGACGGTCTCTAGAGCGTCGCTGATCTCGCCGACCGTCGCTCCGGCCCGGGCCGCTGCGACGGCCAGCTCCAACAGGTTGCCCTCGCCCGTACCTGCGGCGTGTTCAAGCGACCGCAGCGCGGTGCGCAGCGGCGCTGCGTCGCGCGTCCGGCGCAACCGGTCGAGGCGGGCAATCTGGCGGCGCTGCACTTCGGCGTTGTCGATGCGACGGACCGGTACAGCATCAGCCGACACCCCGCCAGCCCGGTACCTGTTGACTCCCACGACGGTTTGGCGACCCGAGTCGATGCGGGCCTGAGTGCGTGCGGCAGCCTCCTCGATCCGCAGCTTCGGCAGGCCCGAGGCAATTGCCGCAGCCATGCCGCCTAGCTCTTCGACCTCGCAGATGTGCGCCCACGCCTTGTCTGCCAGCAGCTTGGTGAGCCGCTCAACGTAGTGGCTGCCGCCCCAAGGGTCGACGGTGCGGGTCACGCCCGACTCGTGCTGCAGGAACAGCTGCGTGTTGCGGGCGATCCGAGCCGAGAAGTCCGTCGGCAGCGCCAGCGCCTCGTCGAAGGCGTTGGTGTGCAGCGACTGCGTGTGGCCCTGGGTGGCCGCCATGGCCTCAACGCAGGTGCGCATGATGTTGTTGTAGGGGTCTTGCGCGGTGAGGCTCCAGCCGCTGGTCTGGCAGTGTGTGCGGAGCCGCAGCGAGCGGTCGTCCGCCGGGTCGAAGCGCCGCATGAGCCTGGCCCAAAGCAGCCTGGCGGCTCGCAGCTTGGCCACTTCCATGAAGAAGTTCATGCCGACGCACCAGAAGAAGCTGAGCCGTGGGGCGAAGTCGTCGATGTCAAGCCCGGCGTCGAGCCCGGCCCGGACGTACTCGAGGCCGTCGGCCAGCGTGTAGGCAAGCTCGATGTCGAGCGTCGCGCCGGCCTCTTGCATGTGATAACCGGAGATGGAGATGGGGTTGAAGCGCGGCATCCACCGGGCGGCGTAGGCGATGATGTCAGACACGATCCGCATCGACGGGCCCGGCGGGTATATGAACGTGTTGCGGACCATGAACTCTTTGAGGATGTCGTTCTGGATCGTGCCGGCGAGCCGCTCAGGCGGCACTCCCTGCTCGGACGCGGCGACGATATAAAGAGCGACCACCGGCAGGACCGCTCCGTTCATGGTCATCGAAACCGTCATCTGGTCGAGGGGTATCCCGTCGAACAGGATCCGCATGTCGGCGATGGAGTCGATGGCCACGCCAGCCATACCCACGTCGCCGGCGACCCTGGGGTTGTCGGAGTCATATCCCCGGTGGGTGGGCAGATCGAACGCCACGGACAGGCCCTTCTGCCCGGCAGCCAGGTTGCGCCGGTAGAAGGCGTTGGACTCCTCGGCGGTGGAGAATCCGGCGTACTGGCGGATGGTCCACGGCCTGCTGACGTACATGGTCGGATAGGGGCCGCGCACGAACGGCGGCAGTCCGGGATAGCCGGGGTAGCCGAATTCGCCGGATGCGTCGTGTTCGGCGGCCTCTTGGAGCGATTGGGGGACGTCCACGGCGGTGGCCATCGGGAGCAGCACGATGCCCTCGGGCGTCTCAAAGCCCCCGTCGGCTTCTCGACCTTCGGGCACCGACCGACAGGGTGACTTGCCAGGCGACTTTTCAGGCGAATCACCGGACTTTCCAGGCGAATCACCCGACGGCTCGCTGCCGACGGCGGCGTCGTAAGGCCGCTCGTATAACTCGACCTGCGAGTCGTATAACTCGACCTGCGAAAAGTCCGGGATTGTCATCGACTCATACGCCAGACCGTGAACCTCAGATAAGCCGCGTCATCTCAGGAGCGGACCGATGGCACAAGCTTCCAATGGAACAGCGACCCACCTCGAACATCAGCTCAGCCTGCAACGCGATCCGAGCATCCGACCATTTGGCCAGAATGGAACAGCGACCAATCTCGAACATCAGCTCAGCCCCGTCAACCCAGCAGTGTCAGCCCAGTAGCGCTGACAAGTCGACAACGGCCATTATCACCAGCAAGACGATCATCCCGCTGTTCAGCGCGGTTATCGGCCATTTGAAGCGGTGTCCGACCGACCAGAAACGCCGGATGCTGATGACGTTGAACACGATCGCCACGGTGCCTATGGCCAGTCCGAGGCCGCTGCCGATCCCGCTGGCCAGACCCGCCGCCGGCAGAACCCACGGCAAGACCACATAAGCAAGTGTGCAGCGCACGGCCGAGACGACGATTGAGAGGCTGAAGACACGCTCCGACGGGGCTGTCTCGGTTGGCGGGGACTTGGTTGGGGCTGTCTCGGTTGGCGGGGACTTGGTTGGGGCTGTCTCGGTTGGGGCTGACTTGCTCGCCGTGCCCGCATCGGCGGTGCCGGCAGCCGCGGGTCGCTCGCCAGCGGCCGCGATAGCCGCGTTCCGAGATGCCGACAGTCGCAGCAACCCCAGCCGAGAAGGCCCGAGCCGCCCGAGCCGAAACCCCGATAGCTGAGAGCTTGCCGACTGAGACTCCAACAGCTGAGAAGACCCCGACCGAGACGCCGCTAGCTGGGGACGTCTGCGACGTGGCAGCCACCTGCGATAGTGAGGCTGAGAAGATCCCGACTGAAGTCCCGCAAGCTGGGACTCCAGTGACCGAGATAACCGCATCCGAGAAGACCCCGAACGAGACGCCGCTAGCTGAGACTCTGCCAGCCGGAAGGGCCCCAAGCAAAAAGTCTCCAGCGGAGACGCCCCTGACCACGACCCCGCCGGCCGCCCAAGTCCGCGCAACAGGAGCGATACCGCGACGAACATTCTCCAGCGGAGACACTCCATCAGCGACGCCGCCGGTCGTGTCACTCCGGGCGCGGTGGCTGCAGTGCCAACAGGGTCCACCGCAGAAGCGGCGGAGCCTGACGCAGAGGCAACAGGGTCTGCCGCGCCAACAGGGTCTGACGCAGTGCCAACAGAGTCTGACGGTCGCGAGCCGGATCGCACACAGCTAGGTATACCCCGCTCGCTCCCGACTGACAGCCGCCACCCGACCACAGCCACCCGACCACAGCCACCCGACCACAGCCACCCGACCACAGCCACCCGACAGCAGCCACCAGACAGCAGCCACCCGACCACAGCCACCCGACCACAGCCACCCGACCACAGCCACCAGACAAGCCCCAAGCCGCCGCACCCAGATCGTCCGACACCAACGAGCCTGCCGTACGCGCCGACGGTGCTGCCACGCCCGTGGCAGGACGCCGCAACCAGATCGTCCGACACCAACGGGCCCACTGCCTAGTCGGGCATGTCCGCGGCGGTCACGACGCGGGCTTGCCTACCGTCGGGGCCGCTACCACCACCCAAACCCCCGCCGCCGGATCGTCCGCCCCGGATCCCGCCGCCGGCCCAGATCCCGCCGCCGGCCCGTCCACCAGAGCGTCCACTTGGTCCGCCGCCGAAAGACGTGACATCACGGGTCGTCCTGCGCCGGGCAGTGCGTTTGCGCTGCCGCTGCCGCGTGCTCCAGCGGACTGCGCCATGCCGGTCAACGTTGCGCACGAGCCGCTGGCGGGTGTTGTGCAGCCACAGGTGACATCTGTGACATAGGGCAGCGAGGTTGTCGATGTCGGTCGGGCCCTTGTCGGCATCCCATTCTCGGATGTGGTGGATCTCGCAGCGATGCATCGGCGCGCCGCAAGTCACGCAGCCTCGGTCGCGGATCGCCACGGCGATGTGCTGACCGGCGCTGGCGCAGCGACGGGAGCGCCCCAGCCACAGCGGCTGACCGTCACCCCCGAAGAGGGCCCCGGCAATGCGGGCATCAGGCGAGAGGCTGTCAAGCACAGACGGCGACACGGGCCCTCCATCCATTATCTCGCACATGCCGCCAGGGTCCGTGCCGTCGACTGCTCCGATCCCCACGATGTAGACCTGCTCCGGCGCAGGGCGCCCCGTCTTCCCGCATGAGCGCGATGCGGGGAGCGGCTCATGGGTGAGAGCATCCCGAGCGGTGCACAGCTCGAAGATGCTGTCGATCACGCGCTGGCGGTTGTCGCGGACTTGTTCGGGCGTGCCATCTCGGCCGCCGTCTGCACGCCACAAACTCTCGCAGTGAGCGTCTACAGCCTTTTGCAGAAGAGCGAAGCTCGCTGGGTCGATCTCGCCCTGGATCACTCCCATTCTGTTGTGGCCGATGAACAACCGACCGCGGCGCGACCGCCGCTGGCGCTCTAAGAGATCCCTGCCGTTGTAAGGATCATGACGGTGCGCGAACTCACGGGCAGCACGACGGAATGTTCCCTCGTCGTGCTCGGCGGCCCTATCCAACAGGTCATCCGACGAATCCACCGTTGAGGCACCGCATTGCTGCGCCGCAGCGCCGAGCGCGAAGAGGTTGTCGAGCGTCAACTTGCCAGACTGAAGGCGCTTGGCGGTGTTCGGCATCTCCTTGAGCTGGTCGGCGGCCTTGGAGACACGCGCAGCGCACCGACCTGACAGCTTCGCTCCAGATACCAGGGCGTTGCGGGCCGAGCCCCTGCGACGAGACTCCAGAGCACCCACCGCGCGAACGGTGACCGCATCGCACAGGGCTCTAAGCCGGCCGGTTTCGGCAATCACGTCGGCCAGCTCGGCCTCGTCTGAGTCCCTCAGTGACATCGACTTCAGCGCTCGGCGCGTCTGCGTTATAAGCCGACGAGCAACCGACCAGTCACCCGCCCGCTCGCCTCCACTCCGCACGTCACCCAGCAAAGCGGCCGTCTCAAAAGCGCCTAACGCAGCCCGGTCGGGCTCCTCCAGCACATCGGTGTCGTAGCCATCAAAGCAAACGAGTGTTCGTTTCATGACTCATATACTACGGACAGGGTGTGACAATACTAGTTTGAAAACCCTGAAATCCCTTATAAAGTCTGAACAAGCTTCAATGGCTATCGGAGATTATGCCCAGTCTCGTAGCGAAGGCGGAAGGGACGTAGAAAGCACGACACAGGAACAGGCAGCCGCGAGGAAACAGATCTCCGGCGCGAGACGAAGGCGGAAGGGACGTAGAAAGCACGACACAGGAACAGGCAGCCGCGAGGAAACAGATCTCCGGCGCGAGACGAAGGCGGAAGGGACGTAGAAAGCACGACACAGGAACAGGCAGCCGCGAGGAAACAGATCTCCGGCGCGAGACGAAGGCGGAAGGGACGTAGAAAGCACGACACAGGAACAGGCAGCCGCGAGGAAACAGATCTCCGGCGCGAGACGAAGGCGGAAGGGACGTAGAAAGCACGACACAGGAACAGGCAGCCGCCGCGGCCGCCTCGGCATCAGGAAGCCGCAGGGCAGGAAGCCACAATCCTCGCGCCGCCGGATAGCGAACTGTGGCTTGCTTGCCGACACACGTCACCTCGACGGCAGGAAGCCGCAGGGCAGGAAGCCGCAGGGGTAGGAGTAGGAGCCGCAGGGGTACAGGAGGCGAGGACCTCACATGGGCCAGAGGCTTACACGCTGACATGGGCCAGAGGCTTACACGCTGCCCCGGCGTTGGCCGCTGCCCGGCGCGGCCAGACGGGCCCCAATCCAGACAGGTCCAATACTGCTAGGCGCAGCAGGTGTCAGCGAGCGATTCGGCGCGCCACGTGTAGACAGTGGCGTAAGCGGAGGACGCGGCTATGAACAGCCCCACGAGCGGGTCGGCCCACCACCAGCCGAGCACGGCGTTCGCGCCCAGCCCCACCAGTAGAGCACCCGACATCGCCGAGCACAAGATGGTCTGGGCGGCCTCCGCCTGGACGGCCTGAGACCCTATGACCGGGGCGAGCCTCCGCTTGGCCCTGGCCAGGAATGGCATGGTCACCACCGACAGCGCCGCCAACACGATCCCCACGACCGTCGAGTCGGGGCGGTCGGCCAGCACCAGGTCACGCGCTGATTCCACGCCTACGTATACGGCCAGCAGCCCGAAGCTCACCGCCACCAGCTTCTGAGCCACCCGGTCGACGTCCTGTTTGCAGCCCGAGCGACGCTCCTGCGCCAGCCGCCAGGTGAGAATCAGCGCTGCGGAGACCTCGATCGCCGAGTCGAGGCCGAAGCCGATAAGGCTCACCGACCCCGCCGCCGTGCCGGCAATCAAAGCGACCATGCCCTCGGCACTGTTCCAGCCGACGGTCGCAGCGTTGAGCCATCTCTGGCGGGTCACTGCCTCTGTACGCGTTGTCGTCACCGTCATCGACATCAGCGTGTCACCGTCCAGACGCGTTATGCGAAGCAACGAACTGCATCACCAGAACAGCCGGACAGGCCCACGGTCCATCGATGCAATTCAGCGCTGCCCGCGACACACCTTGCCGAAACAACTACGACGACGAAGACGAGGCGCACGGGTCACCCGCTCGCGGAACTCGACAGAGTCTTGGAGCTGGCAGACGAACTCAAGGGTGGCGACCCATCCACAAGACGCAAGCCCGGGACTTCTTGCGATCTGCCCAATGATCTGCCCAATTGTGTGCCGGTGTGAGGCTTTACGAGCCCTCCCCCACGGTCTGATCCGTGCCCGGGTCAAGCGCCTGCTGCGGAGGGCCGAAGCGGTTGCAGTTAGCAGTTACGGGACGGGCCGGCACTCGATGCCGGCGTCGTGAGGGTGTCTCAGCCCAAGGCCGCGAGTGCGGCGTCGTAGTCGGGCTCGTCGGCGATCTCGGCCACCAACTGGGAATGAGCTACTGAGCCCTGGGCATCTATCACCACCACAGCCCGTGCGCACAGGCCCACGAGCGGCCCGTCGATCATGTCCACGCCGTAGTCAGTGAGGAACTCCGGATTGCGAAAGGTCGAGCCGGTGGTGACGTTCTCGATACCTTCCGCGGCGCAGAAGCGGCCCGCGGCGAAGGGCAGATCGGCAGACACACACACGACGGTCGTGTTGTCGAGGTCGGCTGCCCGCTCGTTGAAGGCGCGCACGCTGGCGGCGCAGGTCGGCGTGTCGATGGACGGGAAGACGTTGAGCACAACCTGCCGTCCGGCCAAGCTCTCCGATGAGACCTCACTGAGGTCGCCCGCCACCAGCGAGAAGGCGGGAGCGGGAGAGCCCGGGGCCGGGAGGTCGCCGCCGGTGTTGAGCGTGTCGCCGCGAAACGTGAACTGGGCCATGGTGTGTCTCCTGAGTCGGCTGCGGATGCCGACGGCAGGCTACCTGCGCGGCGTCAGCGCCCACCGACCCGCCGTGTCAGGGTCTCCACCTGTTGAGACAGAGACCTATGGCGGCACGGTCTTCGTGGCGCGGTTGGCGACCTGTGGCAACGCGGTCGGCGGCGCGGTTGGCGACCTGTGGCGGCGCGGTCGTCGTCGACGGCGCGACATGCGTAGGCGTGACAGAGGTCGTTCATGACTCAGGCTCGCCGGTGGTCGTCGATGATGCAGGGTCGCCGGTGGAGTCTCAGGCACGGTCGTCGTGGTCGCGTACGACGGGGGTGGAGGGTCGTGCGCGGCGCAGTTGCCGGAGATGATGTCGCGGATGCGGTCATGGCGCCTACCGGAATCGGCCGGAACGGGTGCGCCGGCCACGTCGAGCAGGTGCGGATGGAACGTCCAGCCGATGATCTCGCCACCGTCGAAATCGATCTGCAGCACGCCGGTCTCACCGGTGTGTCCCGGATTGGAACGCCATACGAAGTTACCGAGCGAGTAGGCGACCAGCTTGCCGTCGACGAACTCGACAGGCTGCAGCACATGCGGATGGTGTCCGATCACGGCGTCAGCGCCGGCTTCGAGCAGCCCGCGGGCGAAGTCTCGCTGCGCGGTGTTCGGGCAGGTGTCACGCTCGATCCCCCAGTGGACCGCCACGACGACGGCATCGGCTATAGATGCGGCCATCCGCACGCTGTCGTACACCCGCTGGGTTTGACGCGAAGACGAGATCCCCGGAGTCTGGCTTCCGGCGCCAAAGCCCAGCGGCATAACCATCGACGTGCCCACGAACGCGATCTTGACGCCTGCGTCCGTTGGCAGGATCCGATGACGGTACGCGAGTTCGGCATTTCGCCCTGCTCCGACTGCCACCACCCCAGCGGCCTCAAGCGCATCGACGGTGTCCATCAGCGCCTGCGAGCCGTAGTCCTTAGCGTGGTTGTTGGCCAGGTTTGCCACATTGACGCCGCCTGCGGCCATCGTCTGGGCCGCCGAGGGCGGGGCGCGGAAAGTGAACAGCTTGTCGACGGGAGCACCGCGGTCGCTGATCGCCATCTCGACGTTCACAATCGCGAAATCGGCCGACGCAAGCGACGGCACGACATTGGCAAAGGGGTCGATGCCCTGCGGCTCGGATCGGTCCATCAGCACGTCGCCACCGGCTAGAAGGCGCCACTCGCGCGACGGCTCCGTCGTAACTGTGCCCGCGGTGACCGCGGCAACTGCGGTCACAGTTACGACGGGCGAGGACACAGTGGCCGGAGGCGCTGTCACAGAGGGTGCCGCGGCGGTAGCGGGCGGAGCGTCCTGCGACGCGTCATCGGCACAGCCGGCGGCGGTCAGTATCAATACCGCGGCGAGCGTCCACCGCAGCGGCGCAGTACGAAACCAGGCTCGGCTCACGATCACCGACCCGGGGCAAGACGGCCGATCCGAGCGAGACGCGGTGCAGCAGAGCCCGCTTCGACAGCGCCATAGACAAGATCCGATCCGGGCCAGCGAGCGAGACGGACGAGACGCCGCGCAGCCAGGCCCGTTCTTCGTCACCGGTATCGGTAGCATAATCCCAGCGAGCGAGACGAGCGAGACGCCGCGCAGCCGGGCCCGGGCTCTACGTGTAGTCCTGGTACTTGTCCAGATATCTGACGGGACGGCTGAGGGCGTCCTTGCGGAATGGATCGCCGAGCTCCTTGGTGCACATCGCTTCGATCACCGTGGTGCGCCCGGCGTTCATCTGAGCGTCGAGAGCCGAGGTCAGCGCCGGGCCGACGTCTTCAAGCTGGTCGACACGCACGCCGTCGGCGCCCATCGCCCGCGCTACCTCCGACCAGTCCTCGCCACCCTCGAGTTCGCCCGCGACGAAGCGCCGCCCGTAGAAGTCGACCTGGTTCTTTTTCTCAGCGCCCCACTGCCGGTTGTGGAACACCACCGCAGTCACAGGGATGCGATGGCGCACCGCCGTCATCACCTCCACCATGCTCATCGCCCAGGCGCCGTCTCCGGCGTAGGCCACAGCGGGTCGATCGGGCGCGGCCTTCTTTGCGCCGATGATCGTGGGCAGCGCGTAGCCGCAGTTGCCCCAGCTCATCGCCGCAAAGAACGAGCGGGGCTCCTCGAAGCGCAGATAGCTGTTGGCGACAGAGTTGATGTTGCCGATGTCGGTGGACACCATGACCCTCGGCGGCATGGCCTTCTCAAGCTCGCGCAGCACCTGCCGCGGGTGCATCCAATCGCTGGCTTCGGCGGCGGCCTGTTTGATCATGTCGATGCTGAAGTCGTCGCTCTCGAACGTCCAGTCGTCGAGTTCGTCCTCCCAGTCGTCCTTCTCCGTGGCAATGGCATCGGCCCGCGCATCGCGTGTCTCGTCGCAGGCCAGCACCCGGCCCTCGAGGCGATCGAGCAGCGCTGCGGCGGCCGCTCCGGCGTCGCCGCAGATACCCACGTCGATCCGCTTGACGAGGCCGAGCATCTTCGAGTCGGCGTCCACTTGGATCACCTTGGCACCGGTCGGCCAGTAGTCGAGACCGTGCTGGGGAAGCGTGCCGAACGGGCCGAGCCGGGTGCCCAGCGCCAGCACCGTGTCTGCCCGAGCCAGCAGCCTCATGGCAGCTTTTGAGCCCTGATAGCCCAGCGGCCCACACCACAGCGGATGCGAAGCGGGGAACGAGTCGTTGTGCAGATAGCTGTTCACGACCGGGCATCCCAGACGCTCGGCCAGGGCCTTGGCCTCGACTAGGGCGTCGCCCATGACGACTCCCCCGCCGGAGATCATCACCGGGAAGGCGGCGTTCGCCAACAGGCTCGCGGCTTCGTTCAGGCTGCGATGGCCGCCGGGGCCGCGGTCGAGTCGCTGCGGGGCGGGGATCGTGACGTCGATGTCACCGTAGAAGCGGTCACGGGGGATGTTGAGCTGGGTCGGGCCGATCTCTGACAGCGCCCGGTCGAAACAGCGCGCCGTGATCTCCGCCATTCGGTGCTCGTTGTTGATGTGGCCCTGATATTTAGTGAACTCCTGGAACATTGGAAGCTGGTTAGCCTCCTGGAAGCCGCCCAAGCCCATGCCGAGCGTGCCTGCCTCCGGGGTAACGATCACGACCGGGCTGTGCGCCCAGAAGGCCGCAGCTATGGCGGTGACGCAGTTGGAGATGCCGGGGCCGTTCTGCCCGATTACCACACCGTGGCGGCCGCTGACCCTGGCGAAGCCATCGGCCATATGCGCCGCTCCCTGCTCGTGGACGACGGGCACCAGCTCGATGCCCGCCGGCTCGAAGATGTCCATGGCGTCCATGAAGGCGCTGCCCATGATGCCGAAAATCGTGTCGACGCCGTGGGCGGCCATCGTCTCGACGAACGCCTCGCTGGGGGTCATGCGTGTCATTTGAGCCTCCCTCGCCCTCCTGCCGGACAATCACACCGGCCCGAGCCTGAATCCTACATACACTGACCGTAACACCCGACGATGAAACGCGAGCGCGGTGGTATGACTGTTTCCGCTACTGGCTCGTACGATTGATAGACTTTTGATTTTCAACACAGCCAAAGAGCGAAAAGTCACACCCCATTTATCAAACCGATGAAGAGTTATGGTCGCATCACAGGTCTTGTTGTCATTAGCTAGCCCGTAGATGATTATTGGAAGCTTGTTTTCCCTGAAGCCTGTTTTCCCTAATCAATGCTTGGATCTCATGATCGGATAATCTTACTGCCATATGAGGCTCTGGCAAGAGTCGAAAGCGCACCCCGACAGCATCAAAAAGAACACCCCGATAGTATCAACATAGTATGACTATTGATCTGGGATGGTATGACTATTGATCTGGGATGGTATGACTATTGATCTGGGATGGTATGACTATTGATCTGGGCAGTGATAGATGACCAGCAAGAGTTGAAAGAATATCCAGACGGCATCAACCGCTTACGCAATGGTCGGTCTTGGAGCGACCTCTTGGAGCGACCTTGCTCACGTTGGTATCCCATTGATTTGAGCGCGACCGCCGTAAGGGGACGATTGGCGCTCAGCAGGGTGGAAGCGGCGCAGGCGCAGGCTGTTGGACACCACGAACAGCGACGACAGGCCCATCGCAGCGGCGGCTGGTACGGGACTTAGCAAGCCGACCGCAGCCAGCGGAATGGCTGCGACGTTGTAGGCAAACGCCCAGAACAGATTGACCTTGATGGTGCGCAGCGTGCGACGCGACAGCGCTAGAGCGTCGCTGACGGCTCGGGGGTCGCCGCCAACGATGGTGAGGTCGGACGCCTCGATGGCCACGTCCGCGCCTGTGCCGAGCGCGATGCCGATGTCCGCGGCTGCTAGCGCGACCGCGTCGTTGATACCGTCACCGACGACGGCCACGCGATGGCCTTTCTGCTGGAGGCGAGCGACCTCTGCGGCCTTGTCCTCGGGTAGCACCTCTGCTATCACACGGTCGGCGCCGATCCGTGCGGCCACGGCCTGCGCTGTACGCCGGTTGTCGCCAGTGAGCAGCGTTACGGTGAGGCCCAGCTCGTGGAGGCTTGCCACGGCCTCGGGTGCCGAACTCTTGACGGTGTCTGCCAGCGAGATCACGGCCTCGGCTTCGGCACCGCGGCCGACCAGCACGGTCGTGCGGCCCAGCGCTGCAGCGTCCGCAGCGGCGGCTGCCACCGGCTTGGGCACCTGATCGAACAGCCTGGCCCGGCCGGCCCGCACATCGATGCCGCCCACCCGTCCGGTGACACCCAGGCCGGGGCGGTTCACGAAGTCGGTCACTTCGCCGACCGAGCCGTCCGGGGGCCAGTGGCGGGCGACGGCAGCGCCCACGGGGTGCTCCGAGAGCGACTCCAGAGCCCCGGCCAGCTGACCGAGCCCGTTGTGGCCGCCTGGAATGCCATGGCCGCCTGTGATGTCGATGACCTCGAGCCTGCCCTCCGTGACGGTGCCAGTCTTGTCGAATAGCACCGTGTCGATGCGGCGAGTGTCTTCGAGCACCTCGGCGCCCTTGATGACCACCCCGAGCTGGGCGCCCCGGCCGGTGCCGACCATAACGGCCAGCGGCGTTGCCAGCCCCAGAGCGCACGGACAGGAGATGATCAGCACCGACACCGCCGCCGTGAACGCCTCCGACGCCGCGGCGCCCACAGCAAACCACGCCGCCAGCGTGCCCGCCGCCAGGACGAGCACCGCCGGAACGAACACCGCGGCCACCCGGTCGGCGAGGCGCTGCACCTCGGCTCTTCCGCCTTGGGCCTCGTCGGTGAGCCGGATGATCTGCGCCAGCACGGTCTCGGCCCCCACACGGGTGGCTTCCACCTCTAGAGCGCCGCTTATGTTGACGGTCGCGCCGATCACGTCATCGCCTGGCGCGACTTCCGCCGGTACCGGCTCTCCGGTGATCATCGACACGTCCACAGCCGACGAGCCGCTCACCACCGTGCCGTCCGCAGCGATGCGCTCGCCTGGGCGCACGACGAAGCGCATCCCCACCCTCAGGTCGGCCGGGTCGACCTCGGTGCCGTCGGTGAGGCGCACCGCGGACACGCTGAGCCGTGCCAGCGCTCTGACCGCGTCCCCGGAGCGCCGGGCGGCGCGTGCCTGTAGCCACTTGCCGAGCAGCACCAGCGTGACGATGACGGCCCCGGTCTCGAAGTACACGTGACCGTCGCCCGCAACCAGCACGACCGCCGACCAGGTCCAGGCCGCGAGCGTGCCCAGCGAGACGAGGGTGTCCATGGTGGGCACTCGGCGCAGCAGGGCGCGCATACCGGCGGAGTGGAACCGCCAGCCAGCGCCGAACACCACAGCCGCGGCACCGACGCACGCTACCCAGCGGCTGCCATCGAAGCGAAGCAGCATCGAGACCACGGCGACCGGTACGGTGATCGCGGCAGCGGCGACCAGCCTCAGGCGCAGACGGGCGACCCGGCGCTTCTCGGCTTCGTCGTCGGTGTCTGTGGAGGCGGCGGCAGCGCCTGCGGATGCGGATGACGCAGTCGCTCTGTCGGGCACAGTCGCGTCGTAGCCAGCGGATCGAACGAGGCTCACCAGGCGCTCGTCGTCGATGCTGCCATCGTGCAGCACGGTTGCTCGGCCTGCGGCGAAGTTGACGTGGGCGTCGGACACAGCTTCGGCGGCGTTCAACACCGAGGCAACCTTGGCGGCGCAGGCAGCGCAGGACATGCCGCCGACCCGCAGTTGGGAGCGAGCCTTAGCGGGCGCCTGGGTGCCCATGCGACAAGTCTACCGATGCCTATGTCTGTAACGCAGACCTTGATGAGCGGTGAACATCAACGGGACTTCATCCGCGACGGAGCCCTGCTCTTGACCGGAGCCCTGCTCTAGACCTTCGTCAGACCTTCATCAGACCTTCGTCGCTTTGGTCTGGGCACCTTGGCAGCACCAGCTCAGGGTGACATACGACCTTGTTGTTTTGGGTGACACGTCGCTTTGGTCTGAGCACCTTGTCAGCACCAGCTCGGCTACGACGACTTGATGTTGCTCCTCCCGTCGCCAAAGCTTGATCGTCCGCACTCCCCAATCTGATCGCCGAAGACGCGCAGTGATCGCCCACCGGTTAGGACCAGCCCATGACCACGTCGACATCGTCCGATCCCGCCGTCAAATCCCAGCCCGCGGAGGCGCCCACGCCTGCGGCGGCAGGTGCGCCCGAACCCGCGCCAACGCCCTCACACCAGCCGTCGGACGGGCTCGGTCCTGTGGGCCGCGTGCGTACCGCGGTCGACGGGCTGCCCGCCTACCTGCCAGGCAAAGCCGCCGAGCAGGCAGAGGACGAGCACAACATCACCGGCGCCATCAAGCTGGCCTCCAACGAGAGCCCCTACCCTCCATCACCGGCGGTCGTGGCCGCGGTGTCGGACGCGGCCCGCGCAAGCAACCGCTATTGCGACCACAGGGCCGCAGAGTTGCGCGAAGCCATCGCCGACTGGCTGGGCGACGGTGTGGAGGCGTCCATGGTGACGGTAGGCGCCGGCTCGGTAGCGCTGCTGTACCAGCTGGCCACGGCGTACATAGACCAGGGCGACGAGGTGGTCACGCCGTGGGTCTCCTTCGAGGCGTACCCGATCATCACCCAGACGATGGGCGGGACGCTGGTGCGGGTTCCGCTGAGGGCCGACTGGGCTTTCGACATGGACGCTGTGGCCGCCGCTGTCACCGAGCGCACCAAGCTGGTGACGTTGGCCACGCCCAACAACCCGACCGGCACGGCCGTGTCGACGGCCCATGTGGCCCGGCTGGCCGAGAGCATCCCCGACGATGTGGTGATCGTGGTGGACGAGGCCTACCGGGAGTTCGCCGATCCCGCCCTGGGCGATCCGATTGTCGATCTGCTGCCCCGCTTCCGCAACGTGCTGGTGACCAGAACGTTCTCCAAGGCTTACGGGCTGGCAGGGCTGCGGGTGGGCTACGCCATCGGCGACCCCGAATGCGTCTCCGCTGTGGACAAGTGCCTGATCGCCTTCAACGTGAACGGCCTGGCCCAGGCGGCCGCTCTCGCCGCGCTCGGTGCCGCGGCCACGAACGAGATGAGGGCCAACGTTGTCTCCTTGCGTCGCGAACGCGACCGCGTGGCTGCGGAACTCGCGGACGCTGGCTGGGAGATTCCCGACGCTCAGGCCAACTTCGTGTGGCTTCCAGCCCGTGAGCGCACCGACGGCCTCTACCTGGGACTGGAGCGCCGCGGGGTGGTAACCCGGCCCTTCTCCGGCCTGGGCATCAGAGCCACCATCGGCACCCCGGCCGAGAACGACCGCTTCCTAACCACCCTGGCCGAAGCAACCGGGCCTGAGTCGACTCCGAGGCCCTGTTAATCCCAGGCCCTTTATCGAGCGGAGTTAGCCGCCGCTGGGCTGAGGGACGAAATAGACCTCGGCACCGTCCGGTACCGGCTCGTAGTCGGGATAGGCGATCAGAACGCCGTCGATCACCACAGCGGTGCCGGCTTGCAAGCGGGGGCCCAGTCCGGGAAAGCGCCTGTCCAGCTCGGCGATGAGCGCCGCGAAGTTGGCCCCTTCGACCTCGATCTCGGCCAGGCCTCCGGTGTAGCGGCGCAGGTCGGAGCCGAAGTGGAGCTTCGCCACGAGGCTGCCGCCGTTCGGGTCAGCCGGAGCTGCGACCGTTGCCGTTGGTGATGCCGACAGCCACGCCGCCAGCCGCGCTGCCAGCCGCGCCGTCGCTAACGCTGCCGCTGCCGCTCACGCCGTTGGCGGCAGTGAGAGCCTCCAGCACCCGGATGGGCGACATCGGCAGATCGCTGAGCCGACACCCGGTGGCGTCGTAGATGGCATTGGCCACTGTGGGTATGGGTGGCACGATGCCGGTCTCGCCCACGCCGCGCACGCCGTAGGGATGCCCGGGGTTGGGCACCTCCACTATCACGGCGTCGATCATGGGCAGATCGGAGGCCACCGGCACCCGGTAGTCGAGGAAGCTCGGGTTTTCCATCACGCCGCTGGAGTCGTAGATGTACTCCTCATTCAGCGCCCAGCCGATGCCCTGGACCACACCCCCCTGGATCTGGCCCTCCACGTAGCTCGGGTGGATGGCGGTACCCGCGTCCTGCGACGCCGTGTAGCGCACCACCCGCACCACACCGGTCTCGGGATCCACCTCCACGTCGCACATGTGAACCGCGAACGACGGCCCGACGCCTTGCGCGTTCAGTGACCCGGTGGCTGTAAGTGGGCCGCCGGTCTTCTTGGCCTCCCGTGTAATGTCCCCCAGCCGAAGCGGGTCGTGCTCGCCACCTGTGCAGACGGCCCGGCCGTCTTTCCAGGCAACCTCGTCCACGTCGACGCCCATCATCTTGGCGGCCCGCTCCCTCAGCTGGTCGATGATCTTGCGGCAGGCGTCCACCACAGCCATGCCCGTAGCGAAGGTGGCTCTGCTGCCCTCGGTGATGTCAGTGAACCCGACCGCCTCGGTGTCGCCCACCACGGGCTGGATGTCGTAGACGTCGATGCCGAGCTCCTCCGCAGCCATCAGCGCCATCGAGGCCCGGCTGCCGCCGATGTCAGGGCTGCCGGTCACCACCGTGGCAGTGCCGTCCTCGTTGAGGTTGATAGTTGCACTGGACGACTCGCCGATGTTGAACCAATAGCCGGCTGCCAAGCCCCGGCCCTGGTTGGGGCCTAACGGGGCACTGTAGTGGGGGTGGTCGCGTATCACCTCAAGACACTCGATAAAGCCGATCCGGGGCCGGGGAACTCCGCCCATCGTGGACGGGTCACCCTCGACAACGGCGTTGTGCAGCCGCAACTCGAGTGGATCGAAGCCGCCGGCCACCGCGATCTCATCAAGGAGCGTCTCCGTCGCGAAGGCCGTCATCGGCGCGGCCGGGGCCCGGTAGGCCGCGGAGCGGGCTGTGTTGGTCACCACGTTGTAGGACGCGATCTCGAAGTTCGGGATCTTGTACGACTCGAAGACGGTCATGGCGCCCAGCAGCCCGCCGGGGCCGTCGAAGGCGCCTGTGGAATAGGCCAGCCAGGCGTCGCCCGCTACTAGGTCGCCGGAGCTGGTAGCGCCCAGCTTCACGCGAATCTTGGTGCTGTAAGCAGGGCCGGTGGCGCGGAACACCTCGTCGCGGGTCATCACAATCTTCACCGGCCGCCCGGTCTTGGCCGACAGTGCCACCGCGATCGGCTCGATGTAGATGGTGGTCTTTCCGCCGAAGCCGCCGCCGATCTCCGCTGGCACCACCTTGATGCGTGTCGTCTCCCAGCCCAGCATGGACGCGGTCAGGGCCCGGACATTGAAGTGGCCCTGCGACGAGCACCACACGGTGCTGCGGCCGTCCTGGCCTGTGTCGGCCACCACGGCGTGCGGCTCGATGTAGCCCTGGTGCACGGCCTTAGTGGTGAACGACCGCTCGACGACGATGTCGGCCGACTCGAAGCCTGCCGCGATATCGCCCTCGGCGAGCTTGATGACGCTGGTGATGTTGGACGGGTCTTCGACGTCGGGGTCGAAGGTGACGGTGTGTGAGTGCAGCGGCGGCAGCGAGGCGTCCAGAGCGTCGTCGATGTTGAGCACCGGCGGCAGCAGCTCGTACTCCACCTTGACGGCCGCGGCACCCCAGGCGGCCGCTGAGGCGGTGGTCGCGGCCACCGCGGCGACAGCGTGGCCCTCATAGAGCACCTTGTCGCGGGCCATCATGTTGACGCGGACGTCCCAGTCGGGATCTCCCGGCGCCACGGCCGGGAAGTCGTCGCGGGTGACCACCGCCTTCACGCCGGGCACGGCCACGGCCTCGGAGGTGTCGATGGACAGTATCTGAGCGTGCGGATGCGGCGAGCGGACTATCTTGCCGACGAGCTGGCCGGCCAGGTTGAGATCGGCAGCGAAGCGGGCCCGGCCCGTGACCTTCTCGAGCCCGTCGTGGCGGATGGGGCGAGTGCCGACGTACTTGTACTTGGGCAGACCCCGGTGGTTTTGGTGCTCTTTGGTGACGGTCACGCTGCCTCCTGTCTGTTGGCTGCGGCCAGAACCGATCGCACGATCTTGTCGTAGCCGGTGCAGCGGCAGAGGTTGCCTGCCAGCCCGTAGCGGACTTCGGTCTCGGTGGGGTTCGGGTTGTGGTCGAGCAGCGCCTTGGCCGCCACGAGGAAGCCGGGCGTGCAGACGCCGCACTGCAGCGCCGCGCCTTCGAGGAAGCACTGCTGCAGCGGGTGCAGGTCGTCGCCTGAGGCCATCCCCTCCACGGTGACGATCGAACGGCCCTCGGCTTCGGGGGCCAGCATCAAGCACGAGCACACCAGCCTGCCGTCGACGATGATCGAGCAGGCGCCGCAGTCGCCGGTTCCGCATCCTTCCTTGGCACCGATCAGTCCCAGCTCGTCGCGTACGGCGTCGAGCAGCGACTGGCCGCCGTCGCAGAGGAACTCCTCGGGATCGCCGTTGACGGTGCAAGTGACATGGACGCGGCTCATGACAGACCTCCTGCTCGACTGGGGCTGGCGGCGCGTTCGGCCGCTATCACCGCCACTCGGCGGGCCAGCACCCCGGACACCTGGCGGCGGTACGTGACGGTGCCCCGCTTGTCGTCGATCGGGTCGGCCGCCGCGGACGCTGCGGCAGCGACGGCGGCAAGCGCCTCGGCGTCGTCGGTCATGCGGCCGATCAGCGCGGCCTCGGCGTCGGGCACGCGCACAACGGTGGGGGCCACAGCGCCGAGTGCTATCGCCGCGGCGGCCACCTGGCCGTTGGAGTCAAGGGTGATCCGCGCCGCCGCACCCACCACGGCGATGTCCATCTCGGTGCGCGGGATGAGGCGCAGATAGGCGTCTGCGGTGGCCGCGGGCGGATCGGAGAGCACGAATTCGACTATCAGCTCGTCTGGCGCCAGCGAAGTCGCGCCGGGGCCGGTCACGACTTCGGCTGCGGCCACGGTTCGCATGGCGCCGCCGCTTCCGGCGATCACGGCTTCGGCATCATTGACAATCAGGCTCGGCGGCGTGTCGGCCGCGGGCGAGGCATTTGCAAGGTTGCCACCCCAAGAGCAGCGGTTCTGGATCTGGTCGGAACCGATCAACCCGCTGGCCTCGGCCAGGCCCGGGAATGCCTCCGCGAACCCGTCGAACGCGCAGATGTCCGCGGTGGGGGCTGCGGCGCCGACAATCCAGGTGCCCGTCGTGTTGTCGTGGCGGATCGCGCATAGACGCTCGATCCGCTTCAAGTCGATCACCAGCCCGGGCTCGGGCAGTCCGGCCCGGATCTGGGGTATTAGGTCGGTTGCGCCGGCGAAGACTCGGGCGCTGCTGCTGCCTGCCAGCAGCGCTTGGGCCTCCTCTACCGTCGTCGGTGACGCGTATCTCACGTTGGCGGTGCCTCCCTTCGTGGGCTCAAGCATAGAGACCTCCGGGCTTGGCTGAGATCACCGCCGGTAGCCAAGGCAGCAGTGTCCGCCATTGTCCCCAGTGCGCAGTGGTCAGCCGGTGTCGGCCCACGGCACACGGTCTGACTGGTGTTGGCACGCCGCTGGCGTCGCGGATGGCGTCGGGGATCCAGGTGTCGGCCCACGGCGCATGGTCTGACTGGTGTTGGCCGTGTCGTGTCGATGGTCGCGGGCGGCAGCGCCTGGTGTGGCAGCGTTTGGTAACGTCTCCGCATGGTGCAGGGGGGCCTGACCCGAGACGGTCGCCGTCAGGGCTACGAGCCGAGCGTGCCCATCGAGATCTCGCCGCTGCTGGACTGGCCGCCACGCCCCGCGGCGACTCTGCGGTACCTGCTGACGCCCGTGATGCTCCCCTACGGAGCGCTGTGGGTGGCCTTAGCGGCACTGGTGTGGAACATGCTGACGCCTTCCATGGAGCGCATGGCCCATCTGCAGCCCCGGTGGATGCTGGAGGTCTACCTGCGCAACGCGCTGCTTTTGACGGCGGTGGCGGGCGGGCTCCACCTGTCGCTGTACATGCGCCGGCACCAGGGGCAGCGCTTCAAGTACATCCTGCGCTGGCCCAGCACCAGCCGGTCGTTCCTGTGGAACCATCAGGTGCGCGACAACATGTTCTGGAGCCTGGGCAGCGGCTGCCTGATCTGGTCGGCCTATGAGTGCGCGACGATGTGGGCTTACGCCAACGATCTCATCCCGCAGCTGGAATGGAGTTCGGCCTGGGCGTATTTGGGGGCGCTCACCGTGGCTGTGTTCCTGTGGAGCGTGACCCACTTCTACCTGAACCACCGGCTGCTGCACACCCGCTGGCTGTACGACCACGCCCACTATCTGCACCACCGCAACGTGAACACCGGCCCCTGGAGCGGCATCTCCATGCACCCGCTGGAGCACTTGATCTACTTCAGCGTGCTGGCGCTGTGGTGGGTGGTTCCGGCCCACCCGATGATCGTGATCCTGAGCGGGCTGTACCAAGGCCTGTCGCCGGCGGTGTCGCATTCGGGCTTCGAGCGGGTGGAGATCACCGGGCGGGACGGTGCCACGGCACCGGCCGGCGACTATTTCCATCATCTCCACCACCGGTACTTCGAATGCAATTACGGCAACCGGCCCGTGCCCATCGACAAGCTGTTCGGCACCTTCCACGACGGCACCCCTGAAGCGCACGAGCGCATGAGACAGCGGATGCGGGCCCGCCGCGGCCAGCCGGCGTGACAGCTAGCGTGCGCTTATGACATCGATTGAAGTGACCAGACCTGTGAACGCCCCGCCCGAGCGCGTCTGGAAAATCCTCACCGATCTCGAGACCGCCGAGAGCGTTATCTCAGGGATCCTCAGCATCGAGCGCCTCGATGGGGGCTCAGGGTTCGGCGTCGGCACACGCTGGCGTGAGACCCGCAAGATAATGGGCAAAGAAGCCACCGAGGAGATGGAGGTCACCGCAGTCAAGCCCTGCCGCTCCTATGAGACCAAGGCCGGCAACGCCAAGGTGGAGTATGTCTCCACCATGTTCGTGAAGCCGCGCGGCGGCGGCGCGGTCGTCGGCATGACGCTGGCCGCCCGGCCCAAGACGACCGCGACCAGGATCCTGTCGGCCACTGTGGGCCGGCTCTTCACGGGCGCGACGCGCAAGATGATCGCCAAAGACCTCGAAGACATAGCCGCCTGGGCCGAAGCCGAATAGCCGGTTCCTCCATAGACGAGTTGGCCGAGGGCGTGCCGCTGGCGGACGGCAGCCCGTGACCATCAAGTGACCGTCGGTCGAGCCACCGAAGAGCACCGATTGGGCGTGACCGCCGCGGTAGCGGCGGTCACGTGCTGGAGCGCGGGCAACGTGATGGTGCGCGTAATAGAGATGCCGGCGCTGTCGCTTGCCTTCTGGCGGGTCGTTCTCGGTGCAATCGTGTACTCGGCCATCCTCATGGCCCGCAGGCAGCCGCTGAGGTGGACGCCGCTGAGGGCCTGCACACCCGTGGCAGTGCTGACCAGCGCGTGGCTGGTCGTGTTCTACGAAGCGCTCAAGTCCACCACCATCGCCAACGTCACCATGATCGGCGCGCTCCTGCCGGTGATATTGCTGGGCACGGCCTCCCGTCGCTTCGGCGAGCCGATCTCGATGCGGCTCATCGGGCTTGCGGTCTTGGCCGTGGCGGGCACGGCCTTGGTGCTGGTCGGTTCTTCGTCGACGCTTACGTGGAGCGCCCGCGGCGACGGGCTATCCGTTGTGGCTTTGATCCTGTGGGCGCTTGTCTTTGCCCTGTCCAAAGAAATCCGACAGCAGGTGGGGGCGGTCGAGTTCCAAGCCTCTGTGTGGATCGTCGGGGCGCTGGTGCTGGGGCCGGTAACAGCCGTCTCCGGCGGCTTCGAGTGGCCGTCGGCAGCGAATTGGGCTTGGGTCACGGCCATGCTGGCCGTGCCCGGCACCGGCCATTTCCTCATGAACTGGTCACATCGCCACGTGCGATTAACGGTGACCTCGATGATCACGCTGGCTTCGGCGCCGCTGTCGATGATCGGTGCCGCAGTTTTCTTGGAAGAGCCGATTGTGGCGGCTCAGATGGTGGGCGCGGTGGTGGTGGTCGCCGCGTTGTCCGCCGTGATCCGCCGCGACACCAAGCTTGAGGCCCGTCACACCCTTCGCTCATCAGACTCTTCAGACGACCCGTAACCTGCGTCACGCTCTTCAACTGTCACGCTCTTCAACTGTCAGGGCTTCGCCACTTTGGATGACACTGTCCGCCCGTTCGGGCTGCTCCCTACCAGCCTGCGGCAACATGGAGCCTGTCTCTTGACTTTAGATAATACTGCTTAATCTGATATTTAGTGATATCCTATGAATATTATGCTCACTACATTTTCAACTGCTGAGCATCTGGTGTCACAGCTGGAAGCCGTGTTCGGCGTGGGGTGGGCCTGGAAATCTCGGCACGGTTTCGAAACGATGGTCTGGGAGACGCCCGCCTATCACCTGCTCTACACCGACAGCGGCAACGAGACCGACTTGCGGAGGCTCTGGGAAGAGCGCAAGGGCCGCTCGGCCTATGCCGTAGTGCTGCTGACTATCGCCCCTGACGACCCGTCCCGACTTCGGGTCGTAGGGCCCCAGGAAGCCCGGCCCGTGCGGGCGCTTCCAGCCGAGCGCGTGCTCGACCTGCTGAAGAAGTGCCGTGACTATGCAGTCCGCAAAGCGGCGGCGTTCCTCAGCGGCGAGTTCAACCGCCTCACCGAGGCGGTCGTCCCCGGAGTCAGGGTCAAAGACCTGCTCACGCCCCACTTTGTGCGCGAGCGGCTGAGGCGGCCATTCGACGAGCAACGTCTGATGAGCGCTGTGGAAGACGTCAGAGTCGCAGACGGTGGGCAGTGGCGCTCGCTGTTCGAGAACTTCGGCTACCAGATCGAACAGCTTCAACGGCGCGGCTACCTGCTGCGACATCGCCACGCGCCCGTGGCCGTAGTGCACTCGCACCGCAGCCCGGCCCAGTTCAGCCGTCTTACGGACTACGGGGAGCTGCCCGAGGGCCTAGTTCTGGCCGACTGCGAGCAGTGCGGCGCCTCATGGGGCGTGCTGGCGTCCGGAGGCCGCTACCGCCTGTTCCAGCGCCGACCATCCATGGGTGCCGCAACCGGCCAGTACTTGGAGTTGGACGCAGACGAGCTGGAGCCAAAAAACCGCCTCTATCTCGGCCTGTTAGCACCGAAGTCACTGGCCGAGGGGGGCTGGCTCACGCGGTGGGTTGCCGAGGCCAAGGACTTCGGCGAGGAACTGCGCCAAGGCCTGGAGGAGCGCCTCGTCAAGGATGCGCTCCCCAACATCGCGCGCGGCCTCGGCCAATACCTCAAGTCGCAAGGCAACAACCTGGCCGACCGCCGGCAGCTCCGCCGGATCGAGGAGGCAGCGCTCACGCTGGTGTTCCGGTTCATGTTCCTGTTGCACGTCGAGGCACGAGGCCATCTTCCCATCGGTTCAGCCGCGTACAGGCCCCACAGCGCCATCCAGCTCGCGGAGGACTCCCGCCTGGCTCTGTCGGACCTCGACGCGAGATCGACCCAGCGGTGGGACCGGCTGCGGACTCTGGTGCGGATGGTGCGCACCGGCGACCGCTCCTGCGATGTGCCGGTGTACAACGGCAGCCTGTTCGCCGCCGACGGCTTCCCCGGCAGCGCCTTGCTGGAGCGAGCGGAAGTCGCCGATATGTACCTAGCGCCTGCGCTGGCGGCCATCGCCTTCGAGACGCTCACGCCCGGGCAGCCTGGTCTGGACTACGCGGGCTTACAGATCGGCCATCTGGGAGCAATCTACGAAGCCCTGCTCACCATGCGCCTGACCCAGGCGACCGAAGACCTGGCCTACGACGCCAAACGCGATGTGTTCAGGCCCGTGCGAGCCGACGAGGAGGAAGAGCCGGAGGTGAGCAAGGCGCAGCTCTACTACCAGGCTGAGCAGGGCGGACGCAAGGCCGGAGGGGTGTTCTACACACGGCGCGAGTTCGTGGACCACCTGCTGCGGCACTCATTGCGGCCAGCCCTCGAAGAGCACCTGCGCGAGGTAAAGCAAATCGCTAAACGGAACTCTGATGAAGCGGCCCGTCGCCTCTTTGACTTCTCGGTGGTCGACCCGGCCATGGGTAGCGCCCACTTTCTAACGGCTGCGCTCGACATGATGGCCGACCGCATCGAGCTGTTCCTGGCCGAAGTCGGTGGCTTGCCCGACATCGCGCGGTTGTTCAACAAGCTGAGCGAGGAGACGGCGGCGCCAGGGGCGCGCCCTGAGGACGGCGACTTGCTACGGCGACTCATCCTCAAACGCTGCATCTACGGCGTCGATCTATCCCCGATGGCAGTAGAGGTGGCCAACGTCACGCTTTGGCTCGCCTCCTTCGTGCCCGGCCTTGCGCTTTCTTATTTGGGCAGCAACCTCAAGTGCGGTAACGCTCTCATCGGCGTGGCCGACCCCGCCGTCGTCGGCGCCAAAGACAGCCCTCTTCTCACCGGCGAAGCCGTGGACACCGCCATGAGGCGCGCAGCTGAGCTGCAGCGAAAGCTGGCGGTGAACCCCGACCGGACGCCCGACGAAGTGAAGCGCTCCGAAGAGCTGAACGCCGAGCTGCGCGACGCCACGGCAGGCCTGAGAACGGTATTCGACCTGTGGGCCGCAGAGCCGCTCGGCGTGCCAGGGGCCCGCCATACGCTGGAGACCAACAGGGCCGAGATTGTGAAAGGCGATAACCCGCAGACGGCCGAGATCGCCGACAGGATCAAAAAGACCGACAGCACCGCCCAGCGGTACCGGTTCTTTCACTGGCCGCTGGAATTCCCTCACGTCTTTCACCGCGACCGGCCCGGGTTTGACGTGGTGGTGGGCAACCCACCGTGGAACGAGATAACACTCGAAAAACTCGCCTTCTACGCGCTTCGGGACCCAGGCCTGCGAGGGCTGCCCAATCTGGCGGCCCGGAGAAGACGCATCGAGGAACTCGACCGGCAGAACCCGACCTGGAGGCCAGAGTTCAAGGCCGAGAAGGCACAACTGGCGAAGCTGCGAGCGTTCTTCACCGAAGCAGGCGGCTACCAGCTTCAAGGCGTGGGTGACAGAGACCTGTACCAACTCTTCTGTGAGAGGTACAGCCACCTGGTCAGGCAGAAGGGACGGCTGGGCGTGGTGCTGCCCAGAACAGCGTTTCTGGCCAAAGGCGCCGAGCGATTCCGGCGATGGCTCTTTGAACGTACAACAGTGACAAGAGTTGATTACATCTTGAATTCGCGTCGTTGGGCTTTCGATATACACCCCCAATATTCGGTTGCGCTGCTCGCAGGATCACACACTGCAAGCTCGGTTGATGCCGAATTCGAAGTAACGGGACCCTCTGCCAGTCTTGAAGGGTTTGAGGCTGTGACGAGCGATCCGGGTGTCAGCGTCCCCATTTTGTCATTGGGAAGCGCGCGCGTGGTACCGCTCGTGCCGAGTCAGACGCATGCAGATGTGTTGGCCAAGATGCGGCGCGGTGTGCAGTTCGCCGATTTGTCCAGACCCGCGGATGTAAGTGAAACAGGGCCCTGTTTTCTTACCCCGCGGATGGACTACGGCTACCGGTCTGGAAAGGCCGATGCTTCAACCAGTACGACCCCCACGGACGCGACCCAGCGGGATATTGCGACTGGCAGGAGACGCTGGACTTCGTTCATACTAAAAGATCCCGCTCACATATCTTCAAACGTATCTTTCCCGCAAACATACTCTCTGATCCTAGCACACATCCGATTCATCGCTGCCGCATAGCGTTCCGCGACGTGACCAGGCGAACGGACTCTCGTACAGTAATCGCCTGCCTAGTGCCGCCGCGCATGCCACTGACCAACAAAGCGCCGTACTTGATCTTCGCCGGATGGGACGCCGTGGCCCGATCCAGTCTGCTGGGTGTGATGAACAGCACGCCTTTCGACTGGCTGGCGCGCAGATATGTAGAGCTCAACCTCAACTTCTTTATCCTCCACATGCTCTGCTTACCGCCACCAGAGGACACTCCCTGGCAGCGCATCGGCAAGCTGGCGGCCCGGCTTTCTTGCGTGGACGAGCGCTTTGCCGACTTCGCCGCCGAGAGCGGTGTGGAATGGGGGCCGCTGACTGAAGCCGAACGCTCAGACATGCGCGCCGAGATCGACGCGCTCACGGCCCGCGCCTACAGACTGACTGCAGACGAGCTCCGGTTTGTATTCACCGACTTCACCGAGAACGCGATCAGTCTCGCTTACCGCAAGCAGGTGATGGGCAAGTTCGAGAGCCTGTAGCGTTGAGCGTCAGCGCATACCTGCGGCAAGTCTCCGCGAGAGGGATTGAGTATGGCCGTTGCAAGCCCAGATACAAAGCTGTTGACCGCCGAAGACCTGCTGCTGCTCGAGGGCCAAAGAGTCCGCGGCGAGTTGATCCGAGGGATGCTTCGCGAGACGATGCCCACCGGCGTTGAACACGGCCAGATCGTTGTCAACCTGATCATCCGCTTGGGGAACTTCGTCAAGCCCCGGAGGCTGGGACGCCTGACGGCCTCAGATTCAGGCGTATTGCTGGAGCGCGACCCCGACACCGTGCGCGAGCCCGACGTTGCTTACTTCTCAGCGCAGAAGATGCCATTGGAAGCGCGGATCACCCACTACGCACAAGTGCCCCCCGATCTCGTGGCGGAGGTCACGTCCCCCAACGACAGCCGCCGCGAGATGGCCGACAGGGCACTGATGTGGCTGAGCTTCGGGGTGCGTCTGGTGTGGATAGTGCACCCAGACACGCGCACCGTGGATATCCACCGGCCGGGCCGCTCCGTGACATCCCTCGCCTGCGGCGACACCCTCGACGGGCACGACGTGCTGCCGGGATTCACCTGCGAAGTGCGCGACGTGTTCGACGCGTAGAACGCGCTGCCCCGCCCGCGACAAACCCAGGCATAGGAGCACGGCCCTGCCCGAGACGTGTTCAGGGATTAGGCCCTAGACATGTCAGGTGCCAGGGCGCGCTGAGCCTCGCCCGGATCCCGGAAGAACCGCGCGGTTGATGCCAAACCCGTTCGAGTTGGTGGACAACGTCGACTACGGCAGTCACGAGCAGGCACTGGAATGGCTGACGCAGCACTATGCAGGGCCGCTAAACATCGCTACCGGTTACGTCGGGTTGGAAGGGCTGAACGCCTTAGCGAAACTGGCGGCAGATCGGCCCCTTCACCTGCGTCTGCTGATCGGAGCGGCACCGGAGTCGGAGGCCTTGACCGGCTCAGCGTCAGAGACCGTCGGCGGCCGTTTCGAGACGTCGGTGGCAGCTCTCAGACGGCAGCGGGACTTCGCGGCCTTTCCCGCCGCCCGCCGGGCCGTGCTGGAGCGCGTCAGCGGATTCATCGCGTCCAGCAGCGTGGAAGTGCGGCGCTATATGCGGCGCTTCCTCCACGGCAAGGCTTACGTCATCGGCGAGCTGAGCGACGCCGGGTCGCCGGCGAGGCCGGGCGCTGCGCTGGTGTCGTCGGCCAATCTCACCCGCGGCGGCCTCACCGCCAACCTGGAGCTGGGCATGGTGCACTACCAGCCCAACGTGGTGGAGATGGCGCTGGAGTGGTACCAGCGGCTGTGGGCCCAGTCCCAGGACTACCGACAGGAGCTGCTCGACCTGCTCCGGCCCCCGGCGCTAGTGAGCGACCCACAGACCGTCTTTCTTCGGGCTCTTCTCGAGCTCTATGAGGGCGACTTCGACCCCGACGACAGGTCGCCGCTGGAGCAGCACCAGACGCTGACAGCGTTCCAACGGGACGGGTTCGCCCGCGCCAGACGGATACTCGACCGCTACGGAGGGGTGCTCTACGCCGACGGGGTGGGTATGGGCAAGACCGAGATCGGGGTTCAGTTCGTCCGTGAACACACCCAAGAACTGGGTCAGCACGTGTTGGTCGTCTCCCCGGCCCAGCTCAGGGATCGCCTCTGGCAGCAGCGCCTAAGCGAGGCCAACCTGCCGGGCAAGGTGGTGTCCTACCAGGAGCTTGCCCGCGACCGACAGCTGTGCCGGAGCGGAGGCCGGCGTGTGCTGCCTGTGGACAAGGACGTGTACCGGCTCGTCATCATCGACGAGGCCCACGCCTACCGCAACGACGACAACACCTGGTATGCGGCACTCGACCGTCTGATGGGTGGCGCTCCCAAGAAGCTTCTGCTGCTGACGGCCACTCCGGTCAACAACTCGCTGTGGGATCTGCACAGCCTGTTCCTCCTCTTCAGCCGCCATGACGGTGCTTTTGCCGGCAAGCCGCTGCGCATTCCCAGCCTGCGGAAGTTCTTCGCCGACGCCGGCGCGTCCGACGTTGAGCGTCTGTCGGAGACGAGGCTCTTCCCGCTGATCGACGCCCTGACGGTGCGGCGCGACCGGGCGTTCATCACCCAGCGGTACCGCAGCGAGCGGTTCGCGGATGGTACGACGGTGCGGTTCCCGGAGCCGGAGCTGCACGAGCGCCGCTACGACCTCGACCGCGCCCACCCCGGCATCGTGCGGGCCACCGCCGCTGGGATCGACGCCCTGACGATGGCGCGTTACCGTCCATCGGCCTACCGGGTGGACACGCCCGCAGAAGCCGGTTCTGAGGCGGCGCTGGCCGGCCTGATCAAGTCGCAGATGCTGAAGCGCTTCGAGTCGTCGTGGCACTCCGCTCTTCAGACTGTCAAGAGGATGCGCAACGCCAACTTGGCGGTCTTGCGCTTCCTACGCGAGCAGGGCGGCGTGCCGCCCGCGAAGGCGATCCGGGAGGTCTCCGGGAACGGCGACGACCTCTGGCCCCACGATGTCCTCACCGCGCAAGCACTGGCAAAGCAGCAGGACTGGACGCCGGCTGAGAAGTTCGGGGACGACTTCTTTACCGACTTGCAGCGAGACGCGGACCGGCTGACCGAGATGGCGGCTCAGCTGAAATCTCTGAGCGACCATCCCGACCCGAAGATAGACGCGCTCCAGACGGTGCTGGCCGAGACACCGTCGCAGAAAGTGGCCATATTCACGGCCTTCCAAGACACGGCCGAATATCTGAAGGGCCGGATCGAGAGCGACCCGAAGCTGCTGGGAGGCAGGCAGTGGACGGTGGTTATCGGGTCGAAGACCAACGCCGATGCGCGTACCAGGGAACTGGAGCGGTTCTGTCCCGAATCGGTGAACGGTGAACCCGGCTTTCGACCGCCCGGCGGCGAGGTGGACGTGCTGTTGAGCACCGACGTTTTGTCGGAGGGCCAGAACCTGCAGCAGGCCCAGGCTGTGCTCTCCTTCGACATGCCCTGGAACCCTCAACGCGTGGTGCAGCGCAACGGGCGCGTCATCAGGCTGCGCAGTCCCCACGCCACGGCGCATCTCTACACGCTGCTACCCGAACAGGGCGACCTAGACCGGTTGCTACATCTGGAGGCCAAACTTCAGGCGAAGATACTGGCCGCCAATGCCTCGGTGGGCATGGAGACTCCCGTGCTGGCCCGCACGAGTTCGGAGTCACAGATTTATGCCGATCTGACCGAGTTCGCAGGGCGGCTAGCCGTCGGCGACCCGTCGCTGCTCGACGAACAGGAGGGGGGCGGCTCGGCCTTTTCGGGAGAGCTGTTCCGCGCGCATCTTCGTCGTGCCGCCGAGGAGGGCGAGGTGAGCCGCCTGCTGGGCCTGCCCTGGGGGATCGGTGCCGCCTTCGCCGCGCAGCGGTCGTCCGCGTCGGCTTCGCTGACGCTTAAGGAGCCGGCGGTCTTCTTCGCGTGCCGAACACGCGCCGATGAGCGGTACTGGCGTGTTGTCTCGCGGTCGGGCGACGTCATCTGCCGGGAAGACCTGCCCATGCTTCGTCTCATAGACCCGCAGGGCCAGCCCGGCTGCCGCATTCCCGAGGATCTGGATCTGGAGCGCCTGTTCGCCGCGGCTGCAGCCGATATCTGCGACGAGCACAACGCGCTGCTCGATCCCGAGGCGCGGTTCTCGTCGCTGCCGGCCAGCCAGCGTTGGGCGCTGGACGTGTTGAGATCTCCTGCGGCGCCCGCCGGCACTCAATACGACCGCGCCGATCAAGCTCTTACGGCAGGCCGCAACAACCTGGTGCTGCGTGCGCTATCGAAGCTGCGCCGCGAGCACGCCGACGGCACGTTGAGCGTGCCCGACTGTGCCCGCCGAATTGTCGACGTCGTAAAGCAGTTCGGTCTGCGCCCAGTGAAACTGCCTGCAGCGCCCGAACATGTCAGCCCCGACGACCTTGGAGTCGTCTGCTACCAAGTGGTGTTGCCGGCTTGATGACCCCTACTCCGCTAGCTGAGAGTCCGGCCAGACTGCGGCGAGCAGGACGTGCTGTTGAGCACCGACGTTTTGTCGGAGGGCCAGACATGCAGCAGGCCCAGACTGTGCTCTCCTTCGACTCCGAGCTGCGGATCAGTCGAAGACTACGACTCCCCTGACGTTCTTGTTATCGCGCATGTCCTGGTAGCCGTCGTTCAGCTCATCGAGCGTGTAGACGGCGGTGACCATCGAATCGATGTCGAACAGCCCTGCCGAGTACAGCGACAGCAGGTGCGGTATCTCCGAGCGGGGGCTGCGGGAGCCGAACACCGTGCCGCGCAGCTGCTTGTCCATCATCGCGAACTCGAACAGGTTGAACTGCACGTCCATCTGTTCCAGCGGGGCCACAGCGGTGACCACTACAGTGCCGCCCTTGCGGACCAGGAACTGCGCCGGGGCGAGCAGATGGCCCTCCATCACTCCGGGTGTGAGAATCACGCTGTCGGCCATCACACCGTGAGTAATGCGACCCACCGTCTCCATCGCCGCTTCCATCGACTCGGCCGTGTGTGTGGCACCGAAGCCGAGCGCTTGCTTGCGCTTCATCTCAGCGGGGTCGACCGCCACGATGTTGGCGGCACCGGCGATACGCGCCGCCTGAACCGCAGCACTTCCGAGCCCGCCGCAGCCGACCACCACAACCGTGTCGCCGGGGCCGGTCTCGGCCCGGTGGACTACTGAGCCGTACCCGGTAGTGACACCGCAGCTCACCAGAGCCGCAGCGGTTGCGGGCACCTCGGGAGCGACCTTCACGGCGGAGTCGACGCTCAGCACCATGTGTTCGGCGAACGTGCCGAGCTTGAGCATGGGCGTCAGATCGGCGCCGTCTGCGTCGTGGTGGCGGAACCCGCCCGCAGGCGGCATCATCCCCGGTGCCATCAAGTGCATGCCCAGGTCGCAGATGTTCTGCTTGCCGCTTGCGCACCAGCGGCAGCGCCCGCACGACGGTATGAACGACACCGCCACATGGTCGCCGACCTCTAACTCGGTCACCCCCTCGCCGACCTCGATCACCACGCCGGCACCCTCGTGTCCGCCGACGATCGGAAGCGGCACCGGCATCGCGCCGTCACGGGCGTGCTCATCGGAGTGGCAGAGGCCCGCAGCTGCGGTCTTCACCAGCACCTCGCGGCGCTGGGGACCGTCGAGCTCGATCTGCTCGATGCTCCAATCAGCGCCAGCCTCGCGCAGTATCGCCGCTCTGGTCTTCATGACACCTACACGCTAGTGGACCACCGCAGTCATGCCCCCGTCGACCGCTATGACCGCTCCGGTGACGGCTGAGGCGTCCGGTGAACACAGCCATCGCACTGCTGCCGCCACCTCCTCGGGCTCGATCAGACGCCCGAGCGGCCGCTGGTGCCGCACGAACTCGCCTGGCGAGGCCAGCCCGTACAGGTTGGCTGACACATCGAGCATCGGGCCGCTGGTGGAGCCGGGAGCGACGACGTTGGCGGTGACACCCGTGCCCGCGAGATCGGCCGCAAGTGCGCGCATCAGGCCGACCACGCCGTGCTTGGCGGCGGTGTAGGCCCCGAGCAGGGCCAGGCCGCGGCTTCCGGCCGCGGACGCCACCGCCACGGCCCTGCGAGGGCCGGGCGAGGCGAGCAGATGCGGAACAGCGGCTTTCATGGTGTGCCACACGCCGGTGAGGTCGGTGTCGATCACGGCGGCCCAGTCCTCGGGGTCGGTCTCCCACACGGGCCGCCCGCCTGCGATCACTCCCGCCGCGGCCACCACAGCATCTAGGCGCCCGTGCACGCGTGCGGCTTGGGTGGCGGCGGCTTCCATGGCAGTGAGGTCGCGCACGTCGGCTGTGATCGCCGACGCTCCGGCGCCGGACGATGCGATGTCGATGGCCACCGTGTTCCAGCCGCCGGACTCCAATGCTGTGACTGTCGCCGCGCCGATGGCACCCGCGGCGCCTGTGACCAATGCGACCGGACGGTCGTCACGTGTTTCGTCGGGCACGCGGCCAGATTAGGCAATGACAGCTACCGAACCCTGACCTCGAGCCCTGACCCAACCAAAACGGTCACACCGCGTTTCGAACGGTCATACTGTGTTTCGCTCTGGCACACAGTCAGATAGGGGCAGATCAACCAGTTGCCGTCGATGGTGGTGAGGGTCACAACGTGCTCTCCGAACGTACAGCCAGATAGGGCATGCTGTTTGTGCAGGCGAGGCAAGATGCTGCGCCGGGCAGGAGGGATGATGGCCGCACAAGGGCCGCTCGCGGGTGTCAGGGTGATCGATCTGACTCAGGTGATCGCAGGTCCGACCGCGACGATGCTGCTGGCTGATCTGGGCGCGGACGTAATCAAGGTTGAGCCCCCCGGCTACGGCGACCTGACAAGGCTCGCCCAGTTCGCAAAGGGAGGCATCAACAGCTCGGTCGCCAACAACAACCGGGGTAAGCGCTCAATCCAGGTCGACTTGTCCACGGACGCCGGCCGCGACCTGGCGCTGAGGATGATGGCCGGCGCCGATGTGGTGATCCAGAACATGCGGCCCGGTGTGGCCGACCGCCTCGGTGTGGGCTACGAGGCCGTCGCTGCCGTCAACCCGGACATCGTCTACTGCTCGATGTCGGGGTATGGGCCGAGCGGGCCTTATGTCGACCGGGCGGTGTACGACCCGATCATCCAGGCCATGTCGGGGTACGTGGCGCTGCAGGTGAACCCCACAGCGCCGATCCCCGATCTGGTGCGCAACGGGCTGGTCGACAAGTCGTCGGGCTGGATGGCGGCGCTATCAGTCTGCAGCGCGCTGTTCGCGCGAAGCCGGGGCGCCGGCGGGCAGCACATCGAGCTTTCGATGCTCGACACCGCCGTACAGTTCCTCTGGCCTGACGGCGGCATGGCCGACACGATGCTCGACCCGGACGCCTCGGGCGGGTACCGGCTATCGGAGATCTACCAGCTCACGCCATGTGCTGACGGCCACATTGTGTACTTCGTGATCAGCGACGAGCAGTACTTGGGCCTGTATCGGGCTCTGGGCCGCCATGAATGGGCGGACGATCCCGCCTGGGGCAGCCGCGAAGGCCGCAGCGGCCGCTTCGAGGAACTCGGCGGCCTGCTCGCGGAGGAGTTCGCCAAGTGGAAGGTGGCGGAGCTTGTACCGCGGATGCACGCCAACTCTGTGCCGTGCGGCGAAGTGGCAGCGCTGGAAGACCTGCCCGGCGATCCGCAGATAGTCCACAACGGCACCCTCGTGGAGTGGGAGCACCCCACCGGCGGGCGGATCCGACAGCCGCGGCTGGCTCCGTCGTTCTCGGTGACCCAGCCCTTGTTCGCGGACAGGGTGCCTCTGCTGAACGAGCACGCCGAGAAGATCCTCGGCGAGCTGGGCTACGACGACAGCGAGATACGGGAGCTGCGCCGAGCGGGCGCGATTGTCTGAGCGGGCGTGATTGTCTGAGCCTGTGACGACCGGGCTCGGCGCGGCAGGAGCGAAACCGGGCGGGAGTGATCCGGGCGGGAGTGATCCGGCCCGCTGAAGGGGGCCGGTCCGGGCGTGCCGTGGCCCTTGACGCATTCGGGATCGGGGCCGTCGAGCGGGATGCCGGTGAAGAACTTGGCGGCCATGCAGCCGCCCCGGCACGCGTCGAACTGGCCGCATGAGGCGCACGCCCCGGCCGAAGCGGGCTCTCGCAGCCGGGCGAACAGCTCAGAGCGACGCCAGACACCAACGAAGCCGCCGCTGTCGCGCACCGAGCCGGCCTTGAAGTCCTCATGGAGCACGAACGGGCATGCGTAGACGTCGCCGACCGGGTCGATGAGGCACACCACCCGTCCGGCACCGCACATGTTGAGCCCCTCAAGCGGCTCACCCAGCGCAGAGAGGTGGAAGAACGAGTCGCCGGTGAGCACCTCGGGGCGCCGGATCAGCCACCGGTAGAGCCGCACCTGTTGCTCGGCGGTGGGATGCAGTTGGTGCCATGACCGGGCGCCGCGACCCGACGGCCGCAGCCGGGTGAGGCGCAGTTGGGCACCGAAACGCTCTGCCAGCGCCTGCAGCGCATCGAGCTGGGCGATGTTGTGACGGGTGATCACCGTGCTGACCTTGAAGCCCTCAAAACCGGCGTAGCGCAGTTGGCGCATCGCCGCCAGGGCGACCGCGAACGAACCCTCGCCACGCACCGCGTCGTTGGTGGCGGCATCGGCGCCGTCGATGGAGATCTGCACGTCGACATAGTCGGCGGCGGCGAGCCGGCAGGCCGCAGAGCGGTCGATTCGGGATCCGTTGGTTGAGAACTTCACTCCCACGCGGTGATCAACCGCGTAACTGAGCAGGTGCCAGAAGTCGCGGCGCAGCGTCGGCTCGCCGCCGCCGATGTTCACATAGAACACTCCCAGCGCTGACAGCTCGTCGATCACCCGCTCGGCCTCGGCGGTGGACAGCTCGGCGGGGTCGCGCCTGCCCGACGACGAAAGGCAGTGGATGCACTGGAGGTTGCAGGCGTAAGTGAGCTCCCAGGTGAGGCAGATCGGCGCGTTCAGTCCGCGCTCGAGCCGGTTGCGGAGGGCTGTCACGTCACCAGGAACTCCGACACCGCCAGCGAAGCGAGAGCAGACTCGAACGACGGCCAGCGCCGGCGATCGATCTCGCAGGCGTCGAACGCGGCGCGTGCGCTGGGATACAGGTGGATGCACTCCAGCAGCCGCGCCAGGTCGGGTGACTGCACCAGGTTCAGCCGGCGGGTGCCGTAGTGATAGGCCAGAGCGCCGAACGCCTCAGGGCGCAACGCCACCTGCTCTGCTAGCCGGCAGGGCCGGTCGGGGTCGAACGGCATCAATACACACCGCACATGCCGTCGATGGAGATCTCCTCCAACAAGAACTCTTCTTCGACATGGTCTTCTGCGTGTTCCTGCTGAGGGTCGGATGCAGCGTTCATGTCATCGCCTTTCGAATTTTGGGGTGTCCGCTTGTAGTCTTGCCTCGAAAATGACATCTTCGCGCAACACCAACGCGTCCGCCGCGATGCTCACGATGCTCACACCGCCGGTGGTGGATGTCTCGCGGCTGCTCGCCGGCGACATGGACGGCCCAAGCCTGGGCGCGGTCGACGCGGCGTGCTCGGGCGCGGGCCTGTTCTCAGTGTCGGGCCACGGCATCGATCGCCAACTCGCTGACGCATTCAGCGCGGCTCATGCCTTCTTCACGTGGCCGCAGGAGCGCAAAGACCTGCTGCAGCGCGTGAACCGGTACGGATATTGGCGCAATCCAACTGCGGAGTATCTCGACATGGGCCTGGCCGAAGAGGTGAACCTGGGCGAAGGCGGGCTGACCAAGGCGGTGCACAGTTATCAGCAAGCCGCTCTGCGCGTCGCCGTGGCCGTGCTGGAGGCACTGGCCGTGGCGCTCGAGGCGCCTGGATTCTTCGCGGCCCGCATGACCGACCCGCAGTGCCGGCTCCGGTTCCTGCGCTACCCGGCCGCGGACGCGGCGCCGGTGATCAGCAGAGCGCACACCGACTACGGCGCGATCACGCTGCTGGCACTGGACGGGCGCCCCGGTTTGGAAGTGCTGCTCAACGGAGCGTGGAGGCCCGTCGCCGCACCGGCGCAATCCCTCATCGTCCAGCTCGGCGACATGCTGGCGCGCTGGACAAACGACCGCTACAAGTCAACGCCCCATCGCGTGGTGGGATCGGCCAGTGCCAATAACAGAAGTGCCAACGACATGGTGGGATCGGCCGGCGACAGATACTCGATACCGTTCTTCATCAACCCGGATCCGGCCACCGTCGTGGAGTGCATCCCGAGCTGCGGACCGGGACGCTACAAGCCGGTGACCGCCGGTGAGTTCCTGATCTCCCGCATCGACGGAGACACCGAGCCCTACGTGTGACAACGACTGGAGGGGCGGGCCTGAGGCCCGCCCCTCCAGCGCTGTCGTCATGGGGGTCTCAGACAGCGATGGCCTGAGATATGGCTCTATTAGAACCTGAGATGTGGCTCTATTAGAAACCGATGCTCGGGTCGATGAACTCGTTGGTGAAGATGTCTTCGGGCGACAGGCCCTCTTGGACGTCCGCGGCGAGGTTTGTGTCCACAATGGCGTCCATCACACCCTGGATGCGGTCGGCGTCCATGTTGCCGACTATGTCATCAGGCCCGTTGCCGATCAGCCCGAAGTCACGCTGAGCCTGCACCGAGTAGTCGGCCAGCTCAGGCTGGTACACCCAGAAGCTGTCATAGCGCTCGACCGCGTCCACAATGACTGCGTTGCCGGCATCCGGAGAGGCATCGTAAGACACCACAGACTGCTGGATGACCGGAACGAGCAGCTCGAGACAAGGCCTCATCTCCTCCATGTCGCGCGGACGCACGCCGATCGTCTGGGAGTAGATCTGGAACCCAGCATCGTGCAGCAGCTCGAACGCCACGGGCTTGCCCCACTCCTCGAAGATGTGCTCATAGGTGTACACCTCAGAAGAGGCGAAGCCTTGCTGAGCGATGGCACCACCCTCAGACACGAAGCGGGCCGGCGAGCCGTCATAAGACGGATCCACCTGATCTTCCGACCAGATCCCCTGAGCTACGAACACCTCAGAGAAGGTGCCGCCACCAAAGACGTTGATCGTCACGCCTTCAGTACCGAGATCCGCGATGCTGTTCACGTTGGGGTAGGTCTCCGGATCCCACATGATCATCTGCGGGTTCTGCTCGAGCGGCGCCACGACCGACACCAGCGGCGCGTCCACGAACTGCAGCACCTGCTGATCTGTGGAGGCGTAGCCAAGATGAATCGAGTCGTCGGTGTACATGTAGCTCGACACCGGAGCGAACCCGATTGCGGGGCCGCCCGTGCGTATCTCGAGTTCAATCCCGAGATCTTCGCCGTCGAGCACCATCGGGCCCCGGACCATCTGATTCTCGACGTCCACATCGTACCCCTCGCCGATCAAGTTATAGAGCGCGCCGTGCTCAGACTCTGGGAACCAGTCAGTTTGAATGGAGAGCGGGCTCGGACAGACATCCGCGAGCGTGACCATTGTCTCCTCAGGCATCTCACCCTCAGACATATCATCTTCATGCATCTCATCCTCGGACATATCATCCTCAGACGCCGGAGCTGCTGTGGTAGCAGGTGTCGCCGTCTCAGCTTCGTCGTCGTCACCGCAAGCAGCCGCCAGCAAGCCAAAGGCGAGCAGCAGTGCGAGCCAACTTGTCATTTTTTTCATGTGGTCCCCCTCCTGGAGACGGTCCGACCGGAGCCGGACGGTTTTGCCTTACTTGAGCCGGACGGGTTTGCCTTACTTGACACGCTTTCCTGTCAGGACACTCTGTCTGAGGACTCGTGCCACTTGCCGATCACGACGTCTCGCAACCATCCGAAAATCCAGAAAACGGCGATGCCCAGCGCCGACGACATGATCACCGAGGCCAGCAACTCCTCGCCCTGAAGCTGATTGGCGTAGCGGCGCAGCAGCTGCCCGATGCCGATATCACCGCGGCCAAAGAAGAAATCGCCGACGATCGCACCGATCACCGACAAACCGGCCGAGATGCGCAGCCCTGCGAACACCGCAGGCAGCGCCGCCGGGAACATGAGCTTTCTCAGCCTTGTCATACGACTGGCATGATGCAGCGTGAAAAGGTCGTGCATCTCGCGGTCGGCCGACTGTAAGCCGAACAGCGTGTTCACGATTATCGGAAACAGCGAGATGATGATGCAGACCACCACGCGGGACTGCTGCCCATAGCCCCACCAGAATCCGATCAACGGCACGATGGCCAGGATCGGTACGGCTTGGATGGTGACCATAAACGGGAATATCGCTCGTTCCACAATCTTGGCCTGGCTCATGATCATTGCTAAGAAGAACCCGATCATAATGGAGATGACCAGCCCTATTAAAGCGACTCTCGCGCTAGAGAACAGCCCGCTCATTATCTCCGAGAAGTTCTCCCAATTGAAGAATCCAACATCGAGAACCTGATGCATAGGACGAAGCAAGAAGCGCCTGCTCTCCTCCAGCACAACGTAAGACACCAGATACCAGAAGGCGATGACGCCGCAGCCGAGCACAATTGGGGGCATAACGGTCTCGACCAGCTCACGGCCTCGGGACTTGGTCCGATAAGGCTTAGGCTGCTGTGGCGCGTCTTGCGCCACCTCCTCGCTAGCAGGCGCGTCCACTGCGGTGGTGTCCGCCACACTGACCTGTGAAATATCGACGGTCATAGATAAGAGCCTCTCAACGCATGGGAAACGCGGCCGCTGAGCACCGCAAACTCCGGCTCGAACCGTAGCTCGTGCTTGCGGGGGTAAGCGAACGGCACGTCGAAGCTGGCCAGGATGCGGCCCGGCCGAGCCGACATGACGAGCACTCTGGTGCTCATGAACACGGCCTCGCCGATCGAGTGTGTGATGAATAGCCCTGCAAAGCGCTCAGACTGGAACAGCGCCTGGGTCTCCTCATTGAGGTGCTGTCGCGTGACTTCGTCGACAGCACCGAATGGCTCATCGAACAGGAAGACCGGTGGTTTCAGCGTCAGTGTTCGGGCCAGCGAGACCCGCATCTTCATGCCGCCCGACAACGACTTCGGGTAGTGGTTCTCGAACCCGTTGAGGCCGACCAGCTCGATGGCCTGGGCTGAGAGCTGCCTGCGTTCCTCGGCTGGGAAGCCGTGAAGCTCCGCGAGGAGTTCTACGTTCTGGCGGACGTTACGCCAAGGCAGCAACGTTGCATCCTGGAACACGTAGCCGAGGCTGTCGCGGTCGACCTGCACATTGCCCGACGTGGGTCTGAGCAGGCCCGCAACGATGCGCAGCAACGTCGACTTACCGCACCCGGAGGGCCCCACGACGGTGATGAACTCCCCCTTGCTCACCGAGAACGACACGTCTTGCAGCGCTTCCGTACCGTCGGGGAAGACCATCCCAATGTGGTCGCACGACAGCGCGGACGCCGTCTCTACAGTCTTCAGGGACATAGGCACTCAGTTTACCTGCTACGCGCGAGCGACAGCGAAACAGCGTTCCGTCCGGGCCAGGTTACCGTTGGGCGGTGCGCGTTCTGCTTATCGACGGGTACTCCCCCGACGACGCCGACCGCCGGGTGACCCGTGCCACCGTCACTGCGCTGGAGGAGAACGGCTGCGAGGTGGACGTGCTGGCGCTGCACGGCTTCAACGCGGTTATGTCGCCGGAAGAGCGCGCTGCGTATCACTCTGAGCAGCCGGTGATATCCGAAGATGTGAAGGACTCCGTGGCCCGGCTCAGAGCGGCTGGCGCGTTGGCGTTCTGTTATCCCACAGTGGCCTTCACCGTGCCAGCCGCCGTGAAGGGCTGGCTGGAGCGGGTGCTCGTGCCAGGCGTGGGCTTTGTGCTCGACGACCGGCACCGCGTGAGGCCGAACATGACCAACATCCGCCGAGTGGGTGCGGTCACGACCAGCCCGCACGGCAAGCTTGCCCGGCTCCGGGCCCGCGATTCGGGCAGGCGCACCACGGCGCGCACGCTGCGGTTGAGCTGCCACCGGCGCTGCCGCATCACGTTCTTATCGCTTCCAGCACCCGCGGACGATGCCGCGGACGCTCGGATCGCCCGAGCCTTCAGGGCGTGGCGCGGCTGACCCCGACCAGCGGCACGACCTCGGCGGCCAGGCGCTCCAGCTGTTCCTCGACCTGCTCATAGGGGTCGCCGGGCATCGCCGGAAACAACATCAGGTTCTCGAGCCCAAGCTGCTCGTCGTACCAGCAGATCGTCTCGGCCACCTGCTCGGCGGTGCCTACCAGCCAGGTCTTCTGCGACATCGAGTCCTCCAGCGTGGGGATCAGGCCGGCTTTAGCGGGGCGTCCGTTTTTGCCCATGTAGCCCTTGCTCCAGCCGTAGGGGCCGAGGAACTTCCAGAACTCGTCGTGGCCGTCCCGTACCGACGCCACGGCCTGCTCGTGGCTGTCTTCCACACGGACGCACAGCGCGAGCTGGCGATGTTCACCCCGTTCGAGTTCGCGCCCGTGCTCGGCGGTGAAGATCTCAGCGAAGCGCTCCCAGCGCATCTTCGTGAACGCATGGTGGTTGTTCCAGAACACGCCGCCCCAGCCCCAGCGGGGCACCTGCTCGAGGGTGGGCGGAGAGGTGATTGCCTGCCACATCTCGTACGGATAAAGGGGCCGAGGCACGAGCGTCAGCTCAGTGACGTACCCGCCGCGGTCGGGGATGCCGGGCGGCGGGAAGTCGTAGACCTGGCCGTGGAAGCTGAAGCTGTCGTTGTCGAGCGCCAGACGGATCACCTGCATGGCCTCGTCGAACTGCCGACGGTTGAACTCGTCGGCCACGGCCATGTCGGGATTATCGAAGCTGCCGATCTTGGTGCCGAGCACCTCGGCTTCGCGGGGCACCGTGCCGCGGCCCACGCCGAGGATGGCCCGGCCACCGGAAATGTTGTGCAAAGTGGCGAAGTCCTCCGCGAGTCGCAGCGGATGCCACTGAGGGACGATGTTGAACGCCATGCCGATGCGGATCTTCTCGGTGCGCTCGGCTATCACCGCCCCGACGAGGATGCCGTTGGGTATCACTTCGTAACCCTCGTACTGGAAGTGGTGCTCGGTCAGCCAGAAGGAGTCGAATCCGAGCCGGTCGCTGGCCACGGCCATGTCAATGATGCGCTCAGTGGCCCGCCACACGGCCTTGCTGTCGTAGCGCCTGTCGGTAGGAGCGGGTGGACCGGCGCCAACATCGGACATCTCGACCCCGCCGAACAGGAACACACCGATCCGCATGCGGCAACCCTAACTGCCAGACGCGGAGCTACTTTGTCAGGCTGGAGCCTTCGTCAGGCTGGAGTTTTCTGTCAGGCTGGAGCTCCCTGTCAGAATCGAACTGACGACCTTCTCCTTACCATGGAGACGCTCTACCGACTGAGCTAAGGGAGCGGATCGGCACCCGCCGGGCTGCCGGCCGACATCATGCCATCAGCGGCATGTGTTCCCAACCCCGCCAGGCCCTTCCAAATCTGTCGAGTTCAACCCCGCAGGCTCGCTGGAGGGCTCACTAGTTTCCAGCAGGGCCGCCGGACTCAGCTGGCGCAGGCGAGGGCGCGGTCGGACAACGCCATAGAGCGGCGCGCTCCAGACACGTCGTTGCGGTTGAGCCCGTTGGTGAAATAGACGAACGACAGGCCACTGCCCGGATCGGCCCACGCGATCTGTCCCTTAGCGCCATTGTGCCCGAACGCCTCAGGCGACGCGGCAGCCGCGTGGCCGCGAAAGCGAGAGCGGCCGTCGTCGCCGGCCATCATGAACACGCGGGAGCGGTTGACCGAAACACCCGTCCAGTCGGGCAGGCGCAAGCGCACCCTCACGGCCTCGCAGCGCACCTCGGGGCGCAGGAACCCGTTGGCGTTGTGCAGCACCGCTTGATACCAAGAAGCCACGTCGCTGGCGCAGGCCATGCCTCCAGCGCCGGGCACGCCCATGGCTCGGATCTCGGGCCGGTTGAAGCGTTCCAGGTGCTTGTGGGTGACGCCGAGATCGGGCAACTCGCTGATCCCTACAGCGCGCAGTTCCTCCGGTGTGGGCTCGGATCCGACCGATACCACGTCCGCGGCGTCTGCGAGCTGATCGTCGCTCAGCGCCAACCAGCGTGAGCACCCGGCCGGCTCGAGCACACGCTCGGTGATCACATCGGCGTGATGGCGTCCCGTCACTTCTGTGATCAGGTCGGCCAGCACCCAGTGAGCCGTCGTGGGGTGGTATTCGAAGCGGCTGCCCGGCACCCAGTCGGTGCACCAGGCGGCGTACTCCGCCAGCCGGGCAGAGCGGTCTGATCCGGCGCGTCGGCTCAAGGGCGCGTATGGGAAGCCTCCGACGTGGAGCATCACCTGCGAGACGGTGATGGCCTCTTTGCCGTTGGCGGCAAACGATCCCAGCACGTCGGCCACGGGAGCGTCGATGCTCAGCAGGCCTTCAGCGGCCAGCTCTAGCACAGTGAGCGCCACCGACGGCTTGACCGCGGAGTACATGTGGAAGACAGTGTCGTCGGTTGCGTCGCCGAAGCTCTCCGACAGAACGACCTCGCCGTCGCGGGCCAGGGCGAGCTGAGCGGCGGGGAGTAGGCCGTCGTCGACCTCGCGGCGTGCCAGCTCGAGCAGTGCCTCAGCGGCGTCGGAATCTATGAGTGCCATGACGCGACGGTATCGGGGCGCGAGCGTGCGACGCGGACGGGCCTCAGCTCGGGAAGTACGGCCCTGAGACTGCGGTGAGCGATCACACCCTGCCACACACCGACGCTGTAGGCCGCGTCGTCGGCGACCCTGAGCGCGATTTCTGCGGCCAGACCGAGCCGCGCGGTGTCCGCTGGCCAGCGGACACGTGACCCGGCCGGGCTTGGCCGGGTCACCAGGCTTGGCCGGGTCACCAGTCTTGGCCGGTTAAGCAGTGCGGACACCGCAGCCGCGACCACCAGCGCGCCGCGCAGGCGGCGACATCTAACCGCGGCAGCCAGCAGCACAGGCCACCAGGCCCGCGTGACGGCACGGGCCGTCCAGAGCCCGGTGTGCGCGTGGCCGCGCGTGGCCAGCCGAGCGGCCAGCCTCCAGGCCTCTGGCCCCCGACAACCCGCCAGGCGATAGACCCGGGCCGCCGAGGTGCCGACGGCTAGAAGCGCCGCTGCGGCACCGAAGCCGACGGGAGCGACCGCGGCAGCGGCCCAGGCGCCAGCGCTGAGCCATGAGCAGCGCACTGGTGCCACAGCTCCGCCATGACGCGCTGCCAGCGGGGCTGCGGAGGCCCCGTAGCGGCGGCGTTGGGCGAGCAGCGCCCACCAGCTCGGTCTGGGCCGGTGGCCCGCGATCGCGGCCGGCTCGTAGCGAACCGAATAACCCGCCGATGCCAGACGCCAGACGAAGTCCACGTCCTCGCCCCAGCGAAGCGCTTCGTCAAACCCGCCCACAGCGCGGGCGGCTTCGGTGCGCACGGTCAGCACAGCGCCGGGCACGTAGGCAACCGCGCGGCCTGCGCCGACCGGTGACGGCAAGCTGCCCATGTCGAGCGGCGAGTTAGCCGCTTCATACAGCGCCAGGCGTCCCCTGCCCGGCGCGCTGCTCACACGCGGCGCGGCGCAGGCAGTGTCGGGATCGGCGAAATGGCTCAGCAGTATTTGAAGACAACGCGCGGAGACGGTCGCGTCAGCGTCCGCGAAAATCGTGATCGGCGTGACGACCTCGGCCATGCCGGTGTTGCGCGCCGCGGCTGGGCCGCCGTTTCGGGCCCGGACGACCAGGTGTGCCCCGTGCCGGTCTGCGACTTCGGCGACTGCGCCCTTGTCGCGTGAGCCATCGTCGACGACGACGACGCTGGGGCGACCTGCCGGGCCACCGTCGAGGCCCGGCAGCCCGGACAGCAGGAGTTCCAGTCCACCGGGATCGTCGAACACCGGCACCACGACAGTGGCGGCAAGCGACGGCAGCTGCGCCGGCGGCAACGGGTGAAACATCGCAGCCTCTATGAGGCGTTCGGCTAGTCGCCGCTCGGCTACAGACTCACCGACCGGCTCGCCAGCCATCCAGCCGTCCACAAGCCGGGCCCCTGACGCGGTCAACCTGAAGAGGCGCAGCGGCGAGCCGCCCACCAGCAGCCGCGCTCCGGTGCCGCGACGGTGCCACGCGCCGAAGCCATCACTGCGCCAGCCAATGCCGGGCCTGCCAGCGTCGCGGTGTTCCGGGTTGCACCGCACCAGAGAATGGTCAGCCCTCAGGAGGGTGCCGGGCCGAACTCCCATCTGGCGGCCCGGTGCTAGCTGACGGCCTTCTTGAAGCCCTCCCAGTAGGGCGCGCGCAGCTTGAACTTCTGGAGCTTGCCGGTAGCGGTGCGGGCAAGCTCGCTGCGCAGCTCCACCGACGTAGGGCACTTGTAATGTGCAATCCGCTGTCGGCAGTGCTCTATTAACTCCGTTTCAACAGCATCGGCGTCAACGGCATCGGCGTCGAGGGCCGATCCGGGTGCCAGCACCACCAGCGCCTTGACGGTTTCGCCCCATTTGGGATCGGGCACGCCGATGACGGCGACCTCGGCCACGGCCGGATGCGAAAACAGGGTGTCCTCGACTTCGATGGAAGACACATTCTCACCGCCGGAGATGATCACGTCTTTCTTGCGGTCAGTGATGACGTAGTAGCCGTCGTCGGCGTAGCCGCCGTCACCTGTGTAGAACCAGCCGTCCACGACCGCCTCAGAAGTGGCCTCGGGCTGCTCCCAGTAGCCCTCCAGCACGTGGTTGGAGCGTGCCAGCAACTCGCCACGGTCGCTCACGGTCATGCGGACGCCGAGAGCGGGCGGGCCTTGGCGGGCCAGCTTGCGCGCCCGCTCCGCTGGGGTCAGCGCGTCCCACTCGGCGCGCCGACGGTTCAATGTGAGCACAGGCGACGTCTCTGTGAGGCCGTAAAGGTGGATGAACTCCCAGCCGAGATCGGTTTCGACGCGCTCAACGACCCGCGTCGGCGGAGGCGCGCCGGCGACGACGATGCGGGTGCGGCCCGCGCCGGGGATCGCGCCAGGCCACTCAGCGGCCGCGTCCAGCGTCGCAGCCACAACCGCGGGCGCCCCGCACAGCAGTGTGATGCTGTGGTCTGCCACGCGGCGCAGGATCTCGGCGCCGTCAACTTTGCGTAGCACTACCTGCTTGGCGCCCATAGCGACCAGCGCGTAGGGCATTCCCCACCCGTTGCAGTGGAACATCGGCAGAGTGTGTAGGTAGACGTCGCGGTCTGTTACGCAGGTTTGCCAGCCGAAGACAGCTGAGTTGAGCCACAGGCTGCGATGAGTTTGCTGAACGCCCTTCGGCCGAGCAGTGGTGCCTGAGGTGTAGTTGATGACCGCTGTGGCGTCCTCGTCAGGCGTCCAGGGCTGCGGTGCCGTGTCGAAACGGTATAGGGAGCCGTCGGATTGGGCGCCCAGAGTGAACTTGTGACGGCATTCCACCTGAGCCAGCGCCGGGGCCAGCTCGGGGTCCACGAGCAGCACGTCGGCGCCGCAGTGCCCCACGATGAATTCCACTTCATCGACCCCGAGACGGAAGTTGATCGGCACGAACACTCGGCCGTTCCCGCTAACACCCCAGAAGCTTGTAAGCAAGCGCCCGGCATTGTGCGACACCATCGCCACGCGCCCTCCCATCGGCACGCCCAGGGCGTCGAGACCGGCACCCATTGCGTCGGCGAGCCGGCCCATGTCGCGGAAGGTCACTTCACCCATCGACTCGGCGGGCTGGTCGGGCTCGTCCACGAAGGCGACACGCTCGGGGTACACGACCTGCGCGCGGTGGAGGTGGTCTCTGACGGTGAGAGGCACTCTCATGGCGTAGACATGTCTACCAGCGCAGACGCGGCTCTACCAGCGCAGGCCTATCGGCGAATGCGGGGCTCTTGATGATCCGACAGCAGATGCCGCCCGGGGAACGCCGCAGGCACGCGGATACGGCCGCCGTCGTTGACCAGCTCGCCGTGCACCCAGACCGCTTCTATCCCCTCTGGGGGCACCAGCGGGTACTCGAAGCTGTTGCACTCGCGCACGGCATCCCAGTCGAACAGCACCAGTGAGGCATCGGCACCAGGCCTGAGCACAGGGCTTTCCAACCGCAAGAAGTCACACGGCATCACCGACAGCCGGTACACGATCTCCTTGAGCGGTATGCCCAGCTGGCGGGCCAGGCGCAGCGCTTTGGGAAAGGCGCCCAGCGAGCGCGGGTGAGGCGCCTGGCCGGGGCCGGGAACCAGCCCGTCGGTGCACACGGCCATCGTCGGCCGTCGGAAGAACCGCTCCACCAATGCGTCGTTTCCGTGGTACGTGATGATGCCCACCTCGCCCCGGTTCGCGACGAAGAAGTCGAACACCGCATCGTAAGCCTCCCTGGAGTCCAGGTCGGCGTGACCGGCGGAGCGGGCCACGTCACCGAGCCGCTGGCCCAGCAGGTCGCTGTGCTCCACAAGGCTCACGCCGGATATCTGGATGCCGTCGAGCCCTCCGCAGAAGTGGATGAAATTGTCCCAGGTGGTGGTGTCGCCGCGCATTTTCTCATAGGCGGCGTTTCGGACGGCCAGCGAGGACAACCGAGCGAGGAACGCATACCGAGAGCCGGCGCGCACCTCCGGCGGGAAGATGACGTCACCCGTGGTGCTTCCAGCGGGCCACGGGTACATGTTCTCGATAGTCGCTGTGTTCTCCGCGGCGGAGGCCAGACGGCCTGCGACTTGCTCGAACTTGTCCCAGTTGTGCTTGCCGGCGATCTTGGAATGCTCGTTGCAGTAACCGCCGCCGCCTTCGACGGCGGCGGTTATCACCTCGTCGAGCGCGGTAAGAATCTCGTCGCTCTCTGAGCGCAGGTGTGGGAACAGGGCAGCCGGCTTCACCTCGTTGAAGGCGCGCACTAGCGCGGCGATCTCACGCCGGTCTGAGTAGACGGCGGGGTTGTAGACGAGCCCGGTGGACAGGCCCAGCGTCTGCGGGGCCTCACGGCGGACGACCTCGCACATGTCGCGGAGTTGCTGGTCGTCGGCTGTCCGGTTGAGGTTGCCCATCACGACTCGCCGCACGGCGCTGTGGCCGAGATGCAGCCCCATGTCGGTGACCGAGCGGCCTCGGTGCCATCGGTAGAACTCCTTGACGCTGCTCCACGGCCACAGCACAGGCCTGCTGCGTTCGAAGGCCTGCCCGCCCTGCTGGAACCCGCCTTGCTGGAGGGCAGGCCTGCCGCGTTTGGAAAGCTTGGGGCTCTCGGAGGGGATGCGGCCGTCGAGCGGCGCGAGCTGCTCGGAGTACTCTGCCCGCTGCTCGGGCAGCACAGGCGCCGGTGACAGGCCGTCGGCCCCGCAGATGCGCTTGGTGACACCGCCGCGCACCGCCAGCTCGCAGGTGACGGGAATACCGTGCTTGCCGATCATCGTGCCGCCGAGGGCGCCGTGGTTGTGCGTGTCGACAAAGCCGGGCGCCAGCACCAGCCCCCGGGCCTCGAGAGTGAAATCTGCTGACGCGGCCGCTCTGGCAGGCACCGAGCCGACGTGAACCATCCGGTCGTCCTCACACAAGACATCGCCCGCGAAAGGCTCCGTGAGGCCGTCTCCGGTGACGATGAGCGCATCCCTGATGAGCTGGCGCATTCCACATTAAGGTATCTGTGATGGCCTGGCGCTCAGTCTGACGGACTCATCCGCGCCAAGCGCGTGCGGCGACCCGGTAGAACTCGCCCACTCCGGTGAAGATTCGCTCGAAGCTGAGCTAGCTCGCATCAAGCGCGCGTGGCGATTCGGTAAAGTTCGCCCACCAGGTCGTCGTAGTAGCCCGCTGCCAGGGTCGCCGCATAAACCGCGCCGACCGCTCCCCCGAGTACTACGGCCGGCGGGCGGTTGAGAACGCGCCCCGCCGGGGCCAGCGCATGGGGCGCCAGCGCCAACAGCAGGGCAGGCAGAAGCGCACCGGTGACGTACAGCAGCATCAAAGCCGCTGGCCTGGCGCTGTCGTTGGCTGCGCTGTTTAGGATGTCGCCCAGCCTCGGGCCGGCGCAGGGCATCCACAGCCAGCCGGCCAGCGCTCCGGCTGCAGTGCCCGACCCGGTCGCGGCGAGCGAGCTGGGGCCCGAGCAGAAGTATGCGGCCGCGAACGCGCCGGCCGCTACCGCCCCGACGATTGGCTCCGCCGCGGCGCGCAGCTCCACATGCCAGAGACCTGCAGCTCTGGCCCACATCAGCAGCGCCGTGGCGGTGGTGTAGCACAGCGCCACGGTGAACCGGGCGCGCCGGGCCACCAGCACCAGAGCCATAGCCGGGACGAGCGCGACAAGCGTGCAGGCGATGCTGATAGCACCGACCCCTTCGAGGAATGTTGCCACGGGGTCGATCCTGCCGACGGAGGCGGCCGGCGTCAGGCCTCTGCTAACAGCCGCCCGACCGTGTCATGCAGCTTCTGGTATGCGGCCTTTCCGTCGCCCCGGCGGTCGAAGCGGATCCTGTTGTCGCTATCGATCAAATAGACGCGGGGCCAGTAGGCGGTCGGGCCTTCCTGCCAGCGGTGGAAGTTTGTCTTGCGGGTGTCGAGGGCGATCGGCCAGACCACGCCCAGCTCGGCAGCGGCTTCGATGATGTTTTCGACTTCCGCCTCGTAGGAGAACTCAGGCGAGTGCACGCCCACGATCTCCACGCCGCGGTCGCCGTACTCGGCGTACAGGCGACTGAGAGCCTCCAGCGTGTTCTTGCAGTTGCGGCAACCGAACGTCCAGAACTGCACCACCGTGAGCTTGTTCAAGGCGCGGATCTCCTCGAGAGAGGCCGCTTCGGTGTTGAGCCAGCCGTCCAGGTCGGTGAGCGTGTCGGCCTCGCCCAGCACCTCCACCGGCGCCTCCTCTGCGGCACCGGCGGGCTGCGCTTCGGCGGCGGGCTGCACAGTGTCGGCACTGTTGGGCTGCGCGTCGGAGTCGCTGCTCCCGCCGCCTCCGCCCAGCGCCACGTAGACGATTGCGGCCAGTCCTGCCACCAGCGCTGCCGAGGCCACGAATCGGACGCCGTAGGAAGCCACGGCACCAACGATAAGCACGACCGTCAAACTGACGACCGTCAGACTTTAGAGCCGACCTCCCAAGTGGGATTCGAACGCAGCAAGTCGTAGAGATCACCGGTGCCGGAGGCTGACTGGGCCTCCGCGATCTGTGCTGTAAGGGCTGAGCTGTAGTCGGGACGTTCCACCGCGCGGAACACCCCGATCGGCGTTGGCACGTCCATCGTCTCGGCCAGGCGGCTCAGCGCGAACGCCACCGAAGGATCAGCAAGCGTCTCGTCGTGCACCACCAGGGCATCAGTGCCCACGTCGTCGACGCGCACCGTGCGGGCCCTGCCGCGGTCGATCACCACTCCGTACTCGCCGTTCGGTCCGAACCGCACAGGCTCGCCGTGGCGCAGGGGTATCAGCATCGTGGCCCTGACGTTCCTCTTGGTGATCGCGGCGAACGCGCCATCGTTGAACACGTTGCAGTTCTGAAGCACCTCCACGAAGGCGGCCCCGCGGTGTGCGTGCGCTCTGCGGAACATCTCCTGCATGTGAGCGCGGTCCATGTCGTGAGTACGGGCCACGAAGGCGGCCTCCGCACCCAGAGCCACCGACACCGCATTGAACGGATGATCGAGCGAGCCCTGAGGAGTCGACTTGGTGATCTTGCCGCGCTCGCTCGTAGGCGAGTACTGGCCTTTGGTGAGCCCGTAGATCTGGTTGTTGAACAGCAGCAGGTTGATGTTGACGTTGCGCCGCAGGGCATGGATTAGGTGATTGCCGCCGATCGACAGCATGTCGCCGTCGCCGCCCACCACCCACACGTCCAAATCGCCTCTGGCCATCGCCAAACCGGTGGCGATCGCCGGTGAGCGGCCGTGGATGGCGTGTAGTCCGTAGGTGTTCATGTAGTAGGGGAAACGAGCCGCGCAGCCGATGCCGGACACGAACACCGTGTCCTCGCGGCGCACGCCGAGCCGGGGCATCAGAAGCTGCATCGCTGTGAGTATCGAGTAGTCACCGCATCCCGGGCACCAGCGGACCTGCTGGTCGGTCGCCCAGTCCTTCTTGGTGGTGACGGGCACGCTGTCGGTCGCCGGCGCCGCACGCGGCGCAACCCTGGCAGCCCGGGCAGGCGCATTGGTCATGTCGTGATCCTCCTGCTATGGCGTCCATTCAGCTTCTCCAACTCCTCAGCGACGGCGGCTTCCATCTCGCCTGCTGTGAAGGGCTGGCCCGACACTTTGGTCACCGACCTGGCGTCCACCAGGTATTCGGCGCGGAGTATGCGGCAGAGCTGACCCAGGTTCATCTCCGGCACGATCACCCGCTCGAAGCGGCCGAGCAGCGCTCCCAGGTTGGCGGGCAGCGGGTTGAGGTGCCGCAGATGGATGTGCGCGAACCCTCTGCCAGCTCGCTCGAAGCGCCGCCGGGCCGATGTGATGGCACCCCACGTGGAGCCCCAGCCGACCACGACCAGCGGAGAGCGTGCGTCGCCGGCGATCTCGGCTGCCGGCACGTGCTCGGCGATGAGGGCGATCCGCTCAGACCGGAGGTGAACCATCATCTGATGGTTGTCGGGCTCGTAGCTGATGTTGCCTCGGCCGTCCTCTTTTTCGATTCCGCCGATTCGGTGCATCAGGCCGGGAGTACCCGGGATCGCCCACGGGCGCACCAGCCGGTCGTCTCGAACGTACGGCCAGAACACCCGCTCGCCTTGCGGGCCACGCCGGTTGGGCTCCGTGGCGAAGTCCGCTGTGATGGTCGGCAGAGTGTCGATATCGGGTATGCGCCACGGCTCTGTGCTGTTGGCCAGGTAGCCGTCCGACAGCAAGATCACCGGCGTGCGGTGCTCAACCGCGAGGCGCACCGCCTCCATCGCCGTGTGGAAGCAGTCGGAGGGGCTGCGTGCTGCGACCACCGGCAGCGGCGCCTCGCCGTGCCTGCCGTGCAGCGCCAGCATCAGGTCGGCCGCCTCGGTCTTTGTGGGCAGACCTGTAGAAGGCCCACCGCGCTGTATGTCGATCACTAGCAGCGGCAGCTCGAGGCTCACCGCCAGGCCCAGGGTCTCGGACTTGAGCGCCAACCCCGGGCCCGACGTGGTGGTCACGCCGATGTGCCCGCCGTAAGCGGCGCCCAGAGCCGCGCCGGCTGCGGCGATCTCGTCCTCGGCCTGCAGCGTTCGCACCCCGAAGTTCTTGTGCTTAGAGAGTTCGTGAAGGATGTCGCTCGCCGGCGTGATCGGATATGAGCCCAGGAACAGGGGTAGCCCGGCCTGCTGGGACGCGGCCACGAGCCCCCAGGACAGCGCCGTGTTGCCACTGATGTTGGTGTAGGTGCCGGGCTCAAGGTCGGCAGGCGCCACGCTGAGTCGGCTTTCGCTTAGCTCGGCCGTCTCGCCGAACGCGTGACCGGCAGCGAACGCCGCCTTGTTGGCCGCTATCACGCTGTCTCGGCCGGCGAACTTCTGATCGATCCAAGCGAGGGTCGGCTCGGTGGGCCGTGAATACAGCCACGACACCAGCCCCAACGCGAAGAAGTTCTTCGACCTGTCCGCCACGCGAGGCTTGACGCCCAGAGGTTTGCACGCCCGTTTCGTGAGATCGGTCATTGGTGCCGTCACCACGGTGTAGCCCGCGAGCGTGTTGTCGTCGAGTGGGCTGTCGTCGTAGCCCGCCTTGGCCAGGTTGCGGGCGTTGAAGGAGTCGGTGTTAACGATCACAGTGCCGCCGGGCGTCAGCAGCGAGAGATCTGAGCGCAGCGCGGCCGGGTTCATGGCTACCAGCACGGCTGGGGCGTCGCCCGGGGTGGTGATTCGGTGATCTGAGATGTGCACCTGAAACGCGGAGACACCGGCCAGCGTGCCCGCCGGGGCCCGGATCTCCGCGGGGAACTCGGGCAGCGTCGCCAGGTCGTTGCCGAACAGCGCGCTCGCGGAGGTGAAGCGGTTGCCGGTGAGCTGCATGCCGTCGCCAGAGTCGCCAGCGAAACGTATGACGATCCCGTCGGCGGCTCGGATCTGCTCCGCTCGCTGGGCGGTGTCTGTCACAGATGCTCCTTCGCACCGGCCATGTGGGGCCAGCTCGGTGGTGCTCGCTCGGCGTTCGGCCGAGCCCGCTTCGCGTTGGCGAGCGGGCCGCCCACACCCGGATCGGCCGCCTCTCAACTTGTTGAGAGCGATTGTATGCCGACGAACTCTAGCGGTGAATGCTCCTGCGTTGCCCAACCGTGATCCCGCCGCCGTTTCCGCAAGCCGGCGAACGGCCGGTTTGACTTGACCTTGTCGAGCCGGTCATCATGAGCTTGTGCCAGCTAGCCCGCCCGCTTAGCCCGGGTGAGATCTCCGCGGATCGAATCTGCCCTGTGTGGATTCTGTGCGGGTGGATGTGCGTCGGCAGCTCGTAGGTATTCGAGTGAAGCTCTCAAGGAGGGACAATGACCCGGTATTACGACATGGATCGACGGAAGTTCCTGACTCTCACAGGAGCGCTCGGGGCCGCAGCCTTACTCCCGGCGTGCGGGGACGACAGCGACGACACCGCTCCCAGCACCACGGCCGCAAACACCACGAGCGATGAGCCGACCCCCGAGCCTGCTCCGGCCGAACTCAGCGGATCGCTGCGCTGGGGTGCCATGACGCTGCCCGGCCTGCCCTACCTGGATGAGGTCCAGCCCACGATCGATTCGTTCACGGCGCTGCACCCCGGCGTGTCGATCGAACTCGAGGAGATCCCGCCCGACGGCTACACCGACAAGCTGGTCGCCTACAACGCCGTCAACAACATGCCCGACATCTTTTTCAGTCACAACGGGTGGGTCGACCTCTTCGCTCAGCAAGGGCTGACCCTCGACATGAGGCCGTATCTGGCAGTCGATCCTGACCTGAACGTCGACTCCTGGTATCCGTCGATGCTCCAGGTCTGCTCGACGGTGGCCCTGGGCGACCAGCCCGCAGGCGAGATGCACTGCCAGGGCATGAGCGCGGACGTGAACACGTTCTTCTACAACATCCCGATGCTGGAGGAGGCCGGGCTCGAGCTGCCCGGGGACGGCTTCACCTGGGACGACATGGCCGAGTACGCCCGCGTGCTCACCAAAGGCGACGTCATCGGGTATGGGCTGCAGGCAGACAACGCCGACAACGCCCACGGGGCTATAGGCGCCTACGGCGGGGACTACCTCGACGAGGAGAACCAGGTCCTGCTGATCGACGACGCTTTCATGAACGGCCTGCGAGCCATCTGGGATCCGGTGCGGGAGGGGGTCTTCTCCACTCCCGAGCAGATCGTCGCCGTAGGCGACGTCCACGCCGGCTTTATTGGCGGGCGGTTCGCCATGGTCGAAGGTGCGGTCTGGTCGGTTCCCGCCCTGCGGGCATCGGAGTTCGAATGGGACGTGCACACCCTGCCCGAGGGCCCGGCCGGCACGCGGGGAGGTGGCGGCACGGCCGGCTGGGGCGTCAGCGCTCAGACCGAGCACCCGGACGTGGTGTGGGAGCTCATCAAGCACATCTACGGCCCGGCCTACGTCCCCTGGATGGAGGGCGGGGCGGTGGTGCCGCCGCTCAAGCGGTACGCCGATGACCCGAGGTGGAGACAGCCTCCGCCCAATAACTTCCAAGCCTTCCTCGACGCCGCCAACACCATCATCATCAGCCCGATCGGGGGGCCCTTCGACAGCACCGGCGGCGTACACGCCGCCGCCTTCCAGGGGGCTTTCCGTCGCTACGTGATCGAGGGCCAGTCGATGCAGGACGCGCTCGGGCCGTATGAGGAAGAGATCAACGCCGCGCTGGCGGAGAGCCCGTCCGTCCGGCGGGACATACCGATAGAGGTCGCCACCTGAGGTACTCCTCAAGCTGACAAGCGCCCGGCGGCGGCCGTGGCGCTGACACAAACGCCGACCTCAGCCACATGGCGCTGACAGCGCCGCTGCGGGCCACCACATGGCGGGGCCAGGAACGGCGAGCTGGCGCGCTTCTAGTGGCCCCGGCGCTGCTGATGTACGTCACGTTCCTGTTCGGGCCGCTGATGTACGGCGCCTATCTCAGCCTCACGGATTCCAATCTGCTGGCCGGTGAGAACTTCATCGGGCTCGACAACTACATCAACCTTCACCGCGACCCGCTGTTCTTCAAGTCGCTGCGCACGACCGGGATCCTGTTCCTGGAGGTCGCCCCACCAACGATCCTGCTCTCGTTCCTGTTCGCTAACCTGCTCAACCAGCGGATCAGAGGAATCAGCCTTTTCCGACTCGCCTACTTTTTGCCTCTGGTGGTGTCGGGAGTGTCGGTCGCCACCATGTTCCGGTTCGTGTTCACCAGCGACGGGCTGCTGAACACCTTCCTCAGCGTCTTTGTCGACATGTCGACGCCGTATCTGGTGCTGCCCCAATGGGCGCCCCACGTAGTGTCTCTGATCCTGATATGGACGCTGGTGCCGCTCAACACGGTGTTCTACATGGCCGCGCTTCAAAGCGTGCCGAGAGAGCAGCTCGACGCGGCCACTGTGGACGGGGCCGGCCCCTGGCAGAAGGCCCGCTACGTCACCTGGCCGCTCTCAGCGCCGACAACGTTCCTGCTGGTGATCTTGAACCTGGCCATCACCAGCATCGGATCGTGGGACATCCTCAATGTGCTCACCGCGGGGGGGCCTGAGCACAGCACGACCACCACCGCCTACCTCTTGTACCTTCGGGCCTTTCGGGGCCAGTTCCAAATGGGGTTCGGTTCGGCCATGGGGGTCGCCCTGACGGCCATTCTGCTGCTGCTGACAGTCGTCCTGTTCAGGATGCAACGCCGATGGACGCACTACGGATGAGTACGACTCGCAGCCCCGGAGCCACCGTCGCCATCTACCTGATCCTGACCCTGGGGTCAGTAGTGATGGTGGTGCCGTTCCTGTTCAACCTGTCGAAATCGCTGCAGACCGCGCCGCAGACCTTCGCGTTCCCGTTCGAGTGGGTGCCCGATCCGTTCACCTGGTACAACTACGTCGAGGCCTATAACAAGATCGGCACCGGATCGTTTATCAACAGCGCCGTGCTGACAGTTGTAGTGGTCACTGGGCAGGCGACCCTGGGAATGATGGCCGGGTTCGCGTTCAGCACATTGAGGTTCCCGCTGCGGGATTCGCTGTTCGTTTTCTTGATCGCGGGCCTGCTGGTTCCGTTCCACGTCATCATGATCCCGCTGTTCATGTTCATCTTCCGGATCGGCTGGCTCGACACCCGCATGGGGCTGATCATCCCCGTCGTGGCCTACACGGACGTGGCCGTGTTCATGTTCAGGCAGTTCTTCCGAACTGTTCCCAGAGAGCTGTACGAGGCCGGGGTGCTCGACGGCGCCGGGCCGATCCGAGTGTTCCGCAGCATCTACGCCCCGCTTGCCGGGCCGACCGTGGTCGCCTTCATCATCGTTTCGTTCCTGGCGGCGTGGAACCTTTACGCTTGGCCGTTCCTCGCCGTCTCCGACCCAGACCTGCGGGTGGTCACCCTCGAGCTCGGAATCGCCGGCGGCACCTTCAATAGCGACTCCAACCCGCTTAGACCCGAGATCCTTGCTGCTATGTCGCTGCTGTCGATGGCTCCGGTGATAGCGGTCTTCATGTTCATGCAGCGCCGGTTCGTGGAAAGCATGGCCCGATCCGGCATGACCGGGTGACAGCCCCTGCGGTGCTCGAGCAGGCGGGCCCCAGGTCGGGCTCGGCCGATCCGGCATGACCGAGTGAACGGGTGACGGTCGTGTCGTCTCAAGCCCACGGCAGGGTGATCACCGACTCGTCGGAGGTGGATCCGGCCGGCGACGAGGCCCGGCGCCGGATCCGGCGCGATGGCTACCTCTTCTTCCGCGACTTCTTGCCCAGCCACGACGTGGCTGTGGTCGAGGAGGCGATCCGCGACGCGGTGGCGGCCACACCGGGATGGATAGCCGAGAGCACCGACCCGGCCGATTGGACGGCCGGCCCGTCCGTCGCGTCCGAGAGCTACGACGACCCCGATTTCCTGGCGATGTACCGCCGGGTTCAGAGCATCCAGAGCTTCCACGAGTTCGCCCACCACGATCGCATCGTGTCCGCTGTCTCGGCGCTGCTCGAAGACGAGATCTTCGTGCACTCCAATCACGTCGCCCGGGTAGTGGGCCCGTCGTCGCGGGTCCGGCCCACCAAGAACCACCAGGACTGGCGACCGGTCCAGGGGGCCGCCGACACCTTGACCGTGTGGATGCCCCTGGCTGACATCCCGTCCGAGCTGGGCGGGCTCCGGATCCTGGAAGGGTCGCAGATGGGTGGAGTGCTGCCGCTGGATCCGGATCTGTTGGAGATCAGAGTCGATGATGACGACACGAGGTGGCGTACTGCCCCGTACCGGCGAGGCGACGCCCTGATCTTCCACAGCCTCACCGTGCACGGCGGCCTCCCCAACACTACCGACAGGCTGCGAAGGTCGTGTGAGTTCCGATATCAGCGGGTCGGCGACCCAGCGGTGGCATCGACTGTGAGGTTCCCGCACTGGCACCCGTCGATCCCGGACTGGCCAGAACTCACGCGGGGATGGACCTCGCTGTGGTCGATCCAGACACCCGAGGAGACGCCTGAGTTCAGGCAGCTCGACGACCTAGATCCCAACCTGCCCACCCCACCGTCTCGGCTGCTCGGGACGAGCTGAACTCGGGAACTCAACTCGGGAGCTGAACTCGGGAAAGGCTAGGAGCCCCTGGCGGTTTGCGGTGTAAGGCGAGCCGACGAGATCCGGGCTCCCTTAGGCGGCGGCGAGCGCGAGTCGGGGCCGGTCGGCGGCTAGGGCCGGGTCGGCTCGGAGCATTCCGTAGAGCTGCTCGCAGGAGCAGACCTCGAGGATCCCGGCGGCGTGATCCAGCAGCAGGGCGATCTGACCCGCCCGCTGGTCGATCCGATAGATCGACCAAGGGTGAAACGCAGGCACGTAGGCGGTCAACCCGGCCTCGGCAGCGTGGTCGATGCCGGGCGCGTAGGCCTCGTAGACGCCGCGGGCGTCGGTCGGCATCTCTGTGGGGTACCTCCAGGGCAGGATCGGCGGCCACGACACCAGGCCGTGCTGTCCGGTCAGGACGTTGTCGTGCCAGGCGTGGGAGGGGATCTCCAGCAGATCCGGACATCCCTCCTCGTCGTACCAGAACGGCTGGTGCAGCGGCGCCGGCATCGAAAAGTGCGGCCCGCAGGCGACGCTGCGGACGTATCGGTAGCCCGCCTCGCGCAGCAGCTCCAAGAACCGGGGCTGGTCCATGTACCCGTCCTCGTAGCCGCCAGGTGTGGTGAAGCCGACGACGGCGCGTCCGAAGGCGTCCTCGATGACCTTCTTGGAGTCGACGACCTCGTGCCGCAGCCGGTCGTCGTCGTGGAGGAAGCTTTTGATGTCGGGGTGGGTGTAGGAGTGGCTGGCGATCTCGAACGTCGGGTGGTCGAGGATCTCAACGATCTCCGAAGTGGCGGCTCGCAGCAGCCGGGCCACGATGAAGAACGTGGCCGGGGCCCCGCGCTCGAGGTGCACCTCGGCCACGGCACGGATTCCGGCAACGCACTCCCTCAGCCGCTCGCCCTCGTAGCTGACGACGTCGTTGTAGTTGTCGCCGGTGTGCTCGGTGAAGCTCGCCTCCCACCAGGCGTACACCGCTTCGGCATCGTATCCCGCAACGTAGGTCGCCATGTCGATCCTTTCAGCCGGCTCCGCTCCCTCGGGCCGACGCCGCTTCAGTGCGGAGCTCAGCGAAGCGCTCCGTGATCCGAGCCAGTGCTTGCTGGTGGCGGGGGTCGTCGATCACGTTAGCCGTCTCCAGAGGGTCGGCTCGCAGGTCGTAGAACTCTTCGTAACGGTTGCCGCCTCGGACGCGGCTGCCGATTCCGCCCCGCACCGGTGCCCCTTCGCGGCTCTGCTCCTCATCCGACGCCGGCAGCTCGACGTAGCGGATGTACTTCCACCTCGCCGTCCGCATCCCTTCGCTTTTGGGTATGAGTGGATGCTCGAACAGGTGCTCGCAGTAGAAATCCGACCGCCAAGCACTTGCAGATCGTTCCAGCAGCGGCATGAGACTGCGGCCTTGCACGGTGTCAGGAATCGGAGCCCCTGCCAGGTCGATAATCGTCGGGGAGATGTCGATGTTGAGCACTAAGTCGGTGAGCCTGGCACCCCGCCGGTCCGGGTCGAGGCGGGGGTCCACGACGATCAGCGGAACCCTGATCGAGTCCTCATAGAGCAGCCAGCAGTCGCTGAGACCCCGCTCTCCGAAGAACATGCCGTTGTCACTGGTGAAGATCACGACAGTGGAGTCGGCCGATCCTAGGGCGTCGATCTCCCGCAGAACCCGGCCGATGACCCTGTCCACGCCGCTGACCATTCGGAAGTAGCCCTTCATGTTCTCTTGGAACAGCTCCGGCGTGCCGAACCTCCTCTTCCAGCGCTCCCGGTTCTCGCTTCGCTTTATAAAGTCAGGCTGGGTCTCGAAGAAGTCGGGGGCAGCGGTCTCGGGCACGGGGATGCAGGCGTCCCGATAGAGATGATCGACGCTCTCGGGCCAGATGTACTGTTGAGGGTGGTCGTCCTGGCAGTGGGGGGCGTTGAAGCTGACCGACAGACAGAAAGGGCGGTCCGGGTCCGACGAGTGCCACTCCCGAAGGAACTCGATGATCTTGTCCCCGGTCACGTCGGTCAGGTGACGCATCGACCCATCGTGCTGGCGCTCGAAGTAGTTGTCCGGACCCCAGTGCTCGAAGTTGTCGAAGCGGTGGAACATGGCGCCAAGGGTCGCGGCCTCCGACTCGACGTTCATATAGCCGTCGCTCTCGATCCCGAACTTCCCGATAAAGCCCGACCAATAGCCCGCCCGCTTCAGCACAGCCGGGTAGGCCAATGGGGTGAGCACCGACCGGAAGGGGGCTGTTCGAAAATCGAACAGGTGGCTGCGCCGGTAGAGCCCGGTAAGGAAGCTGGCCCGGCTCGCCCCGCAGATGGGAGTAGTGACGAAGGAGTTCTCGAACAGGGCGCCGCGGGTGGCCAGGCCATCCATGTGTGGCGTCTCGATTATGTCGTTCCCGGCCGCGCCCAGCGAGGTCCAGTGCTGGTTGTCGGTGAGGAGGAAAAGGATGTTGGGACGCTCGCGATCCACGCCTCGCTCCGGGGTCGACAGCCGAGTCCGACTTAAGTTAGCTTCAGCCCGTGAAGCCAACTTCACCGCAATGAAACAGGCGGCCGTGTGATCCGCTGGAACGCCGCCCTCGCAGTCGCCAGGGAAGCCAACTTCACCGCAATAAAACAGGCGGGCCGGCAATGACCGGGCGCAGTTCGCGGCCTGTTCCCGACGGGCTTGTCGTCTTGACCTTCGATGGTGCCAACAAGTCTGACATCGCCACCGTCGCCCCGATCCTTCGCGACCGCGGCTTCGGGGCCACGTTCTTCATTAACGAGGGGCTCAGATTCAGCGACCCCGCCCTGAACGACCGCTTCATGATCTGGGCCGAGATCCGGGCGCTTCACGAGCAGGGCTTCGAGATCGGAAACCACACCAAGAGCCGTCTCGACCTGACGCTGCTCTCAGCCCAGCGGATCCGAGAGGAGATCGCTTTCATCCAGGATCGGTGCGAGGCCCATCGGATACCAGCCCCGACCACCTTCTGCTATCCGGGATTCAGCCACGCTCCACATGTGGTGGATGTTGTGGCCGAACTCGGGTTCAGCTTCGCGCGTCGTGGCGGCGGCCCCGAATATAGCGATGGCGGGAGAGGGGCCCGGGGACCCGCCTACGATCCGAGCGAAGATCATCCGCTCCTGATCCCCACCACGGGCTATGCCGGACCCGAGTGGACCCTGGACGATCTCGTCTGGGCCGTTGACAAGGCTCAGGCCGGCAAGATCGCCTCGATCTGCTTCCACGGCGTACCCGGCAGGCACTGCCACCGAGTGAGCACCGAGGTTGACTCCTTCGCAGCCGGCATGCGCTACCTCGATGACGCAGGCTGCACCGTGATCGCCTGCCGCGACCTGGCCGAATACGTCGACCCGGAATGGGCCAGAGCGGACCCGTACGAGGCTGTCGATCGCCGGGTGAGATTCGCGGCCGCCGACGCTCGATGCGAGCACCGGGTGGACCCGCTCGGCGTCGATCAGCCTGCGCCGGTCTTCGGCTGGAGGATACGAGCGGTGGCGCAGGCCCGCCACCCCTCGGCCCATCAGGCCAACAGCCGAGCTCAGCGCCAATCGAGCCATCAGACCGCCAGCCGTTCTATGCGCCGGTCGGCTTATCCGGCCGTGGCCCGGGCTCAACGCCAGTCGGCGTACCGGGTGTTGGTCAGCTCGACCCGTCAAGGCCTGGAAGCCGGAATCGCCGATAAGTGGGACTCCGGACAGGTGGCCTCCGACGCAACGACCGGCGTCGCGTACGCGGGGGCGCCGCTTCGCAGCGGCGAGCGATGCTGGTGGAAGGTGCAAGTATGGGACGGCGCCGGACGCCAAGGTGCCGACAGCCCTCCGGCCAGCTTTGAGATGGGCCTACTCAAGACTGACGACTGGACGGCGTCGTGGATCAGCGGCGACGCCGACGTCTCCGCGCCGCTGCTTCGCAAAGAGATCACGCTCGCCGCGCCGGCGAGGCGGGCCCGATGCCGCGTCACGGGGCTCGGCTACTACGAGCTGTACGTCAACGGTCACAGGGTGGGCGAGCAGGTGCTCGATCCAGCTACCACCTATTATCACAACGATCAGCCCTTCGAGCTGAGCGCCCGGGTCCTCTACGCCACTCACAACGTGACCCGCCACCTCCGTCCCGGCCCCAACGCGATCGGGCTGATGCTCGGCCACGGCTGGTACAGCGCTGAGCGCGACGTGCCCCCGTCGCCGAGCCACCGGGAGCCGTACGGGGATCGGCCCATCGGCCTGGTCCAGCTTGACGCTGAACTCGACAGCGGCGAACTCGTCCGATGTGTGACCGACTCTACGTGGACCGCCGCGGCCGGCCCGGTCCGGTACAACGACTACAGCCACGGCGAGACATATGACGCCCGCATGGAGCAGCCGGGCTGGTCCGAGCCGGGTTTCGACGACCGTGCCTGGGCACCGGCCCGGCTGGCAGCAGCGCCTTCGGGTCGGCTCCGTGGCCAGCCGATCCCGCCGATCCGGGTGGTCCGGACGATTGAGCCGGTGGCGGTCGCAAGGCCCGAGGCCGGCGTTGCCACATACGACTTCGGCCAGAACCTGACCGGATGGACGCGGCTGCGGGTGAGCGGGCCTGGGGGCGCCAGGGTGACGGTCCGCCACGGCCACGGGATTCGCGAGGACGGCCGTCTCGACAACCGCTCCAACATGTACGCCTATCCCGACGATCCCGAATACTGCTTCGCCGGACTGGCAGACGGCGACGACGGCTTCGAGCACGGTGGGGAGGGCTTCCACCACGGCGCCAGGCAGACCAACGAGTACGTCCTGGCCGGGCGGGGGTCCGAGGTCTGGGAGCCCCGCTTCACCCTGCACGGCTTCCGTTACGCCGAGGTCGCCTGCGATCCGGGCGAGGTGTCCGTCGAGGCCATCGAAGCCCGCCAGGCCCGCACCAGCGTTGCTGAGACCGGAAGCTTTGACTGCTCCGACCTGCTGATCAACCGGATCCACAGCAACGTCGTCTGGACCTTCGCGTCGTCGCTGCAGGGTTACCCGCAGGACGCGGCCGACCGGTCTGAGCGGGTGGGTTGGCTGGGCGACCCGGTTGCGTCCGACTTCGGCTTCACGTTCGACACGATCGGGTTCTGGTCGAAATGGCTCGACGACATCGCAGATGTCCAGAAGGCGTCCGGAGACCTGCCGGTGATAGCGCCGCTCCACTGGCGCCGAACGCACGATGCTTACTTGATGTACCCGGTCTGGAAGAGCTCGTATCCGCTCGTGGCCTGGGACCTGTACCTAGAGACCGGCGACGCCGAGATACTCGAGAGGCACTACGAGCGGATCGAGGCTCTGGTGGCATTCCTGGGGGGCCGGGCTGCAGGCTGCCTTCTTACCGAAGGCCTCGGCGACCACATGGAGCCGCAGCCCGACGGCACGTCGGCCTTCGCCCCGGTCCACACTCCGGCCGGGCTCACGTCAAGCGCGTATTACTACCGCGACACCCGGATCCTGACCCGGGCGGGCGAGGTCCTGGGCTATCAGGCGCGAGCCGAGCGCTATCGAAGCCTGGCCGCCGACATCCGCGTCGCGTTCAACCGGCGCTATCTCGACGCAGCTACAGGCAACTACGCCACCGGCAGCCAAGCATCGAACGCGATACCGCTGGCGCTGGGGCTGGTGCCTGCCGAGTATCAGAAGCAGGTGCTCGACAACATAGTCACCGACATCCTGAACGGCCATGAAGGCCACCTATCCACTGGGATGCTGGGCACTGACGCCTTGGCTCGGATTCTGCCCGAACACGGCCGGGCCGACGTGCTCCACACCATCGTCACGCAGACGACGTTCCCGAGCTGGGGCGAGCAGATCGGCAAGGGCGCGACCACCCTGTGGGAAGCTTGGGAGGGTGAGACCGACCCCCAGCTCAGCTACAACATGAAGCTGTTCGGGAGCATCCAGAAGTACTTCTTTCAGAGTGTGGCCGGGATCAGACGGGACGCCCCCGGGTACGCCGCCTTCACGGTGGCGCCACAAGCGATGGGTGGGCTGCGTTACGCCCGTGCGAGTGTGAACACCGTGCGAGGACCGATCTCGGTGAAATGGAGGCGTAAAGACGGCGGCTTCCGGCTCGACGCGTCGGTGCCGCCCAACACTCGGGCAGCGATCCGGATCCCCAAGCTGGGCGCCGTCAACCCGTCGATCATCGAGAGCGACAGGCTGCTATGGCAAAACAGGCGGCTGGCGGCCAACCCCGATCACCCCGGCATCACAGAAGCGGCCGAGGAGGCTGAGGCCGTGCGCTTCGATGTGGGCTCAGGCGACTACTCGTTCTTCTGCTCGCCCTCGGCAGGGAGGTACTCGTGACGCGGCCCAACATCGTTCTGATCATCACCGACCAGCAGACACGGGACACGATCACCGCCTACGGGAACAAGCGCACGCACACCCCCAACATGGACGCGCTGGCCGCTGAGGGCGTCGCCTTCGAGAAGTCTTATTGCGCGTCGCCGCTGTGCAGCCCGGGCCGGGCCGGAGTCCTCACAGGGCAGATGCCCCACACCGCTGGCGTGGACATCAACGACCTGCCCGTCCGCGACGGCATCCCCAATGTCGGGGAGCTGTTTCGGGCCGCCGGTTACGAGACTGTGTGGGCCGGCAAGTGGAACCTGCCCGAATCGTTCCCCACAGAATCCGACGACATCCCAGGTTTCTGGAATCTGGCGTGGCAGACGGGCCGCTACAGAGACCTCGGGGCATCGGTGGACTCCGACATCACCGACGCCGCTGTCCGGTACCTCTCCGACAACCGGGATCGGCCTTTCTTCTTGGCCGTCTCCCTCTACAACCCCCACGACATCTGCTTCTGGATCATGGATCGCGACCATGACGTGCTTCCCGACGTGCCGGAGGGTGTTTCGCTGCCCGAACTCCCCGAGAACTTCAACGCCGACCCGGGCGAGCCGGAGTTCGTGCGCTGGCTGCGGCAGCAGGACGCCGTGATCCCAGACTACGGCTGGACCGAACTGCGCTGGACCGACAACTGGGACGAACCGCATTGGCGACGGTACCTGTACGAGTACGACCGCCTCGTCGAGCTGGTAGACGCGCAGATCGGACGCGTGCTGCGGGCCATCGAGGAGCGCGGGCTTGCCGACAGCACGCTGGTGGCCCTCACCAGCGACCACGGCGAAGGCGTAGCCGCTCATCGATGGGTCACGAAGCAGATGCTGTATGAAGAGCCCGTGACGGTGCCCCTGATCCTCCGCTGGCCGGGGGTGATCCCGTCGGGGGCCTTTGATGTGACACATCTCGTTTCGGGCGTCGACGTCACTCCGACTCTGTGCGACTACGCCCAGGTTGCGGTGCCGGAGGGCTTGGCAGGCCGGTCGCTTCGGCCCGTGATCGAAGAGCCCCGGCGATCCGGACGCGACTTCGTGGTCGCCGAACTCCAGCCCGACGCGTTCAGGCTGGAACTGAAGGGTCGGATGATCCGATCGACGCGCTACAAGTACATGGCCTTCAGCGCCGGCGCCGACCCGGAGATGCTGTTCGACCTCGAAGCAGACCCGCTTGAGACGGCCAATCTGGCACAGTCAGCTGCATTCCAGAGCGTCCTGGCCGAACACCGGACTCTGCTAGAGTCATGGACCGACCAGACGGGCGACGACTTCAAAACCGGCTCGGAGCAGCTGTAGCCCGGCCGGTTCTCCTTTCGCTAAGGCAGGCCAGCCCCGCCTGAGAGGGAAAGCAGTCACAGTATGACTCAAACCGCACAATTGAAGCAAGCCACAGCATGACTCAAGCTGCATGACTGAAGAAGAGCGATACCTATTCGATCTTCAGGGATACCTGGTGGTTGACAACGTGCTGCGGCCCGATGAGGTTCATGAGTTCAACGACCTCCTCGACAGTTACAACCTGTGGAACCAGCCGCGCGGAACCGACGCACCCCTGGATTATTGGACCAACGACGAGCACTTCTTCCATGTCGGCTCACCTCACTTCTGGGACACTCCGTTCCTGCATCTCGTTGGTCATCCTGTGATGGCCAAATATCTGCAGGAGCTGCTCGGCCCGCAGTTCCGCTACGACCACGGCCACGCCATGTTCATGCGAAAGGGAAGCACGACGCTGGCACTTCACGGCGGAGGCACCCCGAGGCATCCTACGATCTCTTATCGCGTTGCCGACGGCCTGATTCGCAGCGGACTCACGGTCGTGGCTTACGCGCTGTGCGATGTGGGCCCGGGCGACGGGGGGTTCGTCGCTGTGCCGGGCAGTCACAAGAGCAACTTCGAATGCCCTGCTGATTTCCTGCCGCTGCGAGACCCAGGACAGTGGCTCCAGCACATCCCTCACAAGGCCGGCTCGGCGATCATCTTCACCGAAGCGCTCACGCACGGCACTTTGCCGTGGACCGCAGATCATGAGCGACGGGCTCTGTTGTACCGCTACACCCCCGGTCATATGGCATTCGTCGGTCGCTACCGGCAGGACGGCGCGGAAGCCTGGTCATACCCCAGCCCTGCAGATGCACCCAACGACGAGATGACTCACGAGCTTCGACGGATGCTAGAGCCGCCCTACGTCCACGAGCGGTCCGACACCATCAGGAAGGCCAACCCAGCAACGGCCGACCCAGCAACATCAGAGGGCTGAGCCTGTGACGGAGCAGGAGCGCTACCTATTCGATCTTCAGGGATACCTGGTCATCGAGGATGCGCTCACTCCCGGCGAGCTGCAAGAGCTCAACCGTCTGCTGGATGAGTACGACATCTGGAACCAGCAGCGATCCGGCGATCCGTTCTTTGACTTCTGGCGAAACGACGACGACCACATCTCGGCCGGTCCTCTGCACAGGTGGGCCGAGCCATTTCAGCGGCTGATCGCTCACCCTGGCATCGTCAGACGGCTCGTCGACCTTCTCGGCCCGCAGTTCCGCTACGACCACGGCCACGCCATGTTGATGCGAAAGGGTGGAGGGCCCTTCGAACTCCATGGAGGCTTGACGCCGTATAAGCCCGCCATCTCCTATGAGGTGGCTGACGGGCAGATCCGCTGCGGACTACTGGTGGTCGCCTACTCGTTGTGCGACGCCGACGACACCGACGGAGGCTTTTGCGCGCTTCCCGGAAGCCACAAAAGCAACTTCGCGTGTCCTGCGAGTTTCGAGCCTCTGCTGGATCCGGGGCCTTGGGTCAAACCAGTGGCGCTAAAGGCCGGGGCGGCAGTTATTTTCACCGAGGCGCTCACGCACGGCACGCTTCGGTGGAGGGCTGATCATGAGCGCCGTGTTCTCTTCTACCGATACACCCCGGGCCACATTGCGTTCGAAGGACGCTACCGAGAGGATGGACGGGAGAAGTCCGGCGGCATGTATCCGCAACCGTCACAGGATACAAAACGCGAACTGACCCCCATCGAGCGCCAGATTCTGGAACCGCCGTATGCGTGGGAGCGCACCGACACGATCACAGACGAGGCGCCGCGCTGACCGAAGCCAGCGCGTGATCGAAGGCGCCGCGCTGACCGAAGCCCGAGCTGCTTGCCGCAGCCACGCCGCAATTGGACCCTTCACGGCGCCCGGCAGCCTCTGCCGTCTGAGGCGGGTAGATCAACAGCAATAGGATATTCAGATCAACAGCAATAGGATGTGAAGATGGCATCAGTTTCCTTCAGCCGCGTCGACAAGGTGTACCCGAACGGGTTTCAGGCCATCCACGACCTCAACCTCGAGATCGAGGACAAGGAGTTTTTGGTGCTGGTCGGGCCGTCTGGCTGTGGCAAGTCGACGGCCTTGCGCATGGTCGCCGGCCTGGAGGAAGTCACCGACGGTGAGATCCAGATCGGAGACCGCGTGGTCAACGAACTGGCGCCTAAGCATCGCAACATCGCAATGGTGTTCCAGAACTACGCGCTGTACGCCCACATGAGCGTGTACAACAACATTGGTTTCGCCCTGAAGGTAGCACGCACGCCCAAGGCCGAAAGGGACCGACGGATCCGCGAGGCGGCTCGGATACTGGAGTTAGAGGACTATCTCGACCGCAAGCCAGGCCAGCTCTCGGGGGGCCAGCGTCAGCGGGTCGCCATGGGCCGTGCCATCGTACGTGAGCCGTCCGCCTTCCTGATGGATGAGCCTCTGTCGAACCTCGATGCCAAGCTACGCGTGCAGATGCGGGGGGAGATTGCCCGGCTCCAGCGCGAACTCGGAGTCACCACCGTGTTTGTGACCCACGACCAGGTGGAAGCCATGACGATGGGGGATCGTGTCGCCGTTCTCAAGGACGGCGTGCTCCAGCAGGTGGACACGCCTCAGCGTCTCTACGACCATCCTTGCAACGTGTTCGTGGCCGCCTTTATCGGCTCGCCCTCAATGAACCTGTTCCATGCGAACCTCGACGGCGACCGTCTTCTTCTGGGCTCCACGGCTCTCGATCTGCCGCCTGAGACATTCGACGCCAGGCCCGCGCTTCGATCCCTTGACGGCGGCAAGGTCATCGTCGGAATCCGTCCCGAGGACTTCGAGGACGCCGCACTCGCCGCCGACGACTACGCGAGTCTGCAACACTCGCGCATCAACACGACGATCTCACTCGTCGAAGCGCTCGGAAGCGAACTCCTGGTGCATTTTTCGATTGACGCGGTGCGCGCGGACGCCGGCGACCCCGACCATGTGGAGGAACTCAGCGGCAAAGCGAACACAGTCGGCCGCTTCAGTCCTCGCAGCCAGATCCGCATGGGCGACCGGACTGCGGTGGCCGTCAGCGTCTCGAACTTGCACTTCTTCGACACAACCACACTCAACAGCATCCACCGCTAAACGTCCGCGCGGCCACTAAAAGACCCGCCGTCACGGGTCCCGAGTTCCCTTCTCCCCGAGTTCTCCTCTCAACAGCATCGACCACTAGACGGCACCCGCCGACCGCCGACAAAGCGGAGCGTTGCGCCGTCAGGCGACGGTGACTGAGGAGTCCAGATACACGTCCTGGATGGCGTTGAGCAGCTTGACGCCTTCGCTCATGGGCTTCTGGAAGGCCTTGCGGCCTGAGATCAGGCCCATGCCGCCGGCGCGCTTGTTGACGACCGCGGTGGTGACCGCCGCAGCGAGGTCGCCGGCCCCCGAGGAGGCACCCCCGCTGTTGATGAGCCCCACGCGGCCCATATAACAGTTGGCGACCTGATACCGGCACAGGTCGACCGGGTGGTCGCTGGTGAGCTGGCTGTAGACCAAGTCGTGGGTCTTGCCGAAGCCGATAGCGCTGTATCCACCGTTGTTGACAGGCAACTTCTGCTTGACGATATCAGCCTCGATAGTGGCGCCGAGGTGGTTCGCTTGGCCGGTGATGTCGGCGGCAGCGTGATAGTCGACACCACCGACTTTGAACTCGGAGTTGCGCAGGTAACACCAAAGCACCGTGAACATGCCCAGCTGGTGGGCCTCCGCGAAGGCCTCCGATACCTCTCCGATCTGCCGGCGGGAGTGCTCTGAGCCGTAGTAAACGGTGGCGCCGACGCCCACAGCGCCCAAGTCCCAGGCCTGCTTTACCGATCCGAACATCACCTGGTTGTACGAACTCGGGTAGGTGAGCAGCTCATTATGGTTGAGCTTGACAATAAACGGGATGCGGTGCGCGTAGCGGCGCGACGCCTGGCCGAGCACGCCGAAGGTGGAAGCCACGGCGTTGCAGCCGCCCTCGACGGCCAGTTCCACGATGCTCATCGGGTCGAAGTAGGCGGGGTTGGGCGCGAACGAGGCTCCGCCAGCGTGCTCGATACCCTGATCGACCGGCAGGATCGAGACGTATCCGGTACCGCCGAGACGACCGGAACCGAGCAGTGACTGCAGGCTGCGCAGCACCCGGGGCGGGCGGTCGCTCCCGGCGAGCACCCTGTCGACGAAGTCAGGGCCGGGAAGGGTCAGCGAGCGGCGCGCAACGGTGCGGCACTCGTGGGTTAGTAGATATTCGGCGTCGTCGCCGAGAAGGCTGGGAATGTCCACGTGCCGACATTAGCACCGGCGCACGGCGCTGACGTTGTGACCGACTAGCGCAGCGCCCGCACCCGTTCGGCCACGTCGGCAAGATCAGGGGCGTGGTGGTGCACCCAGGTGAATAGCTCGCGCGCCCGCGGAGAGCGCCCCGCGCGCTCGTACAGGTCGGCAAGCGCGTAGGCGCGACGCAGGTGGTGGGGCCCTGGCTGTCGAGGCACCGTCCAGTCCCGCCCCAGCGTTCCGGCCTTGGCAGTACGCCGTCCGGGCGCGGGTCTGCCTCGCCTGCGGCCGATCCAGCCTCGCTCCAGCATTCGAACAGCCGCCGGAAGATCGCCGCGGTCAGCCAGCGCGCCGGCGGTGACGATCAGGCCCTCGGTCACCAACTCAACCGACGGTGAAGCGCTCGCGAGTTCCTTCCAGAGCGCCTCGACATCGGCCCAGCGGCCCAGGGCCCGGTGGCAGTCGGCCAGCACCGGGTGCTGCTCGGTGGAGCCGCTCAGCACCCTGAACGCTTTCAGCTCCCGCATCGCCAGCTGGAAGCGACCCAGCCGATACAGACTCAGACCGTACAGCTCGCGGACTTCGGGTATCTGCGGCACGGCGCGGGCCAGCGGTGCCAGCAACTTGCGGGCGTCATCGAACCGTTCAGCTCGGAAGGCATCCACGGCCTCCTCGAACCGGCGAACCATGCGCTTTCCCGGTCTTGACCCCAGCGCTCTCACCAGCTCGCTGCGGGTGTCGTTCGACACCATGACCAAGTTTAACTGTGCCGGGGCGTTGGCGTTGCCGGATCGTAGTCGTTCCGGTTAGGGGCTCGCCGGGTTGAGGGGCATCCCAGCGTCGAGGCCAAAGTCACCTGGAACGGCGTTGCCGTTCTAACTCGTTGAGGTTGAGGTGGTTACGCATGTACTGGTTGGCGGCATCGCTGACAGGCTGATAGTCCCAAGGGGTGTACCGTCCGGTGCGCAAAGCGGCGTCCACGGTGCGGCGGTCCCTCTGGCTGTCCAGCACCTCCCGGTGAATCTTCTCGGAATCCCAGCGGGCACGGACCTCGGCGTCGAAGGCGGCAACGGCATCGGCCCAGGCCGGTTCGCAGGCCAGGTTGTCGAGTTCGCGGTAATCGGTGGCCAGATCAAACAACTGGGTGCCGTCGGGTTCGCTCCACACGTACTTGAGGCGGCCCCGGCGAAGCATGAAGATCGGTGCTGCTGCTCCCTCACCCAGGTACTCGCCCAGCACCGTCCGCTCCGGTTCCTCGTCACCTTCGGCGAAGGGCACCAGACTGGCTCCGTCCATCGTGTCGGGGACCACTCCGCCGCTCAGGTCGATGAGCGTCGGACCGATGTCGATGAGGCTGGCCAGAGTAGCCACCTCCCGGGGCTCGAACCGGCCCGGGGCCCATACCATGAGCGGCACTACGGCTGAGTGCTCGAAGAAGCTCATCTTGTACCAGAGACCTCGCTCCCCCAGCATGTCGCCGTGATCGGCAGTGAACACCACCACCGTGTCGCCAGTCATCCGGTGGTATTCAAGGGTTTTAAGAATCCGGCCCACCCACCAGTCCACGTAGGAGCAGTTGGCCAGGTAGGCGCGGCGGGCGTTGACGATTTGCTCGTCGCTCACCTCGACCATATCGGCGGTAATTATGTGGCGGAGCCGGACGCTGTGAGGATCCAGGTCGGTCTCGGGCAGGGGGCCGACATCGGGCATGGGTATGTCGTCGTGGTCGTAGAGATCCCAGAACTCCTGGCGAGTCACGTAGGGATCATGGGGATGTGTGAATGACACGGTCACGAACCAGGGACGATCGTCGCTGGTGCGGGCCAGATCCCTCAGTTTGCGGATGGCCTTGACCCCGACGTCGTCGTCGAAGTCGAGCTGGTTGGTGGCGTCAGCCACTCCGGCGTTAATCACGCTGTCGAGGTTGTGGTGCCACCAGTCGACCCGACGCCCGGGAGTTTCCCAGTTAGGGGTCCACCCGAAGTCGGCCGGGTAGATGTCGGTGGTCAACCGCTCCTCGTAACCGTGAAGCTGATCGGCCCCCACGAAGTGCATTTTGCCCACCAGCGACGTCTGGTAGCCCCGGCGACGGAGATGATGAACGAACGTGGGTACGGTGGAGGAGAGTTCTGCTGCATTGTCGTAGGCCCCGATACGGCTTCCGAGTCGCCCGGTCAGCATCGAGAAGCGAGCTGGCGCGCACAGCGGGCTGTTGCTGTAGGTGTAGAACACGACCCCCTCAGCGGCCAACCGCTCAAGAGCGGGAGTGACGGCCGGACCACCGTAGGGGCTGATGAACGGGGCAGCCATCTGGTCGGCCATGATCAACAATAAATTCGGCGCCTTAGACATGGCAGTGCCTCCAGCCGCCCCCGTAATTCATCCAGTCGCCCCCGTAATTCTGTTCTGTTCGGGTGCTAGCGGCCAGTGGCTAACCCCTCTATCGGGAACTGGTCACCGGCAAGAAATCCGGCGGCGTCCTACTCTCCCAGGGCGTCTCCACCCAAGTACCATCGGCGCTGGCGGACTTAACTTCCGTGTTCGGAATGGGAACGGGTGTGGCCCCGCCGCTATCGCCACCGAAACCTGTTGTCCTCATTCGCTCCGGCTCGCCCAATAGCAGCAGACGGGCAGCCTCCTGAGAACTCCATAGCGAGCACGAACGCCATCATTCGATACGACAGATAGCAACGACAAAGAAACCTAAGCCCTCGGCCGATTAGTACCGGTCAGCTGAACACGTCACCGTGCGTACACTTCCGGCCTATCAACGTGGTGTTCTGCCACGGGCCTTACCCGGTTTTACCCGGCGAGAGACCTAATCTCGAAACAGGCTTCCCGCTTAGATGCTTTCAGCGGTTATCCCTTCCGCAGGTCGCCAACCAGCCATGCTCCTGGCGGAACAACTGGCACACGAGAGCTGCGTCCGTCCCGGTCCTCTCGTACTAGGGACAGCTTTCCTCAAGTCTCTTACGGCTGCAGAGGATAGGGACCGAACTGTCTCACGACGTTCTAAACCCAGCTCGCGTACCGCTTTAATGGGCGAACAGCCCAACCCTTGGGACCTTATCCAGCCCCAGGATGCGATGAGCCGACATCGAGGTGCCAAACCTTCCCGTCGATATGGACTCTTGGGGAAGATGAGCCTGTTATCCCCGGGGTACCTTTTATCCGTTGAGCGACGGCGCTTCCACACGCAACCGCCGGATCACTATGCCCTGCTTTCGCACCTGCTCGACTTGTCAGTCTCGCAGTCAAGCTCCCTTGTGTCATTGCACTCGACGCCTGATGGCCGACCAGGCTGAGGGAACCTTTGGGCGCCTCCGTTACACTTTGGGAGGCGACCGCCCCAGTCAAACTACCCATCTGGCACTGTTCCTAATCCGGATAACGGATCCAGGTTAGATTCCCAGCATGAGAAGGGTGGTATTTCAAGAATGACTCCACACCAGCTGGCGCTGATGCTTCTTAGTCTCCCACCTATCCTACACAACCCATACCAAAAACCAATACCAAACTGTAGTAAAGGTCCACGGGGTCTTTCCGTCCTTCTGCAGCTAACGAGCATCTTTACTCGTACTTCAATTTCGCTGGGTCTATGGTTGAGACAGTAGGGAAGTCGTTACGCCATTCGTGCAGGTCGGAACTTACCCGACAAGGAATTTCGCTACCTTAGGACCGTTATAGTTACGGCCGCCGTTTACTGGGGCTTAGGTTCAAAGCTTCGCCCGAAGGCTAACCTCTCCCCGTAACCTTCCAGCACCGGGCAGGCGTCACAGCGTATACATCGCCTTGCGGCTTCGCACGCTGCTGTGTTTTTAGTAAACAGTCGCTCCCCTCTGGTCTGTGCCACTCCTTCGAGCTCGGGCCGCAAGGGGCCGTCACCCTATTGGAGTCGTCCTTCTCCCGAAGTTACGGACGCAATTTGCCGAGTTCCTTAACCATAGTTCACCCAATCACCTTAGTATTCTCTACCTGTCCACCTGAGTTGGTTTGGGGTACGGGCACCAATATGCGCTCGCTAGCGGCTTTTCTCGACAGTATAGGATAAGTGACTTCACCTGTTGCGGTTCGGTGTCACGTCTCAGGGTTTGAAGAGGTCCGGACTTACCTGGACCTCCCCCCTACACGCTTACCCCAGGACTACCATCGCCTGGGCTCACCTGCCTTCCTGTGTCCCCGCTTTGCTTGCATCAACAAGGTGGGTCGGTTCAACTGCTCTGCCCCTTCGTGGGGTGTGAGCAGCATTCCCTTAGCAACCTTGCCTTTGCACGGGCGCGCACATGGTGGTACCGGAATCTCAACCGGTTGCGCATCGACTACGCCTGTCGGCCTCGCCTTAGCTCCCGACTCACCCTGGGAGGATTAGCCTTGCCCAGGAACCCTTGGACATCCGGTGGAGGGGTTTCTCACCCCTCTTTCGCTACTCATACCTGCATTCGCACTCGATCACAGTCCACGACGGTTTCCACCGGCGCTTCGCTCCGAGATCGACGCTCCGCTACCATGCCTGTCAACATGCCTGTCAATCAGGCATCCGCAGTTTCGGCTCTGTACTTGAGCCCCGTTACATTGTCCGCGCAGGACCACTTGACCAGTGAGCTGTTACGCACTCTTTCAAGGGTGGCTGCTTCTAAGCCAACCTCCTGGCTGTCTGGGCAATCCCACATCGTTTACCACTTAGTACAGAATTAGGGGCCTTAACTGGCGGTCTGGGCTGTTTCCCTTTCGTCCATCGAAGCTCATCCCCCGAGGACTCACTGCCGCACTCTGGAACCGTGGCATTCGGAGTTTGGTTGGGGGCAGTAACCTTGTGGGGCCCTTAGCCCATCCAGTGCTCTACCTCCACGGCTGAACATGCGACGCTGCACCTAAATACATTTCGCGGAGAACCAGCTATTACCGAGTTTGATTGGCCTTTCACCCCTAACCACAGATCATCCCCTCCGTTTTCAACCGAAGTGGGTTCGCGCCTCCACGGAGTCTTACCCCCGCTTCACACTGTCCATAGCTAGATCACTCGGCTTCGGGTCTACAGCATGCGACTGAACGCCCTATTCAGACTCGCTTTCGCTCCGGCTTCCCCTCACAGGTTAACCTCGCCACACACCATAACTCGCAGGCTCATTCTTCAAAAGGCACGCCATCGTGACCATCAGATCCCACAGGATCTGATGGCGACACTCTGACTGCTTGTAAACCAACGGTTTCAGGGACTATTTCACTCCCCTCCCGGGGTACTTTTCACCTTTCCCTCACGGTACTGGTTCACTATCGGTCACTGACATATACTCAGCCTTACGAGGTGGTCCTCGCAGATTCACGCCGGCTTTCCCGGATCCGACGCTACTCGGGATATCCAACCAGAGGACAGATGGGTTTCGTGTACGGGGCTTTCACCCTCTGTGGCACGACATTCCTGAGCGTTTCCACTACCCACTGTCTTTGTAACTCTGCTGAGGATCTGGCGCTCCTCTTGTCGGGTCCCACTACCCCCGGATAGCAACGCCGCCAGGCTCTTCCACTATCCAGGTTTAGGCTCTTCCCGTTTCGCTCGCCGCTACTCAGGGAGTCGCTGTTGCTTTCCTTTCCTCGGGTTACTTAGATGTTTCAATTCACCCGGTTCCCGCTGACCGCCCTATGTGTTCAGGCGGCAGCGACATCCCATTACGGATGTCAGGTTTCCCCATTCGGTCATCCGCGGATCACAGCTTAGTAGGCAGCTTCCCGCGGCTTATCGCAGCCTCTCACGACCTTCATCGGTAGTCAGTGCCAAGGCATCCACCGTTGGCTCTTAGTAGCTTGGGTTTCTTTGTTTATTGTTTATTCGTTGTATCTATCGCATCTAATGAAGATGCTCGTGCTCGCTATGCAATTCTCAAGAGGCTCTACTCGCGTTACAACCCCACTACCTCATCAAGCAAGTTTAGCGCTTCATAAGACGCTGGCGCTGCAGTGCGCCGACCGGAGCAGACGGATCTGCTTCCTCAAATCAGAAGAGACGGACAGCGAGTGCCACAACTGGGAGGTCCTCTAGCAGCGAGCCAGCCGGACGGCTAGCCGCTGAACAGGACATTCTCCTTAGAAAGGAGGTGATCCAGCCGCACCTTCCGGTACGGCTACCTTGTTACGACTTCACCCCAATCGCCAACCCCACCTTCGGCAGCTCCTTCCCCGAGGGGTTAGGCCACTGACTTCGGGTGTTGCCAACTTTCGTGGTGTGACGGGCGGTGTGTACAAGGCCCGGGAACGTATTCACCCCGGCGTTGCTGATCCGGGATTACTAGCGACTCCGGCTTCATGGAGTCGAGTTGCAGACTCCAATCCGAACTGAGACCGGCTTTACGGGATCCGCTCAACCTCGCGATATCGCAACCCTTTGTACCGGCCATTGTAGCATGTTTGCAGCCCTGGGCATAAGGGGCATGATGACTTGACGTCATCCCCACCTTCCTCCGAGTTCACCCCGGCAGTCTCCTACGAGTCCCCACCATCACGTGCTGGCAACATAGGACAAGGGTTGCGCTCGTTGCGGGACTTAACCCAACATCTCACGACACGAGCTGACGACAGCCATGCACCACCTGTGCACAGCCCTAAGACACTGTATCTCTACAGCTTTTCCGTGCATGTCAAACCCAGGTAAGGTTCTTCGCGTTGCCTCGAATTAAGCAACATGCTCCGCCGCTTGTGCGGGCCCCCGTCAATTCCTTTGAGTTTTAGCCTTGCGGCCGTACTCCCCAGGCGGGGCACTTAATGCGTTAGCTACGGTACGGAACCCATTGTGTAGGCCCCACACCTAGTGCCCATCGTTTACGGCGTGGACTACCAGGGTATCTAATCCTGTTTGCTACCCACGCTTTCGCTCCTCAGCGTCAGTACCGGCCCAGAGCATCGCCTTCGCCGCTGGTGTTCCTCCTGATATCTGCGCATTTCACCGCTACACCAAGAATTCCATGCTCCTCTACCGGACTCTAGTCAGCGCAGTATCAGATGGCATCTCCGGGTTGAGCCCTGAGTTTTCACATCTGACTTACGCAACCGCCTACGAGCTCTTTACGCCCAATAAATCCGGACAACGCTCGCCCCCTACGTGTTACCGCGGCTGCTGGCACGTAGTTGGCCGGGGCTTCTTCTGCAGGTACCGTCATTTTCGTCCCTGCTGAAAGGGGTTTACAACCCGAAGGCCTTCATCCCCCACGCGGCGTTGCTGCGTCAGGCTTTCGCCCATTGCGCAATATTCCCCACTGCTGCCTCCCGTAGGAGTCTGGGCCGTGTCTCAGTCCCAGTGTGGCTGATCGTCCTCTCAGACCAGCTACCCGTCGTCGCCTTGGTGAGCCGTTACCTCACCAACTAGCTGATAGGCCGCGAGACCCTCCCGGAGCGCCGGAGCCTTTCCTCGGTCGACCATGCGATCATCCGAGAACATCCGGTATTAGCCAAAGTTTCCCTTGGTTGTCCCGGTCTCCGGGGCAGGTTTCTCACGTGTTACTCACCCGTTCGCCACTCGACCAGACCCGAAGGCCTGGCCTCGTTCGACTTGCATGTGTTAAGCACGCCGCCAGCGTTCGTCCTGAGCCAGGATCAAACTCTCCGTCGAGATCTTCGACGCGCCGCATGGGCAACGCCGTCAATCGGGTGCGCAGCCGTATCCCGCAAGCCAGCGGGGCGGCCGGCGCGTTTTGGAGAGCCGGCTGAGGCCTGGCGGCCTCAGCCATCGGCTCGCCCGGCGCGTAAGCGCCGGGCCGGTCCGGTGGACTCACCGGACCTTAGTTTTTGACAGGACATCGGGCTCCCGGGCCACTCGGGCCCTGACCCGACGCCCGCACTCGCTGTGCGTCCGTCTCTTCTGGTTTCAAGAAGCGATCCCTGCCGACACCGACCCCTGGCTTGCTGGCCCTGGGCTGCTACGACAGCATCACCGCCCGGCACGGCACGTGCCTGCCAGGGCGGATGCACAACGGTAGCAGCACACACACGCGTCGGCAACACCGCGGCGCGAGTGCCGGCTTGGGCGTTCACTCGATGACTACCAGGTGGCGCTGCCGGCGTCCTCGCTGCAGCAGCGCGAAGCGCCCGTCAACCAGCTGCAGCACATCAGTCGCCGACCTGAGCCTGCGGCCGTTAACGCGAACGCCACCACCCGCGATCATGCGGCGGGCCTGACCGCGCGAGGCGCATACCTTGGCGACGACCAGAACGTCCACGGCCGGCTCAGCGGTGCCTAACCGGTCGCGGCGAATCGCTGTCTGAGGCACCACGCCCTGGAGCGCCACGAGACCCTCAGCGGTGATCTCCGCGCCCCCGAACAGCACGTCCCCGGCAAGCCTGGCCAAGCGCGCCGCCTCAGCGCCGTGGACGGTTGTGCAGACGTCATCGGCGAGAAGCCGTTGCGCGGTACGCCGATGCGGGGCAGCCTCGTGGCCGGCCATGATCTCGTCGACTTCGGCTACGGGCCGCATGGTGAGCTGCAGTAGCAGCCGCCTCGCGTCCCGGTCGTCGGTGTTGACAAAATACTGGTGAAGCTCATAGGGAAGCGTGAGCCCACTATCGAGCCACACAGCGCCCTCGGCGGTCTTGCCAAACTTCGCGCCGTCGGCGCGGGTCATGAGCGGCCATGTGAGTCCGTGGACGGACGCCCCGGAGCGCCGGCGCACCAAGTCGATGCCGGCGGTGATGTTGCCCCACTGGTCGGATCCACCGATCTGCAGGCGGCAGTCGCAGTGCTCGAACAGCCACCAGTAGTCGAACGCCTGCAGCAGCATGTAGCTGAACTCGGTGAAGGAGATCCCGTGCTCTCCGGCCATGCGCCTGCGCACCGAGTCCTTGGCGACCATCTGGTTGACGGTTGCGTGCTTGCCCACATCGCGCAGGAAGTCGAGCAGCGTCACGTTGCGTGTCCACTCGATGTTGTCGACCAGGCGCGCCGCGCCGGGGCCTTCGAAATCGATCAGCGCTTCAAGCTGGCGCCGAATGTCTGCGACGTTGGCGGCGAGCGTGTCCGCATCGAGCAGGCTGCGCTCGGCGGAGCGGCCGCTGGGGTCGCCCACCATCCCGGTGGCACCGCCCAGCAGCGCCAGAGGCCGGTGCCCCGCCCGCTGGAAGCGGCGCAGCACCAAGATCCCCACCAAGTGGCCGACGTGAAGGCTTCCGGCCGTAGGATCGATACCGAGATACAAAGTCGCGGGCGCATCGTCAAGCAGAGCTGTCAGTTCGGGTTCATCAGTGTGATCGTGGAGCAGCTTCCGAGCCCGCAGGTCGGCAAGCACGGCAGCCCCGGACATGGGCGCCAGGCTAGCGATGGCGGCATGGCGCTAGCCTCCGCACCGACGGTGAAACAGGGCTCCGACAGGGGAAGAATGGCCTCGCCGCTGGTCAGCCCGATTCCGCCTCGCGGCTTCGAGGCGGACACGAATGACGCCCTGACCGGCTGTCGCGGGGCACCACAATGGCTGTCATGACCCTGCGCCCGCGGTCACGGCCCGGCGTCTCGATCGCAGTGCTCGTCGCGGGGCTCGCCGTCGTGTACCTGGCCGCGGCGTCCTGCTCTTATGAGACGCCCGATTTCACCTTCGAGGTGCAAAGCCTGGCCACCGCGCAGTCTTCACGCGTCTACGACCGCAACGGTGTGCTGATCACCGAGCTGCGTGGTGAGCAGGGTCGAACCGACGTGACGCACCTGAGGCTGATACCCGAGGTGGTGCGCAACGCGGTGATCGCCATAGAAGACGAGCGCTTCTACGAGCACGACGGCGTGGACGTCAAGGCGATCCTGCGCGCGGCGCGCTCCAACGTTTCCAGCGGCGGCATCAGCCAGGGTGGCTCCACCATAACGCAGCAGTACGTGGGGAACGTGTTCCTCGATCGCTCCGATCAGACCGTCACGCGCAAGATCGAAGAGGTCTTCATGGCGCGACGCTTCGAGCAGTTCTTCACCAAGGACTTCATCCTTCTCAACTACCTCAACTGGGTCTACTTCGGCAGCGGCGCTTACGGCATCGAGGCCGCCGCCCGCGAGTATTTCGGTGCTCCTGCCTGTCAGCTCGACGCGGCCGCGCAGATCGGCCAGAGCACCGCCGAGCAGATCGGCCAGAGCGACGAGACGTGCCTCAAGGTGAGCGAGCTAACCCTTGAGGAGGCCGCACTGCTGGCGGGGCTTATCCAGCGGCCCAGCGCTTTCGACCCCTACCGCAATCCTGAGGACGCGATCAGGCGCCGCAACCTGGTACTCGACCGGATGCTGGCGAACGAGATGATCACAGCCGAAGAGCACGAGGCCGCCAGTCGTCGTCCGCTGGTGTTGGAGGAGGACGTGCCGATCCTCGAAGAGGAGTACCCGGCCGCCTACTTCGTGGAGGACGTCAAGCAGTGGTTCCTCGACAACCCGATGTTCGGCCCGACACGCGACTATCGCACACAGCTGCTTTTTGAGGGCGGCCTGGAGATTCACACCACGATCGATCTGGACCTGCAAGCCCGAGCCGAAGCGGCAGTCGAGGCGATACTGCCCGACAACGGCGTGAACCCGGACGCCGCCGCGGTGATCCTCGGGGTGGAGGGCGACGCGGACGGCCATGTGTTGGCGATGGTGGGGGGACGCGACTTCTTCGGCGCCGCCGACGACGCCAAGTTCAACCTGGCGAGCGGAAAGGGCCGCCAGGCGGGCTCGGCAATGAAGCCCGTGGCGCTCGCCACGGCGCTCACCTCGGGGTTCTCGGTGTCGAGCTCCTATGAGGCCCCCGACGAGCTGGAGATCGACCGTCCCGACGTATGCGGTCCGCTGTGGACGGTGCGCGGCGGGCGTGGCTCCACCCCGGAGGAGCCGGTGGAGGTAGACCTGGTAGCAGCCACGCGCAGCTCTATCAACACCGTCTACGCGCAGTTGATGGTGGATGTGAGGCCATCCAACTTCGTGACCATGGCCGAGAAGCTCGGCTTCGGCCAGGGGCGCATCACCCCGGTGTGCGCCGCGGTGCTGGGCACCGAGGACGTCAACACCGTGGAACTCGCCAACGCCTACGCCACCTTCGCGCGGTCCGGGCTGCGAGTCGATCCGGTTCTGGTCACCGAGGTGCTGCGGCCAGACCGCACGCCTTTGTACACGCACGTCTCGGATTCGGTGTTCGCGCTAAACGCGTCCACCGCCAATCAGATCACCTGGGTGCTTCAGGGGACGATCACTTCGGGCACCGGGCGAAGGGCCGATTTCGGCCGTCCGGCTGCGGGCAAGACGGGCACCGCCCAGAACTACGCCGACGCCACGTTCGCCGGTTACACGCCTCAACGGGCGGCGGCGGTCTGGGTCGGGTACCCCGACGCACAGATCCCCATGGTGCCGCCCACCACCGACATCCGGGTGTCGGGAGGCAGCTACCCGGCGATGATCTGGCGGGAGCTGATGGCAGCGGCCCATGGTGGTGTCGCGGTGTCGGAGTTCCCGACTCCTCCGCCAAGCCTGCCGCCGCCAACCACCGCGCCTCCGGTGCTCGACTCGGTGGAGATCCCCGATCTGGTGGGCCGAGTCTGGGACGAGGCCCAGCTCGCCGCGGAACTCGCCGAGCTGACGCTTGTCGTGGCCGCTGTTGAGGTTGATACTCCGGAGTTCACCGAGGGGACGATTATTGGGCAGGCACCCGCCGCGGGCTCGCTGCAGCCGGGCGGTATCACCGTGAACGTAGAGGTGGCTGCGGAGCCTGAACTGCCGACAGCGGTCGCGGTGCCGGATGTGACTGGGCTCAGCGAGGGTGAGGCGCGCCAGGTGCTGGCCGCGGCCGGGCTGGGCGTGGAGGTGGTGATCGAGCCGCACATGTTCGAGGGTGAGCCGGTCGGGGTCTCCGGCCATGTATGGCGGCAGGAGCCGCAGGCCGACACCGCCATCGAGACTGGCGCGACGACCACGGTCTGGGTGCACCCGTTCCTGTGAGCACGACTGAGGCGGGTGCCGCACCGGGCACCCGGCCGGGGGCCGCGAACCCCAGCGGCCGGCCGCGGCGTCGGCAACGACAAATGGCCGGCCGCGTGCTCGCGGTGGCCTTTGTCGTCGTCGCCGTGGGGTTCTGGGCATGGGCTTTCTCGCCTTGGGCGCGCAGCGAGAACCCGGCCCGGCTCGACGACCGGGCCTTCGCTGCCTGGGCGCAGCAGAGATGCGCCCAGGCAGCGACCGAGATCGGCGGTCTGCCCTCAGCCCGTCAGGCCGAATCGCCCCCGCAGAGAGCTGGCCAAGTCGATTCGGGAACCGACATCGTCGAGGCGCTAGTTGGTGATCTGCGCGCTGCAGCGGCCGGCTTGGCGGAATTCACTGAGAACGACGGGCCGCCGGACGCTGCCCTGGCGCGTGACTGGCTAGCGGACTGGGGGCTTTATCTTGCAGACCGCCGCGTCCACTCTGAGAAGCTGCGGCAGGCCGGAGCCGACACGCCCGATCGAGATCTGAGGTTCTTGCTGAGCGACGTGGCAGCGGGCGGTGTGTACACCGAGCGGATGGACGGCTTCGCTCGGCTCAACGATATGGACGCCTGCCAGATCCCCGGCGATGTGTGAGCCGTGCTACGCGTCAGGCGGACGCCGCGGCCGTGATTTCGTCGTCGCTGGGTATTTCCACGCCTTCGACGTAGTACGTGTAGAGGCCGGCGATGGCGTCTGAGAGCCCGGGCTCGTCGGTGTCGGCCGGATCCGCCAACTCGGCCGTGACCACCGACCCGTGGATGTGCACCGCAGCGAGCCTGCCTGTGGCCAGCAGCCTGCGCGCCAGCTCGTCTACAGCGCGGTCGCCGATGATCTCCTCCCCGGCGCGGTAGCGCTCGTGGCCCATGCCCGTGATCGTGCGGTTCAGCTCGAAGCGCACCAGGCCGAGGCGAGGCGAGGAGGTGCGCAGGAACGTTACGGGCTGGCCCATGACGCCCGCAGGCTATCTCTGGCAGCAGAGCGCTCCGCGGGGCCTTCCCGACGGAACAGCCGCCGCTGGCCGTCGTCCGGAGCGTTCGGCTTGGCAACCTCGCGCGGCACGCCGGTCCAGCGCAGGCCGTCCATGAACGCCCAGCGCCGACGATGGATCGCGCATGGCCCCCGTGCCGCGAGCGCGGCAACGTGGCGAGGGCAGGGATAGCCCTTGTTGGACGCGAACCAGTAGGAGGGGTAGATCTCGGCGGCTGAGGTCATGATGCGGTCGCGGGTGACTTTGGCCACTACCGAGGCGGCCGCTATCGACAGGCTGGTCGCGTCGCCGCGCACGATGGTCGTGACGCCCATCGGACGCTGGTCGTCATCGGCGGCAGCGTTCGCGGCATCGGGCTCGGCGCTGCCGTTGACGCTGTTCGGTCGGGCCGCGGCGGCGCTGACGAAATCCCAGGCGCCGTCGACCAGCACATGGTCGACGGAGAAGCCGAGACCGTCAATAGCTCGGCGAGCAGCCAAGCGCTGCGCGCCGGCCATGCCCAGCGCGGTGCACTCCTCCACCGTGGCATGACCAACGGACGCCGCCCTAGCCCAAGCCAGGATGCGGTCGTGCAGCACGTCCCTCTCGGCCGGGGTGAGCATCTTGGAGTCACGCACCTTGTAGATGCGAGTTCGGGCGTTGGCCACCACCGCGGCCACGGTCAGGGGCCCAGCCCACGAGCCTCGGCCCACTTCGTCAACACCGGCCACCGTATCGGCGCCCGCGTCCCAGAGTTCTCGCTCAACGCGAAGTCCGGGGGCCTTGCCTTTCAGGGCACGGCGCAAAGGCGCGGTGGCACTAGGCATCGCCTCCGACCGTAGCGGGAGCGACCGGTGAGCCCGGAAGCAACAGTTCCAACACAATTCAATAGTTCCAACGCTGGCGCAGGAGGACTTCTCCCTGGGGCTCAGCCGAAGACCAAGCCGGGTCGAGACCGCATCGCATCACCGTCTGAAGGCTGACGACGCCGGTCTCAGAGGTATCGCCGAGAGGGCTCAACTGCCACAAGAGGGCGGACCGGGAGCCATGCCAGCGAAGCGAGTACGAGAGTCGGCCGTGGCGGGTGCACAGTCCGCGCACGTCCAAGAAGGCGCCGAGCCAGCGCTCAGGCAGCGCCGGGGCGGCTACCAGGCCACCGGGGGATTCCAACACCAAGCATCCGAGAACGGACTCGATCTTGGCGCTGGTGTCCCACATTGAGTGATCGGCGGGCGCTGCGGCGGCCGTCCCGACCCCGGCCACCAGTCTGGCCTCGTCAGCCGGTTCGCCCTTGAAAGTGAGTCCGGCCCCGGCATCGGCGGGCGCTTCGGACATCAAGAGGCCGGCCCCGGCGGAGGGCGCGTCGTGCAGGTCGGACATCAGGCGGCGGCAGTCTTCAGCAGCGGCAGGGGCCTCCGACGCTAGGGCCGCGGCCACCTGCTCCACAGTGACGGCATCCAACCGGCTGCCCGCCGCGGCGACCAACGGGCCAGCCCATTCGTCTAGACCTGAGACGCGTCCGCCTCGCAGACGGCGCGACGCCAGAGCCTGCAACGCCAGCGCGGCCTCGCTCCCGGTCAGCCGCGAACGGTCAGCCGCGGTCAGCACTACAGCTCGGGCCCGGTCGGCCTCATCGGGCAGTCCCACCTGGTCGAGCGCCACAGCGGACAGGGCCGCGCCGGCCGGATCACGGCAACCCGCAGTGAGGACCGCGGCTGCGACGCCCCTCCGCCAAACACGAGTCGCGGTCGGGTCTTCGAACTCCACCCGGGCAGCTCGGGCCACCACAGCCTGCCAGCCCGAAGCCGCATCTGTCGGGGACAGGGCTTCCACGGGGCCGCCCGCGATGGGTACGACCACCCGACGCGGCACTCCCGACACCAAGGGAACCACCGCCGCGGCCGCGGCCTGGCCGGTGTGGCTTCGGGCCGCGCGGTCGCCGGCAGAGGGCTCAGCTCTAACTGGCGTCCACGGGTCGCCGTCGTCGACGGCCGCGGCACCACCGGGTGGCCGACCTAGCTCCACGGCGACCCGGCCGTCCGCCAAAATGGCCGACCCACACACCTTGGCCTTCGCGATCCCCGAGGTCGGCTCAGCCCGTCTGAATGCCGCCGCGAAACGCCGACGGGTCGGGCGGCTACCGGGTCGGGCTGTGATGGCCACGGCCAGGCTCACAGGTGAGGGGGACTCGTTGCAGAACTCCATCACCACCGCGCGGCCCGATCCGTCGCAAACGGCGGCTGTTGTACACACAACGTCTCCGCCGGGTACCCGCATGGCCGTGGCGAAAACGGGCATGTCGTCCACCAAACGCTGGCGCACGGCGGTCTCGTTCGCGGCGATGTGCCAGCGGTCGGTGGCGCCAATCGCCCAGGCGACCTGCCAGCCGACGCCGAGCGGCGCAACCGTGCCGGCCGCGTCCACCGCAGCCACCGGCCCGTTCAGGTCGCCGAGCATCCCACGCTCACCCGCGGATCCCGCTCTGGCGCCGATCAGGGGGCGCCCGGGCCGCAGTCGGGGACGCCGGAGCATCCCATGTTCATCTGCAGTTTTCGCTCGTCGGCGGACGGTCGAGCAGTGCTTGGTAGGCCTCAGCAGCTGGGCGGCCTTCGGCGATGACGGCTCGCACCTCCTCTGAGATGGGCATTTCCACACCAAGCGATCGGGCCAGCGACACCACCACCGGCGTGGATTTCACACCTTCAGCCACCTGATCCATGGAGGCCACAATCTCAGAAATCGGCTCGCCCCGGCCCAGCCGCTCGCCCACATGACGGTTCCGGCTTTGAGCGCTCACGCAGGTGACCACGAGGTCGCCCATGCCGGCTAGGCCCGCGTAGGTGAGCGGGTCGCCGCCCACGGCCACCCCGAGGCGGGTCATCTCAGCGAGGCCTCGGGTGATGAGCGCCGCTTTGGTGTTGTCGCCCGCGCCGAGGCCGTCTGCGATGCCTGCGGCGAGCGCGATCACGTTCTTCGTAGCGCCCGCCATCTCAGCGCCCACCACATCGGCACCGGTGTAGACCCGAAACTGGCTTACGGCAAGCACACCATGAAGAGGCTCGGCCGCCGACGGATCGCTCATGGCCAGAACTGCCGCCGTGGCATGACCGGCCATTATCTCCTTGGCCAGGTTCGGGCCGGTTAGCACTCCGCGGGGCCGGCCGGGCAGTTCGTCGGCCACGAGCTCGGTCATTCGCTTGGCGGTGCGGCGCTCGAGGCCTTTCGTGAGCGACACCACCGGAGTGCGCGCCCCGACGTGAGGGCTGATACGCCGCAGCGCAGCCCTAAAGCCGTGCGACGGCACGGCCATCACGATCACGTCGGCGCCCTCGACTGCTACCGACGCGGTGGATGTGGCGCTCAACGAGGGATGAAGGACGCAGCCCGGCAAATAGCGCGGGTTCTCGCCGGTGAAGTTGACGGCTTCGGCGACAGATCGGTCTCGGGCGTACAGCACCGTCGGCGTGTTGTGCGCACAAAGATGGGCCATAGCAGTGCCCCACGAACCCCCGCCGATCACCGCTACCCGGACGCCCACACCCGAACCCTAGACTCGCGTTCTGCCCCTCACCGCACCGCAACGCTCCTCGCACTCTTCGCCTGGCGACAGCGCCAGCATTGCCATCGTGGTGCCGGTGCGGTCGTTCGCCGGGGCGCTGTCGCGTCTTGCGGGCGTGCTGGACTCGGACCGCCGCTGTGAATTAATGCGCGCCATGGCTGAGCGGGTAGTGGCCGCGGCGTCACCGCATCCGGTCTATGTGGCCACCGACGACGACGAGGTTGCGGCTTGGGCTGCTGGTGTGGGTGCTGCCGCGATGCGGGTGGGGCGGATCGGGCTGTCGGCGGCAGCTTCGACGGCGGTGGAGCGGCTCGGCGCGCAAGGCGTGGAACGCGTGGCCATAGTCCACGCCGATCTACCGCTGGCACGGACACTGAGCCGCGCCATTGGGCCCGGCCTGGTGATCGCACCAGACCGCCACCGGGATGGCTCAAACGTGGTGTGCGTTCCCACGTCGGCCGGTTTCTGCTTCGCCTACGGACCCGGGTCGTTCCGCCGACACCTGGCTGAGGCGCAGCGCTTGGGGCTGGAGGTCACCGTGGTCGACGATCCGACCCTGGCATCCGACATCGACCACCCCGACGACCTCGGGGCCCTTCCCGCCGAGGAGCTGCGCGCTCTCGGCCTCGGCGGCCTTGGCCCGTTCGCGCCAGCCCGAGCGGGGCTACTCCAGCCCGAGCGGGGATACTAGAGCACATGAGCCGACAGCGGCGCCGCTGATGTTCACCGTCGATTGATGTCCACGGTCGATCTGGCAACGCCGGGGCGGGCCCTGGCGATCGGCGCGCACCCCGACGACATCGAGTTCGGTTGCGGGGCGACACTGGCCAAGTGGGCGGCCGAAGGCTGCGAAGCGAGCCTGCTGGTGTGCACGGACGGCTCCAAAGGCACTTGGGACGCGAGCGCCGACACCATCGAACTGGTGGCGCGCCGACAACGAGAGCAGGCAGAGGCGGCCCGACGGCTCGGCTGCATCGGCGAAGTGCGGTTTCTTGGAGAGGTCGACGGCGAACTGGGCTCGGGTATCGGCTTGAGAAGCCGGGTGTCCAGAATCATCCGGGAGCTGCGCCCCCAAGTGGTGTTGGGCCACGACCCGTGGAGGCGCTGGCGGCTGCATCCCGACCACCGGGCCGCTGGGTTCCTGTGCGCAGACTCGGTGGTGGCCGCCCGTGATCCTCATTTCTTCCGCGAGCACGGCTTGGCCCACCACCGGCCCGACGAGCTGCTGCTGTTCGAATGCGAAGCACCCGATCACTTCGAGCAGGTGACCGCGGCTCATGTCCGAGCCAAAGTGCGGGCTCTGCTCGCTCATGAGAGCCAGTACGAGAGCACGCACGGCATCGGTGCAGCCGACGAGGGAGCCGACAGGGACGCCTTCGCCGCCGGCGTGATCGACAAGTGCCGCGTCGCGGGACGCAAAGCGGGAGTTCCTCTCGCTGAGGCTTTCAAGCAAATGACAGGCCTCTAAGCCGCCGTCTTGAGACGCTGCCTGAGACGCTGTTCGTCACGAGCAAAACGAAGCACGCGATGTTGCCGGCAAATAGATGAACATGTCGCAGTCGTCTGAGACCGGCATCGCGGACGATCGAGCAGATGCACTGAGCCGAACCGGTGCGGACGCGCCGCCGAGAGGGCTCAGCGCTGCAGAGGTCAGGCAGCGGATCCTTCAGGGGCGCGTCAACGAGCCGCCCGATGCCCCGGTGCGCACCGTGGCGCAAGTCATGCGCGCCAACGTGCTCACCCCGGTCAACGCCATCATCGCCGCGATGCTCGTTCTCATCTTGGCGGCCGGGTTCCCCGCCGACGCGCTCTTCGCTGGCGTGGTCGTGTCAAACAGCATCATCGGCATCGTCCAAGAGCTAAAGGCCCGTCGCACGCTGCACAAACTGGCCGTGCTGTCGGCACCGCAGGCCCGCGTGGTGCGCGACGGCCGCACGCTCCAAGTGGAAACCAGCGCCGTGGTAGCCGACGACATTCTGGAGCTGCGGCCCGGTGACCAGATAGTGGCAGACGGCGAGGTGGTTCAGGCCCGTGGCCTTCAGGTCGACGAATCGCTGCTGACCGGCGAGAGTGACCCCGTCGACAAGGACCCCTGCCATGAGGTGATGTCGGGCTCGTTCGTGAGTGCCGGCGCCGGCTGGTACCGGGCCACCGCTATCGGCGCCGAATCCTACGCAGCCCGACTCTCAGAGGAGGCGCGCCGCTTCAAGTTGGCGGGCAGCGAGTTGAAGGCCGGCATAAACAAGGTGCTGCGCTGGCTCACCGTGATCATCCCGCCTGCGGCGCTGCTGCTACTGTTACGGCTCCTCGGCACCGAGAACCGTTGGCAGGAGGCGCTGCGAGGCACGGTGGCCGCGGTCGTAGCCATGGTGCCCGACGGGCTCGTGCTGCTCACCAGCCTGGCGTTCATCACCGGGGTGATCGTGTTGGCCCGCCGCCGAGCCTTGGCCAAGGAGTTGGCCTCTGTGGAGCTGCTGGCCCGGGTGGACACGCTGTGCCTCGACAAGACGGGGACAATCACCACCGGCGCCATCTCGTTGGACCGCGTAGAACCCCTCGGAACATTCACCGAAGCCGAAGCGGCCGCGGTGCTCAGAGCTCTGGTGGCCGCCGACCCGGCCCCGAACGCCACTCTGGCCGCCATCGGCGCCAGCCTGACCCGGCGCGCCCGTGGCGACGAGGCGGAGCCCGGCGACACAGAGGCCGGCCCCTCAGACGTCCCCTCAGCATCCTCCGAACTCGGCGGGTGGGTGCTGACCAATAGCGTGCCGTTCAACTCCGCCCGCAAGTGGGCCGCGGCCAGCTTTGAGGGCCGGGGCGTTTACCACATCGGCGCGCCCGATGTCCTGCTGGCCGACGCGGGCGACGCCGACAGCAGCCGCGACCATCCCGAGTTCGTCGTCTTAGAGCACGCGGTACGCAACGCCCGTGAAAAGGCGGCGGCCGCCGCAGCCGACGGCGCTCGAGTGCTGGTCGTCACCCACAGCAGCTCCTACCGATCCAACGCCGGCCGGTTCAGCTCCAACGCCAATCGATCCAACCTCACCGGGCAGGAACCATCTGAAACTTTGCCAGCTCGCCGCGAGCCGGTGTGCCTAGTGCACCTCAACGACACGGTGCGCGACGACGCCGCCGAGATCTTCGCCTTCTTCCGGGATCAGGGCGTGACCCTCAAGGTGATATCCGGCGATCATCCCGCCACTGTCGTGGCCGTGGCCCGCCGAGCAGGCATCGTCGGTACCGCTGACGCCGGAGTCGACGCCCGAGGCCTGTCCGACGATCCCGAACATCTAGCCGACGCGCTCGAGGCTGACGTCGTGTTCGGGCGCGTTACTCCCCACCAGAAGAGGGCCATGATCCACGCCCTGCAGTCCCGAGGCCACACGGTGGCCATGACCGGCGACGGGGTGAACGACGTACTCGCCCTAAAAGACGCCGACATGGGCATCGCTATGGGCACCGGCTCATCCGCGACCCGAGCTGTGGCACAGCTCGTGCTGCTCAACGACCGCTTCGCCACGCTGCCGCGGGTGCTGGCCGAGGGCCGCCGTGTGATCAACAATATTGAGCGGGTCGCCAACCTGTTCGTCACGAAAGCGGCATACGCCGTGCTGCTTACCGCGCTGGTGGGCGCGTTCGGCTCGCCGTTCCCGTTTCTGCCCCGCCATCTCACCCTGATAGGCACGTTCTCCACCGGAGTGCCCGGGTTCTTTCTCGCCTTAGCCTCCGACGACCGGCTGGTGAAGCCCGGCTTCCTGCGCCGGGTGCTGCGCTTCTCGCTGCCGGCGGGCACTATGGCCGCGGCAGCAACGCTCACGCTGTATGAAACAGTGCGCCGCCTCGACGGAGTTGGCCTCGCCGAAGCCCGCACCTGTGCAACGATGACGCTGCTCGGCATCGGTTTGGTGATCCTGGTGCTTATCAGCAGGCCGATGCGCCCGTGGAAGCTGGGACTCGCCGCGTCGGGGGCCGCCGCCTACGCGGTGACGATGGCTTGGTCTGCGCCCCGCAGCTTCTATCGGCTCGACCTGCCTCCGGCGACGACATGGCTTTGGGTGGCCACCGCCATTGTCGCCGGAGGGCTCGCCGCCTGGTTCGCGGTGGAGTTGACCGCCCGGTTCAACTCGTCCGGGTCGAGCCTGAGGTCACGGCCACCAGATCGGCCAGCATCCGCCGCATCTCCAAGGTGATGCGGTCGGCTTTGGAGTGGTATTCCGCGCCGGCGCGCAGGGGCACAGCCTTGCGGTGGATGCGCTCCAGCAGGGTCTTGTCCTCCTCGGCCACGGCCAACTGAAACGCAACGGCCTCGGCTCGGGCCTCGTCGGTGTCGGCGATGTCGTTGCGGTAGTCGGTGCAATACAGCCTCGTGGTGGAGGCGTTCACTGGCTGATGGCAGAAGCTGATGGTGAGCACGGCGTCCTCTTCGGCGTAGCTGATGCGGAGGTAGACGTGGTGTGGCGCGGTGAACACGAACAGCAGCTCGCGTTCCACCACACGGTATTCGCCGCCAGCGTTCATGGAGTCGGCGAGGGCCTTCGTGAGGTGACGGTGGACGACCTCGAAGCGCCACCCTTCGCGATCAACCGAATAGTCGGCCACTAGCTTGTCGTCGGCCTCGCCGAACGTGCCGAGATGAACGAAAGGCAGATGCCCCAAATCCAAGAAGTTGTCGGCCATCTGGGCTGCGCTGGCGTTCCAGTCGCCCGCTGGCAGGGGGCAGTTGACGAACGACTCGTCGGCGTGCTCGGGCACTTCAGGGAGAGGAGCAAGCGGCGCATCGAGCGCCAGCCAGATCAGCCCCAGATGCTCCGCGACTTCGGTGGCGGTGGCGCAGTGCGCAGCCTTCGGAATTGGCAGATCTGGTCTGACCGCGGGTATCTCCACGCAGGTTCCGTCGGCGGCGAAGCGGAATCCGTGGTAGGCACAGCGCAGCGTGTCGCCCTCGATGATGCCCGCGCTCAGCGGCGACAGCCGGTGCGGGCAGGCGTCGGGGAAGGCGGTCAGCTCGCCGGAGAGGCGCGCCACGCACCAGCGCTCGCCGAGCAGCTCAACTGCCATAGGCCGGTCGTCGGCCAGGTCGGAGGCGAACGCCACAGGATGCCAGCAGTGGCGCAGCGCCGCGTTCTCGTTGTTGAACCAGCCTGACGAGCCTGATGCGCCGGTCATCGTCAGATCAGCCTAGAGCACGCCAAGAGCGCCGGGCGCGACATCGGGCCGGACGACGGAGCCGGCTGTGTCTCACCTCTGCCAGACCCTGGCGAGTCAGCTCGGACGAGGCCTTCCGCGCTAGCCTCGGCGGGGTTGAGAGCCGAGATGCCGCCGTGAGCACCGCCTTGGCCGCAGCCGGTACGCGCGCATGCAGCGACCCGGTGGCCATCAACCTGTGGCACCCGATAGGCGCCGTCTCAGAGATGGCACCCGGCGAACTCCACACGACTTTCTTGCTCGGCGAGCCGGTCTGCTACCAGATATCAGCCGACGGCCGACCCCGCGCATGGCGCGCACTACGGGCACACCCACGCCGGTCTGAAGCCGCGGGCCACAAGCCCGAGCACGAGCTGGGCGTGCGTGTGAGCTTCGGCTACGTCTGGGCAAGCTACGGCTCGCCGGGCCCGGACCTCTTCGAGCTGTCCGAATTCGCCGAACCCGACAGGCACAACGTGTGGGCGGGCAGCGTGAGTGTTCACACGTCAGCTCCGAGAGCCGTCGAGAACTTCCTCGATATGGGCCACTTCCCGTACGTCCACTCGGGTTATCTGGGCATCGAGCCCCGAACTGAGGTGAAGGACTACGACGTGGAGGTCACCGCGGGCGCCCGCGAGATCGTTGCCACGCGCTGTGAGTTCTATCAGCCTCTCGGGGCTCTGAACGCGGACGGCGGGATGATGATGGAATACGTGTACAGGGTGCCGCACCCGTATTGCGCGATCCTCTACAAGTCGAGCCCCATCGACAAGACCCGCAGCGACGCCATCGCGATCTTCTGCCAGCCGCTCGACGAGGTCAACACCCGCGCTCACATGCTTCTGTCGCTGCTCGACGACGAGAATGATGACCGGTTGATCAAGCGCTTTCAGCTTCTGATCTTCGGACAGGACAAGCCGATACTCGAAAATCAGCGCCCCAGGCGCCTTCCGCTGGGCGCCCGAGCTGAAACACCGATCCGCTCGGACAAGACCTCGATCTTCTACCGGCGCTGGCTCACCGACATGGGCTTGGCCTACTGCGTGATCAGGTGACGCCTGTGACCGCGTCACCAGATCGGCATGACACCGGATGAACACCCGGCAAACGCGCGCCGCAGTGCCCGCCGGCGGCGTGGGCCGGCCGACCGGGAACTCGGGCACGGTTCGGGTGATCCATGGCTGTGAGGACTGGCACCCGATCGCGTCAAGCGACGATCTGGCCTACCGGCACGTGTACCAGACACGGCTGCTTGGCGTTGAGCTGGCAGCCTGGCGCGCCGACGACGACTTCGTGAACGTCTGGGAGAACCGCTGCCTGCACCGGGGAGTGCGCCTTTCCATCGGGATCAGCAACGGCTTCGAGCTGAAGTGCCAATACCACGGGTGGAGGTATGCCAGCCGCACCGCGGGCTGCACCTACATTCCAGCCCATCCGTCCGACGCGGTGGCTCAGACGATATGCAACCGCACATACCCGGCGCAGGAGCGCTACGGGCTGGTCTGGACGACGCTGGCAGGCGACGCAGCCGCGGCCGGGCCCGCGAAGCCGCTGCCCCGCATTGCCGTCTTGGAGGGTGCCGCGAACCTGCCGATGCGCGCCTTAGAGGTGTGGGCACCTGCCGATCTGGTCGGATCTCGGATCGAAGACTTGGCCGGCACCGAGGGCAACTGGAAGAAGCTGACCGGTGAAGCCATTTATCTCGTGCAGACGGCGGACTCCAACCGGAGCGTGATACGCGGGCTGCTCATCAACCCCGTCGGCGATCTGCTAGCGCTGTTGCGAGACTGCGACAGCCTGCTAACGCGACTGCGCGACGAAATCGAAGCCGAGGCGGAGGCCGCGGCGGAAGCGGAGGCCGCGGTGCCATCAGACGGGCTCCGCGGCTGGTTGTCTACGCCGTTGTGCCGCGCGCCGACCGGCGAGATGGCCTTGCCAGGTTCGGAGGCTTCGTCATCTCGTTTCGCATCCGACGTTCCCGAGTCGCCCGAATCAGCCGAGAGGCAGCCTGAGGCGCGTACAGCCGCCGGGCGCCGGGCGTCGCTTAGAACGGTCGTCGTCCGAAAATGGGCTGCGGGCGAAGGCGTCGCCGCTTTCGAGCTAGAACCGCTGGAGGGGATGCTGCCCGCACACCAGCCGGGCGCCCACATCGACGTGCACCTCCCCAACGGCCTGGTGCGCCAGTACTCACTGGTCAACGGCCCCGGCGACGGCGGTCGCTATGTGATCGGCGTGAAGCTCGAGCCCGACTCGGCTGGTGGCTCCGAGTGCTTGCACCGAGTAGTGCGGGAGGGAGACGTGCTGGCCGTCTCTGAGCCGCGTAACAACTTCGTGCTGCGCCGGGACGCGGCGCGCACCATCTTGGTCGCCGGAGGTATCGGCACCACGCCGCTGCTGTCGATGGCGCTGACACTTCGCCGCAGCCGCCTGCCGTTCGAGTTCCATGTATTCGCCCGCTCCGAGAGTCATCTCGTTTTCGCAGCAGAGCGCGCCGAAGTGGCCGACGCCACCACAGCGCATCTTGGCCTTAGCGGTGAACAGACCGCGGCGCGTATTCGCGAGATACTCGGGCCCCATACAGAGGCCGCCCATTTCTACGTCTGCGGCCCGGCACCGATGCTTGAGGCGGCCCGCAGCACGGCAGCCGACTTGGGCTGGCCCGACGACACCGTCCATTTTGAGTATTTCGCTAATCCGAATGAGATCGACTACAGCTCCTCGTTCGAGGTCGCATTGGCACGCTCCGCCATGACGCTCACCGTCGAGACAGGTCAGACGATTCTTGAAGTACTGCGCACCAGCGGCGTAGCGGTGGCCTCTTCATGCGAGCAGGGGGCCTGCGGCACATGCGCGGTCGCAGTGCTCGAAGGCGAGCCCGACCATCAAGACGTTTACCTGAACGCCTCTGAGAGGGCTCGAGGCGACCGCATCATGACTTGCGTGTCGAGGGCGCTTTCTGAGCGCCTGGTGCTCGACGCCTGAGCGCCGACGGTGACCAGACACCGGACCGCATGATCAAACTTCTGATCGGATCGCATGGCCAGAACAACTGACCGGACCCTCTGGCCGGACCCGCATGACCGCAACGGCTAACCGAAGCACATGATCAAGCTCTGGGATTTTGAGCTATCGGTGAACTGCTACAAGGCGCGGCTGCTCATGAGCATGCTCGGCGTGGAATACGAACTCGTGGCGGTGGACTTCTTTCCCGGGTGGGAGCACAAGAGCGCCGACTTCAAGAAGCTCAACCCGCTGGGTCACATACCTGTCATCAATGACAGCGGCTTCGTGCTGCGCGACGCGCACGCCATTCTGATATATCTCGCAGTGAGCCGTGATCCTTCGAAGCGTTGGTACCCGGTCGACAACCCGCGGCTGCTCGGTGAGACGGCGCAGTGGATGCAGTTCGCTGAGAGCACCGCCAACACGGCTTCAGCAGCTCGTCTGCACGACTCGATGGGTTACGACTTCGACATCGAGGCTTGCCGGGCCGGAGCGCACCGGCTGTTCCGGGAGCTCGACTCGCACCTGTGGTTCAACGAACATCAGGGCCTCGACTGGGTGTGCTCGGGCGCGCACCCTACGATCGCCGACGTCGCCCTGTTCGGCGATGTCGCCCTGAGCGAGGAGGGCGGCATATCGCGGGAGGGCTACCCCGCGCTGCGGCGATGGATCGACCGCGTGAAGCGCCTCGACGGGTTCGTGCCGATGGCGGGGATCTTCCCGGCGGGGCCGGCACGACAATGACTGGCCCTCGCCCAGCGCCCGCCGACGCGATGGTGGTGGAGATGCGGGGCATCGTGAAGCACTTCGGCGCGCTGACCGCGGTGGCGGGTGTCGATTTCGATCTGCGATTCGGCGAGATACACGGTCTGCTGGGTGAGAACGGCGCAGGCAAGACGACCCTGATGAACCTGTTGTACGGGCTGGAGCAGCCCGATGAAGGGGTCATCAAAATCAACAGCGAGCCCGCAGCTCTGCGCTCTGCGCATGACGCAATCGACCGAGGCGTGGGGATGGTCCACCAGCACTTTCAGCTCGTGCCCCGCCTCTCTGTGGCCGAAAACGTGATATTGGGACGCGGCGGAAGCGGGCTGCGGCATCTCGGTGACATCGCGGCGACGGCCGAAGAGGTTTCAGAGTTCTCGCGAAGGCATGGGCTTCCCGTAGACGGCGCGGCCCGGGTGGCTGAGCTGTCGGTCGGGGAGCAGCAAAGGGTAGAGATCCTGCGGGCCCTTTACCGCGGCGCCCGCATTCTGATCCTCGACGAGCCCACGGCCACGCTGACTCCGGCCGAGGTGGCCAACCTGATCGAGAAGCTCAAAGCGATGGCCGTCGAGGGCACATCCATAGTGATGATCACACATCATCTCGACGAGGTGATCACCGCCGCCGACCGAATAACCGTGCTGCGCAACGGTGCCAAAGTAGCCACTGTGCCGGCGCGCGCTAGCAGTCCGAGGGAGCTGGCGCGCCTGATGGTGGGCCGCGATGTGGACATCCTCGCCGACGCCACGCACAGACCGAGCCGGGCCAGAACAACAGGCCCGGCAACTACAGGCTCGGTCGTGCTGACGATCGAGAGACTCTGCTCCCACCAAGTAGGCCATGCTCAGCGGCCCGACGCGGCGGCGCGCAGCTTCACCGATGTCGACCTCCGAGTGCGGGCTGGTGAGATCGTCAGCATCGCCGGAGTGGAAGGCAACGGCCAGTCCGAGCTCGAAGAGGCCCTCACGGGTCTCCGCCGCCCCGCGGAGGGGCGAGTGCTGCTCGAAGGCGACAACATCACGGGGGCGCCCCCGGCGCGCCTTCTGGACGCCGGTGTCGCGGTGGTGCCTTCCGACCGCTACCGCAGGGGACTGATCAGAGAGCTGACCGTGGCTCAGAACCTCGTCTGCGACCGCATCGACCGGCCTCCTTACGGGAGCACGCTGCGGCTCAATCCCAAGGCGATCGAAGCCAACGGCGCGAGGCTCATCGCAGAGTTCTCGGTCGCGGCATGTGAGCCGTCCACGCCTGCCGGCCGACTCTCCGGCGGCAACGCCCAGAAAGTTGTGCTGGCACGGGCTCTTGGCAAGGGAAAAGACGGTAAGAGCAACGCATACAGCGACGGCGGCAGCCCGCGGCTGCTGATCGCGGCGCAGCCGACGCGAGGGCTCGATGTCGGCGCCATCGAATTCGTGTGGGAGCTGCTGCGAGCGCGGCGGGACGAAGGGTTGGCCGTCTTGCTGATCACCACCGATCTGGACGAGGCAATCGCCCTATCCGACCGATGCTTCGTGATCTACCGCGGCAGGGTCACCGCGGTCGACGTCGACCGCGAGCGCATCGGCCTGGCCATGGGCGGCGCTGGGGCTGTGTCGGCACCGTCAGCACCGGCGCCGAAGGGGTCGACTGTGATGACTTCCGCTCCCGACGTGCCGAGACGCCCCACAACACGGCGGGCCGTGTTGTGGGGCGTTTGCCCGCGATGACCGCTGCGCCCGACACACCCGCGCCGACCGCAGAGGTCACAGCAGAGCCGCACACCATGTACGGCATCCGCCGCGGCCAGTCCCGCGTTCGGGCCTTCGCCTTGTCGGCAGCGGCCGTGCTTTCCGCCTTTGTCGTCGGAGGCGCGCTGCTCGCCATGGCGGGCGCCAATCCCCTACGCGCCTACGCTGACATGTTCGCCGGCACGTTCGGATCACGCTTCGATTTCAGCTTGGTGCTGGTGGAAACCGCTCCGCTGCTGATCATTGGGCTCGGTCTCATCGTCGCTTTCAGGGCCCGGGTCTGGAACATCGGCGCTGAGGGGCAGCTCCTGATGGGCGCCCTGGCGGGAGGCGCCTTCGCGATCTACGCCCCCATATCCGCATCTATCGTGATGATTCCCGTCGCTTGCGCGTTCGGCGCTCTGGCCGGCGCGGCTTGGGGCGGGCTTGCGGGTGCGTTGAGGGCCCGCTGGAAAGTCAACGAGGTGATCTCGTCGCTGTTGCTCAACTATGTGGCGGTGTTCGTCCTGAACTATGCGGTGCGCAAACCGCTGCGAGACCCGGCGGGCTTCCAGCCGGTGTCGCAAACGCTGCCGGACCCGGCCCGCCTGCCGGACCTGCCTGGGTTCCGGGTTCACATCGGCCTGCTGATCGGGCTGGCACTGGTGCCGTTGGTGGCGTACGTGATGCGACGCACGCCGTTCGGTCTGCGCACCCTGATGCTGGGCCACAACCGCGAGGCCGCCGAGGCTGCCGGGGTGCGCACCGGCCCTCTGGTGGTGACCGTGATGGCGGTGTCGGGCGCCTCCGCTGGATTGGCCGGTGTGCTCCAGGTGATGGGGCCCGAGTCGCGCCTCACGAACAATCTCTCACCCGGGTTCGGCTTCACGGCGATCATCGTGGCACTCATCGCCCGGCTGCAGCCCGCGGGGGTGGTAGTTTCGGCGCTGCTGGTCGGGACGCTGACCCTCGGTGGCGACGTGATACAGCGCACGCAGCAGGTGCCTCGTGTGCTCACACTGGTCATCCAAGCGCTGTTCGTGCTGTTTCTGCTCGCAGCCGACAAGATCAGGCGACGCTGATGGACTGGGGCGCGGTGTTCGGTGCCGCTGCGCTGATCCCGCTGCTGAACGCTTCTGTCCGCCTGGCGGTACCCACCGGCCTGGCCGCTGTGGGCGAGTCGCTGTGCCAGAAGGCAGGCGTGCTCAACCTGAGCCTGGAGGGGATGATGCTCACCGGTGCTTACGCAGCGTTTCTCGGCGCCCACTACAGCGGCGAGCCCTGGGTGGGAGTGCTAACCGGCATCGGCGGCGGGGTTCTCATCGGAGTGCTGATGGCGCTGTTCAGCGTCACACTCAAGACCGAGCAGGTGATAAACGGGATCGCGTTGGTGCTGCTCGCCCAGGGCCTCACCAGCTTCGTGCACGTGAAGCTGTTCGGGGTGACCGCGCCGGAGCGATTCGATCCGATCAGGCCGATGGAGGTGCCCTTGCTCGGATCGGTTCCGGGGATCGGCAGCGTGGTGTTCGACCAGAGTCCGCTGGTGTATCTGGCTGCTGCGTTGATCTTTGCCATGTGGTGGACGCTGAGGAGCACCCGTTTCGGGCTGTCGGTGCGCGCTGTTGGCGACCGCCCCTCAGCGGCCGACGCGGCCGGCATCAGCGTTGACGGCGTGCGATGGATTGCGATCCTCGCGTCCGGGGCGATGGCCGGGCTGGGCGGCGCTGTGCTGGTGGTGGGCCAGCTCGGGCTGTTCGTGCAGAACGTCACCGCCGGTCGGGGCTGGATCGCCATCGCGCTGGTGATCTTCGGGCGTTGGAGCCCGCCGCGGGTTGCGGCCGGAGCGTTCCTGTTCGGCTTCACCGATGCGCTCCAGCTGCGCATCCAGTCCGCTAGTGGAGGCATCGAGAGCGAAGTGCCATTCGAGTTTTTCCAGGCGCTGCCGTATCTGGTAACCCTCGTCGTGGTGGTGGTGGCGACGGCGCGTGCTCGCGATGACGCGCAGCCTGAGTCGCTCGGATTGGCGTTCGTCAAGGGAACTCGCCAATAAGCGTCGAAGGCGGCGGCCAACTAGAGCCGAAGGGGGCGGCCAACTAGAGTTGCGCACCGGGCACGGCTACTGGGCCGACGCGCCATCAGGCCAAATCGACGAGCCGGGGAGGGCATCATGACTTGGCGGCGGATTTTCTCACAGTTGGCGGTGCTGGTGTTGCTGGCATCCGCGTGCGGTGACAGTGACAGCGACGACAGTGACAGCGCTTCGGCGGATGCGTCAGCGGCCCCCGAAGAGCCCAGTGACACTCCAGAAGAGCCCACAGACGACGACCCGGACGCCGATGCCCCCGACGCTCCCGCAGACGACGGTGTGGCGGACAAGGTCAGCGTGGCGATTCTGCTGCCGTGCGCGCTCAATGACTTGTCGTGGTGCCAGGCAGCTTATGAGGGTGTCAGGCAGCTCGAGTCTGAGGGTCTGATCGACCTTCAGGTGGTGGACGACGCTCCCTTCGACGCTCAGGGCGCCACACGCGTGATGAGCGGGTTCGCCAATGACGGTGTTGACCTGGTGATCGGCCATTCCTTCGACTACGGAGCGCCGATACACGAGATGGCACCCGACTTTCCGGACGTCAAGTTCGCCTGGCAGGGGTCGTGCGGCGGCTTCTGCGGCGTGGAGGGCCCCAACATCACGGACTACTTCATGCCGATGCACGAGCCGGCATACCTTTCTGGCATCCTCGGCGCGGGCATCACACAGTCCGGCGTGTTCGGTGCCAACGCCGGATATGACATCCCGGTTTGCCGGGCAACGATGGAAGCCTTCCTGCTGGGCGCGCAGGAGCTGCTGCCCGACGCCAGCCGTCTGGACGCCTTCCTAGGCTCCTGGGTGGACGCGGCATTGGCCAAGGAGGCCACAGCAGCGCAGGCCGAGCAAGGCGCCGACGTGTTCGTAGCCTGCGGCAACGCCGGGTCGTTCGGGATGATCCAAGAAGCCCGCGAGCGCGAGCTCTCGGCCTTCGGCTACGTGTACGACGAGTCGTCCCTGGCCCCGGAGAACGTGGTCGCCTCAATGGCCTGGCAGATCGGCGAGACCTACCGAGCGATGGTTAATGACATCACTGCGGACAGCTTCCAGCCGACTTACGACGTGCCAATGGCCGATGGCGGCTTTGAGGTGCAGCTCAACCCCGACTACTCCGCGGGCACGATCTCGCCCGAGGCGACTGAGCTGTTCTGGCAACGCCACCAAGAGGTGCTCGACGGCACATTCGAGGTTCCGTTCATCGGTTCCGCCGACGGCTGAACCCGAAACAGTTCGCTGCGCGGGCGACGGCTGCTGGCACCAATCACTGGGCCTCACCCGGCCATGTCAGCCGGTGGCTAGTCGGACGGCGCCCTGCTGGCCTCAACCCTGCCGAGCAGCCCAAACGCGGCCGGCGACGTGTCAGTCGGCGGCCAGTCGGAGGGCTGACGGTACGGCCTCTAAGGTGACGGGAAGAGAGCCCATCGGCTCACCGTCGCCCAAAGCCTGACCGGCCTGAACCCCGGCCGGTGAGGCGTCGTCCACTGTGATGGTGCAGCCGCGAAGTGACACAACGTCCGGGTGGCGCACATGCGTTCCCTTGAACACGGTCGGCAGCAGCCGCAATAGTGTCGCTCGGCCCATCTTGCCTACGACGGTGAGGTCGAGCAGCCCGTCCCGGGGATCGGCGTCGGGGCAGATGGCCATGCCGCCGCCGAATGAGCGCGTGTTGGCCACAGCCCACAACGCGCACGTGAACTCGTGGCGCTGCCCGTCGACGGTGAAGGCAAGCCTGCGGTGGCGAAGTCGGGCCACGGTGAGCAGCGTGGCCACGGTGTAGCGGCTGGCGCCCTTCGGGAATCGAACCCTTTCCGCGCGGGCGTTCACGTCGGCGCTGAACCCACCCGTCACCACCGACATCGCCCATCTCGATGGCTGCCCCGCCGACGCGGGCCGAGTGACCCTGATCGCGTCCACAAACCGGTCGGGGCCCAAAGCCCGAGCCGCGGCCCGCTCGACGTCCGCGCCGAACAGCCCGACAGCCCGGGCGAAGTCGTTGCCCGTGCCGGCGGGCACGATCCCAACCACGGCGCTGGTCTCGGCCGCTGCCTGTGCCGCGATGTTGACAGTGCCGTCGCCGCCGACGGCTAGCAGCCGCTCGGTGCCGTCGGCCACCGCCGCTCGGGCCGCTCTTTCAGAAGCTTCGGCAGAGTCTCCGCTGATGTCGGCCACCTCGTGACCGGCGGCCTCGATCACCGACCGGACGGTACCGGCGGCTGCCAGGGCGCGGCCTCGGCCCCCTGCGGGGCTCACCAGCAGACGAACCGTGCTCATGTGCTTCGGTTTATCACGCCGCCGCGGCGTCAGCAGCCAAAAGCGAGGCGGACGCCGAGGTTGCCGGTCGTCGAATCGGGTGTGTTGGAGCTGCGAGCCGCCACCCGGTACCGGTCGCAATACGACTCGTGGCACAGGTATGAGCCGCCTCTGATCACGCGGCCCCGTCCGTCGGGCGGCCCTGTCGGATCGACGCGCGGCCCGGTCCGGTGAAACCCCGGATCGAACCAGTCGGCGCACCACTCCCAAACATTGCCCGCGGTGTCATGTAGCCCGAGTCGGTTGGGCGGGTACTCCCCCACTGGCGATGTGCCGTACCAGCCGTCCTCGCAGGTGTTGTGGCCGGGGAATTCTCCCTGCCAGATGTTGCAGCAGTGGACGCCGCTGGGTGTGAGTTCGTCGCCCCACGGAAAGCGGGCCCCTTCGAGCCCGCCGCGGGCGGCGCGCTCCCATTCGGCCTCGGTGGGCAGGCGGCCGCCATAGTGAGCGGCCGCGGCAGAGGCGTCGTACCAGCTGAGGTGAACCGCCGGGTGGTCGTCGCGGCCGTAGAGGTCGCTGCCGGGGCCTTCCGGGTGACGCCAATCGGCCCCGGCTACAGAGCGCCACCATTCGGCGCCCGCCACGCCGCGGGTCGCGGGCGCGTCATCGGGCAGCAGCCCAGCGAACACGAACGACCAGCCCACGCGCTCAGCGTCCGTCACATGGCCGGTAGCGTCGACGAAGGCCGCGAACTCACGGTTCGTCAACAGGCAGGCGGAAATCGCGTAGGCCGACACCGTCACAGTACGAGCCGGACCCTCGCCGTCGCCATCGGTCAAGAAGTCGCCGGAATCACAGTCGCTGGAGCCCATACGGAACTGACCCGCGGTCATTTCCACCACTTCGTGACGCCTCGGCCCGTCTGGGCGCCCCACCGCCGAAGGGCTTGACCCTGTCAAGGCGCCGACAGTGCTCAGATCGCCCGACGCATCGCCTTTCGCGCCCGCCGCTCGGCCACCTGCTTGCGGCCGATGATCGGAGTGGTCGGCGGGAAACCTGCCTCGGCGCGCTCCGATTCGCTCTCGCCGCCCCAGAAGCCGAGTTCTCTGTTGCTGCGGGCATAATCGCGGCATTCCACGATCACCGAGCACTTCTCGCAGATCGCGCGGGCTCTGGCCTCGCGGCGCACCCTCGCTTCGGGACGCTCGGCGAACGGTGCGAAATAATACTCGCTGGCCCCGCCGCACCGTCCCTTGGACATCCACTCAGTGGAGCGGAACCGTGCGGAAGCAGCAGGAGAGCCGCCCGAGCCGCCATTCACGTTCAGGCTGTCACGCACACCCGCACTCGCATACATTGCATATGGCCTCATGCATGACGGGATTGTCACCTCCTGCCCACCGGTGTCGCGCCTCTGGGCTATCACGCTGGATCCGCTTACGCAAATCGCGGCGCCCCGGCGCACAGGCACCTGCACCGACTGCGGGGCAACGTTACAGCCGATCGCGGCCTGAGCGACAACGACCGATCGCCGTCTCGGCCGATCGCCGTCTCGGGCAACTACTGCTGAAACGGCCTGTATCGATTGCCGGCGATGTCGAGCGGGTTCAGGCTACCCAGTTGACGGCCTGTATCTCGGTGTAGGCGAGGATCCCCCATTTGCCGCGGTCTCGGCCGATGCCGGACATCTTCCAGCCGCCGAACGGCGCGTACATGTGCGGCTGCACGGTGTTGAGGGCCACATTGCCGGATTCCAGGCGCCGGCCGATCTCATAGGCCCGCCTGGTGTCGCCTGAGTAGACGTAGGAGAACAGGCCAAACGGCGAGTCGTTAGCGAGCGCCACCGCCTCGTCGTCGTCGTCGCAGGCCAACACCACCACCACCGGCCCGAACGCCTCGGTGCGGGCCACTGGCATGTTGGAGCTGACGTCCGTGAGCAACGTGGGAGCTACGAAGCAGCCGGGCCGGTCGGGGCGCTCACCGCCGCACACCACGGTCGCGCCCGCGTCGCGGCCCGACGCGATAAACGCCTCGACCCGGTCGCGGTGGGCCTCTGTTATGACCGGCCCGACGATGGTGTCGCGCTCGCGGGCGTCGCCGAGTTTCATGAACGCGGATATGGCCTTGAGCGTTTCGACGGTCTCGTCGATCTTGCTGCGATGGCAGATCACGCGCGTGGGCGCCGTGCAGATCTGACCGGAGTGAAATCCCCACACGGTGGCGACGGCACGGCAGGCGGCGCCCACGTCGGCGTCGTCTGTGATGACCAGCGCGCCCTTGCCGCCCAACTCCATCAGCACGCGCTTCATGGTGGCCGCGCCGTCGGCGTAGATGCGAGCGCCGACCTCGCTTGAGCCGGTGAAGGAGACCATGTTCACGTCCTGAGAGGCCACCAGTGCCGCGGGGGCCTGCGGTCCTGAGCCGGTGACGATGTTCACCACGCCGTCGGGGAAGCCCGCCGCGGCCACGGCTTCGCCCAACAGCAGCACTCCGAGCGGATCTTGGGGCGCGGGCTTGATGACCACTGTGTTGCCTGCGGCTAGAGCGGGCGCGATCTTGCCGGCGACGTTCACCAGCGGCATGTTGTATGGGGTGATGCAGGCCACCACTCCGACCGGGTGGTGGCGGACCACTGCGGTGCTGAGCCCAGCGGGGCCGAGCGCGGTGGCGGGCTGCGGCACCGGCGCAACCGACTCGTCGAGGTCTATCGGCGTGGCGTAGTAGCGAAACCTGTCGATGAACGGGCCGCCGACCTGCATCTGTTCGGCGATGTTGATGGTGGAGCCAGTCTCGGCGCGAACCAGCTCAAGCCAGCCCGGCGCCATCGACTCCAGTACCTCCGCAAGCCGCGCCAGGCGGGCTCCGCGCTGGGCTGGCGTCAGCGCCCGCCACCCTGGCAGCGCGGCCCGAGCGGCCGCAGCAGCATCCTCCGCCTGACCCGGGGTGGCCTCGGGAGCAAAGCCGACTACGTCCATGGTGTTGGGGTCCACCACCTCGTAGCGACCCCCGTCCGGCTCAACCCACCCGCCGCCGATGAAAAGCCTCCAAGGTCGGTCGGCGTTTATGGCCGAACCACCCGCTGTGGCCGCGCCGGCAGCAGCGTAGGAGCCTGACATCGGCGCGAGCCTACTTGCGCGCCCTGATCAGCGCGCCTTGACCAGACGGCGTACTGCGCAGCGCGGCGGCAGCGTGTCGGCGCACGGGTAGCACCGGGCGCAGCTGTAGGATCGTCGAGCGCAGTTTCCGCACGGTCCGCAGAGGAAGTCACGCATACGCGGCCCCTAGTTAGTCCGTCGGCGCAGTCCTCGCGCAACCCCAACATTCACCGCAACCCCAGTCCAGCCGCAATGCTCGCGAACGTCGAAGGAGAAATCCAATGTCCGAAGCCGTGATAGTCGCTACCTCCCGCACCCCTATCGGCAGGGCCGTGAAAGGCTCGCTCACCGAGGTGCGCCCCGACGACATGTCGGCGTTCATCCTCACCGACGTGCTGTCGAAGGTGCCGAGTCTCGATCCCGCCGACGTGGAGGACGTAATCTGGGGAATCGGCCAGCCAGGCGGCGAAGGCGGTTACAACATCGCCCGCGTGGCCTCGGTGCTGGCAGGGCTGAACGCGCCTGGCGTGACCGTAAACCGGTACTGCTCATCGTCGCTGCAGACCATACGTATGGCCGCGCACGCAATCAAAGCAGGAGAGGGCGACTGCTTCGTGGCCGGCGGCGTTGAGACGGTGTCCCGATATCACAACGGCGCCGCGGACAGCGGCCCCCACAACGAGAAGTTCACCGAAGCGGAGGCCCGAAGCGCCGACCGCACCAGCGGGGGCGCCGACACCTGGGTGCCCCCTGAAGGCCTGCCCGACATCTACATTGCTATGGGCCAGACCGCAGAGAACGTCGCTCAGCACAAGGGTGTGTCGCGGCAGGCCCAAGATGAGTGGGGAGTCCGCTCGCAGAACCGTGCCGAAGCGGCCCTGAAGCGGGGTTTCTTCGAGCGTGAGATCACCCCATATCCGGTCGCGGACGACGCCGAAGTACGCAACGACGACAGCATCCGCGAGGGCACCACGCTCGAGGGCGTGTCCGGTCTGCGGCCGGTGTTCCGCCCCGACGGCACCGTTACCGCCGGCAACGCCTGCCCACTCAACGACGGAGCCGCGGCCGTGGTGGTGATGTCGGATGCCAAAGCCGCGGAGACCGGCGCCACGCCGTTGGCCCGTGTGGTGTCGACGGGCGTGTCGGCGCTGCACCCCGAGATCATGGGCCTCGGCCCGATCGACGCTTGCCAGCAGGCGCTCGGGCGGGCGGGAATGACCATCGACGACATCGACCACGTTGAGATCAACGAAGCGTTCGCCGCTCAGGTGCTGCCCTCAGCCGACGAACTCGGCATCGACTACAACAAGCTCAACCCCAACGGCGGCTCGATCGCTTTGGGCCATCCCTTTGGTATGACCGGATCGCGCATCATGTGCACGCTGCTCAACGGCCTGGAGGACGCCGACAACACCGTCGGGCTGGAGACGATGTGCGTGGGCGGCGGCCAGGGCATGGCCATGATCGTGGAACGTCTGAGCTGACCAAACCCCAGCCCGGCGCGGGCGCGGTCGACCGGTTGCGTACCGGCCCGACCGGGCTGGCGCTTCGTTGGCTGAACTCTGACGGAGGCCGGGGCTTCCGTGCCCTGAGGCATCGGCCGTTCCGGCGGCTGTTCTCGGGCTTCGTGGTGCAGCAGCTCGGGTTCTGGACTTCGCACCTGACCCTGCAAGGGGTCGTCGACGACATCACCGACAACGATCCGGTCGCAATGAGCCTGCTGTTCGCGGCCCTGCTGGCGCCTGTGTTGCTGCTCAGCCCGTTCGCCGGAGTGCTCGCCGACCGGCGCGACCGCCGGCTGATCATGGTCAAGTCCTACGTGTCGATGGGCCTCACGGCCGCCGGCCTCGCCGCGATGGCGGCGCTGTGGGATGCGCCACCCTTGGCGGTTGTCTACCCGCTGGCGATTTTGCTTGGCGTCGGTTTCGCGCTGTTGAGCCCGACGATCGGCGCGGCCGTCGCCGACGCCGTCAGCGCGGACGACCTCAACTCGGCCATCTCCTTGCAGGCCGCAGCCACCAACCTCACGCGGGTCGGCGGGCCAATGCTGGCCGGAGGGCTGATAGCAGCCAGCTTCTACAGCGCCGCCTTCGCGGCCTTCGCTGTCACCTGCGCCTTCGCTGCGGCGGTGCTGACGCAGACCAGGCTGCGGCCTTATGAGCGCGACCCGGCACCGGCGTCGGTGCTGGACCGTCTGCGCGACGGGCTCAGCCACGCCCGCGAGCGGCCCCCGGCTCTGCGGGCGCTGCGCACGGTGGCGGTCACCGCGGTATTCGGCGTAGCTCAAGTGGCGATGCTGCCGGCGTTCACATCTTTAGTGCTCAAGGGGGCCCCCGGCCAGTTCGCCTTGTTGGCGGCGGGCAGCGGGCTTGGCGCAATCGCCGGGGCGATGGCGCTGGGATACAGCCGCCGCCCCGTGACCTTGGCGAGCGGGGCCAGGGCGCAGCTCTTGTACGGGCTGGTCCTGGCGGGTTTCGCCCTGAGCGGGGGGCTCGCAGAGGGCTTCGCCTGGCAGGTGGCGGCGGGCGTGCTGTATTTCTTGACGATGACGAGGATGCAGGCGCTGCTTCAACTCCTGGCTGACGACGCCAAAAGGGCCAGGCTGATGAGCCTTTTTTCGCTGTGCTGGGGCGGCATCATGTGGGTCGGCACCGTGATCATGGGCCTGGCCGCCGGCCCGGCGGGCCTCGGCCTGCGCACCACGCTGCTGCTGGCCTCAGGCGTGTGCGCCGCGCACGGTGCCTGGACCCTCATCTCTGCGGGAGTCTCAGGCGAGCATTGAGCGCAGCATCCAGGCCGTCTTCTCGTGGACCTGCAGGCGCTGGGTCAGCAGGTCGGCGCTGACCTCATCAGACGCGCGCTCCGCCACGGGGAACACAGATCGGGCTGTGCGAGCCACCGTCTCGTGCCCCGCCACCAGGCGACGCAGCATCTCCACGGCGTCGGGCGATTCGTCGTCCTCGGGAACCGACGAAAGAGCAGCGTATAGGCGGAAACTTCCCGGCGCAGGCTCGCCCAGCGCCCGGATTCGCTCGGCTATCAGGTCGACTGCCAGAGCCAGCTCGTTGTACTGCTGCTCGAACATCAGATGCAGCGTGTTGAACATCGGCCCGACCACGTTCCAGTGGTAGCCGTGCGTTTTGAGGTACAGCGTGTAGGTGTCGGCCAGCAGGCGCGAGAGTCCGTGGGCTATGGCCTTGCGGTCTGTGGCGTTGATGCCTATGTCGATGACCGGCGCTTCGCTCACGGTGCCCTCCTCTTCTCGCTGGACTCTTTGGTAGCGCTCACGATACCGGCCAGTCGCCGCCTGATGAGCCAAGTAGTGGCCGCGGCGCCGCAAATCGAGATCGCCGTCGCCATCAACGCCCCGCCGCATCTCAAGCAAACGCCAACACTAGGGACTGCGCTTGCCGCGCCTTGTCGCGCCCACCTTGAGCTATAACAAAAGCCTGGTGCTCACCCGTCTGCATAATGCCGGAATCGGCGTTGGTGCTGTGCTCGCAGTGACCTGTGCCTGTACTTCAGGCAGTTTGGAGGCCTCAGATCCACCGACAGCGGCTGACTCTTTCGACACGGCCTTGAGGGTAGAAGACGCCTCCCCGGCCGCACCGGGGGATTCGGTCATCAGCTGGCAGGATCTTAAGCAGCTCCGGTTCACGCTGAACGGAGATGTGGTGGTGCTCGACGACGGCGAGGCTAAAGCTTCGCATGAGGGCTCTTCCGACGTCGAGTTCACGCTGCGAAGGCGCGTCGCTAGGGGTGACCTGGACGACGACGGCGACGACGACCTGATCGCCCATATCTCCCAGTCGGCCGCGGGGATGGGCGATCTCGAGCTGATTGTGCCGGTGTTCAACGAAGCGGGCACGCCCGACGCCGCGGCGCCGGTGATGCTTGGCAGGAACGTCGTTGTGCAAGAGGTTTCGATCCGCGAAGGCTTGGCCGAGGTGGTGCTGCTCGACCGCCGACTAGGCGACCCCGTCTCTGCGATCACCCAGCGCAGCACGCTGGAGGCGGACCTCTCCGGCGGGGCCCTGAGGCTGCGCGTCGCCAACACCGAGCCGATGGAACTTCTGCTGCCACCCCTCCCCGCCCCGCCCGCCATCGAGGTCGGCTTCGAGGCGGGCGCCACGCAAGCGGTGGAGTCTGGAAGCATCGAGTTTCGAGGCCGCCAGACCTATCTGTTGGAGGCGTCAGACGGCCAGCCCCTAACGGTCACGCTGGACGCGCCAGCAGGGGTCTGGCTCGACGCAAGACTCGGCAAATACGTGCTGGTGTCGGCCATGGACCGCTCGCAGCGGATCAGCGCCACCCTGCCCGCCGCCGGACTCTGGCGGATTTCGGTGCTCTCTTTCCGCACCGAGCCCGCCGACTACGAGCTGACGGTGGAGGCGCTGCCGATCAAAGCAACGGGCGCGTCGCCGCGGGCCGTGCCGGAGCCGCACCCGTCGACAATAGTGCCCCGCGTCGAGGCGGGCTCGGCGGTGTACCTCACCTTCGACGACGGCCCCAACCCTCAGTACACGCCTCAGATTCTCGACGTGCTCCGCCGTCACGGCGCCCGGGCCACGTTCTTCGTTGTGGGCTCGCTGACGAAGGAGCATCCAGAGCTGATCGACCGCATCATCGCAGAGGGCCACACCGTGGCAAACCACACGTGGAACCACGAGAACCTCGCGTATCTGGACCGGGACGCGTTCGACGAGACCGTATCGCGAACTCAGCATCTGCTGGGCGCGAATGCCACGCCCTGCCTGAGGCCGCCTTACGGCGCCGCCAACGCGCGAACGGCCGAATGGGCCGCGTCACACGGACTGGCCCTCATCTACTGGACTCTCGACAGCAAAGACTGGACCCGTCCGGGCGTCAACGCCATCGCCAACCGGATCGTCGAGGGGGCCAGGAACGGGACGATCGTGCTGATGCACGACGGCGGAGGCGACCGCGCCCAGACGGTTCAAGCCTTGGACCTGGCCCTGTCGCGCCTGGCGGAGGTGCATCTGACCTATGAGCCGCTGTGCCCGGGCTCCATGCCGCTCCCGGACGAGCAGCCCGAAGACGCCGCGAGACCAGACGACAGCGAGCAGCCCGAAAGCACAACCGCCGAAGACGACCGCAATCAAGAGGATGCGGACGACCACGACGACAGCGGGGATTCGGACGACGGCGACGACGAGGATAAGGACGACAGCGACGACGTCGACGGCCCAGCGCCCGGCAACGGGCCGGCCAGCACCACACCACCGCACCAGGACGGCAACAGCGACGACGGCGGGGGCCCAGCGGACAGCTAGCGGCTACACAGTCGAGAAGCTGGGCGGCACTATGACGTCGCCGGGGCTTAGTTCGCCGACCGAGGCCGCGCCAATGCCCAGCAGAGTCGAGTCGATGCCGTCGCGCAGGACGTCGAGCACGTTCTCTACGCCGGACTGCCCGTTGGCGGCCAGGCCCCACAGCGGCGCCCGTCCGACCATCACCGCTCGGGCACCCAAGGCCACGGCCTTGACCACGTCGGAGCCACGTCGGACGCCGCCGTCCATCACCACCTCCGCCTGATCGCCGACTGCCGCAGCGATAGCGGGCAGAACCCTCACAGAGGCCGGAGACCCGTCGAGGTTGTTCCCGCCGTGATTCGACACCGACACGGCCGTGACCCCGGCTTCGACTGCCCGGCGCGCGTCGTCGACGCGCATCACTCCTTTGACCATGAACGGCCCGCTCCACTGCCCGCGCAGCCAGGCCACGTCGTCCCATGTAGGCGGCGGGGTCTGCATCCACGCGCCGTACGCCTCGAAGAACGCAGGCGCAGGGCCTTCGCCCGCCGCGAGGTTCGGCACGGTCAGGCTCGGCAGGCGGCCCGCCTTGGCCCAACTCAAAAGCCACCTGGGCCGCAGCAGCGCCTCGGGCAGGTGCCTCAGCACCGTCTTGAGGCTCATGCTCTGTGGGATCGTCGGGCTGCCCCAGTCCCGAGAATGCACGAACGACCAGTCGAGCGTGAGGATCAGGCCGACGGCGCCCGCTTCGCCGGCCAGCCGCACCCGCTCAGCGATCTCGGAGCGGTCACCGGCCCAGTAGAGCTGGAAGAAAGTCTGCGGGTTGGCCTCGACGACGGCTTTCAGCGGGCTGCTCGCGAACGAGCTGAGGCCCATGGCCACGCCTCGGGTGGCCGCGGCTCGAGCCACCGCCACCTCGGCGCCGGGGTGCACTGCCTGCACTCCGGTGGGCGAGATCACCACCGGCATCGACAGGCTCTGATCCATGACCGACGCCTCCAGGCTGCGCCGCGCGGGGCGGTCGGCCGACGCCGGGCTGAGCAGCAGCTCGTCGAACGCCGCGACGTTGTCGCTCATGGTGACTCCGCGCTCCGCGCCTGCGGTAAGCGCCGCGTAGACGGATCTCGGGAGCCGTCTACGGGCCCGCCGCCGCGCGACTGCTACCGATTCGAACCAACCGCTCATGAACTCAACCGCTCATGAGCTGCGGGACTGGGCCCGGCGGTCAGCCCTGACCGCCTGAGGTCTCCTTGACTGAGGCCTTGCCAGCGGAGATCCACGGCATCATGGCTCTCAGCTCGGTGCCGACCCTCTCGATGGGATGGTCGTGTCCGGCAGCTTCCAGACGCAGGAAGTTGGGCCGGCCGGCCCGGCTCTCGGCCACCCATTCGGCCGCGAATGAGCCGTCACGGACTTCGGCGAGGATTCGGCCCATCTCGGCGCGCACGTCGTCGTTCACCACACGCGGCCCTCGCGTGAGGTCGCCGTACTCGGCGGTGTCCGACACCGAGTAGCGCATCCCGGCAATGCCTTCCTCGTACATCAGGTCGACGATCAGCTTGAGCTCGTGCAAGCACTCGAAGTATGCGACCTCGGGCTGATAGCCGGCGTCGACCAGCGTCTCGAACGCGGCCTGCACCAAAGCGGTGGTGCCGCCGCACAGCACTGCCTGCTCGCCAAAAAGGTCGGTCTCGGTCTCCTCGGTGAACGTCGTCTTGATCACGCCAGCTTTGGTGCCGCCGATGGCGTCGGCGTAGGCCAGGGCCAGCGCCTCCGCGGCACCCGACGCATCCTGCTCCACAGCGATCAAGCAAGGCACACCCCCACCCTCGGCGTAGGTGCGACGAACCAGATGGCCCGGCCCCTTCGGCGCCACCATGCACACGTCGACGTGGCTCGGCGGGGAGATCAGGTCGAAGCGGATGTTGAAGCCGTGGGCGAAGAACAGGGCGTCCCCGGGCGCCAGGTTCGGCTCGACATGCTCGGCGTAAACCTCGGGCATCTCGGTGTCAGGCATCAGCATCGTGATGATGTCGGCCGACGCGGCGGCCTCTGCGATCGGGCGCACCGTCAGCCCAGCGTTGCGGGCTTTCTCCGCGGAAGCCGAGCCGTCCCGCAGCCCGACGCGCACGTCGATGCCGGACTCCTTCAGGTTCAGGGCGTGTGCGTGACCCTGAGAGCCGTAGCCGAGCACCGCCACCTTGCGGCGGTTGATGACGGACCGGTCGGCGTCGTTCTCGTAGTAGATGTTGGCCACTTTCTCAGCACCTCTTCGTGTTCGCCTGCGGAAAGGATACGCGGGCCGGCTGGCCTCAGCCGCGGCCGAGGTTGCGCAGCGCCACCCGCCCGGTGCGCTGCAATTTGACAATGCCGTAGGGTTCCAAACTCTTCTCGAAGTCGTCGAGCCTGGTCGGACGGGCCGCCAGCGACAGCATCATCTGGGTGGGGTTCTCATCGAGGACGTACGCCCGGAAGTCGTCGATCAGGCCGAGCAGCTCATGGCGGCGGCCAGCGTCGGCGCCGACGACCACCAGCATCAGCTCGCGCTCCACGGAATCGGCTGGGTCGAGCTGGTGTATCTCCACGACGTTGATGAGCTTGTCGAGCTGCTTGACAACCTGCTCCAGCCGCGACGAGGCCACGTCCACAGTGAAGGTGATGCGGCTGAAGCGCTCGTCGTCGGTGGGTGCCACGGCCAGCGACTCGATGTTGAAGCCCCGCCGCGCGAACAGGCCTGCTACGCGGGCCAGCACGCCGGGCTTGTTCTCGACGGTCGTGACCAGCGTTTGGAAGCGCTGTGGATCGCCCATGTCAGCGCTGGGACGGGTCGACGACGATCTCGGAGTTGCTGCGGCCCGCGGGAACCATCGGGAAGACGTTCTCTGATGCCTCTGTGCGGAACTCCAGCAGCACCGGCCGGTCGTCGATCTCGTTCGCCTTGACCACCGTCGGCTCGACCTCCTCGGGGGACTCCACCCGGAACGCCACGCAGCCCATCGCCTCGGCCCACTTGACGTAGTCGGGCACCTCATAGGAGAGGTACACCTCGCTGTAGCGCTCCTCGTAGAACATCTCCTGCCACTGGCGGACCATGCCCAGGTACGCGTTGTTGAACAGCGCGACCTTGATGGGGATGCGCTCCATCGTGGCGGTCACCAGCTCTTGGGCTGTCATCTGGAAGCAGCCGTCGCCGTCCACAGCCCACACCATGCGATCGGGCATGCCGACTTTGGCGCCGATAGCAGCGGGGATCGAGAAGCCCATCGTGCCGAGGCCCCCGGAGTTGATCCACGTGTGCGGGTGGTCGAACTTCCAGTACTGGCTTGCCCACATCTGGTGCTGGCCCACGCCGGAAGCGACGATGGCATCGTCGGGTGTGCAGTCGCGCAGCACTTCCAGCACATGCTGAGGTTTCAACAGCTCGCCAGGCTCGGACTGCTCGTACGTGAGCGGGTAACGCTCCTGCCAGCCGCTTATCTGCGAGCGCCAGGCCCGGCGCTCGCGTCGGGCGTTCGACCCACAGGCGCGCAGGCTGTCGACGAGCTCAGCGATGACCAGCCGACAGTCTCCGAGGATCGGGACGTCCGCGGCACGCACCTTGCCGATCTCCGCGGCGTCAATGTCCACGTGGATCACCTTGGCCTCTGGCGCGAAGCCGTCTAGGCGCCCGGTGACGCGGTCGTCGAACCGGGCGCCTAGCGCTATCAGCAGGTCTGAGCGCTGCATCGCGGTGACCGCGGCGTAGTTGCCGTGCATGCCGGGCATCCCCAAGCACAGCTCGTGGCTGTCGGGGAAGGCTCCCCTGGCCATCAGCGTGGTGACCACCGGCACACGTAGAAGCTCGACCAGATCCCGCAGCTCTGCGGTGGCCCGGGACTTGAGTATCCCCCCGCCGGCGTAGATCACGGGGCGCTCAGAGGCGCAGATCAGCCGGGCTGCTTCGGCTATCAGCTCGGTGCTGCCCGCGCCGACCGGCTTGTAGCCCGGTAGCTCCATCACGTCGTCGGTCGGCTCGTACCAGGTCATGGCCGACCGCGGGTTGGCCGGATCGACGATGTCTTTGGGGATGTCGACCAGCACAGGACCGGGCCGCCCGGTGGTGGCGATGTGGAACGCCTCGCGGACGACACGGGGAATGTCGGCGGATTCGGTCACCAGGAAGTTGTGCTTGGTGACCGCCAGCGTGATGCCCGTGGTGTCGCACTCCTGGAAGGCGTCGGTGCCGATTGCGGCGTACGGCACCTGGCCGCTGATGCACACCACCGGGACGGAGTCCATGTAGGCGTCGCATAGGGGCGTGACCGCGTTGGTCGCCCCCGGGCCGGACGTGATCATCATCACACCCGGGCGGCCCGTGGCGTGGGCATACCCCTCGGCCATGTGGCCCGCGCCCTGCTCGTGGCGCACCAGGATGTGGCGGATCGGTGATGCGATGATCGGGTCGTAGACGGGCAGGATGGCCCCGCCTGGCAGCCCGAACACCACTTCCACGCCCTCGTACTCCAGAGCCTTTACAAGAGCTTGGCCGCCGTTCATCTCCATGGCTGACATCTCCGGTTGTGTGAATGGTGCCGGTGGATTCCGCCGGACGCGAAACCGACCTCCCTGCGGAGGTCGGCGCACGTGCTGGGGACCGCGGGCGCGCGCTATAGGCCCCCTGCCTCTACAAGAGCCGCGTCCACGGATATGAGTATGGCCCCTCGGCACTGCTGCCGCAACTGCGGCTGGTCACCGCCGCAGTCGTTTTATGGTCAGCATCTCCACGAGCCACGCCGCAGTCTCCTCAGCGCCCTGCTCAGATAGGTGGACACCGTCGTCTCGCATCGTCAGCTCCCGGTCGCTTCCGATGTCACCGATGAACGAGGGGAAGTCGGCCATCACGATCGCGCGGCCAGCTCGAACCTGCGACTCTGCCGCCTCGGCGGCGAGCCTGTTAAGGCCGGCGATGCGTTCGGCGTGGTCGTCGGACACCAGCTCGCGGTTGAGCACCGGGCTCTGAAGCCAGTAGAGCGCGGCGCCGGTGCTAGTCAGCAGTTCCGAAGCCGCTGTGTACTCCGCCAACACGTAAGCGTCGTACGCGGGATCGCCGATCGCCGCCCATTCGCCAGCCGAGGTCACGCCGGGCACGATGCGGTCGGTGGCATCCCAGGGCGACACATGGGCGATCACCGCGTCGGGGGCGAACACCTCCAGCGCCGTGGGCCACGACACGATCTCGCTGGCAGCCACTTCATCGAATGTGACCGGAACGGCCCAGTTGCTGCAGACGTCGCCCACGGGACCGCCGACATCGCCGGGAACGAGCTTTTGCCCGTAGCGCACGACGCCGCAACCGAGGTGGCTCTCGTTGTAGACGACGATCTCACCGGGGTTTTCCTGGCTCCAGCCGTACAGAGCCCAACCGATCTGCGCTGACACGGAGTCGCCCACTACCAGCACCCGCAGAGGCCGCTCGAGCGGACGTGTGTCTCCCGGCACCGGCTGATCTCCGGCAACGCCCTGCGCGGGCGGGCGCTGCTCGACGTCCGGCCCCGGCGAACCCGTGTGGGGCGAGCCGGCATCCGTTGAGTCGGCGTCGGACTGCTCTGCGGCGCCGCCGAACTCGGCGCTGGGCTTGCCTTCGGCGTCTGCGGGGGCCCGGCCAAGCTCCTGTGTTGCCGTGTCACCTTGTGGCGCTGCGCCGCCATCCGCTGCGGCGTCCGGTGCCGTGCCGCGGCGCGCGTCGCTCTCGGAGAAAACGGGGGCTGCCGGCACGAACACCTGCTCGACGCGTACTGGGCGCGCCGAGTTGGCGGCCAGCAGCCCCGCAAGGATCAGCGCAACGGCGGTCGCTCCCGCGAAACTGCCAGCGGCCAGCGTCACCGGACGGCGCACGACGGGCCAGCGTCGCCGCATCACCGGCAGCTCGATGAAGCGGTAGCTGGCGGCAGCCGCTGCGAAGGTGAGCGCCAAGTGCACTGCCAGAAGCCGGAAGCCATCGATGCGCGGCTGCCCGAACAGCGGCCCGGCACGCTCGCCGGTAACTAGCAGGTAGATCGGCCAGTGATACAGGTACAGGCCGTAGGAGCGCCGACCCCAATAGCGCAGCGGCGCCAGCTCGAAGAAGCGCTGCAGCGGATCGCGCCCGGACGGCTGGGACATGCCGTAGACGACCACGGCGCTGGCGAGCGCCACGAGCAGAAACCCGCCGCGCTCAAACAGCCACTCGTCGCGTCCGGAGACCGTTGCGATCATCCACAGGTGCACCGCCATCGCCGGATACACGGCGGCTGTGAGCACGCGGCGGCCGGTGCGCGTGCGGGGCGGGCCGCGCAGGTGCGCGGCCACAGCCAGCGCGATGCCGACGAACAGCGCCTGAGCTCGGGTGTCGGTGCCGTAGTAGGCGCGCGAGGGATCGGCGCCGACCACATGGACATGGGCCATCCACACGGCTGAAGCCAGCGCCCCCGCCGCGGACCCGGCGAGCAGAGCCCAGCGCCCCCGGCGCCAGGACATGCCGGCGATCACGAACAGCGGCGCAAACACGTAGAACTGCTCCTCGATGGCCAGTGACCACACATGCTTGAGGGGTGACGGATCGTTGAACTGCTCGAAGTACGAGACGCCGGCGGCGATCTCGTGCCAGTTGGCGCTGTAAGTGAGCGCCGAGACGACCGCTCCCGTCCATCGGGGCACCATCTCGGGGTCGCCGGCCACCGCCAAGTACAGCGTCACCCCGGCCAGCGCTACGAACAGGGCAGGCAGCAAGCGCCGGGCGCGCCGCCCCGCGTAGGCTGCGAGGTCGATCCGGCCGTTGCTGTCCCACTCCCGCAGAGCGATCGACACGATCAGGAAGCTCGACAGCACGAAGAACAGGTCGAGCGAGAGGATCCCGCCGGGGAAGACGTCGGGCCCGCCGCGGATGCTCTCGGGCCGAGCATGGTAGAGCAGCGGGCCGAGCACGACGAAAACGCCCCGCAGCCCGTCGAGGGCGGGCATGTACTCCAGCCGCCCTTTGGGCGGCGCTCCGTGCTGTGCTGCCCGTCGGCTAGTTGACTTTTCGCGGCCGGATGTCAGCCGACCTGTGACCCAGTGCACCCGCCCCTGCGCACTCGCTCGCTATCGCGCAGTCGTTACCGGAGGAGCGCTGCGACAGCCGCGTCCGCTTCTGCGCCCTCGGGGGACGACTTCAACCAGCTGCGTACGATGCGGCGGGCAACGACGGTGCTCAGCGAGTCGACGTCGCGTGCAGCTGCCTCTGCCGCTAGGGCGTCCTCGGCACCTGCCTGTGCGCTCTGCGCGGCCTCGGCGATCCGCTGATGCCTGTCGTCGCAGGGATCGAACAGCGGTATCGGCAGCTTCCAGAGGTGCTTTTGAAGATGCCGAGGCCCAAACTGCCCGCGGGGCATGTGCGGGACGACCAGATCCTCCAGCACCGAGCTGTTGATGACCCCGCACAGATAGCAGGCCTCCTCAGGTGAGCCGCAGCGCATCCAATACAGCGTGTAGTCAACAATGGCGTCTTCGTCGGCGAGGATCGCCGCGGTCGGCCTGCCGGAGCCGGAGTAAACTAGCCGTGGCCCACGCTCAGTACCGGCTCTCCAGGCAAGCTGAGCAGACAACTTCCCCATGTAGTCCAACTGTTGACAGAGGCTCTTAGTGTCGTGGAAGGCCCGATTGGCCTCCCACAGCTCGCTCATGTTCTCCCAGCGCCTCCGGAAGCGCGTCGCCATCTGGTGGTTGACCACGCCCCCGGGCGCGCTGTCGTCGTGCGGGAGCCCGCCGTCGATGATCGGCAGCAGCGCCTTCTGAGGCTTCAGCGCCACATACGGAGCAATGGTGGCGCCGAGGGTGACATCGAAGTGGTACCTGTCTTCAATCGTGCGGTCGTTGATCTTGACCAGGTCAAGGCTCCTCCAAGGCTCTTTGTCGTATGGGCCGCGGCGGGGATTGACTCTCACGGTCCGGCCAGCGCGGATGATGGTGGTGTTGGGTGACTTCTCAACGAAGAACAGGCATCGCGGCACGATGGTGGCCCCCTGCCGGGCGATATCGGCATATGGTGACGCGAACACTGTCTTGCGAGCCACCGACGCCGCTGTCTGCCTCATGTCGTCCGCGCCCGGCGCGCCGGTCCAGCGCAGCACCCGCGTGGGCAGCGCCTGAGCACCGCCTTGATCCACGCGGCGGCCGAACACCACACAGGCGGGCACCGGGAAAAAGTCGTTAGGGCTCAGCCTCTCCAAGTCCCAAGCGGACCTTTGTGAGAGATCCGCCGTCGTGGAATCGTCCGATGACTCCCACTTGCCGGTTCGCCACTTAGCGTAGTGGCCCGAAGCCAAAGCCGAATGGGGCATCACCATGGCGGCCTCGCCTCCGGCGTCGAGATACAGCTTCATGCTGTGCGTGAAGAACAGCCCTGCGACGTCCGCGTGTGTAGCGTACCTGCCGCCATCCCATGTGCCATACGCCTGCGACAGCTCTCGGAGCTGTTCGCGCAACTGCATAGAAGTCTGGTTGTAGTTGAGCCACGGAGGGTTCCCTACGATGACATCGACCTTCTGGTCGGTGATGGCCAGAGGGCGCACGATATTCCGCGTGAAGTAACTCCAGATGTGGTCACGGCCCTCACTGTGAAGCGCCGCCAGCTTCTCGGCCGTTGAGATCATTACGTCTGCTTCGTCTGGTGTGAGGTCGTACTTGCCCAAGGCCAGTTCGACGTCCCATTCCGAATGGATGGCTTCAGTCAGGGCCATCATGATCGAGTCGAACTTGTCGGACTGCGCCACAAGCGATCTCGGAAACTCCAGCTCGCGCCGCCTGGGGTCGCCGGCGGTGCGGACGACGATACGGGTCGTGCCCAGCAGCGCCTCTTGGGCAGTCATGAGCTGCAGTGAGTCACCCAGATACACAGGCGGTGACACCACTTCGTCGCCGGACGCGGCGAGTATCACCGAACGCGCCGCCAAGACCCACTCCGATCTCGCAAGCTGAACCGCTACGGGATGGAGGTCTATTCCCTTGACGTTGCGCAGCAGAGCCTGCAGCGTCTCCTCATCGCTCAGGCCCGACGCCTCCGCCGCCTGGCGGACTTTGTGTACTGCCGCCACAAGAAACTGGCCTGAGCCGCAGGCCGGATCGAGGATCCGCTGCTCTAGCGGACGGTTCACCACCTCATCGACCATGGCCTCAGCGAGCCATGAAGGGGTGTAGTACTCGCCCAGCGAAGCGCGCTCCTCAGCGGGGATGATGTCCTGATACAAGGCGGACGCCAAGCCCGCCTCGACACTGCTCCAGTCGTAGCCGGCGACCCTGGCCGCCAGTTCTGATATCAGCCTGGCACCGCCAGGAACCTCACCTATCCAGGAGAAGAAGTCCGACTCGATGATGCCGCCGATGCCTGTGTGATCCAAGAACGCCTTGCCGACCACGAGATCGCCGGGATCCTCAGCGGCGAGAGCGGCTATGTCGACGCCGTAACTGGCCTGAGTGATGAGGGCGATGAGAACGCCCAAGTAGGTGTGGCGGACGAAGAGATCGTCCAGGCCCGTGAGGCCGTGTCGGTTGAGACTATTCGTGTCGTCGTAGACTGCTCGGGCGACCTCGCCGAGCGCCACCGTGAGCAGCAGTTCCCAGAGTTCTCGCTTGACTTTGGCGGTCTCCGTCTTGCGGTGCCGTCGGTACAGGCGCGCCAGTTGCGCGTAGTGCATCGTGAAGACGTAGCTGTGCAGCCCGAGTTCTCTGCCGATCGTGTCGAGATCGACGGGCTTGTCGTGGACACCGGTGAACACGTTGTCGTGAAGCCAGCGGTAGAGCTTGAGACCGTCGTCAGCGTCGCGCAGTTTGAACATCCAGGGAAGCGACGTCGGCACGCTCAACATTCCGTAGGTGCGCAATAGCCAGTGTCGGCCATCGGTGAGGATTCCCAAGCTGACGTGGGGGGACTGGGCGATGTAGCCATCGATCTGCTCCACGTAGGGCGCATGCGGAACGCTGCTGGAGCGTGCCGACCAGATCGACTTCTTGACCTCGATCAACGCGTCGGTCAGCACCAGGTCGACGCGCTTGCGGGAGAGCTTGCCGGGCTTACCCTCAGCGACGATGTCGTAGGGCTCCGTGAGCCCGGTGCGCGTCAGGAAATCGCGCACGGCGATCTTGATGTTGTCCTCATGGCCGCTGGCGTTGTGCCAGTGCAAAAGCTGCTGGGCAAGCTCAGCGAACAGCGGGTCGTCCGCGCTGAGGAAGTAGGAGGCCATGTTTGAGAGTATGCCACCGGGGTGTGAGGGCGGGCCGTAGCCTCAGCGCCCTTGACGCGCATTGCGGGGCTCGCCCTCAGCGACGACGACCGTCAGATCTGGCGGCTGGCGTGGCCGACGCTGGGGGCACTCACCGCGGAGCCGCTGTACGTGCTGGCCGACACCGCCGTCGTGGGCCACCTGGGCACCGCCCAGCTCGGGGGCCTGGCGCTGGCGTCGTCGACTCTGCTGCTCGTCCACGCCATGTTCATCTTTCTGGCCTACGGCACCACCGCCGCGGTGGCCCGGCTGCTGGGGGCGGGACAGCGCCGCCGCGCGGCCTATCAGGCGGTGCAGAGCGTCTGGCTAGCAGCGGCTGCGGGCGCGGTGCTCGCTGTCGTCGGCTTCACACTGGCGCCTGCGCTCACCGGTGCCCTCGGCGGCGCAGACGCTACGGTCCGCCACAACGCTGTCGTCTACCTGCGCATCTCGCTGATCGGCCTGCCAGCGATGTTCGTCACCCTCGCCGGAGTGGGCTACCTGCGAGGGCTGCAGGACGCCAGACGGCCCTTCGCTGTGGCCCTGGCGTCGGCGGTGGGGAATCTGGCACTCGAGGCGGTGCTGATCTTCGGCTTTGGCCTGGGCATAGGCGCATCCGCGCTGTCCACCGTGATCGCCCAGACGCTGGCCGCGTCGGTGTACGCGGCGTGGATCCGCTCCGCGGCTGCGCGCTTCGGCGTGGGGATGCGACCCGACCCGGCGGCCCTCGCAGGGCTCGCCGTGGCCGGGGCCGATCTGCTGGTGCGGACTCTGGCGCTGCGGGGCGGGCTCATCGTCACCGTCGCCGTCGCGGCCCGGATCGGCACCGACGAACTGGCGGCGCACCAGATCGCCCTGGAGGTGTGGACAGCGCTGGCCCTGGCCTTGGACGCGGTGGCAATCGCAGGGCAGGCGCTGATCGGGCAGGCTCTCGGCGCTTCAGACGCGCCCCGCGCTCAACAGCTGGGACGTCGCATGATCGGCTGGGGTCTCACCACTGGGGTGGTGACCGGCGCGGTGCTGCTGGTGACGGTGCCGGTGCTGCCTCGTGTGTTCACGCCCGACCCGGCGGTGGCGGCGCTGGCCGGGTTTCTTCTGCTGCACACGGCGCTGTCACAGCCCGGCAGCGGTGTGGTGTTCGCGCTTGACGGCGTGCTCATCGGCGCCGGCGACCTGCGCTTCCTCGCCGCGGCGATGGTCGGATCAGGCGCGGTGCTCGCCGCCGGCGGGGTGCTGGTGCTGATCACCGGCTCGGGTATCGGCTGGCTTTGGGCCGCTCTCCACGTCTGGATGGCTTGCCGCCTCTTCAGCCTGCTGTGGCGTTTCGGCGGAACCGGCTGGCAGGTGACCGGCGCCCGCCGCTAAAGCCTCCGGCCCGCCCGTGCAGCAGCCACGACCCCTAAACGCCACCGGCCCGCCCGTGCAGCAGTCGGCTGACAGCGGCTCCGTCGGCGCGGCCTCTGGTGACGCGCATCACCTGCCCGATGAGGAAGCCCGCCATCTTCTTGCGCTCCGCGGCGTCGCCCTCGCAGAATCGGCGCCACTCCGCAGGGTTGGCGCCGATTGTCTCGGCCACCGCCGCGGCCAGGTCCGCGCCGTCCAGTGCCTTGAACCCGCGGCGTGCCGCGATCTTCGACGGATCGCCGCCGGCGTCGGCCATCTCGGTGAGCACCTGCTTGACCTGGGTGGCCGTGAGCCGCCCGTCGATCTCCATTCCGATCAGTTTCGCGAGCCCGGCGGCGGTCACCCGCGACCAGTCGGACGCCGCCAGGTCGTTGACCATGCGCGTGACCATGCGGCCCGGTGGTGCGCCCGCCCCGATGGCCGCGACAGCGAGGGTGTCTTGGCCCCGCTCCACCAGCAGGGCCGCGTCGTCGGCTGAGACCTCGCCGCCCCCAGCCGCCGTCAGCGCCTCGCGCCGGGCCGCGGGAAGCACCGGCAGGCTGGCATCGACGGCTTCGAGCGCGGCAGCGTCAGGCACCAGCGGCACCAGATCGGGGTCGGGAAAATACCTGTAGTCGTCGGCCTCCTCCTTGGAGCGGCCCGCAGTAGTGCGGCCCCTCTGCTCATCCCAGTGGCGGGTCTCCTGGCGGGGCGCTTCGCCGTGGCTCCAGAGCCCGACGTGGCGGCGAGCCTCATAAAGGAGCGAGCGGCCGAGCGAGCGCAGCGAGCTGAGGTTCTTGATCTCGCAGCGGGTCCGCAGCTCGCTGCTACCTGCAGGCCTCACCGACACGTTGGCATCCACTCGCATCGACCCCTCCTCCATGCGGGCGTCGGACACCTCCAGAGCCAGCAGGACGGCGCGCAGCTCTCTCACAAAAGCTTGGGCCTGGGCCGCGGTGCGGATGTCGGGGCGGCTGACGATCTCCACCAGCGGCACTCCGGCGCGGTTGTAGTCCACCAGCGAGAACGCCGCTCCGTGGATGCGGCCCGCGCCGCCGACATGGGTCGTCTTGCCGGTGTCCTCCTCGATGTGTGCGCGCTCGATGCCCACAGTCGAGCCGTCGGGCAACTCCAGGCGGCCGCCGATATTCGTCGGGCGGTCGTACTGGGAGATCTGGTAGTCCTTGGGCATGTCGGGATAGAAGTAGTTCTTGCGGGCGAACACCGATCGCCGCACCTCGCAGCCCAAAGCCCGTCCGAGGCGCACGGCGGAGCGCACGGCCTCAGCGTTCACGACAGGCAGCGAGCCCGGCAGCCCGAGGCACACAGGGCACACGTTGGTGTTGGGCTCGTCGCCGAAGCGGTTGGCGCAGCCGCAAAACAGCTTGGTGGCGGTACTCAGCTCGACGTGCACCTCCAAGCCGACGACCATCTCCCAGCCGTCCGGCAGCGACGGCTTGCCCGCCTGTGCCTGCGCTATTCCGGTCATTGCGGTCACTCCGATCAGAGCGGCGCAGGTGCGGCGCTCTCCAGCACCGCCGCGGCCCGCAGCAGCAGCGCCTCCGACATCGCCGGGCCCATCAGCTGAACGCCGGCGGGCAGCCCGTCGTCACCGACCCCGAAGGGAACGGAGATCGCCGGGTGGCCGGTGAGGTTCGACGGGATCGTGCACACGTCGCTGAGGTACATCAGCATCGGATTGTCGGTCTTGGCGCCCAGTTCGAACGCGGTGGTTGGCGCCGTCGGGCAGATCAGCAGGTCGAAGTCGTCATAGACAGCCGCGAACTCGCGCAGCATCAGCGTGCGCACCCGCAGAGCCTTGCCGTAGAACTTGTCGTAGTAGCCAGCCGACAGCGCGTAAGTGCCGAGCATGATCCGCCGCTTCACCTCAGCCCCGAAGCCAGCCGTGCGCGACGCTGTGTTCATCTCTGCGGCGGTCTCGGCCTCGACGCGCAGCCCGTAGCGCACGCCGTCGTAGCGGGCCAGGTTGCTCGATGCCTCAGCGGGCGCGATCAGGTAGTAGGCCGACAGGCCCAGCACCACGGACGGCACCGACACCGGCGCCGCGACAGCGCCGGCAGCCTCGAGAGCGGAGACCGCGGCGTCGACGCGCGCCGCGATGTCCGGCGCAATGCCGTCCACTGCGGCCGCATCCGGTGTGCCGCCACTGTCGCAGAGTTCAGACAGCACGCCTACGCGCAGGCCGTCCACGCCGTCACCCAGCCCGGCTGTCACAGAGCGCGGCGGCTGTCGCAACGACGTGGAATCGGCCGGATCGTGGCCCGCGATCGCCTCATACAGCGCCGCAGCGTCGGCGACTGTCTCCGCGATCGGGCCGATCTGGTCCAGCGACGAAGCGAAGGCCACCAGTCCGTAGCGAGACACCGCGCCATAGGTGGGTTTGAGGCCCACCACCCCGCAAAGCGCGGCGGGCTGGCGGACCGACCCTCCGGTGTCGGATCCCAGCGCCAGGGGCGCGAATCCTGCCGCCACCGCCGCGGCCGACCCGCCGCTGGAGCCGCCCGGAACCCGGGACGGGTCAAGCGGGTTGCGGGTCGGGCCGAAAGCGGAGTTCTCCGTGGAGGAGCCCATGGCGAACTCGTCGAGGTTCGTCTTGCCGATCACCACCGCGCCGGCGGCGCGCAGCAGCCGGACGACCGTGGCGTCATAGGGCGGCTTCCAGTCTCGCAGCATCCTCGACGAGCAGGTGGTGGGCACACCTCGAGTGCACAGGTTGTCCTTGAGGGCCACCGGAACGCCGCAGAGCGGTCCCGCGGGCTCGCCCCGGGACACAGCTTCATCGATCTCGTCGGCAGCGGTGCGGGCCTCGTCGGCTAGCACTAGGTTGAACGCGCCGATACGGCTGTCGGCAGCGGCGATCCGCGCCAGATGCTCATCGACGACCGACCGGGCCGACATTCGGCCGGACGCCACCGCGGAGGCGATGGCCAGCGCCGTCAAGCCGGCTCTCCCAGTATCGGAGGCACCCGGAAACGCCCCTCCAACGCCGAAGGCGCCTGGGCGAGCACCTCATCACGGTCGAGCGAAGGCCGGACTTCGTCACTGCGCGTGACGTTCTTTAGCGGCAGCGGATGGGCGGCTGGTTCGACGCCCGCCAAGTCGAGCGCCTCCACGTCGGCGGCGTGATCGAGCACTGCGGACATCTCAGCAGAGAGCCGGTCGAGTTCGTCGTCGCTGAAGCGAAGGCGGGCCAGCTCGGCGATGCGGGCCACCTGGTCGCGGGTGATGGGAGCGGCCACGTCGCTCAGGCTACGCCCCGGCCCACACTCACTCGTCGCTCGATATCACCACCGCAGCACCGAGCGCAGCGAACTCGCCGGGAGGCGGATCGGTGGACACCACCCGCGGGCCATCGCTTCCGTCCCGCGTAACCGCGAATCCCAGCTGCTCGAGCAGCTCGACCGCGCTCTCGGCGTCCATACCGATCACATTTGGGATCTCGATCTGTGACGGTCCCTGCGACACGATCACTGTCACCACACTGCCTGGCGGAACGGCCGTGCCGCTTGGGGGGTCGAAGCCGATCACTTCCCCTTCGGCTACCTCTCGAGAGAATTCCTGCACACGGGACGGCAGAAGGCCCGCGAACAGCAGCACCTGCTCGGCCGTGGCCAGCATGCGACCCGGAGGCACTAGTGGCACGATCTGATCGGCAGGCCCGCTGGAGACCAGCAGGCGTACCTCGTCGCCTGCCTCCAGCTCGTAGACGCCGCCGGGCACGTCCACTCCCACAGCAAACCCCTCCGGGATTCTCACGTCGCTGACAGGCGTTTGCCCCACCACCACCAGGCCGAACTCGCCAGCTAAGGCTTCGGCGTCGCTGACAGTCAGGGCGTATACGTCGGGAACACGGACCAACGGCTCACCCAACGACACGAACAACTTCAGAGTCGACGCCTCATTCAGCGCCTCACCCGCCGTGGGCTCTGTGCGCACCACCTCGCCCGGCTCGGTGTCGGGGGCCCTCACCAGTATCTCCTCAACCTGCCAGCTATTCTCGACCGCCACCGCTGCCGCAGCTCCGCGGCTCGCCCCAAGCAGGTCGGGCACGAGCGATGGGTTGTCCATGCTGTTGCGCCACAGCCATACGCCGCCGCCCGCTGAAGCCAGAACCATCACAACTGCGAGCAACAGGCCGGGCCACCTGCGGCGCGGCGGGTCGTCGAGCGGGATCGGGGACGCCTCCGCGAGTGAAGCGCCAGACGGAGCGTGGGCCTCCTTGGGCCAATTGCCAGACCAGCCGGGCGGCGGCTCCGACGGCACGCTCGCGCCGGGCTGCCTGCCGTGCCCCGCAGGGGTTGGGGATGCCTCACCGACACGGACAGCTGAGAATCGTTCATGCCCGGCGGCGGGGGTCGTTGCCAGCCGCATCGGCTCGGGCCGCGACAACAGCTCCGCCATGGCCAGTAAGTCGGCGGCGAACTCGGCCGCTGACGGCCGGTCTTGCGGATCGGGCGCGGTCGCCGGCCCGACCGCGTACCAGAGCGGGCTCAGGGCCGAATCTGGCGCGTCCGCTTCAGGCATCGACAGCCCGTCTGGCGCTTCTCCCGTGATCGCCTCGCACAGCGTCACGGCGAGGCTGTAGAGGTCGGCGGCCCGGCCGCCGAACAGGTCATCGCCGGACGGGTCGCCACCGGAACTGTCGCCGCCGGAGCCCTGTTCGGGCGGGGCGTAGCCGGCCGGAGCCTCCCGGCCACCAGCGGCCAGCGCCGCTGCGAGACCTGCGTCGGCGAGGCGCAGTCTGGCGTCTAAGTCGAACAGCAGATTGGACGGCCTGACACTGCCGTGGGCCAGCCCCGCGGAGTGGACATGCTCCAACGCCCTGGCGGCCTCGAGACCCACGACCAGTGCTTGAGCCTGTGAGAGCCGCTCTCCGGCGTCGAGCATCGCACGCAGGCTGCCTCCGAAGGCAAGCTCCGTCACCAGGTAGCACACCGGCGTCCGGCCCCAGTCGTAGACCTCCAGCAGATTCGGGTGGCTCAACGCCGAAGCGGCCGCGCACGCCGCCTCGAAACGCTCGCCGAATCCATCCGCGGTGGCGAACTCGTGGGCGAACACCTTCACCGCCACCCGGCGGTTCAGCGTTAGGTCGTCGGCGACGTAGACCGAAGCGTCGGCACCCGAGCCGACGAGCTGCTGAAGCCGGTAGCGGTCATCGAAGGAGGTCGTCGCCATCGCGGTCACCGTACCGGTCTGTAATGATCTCAGATATGAGGCACACGACGGTGCGGGTGGCGCGCAGCTCTCGTCTCGTCTACTCGGTGATCGCGGCGCTATTCGTCGCGGGCGCGGCCGCGCTGGTGATCGCAGCGCTGGTGGGCAGCAACGGCGGCGGGCGCGACGACCTGGCGGTCAGCGCCGACCCGGCCGTCAACCGGCTGATCCCGGCCCGAGGCGACGAGGTGCCGCGGCAGAGCCGTGTGGGGGTGGACTTGGACGCCCGCTATCGGCTCACGTCGCTGGTGATCCACCTGAACGACCGCTTCTCCGACGGGATCGATGTGACCGCCGAAGTGGACCACTCGAGAGCTTTGAACCTGTGGGAGTTCGCGCCCGGGGAAGGCCGGCTCATCGCGGCGCTGTCGCCCGACGCCAACTGCGTGACCGCCTCATATGCCCTGATCTCCAGGCCAGCCGACAAAGGCTCGATCAGCTGGTGCTTCGAAGTCTCCTAGCCGTTCCTGTGTGAGCCTTAGCTGAGTCCGCCGGTCTCGAGCAGACGCAGAAAGCCAGCTTCGCTTATCACCGGAACGCCGAGCGCTTCCGCCTTCGTAAGCTTGGAGGCACCGGGGTTGGCACCGACCACCAGCGCGGCCGTGCGGCCTGAGACGCTGCCAGGAGACTTGCCGCCGCGAGCGACGATCTCGGCGAGGGCTTGACTGCGGGTCATGTCGGCGAGTTCGCCGGTCACCACCACTGAGGCACCGGCCAGTGTTTGAGGCACCTCTGGCACCAGCCCGGCGCTTGCGGTCATGCGCACGCCGGCATCGCGCAGGCGCTCTATCAGCTTGCGAGACCTCGGGTCGTCGAAGAAGCGGCGCACCGCGGCGGCGATCACCGGACCGAAACCCCTCACTTCGGCGAGCCTTTCCTCGTCGGCGTCCAAGATGGCGTCGACCGACCCGAACTCCGAGGCCAGCAGCTCGGCGTTGGCATGGCCAATCTCGGGGATCCTCAGCCCGAACAGCAGCCGGGCTAGCGGCTGCTGTTTGCTCTGCTCGATGGCATTGCGGAGGTTTCTTACCGACACGGTGCCGAAGCCGTCCATTTCGCCGACGCGGTCGAAGTCCAGACGGTAGAGGTCGGCTGCGTCGCCGATCAGCCCCTCGGTGACGAAGCGGTCGATGCTGCGCTCTCCCAGCCACCCGATGTCCATCGCGCCGCGGCTTACGAAATGCTCGATGCGTCCCCGCACCTGGCGGGCGCAGTCGTAGTTCACGCAGAACGTGGCCGACGCGCCCTCGTCGCGTCTTAGCGGCTCGCCGCACACCGGACAGCGGCTGGGGAACTCCCAAGGCTGCGAAGCCACGGGCCTGGCCGACAACACCGGTCCGACCACCTCAGGGATAACGTCGCCGGCGCGGCGCACTATGACGGTGTCGCCGGGCCGCACGTCTTTGTCGGCCACCTGGTCTTGGTTATGAAGCGTGGCCGTGGTTACGGTCACGCCTCCGACGAACACCGGTTTGAGCATCGCGAACGGCGTGGCCTGCCCCGACGGGCCGATCGACACCATGATGTCCCGCAGCAGCGTGGTGCGCTCCTCGGGCGGGAGCTTGTAGGCGATCGCCCAGCGGGGCGCTTTGGCGTCGGCACCCAGATCTGCTTGGAGATCGAGGTCGTCGACTTTGATCACCATGCCGTCGAAGTCGTAGTCGAAGTCGTGTCTGCGCGCAGTGAACTCCTCGATGTAGCGCTCAACAGCGCCGAGGTCGTCGAGACGCGCCGTGTGCTCGTTGACGGGCATGCCCAGCGACCTGAGCCACTGGAGCCCGCCGAAGTGAGAAGCTGCCGTGGCGCTCTCAGGCGCCGTCTGACCGAGCTGATAGCACCAGAACGACAGGCCTCGCTCTGCGGTTATTCGGGCGTCCTTCTGGCGGAGCGAGCCTGTCGCGGCGTTGCGGGGGTTGACGTATGCTTTGGCGCCCTTGGCTCGCTGGGCCTCGTTGAGCGCCTCGAACGCCGAGAGCCGCAGATATACCTCGCCGCGGACTTCCAGCACCTCGGGCGGCGCATCGGTGTCGAGACGGTCGGGGATGTCGACGATGGCGCGGATGCTGTGTGTGACGTCCTCACCGACGCGGCCGTCGCCGCGTGTGGAGGCTTGCGCTAGCACACCATGGTGGTATCGCAGAGAAACGGCCATCCCGTCGAACTTCAGTTCCGCCGTATACGCGCCGATGCTCGCGCTGTCGCCGAGGCGCCTCAGCACGCGTGAGTTCCAGGCCCGCAGCTCGACAATGCTCATGGCGTTGTGCAGCGACAGCATCGGCCGGGTGTGCGTCACCGGCGCGAACGCTGTGTCGGGCGCGGATCCGACAGTCTGGGTGGGTGAGTCGGACGTGACAAGCTCGGGATGGTCGTCCTCAATGGCGGTCAGCTCGGCTAGCAGCGCGTCGAAGTCGGCGTCGGGTATCTCCGGCCGGCCCGCGTAGTACAGCCCGCTGTGGCGCACGATCTGCTCGCGCAGCCCCGCGACGCGCGCAGCCAGGTCTGCGGCAGAAGCAGACAATCGCGCGCCCAAACCTGCCGGGACGTCGGCAGCCAGGTCTGCGGGGACGTCGGCAGCTGGGGTGTTTTTTTTGGCTTCTGCAGTGGCGTCTGTGGCGTCGAGGCCGTCTGCGGCGTCGCGGTCGGCCATTCGGGTGAGCATATTGCCGGGCGCCTGGCAACCCAGGTGACACACTGGCCGTCGTGATGCGAACTGTTTTTAGCGTGCGCGGCGCCGCCGCGGCTTTGTGGGTGCTCGCCGCGGCACCCGCGCTGGCCTCGCCTCTTTCACCGGCGCTCAGCTCGCCTTACGGCGACATGCTGCACGACGCCGACAGCGTTTTTCGCGGTGCTGTCACAACAGGCCTTTGGGTGCTCTTCGCCGTGACCGGCGTGGTGCTGGTGCTGCCGGGCGCTGTGGCCCTGACCGTCGGCCGTGTCGTCGTGCCCGCCAACGCAGCGGCGTTGCTGGCGGCCGCGGGGCTAGCGGAGAGCCGCTCGTGGTCCGGCCACAGCGTGATGGTGGTGGCCGCCGCGGCGGCGGCGGTCGCAGTGCTGATGCCGGCGTTCGGCCAGGCCGTCGTAGACGCCGGCGGCTACGGAGACGAACGCCGCTTCCTGCTACGGCCTCCAGGCCCGGCGCTGGTCGCCTTGATTGCGCCCGCCTGGGCGGTCGCTGCGGCCGGCGCAGCAGCCGGTCCGCTGCTTCTGGCCAACCGGCAGTGGGCGACCGGCGCAGCTGCTGCGGCGGTCGGTATGCCGGCCGCCGCTCTGGCTGGTCGCGCGCTTTTTCGGCTGGCCCGCCGCTGGCTGGTGTTCGTGCCGGCGGGAGTGGTGATACATGACCAAATGGCCGTGGCGCAGCCTATTCCGCTGCCCCGACGCGGCATTGCTTCAATCGGACCCGCTCCGGCCGATACCTCGGCCACCGATCTGACTGCCCAAGCCTTCGGGCTTGCTCTGGAAATGCGCCTCAAAGAACCGGTAACGGCCGCGGTGGTCACCGGCCGAGGCCAGAGCCGGGACCTATCGGTGGCCTCAGTGCTGGTCTCACCCAGCCGTCCCGCAGCCGTCATGGCCACAGCCGCAAAGCGGGGCATCGCCATCAGCTGACCGCACCCGTCCGAACCCGCCGGATTATGACATGCCGGCCAGTCGCTCGAGGTTCAGGCGGCGATGCCTCCGCCGACGACCACGTCGCCGACATAGGCCACCACGCTCTGGCCGGCAGCCACCGCACGGTGCGGAGCAGCCCAGCGCACCGTGGCCGTGCCGTCGGGGTCGGCGGTGACCGTGGCCGGGGCGGGGGTGCCGTGGGCTGAGACCTGAACCGCCAGGGGGCCGCCGACCGCGTCGCCGGCCCAGTGCCAATGCTCGACCGCCAAGACTGACCGGTCGAGTTCGGCTCGGTCGCCCACTACGACCGTGGCCGACGCGGCGTTCACTTCGAGCACGTAGCGGGGCCTGCTGCCGCCCAGCGCGCCCAGGCCCCGGCGCTGCCCTACGGTCACCATCTCCACCGCTTCGACCGCTCCGAGTGTGCGGCCGGCACGGTCGACGATCCGTCCGGGCCGAAGCGGGATGCGCTCGCCTAGAAAGGCGTTCCGTCCGGACGCCTCGGTTATGAAGCACACGTCCTGGCTGTCGGGCTTGGCCGCGGTGACGAGACCCCGGGCCCGGGCTTGGGCGCGCACCTCGGCCTTGGTGATGGCTCCCACGGGGAACATCAGCCGGGCCAAGACCGCAGGTTTCAGCATGTGCAGCACGTAGGACTGGTCTTTGGCCCTGTCGGCACCCCGAGCGAGCCGCGGCCCGGTGGCGCTGTCCACGATGCGGGCGTGATGGCCGGTGGCCACCAAACCGAAGCCGAGCGCGTCGGCCCGGCGCAGCAGCCGGTCGAACTTCAGATGGCGGTTGCATTCAATGCACGGGTTCGGAGTTCGGCCTGCGGCATGGTCAGCCACATAGGGGCCCACCACGTGACGCTCGAAGTCATCGCCGAAATTGAACACGTGATGCTCGATGCCAAGCTGATCGGCCGCCCACCGGGCGTCGTCTGTGTCGGACACCGAGCAACAGCCCGTGTCGCTGGGGCCGCCCCAGAGTTTCATTGTGACGCCGGTCACGTCGTACCCGGCATCGAGAAGGAGCGCCGCAGCCACCGACGAGTCCACCCCGCCCGACATGGCCACCAGCACCCGCGCCGTGTCAGCTTCCCCCGAAGCGGTCGAGGCGGACCGCTCACCGGCCACCGGCACCGAGGAACCTGAGTCGAGCGAAGCCACGGCAGCCATATCAGCCTCCCCCGAAGCGGTCGAGGCGGCGCACCGACGCGACGATCACGTCGATGGCCCGCTCGATGTCGGCCTCGCGGGTGGTGTGGCCGAGCGACAGCCGAAGCGACCCGAGGGCCAGCTCGCGGGGCACGCCCATAGCGGCCAGCACATGAGACGGATCCTGGGCGCCGCTGGAGCACGATGATGCCGCAGAGGCCCGAACCCCGGCCGCGTCGATGAGGAACAGCAGCGCCTCGCTGGAGACGCCTCGGATGCACACGTTGGCAATGCCCGCGGCCAGATGGCTCCGCTGCGTGCCGGGCGCAGAACCCGGGGCGGCCGAGATCACCACCCTGTCACCGAGCCGGTCACGGAGCCCGTCGAAGAGTCGGTCGCGCAGCACGCGCAGACGGGTGACACTGCCGGCTCGCTGGGCAACGGTCTCGGTCAGCGCTGCCGCGAAGGCCGCTGCGCCGGCCACGTCACCGGTGCCGGCCCTGCGGCCCCGCTCCTGGCCGCCACCCACGATAAGCGGTTCGAGTTCGGCGCCGCTGCGGACCACCAGAGCGCCGGTGCCGACCGGCGAGCCCACCTTGTGGCCGGTCACCGACACCAGGTCGAAGTCAGCGGTCTCCACGGCCGCGTCGATCCAGTTCACGGCCTGCACGGCGTCGGTGTGCAGAAGCGCTTCGGGCGCCAGCCTTCTCACAAGCCGGGCGATATCACGCAGCGGCGTGATTGAGCCCGTCTCGTTGTTCACTGCGATCACCGACACGACGGCAGCGCCAGGGCGGCGCTGGAGCGCCGCGGTCAACTCCGCGCAGTCGATGACGCCCCTGTGGTCGACGCCCACGACCACACCCCTGCCGCAGCGTCGGACGGGGTCGAGAACAGCATGGTGCTCGGCCGCGCTGGTGACTGCGACACGGCCGGCGGCGGCCCCGGAGGAAGAGGCGGGTGTCGCTCCCAAGGCGCCTCGGATCGCCAGGTTGTCGGCCTCGCTGCCGCCGGAGGTGAACACGATCTCGCCCGGCAAGGCGCCGAGGGCTTCGGCCACCTGAGCACGGGCCGTGTCCAGCGCCCGCCGTGCGCGCCGGGCCGATCGGTGGGTGCCGGTCGGGTTGGCGTAGTGCTCGTCGGCGGCGTCTAGCCACGCGGCCCGCGCTGCGCCGCGCAGCGGCGAGGACGCGGCGTGGTCGAGGTAGACCTCAGTCGCGGAACTCACAGGATTCCCAGGATGGGGTCGTGCCAGCGGCTTGCCGCCAGCACAGCGCCTGCGGCCAGCGTCAACGACATCGAGGCGCCGATCAGCACAGGGGCCCATGCCGGAACTCCGGCCATGGTTAGGCGAAGCATCGTCCAGCCGACCGCGGCGCCGACGATCAAGCCCCCGAAGTGTCCGCCTATCGAGATCCCCGGAATCAGCAGAGTGAGCGCCAGATTGATGATCAGCAAGGCGCCCACCGTGGTGCGCCACAGGCTCCTGCGGAGTTGGCGCTGGACCAGCGCCATAGCGCCCAGCAGTCCGAACACCGCGCCGGACGCGCCCACCGTCACAGCGTTGGGTTGCAGCAGCATCACTCCCAGCGCGCCGCCCAGCATCGACGCCAAGTACAGCAGAATGAACTGCACCCGGCCGAAGGCCAGTTCCAGAAGCTGCCCGAGCAGCCACAGCGCATACAAGTTGAACGCCAGATGCAGCAGCCCGTCGTGCAGGAACGCCGAGGTGATGAGACGGTAGTACTCGCCGGTGTCCACTCCGACCGAACCGGGGAAGCCGAAGATCGGCGGCAGCCTGGCGAAGAGGCCGCCGTCCCGCAGGGCGCGCGACCCGTCGAGCGACATCAGTGATCCGCCGGTGGCGACCGAGTACGCGAAGGCCGCCAGGTTGAGCCCGATCAGAGTTCTGGTGACCCATTGTGGCGCGTCGGCCGCGACGGTCAAGGGCTTGGCCACAATGCTGCGGCTTCCGCCGCCAGCGCACGTCGGGCAGTGGAACCCCACCGAGGCCTGATGCATGCACCCCGGACAGATCGGCCGGTCGCAGCGCTGGCAGGTGACGCCGCCGAGCCGGTCGGGATGCCGGTAGCAGGTGCTCCTGTCGTTCACGGCTACAGCGAGACGAAGCTCTCGCTCATGCCCAGAGCGTTCACCTCCACCACTTCGGTCACGCCCGGGACCCGGTCTTTCATGATGCGCTCGATGCCGGCTTTGAGCGTCTGCGTGGACGCCGGGCAGGTGACGCAGGCACCGTGCAGTTCCACGGTGACGACTCCTGCCTCCTCGTCGACGCTGATCAGGTCGATGTCGCCCTCGTCGGCTTGGATAGCTGGCCTGATGATCTTGATGATCCGCTCGACTTCGGCTAGCACCAGCCCAGTCTTACAGCCGCTGCGACGAACGCCACCGCGTGGAACGCCGCTGCGGGCCGAGGTCGGCCGAGCCTTCGAGGTGCAGTCAGAGAGCGCAGCGACGCCGCAGCGCGGCCAGCCGTAGACTCGCGAACATGTTGGCGCATCAGGGCGGCTGGGACGAGGCGCTGCTGGCGGGCGTGCCGATCGCAGTGTTCGCCGGCCTGGTGTGGAACGCTAAACGCAGAGCGCGCCAAGCCGATGCAGAGCCAGCCGATGCAGAGCCCGACAGTTGACGCCGCCCGCGTGACGGCCGTCCGACTGAGAGAAGTGCCTATTCGGCGCGGATGTCGGCGCCGACTGAGGCGAGCTTGCCTGCCAGGTCCTCATAGCCCCGGGCCACGTGATGGGCGTCGCTGACCACGGTAGTGCCGTCGGCGCCGAGCCCGGCAATGGCCAGCGCCGCTCCGGCTCTGATGTCGTGAGCCCTCACCGGCGCGCCCGAGAGCCTGTTCACGCCTCTCACCACTGCGTGATGGGCGTCGGTGCGGATGTCGGCGCCCATGCGGCGCAGCTCGTCCACATAGCGGAACCGCCCGGCGAAGAGGTTCTCGGTGACGATGCCCACGCCGGAGGCCGTTGCCAGCAGCGCCACCAGGAACGGCTTGTAGTCGGTGGCGAAACCCGGGTACGGCAGCGTGGCGCAGTCCACGGAACTGAGCCTCCGCAGCGAGACGGCGCGGATGCCGTCGTCGCCCGGCGTGATCGCCATGCCCATGTCCGACAGTTTCTGGCACAGCAGTGCCATGTGATCGCCGCGAGCACCGATCACCGTCAGGTCGCCGCCCGCAATTCCCAACGCCATCAGGTAGGTAGCAGCCTCGATCCGGTCCGGTATCACCGTGTGGTCGGTGGGCTCGAGCGCGCGCCTGCCGTCAATCTCCAGCGTTGACGATCCTGCGCCTCGGATCGCCGCTCCCATCGCCGTCAGAAGCTTGCACAGGTCGGCGATCTCGGGCTCGCGGGCCGCGTTGTCGATCACCGTGGTGCCGTCGGCCGCGACTGCGGCCATCAGCAGGTTCTCGGTGGCGCCGACGCTAGGGAACTCCAGCGTCACCCGGGCGCCGGCAAGGCGGCGTGCGGACGCCTCGATGTAGCCGTGGGAGGTGCGTATGCGGGCGCCCATCTCGGTAAGCCCGCGCAGATGCATGTCGATGGGTCGGGGGCCGAAGTTGTCGCCGCCGGGCAGGGCGACTCTGGCCTCGCCGCAACGGGCCAGCATCGGCCCCAGCACCACCACGGAAGCACGGAAGCGCTCCACGATCTCATAAGGGGCCACAGGGTCGATGCGTGCGGGAACCTGTATCACGAGCGCTGCCGGCTCGCCGTCACGCCAAGCGACGTCGCACCCCACGGCTCGCAGCAGTTCGGCCATGAGACGCACGTCGGTGATGTCGGGCACGTTGCTCAGCGTGTACTCGCCTTCGGCGAGCAACGTCGCCGCCATGAGCTTGAGCACAGAGTTCTTGGCGCCGGCGACCTTGACCGCTCCCTCAAGCGGCCGGCCGGACCTCACGATGATCCGCTGGAACACGATCTCAGCGTAATATCGGCGGTCGTGCCGGCTGCCGGACCCGAAAGGGCTCGACTGTGAAGCGAGTGCACGTCGTGCGGCGCGGGACTCTGGCCGAGCTGACGTCGTTGCGAGACGACTGGAGGCGCCCGCGTGCCGACATCGTCAAGGAGTCCGAGACAGGCCGGGACTGCTTCCACGCGGTGTCCGGGCCGTTCTCACACTATGAGCGCCGCCTGAGGCTGCGTCCCGCAACCCAGGGCGGCGGCGATGACGACAGAAACGGCGGCAGAGGCAGCGACGACGCCCGAAGCGGAGACACAGGAACATGGGAGCTGAGGGAGACGACCACGTACCGTCTCGCCATCCCGGTGTGGGGCTGGGTGTTCTGGTGGCCGGTGCGGCGGGCCCTGCGCCGGAGAAGGGACTCCTACGGCTACTGGTGGGCGCCGCCCGACCGACTCGGCGCCCGCCAGGCCCACGTGCTGGCGGTGCTGTGCACCGCGCAGGTGGTAGACGGCTATCTCGGCACGGTGCTGACGCAGACGCTGACCTTCGCCGCCGATGAGTTCGGCCACGGAAACAACGCCCAGGGGGTGGTGCTCGCGGTCGTCAGGACGGGGGTGCTGCTGGCCCTGGCGGCGATGGCGGTGGCCGATCGCCGGGGACGGCGGCACCTGCTCGTGGCTGTCGGCGTCGGAAGCTGCGCAGTGACAGCGGTAGGGGCGCTCTCGCCGCAGCTTTGGTTCTTGGGGGCCTCCCAGCTCGTGGCCCGGGGACTGGCGACAGCGCTGGGCGTGCTGATCGTGATCGTGGCGGCTGAGGAGATGCCGGCTCGGGCGCGTGCTTGGGCCGCTTCGGTGCTGGCGCTGTGCGCGGGCTTGGGCTCGGGCATGGCAGTGTGGGTTCTGCCTGTGGCCGACTTGCATGTGCGGGCCTGGCGGGCGGTGTACGTAGTGCCGACAGCCGGCATAGCCGTGTTCGCATGGGTAAGCCGACAGCTTCCAGAGAGCAGCCGCTTTGTGACGGCCGTCGAGACAGCCCCTGATGAGGCAGCCGGCCGGGACTCCGACACGAGCGAAACCGTTAGGCAAAGGCGCCAGCAGCGGCTCGTTCTGCTGGCGTGCGCCGCTTTTTTTGTCGCGATATTCGCGGTGCCGGCATCAAGCCTGCAGAACGACTTCCTCAAAGACGAACGGGGCTTTTCAGCGGTAGGGATCTCACTGTTCACGGTCGTGACGAGCACTCCGGTGGGCATCGGCATTCTGATCGGCGGCTATCTGGCCGACCGGCGAGGCCGCAGGCTGGTGGGCGCCACCGGTCTGGCATTCGGAGCGGCCGCTACCTTGTTGGGGTATTTCAGCAGCGGGCTGTCGCTGTGGTTGTTCACAGTGGTCGGGTCGGTGTTCGCAGGGCTGGCTGTGCCGGCGCTGGCTGTGTACGGCCCGGAGCTGTTCGGAACCGCGGTGAGGGCTCGAGCCAACGGCTTCATCGTCACCTTTGGCGTGCTCGGCAGTGCCGCGGGCCTGCTCGTCGCAGGTTGGGTCTCCGACGCCCTGGGCGGGCGGCTGGGCCCGGCACTGGCCCTGCTGGTCGTCGGTCCGCTCGCCGTGGCAGCGCTGGTGGTGACCAGGTTCCCCGAGACCGCAGGTGTTGAGCTCGCAGACTTGAACCCCGAAGACCGACACTGATCAACGTCAGATCAGCGTCAGATCAGCGTCAGATCAGCATCAGATCAGCATCAGGCCTGAACCGTGGGTGATCGGTGCCGTGGCAGCGTCGGGGCCCTGCCAGTGATAGTCGGCAGCGCCAAGTCAGTGTCGGGCCTGCCAACGCTCAGCGCAGCCCTGCCAACACTCAGCAGCGCTTGAGTTGGTCCAGTTCGGCTTCGTCCACTTCTGCGGCCGCAGACCCGAAGCGGGGATGGAACAACGTGTACAGCGCCAGCGCCAGCGCGGCGATGCCGGCCGGCACTACGCCGTCGCCGCGGCCCGTGTAGGTGGGGTACAGGACGAACGCCGACAGCAGAGCCGTCCACAGCCACAGGATTAGCACAGCTCGGCGGTGCCCGTGGCCGAGCCGCATCAGCCGGTGATGCAGGTGCTCCTTGTCGGGAACCGACACGCCGCGGCGGCGCACGGCTCGGCGCACGATGGCGAAGGCGGTGTCGAGCACCGGCACTCCCAGGATCACCAGCGGGATTAGCATCGGCGCGTAGAAGAAGAACGCCTGGCCGCTGAACTCGACGGTGGAGCGCCCGCCCACGCTCATGGTGGATGCCGCCATGAGAACGCCGAGCAGCAGCGCTCCGCTGTCTCCCATGAAGACCCGTGCCGGGTGAACATTGTGGGGCAGGAAGCCGACGCACGCGCCGCCGGCGATGGCCGCCCACACGGCGCCCTGGTTGGAGGACTCGATCACGCCGACGTCCGCCAGCCGCAGCGCGTACAGCGAGAACGCAACCGAGGCGATCGCCACGATCCCGGCCGCGAGGCCGTCAAGCCCGTCGATGAGGTTGACGGCGTTGGCCATCCCCACCACCCACAGCACCGTCAGCAACGCCGACCAGTCAGCGGACAGCAGCACCAAGTCGTAGAACGGCACCCGGAACACGTCGATCGATACGCCGGACGCGGCGACAACAGCGCCCGCCAGTGCCATTCCGGCGAGCTTCGCCGGAGGAGAGATGTCCAAGACGTCGTCCATGAAGCCGACTCCGAATACTACGAACGCCGCGATCACCACGCCGACGGTCTCGGCGCGGTTCAGACCGTCGACGGCCAGAGTCGCCGCTGCCAGCGCCGCGACCATTCCGGCGAGCATCGCGGCACCGCCCGCGGCCGGGATGGGCTCGCCGTGAACGCCCCGCCCGTCCGGTGCGACCACGGCCCCGGCACGTACGGCCAAGCGGCCTGTGAGCGGCACAAGCGCGAACGTCGCCGCCGCAGCCACCGCCGCGACGAGCAGCAGCGGCACAGGCTTACATGTACGGCGGCTTAGCGGCGCACAGCGCCTGCGCCTCCTGACGCACGCGTGCGATTTTGTCTTCGTCGTGGCGGCCCCGCAGCGCGCGGGAGATGAGGTCGGCGATCACCGCCATGTCGTCGGTGTCCATTCCCTGGGTGGTGACCGCGGGGGTGCCGATGCGCACGCCGGAGGTAACGAACGGCGACCGGGGGTCGTCCGGCACGGTGTTCTTATTGAGACTGATGCCCGCCGCGTCGAGGGTGGCTTGAGCCTCCTTGCCGGTGAGGTTGGGGTCGAAAGTGCGCAGGTCGACCAGCATCATATGGTTGTCCGTGCCGCCCGACACCAGCCGGAAGCCATGGCCTGCCAGCGCCGCCGCAAGGGCCTGCGCGTTGGCGACGATCCGGTGCGCATAGTCCGCGAACTCCGCTGTGGCCGCCTCCGCAAATGCGGCGGCCTTCGCGGCGATGGCGTGATCGAGCGGCCCTCCCTGAATGCCGGGGAACATCGCCTTGTCGATGGCGGCGGCGTGCGCAGCCCGGCACACGATCGCCCCGCCCCGGGGCCCTCGAAGGGTCTTGTGGGTGGTGAAGGTCACCACGTCAGACAGCTGGGTGGGGTTGGGATGGGCACCGCCGGCGATCAGCCCCGCGATGTGGGCGGCGTCGAACATCAACTGCGCGCCCACCTCGTCGGCGATCTCCCGCAGCGGCTCAGCGCGGATCACTCTCGGGTAGGCCGTCGCGCCGGCGACGATCAGCTTCGGGCGGCTGGCCCGCGCACGGTCGCGGAGCTGGTCGAAGTCGATGCGCTCGTCGCTCGCGGTCACCCCGTACGACACGAAACGGTATTGCAGGCCGGAGAAGTTCACCGGCGAGCCGTGCGTGAGATGGCCGCCGTGGTCGAGGCTCATGCCCAACACCGTGTCGCCAGGCTCGATCAACGCCTGGTAGGCGCCCATGTTGGCTATGGCCCCGGCGTGAGGTTGCAGGTTGGCGTGATCGGCACCGAACAGCGCGCAAGCTCGCCGGCGGCCGAGGTCCTCGATCTCGTCCACCACCATGTTGCCGCCGTAGTAGCGGCGGCCCGGATAGCCCTCGCTGTATTTGTTGGTGAGCACCGAGCCGGTGGCGGCCATCACCGCAGGACTAGCGAAATTCTCCGAGGCGATGAGCTGGATGGTGCTGTTCTGCCGGAGCTTCTCCCGACGGATCAGGTCTCCGACGATGGGGTCGGGGGATGGCCAGGGCATGGCGGCCTCCTCAGGTCTGCAGCGCGTCCAGCTTGGCGACGCGCCGCTGGTGACGTCCGCCGGACTCGAATGGCGTGGCGAGCCAGGCGTCAAGGGCTTCTATGGCCGTGGCGGTGCCGATGAGCCGCTCACCGAAGCACACCACGTTCGCGTCGTTGTGGGCGCGAGCCAGGCGGGTCGACGTGACGTTGTGCACAGTGGCAGCCCGCACGCCTCGGATCTTGTTGGCGGCTATGGCGATGCCGATGCCGCTGCCGCACACCGCCACGCCCGTTTCGGCGCGGCCGTCGGCGACGGCCCGGCCCACGGCCGCGCCGTAATCGGGGTAGTCCACCGACTCCGGCGAGCTGGTGCCACAGTCCAGCACCTCGTGACCACGCCGGCGCAGGTGGCCGGCCAGCGTCTGCTTGAGTGCGTACCCGCCGTGATCAGCGCCCAAAGCGACCTTCATGGCCGGACAATCCTCATGCCTGGGCAGTCCTCATAGCCGACGATCTTAGAGCCGGATCTAGGCTGAGAGCGGTCAAATTAGGGTCAGCCAGCAACCGATGCCAAAATCTCTTGCCACTACAGTGAGCATCAGCCAAGAAGCAAGATTCACAAAGGAGGCAGGCAAATACAATGTCAGACGCTCGTGAGCTCGGGGGCCTGTCGTGCTGGTACGGCGCTGACATGCAGAACCGCACCGACTGGATACTGGAGCTGGACGATCGGCACGTGCGCGAGCTTCAGCAGGCGCTGACTGCCGTGGAGTCAGCCGGGCTTGACTTCCTAGACCTGAATCGCGCGAACTTCACCATCCCGACACTCGGGCCAGTGCTGGAGTCGCTGCTAGATGAGCTGCTGGAGGGACGGGGATTCCTGCTCGTCCGGGGGGTGCCTGTGGCGGGCCTGTCTGAGCGTCAGATCGAATTGATGTACTGGGGTTTGGGCCTGTACATCGGAATCCCCCTGCCTCAGGGCGCGGAAGGAACCGATCTTTTTGCTCACGTCCGCGACGAGGGCGCCGATCGCAACGCCAACTACGGCGGAGGGCTGCTCAACAAGCACCATGGCGCGCTTCCTTTCCACACTGACTCCTCCGACATCGTGGGGCTGCTGTGCATCCGACCAGCGCTTCGGGGCGGGGTGAGCACAATCGTTAGCGCTGTCGCGGTGCATGACGAGATCGTGCGTACCCGCCCCGATCTGATCGACGTGATGTACGAGCCGTGGTGGTTCGACCGCAAACGGGGCGAAGGCCTCGACAGCTTCGCCCGCTGCCCCATATTCGCGGTCAACGACAAACAGAAGCTGTTCTCCTTCTACGGGCCCGACCTGTTCAAGACGGCGACCCGGGGCGAGCACGTGCCCGCGCTGTCGGATCGGCAGATCGAGGCCATGGCCGTGATCGACGAGATCAACGCCCGTCCCGAATTCCAGCTGCACATGAACTTCCAGCCTGGCGAGATCCAGCTTCTTAACAACTACGCCGTCATGCACTCGCGCACGGCCTACGAAGACCATCCCGATCCTGCGCTAAAGCGGGATCTGATCCGACTCTGGCTGACGGTCGACAACGACTTGGGTCTGCCTGAAGCGATGGCGGAGCGAGGGCTGACCGCCCGTTCCGTCGCCTTTGCTCGCTAGGCGCATGTGACGACCGCAGACACCACCCCGCCGGTCGCCATGTGCGCATTCAGGCGGTCACCAGGTGCACATGCCGCCGGTAACGTTGATGGCCTGGCCGGTGATGTAGCCGCCGTCGTAGGAGGCCAAGAACGCGATCACCGCGGCTACGTCCGCGGGCTTGCCCAAGCGGCCGAGCGGGCTCATGGCGGTCCAGGCCGCGATCTGCTCACAGGAGCGGGTGTCGCTGCCCATGTCGGTGAGCACGTATCCGGGGCAGACGGAGTTGACCGTGATCCCGTGAGGGCCGAGTTCCATCGCGGCGACGCGGCTGAGTGCTACTACCGCGGCCTTGGAGGCGGCGTAGGCGGCTTCGCCCGGGGTTCCTCGCTTGGCCGCCATCGACGCCATGTTGACAACCCGCCCTCCCGCGCCGGAGGCCGCCATGGCCGGCGCGAGTGACTGCATGGTGACGACCATCGAGCGGACGTTGACCCGCTGCAGTTCGTCCCACTCGTCGAGGCCCATCTCCAGCAGCGGAGTCTTAGCGAAGATGCCCGCATTGTTGACCAGCAGCCAGTAGGAATCGCCGTCGCTGCTATCGAGCAGGGCCTGTCGCACTGCTTCGGCGTCTCTGAGATCGACGATCAGGCTGGAGGCACCCAGTTCATGTGCCACTGACTCGACGGCGGGGTCAATGTCGAGCAGCGTTGCCCGCATTCCCTCACCCACGAGGTGCTGCGCCACTCGGCGACCGATTCCGCGGGCCGCTCCCGTGACTAGGCAGCGACGACCGCTCAGTCCGGTCGCCATCGGTGTAGCTGAACTCGCCCGCCGGCCTAGCAGGATGCGAGAACCTGGGCCCGCAGGTCGGGATCGCGCAACACGTCGCTGACGGTCTCGACGATGGCCTGGATCTGGCTGTCGATCTCGAGGTTGACCTTGTCGCCGACGGAGACCCGACCCAGAGTCGTGCGGGACAGGGTCTCCGGGATCAGGCTCACGGCAATCCGGCTGGTGCCGCGATCGACCCGCGAGATGGTGAGGCTGGCACCGTCGAGCGCCACCCATCCTTTCCACAACAGGTAGCGCATGTGCTTCGGATCGACGTCGAACCACATGGTCCGGTTGTCACCTTCGACGAAGATGTCCTGCACTGTGACCGTGTCGGCGACGTGACCGGAGAGGACGTGTCCTCCCAGCTCGTCGCCAAACCGCAAGGAACGCTCGACGTTTACCCGGTCGCCCGCGGTGGTCAATCTGAGGTTGGTGGAGTCGAAAGTCTCGCCGATCACGTTGAACTGCGCTTGGCACCCGCTGACTTGGGTGACGGTGAGGCAGGCACCGTTGATCGAGATACTCGCCCCTGGCTCGAGCCCGTCACTTAGCTGACCCAGTTCGACAGTGAGCGTGCCCACCCCGTCGACGACCTCAACGCAGAGGACTTCGCACTGGCCTTGGACGATCCCTGTGTACATATGACATGTCCTCTTATCGCTCTTTATTGCTGATGGGTTACCTCTGGCAGGCGAGACGCTTGACATCACAGTGATTGGCGATACTACAGGATGACACGGCACCCGGATGCCCTCCGCGTAAAGGCATCGCCCACCGGCAGCTGCCGGGGTTCTTGTGGCATGCTGACTGTTGGGGGTTGATGAAACGGGCGAACGGGTGGGGGTTGATGAAACGGGCGAACGGGCTGAGCTGACCCGAATCAGCGGGAGGAACACATGTCAGAGCGCGGCGTTCGGCCCGGTCTCCAACACAACGAGCGCGACACCAGAGTGGCCGTTTCGCTGCGCGGCGTGTCGAAGTGGTTCTTCGGCCGCAACGACCACACGCACGCTCTGTCGGAGGTCGATTTGGACGTGTCGGAGGGTGAGTTCGTGAGCGTGATCGGCCCGAGCGGTTGCGGCAAGTCAACGCTTCTTCGGGTTGTGGGCGGCCTGGTTCCATACGAGTCCGGTTCAGTGACCGTGGCCGGCACCACACCAGCCAATGCCCGGCACACGAAGCAGCTCGGGTTCACTCCGCAGACCCCGGCGCTTCTGCCGTGGCGCACGGTTCGAGGCAACGTCCGCTTGCTAAGCGAGCTGAATGCCCGCCGAGCTGTCAGCGAACCACTGGACGAAGCCGAGTCGGTGGCGCTGTTGGAAACGGTCGGACTGGGCAAGTTCTTGGACAGCTTTCCCAATGAACTCTCCGGCGGTATGCAACAGCGTGTGTCGCTGGTTCGGGGCTTCGTGCTCGGGGCGCCGGTGATGCTCATGGACGAGCCATTCTCCGCCCTCGACGAGATCACCCGCAACGAGATGAGGTACCTGCTGCTCGACCTGTGGGCTCGTACCAGCAAGACCGTGATCTTCGTCACTCACAGCATCCCCGAGGCGGTCATCCTGGCCGACCGTGTGATGGTGATGGCGTCGCGGCCGGGCCGGGTCGTGTGGACGGAGCGCATAGGACTACCCCGACCGCGTGTCGCTTCGATGGAAGACGATCCCAGGTATCTCAAACACGTGCGCAGTGTGCGGGCCGAGCTTTATAAGGTGTCGGCCAGATGACCAGCCCCGAGGCCACCGGATCGGTCCAGACGACCGGTTCGGCCAACGTTACCGGATCGTCGGTCCCGATACCGCCTCGACAGCCTCTGCGGCGGATGTGGGTAATCATCGCCCCCGCAGTCGGGTTGATTCTGATGTTCGGCCTTTGGGAGTTCTACGTCCGCGCCGCCGGAGTCCGCCCGCTCACGCTGCCGCCGCCCACCCGCATACTGCGTCACGTCATCGAAGAGCCCGGCTTCTACTGGAAGCACGCTCTGGTGACGATCCGGGAGGCGACTCTCGGGTTCTGGCTCGGCTTCGTCGCCGCTATGGCCGTGGCCACATTTATGGCCCACTCGCGGTTCATCGAGCGGGCAACCCTTCCGATGATCGTGCTGCTGCAGAGCACACCCGTGGCCGTGCTGGCCCCGGTCTTTCTCATCTGGTTCGGCTTCAACATCTGGCCCAAGGCGTTGGTCGCAGCTGTGTTCTGCTATGTGCCATTCGTTGTCAACGCTTTCACCGGTTTGCGGTCGATCGACGAAAGCACCTATGAGCTGATGCGCTCAGTGTCGTCTAGCCGGTTGGAGATATTTTGGAAGCTTCGACTTCCTCACAGCCTGCCGTACCTGTTCTCATCGGCGCGGCTCTGCTTGGGGCTGGCATTGGTCGGCGCCGTGATCGGCGAGATGTTCGGGGGTTCTATCGCCGGGCTCGGCAATACGGCGCGGGTGGCGCAAACCAGATTCCTGGTGGATCAGCTGTGGGGCAGCATCTTCGTGCTGGCGCTCATCGGGGTCTGCGCCAACTTGGTGCTCGCCGCGGTGGAGTCACGCGCTCTACGCTGGCACAGCACCCAGACCACACGACGCTGACAGTAATCACCTCACCTCAGACGCCTGACCCGCCTGCCAAGCCTTGACCGGCACTTCTGGTCTGGTACGGTCGAGGTTTGAAACAAAATGCCTCCAAGACAAGAGAGGGCATCTAATGAAACTTATTGTTAGACACCGACTGCTATCGAGAATTATCGCTATTGTCTTGGTGGCAGCTATGGTTGCGGCGGCGTGCGGAGACGACGAACCAGAAGCAGCCCCGGACGATGCCGGTGACGGCACTGTCGTTGAAGACGACACTGCCGTTGAACCCGCGGCGGCACCTGAAGACGACACCCACGATGACGACATGGGTGACGATGACGTTAGCGACGACTTGGGTGACGACGATGGCGCACCTGTCGAGGAAGAGCCTGTGGCTGGCCCGGACGGTCTGCCCGCCATCGGCACCCCCGAGCGGTGCGAAGCCAACCGGGACGCCGGAAAGCTGATCTTCATGACCGGCTTTGACTTTGCCGCTGCGGCGGGAATCGTCGAGGTCATAGCGGCCAAAGCCGAGGGCTACTTCGACGAGATGTGCCTCGACGTCGAACTCCAGCCCGGCTTCGCCCCCGGCAATAGCACCAATCTGCTGGCCGGTGCCACCCAGCTCTCAATAGCCGCCTCATTCGGCGAGGTGGTGCGGTTGAACGTTGCAAGCGACAGCGATCTGATGGTCTACTCCCAACTCGGACACACCGCTGTCTCCGGGCTGGTTGTGCCTGCCGGCTCCATCGATTCCTTAGCCGACCTGAAAGGCAAAACAATCGGCATCAAGGGCGACCTCCCCGCTGCGGTCGAGGCCATGCTGGCCTCTGAGGGTGTGCTGCGCGACGACATCACCGAGCTGCTGCTGGACGGTTTCGATCCGATCGCTCACTTGGCCCTGGGCATCGACGCCCTGCCCGTTTACAAGTCGAACGAACCCGCCGTGTTGGAACGCGAAGGCATCGCCTTCGATGCCTTCGACCCGCTCGACTATGGCGTGCCCGCCTCCTTCGCCATGGCTGTCAACACCCCCGACTTCTACGCCGAGCATCCCACGGTGCTCGAGGACTTCGTGCGAGCCGGGTTGCGGGGTTACTACTTCGCGGCCGAGAATCCCGAAGCTGCGGTATCCCACGCCTTCGACCTGATCAACGCGGCCGGCAACCCGATGTATCTGGCCGAGGCCCATGAGCTGAGCCGGTGGCAGGTAGAGCAGGCGATGATTGAGGACGTAACCCCTGAGGGCTTCTTGATCGGCCAGCTCAACCCAGAGACTTTGGGCGCCGAGATCGAGCTGCTCACCGAGCTAGGTGTGTTCGAAGAGTTGCCCGACTGGGAGAGCATGATCGACACATCTGTGGTTCCCAAGCTCTACGACGACAACGGCGACCTGATCTGGGCGGCGATGAACTAGAGCAGGATCGGGCCTTCGCGCAGCACGACGGGCACCGGGCCGGTGGAATCGACCACAGTGGAGGCACGGCCCGGTAGCGGCCCGCCGTCCACCACGAGGCTCAGCTCTCCGAACAGGCTCGCAACGTCCTGCGCGGTCGCCGGGGTCGGTCCGCCGTGGAGGTTGGCGCTGGTCACCGCCAGCGGCACGCTTGCGAGCCGGCGACACCAGGCGTGGTCGGGGACACGCACGCCGAGCGTGGCGCTCTGTCGGTGTTGTGGCTCGGGCTCTGCGCAGTCGAGCACCAGCGTCAGCGGACCCGGCCAGTGCCGGGCGGCCAGGCGGCGGGCCACATCGTTGAACAGAACCAGCGAATCAGCGGCGGCCGTGTCGGCTACAAGCACGGCAATGTTGCGGTCGGTGGGACGCCGTTTGATCTCAAAGAGCTTGTCGACGGCAGCAGCGTTCTTCGCGTCCGCGGCGAGCCCGTACACCGTGTCAGTGGGGATCGCCACCACCTCGCCTCGCCGCAGGAGTTCTGCGGCCCGCTGCAGGCTCCGTGGGTCGGCGCTTGCCAGCAAGGGCGCGGTCATCTCAGCCGCGCCACCAGCACACGGTCGCGGCCCGCGAGATCGCGCTCGACACGCGCTTCGAAGCCACGACGCCGGGCCTGGCGCAGCACCGCAGCCGACTGGTGCGGCGCCATCTCGACGACCAGCGCACCGCCGCGGCGCAGCCATGCAGGCGCCTCGCTGATGAGGTGTGCGACATGCTCAGTTCCTTCGGGGCCGGCACGCAGCGCCAACGGCGGCTCCCAGTCGCCCACCTCAGGCGGCAGTCGCTCGTCGCAGCCCACATAGGGCGGGTTGGACACGATCACGTCGAACGCTCCTTGAAGCTCGGGGTCGAGAGCATCGAACCAGTCGCCGGAGTGAAGCGTCACCCGCGTGGCGGCCCTGCCTAGGCCCGCGAGGTTGGCCCGTGCCACCGCGAGGGCGTCCGGCGACACGTCAGTGGCGAACACCCGCGCCCGCGGGCACTCCACGGCCACGGACAGAGCGATCGCCCCCGAGCCGGTGCCCAGGTCGGCCACGGCAACCCGCCCCTCGCTCTCGCGTCGCCGGGCCTCGACGATGGCCCAGCCGGCTGTGGTCTCGGTCTCGGGTCGCGGGATCAGCACACGGTGGTCGACCAGCAGATCCAGTGAGCGGAATCCCCAGCTGCCCACGGCGTACTGCAGCGGCTCGCCGGCGCAGCGCCGCGTCATCATCACGTGGAAGTGCGCCGCCGCCCACGCCGGCGCGGGGCGCCCAAGCACATCGTGGAACTCGCCGGGGCGCAGCGCCGCGGCGGTCTCCATCATCCGGCGTGCGTCGATCTGCGGGGTGTTGGAGCCCGCTTCGGCCAGGCTTTGGCATGCGTCGTCGAAGAGCTGTCGCCACATCGGGTCAGCCGCGGAGCAGCTCCCGCTGCTCGGCGAACACCAGCGCGTCGCTGATCTCATCGAGCTCTCCTGCGAGCACCCGGTCGAGCTTGTACACCGTGAGCCCGATGCGGTGGTCGGTGACGCGGTTCTCCCGCACGTTGTAGGTGCGGATCTTCTCAGAGCGGTCGCCGCCACCGGTTTGGTGCCGGCGCATCTGCGACTGCTCGGCCGAGGCCCGTTCCCGCTGAACCCTGAGCAGCCGGGCGCGCAACACCCGCAGCGCCTTCTGCCGGTTCTGGAGCTGGCTCTTCTCGTCTTGCATAGTGACGACCGTCCCGGTAGGGACATGCGTCAGCCGCACCGCGGAGTCGGTCGTGTTGACCGACTGGCCACCGGGCCCCGACGACCTGAAGACCTGCCAGTCGAGGTCGGCGTCGTCGACCTGAAGCTCCATCTCATCGGGCTCGGGCAGCACGGTCACGGTGGCGGCGCTTGTGTGGACGCGGCCCTGCGATTCTGTGACCGGCACCCGTTGCACTCGGTGCGGGCCCGCCTCGTGCTTCATGCGGGTCCAAGCGCTGTGGCCGGCGATCAGCACGCTCACCTCAGAGAAGCCCCCCAGGCCCGACGCCGACCCTGAGAGCCTCTCCAGCCGCCAGCCTCGGCGCTTGGCGAAGGCCTGGTACATGGCAAGCAGGTCGCGGGCGAACAGGTTGGCCTCGTCGCCTCCGGCCGTGCCTCGGATCTCCACGATCACGCTGCGCCCCGCGTTGGGGTCCTTCGGCAGCAGCAACGCCCGAAGCCTGTCCTCTGAGGACGAAATATCCCGGTCGAGTTCCTCGATCAGGGCACGCAGCTCCGCCCGGTCGTCGCTGTCGGAGGTGTCGCTGAGCATCCGCCGGGCTTCGTCGAGGTCGTCGGACGCCGACTCGAGGCTGCGCCCGACGGCAACGATTTCGTCGAGCCGCTTGAAACGGCGCCCCAGCTCGGCCAGACGGCTCGGGTCGGACCGCACAGCGGGATCACCTAAGCGTGCCTCGACGGCGCGCAGTTCGTCTGCGAGCCCGGCGATCCGCTCCAGCATGGCCGCGAGGCTAGTTGTGCCGACAGCCAGGCTGTGTCAGAATCTTAGCCATGGGTGAGATGGTCGAGTTCACGGGAACAGCCGCACGCGGGTACCTGGCAGGCGTCGGGCCCGGGGTGTTGGTGCTGCAGGAATGGTGGGGGCTGGTGCCTCAGATCAAGGAGGTGTGCGACCTGCTCGCCGAGGAGGGGTTTGCGGCGCTTGCGCCCGACCTGTACCGCGGCGAGATGGCGGCTCACGACGAGATGGACAAGGCCGGAGAGCTGATGATGGGCCTCCCGCCGGAGCGGGCCGCTCAGGACATGTCGGCGGCTATCGACTTCCTGCTCGGACACGATGCCTGCTCGTCTTCGACCGTGGGCGTGGTCGGCTTCTGCATGGGCGGGCTGCTGACGCTGCGCATCGCCGCTCTGGAAGGTGGCCGCGTGTCGGCCGCTGCGCCGTTCTACGGAGCGCCGCTGGGCGACGACACGCTCGACTGGTCGAACCTGGCAGCCGCTGTGGAGGGCCACTTCGCTGAGACTGACAACTTCTTCCCGCCTGACGCCTGCGCAGCCCTGGCGTCTGATCTGCGCGGCATGGGCAAGGATGTGACGTTCCACGTATATCCAGGAACGGCGCACGGATTCGGGAACTGGCACGACCCGCTTGGGGCCTACGACGAGCAGGCCTGGCAGACGGCCTGGGGCCGCGCCGTGGCGTTCCTGCGAGCCCGCGTCAGCTAGCTGCCTGCCACCGCTCGGGACAGTTCAACCAGCCGCCGGACCGCTCGGCACTGTCAGCTGGCCGTCGTTTCGGCAACATGCAGCCAGAGCAAGCTGCCGGTGAAGCCCGGGTCGGTGCCGGTGCAGCCCGGGTCAGTACCGCTCGGTAACGAACGTCTGATCCGACATCGGCGGACGTATGTAGCCCACGCCTGACTGGCGCTCGGGCAGCTCGACGTCCTCCCATGGCAGCGCCTCATAGGGGATCTGCTGAAGCAGGTGCGACATGCAGTTGAGCCGCGCGGCCTTCTTGTTGTCGGCGTTGACGACGTACCACGGGGCCTGCTTGATGTCGGTGTGAGCGAACAGGATGTCCTTGGCTTTAGAGAACTCCACCCACCGGGCCCGGCCCTCCAAGTCCATCGGCGACAGCTTCCAGCGCTTGACCGGATCGGCCATCCTGCTCTGGAAGCGGCGCTCCTGTTCGGCGTCGCTGACCGAGAACCAGTACTTGATCAGAATGATCCCGGAGCGCACCAGCATCCGCTCGAACTCCGGGCACGACCGCAGGAACTCCCGGTACTCCTCGCTGGTGCAGAAGCCCATCACCGGCTCGACCAGGCCGCGGTTGTACCAGCTTCGATCGAACAGCACCATCTCGCCCGCGGCGGGAAGCTCGGCCACGTAGCGCTGGAACCACCATTGAGTCTTCTGACGGTCGCTCGGCGTGCCCAAGGCGACGACTCGCACAATCCTGGGGTTTAAGCGCTCGGTGATGCGCTTGATGACGCCTCCCTTGCCGGCGGCGTCTCGGCCTTCGAAGATGACCACCACCTTGAGGCCTTGATGCTGAATCCAGCGCTGGAGTCGGGCCAGCTCCTCCTGTAGGCGAGCCAGCTCAGGCTCATAGATCTTGCGCTTTAGTTTCTTGCGACGCGGCTCGACATATTCGCTGGCGTCGGTGTCGCCCACGGCCATTGTGATGTTCATGACCTAAGATGTTAGACGCGGTGAGGCTATCCCACCATTAGAAGGCTGGCTAACGGTTGCGAGGAACGCCGCTACGGCACCGGCGATCTCGTCGTCGGCCGCGGCCTTGGGCTCGTGGCGCTGGCCTTTGAGCCAGCGGACGGTCACAGGCCCGGCGATTGCACCGATCTCGGCGGTCAGCTCCTCGGGCGTGCCGAAGGGGTCGCGGTCGCCGTTGACGAACAGTGTCGGCACGCTGATGTCATCGAAGTGGGCGACGCGTAGACGGTCGGGCCGCTTCGGAGGATGCAGCGGATAGCTCAGAAGCACCAGCGCGGCCGCCGGAAGGCCCTCGGCCACGGCCATCGAGCACATCCTGCCGCCCAAAGAGCGTCCGCCCAGCGCCAGCTCGCCGACGCCGACCTCCAGCTGTTGCGCGAACTCCCGAGCCTGTTGTCGCACCTCTGCGACAAGCTTCGGAGCCCTGTCGGGCCAGCGCCGGCCCTGGCGGCGGTAAGCGAACTCCATGCGGCGAACCGGCAGGTTGAGCCGCTGCTCCACCGCGACGAGCGTGTGCTGGCCCGCGCCGCCCCCCGCCCCATGCGCCAGCAGCAGCCCGCTTACCACGGCGCAACGTTACGGGTAAGCAGGATGCGGCGGGCCTCGCGCAGCTCGGCTATCCGGTCGGCGGCTTCGGCTTCGGAGGCGCCCAGGTCGGGATGGACAACTCTGAGAGCCTCTCGGAAGCCTCGCTGGATTGTCGAGCTGACTAGCACATCGGCGTTGCAGTCGAAGCCCAGTTGCTCTAGAGCCCAGCCAACCGGATCGGACTCCGAGGCGAGAGCCGCCGACGAAGCCCGCTCCGACAGGTAGGAGATCAGCGCCGGACCGATCTCGCCGCGCCAGGCCAGACCGCGACGCACGGCGCGCATCATCGGGCCGCGGCTGTCATCGGGGACCGTGCCCGCGGCGTAGACCGTGCCGAGCACGAGCTGGCTCGGCGTTGCCCTGGCGCCGTCGAACTCCGGGACGAGCCGTTTTCCGCGAGCATGCAGCCGCTGCCTACTCCGGGCCAGTCCCACTCGGTCAAGCTGCAGCCGATGGCGAAGCCGAGGCTGAGCCACCGGTCGGCCGCTCTCGAGCTCGTGCGTGAGCTCGGCAACCTCGGCCGTGAAGCCGTCCGTCAACTGGGGGCTGAAGCGGGCGCAGACAGCACCGAGCAGCAGCGGCCCGCTGTCGCCGGGGAGCCACTGGCGGCCCAGAGCCAGCCTGCGGGTGGGCGCTATCGGCCTGGAGTGGAAGATCACGGACTCGGCCCGCAGCATGAGAAGAAACGCTAGTTGTACGCGCCAACCGGCCGGCAAGCCTGTGGACTTACCGGCCGGTCGGGGGGCTGGAGTTACTTGTCGGACAGCTCTTGGAGCAACGTTGGGCAGGGGTCGGCGGTGAGCACCTGAGTTCGGCCGGACTTACTCGTCAGACAGTTCTTGGAACAGCTCTTCAAGCAGCCCCGTGATCAGCTCGCTGATGTTGTCTCTGAGGCCTTCACTCTCGATCAATCCGCCGAACTGCTCCAGCAGATCTTCAGGCACCAGCAGGTCTTCAGGCACCTCGCCGCCGGGTCCGAACTCCGGATCAAGGTCTGAGGGCAACTCATCAAGGTCGAAAGGCAAGCCGAAGGGCAAGTCGTCTCCGTCGAATTGGGACATTCCTCCTTCTGGGATGAACATCCACGGCACCGTGCGCCTCAGCCAGCCTGGCATCGGAAAGTCGAACTGAGCCATTCCTCCTTCTGGGGTGAACCGTTGCCCGTCGCCGTCCGACCAACTCCAGCCCCAGGCGCGCGCCCCGGGATTGAACTCGCCATCAGGGCCTTCCCAATCAGGATCTGCCCATCGCGGGCCCTCCCATCCAGGACCTGCCCAAGGCTTGGTCAACAAGCCCTTGCGTCCCCAGCCCTTGCCGGGAGCGCCGAACCGGTCGGGGCCCCTCGGGGAGCGCAGCCTCGGTTGCGCAAGCCGTGTTTGCCCTTGCCGCGCTTGTGCTTATGGTTGTCGGTCCAGCCCTTCTTATCCCAGCTGTCCCTGTCGCCCCAGCCGTCTTCGTCAGTCCAGGCATCCTTGCACAAGGCTTTGTGGTGGCCGAGTTCTGAGCACTCGTCTGCCCAATCCTCCTCGCACGAGACGGCCTCATCTGCGGCAACGACGTGGTCATGGTCATGATCAGCATCGTCGTCGCTGTTGACGGTCAGAAAGACCGTCAACACAATCGCTGCGACGATGACCGCAATTCCGGTGCCGACAAGCAGGGCCTCCGAGCCGACCAGCCGGCGCCGTCTCCTGCCGGTCGGGTTAGCAGCCTCTGCATTGTCGGCTGCCGTGTCAGCGGCTTCAGACGTGCTGTTGTCAGCCTGCGTGTCAGCGGCTTCAGCCGCGTTGCCGGCGGTTTTAGCCGCGTTTTCGTCGGCGTCAACAGGGGTGTCGGCATCGGACGTGCTGTCAGATGTATCGGGGGGTTCAGGGGTGATGGTCATGGATGTGACCGTAGCGGCGCTCAGTAAGCGTCGGGTAAGACCACTCAGATCAAAGTCTGCAGCACATCCCGGAGACGCTGGGCCAGATCACGCAGGTCGTCGTCATCAGTGTCGTCGCTCTCAAGCAGCGCCGCAAGCGTTCCGGCCGCCTCACGCAGTGCGCGCCAGTTCTGCGACGAGAAGCCGAACGGGGTGCGCACCCGCGTCACCCGTCGGGCACTGGACAGCGCGTCCAGCACGCCTCCGGCGTCGCGGGGATTGCGCCGGAGGCGGTCACAGGCCACGAACAGATCGCTGAGCTGCTCGTTCACCTCCAGCCCGTCGAGCTCGACCAAATCGGCCTCCTCTTGTCGAGCGAGAATGTCGTCGATCACCAGCTCGACCTGCTCTTCGTCGGCTTCGCGCACCAGAAGATCGCACGCGTCGTCTTCTTCATCGAGCAGATGCGACACGCCGGACTGCGTAAGCCGGGTCATCAGCTCCTGCCTCAAGTCGGGAGGCCACTCGCCGATCTCGAAGGCCGTGAGGTCGTCGTCGGGCTCGATCCGCCGCATCTGTGCGTCTTCGACCTCGGAGATCAGCGCGTCGACCTGATCTTCCAGTGTGTGGTGCACCAGCAGCGTGGCACCTTGCCAAGAGTGCACCACTTCGTCGGCAACGAGGAGCTGCCGCAGCATCACCCGGCTCTCCAGTGCCCAGGGATGCAGCTCGTACTCCAGCCACTGGCCTTCCTCACTGCCGCTGTCATCGGCGTCCGTCTCGATCGAGATCTCCGCGGCTTCAGTCGCGTTGGACGAGCCGCGCCGCCGAAAGCGCGAGCCGAAGCGAGATGCCATCTTGCAATCCTGCCACGCTTTCCTGCCGATGCCATCGCGCGCGCCCGGGCCTGAATGCTGTTGTCGGCGCTTCTCCGCCGAACTCGCTCCCGGCGAGAGCGATGCCGATCGCGCGCCCGGGCCTGAGTGCTGTCGTCGTCGCTGGTATCGGCTACCTTCGCGTTTATGGCCGACTTCCACACCGCGCAGCCCAAACCCGACCGCAACATCGCGCTGGAGCTTGTGCGGATCACGGAGGCAGCGGCCCGGGCGGCGTCGCGTTGGATGGGTCGGGGCGACAAGGACGGTGCCGACGGCGCTGCTGTGGACGCCATGCGCAGCGTGCTCCAGGGCATCTCGATGGACGGGCTGGTGGTGATCGGCGAGGGCGAGAAGGACGAGGCGCCCATGCTGTACAACGGCGAGCGTGTTGGCAACGGGCAGCTTCCGATGACCGACGTGGCGGTCGACCCCATCGACGGCACGACGCTCACATCGCTGGGCCGCGGCAACGCCCTGGCGGTGATCGCCGTGGCCGACAGAGGCACCATGTTCAATCCCGGCCCGTGCGTCTACATGGAGAAAATCGCCACCGGCCCCGCCGCGGCCGACAGGATCGACATCACCAAGTCGGCTGAGGAGAACCTGAGGGCGGTGGCAGATGCCAAGAGCAAGTCGGTGCGCGACCTCACTGCTGTGATTCTCGACCGCGACCGCCACGATGAGCTCATCGAGGAGGTACGCGAGACCGGAGCCCGCATCCGCCTGATCCCCGACGGCGACATCGCCGGGGCGATCTCGACCGCCTGGCCCAACACCGGCGCCGACATCCTGCTGGGAGTGGGCGGAACGCCTGAGGGCGTGCTGACGGCCGCGGCTCTAAAGTGCATGGGCGGCGCGATGGAGGGCCGCTTGTGGCCCCGGAACAGGCAAGAGCGCGCAGCCGCTGACGAAGCCGGTTACGACCTGAGTGAAGTGCACACGCAAGACAGCCTGATCCGCACCGACAACTGCTTCTTCGCCGCCACAGGAGTAACCGACGGCGATCTGCTGAGGGGCGTCCACTATCAAGGCGTCTACTGCCTCACCCAGTCGCTGGTGATGCGCGGCCTGTCCGGCACGGTGCGCCTGGTCGAGGGCCGCCATCGCATTGACAAGCGAAGGATCTACTGACCGCCACCTGATGACCTGCCTGTTCAGCAGCGTGGCGGGATCAACAAGGTTTCGGATCGGTGGTGCCGCTTCGACTGGTTTCAGACGCTCACGAAGCAGACTCGCGGCCCGACGGCGAGCGGGTCGGCAAAGACGAGCCTCGGCCCTGGGCGAGCGGCGTTGAACGGACCGTGCCGCACCCGCGACAGCGCGCCGTCCAGCCCGCCGGTGTGACGAAGGTGGCCGCCCACGCCCCGCATTGAGCGCAGAATCGGGGCGGATCCAGCTCCGGGAGGCAGCCGCCGCAGCCGCGGTGTCCGCATCCGACGCAATAGGGCTCCTCGCCGGCCACAAGCGCTCGCCGCTCGCTCGGCTACCGGCGGGCCTGACGGCTCCGGCGGGCCGGCGCGAAGAGCCCCACGCCCAGCACGGAGCCGGCCAGCCCGCCGACGGTTGAGAGGGCCAGGTCGCCGATGGTGTCGCCGTAGGTAAGCGACAGCCCTCCCCCGGCCCCAGTCTCGGCCACGATCCACTCCGCGATCTCCCAGCCGACGATGGCGACGGCACCGACCCCGACCCCGAGAAGAACAGCGTCGCGGCGCATGTCCGTGCGCCGAAACCTCCAAGCGTGGAAGGCGGCCACGAGCAGCACCCAGTTGAGGGTGTGCAGCAAATCGTCGGTCGCGTCGAACGTGTCGTAGACGCCGGCCAGGTTGCCCAGCGTGTCCAGCAGAAACGGCGCGACCACCAGCGCGTCGGCCGTGGCCGGATAGGGCCGGAACCGTCTGAGCGAGAGCCAGGCCAGCGGCACCAGCGCGGCCGACGCCATGAACAGCGGGAACCGAAAGGCCATGCCCTTGCCTTCGAGGTGGTCCAGCGGCACGGTCAGAGCTACGACGAAGACGGCGGCCAGGGCCGGCTTCATCGCCAACGCCAGCCTCAGCGCCGCGGGTGAAGCGTCTATCCTCTCGACACCTCTAGGCATCGGGCCGACGCTACCGCACCCGCCAAGTCGGACTGCCGCGGCAGCTGAGGCAACAGCGGCTAGTCGCCGGCGTCGGTTTCGAGGACGCCTCGGGCGATCAGGTCTTCGACCGCCTCGAGTGCGAGGCCTAGCTCGGAGGCGATCTCGCGGGTGTGCTCGCCCAGGCTCGGTGCGGGCCGGATGTCGGGGCCCGTCATACCGGACGCGGCGAACGCGGCACCTTCGAAGGTCATCACGCCGATGGGAGGCTGATCGAACTCCACCAGATAGCCCCGGGCTCGCAGATGAGGGTCTGAGAGCTGCTCTTTAGAGGTGAGCATCGGCCCGGCGGGCACCCCTGCGGCGAGACACGCCTCGGTGACTGCGCTCTTCGACAGCCCCGCCGTCCAGGCTGACACCAGCTGCTCCACCTCATCGACGCGCTCGCGGCGGGCCGCCGCGTCCGCGAGGCCGGGGGCCTCTATCACGGCCAGTTCGGCCAACGCCGCCCACTGGTCGTCGCTGTCACAGCAGATCGCCGCCCACTGGTCATCGCCCGAGCAGCGGAACAGGCCCCACGGCACGCCTCGGTCGCGGCGGTTGCCCTGTGGCGCAACCGATCCCGGCAACAGCGACTCCCTGGCCAGCAGGTCGCCCATCACGCCCACGACTTGCTCCACCTGGCACACCTCCACATGGCATCCCCGGGCCAGCACTCCCCGGCGCCTGCCTAGCAGCACAGCCACTGCGGCCAGGGCGCCCATACGCCCGGCCCAGTGGTCGGGGAAGATCGACTGCGAGCCAGAGGGCCGCGGCATGTCCGGGTAGTCCCAGAGATGCGTCATCCCGCCGGTCACCTGCGTGTTGGGGCCGTAGCCGATCCAGTCCGACCACTCCCCTGTCGATCCCATCAGCTGGCTCGACACCATCGTCACATCGTCGCTGACCGCCGCGAAGTCGCGGTAGCCCAGCCCGAGGCTGTCCATCGTGCTGGTCGAGCCGTTCTCGATCACTATTTCGACGCCCGAAGCGACCAGATCGAGCAGCATCCGGCGGCCCTCAGGGGTCTTGGCGTTCACTCCTAGGCTGCGCTTGGAGCGAGAAGACGACGCGAACGACGGCGACATCTCGCCGCCGAGCACCACGCGGATGAAATCAGGGTAGGTGCGGCTCTCGACCTTGACCACGTCTGCGCCGTATTCAGCGAGCATCCGCCCGATCTCCACGCCCACACCGCCGTGGCCGAAGTCGAGCACCCGCACGCCAGCCAGCGGCAGATCCGGATCAGGCGAGCGGTCCTGCGGCGGCGCTTGCGCCGCCGCAGGAAGTGCCGCGAGCACGTCAGCGGTGTGCTCACCGATACCGGGAGGTCGGCCGGTCGGGCCGACCCGCTCTCCGTCGATCTCCAGCCACCCTGAGGGCAGGCTCATCACCCCACCAGTACGCAGCGGCACACGGTCGAATGTGGCCCTGCTCTCGAAATGTCTGTTCGCCACAACATCGCCGGGCTTGAGAATGGGCGTGGCCACAATCCCCCGACGTTGTGCCTCTGCGGCGACCTCCTCCATGGTCATCGTTGAGAAAAGCTCCTCATAGAGGGGGTTGAGCACAGCGTCCGCGATCATCAGCCGGCCGATGAAGCCGTCGTACTCGGGGTCTTGGAGGTAATCGGGCTCGCCCAGCCAGGCGCGGATGGCGTGCCACTGTCGGGGGCTCAGCACCACCAGCCGCACGAAACCGTCCTTGGCGGCGAGGATCGTGTAGACGGGGCCGGGGCCGGCTCTGACCTCTACCGGGTCGCCGCCGGCTGCGATCGTGCGCGACGCGTTGGGAAGCGACCAGTCCGTTATCTGCGCAGCGGCCTCGTTCGCCGACACATCGATCAGCTGACCCGCGCCGTGCTGCTGGCGCTGGATCAGAGCGCAGACGACGGCGAACGCGGCCATCAGGCTGGCGGTGTCGCCGGAGATGTCGCCCGGCGGCATCAGGGGCTCGCGCTCGGGCAGCCCCGCCTTCCAGCACATGCCCGACGTGGCATCGATCACCGAGCCGGGCACGTCGCGGCCTGCGTACGGCCCGGTTCTGCCGTAAGCCGTGACCGAGGCCACCACCAGACCCCGATGACGGCCGGCCACGGCCTCGGCTTCGAGGTCGGGGCGGCCGGCTTTCGCCCACGCTCCTGGCTCGGCGGAGTCGATCAGCGCGTCGGAGCCGGCGAGCAGTGCCTCCAAGCGGTCAGCATCGGACCCGAGCACGCCAGAACGGTCACCGTCGGACTCGGGCTCGGACGCGCCCGCCAGATCGAGCACCGCGCTGTACTTGCCGCAGTTGCGCATCGTAAAAAACAGCGAGTGTTCGCCGTTGTTCGGATCGAGCGGCGGCAGGCCGCGGCTGGGGGACCCGCCGACCGGCTCCACTTTTACGACATCCGCACCCAGATCGCTCAGCAGACGCCCGCAAAGTTCGCCCCGCTCGACGGTCAGGTCGACGACTCGGATCCCATGCAGCGGTCTAACCGGCATCGTGGCGTCCTCGCGCCTGCGCCCGGCTCACGGTGATACCCCGTAGGCGTCCAGGAACTCGTCTGACACGGCCCACCTGAAGAAGTTGTACACCACAGCCGAGAAGCGCAACGCGTCCTGGGCGCACGAACCCACGTCGAAAGGTGCCATCGACTCCGTGAACGCGTCAAGGTCGAGCAGCCAGCTCGCTTCGTCGAGCGTCTCGAGGGAGGCGTCGGGCGCAGCGCCCGCCGGCACCGACCCCCAGCGCCCGTACATATTCACTCCGTCGGCTTTGAACTCCGCCTGTGTGAGCTGGCTAAGCACGCCACCGGTGCCGAGATCGGCGATCGTCATCCCTAGAAGCTCCGGCCGGATGAAGTCGCTTAGGAGTTCGTATGCGGCACCCCGGAACCGGTTGGTGTAGCGCACCCCAACACGGGTTGTGAGCACCGGTCGAATGTGCCGGTCCACGGCGTCGAGGGTCTGCCGGAGGCGCCATGCGAAGTCGTCCCGGTGGGAGTAGTCGGTGCAGTCGAGCGACGCGAAGTCCTCCGACAGCGAGATCTGCCAGATCTCGCTCACGTCCTTGAAGCGCCAGATCACCGTGTCGGACACCTGCAGAGCGCCCTGGTCGCCGTGGCCGACCCGTTGCTGGACCTCGTTTTGGAACAGCGGATAGCAGCCGCGCACCGACTCCTGGAACGCAGCGATGAAGCCTTGCTCGCGGACGCTGAGGACCGGAGTGAACTGGATCTGCGCCACTACCCGCTCCAGCGTGTCGGGCTCGAGCGGCACCCGCGCCACACCAGCCCCGAACGGCCCCTCCGGGGCCCTAGACCAACTCGCCACAGCTCGCGTCTCCCAGTTCCGGCCGTCAGCCTGGCTCGGTTCCGAACACGCCGACGAAGCTGACCATCTCGCCGGGATAGCCGCCGAGGTTGTGCGTCAGCCCCAGCGTTCGGCCCCTCAGAGCGATCTGGCGCTGCGGCGGGGCCTCGCGCCTGAGCTGCAGCCACAGCTCATAGACCATCCGCAGCCCGCTTGCCCCGACCGGGTGTCCGAACGACTTGAGCCCGCCGTCCGTGTTGACCGGCAGATCGCCGTCGAGGTCGAAGGCGCCGTCGAGCACGTCCCTCCAGGCCGCGCCCTGGGCCGAGAACCCCAGATCCTCCATCAGCACCAGCTCCGTCGGCGTGAAACAGTCGTGAACCTCTGCCAGGGCCAGCTCAGCGCGCGGGTCGGCCACGCCGGCCTGGGTGTACGCGTCGGCGGCGGCTTGAGCGCATTCGGGCATGGTGGTGTAGTCGTAGTCGAGCGAGCTGGCACCGGTGCCGGTCACCACGGACAGGCCCTTCACGTAGAGCTGGTCGGCGCTACGAGCGCGGGCGTCGGGCGCCCGGCACACAACAGCGGCGGCGGCGCCATCGGCCACCCCCGCGCAGTCGAACACACTGAGACGCCCGGCCACTTGGGGCATGCCGCAAATCCGCTCCGCGGACACCTCGCGGCGGAACTGCGCCAGCTCGTTGTGCGAGCCGTTGCGGTGGTTCTTCTCGGCGATGCGCGCCGCGGCGTAGCGCACCTGATCGGGGTCGACGGAATGCGCCGCGGCGTAGGCGTCGAGCATCAGAGAGAACATCGCCGCCGCGGTCAGCGTTCGCTGAGTGCCGTCGGCGGGGATCGCGAAAGCGTTGAGGCCCTGGTAACCGCTGTCCTTAGTCTTCTCCGCGCCCAGGGCCATCGCCGTGTCGTAAGCACCGGACGCCACCGCGTAGCAGGCCTGGCGAAGGGCCTCGGAGCCGGTCGCGCAATAGTTCTCAACCCTGGTGACCGGCTTGCCTCGGATCTTCAGCGGACCGGCCATCGCCAGGCCCGAGGCCGCCGACTGCGATGTGCCGAACCAGAACGCGTCGATCGCCTCCAGCGCCGTTCCCGCCGACCGGCAGGCTGCGTGCGCAGCTTCGATGATCAGGTCGTCAAGGGACTTGTCCCAATGCTCCGCGAAGCGCGTGCAGCCCATACCGATGATCGCGACCTGATCCGCAATGCCGTTGGAACTCACGTGCCGGCTCCCTCGTCGGCGGCCCCGAACACCGGACGGGCTTTCCAGAAGTAGTTGTGAACGCCGTCGGCGGTGTAGAGCCTCCGGAACGCGGGGGTCACGCGCATCCCGACTCGCACCTCGCTGGCACGCACGTCGGTCAGCTCCAGCAGCGCGCGGCCGCCGCCGTCGAAATCCACCACAGCGACCACCACCGGCGGGCTGGGCGAATACGCCAGCCGGTCGACGGTGAACCCCGTTACCGTCCCGGCTTTTTGCGCCATCGTCTCGGGCACCATGTCGTCGAGTGCTCCGCCCTTCTCGGAGACCCTGGCCGGCGGCATGTGCACCATCTGTGACGTTCGGTCGCGTGAGCCGGTGAAGCCGAACTTCCAGCCGGAGCGCCTCCAAGACGCCGGCGCGGACGGGCGGCTCGGCAGAGGACGGTTCGGGGGCTCGACAGTGATCATCCGGCGCCAGGCGAGAAACCGCCCGTAGTCGAGCGCTCCGCCCGCCTCAATCTGATCGACGACCGGCGCCGCAGGACGGTAATCGGCCAGAGCCTCCGTGGCCCGCAGGATAATCGACGTGGCGCCGTCGGCGAGCCCCACCACGGCAATGTGCTCACCGGGCTGAGCTGTCTCGAGCAGCGAGCACAGCGCCAGCGCGGCCTGAGCTGCGCCGGTGTCGCCGACGCTCGCTTGGAGGCTTTCGGTCGCGCCCGACACGTCAGCTGACGGCACGACCTTCGCGAGCAACCGTGCGGCGCGGGCCACGGCCCGGCGGTTCGGTCCGGTCACTGCGAGATGATCGATGTCGGCGGGGCCGAGTCCGGCATCGGCGAGCGCATCGTGCAGGGCCTGTTCCGCAGCCGGCGCGTAGACGGTCTCGACAAAGCGCTCCTCCCATGCGCTCGTTACTGGGTCGCCGGGCAGCCTCCAGCGGTCGATTACCTCCACTGTGCGCGCCGCCGAGCCGACGCACTCCGCCACGACCCGCCCGTGGGACGGTGCCGCGACCAGCACGGCCGCGGCACCGTCCCCGCAGGCGGCCTCGTCGGCGCCTGCGGGCCGGCCGTCGCGGATGTCGGCCGCCACCACTAGCACCGAAGCGGAAGACGATCCGGTCAGCGCGGCGCGCAGCGAGCCGATCCCGGAGCGAACGGCTCCACCGAAGTCGACGGCGTCCACGTCGGACGGCAGGCTCAGAGCGGCGTGAACGGCGGCTGCGTTGGTCTTCTCCAGATAGGCGGGCGCAGAAGTGGAAAACCAAAGAGATCCGGGCCGCGCCTGCGTAGAGCGCAGCGCCAGGTTGGCGGCAGCGGCACCCATGGTGGTAGTGTCCTCGTCGTGTGAGGCGACCGCCCGCGTGCCGCGACCACCCCCGGCGCCGAGAAAGGCGGTGATCTCAGATCGGTCCAGCCGGTGATACGGCACATACCCGGCCGCCGCGACCACCCCGCGCATCTGGGTCACCCTAACGGTCGTCTACACGCGCAAAGGACGCTAACGGGCAGGAGGCGGCGTCCGCGGTTTGTGGAAGAGGCGTCGCGGCGGTTGTCCACACGCGCAAAGGGTGAGAACGAGAAGGGGAGGGCTCGACCTCTGGCCGACATGTGCGAGCGGAGTGAGGCCGCGCCCAGAAACGAGCCGCCCCGGGTGCTGATCGCTGTCAGCCCCCGCTGATGTGGGCCACGCGGCGGGAGCGCAGCGTGCAGAGCGACCCGTTGACGCGCACGGCACCGTCGGTCACCACCAGGGCCACGCCGGGGAACTCGCCGGCGCCGATGGCCTCGACGGCAGTCTCGTGAACCGACCCCAGCGACGCGTCCATCACCACGAGATCGGCGGCAGCCCCGACCTTGATGACGTTGCCGTCGCATCCGAACGCCCGTGCCCCCTGGCCGGAGGCGACAGCCCATCCGACTTCGGGTGCGACACCGCCGAGAGAGCAAACGTCGCCGAGGGTCTTGAGGATGCCCAGTGGGGTGACGCCGTATCCGGTGGGAGTGTCGGTGCCGATCAGCAGCCGGTGCAGCGAGCCGGCCGCCGCGAGCCGCTCCACCACCCGAAGCATCGGACGCGTCCCGCCAGCCTGTACGACCTCCACGTACTCGGGGCCGTCCTCGGCGCACAGACGGTCGATGTCCTCATCGGAGAGCGACGCGAAGGTGTTGGCGTGAGACGCGATCGTCGGGCGGACCGTCATCACGTCCTCAGCGGAAAAATACGGGTGCTCGTCGCCGCCCGGCCCACGGTCAGAGGTGCAGCCGCAATGCATGTGCACCGTCATGCCAAGGCTGCGTGCGTGTGCGGTGAGCTCCGCTGAGCGCAACGGTTCTTTGAGCGACCCGATGCCCACTTCGCCGATGATCCGCATCCCCGCGGCATGAGCTCTGTCGATGTGCGCGAAATCGGTGTCGGTCTCAAGCAACATCGCGCCGGCATGGACTTTCATCCCATGCGGCCGGTATCTGCGGAACGAGTGGAACGCCCCCAGCGCGATCGCCAGCGCCGACTCGGCACCGGAGCGGCCCGGAGTGTGGACCTCGCCGGCGGACATGGCGCGCGTCACCGCGCCGTGCAGCATCCGCTCCAGGTAGCCGCTCGACTCCTGCTTCGGCGCGTAATCGCCCTGAGTCGGGTGGATGTGGGTGTCGGTAAGCCCGGGAGCGACGGTCATCTGCTGGCAGTCCACCACCGTGTCGGCGTCAGTCGCCGCAGCGCTGTCAAAGGAGGCGATGCGGCCGTTGTCGACGACGATCACCTCGGCGTCGAGCGTGGGCACGTCGATGTCGCCTGTCAGCACACAGCCGATGTTGTGGAGCACGAGTTGCATGCAAGCCTCCCTAGGTGCGGGATTGTGGTGTACCCGACCGCACGGGCCGAGCCGGGTCGCTCAGACGTGGGCCATGATCTTGTCGGCGAACAAGTCGATCTGAGCCGGGTCGTCGGTGAGCGGGTTGATGATCAGGTGGTCCACGCCTCCGGCCTTCAGATCTACGATGCGGGCAGTCATCTCGTCGATGGTGCCGAAGAGGTAGGCATTGCGCAGGTCTTCGTCGGACCGCTTGACATCCATCACTGTGCGATACGCGGCGAGCTGCTCGGCGATCACCCGGTCGCGGTCGGCTGAGTCAACTATGTGCAGCCACTGAGCGTGGGACATCGTGAAGTCGTCCATGTTTCGACGACGCTGGAGATAGCCGCGCACTCTGGCGATGTCGTCGGCGACGATAGCCGGACTGGTTCCGCTGGAGCGGCAGATCCAGCCCTGGTGTCTGCCGATTCGCCGCAGCACTGCCGGGGCCATGTTAGGAGCGTCGACGTTGTCCACAACATGCACCTGGGAGCCACCGCCGATCCAGATGGGGATGGGATTCTCGGGCCGAGGGTACAAAGTGGTGCCGTCGCCCACGCTGTAATAGGCGCCCTTGTAGCTCACGTCGTCTTGTGTGAGCAACAGCTCGATCAGCTCGAGCGCTTCGTCAGTGCGTCGGCCGCGCTCGCGCCTCGCAATGCCCACGGACGCGAACTCCTGGTCGTCGTGGCCGGCGCCGACACCGAGGATCATGCGCCCGCCGCCGGACAGGTGATCGATGGTTGCGGCCTCTTTGGCGATGATCGTCGGGTGCCGGAAAGGCGCGCACAGAATGGCCGTTCCCAGACGGATCCGTTCGGTGACCCCCGCGGCCGCTGCGAGGATGATCATCGGATCCTGCCAGGCCACCGAATACACGTTGGGGGCCACAAGGAGATGGTCAATCACCCAGAGCCCGGTGAAGCCCGCCTCCTCCACCTTGGCGAAATACGGGACCAGCTTCCGGGTGGTGGCCGCCGACACACTGCCGCTGGCATAAGACGGCACCCGCCAGCCGAAGTCCATCAGCCGAAGCCGGTCAGAGCCGGGGCTTCGTCGCGCCCGTGCTCGGGCCGCTACTCACACCGACACCCCCACCGTGCGGCCGCTTTCGCCCGCGGCCGCCGAGCCATACAGCCTGCGCATGACGAGCCGGTACACGATCCCATGGAGCTTGTCCAAGGCAAGTCCCAGCGTCGTCAGCAGCACGAATACGACGAACATCAGCTCGGTGTCGAGCGTTCCCCTCGAGGCAACAATCAGCGCTCCAAGGCCCTTGTTGGCGCCCACGTACTCGGCGACCACGGCACCCACGAGCGCTAGCATCAGCGCCACCCGGAGGCCGCTGAATATCGCCGGCACCGCGTAGGGTACCCGGCCCTTGAGCAACGTCGTCCAGCGCGACGCTCGCAGTGCTCGGAACAGCTCCAACATCTCCGGCGGGGTTGAGGTGAGCCCGAGACGGGTGTTCTCAAACAGAGGAAAAAAGGCGATCAGGGCGGCGATTACCACCTTCGACGTCATGCCAAAACCGAACCAGAGTACCAGGATAGGAGCGAGCGCGAATTTCGGCAGCGCCTGCGTGATGATGACGTAGGGCATGATCACTCGTCGGGCGATGCCGAACTCCGCGGCCAGCGTGCCCAAGCCGACGCCGGCGACGCCACCGAGCGCGAAACCGGCCACGATCTCCTGCACAGTGATGCTGATGTGCGCATTCGCCTGTGCCGCGCTGATGTAGTCGATGAGACGCTCCAACACCGCGCCAGGCGTGGGCAAGACCAGCGGCGAGTTGGTCGACGCCCACAGGTGCCAGACTAAAATCAGGAGCCCCGCCGTCAGCGCCACCAGAACGCGTCCTATCCAAGCCTCCCTGCGCATGGCTAGTGCAGCTGTTCTCTAATCACGCGGCGGAGGCCCCAGAATCGCTGATCGCTCTCCACCCCTTCAAAGGTGCGGGGCCGCTCGATATCGACCCGGATCACATTCTGGATCTTTCCTGGCCGCGCCGACATCACCATCACCCGATCGGATAGGAACAGCGCCTCGCCTATGTCATGGGTGACGAACACCACAGTGGTCTGCGCTTCCTTCCAGATGCGGAGAAGCTCCAGGTTCATCGAGTCGCGCGTCTGCGCGTCGAGCGCGCCGAACGGCTCGTCCATCAGCAGTATCGACGGCTCCACCACCAGGGCGCGCGCCACCGACACGCGCTGCTGCATTCCGCCGGACAGCTCGTTCGGCCGATGGTTGCGGTATTCCGCGAGGCCTACCATCTCCAACACCTCGTCCCCTTTTCGCTGGTCGTCGGCGTTGGGGCGGCCAGAGGTGATCTCGAACGGCAGCATCACATTGTCCCAAACGGTGCGCCACGGCAGCAGCACCGCCTTCTGGAAGACGTAGCCGATGTTCCTGTTCGGGCGCCGCACGACCTCGCCGCTGATGCGCACCGAGCCCGTCGTCGGCGTGACCAGGCCTCCGATGCAGCGCAGCAGCGTGCTCTTTCCGCAGCCGCTTGGCCCCACAACGCCGACGAACTCACGGGGCGCGATATCAAAATCGATGCCGTCCAGAGCGACGATGTCACCCGCGTCCGACGCGAATGTCTTGGAGACATTGTCGATCTCGATGTGGCCTGTCCTGAGAGGCCGCTTTGTCATCTTTGAGTTTCAGTTCGCTGGGCCGCCTCCGGCCGGCGCCGTGTGCGTCGCTGCCTGGCATCCGCGGTTGACGCTAAGGGCACCGGCCGAATTTCAGCAGCTCAATGCGTCAGTTGTCGATGTAGCGGTTGCTGATGATGGATGCCACGTCAACCGAGTCTTCAAGGATACCGAGATCCCGACCCTGGTCGGCCACGTCCTGCATGGTCGGCACGTCGCACCAGCCCATGCCGTTGTCGGCGACGCCGGGGCCGTTGTTTTGCATCTCGATGCGGTAGTCGATGACCGCGCGGTTTCGCACCAGGTTGTCAGCGCCTACCGCGTAGTTGGAGCCGATCACGGCAGCTTCGTCGGGGTTGGCCTCGATCCACAGCTTGGCCCTCTCCAGCGCGTCGATGAAGCGGCCCAGTGCGTCGGCGTTGTCGTTCACCCACCCGCGTTTGGCGAAGTACACGTCGTTGGGGCCGGGAACCTGTTCGTACTCCCAGATCACGTAGTCACCCACCTGATCGGCGGGGATGCCACCGTTGTCGATGAGCGCCCAGTTGATGGAGCCCCACGTGGAGGCGGCCTGGGCCTCGCCGCTCAGCAGCGCGCTGCCGAAGTCGATGCCGGTGGCCGCGAAGGTCACGTCGTCCTCGGTGATGCCGTTTGCGGCGAGCAGCAGTGCCGCGTACCACTTGCTGGTCGACGCCTGCGAGGTGACCGCGATGGTCTTGCCTCTGAGGTCCGCTGGCGAGTCGATGCCGGCTGAGGTGTTGACCAGCATTGTGAGCCAGTTCTGGGTGTACGGGCAGTAGATGCCCTCGAGATCTTCACCTGCGAGAACCGCAAAGTAACCGGAGAATGGGTCGGCCATGGCGATGTCGGCGTTGCCGGCCAAGAGCTGGAACACCGCGTCACCGGCGCCCGATCCGGGGAGCTGCTCAAGGATGATTCCAGCCTCCGCGAAGTACCCGTTCTCCTCGGCGACATAGAGGTCGATGAAGTCGATGAACTTCGCCGCTCCCCAGGTGACCAGGCGGATGGTGGTCGGCTCGACAGGCTCGGGCTCGGGTGCCTCAGGCTCCGGCTCGGCGGGCACTTCGGGCTCAGGCTCCGGCTCGGGCTCAGGTGCCTCGGATTCCGGCTCGGCGGGTGCCTCGGGCTCCGGCTCAGCTGTGACCGGCACGTCGTCATCATCGTCGCCGCTGCACGCCGCGAACATCAGCGCCGCAGCCAGTGCGAGTGCCAACCAGCGCCACAGCCCGCGCGAACCAGGTGTGTTCATGATGTCGCCTCCTGGGTGAGATTCAATCGTTGATAGTATATCAAATCTGTTCATGGCATGATGGAGACCGTGCCGTCGTCGAAATCCCACAACAGCCAGGCCTCTCGTCGGAAGAGCAAGTTCAAGAGGCCCAAGACCGCCCAGGAGGCGGTGCTAGCGGAGATCCGACAGCAGTTGCTCGACGGCCGCCTACGTCCGGGGGCGGCTGTGCGGCCCGACGCGATCGGCGAGGAGCTGGGAGTCTCCGCGCTGCCCGTGCGGGAGGCGCTGCGGATCCTCGAGGGTGAGGGACATGTGGTGTACCGGCCTCACCGCGGCTACGTGGTGGCGGCGCTCGACATGGACGACCTCATCGAGATCTACCGGATCCGCGATCTGCTGGAGACCGAGGCGGTGCGCGAGGCCATCCCGCGGCTGAAGGCCGCCGACGTGGCAGGTCTTCGCGGGATCATCGTCGAGATGGAGCGGGCACAAGACGACGTCATCACGCTCACCAAAGTGAACCGGCGCTTCCATTTCACCGTGTTCGAGGCCTCGGGGCTGCCTCTGCTGGTTCGCCTTCTGCGAATCCTGTGGGACTCATCGGACCGCTACCGGCTGCGCTACCTGATGGTCGAAGAGAACCGCGAGCTGGTGCACAACCAGCACCGGCGGATGATGCGCGCCGTCGCGGAGGGCGACTGCGAGTCGTTCATCAGGGAGAGCCGCGTGCACCGGGCTCACGCAATCCAGGCACTGGCGGACACCATCGACCCGCCGGCCTCCACTCAAGCCGAGCGCTCCGCCTGACCCGTCGCATCACAGCCCGGCAGCAGCACCAGCCGCCTGACCGTCGCGTCACAGCCCGGCAGCGGCACCTATGAGGGCTCTAAGATCGGCGGCACCCGACAGTGCGCCCACGTCGGTGACCGCGATCATCTGCGCATGTCCGAAGCTGCTGCGGTCGACGCGGTGCGCCGCCACGGCGTGACCGCGCTGCTGCAGAGCCTCGGCCCAGCCAGTGGAGGGATCCTCGACCAGCACACGTCGGGCCTGGCCCGGATTCCATGTGTCGAATCCGGCGTCGTGGTCGGCGGGGCCCAACACCCACCGGGGTGCTGAGATCGCTTCGCCCGGGGACTGGCCGAGCCGAAGCGTGCGGTCGAGAAGCTGCAGCAGCACCTGCGGCTGAGAGTCGCCTCCCATCGTGCCGAGCACCTGCCGAAGCGAGCCGTCGGCGGTGGTGACCAGCGCCGGCGAAAGCGTGTGAGGTGGACGCCGGCCGGGGCCGTACTCGGCCGGATGGCCCTGCTCGAGGCTGAAGCCGATGCCGCGGTCGTGGACGAAGATGCCGGTGGTTCCGGCCACGAGATGCGCGCCGAAGCCGCTGGCGTTGGAGTTGATCAGCGACACGCCCATGCCGTCGGCATCCGCGGCGCACAGATAGGTGGTGTCACCGCCGGCGGCAGGCATCACAAGGTTGGCGGCGCGCCCGGCGTCGATGGCGGCGCGGCGAGGGGCGAGCCGATCTGGGGCCACTAGCGCCTGGGCGTCGGCGCCGTCGTGCAGTACGGCGACCCGGTCGTGTGCTGCCTGCGCGGCGGCCTCCACCAGCAGATGAGCCCAAAGGCCGTCGGGGGCGTCTGGCAGTTCAAGCCCGTCGGCAATCCACGCCGACGCGAGCGTGAGATAGCCCTGCGACGCAGGCGGCACCGTCCAAAGCACGTGCCCGAGAGCCTCGACACGCACCGGGTCTACCCAGCGGGCTATCGGCGTCTGCAGGTCTGCAGGCACGTACTCGCCGTCACCGAGGCTCAGCAGGCCCTCGCCAAACTCGCCGCCGTAGAAGCCGTCACGCCCGCGCCTCACGATGGCGCGCAGCGCCCGAGCCGTGCCCGGCCGACAAACTGCGGCGCCCGGCACCAGGTCGGCACCTATGTCGGTGTTGCCCTCAACCCCGGCAACCTCGCCGGCGCGCGCCACCAGCAGCGGCGAGGCCGCGAAACCGCTATCAGCAATGCGGATCGCCTCGGCGAACACCTCCGCGAGCGGCAGACGACCGTAGCGGTCGTGCAGGGCCAGCCAGCCGTCGACAGCGCCGGGCACGGTGACAGAAGCGACACTGCCGCGCAGCGGGATTTGGGAATACCCCTGAGCCCGCATCCGGTTGGCGTCGGCGCCCGACCCCGCGAATCCGGAGCTGTCGAGCGCGGCAGGCAACCCGCTTCCGCCGTCGTGCACCAGAGCCCACACGTCGCCCCCCGGCCCGCACATGTGCGGCGCCACCACAGCCAGCACCGCGTTGGCACCCACCGCAGCGTCGGCTGCCGATCCGCCGCGGCGCAGCAGGTCTACGCCCACACCGGTGGCCAGATGATCGACGGTGGCAACCATCCCGCCCAGCGCTGTACGCGTCAAGGCAGGCCTCCTGCGCCCAGTTCGCTGGGACAGCCGACAGCGTAGCCCATGTCTGCGAGCGCGGCTGCGGACTATGACATGCCCGCCAGCGGGCGCCGCCGGGGCAGGCGACGCCGGGGGCTGCGGTTGTCTTCGCCCGGGCTAAAGCTCAGGCCAAGCCGGCGGCTTGCAAGGCGCGGCGGGTGAGCACCCGCGCCAGGTGGCTGCGGTACTCGGCGTCGGCGTTGAGGTCTTCGGGAGGCTCAAGGCCGTCCGCGGCGAGCGCCGCCGCCTCAGCGGCCGACGCGCCTGACGCGACTGCGGCCTCCACAGCGGAGGCCCGCATCGGCGTCGATCCCATGTTGACAAGGCTCACGCCGGCGCCGCCGCCGGCGACAGCCACCCCGACGATGGCCCAGTCCTGGGCGCGGCGGTTGAACTTCTGGTAGTTCCAACCCCCTTCTGAGACCGGAACCCGCACTTCGGTGATCATCTCGTCTTCGGAGAGCGCCGACTCAAAATATCCCCTGAAGAAGTCCGCAGCGGCGATGTCGCGGCTGCCGCCCGGACCTTGGGCGGTGATCACGCCGTCGAGCGCCAGCACCGTCGCCGGCAGGTCCGACGCCGGGTCGGCGTGGGCGAGGGTGCCGCCGAGCGTGCCCCGGTGACGAACTGCCGGGTCTCCGACCAGCGCCGCCACCGACGCCAGAAGCGGGCAGGACCCGGCCAGGAGTTCGGAGTGCTCCAGCTCGCTGTGACGAGTAAGAGCGCCGATCGAGATTACACCGTCGTCGCGCCGGATGTAGCGCAAGCCGTCCAAGCGCCCGACGTCCACCAGCAGGGCCGGCACCGCCAGCCGGTAGCGCATCATCGGGATGAGGCTGTGTCCGCCGGCCAGCAGCTTTGCCTCGTCGCCGTGCTCGGCTAGCAGCGCGACGGCATGCTCGGCCGAGTCGGCCACCTGGTAGTCGAAAGCGGCGGGGATCACGACGCACCTCCTCGGGCTTCGGAAATGGCTCTCCAGACGGTCTGGGGCGATGCGGGCATCTCCACGTCGGTGACACCCATGGGCCTCAGCGCGTCCACTATGGCATTGATCACCGCGGGCGCAGCGGCGATCGTGCCGGCCTCGCCGATCCCTTTCACGCCCATCGGGTTCGTCGGGCTCGGCGTGGAGTTGCTGCCCAGCCGGTATCGGGGCGCCTCGGCGGCCGAAGGCACCAAATAGTCGCCCAGGTTGGCAGTGACCAGCTGTCCGTCGTCGGTGTACACGGCGTCCTCGTACAGGGCCTGCGCGGCGCCCTGCAGGATGCCGCCGTGTACCTGGCCCTCCACGATCAGCGGGTTGACTTGATTGCCGCAGTCGTCGACGGCCACGTAGTCGACCACGTCGACTTCGCCGGTCTCGATGTCCACCTCCACCACGGCGATGTGGGTGCCGTTGGGGAAGGTGAAGTTCGGCGGGTCGTAGGTGACGTGCGCCTCTAGGTTGGGCTCCACGCCGTCGGGCAGGTCGTGAGCGGTGAACGCCGCGAAGGCGATCTCGCCGAGCGCCGCAGCAGCCTCGGGCGTGCCCTTGACGCGGAATGCGCCGCTGGAGTACTCCAAGTCGTCGGGATTGGCCTCCAGCTGGTGGGCGGCGATGAGCCGGGCCTTGTCGAGCACCCGCTCAGCGGCCATGTAAACCGCCGTGCCGCCGACCGCCAGCGACCTGGACCCGTAGGTGTCCATGCCGGTGGGGCTCACGGCCGTGTCGGAGTGCAGCACCTCCACGTCGTCGGGGTCAACGCCGAGCTGGTCGGCCACGATCATCGACCACGCCGTTTCGTGGCCTTGCCCGTGAGGTGTCGAGCCGGTCACCACCTGCACCTTGGCGGTGGGCAGCACCCGCACGGTGGCGGCCTCCCAGCCGCCGGCTCCGTAGCTGAGCGACGCCAGCACCCGGCTGGGGGCCAGCCCGCACATTTCCACGTAGCTGGAGAAGCCGACGCCGATCTGACGCTGAGAGCCCTCGGCGCGGCGGCGTGCCTGCTCGGCGCGGTGCTCGTCGAGTTCTGCCAGCTCTACGGCCTTGTCGAGTACCGCGCCGTAGTCGCCGCTGTCGAAGACCAGCCCGGCGCACGATTCATAGGGGAAGGCGTCAGCCGCGATGAAGTTGCGTGCGCGTATTTCCTCGGGCGTGACGCCCACCGCAGCAGCGAGGGAGTCCATAGCCCGCTCGATGGCGTAGGTGGCTTCGGGCCGGCCTGCGCCCCTGTAGGCGTCGGTGGGTGTCTTGTTGGTGAACACCGAGGTGCACTCGAAGGAGTAGTGCGGGATGTCGTAGCAGCCGTGATACAGGAACGCTCCGAGCAGCGGGATCCCCGGCGTGACGAGCTGCAGGTATGCGCCCATGTCGGCCACGAGCTTGGTGCGAACGGCCTGCACCTTGCCGTCGGCGTCGGCGGCCAGCTCGATGTGCTGCACCTGGCCCCGCCCCTGGATGGTGGACACGGCTGCCTCGGCCCGGCCCTCGGTCCAGCGCACCGGCACTCCCCGGCGCAGCGCCAGCGCGGTACACAGGATCTCCTCGGCGTAGACGTTGAGCTTGGAGCCGAAGCCGCCTCCCACGGCAGGGGCGACGACGCGCAGCTTGTTCTCGCCAATGCCGAGCGTGACCGCGGTCATCACCTTGAGGATGTGGGGGATCTGCGTGGCGGAGTAGAGCGTCAGCTCGCCCCCGGCAGGCGACGGCACAGCCGCAACGCCTCGCGGCTCCATCGCCGCGGGGATGAGCCGCTGCTGCACATAGCGCTCTCGGATCACGTGAGCGGCGTTCGCGAAGGCGGCCTCCACGGCGTCGGGGTCGGGGATCAGTGGCCACGTGTAACTCTCATTGGTGTCGAGCGTCTCGTGCACCAGCGGGGCGCCGTCGGCTAACGCCGCCTCAATGTCGATCACGGCGGGGTGCGGCTCGTATTCGACCACCACCGCAGCGGCGCCGTCGGCGGCGGCGTAGCGCGAGTCGGCGAGCACCACCGCAACCGCGTCGCCGACGTACTTGGCCTCGCCGACGGCCACCGGAAGGTGAGCCGGGTTGCGCATGTCGGCTGTCACCGGCCAGGCACACGGCAGAGCCCCGCCGCCCCACATCTCGGCGAGGTCTTCGCCGGTGAGCACCTCGTTGACACCGTCGATGTCGAGCGCGGCCGATCCGTCGATGTCGATGATGGAGGCGTGGGCCTCTGTGGAGCGCACGACTCCCACCCATACCGCTCCGGGAAGGTTGAGGTCGTCTATGAACTTCGCCTCGCCGGTGAGCAGGGCGGGGTCCTCGCGGCGCAGCCGGCGAGTGCCAAGATGGGCAGGGGCTTCAGTGACGGTCATGGCTTCAGTCACCTCCTGGCTGTGAAGAGCCTGCCACAGCGAGCACGGCGTCGACGATGTTCTGGTAGCCGGTGCAGCGGCAGAGGTTGCCTTCGAGGCCGTGTCGCACGCCGTGCTCGTCGAGGCCTGGGTATTCCTCCACCAGCGAGACGGCGGCCATCACCATGCCGGGCGTGCAGTAGCCGCACTGCAGGGCGTGGTGCTCGTGGAAGGCTTGCTGCATGGGGTGCAGCGTCCCGTCGGCGGCGGCCAGGCCCTCGATCGTGGTGATGTCGGCGCCGTCGGCCTGGACGGCGAACATGGTGCACGACTTGGCGGACTGTCCGTCCACCAACACCGTGCACGCGCCGCAACTGCTGGAGTCGCAGCCCACGTTGGTGCCGGTCAGGCCCAGATCGTCGCGCAGCGCGTGCACCAGCAAAGTGCGGGGCTCCGTCTGGAAGCTCCGCTCGGCGCCGTTTACGTTCAGGGTCACAGAGTGCATGAACTCCTCGCGAGGGTCGGCGGATAAACAACCCCATAATGCCGCGGCGGACCGGCGCTGTCCAGCACTCCGCCGCGCGGGATGGGCCGCCAGCAGGACTCTGCCCCCGAGCCGAGAGCCGAGCCGCTGATGAGGCCCGATGCCAGAAGGGTCGCGTCCGGCGGTTTGCGACCGCCGGCCTTCTTTACGCGAAGAGGTGTCTCGAGGCCACAGGTGCGGGATGTTCCGAGGGCATACAGGCGTTATGGCGGGACAGGACGGCGCGGGCGCTGAACAGGTCTTGTGGATTGGTGATGCCTGTCCAGTGGTCGTCGGTGGTGACGGCGCGCACCGTCAGGGCGCCTTCGACCATTTTGGAAGCGACGATTTCCGGGAGTATGTACTCGGCGTCGGGATCGTCGCCGCGGACGTCGAGGAAGCAGCCGAACCCCTCATCAATCCAGTCGAGCATGACCGGCTGAAAGGCCCACAGGTTCATGGAGACGACCGCCGACTCGTCGAGCACGGCTTCGGGGTCGGTCGAGGCGATCACACCGTCAGCCCTGCGGGCGACGCCGTGGTGCTCGACTATGCCGACGAGCCGGCCGTCGACGACTTCGCACACACCCCTGCTGACCGTGCCCTGCGCCGGCAGCGTGTAACCGAGTCGGTAACCGCACAGAGTGGCCTCATAAGAGCCAAGCTCGGGCAGCGGGTCGGCCAAGGCCGCGAAGGCGGCCGCTCCGTAGTAGTCGTCGGCGTTGCAGATGACGAACGGCCCGTCCACTTCCGGCGCAGCCGTGAGCGCTGCGTGCCCGGTGCCCCAGGGCTTGGCCCGCTGCGGGCCAAGCCGGTCTTGGTACACGTACGCCACGCCGACTCCAGCGCTTGCTAGGGCTTCGTGGCGCGCCTTCACATGGCTGCGGACGTCGTCGGCGATCTCGGTGCGCACCACGATCACCACTTTGGAGGCTCCCGCCTTGACGGCTCCAGCTATAGCGAAGTCCAAGAAGGCCTCGCCGTCAGGGCCTACCGGCGCGAGCTGCTTGACGCCGCCGTAGCGCGAGCCGACGCCGGCGGCCATCACAACGAGAGTGAACACGGCGCTCAGAGCCCTATCAGGCCGCGCACATGGTGGGTCTCATTCACCGACCGCACCGTGCGGTAGCCATTGCTCGCGGCGGCCACCCGGGTGATGCCGCAATAGTCGACCAGCACCGACAGCGGATTCTCCAGTCCGAGCAGGCACTGCAGGTACACGCTGGTGACCATGGCGTGGCAGAACACCGCGACGGTGCGGGAGCGGTTTGAGCCGATCACGTGCTCGAAGCCGCGTAGTACACGCGCCCGGAACTTGTCTTCGCCGTCGGGAAACACCGAAGCGCGTGGGTCGTCGTCCCAGTAGTGGGCGGTCGCGGGATCGTCGCGGTCGATTTCCTCCAAGGGCACGTAGACGTTAGAGCGGTGATCCGACTCGCGCAGGTCGTCGAGGCTCTCAACGCTCAGGCCCAACCGCTTAGCGAGAGGCTCCGCGGTCTCCATCGCCCTGCGCATCGATGACGACGCTATGTGGTGGATGCCCTCGTGTTCCAAGAAGTCGGCCGCGGCTTCGGCCTGGAGGGCCCCGATGTCGGAGAGCCCCGGGTCTGCGGAGCAGCCCTCGGGCAAGACCTCGCGCATTGGGCGGGCGTGTCGGACGATGAGCAGCTCCACAGCGTGTTGAGGCTAACGCTGCATCCTGTGAGGCTCGACGTTTGTTGGCACGACGCCCAGGCCGGGAGTCCGGGGGACGCGCATCAGGCCGTTTTCGACGGTCGGCGGGTCGGCCGTGTCGGCGGCGAGAAGCCCGCTGGTGGCCAGGCCGTGCGCGTGCGCCCGATGACGGCCCGTTCCGGCCCCTGCGGTCTGCGCGCTACTGAGCGTGTCGGTTGCGGTGGCGGTATGCGTTCTGCTGAGCGCGTCGGTTGCGGTGGCGGTATGCGCGCTACTGAGCGCGTCGACCGCGGCAGCTGTGTGCAGCGCATGGGCGACGCCGACGGCGGAGTCCATCAGCGAGGTCACCACCGCGGCTGCGCCGGCGCCGCGGGCGCGCACGGCAGCGTCCAAGGCCCGGTCGGCGCCTCCCAGAGCCTGGGGCTTCAAGATGAGGACGCCGATCCCGAGCCTCAGGGCCTGCGCGGCGTCGTCCACCGAGAGCATCGACTCGTCCGCGGCAACGGCGACACCTGTTGCCCGTTGAACGGCGGCCATCTCCTCGAGGCTGTCGGCGGGCTCTTCGCACCAGGCGATCCTGCAGGGTTCGACGGCTGCGAGTACCTCCACTGCCGTAGCGCGATCCCAGGCACCATTGGCGTCGAGGCGCAGCTCCGGCACCGCACCCAGAGCCGCCCGCGCCGCCCGGATCCGTCGGATGTCCTGGGAGGGCCCGACGACGCCGACCTTGAGCTTCACTGTTGAGATACCGGCTCTGACGGCGGTCGCGGCTTGCTCGGCGACCTCGGACTTGTCGGAGGCGGTAACGAGCGCGTTGACTGCCACCGCTGGGCCGACCGCATCGCGCGCCGCGGCGCCGACATGGCTTTCTAACAGGTGCAGGGCGAGCTGGCGGCCGGCGCGGCGGGCACACAGATCGGCCCATGCGCCGAAGACCGCGGCGCGAGCGCATCCGTCCCCGAGGTCGCGAAGCACCGGCTCCAGGGCGTCTTCGCCTTCGGCCTCGATCCGGCTCAGGGCGCGGCTCAACGCCTCGGAGGTCTGCACCACCGTGTGGTGCGACCATCCCGGCAACGGAGTCGCCTCACCCCAGCCGGCATGTTCGCCGTCATCGAGCGTGATAAGGAACCCGGCGCGGTAGCGAAGCGACGCTGCTGCGGTTACTAGCGGCTTTCGTAGTGCCAAGCGGAAGGTGTGAAGCCGGGTGCGCAGCCGCCTCACGGGCTCTCGGCGAGGTGCCGTGACGTGGGGCTGGACTTTCTGGACTCTCATGATCCGGTCCGCAGGGCTTCGGCGACGGCCGTCCGCACCGACTCGGTGAGCGCGCGGCGCTGAGCCACGTCCGCTTCTGGCGACACCTTTAGGACGATCAGATCGACACCCGGAGTGCGTCGCGCTGCGGCAGTGCTGACTGCCTTGAAGAGTTCCGCGGCGGTGGCTGCCGGACGGACGCGGATGCCCCCGAACCCGTCGAGGTCGCGGAACCGGACTCCGTGAGGCGTACGGAACAGACGCTCAAAGTCGGAAGGCGCCACGCAGTCGGCGACGGGCAGAAGCGAGAAGATCTCGCCGCCGTCGTTGTCGACGCAGATCACCGTCAAGTGCAAGCCGAGCCGCCGCGCGGCAGTCAGGCCGGCCAGGTCGTGCAACAGCGCCAAGTCGCCGGTGTACAGGGCGGCAGTCCGTCCGGGGTCGGCGGCGGCCAGGCCCAGGGCTGTGGACACCGTGCCGTCGATTCCGGCCACACCCCGGTTTGCCACGCACGAAAGCGACCACGTTCTGGTTACGAAAGCGTCGAGGTCGCGTACCGGCATCGAACTCGAACACAAGAGCACCCCGTCGCGGGGAAGAGCCTTCACCAATGTGCGCGACAGCAACGCCGACAGCAGCGGGGCGTCGCCGACGGCAGCGGCCAGCGCCCGGCGCGCGGACTCATCGGCCGTCCGCCACGCATCAAGCCAGGAGCCGACGCTGCTTCGACCCGCAGCCGGTGCCGGGACGCGGTCGGTGGCCGTAACGGCGCTGAGGGCTTCAACCGCAGCAGGCACGTGGCCAGTGAGTCGGAAAACGGCTTTCTGCCAGCGGTTCTCGGGATCGATTTGCACCACATGCGCCGGCTTGGTGCGCTCGAGCCAGAGTCGTACCGGTTTGGTAGTGACTGTGCGCCCGACCATCACGGCTACGTCGGGCCGCATCCGGTCGCCGAAGACCTCATCGGCCAGCAGATGATCAGCCGTCGCCACAACGCAGGCCGCCCCAACACCATCACAGCCTGGGGCGTCTACGTCACCGCTGCCGCGGCTTTCGCCGGAGAACGAGCCTCTTACGCCCGAGATCGGCTCGCCAATGACCGGCCATCCCGCCCAGGCCGCGAAACGCAGCGCTTCTGCCGCCCAGACTCGCTCTCGCTCTAGGCCGCCTCCCGGCCAAGGCCCGGCGATCACCAAGCCGCGCTCATAGGCGGCCGCAATCTCGCCCAGGCGATACAGCGCTGCCTCCAGGTCGTCAGAGCCCGACCCGGACTTCTCGACCATAAGACCGCCAAAGCCCGATCCAGATCCGGGCCGGCAGGCCTCCAACTTGTCGGAGCACCCATCCGATCCGGTTAGCACTGAGGAGGCGTCCCTCTCCGCGGCGGATGTCGGAACACTGTGGAGCGGCTCCAGCGGCTCGCGAAACGGCCAGTTGAGATGAACCGGGCCGCGATCGGTGCCCAAAGCGGCCTTGAAAGCCAGATTGGCCCACTTCACCGCGTCGGCGGCGGGCATCTCACCGGCCACCGGCAAGTCGCTCGACAACCTGACCGCGGGGCCGTAGAGCCCCACCTGGTCGATGGTCTGCGGCGAGCCCCAGCCTCGCCGCAGCTCAGGCGGCCGGTCGGCCGTGCAGACGATCAGCGGCACGCCGGCATGACAGGCCTCGACAACTGCGGGCAGGTAGTTGGCCGCGGCAGTGCCCGAGGTGCAAACCAGCACCGCGGGGAGGCCCGTCGCCCGGCCCAGGCCAACAGCGAAGTACCCGGCGGAGCGCTCATCGATTTGAATCCAGGTCTTCAGACGCGGCTCGGCGTCCAGACACAGCGTCAACGGAGTCGACCTGGAGCCGGGGCTGACGACGACGTGTGCGACGCCGAGGTCCGCCAGCCGGGCAGCGAACGCCGCGACCGTGTCGTAGACAGGGTCGACGCTGCCCGCCGCGCCGGTCATCTCGCGCTCTCGTGCGGGAAGTCAGTCAGCGCTGTGGCTGCCCGCATCGTCCAGCACGTCCAGCATTGTCAGCAGCTTGACGTTCGTCTCGTCCAGCTCGGCGGCCGGAATCGAGTCGGCCACGATCCCCGCGCCCGCGAACAGGCGCACCCGACCGGGCTCGGCAAGTCCCGAGCGGAGCGCTACGCGCAGTTCGCCGTTGCCGTCCAGGTCGCACCAGCCAACCGGCCCCGCATACCAGCCTCGGTCGAAGCCCTCCCGCTCGGAGATGAACTCAAGAGCAGCCCCGGTCGGCGTGCCACCAACTGCTGGCGTGGGGTGCAGAACCCCGGCCACTCGCAGCACGTCCATGTCACTCATGCCGCTGCGCCGGCGTTGCACGCGGGCGGTGATCAGTGTGCTGAGGTGCTGAAGCCGGGCCAGCCTCATCAGGCCGGGCTCATCGGGCGCCGGATCGACCAGTCCCAGCCCCGCCAACGCCTCGGTGATCCCCTCCACCACGAAGCGGTGCTCCAACAGGTTCTTTGCGGAGGCCTGCAGGCCGGACGCAAGCTCTTCGTCCTCTGCGGCCGTGGCGCCACGTGCTGCGGTGCCAGCCAGCGCTGTGGTGCGAAGCCGGTCGCCGTCGAGCGTCACCAGAACTTCTGGCGTGGCACCGAAGAACACCGTGTCGCCTGCAGCGAACGCGAATATGGCGCAGGACGGATTGCTGTCGCGGAGCCGCCCGAGAACTTCGGGCATGGCACAGGCAGATCCGACGAGATCGACGTCCCGTGTCACGGTTCGGGCCAGCACTACCTTGCGGAACCCTCCCTGAGCGATGGCGTCGACACCGGCCGCCGCTAAGCCGAGGTAGTCCTCGTCGGCGTCGTAGGCGCTTCCGACCGAAGCGTGCGAGCCGATGGAGTCGCGGGCTGTGGCTGAAACTGGGAACAGACCGGTATCTAACGACGCGAGCCGCTGTTCGAGTTCGGCCCGGACGGCTGCTTCATCGCCGTCGAGCCCCACCCGTGCTGCGGCTTGCAGCCACGTGCCGTCGGGCCGGTCGATCACCGTCGTCTCCGCCAGCACCAGCCGGCAGTCGCCGAAGCTGGCCCAACCCTCGCTGTCGCCGAGCCTGCCGGCAGGTCGGCCGCCATCGGATCCGTCGCTGTCACCAGACCCGCCGGCACCGTTGCGAGTGTCGGACGGGACGAACGAGAAACCGCCCGTGAGCACGGGCGCCGGCGCACCGTCAGGCCCATAGCGACGCACACGCGCTTGGAGCATGGCCCGGGCTGCGGACGCGTTCGAGAAGCGGTCCAAACCCGACGGCTCGATCGCCTCGGCGACGCCAACTGAGGCCATGCTCAGCCCGGCGGAGGGCTGCAGCCAGACGCTGCGAGGCTGATCAGGATCGGCGGCGGCATACACGGCCAACGGATCCACCCTTTCGTCAAGGCGGCGAACGACCACCACAACGGTGCCGGCCGCCGAGCGGGACGGCGCGCTGCCCAGGCGAGACAGGGCACGAGCAACGAGGGTCCGCTCGAAATGGCCAGCGACGAGCTGGGTGGCCACACCGACGAGCCGCTGAACGGTGTCCACAAGCTCAGATCGATCGCGGCCCTGTCGTTCGGCGTGGCGTTTGAACAGATCGATGGCATCGTCGATTACGGCCTCGACGTTGGCTGCGTGGCGCATGGCTAGGGCAGCCAGCTCCTCCACGGCCACTCCTTCGCTCACGAAAGTGCGGGCTGCCGCCAGCATGTCCACAGCATCCGATTCGAAGCGGTCCCCGACGTCCGCTCTGTCTCCGGCGCACGCGCCGGCTGAGGCCCCCGCTCTGTACGCGTGACGTGTGGCGGCCGGGCTGCCGTCGGCATCACCCGGCCCGACCGGCGTCAGCAGCCCCGCGCCGATTACTAGATCAACAATGAAGGGATCAACGCCGGACTGTCGTGCCAGCTCCGACCTGTTGAGCGTTCGCGGGCTGGGTTGGCTTGAGGCCCTGCTCGGCTCTTCATGCGCTGGCGGCACGGGTGACATGCTAAGAGCCGTCACCTGCCGCGGGCCGTCCGTTAGAGTTGACTTATGGTCTTCGGAGCGGTTGGCGACACGCCTTACAACATCGTCCTGCTGCTTCACGTGCTGACGGCGGTGGTGGCGTTCTCGCCGCTGTTCGTGTACCCAGTGCTGCTGCGCCACATGAGTTCATCGGCGGCCGGCGACCCGCGGCACCTGTACGTCGCCTTGCTAGTCAACTTGCGCCGCTTGTTTGGGCCGGCGCTGATCATCACCGGCCTGTTGGGGTTCGCGCTGTCGGGGATGTCCGACAGGGTTTATTCGATCACCGACGACTGGCTGATGTCGTCAATCATTTTGTGGGTGCTGATGGTCGGCGTCCACCACGCCGTGATCGTCCCGGCCCTGAGGACTCTGGTCTCAGATCAACAGCAAAGCGCACGCCGAACGGAAGTCTACGCCGCCAAGCGCCTGCGGCGAGCGGCGACTCTGCTGACCGTCCTGCTGGTACTGCAGCTCTGGCTGATGATCTTCAAGCCGGGCATCTGACCGTCGCATCTAACGGCCGCATCTGATAGTCGCGCAACGCGGCGGTCTGGCCCGGTTCAGCCGCCAAAAAGGACGCGGCCATCTCGATCCAGCATCGGCTGTCACAACGCTGCTGTAGACCGTCAGCGTGGACAGCTCGCAGAAGAACTTCAAGCTGACAGTGGCCGGCTACGGGCCGGAAGCCAACGCAGCCCTCGTTTCGGCTGTGCGAAGGGCCAAACGCGGTGACGCGCTGGCGCCGGTCACCGTCGTGGTGCCGACTCACTATCTTGGCCTGGCGGCTCGCAGAGCGCTTGCAGCCCACTCCGGGCGCGTCACTGCCACTGTGAGCGCCGCCAACCGGGCGGGGATCGCCGCTGTGAGCTTCATCACCGTCTACGACTTGGCCGAGCGGCTCGGCGGACGGCGCGTGGCCGCCGCAGGGCTCAAGCCCGTGTCCACTCCGGTGATCGCGGGCGCGGTGCGCACGGTCCTGCGCAGCAACCCTGGCTACTTCGCGGGAGTAGAAAGGCATCCGGCCACCGAGCGCAGCCTCGTGGACGCTCACAGGGAGCTGTCTGAGGCCAGCGCCTCCGGACTCGACGCGCTGGCGCGGCAGTCACCGCGGGCGGCCGATGTGGTGCGCATCCACCGGGCCGTCGCGAGAGCGCTGCGCGAGGAGTTCAGCAACGAGCAGCGCCTAGCCAACGAAGCCGTGACGCTCTTGGACGACGACCCCAGGGCAGCTGCGGGGCTCGGCGCGGTGATCGTCTTCTTGCCGCAACGCCTGACCCGCCATCAGGCACGGCTGCTGCGAGCGGTCAGCGCCTCCGACGACATGACGATCATCGCCGGGGTCACGGGTGCTCCCGACGCCGACGCCACTGTCAAGGCTTCCCTGGCGCGGCTCAGAGTGATCCCGGACGGCGTTGGCCCGGACAGCGTGAGCGCACACAGCATCGGCTCGGCCGAAGCGCGGCAGGGCGCGGCCTCGGCCGACCAGGTAAAGCCCAGCATCGACGCTTTGAGGCAACTTCTGGAGGGCAGAGATGTCACAGCTCTGAGCGTGTCCGACGCCGACGACGAGGTGCGGCACGCCGTCCGGGAGGTGGTCTCGGCCGCACGGACCGGCACCCGTCTGGACCGGTGCGCAATCCTCTACGGTGCCCACGCGCCCTATAACCGGCTGATCGGCGACGCGCTCGACGTAGCAGGCATCCAAAGATGCGGGGCAGCGGTTCACACGCCCGCTGAGTCGTGGCTGGGCCGGTCGTTGCTGGGCCTGCTGGCGCTGCGCGAGAACGGCCTGGATCGCCGCGGAGTGATGTCCTGGCTCGACACCGCCCAGGTGCGCATCCTGCGTACCGACTCCGGCGATACGGGCGACGACGGCTCCGACCGCAGGCGGCACCGACAGCGCGCTCCGGTCGCAGCATGGGAGCGGGCGGCGCGGGCAGCCCGCGTGGAAGAAGCCGGAGTCCAGGACTGGACCAGACGCCTGAAAACGTACATCAGCCACAGACGGTCGGAGGCGGCCAGAATCCAAGGCGACGAGGAACGGTTATGGCTGTCCCGGCGCTTCGCCCGGGACGCTCAGAGGGCCGAGGATCTCCTCGCCTTCATCCACGAGTTCCACGCTCAACTCAACCCAGAGCCCTTCCCCGACACTTGGGCCGTACTGGCCCGATGGTGCCGCGGCCTCATCCGGCGGTATCTGGGCGGACACTGGCGCAACGGCTGGCCTCCCGAAGAGAAGAGGCTCGCCGCGAAGGTCGACGCCGCCATAGACCGGCTCGGCGACCTCGACGGCATTGACGACGCCCCGTCGCCGGCCCGCTTCCGGCAGGCGCTGGAACTCGAGCTGGCTGGCGGCGCTCACGCCCACGGGCGCTTCGGCACTGGGGTGCTAGTTGGTCCGGTGGAGTTGGCCATCGGAGTGGAACTCGACCTGGCAGTGGTGTGCGGGCTGGCCGAGGGGACCTTTCCGGCCCGCCGCCGGGAGGACGCCCTGCTGCCCGACCGGGAACGTCGCAGCACCGGTGACGACCTTCCGCTTCAAGGCGACCGCTCCGGCGACGACCACCGTGCCTTGCTGGCCGTGCTGGCCGCGGCCCGACGCTGTGTTCTGATGTACCCACGCGGCGATCTGCGCCGTTCGGCAGAGCGATCGCCGAGCCGGTGGCTGCTCGACACTGCCGAGGCTCTCGACGGCATCCGGCCTCGGGGCGAGGATCTGGCTCGAGCCTCGGGAGGCTGGTTCGACGAGGTTCCCTCGTTCACGGCTGGGCTGCGCCGGACTGAGTTCCCGGCCCACTCCCAAGAATACGACACGCGGGCTCTTGCTGACTGGCACGACAAACGCCGGATCCGAGGCGAGCCGGGCACCGGACCGGACGGGCTGCTCGACCTCGACGTGGTCCGCCGCCGACCCGAGTTGCGACGCGGGATCGAACTGAGGCTGGCCCGACGGTCGCGAAGGTTCACCCGCTTCGACGGCAACCTGAGCACCGATGGCGACCTGAGAGGAGTGAGACTGCCGCACCCTGCGCAGGAGACGACGATCACGTCAGCCTCCAGGCTCGAGGCGTGGGTGAAATGTCCTCACGCCTACTTCGTCCGGCATGTGCTTCGCGTCGATGCCATCGACGACAACCGGGACAACCACCGCATCTCGCCCATCGACCTCGGCAGCCTCATCCACGGCATCCTGGAATGCTGGCTAGTGGAAGCCATAGAGGCCAACAAGGTGCCGAGACCCGGTAAGCCCTGGCCGCGCCGGTGGCGGAGCCGACTGCTGGAGATCGCCAACGAACACTGCGAACGGCTGGAAGCGCGGGGCCTTGTGGGGCGGAGGCTCTACTGGCACGGCGACCGCCACTGGCACGGCGACCGCCAGCGGGTGCTGGCCGATCTCGACAGTTTCGTCGATTTCGACGACGAGAGACGAGCCCGGCACCGATCCACTCCGGTGGCTGCGGAACTCGGATTCGGGATGCCGGACAGCCCGCTCCCCCCGGTGACGATCGACCTCGACACTGACAGCAGCCCGCGGAGAACCCTGCGAATCAGGGGGTTGATCGACCGGCTCGACCGGACCGACGAGGGGGGCTCAGTGGTGATCGACTACAAGACGGGCAAGATCCGCCGCTACCAGAAATTGAGCGCCGAGAATCCGACCCCTGGCGGCAGCTGCCTCCAGCTGGTGCTCTACGCCCTGGCCGCTCAAGAGTTCAAAGGGCTCCGCACCGCAGGCTTCGCCGGCCGCGCCTCGGGTACCGATCCCGGGGGTTCGCACGGGTCATTCAACTCGCACGTCTCAGCCGGCCCGGGCTCAGCATGCGCCGATCACGGGGCTTACTGGTTTGTGACGTCCAAAGGCGGCTTCAAGTCCAAGGGCTATGACGTAGCCGAGGCGCGTGAGCAGGTGCTCAAGACAGTTGGCGGCATCGTAGGCGGCATCGAGGCCGGACTGTTCCCTTTGCGTCCCGAGCAACCGGATAAGTGGACGCCTTGGGTTACCTGCCCCTTCTGCGAACCCGACGGCCTCGGTACCCGAGCGGTGTGGCGCGACTGGCAACACAAGCGCGACGATCCGGTCCTCAAGGACTATGCCGAACTCATCGCAACTGTCGAGAACACCCCGAACGCGGCGTCATGAAAACCGCCACGGCACCTCAACAGCCCCGCAATCGAAAGCCCTCCGATCAGGCCGCCCGCGACCGCATCAAGTCGGATCTCCACAGCACGCTGTTCGTAGAGGCCGGGGCAGGGTCGGGCAAGACCAGGGCTCTAGTCGACAGAGTGGCGGCACTGGTCGGCGACAGCACGGCCATGGAAAACATCGCCGCCATCACCTTCACAGAGAAAGCCGCCGCCGAGCTGCGCGACCGAATACGCCAGCGGCTGGAGGGGATCCGCCAGACCTCGTCTCACCCTGACGCGGCTGCTGCTGCAGGCTCGGCGCTGCAGCAGCTCGACGGCGCAGCAGTGGGCACACTGCATTCCTTCGCGCAGCGGATTCTGTCGGATCATCCCGTGGAGGCAGGGCTGCCGCCGGACGTGCAGGTGATCGACGAGATCGGCTCTCAGATCGAGTTCGACGCCCGCTGGCGCGCCTTTGTGGACCAACTGCTCGACGACACCACCATGAGCGGGCCTCTGCTCACTTTGGAGGCGTTGAATGTTCGGCTACCTCAACTCCGCGTCCTGGCGGAGAAGTTCGATGACAACTGGGACGAACTCGAAGACCGTCTCCCGTCAGGGGCCGCCGATCAGACATCGGCTGCCTCGGCCTTTTCACCGATCAACGTCAAAGGCGTGCTGACGGCCCTGCGGTCCCTGCTTGCCCTGCGCCGCTACTGCCACAACCCAAATGACAAACTGCTGGCCCGAATCGAGGTCATAGGCAAACACCTAGACCGGCTCGAAAGCGCCGACAAGGGCCTCGACCATGCTCTGAGAGTCGAGGCGGTGCAAGCCTTAAAAAAAGACTGCATGGGCCGGAAGGTGGGCCAGGCGAAGAACTGGAGCGGGTACCTGCGCGAAGCCCAACAGGCGCGGGCAGACCTGCGGGAGGCGTGCGACGAAACGCTGGAGCGGGCCGCTCAGGCGGCTCTTGTGGCTCTATCCGGCCGTCTGGCCAAGTTCACCATCGACTCGGCTGAGCAGCGCCGGGCCAGCGGCCGCCTCGAATTCCACGATCTGCTGGTGAGGGCCCGAAAGCTTCTGAGACATCCCACACACGGCCCGCTCGTGCGGGCCGCTCTCAGAGAGCGCTACCAGCGGCTGCTGCTCGACGAGTTCCAAGACACCGACCCGATCCAAGTCGAACTGGCCGTGCTGCTGGCTTGCCCGCCCGATGAGGGCGCCGCCGGAGCGAGATGGAACGACCTGCGGTGCGAGCCGGGCCGGCTCTTCTTCGTCGGCGATCCGAAACAGTCGATCTACCGGTTCCGCAGAGCCGACATCGCCACGTTCCTGCAGACCCGCTCCTACGTGGCAGACGGGCCCAGCAAGAAACACGCGCCGGGCGAGCCCGTCCAGGCCGGCAGATCCGGCGCGGTGGTGACGCTCACAACCAACTTCCGCTCGGGTGAGCCGGTCATCTCATGGGTCAACGACATCTTCGGGCGCCTGATCCAGCCCTCCGGCAACAGCCAACCCGACTACACGCCACAGGTCGCGTTCTGGCCCGGCGCTCCGACGGGGCCGCCAGTTACCGTGCTAGGCGCGGATCCGGTCAGCCCGACCTCCGACAAGAGGGTCAGCCCGACCTCCGACAAGAGGGTCAGCGCCGGCGAGCTGCGAGCACAGGAAGCCGGCGCGGTGGCCGCGGTGATCTCGGACATCCTCGAGCAGAAATGGGATGTCTTCGACGAACACCTCGACAACCTGCCCCAAGACAGCTCCGGAAACGAACGACACAAAGGCGGACGCAAAGGCGGCTGGAGGCCGGCGCGGCCCAGCGACATCGCCGTCCTAATCCCGACCCGCACCAGCCTGACCGCTCTAGAGAACGCTTTGGAGAGCGCCGGAATCCCCTACCGGGCCGAGACTTCGTCGCTGGTTTACGGAACCCGCGAGGTGCGCGACGTGATGATCGCCTTGCAAGCCTTGGCCGACCCCACCGACCAGCTGGCCCTGGTTGCCGCTTTGCGGTCGCCGCTTTACGGGTGCGGCGACGACGATCTGGCCCACTGGAAGCTGGGCATCAAGGGCAGCTTCACGCTCATCGGCAAGCTCCCCGACGGCGCTCCCGCCGATCATCCCGTGGCAGAGGCCTTGCGCCACCTCCGCGGCTTGCGCAAGGCCAAACGCTGGGACGACCCGGCCCGACTGCTCGACAGGCTCATCCGCGACCGGGGCGTGTACGAGACGGCTGTGGCCTCCGGCCGGCCCCGCGACGTTTGGCGCCGTCTGCGGTTCGTGGTCGATCAGGCCCGGGCCTGGTGCGACGCAGGCAGCACCGACCTGCGCGCCTACTTAGCCTGGGCTCGGCTGCAAGGTGACGCAAGCGCACGCGTGACCGAGACGATCCTTCCCGAGACCGACGACGACAGCGTGCGCATCCTCACCGTCCACGGATCCAAGGGGCTGGAGTTCCCTATAGCGGTGCTGTCGGGCATGACCAACAAGCCCCAAACTCGAAGAGCACCCACCCTGGGTTTCCCTGCCCCAACCGGCGCAGCGCCGGTGATACGGCTGCGGAAGGGAGTCGAATCGGCGGACTTTGAAGCCTGGCAGTCAGCCGAAAACCAGATGGAACGCGACGAGAAGCTGAGGCTGCTCTACGTGGCCACGACCCGGGCCCGGGATCATCTGGTGGTCAGCCTGTTCCGCACCGAGGGCCAGCGCGACACATTCGCGGTGGTGCTTTACAACGCGGGCGCGGCCGACCACCCGGACGTCATGTGCTACTCCCCGGTGTCCCCGACAGAGGCTGTGGCATCCGACAACGGTGAGCCTGACCCGCCCGCTCACGCGCAAACCGGATCTGCTGTGCCGGTCGCGTTGCCAGCTCGAGACGAGTGGCAGGCCGAACTATCGGGTGCGCTGGCGCAGGCCAGCGCACCCGCCGTGATCAGCCCCACCCGACTCGCAGCCATGGACCTTCCGCGCGCCGACCCCGATCCCGGGTTGGCCAAGGATTATGAGGGCTCCGATCGACCGCCGTGGAGCAAGGGTCGTTACGGAACAGCCGTCGGCAAAGCTGTTCACGCGGTGTTGCAGACGGTAGATCTGGCCACGGGTGCAGGGCTCGACGCCGAAGCCCGGCGCCAGGCAGAGGCCGAGAACGTGAGGAGCCAGCGGAGACTGGTGACTCGTCTGGCGCAGGCTGCCTTAGGCACCGAAACCGTGCGACGTGCTGCAGAGTCGGCGCACTGGCGGGAGCTTTTCGTTGCGGCCCCAGTTGCCGACGGTTGCGACATCCTGGTGGAGGGCTACATCGATCTGATGTACCGCGACCCCGATTCCGGTGGCCTGGTCGTCGTCGACTGGAAGACCGACGTGGTCGACGGCGGCGATGACGCGGACGCCAAGCTGGCCCGCTACCGCCTTCAGGGCGCAGCCTACTCGGCGGTGGTGGAGGCTGTGACCGGAGAGCCGGTCACACGCATGGAGTTCGTGTTCCTCAACCGCGGCAAGCCACCCGTCACCAAGCCGATCCACGACCTGCGCGATGCCATAGAGGAGGTGAAGTCGAGAGTCGTTGAGATGCGCGGAGCTGAGATGCGCGGAGCTGCCTGATACCGGCATTGGTCTGAGTTGGAAAGGGTGATCGGCTGGAAAGGGTGATCGGCTGGCGGTCAACCGGCAAGGTGCGGGGCAGGATCGCCGGGGCGCATCCGTCCGGTGAACAGCACAGCAATTCGCTCCGCTGCCCCGAAACTCGAAGGCACGCCGTTAGCGGGAGTATTCGTCCCGTTAGCGGCAGTATTCGTCCCAGTGCCCGTGGCCCTAGCGTCCACGGCGTCAGCAGAGGCAATCAGGGTGAGCAGGCCGCCGAGCCCGGCGGCGCCGGTGGGGCACACGTCAATGCCGGTGTGGGTGTGTGCCAGCCTGTGGGCGCGCCGCAGGTCGCGCTCGGAGGCCACGACCGGATGCCCGCCTGAGCGCAGCATTGCCTCTGCGATGGGCAGCCAGTCGTAGGTGATGTCATCCAGGATGCCGGTGGCGTACGACACGGGAGGCTTCTCCCAAGCCCGCATGTACCGCGACGGCGACTGTCGAAGGCGGGCCACCACAGTCCGGACTTCACCATCGGCCATCCGGCCCAAAGCCGCGGTCGCCGCAACGCGGTCGCGATTGGAGTCTGGTGCGGGCCTGTCAAGAAGATCTGCAACGAGCGTGTCCCAGGCCCGCACCAGCGGGTGGTTGCCTACGGGCTGCACGGCGTGGACACGCGGCAGCCGTCTCAAGACGCCGCAGTGAACGGCCGCACTGAGCCCGGTCACCACAGCGGAAGCCAGCGCCCCGCCGCCGACCTGCACAAGCACCCGATCGAAGCGAGCGGCGGCCGGACAACCCTCCGCCGGTCCGCCGTCCGATGCGCCTCCCTCCGCGGCACCGCCTTCGTGGGCCATCAGCGCATCGATCATCTCGTATGCGATTGTCCGGCCGCCGTCGATGGCGGCGGGAGTCTCGGTGCCCTGGCATGAGAACGGCGTCGCCCCGGCCTCGATGGCGGCCAGGAAGGCGTGATGTGCCGGATCGCCCAGAACGCCCGGCTTCCGCTCGCAGCGCACCACGCGTGCTCCGAGTTCCGCGATATGGCCGACGACTGTCTGGTTTGCCCAGTCCGGCACATACACGTCCAGCGGGCGGCCCACCGCCCGGGCCACCACAGCCGCCGACAGCGCGGCGTTTCCGCAGCTCGCGATGGCGTAGGGGGAGGAGGCTTTATCGCTGTCTGTCTCAAGCTGGTGCATCAGCGCGACGCCGAAGAGGTGGCGCGCCTTGTGCGATCCCGACACGTTGTCCGTCTCGTCTTTCACCCAAAGCTCCGAGCTAGGGGCGAGCCCGACGGCGGCGGCCAGTTTGGGCTGAGGGCCGAATGGCGTCACTTCGAAGCCGTGCCCTTCCACCGCGGCCACAGCACGGTCGAGGGCCGTGACCGCCTCGACCAGACCGGCCACGGAGATCGCACCTGTCTCGACCAGTCGATGTGCCTCTAGCCGCTTGGCGTAGCGCTCAAAGGTCGATTTCACGGCGCCTGTCATCGGCGCTGGCCGGATCTGCTCACCCAGCGGGGCTTCCCGCGCGGCCGAAGACCGAGATGAAGCGCCGACATCGCGGACGCAGGCGTCGCCGCGTGTCACCGTTCAACATTTGCGGATACCCCACCCCCATCGCCCGAGACAGGACGCGGGCGTCGCCGCGTGTCACTGGCCCTTGCGTCAGCCGTCGGCCTCGTCGGCCCGAGCACCGGTGCGGCCGTTGAACTCGATGATCATCTCATCCCAGTCGTCGATGAAGTGCCGCATCCCGTCCCAGAACCGCTCGGAGCGGCGAGCCACGAAATCTTCGAACGCGATGCCCTGCTGTTCCACCCAGGTGAAGTAGCCGAGGTTGAAAATGCGCCTTCGGTCGGCGTCTGAACACGCCAGGTGGCGCACAGTGGTAGGGACGGCAGCGAGATGCGTGCTGAGTGCCTTAGCGGCGTCGCGCTCGTCGTAGCCGCCGCGGTGATGCCGGGCCAGGTATGCCTCCCGCTCCGCGTCGTAGAGTTCGGAACCGTCGGTGGCCACGGTGACGATCACATCGTCGCGGCCCATGTCGTGGGCGCGTGCCACCGCGATGGCCGCCAGAGCATTGCACGACGACGAGTAGCCCATGTGCGTGAGCAGACTCACCAGTCCGGGATCAAGCCCGGCCCGGTCCACGAGGTGGCCGCGGCCAGCAGGCGTGTTGAATAGCACGTCGAGGGCGTCGGTCGACCGGTCGCTCACGGCCACCACGTCGTCGGTGTTCATCACGTTGTGGATGAGCGGGACATGCTTGTCGCCGATGCCCTGGATGTTGTGCTCGCCGAAGCCGTTCTCCAGCAGTGTCGGGCACTCCAACGCCTCGGCCACCGCGATCCGGCAGCCATGGTGCTCCTTGAGGTAGTCACCCGCGCCCAGCGTGCCAGCCGAGCCCGATGCCGCCACGAAGGCCGCGAGCCGCGACCCGGCCCTGCTCTGCGCCACGTCTTCGTACAGCCGCTCCAAAGCCGGCCCAGTGACGCTGTAGTGGCCCAGATGGTTGGCGAACTCCGAGAACTGGTTGATGATCGCGTTGCGAGGGTCGAGCGCCATCTCGTTGCAGGCGTCGTAGATTTCTTTCACGTTCGACTCGGTGCCGGGCGTGCGCACGATGTCGGACTGGGGCTCCAGTGTCCAGCGCTCCAGCCAATCGAAGCGGGCTTTGCTCATGCCTGCGGGCAGCACAGCCACGCCCCGGCAGTCCATGATGCGGCTGATCGCCACGCCGCCGCGAGCGTAGTTACCAGTGGACGGCCACACCGCCCGGTGGCGGGTGGGGTCGAAGCGGCCCGTCACCAGCCGCGGCGCCAGGCATGCGTAGGCGGCCAGCACTTTGTGGGCCCGGATCATCGGGAAGCGGTTGCCGAGTGCCAGCACGATGCGGGCGTCGACCCCGGTCAGCTCCGGGGGCAGTTCCACATGGTCGGGTACCGGATGCGGACCGCTCCCGTCGAGCTGCCCGAACCAGTGAACTCGGAACAGGTTGCGTGCGTCGGGCTCGTTGCGGTCAACGTCGGCCAAGACCCTCAGACGCGCCGCCGGAATAGTCGCCGGATCGGCCAACTCTGCGAAAGTCGGCAACGCAATGCCGCGGCTGCGGAACCGCCCCACAGCGTTCGCGTACGCCCCAGCGTCGGCAACCTCCGCAACCAGTCCCAGCGACCGGTGCGCCTGAGCCGCCTCAACATCAGCGGAGGGCGTCCCTTCCTCGCAGGCCTCTCCAGCGGCGCGAGCCGCAATAGTGTCCATGTTTCCAGTATTGCGGCGGAGGTGGGCGACTTCCTCTGACATCTGTGTTGCCAGCCAATGCGCTCCACCCTTGCCTCAGGAACGCTCAAGCCCCAGTCACTTCATTGCTACTCGACCCGGACGGCACACGCAAGAACATCGCAGCGCTCCTCGAACACTTCCTCTGTCAAGTCCGCAAAGCAGTCCCGCGCTTTATATTGCACGTAATCAGCAGTGTAATACTGCACATATGCTTGTGCAGGTTCAGCTGGATGACGACCTGGTTGCGGACCTGGATCGTCGCGCAGGCCCGCAGCAACGAAGTGCGTATATCGCTGGCCTGATTCGTCGATCCCTGGACGACGAGCGGCGATGGGACGAGATTGAGTCGTCTCTCGGGTCGATTGCCGACAGCGGACACGTATGGGACGAAGATCCCTCGGCGTGGGTGCGCGCGCAGCGCCAGCAGGACCTGAGCCGATCGGGTTGAGTGTGTCCCGATTAGTGCTCGACTCTACGGTTCTGATCGATGCCCTGCGGGGGCGTAGAGTTGTCGAACAGGTGAGGCGCATGCGTCGTGCCGGTGTAGAGCCGTGGGTGTCAGCTGTGTCCGTTGAGGAGATCTGGCGCGGGCTTCGCGCCGGGGAGGAGACCGCGGCCAATCGCTTGGTTCAAGCGTTGCGCTTGGCGCCGCTGGGTGTGTCAGAAGCACAGCTCGCCGGCCGCTGGCGCCGCGAACACGCTGAGCTAGGCGCAGCCTGCGGAAAATGTCACCTGTGCTGCACCTCACGGCGACCTTGATCTCCCCGGGGCTGATTATCTGTGTAGACGGATATCAGATGGCGGTGGCGCGGCCCTCCCAGTAGGGGTCGCGCAGGCGGCGCTTGTACAGCTTGCCGTTTGGGTCGCGGGGCATCTCGATCGTGTAGTCAACGGATCGGGGCAGCTTCTGACGGGCCACCTGGCCCCGCAACCAGCCCATGATCGCCTCGGTGGTGGAGTCGTCGGGCGCCCAGCCGGGCCGCGGCTCGATCACCGCCTTGATCTCCTCACCGGTGTCGGCATTCGGCACCCCGAACACCGCCGCGTCGCGCACCGCGGGATGCTGAACCAGCGCGCCCTCGACCTCAGCTGGGTAGATGTTCACACCGCCGACGATGATCATGTCGCCGGCCCTGTCGTTGAGGAACAAGTAGCCGTCTGCGTCGATGTAGCCGATGTCGCCGACGGTGAAGAAGCCCCGCAGCCGGCTTTCGGCGGTCTTGTCCGGGTCGTCCTTGTACTCGAAGACCGTGCCCGGCATTTTCATGTACACCGTCCCGGACTCGCCGCTGGGCAGCTCCGTGCCGTCGTTATCCACCACAATCACCTCGCAGCCGGGCCAAGGACGGCCCACCGTGCCGGGCTTCTCCAGCCACTCGGCGGCACCCGCAAAAGTGCCGCCGCCTTCCGTGGCGGCGTAGTACTCCCAGATGGCGTCGCCCCACCACTCGATCATCCGGCGCTTGGTCTCCACCGGGCAGGGCGCGGCGGCGTGCACCATGCTGCGCAACGACGACACGTCGTAGCGGCCGCGCACCTCTGGCGGCAGCTGCAGCAGCCGGTTGAACATCGTTGGCACCATGTGGGAGTGCGTCACCCGGTAGCGCTCGATGCGCTCCAGCGCGCCCTCGGGCGTCCAGCGGTCCATCAGCACCACCGTGTGGCCCATGTGAAGCGACATCGTCGTCCAGTTGTTCACCGCGGTGTGGTAAAGCGGCGCCTGCGTGAGTTGCACGTTGTCGTCATGGGGCATCGTGCGAAACAGCATCAGCAGTCGGCCCGCTGTGGCCGCAGCCTCATCGGGAGGGCGCGGGTCGAGGTCGCGTCTCACGCCCTTGGGGCGGCCGGTGGTACCTGACGTGTAGAACATATACGAGCCGGTCGCGAGATGCTCAGGCTCGGGCCTGGCGTCGGACTGGCCGGCTGTCAGGTCATCGAAGCTTCGGAAGCCGTCCAACGGCCCACCGACGCAGAAGCGGTTCTCCTCGGTGGTCGCGCAGTCCTCGACCGCCCGGCGGACTTCGTCGCCGAAGCGGGAGTGCACGATCAGCGCCTTGGTCTCGGCGTCGTTGACTATGTATGAGATCTCGCCGGCGACGAGATGCCAGTTGATCGTCGTCACGTAGAAGCCGCTCTGATATGCGGCCAGGCACACCGCCACCTGCTCAAAGCAGTTGGGCAGCACCGTGGTGACCTGATCGCCCGCCGAGAGTCCCGCCGCTCGCAGGCCGCGGGCAATTCGGTTCGTGAGCGCGGCCAGCTTGCCAAAAGTCAGCATCTGGTGGTCGGGGTCTACCACCGCCAGTCGGTCGGGATGCTCGACGGCGATGCTCCAGAACCCAAGAGCGGGCTGCGCTACGGGCGCAGCCCGCTCAGCAGCTTCGGTGGATGCGGTTTGGGCCGGTTCAGCCACGGGTGTGGGGTCGGCAGCAATGCGGCCGCGGGAGTCTGAAGCGGCGGGGCCGTCACTGGGGTTGTTCACGGGCGGTAGTTTGCCATCGTGGTCGCTGAACATCCATCCGACCGCTCTGCTGGCAGCAGCGAGCAGAGGTCTGTTGAAGAACAGGTCCGGCTCGCGTACAGCAACCAAGTGGCGTGGATCACGATCAACCGCCCCGAGGCGGGCAACGCGTTGAGCCCGCCGTGCCGCGACCGCATCCGCGACATTCTCAACGGCCTCAATGCCAGCCGCCGGGCCCGTTGCGCGGTGATCACCGCCAACGGTGACCGGTTCTTCTGCGCCGGGGCCGATCTGGGCCGCGCTCCCGGTGGCGGCCGCTCCGAGGAGATCCCCGCTCAGATCACCGGCGACATCCGGCGTATGATGCTCGACGGCCAGTACTCGCTGTTCCCGGCCCTGCTCGACTGCGACGTGCCGGTGATCGCCGCCGTGAACGGCACCGCCGCGGGAATGGGCGCGCATCTGGCGTTCGCTTGCGATCTGGTGATCGCAAGCGAACGGGCCAAGTTCATCGAGGTATTCGCCCGCCGGGGGCTGGTGCCGGACGCGCTAGGGCCGTGGCTGCTGCCGCGCATCATCGGAGTGCGCCGCACCATGGAGCTGTTCTTGCTGGCGGACGACTTGCCCGCACAGCGGGCGATGGAGTTCGGCCTGGTCAACCGGGTGGCGCCCCACGGCGAACTGGCCAACGCCGCCGCCGAGTGGGCCGAACGCCTGGCAGCTGGGCCCACCCGGTCGTTCATGCTCGCGAAATGGCTAGTCAACCGCAGCCTCGACGTCGACCGGGCCGCCATGATCCAAGACGAAGCCATCGCGGTGGAACTCAACGCTCACACCGCCGACGCGGCCGAGGGCGTGGCCTCCTTCCTGGAGCGCCGGCCCCCCAGATGGAAGGGCCACTGAGTCCGGCAGACCGCGCCATAAGGACTTCTTCGACTGGATTTCCGGCTAGATTTTAGCCGGAAATCCGGCTAGTTTCAGGCTGGAAAACCGGCTAGGTTTGCTGCTGGGATCTGTGAGGGGCATCCGGCATGGGAAGCAGTCACGAAGAACGCCGGTGCGGCCGTCCGACGCGAAGCGGCAAGCCCTGCCGCAACCGCGTATCGCAACCTGGCGTCGCCTGCGGACGGTGCAAGCCTCCCCAGGCCGTCGACACCCAACGCTCACTTAACGCCCCCCACTCACCAGACACGAGATCTGTCATGGCCCCAGTTGACGTGACCAGTCCGTCCACATCTTCTGATGGTTTCAAGTATCTGCCCAGATCCGTAGACAGCAGACTTGCTGCAGCTCTGGCGGAAGTGCCGGCCGTTACGCTGGAAGGCCCGCGCGGTGTAGGAAAGACGACCACAGCTCTACAGTTTGCTCGTAGCATGATCGATCTCACAGACCCGATTATCGCTCAAGATATCGAAGACGATCCCATGGAAGCATTACAAGGATGGCCCACACCGATACTGATTGACGAATGGCAGGAAGCGCCCAGTGTTTTGAAAGCTGTGAAACGAGCTGTGGACAACTCTCACAGTCCAGGACAGTTCATCATAACTGGTTCCGTGCGCGGTGACTATCCGCAACAACTCCCGACCACAGGGCGAATGTTCAGGATCAAAATGTATCCTTTCACGGTACGAGAACAAATTGGCAAACATGGACCTGCTCTTTCTGAGCGACTGCTATCCGGTGAGACTTTAACCACACCAGAAAGCATTCCGACAACTGCAGACTATATCAATCTAGCATTACGCGGTGGCTATCCCCTTTCGATGACAATTTCTGATGATAATATCCGTGACGGCATGCTGCGTAGTCGTGTCGCTGACACTGTCAATGTCGATGCAAGCATCGGAAGATATGATCGTTCCCGGCTTGCTGGCTTCCTGAGAGCATATGCAGCTCATTCTGGTGCCGATGGGATTGTAGGGCACCGCAAAATTTGCTCTGATGCTCAGATATCAAAAGATACCGGTTATGCTTACCGTGACTTACTACTTAAAACATTTCTCATAGCAGAGTCTCCGGGGTATCATACCAGCCGACTCAAGGAACTGCAGAGCACACCCAAGCGATATCTGATTGATTCTAGCCTATGGGCTTCGGTGATGCGATACAAGCCAGATGACTTCCGGTTGAATCCTCCACGACGAGGGCAACTAATTGAGACATTCGTAGCGGCACAGCTTCGTGGAGAACAACATGAGGGAGACTACATCATGAAGCATATTCGCAACCGACATGGCAAAGAAGTGGACTTTCTGCTGGATTGTGGGCCACGTGGTGTGGTCTCAGTAGAAGTTAAAGCTAGCCGACGGTGGAGAAAAGATCATGCCAAGCCGATGATCGACTTTGCCCGATACCTTGGAAAAACCTTTCGCCGTGGCGTAGTGTTGTACGCTGGCCAGCGCCCGCCGCGTCCTGTGACGCGAGACAGGCTGATATGGGCAGCGCCAATCGCAACGCTCTGGGCGTGACCTCACAGTATTTCAGGGCGGGTTCAGATGATGCGGGGCCTGCTACGGCCGCCCTGTGGTTCAACCCCAGCGGTCAGGATCACCGGTCAGACCATTCAGCTGAACGGCGACGCCATCACCACCTGACGGGTGCTGTGGTAGCGGAGGGTGTCACAACCACCTGACGGGTGCTCTAGTCAGCGGAGGATTCTGACCTTGCCGAAGATCGTCCCGTAGATCAGCCTGCCCTCTTCGTCCAGCGACATGCCCGCGCCGAGCGTGTTGTATCGAGACCCGCCCACGACGTAGTGGAAGCGGCTCTCGCCGGTGATCCAGTCGAGTGCCTCCACCGACCACCTGCAGTCACGCACTCCGCACGTGAATACGAGGCCCGAGCCCTCCGCCACAGCTGGCACGGAGTTCGGCGACGACACTTCCATGTTGACCCAGGCCTGCCGAAGCTTTCTAGTCTCGGGATCCCACTCGTACTTGTGCAGGCCGTAAGGCGTGAACTGCGGCTTGTGGCCCAGCAGGAAGCTGAACATCCGCACCCCCGCCGACGGCCAGCCAGGTGGAACCGAAGCGGGCTCGTTGTTGACTGCCATGGCGCCGTAGCCCGAGACGGTGACCGACTGCTCGGTCTTGATCTCGGCCCGGTTGGGGTCGCCCATGTTCGCTGGCCCGAAGCCCGCGATCCGCCGTGACGGCGCATCCGGCAGCTGCCGCCAGTCACCGGGGATCTCGTCGCGCCACAACAGCGTGATGTTCACCACGTCGTCGCCGTCACCGATCACCACGAACCGGTCGTCGGCTTCGCCGAATCCCATCAGCGACGGTGTCGTGCCCGAGCCGTTGCCGCCGCCGTTGCGGTACGGTGACGACCACGCCCCGTCGGCGGGGTCGAGCGACAGCCGCTCACCTGTCCATATCACTTTGTGGATGCGGTCTACGGAGCACACGTAGACGCCGCCGTCGTCGCCGACGCACGAACTCGTCCTCACCCAGCCATAGCCGGTGTGGCCGTACTCGGCTGCCTGACGGGCGCAGTGCTCCGCCGCTTCCTCCGCAGCCCTAGGCAGCTGAAGCGCGTCGTGGTCGCCGAAATCGCGGGCCAGGCTCACCACCCAGCCGTGATCAGTGGTGAGCACGAGGCGGCCGTCGAAGGTGAGGTTCATGCCGACGAAGCGGCCGACGATGCCGTCGGGTCTGAGCCAGCGGGCGCGCTCGGCGATGGCACTAGCCCTATCGGCCGGGTCGGCCGCTGAGTAGGCCGCCACGTGGTCGGTGCGGCCGACGAACAGTGTGTTATCGCAGTCGAGCAGCGAGTAGACGCCGTCGAGGCCGGTCAGGAACCGAAGCGATATCCCGACGGCGTGGGCCACGGCTTCGTCGCCCTCCAGCTCGTCGAGGCCCGAGGCTAGCTCCTCCAGCTCGTCGAGGCCCGAGGCTAGCTCCTCCAGCTCGGCGGGATCGGTGACGTCCTCTGTGCCAGTGGGACAGACGGCTAACACTTCCAGCGTGTCGTAGTCGAGCTTTGCGATTGTCTGGCGACCATTCGACCAGATGACCCTCCGGCCGTCCGGGTACTGCGACGAGATCAGGCCGCCGAAATGACCGGGGCCAAGCGCGGCATATTGGATGTCTTCGTTCGTCAAGGCGACGGTGGGCCCCTGTGGGCCTGCGCCGGGGTAGCTGTCCTGCTGGTCGCAGCGGGCGTGGGCTACAGCGTTGACGCTGTCCGCCAAAAACGGATTGCGGGGCGGAGGATGCATACCGACAAGCCTGCCAGGGGCGGACGACAAGGGGGCGGTTTGGGCCCTCCGGCGCTTGGCGGCACTTGCGGGACGGGCTGAACGACGGGACAAGCGTGAGGCGGGCTCAGCCAGCCAGCAGCACGCCGAGGAACAAAGCTCCCAGAGCAGCCAGCAGACTCACCCCCGCGGTGACGCCGCGCAACGGAGGCGACGTCGTCTGGGTGTGAACGGCCGCAGCCGCGCCCGACAGCGCCACTGCCGCCAGCTTTAGGCTCAGCGCCACGTGGTAGCTCGTCTCGCGGGCGTCGAGGCCTGCCTCAAACAGGTTCCACACGCCCGTCACCGCCGCCAGAGCAAAGAACGCCCAGGCCACCCGGGCGAAACGCCGAGCTGCCCGCGCCGGCGCGTCGCCGCCGATGCCGCGCAGCACCGGGATCAGCCCGGCCATCACGATCTGGCCGCCCACCCACACGGAGACGGCCAGCACGTGCAGTGAGATCCGCAGAGAATCGAGGTTGACTTCAATCATGGTCGTCAGCCGCCTTGTGCCTGTTGCAGTCTGTTGGAAGAAGGTGAAGCATCGCAGCTAAGCCGCGGCTGCCGCAGCCACAGTCGTGAACGCTTCCGCCCAGGGCGTGAGGTATTCTTGGGCGGCGGGTACACCGGCAGGAGGCCTCAGAGAGATGAGGAAGTCGGTGACGCCGGCTGCTACTAGGTCTTCGACGGCTGCCATTGTGGGGGCGATCTGGGGCTCGCCGTCGCTGTTGCGGACCACGGGCAGCATCGCGGCCACCTCGATGCCATAGGGGTCGCGTCCGGCGGCAGCCACCGCGTGGCGCATGGCCGCTATCCCCGAGACGACATCAGCCGCGTCGGGCCCCCAGGGGATCCATCCCCGCCCGAAGCGGGCCAGGCGGGTCATGGCTCGAGGGTTGACCGTGCCGCTCACCCACACCGGCACCCGACCGTTAGCGGGCTTGGGCATCTGATGAATGCCGTCGAAGCCCAGTTCGCCGCTGGCGTACGAGACTCGCTGTTGCGACCACAGCGCGGTGCACACCTCGAGGGCATGGTCGAGTAAGCGGCCCCGGGCCCCGAAATCAAGGCCGGCGGCTTCGTATTCGGCCTGCTGCCAACCGACGCCCACGCCCATCTCGAACCGCCCGCCTGTAAGTACGTCGAGCGTGGCCGCGGTCTTGGCCAGCACTACCGGCCGGCGCAGGGCAGCCAGCAACACAGCCGTGCCAAGCCTCACCCGCTGGGTGAGGGCCCCGACCATGGCCAGCACGGTGAGCGGCTCAAGCCAGGCGCCGTCTGGGCCGGTCGGCTGACGGCCGCCGGCGATGCCGCCCCGGGCCGGGTCGGCGTAGTGGTCGAGCCGCTCACCGAAGGCCACATGATCCGACACCACCACTTTGCCGATACCGGAGCGATCAGCGGCTACGGCTAAGTCGAACAGTCTCTGCCAACGCCCGGGCTCGGACTGCGTCGGCGCGAAGTTCACTAGGTGGATCGACAAGCACGGCTTCACGACTGGCTCGACAGACGTGTTCGGGGCGGCTCGTTTGGGCATCCTCACATACTAGGATAGCTATGTTGTGTAGTTCGTCAGGACAGTTACGCCGGCCTCTCCGCAAGGCGAGAAGGATCGGCGGGCCAGTCTGATGCAGCTATCGTTCGTGCCGGGTCATCGCCGCTCTATTGCTCAAGCCGGACCGTTCAGCGGGTCAGCTCCGGTGCCGTCGTCGTGCGAGGTATGGATCTAACCTGGGCGGGCGACTCCACTTTTTTGGTGAGGCTTTCAGCTGGGCCCAGTTCTTCGAACTTGCGCGCCCGGGGCAGTAGCCTTCGTTCAAGCGAGCCGATACTACCGTTGTAAGCTTCCACAGCCTTCCCGAGATTCCTGCCAACGTTGGTCACGTGGCCTGCGTAGATGCGCAGGCTGTCATACAGCTTCGTGGCCTGCTCTGCGATCTCGCGGGCGTTCTTCTGCAAAGACTGCTGTTGCCAGGCCAGCGCAACGGTGCGCAGGAAGGCTAGTAGCAGTCCGGGCGTCGCGATCAGCACACGGTGCTTTGCCCAAGCATCGTCCCAAAGCGTGGGTTTCGCGTCCATGGCGACATCCAGGATCGGGTCTGACGGCACGAACATCACAGTGAAGTCGGGAGAACCAGTGAACCCGGAGGTGTACTTCTTATCGCCCAGGGACTTTGCGTGTCCGAGAAGCGACTCCGCGTGCTTGGTCAGCAGCTCAGCTTGGCGCTTCTCGTCGTCGCCGCTGCGCGTTTTGAGATTGCACGCTTCAAGATAAGAGCCCATCGGGGCCTTGGAATCGATCACCACTTCAACTCCGCCGGGCACCTTGACCACTGCGTCGGGCCGCACCACCTTGGTCTTGCCTGTGTCGTCCTCAATGTCCGCCGTACGCTGCGCGTCGTAGCTGATATGCTCGCGCAATCCGGATAGCTCAAGGACTCTGCGCAGCTGCTGTTCTCCCCACTGGCCCCGCACCTGTGACGACTTCATTGCCTCGCTGAGATTGCCAGTCACGCCCCGGAGGTTGACCGTTTCTTCACGCAGCAGCCCCAACTGCGTCTCCAGGCTCTTGTAGTCACCCTCCCGCTTAGCTTCGATCTCACCTACCTGCTTCTGGAATCTGTCGAGGGTCTCTCCGACCGGTTTGACAATGGTGTGGATGGCCTGCTGGCGCTTCTCAAGGTCGGAGTCGTTGAGCTTGCGCTGGTTGTCGAACTGCTCGCCAGCCCGCTTGAGAAATGTCTCGCTGCTGGTGTTCACCACATCGGCGGCAATGGCCTTGAAGTGTGTGTCAATCTGCTCACGCGCCTTGGCTAGTTCCTCACTGCGAGCCTGGTGGTCGGCTTTCTCCGCGGCCAGCTCACTCTTCGTCTTCTCGAGTTCTTGGCGAACTTGCTCCCTGTGAGAAACGGCCTCATCTCGCTCAGCGCGGGCCTCTTGAAGCCGGCTAGTCCGCTCTTGGAGTGTGACAGTGAGCTCCACCGACCGAAGCTTCGCCTGCTCGTGTTCTTGACGGACTCGCTCATGCTGTGAGCGGGCCTCGTCTCGCTCAGCGCGAACCTCCTCGTATTGGGCCGTGGCCCGTCCACCAAGACGGCGCGCCCAGTAGAGCGCAGCAGCGACGGCCGCCACCGCAATAACAACGATCCAGATGATATCCATGCCTGACATGATACGGAGAAGTACGACACAACTCCCGACTCAGCGCGCAGCCAGCACGGAATCCATCAGCATTAGCACCGATGATGGCTCAAAGACGGCAAAGGTGCCGAACAGGTTTGCGAGACTATGGAGCCCGGTCCGTTAGTTTGGGTGAAGACACCGCTGCCGAGCGCGCTGATGCTGAGGACGCTCCCGATGGAGACACTGCAGAAGGGTTAGGAGATTTTGGATTTCCGACCTTAGACCTATGAGCAACTGATCTGTTCTGCGTGCAAGACTGACCGTGAGCTTCGCGGGCCCGAAGTTGTCTAAAACTCGGCGGGCGCGTCGGACGATTCTCAGCGCCGGTCTGTCGTCGAGTGGACGGAAAGAGTCGCAACCGGCGGCGGTCGGTGGGCGGCCCGTCGTGGGGTCAGGACAGGATGACGGGGAGGCGGGCCAGGCCTCTGAGGGTTACTCGGCGCTTCCAGGGCGGGTTGTTCTCTCGGCGTCTCCAGTCACTGAAACGGTCCAGGAGGCCGCTCAGCACGACCTGGCCTTCCAGGCGGGCGAGCGATGCACCGAGGCAGTAGTGGATGCCCGACGAGAACGACAGCATCGGGATCTCAGGGCGCTCGATGTTGAAGCGATCGGGATCGTCGATCACCGCCGGGTCTCGGTTGGCCGCTGCCAGCAGCGTCAGCACGCTGTGGCCGCGGGGTATCACATGCCCGTCCACTTCAACGTCTTCGAACGCGAAGCGCCCGTCGACGTGGACGGGCGGCTCGAAACGCAGCACCTCGTCCACCGCGTTCGGCACCAGCGACCTGTCGGCGCGCAGCTTCGCTAGCTGGTCGGGATAGCGCAGCAGCGTGTTGACGATGTTGCCGATCAGGTTCGACGTGGTCTCGAAACCGGCCGCGTAAATCAAGTTCACCGTGAGCGCGACCTCACCCAGCGTGAGCCGTTCCTCGCCGTCGCTGGCCGCGATCAGGCCTGACAGCAGGTCATCGCCGGGCTCGGCCCGCCGGCGCTCGATCAGGTCGTCGAGATACTCGCGCAGCTTCAGTCCGGCCGCGTCGGCCCGCTCCGCTTCGTCGGGCGGAGTGAACGGCTCGAGGCTCGCCGTCAGGTCGGCCACCAGCGGGCGCAGCCGATCGCGGTCGGCCCGGGGGATGCCCACCAGCTCGCTGATGACGTTGGCTGGCAGCGGGAAGGCGAGCGCGTCAATCAGATCGCCTCCTCCGGCGGCGGCGAGGTCGTCGAGCAGCTCTCGGGTCATCGCCTCCACGGAAGCCCGGATTCCGGCCACCCGGCGGGGGGTGAACGCCCGGCTCACCAGCTTGCGAAGGCGAGTGTGGTCAGGAGGGTTCAAGAACAGCATCGACCGCTCAGCGCTCCGCTTGCGGGCGGCCCTCGCCACCAGCGCCGGCGCGTCATCGCCCGGCTCGGGTGAGCCCAGACGAGAGTCACGCAGCACCGACCGGCAATCCTCGAAGCGGGTCAGTACCCACACGTCGGCAAATCCGACCTTGTGCACTGGCGACGTCTCGCGCAGCTCGCGCAGCAGCGGGTAGGGATCGGCTATCACGGCGGGATCGGTGACGATCCGCGTGAGCAGCTCGTCACTCACGGCGATTCTCCTACACGGCTCAGCGCAACGGCGATCTCCGCGGCAACCGCGGCGTTCGACTCGGCCAACGCCAGATTGGCCTCAACGGCCGCGCCGCCGGTGGCGTCGGCTACTGCTTCAAGCGCCACAGGCGTGACCGCCGGGCCGGTGCTGCCGCCAGCGGCGTCAAGAGCCGCCGACACGGCCTTCGCGGCCATGACGGGATCGAGCTCTGCGGAAACCGGAATCGGGTTGGCCACCAGCATCCCCGAGCCGCCAGCGAGGCCCGCTCCAGCGCGGAACGCGGCGGCCGTCTCGTCTGAGCCCTGCACCGTCCAGCCGACGGCGGCGCCAGAGTCGCGGGTGTAGAACGCCGGAAACCTGTCGGTTCTCCAACCGGCCACCGGCACTGCGAGGGTCTCGAGGAACTCCAAGGTTCGGCCAGCGTCGAGAAAGGCCTTTACCCCCGATGAGACCACCACCACAGCGTAACGGGCCAGTGCCACCAGGTCTTGGCTGATGTCGCCGGTGGTCCCGGCGCCGCGGTGCACTCCCCCGATGCCGCCCGTGGCCAGCACCTCGATGCCGGCAGCTGAGGCCAGCGCCGCTGATGATGAGACGGTGGTAGCCCCGGCACCTAGGCCCGACGCTAGCGCTAGCCCGACATCGCGGGCGCCGAGCTTGGCGGACGAGCCCATGAGCCGCCGCGCCCCTTCGTCGTCGGCGCCGACCACAGCCCGGCCGTCGAGCACGCCGGTGAGCGCCGGCACGGCACCAGCACCGCGAACGGCGGCGACGACCCGCTCGAAGCAGCGGTGGTTGGCCGGCTCGGGCAGGCCCAGTCGAGAGAAGATGACCGATTCCAGGGCCACCACCGGACCGCCGCCGTACAACGCTTCGGCAACTTCACCGCCGACGCGCAGCCGCCCGGAGGTTTGCGCACCGGCGCCGGTCATGAACGTAGGATCATACGGCGGCGCTCGAACCGCATCCCTGCTGCTCAACCCGCAAACGCGCGGGCAACCCGCAAACGCCGCGAGAACAGCCGCTCAGAGGACTCCGTGAACGATCTCATCACCGGCTTCAACGAAGCCCAAGCTGCTCTCACTGCCTCGGGCGCACCGTTCGAATGGGAGATCGAGCACATCGCGGGCGTGCCGACGCGGGTTTTCAAGAACGCGCCGCCGCATATGCGCGTCATCTGGGAAGCCTCCGCCGCGCACGGCGCCAGGGACTATCTCGTGTACGGCGACGAGCGCTACAGCTACGCCGACGCACATGCACGGGTGAGGGTGCTGGCCCACTGGCTTCATGAGGCCTGCGGTGTGGGACGGGGCAACAGGGTCGCCGTCGCCATGCGCAACTACCCCGAGTGGGTGCTGTGCTACTGGGCTGTCACGAGTCTCGGCGCCGCGGTTGTGGGCCTCAACGGCTGGTGGACGGCCAGAGAGATGGCCTACGCGTTGCGTGACTCGGCGCCGAAGGTGCTCATCGCAGATGGCGAGCGTCTGGAGCGGCTGCGTGGGGAGCTGCCGGGGCTGGACTCCCCGCCTGTGGTGGTTGCCACCCGTATCGCTGACGGTGCCGACGCCGAAGGCGACGCCCGTAGGGCGGAGCCGGCCTGCTCTGACGGTGTGCGCCGATGGGATGAGATCGTCAGCGAGCAAGCCGTCGCGTGTGCTCCTGATGCTCTGCCGCCGGCTGACATCGACAGCGACGACGACGCCTGCATTTTCTACACATCCGGCACGACCGGAGCGCCGAAGGGCGCTCGAATCACGCAACGAGGCTCTGTTCACAATCTGCTGAACGTTGCGTTCGTCACGGCCTGCGGTGACGCGGCCCGAGCCCGTCGAACGGCCGCGCAGCACAGCGGCGCCCAGTCCCACCCGCCCGCTGAGTCCAGACCGTTGGCAGAATCCGACCAGTCCGAAGCAGCGCCTGTGGTGGCGCTGCTGCCGGTTCCGCTGTTCCATGTGACCGGCTGCAATTGCGTACTCCACCCGATAACCGCGGCAGGCGGGCGGCTGGTGCTGATGTACCGATGGGACGCCGCAGAGGCTCTGCGGCTCATCGAAGCCGAGCGGGTGACGGTGCTGACCGGCGTTCCCACGATGTCACGCGAGCTGCTGGCGCATCCGAGCTGGGCCGGCACCGACACGTCGTCTTTGTCGTCGATGGGCGGAGGCGGTGCCGCTTTGCAACCCGACCTGGTGCGGCGCATCGACGACAAGCTCGAGGCGGGCCGTCCCAGCACAGGCTACGGGCTCACCGAGACCACCGGAATCGCCACCGCGATCAACAACGAATATTACGTGACCCGCCCCAGCTCTGTCGGCCCGGTGGTGCCCTGTATGGAGGCCAAGGTCGTCGATCCCGACACCCGGGCGGAGCTGGCACCGGGGCAGACCGGTGAGCTGGCCCTGAGGGGCCCGAACGTGATCAAAGGCTACCTGAACCAGCCCGATGCCACGGCCGAGGCCATTGTTGAAGGCTGGTTCCACACCGGCGACCTGGCGTTGATCGATGCCGACGGCTGGGTGCATATAGCCGACCGGCTCAAGGACGTGGTGATCCGAGGAGGCGAGAACATCCACTGCCACGAGGTGGAGGCGGCGATTTACGAGCACGACGCGGTGGCTGAGGCCGCAGTGTTCGGGGTGCCCGACAAGCTGCTGGGCGAGACTGTGGCCGCGGCCGTCGTGCTGGCACCGGGCGCCGAGTTCGACGCGGCCGGCCTCGCTGAACACCTCAGCAGCCGGATCGCCGCGTTCAAGCATCCGGCACGCGTATGGGTTCTCGACGAGCCGCTGCCACGCAACGCCAACGGCAAGTTCCTCAAACGCGAGCTTCGGGAGCGGTTGGCACCACCCTGACGTCCGGCTTCGTGGCCAAGCCCCTGCACGCCGTCCGGGGCTCGCATCCCAGTCGGGCCCCAGGCCTGGGCCCTAGGCCCGAGCCCGGGCCTAGGTTCGGCGGTCGGCGAGGAACGGGAACTCAGCCCGCACCGAAGCCACCTTCTCCGGGTCGACGTCCGCGGCGATCACAGCCTCGGAGTCACCGGCGTACGCCAGCCTGGCCCCGAGTGGGTCGAACACTGCCGAGTCGCCGGCGTAGCTCAAACCGTTGCCGTCCACGCCCACCCGGTTGACGCCTACGACGTAGGCCTGGTTCTCGATGGCGCGGGCGCGCAGCAGCGCGTTCCAGTGGAGACGGCGTGACGCCGGCCAGTTGGCCACCACTACATAGCAGTCAGTGCGCGTGGCAGCTTCCCAGAACAGGTCGGCGAAGCGCAGGTCGTAGCACACCAGCGGCGTGACTCGCACACCATTCACGCTCACGGTCAGCGGCGACACGCCGGCGCTGTAGTGGCGGTGCTCGCCAGCGTAGGAGAACGGATGGATCTTCGAATAGCGATGGAGTTCGCCCTCAGGCCCGGCGAGAACCAAGCGGTTGGTCGGCCGCTCGAATCCGGGCGTGTGCTCGGGCAGTGACCCCGCCGTCCACAGCCCATAGCGCCGCGCCATCGACGACAGGAACCGGGTGGTGGGCCCGTCGGGTTCCTCCGCGAGGCGGCTGGCGGACAGCGAAAAGCCCGTGGCGAACATCTCGGTGAACGCCACGAGCCCGGCCCCGGCCTCAGCGGCGCTGGCCACCGATGGCTCGAGCAGAGCGAAAGTCGCGGCGGCGTCCTCCCAGACGATGTCATGCTGAACTGCGGCCACTAACATGCTCACACCCTTCCGGCGAGCCCGGACAGCCGCTCGACCGCCTCGTCGAGCACCTCGAGCCGCTTACACGCCGCGAACCGCACGAACGGAGCGCCGGCGGCCTTGTCGTCGTAGAACACCTCGCACGGCACCGCGACCACGCCGCAACGCTCCGGCAGGCTCAAGCAGAACTCGATGCCGTTGTCGAAGCCGAGCGGCCGGATGTCCGCCGTCACAAAATACGTGCCCTGGGGCACCACCGGCTCAAAGCCGGCCGCCGCAAGACCGGCGCATAGTCGGTCGCGCTGCGCCTGAAGGCCATCCGCAAGCGCCGCGAAGAAGTCGTCACCGAGGCGCAGACCAGCCGCCACCGCAGGCTGGAATGGGCCACCGTTCACATAGGTGAGGAACTGCTTGGATGTCTGCACCGCCCTGATCAGCTCAGGCCGCGCGCAGGCCCATCCGATCTTCCACCCGGTCACCGACAGCGTCTTGCCGCCCGATGAGATAGTGACCGTTCGGTCGGCCATCCCCGGCCTGGTGGCGAGCGGCACGTGGCGGCTGTGGTCGAAGACCAGATGCTCGTACACCTCGTCGGTCACCGCGATCACGTCGTGGCGAATGCACAGGTCGCAGATCAGGTCGACCTCCGCCGGTGTGAACACCTTGCCGGTGGGATTGTGCGGTGAGTTGAACAGCATCACCTTGGTGCGAGGGCCGAACGCCGCCGCTAGCTCATCGGGGTCAAACTCGTAGCCGGGAGGCCGCAGCGTCACCACACGCCGCTCTCCTGGCGTCATGGCGATGGCCGCTGGGTAGGAGTCGTAGTAGGGCTCGAAGGTCACCACCTCCTCACCCGGGCCAACCAAGGCCAGCAGCGCCGCGGTGATGGCCTCCGTGGCGCCCGCGGTGACGAGCACCTCGGTGTTGGCATCGAAATCGAGGCCCCAGAAGCGCTTCTGGTGCTCGGCCACGGCCTCACGCAGTTCGGGATGTCCGATGCCTGGCGGGTACTGGTTGTACTCGCCGCTGCGGATCGCCGCCACGGCCGTCTCGGTGACCTCCGGCGGGCCGTCGACGTCGGGGAACCCCTGGCCGAGGTTGATACTGCCCGTCCGCAGTGCCAGCGCCGACATCTCAGCGAAGATCGTGGTGCCGAACTCCTGAAGCCTGTCCACCAGATATGCGTTGGCGGCCATGGCCGCAGCTTACGGCACCAAAGGGCTGGGCTGTGTGCCAAGCCCGCTGCTCTTGCCGCTTCTCGGCGCTTCTCGGCATCCAACTTGACAACATCATTTTTAGCTATTTTCATTATATTCTATGTCTGATCTTATACTTATGGACATCGAGCCTGCGCTGTCGCTCCATCAGAGGATGACAACGGCAGCGAACGAGCTGGACCTCGACGCCCAGGCGTTGATCGCTCCGCTCGCGGAAGCGGCGGAGCTGCTCGGCGGAGCGGTTCCCGACGTTGTGACAGGGGCGCGGCGGACTGCGGAAGGTCTGCGCGCCAGGGCCGAAGAGCTCCACGGCCGCATCCGTATGGTGCTTGTCGGCGGCACCGAGATGAACGCGGGCCTAGCTGCGTTGGAGCGCATCCGGTCGAGCTTCACCCAGATCGAGAGCCGAGGCAACCCCGAGCGCGCGGACGGCAGGCTTTCGCGGCGCGACCTGCAATGGGCACGCCACAACCTCGACGAGGAGACCGGCGCAGCGGCGGAGTGGCTGCTGAAGAACCAGTCGTTCTTCGACCGGGTTGAGACCGCTAAGCACAACGACGACTACATCAAGCAGCCCTACGACAGCGAGTTCTGGTCCGATCCCGAAGACCGCGACGGTCTGATCAGCCTCGACGACATCGACGCGTTCGCCTCAAAAACGGCGGCTTGGGCGACGCTGCTGCCCTTTGCCGCCGCGATCGACACGGCCGGGCGCGGCGGCTCGCCCGACGGAACGCTCCGCCGCCGGGACTTCGAGGCATTCTTGGAGGACTACCGCATTGCTCCAGAGGTCGCACAGGCTGTTCGCCAAGTCCTCGACGACGGCGCGTACCACGCGCCAGACAGCCCGATCAGCTGGGGACTGGCACTGGACACGCTGTCGTTCGTTCCGGTGATCGGCGACGTGGTGGACGGAGCGCGGGCCATCCATTACGCGCTGCACAACGACTGGGCCTCAGCGGGGATTTACGCGCTGGGCATGGTGCCGCTGCCGGGGCTGTCCGGATCCGGCGTGAAGGCAAGCGTGACCGTGGTGAAGTCAACGGTAGGCGCTGTTCAGAAGCGTGGCTACAAAGTCGCGGCCCGCGAGACGGCCGGCGTCATCAAGAAAGGCACCACCCTCAACTGGACGGCCAGCACCGCCGCAGACGCCGCCACGAGTGCTATCAACTGCTCGTCGACCGTCAATTGGATCTCCGAACAGGTGGGGTTCGACTTTGGCAAGTTCGACCGCGACCTGAAGAAGACCACGGGAGAAGATGTGGGCACCATCAGGAACCGGCTGTCGGACGCGACCGGCTACGACCTCGGGATCGCCGACGGCTTCTTCAGCGACACTTGCGAGATGATCGCCCGGCGCATCGGCGAGCACAAGTTCTCCAAGTCGTGGCTGCCCGGTTGACCCTGCTGTGCGTGAGGTGCAGCCAGTGGTGTGCTGACCCATGCGGCCGATCACGTACTGGAGCAGGGTCGTCTTGGGCAGCACCCATGCATGAGCGTCGAAGGGCGAAATGCCGAGGCAGAACAGGTAGTCATCGGTCTCCAGGGTGCTGGCCAGGCTGCCGAGCAGCGCCACCTCCGGATCGAGTGATTCATGTTCTCGACCTAGAACAGCGACGGGACTTCGTCCGCAGGGGCTTCCAGCGCAAGCGGAGTGCCTGCGGCGTCCACGTAGGCGACCTGCTGCGAGCCGAGTCGCCGTCTCATGATCTGCACGGCATCGGGGTTCTCGTCGATCATCACGAAGCGCCGGCCCATTTGCCGTGCCACGGCAGCGGTGGTCCCAGACCCGGCGAAGAAGTCCAGGATCCAGCGGCCCTCGCTGGAGGAGGGTCCGATGACACGCCTGAGCACGCCTTCGGGCTTCTGGTTCGGATAGCCGGTCTTCTCCTTGCCGTTCGTCGGCACGATCGTGTGCCACCAGACATCGGTCGGGAGCTTTCCCCGCTCGCGCTTCTCTGCTGACACCAAGTTGGGCGCCATGTACGGGATCCGCTTGATCTGGTCCTGGTCGAAGAAGTGGCTGCCCATCTCCTTGACGTACACGAGGATGGTGTCGTGCTTGCGGGGCCAGCGATCCCGGCCTCGGCCGCCGTAGTCATACGCCCAGATCACCTCGTTGAGGAAGCAGTCCCGTCCGAAGATCTGATCGAGGGCGACCTTGCAGTAGTGAGCCTCCCGCTGGTCCAGGTGCAAGTAGAGCGTTCCGTCCGTGGCAAGCAACCGGCGTGCCTGTTCCAGTTTCGGCCAGATGAACCCGAGATAGTCGTCGTAGGCGTCGAGATACGACAGTCGTGACACCTCCGAGGTGCGGTACGAGCGCCCCTGGAAACCGATCCGGTCCCCGTCTTCGTCACGCACGGTCTTGAGGGTGCGCCGCTGCTGGAACTTGCCCGTGTTGAACGGCGGATCGACGTAGATCAACTGAAAGGAACCGTCCGCGAACTTCGGCAGGACTTCGGAGCAATCACCCTGGATAACCAGATCCTCACCGAGCAAATCGAGCACCTCAGCGACTATAGGCAGAGGACATTACCCCCAGGTGTCATGCCCGCTCGCGCCGAAATCGCAGCTGAGCAAGACCGGCATTGCCACGGGGCCAAAGCGCCCCGCCGCGCTGTCCCGCCGGCTAGTTGTACTCAGCAGAGACGTTAGTGACAGGTTGTTGATCGGTTGGTGTGCGGTGACGGGCGCAGCTCGGGTGTTGGTTAGTCTTTTCGGGCTCGACTCGGGGCCACTCGGGGCGGTTCGTTGGGCATCTTCGGATACTGCGGCGGCCACGGCGCGTCCGGCAGGCCGGCAGCCATGTCACGGCGGTGCCATTCCAATAGTGGCACCAGGCTGGCGGGCTTGTCGTTGATCCCCGCCCATACGTCGCCGCGGGCCGCCAGCCGCCGCGGAACAGTGGCGATGGTCAGTTCGTCGGGCACGACGTCGTCGAGTTCGCCCCAGCCAATCGGCGTCGAGACGACCGCTGTCGGGCGGGGTCGCACGCACCACGCCCCGAACACCGTCTTGTGAGGCGCGTTCTGGTTGAAGTCCACGAACACCCGACGGCCCCGCTCCTCTTTCCACCAGGCATCGGTGATCAGATCGGGGCGGCGGCGGGACAACTCGCGTGCCAAGGCCACGGCCGCGGCCCTCACCTGGAACGAATCCCAGCGGGGAGCGAGCCGCACATAGATGTGAAGCCCGCGACCGCCGGAAGTCTTCAAGAAGGCCGGCATCTTCAGCTCGTCGAACGCGGCGCGCACCTCGCTAGCGGCCTCGCGCACCTCGTCGAAGCCAACACCAGGCTGCGGGTCGAGGTCGATGCGAAGCTCATCGGCCCTCAGCGGGTCGAATGCCCGGAACGGCCACACGTGAAACCCGAGGCAGCCGAGGTTCACGGCCCAGATAACGTGAGCAAGGTCGGCCGCGATTAGCGCGTTGGAGGCTGTCCCGGCGGGCGTGCGCACCACCGTGGTGCGCAACCAGGAGGGCACTTTACTCGGCACGCGCTTCTGGAAGAACGACTTTCCCGAAGCGCCATCGGGGTGGCGCTCCAGCAGCACCGGCCTGCCACCGACCGTCTCCATCAGCGGCCCGGCCACCGACCGGTAGTACTCCACGAGATCGAGCTTGGTCTCGCCCCGTGCTGCAAAGAAAACCTTGTGTGGGTTGCTCACCCGCACGCCTCGCCCCGCGGCTTCCACCGTCACCGCCTCTCCGGCGGTCTTACGGGCCGGCTGTCGGGAGCGCCGGCCAGGGATTCCGGACACCACGCTCAGACTGTATTGGACCACCACGCTCAGACTGTATTGGACCGCTGGCATCCCAGCTGTCGGTCTCACGCCGTGACAGGATCTTCGACCGGCGCGGTAGCACCCAGATTCGGTAGACAGGCATCTTGGCTGTCACAGCCATGTGCTATATCTAAGAGCATGGAGTGTAAGACTCAGAAACGCGGCGACACCTCAAACACTCTGCCCTTCAGCATGTCACCAATCCCTGCGGCCAACGTCGCGACGGTGCCGATGCGCAGCCCTCTGCGCTACCCGGGGGGAAGACGTGGATGATCCCGCACATCCGTGAGTGGCTCCGCAAGATCGATCCAACTCCGAGGCTAATCGTCGAGCCGTTTTGTGGAGGGGCGATCGTCTCCCTCACAGCGGTCATGGAAATGCTAGCTGAGCGATGCGTAATGGTAGAACTCGACCGCAATGTCGCTGCTGTGTGGCACGCCGCTCTGAGGCAGACTAGCGAACTATGTGAGATGATCAGGAAGTTCAATCCCACAATAGACACTGTAAGAGCTCTAACGGATACCACAGCCGACACTGTCTTGGATCAGACGTTCAGAACTCTTGTCTACAACCGAACCAGACGCGGCGGCATTCTTGCTCCTGGTGCCTCCTTCACTAGAACCGCTGAAAATGGCAAGGGTATCGCTGCAAGGTGGTATCCGGACACGCTCATCAGACGATTGGAGGCTATCTCAGCTCACGCCGCGAAGATCAACTTCTTGGAGGGCGACGGGCTCAAGTATCTTGCCACTGCCATGCCTTCCGATGCTGTACTATTCATCGATCCACCATATACTGCAGGCGGTAAATGTGCAGGAAGACGCCTCTACAACCATCATCAATTGGATCATCAGAAACTATTTAAATTGGTCGCTGATAGTGAGACAGAGTTCATAATGACCTATGATGCTGCACCTGAGATAATATCGATGGTACAGGAATTCAGCTTTTCAGCTGTACAAGTTACTATGAAGACCACCCACCATACCCGCCTTCCGGAATTGATAATCTCACGGAGGCCTATCTTTGAATAACCAGTGGCCTAAGGATGAAGACCAAGATTATAGCTAAGGTACAGCGATGGGGCATCGCTGAATGGTACGGCTATGCACTAGAATCTTGTGACACAGCCAAACGACAGCGGCTTGCTGCACATGCACTGCAGAAGAAAGATCCGACACCTCCACCATGCCCATTTGTATCTGGCAAGCCTCCGTACCACAAGAGCAGTCTACTTCTCTGGCGACAATATGACCATGGAGTTCGAGTTTCTGCATCATGCTAAGCATACGGGTCCGTCACTACCAAAGGGAAATCGTCGCCCCGACTGGCGCTCGTCCAGCGCTAAACGGCTCTTACCTCAAATTCAAGTTAAGCCACCCACATTGAGACGCTGGGGAGTGAAACTTGCTATCGCAATTGATCGTCCGTTTTTTGAACATTTGGGCGGGCCATCTCGTACCCACTGTCACGACATCGCGGACGGAGATATCGTATGGATAATTCTAGAATTAGAGAACATCAACAATACCACTTACCATTTGCGTGAATGGTATTGGACAGTTCTAACACAGGAAGAGTCCCGACAAATGCTCTTGGATGCTAAGCCTATCAGTGTTACTGAGTTTCTAGCAAACCTCAAAGGTAAACTAGTCTAGTAGCACACACTCTACTGCACAGTTATCAGAACTTGATAACCCTAGAATGTGGGCACTCCCAACTAAAGGTGCTCTGCGATTGACCCCCCAATATGTCTGAGCGCTATACCACGCTCAGACTGAAGTGCCCACGGCCAGCGCGAGGTCAGTGGCGCTTGACGTGGTCGATCAGCGCGTCGACGGCGAGCCGGTAGCTGGCGGCGCCGAAGCCGGCGATCACGCCCACGCAAGCCGCAGCGATCACTGATGTGTGGCGGAACTCCTCACGGGCCGCCACGTTCGACAGGTGTGTCTCAACGACAGGAACACCGGACGCGGTGATCGCGTCGCGCAACGCTATGGAGTAGTGGGTGAACGCGCCGGCGTTGAGAACGATCCCGTCGGCGCGGCCCTCACCGTTGGCTGACGCGGCCTGGATCGCGTCGACCAGCTCGCCCTCGATGTTGGACTGGAAACCGCGCACCGTCACGTCTCGGCCCGAGCCGTAGCCGACAAGGTCGGCCATCAGTTCGTCGAGGGTCGTGCTGCCGTACACCTCGGGCTCGCGGGTGCCGAGCAAATTCAAGTTCGGGCCGTTGACAACCAGAATCGACAGAGCCACACCCATGTTGCTACAGGCTCAGGCGCCGGCTTGTCAACGCGGCTCGCCGCGGGGCTGAAGTCAGCGCCAGGCCGGCTGTCGGGCCGACGGAGAGGATGCCGTTTTCCGAGGAACTGCCCGCGACAACATCCGTCACATCCGTCAGCTTGGCATGACTACCTGTAATCATTGGTTGTGCGATCTGCTCCAGGCGTCGGCAACGGCGGCGGATGGCCTGATGCCACTGGCGGGGCCGGCCGCAGCGACTGCGGCGCGCACAATGAACGCGGTGAGCGTCAGGTGGTGGCCTTCCTCGCGTTTGTCGGCGCGCTGGTGGCTCTCGGCATTGACGTGGTGCTGCCGGCGCTCGACCGGCTCCGCGCCGAGTTCGGTCTCAGCGAGGGCGCCGGCCAGGCATCGCTCGTGGTCACCGGATACTTCCTCGGGTTGGCGCTCGGCCAGGTGGTGTACGGGCCGTTCGCCGACCGCTTCGGCCGCCGGCCTGTGCTCACTGCCGGGCTCACCGTCTATGCGCTAGCTGCTCTCGCCGCCGCCATCGCGCCGAGCTTCGGAGCGCTGCTCGCAGTCCGTGTCGTGTGGGGCCTGGGTTCGGCGTCATGCGCCGCCCTCTTTCCCGCCATGGCCCGCGACCTCTATGGCGGCGACCGCCTGGCCGGGGTTATGCAGCTCGTGATGGCAGTGTTTCTCATCGGGCCAGTCGCGGCTCCGTTCATCGGCGAGTTGCTGCTTCTCACAGGCTGGTGGCGCTCGGTGTTCGCGGTCGGAGTCGCCTTCTCCACTGCGGCCATGCTGTGGCTGCGATCCTTCGGCGAGACCCTGCCGCCCGAGCGGCGCAGGCCATTGGACCTGGGAACGGTAGCCCAAGGATTCCAGGCGGCGTTCGGCACGCGCCCGACGCTGCGTTACACGGCGGCCATGGCCTTCTCAGACAGCGGCTTCTACGTCCATCTCGGTGCCAGTCCCTTCATCATCGACGAGGTGTTCGGGCTGGGCCGCTGGTTTGCGCTGATCTTCGCGGTGTTCTCGCTGATTATCGGTGCAGGCTTGCTGGCTGCGCGCCGGGTGACGTTTCGCTTCGGGGCTCGGCGGACTGCCACCGTCGCCTCATTGGGGATCGCTTCAAGCGGCGCTGTGTTCACCGCCGTGGCTCTGGCATCCGGGGGGCGCCCGGAGTTCTGGGCGTGGTTCGCTCTGGTGCTTCCCAGCCTGATCTGCATGACGGTGATCCGCCCCACCTGCGTCTCGCTGGCCTTGGAGCCGCTGGAGCGCATGGCCGGCACCGCCTCAGGCGTGATCGGGATGACATCGCAGGGCACCGGCGCGTTGCTGGCCGCTGTGGTGACCAGCCGCATCAGTGAGACAGTCACTCCGATGGCGGTGGGCTTCCTGCTGTACGGCGCTCTCACGGCTGCGCTGGTGGCACTGGGCCACCGGGCCGCGGGCCCCGTCGCTGTGGGCCCTGTCGACGACGGACGCTAGCTCCGGTTGAGGCCCAGCAAGTCGAGCACCGCGTCGGCGACCTCCTCGGGACTCAGCGCGGTGGTGTCAACCGCGGGGTATCGGGCGTACAGATGGATCCGGCGCTTCAGCAGTCGTTCCACCACGTCCAGCGGATCGGCGCCGCCTTCGGTGAGCAGCGGGCGCTTGGACGGGTCGGCGCCCGGGGCGTTGACCACCCGCTCCACGACGGCCGCAGGGTCGGCTTTCAGCCACACCACGTAGCCGCCGGGCTCCAGACGCGCAGCGCACCGCGGATCTAGCATCAGCCGGCCTCCGGTGGAGACGACCAGTCCGGAGCGCCCGGCCAGGTTCCGGGCCACAGCCCGCTCCATGGCTCGGAACACAGGCCATCCAGACTCGGCGACTATCTCGGAGATCGGACCGTGACGGGCCTCGATCACGGCGTCGGTGTCGACGAACTCACGCCCGAGCCTGTCGGCCAGTAGCCGGCCCACGGTGGTCTTGCCCGAGCCCATGAAACCGGTGAGCACGATGTTGCGCCGGCTGTGCGGCGCGTCCGTGTCGCCCTTGTCGTTTGCCGTTGATGCCATCCAATCAGATCCTGCAGCCCTGCAGAACGAGGCTAATGCCCGCCGGTCGGGCACGCCCCCAAGCCCGCGAAACTAGCTGTCCGGGGCTAGCGGTGATTGTTGGCGAGTGATCTGGCGTTCAATGGGCGGTGATCTGGACGGACAACTCGCATCGGCTGAGGACTGCCGAGGCGACGTCGCCCCAGAGCACCGGCGCATGGGGCAGACTCGGTTTGTGAACGTCGGTCGCGCCCCTGCACCAAACTTGACCGCCGACACCTCATTTTCCGCATGGGGCAGACTCGGTTTGTGAACGTCGGTCGCGACGGGTTCTACGGGTTGCTGCGACGCTGCTTCGAGCAGGCGCTCGACAAGCCGTTCCTGCTGATGCCGAACGGCGAGACGGTGACCTACCGGGAGATAGACGCGCTCTCGGAGCGTGCGGCTGGCTGGCTTGCCAGCCAAAGAGTCACGGCCGGCGACAGGGTGATGGCTCAGCTTCCAAAGTCGGTTGACGCGGTGGCGGCCTATCTCGGCGCGCTTCGCCTGGGTGCCGTATACGTGCCGCTCAACACGGCCTACACCGCCGCGGAGCTTGACTATTTCACCGGTGACGCGGCGCCCGTCGCCTTGTTACACGACGCTCACGAGCTTGCCGAGGCGCTGGCTGAGCCTCAGCCGCCCGCGCCGTGGTCGCAGATCCGGCCCCAGAGCCTGGCCGCTCTGGTGTACACGTCGGGAACCACCGGGCGTCCCAAGGGCGCCATGCTCACACACGGCAACCTCGCCCACAATGCCTTGACGCTCCGCTCGGCGTGGCGCTTCAGCGCCGACGACGTGCTGCTCCACGTCCTGCCGATATTCCACGTCCACGGGCTGATGGTGGCTCTACACACCGCCATGGTCTCGACATCGGCAGTTATCTTCCATCCGAAGTTCACTCCCGAAGCCACAGTCGAAAGCCTGCCGGACGCCACGGTGATGATGGGGGTGCCCACCCATTACGCCAGGCTGCTCGGGTGCGTCGGCTTCGATTCGGAGGTGTGTCGGCGCATCCGCCTGCTGGTGTCGGGCTCAGCACCGATGACCGCAGCGCTTCACCGGGCTGTGGACGAGCGAACCGGCCACAAGGTGCTGGAGCGCTACGGCATGAGCGAGACGCTGATGATCACGTCCAATCCCTACGACGGGCGCCGGATGGCTGGCACGGTCGGGTTCGCGCTCCCTGGCACACAGGTGCGCATCGACAAAGGCACCGGCGACGTGGACGAGAGCGCCGACAACGAGAGCGCCGGCGACGTGGGGGTGGTGCAGGTGCGAGGGCCGGGCGTCGGCCCCGGCTACTGGCACCGGCTCAGTGCCACTCGCGAGTCGCGCACCGCCGACGGCTGGTTCATCACCGGAGATGTTGGCCGAGTCGACGACGAAGGGCGCCTCACGCTCGAAGGACGCCTCAGCGACATGATCATCACCGGCGGTTACAACGTCTACCCCTCAGAGATCGAACAAGCCCTCGACGCTCATCCCGCTGTTGCGGAATCAGCTGTCGTGGGCGTGGAGCATCCCGACCTCGGTGAGGCCGTTACTGCGTTCGTGGTGCTCGCCAACCCCGATGCAGCCGCACCCACAAAGGAGCGGGCTGGCATGGCCGCGGCCTCCACCGGGGAGGCGGCTGAGTTGGCGTCCGCACTAGTGGATCTGGCTCTTTTCAAGCACCCCCGACATTACGTGACCATCCCTAGGCTGCCGCGCAACGCCATGGGAAAAATCCTCAAGGCGCGCCTGCGCGAACTCGCCACTGGGTTGCTCAACTATCCGACTCATCGGGCCGGCCCGGCGCTCGATAGCCCAAAGACGGGTAGACCAAGAATCGGAACTGGTCGCCCTGGGTTGACGACCGTACCCCTTTGATGCCGAGGCCCTTTATAAACCGGTTCAAGTTCCGGGCCTTCTCGGGCGAGATCTCGGCCTGCAGCCGGGCTGTCTGGCGGACCGTGACCCCCGGCCGCGTCGGCGATCCGACCGTAGTCGAGGGCCTTGAGGGAAACCTGCTGGATTCAGGCGCCCGTGTCGCCGTCGGTGTCACTGAAACCGATTGTGACGCCCAGGCGGCTCACCACCTCGGTTGCCACGATCACCTGCACGGCCTTAAGCGCCTCACGGGCCGCTGCCACCGTCTCGGGCGAGGAGGCGGCCGCTTCCCGCAGTGGCGGGTCGATAGCCGCGATCGCGGCGTCGGCACCGTCGAGGGCGACTACGGCCCGCTTGGTGAGATCGCCGCCGAGTAGGGGGCTCAGCCCGGCGCTGGAGTCAGCGTCGGGGCCGGTGAGCACGGCCCGAACGCCCTCGAGGTGCGAAGCGAGATCGGCCACTCCCAGCCCCGCCGGCCCTTCGACGATCATCGAGGGATCGGCTGAGCGGCCCATCTCGCCTAGTGCAGCGGCGAGCTCGATGTCGGTGATCGCCTCCAGAAGGAACAGCGTCGCGTTGACCACATCGTCGAGGCCCCTGCCGTCTGGGTCGGCGAACACGGCCCGGTATTCGCCACCGTCTTCGAAATCGACCGTCCAATCGCCGGGCAGCAGCGCCGCCTCTGCCGCTATGACCTCGGCGATGCCGGTCAGATACCGGCATCGCCGCTCGTCAGCCAGCTCGGCGAGCACAGCGTCCTCGGCGCCGGGTGCGCCCAGCATCAGCTCGACTGCTCCCAGACCGCGCTGGTCGGCGCCGATCCGACGGGCGAGACGGTCGAAGTCCAACTCGATGTCGTCATCGGCGATGAGCGCCTCGATCTGTTCGGCGTCTATTGGCCAGTCAATGACGGCCCAAGATCGTCGCTCCATCACCGGACCCACCCACATGACCTCGCTGAACGACCAGGCCGAGCGGGCCTCAGACAGCGCCCACCGAGCGGACAACAGGTCGTCGGTATCGAGCGTCGAGCACAGCCGTGCGGCCACCGATTCCAAAACCACCGAGTCGGCAGCGAAGCGCTCGAAGGCAGGAACGATCACCTCATCGGCTAGATCGATGAGCACGTCGCTGCGCTCGGGGGGTCCGGCGCCGCACCCGGCTGCGATCACACCGGCTGCGACGAGGCCCGTCGCCAGCTTGCCCGACAGCCCCACCGGCCGAGCCGCAACACGGCGGAGAAAGGGAGTCACAGAGCCTCCAAAAAAGCCAGGAGCTGCCGACGATCGTCGGCTTCAAGGTTGCGAAACTCCTCCTTGGAGGCCTCAGCCTCCCCGCCATGCCACAAGATGGCCTCAGAGATGGTGCGAGCCCGGCCGTCGTGCAGCAGGAAGCGGTGTCCGTTCACGTCGTCGATCAGCCCCAGCCCCCACAGCGGCGGTGTGCGCCACTCGTCGCCGTCAGCGTCGAAGTCCGGCCGTCCGTCGGCAAGCCCCTCCCCCATGTCGTGCAGCAGCAGATCGGTGAAAGGGTGGATGACCTGACCGGAAAGAGCGGCTATGTCGGAGTCGCCGGTTTGGTGCGTCGGCGTGTGACATGAAGCACAGCCGATATCGGAGAACAGCTTGAAGCCGGCCAGCACGTCGGCGGTATCGGCGCCACGCATAGCCGGAACCGACAGCGTGCGGGCATACAGGGTGACAGTTGCGAGCCGCGAATCGGGAAGCTCCGGGTTGCCGCCATCAGGCGCTTGGAGACACTCCGACTGCACGGGCGGGCAGTTCTGGTCGGGGTGCAGAGCCGATGTGATGCCGATGTCGCCGTGAAAGGCACCGGCGGTTTGCTGCTCGACGGTGGCGACGTTGGCCTTCCATCCGAAGCGCCCCAGCGCCGCGCCGCCTGCCCGGGCATCCCACACCATGTTAGGGCGACCCGAGATGCCGTCGCCGTCTGCATCCTGCGGATCGGCTGCCGCCAGGATCGCCTCGTCGGGGATTCCCTCCAGCAGCCCCATCCCGATTATCTGCGGCGCGAGCCGGGGTCCGATCATGACGTCGTCTAGTGGGCCGAAGGTCGGATCGGCGATCTCATACGAAGGGGCGCGCAGCTCATAAGGCGTGCCATCGCCGTAGGCGCCCAAGACCGTCTCGTAGGACAAGCCGATCCTGCCCTCCGGGGAGACTCCCAGCACGGACCGGTCCTGGAGCTGACTGCCGTATGCCGGGTGCGCGAGGGGGGCGCCCGTGGAGGGATCGGCACCTTCGATCGACAGCCGAAGCAGCAGCCCCAGCCGGGCCGTCTGGCCGGTGACGTCCGGCGGTGCGCCGCGCCCGTCCCGTATGTGGCACGACGAGCAGGCCTGAGCATTAAAGGTCGGCCCAAGGCCATCGCGCGCGTCGGTGGAAGCCGGCGCCGTCACCCAGTTCTGGGTGAAAAAGCTGTCGCCCCGTTCGAACAGCCGGCGCTGTTCGTTCGTGAGCTTCGGCGCCGGCAGGCCGAAAGAGTTGCGCGAAGCGTCCTCCCTTGTGGTCTCGCCGCCAAGTCTGGCGTCGAACGCAAGCTCGGCCGAGTCCGAGCCGCAGGCTGCAGCCCACACCGCGACAAGCCCGGCCAGCAACGCAACCCGGGCGCGGGACCTCAAGCTCAGCTCACGTTGATGGTCACGCCGATCGCCTCGGCAGCGGCCACGATGGTGTCGGTCTGCGATTCGAGCGCCTCGATGCCGGTCAGCACCGACATACGACCCGGGTCGTTGTCCGACACGCCGTCGGTGAGGTGCCGGTCGAAAGGGGCGGGGATAGCGTTCACAGCGGCAAGGCTGGCGGACACCTCAGACCTGAGCTGGAAGGCCAGTTCCTCGTCGACGGAGGCAACGGCATCAAGCACGCCGGGACCTGTCACGCCGCCGAGATAGCTGCCTGTTAGCACCATCTCGATGCCGCGAGCGTTGCCCACGATGTCGCTGGTGGTGTTGTCGGAGAAGCACGAGTGCTCGTCCTCTTGGGAGCGCTCGGAGTAGGCGACGTTCATACGCTCACCGGCCAGCTCGCCTCGGGACAGCTCGCCGATGCCGGTGATCATCCGCCGCAGCGCCTCCGTAGTGTCTGCCGCCAAGAAGTCAGCGCGATAGTTGCGGCTGTCGGGCGCCCACGCTGCGACCAAGTCCGAGAGGTGGGTCAGAAGCAGATCCGACGCCGTGGCCAGATAGGTGGCGCGGCGGGCAGCGTTCGCCTCGGTGGTGTAGTCCTCCACCGGACGATCGCCGGGACCGACGGCGTCGAGGTCCTGGCCCCATAGCAGGAACTCTATGGCATGCCAGCCGGTGGAGACGTTGGCCTCGCCACCCTCTTCGTTGAGCGACACCAGCAGGTCGGCGTCGATGTTCGGGAAGGCACCTGGGTCGTTGACTATGCCGGCGTTCGGCGAGCCCACGACGTAGTCGATGTAGGCCTCGTCGAGCGGCCAGGCGTTGATCAGCCCCTCGGTGCCGGTGGCCTCGTCGTCGATCGGCCCGCCGTAGAAGCGGAACGCCTCGGTGGGGCCGTAGTCGGCTCTGGCCACAAGCCACGCCTGTCTTGCGGCGTCGAGCGTTTCTTCGCTGGGATCAGCGAAGAAGGCGTCGATTGCGGCATCCATCGCAGTGGCCGAGGCGAGGCTCGTCGAGTACGACGAGTGGACGCCCTCCGCGTATGTCGACACCACCTCCTCTAACAGGGCGTTGTCAGACGAGTCGTCTGAGCCGCACGCAGCGGCAAACAGAGCGAAAGCGACGAAAGCCGCGACGAGCGCGGGCAAAATTGCGGTCTTCTTCGCGAGCGTGGGCAGGGCTGTGATTTTCTTCATGTCAATGGATGTTAGCTTTAGCTAACATCCATTGACAACTTCACTGACAGAAATCGGCTAGAGGGGCTACATAAGTTCGCTAAGCAGGGTTGGCCAGATGGGCCGCGGCGCGCAGCTAGGAACGGCGGGCTAAGTCATCGGCACGGCTGCGCCTGCCGTTGAGCAGCGTGCCGATGAAGTGGTAACGCACCAGATAGCGGTAGGCGATCAGCAACACGCCAGTGATCGACAACACCACGATCAGGGATTTGATCAGAGGGTCCATGCTCCAGTTCGCGACCGCGCCCTGCGCTACGAACACCAGCGGCAGGTGAGCCAGGTACATCCAGTATGACGAGTCCGAGAGGAAGCGCACCCAGAAGCGCTCAGCCGACATGAACCTGCGGAACAGCCCCATCAGCCCGAAACACATCGTCCAGGCGAAGACGACCTGGAACACCGCGGAGACCGCCCAGGCGGATTCCAGCAGCGTCAGGCCCGGCACGAACGTCAACGCCGAGATGGCGAGCAGGACGACCCATCGCCCGCCCAGCGATTCGATGGCCGGCACCCCGGCCTGATCTCGCTGGTCGTAGAGCAAAGCACCGAAGCCGAAGAAGCAGGCGTAGTACGCCAGAATATGGACGGGCGGCAAGAGTGCTCCCGAAGTGTCGGGCCCGAAGATGCCCTCCACCATCGCCCACTGCGGCAGCAGCGTCAACGCTGGCAGCGACCACATCACGATTCGAGCCGCCCCACCCCGGCTTGACCTGCCGACGGCCTTCCCGCCCCTGCTGGGCCCCGCTCGCCGCTGCCTCAGCCAGTGCCCGAGCTTCACAACCACCACGAATCCAGCCAGCATCCACATCAGGAACCACAAGAACCACATGTGGGCCAGGTCGAACTCATCTTCACCGCCCTCTTTGAGCAGGCCCTGATCATCGGCGAGGTTCTCATCGTTGATGTTGTCCTCATAGCGGGCTGCGGTCTCCCTGGCATCGAGCTTGTCGCGGTCGTAGCCGGCCAGGGCAAACCCGGCGACGGCGCCCAGCACGATCGCCGGCAAGATGGTGAACACGCCGATCGCCAGGGGAAGCAGTATCCGGCGGAGGCGGTGCTTGACCAGCGACCGGAGGCCGCGGCGGCGCCACAGCATGGCGGTAAAAAACCCACTGACAAGGAAGAAAACGGGCATCCGGAACCCGTGGACGAACAGCACGAACAGGTCGAGCAGCACGCCGCTGGGCCGGTCTTCGGTGCGGAACGGGACGAACCCGATGGCACTGTGCAGCCCGATGCCCAGCAGCATCGCAAAGCTTCGCAGCGCGTCGATGTCGTAGAGGCGCCTAGCTGTCGGCAGCGGCGCTGAGGCTGGCTGGACTGTAGTCGACGTGCTCAACTCGGGCTGAAGGACGATCCGCGTCCGCCGATCACCGACACCCCGCCCATGTGGTCGACCAGCGCCTCGGGGACGGCCACCGCGCCGTCGGGACGGCGGTATGTCTCCACTAGAGCGGCCCACACCCGCGGCACGGCAAGCCCCGACCCGTTGAGGCTGTGCGCCATCTGCGGGCGGCCCCCCTCAGCGGGCCGGTAGCGCACGTACGCCCTGCGGGTCTGGTAGTCGCGGCACCACGACACGCTGGAGGCTTCTAGCCAGCGATCAGCGCCAGGGGCGTAGATCTCGATGTCGAAGGTACGGGCAGAGGCACCGCCGAGGTCGGCCGCGCACAGGTCGACGATCCGGTAGGCCAAGCCCAGGTCTGCGATGGCCTGCTCGGCCCGCTGCAGGATCTCGGCGTGGATGTCGTCGGCCTGTTCGGGCGTGCAGAAACCATAAAGCTCCACCTTGTCGAACTCGTGGACCCGCAACAGCCCGCGGGTGTCGCGTCCGGCCGAGCCCGCCTCGCGACGGAAGCACGACGTGTGGCTCATTAGCCGCACCGGCAGATCAGCCTCGTCGACGATCTCTCCGGCCAGCAGCGAGGTGAGCGGAACCTCTGCTGTGGGAATAGCCCACAGGTCGTCGCGTTCGAGGTGGTAAGCGTCGTCAGCGAACTTGGGCAGATGGCCCGTGCTGGTGAGCGTCTCGGTACGCACCAGCGTCGGCGGGCGAATCTCCTCATAAAGGTCGCGGTTGCGGTCGAGCCCGTAGTCGATCAGCGCCCGCACCAGCCTGGCGCCCAGGCCTCGATACATGGCGAACATCGCTCCGGACATGCGCACCGCCCGCGGCACGTCGAGTATCCCGAGCGCCGTGCCGATATCCCAGTGCGGCACCCGCTGGTGGTCGCCGTAGTCGTCGGGGCGGTACCCGCATGTGCGGATCACCTTGTTGTCGGCGGGAGAGGCACCGTCAGGGCAGTCAGCGGCGGGGAGGTTGGGTACGAATAGCAGGATCCGGCGGATCCATTCGGCGAGCTTCTCGGCCTCGGCTTCCAGGTCGGATATCTGAGCGCCCAGCTTGCGGCCGCGCGCCCGCAGATCGCCAGCCTCGCCGCCGCGGCCGGCGCGGTGCAGCTCCGCTACCGAGCCCGAGACGCGCTTGCGTTCGGCCCGCAGCCCGTCAGCCTTTTGGATCAGACCCCGGCGCCGCCGGTCGTGAGCAATCACCTGTTCAAGCGGCTCCGTGCGCTCGCCCCGGCGGGCCAGAGCGGCCCTGACCGCGTCGGGGTCGGCACGCAGCAAGCGCAGGTCGATCATGTGCTGTCGCGCGGGAAACGGCTCATCGCTTGGAAAGTAGCCGCATACTCGGCGGGCGCGGCGATCGGGCGACGCGCAAGCCTGCGCCGGGGCGGGCCGATGCTATGGCTCGCGCGGCGCGGGGCCAGCCTTGGCGAGCTCGGCTAGTTCGGCTTCCACGTCCGCAGTGGTGAGCGTCTGGGACGCATAGCGCTCGCGGCGGGCAGCCTCGTCGGCGCGGCGCTGAGCCGACGACCAGCGGAAGAAGCGAACACCGATCAGCGCCCACAGAAAGCCCCCACCGACGACCTTCATGATCGCGCCCGCAGCCTGCTGGTCGGCGGTCACCGACACGCCCCACAGCCTGAACGGGTGGTCATACGCCGGGTAGACCACACCCTCGGCGAAGGTAAGCCAAGCCGCGGGCACCGTCGGCACGATCGACATGGTGAACAGATAAACCATCTTGGCCGGCTCCGAGAGCTGCAGCTCACGCAGCGGCCCCAGCACTGGCATCCACATCAGCAGCGCGGTGGTAAACACCAGAAGGTGCATCAGATAGTGGAACGCGCCGTTGCGCACCGACAGGTCGACGACGGTGCCCCAGTGCATCAGCGCCTGAACGGCGTTGAACGCCACTCCGGCCGCCACCGGGTGGCACAGCCGCCGCAGTGCCGCCGAGGAGCGGGTGCCATCCAGGACGAGCAGCCTCGCCAGCCATTCCGGCATCGCGAGCAGCAGCAGCGGAGGCACCGCGAAACTGATCAGCAGATGCTGCACCATGTGAACCGAGTAGAGGTGCTCCTCTGCGATGTCGTGCATGGGCCAGTCCGCGGCAAGCCACAGCAGCAGCACGGCCGCGCCGAAGCAGACCTTTTGGCCGCGGGTGACCGTCGCCGAACCAGACTCCAGGCCCACATTGCTCCCGCTTGCCCGGGCCGACAAAGCCGTCGGCCCCAACACTCGCACCGCATAAAACCCGACCGCCAGCAGCGCGGCGATCATGACCCAGACCTCCGGGTGGGGCTGATAGCGCAGTCCAAACAGGGCAGCCGGTGCCGCGGCAGACATGAACTCAGGCCCAGAACTCGAAAGCGGCGAGAGCGACCACGTACACACCGACGGCCAGCAGCAGGCCTCCGGTGAACATCCTGGCGAACAGCCGACTGTCGAAGCGCAAGTGCATGAACCAGGTGGCCACCAGATAGAACTTCACGGCCATCATCACCAGCAGTGACGGCACCAGCGCCGCACCCCAGTCGAGCACAGACCGGAAATAGGTGAACACCTCTAGCCCTGTAACCAGCGCGAGAGCCAGCGCGATCTTTACGTAGGCCCAGTCCGAGGGATGGCTGTGACTACCGTCGTGCGCGTCCGCCGGCTTGTCGGAGACGGCGGACACCGGCGGGGCTTGAGCGGGGACGGCGGCTTCAGTCATGTGAAATCCTGTGCGTCAGTCGGCTGGTATCAGGTAGATCACGGTGAAGATGAAGATCCACACCACGTCCACGAAATGCCAATAAAGCCCGACTATCTCGACTGTCTCGGCATTGCGCTGAGTGAGCCTGCCCTTCACGGAAGCACCGAACAGAGACATGAGCATCACGATTCCCAAGCTCACGTGCACGCCGTGGAAGCCTGTGAGCGTGAAGAAGGCGCTGCTCGCCGGATTGGTGGTGAACGCCACACCCTCGCGGACGAAGCTGGTGAATTCGTATACCTGACCGCCGATGAACACCGCCCCGAGAAGAGCCGTGGCCAGCAGCCAGGTGCGGCCCGCTTCGTCCTCGCCACGTGACACCGCTGAAAGCGCCAGCACCATGGTGAGCGAACTCATCAGCAGCACGAATGAACTCACCGAGGTGAATGGGATGTCGAACACATCGGTCGGCAGCGTGCGCCCGTTGCCGCGGGTCTTGTAGAGCAGGTAGGTGGAAATCAGGCCCCCGAACAGCAGACACTCCGAGCCCAGGAACACCCACATCGCCAGCTTGGTGTGAGACAGCCCGGTGCTGGTGGCACCGTGGTCGTCGTGCTCAACGTGGGAGGCATGGGCGTCACTGACCGCGTCGGCTTGGAGCAGCTGATTAGACATTGCCTCGTCCCTAGCCGGCGTCGTCGGCGTCGTCATTGTCGCCGTCGTCATGGTGGTCGTGAGCGGCGTCGTCATGGTGGCCGTGAGCGGCGTCCGGATCGTCCACCGGCTCCATGGCCCACGAGTACAGCGACGCCACTGCGATCACCACGCCCAGCAGTGCCAGCCACAGATTGAAGATGATGCCATAGCCGATCAGCGGCAGTCCCAGCGCCACCGCCAGCGGCCAGAACGAGGGCGACGGCAGATGGACGCCGGTCGCATCGCCGGCCTGGGCTGCTTCCTCCACGGTGGCCACCCGCATCACCTGGCCGTCATCGTTCTCGGTGTACTTGCGGTGCCACCACTCGTCGCGGTCGCGCACCGTGGGCACCTCATCGAAGTTGTGGACGGGAACCGGCGACGGGATCATCCACTCGAGGGTGCGGCCATCCCACGGATCAGGGCCGGGCGCCGGCAGGTACGGGGCGTCGCGTTTCGACTTCCACACGTTCACCATGAACACCAGAAACCCGACGGCAATGATGAACGACCCGACAGTGGCAGCCATGTTCCAAAACTCGAAGCCGTACCCCGCTGCGTAAGTGTCGATCCGGCGCGACATCCCCTGTAGGCCGAGAATGTGCATCGGACCGAATGTGAGGTTGAAACCGATCAGCATCAGCCAGAAATTCCAGTTACCTAGCCGCTCATTGAGGAAGTGACCCCACACTTTCGGCCACCAGAAGTACAGGCCGGCGAACAGCCCAAGCACCCCGCCGCCGAAGATCACATAGTGGAAGTGGGCGACTATGTAGTAGGTGTCGGTCTGCTGCGTGTCCGCCGGCGCCACCGAATGGGTCACGCCTGACAGCCCGCCGATGGTGAACATCGCGACGGTGGCCACGGCGAACTTCATCGGCACGGTGAAATGCAGCTTTCCTCCCCACATCGTGGCCAGCCAGTTGAGAACCTTCACGCCGGTAGGCACAGCTATGAACATTGTCGACAGCGAGAACGCGGCCACCGAGAGCGGCCCGATTCCCGACACGAACATGTGGTGGGCCCACACGCCCCACCCCATGAAACCGATGGCGATGCCCGAGGCAACCATGAACTGGTATCCGAACAGCGGCTTGCGGCTGAAGGTGGGGATCACCTCCGACACCACGCCGAAAGCCGGCAGGATTATGATGTATACCTCGGGATGGCCGAAGATCCAGAACAGGTGCTGCCACAGAAGCGGATCGGCACCAGCGTCGGGATTGAAGAACTGGGCGCCGAAGAGCCGCTCGAACATCAGCAGAAACAGCGCTACGGTGATCACCGGAAGAGCGAACAACAGCAGGAACTGCGTGATAAGCAGCATCCATGTGAGCACCGGCATTCGCATCAGGGTCATTCCCGGGGCCCGCATGTTCAGGCAGGTCACAATCAGGTTCACCGCGGACACCAGCGAGGCGATGCCGAGTATCTGCAGCCCGACAGCGTAGAAGTCCACGCCGTGGCTCGGCGAGAACGCCACGCCGCTGTTCGGGGAGTAGCAGAACCATCCGCAGTCGGCACCGCCCCCGCCTACCAGCCACGAGGTGTTCAAGAAGATCGCACCTGACAGCCAGATCCAATACGACAACGCGTTGAGGCGGGGGAACGCTACGTCGCGGGCGCCGATTTGCAGCGGGATGAAGTAGTTCGCGAAGGCGGCCGCCAACGGCATGATGAACAGGAACACCATCGTGACGCCGTGCATTGTGTAAACCTGGTTGTACACGTCGGCGGACAGCACCGAACCCTCCGGCACCGCCAGCTGCAGGCGGATTAGCAGCGCCTCCACGCCGCCGACCAAGAAGAAAAACATCGCGGAGACGCCGTAGAGAATGCCGATCCTCTTGTGGTCGACTGTGCTGAGCCAGTCGCGCCAGCCTCGGCCGCCCTGCGGACGGGTGAGCACTCCGAGCGGCCGCTCCACGGTGCGTACCGCGTCGCCGGCGGGAAGTGCTCTCGGGGCGTCCTCAGTGACGGTCATGTTCGCTCCTGAGTGTCGGCGTTGCAGCGTCGGCCGCGTCGGCTGCATCAGTTGATTCAACCTGCGACTCGGCGATCACCCAGCCGGCAGGCTTGGCGCCGAGGCCCGACAGATAGGCCACGAGATCGTCGATCTGCTGTTCGCTCAGATCGAGGTCGGGCATTCCGCGGTACTGCTCGCCAGGCACCGTGTAGTTGGCCTTCATGGTGCCCGGGTCGCGCAGCCAGGCCTCCAAGTCCTCGCGGTTGAGCGAGCCGTCGGCGCGGTAGGTATTGAGTATGCCGCCCGCAAATGTGGAGCGGCTAGCGAAGTGCGTGAGGTTCGGCGCCGCGCCCGAGGCCTGGTCGGCGCCCTCGTAGGACTCGTCGTTCAGCCCCTCCACCAGGTGGCAGGAGGTGCAGATTCCCGCGAACACGTCTTTGCCGCGCAGCGCCGCCGCGTTGTCCACCGAGGGCTCGGCGGCGTCTGCTGTGGTGCGGTTGATCCAATTCTGGAACTCGGCGGGGCTCACAGCCACTACCTGCATCCTCATGCGCGAATGCGACAGCCCGCAGAACTCGGTGCACTGCCCAAAGTAGACGCCCTCATCGGAGGCCTCGATCTTCCACGGGGAGAAGCGGTTGGGCACGGCGTCACGCTTGCCGTTGAGCGCCGGGATCCAGAACGAGTGGAGCACGTCTCTGGCGGTGACGATCAGCTCGATCTCTTCGCCTGTGGGGATCACCATCTGGCCCGATGTGACTATGTCGGCGGGTGGCAGGTTCTTGGCGTCTCCGATCTCGCGCAGTGCGGCGAGGTCGACCTGATCGCGGAAGTAGTAGCGGAACTCCCACCACCACTGGCTGCCGACTACCACCACTGTCGGCTCCCAGGTGACGACGCGGCCTTCGACGCTGACGGGCATGGCGTTGGCCTCGGTGCTGTTGATGGTGGGCAGCGTTATGACCATGAGCACAGCCACGATCGCCATAGTGACCGCGAAGCCCGCCGTCCAGCCCCATTCGAGCACGATGTGACCGTGCGTCTGAGCGGGCCACTCGTCGTCGCCGTCGTAGCTACGCACACGGTTGCGCCACACCAACCACACCACGCCCAGCATCACGCCGACGAACACCACGCCCGCGATCACGAACACCGGGATGACGGAGCGCGTGTGAAGCTCCCGTGCGATCGGCCCCTGCGGGACAAAAGTGTCGAGTTCGGCGTCGGACGCACAGCCGACGACCGAGATCATGCCAGCCAGCGCCACGCCGATCAGCGCCGCCAGCCTGGCTGGCCTGCCGGGTGAGCACGTGCGCTCAGTCATCGTGGCCCTCGCCGGTGTTCGCTTGGCCGCCGGTCTGTTCGCTGACATGTTCGGAGGAGGGTCCATGGCCGTCCACCTCATGTGACGGGAACTCGCGCTCGCCTCGCACGGCGGCCAGCACGCCGCCAACCAGCAGCGCCAGGGCCGCGACGACGCCGAGCCCCGCAACCAGGCGCCGTCCCATGCCGGGCCGGGCCGCATACACGGCGGCGCCGACGAGGATCAGCGTTGAGATCACACCCGCGGCCACCACCGCGCCCAGAGCCGAGACGGTCAGCAGGATGCGCGACGCCGCCAGCACCGTCACGCCGATCGCCAGGGAGCCGATCACAGGGATCTCGATGGGCAGCATCACCCGGTTGCGCAGCGCACGGTTGGCCGCCCTGTCGCCGGTGGCGCGGTCGGCCCAGGCGTCCATCGTCCACTCCACCAGCGCCAGCGCCGTCACGGCGAGGCCTAGGCCGAACACCACCGGGTGCAGCACCAGGCCTACCACAGCCGCTCCGGCGCCGAATGCTGCAACCGTGGGCCACCAGCCGGCGGTCACCGACTGCGTCGCCGGCAGCTCGCCCACTCCTTGCAGATCGGCCTGGGCCGCGGCGTCGGCGTCTCGGAAAGACACCAGCACCAGGCCGATGGCCAGTGCCGCCACGGCCAGGGTCACCAGCACCCCGTAGCCGATGTGGTCGCCCACACCGCCTTTCCACCCCAGCGATAGCGGGCCCACATGGTTACCGCCGCTGGCGTAGCCGTAAACGAGCGCGGCCGCTGTGAGCGCGGCGAATAAGCCAAAGAAGAGCTTGAAGCCTGCGGTGAACACGATGCGCTGCCCTGTCGCCTACTTGTTGATGAACACGCCGTACCAGACCAGGGAATAGCACACCACGGTGGCGTGCCAGAACCACGCTGCGGCCTGGACGGCGTGGGCGAGGTCGCGCCCGAAAGGCCCGAGAAGAGATCGCAGAGTCGTCACCGTCAACATGATCATCGCCGCAACCAACATGACGATGAACGAGCCGGTGACCGCGTAGAACAGGAGCTGAGCGTTTGAGGCGTCCACCGCGAAGCCGGTGTCCTGGTAGACAAACCAGAACTGGTTCAGCACCGCCGCGCCGAACATCAGCGTCACACCGAGAGCCAGAAAGCCATGCGGCCTGTCCTCGGCTCGGGCAGCCTGGACGGCCCACTGCACGGTCACCGCCGACAGTACGAGCGTCGCCATCATCATCCCGGCCGGGCCCATCTCGATGCTGTCGGCCGGAAACCACTCCTCGCCCGCGGCGCGGGCCTGCTGGCGCTGCTGGACGTAGAGGGCCGCCAGAGAGCAGAACGCTATGAACGCCGCGGCCGTGCCGAGCAGGGCGCCGACGGTGACGGTGCGGGGCCGGATCGGGGCCGGGGCCGGCAGCGCGGTGGTCTTCATGCGGAGGCCTCCGGGCTGTCGGCGGCCAGGTCGCGTCGGGAGCGCCGCCGCGCGGCTGCTAGCGCACCCGCGCCGACGCATGTCACGCTGAGAAGCGTGATCAGCGAGCCAGCAAACGACACTCTGCTCAGAGCCCGGACCGTGTTGTCGTCTGCAGCGCCGGACAAGCTGAACATGACGGGCGCGTCAAGCCATGCTGCCTGGCCAACCGCTGACCACGAGCCCGGCAACGCGGCGAGCATCGGCAGGTCGGTCGCGCCGAGGAAGCCCGACACCACGTCGGGCCCGGCGAGCAGCACGCCGCCCACAGCCAGAAGGCCCGCAGCGGCCCGACCGGCTCTCTCGGAAGCGGCCGCGCCGAACACATCGCCTGACCAGTGCCAGAGCCCGGCCGCGGCCGCGGCTAGAGTGGCCACGACGACGGCGTTGAAGATACCTGTGTTGATGCTGCGCTCCAGCAGCTCTAACGGCTCGATCACCCGCAACGCCCCTGCGAAGGCGGCGCCGGCCAGCAGCAGCAGGCCAACGGCCGCTCCGAGCATCCGGAAAGCGCCCATCCCGGCGATTGACTTGGCACCGCCGCGCAGCAGCGAGTCCGCCGCTCCGCCGGCCACGGCCAACACGGGCAGCAAGGCCGCCAGGCCGAACACCACGTAGACCAGCCCGGCACGGTGGTCTGAGCCAGCGCCGAGCGGTCCGGCGGTGAAGAAGTCCTGAGACCAGCCCCCGATCGACAGCAGCCCGAACAGACCCACCGACGCCGCGACGACCTCAGGGCGAGCCGACCGGCGGCCCGAGACCGCCTCAGCCATCTGCGCGGTGATACCGAGCACCGGAATCGCCAAGGCGTACACGGCGGGCTGCTCGGTGATCCAGTCGAGCTGAAGCCAGATGATCAGACCCTCGGGCTCGCCAAACGAGATGGGAGCGCGACCTCGCAAGTCGGTGTACACAAGCGCGATATTGGCCATCCAGATCGGCAGGGTCAGAAGCCACACGGCGGTGGTCACCAACATCGACCAGGCGAACGGCGGTATTTCAAGCAGGCTCATGCCGGGCCTGCGCAGCGAGATCACAGTCGTGGCCACGACGATCGCACCGATAAGCAGCGCGGCCGTCACCAGCGCCACGCCAAGCACGGTGAGGGTGATGGCGTCGCGTTCGTCGGGAGAGACGCCATCAATAGCGCCCCAGCCTCCGCCAGCGAACACCGACGCCACGACGATTACCGAACCGATCAGCCACGCCCAGAATGACGCCAAGGCCGCCCGCGGGAAGGCGAGCCCGTCCGCCCCAATCTGGCCGGGGAGCACCGCCATGGCCAGGCCCAGCAGCAGAGGCATCACCACCAGCAGCACCAGCGCCACTCGGTACAGCGTCCACATCTGGAACCAGGCGTTGACCCCGCCGAAGACATCATCAACGCTGAACGCGGTTATGCGCTCGGCTCCGAGCAGCACGCCGATGACCGTGGCGCCGACGGCGAACAGCAGTGACACGCCGATGAAAAGCCGCCCGATCACTTGGTGATCGACTGTCTTCACTGCAGCGGTCAGCCCGGCCGCCGGCTGCCGGGTCACGGGGGCTTCGGACGTCTCAGCAAACGGCCGACCCGCGGGAGTTTGCGGCTGCGAGCGTGATTCGGTCAGCGTCATCGGCAGGCGATGCTACACACTGGCGACCGGCGCCCGTATCTCACAGGCCCTGCCGTATCAGCTCGTCGGCGGCGATGGCCCCGAACAGCAGCACCACATAGATGATAGACCAGCGGAACAGACTCATCGCCCTTCGGGGATCAGGCCTGCGGACGACGGCAGCGGCCAGCGTGGTGAAGCCCGCGCCCAGCACCAGGGCCGCCACCCAGTACAGCGCGCCCATGCCAGCGACCGGAGCGAACGCCAGCGTCAACGCCCACAGCACCAGCGTGTACGCCAGCATCCGCCGTGCTGTGGTGCGCACGCCAGCCACGGCGGGCAGCATCGGCACGTCCGCGGCTTGATAGTCGCTGCGATAGCGGATGGCGAGCGCCCAGAAGTGCGGCGGAGTCCAGTAGAAGATCACTCCGAATAACACGATCGGCGGCCAGTCGAGCGAGCCCGTGACCGCTGCCCAACCCACCAGCACCGGCACGGCGCCTGCGGCGCCCCCGATGACGATGTTGCGAGTGGACGTTCGCTTGAGCCACAGCGTGTAGACAAACACGTAGAACGCCACAGCCGAGACCGCCAGCACCGCAGACAGCCAGTTGACGAACGCCCACAACCAAGCGAAGGCGCCGACGGTGAGGGCCGACGCGAACACCAGCGCCGCAGCGGGCGTGACCTCGCCGGTGACCAGCGGGCGCTGACGGGTCCGAGCCATCAGCTTGTCGATGTCGCGGTCGCAGAACATGTTGACGGCGTTGGCTCCTCCGGCAGCCAGCGAGCCGCCCACGACAGTGGCGGCGATGAGCCACAGCGACGGCAGCCCGTGCGCGGCAACGATCATGGTCGGCACCGTCGTGACCAACAGCAGCTCCACGATCCGGGGCTTAGTGAGTGCCACAAACGCCGCCGCCCGGCGCATGCGGGTGTGGCTGAGAGTCGCGGTCACACTGGCAGGCTACGCCCGAACGAGGACTACGGCCATGTCTGGCCCGCGTCGCTTACCATCGGATCGTGGCGCCGTCGACTTATGCCCGTCTCACCCGCCTTGCTCTTGGGGCTCTGACGGCGATCGTCATCACCGGAGCGGCCGTGCGCCTCACCGGCTCGGGCCTCGGGTGCTCCGACTGGCCGACCTGTGAGAACGACAGCCTGATCGCGCCACTTGAGTACCACGCCCTGGTGGAGTTCGTCAACCGGCTCTTCACCGGCGTCGTTGCGGTGGCGGTGATCGCCGCCGTGCTGGGATCGTGGCGCCGCAGGCCTCGTCGGAGCGACCTCATCGGATGGTCGGGCGGCCTGGTGGCCGGAGTGCTGGGGCAGGTGCTGCTGGGCGCTCTGCTGGTGAGGACCGAACTTGATCCGCGGTTTGTGATGGGACATTTCCTGCTGTCTATGGTATTGCTATGGAATGCCACGGTGCTTGATTTCAAAGCCCGCAGCACACGCCTCGACGCCCTGGGCGGCCCAGCTCAGGCTTATGCAGCCGAGACTCGAAGTGGCGAGACCGAGGCCTCGGGCGGCGCTCAGCTCGACTTCAGGTCGCGGCTGATGCTGCGCGCCGTTCTCGCGGTGGGTGCCGCGGTGCTGGTGACCGGTACGATCGTCACCGGAGCAGGACCCCACGCAGGTGACACAAGGGCCGAGCGCCTTCCGCTTCTGGTGCGCGAGGTGACCCGCGTCCACAGCACCGTTGCCATCGCGCTGTTGGCGCTGACGGTGTGGGCGTGGCTTAGCCTGCGCGCCGCACACCCGGGCCGAGCCCGAGAGTTGGGCTTTGTGGCACTGTTGCTCACGGTTCAGGGCGCGGTGGGCTACACACAGTTCTTCTCCGGAGTTCCGGCCCTGCTAGTCGGAGTCCACGTCACGCTGGCGTCGGCCGCGTGGATCGCGATTGTTCGCGCCACCTACCTCGGGGTGACGGCGGGCCTAACAGCGGGGCGGCCGCAGGGCGTAGGCAGCCCGGGCTTGTCTGTTCAGGTGAGCGCGCCGTGACGGCTCCAGTGGTGGCGCCCGTCCGCCAACCTGTCGATGAGACAAAACCGCGCTCCGACCGGCCTTGGAAGGTGATCGTCTGGGACGACCCAGTGAACCTGATGTCCTATGTGACGTTCGTGCTGCGGAAGCTGTTCGGCTTCTCTAAGGCGAAGGCGCACCGGCTGATGATGCAGGTGCACACCGAGGGCAAGGCGGTGGTGTCATCGGGGCCCAAAGAGAAGGCGGAACACGACGTGTTCCGCCTTCACGAGCACGGTCTTTGGGCGACCATGGAGCAGGACAGGTGACCCCGCCTCCGCCGGGGCCGCGGTTTAGGCCTGCTCTCGAAGGGGTCACGCTACATCTGCCCGCGGCAGAGCGCAAGGCGCTCGCGACCGTTGTGAAACAGTTCCGGCAGCTGCTGTTCAGCGGCAGCGACCCAAACCTCACACGGCTGGAGCCGCCAGCCTGTCCCGAGGATCCCGTCACCGAGCTGGAGTACCGCGAGATGGCGGCGATGCCGCTGCTGCAACGCCGACTTGAGGCCGCCGACACCCTGGAGGCCGGCCTTGACGAGCCCGTGCTCGACCACGAGGCGGTGGGCGCCTGGATGCAGACGCTCAACGCGGTGCGGCTCTATCTGGGCGAGCGGCTCGGGGTTGGAGACAGCGCCGCCGAGTCGCCCTCGGAGCATCCCGACGACAAGCGCGGCGACGATTCGAACGCACAGCTGATGTCGGTGTACGAATGGCTGGGGTTCCTGCTCGAGCAGCTGGTGAGCGCCGCGGCAGAGAGCCTGCCGACAGTCGGCGACGGCGACAAGTAGACTCTTGGGGTGCTGCTCCGACGTCTTCAGTCGGTGAAGCGGCAGGCCCCCATCGTCCAGCGGCCTAGGACGCCGGCCTTTCACGCCGGTAACACGGGTTCGAATCCCGTTGGGGGTGCGCGCCGGACGCGCCGCAGGTGCGGTGAGAGCGCGCCGGACGCGCCGCCTTGGGCAGGCAGCCGGTATCATCACGGAGTGGCGCGCGCGTCGCTCCACGAGGTCCTGTAGATCAGTTTGGAGTGATCGCCACCCTGTCAAGGTGGAGGCCGCGGGTTCAAATCCCGTCAGGACCGCTCACCGTGGCGCGCGCCGCGGCGAACCCACGGTCGGGTAGCTCAGTTGGCAGAGCGTCCGCCTGAAAAGCGGAAGGTCCGCGGATCGACGCCGCGCCCGACCACCAACGCAACACAAGCCCCCAACGACCAGACGTGACGCTTACGCAAACGTTAGGGACAACGCCCGACCCTAACGAAAAACCCGTTTTCCGTTAGGGTCACTAGGGTCGTGCCCGGTGAGAGCCGACGACTACGAGGACACCAAGTTCGGACGGGCCAAGCGCACACTCGGCTCACATTCCTACGTTGCCTATTTTCCGCGGCGTTTGCCCCGAAGGCTGGCGATCTCCGATCAGCACCTCATGCTAGTGGCCGATGCTGAGGCGGCGCTGGGCCGCCTCGTGGGCATCGGACGTCTGCTGCCGGAGCCGCAGCTCCTCGTGCGCTCCTATCTCAGCCGAGAGGCGGTTGCCTCGACGCGGATCGAGGGCACCCAAGCCTCGTTGGACGGCTTCTTCGAGGCCGAGGCTGATGACAAGCCACTGTCTGCCGACTTTGAAGAGGTAAGGAACTACATGAGAGCGATGGAACTCGCGATCGAGAGACTGCCCGAATTGCCTCTTAGCGTCCGCCTGATCAAAGAAGTGCACTCTGTTCTGCTCGCCGGTGTGCGCGGTCAAAAGCGGCAGCCCGGAGAGCTTCGGAAATCGCAGAACTGGATCGGAGCGCCGGGCGACACGCCCGACACGGCTCTGTTCGTTCCGCCTCCGCCAGAGGAGGTCGCCGACCTGCTGAGCGATCTCGAGAAGTTCATCCACGAGCCTCCAAGACTGCCGCCAGTGGTTCAGGCGGCCATGGTGCATTACCAATTTGAGACGATCCACCCTTTCCTGGATGGCAACGGGCGCCTCGGGCGTCTCTTGATCATTCTGTTCCTGGTTCACAGCGGCCGGCTGCCGATGCCGCTTCTCTATCTCTCGCCCTACTTCGAGGTCCGGCGTTACGAGTACTACGCCCTGCTTCAAGGAGTCAGGACCAAAGGCGATTTCGGGTCGTGGCTGGAGTTCTTCCTACGAGCAGTGTTCGATCAGTCCGAAGATGCCACGGTTCGCGCCGAGCGTTTGACGGACCTGCGGGAGCGATACCGGCAAGCCGTTCAGGCAAGCACACGGGGCATAGCCAACGCTCTGGTCGATGTGGCGTTCCGCCATCCCGTGCTGAATACTCGGCTGGTGCAGTCCCGGCTCGAGGTCAGCCTGCCGAGCGCTCTCAGGGCATTGCGACAACTCGAGCAGCTGGGGATGCTCGACGAGGCGCCTGCCGGTCCGCGTGGGCAACTCCGGTGGAGAGCCACTGAAGTGCTTTCAGTTCTAAGTGAGGAGCAAACTCGATGAGTGGCCCCGAGAACTGGGCTCTGTCTAAGAACTGAGCCCGGTGAACTGAGCCCGGTCTAAGAGCTTGTCATCACCGGGGGTGGCGGTTGGTCAGATCCGACGGGTCTCAGTTGGGACGTTGTAGTGGGCGGTGTAACGCCGGTAGTCAGCCCTGATGGCGTCGGGGTCTAGCCCGTAGTGGGCGAAGTCGTAGCGGTGGACACCGAACTTGTGCTTGGGTTTGTGGCGTAGATACCGCTTGATGCGCTCGCCATGGCCGTCGGGCCAGACCAGCTCGAAGCTGTCGTAGATGCGACGCACGGCCGCCACCGGATCATCCATCAGATCGCGGTAGTGGCTGTCGAAGAACTGCTCATCGGGCACGGCACCACCGGCGCGCTGCTCGATCACGCGGTCGAGCATGAACCGGAAGCCGTGGTGCATCATCGCGCCCTGTTCCACAGGGTCAACGGCGTCGCTGCGAAGCCAGCGCAGGATCGCTGTGGTGCTGGCAGCCGACGCGACGAACTTGAGCGGGTCGCGGTGGGTGTGGATCACCAGGGCGTCGGGGTATTCGTCGAACAGCTCGACCATGTTCAGAAGATGCGCGGGCGTCTTCAGCAGCCACTGCCGGGGCCCATCCGCTGGCACTGCCAGACGCTCCGCTGAGCCCAGGTGCTGGAGGGTCTGTAGGAAGCGCCGGTGGGCTCGGTAGGTGCGGGCCGTCAAGCCAGGCTGAGCACCGGCCCAGGCGCTGAACTCCGGGCCGTTGTACTGCATGCTCCAATAGCCGGCGCCAAAGTCGAGCGCCATGAAGTGCACGCATTCGCAAGGCAGGTCGCTGCGCAGCTCGTGCACAGTCATCATCTCAGGCTGGACGTCGGCCCACAGTTCCTGCTCGGCTTCGGCCAGCTCGCGGCGCCGGTCAGCATCGGCGGCAGAACCGGCGTGCGCATCCGGGCCGAGCGGCAGCGGATGATGCGCTTCGAAGGCGATCGGCGCGCGCAGCCGCTGATCCAGGGCCAGCAGCTCCAGCAAGATCGTCGTGCCGGTGCGGGGCGCGCCCACCACAAACAGAGGCCGCTCGACCGGCACCTGCAGCACCTCGGGCCGGGCCGCCCACAGCTCTCGAAGACGCAGGTTGGTCTGCAGCACCCTCAGGATCTCAGCACGCGCCAGCACCCGCCCCAACAACGTGGCCTGCGACTCGGTGTGGATAGACAGCACGCGCCTGCGGTAGGTCTCCAGCCAGTGCGTGTCGCCAATTTCGTGCAGTCCTGTGGACGCCCGGGCCAGCGTCAGCAGCTCCTCTGGATCGAGCGGCGCGATTAACGCCGGATCGCCCACCGCCGGCCCGAACAGGTTGAGCCGGCGCACCCAGTCGGGCCGTTCGTAGAGGCCGCTCATTCGGCGCCTTGGGCGCAGCCTGCGTGAGGCCGCGGCAGCTCAGAGGCTGTCATGTTTCCTGGGGCTGTCATAGTGAACCGCCACGGTTATGGTGAAACAGTCATTCGAGGTCGTCATAGTGAACTGGCATAGTACGGTGGATGTGCCGTGCGGGACACGCCCGCAGCTCGGCCGGCAGCCTGTGCCTGTTACAGCCTCTGCCTGTTGGGGCGCAAGTTCGAGGCGATGCGCCGGCCGCTGAGGCCTCGCCTTACGAGGGAGTCTCAACAGGAGACGCCATGACTGTCACTGACTCAAGCCAAGTCAACCCCATACGCCCCGGGTTCTGGACCCGGCCTCGCGGCGAGGTGGAAGCCGACCTGGCCCTTCTTCGCTCCCAGCCGCTCACTTTCTTCGAAGAACCGGTTCCGCGTCCAGAGGCGTCCCTGCCGCAAGGACCGGGGGCCTGGGTGGTCACCCGCCACGCTCCTATCTTGGAGATGTCGCGCAACCCGCGGGTCTACTCTTCGGCGTCGGGCATCACAGTGCTCGACTCCCCGCCGGAGTTCAACGAGTACTTCCTGTCGATGATCTCTATGGACGATCCTCGCCACGCCCGGATGAGGCGGCTGGTGTCAGCCGGATTCACGCCGCGGATGCTTGCCCGTCTGGAAGCCTCGGTGCGAGATCAGGCCGCAACGATAATCGACGACGTGTGTGAGCTGGGATCCTGCGATTTCGTGGTGGACATCGCGGCTCGGCTGCCGCTGAAGATCGTGTGCGATCTGATGGGCATCCCCGCTTCGCAGCTTGATTTTGTGTTCGATCAATCGAACATCATTCTGGGCAGCACCGACCCCGAGTACGTGCCCGAATCCGGTGATCTTCTGCTGGCCATTCTCGAAGCGGGCAAGTCCCTGGCCGAGCTGATGGCCGACGTGGCGGAGTCGAAGGCAGGTGGCGGCTCAGACGATCTCACCAGCGTGCTCGTGAACGCCGAAGTGGACGGAGAGAGGCTTACCAGCTCGGAAATTGCCAGTTTCTTCATCCTGTTGGTGGTGGCCGGAAACGAGACCACTCGCAACGCCATCAGCTGGGGGCTTGTGTACCTCACCGATTATCCCGACCAGCGCAGCATCTGGTCCGCCGACTTCGAGGGCACTGGGCCGAAGGCGGTGGAGGAGATCGTGCGCATGGCGAGCCCTGTCACCTATATGCGCCGCACCGCGACATGCGACACAGTGCTGGAAGGCCAGCAGATCAAAGAGGGCGACAAGGTACTGATGAACTACCTGTCAGCCAACCGCGACGAGTCGGTGTTCAGCGACCCGTACACATTCGACGTGGGCCGAGACCCGAACCCGCATATCGGATTCGGCGGACCCGGGCCGCACTTCTGCCTGGGTGCTCACCTAGCCCGGCGCGAAATCCTGGTGATGTTCCGTGAGCTGTTCAGCCGCCTGAGCGACATACACGCCGTCGGCGAGCCCGACCTGCTGGCATCATCGTTCATCCACGGCATCAAACACTTGAGAGCCGAATTCACACCGGCGGCGCCGTCTTCACAGTCCGATGGGCGGAACTAGGCAGGCCCGGTAGCATTGGGCTTATGGCGTCGCTTCGATCTCACACCACCACACGGGGCCGCAACATGGCGGGCGCCCGCGCTCTATGGCGGGCCACCGGCATGACCGACGGCGATTTCGACAAGCCGATCATCGCCGTGGCCAACTCCTTCACACAGTTCGTGCCCGGCCATGTCCACCTCAAAGACCTTGGCCAGCTGGTGGCGGCGGAGATCGCCGCCGCGGGCGGCGTAGCTAAGGAGTTCAACACCATCGCCGTGGACGACGGCATCGCCATGGGCCACGACGGGATGCTCTACAGCCTTCCGAGCCGCGACCTCATCGCCGATTCGGTGGAATACATGGTGAACGCCCACTGCGCGGACGCTCTGGTGTGCATCTCCAACTGCGACAAGATCACGCCTGGGATGCTGATGGCCGCCATGCGGCTCAACGTGCCGACGGTGTTCGTGTCGGGCGGGCCGATGGAGGCCGGCAAGACGAAGCTCGCCGGGGTCAGCGTGAAGCTCGACCTGATCAACCCGATGATCTCCGCCGGCGACTCCAGCGTCAGCGACGCCGACCTTCTGGAGATGGAGCGATCGGCGTGCCCCACCTGCGGATCGTGCTCGGGGATGTTCACCGCCAACTCGATGAACTGCCTCACCGAAGCGCTCGGGCTTTCGCTGCCCGGCAACGGCACCGTGTTGGCCACCCATGCCGACCGCCGCGAGCTGTTCCTCGAGGCGGGCCGCCGCGTAGTCGACCTGGCCCGGCGCTTCTACGAGAAGGACGACGAGGCTGTGTTGCCCCGCTCTATCGTATCGAAAGCAGCGTTCGAGAACGCCATGCGCCTCGACATTGCCATGGGCGGCTCCACCAACACCGTGCTTCACATCCTGGCTGCGGCCCGCGAGGGCGAAGTGGATTTCACGATGGCCGACATCGACCGCCTCAGCCGGTCGACCCCCAACATCTGCAAAGTCGCGCCGTCGACCTCGCGGTTTCACGTGGAGGACGTACACCGCGCTGGCGGGATCATGGCGATCCTCGGTGAGCTCGACCGAGGCGGGCTGCTCCACACCGACGTGCCCACGGTGCATTCCGACACGCTCGGCGACGCGCTCGACCGCTGGGACGTGATGCGCGACCCGTCGGACGAAGTGCGCGAGTTCTATCGGGCCGGGCCGGCGGGCATCCCCACACAGCGGGCGTTCAGTCAGGCCGAGCGGTGGCCGACGCTCGACCTCGACCGTGTGAATGGCTGCATACGCTCAGTTGCCGACCCCTACAACGCGGACGGCGGGCTGGCCGTGCTCTACGGCAACATCGCCGTAGACGGCTGCATCGTTAAGACCGCGGGCGTGGACTCTTCGATCTTCGAGTTCTCAGGCCCGGCGAAGGTCTTCGAGAGCCAGGACACCGCCTGCGACGGCATCCTCGACGAATCTGGCGCAGGTGTGCAGGCCGGCGACGTGGTAATCGTGCGTTACGAAGGGCCGCGCGGCGGCCCCGGAATGCAGGAGATGCTGTATCCGACCTCCTATATCAAGTCGCGGGGCCTCGGCAAGCAGTGCGCGCTGTTCACAGACGGGCGCTTCTCCGGTGGGACGTCGGGCCTGTCTATCGGCCACGCCTCGCCGGAGGCGGCCGAGGGCGGCGCCATAGCGCTGATCCGCGACGGCGACATCATCGACATCGACATCCCGAACCGGTCGGTGAGTCTTCGGTTGGACGACGGCGAGCTGGCCCGGCGCCGGGCCGAGCAAGACGCTCGGGCAGGGGGTTGGAGGCCGCGCAACCCGCGGCCCCGCCAGGTGTCCGCGGCACTGCGCGCCTATGCGGCGATGGCCACATCGGCCGACAAGGGCGCCGTGCGCGATGTAGGCCGCCTCGCCACCTAGAGTCGCAGCAACCGCAACCCGGGACTAAGAGGCAGCCGCCGGCGGCACAACCGCCTGTGCCACGCCGTCGGCAGCGGCAGCGGCAGCCACCGCAGCGGCCACTTGCGGGGCCACACGCCGGTCGAATGCCGACGGCACCACGTAGTCGCGGTCGAGGTCGTCCTCATCGACCACTGCGGCGATCGCGGCGGCGGCAGCGGCGCGCATCCGCTTGGTGATGCGATTGGCGCACACGTCCAAGGCACCGCGAAAAACGCCGGGGAACGCCAGCACGTTGTTGATTTGGTTCGGAAAGTCCGAACGGCCTGTGGCCATCACCGCCGCCAGGCCGTCGGCTTCCTCGGGGCGAATCTCCGGATCGGGATTCGCCATAGCGAACACGATCGGGTCACGCGCCATGGTACGGATGTCGGCCGCTGTCAAAAGGCCGGGCGCGGACACCCCGACGAACACGTCCGCGCCCGCGAGCACCTTTGACAGCGAACCCGTCTTGCGGTCGGGGTTCGTGTTATCGGCAAACCATTCTTTGACCTTGTTCATGCCATCGCGTCCCCGGTGGATCGCCCCGATGCGGTCAACGCCGACAACCTCGCCGACGCCGGCGTCGAGCAATATCCGGCCGACCGCCACCCCGGCGGCGCCCACGCCGGATATCACCACAGATACGTCCGACATGGCTTTGTCGACGAGCTTTAAAGAATTCACCAGAGCCGCCAACGCGACTATCGCGGTGCCGTGCTGGTCGTCGTGGAACACCGGAATGTCCAACGCTTCGATTAGCCGCTCTTCGATCTCGAAGGCGGCAGGCGCTGCGATGTCCTCCAGGTTGATCCCACCAAAGGAGGGCGCTATGCGGGTCACGGTGTCCACGATTTCATCGGGAGTCGCCGCGTTCAGGCAGATCGGAAAGGCGTCCACACCGCCGAACTCCTTGAACAGCAGAGCCTTGCCCTCCATCACGGGCAATGCCGCCGCCGGGCCGAGATTGCCGAGACCCAGCACTGCGGTTCCGTCTGTGACAATGGCCACAAAGTTCTTGACGATGGTGTAGGTGTGGCGCAGCGACAGATCCTCAGCTATGGCGCTACAGACACGGGCCACTCCGGGGGTGTAGGCCATCGCCAGATCGTGGGCGTCGGCGACATTGCAGAGCGGATTGACCTCAATCTTGCCGCCCTCGTGAAGCTTGAATGTGCGATCCCACCAGTCGAGCACAGTGATGCCTGAGAGGCCACTGACAGCGTCGACAATGTGACGCGCATGATCCGAAGATCGCGCCAGCACGTCGATTTCGCGCACCACTACTGGGCCTCTCGCATCGAAGCCGGGAATGGCGGCGATATTGCCCCCCGCCGCGCCGATCGCCGAGGCGAAGCGGCCCAGTGTTCCAGGCACGTTGCCGAGCGACACCTTGATGGTTATTGAATACGCCGGTGTGGTGATTTCCAACTCAGCCTCCCTCATATGGAAAGCCCAGGTCAGGGGCGGTGACCAGGGCCTGGAACTCGAAGCCGTGCCGGGCTGCCAGAGCCGACGCAGTACCGCCGCGATCAACCACCGCAAGTAGCAGAATTGGGTCGGCTCCGGCGGATCTCACCGTCAGTGCCGCATCCAGCACTGACGTTCCACGCGTGGCGGTGTCCTCGACCACCACAGCCTTGTCGCCGCGTGTCAAAGCGCCAGCGACGCGGCCCCTCACACCATGGTCTTTTGCATCCTTGCGGATGCTGAACGACTTGAGCGACCGACCTTGCGCTGCGGCGAGCGCTGCGACTCCGAAGGAGATTGGGTCGGCGCCCATTGTCAGACCTCCTATGGCGGTGGTGTGCTCAGGTATGATCCTCAGGGCTGCGGCGGCTATCTCCATGATGCCGTCAGGACGGCACGCAGTCTGCTTGGCGTCTATGAACCATGTGCTGCGCCTGCCCGACTTGAGCACGAAATCGCCGGTACGCACCGAATACCGCATCAGATGGTCGATCAGCGGTCCGGCACCGGGGAGATCGGCGTACACCACCCGGCGATCCTAACAGAGCGTTGAGGCAAGCCTTCACAGACGTGTTGCAGCAAGAAGGCTCAGTCTGTTATCGTCTACAAGGACAGAGTCGGGTAGAACTGTCATCCAAACCGGGTTATAATCAGACAATCCTGGAAGATGACATGCCGAAAGGCTGTCTCAACAAGAAGGGAACACTCACAGTGCCGAGAACAATGTCCGATGAACACCGGCAGGCAATGAAAAAAGCTAGAATCGAGAACCGAGCGGTCTCTGCGTATCTTCAGGCCCTTGCGGACAACCCGCCTCGTCGAGGGATTCGTCGCAGTCCTGAGAAGATAGCGAACAGGATTGCCGAGATCAGTGAGACGTTTGATGAGGCTACACCGCTAAAGCAGGTCCAGCTCATTCAAGAACGCATGAACCTAGAGGCTGCGCTGGAGAAGCTGAGCAACATGGTGGACATCAGCGAGCTGGAAGCCGACTTCGTGGAAATCGTGGCGTCTTACAGCAATCGCAAGGGCATCAGCTACGCCGCTTGGCGCGAAATGAACGTGCCTGTCAGCGTGCTCAAGCGCGGGGGTGTCGCTCGCTAAGCGCGGGGGCATCGCTCACTCCTCAAGTTCTGACGGCACGTCACCGTGCCGTCAGAACTACGGTCAGAGCGCACACGGTTAGAGCGCCGAAGAAGGCTTTCAGAACCTGTGGCCTCAGAACCTGACTTCAGGCTCTCGGCCTGAGGCTGCGGGGCAGCTTGTAACGACGGCGCGGGCCTGAGCTGCGATCTCTGCGACCTGCACTCCAGCCGTGCCTGTGAAATCGGCGGCCTCCGCGATTAGCGCGGCAAGAGTCTCGCGGCCCAGCGGTGAGTGCCTGTCCGCGGCCAGGCGCTCCACCAGCGGATCGCGCCTGCCGCCTGGGCCGTCGGCTGTGAGAGCATCCTCGCCTTTGCGGTCGGCTGCGACCACGGCCCGCGCGTGCTCTGCTACCAGCTCGTGTGCCGCCTCTCGGCCCATTCCGGCCTCGACAAGGGCGCCGAGAAGCCGTGCGGTGGCCAGCAGCGGCAACTGGCGCCGCAGCTCTGCGGAGATGGCACCCTCGAAGACCTCCAGCTCGTCAACAAGCGCAGCCGCGGTGTGCAGCAGCCCGTCCGCGGCGAAGAAGGCATCAGGCAGCATCACACGCCGCACCGCAGAGCAGCTCACGTCGCCCTCGTTCCACAAGCTGCCGCTGAGTGAGGCCGCCATCGCCAGATGGCCGTCCAGCACCGCCTTAAGAGCGCCGATGCGCTCAGCGGAGCGGGCGTTGACCTTGTGGGGCATCGCCGACGAGCCGACCTGGCCAGCCCGAAAGCCCTCCGACACGAGCCCGAGGCCAGCCATCAGCCGCAGAGTCAGCGCCAGCGACGCCGGCGCCGACACGGCCTGCACCAGAGCAGACACGACGTCCAGGTCGAGCGAGCGCGGGTAGACCTGCGCTGAAGTCGCCAGCACACGGCTGAAGCCGCAGTGCTCGGCCACGAGCCGCTCCAGTTCGGCGACCGCGGCGGCCGTGCCCAGCAGATCTAGCTGGTCGGCGCGGGTGCCGACCGGGCCCTTCAGGCCGCGCAGCGGGTATCGGCCCATCAGCTCAGACACCCGCTCGAAACCGAGGATCGTCTCAGATGCCGCGTCGGCGAAGCGCTTGCCGAGTGTGGTGACCTGGGCGGCCACGTTGTGCGTGCGCGCAGTCATCGCCAACGCCGCGTGAGTTTCCGCGCGGTCGGCGAGTCTCTCCAACAGCGCCGCCAGGTCGGCCCGGATCAGCCGCAGAGATCCCAAGATCTGCATCTGCTCGACGTTCTCGGTGAGATCGCGCGAGGTCATCGCCAGATGAATCCGCTGCTGGCCGGCGAGTGCGCAGAACTCATCGATGCGGGCCTTGACGTCGTGGCGGGTGACAGCCTCGCGGGCCGCGATCGAGGCCAGGTCGACGTTGTGAAGCACCGCCTCGTAATCATCGATAGCCGCCTTCTCGACGTCAGCGCCCAAAGCGCGCTGGGCCCTCAGCACCGCCAGCCACAGGCGCCGCTCGAGAACGACCTTGTTCTCAGGCGACCACAGCTCACGCATCGGCTCGCTGGCGTAGCGGGCCGCCAGAACGTTGGGGATCAGCTCAGCGTGGGTCAAGTCTGAGCAGTCGGATCGGCGTCCGCGGCCGACTCTGTCACGGCGGTCGCCACGAACGGGAAGGTACTCACCGCGGACGGGGGACTTCGCGGATGAGAAACTGCTCTCTGGCCGGCCCGACTCCGACGAGCCGCACCGGCACGCCCACACCGTCCTCCACGAAGGCGACATAGTCTGCGGCGGCCCCGGGCAGGTCGCCGGGGCGGGTGGCGTCGGTGATGTCGGTGCTCCAGCCCGGCAAATCGGCGTACACCGGTGACGCCCTGTGGAGCACCGACTGGTGGTACGGCATGTGCTCGAAGCGCTCGCCGCCGAAGTCGTAGGCGACGCACACGCGCAGGCGCTCGAGGCCGTCGAGGACGTCGAGCTTCGTGATCGCCAGCTCCGTGAGCGAGTTGAGCCGCACCGCCTGGCGCAGCATCACCAGATCGAGCCAGCCCGTGCGGCGGCGGCGTCCCGTGTTGGTGCCGTACTCGCCACCAGCATCCACCAGGTGGTCGCCGACCTCGTCGAACAGCTCAGTGCTGAACGGCCCGGAGCCCACCCGCGTGACGTACGCCTTGGAGATGCCGATCACCCGGTCGATGTGGCGCGGCCCGATCCCGGCGCCGGTGCACGCCCCGCCCGCCACGGGATTCGACGACGTGACGAACGGATAGGTGCCGTGGTCGAGGTCGAGGAAGGTCGCCTGGGCGCCCTCAAACAGCACGTGGCGGCCCGCGTCGAGCGCGTCGTGGAGCAGGCTCACGGTGTCTGAGATGTAGGGCGCGAGCCTGGGCGCGTAGTCAAGGAGATACTCGTCGCAGATCTGCCCGGCGCTGGGCGGCAGGCGGTTGAACACCTTGGCAAGCACCTTGCTGGTGTGCGCCAGGGCCACATCGAGCTTCGCTCGGAAGATGTCGGGGTCGAGCAGGTCTTGGACGCGCAGCCCGATTCGCATCGACCGGTCTGCGTAGGCGGGACCGATGCCGCGCTTGGTGGTGCCGAGCTTGCCGTCGCCGAGATGCCGCTCGTGCAACGCATCGAGCTCGAGGTGGTAGGGCATGATCAGGTGAGCGTTGCCGGATACGCGCAGCGCTGAGCAATCCACCCCCTTGGCCGCCAGCATGTCGATCTCGGCGAGCAGCACCTGCGGGCTCACCACCACCCCGTTGCCGATCACCGGTGTGATGTGTGGATAGAGCACCCCGCTCGGCACGAGCTGGAGAGCGAAGCGCTCACCGTCCACGACGATGGTGTGCCCGGCGTTGTGACCGCCCTGGTAGCGCACGACCAGATCCATGTCGGCGGCCACGAGGTCGGTGAACTTGCCCTTGCCCTCGTCACCCCATTGGGTGCCGACGACGACGGTCGCGGGCACGGCGCTCTCCTTTTTGGGGTGGGCGACAGACGGTTGCGGACGCTAGCGTATCGGGCTGCCTGCTCACCTTGCCGGCTCCCGATTCAGCGCAGGATTATGCCCGACGCTGTTTCGGCGTATGCGCCTTTGGGCGTGTCCACAGTGACGACGTCGTCGTCTTCGTAGCGGCCCTCCAGCAAGGCCAAGGCCAGCGGGTCGCCGATAACGCGCTGGATCAGACGCTTGAGCGGCCGCGCCCCGAAGTGGAGGTCGTAGCCGGCATCGGCGAGATGCCGGCGTGCCGCGTCGGTGACCGTCAGCTTCAGCCGTCGGTCTTCCAGCCGCTTTGCTAGGTGACCAAGCTGGATGTCCACGATGGCCCGCAGATCGGTCGGAGTGAGCGCCCGGAAGCGCACGATGTCGTCGATGCGGTTCACGAACTCGGGGCGGAAGAAGTTGCCGGGCTCGCCTTTGAGGTTCGACGTCATGATCAGCACCACGTTGGTGAAGTCGACGGTGCGGCCCTGTCCGTCGGTGAGACGGCCGTCGTCGAGCAGCTGCAGCAGCACACCGAACACATCGGGGTGGGCCTTCTCCACCTCGTCGAGCAGCACCACCGCATAGGGGCGGCGCCGCACCGCCTCGGTGAGCTGGCCGCCGGAATCGTAGCCCACGTAGCCGGGCGGCGCGCCGATCAGCCGCGACACCGAGTGCTTCTCCATGTACTCCGACATGTCGATGCGCACGATCGCCGAGTCGTCGTCGAACAGGAACGCCGCCAGCGACCGGGCGAGTTCGGTCTTGCCCACGCCGGTGGGGCCGAGGAACAAGAAGCTGCCGATTGGCCGGTGCGGGTCGCTCAGCCCCACCCGGCTCCGGCGGATCGCGTTGGCCACCACGCTCACCGCTTCGTCCTGGCCCACCACGCGCTCATGCAGGTGGTCTTCGAGACGCACCAGCTTGGCCGCCTCGCCCTCCATCAGGCGCGACACCGGCACCCCAGTGGCGCGGCTCACCACCTGGGCGATGTGCTCGTCGTCCACCTCCTCGGTGAGCATCGAAGAGTGCTCCTGGAGCTCGGCGAGGCGGCCCGTGGCCTCCTCCACGCGGCGCTCCAGGTCGGGGAGGACACCGAAGCGGATCTCGGCGGCGCGCTCGAGGTCGGGTTCGCGCTCCAGGTCGGTGCGCCGGGTCTCTAGTTCCTCTTTCAGCTCGCGTATCACACTGATGGCGTCCTTTTCGGCCTGCCAGCGCGCCGTTAGAGCGGACTGCTCCTCGGTGCGCTCAGCGATCTCGCGGTCTAGGTCTTCGAGACGCGCACGCGATTCTGCATCATCATCGGACGCCACCGCCACGCGCTCCATCTCGAGCTGCCGCACGCGGCGCTGCACCACGTCGATCTCGGTCGGCACCGAGTCGATCTCGATCCGCAGCCAGCTGGCAGCCTCGTCCATCAGATCGATCGCCTTGTCGGGCAAGAAGCGCCCGGTGAGGTAGCGGTCGGACAGCACCGCCGCAGCGACCAGTGCGGAGTCCTTGATGCGCACGCCGTGATGCACCTCATAGCGCTCCCTCAGGCCCCGCAGGATGGCGATGGTGTCCTCTACCGACGGCGGTGCTACCAGAACCGGCTGGAAGCGGCGCTCCAGGGCCGCATCGGACTCGACGCGGGTGCGGTACTCGTCGAGTGTCGTGGCGCCGATCATGCGCAGCGCGCCACGCGCGAGCAGCGGCTTGAGCATGTTGCCCGCGTCCATCGCGCCCTCGGCGGCGCCCGCGCCGACCACGGTGTGCAGCTCGTCGATGAAGGTGATCACCTCGCCGCCGGCCTCGGTGATCTCGTTTAGAACAGCCTGCAGCCGCTCCTCGAACTCGCCTCGGTACTTGGCGCCGGCCAGCATCGCCGCCAGGTCGAGGGTCACTAGTCGCTTGCCTGCGAGACTGTCGGGCACGTCGCCGTCGACGATGCGCTGGGCGAGGCCCTCCACGATGGCAGTCTTGCCCACACCGGGTTCGCCGATGAGCACGGGGTTGTTTTTGCGGCGCCGGGCCAGCACCCGTGTCACCCGGCGGATCTCCTCGTCCCGCCCGATCACCGGGTCGAGGTCGCCAGCGCGTGCCTCCGCGGTTATGTCACGGCCGAACTTCTCCAGGGCCTGGTATTGGCTCTCTGGGGTCTTAGTGGTCACGCGATGGCTGCCGCGCACATCGCGCAGCACGCCGAGCAGGGCCTCACGGTCGAGGCCGAAGCGGTCGCCGAGCGCCAGCAGCAGGTGCTCAGTGGACAGGTACTCGTCGCCAAGGTCTTCGCGCGCCCCGTCGGCAGCGGTCAGCACTTCGCGGGCATCGCGCGAAATGCCCACGTCCGACCCGTATGCCCGTGGAAGCGTGGCAAGCGCCTGGCGGGCCTGATCGAGCGCAGCCCGGTGGTCGATGCCCGCGGCGTGCAGCATCGGCAGCACCAGACTGTCGGGCTGTCCCAGCAGTGCGACCAGCAGATGGTCGGGCGTCACCTCCGGGTGCGAGGCTGCCCGCGCCGCCTCGGTCGCGGCCGAGAACGCCTCGGTGGTCTTGAGAGTCCAACGGTTGGGATCGAGAGTCATGGTCGGAGGCTGCTCCTTTCGCTTCAGCGGCGGTCTTCGGCGTCGGCCGCGTCGGTCTGCCGCCTCTCGGTCTTCGGCTCGACCCGCGGCTGTGGCTCCGGCCCACGGGCCTCGATCTGCGGCTTCGGATCCAGCACCAGCGCATGAGCCTCGATCTGGGACTGCAGCTCCGACACTTGCTGCTCCAGCTCGAGCACCCGCAGCACCCCGGCCAGATTGAGGCCCTGGTCTGTGAGCTCGACGATGCGCTGCAGCCGGGCCAGGTCCGCGTCGCTGTAGCGACGGCTTCCGCCCGCGGTGCGGGCCGGCTCCAGCAATCCTCTGCGCTCGTAGACGCGCAGCGTCTGAGGATGCACACCCGACAGCTCAGCTGCCACCGAGATTATGTAGACGGCGCGATTGAACCGGTCGTCGCGACCAAATGCGGTGTCGGGCATCGCTCATACCTCCAAGTGGGATCGGGGATTGTCTGGGGATGCGGCGGCCAGGGCCTCCACAGCGGCGCGCTGCTCATCGGAGAGGCGCTCAGGCACCACCACCACCACCACCACGATCAAGTCGGCGGCACCGCCGCGGCTGCGCACGCGCAGGCGGCGACCAGAGGCTGTGCCCGGCGGGATGCGGATTTTTACTGGGGAGCCGTCGAGCGTGGGCACGGAGATGTCCGCGCCCAGAGCCGCCTCAGAGAACGTCACCGGGACGGTGAGCGTGACGTTGCGGCCGTCACGCTCAAACAACCGGTGCGGGCGGACTTGCATTTGGACGTAGAGGTCACCGGGCTCGCCGCCATTGAGGCCCGGGGCTCCACGGCCCTTGAGCTTCACCCTCTGGCCGTCCTTCACGCCCGCCGGAATGCGGGCTTTCACCTTGCGAGAGCGCCGCTCGAGCCCGCGGCCCGAACACGCCAAGCAGGGCTTCTCTATGAGGTGGCCGCGACCGGCGCAAGCGGTGCAGGGCCTGCTGAAAGAGAACAGCCCCTGGTTCTGGTCGACTGTGCCGTGCCCGTCGCAAGTCTCACACGTCTTGGGAGCGGTGCCCGCTGCTGTGCCGCTCCCTGAGCACGAGCGGCACAGCACGTCGCTCACCACGGGAATGGTGACCTCGGCGCCCGAAACGGCGTCTACGAAGTCGAGCTGCAGGCTTGTGCTGAGGTCGTCGCCGCGCCGATTGCCTCGGTTGTGGCGGCCGCCGAAGAGGTCACCGAGCAGATCGCCGATGTCGCCATGCGAGCCGTCGGTGCTGCCTCTGCCGAAATCGAAGCGGAACCCTCCTGGCCCGAAACCACCGCCGGGGCCGGCAGCGCCCGGGCCGAAGCCACCGGCGATGGGGCCGAGGCGGCGCACCTCGTCGTAGGCCTTGCGCTTCTCGGCGTCGCCGAGCACGTCGTAGGCCGAGGCCACCTCCTTGAAGCGGTCTTCGGTGGCGGTGTCGCCAGGATTGGCATCGGGGTGCAGCTTCTTGGCCAGCTTGCGGTAGGCCTTGCTGATCTCGGAGTCGGCAGCGTTCTCGCTGACGCCGAGGATCTTGTAATAGTCCTTATCGAACCATTCACGCTGCGGTTCCATTCTCACCTCCCCGCTTCTGTTCGCTGGTGTGCGGTCTTGCCGCCAGCTTGCCTCTGCCCCGCTCTGCTGACCCGACTCCGCCGTCTGGTGCCGCGCCCGTCAGCCGCGCACTCTCACCATGGCCGGGCGTAGCACCTTCGAGTTCCACTCGTAACCCGTCATCAGCACTTCCACGATGACCGGCCCGGCGTCCTCGGCGGCAGCAGTGGCCTCGTAGGTCACCGCCTCATGTCGATTGGGGTCGAACGGCTCGCCGACGGCGCCCACTGCCACAAGGCCGTGCTCTCTGAGCGCGCCCAGTATCTGCGATTGCACAGCGCCGATGCCCTCCACGCCCTGGCCGACAGCATTGTCGAACGCGTCGAGCACAGGCAGAAGCGACTCTGCCAGCTTCGCAGCGGCCCGAGCAACGGTGTCGGCGTTGCGTCTAGCGGTCTGGCGGCGGTAGTTGGCGAACTCCGCAGTCACCCGTTGCAGGTCGTCGAGGTAGCTGTCTCGCTCGGCTCGGACGGCCGCGAGCTGCTCACAGAGCGCTGCGGAGGCGTCGGCGCCCTGTGTTGCGCTCTCGTCGGCAGCCGCAGCCCGCGGGCTGTCCTCCGCCTCGGGCCTGGCGTCGTAGCTTGCCGCAGACCGCCGGTCGGGCTCTTGCGTCACGCCCGAGTCCGCTAGCGGCTCATCCTGCTGTGGAGCACCCTCGTCCGCCCGCGGCTCGTGCGTCTCAGGATCGGAACTGCCCATCAGGCGCTGCCTTTGTCGTCGTCGACGATCTCGGCTTCCATCACGTCATCGTCGGACGCAGCGGAACTCGACGAGCCCGAGGCGGACGCCCCCGACTGGCGATCAGCCGCCGCTGCTGCCTCATAGAGCCGCTGGCCGAACTGCTGGCTGGCAGCCACCAGGGCCTCCGTCGCCGATTTGATCGCCTCGGTGTTGTCGCCCTCCAGCGCGGTGCGCAGGTCGTCGAGCTTGGAGTTGATCGTCTTCTTCTCGTCTTCGGACGCGGCATCGGCCTGGTCACTCAGCAGCTTCTCGGTTTGGTAGATGAGCGAGTCAGCCGTGTTGCGCACATCGGCCGCCTCACGGCGACGGCGATCTTCCTCGGCGTGCTCCTCAGCGTCGGCCACCATCTGCTTGATGATGTCGGGATCGAGCGACGACTGACCGGTGATGGTCATCGACTGCTCCTTGCCGGTGGCCTGGTCTTTGGCGCTCACGTGGACGATGCCGTTGGCGTCGATGTCGAAGGTCACCTCGATCTGCGGCACGCCCCGCGGCGCCGGTGGAAGGTCAACCAGCTGGAACTTGCCCAGCGTCTTGTTGTAGTTCGCCATCTGGCGCTCACCCTGCAGCACGTGGATCTCCACCGACGGCTGGTTGTCATCGGCGGTGGTGAAGATCTCGCTCTTACGGGTTGGGATCGTGGTGTTGCGCTCTATGAGCGTGGTCATCACGGCGCCTTTGGTCTCGATGCCCAGCGACAGCGGCGTCACATCCAGCAGCAGCACGTCCTTGACCTCGCCCTTAAGCACACCGGCCTGGATCGAGGCGCCCACGGCCACGACCTCGTCGGGATTGACGGCCTTGCTCGGCTCGCGGCCGGTCAGCTCCTGCACCAGCTCGGAGACTGCCGGCATGCGGGTGGAGCCACCGACCAGCACCACGTGGCGGATGTCGCCCTTCTTGAGGCTCGCGTCGCGGATCGCCTGCTCGAACGGCCCGCGGCACCGGTCGAGCAGACCGGCTGTGAGCGCCTGGAACTTGGCACGGCTCAGCGTGTAGTCGAGATGCAGCGGCCCGGCGTTGGTGGCGGTTACGAACGGCAGGTTGATCTGAGCTGACGGCGTCTGCGACAGCTCGATCTTGGCCTTCTCTGCGGCCTCCTTTAGACGCTGCATCGCCATCGCGTCGGAGGAAAGGTCGACGCCGTGATCGTTCTTGAACGACTCCACGAGCCAGTCGATGACCGCCTCGTCCCAGTCGTCTCCACCCAGGTTGGTGTCGCCCGAGGTGGACATCACCTCGAAGACACCCTCACCGAGATCGAGCACCGAAACGTCGAAGGTGCCACCGCCCAGGTCGAACACGAGGATGATTTGATCGTCGGCCTCCTTGTCCAAGCCGTACGCCAGCGCCGCCGCAGTCGGCTCGTTGATGATGCGCAGCACCTCCAGGCCGGCGATCTTGCCGGCCTCGGTGGTGGCGGTGCGCTGGGCGTCGTCGAAGTAGGCCGGCACGGTCACCACTGCCTGCGTCACCGGCTCGCCCAGGTATTCCTCTGCGTCGCGCTTGAGTTTCATCAGCACCCGAGCCGAGATCTCCTGCGCGGTGTAGGACTTGCCGTCGATCGCAATCGACCAGCCGGTGCCCATGTGGCGCTTAACGGAGCGGATCGTGCGGCCGGGGTTGGTGATGGCCTGACGCTTGGCGACCTCGCCGACGAGAGCCTCGCCATTCTTGTTGAACGCCACCACCGACGGGGTGGTGCGGGATCCCTCGGCGTTGGCGATCACGACGGGGTCGCCGCCCTCGAGGACACTGACGACGGAATTGGTGGTACCAAGATCGATACCGACGGCCTTGGCCATGATGGGTGACTGCCTTTCTTGCGGTTTGCGAACCCGGCCTGCCCGGAGATCGCTTGTCACAGGTCTGGGCCGCAGCCCGAGACCTGGCTCATATGGTAGCGACTGTCAGCAAGTTTTACAACGTAAAAAACAGATAATCTGCTATCACAAACCAATGAAAACATGAGTGCTTACACATCAAGTTTGTGTGCGAGAAGGTTCTGCTGGGTGCCTGAGCGACCTGCGGTCGGGCGTCGGCGTTCCGAGCGGCGCGGCAGCTGCCGGCGCACCGCGGCTAGCTTGACCGCCATGGCATGTCATCTCGTGCTGCTGCGACACGGCCGCAGCGAGTGGAACGACCTGAACCTGTTCACCGGCTGGCACGACTCGCCGCTCAACGCCGCCGGCCGCGCCGAAGCCCGCAGCGCCGTCCCGCTGCTCGCCGCCGCGGGGCTGCTGCCCACCGTGGCGCACACCTCGCGGCTCGAACGCGCCATCGAGACAGCCGAGATCGTGCTGCGCGGGCTCGGCCGGGGCTGGGTGGACGTGCGCCGGAGCTGGCGTCTGAACGAGCGCCACTACGGCGACTTGACCGGTTTGAACAAGGCTGAGACGCGGGCCCGCCATGGTGACGAGCAGCTTCAGCGCTGGCGGCGCGGCTACGCCACGCCGCCGCCGCCGATCCGCGACGACAACGAGCACAACCCGAACGCATCGCCCGCCTACGCCGATCTTCCCCCGGAGCTGGTGCCCCGCAGCGAATGCCTGGCCGACGTGGTGCAGCGGCTGTTGCCGTACTGGTACGACGCGCTCGTGCCTGACCTGCGACGGGGCCATGTCGTGCTGGTGGCGGCGCACGGCAACAGCCTGCGCGCCCTTGTGAAACACCTCGACGGCATCTCCGACGACGACATCGCAGAGCTGAACATCGGCACCGGCATCCCGTTCCACTACGTGCTGGGCGACGACATGGCCCCGCTCGAGGCCATGCCAACACTGAGACGCGCCCTCGATTTCGAGGCCGCCGCGTCCGCCGCTGCGGAGGTGGCCGCACAGGCCTCGCGTCCCCCGCCCGACTGACCGACTGTCACTGACGCGGGTAATGTCGCGCGTGCCATGAAAACTCGAATCAAGCCCCATCACCTTGTCGTCGGCGCTGGTGTCGCCCTCGCGTTGTTCACCGCCGTCTCGGGCATCGCGCCTAGCCTCACGGGCTTCCACGATGAGAGTTCGGTCACCCGCGAGGTGTTCGGCAACATCCCAAGCCCGCTGAAGGCAGCCTTCTACACGGTCGTGCCGATCCTGCTGGTGTGGGGCGCCGTGCTGTTCGCCAACCGAGTGAAGAACTGGCAGCGCGGCCGGCCCGACAACCGTCGCACCACGCCGGGCAACCTGCGCCACCGACTCGCCGACTTCCGCTCCGGCGTCTACATGCGCACGCTGCTGCGCGAGCCCGGCGCGGGCGTGATGCACTCGCTGATCTACTTCAGCTTCCTGGTGTTGCTCGGCGTCACCACCACTCTGGAGGTCAACCACCAGCTCCCCGACGCACTGAAGTTCCTGCACGGAGACGTCTACCGGGCCTACTCCGCGGTCGGCGACGCCGCTGGGGCGGTGTTCATAATCGGTGTGGTGTGGGCGATTCTGCGCCGCTACGGCCCGCCTGCGTGGCGCCCGTATCGCATCCGCATCAAAACCCGGCCCGAGCACGCCCTGATCGCAAGCGTTTTCCTAGCGATCGGTGTCACCGGGTTCGGCGCCGAGGCCTTCCGGATCGCCGCCGAGGGCCTGCCCGAGCACGAGCGGTGGAGCTTCATCGGCTATCCACTGGCCCAGCTGGTGGACGGCGCAAGCGGGCTTCACGGCTGGCACCAGGCGTGGTGGATCGCGCACGTGGCGGCGTTCGCCGCGTTCTTGGTGATCTTGCCCACCACCATGCTGCGCCACATGTTCACGTCGCCGCTGAACATGTACCTGCACCACCGAGACCGACCCAAGGGCGCCATGCGGCCCATGCCCGATCTAGTGGAGGGCGACACCGAGCTGGAGACGTTCGGTGCCTCGACCATCGAGGACTTCTCGTGGAAGCAGCTTCTCGACACCGACGCCTGCACCATGTGCGGACGCTGCACCTCTGTCTGCCCCGCGCACGCTACGGGCAAGCCGCTCGATCCCCGGGAAATCGTGCTCAAGACCGGTGAGATCATGGCCCGGACGGGCGACCCGCCCGTCACACCGCCGCTCAGCGACGGACGCAGGAGCGCGGCAGAGCGCGACGCGGCCGGCGAGGTGAAGGTGCCGGCGAACTGGATGTTCGAGCGGATCAGCACCGAGGAACTCTGGGCATGCACATCGTGCCGGGCCTGCGACGAGGTCTGCCCGGTCAACATCGAGATTCTCGACAAGATCCTTGACATGCGCCGATATCTCACGCTGATGGAGAGCGACTTCCCCTCCGAACTCGGCCAGGCATACAGGGGCATGGAGAACTCGTCCAACCCGTGGTCGTTGAGCCAGAGAGACCGCGCCGCCTGGGCCGACGGCCTCGAGGGCGTGCGCGTCGTCGGCGGCGGCGACCCCTTCGACGCCGAATATCTCTATTGGGTGGGCTGCGCGGGCTCGTTCGACGATAAGAACAAGAGGGTCACCCGCGCCACTGCCGAGCTTCTGAGCCGCGCCGGCGTCGATTTCGCGATCCTCGGCCCGGCGGAGAACTGCACCGGCGACTCGGCTCGGCGCTCCGGCAACGAGTACCTATTCCAGATGCTGGCCAGCGAGAACATCTCCACGCTCAACGCCATGGGTGTGCGCAAGATCGTCACGCAGTGCCCGCACTGCTTCAACACTCTGGCCAACGAGTACCCGCAACTGGGCGCCCGTTACGAGGTGGTGCACCACAGCCAGATGCTGGAATGGCTGGTGGCCGAGGGCAGGCTCGACATGGCCGGCGCCAGCCTCGACGAGCGGGTCGTCTACCACGACAGCTGCTACCTGGGGCGCCACAACGACGTCTACTTAGCACCGAGGCGCGTGCTCGGCTCGCTCGCAGGCATCGACTTGGTGGAGGCCAGACGCAACGGCACCAAGGGAATGTGCTGCGGCGCAGGCGGGGCGCGGATGTGGATGGAAGAGAGCATCGGCGAGAAGGTCAACGACGTGCGCGCCCGCGAGCTGCTCGACACCGGAGCGCAGCGGATAGCCACCGCCTGCCCGTTCTGCTACATCATGATCGACGACGGCGTGCGGGCTGCGGGCGTGGAGGAAGCGGAGGTGCGAGTCGCCGACATCGCCGTTCACCTTCTGGAGGCCGTCGAATCACGCGACAGCGCCGCGCGGGGCGTGTGAGCAGGGCACCAGCGAGGCGCAACACTCCTAGCCTCGCTGGGGTGAAGGCCTCCGTCGAGCTGCGGGCGTCGGGCACCGCCCCCGCCGAGTCTGACGCCACGGTGGGTGGCGCGCCTCGGATCGTCGTAATAGACAACTACGACTCGTTCGTGTACATCCTCGTGCAGTACCTGGGAGAACTCGGGGCCGATCCCGTGGTCCACCGTCACGATGCAGTGACCGCAGCACAGATCCGGGAATCTGCGCCCGACGGGATCCTCATAAGCCCCGGCCCGGGGCATCCCCGCGACGCCGGAGTCAGCAACGACGTGTTAGCGGAACTCAGCGGCGAAACGCCCATCCTCGGCGTTTGCCTAGGCCTGCAATGCATAGCTGAAGCCTTCGGTGCCGCGGTCGTGCGCGCGCCGGAGGTGATGCATGGCAAGACGTCGATGATCAGCCACGACGGCCTAGGCGTCTTCAAGGGCCTCCCCGAGCCGCTTAAGGCCACCCGGTATCACTCGCTTGTCGTTGACCGGTTGTCGGTGCCAGACACGCTGGAGATCTCCGCCACAGCCGACAACGGCCTGGTGATGGGCCTGCGCCATCGCGAACACGATCTGGAAGGCGTCCAGTTCCACCCCGAGTCGGTGCTCACCACCTCGGGCCACGACCTGCTCTCCAACTTTTTGGACCGCTGCCGCTGACGGCCGGCAGCAGCCCGCTCAGGGCGCTGCCGGGTCGACAGTGGTAGTGCTCTCGGCGGGCGCGGTCGTCTCGGTGGGGTCAGGTTCCGGCTCGGCGGGCGCGCCCACCACCAGGTTGACGATCGTGCCCTGTTGCGTCTCCTGGTTGGGCGGCGGTGTCTGCTCGAGTATCCGGCTGATGTCGGGCGAACCCGGATCCACCGACTCGAAGGTCACAGTGCCGACCACCAGCCCTGACCGCTCCAAGGTGAGCCGCCCTGTGTCGAACAGCAGGCCTCGCACGTCCGGTACGGCCACCACCGGCAGTCCGTCGGAGATGATCACGATGATCTGACTCTGAGGGTTCATCGGCGTTCCGACAATTGGCTCAGTCTCGATCACTGCGCCCTCAGGGACGGTCTCGGAAGACTCGTAGCGCTCTTTGGGGCTGAAACCCAGCCCATTAAGCACTCGGAACGCCTCGATGGGAGTCTTGCCACGCACATCGGGCACGAAGATCTGCCCCGGCCCGGTGGAGACGGTGATGGTGACGGCCTCACCCGGAATCAGCTCAGTGCGACTGGCCGGCTCCTGGCGCACCACTATTCCCGCCTCGGCCTGGTTGGTCTCTTTGACCTCGATTACGACGTACCCGCTGCTCTCGAGGATCATCCGGGCGTCAGTGCTGTTGCGTCCGGTCACCGGCGGCACGCGCGGTATCTCGCCCTGGCTGACGGTCACCGATACGACCTCTCCGGCTTCCAGCCGTTGCCCGGGGGGCGGCACTTGGGAGAACACGGTGTTTTCTGGAACGCCGGTGTTGACGCGGTAGCTCAGGTCGATGCCCAGCCCGAGTTCTCGCACCCGGTTCTCGGCTTCGAGCAAGCCGAGACCGCTCAGGTCGGGCACCTCCACCAGCGTCGGCGCACCGTCGCCGACGACCTCGGCCGGGCTGTCGTCGCCCAGTCCGAGTTCCTCATAGAAGCGCACCACCAAAAAGCCCAGAATCGACAGCAGCGCCGCCAGCCCGATCAGCATCAAAGCGGTGCGCTTCCAGGTGTCGGATCGGTGCACCTCCTCGTAGTAATAGGCGGGCGGGGCGTACTGAGGCTGCCCTCCGGGCGGCGCGCCCTGAGCAGGCACTCGGCGAGTGCGCGTCCGGGCGTCTGGCGGCCTGCGGTTCGGAGCGCCAGCTGCTGCAGGACCGCCTGCCCTAGGAGGCCCACCCGACCCAGGAGGCCCGCCTGCCCTAGGAGGCCCACCCGACCCAGGAGGCCCACCCGACCTAGGAGGACGGCCCGACCTAGGAGGACGGCTGGAAGGCACAGGGCGCGGCGGACGGCGCCTCCCAAGAGGGGGGCTGCCAGCGCTCGGGGCGCCGCTCCTCGGGCCGCCGCTCGGTGCCTTAGAGGGCGGCCGCGGCGGGCCGGCAGCCGGCCGTCCGGGCGCCTGGGCCGACGGGTGAGGCGCTCTCTGCGCCACAGCGCTGCCCGGCGCCCGGCCGCCGGAGCTGGCTTTCGGCGAGGCAGGGGTGACCGCCCGCGGCAGAGTGCGAGCGCCGCTGAGGTAGCGGGTCAGGTCGGCTTGGAGGTCGGCGGCCTCCGGATAGCGATTGGCGGGGTTCTTGGCCAGCAGCTTGAGGATCATCATCTCCAGCGAGTCGGCGATCACGGCACCCCGGCGGCTGGGGGGCACCGGCGCATCCTGAACGTGCTTGACGGCCACAGCGGTAGCGCTGTCGGCCGTGAACGGCGGCTGGCCGACTATCAGCTCGTACAGCACCACCCCCAGCGAGTAGAGGTCGGACCGGCCGTCGAGAGGCTGGCCCCGGGCCTGTTCGGGCGAGAAGTAGGTGGCCGTTCCCATCACCGAGCCGATCTGGGTGAGGGTGTCCCCGGCACGCCGAGCCAAGGTGGTGGTGATGCCGAAGTCGGCGACCTTCACCTGGCCGTCGTCGCTGACTATGACGTTTCCCAGTTTCACATCGCGGTGGACGATCCCCGCTGTGTGGGCGCATGACAGCGCTGCGGCCACATCGAAGGCGATCTCCGCGGCTCGGTCGGGGTGAAGCGGCCCCGTGGATCGCAGCACGTCGGCGAAGCTGCGCCCCTCCACGTATTCCATCACGATGTAGTAGGTGCCGTGCTCCTGACCCCAGTCGTAAATCCCCACGATGTTGGGGTGGTTGAGGTTGGCGGCCGCCTTGGCCTCCCTGCGGAAACGCTCCACGAAGCTCGGGTCTTCGGCGAACTCCGCCATCAGCACCTTGATCGCCACGGGGCGGTCGAGCGCCACATCGCGGGCGAGATAGACGTCCGCCATCCCGCCCCGCGCCAGCAGGCGCAACAGTTGATACCGGCCCCTGAAGACGGTAGGTCCCTGGTCGGACATAATCTAATTCAGTCTACCGGAGCGACACGATTCACCGAATAGCCTCATGGCTGTACCGCAGCGGTGCCTGAGGGGGCGGCGGGCGTGGCCGAGCCGGGCCGCACGGTGCGGCTCCTCAGGCTTTGGCGATAGCCTCGCAGGGCTTGCGCGCCTTGAAGATGGGCACCGTAGCACCGCACGCGCGAGTGGCGGAATTTGGCAGACGCGCAGGATTCAGGTTCCTGTGTTCGAAAGAACGTGAGGGTTCAAGTCCCTCCTCGCGCACAGCGATGAGATGGGCTGGCCGCGTCCAGGCGCAGCCGTGCATGGCAGCGGTGTGACTGCGGATCAGGGGATCGATCCCCGCCGCCTCGGGGCGCGCACAGCCGACGGCGTGGACGGATGGACGGTCGACGGCTGTGCCTCCGGCGGCACCGACACCTCCGAGGACGGCGATGCGGCCCGTGATGCGGTGTTGCTGCGCGACGCCACCCAGCTGCTGCGCGCCGAGCTGCCAGATCCCAGGCTGGCCGACGACACCGCATACCTGCGCTGGTGCTACCGCGACAACCCGCTGGGCCGGGCGTGGGAGCGCTACCACTACACAGAAGTCGGACACAGCGACAGACCTATGCTAGTGGCGCATTACCTGATCATGCCGAGGCGCTATCGGGGCCCCGAGGGAGCACGCAGCGACGGAGCCTGGTCGCAGCATGCCGTCACCCGCAGCGGCTATCAGAGGGCACGCCACTTCACGCGTCTGGGGTTGGAGATCTATGCCGAGGCCGGCGCAGCCGGACGGTCGTTCGTACTGGGCGTAACCAACGCCAAGTCCACCGGGCCGGTGGTGAAGTACATGGGATGGCGACTGGTGGGGCCGCTGCCGGTGCGTCTCGTGCCTTCCACAGCGGGATACCTCGGGCGGCGTCAGCGCATCGCATCGGCAGAGGTCACGCCGCGCTGGCTTGAATCCGTCGACTTCTGCGACTTCGCCAGCATGGTCGATCGACACCAGGTGAGCGGATGGTCCACCGACTGGGCTTCGGATGTGCTGCGCTGGCGGCTGGCCTGCCCGTACGTCCGCTACCGGGTGCACATCGCAGACGACTTGGCTGCGGTCACCACCAGGACGCGCCATGCCAAGATGCCAGCCACCGCGGTGCTCAAGCTGTTTCCGCTGGCAGCTGCCGCGTCGGGCTCGGACCGCAACGCGGCGCCGATTGAGGCCACCGGCACGATTGCGGCAATCGCACGGCGCGAGCGCAGCGTGTTCGCCGTTTACGCGGGCTTCAACGGCTCGGTGAGAGTGCGCGGGCTGTCGCCGCCGCGCAGGCTGCAACCGAGTCCGCTGAACCTCATCGTCCGCAGCCTCGACACCCGCATCGATCAGGATGCCATCTTGCTCGACACCTTCGAACTGCTCGACATGGACGCCTTCTGAACTCCGAGGTGATTGACGACCGTCCGACGGCCTGACGACCCTGGAGCGGTCGCGCGACGGGCGTTAGACGGACGGTGCCTAGCATCGGCGCGTGCCGCGCTCGAGACACTTAGCGGTCTGGGTGGCCGTAGCTTTCGCGCTGGCCGTCGCGCTGCGGTGGTTCGTGACCCTGCGCTACTACCGCGATCTGCCGCTGGGGCTCAGCGACAACTTCTTCTACCACGAGACTGCCAACCTGCTGGCAGGTGGCCGAGGCTTCGTCAACCCATTCACTTTCGGCGCGACCGGTGCCGAAATGCCCTCGGCGGCCCATCCGCCGCTGTACTCGCTGTACCTGGCCGGCTGGTCGATGCTCGGCGCCGACACCGCACTTTGGCACCGGCTGGCGTCGGGTCTGGTGAGCGCGTCCGCTGTGGTGCCAGCCGCGCTTGTAGTCCACCGGCTCGCGGGCAGCCGAACTGCAGCGCTGGCAGCCTTCGGGGTTGCCGCATATCCGCCGCTGTGGATGAACGACGGGCTGATCCTGTCGGAATCGCTGTACATCCCGATCGCTGCGGCGTCACTGCTCGCGGCGCAGCGAGCGGCCGAGAATCCCACCCCGAGACGGATTGTGGCGCTGTCGGCGGTGCTCGCCGCGGGCGCCCTGACGCGCAGTGAGACGGTGCTGTTGTTCCCGCTGCTGATGGTCCCGCTAGTGCTCACAAGACGTGGGATCAGCTTGTCCGCGAAGTTCGGTCGGCTGCTGGCAGGGGCGGCGGTGGCCGCGTTGATCATGGCGCCCTGGGTTGGTCGCAATCTGGCAGTCTTCAACGAGACGACGCTGCTGTCGACGGGTGCCGGCTTCGTGATGGAGATGGGTAACTGTGATCTCACGTACTCCGGGACGTTTATCGGCTATTGGCACAGGGACTGCGACCAGACCGCCTGGCCCGACGGAGACGAATCAGTGATCGGTGCCAGCAAGATGGCCGCGGCTCGGGAGTACGTTGCAGGGCACTTGGCAGAGACACCGAAAGTGGCCGCAGCACGTGTTGGCAGGCTCTTTGGGTTGTTCCGCCCCTTTCAGACCGCAGACTTCGACGCGCTGTTCGAGCGGCGGATCCCCTCGCATGTGCAGCTCGGACTGTGGGCGCACTGGGCCGCCTCGATGCTCGCTGTGGTGGGAGCAGTGACGCTGCGACGCCGCGCTGGCCAGCTGCTTGCGCCGCTGGCCATGATCGCGACCGCGGTGATCGCCGCGGCCGTCTCTTTCGGCGTTACCCGCTACCGGGTCGGCGCCGATGTGTCCGTGATCGTGCTTGCTGCGGTCGCTGCCGGCGCGCTGGCCGACCGTTGGCTGCCTCGGAGAGCCGGCCATAATGCCGCCAGCCGCGTCGCTCGCACCGCGGTCGACACGGCGCCAGAACTCGCGCGACGAGGTCTCGCTCGACAAAGCCCGCGCGCCTCTCTCAGCCAGCCGGGATGAAGCCGAACAGGTGGTGGCCCGTCACGGCGGGCATCGCAGCGGCCGCTCTGGCGCTGAGGCTCTACGTGGTGCTGAAGGCTCGTCCCGTCTGCGACGCTGGCGTCGCGGAGCCCGGATGCTTCCGCATCAACGGAGACGTGCTCTACCAGTTCCTGCAGGGCCGCCTGATCGCGCAGGGCCATTTCTTCAAGCACCCTCTGGAGCATCTTTCAACCGGGCGGCTCGTCAACTCCGCTGGCGACCCGCCGCTGTTCTCGCTGCTTCTCGGCGCCTGGTCGCGGATCGGCTTCGACACTGTCACCTGGCAGCGAGCGCTCGCGTCGCTTATGGGCGCGGGCACTGTCGTGCTGATCGCCATGCTCGCCCGGAGCCTTGCTGGCGCTAGGGCGGGCTGGTTGGCCGGGGCGCTGGCCGCCCTCCATCCGCTTCTTTGGATCAACGACGCCATGCTGATGTCGGAATCGTTGTACCAGCCGACGGTGACGGCTGTGATCGCGACCGCCTGCGGTTACGCGGCCCGGCCGTCGCGCCGCGCGGCCGCGGGCGCGGGCGCCGTCATCGCAGTCGCCGCGCTGGTGAGAGCCGAAGCCGCCCTACTTACGGTGGTGTTGTTGGTGCCGCTGACGCTGCTGGGGAGCGCCCGGGCGCTGCGCGAGCGGCTGTGTCACCTGGCGATAGGCGGGGCCGCGGCGCTTCTGGTTGTGTCGCCTTGGCTGACCTACAACAACCTGCGCTTCTCGCATCCCGTCACGCTCACCTCGGCGTCGGGCAGCGTGCTGATCGCCGGATCGTGCGACACCGCTTGGAGCGGGCCCAGCATCGGCTACTGGGCCGACTGTTTCACTGAACTCGGCCTCTGGGACGACTATGAGGACGCCTTCCCCGGCGTTACTTCGCTGCCCGCCGCAGAGAGACCAGTCTATGACGAATCTGCGATCGACTCGTTCAACCGCCGCGCAGCGCTCGACTACATAGGCGACAACTTCAGACGCTACCCGCAGGTGATGCTCGCCCGAGTCGGGAGAGTCCTGGAGGTCTATCGCGTGCGCGACACTTTGGGCTGGGCCTGGAGGCTCGAGGGGCGTTGGCGGGCGCCATCCACTGCCGGATTGATCCTGTACTACCTGCTGGTCGTCCCAGCAGCCGTCGGTGCCTGGCGGCTGCGCCGGGCCGGACAGCGGCTCACGCCTCTGCTTGCGCAATGGCCGCTGGTTATCGTCACGGCTGCGCTCACATTCGGGTTGACTCGTTACCGTGTGCCCATCGACATCGCGATGGTCTTGCTGGCATCGGCGGGCTTGGCCTCTGAGAACGAACTCCGCGGGGCTCAGTGCGGCCCAGAGTTCCGGGCGCGGCGCGTCGACGTGCCCGCTTCAGGTGAAGCTGACGAGCCTGCCCCCGACGGCGCGAGCGAGCGTTCAGACCGCCCACGATGAGCGAGCCTGTCGCCTTTACCCTCGATCTGGAGGATCACCGACCCAACCGGTCGGTCGAGCTTCGCTATCCGGCCGTCACAGAGGCTCTGCTCGACAGCCTGGAAGACTGGGGCGTGCGCGGCACCGTGTTCGTGGTGGGCGACGTTATCGACGAGGCGCCCGAGCTGATCCGCGACGCCGCGGCGCGTGGTCACGAGATCGGCCTCCACGGCGCGGCGCACGTGCCGCTGCCGGAGTTCGGCCCTGAGCGCTTCCGTGAGGCCACAGCGCAGGCCACCACAGCACTGGCACAGCTGGTCGGCCGCTCGGTAGCAGGCTTCAGGGCACCGATCTTCTCGCTGGTGCCCGACGCTGCGTGGGCGCCCGAGATCCTCACAGACCTCGGCTATAGCTATTCCTCGAGTGTGCTGCCGGCCCGCAACCCGCTTTTTGGCTGGGCCGGGGCACCCCGCATCCCCTTTAGGTGGCCTTGCGGGCTGGTCGAGCTGCCTTGTCCCGTGGCCGGTGTCGGGCCTCTTCACCTGCCGCTGCTCGGCGGAGCCTACTTGCGCGCCTCTCCTGGGTTCGCCGTGGCCTGGGCCAGGCGCCGGACACAGCGCCATCCCGCGCCGTGGCTGTATTGCCATCCCTACGACTTCGACCCCGGCGAGCCACGCTGGACGGTCGAGGAGGCCGGACGCCTCGGCAGCCTGGTGCTTTGGCGCGGCCGCAAGCGGATGGCCCAACGTGTGCGGCGCATTGTGGCCGGATCTGACGTAACGCTGGAAGAACTGGCCGCCGCTTGTCGTGACGCGCCGGTGTTCGAGCCGTCCGTGGAATCGCTGTCTGAGGCGGAGAGTTGACCGTCGGCGGGTCTCCAGGGTGCGGCGCTGTCGGCGACGCGCTCAGCCAGGCCGACATGGTCCACCGGCTGCCCCGCGTCCAGGTCGTCGACCGCATTGACTGGCTCACCGAGCGATGCCGCGGCATGCGCGTGATTCACGTCGGTTTCGCCGACACCGGCTTCCGGCAAGCCCAGCAGCGGGCCCATCGCTGGTTGCATAGGCAGCTTGCCGGCGCCGCCGCCGAGCTGGTGGGGATCGACGTCGACGCGGCCGCAGTGGCAGAGGCCGCGGCGGCCGGATACGACGCCCGCTGCGCGGACTGCACCGACGCGGCCGCAGTGGCGGCGCTGGAACTCGCGCCGGCCGACGTCGTGCTGGCCGGCGAGGTCATCGAGCATGTCGACGCCCCCGGCGCGCTGCTCAACGCCTTGCGCGGTCTCTGCTCGCCCGAAGGGCGGCTCATTATCACAACGCCCAACGCCTGCGGGCTGATCAACCCCGTCGCCGGGCTGCTGCGAAACGTGGAGGTGACACATCCCGATCACGTGGTGATGTTCACCTGGCGCACGCTCACCGAGCTGCTGCGCCGCCGTGGCTGGCAGGTCACACACTCCGCCACCTACGTTCCGTCGCTGCGCGCCGGTGAGTCGACCCAGCCGCGGGCGCTCACGGTGCGGGCTCTGCTGGGCGCAGAGCGCCTGCTGGGACGGCTTGGGCGTCCCTTTGCCGCAGATGGGCTGATCGTCGAAGCCAGCCCGGGCCGGCCGCCTGATCAGTCAGCCGGCCCGGCCGTCGCCACCTGAGTCCTCGTGGCCTGAGACATCCACGTCTGAGCTCGCAGCGTCTGCAGCCTCGATGTCTGAGACGTCAACATCTGCGGCCGGGATGTCTGAGACGTCAGCAGGCGCGACTTCGATGGTCAGACCCTCGATAGCCACGACGCGCACAGCCCCGCCCGGCGCGATCGGCGTGCTGCGATGCGTGCGAGCCCGCCAGGGCGCATCCTCTATCATCACCACGCCCTCCGGCGCCACAGCCTGGCGCGCTGTGCCGACCGCGCCGATCATCCACTCTCGTCCGATAGTCGGCGTCGAGAAGCGCGCTCTCACCATGGTCGGCATCCCGGCGATCAGGGCCAGCGGCACACCACCGATCCCGGCTAACAGGGTCACCCATCCCGGCGACACAGCCTGGAACAAGGTTAGAGAGCCCGCCGTGAAGCAGACGGTGGCGATGACCGTCCACACCCGTGGAACGCCGGTCTGAATGTCGACGCAGTAGCCGAACGCGGCAACGAGCAGCAGAGCGACCGCCCAGCCGCGCGCCGGCAGCGCCGCCAGCCCGTAACAGCCGAGCATCAAGGCCAGCGCGCCGGCCACGCCGGCAAGTCCCACACCGGCCGTGTACAGCTCGAAGATCAGCAGGACGCCGCCTGCCGACAGCAGCAGATAGGCGAGGGCCGGGCTCGCGGCGGCATGCATCAGCTGGTCGAGCAGCGACAGTTTCGCGAAGCGCACCCGGCTGACCGGCACCCTCAACGGCTCGTCGCCGGAGGAATCAAGCTCAGTGCGGAAGCCGGGCAGATCGATGACGAAAAACGGCAGCGTCGGCGCCTCTCGCCCAACACCCAGCTCGATCGCCTCCTCAGAAGAAATCGAAGCGACACGCATCCGCTCGTAAGCCTCTGCGAACGGCTCCGAGAAGCTCTCCGGCGATACCAACGGCGGGCCCAGATCGCCGATCCTCGAGCCTGGAGCGAGCGCTACGTCGGACACCAAGCCGGCGAGTTGGCCGACGGCGCCTTTGGCAACCGCGCCTGACGGGCCGACCCACATCGTCACTGGGGTCTCAGAGACAGCGATGGCGCGGACCAACTCAGCGAAGCGTTGGTCGTTGATCAGCGCCCGCGGGCTGTCAACCTGAAGCACCAGTCCTAGAGAGCCCCGATCTGACGCCTTGCTGATGGAACGCTCGATGAAGTCCGCAAGGATGCCGTCCAGGTAGCCGGACACCTCGACCACGTCGACCACGTCGCTGCTGCGCTCGGCAGCAGCGACGTGGACAGAGCCTTGCGCCGACTCAGCGCCGTCGGACGAGTCTTTAGCGGCATGCGCAGCCCCGGGCGCCCAAAGCGCCAGGCCGAGGCCCAGCCCTAGGAGGCCCAGTCCCAGCAAAACGCCCCCGGCCGCACGAGCGCGCCATCGCCGCGGCGCGGCGGACCTCAGCCGCTGGCCTGCCACCGCGGACGCGCTGGCTGCAGGCTTAGTTCACTCAGGCGTTCAGAGCCGAAACAGCGTTCCGGAGCACCTGCTCCACCGGCACGATGCGGTTGAATCCGGTGGTGTGAAGCAGCCGAACAAGCGGCACCCTGTCGCAGTATACGGCGACACGGCCTTCGTTCTCGCGTATGCGGCGCACTCCGCCAATCAGCGCGCCGAGCCCGGCAGAGTCCATAAAGGGCACGTGGCAGAGGTCGACCACCAGCCGGGGTGACGAGGCCCGCTCGGTCAGCGCCTCTCGGAATTGGGCGACGGAATAGGCGTCGATGTCGCCCCTCGGGCGCAACACGACGACGCCTTCGGCGGTGCGTTCGGACTCAATCTCCAGCATGCTGAGATGATACCGCATGAGGGTCAGCGCCGGTAACCTTTAGCACAGTGCCCGACGTGCTTGTAGCCACTGATGCAGATTGGACGGCTGAGGAGTGCGAGGCCGCGCTGGGCGGCGATCATCGGGTGATCCGGGTGCGCCGAGGCGCCGATGTGCTCTCCGCAGTCGCCGAGACCGATCCCGGCGTTGTGGTGCTCGATCTGCAGATCGGCAACATGGGCGGCGTGGCCGCGTGCTTGTCCATCCGCCAGGAAGAGGGCATGGGCAGGCTGGAGCCGCGTCCGGTGATCATGCTGCTCGACCGTGCCGCGGACGAGTTCCTGGCCCGCCGCAGCGCTGCCAACGCCTGGCTGATCAAACCCCTGCAGCCTCTGCAGCTGGCCCGAACCGTTTCGGCGTTGGCCTGACCCCGAAGCTGGTGTAGGCGGCGACTGACTGGGGTAACCTCGGCGCTCAGCTGACGCGGGCAGTGGCGCAGCTTGGTAGCGCGCCTCGTTCGGGACGAGGAGGTCGTGGGTTCAAATCCCGCCTGCCCGACTCATCCGCTATCTCAAGCGGCGGGGCCAACGCCTCGCCCAACTGTGGCGCGTCAGTCAGCGATCGCCACGGACATGAAATTGCGGTAGAGCTGCTCCGCGGCGACAGTGAAATCGTCCATGCGCCTGTCGGCCGCCGCTGCCAGAGCGTCGAGCGAGTCGGGTCCGAGCACCGCTTCCAGGCTGGCACGGTAGGCGTCCACCGCGCCCCAGTTGCGCACCGTGTCGGGCTCAACCTCCACGTGGTACTGCATCGACCAGGCCCTCGGGCCCACGCGCATCGCCTGCACCCGGCACTCGGGAGAGCCAGCGAGCACGATGGCGTCGTCAGGAGGCTGAGCTACGCGGACCGAATGCCACTGCAGAGCCTGCTGGCGCCGGGGCATCGCCTCGAATATCGGATCGGCGAGGCCCGCCTCGGTCAGCTCGACGGGTAGCACCCCTATCTCGGGCGGTTGCTGCGGCCCGCAGGTGCCACCGAGGGCGTCGGCCAGAAGCTGATGACCCAGGCACAGTCCCAGGAATGGGCGCTCAAGTTCGCGCACCCAGCGCCGGATTGCCTGTTTCTCCTCAACGAGCCAGGGGTGCTCCTCGACGTCCCACACGTCCATCGGGCCGCCCATCACCCACAGCGCGTCGTAATGCTCCAGCGGCGGAATGGGATCACCGGCGTCTAGCTCCACCGCTGTCCAAGCGACACCGTCGGCTCTCAGGTATTGCCTCAGCTGTCCGGGATGCTCGCAGTCGATGTGCTGGAAAACGAGCAACCTCATGGCTGGCTAGCCTATCGCACCACCCGCACGCGCCGCCGGCTCGAAGCGCCTCCCGTGCTCTCGCAGATCTTCGGTTGCGCCAGGCGGTGAAAGGACTGCCAATGCTCACTCAGGGCCTCGATCACGTTGCGGTGATCACCAGCGATTCCGACCGGCTTCAGCAGTTCTACGCCGACATGTTCGGGGCCACCGTTGAAAGCGACGGCGAAGAATATCCGGGCGGGCCCCGGCTCACCGTCATCAACATCGGCCCCTCCTCTGAACTGAACGTGTTCGAGATCGACGGGAACGACCAAGCCGAGCACCAGACGCCGATGTTCGGCCGAGGCCGCCTCGACCACATCGGCCTGCGCGCCGCCAGCCTCGACGACTTCAACCGGATCCGGGACCGGCTGATAGCCGTCGGCGCCACCGACGGGGTCGTCACCGATTTCGGCCGCAAGATCAGCCTGTTCTTCCGCGACCCCGACCTTATGGAATGCGAGGTGCTGGCGGACAACCCCGAACCGGGTCGCAACCCGCCCGGCAGCCCCTCCCACCTCTATCAGTAACCGCCCGCGGGCAGCCGCCCGCGGGCAGCCGACAGATCGCTGGCCAACAACAGCGACACAAGGGCCTGATCGGCGGGCCATCCGCGCCGGCCGACCGGCACCCAAGCCTCCCAGAGATGCTCGTGGCCTTCATAGCCGGCCTGATAGAGGAGCGGCAGTACGGGCTTGCTCCAAGGCGGTGACCGGATTGCCCCGCGGACTGCCGACGCGCCGAGCCGGGGTCCAGTTGAACTCGGTCAGCACCCAGCCGTAAGGGGTGTCGCCAAAAGCCGTCACCGATGCCAGGTTGACCCGCAGGCGCATGATCATCTCCGCGGTCCCGCCCAGCAGCCACGTCACCGCGGACTTGATCGGGGTGGCGTGGGTCACCACCACCACGTTCTCGGTGCGGGCGGGTTCGGCGAGCTCGTCCAGGGCGGCACCTACACGACGATGCAGATCACCCATCGACTCGCCACCGGGAGGGACGTACTCCGAGTCGGCTGCCCATGCCGCGCCGAGCTCCGCCATCACCTCACCGATGCTGTGGTCGTCGTAGGCGCCGAAGTCGATCTCCATCCAGCGGTCGTCAATGGCGGTGGGCAGTTCGCCTAGTCTGGCTGCGGCAGCGGTCTGGCGCGTCCGCTGAAGCGAGGACGACACCACTCGGTCGACCGGCCAGCGGTCCAGCAGGGCCCTGCCCGCAACGGCAGCCTGCCGGAGCCCCACTTTGTCGAGCGGCGAGTCAAACTGGCCCTGCAACCGGGCCTGGGCATTGTTAGAAGTGCGAGCGTGCCGGAACAAGATCAGGATGCCGCGATGCTAGATCGCACGGTGAGGGCAGGCCCGGTCGCTTCAGCAGGCGCCAGGTCGTGTGGACGGGTAGCCCGCGATCAGCCGCCCGCGCACAATCACGGCATGGACTTGGCAGGATCAACATGGTGAATCCAGCGTCGGCGGCGAGCCTCACGCCCGAGAGGGGCTCCGAGGCCGCCCGCGGGGGCGCTGCCGGACGAGGCCCCGCTGCCAGCGATCCTGATGCGCTGCATCTCACCTCGTCGCTCGACACTGCCGAAGTGTGCCGCGTGGTGGGGGCCAGGGTGCGCGACCTGCGGCAGGGGTTGGGCCTGACGATGTCGGCCTTCGCGGAGAGTTCCGGTCTCTCGCTGGGGATGCTCTCCAAGATCGAGCACGGCCAGAGCGCGCCCAGTCTGTCCACGCTGGTGCGGCTGGCCGCCACAGCGCAGGTGCCGGTGACGGCGCTGTTCAGAGGTCTCGACGAGGAGCACGACCTGGTGATCGTGCGCGCCGGCGAAGGCCACGAGATCCACCACCAGGGCGGCGGCCCCGGCCGGCTCTACCAGGATCTGGGCACGCTGCGCGGTCCCAGCCGGGTGATCGAACCGATGATCGCCACCATCACCGAGCCCGGCGACGTGTTCCCGCTATACCAGCATCCCGGTGTGGAGTTTCTCCACATGCTCGAGGGGTCTGTCGACTACGGGTACGGCGGCAAACACTACCGGCTCAACGCCGGTGACACCATGCAGATCCACGGTGAAGTGGCCCATGGCCCCGTGGAGCTGATCGATCTGCCGGTGCGGTTCATATCGATCAAGGTCTACCCTGCGAGCGAGTAGCGCGAGCGAGTAGCGTTTGGGGGGCCGCCGCACCCATCAACACTCGCTCATAACGACGACCGACGGACCAACGACCATGGGCCTGCTATACCTCTTCAGCCGTCAAGACAGTCTCCTGCTGTGGTTGCTTCTGCTCGCCGCTGTGGGGCTCACGTTCTGGGAGTGCCGCGAACGCCGCTACAGCATCAAGGCCACTCTGTGGTGGATGCTCTTCGTGTTCACCCTTTCGCATGTAGCCGGCTACATCATCCTGCGCTTCTTGGTGCGCTCGCCCCGCAAGGCTGACGCCTAGGCCGCCCAGGTGCCAGCCCCCGACACACGGCCTGAGGCGTCCGGCGGCCCAAGGGGCCTCACAGAGCGCCTCAAGGCGATGCCTGGCCGCACCAAGCTGCTCATCGTGGTCGGGGTGGTGCTGTTGCTCACCATCTGGGGCCCGCTGCGCGGCTGCTGGCAACCCGATGTGGGCAAGGACGAGGCCATTGCCACAGCGCTAGCCGAGATCGATTTCGTGCCCGAGCGCTCCGACGCCAAACTGCTGCGCCAGGGCATGACTTCCACCGCGTGGATTGTGGTGTTCACCATCCGCGACCCCGACGGCGGCCGCGACGACTTCTTGCGTCACACCGCCGTGACGATCAACGCCCAGACAGGCGAAGTCACCGACGTCAGGGTCGAAGTCCCCTAAGCCGGGCCGAGCCAAGGCCCTCCAAGGCTCTGCTTGGCGTAGCCGCGGGCAGTGTGCTATTGTAACGAAGTCCGGCCCACAGGGGCCGGATTAAGTACAATCGGACAAGAAGCATTGGAGGTGAGTCGATGACAGTGGACACTGTGTTCACCGAGGCTTACTACTTCTTCACCGTCGCGATCATGTGGCTGCTGCATGTGGGCTTTATGACCTATGAAGCTGGCGTTAGCCGCCGCAAGAACATCATGTCGACGGCCATGAAGAACATCATGACGATCGCTGTCGTCACGCCGACGTTCTACTACCTCGGCTGGTACGTCTACTTCTGCATGGAAGAGGGACTCAAGTTCACCGTCTCATCCGACGGAGCGGGCAAAGCCGGTGAAGGCGCCTATTTCTGCGGTGACGGCTACGGCGTGCCTTGGGACGGCTCGATGGGACCGAACCTAGGAGACAACATCAGCGGCGTGTTCTGGGCCGCGTTCGTCCTGTTCTCCTGGACGACCGGGTCGATCATGTCGGGCTCGGTGCTAGAGCGCATCCGCATCTCGGCCTATCTCTGGCTGACGGCCCTGATGGGCGGTCTGGTCTGGGTCGTGGCCGCGGCCTGGGGATGGAGCTACGGCGGCTGGCTGACAACCCATTTCGGTTACCACGACTTCGCCGCTTCGGGCGTGGTGCACGGCATCTCCGGCATCTTCGCGTTGGGTGTTCTGTTCAACCTGGGGCCGAGAATCGGGAAATACGACAAGAACGGAGGCGCACGGGCTTTCAAGCCCCACAACCTGCACCTCACGCTGATGGGCCTGATGATCATCTTCACTGCCTTCTACGCGTTCTACGCGGCCTGTCTCGCGATCACCACCGACACCGTGCCCGGCTGGGCGAATATCTATTTCAGCCCGGCGACTCTGTCGGCCATCACGTTCACTATCACGATGGGCTTCGCGGGCGGCTTCGCGGGCGGTTACATCTTCGCCAAGGGCGACCCGTTCTGGACCTTGTCCGGAGGCCTCGCTGGCGTGGTGGCGGTGTCTGCTGGCGCCGATATCTACAATCCGTCGCTGGTGCTGCTGCTTGCATTCTTCTCAGCAGGCCTCGCCTACCACTGCGGCAACTGGATCGAGCGCAGGGCCCGCATCGACGACGCGGTCGGTGCGGTGGCGGTTCACGGCGTCATGGGCTTCTGGGGCGTGATGGCGGTCGGCATCTTCGCCGTCGGCTTCCCCACAGGCGTGAACAGCGTGGAGACGACGTTCCTCGGTCAGCTTGTGGGCCTCGCAACGCTGGTACCGCTGGCGTTCTTCACGGGCTACATCGCCTCGTGGATACTCAAGAAGCTCAACCTGCTGCGCGTGCCGCCTGAGGTGGAAATCGAGGGCCTCGACATGGCCGAGTTCCAGACGGACTTCTACCCAGAGTTTGGACGCGCGGATGAGCCCATCGTCCACGCCGACGGCACTGAGGAATCCGGCGAGGCGACGCTCCGGTCCGCCTACGCAGACCTACACCGATAACGCAGACAGATGTCCGGCTCATGGCTTCAGTTTGTGCTAGCTGTGGTTCTCATGTACTCGGTGGTTGCGGCCGCTGGATACTGGGGGCAGCGCAAGCGGGCGCGACGGAAAGCCCAAGGCTGGGGTAGTCAAACACGAGAAAGGAACTGAATCGAGATGAAAAAGGGCTTCAACACATTGATGGGTGCGGTTATCGGACTGATCGCCATACTGCTAACGATCGCCGGGATCGGCGGCATCTTCAGCGGCAGCTTCCCTTACGACAGTTGGGAGGCGGCGCTGGCGGCCGCAGACGGCACAACCGGGTATTACACCTGGGGGCCAGGCGGAAACCTCGGCTCGGTGTGGCTGTCGATCTTCGCCATCGCCATGTCGATCGCGTCAGCGCTGCTGGTCACCACCCGCGAGGACGCCACCCTCAATGAGGCAGCCGAGCGCCTCAGCGCCAAGTACAACTCATAAGATCTAGGAGGCTGAAATGGCAGGAAAGCAAATCGAGTTTGAAGGCAAGCAGGGCCACGACAAGTCCGTGGAACGGGCAGTAGTAATCTTCTGTCTGGTCTGCATCGTCTTCACCATCATCTGCATCCAAGCCGTCGGCGGCGCCTGACGCTTGGCTCATTCCCGATTGATGCGGCCGGTGCCGCGCACCCACGTGGTAGCGCGGCGCTGGCCGTTGTCTTTTAATAACTCACAAGCCCTGCGGCCGTGACGTTCACCAGGCGGCGCACCGCACAAGCGGGCGCGCTGCTCGCGGCGATAGGGGTGTTCTTTCCTTGGGAATCCGGTGGTGCCGGCTCCCCCTCAGTGGCGGGCACCGAAACCAACGCCGGTCGGATAGCTTTCATCGTCGCGCTAGCAACGGTTGCACTCGTGCAGATTCGCTGGCGCCCGGCCTGGATCGGCGCGGGCTTCGTTGTCGCAGTGAGCGGCCGGGCCGTCGTCGATCTGTCCGGCAGCGACACGGCCGACATCGGCTGGGGCCTTTGGATCTGCGCTCTGGCGGCCCTGTCGGCCGCCATCCTGCTGATTTGGGATATGTTCGCCGGTGTGCGCGCGCCGCGCGTCGATGAAGGCGTCGACGAAGGCAAAAAGAGCTGACGGGCTATGAAGGCACCCACTTCTGAGCAGCCGCGCCTTCTGCTGCCGGGGCTGGCAATGCTCGGACCCGGCGTGGAGCGCTACCGGGTGTCGGGCGGTGGTGCCGTCGTGCTGGCGCTCCAGGCTGGTGATGAACTCGAGGTGGTTGATCCCCAGGGACGCCAACAGTGTGAGATCGTCGCCTTTGCGACCGACGGAACATCGGATCCGGCCCTGTTGGGAGCGGTCGGTGACGCCTGTGGCAACACTGACGACAGCGACCAGCGCCAGCGCAGCATCAATAGCGACCGCGGTCGCATCGGCCGCGGTCGGCATTCTGGCAGACCAGCTGAGTCGACCGCCGTGGGGATCTTGTCGGCGCCACTCGTGGACGCTCGCCGCGTGCGGATCGGGCTCAAACTCATCGGAATCGACCGACAGGCGCTGCGCTCCGCCAAGACGCTGCGGCTCTTCGCCGCCGACGCGCCGCCTGGTACCGCGGCCCGAATGGTCGCCCACGCCAACGTCACCTGCGCGGTCACCGCGCCCGGAGCACTGATGAGCGCGCACGCTCAAGACCCCCCGACCGACCTGATCGCTTACGTCCACCGTCGAACGCCGCCCGTGCCCGGCGATCCGGCCCTGCTGCCGCCACCTTTGGCCGACCCCAACCAGGAGTTCATCGTCGAGCGATGCACCGCTGCCGCGTATGAGGTGGCCAAAGGCGAGTGGTTCCAGATCATCGACGTAGAGGGTCGGGAGTGCTCCGACTTCCAGTGCTTCGCCCGCTCCGACCTCGACGCCGGAGCAGATCTGTGTCTCGACGCCACCATCACTCGCTCGCTGATGGGGGCCAGCTATCCCGAGCCGGGCCTGTACTCGAAGTTCTATAACGCTGAGATGAAACCGCTGGCCGAGGTCGTCCAAGACACTGTGGGCCGTCACGACACCTTCAACACGGCCTGCTCAGCCCGTTATTACGAGGAGATGGGCTACCCAGGGCACGCCAACTGCACCGACAACATCAATGGCGAGCTGGCCCGCTACGGCGTCGCCGCACGCCGGGGTTGGGAGGCGATCAACTTCTTCTACAACACCCAGTTGGACGACGCCAACCAGATCTTTCTCGACGAGCCGTGGTCGCGCCCCGGCGACTACGTGCTTCTGCGGGCGCTCGAAGACCTGGTGTGCGTGTCCACTTCCTGCCCCGACGACATCGACGCCGCGAACGGCTGGAATCCCACCGACATCGCCGTGCGTGTCTATCCCTCAGCCAGGCGGTTCAAGAAAGCGACGGCGTTCCGCATGACGGCAGACTCAGCAGCAGAACTCACCAAGGAGACCGGGTTCCACCCCCGAACCTCCCGCCTGACCCGCAGGTTCGGCGAGTACAACGGCTACTGGCTGGCCAACTCCTACAGCGGCCACGGCGCCATAGACGAGTATTGGGCCTGCCGGCAGGCGGTCGCTGTGATCGACCTTTCACCGCTGCGCAAGTACGAGGTGACCGGCCCCGACGCCGAACTGCTTCTGCAGACCTGCGTCACCCGCAACGTCCGACGGCTGTCCGACGGTCAGGTGGTGTACACGGCGATGTGCCACTCGACCGGCGGGATGATTGACGACGGCACCGTGTTCCGTCTGGGGCCGCAGAACTTCCGCTGGATAGGTGGCAGCGACCACAGTGGCCTCTGGCTGCGCGAGCAGGCGCAGGCCTTGGGGCTGCGAGCCTGGGTGCGATGCTCAACCGACCATCTTCACAACCTGCAGGTGCAAGGACCCAGCAGCCGCAACGTTCTCGAGCAGATCGTCTGGACACGCCCGGATCAGCCGACTATGGCCGAGATGGGCTGGTTCCGCTTCGCGATCGCCCGGCTCGGCGGTCCTTCCGGGACCGCACTTGTGGTGTCGCGCACCGGCTACACCGGTGAACTCGGCTATGAGGTGTTCTGCCACCCCAAAGACGCCCCTGAGGTGTGGGACGCCGTCTTTGAGGCGGGGGCCGGTCACAGCATTGCGCCGATGGGCCTGACCGCGTTGGACATGCTGCGCATTGAGGCGGGACTGGTATTCGCTGGCCACGAGTTCTGCGACCAGACCGACCCTTATGAGGCCGGGATCGGGTTCACTGTGGCGCTCAAGACCAAATCAGACGATTACATAGGGCGTGATGCCCTGACCCGCAGGCGTGACAACCCGCAGCGACGGCTGGTGGGCTTGAGCCTGGCCGGAAACGAGCCTGCCGCTCACGGCGACGGCGTGTACGACGGGCGCCTTCAGGTGGGAGTAGTCACCAGCGGCACGATCTCGCCGGTGCTGCGCTCCAACATCGCGCTATGCCGGATGGCAGTGGAGCACGCCGGGATCGGCACGGCCGTGGAGGTGGGCAAGCTCGACGGCCACCAGAAGCGCATCCCGGCCACGGTGGTGCGCTTCCCGTTTTACGACCCCGAGAAGAAGCGCGTCCGCGGCCTCATCTGACGCCACCTGCAGCTGGCCAGCGGCACATCACCTTCCGGACGACGGTGCCGGTCTCTGCACTTCGAAGGGTCGAGCACCAAGCTCATTTGTCCACGTGGCGCGCGCCGGTTGTTTCGTGTGCCGGGTCTTGAGGTGTCAGGCGCGGCTCAGGTCGGCAGCGGCGATGGCTTCGGCTGTCTCGACCACGTTCTGCGCCATACGCGCCGATGCAGCGTCGATCATCCGCCCGTCGAGTTGTGCCGCGCCTCGTCCCGCCGCGGTCGCTTCCTCCAGCGCTTCGAGCACCCGGCGGGCCTGGTCGACCTCTGCCGCGGGCGGCGTGAACACCTCGTTGGCCAAGTCGATCTGCGACGGGTGGATGGCCCACTTGCCCTCATACCCGAGAGCCGCGGCCCGCTGCGCCCCGGCTGTGAACCCGTCAGGGTCGCTGAAGTCCCCGTAGGGGCCGTCGATGGCGCGCAGCCCGTTGGCACGGCAGGCCACCAGCATCCGCGAAAGCGCCGAATGCCACTGATCGCCCGGATAATTCGGGTTCAGCCCGCCGATGACGATTGTCCGAGCCCGACACGACGCGGCGTAGTCGGCTACGCCAAAATGCAGAGCCTCCAGACGCTGGCTCGACGCGGCCACCGCCTCGACGTTGGCCATTCCCAAGGCGGTCTCCACGAGGGCCTCCACGCCGATACGGTGTGTGAGCCCCATGCCCTGCTCAATCTGAGTGATGAGGGCGTCCACCATGTACACATCGCCGGGCACGCCCGCCTTAGGGATCAGGATCGTGTCGAGATGCGCTCCGGCCCGCTCCACCACTTCAATCACGTCCCGGTACATGTAATGAGTGTCAAGCCCGTTAATCCTCACTGAGATCGTCTTGCCGGCACCGCGCCAGTCGATATCGCCCAGCGCCTCGATCACGTTGCGGCGGGCCGCTTCCTTGTCGTTAGGCGCCACCGCGTCCTCGAGATCCAAAAAGACGTAGTCGGCGCGGCTCGAGGCCGCCTTCTCAAATAGAGCGGGACGAGAGCCGGGCACGGCCAGCTGGCTGCGGTGTAGCCGGCGCCGCGCTGGGACTACCAGATGGTGACTCACGAAGAGCGAACTATAGTTGTGAGCCCTGCCTCTTGTCCCCACCCTCATGTCACCGGGATTCTCTTGCGATGGCGCCTACAAGGGGAAGTTTGACTGCCGCCCGGTGGGATGCGTGTTTCACCCAATGGAACTTCCGAGAACGCCGCGAATAGACAAGCGATGCTCATAAAAAGATCGGCCAGAAAGGTGGCGAATGGCCCTTAGCGACCGGATCCTGATGGGCCCCGGCCCCAGCAATCCCTATCCAGAGGTGATCGAGGCCTTCACCCGGCCGCTGCTCGGTCACCTCGACGCCGAGTTCATAGCACTGCTCGACGAGACCTGTGAACGGCTGCGCTCTGTGTTCCGCACCAAGAACGCCCTCACGTTCCCCGTCTCGGGAACCGGCTCCGCCGGGATGGAGGCGGCGCTCGTGAACGTGCTGGCGCCAGGTGACGTCGTGGTAGTCGGCGTGAACGGCGTCTTCGGTGCTCGCATGTGCGACGTAGCAGTCCGATGCAGTGCCGAGGTGGTTCCTGTCGCCGCCGAGTGGGGAACGCCGCTCGACCCGGAGAGGCTTCTCGAAGCGCACCCCAACCCTGCGGTGATTGCCGTCGTCCATGCCGAGACCTCCACCGGCGTGCGCAACGACCTGGAGCTGCTAGGCGCCGCTAAGGGGGGTGCGCTGCTGCTCGCCGATTGCGTCACTTCGCTGGCGGGCATCGACGTGCGGCTCGATGAATGGGGGGTGGACATCGCCTACAGCGGCACTCAGAAATGCCTCGGCGTGCCCCCGGGTCTGGCACCGCTCAGCGCTTCGGCCCGAGCAGTGGAGCGCATGGGCCACCGCTCGCAGTCCTGGTATTTCGACTTGAAGATGATCGCCGACTATGTCACCGGCGGCAGCGCGCGGGCGTACCATCACACGGCTCCGATCTCGATGATTTACGCCCTTCACGCTGGGCTCGGCGCGGTGCTCGACGAGGGGCTCGACGCAGCCCACGCCCGACACCGTGAATGCGGCGTCCGGCTCCAGGACGGGCTCCAGGAGCGGGGCTTCGAGCTGGTCGCTCAGCCGGATGTCCGTCTGCCTCAGCTCACCTCCGTGTGGGTGCCGGAGTCGCGTCTGCCGTCCGGCATGGGTGAGGCCGATGTGCGACAGACGCTGCTCTCGCGCTACGGGATAGAGGTGGGCGGCGGCCTCGGCGACTTCGCCGGTCGCTGGTGGCGCATCGGCTGCATGGGCCACACGGCCCGGCCGCGCAACGTGGCGCTCTTTCTAGCCGCACTCGACGAAGTGCTCGTGTAGCACCAGCGCGCAGCCCCGATGCGCTGAACTCGAGGCCGGACCGTCAGGTGTGCGAATGCTAAGGTCGCGGTGCTTTAGCCCGATAACTGGGGAGATGCACAATGACACGGGTAGCGATCATCGGCGCCGGGCCTTGCGGCTTGTCGGCGCTTCACGCTTTTGCCAGCGACACCACGGGCGCCGCAGATGGCGTGGAGCTCGTTTGCTTCGAGAAGCAAAGCAACTGGGGCGGGCTGTGGAACTACACATGGCGCACCGGCCTCGACGGCAACGGCGAGGTCTGCCACGGCAGCATGTACCGCTATCTCTGGTCGAACGGACCCAAAGAGTGCCTGGAATTCGCCGATTACGGTTTCGAGGAGCACTTCGGCAAGCCGATCGCCTCGTTCCCACCGCGGGAGGTGCTCTACGACTACATCGCAGGCCGGGCCGAGCGTTCAGGCATCCGTGACTTCATCCGCTTCAACCACGCGGTACGCCGGGTGAGCTACTCGCCGGAGACGGAGACCTTCACAGTCGCCGCGCACGATCACGGCGCAGACACCACCGTCAGCGAGACGTTCGACTGGGTGGTGGTGGCCTCCGGCCATTTCTCCACTCCGAACATGCCGCACTACCCCGGTTATGAGACCTTCGGCGGCACGCTGATACACGCTCATGACTTCCGCGACGCTGTGCAGTTCACGGGCTCAGACGTGCTCGTGATCGGCTCCAGCTACTCCGCTGAGGACATCGCGTCGCAGTGCTGGAAGTACGGCGCACGCTCCGTGATCTGCACGTCGCGCAGCGGCCCAATGGGCTTCGACTGGCCCGAGGGCATCACCGAGAAGCCGATCCTCACCAAGGTCGACGGCCGCACCGTGCACTTCGCCGACGGCACGTCCGCCGAGGTCGACGCGATCATCTCCTGCACCGGCTACAAACACCACTTCCCGTTCATGGACGACGAGCTGCGGCTCGTGACCTCCAACTGCCTGGCCACCGCCATGCTGTACCGGGGGGTGGTGTTCCAGCCCAACAACCGAGTGCTGTACCTGGGGATGCAAGACCAGTGGTACACGTTCAACATGTTCGACGCCCAGGCGTGGTACGCCCGCGACGTGATACTCGGGCGCATCAAGCTGCCCGACGCCGACGAACAGGCCCGCTGGATCGCCGATCTTGAGGCCGCTGAGGCCGAGGTTGCGGATGATTATGAGGCCATCGACTTCCAGGGCGACTACACACAGGATCTCGTCGACCAGACCGACTATCCCGACTTCAACACGCCGCTGGTCAACAAGATGTTCAAAGACTGGAAGAAGCACAAGAAGTACTCGATCATTGGCTACCGCGACCACGGCCACACCTCACCGCTGACTGGCACTCTGGCGCCAGTTCATCACACTCCGTGGGAGGAAGCCCTCGACGACTCCCTGGAGTCATACCTCACCGTCTCTTCCTGAGGGCTTTCTGGATGCCGCCTGCCAACGGCCGTCGAGCCGACCGTTAGGCCGGTTCAGGCTTGGCCGGTCTGGCGCAGGAAAGTGAGGCTGTCAAAGTAGTCGGTGCGGTGCGTGATGAGGCCGTCACGGATCGTCATGCGCATCACACCTCGTATCTCTATTGGCGTGCCATCTGAGCGGGCTCGCATCGTGTAGGCCGCAGCGACACGGTCGCCGGATGCGATGATCTCCTCGATCTCGAAGGTCAGGCCGACGAAGGCTTCCAGGAAGCCGCCGAGCCGGGCCAGGTATTCATCCTTGCCCTGAGACGGCAGCCCGAGCGCGCTGGTGTGCTCGTTGGAGAAGTCGTCGCGGACGTGTGCGGCGATCGCCACCGGATCGCCGCCAGCGAACGACTCCAGATACGACGCCGCGACCTCAGTCGGAGACATCGACCCGGCAGGCGGCATCGGCTCGACGGTCACCGGCTCGGCAGGCGGCATCGGCTCGACGGTCACCGGCTCGGCAGGCGGCATCGGCTCAACGGCCACCGCCACAGGCCGGTCAGCCAGTGGGCCGGTTAGCGCATCACCTTCTGAGCGTGCGCGTACACTCCCTGGTCGTAGCTGAGTTCGATCATGTTGCCGTCGGGGTCACTCAGCATGCAGATGTAGCCGATCGGCGGCGGCATCTCTGTCGGCGGCATCGCCAGGCATCCGGTCTTCTTGGCGTCGGCAGCAGCCTCATCGAGTTCGGCGCGGCTAGTCAGTTCAACCCCGAGGTGCGCGAACGGCGCCAACGTGGCGATGGGCGAATCCTTGAACGGGTCGGTTTCCGGGAAGAACTCCGCCACCACCAGCAGGAACGGATGGTCGGGCGCGTCGTCGTGACCGAGCCAGGCTCCGTGGCCCATGTCGTCGCTGCGTTTGTCGAGCAGCCGCAGCGGCGTGTGGGTGGTGTACCAGTCGATGGTGGCCTCGATGTCGCTGACACGCAGCGCCACATGAGTCCACCGGGGGTGCGGGGGGTGAATGTCGTAGACGTCCGCTGCGGTCTCAGTCATTCCTGCGTCCATCCTTCGGGCACGCTCGGCTCGTCGCCGCCGTAGGTCCAGAGCACCAGCGTGTTGCCCCACGGGTCTTTGAAGGCGTTGTTGAAGCCGTTGAACTCGCTGTAGTAGTGGTGCCGCCACAGCTCGGTGGCACCGTTGGCGATCGCCCGGTCGGATATGGCATCCATATCGTCGTCAGCCGACACGAGGATCCAGATGCGAACAGTGTGGCCGTCCCGGCTGAGATGCCGGGGGGCGAGCCCGTCTTTGGAGGGGTGCGGGCGCCGGTTAGCCACGTTGGTGATACCCAAATGGAGGTTGCCGGTGGGGCCCTGCGAGCCGTCGGGGAGCTTGAAGTTCTGGCCGGGAACAATCCGGTAGAACGACCCGGCAGGCCTCGGCTCCACCTCCCAGCCGAACACGTTGCGATAGAAGTCGGCGGCCTTCTCGGGCTCATCTGTGGGGAAGTCCACGAAGATCAGCGTGCTCGGATACGGCGTAGTCATGGGGGTTCTCCTGGTTGGCGGACGCTGGTGGTGGAAGAGCTGGCGGCCAGCAGGCTGCGCCGAGTAGTCACATTAGCCCGATGATTGGCGGCGCTACCAAGCGGAACGCCCAACCGGGTGGCCATAGCTCGGTGCGACTGGGCGCTGACGGCGAGCAGAAAGATGTCAAGCGGCAGCATGCCAATGCCGGTCTCGGTGGTGTCAGCATGTATCACCGGTGCCTGTGGAGCCACCAGGTAGCAGTGGCCCCAGAACTCCGGGTGGGCGTTGACCAGGGCCATCAGACCCTTGCGGGAATGCCCGGCCGATGAAGCGATCTCGAACGCCAGCGGCTGACCGGGTTCGTCATAGACGAGATCCACTTCCTGAGTGTTGCCCCTTCGCCAGTGGTGCAGACGCACGCCTGCTTGCGCGGCCAGCGTGTTCACCGAAGACGCCACCAGGTTCTCCAGAAGCATGCCCATCTCTACAGGATCGTCCAAAGGAGCTATGCCCCTGTGCAGCGCGGCATTTCGCACTGCGCTGTCCGTAAAATAGAGCTTGCGGCCCCGGCGCTGGCGGGCGGACTCCCCGCCGGAATAGTTGGTGAGAGTGAACACGAGGAATACCCGTTGCAGGTGCAACAGATACCGGTCGACGGTGGGTTGCGACATTCCCAGCCTCTGAGCAATGTTCGTGGGGGAAAGCAGGCCCGTCATCTGGCCCGCAAGTGTGTACAGAAGCTTCTCCAGCATCATGGGGTCGTTGACTTTGAAGCTTTGGGGTATGTCCTTGTAGATCGCCCGATCCACGGCGTCGTCGCGCAGCACGCGCTGTGACTTGATCACCGCGTTGATGAGGTCGATTACGGGATCACCCGTCGGGCGGACGAGGAGTTCGGGGAAGCCGCCGACGAGCAGAAAAAGTCGTCGGAACATGTCGAATCCTAGATCTGCGTCATGGTCTGCGGGTAGCGACTGGATCGTGTCGCTGAAGGTGTCGGCCACCGAAAAATCTGATATAGGGGTCGCCGGGTCGTCCCAGCCGATCAAATCAAGGGCCTCCGCGAGCGAGCAGGGCAACAGGTGCTGCTCCTCCCAGCGACCGACTCCGCTCTCGGTGCGGCGCTGCCGAAGAGCGGCTGTGGCGCTTGATGTGGCCGCGATACGTATCGGCCAACGCTCGTCGTGGAAGGTCTTTAGCCACAGGTCCCAGTCGGAGGCGTAAGCGATCTCGTCCACCATCAAGAACGCGGGGGTTGCGTCGTCTGCGCCTGTCACGTCAATGACAAAGCGGGCGAGACGGCCGAGTTCGACACTGATCAGGTAGGGGTGATCTACGCGTAGCCACCAGATCCTTTTCGGCTCGATGCCTTCGGCCAGCAGATGCCGGACGGTCTGGTAAAGCACCGTCGTCTTGCCCACGCGGCGCGGTCCGAGGATCATCTGGAACCGTCGAGGCTTGTCGTGCACCAGACGCTGCCACAGCAGCCGCGCCATCGACCTCTCCACCGGGGGCGCCAGCGAAGAAGGCACTATCCCGCGCCGACGCCATATGTTCTGCTCTGCGAAGACTCTGCGCAGGTCTTCGGTACTTGGAGTGACAGCCAACAGCACGGCCTTTCCGTGAAGCTTACCTGCTCAATAGCACATACAGCCTGAATGCTAAATGGCAACTAGTATAATCATTAGAACAAGAACGCCGCTAATTCTGGCGGGTCTGGACGGTTCTAGACTCGTGCGTCAGCAGCCGCCTGCTGAGATTGGGTGCTAGACGAACGGGCAGCCGTGGGCGGAGACGCGGCTTGACACAGAGCAACCCGCCTTGTGGGCAGGGGCCGCGCGCGGGCGGTGACTAACGGGCGCGGACGGTGGCTAACGGAAACGGGGCTTGACGCGGGCGCCGCTGTTAAACACTGTTTGGCCTTCGGCCATCGCCTCGGGGCGGGTGCCGGTGGTGAGGATGGCCGGGGCCACTGACAACGCTTGCAGGCGGCCGAGGTCGTTGGCCGCCCAGATAGCGCGCAGCGAACCCTGCACCGCATGGGGCGGCTGCGAGGCGACGGCCCGCGCCAGGCGATCCGCGGCGGCGACCAACTCGTCGCTCGGGACGACTTCGGACACCAGCCCGACACGCTCGGCGGTCGCGGCGGTCATGCGCTCGTGGCTTCCTAGCAGCGTCAGACGCAGGATTTCGCCCAAGGGCATCCGCTGGAGCATCTTCATCGGCTCATACACAGCCGCCATGCCGTAGGTGACGTGCGGATCGAAGAAGGTGGCGTGTTCAGCGGCGATGATGATGTCGCACTCCGCAATCAGGTAGAACGCGCCGCCGCAGCAGATGCCGTTGACGGCAGCAATAACCGGCTTCCACAGGTCGCACGCCTTGGGGCCCAGGTCGTTGCCGGGATCGTCGTACATGTAGTTGTTCGACGTGCCGTAGAGGTTGCCGCCGCCTAAGGCGGTCATCTCGGCGCCTCGGTCGATGCCCGCACAGAAGGCCCTGTCGCCTCGCGCGGTGAGTACCGCCACGCGCACCTCGTCGATCTCCCGCAGCGCCCGCCAGGTAGCCCGAACCTCCTGGCGCATCCGGTCGTCGAAGGCGTTGAGCGCTTCGGGCCGGTCGAGTACCACCCGGCAGACGTGATCGGCGATCTCCACCGTGATCGCCTTGAAGCGCTCGGGCTTGAACCCAGCAGAAGTTTCAGCGGGCATCGCGCCATTCAACCACATGCGGCCCACGTGCCATCAGGCAGCATGGCCAAATTCAGGCCCAGGCCATTGGGCGACACGCAGCCACCACCGGATGCCGATCGGCAGGATCGAGATGCGTGCCCGCCTGGGGGCCGCGCTCGCCTTTGAGGATTGGCCTGTCCGGCCGGGCTTGTGCTTGAGGGTGTGAGATACCGTCGGTACCTTGAAGATCGCATCCGCTCAATGACCGCGCCCAGATGATCTTGCTTCGCCGGCTGGGGCGTGACGATCTGTTGCCGTTCCAGATCGTGATGGGCGTGACGGCCGGTTCGCTGGTGGCGATCATCGCGCTGCTGGGCGATCTGCGGGACGAGCTCCGCCTTGGCAACACCGGAATCGGCGTGATGGTGGCGTCGGGATTCCTCGCCGCGTTCGCGGCGCAGGTGACGATGGCCCGCTTTGCCGACCGCGGCTACGGGCGCCAGATGGCCGCCGCGGGCATCGCGCTCAGCTCCGCCTCGCTCGTGGTGATGGTGTTCGCTGACGGGACCGCCGCCTGGGCGGTGAGCAGAGCCGTGCTGGGATTCGCCGTGGGGCTCACCATGCCGGCTGTGCGCCGGGCCGCTTCGGTCTTCGACCCCGACAACGTCGGCGAGAACATGGGCCGAATGGTGGTAGGCGAGACCATCGGCTTCATATTCGGCCCTGCGGTCGCGGCCGTGCTGGCCCACTTCGGCGGCGTGCGCCTGCCGTTCGCCGTGTTCGCGGCGGCCATGGCGGCGTTCTTGCCGTTCGCGCTGAGGCTGCCGCCCGACCGGGGTCGCCTCGACGAGCGCCGCCGCGGCATGGTCTCATGGGATCTGCTGGGCCAGCGAAGGCTCCAAGGCGCGTTGATGTTCGTCGGCGGCTACTTCGTGATGATCGGCGCCTGGGAGGCTGTGGTTCCGGTGATGTTCGCTGACCGTGGTGGCGGCGCGCTCGTTACAGGTCTCGCCTTCACGTTGCTCGCCCTGCCACTTGCCCTGGTGAGCCGGCTCGCGGGGCGAACCGCCGACCGCCTCGGGCCGGTGCGGGTGTGCGTGGCGTCGATGACAGTCGTGGCCCTGGTCACCACCACCTACGGCGTGTTGCCCGGTCTCGCGGTGCCTGTGGCGGTGATGGGAGCTCTGGGGTTTGCCGACGGCTTCGGGTTTGTCTCGATGCAAGTCGTGGTGTGCCGCGCCGTGGTTGAGGAGCGCCAAGCCGCGGCCCTGGGTCTGATGGGCGCTTCGGAGGTGCTAGGAGCGGGCCTGGCGGCGTTGCCGTCTTCGCTGCTGTATGACCGCATCGGAGCGAAGCTCACCTGGCCGATCGTGGGCGTGGCGATGCTCGTCATCGTCGGGCTCGGCCGCTTGCGCATCATCGGCACGCACCCGGTCTCAAGCCTGCGGTCGTCGCAGGCGGCGTCACCACACGCCGGTAGGTAGCCTCACCGCGGCATGTCGTGCACGTGACGCATTGCGCTCCGCATGTCTGCCGCAAGCAAGCCCTCGTAGCTCAGTGGATAGAGCATCGGTCTCCTAAACCGTGTGCGCAGGTTCGACTCCTGCCGGGGGCGCCAACCGTCTGATCCCGCAGATGCCAGGCAGGCGACGCTCGAGCAGGGCGGATCACGACACGGGGGGCGCGTACAGGGCCATAACAACCGTTCCACTAGGACAGAACCATTCGGACAGGCTCATGGCAGACAAGGAGATGCCGACAGAAGAATGCACGCAGGAGCGCTGAGGTGACCGGATCGTCGCTGCCGTCGGATCGGGGCGCCCGATCCGACGCAACGGGAAATGCGTGAAGGAGCGCTGAGGTGACAAGCCGATCCGTGGATCCGTTCGCGCCGGCAAAGCTCGGGCCGGTGACGCTGCGCAACCGCATCATCAAGGCCGCCACTTTCGAGGGCGTGATGCCCGACGCGCTGGTCACACCTGAGCTGGTCGAGTTCCACAGGAGGGTGGCTGTCGGCGGCGTCGGCATGACCACCGTTGCATATCTGGCGGTGGCGCCCGAGGGGCGCACCCACGCCGCTTGCATCTGGCTTCGGCCTGAGGCCGTTCCCGGGCTGCTGCGGCTGACTGAGACAGTACGCGCAGAAGGCGCCGCGGTGAGCGCTCAGATCGGCCACGCCGGCCCGGTGGCCAACGCCCGCTCCAACGGCAAGCCGTCGATCTCGGCGTCGCGTCGCTTCAATCCCGTCGCGTTTCGCATGATTCGCTCCGCCACCGCTGCCGACATCGCCCGTGTCACCGATGACTACGCCCGCGCCGCCGGCCTCGTGGTGGACAGCGGGTTCGACGCGCTTGAGATCCACCTCGGGCACAACTACCTGCTGAGCGCGTTCTTGAGCCCGTGGCTGAACAGGCGCGAAGACGAATGGGGCGGGTCTCTCCGCAACCGGGCCCGCTTCGGGCGCCAGGTCGTCCGCGCGGTGCGCGCCGCGGTAGGCGACAACATCGCGATGATCGCCAAACTCAACATGAACGACGGCATGCCCGGCGGCCTCAAAGACGACGAGAGCCTCGAAGTGGCGCGGATGCTCCAGTCCGACGGAACGCTCGACGCGCTGGAGCTGACCGGTGGCAGCTCCTTCGGCAACCCGATGTACCTGTTCCGCGGCCAGGCGCCTCGTAAGGAGTTCGCGGCCACGCTGCCGCCGCTGGCCCGTATCGGCTTCAAGCTCGCAGGGGCCAAGCTGATGCCTGACTATCCCTTTGAAGAGGCGTACTTCCGCGGCAAGGCGAGACGCTTCCTTGAGGCGCTGAACATACCGCTGATTCTGCTAGGCGGGGTCAACCGGCTCGACACGGTCGCCGAAGCGCTGAACGAGGGCTTCGAGTTCGTGGCAATGGCCAGGGCTCTGCTGCACGAGCCCGACCTGGTGAACCGGATGCGCTCGGGCAGCGCGGACGCGGGCGTCTGCATCCACTGCAACCGGTGCATGCCCACGATCTACACCGGCACCCGCTGTCCGCTCACGCATCCGGCGCCGGTGAACGTAGGACCGCCCGTCTCTTAGAGGCCGCTTCAGGTCGCCTTCTCTTCGGCACGGGGTTGGCGGCTACGGGCTCAGTTCTGTCCGCGATCTTTCTTCGGTGGCCAATTACAGCCAGGATCTGAGTTCCTGCCGCCTTGCCCCCGCCGCCTTGCCCCCAGGCGGTAGCCTCGCAAGGTGCGCCTCTACGACACCGCCTCGCGGCGAGCGGTTGACTTTCTGCCCGCCGAAGGGCGAGAAGTGCGCATGTATGTGTGTGGAATCACACCTTATGACAGCACACATCTCGGGCATGCGCACACGTACCTGGCATACGACCTGCTAATCCGGCGGCTGGAAGACCTGGGCCACACAGTGAGGCTGGTGCGCAACATCACCGACGTGGACGACTCGATCCTGCCCAAAGCCCGCGAGCTGGGCGTCGACTTCCTGGAGCTCGCCGCGTCGGAGACCGCTCGGTTCCACGACGACATGGACGCGCTCAACACTCGCCCGCCGGCCGCCGAGCCTAGGGCCACCGACTGGACTGACGAGATGGTCACCCTCATCGAGCAGCTTGTCGCCGGAGGCCACGCCTACAGCCGCGACGGCACCACCTGGTTCGATGTGTCCACCTGGCCGGAGTTCGGGAGACTGGGCGGTCTCGACGAGCAGGAGATGCGGGCCCTGGCAGCCGAGAGGGGCGGAACCCCCGACGACCCCCGCCAGCACAACCCGCTCGACTTCGTGTTGTGGCAGCCGTCGAAAGCCGACGAGCCGGTGTGGAACTCGCCGTTCGGACCGGGACGGCCCGGCTGGCACATCGAATGCAGTGCCATGTCGCTGGGGCTCCTCGGATCGGGCATCGACATCCACGGCGGCGGCAGCGACCTGGTGTTCCCGCATCACGAGTGCGAGCTGGCCCAGTCGGAGGCCGCAACCGGTGAGCCATTCGTGAAGCATTGGATGCACTGCGGCATGGTGGCCTACGAGGGCGAGAAGATGTCGAAGTCCAGGGGCAATCTGGTGTTCGTCAGCGAGCTGGCCAAGCGGGCCGACCCGGCCGCGATCCGGCTGGCGCTCATGGGCCGCCATTACCGAGCCGACTGGGAATGGAACGACGACGACCTCAACGACGGCGCCGAGCTGCTGGACACGCTCTGCGAGGCCGTCGCCCACGGCAGCACGCCGGGTGACCGAGCCGGCGCCGGTGTAGGCGAAGGCGTGAGGACCGCGCTGCGCGACCGAGACGGCGACGTTGACCCAGCACCGTTCGCTCAAAGGCTGCGCGACGCGCTAGATGACGACCTCGACGCCCCCCGAGCCAGGGCTGTGCTGGCAGAGTTCGCCGAGGCGGTGCTCGCCGCGGGCAACCGAGCCGGGTCCGCGCCGTCGGTTTTGGCCGAGCTGTGCGAGCTGTGCGGCGTGTCCGTGCCGCGGCCGCAGCACGCCTGACGGCACCAGCCCCCAGATCCGAGACCCGGCGCAGTGATCTGCCTGCACGACACGCTCACCGGCCGGGTGCGGCCTCTGCGCCTGCGGTGCAAGGGCGAGGTGTCGATATACGTATGCGGCCCCACCGTCTACGACGTCCCGCATCTCGGGCACGCCCGCTCGGCGCTCACCTACGACGTGCTGCGGCGCTACCTGCAGTGGCGGGGCCTGGCGGTCCGCCATGTCGCCAACATCACCGACATCGACGACAAGATCATCGAACGGGCACGGCGCGAGGGCCGCAGCGAGCCGGAGGTGGCCGCCGAGTTCGAGGTGGTTTACACCGAAGCGATGGACGCGCTCGGCGTGCTCGCCCCCCATGAGCGGCCCCGCGCCACCGAATGGGTGAACGAGATGGTGGCGCTCACGGAGGTGATCGCGGCTGCGGGCGGTGCCTACACCACCGAGGCTGGCGTGTACTTGAGGGTGCGCGAAGTACCCGGCTACACCGATCTCGTGCACCGCGGCCTGGAAGATTTGCGCGCCTCTGCGGGCAGCCGCGTGGAGGTCGACGAGGCTAAGGAAGACCCGCTCGACTTCGCGTTGTGGAAGACAGCCAAACCGGGCGAGCCTGCATGGGCGTCGCCTTGGGGCCCAGGGCGCCCCGGCTGGCACATCGAGTGCGCGGCGATGAGCCTCGGGCTGCTCGGCGATGGGTTTGATCTGCACGGCGGCGGCGACGATCTGGTGTTCCCGCACCACACCAACGAGCGAGCTGAGGCGCTGGCCGCGGGGCGGTCGTTCGCCGGCCATTGGCTGCACAACGCCATGCTCAACGTCGCCGGCGACAAGATGTCCAAGTCGATCGGTAATTTCTTGACGATCTCCGAGCTGCTCGAAGCCCACCCCGACAACGGCCGGGCTTTGCGGCTGCTGGTGCTGAGGTCGCACTACCGAAAGACGATGGAGGTCGCGCCGCGCGCTTTGGGCTCGGCGAGAGCGGCGGTGAGCCGGCTGGACGCGCTACATCGCCGTGCGGCGGCCGCTGGTGCCGCCCTGAGCGGCTTCGCCCAGGTTTCGCCTTATGGCGAAGAGCCTGTTGGTGTATCCGGCCGAGGCCGCGTGGCCGGGGGGGCAGGGGCCGCTGAGGTGCGGGCCTTTCAGGAAGCCATGGACGACGACCTGGGCACGCCCGCAGCGACCGCAGTGGTGTTCGACACCGTGCGCCGGGCCAATGCGGCCCTCGACGCCGGCGCTGACGAGGCCGGCCCGCTGGCAGCGACCGCTATCGGCCTAGCTGGAGTACTGGGCATCGAAGCCGGCGCCGCACGAGGCGACGACAGCGTCATCGAGCAGCTTGTGGAACGCCGACAGAAGGCCCGCGAGGCCCGGGACTGGGCAGTCGCCGACGCCATCCGCGACCAGCTGACCGCACTGGGCGCGATTGTGGAAGACACACCAGCCGGCACGATCTGGCATCGCCGCGCGCCGGGCGGCGCGACCGAAGACACCGCAAACCGCTAAAGCCAACGCCCGCAGACTCCGGCGCCGGCTCTCGAACTCCGGGCACCGGCGTTTAGCCTTCGAAACCGATTCGCGGCTCTATCGGGACGCCCGCAAGCCGGTCAGCGGATCCCGTAAATCCAGCCGCCTTTGGTGCCCACCGTCACCAGCCCGTCCCACACAGCCGGAGTGGACTCGATGCACGCGCCCAGGTCGATCCGCCACAGCTCCGGCGGCACCCGAGTCGTGTCGCTCACGTCGAAGGCGCGCAGCAATCCCCCGCAGTCGGCCTGGATCCAGACATCGTCGACGACCGCCGGGCTCGACCAGGTCGAATGACCCAGATCCACAGTCCAGCGCACGTCGCCGGTGGAGGTGTCGATGCCCAAAGCGTCGCCCTGGTTGGTGGGAACGATCAGCAGATCGCGGTGCAGCGCTGGCGTGGCCCACACACCCGAGGCGTTCAAGGCGCCGCGCGCCGCCACGCCCCACACCATCGGGTCGTCGGGCCTGCCGGGATCGAGCTTGACGATCTGTCCCACTTCGTGCGACCTAGCAGTGCCGCGTTCGTACTCAACAGCGGCGTAGATCATCCCCTCGGCGTCGATCACCAGCGTGGCGTCGGTGTCGTCGCCAGTCCAGAAGCGGAACACACGCTCGGGTTGCTTGCCATCGGCCAGCCCGGTGATGTCCCAACCCTGCACCAGGCCGCCGGAGTTGGCGAAGTAGGCGACGTTGCCGCTCACGGCCACCGAGTTCTCGATGGACACATTCCCTCCGACCGCGGTGATCAGCTCTTCGTCCCAGCCGGGCGCGTTGAACACGAGCCGCGGGTCGACCGCAACCCGTCCGTCGTCGCTGTAGCTGCGGTTGAGCTTCGCGATGTGGAACTGCGAGTTCTCTCCCCCCACCAGCAGGTAGTCGTCAAGCACCAGGCCGGCGCCGTCCCAGTCGTTGTTCCAGCGCACAGGGCTCACGTCGTTGGCGTTCAGCGCCCACAGCTCCGCGGGCGCGTCGCCGTCGAAGGAAACCACCCGGTACTTGTCGTCGCGGCTGCCGAAGTACGCCAGCGGATATCCATCGGGGTCGATGGTCACCGAGCCCTTGATAATGTCGCCGGTCTCGAAGTCTGGCAGCAGCCGCTCTCCGGTGTCGGCGTCGAGGAAATGAAGGTTGCGGCTGAAGGCGCCGACCACCGCCCAGGTCTTGCCGTCGCGCTCGAAGACCGCAGGCTGCCCGGTCCAGCCTGAGCCGCACCACTCGCGGACATCGGACCCCAACGAGGAGTGCGAGCACATGGCCGCACCTTCTGGGAAACGCCACACGATGCTCGGATCAGCGGGCACCGGCCCGCGTCCGTAGTAGGTGCGAGTGGGGTTGCCGCGGAACGTCAACAACCCTGCGACGCTCCCCCAGGGCCGGCCCGAAGACACCGGGTCGACCCATCCCTCAAAAGGCGCGACGGTGGTCGTAGTCGTTGTCGTTGTGGTGGTCGTAGGTGCGGCAGTCGTCGTGGTCGTGGTGGTGACGACCGGGGACACCCATTCGTCACCGGGCGGCGACATCACCGTGTACCCGATAAGCACGGCGACCGCAACGCCGAGTGCCAGGGCGACCGGGCGGATCATGCCGCGGCGCCCGTGGCCGGGCCCGCGCCGACAGCGGCCTGCCTAAGCTCGCAGGCATGCTGACCGTCGCCTTCGACGCGGACGACACTCTGTGGCACAACGAAGACCACTTCCAGTCCGCGCAGCGCAGCTTCGAAGAGCTGCTCGCTCCGTGGGCCGACGCCGAAACGGTGTCCGACCTGCTCCACGACGTTCAGATGGCGAACCTGGCACGCTTCGGCTACGGCGCCAAGGCGTTCACGCTGTCGAAAATCGAGGCCGCCGTCAAGATCAGCGGCGGGGAGATCGAGTCGTCTGCCGTCCTCGGGATCATCGACCGCGGAAAAGCGCTGCTCGACCGGCCCGTGGAGCTGCTCGAAGGCGTGCCCGAGGTGCTTGACGCGCTCGGCCATCACCGGCTGATGGTAATCACCAAGGGCGACCTGAAAGACCAGCTGACCAAGATGGAGGAAAGCGGACTAGCCGATCGCTTTTGGCAGGTGGAGGTCGTCCCGCACAAAAAAGCCGCCGTGTACGCCGGAGTGCTTGAGCGCCACGGCATCCACGTCGACAGGTTCGTGATGGTCGGCAACTCGCTGCCGTCGGACGTGCTGCCGGTGCTGGAGATCGGCGGGAGGGCCGTACATGTGCCCTATCACCTGACCTGGCGTCACGAGCAGCACGAATCCGAGAGCCCTGAGCCAGAGCGCGGCCGACAAGCCCGGCAGGACGGGCCGCGCCTCGACGCCGTGGTGACCCTGGACAGCCTGAGAGAGCTGCCGGGCCTGCTGGAAGCTTGGGTGCCGCGAGCGGGAGGGCCGCGGGAGTGAGAACGACGGCGTGAGGCCGCTCACCGAAGCGGAGCAGGCCGACTACGGTCTGCCGGCCGGCGTGTCCCGCAGGGTGCGCGTGCAGCCCGTGAGGCGGCTCGCGTGCGGGGCGGACGCGATGACGCTGGACAGGATCGTCTTCGTGCGTCGCGACCTGGTTTGTGCCGATGGCCGGGTCCTCGCCCCGGAACTGTTGGCGCACGAACTGGTGCATGTGCTGCAGTACGCCCGGCTCGGCGTGGCGGCGTTCCTGTGGCGCTACCTGCGAGAGTACCTCACCGGCCTGTGGCTGCTCCGAAGCCATCGCCGGGCCTACTTGGCGATCTCGCTGGAGATGCAGGCCCGGGAGCTGGCCAGGCTTTGGGCTAGTACCGGTAGAAGCCTTGCTTCGTCTTTCGGCCCAGCTTGCCCGCGGCCACCATCCTGCGCAGCAGCGGAGGCGGCGCGCAGAACCGCTCGCCGTATTCTTCATAAAGCGATTCGGCGGTGAACAGGCACACGTCAAGCCCGATCAGGTCCGCCAGCGCGAGCGGCCCCATGGGATGGCCGCAGCCGAAACGCATGGCGTCGTCGATGTCGGCGTCTGAGGCGTGGCCGCCCTCGTACATCTCAATGGCCTGACAGATGTAGGGCATCAGCAGCTTGTTGACGATGAAGCCGGCCCGGTCGGGGGCGGTGACAACCCGCTTGCCGAGCACGTCGGCGGCGAACGCCGAGGCGGCGGCGGTCACTTGCGGATCGGTTCGCTGGGTGCTGATGATCTCCACGAGCTTCATCACCGTTGCCGGGTTGAAGAAGTGCATGCCCAGCACCTTCTCGGGACGTGACGTGCCCATTGCGATGTCGATAATGGGGATCGACGAGGTGTTGGTGGCCAGGATCGCGTCGTCGCCGAGCACCCGGTCGAGTTCACCGAACACCTCCAGCTTCAGCGACAGGACCTCGTTGATGGCCTCCACGACGAGGTCGCATCCGGCGAGGTCATCGGTGCTATCGGTCCAGACAACGGCCTCCGCGGCGGCATCCCGGGCCGCTTCGTCGAGCTTGCCTCGCGATACTGCCCGCTCCATTGAGCGCTCCACGCGCGCCTTGCTGGCCTCTGCCATCTCGGCGGAGGCTTCTTTGGCGACGACGGAAAGGCCGGAGCGGGCCGCAACCTCCACGATCCCGCTGCCCATCGTTCCGACGCCGACCACGCCGACGGTGCTGATTGCCATTTAGTGCTCCTTGTCTAAGCGATTGCTCGGGGGGTTGTCTAGCGACTGTTTTGGGGCCCAGGCGCCATCGGATGTGTGCTAGCGGGCAACGAGGCCAGCGGGCGGGTCTTGGCGGCTGTCGCTTAGGGAATTTCGATCACTGGATTTTGACGAACCAGTGTCGCTCAGTCTGCCTCGGTGACCGTCACCGATTCGATGGCCACGGTCGTGACAGGCCGGTCGTTACGGTCGACAGCCACCCTCGACATGGCGTCCACCACGTCAAGGCCGGCGACGACCTTTCCGAACAGCGAGTACTGCGGAGGCAGGCTCGCTCCCTGAGGGCCGCAAATTATGAAAAACTGACTGCCGTTGGTGTCGGGCCCGGCGTTGGCCATCGCCAGCGACCCAATCTCATAGCGACCCGGCTTCGGGAGTTCGTCCGCGAAGCGGTAGCCGGGGCCTCCCCTGCCGGTTCCGGTGGGGTCGCCGCCCTGGCACACAAAGCCTTTGATGATGCGGTGGAACGTGACGCCGTCGTAGTAGCGGTACCGCGACAGCACCACGAAGTTGTTGACGGTGCGAGGCGCACCGGCCGCGTCGAGCGCAATCGTGATGTCGCCCATCGAGGTGCGCATCAGGGCCGTGTAGCGCCTGGCTGGGTTGATGCACATCGGCGGCGGCTCGCGGAACTTCTTCCGCTTTCTGCTCGATCCGTCGGCGGCTGGGCATGGAATGGGCGCCACTGGCGGTCTCCGTCTCGTTGCCTGAGCTGGACTGGGTGACCCTAACCGGCTCCGCCCCAGTCGGCAGTGTCGGCGAGGCTTCCGGCATCGGCGGCGGCGGGCTCCGGTAGCGTTCGACTATGACTCTGCACTGGTCCGACACGGGTGTCGAGGTTCACAAGGTGGTGGTCGGCCCGGTCGACAACAACGTCTTCGTGGTGCGCTGCACCGACACCGGCGAGGCAGTGCTGATCGACGCCGCCAACGAACACGACCGGCTGCTGGAGCTGTGCCGCGCCCTCGGCGTGCGCACGGTGTTGGAGACCCACGGCCACTGGGATCACATCCAGGCTATACCGGCGGTGCGCGAGGCCGGCTACCGGGTAGGCGTCACCGCCGAGGACGCGGCGATGCTGCCCAGCTACGACTATCTTCTGGAAGACGACACGGTGATCGAGGTCGGGCGGCTGAGACTGCGAACGCTGCACACGCCGGGGCACACGCCCGGCTCGATGTCGTTCCAGGTGGAAGGCACTCCGCTGCTGTTCACCGGTGACACGCTGTTCCCCGGAGGGCCCGGCGCTACTCACTTTGAGGGCGGTGACTTCAATACGATCATCAGATCGATCGAAGACCGCATCTTTCGGGTGTTCGACGCGTCCACGGTGGTGTTGCCCGGCCACGGCGCGGACACCACCATCGGCAAGGAGTCGCCACACCTCGACGAGTGGGTCGCCCGCGGCTGGTAGCCGCCGGGGATAGTCACCGGGTTAGCCTCCAGCCTCGGGTTGTGCGACCCCGGTCAGCTCGTGATGGCTGCCGGGGTAGCCGCCGAAAGCTCGGCGTGGCACGCTTTATCCGAATCACCCATCCGGGAACGCCCACCCGGGAAGACGGAGGAGTCAATGAGCAAACTTCTTGAAGGCAAGGTGGCGCTGGTCACCGGCGCAGGCCGCGGGATCGGACGCGAGCATGCGCTGATGCTTGCCGAGCACGGCGCCAGCGTGGTCGTGAACGACCTCGGAGGCGACCAGTTCGGCGGCGGCGGCGACATCACCCCCGCCCAGGAAGTGGTCGACGCCATCGTCGCGGCAGGCGGCGCGGCGGCGGTCAACGGTGCCAACGTGGCCAGCTTCAGCGAGTGCAAGGCGATGATCGATCAGGCGATCGACACCTTCGGCGACATTCACATAGTGATCAACAACGCCGGGATTCTGCGCGACCGCATGATGTTCACCATGTCGGAGGAAGACTGGGACACGGTGATCGCCGTCCACCTCAAAGGCACGTTCGGGCCGTCGCATCACGCAGGCGCTTACTGGCGCCAGAAGGCCAAATCCGGCCAGGAGACCTACGGGCGCATCATCAACACCTCGTCGCCGTCGGGCATATACGGCAACATCGGCCAGACCAACTACGGCGCAGCCAAGGCCGGCATCGCCGCGTTCACGGTGATCGCCGCTCAGGAACTGGTGCGTTACGGGGTCACAGTCAACTGCCTCGCGCCCACAGCCTGGTCGCGTCTGACCGCGCCGCTGATGGGTGGCGAAGGGGCCTCCGACGATTTCAAGCAGGCGATAAGCCCGCGCTGGATCGCAGTGATCGCAACGTGGCTTGCCAGCCCCGAGGCCGCCAACGTGACCGGCCGGGTGTTCGACATCCGCGGCGAGACCCTCGGCATAGCTGAAGGCTGGCACCTGGGGCCGACGACCGTTCAGCCCGATGATCCCACCGAGCTCGGGCCGGTGGTGGCATCGCTGATGGCCGACGCCCGGCTCAACGCCAACATGGATGGCAGAGACCACGACGGACTCGGCTTCCCCTCCAAAGAGATCTAGACGGGCCGCGGCCTGACGAACGTGCCGGCCTGCGGCTGAGCCAGGGGCCGGGAGCGCAGGCCGGCCCCCTGACCCCAGCGAGATGCGGTCGGACGGACCCGGCGGAGAGCGCTCCGCTGTGATCAGCGGCGAGACCAAAGCCCGTTTCGATGCGGACGGTTTCGCCGTGGTCGGCCCGCTGCTGGCGCCGGATACGGTGGAGGCTCTGCGGGAGCGTTTCGGGCGGCTCTTCGCTGGCGAGTTCGAGACCGGCATCGCGCCCGACGAGGTCAACTGGCAGCAAGGCCTTAGCGACGAGACGCTGACCCGTCAGATCTGCAACGGCTGGAAAGCCGACCGGCTCATAGCCGAGACGGTGCTCAACGCCAGCCTCGGGCGGGCGCTGGCCTTGCTGGCGGGCTGGCCGGGCGCGCGTGTCGTCCAGGACAACCTGCTGTGGAAGCCGCCGGGTGCCCGCTCGCTGGGCTTTCACCGCGACAATGCATACCTGGCCTGGTATGCGCCGCAGGAGATGTGCTCGTGCTGGATCGCGCTGGATAACACGACTTCGGCCGGCGGGACGCTGGAGGTGGCCCGCGGCTCGCACCGCTGGCCCACCGGCTACGATCCGGCGGCGGAATTCCACGCCCCAGACGACTACCGGGCGACGGTGTCGACGGCGGCAACCGCGGCGGGTGCCGCCCTCGACCTAGTGGCCGTGGAGGTTGCGGCCGGGAGCGGGGCCTTTCATCACGGCTGGACGTGGCACGGCTCGGGCCCTAACCGCACCGACGCCCACCGCCGGGCGCTGGTGCTGCACTGCGCCAGCAGCGAGGCCAAGTTCAACCGGGCCGGCTTCGGCAGCGGCAACGGCCCCGTGTACACCCGCTACGCCCGCCTCACCGACGACGAGATGGACGAGAACTACTTCCCGATCCTGTGGCGCGAAGACGGCTACCGCACCCCCGGCATCTAGTACGCCATACCGATTCGGGCCAGACAACCATAAACCTCAGCCCACTGCAAGTATAACCTACACTCATCCAGGAGAAAGGAGACCGTCATGAGTTCATCAACGCTTGAACGTGAGGCTCCGCCAAGTGAATCTACGCAGGAGACACTTCTCACCACACAACAAGCAGCCGACTTTCTGGGAATCAGTCGTTCCTCGCTCGTAAGTCTGGTGGATTCAGATGAGATTGACTTCGAACGGTCGGAACGCCACCGCAAGATCCGTTTGGCTGATGTTATTGATCTTGGCCAACGGATTTCTGCTCGGCGTCGAGCATCTTTGGCGAGAATGGTTGAGATCGCCGAACAAAGCGGGATGTATCACAAGACGGCATCTCCTAAGCTAACCCGCTGAACAGGCCGAACGGTGTTCGCCGTCCTTCTTGACACATGTGTTCTATACCCGGCAATTCTGCGTGACTCCCTTCTTCGTCTCGCTGAACTTGGCCTCTACCGTGCACTTTGGTCAGATGATATTTTGAAGGAGTTATCCCGTAACAAGTCAGGTGTTCCCGAATTCGCGAAAGCGGTTCGCCAGCTGACTGCATAGTGACGGCCGACTGACTGCATAGTGACGCGGTATTGGCTCGCCTGCGGCTGCCCGCTTCGCGTGGGGCGCTGCCGACATTACCATCGCCGTCCGTGGAACTTGTCGTGTCGCTTCACGGGGCAGCCGCTTTGCTGCTGATCGCCGCTGGCGCGGCGAAGCTGGCGCGGCCGCTGTCGACTGCCCGTCTTCTGGGCGCGCTGACGCATCGGCTCGACCCGCGCGGAGGCCGCCGCAAGGCCGAAGGTGCGGGTACCTCATTCATCACCGGCCCGGTGCGGGCACTGGGTTGCTCTGAGGTGATCGTCGGCGTCGGCGCCATAGCTGAGGGAGGCCTCGTGTCGGCAGCGGTCGGAGCGCTCTATCTGTGCTTCGCTGCCGTGGTGGCGCGCTCATTGCAGGCCGGTGCTGAGTCTTGCGGATGTTTCGGCCTTGCGGACACACCTCCGTCGCGCATTCACATCGTGGGAAACGTCTGCTGCGCCGCAGTGTCGCTGGCCGCAGCGACCGGAACCGGCAAGTCACCGGCCGAGGTCGTCACGGCCGTCGGCAGTACCCAACCTGTGACCGCCGTGGCGCTGGCGCTGGCTGCTTTGGTGCTGGCGGGGCTCATCTTCGTGGCGTTCACGGCTCTGCCCGAGGCGCTGCGCGCGCGCTCGGCCCCCGGTTCTCAAGTCGCCGTGTTCGATGCGGCACCGGGCTCGATGCGGCACCTCGCAGCCCCGCTTCAACCTGCCGGGAAACACGGGTGAGCCGCCGCCTCGTCGCACGGCTATCACGCCTCGTCGACCGTCACGCCTCGCGCCGCGGGTTTCTTCGCACCTCCGCGATCACGGCCACGGCGATGGCCTTCGCACCGGTCGCGTTCGCGGTTCGGCCCATCACTGCTGAGGCCGCAATACGCCTCTGCCGAGGGATTCGGTGCGATCGCTCCTCGCTGTGCTGCGACGACTGGACCGAGTTCTGCTGCACGCTCACCGGGGAGAACACCTGCCCGCCCGGAACTGTCGTGGCCGGCTGGTGGAAGGTGGACGACTCGAAGTTCTGTTCGATCGACGAGCCGCGCCCGCGCTACTACCTGGACTGCAACCTCGAATGCGATCCCGGCTGCGCGTGCACCTCTCAGGGAATGTGCTCCAAGTCGTGCACCAAAGCCAAGTGCGAATGCCCCCACGGCTGCGACTCCCGCAAGGTGGACTGCTCCAGGTTCCGCTACGGCCAGTGCAACCAGGACATTTGCGTGGGCGCGGTTAGATGCCGGGTGGTCACGTGCGTGCCGCCCTGGCAGTGGGATCCCGAATGCCAGCCCGCTCCGGTGTTGCGAAGCCCATCAACGCGCCTGCACGACCGCCGCTGCCTGCACACGGGGTTCACCGACGTGCCTCCCAGAGCCTTCTACGCCGAGTCGGTGGACTGGATGACCGCAGAGGGCATAACGAAGGGCCTAACGGACGACCTGTTCGGGCCGGACGAGCCGATCGGACGCGGCCAGTTCGCGAGCTTCGTTTGGCGCTATGAGGGCAGGCCCCGACCGGCGAGTTCCGGTTACTTCAGCGATGTGCCGGACGGGTCGGACCATGCCAGAGCTGTGGACTGGATGGCCGAGCAGGGCATCGCCGCACGTCCGCCCAACCGCAGGTTCCAACCTCAGTCAGCACTGACTCAAGCGCACGCGGTTGTCTTGCTGTATCGGCTCGCGGGGTCGCCGCCGGTGCTAACACACCCGCGCCGAGGCGACATCACCGAGCACGGAACGCAACAGACCGCCCTGCACTGGGCGATGTCAAACGGCATCGTTCGGCTGTCGTCCTCGGTGAGTTCCTGGGCGAACCAAACGGTGAGCCGCGGGCAGGCGGCGCACATGATGCATCGCTACCACCTGACCCGGCGGCCCGCGGCCGGCATCCGCCACACGACGCCACGGCCCGGGCCCGAACGGCACACGCCGACGTGATAGCCGTCGCCGTCGCAGTACTGGCTGTAGCCGTCGGCGTGCTGGCGGTGCTGGTGTTCGGCTTGCTCAGAACCCACGCTGAGATCCTGCGTGCGCTGCACCGGCTCGGCGCCGGCCTCGATAGCGAGACGGCGGCATACGGCGCAGAGCGCGACAACCTCCGAGGGTCTGAGCCGGCTGCAGCCGGCCGAAAGGCGCGTGACATCGTCGGCGCTCGGCCCGGCGGAGGGCCTGCCAAGGTGAGCGTCATCGGAGCGGGCCGCGTGACTCTGCTGGCTTTTCTGTCGTCGGGGTGCCGCACATGCCGCAGTTTCTGGGAGGCGTTCGCCTCGCCCGACTTGGCGATGCCCGTGCCCGGCACCCGGCTGGTGATCGTCGGGCAGGACCCGGCCCACGATTCCGAGTCGGCGCTGGCCGCGCTCGTCCCGCCCGGGGTGAAAGCGGTGCTGTCGAGCGCCGCTTGGCAGGACTACGACGTTCCCGGCTCGCCATACTTCGTGCTCGTTGACGGTGCCGCCAGCACGGTCATCGGAGCGGGGACCGCCGCCGACTGGGAGCAGATGCGCGGACTGCTAGGCCAGGCGGTCGCAGACGGCGCTATGCCGGCGCACAAGCGCAAGGGCCGATTCGGCGCTTCGAGCCGGCGCCGCGGGCGCCGCGCTGATGAAGCTCTGCGGTCATCCGGCGTCGGTCCCGGCCACCCGAGCCTCTACCCCGACGGTGTCTCCGATGAAGACTCGGCGCCCGTGGCCGGCTCGTCGGACATCTCTTCGGGCGGCGCGGCCGGCTCGTCTGATCTGTGAGCTGACCGTGACGGCCGTGATCGCCATCGGCGTGGCTGCGGCGGTCGCCGCGGGTGCCCGCTCCGCGTGGTCTCCTTGAGGCACCTCGATGCTCACCAGCATCAGCCCGCTCGGAGAGCGGGCTCGCCGAAACCGCTGGCCGATAACCGTGATCTGGGTCACTCTCGGAGCCGCCTGCGGCGGAGCGGCGCTTGGCGCCGGCCTGGGTGTGCTCGGGGAGCTGCTTGGATCAACAGGCGCTGCCGGCGAGCGGCCATATCGGATCGCAGCGCTCGCCGCAGCGGCGGCAGCTGCTGCGGTCTGGGAGCTGACCGGGCAGCGTCTGCCGGGTCGCCGCCAAGTGAACGAGGACTGGCTCTCGGGCTTCCGGTCGTGGGTGTACGGACTCGGCTTCGGTATTCAGCTCGGCGCGGCGTTCGCGACTGTGGTGAACACCGCTCTGGTGCCGCTGTTCGCGCTGGCTGCGCTGCTGTCCAGCGACACGCTGGCCGGACTGGCGATCGGCGCAGCCTTTGGCATCGTGCGAGGACTTAGCGTCACGGCCAGCAGAGGGGTGCGCACCCCCGACGACCTGAGGCGGCTGCACCGCCGCCTCGACGCGCTGGACGTCCGCGCCCGCCGCTGGTGCGCCGCAGCGGCCGCTGCCCTGAGCGCGGCTGCGGTTCTGACTCTGCTGGGCTCGTGACGTGGATCGGCTGTCGTCGCACGGAGTGAGCATCGGCGTGCCGGACGGCTGGGAGGCCGAGATGCACGTCCAGGAAGACCCGTCCTCTATCGACCCCGTCTTGCGGCCTTCATCGTTGCCGAGGGTGGTGCTGCACGCAGCCAATTTCGCGCTGCCGGCCGACCGGGACGACTACGGGCCATCGACGGTTGAGACGATGGGGCGCGGCGGGGTGTTCATCGCTCTCATCGAGTTCGACCGGGCCTCCACGAGCCGGCAGCTCTTCTCGTCGTCCGGGATCCCGGTTCCGCTGCGCGCCGATGACTTCAGCGCCGATCAGCTGATCCGGCGAATTGCGGGACAGTGCGGTCTGCAGCGCTTCTTCCGGGTGGGGCCCCGTGCATTTTGCCTCTACACAGTGATCGGATCGCGCGTGCTGCGCGGCCTCCTCACGGCTGAGGCCAACCGCATCCTGGCGAGTCTCGCCATCAACTGAGACGGCTCCTTAGGCACCCCTCGCAAACTCGGTGAGGCTCCAAACGGCAGACATGCGAAGATCCTGAAGTGGGTGGAGCTGATCGGAATCGAACCGACGACCCCCTGCTTGCAAAGCAGGTGCTCTGGCCAACTGAGCTACAGCCCCTGGTGAGTTCAGCGTAACGGCACCCATATCGGCGCGCCGACGACGCCGGGCACTTCTGCAAGCGGCGGCAGCGGCCAGGAATACCAGTCCGCGCCGCCGAGGCTGTCGACGTCCAGCGGCGGCCGGGGCCGTTCAGGGAGCGAGCGGGCGGCCGAAAGGCAGCTCATCCTGCCATGTAGACAGGAACGACTCTGCCGCGTAGCACCCGCCTAGGAAGGCGCCGTCTTCGCTGGCGAGCGCGTCGGCCATGAGCGCGCTCACCGTGTCGGCGGCCTGAGAGCGGAATTCCGCATCGCCGAGCGCCGGGTCGCCCCACGCTGCGAGGCTGCCCCCGGCCAGAGCCACGAAGTCCGGCACGGCCACAATGCCGTTGCGGCGACTCACGGCCAGCGCCTTGGCCGTAAGCGCCAGCCGGCCTGAGGGGATCAAAGCCCGGCATCCGCCCGCGGCGACCAGCCTTTCAACTGCGTGATGGTTGGCCGCGCCCATCTTCGAGCCGGCGAAGACCACTTCGGCACCGCGGTGCCAGATCGCCTCGGCGGGTGCCAGGTCGCGCCCGAGATCGTCAGCCAGCACGGCCACGGCACCGTAGCCGTGAGCGTTGTAGGCGTCCGCCAGCGCGGCCGGGTCGAGGCCGTCGCCCGGACGACCCCGCCCGCTTTCTGCTGCGAGGGTGCCGCTCTCGGCGGAGATGCACGAGATGATCCCGCCGCGCTCGGCGATCTCAGCGGCCAGCGCTCCGGCGTCCGCCGAGCCCGGCGCGCCGAAGCCCTCGACCGCCACGCGGCGGCCGTCGAGCCCGCCGATCGCAGCGTCCGCAGCCGACGCCGCGGTGAGCGCGTCGCAGGCCGAGGCGAATGCGTCCAGGCGGGCGACGTTGCGAGGGTCGAGAGGCCGCAGCGGTGCCAAGTCGTCCTCGTCGACTCCCTTGGCAGCGTCCGGGAAGTACACGCGGTCGGCGGCTAGCTTCGTTACCTCCTCAACGAAGGCCTCAACAGCGGCGGAGCGGCCGGGAGGCGGGGCACTAATCCCAGCTGATGCACCCCCAAGCCGCATCCCCAGCGCCGCGTAGGTGTAGGTCTGCGACCGGGCCAGGTCTTTCGCCCCGCTCTGGAGTATCCGCTTGGCCCAACGCACCGGGCCGGTGGCGGACTCGGCGTTTTCCAAGTCGACCGCGACGAACGCGTCAACGTCGGAGAGCTTCAGCAGCCTCATCTCGGCTCAAGCTCGGCTGCCCGCGAGGACTAACAGTCTCAGGCCGGGATCCGCACCGGCAGGCGCCGCGGGCCGCGGATCTGACCAGTGGACCAACGCACCGCGTCCGGATCGGCCAGTTCGAAGTCCGGGATGCGGGCCATCCACTCCTCGAGGGCCACGCTCAGCTCTAAGCGGGCCAGGTTCGAGCCGATGCAACGGTGGATCCCGAGGCCGAAGGCGCTGTGGCGGTTGCGCCGGCGGTCGATCACGAAGCGGTCAGCGTCCTCGAAGGCTTTGGGGTCGCGGTTGGCAGCGGGGAACGGCAGCAGCACCCAATCGCCGGCGCGCATCGAGCGGCCCGAGAACTCGGTGTCGGAGGCCACGATGCGGGCCATCGTCACCGGCGCGTAGAAGCGCAGGAACTCCTCCACCGCGAACGGGCGCACCGACGGATCATCCAGCCAGCGCCGCCGGTCTTGCGGGCTCTGCGCCAGATGCCAGAGGCTGGCGCCAATGGCCGACCAGGTGGTGTCGATACCTGCGATCAGCAGCAGTGCGCAGGTGCCTCGGATGTGTTGATGCGTAAGCGGCTCGCCGTTGATCTCAGAGCGAACCATATGGGTGATCAAATCATCGTGGGGGTCTTCGGCTCGTGCGGAGATCAGCGTGTCGAGGTAGGCGTCGATGGAATCCTCATAGGCCACTTCCGCTTCAGCGCCGGGGTTCTCCATGATGCGCCGGATGAACACCCTGAACTGATCGCCATCGGATTCCGGAACGCCCAGCAGGTCGGCGATCACCTGGACGGGGATGTGCTGCGCGTAGCCGACAGCGGCGTCCACTACCGTCTGTCCGCCGGCACGCTCGCCGCTGTGCGCGCAGCCCTTCTGCGTCGACGGCGCCAGCAGGCCGTCGAGCAGCTCGCGGCACACCTCCCTGGTTCTGGCGCGTCGCCTCTCGATCGCTTTGGGAGCGAACGCGGTCAGCAGAAACTCGCGCGCGGTGCGGTGAAACGGCGGGTCGCTGGTGATCGGCGGTGCCAAGCCCACGGGCGCGGGGATCTCGGGACGGCCGTCCTGCACCACCACGCCCTGAGAGCTGAACACGGACGTGTCAGCTGCGATGGCGGCCACGTCGGCGTGTCGCACCGGCAGCCAGGCACCGCCGTAGCGGTCGGTGTGCGCCACCGGGCACGACCCGCGCAGCTCGTCCCATATCTTCGGAGCGCGGGCGGCGTAGTCGGGGTGGGCATGGTCGAAATCGCAAGCCCAGTCGGTCACCGGCGCGGGCGTGTCCACTCCAGACAGCTTGCCATCTCCGCTGGCCGTTGCGTCACACCGGAACGGGCCGCGCCTGCCCCGACGGGCTCGGGCGGTGCTCAGCCTTCGCCGATCAGCCGTTTCAGCACAAGCTCAGGATGGTCAGCCTCGAGTCGGGCCAGCCAGTACGGGCTCTCGAACAAGGCCAGCAGAGTGCCATCCGCCCGTTCCACCACTGTTGTGCCAGAGAGCCGCTCCAGCGCGGCCGCAGAGGCGACGTCGGTGCGACGGGCCACGGTCCACGGGGTGGTGCTGAGCTCAGCGGGCGCGCCGAACTCTTTGCGCAGGCGATGCAGCGCCACGTCGAACTGCAACGGCCCCACGGCTGCCAGCATCGGCCTGCTCTCGCCGCTGCCAGGCCGGCGCAGCACCTGCACCACGCCCTCAGCGTCGAGCTGGCGCACGCCCGAGCGGAACTGCTTGGCCTTGGACGTGTCGGCGCAGTATGCTGTGCGGAAACAGCTGGGGGCGAACGACGGCATTTCGGGCCAGAATACCGGCTCGGTCGTGTACACGGCATCACCAGGGCGCAGGTCGCCGGCGTTGACCAAGCCGATCACGTCACCCGGCCAGGCCTCCTCGGCGGTGTTGCGATCCCGGCCCAGCATCCAATGGGCGTACTTCGTGCCGAACACCCGGCCCGTGCGCCCGTTGGTGACTGCCATGCCCCGCTCAAAGCGGCCTGAGCACACTCGCAGGAAGGCCACACGGTCGCGGTGCGCAGGGTTCATATTGGCCTGAACCTTGAAGACCATCGCGCTGAACGGCGCTTCGAGCCGGCGAGGGTTGCCGTTGATGTCGCCGCGCGGCGCCGGCGGCGGCACAAGATCGGTCACGGCGTCGAGCAGCAGCCGCACGCCGAAGTTGGTGAGAGCCGAGCCGAAGAACACAGGCGACAGCTCGCCTGCCTCGAACCGCTTGGCGTCGAATTCCGCTCCCACCGCGTCGAGCAGCTCGACCGCTTCGAGGGCCTCATGCCACACGGAGGAGGCACGCCCGCCGGCGGCCTCAGCGGCATGTGCAGCCTCCGCTGCGATCACCTGCTCGGGGGCGATCGTCGAGCCACGGGCGGTGCGGGTGTAGCGCACAAACGTGTGCGTGCGCCTGTCGATCACGCCAGCAAAGTCAGCGCCGTCGCCCACGGGCCAGGTCACCGGCGCCGGGTCGAGCACGAGCTGGTCTTCGATCTCGTCGAGAAGCTCCAGCGGGTCGCGCCCCGGGCGGTCCCATTTGTTGATGAACGTTACGATCGGGATCTCGCGTTCGCGGCACACCTCGAACAGCTTGCGGGTTTGGGCCTCGATGCCCTTCGCTCCGTCGAGCACCATCACCGCGGCGTCGGCCGCGGACAGCACCCGGTAGGTGTCTTCGGAGAAGTCCCCGTGGCCCGGTGTGTCGAGCAGGTTAAGTACCCGGCCGCGGTATCGAAACTGCACAGCGGTGGATGTCACCGAGATGCCGCGGCTTCGCTCCATCTCCATCCAATCCGATACCACTCTGCGCCGCAGGGCCTTGGCTTTCACGGCGCCCGCACCGGCGGTGAGCACTCCGCTGTAGAGCAGGAACTTCTCCGTGAGCGTGGTCTTGCCCGCGTCGGGATGAGAGATAATCGCAAAGGTGCGCCTGCGGGCGGCCTCAAGGTGCGGCGAATCGGCTTCGGCCCCGGTCATGTCATCAGTCTGCCCGGAAGTCCGCCCCGCCAGTCACCGCGCGCTGCGCTCTGTTTACTCGAGCGCGAGCTTTCAAGTTCACGCCTGCTCTGCGAACATTCTTGGCGTCACCGTGCTCTGCGCTCTGTTTGCTCGAGCGCAGAGCCCCAGGCGGCGCTAGCCGGCCGCGCGTTGTCCCTTCAGCAGACGGGCGGTCCCCCTCAGTAGACAGGCGTTCACTGGACTGTGCGCCGCGGAGCGTCAGGGGGTTTCAGGACTCGCGCAGCGCCACGAAACGGGCTAGCGCCGCGAGCGCTTCCTGAGCGGCGGGCACAGCCGGCAACGCCGCGAGCGCCTGAAGCGAGACGTCGAGCAGCTCAGCGATCTCGCGTTCCACGGCGGCCCGGGCGCCGGTGTCTATCAGCGCTTGCTGCACCCCGGCGAGGGCCGTGTCGTCCATGTGTGGACCAGACGCGTCTAGCGCCGCGCGCTGAGCGGCTGTGGCCCGCTCTCGGGCCAGGGCCATCAGCACGGTGGGTTTGTTCTCGCGCAGGTCGTCGCCGACCGGCTTCCCGGTGGACGCCGGATCGCCGAAAGCCCCGAGCAGGTCATCGCGGAGCTGAAAGGCGATGCCGATGGGCCTGCCGTGGCACTCGAGGTCATCGGCGAGGCCGTCTCGCCCGGCTAGTGCCGAGCCGAGCTGCAGTGGCCGTACCACGGTGTACCCGGCGGTCTTGTGCTCGATGATGGTACGGGCCTGGGCTGCGGTGACGTTGCCGCGGGCTGTTCCGGCCACATCCAGGTACTGGCCCATGTTCAGCTCGGTGCGCAGCGTGTCCCACACCCTGCGGGCAGCAACCGGCACCGCCCCGAGGCTGCGGTCGGCGAGAACCATGGCCATGTCGCCTACAAGCACGGCCGCGGCCTCCCCGAATCGGCGATCCTCGCCTTGCCAGTGTCGCTGCCGGTGGCGGCCAACGAAGCGCCGCCACACCGACGGCGCGTTGCGGCGGGTGGGCGAAGCGTCCATCACGTCGTCGTGGATCAGCGCGAAAGCGTGCAGCAACTCCAGTGCACACCCGGCGTCGTCCGCGTCGCCGGGCGGTTCGCCGCCGCCGAGCACCCAACCCCAATGGCAGTAGGCGGGCCGGACGCGCTTGCCGCCGCCGAGCACCAACTCGGCCAGATCGCCCAGCGGCTCGTCCAAGGCGGGATCCAGCTCGGCCCAATGGCGTCGCTCGGCATCGAGCACCCCAGCGAGCCGCTTGTCCACACGCGCCGCCACGGAGGTAAGAGCCGCAGGAGGCTCAGTCATGTTGCTTCCTGGCGTCGGTGATCCGCTGGCGGCACACGCCGATCAGAAAAGCGGCGTGCTCGACTTGGGCTGCCAGACGTCCACGTCGGGGCGTCGGGGGCGTCGGACTCCACGCCAGGATCACGCCAAGACCGCCTGCGCGGGCTCACAGTCGGTGGCTTCAGCGTTGGCGGCCTCAGCGCGCACCAGGCCCTCATACAGCTCTTCGTAGAGGCCACCGGCGTGACGCAACTCGCTGTGGACGCCGCGCTCGACGATCCGGCCCCCGTCCAGCACGACTATCAGATCGGCGTCGGTAATCGTCGACAGCCTGTGCGCTATCACCAGCGAGGTGCGCCCCCTGAGCGCTTCGGCGAGCGCCTCCTGAACCTGCGCCTCGTTCTCGGTGTCGAGATGCGACGTCGCTTCGTCGAGGATCACGATCACCGGGTCTTTCAGAAGCATCCGCGCGATAGCCAGACGCTGCTTCTCACCTCCCGAGAGCCGGTAGCCTCGCTCCCCGACAACCGTTTGGTAGCCCTCGGGCAGCGCCGCGATCACGTCGTGAATGCGAGCCACCCGGCATGCGGCCTCGATCTCAGCGTTGTCAGCCGCGGGACGGGCGTAGCGCAGATTGGCGTCGACCGTGTCGTGGAAGAGATGCGGATCCTGGGTGACCACGCCTATCGCGGCCCGCAACGAATCCTGAGTGAGAAAGCGCACGTCGGCGCCGTCCACCGTGACCGAGCCCCTGCTCACGTCGTAGAGCCTCGGTACTAGCGACACCAACGTCGTCTTGCCCGAGCCCGACGGCCCCACGACAGCGGTCATCTGCCCCGGCTCCACGACGAGATTGATGTCGGAGAGAACTTCAGGTAGGGGTCCCGACCTGGTGACCGCCTCAGCACCGGGCACCGCAGCGCCGACGCTCACAGCACCGAGCGATTCGGGGTCGCCGCGGGGCGCCGGCGGATAACGGAACCCCGCGGATTTGAACTCCACCCGCCCCCGCGGTGACGCAAGCTGCCGAGCGTCGGGCGCGTCTGTGATCGGGTTAGGCGTGTCGAGCACTTCGAAGACTCGCTCAAAGCTCACGAACGCGGTCATCACGTCCACCCGTGCGTTCGACAGGCTCGCCAACGGCAGATAGATGCGCACCGTGTACAGGCCAAGCGCCACGAGTGTGCCCACGCTGAGCGCGCCGTCGATGGCCAGATGGCCGCCGAGCCAGTAGACGATGGCGGTGCCGACTGCGCCGACCAGAGTGAGCGCGGTGAGGAAGACCTGCGAGTACATGGCGCTGCGCACGCCGATGTCGCGCACCCGCCCTGCCCGCTTCGAGAACGTGGCCACCTCGTCGCCGTGGCGCCCGAACAGCTTCACCAACAGCGCCCCGGCGACGTTGAACCGCTCAGTCATGGTGTTGTTCATTGAGGCGTTCAGGTTCATCCCCTCGCGGGTGATCGCCTGAAGGCGCCGGCCCACCCGGCGCGCCGGCAGCACGAACACCGGCAGGATGGCCACGGCCAGCAGCGTGAGCCTCCATTCAAGCAGGATCATCGCGATCAGCGTGCCGATGAGGGTGATCACATTGCCGACGACTGTGCCGAGAGTGCCTGTGAACGCCCGCTGCGCGCCGATCACGTCGTTGTTGAGCCGGCTCACGAGCGTGCCTGTCTGAGTGTTCGTGAAGAACGCCACCGGCATGTGCTGAACGTGGTCGAAGAGCTGGCAGCGCAGGTCGAAGATGAGCCCTTCGCCGATGCCTGCGCTTAGTCTGCGTCCCAGCAGTGACAGCAATGCCTCGCCCGCGGCGGCGGCGACTAACGCTGCGAACAGCGCATTCAGGTAGCCCTCGTTGCCATCGGCGATGGCAACGTCGAAGATCTGGCGGATCGCCAAAGGCGGAAGCAGTCCGAGGAACGTGCCTCCGGCCACAGTCACGACGAAAGCCGCTAGCACGTTTCGATATCCGCGGGCGCAGCCCCACACCCGGCGGCTCGTGCCGGCGGCGAGCGTCTTACCGTCGATATGTCTACGCCCGGCGCCCAACGAGTGGAGCAGATGCATCGGGCTGGTCATGTGCGCAGCCTACGGACCGTCCAACCGGCGGAGCGGCCGACATTGACGGCACCTGTGGTTGACGGCACTTGTGAAGGATGCGGGCAGAGCGGATTGGCGCGGCGCGCGGCGCAAGTAGCGTGATCCTGTGGACAGCGGCAACTCGCTCGCCTTGCACACCGACCACTACGAGCTGACGATGGTGGCCGCCTCGCTCAGGTCGGGGGTCGCACGGCGGCGCGCCGTGTTTGAAGTGTTCGCCCGGCAGCTTCCCGAAGGCCGGGCCTACGGCGTGATGGCCGGCACCGGCCGGATCGCCGACGCGGTCGAGCGCTTCCGCTTCAGCGCGGACACGGTCGATCACCTGGTGGCTTCGGGCGTGGTGACAGACGAGGCCGCAGCCGACTGGCTGATGCGCTATCGCTTCAGCGGTGACATCACCGGTTACCCCGACGGCGAGCTGTTCTTCGCCTACTCGCCGGTGCTCACCGTGGAGGGCGGCTTCGCGGAGTGCATAGTGCTCGAGACGCTGCTGCTGTCGATCCTCAACTACGACTGCGCGGTGGCCGCAGCCGCGGCGCGGGTGCGCGACGCGGCCCCGGATCGCCTGCTGCTGGAAGGCGGCGCCCGGCGCACCGACCCCGAGGCAGCGGTCGCCGCAGCCCGCGCCGCGTACATCGGCGGCTTCGACGCCACATCCAACCTGGAGGCAGGCCGGCGCTGGGGCGTCCCGACCGGAGGCACGACCTCCCACGCGTTCATGCTGGCCCACAACGACGAGAGCGCTGCCTTCTCCGCTCAATGCGACGCCCTGGGCGCGGATTCCACGTACCTAGTGGACACGTTCAACCTGTCGGACGGCATCCGCAGGGCGGTGGAGGCCGCAGGGCCGCGTATCGGCGCAGTCCGCGTGGACAGCGGCGATCTGCTAGCGAACAGCATTTTGGCTCGGACGCTGCTGGACGAGCTGGGGGCCGCGGACTGTCGGATTGTTGCTTCCGGCGACCTTGACGAGTTCCGGATCGCCGAGCTGGAGGCCGCGGAAGCGCCGATCGACGCCTACCTGGTGGGGACCCGCATGGTGACCGGATCGGGACATCCCACCGCGTCGCTGGTCTACAAGCTGGTAGCGATCGCCGAAGACGAACAGGCTGAAGGGCCGCTGCGCGCGGTAGGTAAGCTCTCTGCCGGCAAAGCAACAATCGGTGGCCGCAAGCAGGTGCGCCGCACCGTCGGCGCCGACGGCTTCTGGGGGGCTGAAGTGCTGTCGCCTGCCGCTGAATCGTGGCACTCGCCTGCCGCCGCGCCGGCGCCTGAAGCCCTAGAGCACATTCCGCACAGAGCGCTGATGGTCGGCGGCAAGCCGGTCTTCACCGACAACACGGCTGCGGCGCGGGAGCGTTGCGCCGACAGCCGGACGAGGTTGCGGCCCGAAGACCGAAAGCCGAACCCGCGCAGCGCTCCCGCTGTGCCGACGGAGTGGGCTGGCCTTGAGATCTCCCTCGCTGCGGCCGACACGTGTGGCATCGGCCACGTCATGTGACACGCCGAAGAGCCGCTTGGGGTCGGGGTCTGCCCTGATGTGTTGTGACGGGGCCGCTTGTGTGTGACAAGGCCATGACAGATCGAGGAGTTCAGCAAGTCGAGGCGCCGGCCCGACAAATGACGGGGCCGTTGTGTGTGACAGGTCCTTGAGGTGGTCAGAGGTGCCGGAATTCGGCAGAGTGCGGGCAAACTATTAACGGTTTGTTCGAATCGAGGAGGCGTTGGCATGGGCCGCGCGCTGTTGATCGTCGACATTCAAAACGATTTCTGCGAAGGTGGGGCGCTCGCCGTGACGGGCGGGCGGGCCGTGGCTCGCTCGATCACCGAGTTTGCAGGTCTCAACCGCGCGGGCGGGGCTTACGACTTCGTGATCGCCAGCAAGGACTGGCACATCGATCCGGAGGGCCACTTCGCCGCTCCCGGCACTGAGCCGGACTTCGTTGACACGTGGCCGGTGCACTGCGTGGCCGGTACGCACGGTGCCGCTTTTGCTTCCGACTTGGACGTTGCGGTGGACGAAGTGTTCCTCAAGGGCCGCTACACGCCGAGCTACACGAGCTTCGACGGGCGGGCCGGTGTAAGCGGCGGTGAGGCCGACGCCTCCGACGAGGGCGCCTCGCTTGAGGACTGGCTCAACGAGCGAGGCGTCACCCACGTCGATATCGCCGGCATCGCCACCGACTACTGCGTCAAGGCCACGGCGCTGGACGCCGCGGCCGCCGGCTTCAACACGACCGTGCTTACCGACCACTGCGCCGGAGTGGCCGCGCAGAGTTCGGAGGTGGCTCTGCAGCAGATGGCCGCTGCCGGAGTGAGACTCACCGGCTGACACCGACCCAGTCCAGCTCCCCCAGAGCGGTGCTGGCAGAGCGGTTCAGGCTCAGCCCAGCATCTGCTTCCCAGCATCTGGTCCGTTCAGCCACCCCTAGCTAGCGGTCAAGCGGCGTAAGCGGCACCCGCGCCGTCTCAGCCGATGGCGGCCTCGATCTGATCGAGCGTCAGCTCGATGCCGAACCCGGGGGCATCGCTCGGGACGAGCCATCCACCGTTTGGCGCGGCCATGCCCGGGGTGGGCCGGTAGGCGTTCGTCGGCGCGCTGCGCGGCACGTCCCCCACGTACATCTCGGCCCAGCGGTTGCCAGGCAAGCCGTGGCAGAGGTGCTGGCCGTAGCTGTCGTTCGCGCCGCAGTGCAGCGCCATCTCAAGCCCGGCAGCGGCGGCGACCGCGGCGATGCGCAGCACGGCGGTGGCGCCGCCCACCCACTGAACGTCGGGCTGCAGCACGTCCACCAGACGGTGCTGCGCCGCGTACGCGAACGGGCGGTCGGTGTACCAGCGCTCGCCCGCCGCGAGCGTCTGGCCGACCAGGCGCCTGCGCACGTCGGCGTAGCCCGGCCAGTCGTCGGGCTGGGCGTAATCCTCGATCCACGTGAGGCCGTAAGGTGCCAGCGCCTCGCCGAGCCGCACCGCATAGGCCGTATCGAACACTCCCCAGCAGTCCAGCATCACATCGGTGTCGGGCCCCAGAGCCGAGCGAGCGGCACAGACGAGGCGTTCCGTCTCTCCGATGCCGGCAGTGGCCGCGCCCGAGCCCACCAGGCACGGCAGTTTCACTGCGTCGAACCCTCGGCGGCTCATGTCCTCGAAGTCGCTGCCGGTCGCGTAGCAGCGGATGCGCTCTCGCGCGGGGCCGCCGATCAACTCGTAGACCGGGCGGCCCAACACCTTGCCCTTGAGATCCCAAAGCGCCAGATCAACGGCGCTCACCGCGAACGCGGCCAGGCCCGCCGATCCAAAGGCGCTGTTGGAGGCGCGGGTCATCATGTTCCACAGGCGCTCGGTGGCGAACACGGGCTCGCCGACAAGCATCGGTGCAAAAAAGTCGTTCACGACGAAGACCACCGGCCCGGCGTGGCATGTCATCCCCACTCCGAACGTCCCGTCGTCGGCGACCGCGACGCAGATCGCCGCGCCCCACGGCGGATTGAAGCGCGCCGACTGGCCGTCGAAGGCGCGGTCGAACCCCAGCGCGTGCATCGTCGGGCCCGACGGCACCGACTCCAGCAGCGACTTGTCGCCTCCGAGCACTCCCGGATCCCGCACCGCGGCAGCCCGGATGTTGACGATGTTCACCGGCTGACGATGTTCACCGGCTGACGCTCTGCCGTGTATGGCGAGTAAGCGTGAAGCCGTGTGGTAAAGGAGCTGTCCGCAGGCGTGGCGGGCGGCCCACCCGGCGGCTCAGGCGCCGGGCTGCTTGACCACCCGCAGGTACGGCAGCGGCGACTCCCAGCCGTCGGGATACTTCTCGACGGCGGCCTCATTCGACACGGCCGGGACGATGATCACGTCCTCGCCATTCTGCCAGTTGGCCGGAGTCGCCACCTGCTCCGCAGCGGTGAGCTGGCAAGAGTCGAGCAGACGCAGAATTTCCGCAAAGTTACGTCCCGTAGTCATCGGATAGGTAAGCGTGGCCTTGATGCGCTTGTCGGGGCCGATGATGAATACCGAGCGGGCAGTAGCGTTGTCCATAGCGGTGCGACCCTGCGACGTGTCGCCGGCGTCGGCAGGAAGCATGTCGTAAAGCTTGACGATCTTCAGCTCGGGATCGCCGATCAGCGGATAGTTGACCGCATTGCCGGTGGCCGCGGCAATATCGGCAGACCAGCCGACATGGTCGCTCACGCCATCAACGCTGATGCCGATGATCTTGCAGTTGCGGGCCGCGAATTCGGGCTTCAGCCCGGCCACGGCACCCAGCTCGGTGGTGCACACCGGCGTGAAGTCCTTGGGGTGAGAGAACAGCAGCGCCCAGCCGTCACCGACCCAGTCATGGAAGCTGATCGTCCCATCGGTGGTGTCAGCAGTGAAGTCCGGAGCGATGTCATTTATTCGCAAGCCCATGTGAAACTCCTTCTCATATTCGGTCGGCTCCTACAGCGGAGAGTATGGGATTCGAACCCATGGTGACCCGAGGGCCACAACGGCTTTCGAGGCCGCCCCATTCGTCCGCTCTGGCAACTCTCCGCGCTAAAGCCTACCCAACAAGTCGGGTTTTGATGCCATAGGCCGCGTTTCCGGGCAGCCTCTGCGCCCAGGGGTGGGCTCAGCGGGGTTAGGCGCGGCAGGGGCGGGCTCAACGGCGAGACGCGAAGAAGTCGGTCAATAGCGAGCCGCATTCTCCGGCGAGCAAGCCGGGTTTCACCTTGAACTCGTGGTTGAGCCTCGGGTCGGCGCCCAAGTTATAGAGAGAGCCGAGTGCGCCGGCTTTGGGATCGGTAGCGCCGAACAGCACGCACTCCACTCTTGCCTGCTGCAATGCCCCCGCGCACATGGGGCACGGTTCCAGCGTCACGGCCACCACCGTGCCGTCGAGCCGCCAAGACCCGAGGGCCGCCGCCGCGTCGCGCAGAGCCAGGATCTCAGCATGGGCGGTGGGATCGCCCGAACTCTCGCGCTCGTTGTGGCGGCGGGCGATGATCCGGCTGCCGTGCCACACCACAGCGCCGACGGGCACCTCCCCCTGCGCGGCCGCGGCCCGAGCCTCGGCCAGAGCCTCCGTCATCAGTTCATCGTCATTCATTGGCGGCTGGCCCTCGGCATGGACGGCCAGCCCAACGGCCAGAGCCTCCGTCATCAACTCGTCGTCATTCAAGGCGGAGCTGCGGGCGGACGGTCGGGCGGGGCGGTTGGGCGGCGGCGCGGCGTGTCAAGGGTCGATGTCGGTGGCGATCAGGTCGGCCATAGCGGACGCGGCCTGCTTCGTCAGAGGCCCGTCCACCACGGGCAGCGGCCTGCCGTCGACGGCGCCGATGGATTGCACTGACCTAGTGGTCGATGCCAAGAACGCCTCTTCCACATGGGGCAGCTCACCCAGGGGCAGATGCGTCTCGGTGACATCGAGCATTTCCATCAGCAGCGCGCGGGTGACTCCGGCCAGACAGCCGGTGTCGAGAGGGGGGGTGTGCAGCGCCGCGCTGTCCGTCCAGAAGATGTTCGATCCCGTTCCCTCGCTGACTCGGCCCTTCGTGTCACCGAAGATCGCCTCTGAGGCGCCCCGCTGTCTGGCGATGCGCAGCGCCAGCACGTTCTCGGCGTACGAGGTGGTCTTGACGCCGGCCAGCGCGCTGAGATCGTTTCGCGGGAAGTGCATCATGGCCACCGATGCGCCCGGCTCATATGACGGCGGCGAGTTGCCGGCCATCACGATCGTCGAGCCCGGCCCGGTGCCCCGCCCAGATCCGAGCGGCCCGCCGCCGCTGGTCACCGTGACGCGTACAACCCCGGCTTCGGGAGCGGCGCTCAGGCACGCTTCGATGCCGCGGCGTAGATAGTCGTCGGTGAGCGGGTAGTCGAGCTGCATCAGGGCCGCCGACCGCCTCAGCCGCTGAAGGTGGCGGCGGATAGCGAACGCCTCGGGGCGGCCCCGGCTTCTCACCACCAGAAGCGTCTCGAACACGCCGTCTCCGACGATCACGCCGTGGTCGTCGGCCCGCAGATGGGCGCGGCCCGGCTCTGCCATCCGGCCGTCAACCCACACGGCGTGCGCGCTCATGTCGCCGAAGCTACCGCCCGACGGCGCTGCGTCGGGGAACCGCCGGACGCTGGCCGCGTCGGCACAGGCCGCGAACGCAACTCGCGGTGTGCTGCGGCACGTGGTCCGTCCGTTATTGTGCCGTTGCCGCAAAAGGAAGCTGGGGGGTCATGAAAGGCTGGATTGCAAGAAACCGGAGCTATCCGGCCGAAAACCGTGTTGCCGAAAACCGTGTGATGATCCCGGTGGCCGGGTCAAGAAAAAGCTGGATTGCAAGAAACTGGGGCTGGGTTCTGCCCGTCGCTGCGGTGCTGGGGGCTGTCGGGGCGTGGCTGTTCTTCGCCGTGTTCGCGTTTCACCTGGTGTTTGTCGATGACGTGGTGGACGAGGCGCTCCCGGTGTTCGACAGCCAGCTAGGCGACGACGACAGCGCTGCGCAGCCCGTGCCCGCAACTGTTAAATCCGAGTCCGAAGGTGAAGACGGTGAGGGTGGCGAGGGCGTGACGCCAACGACGCAGGCATCCAACACAGCTGCCGAGGCGACCGTCGACGACACCGGGACAGCCGACACGCCGACGACCGCTGCCGCGGTGGAGGATGAGGGTGCTGTTCCCACCGCCGGGCCGGATGATGAGGCTCCTGCGCCGACGGCTGCTCCCACAACGGAAGCGCCCGACACGACTGTGCCGTCTGAGCCGGTAATCTCCGTCGAGGCGTCGGGCAGCTTCCGCAGTCGGAGCCACCCCACTTCGGGCAGCGCCACAGTGCTCGGCGACGGGACAGGCCAGCGCTTCCTGCGGTTTGAGCACTTCAGGACGGACAACGGCCCCGATCTCGATGTCTATCTGTCCTCAGCTGGGCCCGATGCTCCAGAAAGCGCCTTCGATGACGACTTCGTGAACCTCGGCGACCTTCATGGCAACATTGGCGACCAGAACTACGAGATCCCCAGAGACCTCGACTTAAACCACTATTCCACGGTGGTGGTTTGGTGCGTACGCTTCTCCGTCGCTTTCGGCGCTGCCGCCCTGGCCGCAGCCTGACGCTGTCGGGACCCCGACACTGTCCCGGCTCCGTGAGGGGCCTGCGGGGCTGACAGGCTCACCACAGCACGAAGGACGAGCCCGGCACGGGGTCGGCGTCGAGGCCGGACAGCTCGACAACGAGCACCTCGGGTCCGCCGACAGCGTCGGCTCGGGCTAGAACCAGCGACGGCGTCCGATCCGTCGTCAGCCAGCCGACAGCCACGCCGAAGTGCGGCTCGGCTTGGTCTCTGTGCGCCTCCGGCAGCGGCCAGCGTGTCCACTGGGCCCGGCCGTAGCCGCCCACTTGGAGTTGTCGCGGCTCCTCCTCCGTCCGGTCATACAGCAAGGCCGGGCTGGTGTCGTTGAGCAGCCAGCGGCCTCCGGGCGACACCGATATCTCACCGAGTTCAGCGATGAAGTCGTCCGGCAGCACTGTCACCCGGCCGTCGCTCAAATCGACCGCCACCACCTCGCAGACGAGTTGGTCGTCACAGCGCTGCTCCACGCGCACACCGCCGCCCGCTGCCAGCGCCCGGTGCTCGCTCACGGGCTCGAAGCCGCTGATCACCGCGCGAAAGGTTTTACCGGTGGGCGGCACCACCAGTATTCCCGGCTCGCCTGTGACCACCAGGTCAGACCCGGGCGGCACCCGCCTGTCCCCCGACATGAATCCGTAGAAATGCCAGGCCACCAGCAGCACACCCTTGCTGTGGTCGTCACGGCGGTCGATCACCCAGTACTCGACCAGCGGCGAGCTGTCGGGTACGACGCGGGCCGCCGAGGCGACGACAACAGCGGTGAACGGGCCGTCGCCACGACTGTCGCCCATAGACAGGCCGACAGTGCGGTTGCCGTCGGTAAGAAGCGCATACTCGTTGAGGGGCAGCACAGCGCCCGACACCTTGATCCGCACGCGGTCCACGGCGTCGACCGCGAGACGCGCCCCGTCGTCGTCGGTGACAACCGCCAAGCGCATGATCGCCACACCGCCCTCGGTCAGGTAGGCGAGCCGTGCGCCTAGGGCGTCGGAGCGGCTTGCGGAGCCTGCTTCGCCAGGCTGGACAGCGCCACCCGTAGCGCCGGACTCGGACCCGGGCCCGGACTGGGCGCGTGTTGCAGCGTCGGAACCGCGGCCCGACGCCTCCGCGGCGGGATCTTCGATCGGCAGCGGCGCGTCAGGGGCGTCTGCAGGGCCATCGCCGCCCGTGCGTCCCAGCAGCCACAGAACGGCGGCCAGCCCCGCGAGCACTCCGATCAGCGTGGCGATGACCCTCAGAGAATTCTGTCGTCTGTCGTCACCAATGGCTACGACGGTGCGGTCGCCCGTCGGCTCCGGTCTCATCGCGGGCACGGTACCGGTGGGGCGGAGGGTGTGGGATTTGAACCCACGGAGGCTCTCGCCTCACACGCTTTCCAAGCGTGCCCATTCGGCCGCTCTGGCAACCCTCCCAGCCCGCCGCAGCGGACCCCGGCTGGTGAGGGTACCGTGCCGTCACGTTTCGCCCGCTTCGGGGTGTGGCGGCCGGGTCCTGTGCGACGAGCGCCTGTGAACCGGGTCAGGGCCGGAAGGCAGCAGCTCTCAGCAGAACCGCTCGGGTGCCGCAGACAGCCTGGCCGCCACACCCAGAAGCGGCCGGACACACCCGGAGGCAGCCCGAACCATAGGTGCCGCAATAGCGCCCTAACCGGTGGTGCCAGCGTCCTGTGATGAGGAGGTCACCGTCGTCTGGTTCTCTCTGTGCCGTCGTGAGGATGGGGAGGACATGCGCGGGGCATGGCGCGTCGACCCGTCGCGTTGCTGCGTCCGCCGAGGAGGCGTGGCCTTCAGAGGAGCACGCCGAGCCTCGCTCGCCTAGGGCATGGTAGCGCTCAGCCCAGAGTCCCAGGGCTTGACGGCCGGCGAGCGATTCCGGCGCCCGACCGAGGCCGGGCCGTCGAGAACTTCCGATCTGGTGAACTGCGCCGACGGTCCCCGATCGCGGAAGGCGTTGATCGAGCGCCGCTACATGAATGTCCCGGCCCTTAGCTGATCAATCGGCAAGGCTCCGGTACAGCGACGGTCGACGATCTCGCAGGTACGGCAGCCGCTGGCGGCGCCGCAGGACCGCATCCAGGTCGAGTTCGGCCACCACGGCTTGCGGGGTCGTCGAATCGGCTTCGACGATGATCTCGCCGTCGGGATCGCATACGGCGCTGAGACCGAAGTAGTCCTTGCCGCCTTCCCGTCCGACCCGGTTGGCGCAGACCACGAACATGCTGTTGAAGGCGGCGTGGGCCTGCAGCTCGAGCCGGAAGACCGAACGGGCCGGAGCGCTGGCGCAAGCAGCCGGCACGCACATGACGTCGGCGCCGCCGAGCGCCACCAACCGACCGAGCTCGGGGAAGTGGCGCTCGTAGCAGATGATCAGACCGACCCGGGCCGGTCCCACGTCGACCACGGGCGGGGGCTCGGCGCCCGGCCTGAAGTAGTACTTCTCGGGGAATCCGTTGGAGAACGGCAGATGGGACTTCCGGTAGACGCACTCGAGCCGGCCGCGCACGTACACGCAGGCGGCGTTGTGGTACACGCCAAGGACGGCGGTCTCTTCGAAAATGGACGACACCACCGCGATCTGATGTCGGGCCGAGCGCATCCGGGCCATAGTGTTGGAGGGCCCGTCGATCGGTTCAGCCCACCGGAAATAGCCGTCGTCGACAATCTCGCCGACGAAAGGAGCGGCAAAGATCTCGGGCAGGACCACCAGTTCGGCGCCGTCGCCGGCTGCCTCGTCGATCAGTTCGGCCGCCATAGCGATGTTGGCGTCCCGGTCTTCCCCCGACCGGACCTGCACGGCGGCCAGGCGCATCAGCCGTGCGCTCACGACCGAATCCGCCGCCTGCTCGCGCCGGGCGCCGCGGTCGGGCCGCTCATGATGTTCCGCCTCGCCGTCCGGCGGCTCGGGCCAGAGCGACGAGCGTGCCCTCCTTGTCGCCGTGGGTTGAAATGATCGGGAGGGCGACACCGGCTTGGTTGTACTCGGCGAGCTTGGCGAAGGCCCGGCCGCTCGACCCGCAGGCGCACACTTCGTGCACTAGGGACACGGGCACGAGCCTCATCGCCCGTCTCACGTCGTCGGGCGTGGCCGGCCAACCGGCAACCTCCCGGATCCTGGTCACCAATTCGGGCTCGACGCCGCAGTGCTCGGCGATGTGGGGCTGCTGCATCAAGTACTGGGTGAGAAAGGCGCGGCAGGCGTCCACAGCCTCATCGGGGTGGTCGTCGTCCACGCTGCAGGCGACGATCTGGGTGATGTGGATCGACTCCCGGCCATCGGCGCGACGTGCGACGCCCCGGTCGATCGCCTCCAAGGCGCCCTCGAGGTATGAGACCGGCAGCAGAAAGTCCAGATTCACTCCGTCGCATATCTCGCCGGCCAGCTCCAGCATCTGCGGGCCCACGGCCCCGAGATAGATCGGGATGTCGACAGCTCGGTTCTCGTGATACATGCTGTCGAACCGGACCCCGTCCATCTGCACGAAGTCGCCGTTGAAGTCCACGACCTCGTTGCGGAAGAAGGTTTGCAGAACCGTCACGTACTCGCGCATGGCTGCGATCGGGCGCACGACCGGGGTGCCGACCTTGCCGGCGATCGGCTCCCACCAGGCGCCGATTCCCAGAAATGCCCGGCCCGGCGCCAGTTCGTCGAGCGTCTTGAAAGTGACGGCCATGAGCGCCGCATTGCGCGATTTGTTGTTGACGACGCCGGTGCCGACGCGGACATTGGCGGTGCGCGATGCGATGACGGCGGCCGGGACGATGCCGTCGCGGGCGAGCCTGCCTTCGGCGACCCAGACCGATTCGAAGCCGTGCGTGTCGGCGAACTGGGCCTGCCACCAAGTCTCCGCGAGGGTCAGGCGCTCGCCGACATGGACTCCCAGCGGGAAGGCCTCCGAACTCATGGCGGCGTTCTCGCCCTGAGCCCGGCCTTGCACGCGACCCTTATGGGACCGGGCACGGTCGCTGCCGCGCCAGGTAGCGCCCCCGTCCCGCCGCTGCGTTCAGCCGGCCGTGTTCCACGATCACGTCGCCGCGGGAGACGACATGGGTGACCCCGCCTGTGATCCTCATCCCTTCGTACAGGTTGTAGTCGGTCCGCATGTGGTGGCGATCCGAGCTGATGGTCCGGTTCAGGGCAGGATCCCAGACGACGAGATCGGCGTCCGCGCCCGGGACAACGGCGCCCTTGCGAGGATAGAGGCCGAACAGACGGGCCGGACCGGTGGCGACCAGGTCGACGAACCGGCAGGCGTCAAACCGACCCCCGTTCACGCCGGCCTGCCACACGACCGACAGGCGGTCCTCGATGCCGGGCACGCCGTTGGGCACGTCGGGAAAGAATCCGGAGCCTCGCCCCTTCTGGGGCGGCAGGTCGTCGGGCTGACCCATGTAGAACGGCGCGTGGTCGGTGCCGATGGTCGACAAGGCCCCGCCGGACAGCGCCTCCCAGAGGGCCTCCTGGTTGGCTCGCTCGCGAATCGGCGGGGAGCACAGGTACTTCGCCGCCTCGTGACCGAGCTCCGCGTAGTCCTCGTAGGCGGCCAGCAGGTACTGGGGGCACGTCTCGGCGTAGACGGGCAGGCCGCGGGCCCGGGCCCGGACGATCTCGACCAGAGCGAACCGGCTGGATACGTGCACGACGAACAGGCTGCTGCCCACCGACTCGGCGATGGCGATGGCCCGATGGACGGCCTCCTGCTCGGACCGGTGGCTGTGGGCCGAGTGGTGATGGTGCTCGTCGACGCAGCCCCGTTTCACCAGCTGCTCGGTTGCGTCGGCGATGAGATGGCCGTTCTCGGCGTGCACCATCGGTAGCACGCCTTCGGCGGCCGCGGCCCTGAAACCGGCTATCAGGGTCGGGTCGTCGGCCATCATCCCCTCGTAGGCCATGAAGAACTTCCAGCTGGTGGCCCCCTCCGCGGCCAGCCGACGGAGCTGTTCGAGAGCGCCGCACTCCAAGGCGTCCGCCGGCACCACCGGATGGAGGCCGAAGTCGATCACCACCTCGGCCTCGGCCCGAGCCCGGCGGGCGTGGAAGGCGTCGTAGACAGGCTCGCCGGGTCGGGCCTTGACGAAATCGACGATGGTGGTGGTGCCGCCCATGGCCGCGGCCACGGTGCCGGTGTGGAAGTCGTCGGAGCTGCATGTGGTGAACGAGAGAGCCGGATTCTCGAGGTGAACATGAGTGTCGACCCCTCCCGGCATGACGTAGCACCCGCCGGCGTCGATCTCGAGGGCTGCGCCGGTGCCGGCTTCGTCTGGGGACTTGAGGGCAGCGATGCGCTCGCCGTCCACGACCACGTCGGCGGCGAACACTCCGCCGACCGACACGACCCGGCCGCCCCGAACGACGAGAGACGCCATCAGATCCGACTCGCAGTCGCCGGCGCTGCGTCGACAGCGCCGCTCGGATGGCGCCGGGCTGGCGGGTCGCCGCTTCGGCCGAACGCATGGCGGGTCGGTTGCCCGCCGCCGTATCGGTCGCCTGCCACAACAAATCGATGCTAACCGCGGGCATCGCCTATAGTTTCGTCCCGTCGGCACCCCGCCGGGAACGGTCGGGCTGCCCGGCGCAATCACCCCAAATCCACAGGAGTAAGCATGGAATACATTCGCTCGCGGGGGAGGCGAGCTGCGTTGGCGCTGCTGGTCGTGCTCGTGTTGTTCGGGGCCGCCTGCAGCAGTGACTCGGGGGATGGCGACGAGACGGCCGCGGAGGAGCTGACCCCGATCTCGCTCCAGCTGCAATGGTTCACGCAGGGTCAGTTCTGCGGCTATTACGCCGCGGTCGACCAGGGTTTCTACGCCGACCGAGGCCTTGAGCTCACCATCATTGAGGGCGGGGTGGACATCGTGCCCCAGACCGTCGTCGCCAACGGCGACGCCGACTACGCGGTGGCATTCACCGTCCGGGGACTCGCATCCCGCGAGGCCGGCGCCCCGCTAACGCAGATCGCCCAAGTATTCCAGCGCTCGGGGACCAGGCAGGTGTCGTGGGCCGATTCGGGCATCACAACCGTGGAAGACTGGCGAGGCAAGAAGATCGGCAACTGGGGCTTCGGCAATGAGTTCGAGGTGCTCGCCGCGCTGCGCCAGGCCGGTCTGGATCCCGAGACCGACGTCGAATTGGTGCAGCAGCAGTTCGACATGGTGGCGCTGATCAACCGCGAGATCGACGCGGCCGAGGCCACCATCTACAACGAGTACGCCCAGGTGCTGGAGACGGTGAACCCCGACACGGGAGAGCTCATCCAGCCCGAGGAGCTCGTGGTGATCGACTACAACGATCTGGGTGTGGCCATGTTGCAGGACGCGCTGTGGGCCGACTCCAACCGCCTCGAGGACGCCGATTTTCGGGCCCAAACCGTGGACTTCCTGGCCGCTTCGATGCAGGGCTGGATCTACTGCCGAGACAATCCCGACGAGGGGCTCGAGATAGTGCTGGACAAGGCGCCCATCCTCGGCGAAGGCCATCAGCGGTGGATGATCAACGAGATCAACAAGCTGATATGGCCGTCGCCCGACGGCATCGGGATTCTGGACCCCGGTCTGTACCAGCAGACCGTCGACGTCTCGACCGAGTTCGAGATCCTGGCGGCCGAGCCCGACGACGGGGCGACCCGCACCGATCTGATGGCGGAGGCCCTGGCGCAGCTCCGCGACGCAGGCCTCGACGTGACGGGCGAGTCTTGGGTTCCGGCCGTGGTCCAGCCGACCCCCGGGGGCGACTGAGCGCCGACACCGGATCGCCATCGGTCCCACCGTCTGAGTTCGATCCGGCACACGACGGCGCCCCAGCCCGGTCCGGGTCTGATGCTGCATCGGATCCGGACCGGGCTGGGGCGCGCGGTGCCGGCGGCGGTGGCCATCGCGTTGTTCTGCGCGCTCTACGAGGGCTATCGCCGCATGGGCATCGCCACCGGCGACGAGTGGCCGCTAATCGGCGGCGACCTCCCCGTCAAGACGAATCAGGTCACCCTGCCTCCCCTGTGGGATATCGTCACCCGGTTCTTCGAACCGCAGCAGCGGCGCAGCGACACCACCGTCGGCGAGTCGGTGCTGCTGGGCGCTTGGTACACGCTTAGGATCTCTTTCGCCGGCTTCGTCCTGGGCACCCTGATCGGCATCGGTTTGGCCGTGCTGATGATGAGGTCGAAACTCCTCGAGCAGGGCATGCTGCCCGGCATCGTCCTGTCCCAGACCATTCCATTGCTGGCGCTAGCCCCGATCATCGTGACCTGGGGCAACCGCATCGACATCGTGGACTGGAGGCCGTGGATGTCGGTGTCGTTGATCGCCACTTATCTGACGTTCTTCCCCGTGGCCGTCAACGGCATCCGAGGCCTGAAGTCGCCTTCGCCTGAGTCGATCGAGCTGATGCAGTCGTACGCGGCGGGCTGGTGGTCCACGCTGTGGAAGGTGCGGCTGCCGGCGGCAGTGCCCTATCTGATGCCGGCGCTCAAGCTGTCGGCCGCCGCTTCGATCATCGGGTCGATCGTTGGGGAGATATCGATCGGGCTCGGAGGCGGCATCGGCCGGCTCATCCTCGCCTACGCTCAGCAGGCCCAGACCGATCCCCCCAAGATGTACTGCGCGATCATCGGGGCCGGAGTGCTGGGCTTGGTCTTCACCAACTGCGTGGGCGGTCTGGAGCGGCTGATGCCCGGTTACCGCCACCGGGCTGCGAGGCCGGCATGAGCGGCGTCCGGCGCCTGGCCGGCCGCTCCTCGGTCGTCGTCGCGCCCGCGTTGTTCGCCACGGTGTTCCTGGTCGGGTGGGAGATCCTAGTGAGGCAGTTCGAGATCAAGCGGTTTCTCCTGCCGAGCCCCTCCTCTATCGGCACCGCCTTCGGAGAGCACTTCGGGCGAATTCGCGACGGCGTGGAGGTGACCGGGGGCAACGCCGTGTTCGGTTTGGTCGTGGGATCGGTTCTGGCCGTCGCCTGCGCGCTGGTGGCGTCTCGCTGGGTGTGGTTCAGCGACCTGGTCACGCCCCTGGCCGTCGCCATGGCCGCGGTGCCGATCGTGTCGCTGGCTCCGGTGTTCAACATCTGGTTCGGATCCACCGATCCGTTCTCGCGGCGGCTGGTGGTGATCATCGTGGTCTTCTTTCCCATGTTCGTGAACGCCACGAAGGGATTGACCCAGATCGATCCCGCCCATGGCGAGCTGATGCGCAGCATGGACGCCTCGGAGTGGATGGTGATCCGCCGCGTCAGGATCCCCAACGCGCTCCCCTTTGTGATGTCGGGCCTGCGGGTGGCCAGCTCGCTGGCCATCATCTCGGCCATCGTGGCCGAGTACTTCGGTGGCACTCAGGGCTCGCTCGGCCAGGTCATCACCCAGAGCGCGGGACTGTCCCGTTTCGACATCGCCTGGGCCGCCGTGCTGGGAGCGAGCGCTGTCGGGGTCGCTCTGCTGGCAGCGGTGGCTCTGCTGGAGTGGCTCCTCCTGCCATGGCGCCGACGGTGACCCGCCTGGTCGGTCTATCGCCGGGGCGGCGCCGGCGGCGACCGCATGGCCGCGGCAGCCCACAGGTCCGCCGAGGGCGTTCTGCTCGACGGCCTTGGTGAGCACTTCGGCGATGATCCGCGCAATGTCGCCGACGCGCCCGCCCGGTCGCCGGATCTCCAAACCCGAAGTCTCGCCGCTTCAGCAGGCCTCGAGTCGAGTTCGGATCCGGGTCGGGCCGGCTCTACGGCAGGTCGGCCCAAGGCGTCCACCAGCTGGTCCATGCGCTGGGGAGGCTGACATCGCAGCGCAGGTAGCGCCGCCCGAGGCCCCGGAACGACAACGAGCCGTCCTTGACGATGACCCCCCCCCCCCCCCCGCTCCAGCAACCCCTCAAATACCCTGGTCGAGTCGGTGGCGGGGTCCAGGATCTCCGCCAGCACGAAGTTGGACCCGCTGCCCGGGATCAACCTGAACCGCTCCAGCTCGCCGAAACGGCGAGTCAGGCGGTCCCTGCCTTCCGTGGCCGAGTCGCAGCCCCGCCAAGCCATACGCCTTGAAGAAGGTGCGCAAGACGATGAGATCGTCGTGCTCGGCGGCCAGGCCGATGTGGCCAGCCGTGGCGGAATAGTGCACGTAGGCCTCGTCCAAAACCACGACGGTGTCGGGGGCGGCGCCGCCTTAGGCGAAGGCCCGAGCCGGGTTCTCGGCCGAGCCCAGCTTGGCGATCTCCGAGGCCGGGATGCCGTAGCGGGCCGCCACCCAGTCGGCGCTGAGTCCGGGCACTTAGTACTCCGGGGTCTCGAGCCAGCGGTTGGCCAGACCCAAGCGGTGGGCGCCGACGGCGACAGCGCCGTCGGGGGCCGGCCGCGGGCTCCGCGTCAACCGGCGCGAGGGTCGCGCACAGCCGCAGACACCGAACTCGGCGCCATCAGTATTCGCCCGCCTTGTGCGACGACCCCAGCATCTCCGCGTAGATGTCGGTCCGGCGGTCGCGCAGAGGCTGGTTGAACGGGTTGCCGTGTCGGAGAGGCCTCGAGCCGATCAGGTCGACGTCGGCGTAGATTATCTCCTCGTCGGTGGTGCTGGCCGGACCGGCCAGGGGCCATCCGGCATGGTCGACGATGATGCTGCTGCCGATGAAAGGCACCTCGCCGTCGGCGCCGACCCGGCCGGCGGCAGCGACGTATACCAAGTTGGCGTGGGCGTTGGTCATGCACAACAGGTTGGCCATCTTCGGCAACTGCGGGACCTGAGTGGGAACGGGCACCCAGTTGGACGGTGCGCAGATCAGGTCGGCGCCTTGGGCGGCCATCAGCCGGTACGACTCCGGGAACCAGCAGTCGTAGCAGATGTGCATGCCGATGCGGCCCAACGGGGTCTCGAAGACCGGCACTCCCAAGTCGCCCGGGTCGTAGAACTCCTTCTCCAGCGCCCAGGTGTGGGCCTTGCGGTAGGTCCCGATGTGGCCGTCCGGGCCCACCAGCACCGACGTGTTGAACAAGCGGTCGCCAACCCGTTCGACCAGACCGGCCACGACATGACTCCCGCTGCGGCGACAGAGGTCGATCCACGCGGTGCAAGACGCCCCGCCGGGCACCGGCTCCGATGCCTCCACGGCCTGCTCACGGCTCGGGAAAGCCCATCCCGTGGTCGAGCATTCCGGCAACACGATGAGATCGGCGCCAGCGTCCACGGCCTCGGCGCACATGGCGAGCTGACGGGCGAGGTTGGCTTCGACACGACCGAGCACGGGCTCGGTCTGCAAGCAGGCGATCCGGGTCACGGCCCGCCACTGTACTCCCCCGACCGGACCAGACTGGGCTGGCCGCCGAGGCGCCGAGCCGCACCGCCCTGGCTGCGCGGCGCTGTCGCGCTGCGGTCCCGCGCTTTGACCTAATGCACCGCGCCTTGACCTAATGCACCGCGCTTTGCGGCTTCGATGCCGTACTGGACCGCAGGGCCTCGCGCACCTCGGTGACCTTGTCGTGGAATTCGTGATGGTCTCGCACGAGCTCGGTCCGCTTCCCCAGGTCGTTGCCGATGATCGCCGATATCCGACCGGGCCGGGGCGACATCACCACGACTTTGGTGGACAGGAACACCGCCTCGGGAATCGAGTGGGTCACGAACAACACCGTGGTGCCCGTCGCGGACGATATTCGCAGCAGCTCGTTCTGCATGTGCTCGCGGGTCATCTCGTCAAGGGCACCGAAGGGCTCGTCCATCAACAGCAGGGCTGGCCGGAAGGCCAGTGCCCGGGCGATCGCCACCCGCTGCTGCATTCCGCCGGAGAGTTCAGCCGGGTAGTGGTCCGCGAACTCCGGCAGCTTCACCAGGTCGAGCATCTCGCGGGCGCGCCGGCGTCGATCCGTTTTCTTGTGTCCCATCACCTCCAGCGGCAGCTCCACGTTGCGGGACACGGTGCGCCAATCGAACAGTCCCGCCTTCTGGAACACGATCGAATAGCTGCGATCCCGGCGGGCCTGTTCGGCGGGCTTGCCGTTCACCAGCACCGTGCCCTCGGTGGCCTCAACCAATGCTCCAACGAGGCGCAGCAGGGTGCTCTTGCCGCAGCCCGAAGGACCGATGAGCGTCACCAGCTCGCCGACATCGACGACCAGGTCGATGCTCTCTAAGGCTCGCACCTCGCTGGCCCGTCCCTTGCCGAACACCTTGGTCACGGCGCGGACCTCCACGGCCGGCGGCACCGGGTCGCTCACGGGTCGCTCACCGGCTGCGGCTGCGCCGGCGCCCAACGGTTGTCGTGATCAGCTCCACAGCGTCATTGTAGGTGTCGGCGGCCAGCGCGTAGAGCGCTGAGGCGTCTCAGCCGTCCTCGTCTCGCGGCGCTTTCCCGCGTTCTGACGCAGCGCGTCCGCCCAAGGCCGACGAAGGCCGCTCCCGCCCCGCGGCGCGGCTCTGGCACTCGCAAGCGTCGGAAAGGGCTGTGAAGGCCGCGCTGGAGCCCGTCAGCTCAAGGGCGGAGGGTGTGGGATTTGAACCCACGGAGGCTCTCGCCTCACACGCTTTCCAAGCGTGCCCATTCGGCCGCTCTGGCAACCCTCCCAGCCCGCCGCAGCGGACCCCGGCTGGTGAGGGTACCGTGCCGTCACGTTTCGCCCGCTTCGGGGTGTGGCGGCCGGGTCCTGTGCGACGAGCGCCTGTGAACCGGGTCAGGGCCGGAAGGCAGCAGCTCTCAGCAGAACCGCTCGGGTGCCGCAGACAGCCTGGCCGCCACACCCAGAAGCGGCCGGACACACCCGGAGGCAGCCCGAACCATAGGTGCCGCAATAGCGCCCTAACCGGTGGTACCAGCAGGTGGAGCGGGCCCGCGACGTCGGCGGGCGTCCTATGTCAGAGCATGCCTTCGGGCCGGCTCTGGCAGCGTTCGAAGGAGCGCCGTTAGAGTCGGCCGCGATGGCTCGCCAGGCGCTGTATCTCCGATACCGCCCGAAGCGATTCGCGGAAGTCAAGGGCCAGCAGCACCTGGTGAAGGCCCTTCAGAACGCCGTGCGGGACGGCACTGCGGGCCACGCCTACCTGCTGCACGGCCCGCGTGGCACCGGCAAGACCACCACGGCCCGCTTGCTGGCTAAAGCCCTGAACTGCACCGACTTGGGCGAAGACGGCGAGCCGTGCTGCGCCTGCGAGTCATGCGTCTCCATCCAGGAGAACCGCTCTTTCGACTTGTACGAACTGGACGCCGCCTCCAACAACAAGGTCGACGACATGCGCCAGCTGCTGGAACGCGTGGCTCTCGCGACCCCGGGCCGGTCGAAGGTGTACTTGCTCGACGAGGTTCACATGCTCACGCCGGGCGCCGAGAACGCTCTGCTCAAGACGCTGGAGGAGCCCCCGGCCCACGTGACCTGGGTATTGGCCACCACCGAGCCGCACAAGGTGGCCGAGACCATTCGGAGCCGCTGTCAGGTGTTCGAATTGGGACTGCTGGGCGCCGATCTGATGACCGACCACCTGCGCCATGTGGCCGCCGACGCCGGGCTCGACGCGGACGACAGTCTGATCGACTACGCCGTGGCCGCTGGCGCTGGCTCGGTCCGCGATGCGCTCTCGGCCCTCGACGCGGCAGTGCCCGGAGTCGACATGGCGATGCTCGACTCGACCACCGACGACATCCTCGACGCGATAGCGGGGCACGACCCGGCTGCCGCGCTTTCTGCGGTGGACGACGCTGTCGGGCGCGGCCGCGCACCTCGTTCCGTCGGAGAGGCCGCGCTGGCGGGTTTGCGCGACGGCTTCCTCACGAAGATGGGTGTACCACCGCCGAGGTTGTCCGACAAGGACAGCCACCGGGCCGAGTCGCTGGCTGAGCGCATGACGCAGGCTGCGATGATCCGGGCCTTGGAAGGCCTGGGCAGGGCTTTGGTCGATATGCGCCAAGCACCCGATGAGCGTGTTCACATCGAGGTGGCTCTCGTGAGGCTGTGCCGGGCCGAGACCGGCGATCCGCTCGAGGAGCTGCGCCGGCGCGTGGCCCGGCTGGAGTCCAAGGTCAAGAGGATGGAGAGGGCCGGCCCGGCGCTGGGCCGGCCCAGTCAGCCTCCGCCGCCTGTGCCGCCGCGCGGCCGTCAAAGCCGTCCCGGCCAACCCGCGGACGCGGCACGTGCCGCCTCGCGGGCACAGCGAAAGCCGCCGCGTTCCCCCGCCCGCGCGGGGCCTTCTGCGAATCGACCCGTGTCGTCGCGACACCCGGGCCCGGACTCGCGTCGGAGTAGCCAGCCCGCTCAGTCGGCCTCAAGCGTCGATCTTCGATCTTTACGGCCCCAAACACCGTCCGAGGTGGTGGCCCTGGCCGGGCGGCATCTCGGGATCAGCAAGGCGGCGGTGGTGGCCAGGGCCAAGCAAGTGCTGAAGTCCGAGAAGGGGTCGCACACACCCGAGGAGCTGTTCGCGCTGTGGCAGGCCTTAGTGGATGAACCCTTAAGGGCCGGTCCGGACCCGCAGGCTTCGTCAGACACCGCCCTGCCCGCGGCCGCTTCTCCCGCCGGCCAGCCCACGACCGGCCGGCCCGCGGCCGGCCCGCGCGGAGCAAGTGCGCCGGCTGACGCCGGTGCCGGCGGCGCTCTCACGCTCGCTGGCATGCCCGGCGAAACGACCAAGCTCGACGAGGCCGCCGAATCCGCCTCAAAGATCGAGGCGCAGATCGCAGAGGCGTTTCCCGGGGTTGAGTTCGCAGACGCCGGCGAGGCACAGCCCGGTGAGCGGTCGTGAGTTACTCCGCAGCGGTTCAGGAACTCATCGACCAGCTCGGGCGGCTGCCTGGCATAGGGCCCAAGTCGGCCCAGCGCGTGGCCTTCTTTCTGCTTAGGTCGTCGACAGAGGACGCAAACCGCCTGGCGCGTGCTATTTCTGAGGCCAAGGCCAAAGTGTCGTACTGCCCCCGCTGCTTCAACTTCGCCGAGAACAGGGGCGAGTGTGCCGTCTGCGACGATCCGCGGCGGGAGTCCCGCCTTGTCTGCGTGGTGGAGGACGCCCAGGACGTGGTAGCCATCGAGCGAACAGGGCACTTTCCGGGCCGCTATCACGTGCTGCAGGGAGCCTTCAGCCCGATCGACGGCGTGGGCTTGGAACAGCTTCGGTTGAAGGAGCTGATGACCCGCGTCGCGGGCGAGGACATCGAAGAGGTGATCATCGCTACCAACCCCAACCTCGAGGGCGAGGCGACCGCGGCGCTGTTGTACAGGTTCCTCAAGCCGCTTGGCGTTCGGGTCACCCGCATCGCCAGCGGCCTGCCGGTGGGCGGAGACCTCGAGTACGCCGACGAGCTTACCCTGGAGCGCGCTTTGGAAGGCCGCCGCGAACTCGTCGGCGAATAACCGCGGCCGAATAACCGCTGCAGGCGCTCCGGCCGGGTCGGCGTGTCTGGCGGTTGCGGTATCTTGGCCCTGTGACGCTCACAGAGATCGACCATGTGGCGATCGCTGTGCGCGACCTGGGCGCCGCTGTCGACTACTACCGCGACGCGTTCGGCGCGACGGTCGCCCACCGCGAGGTCGTCGAGCGGGACGGGGTCGAAGAGGCGCTGCTGGCAGTGGCCGAAAGCTACGTTCAGCTCATCACCCCGACTCACGCCGAGTCGCCTGTCGCCAAGTTTCTCAACAGGCGGGGCGAGGGTCTGCACCACGTGGGCTACCGGGTGGACGACTGTGCGGCGGCGCTCGAGCGGATGATCGCGGCCGGCGCCAGGCCCATCGATGCCGCGCCCCGTCCCGGAAGCCGTGGCACCACCGTGGCGTTCGTCCACCCGAAGGGCTCCTTCGGCACGCTGATCGAACTCGTCGAGGAGTGCCCCGGCGGGTGACCGCCACCGGTGTGGAGGCGTTTCGGCTGATGTTGGTTCACCTGGTTGACGGCACCTACGAGCTGTTTCGGTTTCATTACGCCAGATCAAACCGAGACCCGCGACACGGCGCCCAGCGGGGAGTGCTCAACACCATGTTGGATCTGGTGGAAGACGGCGCCACCCACATCGGCATCGCCACCGACCACGTGATCGAGTCGTTCCGCAACGACATGCTTCCCGGCTACAAAGACGGCAGCGGCGTGGCGCCCGAGCTGCAGGCCCAGTTCGTCGAGGTTGAAGAGCTGCTGACGCTCGCCGGGTTCGCGGTGTGGCCCCAGGTGGAGTATGAGGCCGACGACGCTCTGGCCGCAGGCGCGGCTATGGCGAGCACCGACGAGCGCGTGGAGCGGGTCGTGATCTGCACGCCCGACAAGGACTTGGCCCAGTGCGTCACAGCCGACGGGCGGGTGGTGCAGTACGACCGGCGGCGCGGCATTCTCTACGACCGGGCCGGCGTGATGGCCAAGTTCGGAGTGGCTCCCGAGTCGATCCCCGACTACTTAGGGCTGGTGGGCGACTCCGCCGACGGGTTCGCCGGACTGCCCGGCTGGGGCGCCAAGTCCTCGTCCGCGGTGCTCGCCCGGTACGGCCACATCGACAACATCCCAGCTGACGCCGCCGACTGGGACGTCGCAGTGCGCGGCGCGGCCCGTCTCGCCGCCACCTTGCAGGATCGCTTCGACGACGCGCTGCTGTTTCGCCGGATCGCCACCGTCGATCTCACCGCCCCGGTTGCCGCCTCAGTCGATGAACTCCGCTGGAGAGGCCCTGCAGTGGGCTTCGACGAGCGCTGCGCCGCACTCGACGCCCAGCGCCTGGCCGCCCGCGCCCACCGCCTCGCCGCCCGCCTAGTCCCCCGCCCCTAGCGGCCCGCCTGCTTCTCGTGGTCAGTCGACATCGCAAACGCCCCCCGAAGTCGAGCACCGCTGGTTCGATCGGCGGTCGCGTAACTCTCGTCGAGTGAGCCATGAGCAGCCTTCCGTCTCCTGCGGCACCGGCCATCAGCGGGTCTGTTACAGTGCTCTGGTACGGTTTGGTATATGGCCGACGGCTATCTGACCGAGCAGGAACGCGAAACCGGGGGTTGGAACGACAGCCCGCAACTCGCCCTCTCCGTGCTTGAGCCCGATCACAAGACGACGCACAGCGTCAACGTACATGACCCGGTCTTCAACCGGATAGTGACCGGCGATGCCCGCGACGGCCTGGCTGAACTCCCGGAGGCGTGCATCGATCTGAGCTTCTGGTCGCCGCCCTACTGTGTCGGCAAGTCCTACGAAAGGCACTTGTCATTTGACGACTGGTGCAGACTCATGCGAGACGTGATCCGTTGCCATTTGAGGATCATTAAGTCGGGCGGCTTCATGGTAGTCAACATTGGCGATATTTTGTGTTTCCCAGACCGGGATATGCCCAGGTTCCAGGCCGACAATGTGCGCCGCAAGACCTGCCCCGTCACACGAGAACAAGTAATCTCAGCCAAACAGAAGAATCCCACAGCCAATCGACATGAACTAGCGAGCCTGCTGGGTTGCAGCGAGCAGACTGTCCAACGCCGACTTGAGGGCAACAATGTCCGCGGAGGCAAACATGCCATTCCTACGAAGGTGTTGTTGACGGGTTCCATGGTGGTGTCGTGGGCGGAAGAGGCCGGATTCTACCTCTACGATCAGCGTGTCTGGCACAAGGATCCATGCTGGGCCAACAGCAGGTGGCATTCCAACTCCTATCGCGCGGTGGATGAGTTTGAGCATGTCTTCGTGTTCTGGCGACCCGGCGTGACAGTATATGATCGAGATCGTTTGAGCGCCGCTGAATGGTCGGAGTGGGGGTCGAGAGGTGTGTGGGACATCCGCTCGGTTCGGCGCAATGATCGCCACGAGGCCGAGTTTCCTGAAGAGCTGGCCGCGCGAGTGATCCGGCTGTTTTCCCCGGTTGACGGTGCTGTGCTGGACCCGTTCGTCGGCTCCGGCACGACCACCGCTGTGGCCAAGCGGCTCGGCAGGCAATGGCTCGGCATCGACCTCGACCCCGAATACGCGCGAATCGCCAAGCGCCGCACTAATGCTGCTTAAGCAGCCTACCGAGCAAGAGCTTGACAAGCTAGAGTACTTGGAGCAAACGGCTTTGTCCATTGTAGTTCAGGCGATCACCGATTATCAGGAACAGGCCAAAATCATCTTCCGGGAAGAAACAGATCTGCCTTCAGATATTGCCGAAGATGTCACCCGCGAGGCCGTTGAGATGATGGGAGTGTCTGGGTTTCGAGAGCGGCTCTACGGAAAAGTAGATCTCAAGAAAGCCGTGTATATCTTCCTGCCTGAGGCTCATAAGGTTGCTCTAATGGTTGATACCAAAGCAGAAAAACAGGACGATCGAACAGCCACAATTCAGATGTCTCATCCCCAACGGAAAGTTACAGAATCGCTACAACCCACATGCCAATGACGGGATATGGCTTGCTGGCCGCAATGCCCCGACACGTGGAGAAGACTTCAGGGTTAGGGTTAGCTACAAGAAACTACGCGCTAAGGCACAGTGGAGAGTGCCTGAGATCAACTGTAGCTGACTGTGAGACCGGCAGAGCCGAATAGTATGGAGCAGGTTGAGTTATTTTGCGGTGATTGTCGCATTGAGTTAGCCAAGCTCCGATCGGAGAGTGTGGACCTGGTTGTAACGTCACCCCCTTATGCCAATCAGCGCGCTGCCACCTACGGCGGAATCAAACCTGATCAGTATGTTGAGTGGTTTGCACCGATCGCGGATGAGCTTTACCGCGTGCTCAAGCCAAGCGGAACTTTCATCTTGAATATCAAGGAACCAGCCATCAAAGGGGAGCGACATACCTATGTCTTGGAGCTTATTTTAGAGCTTAGAAAGCGCGGCTGGCTTTGGACGGAGGAGTTTATCTGGCACAAGAAGAACTGCTATCCGGGAAAGTGGCCCAACCGTTTCCGGAACGCTTGGGAGCGCATATTGCAGTTCAACAAGCAGCGGAAGTTCAAGATGAACCAGGAAGCGGTTATGGTGCCGGTTGGAGATTGGTACGACAGACGCATGCGCAATCTCAGCGTCACCGATCATCAGCGCGATGAATCAAAGGTGGGCAGCGGGTTCGGGAAACGTATCAAGAACTGGAAAGGCCGCAAGTTGGTCTATCCGACAAATGTGCTTCATGGTGCCACGGAGTGCGGCAATCGCAACCACAGCGCAGTATATCCCCAGTGGCTGCCGGGTTGGTTCATTGATCTGTTCACAGATCGCGGCGACACGGTACTTGATCCGTTCATCGGCTCAGGCACCACGGCGTTTGCGGCGATTGAGAGAGGACGACAAGCCATAGGCATCGAAATCCATAGGCCATATGTCGTAGAAATGAAGCGCAAACTAATGAAGCGGCTTGAAGCAGCGGCATGTCCGAGCCTTGACTGTCAAAAGATTGAGGGTCGCATCGGTCAGCGGCATGAGGACGAGGGACACGAGAGCGACGAGGGCGGTCTCGGTGGCGTAGTTGAAAGGCTTGCCGCCGGGGGGAAGATGAATCGCGGTTGAGCGGTTATAGGGCTCTTAGGGAGGCTGCTAGCACTTCGCTGATGCCGACGGGTGCGGGTGCCTCCACCTGGTTGAAATCGCAGGACTCGGGAGTGCGTCCGCGACGCCATCGCACGAGGCGCGTCGTGCCCCGGAACCGGCCGTTGAGCATGGCCTCGTATTTCACCTCGGCCACAAGCTCGATGTGCAGAGGCATCCACGGCCCTGTGCCACGCTGCGCCGACCAGCGGTTCGGGGCACCCGGCATGAGCGGCCCGGAGTCGTGAGCCTGCGGATCCATCCAGTCGGCCCACGGATGCTGGGCGCGTTCCTGCGCAGTGGTGAGCGCATACGGAGCCAGCTTTTCGGCCAGCTTGGCACGCCGGAGCGCAGTGAAGCTGGCCGCCACGCCGCAGTGATGCAGCCGGCCGTCGTCGCCGTAGAGTCCCACCAATAGCGATCCCACGCCTTTGCCGTCGGCATGGCGGCGGTAGCCGGCGACCACCACATCTAGGGTGCGGGAGTGTTTCAGCTTTAACTGCGACCTCTTGTTGGGCAAGTAAATACCTTCGCGGGGTTTGGCGATCAGTCCGTCCAGACCGGCGCCCTCGAAACGGGTGTGCCAGTCAAGTGCCGTCGAACGCTTCAGTGTGGACGGGGCCAAATGAACTGGAGCCTCGAAAGCGCCCGCCATGGCTTCGATCGTCTGGCGGCGCCGACGGAAAGGCTCGCCCATTAGATCGGCGCGGCCCAAGGCCAGCACATCGAAGACCACCAGCTCCGCCGGTGTCTCGCCCGCCAGCCGCGTCACTCTGCTTGCGGCGGGATGGATGCGCTGCTGCAAGGCGTCGAACGCGAGGTGATCGTCCACCCTCACGATGATCTCGCCGTCTACCACGGCCCGCTCGGGAAGCGCCTCCTTGAGAGGGTCGATCAACTCGGGAAAGTAGCGGGCCAGCGGACGCGTGTTGCGGCTGCCGATGAACACCTCGCTGCCGTCGCGGAACACGATGCAGCGGAAGCCGTCCCATTTCGGCTCAAAAGCCAGATCGCCCGCAGGGATATTCTTGACGGCCCTGGCAAGCATCGGCTTCACCGGGGGCATCACGGGCAGGTCCACTGCCGCGATGCTACGCCAAGCCGGTCACCTCCGACAGGCCCGTGCGAGCCCAAGAAGCCCGAGGCATCGCGCAGTCGCCACCTGCTGTCAGGGCAGATGAGGTGCTTCACTACCCTGCAGATATGAGCACTGAGATCCGGCCGTTCACGATTGCGGTGGCCGATGCGGAGATCGACGATCTGCGCGCCCGGCTGCGGCGCACCCGCTGGCCTGAGCCCGAGCCCGTCGACGACTGGTCGCAGGGCATCCCGCTGGACTATCTGCAAGAGGTGTGCGAGTACTGGGCGGAGGACTACGACTGGCGGCGCTGTGAGGCCCAGCTGAACGCCCGGCCCAACTTCATCACTGATCTGAACTGCATCGGCGTCCACTTCCAGCACATCCGCTCGCCTCACGACGATGCGCTGCCGATGATCGTCACCCACGGATGGCCCGGCTCGATAGTGGAGTTCGCCAAGGTGATCGACCCGCTGGTGAACCCTCAGGCGCACGGCGGCGAAGCGTCCGACGCGTTCCATCTGGTGCTGCCGTCGCTGCCGGGCTACGCCTGGAGCGACAAGCCCGCGGAGTCTGGCGTCGGCGTGGCGCAGATCGCCCAAATGTGGGACGTGCTGATGCGCCGCCTCGGCTACGACGACTACGCAGCCCAGGGCGGCGACTGGGGCTCGGCGGTCGTCACGCAGATCGGGATGCAGAACCTGGGGGCGTGTCGGGCGATCCACACCAACATGCCCGTGGCGGGGCCTCCGCCTGAGGTGCTTGAAAGCCCCACGCTCATCGAGACGGCGGCGCTGGAGTCACTCGGCCATTACGACAGATGGGACTCGGGTTACTCCAAACAGCAGTCCACCCGGCCTCAGACCATCGGCTACAGCCTGGTCGACTCGCCCGCGGGTCTTGCGGCGTGGATTCTGGAGAAGTTCTGGGCGTGGAGCGACCGCGGCGCAAGCCCCGAGGACTGCTTCGGCCGAGACGAGCTGCTCGATAACGTGTCGGTGTACTGGTTCACCGCCAGCGGCGCGTCCGCAGCGAGGCTGTACTGGGAGAGCTTCGCCGACTTCGCCGCGGGCACCGTGGACATGCCGACAGCGTGCAGCATCTTTCCCAACGAGATCATCCGCGCCAGCCAGCGCTGGGCCGCTACCCGCTACACCGACATCCGCTACTGGAACGAGCTAGAAGCAGGTGGCCACTTTGCCGCCTTCGAGCAGCCCGAGCTGTTCGCAGCCGAGATGCGAGCCGCCTTCAGAGCCTTGCGCTGACCCGGCCGAGTCGCCTGCGCGCCATCCGGCCAGATCCCGCAGTCGCATGGCTGAGCCATCCTTCGTCGCGCCCGCGGCCGCGGGGGCCGGTGGTCACGCAGCCTGCACGGCCGCGAACTGCCAGCCTGTGAACTGTTAGCCTGACGCTAGGCTGGGCCGCTCGTCGGGGGTGCAGCCGGCAAGCGCTGTGATCGACGCGGGCGGAGCGATGTCACCGCTGAGATCGGCCGCTGCCACCGGTTGCCCGAAGCGGGTGGTGATGGACACGAGGCCGGCCCACCACGGGCCGGCCATGTCGTCGGGCTTGTCGAGGGGGTCGCCGGTTCGGACCTTCGCCGACGCCTCATCCAAAGGCACTTCCAAAACCAACGTCTTGCGCAGATCGATCCGCGACGGCGGTCGTGTTGTATCCCAGTTAGCCACCACGTGGTCGGTAATAAGCTCGAGGGCATAGAGCTTGCGCTGGTCGTCGGTGATGCGCCGAGCCGGTCCACGAACCACCGCCGAGCGGTAGTTCATCGAGTTCTGGAACGGTGTCCGAGCCATCACCAGCCCGTCCAGATGGGTGACGGTCACGCAGACGTCTTGGCCGTCGCCGGTTTTGAGCAGGTGGTTGGCGGCAGCCCCGTGGAGGTAGAGCCGTCGGTCGTCCAGGCCGTAAGCCATGGGCAGCACCAACGGGCCGTCGGGCGTTGTCACGCCAACATGGGCGATGAGCCCGGAGCGGAGGACGCGTATCACGTCGGCCTTGTCATAGCGGGCCCGTGCGGCGGCGCGGCGCACTCGTGTGCGCTTCGAAGGAGGCCCGACGGTCTGCGGTCTGTTCTGCGCCGATGGCATGGCTTGTCCACTCACAACTGCAGGTTACAAGCTACAAGCCGCCGCCGCAGCGCATGTAGTCTGTGGCGCCGTGGCCGACGTATCTATGCGAGACAAGCTCGAAGAGCTGAGGACACGCAAGGCTCGGGCGCTGCGTGCCGGGCCAGAACGGGCCATCAAGCGTCAGCACGAAAAGGGGAAGCTGCTAGCTCGGGAGCGCATCGACTACTTGCTCGACCCCGGCTCGTTCCACGAACTCGACATGCTGGCCCGGCACCGTGCCCATACCGCAGGCCTGGCCGATCGACCCTACACCGACGGTGTGGTCACCGGCTGGGGCACCATCGACGGGCGCAAAGTGTTCGTGTTTGCCCAGGACTTCACCGTGATGGGCGGCGCGCTCGGCGAGGTGTTCGCAGAGAAGCTCCACAAGGTGATGGACCTGTCGCTGTCCACTGGCGCACCCATGATCGGGCTCAACGACGGCGCCGGTGCCCGCATCCAAGAGGGAGTCGTGTCGCTCGACGGCTACGGCGGCATCTTCTACCGCAACGTGGCCGCGTCGGGTGTGGTGCCGCAGATCTCGGTGATCCTCGGGCCTTGCGCCGGCGGCGCGGTGTACAGCCCGGCGATGACCGACTTCATATTTATGGTGCGCAAGAAGTCGCACATGTTCATCACCGGCCCCGACGTAGTTAAGGCCGTCACCGGTGAGGAGGTGACCCTCGAAGACCTCGGCGGCGCCGCCAGCCACAGCACCAAGTCGGGCGTGGCCACGTTCGTGGCCGACACCGAACACGATGTTCTGGACGACGTAAGAACGCTGCTGTCGTTCCTGCCGTCTAACAATCTGGAACAGCCGCCGTCACTGGCGTCCAACGACGACCCCGGCCGGCTCTGCCCGTCGCTCGACGCGCTGCTGCCCGACAGACCCAGCGTTCCCTATGACATGAAGGCCGTGGTGACCGAGGTGGCCGACGACGGCCATTTCTTCGAGTACCACGCCGCGTGGGCCCGTAGCGTCGTGTGCGGCTTCGTCCGCATCGCCGGGCGAACTGTGGGCGTGGTGGGCAACCAGCCGATGGTGCTCGCCGGAGTGCTCGACATCGACTCAGCCGAGAAGGCGGCCCGGTTCGTTCGGACCTGCGACGCGTTCAACATCCCGCTGGTGACGTTCGTGGACGTGCCCGGCTTTCTGCCCGGAGTCGACGAGGAGCACGGCGGCATCATCCGCCACGGCGCCAAGCTGCTCTACGCCTACTGTGAGGCGACCGTGCCGCGCATCTCGGTGATAACCCGCAAAGCCTACGGCGGCGCCTACGTGGTGATGGATTCGAAGGGCGTGGGCTCCGACCTGTCGTTGGCCTGGCCGTCCGCGGAAATAGCGGTGATGGGCCCGCAGGGTGCCGTTGAAATCATCTACCGGCGCGAGCTGGCCGAAGCTGCCGACCCGGAAGCCCGACGCCAGGAGCTGGTAGACGACTACACGAAGCGTCTGGCCAACCCCTACATAGCAGCCGAGCGCGGCTTCGTGGATGAGGTGATCGAGCCGTCGCAGACCCGTCAGAAGATCGCAGCCGGACTTCAAGTGCTGGCCTCCAAGCGCGAGGAGATACCCGAGCGCAAGCACGGGAACGTACCGCTTTGAACTCAGGCGGCGCGGTGGGCACCGGCGACGTTGTGATCGAGTCGATCACCCCGAAGGCGACCGAAGCTGAGCGGGCCGCGATCTGTGTCGCGTACGAGCTGCTGTGGCCGACCGCACCGGTGACGACCACGCTCGAGCCGTCGCCTCGATGGCGCTACGCCGGGCGGCCATGGCGTCGCAGAACCCAATACGGCGGTTGGATCTGACAGCCTTCGCCTGACCTCACGGCTTCGGCGTTGGTCGGCGGCTGAAGCGGCTTCGGCGTTGGTCGACGGCTCGGCGGCGTTGTGTCAGGCGAACATGGACGGCGGCGGCGCGGCCACCAGCTCCGGCAGGCGGTGCAGGTATTCGCGTCGGGGAATACGGCTGGCGCCGAGCGAACGCAGGTGCGCGGTGGCCCACTGCACGTCGATCAGCCGGGGATGACCGTCGCGCAGGCCCTCCACCAGAGCTGCGAGCGCGGCCTTTGAGGCGTCCGGGGCTGTGTGGAACATCGACTCCCCGGCGAACAGCCCTCCGATGGCCACGCCGTAGAGTCCGCCGAGCAGCTCGCCGCCCCGCCACGATTCCACGCTGTGGACAAAGCCGGCTCGATGGAGCCTGACATAGGCGGATCGCATCTGGCTATCGATCCAGCCGTGGGGCCGCCGCGGGTCGGCGCAAGCGTCGATCACTGCCTCGAAGGCGGTGTCGACCCGTATCTCGAAACGTCGGCGGGATTGGCGCAGCGACCTCCGGATGATCAGGTCGCCGAGTTTCAGCACGCCGCGAGGGTCAGGCGACCACCAGGCGATCGGACCTTCGGACATCAGCGGCATCGGGAACAGTCCGCTTCGGTACGCGGCCAGCAGCGTGGCTGGCTCGAGGTCGGCGCCGACGCCTACAACACCGTTGTCGGTGGCGCTCTCCGCCGGAGGGAAGACCCACCGGCACGCCAGCATGGCACCAAGCCTCTCGCTGACGATCGATTCGCGGATTTCCAAGCCCCCAGCCTACGAGAAAGCCCTAACCGCCTTGGTCTGTGCGGTGTCAACCCCAGCTGCGTCTACGTCTATGTCGTACTGACGAGCTTGCGCATCCCAACAGGGCCTCGACTACCCGGGCGGCGAGCCTTCGACGGCTTTCTCGAATCCGGCGGCCCGGCCGAGTGAGCCGGTAAGGCGGTCGACGAACGCCTCGGCGTCGTCGATGCGGTCGTCGTCAAGCGCGCTGAAGGCGTCTTCCACCAAGTCGAGGTCGCGCTCGATGTCGTCGAGTCCCAAATCAGCGGCACCCGGCTGAGGGGAGCCAGCGTCGGACCCCGGGTCGGCTGCTGCGTTGCTCGACTCGAGCATCAGCCGACAATACCCAACACGCTGCTGCCCAATGCGCCATCACACAACTGCCACCGCCCAACGCGACGTCACCGCTGAGGCCCCCCCCTCCCGCTCAGGGTTGCCGCCCGGCGGGGATGCCAGGCGGCCGATGCCGAAGGCACGCAAGCATGCGATACTGAAGGTATGGCCCAAAACGTGCTCGGCGGCGAGCTTCAGCCCTGCTCATATGACCCTCTCACCGGCTGGTTCCGCGACGGATGCTGCAACACCGACTCTGGCGACTACGGCGTTCACACCGTGTGCGTGGTGATGACGGCTGAGTTCCTCGAGTTCTCGGCCATGGTCGGAAACGACCTGTCCACCCCCAACCCGGCCATCGGCTTCAACGGGCTGTCGCCCGGCGACCGCTGGTGCCTGTGCGCACCGCGCTGGACTGAGGCCTTAGAAGCGGGAATGGCTCCGCAGGTGGTTCTTGAGGCGACCCACGCCTACACGCTCGAATGGGCCAGCCTCCGCGACCTGAAAGCGCATCGCTTCACCACCACCTCGACCTGATCCAGGCCGTGCTTCCGCCCTGCGCGCTGTCGTCGCGGGGCGCATCCCTGCCGGACACCCTGCCCGCGGGCCTCGCCGATGCTCTGCGAGAGCGCTGCGCCAACCTCGCGGCGCTGGCGTCCGGCAGCGTATTCGAGGTGCCCCTGCCCTCCCGCAGCCGCAACATCACAGCCGCCCTGAGCAGCCGGGCCGACGACGGAAAGTGCTACGACACGGTGGTCTCAGTGACGCGCTCTCCATTTGTGGATGACATGGACACCTACCTGTCATCGCTCGATCGGCTACTGGCGCCCGATGGTCGGCTGCTGATGATCGAACCGTCGGGCGCCGCAAACCGAGGCGCCGCTAGCGGCCGCCTGACGGGTCTTCGCCGCCTGTACCTCGCATCAGACGGCGCCGTATTTCGCCACCTTCGAGGCGGGCGAGCCCATGAGCCCGCGGCCCGCCTCGATCACGACCCGGTGGCCTCGCTGTGGGCCAACGGATACGCGGTCACGGACATACACCGATTCGAGGTGCCGTCGGCACCGGCGGCGTGGCGGCCGTTCGTGGAGCTGCGAGCCCGACGGGCCACGCCGAGCCGGTCACGGAGCGAGCCGGAGCCATGAGCAGGCTTGTGCTGTCCGGCGGTGGCGAACTCGACGCCGGCACACCGGCGGGTCGGGTGCTGGCCAGCTGCCAGCGGGTGGCTGTCGTCACCCTGGCTGCGGCGTTCAGGCGCCCCGAAGCACTGCACGCCGACATCGACGCCTGGGCCGACGCCCTGGGAGTGGAACACACCGTCGTCGCCGCGGTGCGCCGCGCTGATTCGCTCGACCCTACGACCTCTGCGCCGGTGGCCTCGGCCGACGGCGTGCTGGTGCTCGACGGATCGCCGGCACATCTGGTTGGCGCGTTGAAGTCAACGCCGCTGCTCGACGCCATCGTCAGATCTCACTGCGCAGGGGCGACGGTCGTGTGGTCGGGCGCGGCGGCCGCAGCGGTGTGCGATCCAATGGTGGACGACCGAGGAGGGGCGCTGACAGTGGGCTTGGGGCTATATGCCGGGATCACCGCCGCCACCGGCTGGGATCGCTGGCCCCGCGACCGCCGCCGTCGCCTACTGCGAATGCTGCCGAGTTCGGTTCTTTTCGTCGCCCTCGCATGGGGTGCCGCGGTGCAGAGCACGTCCGCGAGGGCTTTGTCGACCGCCCCCTCCTCGGCCGCGACCCGTTCAGAGGGAGAGCATCTCATGCCAGACGAGCAGCAGTGGACCGCGGTCGGCGGAGCAATTGAAGCGCAGCGCGCCGGGCAGCCCGTGATTCTCGCCAACACCCCGCAGGATCAGCTCAAGCCGCAGGATTAGCTCTAGTCGGGTCCGCCGAGCAGCCCGAAGGCCCGCCGAAGTTCAGCCGGCAGGCGTCTCCAGGATGGTGACCGATCGCACCGTCACATCGCGCGACGGCGCGCCTCCCATCGGGCCTGAGTCGACGTGCAGCCCGATGATCGACTGTGCCACGGCCAGGCCGGGGGCGTCCGTCGTACCGAACACCACATAGGTGCCCTGCCCGTCGAGCAGCGAGGCGTTGAGGCCGGTGGTAAGAAAAAACTGCGCGCCGGCGGAGTCAGCGCCCGACGAGCGGGCCATCACGAGCTGACCCGGCTGGTATCGGTACGGCCCTTTCAGCCAACCGGTGGCCGGGTCGACTTCGAAAGGTGGCTCATCCGGGATCGTGTAGCCAGGCCCTGGATCCGAGGCGCTGTCGGTGTGGGGCGAGCCGCCCTGGATGATGTCGATGGACGGATCGGTGCGAAACAGCAGGGTGCCGTCGTAGTAGCCCCAGCGCGCCAAGGTGACGAAGTTGTTGACGGTGACGGGAACGTCGGCCGCGTGCAAGACGAAGCGCATCTCCCCCTCGGTCGTGTCGAACACGGCGACATAGCCGGCGGATGGGTCAATGCAATCGGGTTGAGGGCTTTCGAAATAAAGCACACGGCCGCTGGATCCGTCCGGTGCCGGGCAGCCCGGCGGCACGCTGTCTCCGTTTGGCGTGTCGGCAGCCTGGGAGGGAGTGTCGTTGTTCTCGTCTGGCGTGCCGGCGCTTTCGGCCGACACCTCAGAAGTCGCTGGCGGCGCCTCGGATGAGTCTCCTCCGGCGGCGTCACCTGCGGCGGGTCGCGCCGGTTCCCCGCAGGCGAGCAGCCCGCTGAGCACGGCCGCGATCAGCGGCAAAAGCACACTGCGCGCTGTCCATCCGGAGGGCTTCTCAGCCAGATGTTCAGACTTGAGCCGACGCTTGTAACCGGGCATCGGCACGCTCATGGCCTACAAGCCTACAGAGATACTTACGATAGGGGGACCTGCGCGCTCATATGACCTTGCGAACTCTAGATATCTCAGCGCGGGGGCATGTCGATATTTTCGGGATGCCGATGGCCCGTGCTGCGCTAATGGCAGGGCTGCTTACCCTCACCATCCTGGGTTTATGTCAGAAGGTTACGACTTCTGTTTGAACAGAGCGCGGCGGTAAGGTCAAGTCGTGCAGGTTGGGCAAGCGCCAAACAGCATGTTCGCTTCTACAGCCTGGCCGAAGTCGTCCCGAAAGCCAGTATCCGGGCTGCAGGGTTAGCTTGGTTTGATGACCACCGTACCGGCGGCCTTGTCATAGAGCCCTTGGCGGTTGCGGTCCCACAGCAGCCAGATGGGCCCGATGACAGGCATAACACAGAAGATTATCCAACGGCCGATGGACTTGCCTACCCCTGGAACGCCCCCAGAGTCAGCACGGATGACTTTGATTCTCACAAGCATCTTCCCCACCGTCTTACCCATGACAGCGGTTAGCACCACCTCATAGACGCACCAAATCGCCATCGCGTCCAAAAACCCGATAGTTACGGCAAGGATTATGCCTATCAGCGTATCGATGGTTCTCGCGCCGAGACGTGCTCCAGGACCGGCCAACTTAACCACCTTCCCGGAGCCCAGCGCGACTATATCCGCACCTGCCGCCGGGCCGCTGACACCCGCTATCAGATGCGGTAGATCATCCTTGGAAGATCCCGAAGGCTGAGGGTCAGGTGCCGCTACCCGGCGATTGGGAGGGGGCATGTGAAGAATCCTTGCTGATTGAAATAACAGTCTCAGGCTCAGAGGCTAGCAACCAAACCGTCTAACACATCGACGGGATTAGTGTGTTACCTTTAGCAGCAGCCCTCGCCGCATGGGGGATACCGGCCATGGGGGATACCGGCCGCGCATCCAGCGGCGATTAGCGAGGCCACCGGCGCCTGCGAGCGCTGATATCTCTGCGTGCGGGGCAAGGCACGCTATCCGCGGCTGCGCGGCCCGCTGCAGGCCCTAGCCCGCGAGCAGGCCGACGGCGAGCGATGACACCATCATCACTACGACCACGACGGCCACGGTGCCCACGAGAAGGCGCCGCCTGCGGTCGCGCCGAGAGACACGGCGCTGGGGCGCTCTGCTCATTTTCTCCATCCGGACACGGCGCTTGCGCAATTCATGCTGAGAAGGCACGGCCCAGATGCTACCCGAGCCGCACAGTGCCCAGAGCCGCAAACGCCGCAGGCGTGCTAAGCCGGTGAAGAGGCCTTCTGCGAAGAGTGCTCAGACGAGCTGTCCACGGTGTTGCTCAGCTGAGCCGTCCGGGGAGATTGTCCGATGAATTCAGCCGTCCTCGGGCGTCTCGCACCCGGTCGGCGTTAGCACCTGGGGGAACCGGCCCGACTTGTAGGCCCGAACTTTGCCCTCGTGAATGTTGAACACAACACGGAATTTAGCGTCGGCTTCGTCGCGGGGAACGAAAATGAGATCGACCGTGCCGTCCGGGCGCTGCGAGCGCAGCAGGGAGTCGCCGAACAGATCGACAACCGTCTCTTCGGGTGTGCCGATCCCCACGCCGGAACGAGTTGTTATCGGCCCGCTGTTGATGTCGACCCGCTCGATGGTGCCGGCGTGCACCAGGAACACGATGCCCTCGGGAGCGTCGGTGGGCACTACGTGGTAGCACCCGCTGCCTGAGGTGACAGACACGAGAGCAGTCCCCGCCGCCTCCTGGGCCGCCGCGACCGTCAATCCGAAGGTCACTTCGTCGAGGCCGACAGTCGACACCGTGGAGCGTGCATTGAGTGTGGACGGACCGAAGTCCTCGGCATTTTCTGGCGCTTCGACGGTGAAGGTGGTGGTGGAGATGGGAACCGTGGTGAGCGTGGTAACGCCAGGAGTTGAGAAGCCCTCGGACTCGCCGTCCGCTTCTGCGCCGGTGCTTTCGTCGTCGGCATCGGTATCGTCGGCGTCGTCTTCAGCGCCGGCGTCGTCATCGGGCGGATCCTCGGGCTCGGACGCGGCGACCGCAGGTGTGCTGTCGTCGCCGTCGCCTCGACCGAGCCACCAGACCACCAAGGCCGCCACGACGATCAGCAAGGTGAGTGCGATAAAGATCGCCCTCCAGTTGGGACGCCGCTTACGCGTTTGTACTGCCGGCACCGAAGTGGTCCTGCGGGAGTCGGACGCCCAATCCATGACCTGAGAGTACAGTGTCGTAACACTCTCGGGCAGACCACTGTTGGGCAGAGACATTGCCGGGATCAGACATTGACGGGACGGCTGGCGTGTGCGCAGCGCCGTGGGTGGGCCGCCCGGGGCTCGAACCCGGCGCCTTGAGATTAAAAGTCTCCTGCTCTACCCGATGAGCTAGCGGCCCGAGGAGAACTCTAATGAGCTGTGCGGGGGCGAACCCGTTGGGTCGGCTTCAGTCGACGAGCGCGATCCGGCTTCCCAGCGTCATCCCGGCGGGTGCCACATGCAAACGCCGGCCCGCGAGGTTGTCGACACGCCTGAACGGACACCCGAAGTGCTGTTCGAGCGCGTAGAGGACGCCAGCGTGCGCCACCACGAGCACATCGCCTTCGGCGTCGCCAACCGCTGAGCGGTCCGAGCCCCGAGCCGGGAGTCGACGAGCCAGCCGCGCCACCCGGCGCAGCGCTCGAATAACCCTGCCAAGCAGCGACTCGTCGCTCTCCCAGCCGGGCGGCCGGCGGCCCGAGGCGAGCGCGCCCGGGTAGCGCCGCTCGATCTGTTCGGTGGCCAAGCCCTGCCACTCTCCTATGTCTCGCTCTCGCAGACCGGCGTCGGCCGCCACATCGCCGATGCCGACGGCCTCAGCGATGATCTCGGCGGTCTGGACCGCTCGAGTGAGGTCGCTAGCGGCGATGGCGTCCAACGCGCCCAGCGAGGCCGCAGCCCGACGGGCCTGGACGCGCCCGTGCTCAGACAGAGGTGTGTCGGCGTGGCCCTGCCAGCGGCCCGAGGCATTCCATTCAGACTGCGCGTGCCGCACGATGATGAGGTTCGCCATGGCAGCCGGTGAAGCTAGCGCTGCCGTGATGCCGTGCCTCCTGAACGCGGATCGCGACGGACGCGACCCGCGCTTGGCGGCAGACCGACACGAGACGACGGCGAAATGCCCGGCGACTATGGTGGCCCCGGTGGCGAGACTCCGGCTGTTCGCTTCGGCCCGTGAAGCCGCCGGGCGCGGCCACGACGTCGTGGACGGCGCGACGGTGCACGAAGTGCTCGAAGCAGCCTGCCAGCGCTACGGACACGACTTCGCCGGGCTGCTGGAGACGTGCCAGATCTGGCGCAACGGCGAGCCGGTGGCGCCCGACGAGCCGGCTTGCGATGAGGACGAGATCGCCGTGCTGCCTCCCGTTTCTGGAGGCTGAACGCCGGAGCGGCTCCGCGCACCCGGACGTCGCACACCGATGCAGCCCAGGCCGGGCGCGGGCCTTAGGCTCGGTAGCCTTACCGCTTCGTGACCCGAGCCGCCGTCCTGTCGCTGCACACGTCGCCGCTGGTCACGGCTGGTCGGGGCGACGCCGGCGGCATGAACGTCTACGTGCGCGAGTTGGTGTCGTCGCTGGCCCAGACGGGCGTCGACGCCACGGTGTTCGTGCGCCGCTGGAACAGCGCGGCCCGCGACGTGGTGGACGTGGAGCCGGGGTTTCGCGTGGTGCACGTCCCCGCGGGCCCGGTTGACCTGCCCAAGGAGGCCCTGCCCGAAGTGGTCGACGACTTCGCCGCGGGCGTTGCGGACTGGCTGGCCGACAGCCCCGCCGATGTGCTGCACGCCAACTACTGGCTGTCGGGCGTCGCCGGGCACCGGCTCAAACACGAACTCGACCTGCCGATGGTCAGCACGTTCCACACCCTGGCTCGAGTCAAGGCCTCCACAGGCGACCTCGAGCCCGAAGCCCGCGTCGAGGCTGAGGCCGCGGTGATCGCCTGCTCCGACGCCATCACCGCGAACTCCGCTGCCGAAGCTCGCCAGCTGGTTCGCCTGTATCGCGCCGACCCGCGGCGCATCAACATCGTGGCGCCCGGCGTGGACAGGGCGTTCTTCTCGGTCGGCGCCCGCCGCGGGGCGCGCTCCGCTCTGGGCCTCGGCGACGAGCCAGTGTTGCTGTTCGTCGGGCGCATCCAGCCGCTCAAGGGGGTGATCGTGGCAGTCGAGGTACTGGCGGCGCTGAGCCACGAACACCCCGACGCCCGCCTTCTGGTGGTGGGCGGCGCCTCGGGCGTCTACGGTCAGCAGGAGATGCGCCGGCTCCACGACGCTGTAGGGGCCCACGGGCTGCGCGGGCGCGTGCGGCTGGTGGCGCCCCAGCCGCACCACCTGCTGTCCACCTACTACAGGGCCGCGAACGTTTGCCTCGTGCCTAGCCGGTCGGAGTCGTTCGGACTGGTCGCGCTCGAGGCCGCTGCATGCGGGATCCCAGTAGTGGCCGCCGACGTCGGCGGCCTGCGCACCCTGGTGGAGAACGGCCGAACCGGCTTCCGCATCACCGGGCGATCCCCTGCCCGATACGCCAACGCGGTGCGGGCCATTCTCGGCGACCCGGCGCTGGCCGACTCCATGACTCGGCGCGCTGCTGAGAACGCAAGCCGCTACACGTGGACAGCCACATCGGCCAGGCTCAGGGGGATTCTGGACGACCTGGCGTCGCGGACCCCGGCACGCGTGCCGGCGGCCTGCGCCATCTGAAGGCGCGTGACCCCCCTGCAGCACCACCGCCGGCGCGTGAGGCCGGGCCGCGGATGACGAGTATGACGGTGAAGACGAGCATGACGGGCGCAGGGCTTGCCTCAGCGGACGAACTCGACGCATTGGAGGTGTTCGTAGACTCCTGGCTGCGGGCCGCACTGCTCGACAGCGTCGTGATCGACGCCGTCGAGCGCGGCGAGGACGACGAGCGCCGCTGGTACGTACGAATCCACGGCGAGGAGAAGGACGTCTGGACGATCTGGTTTACGCTCGGCCAGCGCACGCTTCGATATGAGACGTATCTCACACCGGCTCCCGAGGAGAACCACGCCCGCTTCTATAAGCACCTACTGCGCCGCAACCGCCAGCTCACGGGGCTCAAGCTCGAGATCGGCGAGGAGGAGGCCGTGTTCCTCTCCGGCGCCATGGCGGTGGCCCACGTCACCGCGGAGGCGCTCGACAGCGTCCTCGGATCGATGTACGCCGCTGTCGAGCTGATCTTCAGGCCAGCCATGCGCATCGGCTACGCCTCCCGCTTCCGCGGCTGACCCCGCCGCCTCGGAACGGCGTGAGTCGGGCGGCGGCCTGCGCGACCCGCCGCCGCATCTGCGACAAGGTCGGGGCTACGCAGTTCACCGGGCGCGGATTACACTGCTCGCCGAGCGTTGTCGTACAGGAGCTGCGGTGGTCGCCTTCACACTGTCAGTCATAGTCTCAGTGATCCTCGCCGGGGCGATCATGTCCTACATGAATCGCCGCCCGGTGGGCACGCCTGTCACCTGGGGCGAAGCCATGTTCGGTGCGATGGTCGTGTTCTTCCTGATGTTCTGGATTTACGGCGTAGTACCCCACCAGTGGCTGGCCTGGGCCGATAACGAGCTGAACTGGCGCACCGACAAGCTCTTCGTAGGGCCGGGCGGGATACTCAAGGCGCAGGCCGAGGGCGGCAGCTTCCCGTTCACCATCACCTACGTCGTGATCCGAGACGTGATCGCCGTGGTGATCTACGGCATCGCCATCGGCGGCAACGTCGCCATGTGGGCCATGTGGCAGAACCGCGGCAAAGCCAAGCCCAAGGCCCCCGACGTGTCGACCTTCGGGCGCCCGCTCGTTCGGGAGGGGTCGCAAGCATGACCACCACCGACGCCAACCCGCCGATGCCGGAGTTCAGAGACGACTACGTGCTCCAGGAGGTCGACGCCGCATGGATGGCCCAGGCGGTCAAGCCCAAGCTGTTCATTCACATCGACCAGTCAGAGTGCATCATGTGCGAGGGCTGCGTGGATATCTGCCCCTGGAAGTGCATCTTCATGGTGACAACCGATGCCGTGGAGTCCGCCGTGGGCACCGAGCTGCCCGGAATCGACCCCAACGACAAGGTGATCTTCACCATCGACGACGACGTGTGCACCCGCTGCGCCTTGTGCGTCGACCGGTGCCCGACCGGGGTGATCATCCTCGGCAAGATGGGAGACCCGCCAGCCGACGGCGATCTCCACCAGCGCACCAACGCACACGGCTACGGCTATGGGATGCGCCTCGCCTGAACGCCCCCAGCCCCCGATGAGCATCCGCAGAGGAGACGGTCACGCCTATGGCCACTGAAACCGCAGAGCGCAAGAAGCCGCTGCCAGAGCGGCTCTCCGACCAGCTCGGCAAGATCGGCGACCAGGTTCAGAAGTCGCAGGCCTGGAACTCGATCTTCCGGCCGGGCTCGATTTTCCGCAAGGGCTACACCGACAGCCCCCGGAACCGGTCGTACGTGGTGATGAACAGCGTGTTGTACCACCTCCACCCGGTGAAAGTGAAACGCCACGCCGTGAAGGTGAGCTACACGCTGTGCCTAGGCGGGCTGAGCTTCTTTCTGTTCATCCTGCTGACGGTCACAGGCATCTTCTTGATGTTCTTTTACCGGCCCACCGCGGCGCAGGCCTGGGATGACATCTACATCCTGCAGACTTCGGTGACCTTCGGGCTGTTGGTGCGCAACATGCACCGCTGGGGCGCGCACCTCATGGTGATCACCGTGTTCTTGCACATGGCTCGGGTGTTCTACCACGGGGCCTACAAGCCGCCGCGGGAGTTCAACTGGGTGATCGGCGTGATCCTGCTCACGCTCACGCTGCTGCTTTCGTTCACCGGCTACCTGCTGCCGTGGGATCAGCTGGCGCTGTGGGCGGTCACCGTCGGCACAAACATGATGGGTTACACGCCGGTGTTCGGCGATCAGGTGCGCTTCGTGCTGCTCGGCGGAAGGGAGATCGGCACCGACACGCTGCTGCGATGGTACGTGTTGCATGTGCTGATGTTGCCGTTTGTGATCGTCATATTCATGGCGATTCACTTCTGGAGAGTCCGCAAGGACGGCGGGATCTCCGGGCCGCTGTAGCCGCGGCGGACAGCGGGCGGGAAGAGCTTCGAGCATGGACTGCACGAGACGAGCAGGGAACGCAGACACGGGCAGAAACTTCGAGCAGGGACCGTAGACACGACAATGGTGGAAATACCTGAGCATCTGCGGCGACGGGCCGAGGAGGCCCGCGCCAAGGCGGAGGCGGCCAAGGCCGCCGCTGCGGGCGCTGGGGGAGGCTCAAGCCCCGCAGCGGCGTCGGGCGACATCAAGATCCCGGCACATCTGCTCGACCGCTCCAAAGCCGCGCGCGCCGCCGCGGAGGCGAGCCCCGGGTCGGCTGCGGCGGTCGCCGCCACCGCAACGGCTGTCGCCGCCACCGCAACGGCTGTCGCCCCGGCGGTTCCGGCAGTGCCGCCACCCGCCGCGATCACCGGACCAGGCGGCCACACGCAGCGGCTGCTCACAGTGGTGAAATCGGGCTCGATCCAGGACGTCAAGTCGAAGCCCCAGGACAAGGTGCACGTCTGGCCTCACCTGCTGGTAGTGGAGTTCGTGGCGTCGCTGTTCATCACCGCGTTCACGCTGCTGTTCTCGATCTTCGTTAACGCGCCGCTGTTAGAGCTGGCGAACTTCAACCAGACGCCCAACCCGTCCAAGGCGCCGTGGTATTTTCTCGGGCTGCAGGAGCTGCTTACCATGTTCCACCCGATGGTGGCCGGGGTGACGATCCCGGGCATCGGCCTGTTCTTGCTGATGCTCGCTCCCTACATCGACAAGAATCCGTCTAAAGCCCCCGAAGACCGCAAGTTCGCGATCAGTCTGATGACCATCCACCTGATGTTCTGGGCCGTGCTGGTGATGATCGGATCGTTCTTCCGGGGGCCCGGCTTCAACTTCGTGTTCCCGTGGACGGCGGGACTGTTCTTTGAGCTATGAACAAGCTGTGAGACAGGGCGTGCAGTTGTTGGGAGGCTGCCGATGATCTATTTGGCAATGGCGGCGCTCGCGGTTCTGGCCGGCGTGGCGGTATTGGCAGGGGTGCGCCGAAGGCAGTCCGAGCAGGCCATCGGCATGCTGTCCAGAGAGACGCGCCGCCGCGACCGGGCATCTGCGGTGCTAAGCGGCCAGACCTCGCCGACGGGCCGTGAGGTGGAGCGGGCCGCCAGCGAGGCGCGTTCCGGCACGGCGCTGGCGGCCGTCGAGCCCGCCGGCCCGCCCCAGCCGTACGTGCCGCCCGACCCCGAGACCATCGGGGTGAGCCGCCGACAGTTCTTCAACCGCACCATCGTGATGCTGATGAGCCTGAGCCTTTCCGGCTTCGGTGTGGCCTGTATCGCGTTCTTGTGGCCCCAGGGAAGCAGCGGCTTCGGCTCCAAGATCAAGGTCGGGCTGATCAGCGACCTGCTCACAGAGATACGCGACAGCTCGGGCTTCCTCTACAAGCCCGAAGGCCGGATGTGGCTCACCGAATACCCCAACGGCGCGGTGGAGAAGGCGGCCGTGGCCTACTCGAGCGCCGAACTCGCCGGCATGACCGCGGGCCAGCGGCTGGGCCTATCCGGCGGCATTGTGGCGCTATACCAGAAATGTCCGCACCTCGGCTGCCGCGTACCCAACTGCGTCACTTCGCAGTGGTTCGAGTGCCCGTGCCACGGCTCGAAGTACAATCAGGTGGGCGAGAAGCGCGGTGGGCCCGCGCCTCGGGGCATGGACCGCTTCGCAGTGGAGGTCACCAGCGACGGGTCGCTGGTCGTCGACACTGGCACGATCATCCAAGGGCCGCCGATCGGCACCAACACCACCGGCCAAGAAGCCGAAGGCCCGGCCTGCATCGGGCAGGCGACCCACTAGCCCACCCCAATGCTGCTCGCCGCTTCAACCCAGCGAACCATCGGGTTCGTCATCCTCGCCATTGTCTTCATCGGGTTCGTCGTCTACCTGATCCTCAACTCGCGCTCGGCGCGCCCGGAGGTGGGCAGCGAGGTGGATCTGGCTTCGAACCGCAAGGCGTACCTGGAGGACTCCGAGCTGGAGGGGACGAAGCTCGACAAATCGCTGCTGGCAGGTGTGGCGATGCTGGTGATCATCGGCGTGGGCCTGCCCGTCTACTGGCTGGGCGAACCCGGCCGCCAGCACGGCCTGGTGGTCGATACCGACAGGGTGTTTGCCGACCGCGGCGGCGAGCTCTACGAGGAGGGCAGCGACTGCCAGTCGTGCCACGGCGCGGAGGGCGCAGGAGGGTCCACGCAGTTCACGATCACCGACGAGTCCGGCAACTTCGTTGCTACCGTCGCATGGGCCGCGCCGGCGCTAAACACGGTGCTGTCCCGCCACAGCGAGGACGAGGTGCTCCACGTCCTTAACTACGGGCGCAACAACGTGATGCCAGCGTGGGGTGCTCCTGGAGGTGGGCCGCTCACTGAGCAGCAGCTCCAGTATCTGATCCACTATATGCGCCGCATCCAGATACCGGAGTCGGAGATCCGCGAGATTGTCGATCAGGGCGTGCTAGATGGCGTGGCGGATCATCTCGGCGTCAGCCGAGGCGACTCCGCTGTCGACGAGTGGCTCGACGCGGTAGCCGGAGTGGTGGAGAACGCCCGCTCGATGGCGCTGGCGGCTGACGGCTCGCTAGCCGGCGACGACGCCGGGATCCGCGCCGCGGGGCTGGAGCTACTGGCCTCAGGGGAGGCGCCCGGAAGCGAGATGTACTGGGCTTACGGCGAGATCCTGTTCAACAATCCCGCCGCGGGGGGCACCTACAGCTGCGCCCGATGCCACACCTACGGGTGGGCGTTCAATGCCGTCGTCGACGGCGACGACAGCCTCGACGGCCATGCCGGGCCGATCCTCGAGTCGTATGACACCGGCGGCGGATTCTTCGGCCCGAACATCACCGGCGACAGCATCCTCGACCAGTTCGAGACTGCTGTCAGCCACGCCGATTTCATCACCCGCGGCCAGTCTGTGGGCCAGACCTACGGCAAGGGCGGCTCAGGAGGCAACGGCCAGATGCCCGGCTTCGGCCCCCGCACCGACGACGACCTGGAGGTCACCTATCCGGCCACGCTCACCCAAGACCAGATCGACGCCATCACAGCGTTTGAGCGCAACCTGTAGAGAGTCAAGATGGAGACGCTTGAGCTGATCGCCGGTTTGGCATGGGATCCTGAGATACGCGGCTTCATGGCGGTGTTCGCCGGCGTGATCACGCTGATGGGCTCGGTCTGGCTGCTGCTGGCCGCCAACACCGGGACGCGGCTGGGCACGCTGATCGCTCTGACCGGGTTCTTCGGCTGGATGACGATCATGGCCGCTGTGTGGTGGATCTACGGGATCGGCTGGGCAGGCCAGGCACCCACCTGGGAGCTTCAGGAGATCAACATCGGCGATCTGGAGCAAGCCGCGCTGGACGCGGCCGCGGAGCTGCCCAACCCCGATGATCTGCCCTCCGCGTTCGAGCTGGCAGTCGATTCCGGCGACGCGGTTGCCAACGCCGAGTTCGGGATCGTCACCCGCGACACGCTCACACCCGATCAGACCGAAGGCCTCACCTCGGCTGAGATCGACGCGCTTGTCGCAGAGGAGCAGACCCGCAACGAGGCCACCACCCTGTCGGAGCTGGCGGCGGTGGCACCCTCGGTGACATCGGAGGCCGAAGCCTCCGGGCGAGTGGACTTCGGCGGCTGGCAGCTGCTGTCCACCGCCGAGGCAGGCGAGGCTCAGGCCTCCGCAGTGGCCATGCTCACCGAGAACCCCGATCTCGATTTCACGTCTCAGGCCGACTTCAAGCTGCTCGACACCTACACGCTCGGCGGCAAGCGGGGACTGCCCGACAGCCCCGACCGCCTCGACCGCATCTGGACACAGATCCGCACCGCCCTCCAGGTCACCCACCCCACCCGCTACGGCCTCGTGCAGGTGCAGGAGGTGATCGACCAGCCGCTGGTGCCCGGACAGGCGCCGCCTCTACCGGTGATCGACCCCGACAAGCCCGTGATCTCGGTGATCATGATCCGCAATCTCGGCAACCTCCGCCTGAAGCCGGCGCTGGTAACGCTCGGCTCGCTGGCGGTGTTCGCCGCGCTGTGCATGCTCCTACACGAACGCGACAAGCTGGCGTTGGAGCAGAGGGCAACACCCGCGAAGGCGGGCGCCTGAGACGTGCTGAGCCAGTATCTGCCGCTGCTGGCGCTGCTAGCGCTGGCCGCGCTGTTTGCCGCTGCTAGCTTCGCGGTGTCGGGCCGGCTGGCGCCGCGCCGTCCGACCGTGCCGAAACTGGCGCCCTATGAGTGCGGCATCGTGCCCGCCCGCGACACGCCTGAGCGCTTCCCGGTGCGGTTCTTCCTGGTGGCGATGATCTTCATAGTCTTCGATGTGGAGATCATCCTGTTCTACCCGTATGCCGTCGCCCGCGGCGGTCTCGGCCTGTTCGGCCTCGTGGTGGTGCTGGTCTTCACGTTCGCGGTGTTCGAGTCGTTCGTGTACCTGATCAGCGCCGGCGCGCTCGAGTGGGGGCCGGCACGCGCCGACAGGCGCATGGGCGCTTCTCGGCGTATGGGCACATCTGGCAGAGAAGGCGGTGCGTACCCGGCTGTGTCGGCTCAGCGCACTGCCGGCACCACCGTGCGCCGCGTCGGCCTCGAAGGCCGCTGGAACGATGTCACAGCAGCCGGAGCGGAGGCCACCCGGACAGGCGCCGCCGCGGCCGGAGCGCCGGAGGCTCGGTGATGCTCCCGTCGTCGGGCAAGGGTCTCGAAGCGCTGCCGCACAATTTCATGACCTCCAAGCTGGAGAGCCTGGTGAAATGGGCTCGCGCCCGGAGCTGCTGGCCTGCCACGTTCGGCCTGGCCTGCTGTGCCATCGAGATGATGGCCACAGGCGCAGCCCACTACGACCTGGCCCGCTACGGCATGGAGGTGTTCCGCGCCTCGCCCCGCCAGGCCGACCTGATGATCGTGGCTGGTCGGGTGTCGCAGAAGATGGCGCCGGTTCTGCGCCAGATATACGACCAGATGATGGAACCCAAGTGGGTGATCTCGATGGGAGTGTGTGCTTCCAGCGGCGGGATGTTCAACAACTACGCCATCGTGCAGGGCGTCGACCAAGTGGTGCCGGTGGACGTGTACGCGCCCGGCTGTCCGCCGGGCCCCGAGACGCTGATGCACGCCATCTTCACGCTGCACCACAAGATCACCAGCGGCGAACTGCTGGCCCGCCGGGCGGAGGCAGGCCCCGGCCCCGGCGGACGCCATGACGGGCCCGGCGTACACGGCGGCGCGGGGATCATGGTGGAGCAGCGCGACGGCCAGACGGCCGTGGGAATGGTGAAGCGGCGCCGCAGCGCGCCGGCGGTCCGCTGACATGGCCTTCAACAGAGCGCGGCGCTACGGCGCGCTCCTGGGCGACGCGCGCCACGCGCGCGGCCAGGCCGTGTTGCACCCCGACCGCGGCGCCTGGGCGGCTGTCGCGGCCGAGGCCTGCGCCGACGGCTTCGACCAGCTCGTCGACCTCACCGCGGTGGACTACCTCGCCTTCAGCGTCGACCGCGGGCTGCCGGACGGCGTGGCGGCGGAGCGCTTCGAGGTGGTGGCCGGGCTGCTGTGCCACGAGCGCCGTGAGCGCCTGCGCCTGCGGGTGCAGGTGCCCGTAGACGATGCGACGCTGCCCACACTGTTCGATGTGTGGCCCGGCGCCGAGAGCCTCGAACGCGAGGTTTTTGATATGTTCGGCATCGTCTTCGAAGGCCATCCCGACCTCACCAGGATCCTCATGCCAGAGGACTGGGTCGGCCACCCGCTGCGTAAGGACTACGACGTCGGGCGCATCCCAGTGCAGTTCAAGGCCGCGGGCGACGCTCGCTAGCTTGCGCACGGCCTTGGCACGCGCGCCACGATGAGCAGCGTCGACATCCGCCCCGCAGCGCGGGCGCAGCCCGCCTTGGCCTGCAGTGAGCGCGTGCGGAGCCGCGAGCCTTCCGCCGTTCTGCGCATGTCCGAAGCCGAGGCCTCCGCCATCGGCGCGGAGAGCCTGGTCGCTCCAACGGGCGGCCTCTCATCCGACGACGAGCGGGTGCTGCTCAACATGGGCCCTTCGCACCCGTCCACCCACGGCGTGCTGAGACTCATGCTGGAGCTTTCTGGTGAGACGGTGCTGCGCTCTAAGCCGGTGATCGGCTACCTGCACACCGGCATGGAAAAAACCGGCGAGCAGCTCACCTATATGCAAGGCGGCACCAACGTGACCCGCATGGACTACGCCTCTCCGCTGTTCAACGAGCTGGCCTTCTCGCTGGCCGTCGAGCAGCTGCTGGGCATCGAGGTGCCCGAGCGCGCCACGTGGATCCGGATGCTGATGTGTGAGCTGAACCGAATCAGCTCGCACCTGCTGTTCATGGCCACCAATGGCATGGACCTGGGCGCGGTGTCGATGATGATTTACGGCTGGCGCGAGCGCGAGGAGGTGCTTCGCTTCTTCGAGAAGGTCACCGGCCTGCGCATGAACCACAACTACATCCGCCCGGGCGGCGTGTCGGCCGACCTGCCGCCAGGCTGGCGTGACGATGTGGCCCGCCTGCTGGAACTGATCGATCCCCGCCTCGACGAGTACGACACACTGCTGACCGGCCAGCCCATCTGGCGCGAACGACTGCAGGGCGTGGGCGTGATGAACACCGAAGAGTGTGTGGCGCTCGGCGCCACCGGGCCCGTGCTGCGCGGCTCTGGAATGGCGTGGGATCTGCGCCGCGACGAGCCCTACCTGTTCTACGACCAGGTCGATTTCGACGTGATCGTCGGCACCTGCGGCGACTGCTACGACCGTTACGCCGTGCGCCTCAACGAGATAAGAGAGTCGATGCGCATCGTCGCCCAGGTCGTCGACGCCATGCCGCCCGGCGATTACCGCACCCAGGACAAGAAGGTGACGCCGCCGCCGAGGGCTCGAATCGACGCGTCGATGGAGGCGCTGATACACCACTTCAAGATCTTCACCGAGGGGTTCAAGGTGCCGCCCGGTGAGGTGTACGCCGCGGTGGAGTCGCCTCGCGGCGAACTCGGCGTGTACCTGGTGAGCGACGGCTCATCGACGCCGTACCGGCTGCATGTGCGCGCCCCGAGCTTCGTGAACCTGCAGTGCCTGCCGCATCTCATGCATGGCGGCCTGATCGCGGACGGCGTAGCAATCATCTCGTCGATCGACCCGATCATGGGCGAAGTCGACCGATGAGCTTCACCGCCGAGAACGAACGCGTCGCGGCGGAAATGATCGCGGTGTACCCGCGCCCTAAATCAGCGCTGATCGGCTTGCTGCACCTCGCCCAGCAGCAGGACGGCCACATCACCGACGCGGCCATGCGCCGCATCGCCGAGATGACAGGCGCCACTCCCGCGGAGGTGAGGGGCACAGCCAGCTTCTATGAGATGTTTCGCTTCGAGCCGGTCGGCAAATACCTGGTGAACATCTGCACCAACATCTCCTGCCTGCTGTCGGGGGCGAAAGAGCTGATGGCCCACGCCTCGGCCGCGCTCGGCGTGCGGGCCGGCGAGACCACCGCCGACGGCGTGTTCACCCTCGACGAGGTGGAATGCGTGGCGGCCTGCACCGAGGCGCCCTGCCTGCAGGTCAACTACCGCTACCGCTACCGGGTGTCAGCGCAGCGCTTCGACCGGCTGATCGCGCAGCTACGCGCCGGCAGGCTCCGCGACGAGATACCACCTCACGGCACACTGGCGCGTGTGCGGCAGTCGATCCCCGACGACCGGCGTGCCGGCGCGCCGGCACCCGAGCAGGCCCGAGAGGCGCCGGTGTGGCTGGCCCGCAACGCGGCCGCAGCCAGCACCTACCCTTCCGGAAGCGCCGGCTGATGGCGGCTCAGACAGCGGCCGGCAGCGGCTACCTGAGGCACGCTCCGGGCTACGTCCACAACGAGGGCCCCAAGATCGTCACGGGCCGCTTCGGGCACACCGACTCGTTCACGCTGGCGCGCTATGAGGCAACCGGCGGCTACAAAGGGCTGAAGGCCGCTCTGCGGATGTCCCCCGCCGAGGTGCACGGCGAAGTGCGCGCCGCGGTGCTGCTGGGCCGCGGTGGTGCCGGCTTCCCCGCGGGAGTGAAATGGGGCTTCCTACCGCCGGGCAAGCATCCGTACTACCTGGTGGCAAACGGTGACGAGAGCGAGCCCGGCACCTACAAGGACAGGCTGCTCATGGAGCGCGACCCACACCAGCTCATCGAGGGCTGCCTCATCGCCTGCTACGCGCTCGGGCTGCAGCAGTGCTTTCTTTATGTACGGGGCGAGATGGCCCTGGCGCAGGAGCGCATCGCCGCAGCGCTCAACGAGGCCTACGCCGCCGGCTACGCGGGCCGAGACGTTTGCGGCACCGACTTCTCCGTTGACGTCGTGATGGCTTGGGGCGCCGGCGCGTACATCGTCGGCGAGGAGACCGCGCTGATCGAGAGCCTTGAGGGCAACCGCGGGATGCCACGCCTCAAGCCGCCCTACTTTCCGGCCGCGATCGGCCTGTACGGCCAGCCGACGATCGTCAACAACGTCGAAACGCTCAGCAACCTGCCGTGGCTGCTCGTCAACGGCGCCGATGCCTACAAGCGCTTCGGCTCGGAGTCTTCGCCGGGCACACGCATGTTTGCGGTGTCCGGGCATGTCGCCCGTCCCGGCGTTTATGAGGTGGAGCACGGCGTCGTCACATTCCGGGAGCTGATCTACGGAGACAACTTCTGCCGAGGCATACGCGGCGGCCGACAGCTCAAAGCGTTCATCCCCGGTGGGGGGTCTGCCCCGTGGTTCTTCGCCGAGCATCTCGACCTGCCGTTGGAGGCCCGCCCAGTGGGGCAAGCAGGGTCGATGCTCGGGTCGGGCGCCGTCGTAGTGATGGATGACACCGTCGACATGGTCGAGGCCACGCTGCGGGTGGTGCAATTCTTCGCCCGCGAATCGTGCGGCAAGTGCACCCCGTGCCGCGAGGGCACTGTGTGGCTGCAGCGCATCCTGCAGCGCATCCTCGGCGGCGCAGGCAGGCCGTCGGACATCGGCCTGCTGCTCGATATCGGCGACAACATCAGCCCCGGGCCGTATCCGGCGGCTGCCCACCCGGATGCCGGACTCGAAGCGGTGCCGTTCCCACCGCGCCAGACCACGATCTGCCCACTCGGGCCGTCGGCGGTGGCGCCGATTGTCTCCACGGTGCGGCGCTTCCGAGACGAGTACGAGGACAAGATCACCCGCCGCGACGCGATCCCCGTGAAGGCGGCGTGACGCAATGACCGAAGTGGCCGACCGGGCCCGGACCGTGATGATCACCGTTGATGGCGCCGAGCTGGTGGCCGCGCCTGGTGAGCTGCTGATAGCGGCCTGCGAGCGCAGCGGCGTCTACATCCCGCGGTTCTGTTATCACCGGCGCATGTCCTCGGTGGGCATGTGCCGCGTCTGCCTCGTCGAGGTCGACACGGGCCAAGGCCCGGCCCTTCAGCCGTCGTGCATGCTGACCGTGTCCGACGGCATGACGGTGTCCACCAACTCGCAGGCCGCGGCGAAAGCCCAGGACGGCGTGCTCGAGTTCCTGCTGATCAACCACCCGCTGGACTGCCCGGTGTGCGACAAAGGCGGCGAGTGTCCACTACAGGACCAGACCATGGCCTACGGCCCCGGTGAGAGCCGTTTCGTGGAAGAGAAGCGCCACTTCGAGAAGCCCATCGCCATCAGCGACACCGTTTATCTAGACCGGGAGCGTTGCATTCTGTGCGACCGCTGCACCCGCTTCGCCGACGAGGTGGCCGGAGACGCGCTGATCCATTTCATGGGCCGCGGAGGGCACACCGAGGTCAACACCTTCCCCGACGAGCCGTTCGCGTCGTACTTCTCGGGCAACACAGTGCAGATCTGCCCGGTCGGGGCGCTCACCGCGGTTCCTTACCGGTTCAAAGCCCGGCCGTGGGATCTCACCGAGGCGGTTTCAACCGCCTGGGTGGACAGCGTCGGGGCGCGCATCAGCGTGCAAGCGTCGCGCAACCGGGTGCTGCGCCTGCTCGGCGTCGACTGCGACGCGGTCAACTGGGGCTGGCTGTCGGACAAGGAGCGCTTCGCCTTTGAGGCTCTCAACAGCCCACGGCGCCTGCGCGGCCCGCTGATCAGGGCGCGGCGCCGCGGCCGCGCCCTGCCGGAGTCCGCCGCTCCCCACGCCGACGCTAAAGCCCTGAAGCCGGGGAAATGGGGCGAGGCGCTGGCCCGATGCGCTGAGGCTTTGGGCGCGGCGCCTCCTGAGCGGATCGGCGTGCTGGGCGGGGCGCGGCTCACCAACGAGGCACAGTACGCCTGGGCCAAGCTCGCCAAAGGCGTGCTCGGCACCGACAACGTCGACGCGCAGCTCGGCGACGGGCTCGATCCCGATCTGGTTCTCGGCCTGCCGCAGGCGTCCATCGCGGACGCCTGCAAACCCGGCGGCACAGTCGTGCTGTTGGGCCCCGACCCCAAAGAGGAACTCGGCTCGCTTTACCTGCGCCTGCGCCACGCTGCCGTGCACGACGGCGCGACGCTGATCGAGATCGCTCCCTGCGACGGCGGGCTCACGAGCGCAGCATCGCATTCGCTGCGCCCCCTGCCCGGCGAGACGGCCGAGCTGGTGCGGAACCTCGTGGCGAACGACGCCGACGCCTCAGCACCTGTGCGGGCCGCGGCGCTGGCGCTGGCCGACGCTGAAAGCGTCACGGTGATCCTGGGCCGCCCTTCTCTGGCCGAGCCCGCCGCCGTTATTGCTGAGGCCGCGCTGGCCTTTGCTGAGCTGCCGTCGGTGCGGTTCCTGCCCGCTTTGCGGCGCGGCAACGTCCGCGGCGCTCTCGAGGCCGGGCTCGCGCCCGGCCTGCTGCCGGGCGGAGCTCCGCTTGACCAGACCGCCGGGCCTCTGGCTGCGGCCGACGTCTGGCCTCGGCTGCCGTCGGCTTACGGGCTCGGCGCACGAGGCATTCTCAACGCCGCCGCCGGGGGCGGTCTGGACGTGCTCGTGCTACTCGGCACCGACCCGCTGAACGACTTCGAAGACCGCCTGCTGGCATACCGGGGGCTGCTAGGCGCAGGCTTCGTGCTGGCAGTCGACCTCTTCGTGAACGACTCGGCCGCCCTCGCCGCCGATGTTGTGCTCGCAGCCGCGGGCCCCACCGAATGCGAAGGCACGTTCACCAACCTCGAGGGCCGGGTTAGCGTCATGGCCCAGAAGGTCACGCCGCCGGGGACAGCGCGCCCCGACTGGGTGATCGCGGCCGAGTTGGCAGCCCGGCTGGGCCGCGACAGGAGCGCCGACCTGGGGTTCGATTCCTCAGACGACATCCGCGCCGAGATGGCCCATGTCTCCCGATCGCATCAGCCGCTACGGGCCGACGCGCTCAGGGCCGACCCCGTAGAGGGCGTGCTGCTCTCGCCGGCGGCCGCGCCCCCGGTGCCTCAGCAAACCGCTGCTGGGTCAGCAAGCGCGGCGAGCCCCGCCGAGACCCCCGGCTCGCTTCGGCTGGTAGCGACACGCTCGATGTACGACGACGGCGTGATGCTGCGCCATTGCCCGTCGCTGCGAGGCCTGGCACGCAGCGCAGCGGCCCGAGTCCATCCCGACGAGCTGACCCGACTCGGGCTCGCGCCCGGAGCGCCTGTGCGGGTGGTCTCAGCCCGCGGCGATCTCGATGCTGAGCTGGTGGCGGACGCGGGAGTCCCTGCCGGCGTACTAGCCGTCGGGTGGCTCGCACCCGGAGCGCCCGCCAACGCGCTCATCCAGCCCGGCACCGCGTTCACCCCCGTCGTGGTCAGCCCCCGATGAGCGTGAACGCCCCGGTTGTGGTGCTGGCCGGCGACCCGCTGATGGCCGGCAGGATCGGCGGGGTTGAGGTGCTGCTGGTCGTCGCCAAGGTCGTCGTAGCGTTCGCGGCCCTGCTGGTGGCGGTGATGCTGATGATCTGGTTCGAGCGCAAGCTGATCGGCGGGATGCACCAACGTATGGGCCCCACCATCGCTGGCCCGTGGGGCATCCTGCAGTCGCTCGCCGACGGCATCAAGCTGTTTTTCAAGGAAGACCTGGTGCCCGAGCGATCCGATCGTTTCGTCTTCAAGCTGGCGCCTTACCTGTCGCTGGTGCCGGCCTTTCTGATCTTCGCGATCATTCCCGTCGGCGGAGATTTCTCCGGCGGACGCGACGGCACCGTCGAGTGGCTGGGCCGCACCACCTACCTGCAGTTGGCAGACCCGCCGGTCGGCATCTTGCTGTTCTTGGCGATGAGTTCCGTCGCGGTTTACGGGGTGATGCTGGCCGGCTGGTCGTCAGGCTCGAAATACCCGCTGCTGGGCTCGGTGCGCGCCTCCGCGCAGATGGTCAGCTACGAAGCGGCTCTCGGCCTGGCCGTTGCCTCGGTGGTGCTGGTCACCGGGTCGCTGTCCACCCACGAGATGGTCACCGCCCAGGCCGCCGACGGCTTTGCCGGGATTATCCCGCGCTGGAACGCGGTCACCACCGGGCTGGCGCCGCTCGTCGTCTTCGTCATCGCCGGCACGGCGGAACTCAACCGTCCGCCGTTCGATCTGGTGGAGGCCGAGCAGGAGCTGGTCGGCGGCTTCCACACTGAGTACTCCTCAATCCGCTTCGCCCTGTTCTACCTGGCGGAGTTCATGAACACCATCACCATGTCGGCCATCGTCATCACGCTGTTCTTCGGCGGACCTGCAGGGCCGGTGCCGATCGACAGCATCGCCGGCGTCGGCATCGGCTGGGTGTGGGGCTTCGTGTGGTTCTTCTTGAAGCTGTTCGTGTTCCTTTTCTGCTTCGTGTGGATGCGGGCCACGCTGCCCCGGTTCCGCTACGACCAGCTCATGGACTTGGGCTGGAAGCTGCTGATACCGGTGTCCCTGGGCTGGTTCTTGTACCTGGCCGCGCTCGAGACGGGCCGCGAGCGCGGCTGGAGCCTGCCGCTGGTGACCGCGGTGTCGGTGGCCGCGTTCGCCGCGGGCGCGGTGCTGCTATCGAGGGCTCTGCGGACCGCCCGCCGCGCCAAGCCGGAAGACGCCGGCCAAGAGAGCGCCAACTTAGAAAGTGTGGGCTGAGATGGGCTACTTCAAGGGTTTCGGTGTGACGCTGCGCCAGCTGTTCCTGCCGCGGGTCACAACCGACTACCGGGGCGGCTTCTCCGCCGACGACGACCGCGACGTGAAGCGCCCCAAACCGGAGCGACTGCACGGCCGCCATGTGCTCAACCGCTACGAAGACGGGATGGAGAAGTGCATCGGCTGCGAGCTTTGCGCAGGCGTCTGCCCAGCCGACTGCATCTACGTGCGCGGCGCCGACAACGACCCCGACGACCCGGCCTCGCCAGGTGAGCGCTACGGGTACGTATATGAGATCAACTACCTGCGCTGCATCCACTGCGACCTGTGCGTGGAGGCCTGCCCGACGGAGGCGATCACAGAGTCGAAGCTCTTCGAGTTCTCTTTCACCAGCCGCGACGACGCCGTTTACACCAAAGACGAGCTCCTAGTGGACGACTCCGGCAGGCCCCGCCGACTCGCCTGGGAGGACTGGCGCCCCGGCGACGACGAGTTGACTTCCGGCTGGATGCGGGCCACGTCCTCTTCGGGCGACCAGCGTTACGTCGGCGAGGTCGCCTGGTCGGGCGAGCTGGGCTACGGAGTACGCAGCGCCGAGCCGGCCCAGAAGGCCGCCGACGGCGAAACCACCCAGACCCAGCCGCCCCAGAAGGCTGCCGATGGCTGAGGCCGTCTTCGTCGCCTCGGCTCTGCTGATGCTGGTCGGCGCAATCGGCGTGATCGTGAGCCGCAACCCGGTTCACGCTGCGCTGTTCTTGGTGCAGACGCTTCTGGGCGTGGCTCTGCTGTTCCTGCTGCAGGGCGCGCACTTCTTGGCTGCGGTCCAGCTGATCGTGTACGCCGGCGCCATCGTGATCCTGTTCCTGTTCGTCATCATGCTGCTAGGAGTGGACAAGGCCGAGCAGCTCAACATCGAGCCGATCGCCGGTCAGCGGCCGCTGGCGGTGGTGCTCGGCGCCGGCTTCGCCGCGGCGCTAATCGCGGTCGTGGTGGCGTCCTCCGCAGCGCTCTCAGGCGCGCGGCGCTCCGCGGGCGACCGAGCCCTAGACAGCGGCTACACCGACATCGAGCGTCTCGGGCGGGTGCTGTTCAGCGAGTTCGCGTTCTCGGTGCTGATCACCGCCGTGCTGCTCACCATCGCGGTGGTCGGCGCCGTTGTGCTCACGCGCAAGCCGAGCGCCGGCGCCGACACCGAAATCGCCGACGACGCCCGCGACGCCCGCACCGGTTGATCCGATGGAGCTGACCACCACCTGGCATCTGCTGCTTTCGGCCGCCGTGTTCGGCATCGGCGCCGTGGGGCTGATGGTGCGCCGCAACCCGCTGGTGATGTTCATGTGCGTGGAGCTGATGCTCAACGCCGTCAACGTGGCCTTCGTGGCGGTCGGCGTTGGGCTCAACGACATCGGCGGCCAGCTTGCTGTGTTCTTCGTGCTGATAGTCGCCGCCACCGAGGTGGTGATCGGCCTGGCGCTGGTGTTGGCGCTCAACCGTCGACGCGCCGGCGCCACCGCCGACGACGTGTCGCTGCTCAAAGGCTGAGGCAGAGGGCGGGCACTCCGATGGTCGACACCGCATGGCTGATCCCGGCCTTCCCCCTGGCCGGGTTCCTGCTACTGACGGCTTTCGGCCGGCGGCTAGGCGAGCCGCGCGCCGGATGGCTCGCCACCGCGGCGATGGCCGGCTCGTTCGCCGCGTCGGTTGCGGCGCTCATCGGCCTGACGGGCGTCGCAGGGCGCCGCGCCGTGCTGACGCTCTTCGAATGGGTGCCGGCCGGGGACTTCTCCGTCGACGCTGGCCTTCTGTTAGATCCGCTGTCGCTGACGATGGCGCTGTTCATCACCGGCGTCGGCGCTCTGATCCACCTCTACGCCATCGGCTACATGCACGGCGACGGCGACTTCGCCAAGTTCTTCGTCTACCTCAACCTGTTCTCGTTCTCGATGCTGGTGCTGGTACTCGGAGACAACCTGGCGCTGACGTTTCTTGGCTGGGAAGGGGTGGGCGCCTGCTCGTACCTGCTCATCTCGTTCTGGTTCACCGACGAAGCCAACGCCACAGCCGGCAAGAAGGCGTTCGTCACCAACCGCGTCGGCGACTGGGGCTTCATGCTGGCGATGTTCACGGCGTTCTCGGCGATCGGCTCGATCCGCTACCTCGACCTGTCCGGCGGATCGCTGTCGTCGGCGACTGCCACAGCCATCGTGCTGCTGCTGTTCCTCGGCGCAGCCGGGAAGTCGGCACAGTTGCCGCTGTATGTCTGGCTGCCCGACGCTATGGCCGGCCCCACGCCCGTGTCGGCGCTGATACATGCCGCCACGATGGTCACAGCGGGCGTCTACCTGCTGGTGCGGGTCAATCCGACCATCGCCGTCGCAGACGCCTGGGCACCTGAGATCATCGCCTGGACAGGCGCCGCCACAGCGCTGTTCGCGGCGACCATCGCCGTCGCCCAGAACGACATCAAGAAGGTGCTCGCCTACTCCACGATCAGCCAGCTCGGCTACATGATGCTCGCCGTCGGAACGGGCGCGTACACCGCCGCGATCTTTCACATGGTCACCCACTCGTTCTTCAAGGCGCTGCTGTTCCTCGGCGCCGGGGCGGTGATACACGCTCTCGGCGGTGAGCAGGACATGCGCCGCTACGGCGGTCTGCGAGCGCTGATGCCGGTGACCTCTGGGACTTTCATCTTGGGCTGGTTGGCCATCGCTGGGGTGCCGCCGCTGTCGGGCTTCTGGTCGAAAGACGAGATCCTGGCCCACGCTTTCGATGCCAGCCCGGCGCTGTGGGCGCTGGCGCTGATCACCGCGGTGCTCACCGCGTTCTATATGAGCCGCCAAGTGTTCATGACGTTCTACGGCCAGCCCCGCTATGCCGCATCCGACAAGCATCCCCACGATCCGCCGTGGCTGATGCGGGCGCCGCTGCTGCTGCTAGCCGCAGCTGCTGCGGTGGGGGGCGGGCTCAACCTGCCGTTCAGCTCGGCACTGTCATTCCTGGGAAACTGGCTTGAACCCTCGCTGCTTGGCAACGAGGTTCACGTCAGCGTCGGCGCCTCAGGAAAGTGGCTGCTGGCGGCCATCGCCACCGGGGTCGGGCTGCTTGGAATCCTCCTCGCGTTCTACGTGTACGTCAAGGGCCGCATCCAGCCATCGACCGTCGAGGTTCCCGGTGCCGCTAGAGCCTGGTATGTCGACGAGGCTGTCACGCGATTCGTTGGAGGCCCCGGCCTGCGCGCTTTCAAGCTGGTGGCTGTCTTCGACGCGCGGGTTGTCGACGGTGCCGTCAACGGAGTCGGCCGAGCGGTGCAGACCGCGGGCTCCGGGCTGCGGCGCGTCCAGACCGGCTTGGTTCGTTTCTACGCGCTGCTGGCCGCGGCCGGTGCTGTGGCGCTCGTGGTGTGGTTCCTCACCAGGGCTTCGGTGTAGGGCTGGATGTCTCTCAGCGTGCTGGCCGCCTCGGCTGCTTCGGCCGTCGCGAGTACTGCAGGCGGGTCGTTTCCGGTGCTCACTGCTCTGGTGTTGCTGCCTGCGGCCGGCGCCGCCCTGCTGCTGGCGCTGCCCAGGTCGCGGCCCGATCTCTACAAGGGCGTAGCCCTACTGTTCTCGTCGGCCGTCACGGCCATGGCCCTGTGGATACTCACCGCGTTCTCTGGGGGGACGGCGGCGGCCGAGTTCCAGTTCTCGGAGCGCTACGAGTGGATAGAAGGGCTCGGCGTTTCCTGGAATCTCGGTGTGGACGGCCTGTCACTGTTCTTGTTGGTGCTCACCGCGCTGGTGTTCCCGCTGGCCATGGCTGGGGTGGACGCCGAGCACTCGCCCAAGGCGTATTACGCCTGGCTTCTGCTGCTCGAGACTGGCTGCCTGGGCGTGTTCGTGGCGCTCGACCTGCTGGTGTTTTTCGCGTTCTTCGAGATCGTGCTCGTCCCGATGTACTTCCTGATCGGAGGCTGGGGACACGGCCGACGCGCCTACGCAGCCACCAAGTTCTTCGTCTTCACGATGTTCGGATCGGCGCTGATGCTGGTCGGGATCGTGTCGCTGGCGTTCCTGCATTCCGCTGCCAGCGGTGACGCCGTCACATTCGATCTTGTCGCCATAGCACAGAGCCAGTCGATAGCCGCGAACACGGCCCGCTGGCTTTTTTTGGCATTCGCCTTGGCGTTCGCGGTGAAAGTGCCGCTGTTCCCGGTGCACACCTGGCTGCCCGACGCCCACACCAATGCCCCCACGGCCGGCTCGGTGATCCTCGCCGCAGTGATGCTAAAGCTCGGCACTTACGGCTTCATACGCTTCGGGCTGTACTTGTTTCCGGAGGCGTCGGTTCACTTCGCGCCGCTGATGATGACCCTCGGCGTGATTGGGGTTCTCTACGGTGCCGTGGCCGCTGCCATGCAGCGTGACCTCAAACGCCTCGTGGCGTTCTCGTCGGTGGCGCACCTCGGCTTCATCGTGATCGGAACGTTCTCGCTCAACACTGAGGGTCTCACTGGCGGGGTGCTGCAGATGATCAACCACGGCGTGTCCACCGGAGCGCTGTTCCTGCTGGTGGGAATGATCTACGAGCGTTGCCACACCCGTGAGATCGGCGAACTTGGCGGGCTGCAGAAACCGGCGCCGCTGCTGGCCGGGGTGTTTACGGTGGTGATGCTGTCGTCGATCGGGCTGCCGGGACTCAACGGCTTCGTCGGTGAGCTGCTGGTGCTGATCGGCGCCTTCGTCGCTCACCGGTGGTGGGCGGTGGCGGCGGCCGCCGGGGTGATACTGGCGGCGGTGTACCTGCTATGGGCATACCAGCGGGTGTTCCACGGCCCGGTCGTCGGCGCCAACGCCAAGATCAGCGACCTGCAGTGGCGTGAAGGCCTGCTGATGGCGCCGTTCATCGCGGCCATCGTGTTCATGGGCGTGTACCCCAAGCCCGTGATCGACCGCATCGAGCCTGCAGTCGACGCCGTAATCGCCCACGTCGATGCCAGCGTCGCCCGCTTCGACGAGCCCGTGGCAGAACAGCGCCCCGCCGTCACAGTGGATGATCTGAACCGCCTCCAACACGACGACCACACAGACGACGACCACGGCTGATGCTCTCGACCTTCGCCCAGGCAGCGCCGGTAGCCGCTCCGCAGCTCGACTGGCCGGGCTTGCTGCCGGTGATCCTGCCTGCAGGCGGCGCGGTGCTGTTGTTGATGATCCGCTCGCTGGCGCCTCGTCTGGCGGCCTTCGACGCGGCCTTCACATTCTGCGTAGCGGTGGCCGGGCTGATCTCGGTGGCCGCGCAGTGGAACCGTATACACGACAACGGCCCGATAGCCGCTTTCGGCGACCAGTTCACATCCGACGGGCTTTCGTTGTTCGTGACTGCCGTTGTCTTCGCGTCTCTTGCGCTGGTTGCGACGGTGCTGCCCGGATGGTGCTCACGGGCCGGCGTCGCCGGCGCCGAGGTCTACGTGCTCTTGCTGCTGTCCGCTTCGGGCGCGGTGGTGATGGCCGGTGCTGGTGACCTGATCGTCCTGTTCCTGGGGCTGGAGACGATGTCAATAGCGCTGTATGTGATGGCCGCACTCGACCGACGCCGGCTGCGGTCGCTGGAAGCTGGAATCAAGTACTTCGTGCTGGGCGCGTTCGCCTCGGCGTTCTTCCTGTACGGCATAGCCCTCGTGTACGGTGCCGCCGGCACCACCGGGCTGGCCGGCATCTCGGCCTATTTCCGCGACACGCTGGTGCTGCAGGACGGGCTGCTGCTCATCGGGGTGGCGCTGCTACTGGTGGGCTTGGGTTTCAAGGTGGCGGCAGCGCCGTTCCACGCCTGGGTGCCCGATGTGTACCAGGGCGCCCCTGCGCCGGTGACGGCTTTCATGGCCTCAGCCGTGAAAGCCGCTGGCTTCGCCGCGCTGCTTCGGGTGCTCGCAGCGCTGGAGGTGCGAGCACCCGACTGGCGCCCGGCGGTGTTTGCTTTGGCCTGTGCCACGCTGGTCGTCGGCGCGGTGCTCGCAGCCGTGCAAAGCGACGTGAAGCGGCTGCTTGCCTACTCGTCGGTCGCTCACGCCGGGTTCATCCTGGTGGGTGTTCAAACGGCTTCACCCGACGGCACCGCCGCTGTGCTGTTCTACCTGGGGGCCTACTCGGTGATAGCGGTCGGCAGCTTCACAGTGCTGGGGGCGCTGCCAGGAGCGCAAGACGACCGTGTCGGCTTCGAGGTGCTGGCCGGCTTGGGTGCCCGCCGGCCCGCTCTGGCGGCGGCTTTCACGGCGCTGCTGCTGGCCCAAGCAGGCGTGCCGTTCACTTCGGGCTTCGTCGCCAAGCTCTCAGTGGTATCCGCTGCCGCCGAGGCTCGCTCCTACTGGCTGGCCGTCGTGGCGATGGTCAGCGCGGTGATCGCCGCGTTCGCCTATCTGCGGGTGGTGGTCGCGATGTACTTCACCGAGCCGCCCTCTGTGTCAGAATCCGCGGCCACTGGGCGCCTGCGGGCGGGCCCTGCGGCAGTGATAGCGCTGGCGGTGCTGGTCACCGTAGCGGTCGGCCTTTTCCCCGACCTCCTCGACTCCGCAGCCCGAGACGCTGCCACCCGCCTGACCAGCGCCCGGCTGATCGGTTGACCCCTTCACCCGCCCGCTGCAGGTACACCGCTTGCCTCCCCCGAAGCAGCCCGCCTCCACCTCTCCACGAAGTACGCTGCCAGCCTCCCTCCGCCGGAATTGTTGTAGTTGGATGCCATATTGACGCTCACTCACAACGATTTCGGTAGAGACTGCCGATGACGTAGCTTCGGCAGATGCAGTCGCGTGTGAGTGTCGTGGTGGTGGGCGCCGGGATGGCCGGTGCCTCTGCGGCATGGCATCTGGCCGACCACGCGACGGTTACCGTCGTGGAGGCCGAAGCCTCTGCCGGGCATCACGCCACAGGACGCTCCGCGGCGCTGCTCACTGAGGTGATCGGCCCTCCCGAGGTGCGCGCCCTCGTGAAAGCGGGGCGGCCGTTCTTCGCCAACCCGCCCGCCGGGTTCGCCGACCACCACCTAGTGTCACCCTTAGGGGTGCTGTTGATCGCCCGAGACGCCGACGTCGGAGCGCTGGAGGCCCAGTTCGCTCTCGCGCGTCGCCAGGGCACAGAGCTGCGCAGACTTTCAGGCGCACAGTGTCGTGAAATGGTCCCTGTGCTTCGCCTGGAGGCAGCCGCGGCCGGCGGGTACGAGCCGGGCGCCGCGGCCGTCGATGTGGATGCGCTGCTCCAGGGCTTCGTGCGCGGCGCACGCCGGCGCGGCGCACAGTTCTGCTTCAACGCTGCGGTCAAAGCGTTCAGCCGCCGAGGCGACCGATGGGAGGTCGCAGCGGGAGACCACCACCTGGAGTGCGACGTGGTCGTCAACGCCGCCGGCGCGTGGTGTGACGAAGTCGCGTTGATGGCCGGTGCCGAGCCGCTCGGTCTGAGACCGCTGCGCCGCTCGGTGTTCGTGTTCCCGCCCGCCCCGGGCACAGACATCAGCGCCTGGCCGCTGGTGGCCGACATAGGCAACCGCTTCTACTTCGAGCCCTGGGGAGGTCTGCTGCTGGCCTCGCCCGCCGACGAAACGCTCAGCGAGCCCTGCGACGCCCGAGCCGAAGAAGCCGACATCGCCATAGGGGTGTCGGAGCTTCAAGCGGCCACAACCCTGCGGGTGCGCGGCGTGCGGTCCACATGGGCTGGCCTGAGGACGTTCGCGCCTGACGGCGTGCCGGTCGCGGGTTTCGACTCCGACGTTGAGGGGTTCTTCTGGCTGGCCGGACAAGGCGGCTACGGGATCAAGACCTCACCGGCTCTGGGCCGGCTCGCTGCCGCTCTCATCGCCCAGGTCGCCCCACCGGAGCTGAGAGGCCCCGCAGGCGACTTCGGCCCGTCGGATTTTGCCCCCAACCGCTTCCGCTGAGCCGCCTTCTGTTACCCGCCAAAATCGCTACCTGACGGCTTAAACGCACTAAGTTTAGAACGTCAAACTAAGGTTACAGATAAAGTCTAACTGCTTGTACTATAAGCAGCATGAGGAAAAGTGAACTTCGAGCCCTGATCAGCGTCGGCGAGACGCTGCAGGTAGAGTTCAAGAAGTCCTACGACATTGAGTGCATTGTCGATGCCGTAGTCTGCCTGGCCAACGGCGAAGGTGGCCGCATCTTGATCGGCGTTACCGACGCGGGGCGGGTAGTCGGCATAGAGCCCCAGCATACAGGGCTATTTTTCTAGGGATCCTATGATGATCTCCTCTCTTAGTGCCGCTGATTCTTGGGGCAGAGGATAGTAGTTGTGGCGTCTTTGGGCCCAGCCTTGGAAGGCTGCTGAGGCTATATGCGCGCCGCCTGTGTCAGCTATCTGGTCGGCTAGGCCGGGTATTCTGTTGGCCTTCAGGACAGGATTATGGAGAGGGATGGGCGCAAGTCTCGCAGCCCAACCATCTGCTGTTTCGGGTACAGCCCATTTTGGCAGTTGTGTTCCGATTATCCAGATTAGCAAGTTCATCTTCACTCTGTATGATTGCCATCTGAGTTCCACGTCCAAAGACCCGCCACCGGATAGAGATTTAATCATATGCCGGCCTTTTCTTTCATTATGCGATATAGCGCTAGGTGTGCGATCCAGTTTGAGGATGATCAGCTTCGCGCGGGCAGTTCTCGCGTCGACAAATCGTCCGCCCAGAGCGCCAGCTGAGGCTATTTCCACTGTCATGTCTGGGCCAACAAGTCTGGTGATTAGACGTCTGAGTGTGGTCTTGCCGCTCCCGGTGCGGCCATAGACTACGGGCAGGCCCGAGGTGTAGACACTCTCGCCGCTGATTGTGCGCCCTATCTGCTCCAGAAGGAGGTCTTGCATACCGGATGAAGGGAGCGTCTCGGCCAGATAATCGGCCCATATTGGTACGGGTTTAGGATGTTCGATGTAGGGCCAGGGAACTGATCGGGTAGTGAATATTCTGCTGTTATGTTTCTCAGCTGTAACTGTTCCGTCGTCATTCATTGTGGTGACTTTATCAGCCCAGACTGTGCCGCTTATATCCTCGCCCGTGTCGAGATGCCACGGGCCAGGGAGCACATTTGTGCGCGTATACGGACTGGGGAATGTGCGTTTATCCGCTCCGCTCGGCCATCCTTTGCATCTCGCATGTGCATAGACATTACTGGTGGGGTGTCCGGGTGGGCGGCTGCCTTGTCGCCAGGTGCCAGTGGAGTCTTGATCCCACCAGCCAAGTTTAGTGCCTAGGTAGATTTTTTGGCGGATTTCTTGGGGTTCACCCATGCTGCATCCTTTCATCGGATTTATGGTATTTAACGATTTGTAATCTTTATTATAATATTGCAAGCTAATAAACTATGCATGTTCGCTCGACTCGGTGACCACTCGGCTCAAAGCCGGCCCCGCCGACAAGAACTGGCCGCCTTCTTCGCCGAAGCACGCCAGACAGGTCAAGAGTTCTCTCTCGAAGACCTGCTAACGCTGCATGAGATCCGTTATGAGCATCGCATCACCACCGCGCGTGCAGCTGAGCTTTTCGGAGTCAGCCATCATGAAGCCCGCCTTGTGCTGAACCAACTAGTTGAACGGGGTTACGCCGAAGCGCGTGGTTATGGTAAAGGCCGCAGCTATCACCTGGCTGCCAGCTTGCACAAACGGCTCGGCAAGCCAGCAGTCTACAAAGGAGTCCGCGGCTTTGACACCATACAGCAGGAGCTTTGACACCATACAGCTGGAGCAGATGGTGATCACCTTCGTCAAGAGGCACGGCACCATCACTCGCCGGGAAGCAGCAAAACTGTGCCAGATTGACGCCCCAGCCGCCGGACGCTTGCTACGCCGGTTGCGCGATAAGGGCCGCCTGGCCCTTATCGGCATGAGACGCACCGCCCGCTACGTCCTCCCTGAGGACGACTCACCACCGGCTTGAGCGTGGGTCTTTCGCGTTCGGCTCGCCACTCCAGGAGCTCGCAGGCCACAGAGCAGCGGCACCCGCAACCCGTCTGCGCGCCGCTGCACGCCTTTCGCGCTCTGTGACAAAGCCCACAGGGGCGGCTCTCTTACGGCGCCCGAGGCTGGAGTGTCCAGTGTGCTATAGGCTTGTCGGGCCACAGGCCACGGACACGAGCGACTCCCAGTGGAAAGGGTACTCATGGCAAGAATCTCTGAACTTCTATATGAGGCTGACAACGGACGGCTCAGGATGCCGGAATTCCAGCGTGGTTGGGTCTGGAAGAAGAAAAATGTTCGCGAACTATTCGAATCGCTCTATCAAGAATTCCCAATCGGTTCAATAATCATCTGGCCCACAAGAGGTGAGGACGGTCAGCTGATAGAGAGCGTGATTGATGGCCAACAGCGGTTGACGGCCATGTATTCTGTGATTCGCGGCGTGAAGCCTCCTTGGTTCAGAAGTGTGGTGGATGCTACATTGGATGATCTCATGTTCAATGTGGAGACCGAAGAGTTCGATTATGCTACCAAAGCTAGGCTGGAAGATCTGTTGTGGATCAGTGTGTCTCGTTTATTTGCAGATACTCAGTACTGGATAGATCGTTGTTATTCAAGGCTAGAGGATGCCACTACCAGTGTGAAGTACTTGCAACGAGTCATTAAGCTGCAGAATATCACAAAGCGGAATATCACTGTTAGCAAGCTGCCTGAGGACATGGAGGTCGAAAAGGCAGTACGTGTGTTTGATATCATCAATCGTGCTGGCACTAAAGTCAGCAAGGGTGATCTTGTGCTCGGGCAGCTTAGTATAAGGTGGAAAGGTGCTCGTGATCTCGTCGAAAAGAAGTTAGCCCAATGGGCAGAGAATTCGTACAAAGCCTCTACTGAGTGGCTACTGCATGCTATGTCAGCTGCTTTGGACAATCGTATTGAGTTCGATATTCTACTCGATCCATCGACTGAGGATCTCGGATCTACTTTCGACAAAGTGGTCAAGGCATGTGAGGAACTATTCAATATATTGAGGGATCAATTAGGTCTAGGTCATGAACAGAAGATGGTCCTCAATATGGGTATAATTCCTATTGTATATGATCAGATCACTCGCGATGAGACGAGGCGAGACTACAGTATGTCTGATCGTCGGATGATCGGCTGGTGGCTGTTGGGCACTTTGCGACAACGCTGGTCGGCAGATACTCGCAACCGTGTCAATATTGACATCGCTACAATTGAGGCAGGGGAAGGCGTTTCAGAATTACTCAAGGAACTGAACCGCAAGTCATCCATTCGTGGAATACACGCAGAAGACTTTGCAGTCAAGCGAACACCCGCTCAGAACTATTACCGACTGCTGCTGATACTGACACGGAGGTGCGGTGCTCAAGATTTAGGATCTGGGGTGACACTGTCGTTCCACCAAATGGGTGAACTTTCTAGTCTTCAGACACACCACATCTTTCCGGTCAAGCTACTCAGACAGAACAACATACCTGACAAACAGATCCATCAGCTAGCAAATCTTGCTTTTGTTCTGCAAGGCACAAACCTGCGGATCGGTGCCAAAGCACCTGCGGATTATCTGCCGAATTTGGAGATGACGCATCCGGGCGTGCTGAAGTCGCAGTGGATCCCTGAGAACCCGCGTCTGTGGAAAGTGGAAGCCTATGACCGGTTCTTGGAGGAGCGTCGTAAGCTTCTCGCTGAAGCCGCCAACGGATTCCTACGTGATCTGATAGGAGAAGACTTCTAAATTGCCGCCGCGAGCTGGCCCTTTCGATACGCCTGCCGCCACTCTTGTGCCGCTTCGCATGCCTCGCGCACAGCCGCCGTCCAATCGGTAGATCTGGCAGGGCGGCGGTGATTGGGGTGCTCCCGAACTGGCCCACGTGATGCTAACTCACGTCGGTGCGCAACACCGGGTGGGCATGCCTCGATTGCGCGCTGTCTGGGACGGTCTGCGCCCGCTCCCGGCGAAAAGCCCGCCGGTTGTGTCACAGGCCCGCCGGTTTTGTCGCACCCATATGGCACTATCGACACCAACACCGGAGACCGGGTCGGCGGCTGGTTGGAATGAGTGGATGAGGAGATGAGCAGAAGAGCGGAGACCACGGCAGCGTTGGGGCTTACAATCGCCGAAGCGAACGGGGACGCGCCCAAGCTGGGCGGTCTGGCCTATCGCGACCCTTCGCACGCCGATCTTCCCCACATCGTCAGCTTCTCCGGCGGGCGCTCCTCTGCAGCGGTTGCGTTCATGGCCGCCGAGGAGGGCATTTTGCGGCCCGAGCGGGGCGACGCTGTGCTGTTCGCTAACACTTCTGCGGAGCATCCCGGAACGTACGAGTTTGCGGCCCGATGCAAAGCGCGGCTCGAGACCGACTTCGGGTTGCCGTGCTTCTGGTTTGAGTTCTGCACGGTGGAGGACGCCTGGCGGGGCGAGTACCGCCGCAAGCAGTCGTACAGGCTGGTGAAGCCTGTACAGGTGGAGCAAGACCCCGACGGTTACCGCTCGTCGGGTGAGCTGTTCGAAGAGTTCGTGAGCTTGCAGGGGATGCTCCCCAACCCGCACTCGCGTACCTGCACCGCGAAGCTGAAGCTGTACCCGTCCCACGAGCTGCTGAGCGAATGGCTGGGCCGTACCGACGGCCCCGCGCACGCGGGCCACCACTGGACTGCTCCGAGGGGGGGGGGGGGGCGAGCCTCAGCGCCTCGTCGAACCCGAGCGAGTCGCGCGCTCCTACGCGCGCAATGGCGGGACGGCATCTGAAGAATCGGTTCTTCGCCGCGCCGAGCATCTAGCCAGCCGGCCGGCAGCGCGGCCCGCTCAGCGATGGGCTGACTTCACCGCCGCGCCCGTGCCGGGCGCGGCCGGGCAGCCCAAGCCGGCTCCGATGCGCGGCCCGAATGCCGCACGCCATGTTCGCCTGATCGGGCTGCGCGCCGACGAACCGAGCCGCGTCGACCGGGTTCTGTCCCGCACTCTGTTCGCGGAGGGGGCAACAACCGCCAAGTGCACGGTGCGAACCCAGCCGCCGGGAGAGCTTCCCTACTTCCCGCTGTTCGACGCCGGCTTCACCGCCGCTGATGTCATCGGCTGGTGGCAGGGCCGAGATTTCGACCTCGACATCCCGTCGGGCGCGGGCAACTGCGTGTTCTGCTTCATGAAAGGTACCCGCCAGCTGGTGGCGCTGGCCGCAGGCCCTGACGAACGCCGGCGGGCCGGTGCCCCCACGGACATGGGCTGGTGGGCCGACTTTGAGCAGAGGCACCTCCGAACAGCGCCTCGACGCGACGGCTACGGCGTATCGCGCTTCGGATTCTTCGGCGTGAACACCGCTTCGTTCGCCGATCTTGCCGCGGGCTCCGCTGAGCTCAACGGCAGGTACGCCAACGGCACACCGGCCTGCGACTGCACCGATTGAGGCCGTTCTAACGATGAAGCGATGACGACGGAACGGCACATCTGACCTGAGAACACTCCGACGACTATCGGCAGGAGAACTGATGAGAACGGACACCTGATGAACCGCGACAGCGCAGATCTGTGTTTCAACTCGACACATCAGCCGGTGGGGTTCACCAGCGGGGTGCTGGCTCAGTTCGACGGATCCGCGGAGCCTGTGGTGCGCGAGCTGCTACAGAACAGCCTCGACGCCGCCCGCGAGGCCGGCCGGTCTGCGAAGGTGTCGTTCGTGATATGCGAAGTTCCGAAAGCGTCTCTGCCGGGATGGGACAAATACACCAGCGTCTACCAGAAGGCGTGCCAAGATCGCCATAGCTGGAACGCGGGCAAACCGTCGCATGACGAGAAGATGGTGGTAGATCGCATCCGGAAGGCAATCGACTCACCGATGATCCCGCTGATGCTTTGCATCGACAACGGTCACGGCCTGAACGGCAAGCGCATGGACGCTCTGTTGACTCCCGGCAACACCAGCAAAGGCGCGTCCGGCGCCGGATCGTTCGGCCTCGGACACCACGCCGCGTTCGGGGCCTCGAATTTGCGCTACGTGCTATACGGCGCCCAATACCGCAACCGCGAGGGGCAGACGAAGCGGATCGCCTCGGGGCACGCCATTTTGGCTAGTCACCGCGAGCAGGATCCCGGCAGGCAAGCACGCGGTCGGCTGCGCAGGCGTAAGCCGTCATTCTCGGGCCGACGCGGACACGCTGACACGCGCCTGCTCGCCGCTGACGGCTACTGGTTCCGAGTGGGCCAGGCAGAACTCGCCTTCGACGGCACGCATGAGAACTATCCTCGGACTGCGCCCAATCTGCTGACACCGTATCTCGACGATCTGGGCGACACCGGTACGGTGGTCTGCATCGCTGGGTTCAACGACTTCCATCGCGACGACGACGATCCGTCAGTGGTCGAGTCGATCTGCCGAGTGGCCGCCGCCAACTTCTCCGATGCGATCCACTCCGGCCGTCTCACGGCAACGGTATACGACGAGCGCTATGACATAGAGGAAACTGAAATCAACCCAGCCGCGCTACACGACGTGTTGAAACCGATCTCCAAGCAGATGCGAGCGGAGAAACAGGGCCAAATACGAGGCGCAAACGCTTTCAACGCGGTGCTGACCCTCCAGTCCGGCCAACAGATCGAAAGCCCCGACGGGCAGGTGGTCCGGTGGCGATCCTTAGCAGGCAACGACCGGGCCGTCACACAAGTGCACGTCTTCCGAAGGGGCATGTGGATCACGTCACGGGCACCAGGCCTTGTCAAGAGCAATTTCTCCCGGGCAGAGCCATTCGATGCGGTGTTGTCGCTGAGCGACGGCCCGCTCGAACAGCTCGTCCGCAGCGCGGAAGGCCCCGAGCACCGCGGACTCGACCGGAAACGACTGGACAACGTAGAGAAGAAGCAACTCCGAGAACTGATAGCCGTTGTAGCCGAGCGCCTGCGGGAGGCTGTAGGTGAGCGAACCGACCTCCAAGAGTTCATCCCCGTTGGCTTCGCAACACTGGAGGGCCAGCTGAACCGGGCCGCTGAGACAGTCCGCAGAGCCAGGGCCCCCAGCGGCGGAGGCAGACGAAATCAACCGGTGGAAGGCGGCGAGAAAGACACCGGCGCTGGCTCCAAGAAACAGCGCCGCAAGGGCGTGCCACGCCCGGGTTCGGTCCCGAGCTACAGATCGGCCCTACGAGCCGATGCTGGCGAGCCGGTGATCCAAGTGTATCTGAGGTACGAAGAGGAGGCCGCCCCAGGATCCCGGATCGGTGTTCGGGTTCGGGCTGCTTCCGGCGCCGACGCGTCGTGCGAGCAGCCGCTGCCCGACACGTTCCTGCCGATGGTGAGCGTCGCCGACGCCATCGGCAATCATGCCCGCGCCGCCGAAGCCGGAGGAGAAGTGGAACTGACATTGCCGGCGGCGGCAGGCGAACGTCAGCTGACAGTGACGCTCGCCAAGCCCGTCGGCGATCCGGCACTGCTCGAACTCGACCTCGTCCGGCGCAGCCCTCAGCAAAAGAACGCCGAAACCAAGACAGACTGCACCGAGGCAGACAACACCACTACGGACAAGGCTGAGACGGATGACACCGCAGCAGACGAAGCTGCCTTTGACGAAGTCGCGGCGGACGTGAAACATGGGCTTGAGAGCAGCCAGCCTGAGGAGGCCGAGTGACCCGAGCGCGGCTGCCCGTGCTCACCGAAGACGGGGCCAGGCTCGACTGGCCACAGGCACACTACGAGGTGAAGGTGAACTTGAAAGGCAAGCAGGCGGTCGTCCAACACAAGATCAGCGGCGCCTCCGAGCTGGGCAGACTCCTCGTCGACGGTGCCGCAGAATATGTGACGGAACTGCGCTGCCCGAGAACGCTGCTCAGCCGGCAGATCCGATCGTTTTCACCCGAACAGCAGCTGACATGGAATGACGAGCACATCGCCGGCGACGTCTTCTTGGTTCCCGGAATAGTGGCCGTGCGAGACGTGGAGCTGCCGGGCTCGGCGCTGAACAGCTTCGTCTGGCCGAAGTGGTCCGTCATAGCTGTTCCCACTGGCTGGTGGCTGGCCCGGGGCGAGGTACGCAGCGTGAAGCCTCTAGTGGCATCACTGGTGCGCTTTCGCCGTGACGATAGTGGTCAGCTGGCCAAAGGTCAGATGTCGGTGGAGGAAGACCGCGACGGCGCCAAGCCCTATTTCCGGGTGAACATGGCCGCAGACCTGTACGACAAGCGCCGCCAGGATCGCGACGTCCAGATAGCGGGACTGATCGCCGCGTTCGGTCTGCTGCCGCGCAGTTCATGGAGCGAAGGCGGCGAGAACGCTGACTCTTCAGTGGCGTCTCAGCTCCGCGACAAGCTCGACGACAAGGGTGTTCCAGACTGGGACGAAGAGGATTTCGACCCGGCTCTGGCCGCCACCACGCTGGAAGCGTTCTCTGAGCAGCCAAGACAAAACGGCGCAGATGAACGATGAAGTGACATTTGGCAGCGTCTGTCTGCACCTCGACCGGCATTCGGACTGGCAGAAGTCGCTCACCTATGAGAAGAAGCAGCACCGAGACCCCAACAGCGAACAGGCTGTTCAGCGAAGACAGGAAGTAGAAGAGAACCAAGCCCGGCTGATCGGCGCCGTAGAGGCAGGGCCCGAGGCTGCTCGAGACTACCTGCTCCACGAGGCTTTGGGCGTCGATGACGCGGCGTTGGCCCGGCTCGCCATGCCTAGTCTACCGAGGCTGACACCGGGAGAGATGAGCAGGCTCCCCATTCACGCCGAACGCGAGGTCGCCCGAGCGCTCGACGGCCAGATCACTCCGGCGCACGCCGCGGAGCCGGCCGTGTGGGCGTTGTGCCACGCCGTGTGGATTTCAGACGGTGTGTTCGGCGCGGACTTGGCTGCGGTCTTCTTGGACGGACCCCGAGCTAACACGTCTGAAGCCCGCACTAGAAACTTCTTGCGCCGCACCGGCGGGCTTCGCCACGTCCGCGGCAACACATCGCCGCTTGATGACTGCCCTGTCTCTGCCGCGTGGTGGAGACGCCACATCGCCCGCGAAGTCGCCAGCGTTGTTGCGGCCGAGACGTCAGTCAGCAGCGAGCTAGACGCCGACACTGCTCACAAGGTGCTGCACAACCGCGAAATCTGGAGCAATCTCGTGACCATGTCGCTGCGGCAAGTGACAGCAGTGTGTGCGCCCCGGGCCCGGGCTGCGCTTGTGACCGCCCTGCACAACCACGGTGCCACGGTGAGCGGCTCCAAGGCCGCCCGAGCCCTAACCCAGGGTGCGATACGCGCTCTGGGCCGCCTGAGCCACAGCCACAACCTCACAGAGACACCGTGGCAGCATCTCGTGGACACTGCTACCGAAGGCCTCGATTCGACCAGTGCGGTTACGGGCATCTAGCTGGCGCGGCAAGCCTTGGGCGCGGTAAGCCGAAACGATGTGGCATGTAAAAAAGTTAGTTTTATTATCTTTCGCCATGTGTGACACTGATTGAAGAGAAGAACTGTCGCGATCTGTCGCAGATCCGAGGGGTTTCACAACATGATCTCATCCACCGTCAGCAAGACGCCCTGTGGCGTTTAGCACAGGCTGCTGCTAACGTTCAATCAGCTAACTCAGAGGGACCTGTCGGCTCGTCTATCGCACGCTACGGCTTGGATCTCACATGATCAGGCGGTCAACTGCATATGCGTACGAGCGGCACCCGCAAGACACTCCAGCGGGTGCTGTTCGGTGTGGTGGTCGCAGTGGCAGGGTCTGCAGTCGCGGTTTCTGCTGCTTTCGCCGGCGACGGCGGTTTCGATGACATCGGGGGCAGCAGCCACGCTGAGAACGTCGCCGCATTGGACAGCCGAGGCATTCTGGCTGGCACACACTGCGACATCAGCGACACAACCAGGTTCTGCCCGGATACGCCGCTCGACCGGTTCACTATGGCCGTCTGGCTGGATCGTGTGCTCGCCGCAAACGGTGCCGCGCCTTCCGCAGATGGGCTCTCAGGAACCCGATTCGTTGACGTGCCTGAAGACGATTGGCGTGCCGCACATGTCGAGTCTCTGGTGGTGCGTGACATCACGAAAGGGTGCGCCAGCACACCACCACGATTTTGCCCCGATGACCCTGTGACCAGAACGCAGATGGCAACATTCTTGGTGCGCGCTTTCGGTTGGGAGCCACAAGACGGTGCAGCTCGTGCGGTGTTCGCAGATATTGAAGGCAACACCCACGCCCCGAACATCGCCATTTTGGTGCAACAAGGTGTTACAGCAGGATGTGCTGACGGTCTGTTCTGCCCGTCAGATTCTGTTACACGCGGGCAGATGGCAACATTCCTGGCGAGAGCAAGCCAATGGGAAGTCAAACCCTTGGAGCAGCCCGCGCCCGGCATAGGATGGGCGGCCGCAACCAACAACATTCGAGCCGAACAATGTTTGTCGAATATTTTGGACTGTCTCGATCAACTGCCGAAAGATCGAGAGCGCAACAACGAAGGTTACGACCGTAGACGCTTCGGCAGCGGTTGGGCACGAACAGGCGGCTGTAACACACGCTATTGGGTGCTCGTGACTGAGTCTGTTGAGCGACCACAAACCGATAGCACCAGGAGATGCAGATTGGTCGGCGGCAAATGGTTCAGCATCTATGACAGTGCTGTCAACCGCGACGGCGGCAGAGGCTTCGACATCGACCACGTGGTGCCACTATATGAAGCTTGGGGCTCAGGCGCGCATAGTTGGACAAACGATAGACGCCGGAAGTACTACAATGACACCGGTTATGAGCACAGTCTGATAGCTGTCTCTGCTTCTTCAAATAGGCAGAAAGGCGGACGTGACCCTGCCGAGTGGATGCCGTACAACAACTCCGGTGTGCTGTCAGCCGACCAGCAACAGGCACGGTGCGGGTATGCATCGGCTTGGGTGACTGTCAAATACCTGTGGGGGCTCACAATCGACACGGCAGAGGAAGCCGCGTTGCGAGCAGAGTTCACCAACTGTGCCACACAACCCAACATTTGATCCGACCCGCCGGGATTGAGGTCGAGGTCAAGTGTGTCAGTCATCCTGCGTCGTCTCCGGAGACAGCCGTTGGCTGTGACGACCGGTGTGTTGCTGTTCTCGGCAGGGTGCGGGCGGCTGGGTCGACGACGTGCAGGTCGGGTAGGCGTCCGACGGCGAAAGCCCCGAATATGGTGCGGTTGGAGGGTGTGCTCAACATGATCGCTTCCACAGCCGGGCTGGGATTGTCCGTGACGGCTGATTGGTCCCGACTGCGCACAGATCGCCGATGCATCCTGTTGCCACCGCTGAGAAAATCGCCCGCGTGTTCGTCGCGGTGATCATGATCGCAGTCTGCGGGTGAGCACTCGACCCCCCCCCCCGCGCGGGTCCGACGCCGTTTAGGTCGGGGAGAACGCCTGTTGCGGTCATGGCGTCAGGTGAGCCGTTGGTGGACCCGCCGGTAAGGATCATCGCCTCGGGTTCGTCCTCGGCAGCGTCCGTGTCTGCTGGCCCGCTGCCATGGTGTGAAGGTCTGGCAGCACCCGAGAAGCCAGTGCCCCGAAGATTGCCATGTTCGACGGCGCCGAGATCATGATCGTCTCGTAAGAGTTCGGGTTTGTCGTCCTGTGGCGCAGAGGTCGAATATCCTGTCGGTCGCGAACCCGGTGAAGGGGAGCTGTTGGGTTTGGTTGATGAGGATTCCGACGCAACTAACTGTGTGTGTGTGTGTGTGTGTGTGTGTGTGATTTCGGTGCGGGGGAACATTGCTGAGATGGTCTTGACAGACGACAGGATGCGGGAGTCTTCGTACAGCCATAGTTTGGTGAATGGCCGGTATAGTACTTCGCGGATACGTGATTCGTCGAACTCGATGGGTATATCTTTCTTAAGCGACTGCTTCAGCACACCAGTCCACATGATAATGTCTAGTTCTTCGTTGCGGGTTACCGTCTCAAGTGGCTCACCAAGCGAGACAAGCTCACGGGCGTCTTCGTAGGCGTCGATAAGAGCGCGCATCTTACGGATCAGTTTCGCGCGCGAAAACGAATACGCATAGACATCACACGCGGTCGTCACACCAAGAGCACTAGTGTCGACGGCGACTTTGGTGTCGGCTTTGTTTGTGGAGCACACTGGCAACATGTCATCGAATGTGCCGTCGGGTAGGTTGATCCAGTGGTGCTGAGGCACGACCGGCACCGGCTTGAGGGAGCCGCTGGTGACATCCCCTAACCGGGCCAGCCACTCAAACTTTTCGGCACGCGACGAATACTCGGGAACCTCGGCGTAACGCAGCACCGCTGGCGCGGACAGATCTCTGGCGGGGTTACAGACTAGCACCGTGATCTGCACACCGTTGCGCGAAGTCTGCCCGAACACCTTGTCACCCTCGCGTCGGAATTCTTCGCCACTCTTGTAGGCGTCGCCGCGCAAGTTCACCACGTAGATGCCGGTGAACTCATCACGCAAAGCGGCTCTCATACCCGCGAGCGACGTTCCGTTGATCAGCGAATTGGGGTGAACGAACGCGAGCACCCCGGGCCGCTCGCTGTTACCGTCGGGGCCGCTCAGACGGTCGGAAGCCCACCGGATGGCCTGAACATACAGGTTCCCCGCAGATTTGCCGGCCCCGCGGCCGGTGACCTCCTTGTGACGTCGGCCATAGGTTGCTCGCACCCGCTCCGCGATGCGCCGGTAGCGGAGGTTAGGGTTGTCGTCGCCGGATGATTTTTGGCCTGCGGACCAGGGCGGGTTGCCGAGTATCACCTGGATCGGCAGCCGGTTCTGGGCGGTCGCTCGCAGGGAGTTGCGTCGCATGTAGGAGCCAGGCAGTTGTGGGTGCATCTGCTTGTGGGTCATGCGGAAGGTGTCGGTGAGCACGATCCCCTCGAACGGCCGGTAACCGCCGGACGTGAACGCGCCTCGCTCCTCGGCGCCCTCTTCGATTTTGAGGGCGGCGATGTAGTAGGCGAGCAGCACGATCTCATTCGCGTGGATCTCCGGAGGGCCGCCGTCAGAACCTGCGAACTTGCGGGCCAGGTCTTCGTCGCGGATCAGGTATTCGCCGTCGGCAGTTTTGAGAGTGAGAAGACGGTTGACGAAGGTGCCTGTGCCAGTGAAAGGGTCGAGCACGTTCACACCTTCAGCAGTTACACCCCGACCGAACTCCTGCCTGCACACGGCGTCGACCGATTTCACGATGAAGTCCACGAGCTCAACCGGGGTGTAGGCGATCCCGAGGCGTTTTACTTCTGCGCGCATGGCCTTTTGGAAGAACCCGTCGTACACTTCGCGCAGGACGTCGAGCTTCTCGCCGCCGGTTAGCGCCCCTTCGAAGGCTTCGGCCATCCGCTGGTAGGCACGAGTCAGAGGCCGGCGTTCGTGATCGAACGTCCACCCTTTCGCTACGAAGACCGCCAGAAGCCGGTTGATCTGCTCAGAGACTGGGTTGCGGGCCGCGAACTCGGACTTGTCGAAGAACGCGTCGAACACCGGAATGGTCACCACATGTTGGGCGACCATCTCCTCGGCGTCGCTGTCGGTGATCTGAGGGCCCACGGTCTTGCGCATCGCGTCCACAAACCGGCGAAACGCCACCTGTATGTGCTGGTCTTCTCGGATCAAGACGGAGACGCGGTGTTGTATCTTCTCGCATATCTCTGCTGCTCGTTCGCCCCAATGGGGCCACATCTGCCGGTCGCCGCAGACATCCACAAGCTTCGACGCGATCTTGTCCTCAACCTCCAACCGGAGCTGCTCAAAAACGGCATCCGGAGGCACGGTGGAATCGTCTAAGATGAGAATGATTCCACCGCCGCTATCGTCGTCGGTCTCAGGCTCCGGCTGCGAGAGCGACAGCGGGCTGAGCTTGCTTTTGGCGGCGGCAATGTTGTTGACCCAATAGTCGACGCGTTCGTCGTGCGACCGCAACGCCCGGACCACATCCCAAAGCACTTTGAAGTCGCTACCGTTCAGCACCTGCTCATCTGTGATAGAAGCGCCCTCGGGCACGATCACCGGGATGACAACAAACCCGTACGCCTTGTCCGGTGCTTTGCGTAATGCTCTGCCGACCGCCTGGGTTACATCGATTTTGGAGGTGCGCCGTTCCAGGAAAAGCACCGCGTCGAGCGCTGGCACGTCGACACCCTCTGTGAGCACCTGGGCGTTAGTGAGCACATAGCACGAACTCCGGTCGGCGTCGAGGTCGAGGCGAAGTTCTCGCAGTTTGCCTATGGCAGCCTGGCGCTCCGATGCCGAACTAGATCCGTCGAGGTGTGTAATGTCGAGCTTCAGCCGCTCGCCGGTATCGGCACCCTCATTCGCAGCGACATCTTGGACGACTTTAGGCCACCATTTGGCTACCGATTTGGAGGTCTTGATCCGATTAGTGAACGCAATAGCCGCACGACAGTGGCCCCCCCCCCGCCGCGGTTGCTACCTGTCCTGTGACACGCCCGCCGCCGGCTCGTGTGGTGTGCGGGTCGGCCAAAGCATCCCAACAGCCAACCAGCTTGACATAATCACGAAAGGAGATGCCGGTCTTGGCGTGCATCGCGGCAGTGTTCCCCTCATAGGTGGAGCGCCACTTCTTCTCAGAAGTACTGATGACTACCACCTTGTAATCAGACAGCCAGTCTCCGTCTATCGCGTCAGCAAAAGACATGCTATATAACACAGACCCGTACAGTTTCTCGTCGTCCATTGAGAAACTGTCAACCTGCCTGATTTTGGCTCGACGTTTCGCTTGGTCTGTGAACACACGGGGTGTCGCGGTCATGAACAGCCGCCGGTGGCCCCGCACCCGGCCGTTATCGTGCACCAACCTGAACCCCGAGCTGTCGGCCTTGCCACTGCCCGCGACTTTGGAGGACTCGATGCCGGTGGTGCGATGAGCCTCGTCACAGACGATCAGATCAAACTCCAGGCCGCCGCAGTCTTGTGCCTCAACTACCTTGGGCAACGACTGGTAGGTCGAGAACACCACATTCATGTGTTTGGCCGCCACAGCACCCTCAAGTGCACGCATCGCCTCGGTGATCTTCTGTTGGTCGGTGCTCACACGCATCGCCAGCTGGCACAAGTCTTGCCGGCCACCTGCCGCACGGCCGCTGGTCGGATCGGAGCACACCCCCAGATAGCTATGCGGCATCTGAGCCTGCCGCGCCCATTCGCGCATGGTCTGCCCCATCAACGAAATCGACGGCACCAGATAAAGGACCTTGCCGCCCACACCGGCTATCTGCTCGGCCGCCCACAACGCCACAACAGACTTACCGGTGCCGCACGGGAGTACCAGCTTCCCCTTCGACCCGACCTCGGACAGCCCTTCACACACTTTCCGGACTGCCTTTTTCTGGTAGGAGTGGGGTGTATAGAGCTTGTGGTGGTGTGTCAGGTCGTCGGGGCGGTCGATGAACTCAGCCCAATCGAAAGGCCATCGGGCCAAATCCGACGAATACTGCACCTCACACTGCGGCGAAGCGTTGTCTATCTTGAGTTTGGCGTGTTTAGTGACACCGGTCGTGACAACAAGAAAAGACGCTCGAAACACCTTCGGGGTGGCCGCCGCCAAAAAAGAATCGATCTGCTTGGTCGGGACCGTCCGCTTCTGGTAGAACTTGCATTGGATGGCACACAACCCGCCGCCGTGAGCTTCGGTCTGCCGACCCACCAGATCGATGCCAATGTCGGCGCTGCCGAAGCCCCAATCGGCACGGTCAGGCCATTCCCGCCAACCCCATATCTGTTCAAACCGTTTGGGCCCGTACTCGCCAGGGTGACGCTCCAAACCACGTCTCATTAACTGCTCAAAACGGACGCCCTTCTCCCACTCAGTCATCGAAGACTCACGGATTATCGTGAAGAGGTCGTTCATTCCGCGCTCGCCGGTAACAGTCGGAACGGTAACACCATCGGTCAACGAAGACTCACGGCTTGCTGTGAAGAGGTCGTTCATTCCGCGCTCCCCTATACCCTCAGAGGGGACGGCGAGGTAGGCGGCGCGCAGGCATCACTGCGGGGCTGTGCGGGCGGTCATCGCGTCGCCGGACTATACACCAAACGGGGTGGAGACCCAGAGCAAAGGGCCGCCTGGCGGCGATCAAGAGTTCACTGCAGACCCCGAGCTGCCGAGGCTGTGGCAGCGGTTGTATTGAAGAACACCTCAGCCGTGCCGGCCAGATGCCAGGATTCTCTCAGGGGGCGCTTCGGCCGGCGGGGCCTCTGCCGGCGGGGCCACTGTCAGCCCAATGCCCAAGTGCCCTTGGATGAGGATCAGCCGCTCGCGGTTGTCGTTGACGATCCGGGCGAGCTGGCCGATCTGCTCCTTGAGGTCGTTGAACCGCTCATCGGTCCGCCTGTTGGCCTCCTCAAACCGCTCATCGGTCCGCCTGTTGGCCTCCTCAAACCGCTCATCGGTCCGCCTGTTGGCCTCCTCAAACCGCTCATCGGTCCGCTTCTTGGTCTCGTCGATCCGCCTGTTGGTCTCGTCAAACCGCCTGTTGGTCTCGTCAAACCGCTCATCGGTCCGCTTCTTGGTCTCGTCGATCCGCCTGTTGGTCTCGTCAAACCGCTCATCGGTCCGCCTGTTGGCCTCCTCAAACCGCTCGCTCGTGCGGTTCTCGAGGTTGACAACGTCGTCCTTGGTGGCGAGTCTGTCCATCCGGCTGTTGACCTGCCAGAACAGCCCAGCGATAAGCAGCGTCTGAGCAGCGAATCCGATGATGACTGCGGTGGCGGGATCCATGTTTCCTCCTGGTCATAGAGGCGGCTTCAGCAAGCTTCACCTGAACAACACCGGCACCACCAGCTGGCACGCCAGGGTCAGTCTGCGGTGTTCGGGTGGCCGCCGCGTGGCCGGACTGTACACCACCCGGGCTGATCAACGTCGTTCACATCGTCGGCGGCGCTGTGCACCACCAGCCCGTCTCCGGCCGTTCGCTCCACTCGAGGGGCCGCGTCCTCCTCCGGCAGCGTCAGCCGGTCGCGCCGACCCGACCCGAAACCAGCGGCCGCTGTCCCCACCGGCCGCTTCTAGGCGCCCGTTACCGCATCCTGGCCGCTGCCCGGCGCGCGGCGGCGGCCCCAGCTTCGAGCAAAGCCGCTAACGCCGAGGCTGGGGCAGTCTTCGGCTGCGGGCCGGTGGCAGGCCCAGCGGACTCGGCTTCTGGCGGGGGTTCGGATTCCGGTGGCGGGTCGGCGGGCTCGGCGGCTTCCGGCGGGGGCTCAGCAGTCTTCGGCCGCGGGCCAGTGTCAGGCTCAGCAGTCTTCGGCCGCGGGCCAGTGTCAGGCGGCGGCTCGGCCAGCTCGGCATCCACCGGCGACGGGGCGGTGGATGCCGCATCCAGCGGCGGCTCGGCACCGCACATTCGGATGAGCCGCTTCTTCGCTTCTCGGCCTCCGCTGATTGCCTGGTCGACGTAGCGGTCGATCTGCGCGAATCCGGCAGGGTCAACGGGAACCATGATCTCGGCGTAGGTGTTGAGGCCGTTCCGGGTGAGGTTGGCCGAACCCGCCAATGCCGCGACAGTCTTGCCCTCCCGGCGGAAGACGACGGCTTTACCGTGAGCGATAGCCTCCTTCGGCCGGGTTCGGTACCAACAGAACACGCGGCTGCCGGACCGCTCGAGCAGTTCGACGGCCTTCCGTCCGTCATCGGTGCCTTTCTGGAACCGGTGCGGTTTGAGGTCACCGACAATGACCGTCACCGGACCGGTGGTGTTCTCGGCCAGCCAGCCCAACCCCCAAGCCGAGACGTAACCGGTCGCGATGACGAGTTCGTCCGCGTCACCGGCGCCCCGGTGGGCACGGATGAACCTGATGAACGAGGCGAGCACCTCGGCGACGTCAGGTCCCGGATGCTGCGGCCGCCGGCGACCGTGTTCAGGCATCGGCTGGTCTCCTTGCTCGTTCTTCAGATTGTTGAAAGCTAGCGGGCGGACATAAAAGTCTGAGAAAGGCAGGACTTGACATAGGCCAAAATCGCGACAGGCGGCCGGCGATGACAGCTGCCGGGTGACGCTGGCACCGATGACGGCTGTGCCGGCGTCAGTCGGTCGGCGATGACAGCTGCTGGCCTACGCTTCGGTCATGATGAGACTTGGGCTTTCTACCGATGAGATGCTGTCCACCACGCGGGCCGTGCGCAAACGCCTAGATTTCAGCCGTCCAGTGCCGGAGTCGGTGCTGCGAGAGTGCCTTGAACTGGCTGTGCAGGCCCCGACCGGCTCCAACATGCAGACGTGGCACTTTGTGTTTGTCACTGAGCGCGACAAGATCGAAGCCGTCGCGGAGCACTACAAGCGCGGCTTCCGCGCCTACCGCGACAGCCCCATGTACGCTGGCCGGCTCTTCGAGGGCCAAGACACTTCGCGAGCCGCGCAGCAGGCCCGTGTCGCCAGCTCGGCGGAGTACCTGGCGGAGAACATGCACCGCAGCCCGGTGCTGTTCATTCCGTGCATCATCGGCCGCTCCGACAACCCGATGGGGCTGGTCAGCCAGGCCGCATCCATCATCCCCGCCGCGTGGAGCTTCATGCTCGCGGCTCGCGAGCGCGGCCTCGGCACCTGCTGGACCACGCTGCACCTCGGATACGAGCGCCAGGTCGCGGAGATTCTCGGCATCCCCTATAACGACGTGCGCCAGTTTGCGCTCAGCCCCGTCGCCTACACCAAAGGGACAGACTTCAAGCCCGCCGACCGCATCCCTTTGGACTCTGTGCTGAGCTGGAACCGCTGGCACAAGGCGTGATCACGACCGCCGCTTTCCGCTGGTTCGGGCCTGAGCCTGTAAGGTCAGCGCAATCTAGAACAGCGCCGTTGGGCGCAGTCGAGAGCAAGGACGCGAGAGCAAGGACGGTCGGCGCTGTTGAGAGTGTTGCTGAACGCTGACAAGTGCATAGGCAGCGGGGCGTGCGAGATGCTGGCCGACGAGGTCTTCGAGGTAGGTGAGGACTGGGTCTGCAACATCCTGGTGAGCGAACCGGGGCCCGAACTCCAATCCAGGGTCGCCGAAGCCGTTGCCGCGTGCCCCACACGAGCGTTGCGGATCGAGTGATCTGACACGCCGGCTGCGCCGGCTCAGCGGCCGTCCGCCGTGGACGCGTCCGCTGTGAACACGGCGGTCTCCCCAGGTGGAACGCCCACCTGTAAGGCGTTCATCATCTGCGCCAGCAGCGTGTAGTAGCCCACAAGGATCAGCAGCTCGCACACGCCGGGCTCACCGAACTCCTCGACAGCGGCGCGATAAAGCCTGTCGGGCACCGACCCGTCGCGCAGCAAGGTCAGGCTCAGGTCATAGGCCGCCTGCCGCGCCCGGTCGCCAAATTCGGCCCCGTCACCCGACTTCAGGGCGGCCAACTGCGCGTCGGACAGACCGGCCCGCCGGGCTATCGGCGCATGAGCCCACCACTCAAAATCGCATCGCAAGCGGCGCGCCACGTTGAGGATGGCGATCTCGCGGATCGCAGCGGGGAGCCGCGATCGGAAGCGCACCGCCGCGCCCAGCCGCTGGACTGCGTCCCCGATGGCCGGACAGTACAGCAACGCGTTGAACGGCCCCACCAGCGAGCCGTCCGCCTCGGTCAGCGGGAACGAGGCGTCCTCAGCGCGGTCGCCACCCGCGATCGCCTCATAAACAGCGGCCTGAGCCTCGTCGAGCTGATCGGGCCGCAGGCCCGGCAGCCGGCTCAGGCTCACAAGCGGTTCGTCACTGGGCATTCGGATCCTCCTTATTCGCCCGCGGATGCTTATGATGACATCGTGGTCATGGTTCGGGTTCTGAGCGCCGACGGGGAATGCCCGGAGCTGGCGATCATCGAGCAGGGAGGCTCAGCCCGGGCCGTGGTGTGGCCAGGGGTCGGCGCCGTCCACCGGTCGATGCACGTGATCAGCCTGGCGGCCGGCGGGCGAACCTATCCTCTCGCTCACCCGTCGGACGCCGTCTATCACCTCTGCGAGGGCGCGGCGACGGTGACCCACGCGGGCGGCCGCCACCAGCTCACTGTGGGTTCGATGTTCCACGTCGACGCCGGCACCAAGTACGTCATCGAGGCCAGCGCCCCCGACACCGTCCTGATCGGCGGGCCGTGCCCCCCCGACCCGGCGCTCTACGATCACCTTTAACGAGCGCCCGTGACTGTCAGGATCTTCCACCGCGACGAGCCGGATCTGATGATGCCGATGATCTCGAGCGACGCCAGGCTGATCGTGTGGCCCGGCGCCGGCGCCGAGGTGGCCAACATGAACTACGTGGTTCTTGAGCCTGGCGAGCAGAACGTGCCTCACACCCACGACGAATCGGAAGACACGATCTTCTGTCTGGAGGGCCGAGGGACGGTGAGCGACCTCACCAACGGCATCGACCTGCCCTTCGAGTCGGGCCAGGTCATCCATGTGCCAGCCGGGGTGGAGCACGCAGTGAAGGCCGACAGGGGCGAGCGAATCGTCAGCATCGGCGGCCCCTGCCCTCCCGACCGCAACCTGCTGCGGCTGCTGGGGGTTTAGTCGTCATGGGATGGATCCTGATACACGGCGGAAAGCTCATAGACGGCACCGGCGCGCCCCCGGTGGAGGGGTGCCCGGTGCTCGTGTGCGGCGACCGGATCGAGGCCGTCGGCGACCGCGCCAGCAAGGCGCTCGTCCCCCGCGGCGAGCCGGTCACGATGATCGACGCCTCCGGCAAGACCGTCATGCCCGGCCTCATCGACGCGCACTGCCACACCTCCTTCGGCGAGGCCCGGACGCAAGAAGAGCAGGACCTTTACACGAGCCACGAGCTGCGAACGCTGCGCTCGGCCTGGAACGTCACCAAGGTGCTGCGCTCGGGCGTGACCGGCATATCCGACCCCGGCGGCAGCTACTTCATCGGCGTCGGCATCCGCGAAGGCATCGCTGAGGGCTTGATCCAAGGCCCGCGGATGACCACTGCGGGGCGCTTCATCTCCACCAGCAACGGCATCAGCGACTGGTACCCGTCATCGGTCGGCGTCCCCGACTCGAGCATCGGCAAGCTGGCCAACACAGTCGATGAAATGGTCACCGAGGTTCGCCATCAGGTGAAGAACGGCGTCGACCTGATCAAGATCGGCGACAGCGTGATCGGCGACTTCGAGGCGTTCTCGCCCGATGAGATCAAAGCCATGTCCGACACCACCCACCGCCTGAATAAGCGCATAACGATGCACGCTCGGGGCTCTAACAACGTCGACTCGGCGGTGGCCGCCGAGCTCGACTGGATCATGCACGGAAACGTGCTGCGCGACGACACCATCGAAAAACTGGCCGAGTCGAAGATCCCGCTGTGCCCGGCGTTGCTGCTGCTCGGCAACCTGGGCGAGTTCGGGCTCGCCGTCGGGGTGCCCACACGCACGCGGGACGCCTACGCAGGCCTGCTCGAGCAGACCGCAGAGTCGCTGCACAAGGCTCGGCAGGCCGGCGTGACGCTCATCTGCGGCACCGACACCGGCTTCGCGGCCACGCCCTACGGCGAGTGGCACGCCCGCGAGCTCGAGCTGCTGATGCGGTATTCGGGGATGACGGCGCTCGAGGCGATCAGGGCCGCAACACACGACTGCGCCCGCGTGCTCGGGCACGACGACGACGTGGGCTCGATTCGGGTCGGCAAGGGTGCCGACATCATCGTGGTGGACGGCGACCCACTGGCCGACATCCGCGTGCTGCAGGACAAGACCCGCATCGAGACCGTGATACTGCGCGGCGAGGTGCAGCGCTTCGACGACGAGGTGCTCGCCCAGCGCCGGCCGTATGAACGGGCCCAGCACATCTGCCCCAGCGAGATCACCTATGACCTGGTCTACAACGGCGGCGACGAGCCGGGGCAGAGGCCGGATCCCGACGTCCGCGATTTCGCATCCGACGGTGAGCGCGAGCTGGCCGCGGAGCTGAGTGGGCTGGCCGCGGCGACCGCCCAGGAGACGGCGTAGGCGTAGGGGGCGAGCTTGGACAAGCGCATCATCGACCCCGAGGTGGGCAAGTCCTCCCATCTCTTCGACGGTGCCGGCGTCAACCAGCTGATCCACTCCGCGGGCGTGGCGGTCGACGTCGGCGGCGTCCGCCACGTGTACGCATCGGGCAAGACCGCTACCAACGACCAGTCACCCGACCCTGACGACTGGGACCGGCTCGTCGGCATCGGCGACATCTTCGAGCAGACCCGCCAAGTTTGCCGCAACATCCGCGGCACCCTCGCCCGGGCCGGCGCCACCCTCGACGATGTGGTGCGGGTGCGCGTCTATGTGACGGAGCCCATGACCCGCAACGACTTCCAGAGGATCCACGAGGCTCGCTCCGAGTTCTTCAACCCCCACAGCTACCCGGCCAGCACGCTGGTGGTGGTGAGCAGGCTGGCCCGGCCGGAGGCGTTGATCGAGATCGACGCCGACGCCGTGCTGCCGCTCGAACTGGCCAAAGCCAGGCAGCCCGACACATGATCCAGTACCCGATAGACGCGGGCGGCGTCCGCACCAGGGTGCTCGAGGCCGGCGACGGCGACAAGGCGATGCTGCTGGTGCATGGGGTGGGCGCCCGGGCAGACCGCTGGCGGCGCAACATGGCCGGGTTAGCCGCGGCTGGTTACCGCGCCATCGCCTTCGACCTGCCTGGCCACGGCCTGGCTCAGAAGGGCCCCGACATCCCCAGCACGGTGCCGGAGTACGCCAGGCTCACCGGAGCGCTGCTCGACCGGCTAGGCCTCGAGAGGGCGCACCTTGTGGGTACCTCGCTCGGCGGGCATGTTTGCGCCACCGCGGCCTGCGAGATGCCCGAGCGGGTCGCCGGGCTGGTGCTGGTCGGCACTGTGGGCATCACGCCGATCGGTGCCGAGCGCCGCAAGCGCACCCAGAGCCTGATCGGTGAGACCTCCTGGCAGATGATCGGCCAGAAGCTGCGAACGGTGCTGCACGACGAGGCGCTGGTCACGCCCGAGCTGCGCCGCGAGGAGTTCCGGATCAACAACTCGCCCGGAGCGGCCAAGGGTTTCGAGCAGATCGCGGCCTACTTCGGCGATCATCTCGACGACGACGTCGTCGGCGAGCGCCTCGCTGCGGTGGCCGTACGCAAGCTCATCGTCTGGGGGCGCCACGACGTCGGGTTCCCGCTCGAGCTGGGCCGCGCCGCCCACAGGACGCTGCCCGGCGCCCGGCTGGCGGTGATGGACGGCGCCGCCCACGCGCCTTACTTCGAGCGCCCAGACGCCTTCAACCGGATCGTCGTCGAGTTCCTCGACTGCCGCCTAGGCGAGCGAGAGATCCCAGGGGTGGAGCTAATCGACGAGCCGGCCGACTAGGGCCGACCCTGTCTCAGATACACTCGCCGCGGTGGCCGTAGAACCAAACGAGCTGCTCGAGCGGATCGACCGGATGGTCGAGCGCGAGCACATCAAGTTCCACCCGCTAGTCGCCGAGATCTGCGAGGGCAAGGCGAGCCGTAAGGCGCTCCGGGGGTTCGCCCGACAGTTTTTCTTCGTCGGCCCGAAGCCAAACCCCCGGCCCCACTGCGCGGTGTACGCCCTGGCCCCCGAGGACGACCCCGACATCGAGCACCTCTGGTTCGACGACGTGCTGATGGAGGAAGCCACCGGCAGCCACTCCGGCACCGGCCACCACCTACAGATTTATTTCAACTGGTGCGCGACGCTTGGCCTGTCGCCCGAGGAGATGAAAGCCACCGACCCCATCCCGGAGACGGCCGCCTTCGAGCAGTGGCGCTACTTCAACGCTTTCAAGGGTGACTGGATCGCAGCCATAGCCGGCATCGCGTTCATTGAGTCGGCGTCGGCCAAGCGAAACGACCTGCTCATCGAGTCGTTCGTCCACAACTACGGCTACGAGCGCGGCAGCAAGGGCCTGCAGTACTGGGAGATCCACGCGTCGGAGATCGAGGAGGGCCACGGCGATATCGGTCCGGCCATCATCCGCAGGTATGCGCTCGACGACTACACCCAAGGCCGAGTGTTCAACGCTGTGCGCCGCAGCATCGATCTGCAGTGGCTCGCCTTCGACGGCATGCACCGGGCTTTCTTCTTAGAAGATCCCCGCTACGCCCGCTGGCAGGAGAAGTAGCCGGACACCAGCCCCCCGCACCGGCAAGTCCCTTGAGGTGACAGCCTGTCAGATAGGACAGATAACAGCTGTCAGATAGGTGTTGAGAGCATCCTCGCGACCGCGAAGGTGTCGGCCACCACGATTTTCTCGGAGAACCGCGGTTTTCCGCCGCGGAACACCACTTTGTCGCGGTAGGTGCCCACGCTGAACAGGCCGGTCTCACCGATGCTGCTGGTCTGATACACGGAGTAGTTGGCCCGAACCGACCACACGCCGTCTTCACAGTCCAGCACCCGCACGGCGCCGAGAAGGTGCTTGTCGGTGTGGAGGTTGTAGAGATTTGCTTCACGCAACGAGAGGATCCGGTCGCGCAGCATGTTCTTGCTGTTGCACGACATCAGCTCGAGCGGGTAGCCGGCGTCGACGTTCTCGCGGGACAGGATCTTGTAGACGCAGTTTTCCACGAACAGCTCAACCCAGTCCTCGAGCCGGTCGTCGTCGATGAGGTGCACATAGTCGGCCATCAGCTCGGCGATGGCCTCGCGTTCGCTCATACAGCAGGCTCGCTCAAGCCCCGGGCTCGCCATACCCCGAGTCTGCTCGGCCGCGGGCTCTGCTCATGCCGCGGGCTCGATGCCCATCAGCTCGTAGTAGTACGACCAGAAGCCTCGGATCGGAGTCTCGGTGACGAGATAGTCCTGGTCTGCGATGGGGCCCTTCCCGCCGATCTCCACCACGGCGTGGTCGTCCCGCTCACGCAGTACGGCCTGGTGGACGAGTTCGACAGCCTCGCCATCCTCCATCGAGATAAGCCCGCCCGGCCCGACGAGGTTGGCTTGATTGAGCCTGTGGGCGGTCATCTGCTCGTCGTCGTCAGCGAAGCCAAAATACGTCCAATACAGCTCCAACTCGCCGGTTCCTCGGGTGCGGATTTGGCGGGTGCAGAGGCTGTTGGTGATCTGCTGCACCACCAGGTTGGGGAACACCGACAAGATCACCAGGCTGACGTCGTCGGGGTATTCCTTGCGGTACCGCAACATCGACGGATCCCTGAGCCGGAAGCCGTGGTCAAACACCTTCTCGGTGTCGGCGAAAGCTCTGGCGTCGTCATCATCGTCGCTGGTGCCCATAGAGCTGTAGCTGATGTTGTGACGGCCTCTGGCGTCCATTCTGGCGCCGCCGCTCTGCGTCGGTCGGTAAAGCCCGAAGGTGGCGTGAAACATGTGGAGCAGAGCCCCGTGGTTGGGGTCGCGGACGTTGTCGTTGTAGAGCTTCCAGTTGCCGAAGATACGCTGCCGCTGGTACCCAAGCAGCTTGACCGGCCGGTCGAATATGCGGTTCAGCTCCGCTCGCACGCTCGGGCCGAGATAATCCGCGAGCGGCTCAGCGTCGTCGGAAAAAGTGCCGAATAGCACACCCTTGTAGCTTTCAACCCGCATCTCGTCGAGGCGCACAGCGCCGATGTCGAAGTCGTCGGGAAGCCCGCCCTGGCCTCTGTGTCCCCTGGCGAACGGCACGGTGCGAAGCTGCCCGGTCAGGTCATACGACCATTGGTGGTACAAGCATGTGTGCATCCTGGCATTGCCCCGGCACTCGCGTTTAAGCATCGTCCCGCGGTGCATGCACCGGTTCACGAACGCCGCCGCTTCTCCGTCGGCCCGCCGATTCACCAGAACCGGGGTGTCACCGACCGACACCGTCACGAAGTCCCCCGGCTCGGGTATCTCGGCCTCCAGCGCGAGGTAGCTCCAAGCCGGCCCGCGGAAGATCCGCTCCTGCTCAGCGGCGTAGATGTCACTGTCGTGATAGGCGGCAAACGGGATCCGTGTGAAGTCCTCAGAAGGCCAGTCAAGCTCCATCACAGCCGTCATCTTGGCAAACTCCCGGGGTTGGTTCAGGCGCGGGTCGGGGCTCAGGCGAACTCGCCGCTTACGGCCGCGGCCAGCCGCCTACGGTACTTCAGCGCCGGCTCGTCAGCCACTTTGAGATGCATCTCCGCTGTGATATCTAGCGGCAGCATCTCGGGGCGCTGGTTCTCGACGATCACCCGGTCTTGCTCGAGCACCTTGGTGTGGAATGAGACGAGTTCTTCATCGGTCTGAGCGCGTCGGCCCTTCTGCCCCACGAACTCCCAGAACCTGACCTTGTTCATCGAGATCGGCTGGTTGGCGATAAACACCACCGTCTGCAAGACCTCGGCGGTGATCAAAAGCCGCCAGCTGAACGGCAGCTCCACCCAGGTCTTCTGCGTCACCAGCTCGTCGGCGTCGCCGAACATCGCCTCGTCCACATCGTGGCGCCGCGCCGCGAACGCGAAGCCCCGGTCGGTTTCGGACATGTCGAACGGGGCAATGACGGTGGCAGCCGGATCGGCCAGCAGACCTGGGTGGACGATGGGCAGATGCGACGTGTCGATGGCGTTCTCCACGAACCGGGCCGCGCTAGCGTTCCAAGTCCATTCCCCGGTCCGCACCATGTGGTAGCCGCTGTCGTCGTACTCGGGGAACTCGGGAACCGGCGCCACCGGGTCTTCCAAGGCCACATAGACCAGCGAGTAGTGCTCAGCGGTTCGGTAGACGGGCACCCGCGCTTTCGACGGGATCCTTTGGGCGTCGCGGGGCTGCGACGGGATGAGCACGCACTTGCCGCTGGTGTCGTAAGTCCAGCCGTGGTACGGGCACACGATGCACCCGCTGTCGTCGACTTTGCCCATCGAGAGCCGAGACCCGCGGTGGATGCACAGGTCGGCCATGGCGTGCACCTGTCCACCACTACGGAAGACCACCAGGTCTTCGTCGAGTAAAGTGGTGCGGATCGGCCCGCCATCCAGCTCGTCCAGAGCGGCTACCGGGTGCCAATAGCGGCGAAGTTCGGCACTCACGACACTCTCAATTTGAGTCGGCTCGACATCTGTGTCTATGCTACCGCGCCGTCCGTAGCCAATACCCAGACGGCTCCGATCGGTCGTCTTGAGAAAGGTCCCAGATGAAGAAGATTCTCGCGCTGCTGTGCGTGTTCGGCGTGATCGCCGCCGCCTGCGGAGACGACGACGACACCGAGACCGCCGCTGAGCCGGCACCCGCCGAGGAGGTGGCTGCCGAGGACGCGCCGGAAGATGACATGGATATGGACGAGCCCAGCGCGGACGAGCCAGCCGATGACGATATGGACGAGCCAGCCGATGACGATATGGACGAGCCAGCCGATGAAGGCATGGACGAGCCCAGCGGCGATCCGATCAAGTACGGATTCCTCAACGGACAGTCCGGAGACTACGGACCTTGGGGCGGTTGGGCGCTGGCGGCTGCTCAGGTGGCCATCGAGGAACTCAACGCCGCAGGAGGCGTGCTGGGACGCCCGGTCGAACTCGTCGTCGAAGACAACCAGTCCACGCCGGAGGGGGCCGTTTCGGGCTACGCGAAGCTCACCGAGGTCGACAACATCCACGCCCTCGGCGGCATCGAGTCCGACGGCATGCTCGCCGTGTTTGACACCGTCCACGAACAGCAGTTGCCCACGATCTGCAGCACGTGCGGCACCACCGACCTGGACACCACCGCGGGTGATTTTGTCTTCCGCATCATCCCGTCCGACACCGACAACGGCATCATCGGCGCCCAGGTCGCCCGCGACGAGGGCTACCAAAACGTGGCCATGCTGGTGGAGCTAAGCGAGGGCACCATCAGCCCGGCCGACGTGTTCAAGAGCGTGTTCACCGAGCAGATCGGCGGAACGGTCACCGAAGACGTGCGCTTCGACGCGGGGCGCGCCAGCTACTCAGCCGAGGTGGCCCGGGCGTTCGGCTCGAACCCCGACGCGGTGTACATCGCCGTGGGGTTCGAGACCGGCATTCCCATCCTCAACGAGTGGAAGCGGCGCGGCCACCAAGACGTGCCCCTGATCCTCACCACCGACCTGCTCAGCCCCGACATCGCGGAGATCGTCGGCGGCGTGGAAGGAGCCTCCGCGATCGCGGCCGCAACGGCATACGACACCGTCGACAATCCCGCCTTCGACTCCTACGTGCCGCGCTTTGAGGCCATAGTCGGCGATCCGCCCGAGATCGGGTTCTACGATGCCTGGCAGTACGACCAGTACATCATCTTGGGCCTAGCCATGGAGCAGGCCGGCACGACTGACGGCGCGGCAGTCGCAGCAGCGATCCCGGAGGTCACCAACCCGCCCGGCGTCGAGGTGTTCACCTATGCCGAAGGCCTAGCCGAGCTGCGGGCCGGTAACGACATCGATTACCACGGGACCACCTCGAACATGAACCTCAACGAGCAGGGCAACCTGCTGTCGCCGGTGATGGCCGTGCTCGCTGTGATCGACGGCTCCTGGGATGTGAGAGAGAACATCGAACTGGACCCGACGCTCACCAAGCCCTCCTGACAGCGATTCCTGGCAGCAGCGCGGTTGGCAGTAGCGCGGCTGTGAACGCGGCGACCGGCCCGGGAGCGCGCCCGGGCCGGTCGCCGATCGGCTGGCTCGGCTGACCGGCCGGCCGACTGACTAAGGCAACCACCGAAGGATCGTCGTGCAGAACCTCATCTTCGGGATCGTCACCGGCAGCACCGTCGCCGTCGCCACGATCGGCTTCGCCCTGGTCCGTCAGACCGAGAACTTTCTCAACATCGCCCACGCACAGCTCATGGCGCTGGGGGCATTCATCGGCGTGTTCCTCGTGGACAGCTACGGCCTCAACATCTTCGCAGCTGGCGCCATAACCGTGGTCGCCGTAGGTGCGCTCGGGGTGGTGTTGGCCGCACTCTTCTTCCGTCCGGTGCGGCACCAGGGGGGAACGGTTCTGCTGTTCACCTCGATCGGGCTCGCGCTGATGCTTTACGGGGCCATCATCGCGCTGTTCTCAACACAGTCCCGGTTCTATCCGGTCGGCTTCGGCGGCCTCCACGAATTCGCCGGGGTGAATATCGCCACCGGCGAGCTGGTGATCGTCGGTCTGGCATTCGGCAGCATCGCGGCGCTCCAGGTCTTCCTCAACGGAACGGGTCTGGGGCGGGCCATCCGCGCCGTCGCCAGCAACGACGACCTGGCACGCGTGAGGGGCGTCCCGGTGCGGAGGGTGTCCAACACAATCTGGTTCATCAGCTCCGCATTCGCGGCCATGGCCGGCGTGATGATCGGCGTTCTCAGCTCCGTCAATGCCGAGATCGGCTGGCACAACATCCTGATCATCCTCGCGGCGGCAGTTCTGGGCGGCCTCCGCAGCATCACGGGGGTAATCCTGGCCGGCCTCCTGCTGGGGATCGTCATGGACATGTCCGCGCTCTACATCCCCACCGCCTACCGGCCGGTGGTGGCCTTCGGCGTCCTCGTCGCGGTGCTCGTGTTCCGGCCCGAGGGGATTCTCTCCGTCCGGCGGCGTAAAGAGGCCGCGGTCGCATGACAAACCCGATCTTCTGGGTCGGAGTCCTGACCCTGGCGCTGATCTACGCCAGCCTGGCCATGTCGCTCAACGTCGAGGCGGGCTGGGGCGGCATGTGGGATCTGGGCACCGCCGGGCTGCTCGCAGCGGGCGGCTACTGCTACGTGATACTCACTGTGGCCGATCCCGATCTCGGCACCAGGTTCGTTCCGGGGTGGCCGATGTGGCTGGCCTGGCCCGCTGCCGCCGCGTTCACCGGGCTGGTTGCGTTCGCCATCGGGATACCGGCCCTGCGACTGCGCCGCGAGTACTTCCTCATTACCACGCTCGCGTTCGCGGAGATCATCCGCCAGCTCATCGTCATCCAGGCCGATCTCACCCGCGGCGCGACCGGCGTGTCGAGCCTTGACCGCCCTTTCGACACCGTTGTGGAGGGCCGCGCCTACAACTACGTGCTGCTCGCGCTTGTGGCAGCGGCCGCCCTTGTGCTGTTCCTTTTGACCCGCCGAATCGGCCTGTCCGCCTACGGACGGGCGTTGCGAGCCGCCCGCGACAACGAGGCTCTGGCACTGTCTCTGGGCAAACGGGTCAACCGCATGAGGCTGAAGACGTTTGTGCTGGCCGGCGTGCTCATCGGGGCTGTCGCTCCGCTGTACCTGTTTTATATCCGGTCCATCTCGCCACAGCTGTTCGCGCCCGGTATCACCTTCACCGTCTGGACCGCGCTCGTGATCGGGGGCGTGGGCAGCATCCGCGGCGGGATTGTCGGCGCCGTCGTGCTTATCGTGTTCACCGAGGCGGTGGGCCTGATTGAAGTCGACCCCGAGCACATCAACATCCTCATTGCGATGGAACCGTTCTTGGTGGGGCTGCTGCTCGTGCTGGTGCTGCGCTTCCGCCCCGAGGGCCTGTTCTCTGAGCGAAACGCCTTCGGCACCCGAGGCCGCCCGCCGGCTGGCGCCGGCGCCGGATCCGCAGCCCCCGCTCGGGCCGGCTAGAGCCAGCTAGAGGAAGCCCCCCGTGGAACTTGTACTCGAGGAGGTCCGCAAGGCGTTCGGGGGTGTCGTCGCCGTAGACGACGTATCGGTCACGATGCCGGCAGATGAGGTCACGGCGCTCATCGGCCCCAACGGCGCCGGCAAGACCACCCTGTTCAACGCCATCACCGGTTTCGACCCGCCCGATCGGGGGTCGATTACCTTCGCCGGCAGGCGCATCGACGGCCTGCCCCCATGGCGGGTGGCGGAACTGGGGCTCATCAGAACCTTCCAGACGCCGGTGGGGTTCACAACGCTCACCGTGCACGAGAACATACTCACCGCCGCCACGCCGCACTCCGTCGAGACTCCGATTCGGGCGCTAAGGCCGGGCCGCAAAGCCCGTCGGGCGGCCCGTCAGGCCGAGGCGCGAGCCGCGGAGGTAACCGCCGAACTCGGGCTAGGCGACCTGCTCGACGTTCGCGCCGACGAGCTGTCCGCAGGCGATCGCAAGCTGCTCGAGTTCGCCCGCCAGATGACGGCTGAGCCGAAGATGCTCCTGCTCGACGAGCCGGCCGCTGCGGTTGCGCCCGCCAACATCGCAAGGCTGTCGCAACTCATCCGCCGGCTATGCGACGAGCGGGGCTTGGGCAGCCTCATCATCGACCACAACCTGTCGTTCTTGATGCAGATCGCCGACTCGGTGCACGTCCTCGACCGGGGCGTGCTGCTGGCTTCGGGCTCGCCCCAGGAGATCGCCGCCGACGCCGACGTGATGAGGGTCTATCTGGGCGAGGAGAAAGGCACCGCGTGAGCGTCCTGCGGGTGGAGCGGCTGGAGGCCGGCTACGGAGGGTTCCCCGTGCTGCACGGCGTCGACTTGGAGGTGGCCTCCGGCGAGATCGTCGCCGTCGTGGGGCCCAACGGAGCAGGCAAGTCGACCCTGCTCAAGACTGTCTTCCGCCTGCTGCCCGTCGATGGCGGGTCAGTGAGCTTCGAGGGCACCGACCTGCGCCGGACGCCGACCCACAATCTGGCCCATCTGGGCATGGGATACGTGCCTCAGGAGAACAACACCTTCCCCGACCTCAGCGTGCGCGACAATCTGGCCGTGGCGCTGCGAGGGCTCAGCCCAAAGAGGATCCGGCGCCGGATCGCGGAGATCGGCGAGTCCTACCCTGCGCTGCGCGATCGGATGAGCCAGAGCGCCAGCACCTTGTCGGGTGGCGAGCGCCAGATGCTAGCGCTTGCCAGTGCGATGATCAGCCGCCCGAGCTTTCTCGCTCTCGATGAGCCGACGACCGGTTTGGCTCCAGCCATCGTGCGTGAACGGATCGACGACATCTTGCGTATCCGAGACTCGGGCACGACGCTGCTGTGGGTGATCGAGGAGAGCCCGCTGGTGTGCCTGCCGCACACCGACCGCGTGTACGTGATGCAAGGAGGCGCGCTAGACCCGCCGGTAACTAGCGAGGCTGTGCTCTCCGATGCTGCGCTGCAGTCGCTTTTCTTTGGAGTCGACCAGAAAGCAGGTGACGAGTAGATGCCCGTGATCGTTCGCAAGATCCCCTTCGAATTTGTGACAGACACAGACGGACTCCTAGCCGAGATCGAGGCCGGCTCGTTCACCGCCGATGAGATCATCGGCGTGATCGGAAAGACCGAGGGCAACGGTGGAGTCAACGACTTCTCCCGCATCCTGGCCGACCGCGTGCTGCGCGATTTCCTCAACGAGCACGGCACCCGCCCGCCTTCGGAGATCGACCAGATGCCGATCGTGTGGTCAGGCGGCGTTGACGGAGTGATCGCACCTCACATGAACGTGTTCGCCCAAGTGGCCGGAGACGACAGCGGCGGCGGGAGCAGCGGTGGTGCGGGCGACGACGGGAAGCGCCTGGCGGTCGGGGTGGCGATGTCTGAGCCGATCCTGCCCGAGGAGATCGGCCGGCCGGCCATGGTGGAAAAGGTGGCCGAAGGCGTGCGGCGCGCCATGGCTGACGCCGGCATCGACGATCCCGCCGACGTGCATTTCGTCCAGTCCAAGACGCCGCTGCTCACCCGAGAGCGCATCGAGGACGCCCGCAACCGGGGCAAGACCGTGGCGCTGGAGGACACCATGGAATCTATGGCTGTGTCCAACGCCACCGCCGCGCTCGGGATCGGCTATGTGGTCGGTGAATTCGACATGCCTCGCGAGGATCAGATCGCCAGCGACCTCGACCTCTACTCGTCGGTGGCGTCGTGCTCTTCGGGCGTCGAGCAGGACGCCGGCCAGATCGTCGTGGTCGGCAATCGCGCCGACGCGGGCGGTAACTTCCGCATCGGCCACTCCGTCATGAACGACGCGCTCGATTTTGACGGCATATACGACGCCATCCGCTCGGCAGGCTTGAGCCTGCCCGACCGGCCGCACCCCAGCGATCTCGGCGACGCGCTCGTCAACTGTTTCATCAAATGCGAGACCGATCCCTCGGGACGGCTGCGGGGCCGCAGGCTTGTGTCGATCAACGACTCCGACATTCACCACACCCATCACACCAAAGGCGCCGTCGGGGCCGTTGCCGCCGCAGCGATCGGAGATCCGGCCGTCTACTGCTCCGTCGCCGCGCTGCAGCAAGGCCCGGCCGGAGGCGGGATGGTCGCCGCGATCGTCGATCTGTCGAAAGCGCCCCGCCCATAATCCGCCAACAAGGCGGCAAGCCAGGCAAGCAGAGGAGAACGTCGATGCTCGAACAGGCTCTCAGGCACTACTGGCACCCGGTCGCGGTTTCCGATGAGATCACGCAGCAGCCGCAGCAGGTCCGCTTGCTGGGCGAGAACATCGTCGTTTATCGCGACGACCGCGGTCTTGTGGCTCTGCAAGACAAGTGCGTGCACCGCGGCGTGGCGCTATCGACCGGCTGCCTGCGCGACGGCCGCTTGATGTGTCCGTACCACGGCTGGCAATACGACCGCAGCGGGCGGGTGGCGCTCATTCCCGCCCTCGGCAACAACGGCAAAATCCCGACCCGGGCACGGGTGCGCCGCTACGACGTCCGTGACGGGTACGGGGTGGTCTGGGTGGCACCTGACGCTCCAGCGCAGGATCTGCCGCCGTGGCCCGACAACGACTGGAACAATCGCGACTGGCGCGTCTTCCTGGTGGGCACGTGGACATGGCAGTCATCGGCGGGCCGGATGATGGAGAACGCCATCGACTTCGCCCATTTCAACTTCGTGCACGAGGGTTTCACCGAACTGGCCGACGGGCCGTTCATCAAGCCCTTTCACATCGAGCTCACCGACGACGGCATGACTTACTCCTACGACGACACCCTGCTGCTACGCAACTACACCTTGCACCTGCCCTTTACCTTGCACGACCGCAAGTCGGTGATCGCCGCGAGCGGGGGCCGCACTTGGAGCGAGCAGGGTGACAGCCAAGCCGGCGACGTCACCACGATCACGTTCATCGCCTCGCCGACCGACCGCGTCGAGACGCTGATCTTCGTGTTCTTGTCGCGCAACCATTCCTTCGACACGCCCGACGCTGAGTTCGGCGCCGGCTTCCACGAGGTCATGGAGCAAGACCGCCTGGTAGTGGAGGCCCAGGATCCGCCCGAACTGCCTCTCGACCCCCGAGAGGAGCTCCACCTGAAGCTCGCGGATTCGGGGTCGATCGTCTACCGCAAGCTGCTGCGCGAACTGAATCCCGCCGTCTCGTCCTGACGGGCCCGGCACAGGGCGCGCACCCGCTCGGGCGTCACCGGCAGCGACTGCACCGCTCCGGGAAGGCCTAGCGCGTCGTCGATTGCGCTGGCCACCGTGGCCCCGCATGCGGTGGTTCCGCCTTCGCCGGCGCCTTTCATCCCGAGCGGATTGAGGGGGCTTGGTGCGTCCTCCGAGAGCAAGATCTCCACTTCCGGCATCTCCGCCGCGGTGGGTACTAGATAGTCCATGAACGAAGCAGACAGTGGCTGGCCTACGTCGTCGTACCGGAACTCTTCGAGCAGCGCGCCGCCGAGGCCCTGAGCGGCGCCTCCCGCCAGCTGGCCTTCGACGAGCCGCGGGTTCACGGCGCGTCCGATGTCGTAGGCGATCACGTAGCGTTCGATCTCGAGTTGCCCTGTGTCCGCGTCGATGGCCGCAACCGCGGCGTGGAGCCCGTACGGATAGTTCATGTGGCCCGTCTTGAACCAGTGCTCCGACACCAGGCCGGGCCTGTCGCGGACAATGCGCGATGCGGGCCCCAGGGCAGCCGCGATGGCCCCCAGCGAGATCGACCGGGTGGGAGAGCCGACCACGCGCACGCAGCCGGAGGCCAGATCAAGATCCGCGGGGCTGGCCTCTAGCAGCTCGGCCGCTGCTTCGACAATCCGCTCCCGCAGCGCCATGCTTGCGCCGTGCGCGGCGCTGCCGGTCATCACAGTGGCTCGGCTGGCGAAAGCGCCGAGCCCGTAGTCCATCTGGTCGGTCTGTCCGTGTACCACGGTGATTTTGTGCAAGCCCACGCCGAGCACGTCCGAGCAGATCTGCGCCACGACCGTTTCGAGTCCCTGGCCCAGCGACGCAGCGCCGGTGGTGACAGTGACGCAGCCTGCAGTGTCGATTTCGATCCGGCTGCCGGCGAAAGGGCCGAGGCCCGATTTCTCTACGAAGAAGCCGAAACCGAGCCCCACCAGCTCACCGGCAGCCCGGCGCCGGGCCAGCACGTCAGCCAGCCTCGGGTAGTCCAGATGCGTCAGCACGCGGTCGAGCATCATCTCGTACTCACCGGAGTCGTACACCACCGGCGTGCCCAAAACGTCGATGCCCCGCTCGAAGGGCATCTCGGCGGGGCCGATCAGGTTTCGCCGCCGGATCTCCGCCCGGTCGATGCCTAATTCCGCGGCGATGGCATCGAGCGTTCGCTCCCTTGCGAACGTCCCCTCGTAGCGGCCCGGCGCTCGGTAGGTGCCGGCTGGGGTCTTGTTCGACAGGCGCATGCACCCGGTCGCCCGGTAGTTCGGGATGCGGTAGGGGCCGGGCAGAAGCGCCGCGGTCAGCGTCGGCACGGTTGCCCCGTGGGTGCGAACGTAGGCGCCCTGATCGCTGGTGAACTCCACGTCCAAGCCGGTTATCACGCCATGGGCATCCACCGCGGCACGCACCTTGTGGCGCTGGTCGCGTGAATGGTTGGCAGCCACCAGGTGCTCCTGTCGATCCTCCACCCATTTGATCGGACGGCGCAGCCGCACCGCCGCGAGCGCAGCGAGAACGTCCTCGGGGTAAAGCTCGCCGCGTATCCCGAAGCCTCCGCCCACGTGGGATTCGCGCAGCACCACCCGGCTGACCGGCAGCCCCAACATCCGAGCCAGCGCGTCGCGGTTCTGGAAAGGCACCTTGGCCGCGCCCAGCAGCTCGAGCGTGTCGGTATCGCGGCGGTGGACGGCGAGGATGCCCCGGCATTCCAGAGGGATGCCGCTGTGGCGGCCCACCGAGAACTCCGCGGTCACCACACGCTCGGCGCAGGCGAAAGCCGCTTCGACATCGCCGGTTTTGACTGTGAACAGGTACGCCTCGGTGTCTAGGCGCCCGTCGAAGTCGCCCAGCGGCCCGGCGGGATCGAGGACCGGCTCCAGTTCGGCGACGTCGACGATCACAGCGTCAGCGGCGTCCTCGGCCCGGTATGGGTCGGCAGCAAACACCGCGGCCACAGGCTCGCCGACGTAGCGCACCCGTCGCTGGGCCAGGATCGGCTGGCGGTAGGGGATCATCTGCTCGCCGCCGACCATGCGGAAGTCAATCGGCTCGATGTCGGCCACGTCGGCACCGGTCCACGCCGCGGCCACTCCCGGCACAGCCAGCGCTTCAACGGTGTCGACGGCCTCGATCACACCGTGAGCCACCTGCGACCGCACGATCCTCATGTGGAGCTGGTGGGGCATATCGATGTCGGCCACGAACCGGCCCTCGCCCCTCAGAAGCGGCCGGTCCTCGATTCGCGGGACCGACTCGCCGATCACCTGTTCAGCGCGGCCATCTGGTCTCGGGCAGCGTGCATGGCAGTGACGATGTTCTGGTACCCGGTGCAGCGACACAGGTTCGACGCCAGCACCTCCCGCAGCTCCTCATCGCCGATACCGGGATCAGACTCGAGCACCGCTGCGCCCAACATCAGAAACCCGGGCGTGCAGAAGCCGCACTGCAGCCCGTGGTGCTCCCAGAACGCCTGCTGCAGAGGATGGAGGCGGTCGCCGTCGGCGAGACCCTCCACCGTGCGGATCTCAGCGCTTTCGCATTGCACCGCGAACAGCAGGCACGACCTCACAGGCTCGCCGTCGATCAACACAGTGCAGGCACCGCACACGCCGTGCTCGCATCCCAAGTGGGTGCCGGTCAGGCCGCAGTCCTCCCGCAGCGCGTCGGCCAGCGTTTTGCGGGGCTCGACGGTTGCCTCGTGCGACTCGCCGTTCACCTTCAACGTCACGGTCCGGGCCGCCGCGCCCGCGCCGGTGTTCATGTGTTGCCTCCTGACCGAACCGGAGCCGGAGCAGCCCCGCGCGTGGCGTCGCGGATCAGCGCCCTCACACGCGACGGGGTGGCCGGCATCTCGTTCACCTCGATCCCCAACGGCGACAACGCGTCGGACACTGCGTTGATCACCGCCGCCGGCGCGCCGATAACGCCGCCCTCGCCAAGCCCCTTGGCGCCGGTGATGCTCGCGTCGCTGAGCGTCTTGAGGTGCAGGATCTCGATGTCGGGCACCTCGGTCGCCGTGGGGGGCAGGTAGTCCATCAGCGACGCGGTGAGCAGGTTCCCGTCCTCGTCGTGGACGAGTTCCTCATACAGGGCGTTGGCTATTCCCTGGACCACCCCGCCGTGGATCTGGCCGTCCGCGATAAGCGGATTGATGATCAGCCCGGCGTCTTCCACCACGACGAAGCGCTTGAGGCTGACGTGGCCGGTGTCGGGGTCGACCTCCACCACCGCCGCATGGCAAGCATTGGAGAACGTGCCAGCCGGGTCGTAGGTCGCAGTCGCGGTCAGGCCCGGTCCGACACCTTCCGGCAGCCGATGCGCACTGTGATGGGCGGTGCGGGCCAGCTCGGCCACGGCGACTCCGACGTTGGTGCCCACCACCTTGGCCCTGCCCCGCTCCAAGACGATGTCGTCGGGGTGGGCCTCCAGCTCGTGGGCGGCGATCTCGGCGATCTGGCGACCTAGGCGTTCCGCGGCCAGCTTCACCGCTCCGCCTGAGAGCACGACCGACCGGCTCGCGAACGTGCCCCACCCGTAGGGGGTGGCGTCGGTGTCGCCGTGGACGACTCTCACCCGGCCGGGCTCGATTCCGAGCTCGTCGGCGGCGAGCTGCGACAGCGACGTGGCCAGCCCCTGACCGTGGGGCGAGGCCCCGATGCGTGCGGTCAGGTCGCCCGACGGGCCCATCTCGAGCTGCACCGTCTCGTAGCCGGGGGTGATCTCCATAGCCCGGGCCGCGAACGCCGGGGTGCCGTATCCGGTTCGCTCCCCGAACACCGAGAACCCGACTCCGACGTATCGGCCCTTAGCGCGTGCTCGGACCTGCTCGGCCCGGAACGCGGGCAGGTCGATGTGCTTCACAGTGGTTTCGAGCGATTCGGCGTAGCTGCCAGGATCGACCTGCAGGCCCGTGGGCATGGTGTGGGGGAACCGGTCGATCAGATTGGCCCGGCGCATGTCGAGGGGATCGATCCCGAGCTTGCGCCCGGCCGTGTCCATCAGACGCTCCATTGCCAGTGTGATCACCGGCCGCGACACGCCCCGATACGGGGCCATCGGGCAGAGATTGGTCGTGACGGCCCGCGATCTCACCCGGTACTCCGGCAGCCGGTAGGGGCCCGAAAACTCGAGCATCGCCATCAGCGGCTCCACCCCGAACGTCACCGGGTAGCTGCTGTAGGCGCCCACGTTGCATATCAGGTCGGAATCGACCACCAGCAGCGCGCCGTCAGCAGCGAAGCCGGCCCGGATCTCATACCGGTGGTCGCGGCTATGCCAAGACGCCAGAAGGTTCTCGGCCCGGTCTTCGATCCAGGAGATCGTCGCGCCCAGCCGCCGGGCCGCAGCCACCAGTGCGACGTGCTCGCGCGCCACGCACATCTTCTGCCCGAAGGCGCCGCCCACCTCGGGGGCGACCACCCGCAGGTCGGACTCGGGCACGGACAACACGTCGGCCAGGGCGGTTCGGAGCATGTGCGGCATCTGGACACTGGCCGTAAGCGTCGTGCGGCCGCTGGCGGCGTCGTGGGCGGCCACCGCGGGACGGGTCTCGATGGGCAGCGCGCTCTGACGGTGAGCTCTCACAGTGAGCGTGACGATCTCGTGGGCATCAGCGAGCGCCTGGTCGACTCCCGCGGTGGTGAAGCGCGCGTCCAGCACCACGTTGTTGCCCATCGGCATGTCGAGATCAGCGTGAACGCGGTGCGCGCCCGGTTTCAGGGCTGCCGCAGCGTCAACCACCGGATCGGTGGGCTCGATGTCGACGAACACCTGCTCGATCAGATCCTCGGCCTCGGCGCGGGTGGGCGCAACCACGATGGCGACGGGCTCCCCCGCGTGGCGGACCGCTTCGCGGGCCAGCACCGGGGTTTCCAGCGCGATGAAGTCGGGACGGTCAAGGCGGGCGCACAGCGGCTTGGCGCCCAGGTCGGCGTCTGTGAGCACGGTCGCCCCGGGCGGGGCCTCGATATCGACGATGGCGCCGGCTGGCACCGGGCTGCGCACGAAAGCGGCGTGCAGCGTCGATCGGTTGCGGTCGGATATGTCAGCGACGAAGCTGCCCAGGCCCTGCACGAGGGCCGGGTCTTCGAAGCGGCGCAGCGGCCGTCCGATCCACGTCACTTGAGGGCCTGCTCCAGCGCCCTGGTGACCATCGCCCGCACCAGATCCCGCCTGTATTGGGACGACCCGTGGATGTCGCCGGTCGGCGTCACCTCAGCCGAGGCCGCCGCAGCGGCCTCGGCCACCGCGGCCGAGTCTGGAAACCGCCTGTTGAGCACCTGCTCGGCGCTGACAGCCCGAACTGGCCGGCCGGCCACCCCGCCGAGCGCGATGCGAGCCTTGCGGATCTGCTCGCCGTCTCGCTCGACCACCGTCACCGCGGCCACGATGGCGAAATCCCCCGACCGCCGAGCGAACTCGGCTATGCCCACCCCGTCGCCGGGCGCCAGTCTCGGCAACGTAACCCGCTCAAGCAGCTCGTGGGGCTTGAGCGCGGTGGTGAAGAACATCTCGAAGAAGTCGGCAGCGGGGATGGTCCGGCGGCCGTCCACGCTGCGGCAGTGGATCTGGGCGTCGAGCGCGCAGGCCAGCACGCACCATTCGGCTGCGGGGTCTGCATGGGCCAGGCTCCCGCCGAAGGTGCCCCGAACCCGGATGGGGTAATGGCCGACCCACTTCGCGGTCTCGGCCAGCAACCGGCCGAGCGGGCCGCCGATGCTGTTGCGCTCCAAGTCGAGGTGCCGCACCCTGGCCCCGACGGTGACGGCCTGCGGCTCGCTGTTGTCGATTTCGGTCAGCTCGTCGAGCTTGCCGATGTCTACCAGCACGGCTGGCTGGGCCAGCCGGAAATTCATGGTGGGTACCAGGCTCTGGCCTCCGGCCAGCACCTTCACGTCGTCTCGGTGCTCGTGGAGCAGCTGCAGAGCTTCCCTCACCGACCGCGGCGCGAGGTATTTGAATGTTGCTGGTTTCATCGCTCACTTCCGCCGACGCAACTGTGTCATAGTATGGCCGCAATAGCGAGGCCAGCAAGAGCCGAGGAACTAGAACGCGAGTCGAGGGGGCCGAGCCGGTGCCGCACAAGCAAGAGATACGCGTCGATCACCTGAACCCGCCGCTGAGCCACTACACCGACGCCACCCGCTTCGGCGACCTGCTGTTCATCTCCGGGTGCGGGCCGCTCGACGGCGAGGGGAACCTTGTCGGCGGCGACGACGTGGCCGACCAGACCCGCGCCACCCTCGAGAACATCGGCGCCATCCTGGAAGCGGCTGGAGGCAGCTTCGCCGACGTGCTGAAGGTCGTCGTCTACCTCACCGACATCAACGACCGAGCCGCCATAAACCCGGTGCGGCAGGAGTTCTTCGGCGACCACAGGCCCTGCAGCACTCTGATCGGCATCAACGAGCTGGTAGTGCCCGGCATGAAGGTGGAGATCGAGGCAATCGCCGGCCTGAACTCGTAGCCCCCTCCAGTTCACGCCGGCTTCACAACCGTCGCCGTTGAGGGCGCGACCACTCATCTGAGGAGTCGGATGCGCCTTGCTAGGTCCTCTATGACTCAAGACTCTGACGCTTGACGCCCTGCTTGGTCACCCGACAGATGAACGGTCCGTCCTGGGCTTCTTCCTCTTCAATCCTGTTCCAGTGTCGAACTAACAGCCGGAGCATTTCCCACCTCGTCTGGTTTCCGCTAGCCGTCAGGCAGAACGCTTTAGCATCGTGTCTTATTAGCTTGTCGCGCTCAGGTCGGCGATAGCGGATCCGCTTGTCCCTCATGAGAACTGCCCAACCTCTGTCCCCTACGACTGGCAGCCAGTCCTCATCCAATGCTCCCCTACTAATGTCGCAGCTCGGGTGACCCGGAAACACAACGTCATCACGGACGGCGGCAAGTGCCTTGCCTATCGCAAGCATGCTCTCATCGACGAACCATTTCAGCGAGTTTGACACATCTTTACTATATTCAGGCGGCAATGGCGATTGGCTTAGACCTTAGAGACTCGTAGCGAATCGCAGCCTCAACATCATGCACACTGAGTTCATAGGTCTCTGCTAGAGCTGAAACCGGATCACCGGCCTGGAACATTTCGTACAGAACCTCAGTTCGGATGGCGCTCACGGTTGGAGCGCCAAATGAACGTCGAGGATCGATTACAACAGGAGCATGTTTGCCTGCAGGCCGATACCGCTGTGCGACATCACAGTCGAATTCGACCTTTTCGACGAATCGCTCAGCCCAAGGAGTGAGCATCATTTGACCCCCTTGAAAGCGGTACAAGATCCATTCGCCCGTGGCTTCTTTCGTCTTATCAATCAGAGAAGGACCGGGGCCGACATAAGGCTGGCGATGCGCGAGTGGGTGCGGCACGCCCAGCTTCGCGCGCCAGTAACCGACGTACTCTCGGAGTTGAGAAAGCGGGATTTTGTGCACTTTCCGGTACTCAGTTAGAAAGCCGGCCTCGACAAATTCTCCCCAGGTGACTAGGTCAGACCCGATAGCCGACTGTCGGAGCACGGGTGGATATGACTTGACCTTAGTCGCGTACCCCTCAAGCCAGTTGCGCAGAGTCTTCACGTGCAAGCCCAACAGTCGGGCTGCTTCAATCGCCTCGTACACGACTATCTCAAGGACCGCCACATCCGCCACAGTCTGCGCCTCCTCCTCAGGCTATGCCGTGACGATAGCCGCGCTGGGGTTTGCCACACCAACTTCTACGGGAACATTGAGCCAGAAACAGACAGCCGGAGCATGGCTGGACGCTGGGGGGAAGATGTCTAGCGGCTGCAGCGGCTGGAGGCCAGGGGTGGTAGCATTGGGATATGGGCGATAAGGGCGGAGACGGCCTGCGGGCAGCGGCGGTGCCCTGGGACGAGGCCCGAGAGGTGCTGGCACTGGTGCTGCTGGCAAGTGCCGTGCTGTATCTCGCTGCGCCGATGATCCGCCATGCGGTTGTCGGCGACTCGTACACGCGGTGGAACGACCTCTACGGCGCGCTCATTAATGTGGACGCTCTCACAGGAGTGCTGCTGCTGGGCGCGGCAGTAACCGTCTGCACGACTCCGGCGGCTGACGTGGTGCCGCGGCTTCGCCGGATCGTCCAAGCGGTCGCCGCGGTGATCGCCGTGCTGGCAGTGGTCACCATAGTCAACGTCCTGACCGTGCCCACGTTGGGCGAATCGGCCCTGCTGCGTCTCTCGATAATCGCCTGGGGTGGCGGCCCGGCTGTGGTGTTGTCGGTCACCTCATGGTGGATGGCCCGCCGGGTGATGCTGCTCGGCTGACCTGCACCCGCGACCGCACCCCGCTCGTCGCAGCACAGCAAGCCCTCCAACCCAAGCGAATTTGGTGCGACTTTTGCTGATATGTGACGGGAAATCACATAAAAGTCTAGATGTGTAATGTGAGCGTGTGCTCACGAAATTGACCGTCCGCAATTTCAAGAGCTTCGGGAACGTAGAGATCGGCCTGGGAAACCCGGTGTTGTTCGTCGGGCCGAACGACTCGGGCAAGACCACCGCACTTCAGGCGCTCGCGCTCTGGCATCTCGGGCTGCGCCGGTGGACAGACAAGCGCGGTGCCACGCGCAGCACGGAGCCCGACAACAGGCCGGGCGTGGTGATCAATCGCAACGACCTCACAGGCTTGCCGGTGCCGCATTCCCGGCATCTTTGGCGTCACCTGAACGTCCGCGAGTCGCCACGCGACGGCTACGGAAAGCTCACGGGTATACGCAACATCCGCATCGAGTTAATCATCGATGGCGTGACCGACGGAACCGACTGGAGCTGCGGCATGGAGTTCCACTATGTCAACTCCGAAAGCTTCTCGTGCCGCCCGCTGCGCCTCGACGATGACGGCGAACGGCGAATGGAGGTGCCCGCTGAGGCGCAGGCCGTCAGCTTGGAGCTGCTGGGGCCGATGTCGCGCCTGACTGCTCACGAGACGAGGTTCGACCAGGGCGCCATAGACGTCCGGCTCGCCGAAGGGCGCACCGCCGAGGTGCTGCGCAATCTCTGCTGGAAGGTGACCGAACTGCCCGACGGCGCCGAGAGATGGGACGCCGTCACAGCCCACATCAGGAAGCTATTCGGCGCTCGGCTCGACCGCCCGACGCTCGATCCGGGGCGTGGTGAGCTGAAGCTGACATATCGCACGCCTCAGGGGTCACAACTAGACCTTGTGGCATCGGGCCGGGGAATGCAGCAGACCTTGCTGCTGCTGGCATTCCTGGAACTCTACCCCGGCAGCGTGGTGCTGGTGGACGAACTCGGAGCGCACACCGGGCCACTGCGCCAGCGCCAGGTCTATGGGCTGTTGAGCGCCGCCGCCGATGAGCGCGCCACGCAGATCATCGCTGCGTCGCACTCTGAGACGATGCTGGAAGAAGCCGCGGCACGCGCTGCCGCCGGCCTGGGCGACAAAGTGGTGGTGTTCGCGGGCCGTCCCCACCCGCTCCCTAATAGGCTCGAAGTGCGCGCCGCGATACGGGATGTCGGCTTCGACAACTACTGCCAGGCTGAGAGCACCGGGTTTGTTCTCTATGTGGCCGCGCCCGGTGATGTGGCCGTGCTGCGGGCCCTCGCCCGAGCCTGCAGACACGAGGCTGCCAGCTGTCTGGAGCGGCCGTTCGTGTGCTGCGTGGGCGACCAGGCTGACAGCGCACGTGCGCATTTCAGCCGGCTGCGGGCCGCGAAGCCCGATCTCGTCGGACTAGCCGTGTTCAAAAGCGCCGACCGCGGGGATCAGACGCCCGATCCCCAGCCGGGCCAGGCACCCGCCGAGGACGCGACCGAAGATGCTGCAGTCGACGAAGACTCGACGGCCGACGGTCTGAGAGCCGACGGCCTGGCAGGAGCCGGCATGACAGAAGTGATGTTGCCCCGCCGCGCGATGGAGAGCTACCTGTTGCCGTCTGTGACGCTGCTCCGCTATGCCGACGAGCTGTCCACCCTGGCCGATGCCGAAACACCGGCACGGCCTTCAACCCAGACCAGCCTGTTCCCACAGCAGACGGCGAACCGCTTGCGTCAGGCAGCCGAGGGCGCGATCCGTGATCTGGTGCCGCCCGCCGCGCTGGCCAGCCTCGATGACCGCTATTGGCGTGAAGCCGACATCAGCAGACAGGTGCTCGCTCCCGCATACGAGGCGCTGCGCGCAGAACTCGGCCCGGCGGGTGCTATGCGCGGGCTGGACTACCCCCGGCTCGCCCGCCATCTTGAGGCGCACGAAGTCCACGCAGACGTGGTCTCGGCGCTCGACATGGTGGTCGACTGCGCCTCTAGGGCGCGCCCGCGCACAGGCACCGAGGCAGTAACGGCACCGGACTAGACAACACCACCTCAGGGCACGCCCGCGCATAAGGGCTGGTGGCGTCCAGTAGGCGAACGCCGCCTCACAAGACTTGGCAGCCACCTGAGCAGGCATCCGGTCAATGGGGCGCACGACTGGCTGGTGGGTAGGCTTGCGGTCCGTGTCGGAGTTCCTGCGCACATACCTGACCGTCGGCATCTTCGGCGCTCTCGGCGTCGGCGTGGTCGGCGCATTTCTCGGGCTAGGACGCGTCCTGCGCCCGTCGAAGCCCACCCCACAGAAGCTGGAGAACTACGAATCGGGCGTCGATCCCGTCGGCGACATGTGGTCGCAGGCCAACATCCGCTACTACGTGTTCGCGCTGCTGTTCGTGCTGTTCGACGTGGAGGCCGTGTTCATCTTCCCGTGGGCGGCTCGACTGGAGGCCTACGGGCTGTTCGGCCTGGTGGAGATGGCAATCTTTATCTTCATTTTGCTGCTCGGGCTGTTCTACGCCTGGCGCAAGGGGATGCTGAAATGGGTCTAACCGGGGCCAGGGGACGCCGGAACGCTGAAACGGGTACAGCCGGCACCGGCAGCAGGGTCGAAGGAAACTGAATGGGCCTGGTCGAGTCGGGCAAGATCCCCAAGCCGCTGTCGACACTGCTCAACATGAGCCGCAAGTACTCGCTGTGGGTGTACCAGTGGGGGCTGGCGTGCTGCGCCATCGAGATGGGCGCCGCGTTCGGCTCGCCCCGCTACGACGTGATGCGCCTCGGCGTGATTCCGCTTCCAGCCAGCCCCCGACAGGCCGACCTCGTGGTGATTTCCGGCACTGTCACCGACAAGATGGCCCCGTCGGTGCGCCGCCTGTATGAGCAGATGCCCGACCCGAAGTACGTGATCTCGATGGGTTCGTGCGCAAACTGCGGCGGCCCCTATTGGGACAGCTACTCGGTCACCAAGGGCGTCGACCAGATTGTGCCGGTGGACGTGTACGTGCCGGGTTGCCCGCCCCGGCCGGAGGCGCTGCTCGAGGGCATCGTGATGCTTCAGGAGCGCATCCAGAACGAGGACATGAGCGAACGCTGGAAGGGTGAGCCGATTGTCGTCACATGACACAGACGGCTCCGGCGCTGCAGCGTCCGCGGCCCGTGGCGCCGCCAGGCGGGAGGCGGCCGAGGCGCTGATAGGCCGCGCCCGCAGTGAGTTCGGTGAGGCGCTGGTGGAATGGCACTCAGACCTTGCGACCGGCCCCGACGAAGCCGGCAAGGCCGGCGGCGCGCCCGGGGGCACATGGCTGCGCGTCTGCCGAGACGCCTGGGGTGAGACCGCCGCGTGGCTGCGCCAGGACGAGGGCTTCGACTTCTTCAACTTCTTGTCGGCTATCGACTGGATGCCGTCGCCGTTCGGGCGCGACATGGACAGCGCCGTAGACAACGCGCTCGAACCGCCCGACCCGAAGCCTGCCCCACCCGAGCAGACTGGCGTGGCGGGCGGCGACACCCGCTTCCAGCTGCTCGCACGGGTGAACGACGTGCGTGCGCACCGCTCGGTGTTCGTGAAGGCCGACCTGCCGGACGACGACCTGCGAGCCCAGAGCTGGGTGCCGGTGTACGCCGGAGCCGACTGGCACGAGCGCGAGGCTTGGGAGATGTTCGGCATCGGCTTCGACGGCCATCCAGGACTGCGCCACCTGTACCTGCCAGGCGAGTTCGAGGGCAACCCGCTGCGCAAGGACTACCCGCTTCTGGCCCGCCAGGTGAAGCCCTGGCCGGGGATAGTCGACATGGAGCTGATGCCCGAGGAGAACGGCGCCTGATGGCCGCCTCCGCCCCGCCCACGCCGGAGCTGACTCCTGTGGCGGCCGCTTTCCGCACCGGAGACGAGGACGCCGGCCGGTGACGGCACCTGCTGCCCCCGCCCCAGGCGCGCCGCCCGCACAGCACCAGCTCCGCTACATCGCGGCCCAGGCCGCCGACGCCCGCGTCAACCTCGAGATCGAGACCGAGGGCATGACACTCAACATCGGCCCCCAGCACCCGGCCACGCACGGCACGTTGCGGATCGTCGCCAAGCTCGACGGCGAGCAGGTGGTAAGCGCCGAGCCGGTGATGGGCTACATGCACCGCGGCTACGAGAAGCTGGCCGAGGTGCGCACCTACCCGCAGGTCACCACGCTCATAAACCGTATCGACTGGCTCGGCAGCTTCGCTAACGAAGTGCCGTTCATCCTCGCCGCGGAGCGCCTGATGGGAGTCGAAGCCCCGCCGCGGGCGCAGTGGATCCGCACGATCCTCTTCGAGCTGAGCCGTATCGCCAACATCACGCTGTTCCTGGGCGACATGGCCGTGCAGGTGGGCGCCATCACGCCGGTGTTCTTTGCCTTCAGAGACCGCGAGCATGTGCTCAACCAGATCGAAGCCGCCACCGGCGGGCGCTTCCACCCCAATTTCGATCGCATCGGTGGCCTCCTGGACGATCTCCCGGCGGGCTGGGTGGCAGAGACCCGCTCGGCTATGCGCAAGATCCGCACGTTCTGCGACCAGATATCGGAGCTGGTAGAAGGCAACGAGATCTTCCAGGCCCGCACCCGCGGTATCGGCGTGGTGCCCCCAGAGGTGGGCCTCGCCTACGGGTTGTCCGGCGCCAACATCCGGGCCTCAGGGGTGGACTGGGACGTGCGCCGCGACAACCCCTGCGGCCTAGTTCACGACCAAGTCGACTGGAAGGTGTGGACCCATCCCGACGGTGACTCGTTCGCCAGATTCTGGGTGCGCCTCCAGGAGACCCGCGAGGCCACCCGGATCGTCGACCATCTCCTCGACGACATCCCGCCGGGGCCGATCATGGCCAAAGTACCGCGCATCATCAAGGTGCCCGCGGGCGAGGCCTACGCCGAGACCGAGAACCCGCTCGGCGTGATGGGATACTACGTGGTGTCGCAGGGCGGGCTGGTGCCGTTTCGGGTAAAAATCCGCTCGGCGTCGTTCTCGAACGTGTCGATCACGCCGTGGTTGCTCAAAGGCGTCTACGTGCCCGACATCATCACCATCCTAGGAAGCCTTTACTTCATCCTCGGAGACATCGACCGGTGAACGCAGGTGTAAACCGATGAGCACGCTGGAGCCGCCGGTTGTGCTCGGACAGCTGAGTTCTTCCAGCCCCACCGCCGCGGGCGGGCGGCGATGAGCCTTTCTGTGCTGCTGCCGGCAGGCGCACTGGCCGAGCTTGCCTACTGGCAGCAGACGTCGCTGCGGGTCGTGGTTGGCCTGGCCGCGGTGCTACTGGTGGCGGGCACGCTCGTCTACGCCCACCTGTTCAAGATGGTGAGCTTCATGCAAAGCCGGCTCGGCCCGATGGAAGCCGGCCCCTACGGCTCGCTCCAGCTCCTGGCCGAGGTGGGCAAGTTCCTCCAGAAGGAAGACATCATCCCCCGCCGCGCTGACCGGTTCGTGTTCTCCGCGGCGCCGTTCGTCGTGCTGGTGTCGACGTTCTTGCTTGTGGTGGTGCTGCCGGGCGGGCCCGACGCCTGGTTCATCTCCAACGACCTCGGCATCTACCTTGCGATGGCGGTGAGTTCGGTGTCGGTAATCGGCATCCTCATGGCCGGCTGGGGGTCTGCCTCAAAATACTCGCTGCTCGGCGGGCTGCGGGCCACTGGCCAGCTGATCGCCTATGAGCTGCCGCTGCTGCTGGCCGTGGTCGGCGTGGTGATCCAGGCCGGCACTATGAACATGCAGGGCATCGTCCTGGCGCAGGCCAATGGCGAGATATTCGGCTGGGGCGGCATCGGCAACCCTTATGTGATCACACAGTTCGTCGGCTTCGCAGTGTTCATGATCGCCATGCAAGCCGAACTCACGCAGACGCCCTTCGACATGCCCGTAGCCGAGTCTGAGCTAGTCACCGGCTACATGACCGAATACTCGGGCCTGAGGTTTCTGCTGTTCTTCATCGGCGAGTTCGCCACCGCCGGTGTGTTCTCAGCCATCGCCGCGGTGCTGTTCCTAGGGGGCTGGTACGTGCCTGGAATCGATCCGGCAAGCGACCTGTTCAATGTGATCGGCCCGCTGGTGCTGGTCGGCAAGGTGGTAGTTCTGTCGTTCCTCATCTTCTGGTTCCGGTTCACGTTTCCGCGCTTTCGCGAAGACCAGCTGCAGAAGCTCGCATGGAAGTACCTGGTGCCTCTGACGCTGGCCAATATTGTCGTGACAGGTATTCTCAAGGTCGCCGTCTGACCACGACACGCTCCCACAACCTGACCACAGCACCTGCCAGAACTGCCAGTTTCGGGTAATGCCTGTCAAGACCTTGGCAGGTTCCTGCCTCAACGGCCAGCGCAGAGAACAAATCGGAATCCGCAGACCAACCGGCGGAGATTGAAGGGGATTAGTAGGTGTGGCTCTACCCTCCCGCTGGAAAAGGCGCCGGCGTCGTGGACCGCGCCGGGAGGTTCGGTAGGCTTGCGGCCCGTGTCGAAGCTAGTGAGCAACCCGCCTCGTCGTCGGGGTCAGGTCGTTACCGGCATGCTTGAGGTGGTGTGATGGGCCTGATACCGGGTCTGGCCAAGGGCCTGAAGGTCACCGGCGCCACCGTGGCCCGCACGGTGTTCCCTAAGCGGGGCCTCAAGACGCTGGTGCCCGCGCCCACCAAGGGAGCGGCCACCGTTCAGTACCCGCACGTGAAAGAGTCGCCGCCCACCAGAGCCCGCGGCGTGATCGCATTGCACGAGGGCAACTGCACGGCGTGCATGCTGTGCGCCCGCGAATGCCCGGACTGGTGCATCTACATCGAGGGCCACAAGGAGAAGGCTCCACCCCGACGGCCCGGCGGCAAGCCCCGCCAGGTCAACATCCTCGACCGCTTCGACATCGACTACGCGCTGTGCATGTACTGCGGGATCTGCGTGGAGGTCTGCCCGTTCGAGGCGCTGTTCTGGAGCCCCGAATATGAGTACTCCGAGCCGCGCATCGCGGACCTGCTGCACGACCAGTCTCGGCTCGGCGAGTGGATGGAGACCGTCCCGGACTTCGAGAACTACGAGGCCGGATCGACAGCCAAGAAGCTCAAGGTGCCCCCCACATGATCTCAGCGGCCGCCCAGTCGGTCGCCGAGGTCGCAACAGGCCTGTCTGAGCCGCTGGACGTTCTGGCCGCGGCCTCCGACGGCGGCGACCTGTTCGTGGCGCAGAACGTGTTCTTCGCCGTGACGGCAGTGGTGATGATCGTCGCCGCGGTGCGCTGCGTCACCACCCGAAACGTGGTGCGCGCCGCGCTGTGGCTTGTGCTGGTGCTAGCGGGAGCGGCGGTTCAGTTCATCCTGCTCGGTTCGGAATTTGTCGCCGTCACTCAAGTGCTGGTGTACATAGGCGCGATCATCGTGCTGTTCCTTTTTGGGGTGATGCTGACGCGGGCCTCGATGGGAGACGACGACTCCGCCGCCGGCGAAAAGCGCTTCATCGCCGCTCTGGTGGCGGTGCTGCTGGCAGTGGTGATGGGCGTGGCCCTGTTGGACAGCTTCTCCGACACACGGGTGGTGATCGACCAGCCTCAGCGCTTCGAGGTGGTATCCGACGCCATATTCAGCCAGTACATCGTGGCCTTCGAGGCGGTCTCCGTGCTGCTGCTGGCAGCTCTGATAGGCGCCATAGTCGTGGCCCGCAAAGAGTGACGGCGGATGGTTCTGAACCAGTTCCTGCTGCTGGCCTCAGTGCTTTTTTGCATCGGCGTGTACGGCGTGCTGGTGCGCCGCAACGGGATCCTCGTGCTGATGTCGGTTGAGATCATCTTGAACTCGGTGAACATCAACCTGGTGGCCTTCGGCGCGTTCCGCGACCACGTCGGCGGCGAGGTGTTCGCCCTGTTCGTGATCGCTGTGGCCGCCGCCGAAGTGGGCATAGGCCTGGCCATCGTGCTGCTCATGTACCGGAACCGCCGTAGCATCGACCTCTCCGAGGCCGATTTGCTCAAGGGCTGACCCAGGACGCGCGCCGTGCCACTGGCCGCCTTTGCGGATGCCGCAGCAACCGCCGCGCGCGTCGCCGGAACAGCGGCAGCCGCTCCGGAAACCGCGCACCACGGCCCGAGTTCGGTGAGCAGCGCAGGCTGGTTCCTCGACAACGCTTGGCTGGTGCCGCTGTTGCCCGCGCTGTCGTTCGTAGGGATCCTGCTATTCGGAAAGCGGCTGCCCCGCAAGGGCGCCGAGCTCGGTGTGACTGCCGTAGCCGGGTCGTTCGTGCTGGCCTGCGGCGCGGTCGTCGCCTGGATTGGCCACCGCGACGCCGCACACGAGGGCGTCGCTGCCGTTCACCGCACCGTCGGATGGCTGCAGTCCGGGGGTGTGGAGTTCGACGCGGGCATCCTGGTGGACGGCCTGTCGGTGATGATGCTGTTCGTCGTTACCGCGGTGTCGCTGCTGGTGCACGTATACAGCACCGACTACGTGTCCGGCGACGCCCGCTACACACACTTCTTCGCGTTCTTGAGCCTGTTCACAGCGGCGATGCTGTTCTTCGTCCTCAGCGACAACCTGCTGCAGATGATCGTCGGCTGGGAGCTGGTCGGCGTCTGCTCGTTCGTGCTGATCGGCCACTGGTGGGAGCACAAGCCCAACTCCGACGCGGCACTCAAGGCGTTCTACACAAACCGCGTCGGCGACATTGGCCTGCTGGTCGGTGTGAGCGTGCTGTTCTTCGCGGCGGGCGGCACGTTCGACACGCTCACGGTCACCGAGCGGATCAACGCCGGCGAGGTCAGCCACACGGCGCTGATAGCCGCTTCGGCGTGTCTGGCGGCCGCGGTGATGTCGAAATCCGGCCAATTCATCCTGCACACCTGGCTGCCCGACGCTATGGCCGGCCCGACGCCGGTGTCGGCGCTGATACACGCGGCCACGATGGTGGTGGCCGGCATCTTCTTGGTAGCCCGGCTCTACCCCGTGTTCTGGGACGGAATGTCCATCGGCGGCTCCAGCATCAACCTCCTGGCCGTGATGGGCGCGGTGACGCTGCTGTTCGGCGGGCTGCTGGCCTTCACCCAGAACGACATCAAGAAGGTGCTGGCATATTCCACGGTCAGCCAGCTCGGATACATGGTGATGGCGCTCGGCGTAGGGGCGTGGACGGCGGCCATGTTCCACCTGTTCACCCACGCCTTCTTCAAGGCTTGCCTGTTCCTGGGGTCGGGTTCGGTAAGCCACTCCGTTCACAGCTTCGACATGAAGACCGGCATGGGCGGACTGCGAAAGCGCATGCCTCACACCTACCGAACTTTCATGTTGGCCACGGTGGCGCTGATGGGCTTGCCGCCGCTGGCGGGGTTCTGGTCGAAAGACGAGATCCTGGCCGGCACCGGCGGGTGGGGGCTGTTCGGCGGCACCGGTGGCAACGGCGCCTACACGCTGATGCTGGTGATGGGCGTGGTCGGAGCGGCGGTCACCGCGGCGTACATGACCAGGGTGGTGTACCTAACGTTCTTCGGCGAGTACCGCGGCCACGGCCACCCCCACGAGTCGGGCCCTCGCATCATCGTGCCGCTGTACGCGCTGGCGTTCTTCGCCGTGACGGCGGGGCTAGCGAACATGCCCAAGGGATTCCAGTTCTGGCCCGAGGCGTGGCAGGAGCGGTTCGGCCACTACGTCGAGCCGGTCGCCGCGTATTTTCCGCCGATCGCGCACGCCAAGCCGAGCTGGACTCTGGCGCTGGTGTCGACGGCCGCGGCGCTGGCCGGGGCAGCGCTCGCCGGCCGCTACTACTTCGGAGCGGTGCAGGCTCGCGCCGAGGCCACGGGCCGCAGGCTCACAGAGCTGCCCGCAGGCGAGGGCCTCACCTCCCGCAGCGGTCTTGCCCGGGCCGGCCACACTCTGCTGGTGAGCAAGTACTACCTCGACCATCTCTACACCCGTGTGATCGTGCGGGCCATAAAAGGGCCGCTTGCCCGAGCCGCGTACTGGACGAACCAGCGGGTGATCGACGGCGTCGTCAACGAGGCTGGGCGCCAGACCGCCGCCGCGGGCCGCCTGGTGTACGACCGTCTCGATCAGGGGCTCATAGACAACGTGATAGTCGACGGCTCCGGCCGCGCCTCCGATGCCTCCGGCGAGAGCCTGCGCGCCATGCAGACCGGCAAAGTCCAGCAGTACGCCGCCATCCTGTTCGCCGCAGCCGCCGTGCTCGCCGGCGTGTTCATAGTGGCGGTGTCACTGTGAACGTCGCCATGACCCCGCCGTGACTGCCAGATCCCCGGGGGCCGAGCCCGACAGACTCACGAGCGTCTCGCTGCCAAGCCGCACCCGCATCCGACCCAGGACACCTTTAGGAACCTCACCATGACAGACTTCCTCGACAGTTGGGGGCTTATCCTCGTCACCTTCATCCCGCTGCTGGGCGTGCTGGTGATGCTGGCTGTCCCCGCCGCCGAAGATCGCTCCCATAAGCTGTTGGCGCTGATCGCGTCCGGGGCCGCCGCCGCGATGGGCGCGCTGCTGCTGGCGGGCTTCGACTACGGCGCAGCCGGAGAGCTGCAGTTCGCCGTCGACAAGCAGTGGATCGCCGTTATCAACAGCCGCTTCATCCTCGGCCTGGACGGCATCTCCCTGCCGCTGATGGCCTTGACACTGGCGGTGGTGCCGCTGTGCGTCGTCTACTCGTGGGATCACATCCCCGAGCCCGGCAACGCCAAGGCGTTCATGATCCTGATACTGATCCTCGAGACCGGGATGGTCGGCACATTCGTCGCCCAGGACCTGATCCTGTTCTTCGTGTTCTTCGAGGTGGTGCTGCTGCCGATGTTCTTCATGATCGGGGTGTGGGGCGGCCCCAACCGCCGCTACGCGTCGCTGAAGTTCTTCCTGTTTACGTTGTTCGGCTCGGCGCTGATGCTGCTGTCGTTCCTGGCGCTGTTCTTCTTGTCCACCGACCCGTCCACCGGCGAGGCGCTACGAACTTTCGACATGCGGGCGCTGTCGGACGTCGCCGGCGCAGGCATCCTCGGCGCCACCCAGACGTGGATATTCGCCGGGATGTTCGTCGGCTTCGGGGTGAAAGTGCCGATGTTCCCGTTCCACACTTGGCTACCCGATGCCCACACGGAGGCGCCCACCGTCGGCTCGGTGATCTTGGCCGCCATCTTGTTGAAGCTCGGGACCTACGGCTTCGTGCGCGTCGCCGTCCCGATGCTGCCGGAGGGCGCGGAGGCGTGGGCACCATGGATCGGACTGCTGGCGGTGGTCGGCATCATCTACGGCGCGCTCGGGTGTCTGGCCCAGACCGACATGAAGCGCCTGGTGGCGTTCTCGTCGGTTGCGCACATGGGCTTCGTGATGCTCGGCATCGCTACGCTCACCGACTTCGGGATCAACGCCGCGATCTTCGGTATGGTCGCCCACGGGATCATCACCGGGATGCTGTTCTTCGTGGCCGGCTCGGTGAAGGAACGCTACCACACGCTGGAGATACGCCGGCTCGGCGGGATGCTGGAGCAGGCGCCGCGCATGGGCTGGATCCTGGGGTTCGTGTCGATGGCGTCTCTCGGGCTGCCGGGCCTGGCCGGCTTCTGGGGCGAGTTCCCGGCGATCCTGTCGGCGTACAACCCCGCGGCGGGGCTGTCTGAGGAGCTTTTCCGTGTCTATATGGTGATCGCCGCGGTGGGCACCGTGCTGGCCGCGGGGTATCTGCTGTGGCTGCTGCAGCGCACCGCGATGGGTAGCCCGTCGCCGGAGTTCGCCGACAGCCACGAAATAGACGACGTCACCCCCGCGGAGTGGGTCGCCTGGCTGCCGCTGCTAGTGGCCATCGTGGTGTTCGGTGTGGCACCGGGGCTGATCTTCAACGTCACCGACCCCGCCGTGGTCGCCTCGCTGGCGGCCATTGGAGGCTGATTCTACATGCGCGTTGCCGCGCCCGCCGCCGAGGCTCAGGCCGCACTGACGCCCCGGGCCGCGCCGGGGAGCTGAGCCGGCGATGCACGCCGCCGTGATGACGGTCGCGTTCGAGCGGCCACCGATCGACTGGCACGCCGCCGCGCCCGAGCTGACGCTGCTGGCGTTCGGGGCTCTGCTGACTGTGATCGACATCGGCTGGCTGAGACGGGCGAGGGCGGTCGCGTCATCGGTCGCGTCCATCGGGCTGCTCGCAGCGATGGTACCGATCCTCACTCTCGCGGCGGACGGTGCCGACCGGGCGATGTTCGGTGGCGCATACGTGGTGGACGACTACGCGCTGGTCATGAAGGCCGTGTTCGTGCTGGCCGGCTACGTGGTGGTGCTGCTGTCGGTGAACTATGTGGCGGAGGGCGACTACTGGGAGAACGAGTACTATCAGATGCTGCTCTCCAGCGTGTTGGGGATGACAGTGATGGCCTCAGCGCGCGACCTGGTGACGATCTTCGTGGCGCTGGAGCTGCTGTCGATACCGGCGTATCTGATGGCCACCTGGCGAAAACGCGACCTGCGCAGCAACGAGGCCGGGATGAAATATTATCTGATGGGCGTGTTCGCCTCGGCGGTGCTGCTGTACGGGTTCTCCCTGATCTACGGCGCTACGGGGGCGCTAAAGCTGAGCGGCATCGCCGAGGCGTTAGCGCTTTCGACCTCCGGCGCAGCGGCGCCTCTGGCGGTGGTGACGCTGGGGGTGGTGTTCACCGTGGTCGGCTTCGGCTTCAAGGTCTCCGCTTTCCCGTTCCACACTTGGGCGCCCGACACCTATGAGGGCGCGCCCACGCCGGTAACGGCGTTCTTGTCGGTGTCGGCGAAAGCGGCCGGATTCGTGGCGCTGCTGAGCCTGGTGTTCGTGGGCTTCTGGCACCGGCCGGAGGTGTACCAGCCGCTGCTGTGGGCGCTTGCGGCAGCGTCGATGACCGGCGGCAACCTGATGGCGCTGCGCCAGCGAAACCTGGTGCGGCTGCTGGCCTACTCCGGCGTGGCGCAGGCCGGCTACATGCTTGCGCCGCTGGCCGTGGCCGGGGAGTCGCTCGCCACCGCGGACGACGCGCTGGGGGCGGTAGTGACCTATCTGGCGATCTACGCGGCTATGAACCTCGGCGCGTTCGCAGTGATCATCGCCGTGGCGCGGCGCACCGCTTCGGCCCACATCGATAGCTACAGGGGCCTGTTCCAGTATGCACCGGGGCTGGCTGTGGCGATGACCGTGTTCTTGATGGCGCTTGCCGGGATCCCGCCGCTGGGGGGATGGTTCGCCAAGTTCGAGATCGTGCTGGCGTTGCTTTCACCCGGCACGGCCTGGGGCGTGGCGCTAGGGGTGATCGTGGCGGTCAACTCGGTGATCGCGCTGTACTACTACGCCCGGATCGCGTCCTACATGTGGGTGGAGACCCCGCCGGAGGACGCCGACACGTCGCCGATCCCAGTGCAAGCGTCGGTGTCGGCCGCGCTGGTGCTGACAGGCGCCGCGACGCTCGCCTTCGGTGTGGCCCCGCAGTGGGTGGGCCGCTTCACCGACGTGAGCCTGGTAGCCGCGTCTGCCGCCGGCCTCGGCTGACTTTCCGAGCCTGCCGGTGGTCAGCCGGTGCTGCCAGCCTCAACCCGGTGCCGTCGGGCGAGCTGAGGCTGGCGATCCCGTCGCTGGCCCGATCGGACCGCATATGACCCGTGAGGCGCCGGGCGGAACCGAACTTCGTGAGCGCCTGATCCGCCGGATCGAGCGGGCGGGCCCTATGCCGGTCTCACAGTACGTGGACGCCTGCCTATACGACCCCGACAGCGGCTTCTACATGCGAGGTGGCCGCTCCGGTGCGGCCAGGGGCCATTTTCTGACATCTCCCGAAGTGGGCCCGCTGTTCGGCGCGGTTCTGGCGAGGGCGTTGGACCGATGGTGGGATCAGTTGGGCCGGCCGGCGCCGTTCACGGTGATCGATTGGGGCGCCGGCCCCGGAACTCTGGCCCGCACAGTGCTGACCGCCGAGCCGGAATGCGCAAAGAGCGAGGCGCTGCACTGGATAGCGGTGGAGCTGTCGCTCGCCCAGAGGGCACTGCACCCCGCGCACCCCCAGGTGACCACTGTTGCCGCTGTGGAAGACGCCCTGGACGGAAGGCCGGTGGTCGGGGTGGTGATCGCCAACGAACTGCTCGACAACATGCCCTTCGACATAGCGCAGCGCACCCCGTCAGGCTGGGCCGAGCTGCGCGTGGGAGCTGCCGCCGGCGGTGACTCCTCCGCCCAGTTCACGCTCGTGTCCACACCCGCCGACCCCGCGTTGACCGAAGTCCTGCCTGAAAGCATCCCCGAGGGCCGCAGCGTTCCGGTCCAGCAAGCAGCCCGAGCCTGGCTGGCCAAGGCCCGCAACACGCTCGACGCCGGCCGCATCGCGGTGTTCGACTACGGCGCAGAGACCACAGTCCTGGCGTCGCGCACCGCGCCCGAAGTCGAACACGCCTTTGGCTGGCTCAGAACCCACACAGCGCAGCGCCCCGGAGGCTCATGGCTAGCCGACCCCGGCACGCGCGACATCACAGCCGACTTGGCCTTCGACCAACTCCAACAAGACCTGCCCGCAGCCCGAGTGAGAACCCAGGCCAACTTCCTGCGAGCAAACGGAATCGGGGAGCTAGTAGCCGAAGGTGCCGCCACTTGGGCCAACCGAGCCGCAATAGGCGACCTGGACGCACTAGCCGGCCGAAGCCGCACCTCAGAAGCTCAAGCCCTCCTGTCCTCCAAAGCTCTAGGCGCCCACACCGTCCTGGAATGGTTCGTCACCCAAAGACTGGAGTGGTGAACTGAACAGTAGTTCCGGCTGAACAGTAGTTCCGGCCTGACGAGGTGCGTCGGTTTCTCGTCCAGGTGGGTGTGGGCGTTCAGGCTCGGTTGGCCCTCGCGAAGCGGCGGACGGAGAGAAACCCGAAGACCAGGGTGACGCCTACGGCCCACGCCAGCGACACCCACAGGTCGTCGCCGACGGGTCTGCCGTTATAAAGAGCGCGCGTGGCGTTGGTGGCAGCAGTGAACGGGTTGACGTCCGCGAACCAGCGCAGCGGCCCGGGCAGAGTCGCCGTGTCCACGAACGCAGACGACACGAAAGTCACCGGGAACATCCACATGAACCCGGCCGACTGGACCGTCTCCACGGAGCTGACCGACAACCCGATGAGAGCCTGGATCCAACTGAACGCATAGCTGAAACCCAGCAGCAGCGCGCAGGCTGCCAGAGCTGCGAGGAGCGACCCCTCAAACCGGAAGCCAACCATGAACCCCACGATCAGCATCACCACAAACGACACCGTGTTACGTATCAGATCCGACACGGTTCGGCCTATCAGCACGGCGGGCTGGCTCATGGGCAGCGACCGCAGGCGCTCGATCAGGCCTTTCGACATGTCCTCGGCTATGCCTAAGCCGGTGAAGCTGGAGCCGAATACCACGGTCTGGGCGAAGATGCCAGGCAACAGGTACTGCGTGTAGTCGTCGAAGCCCTCCACAGCGATGGAGCCTCCAAAGACGTAAACGAACAGCAGCACGAACATCACCGGCTGGATGACGGCGAACACCATCAAGTCGGTGGTGCGCGGAACTATGCGCAGATGGCGCTGAGCTTCAGTCCAGGAGTCACGAAGAACCCATACCGGCCCGTAGGGCGCCTCCCAGCGCGCCTCCGCCCAGTCTCCTGTCTGGCCGGCGGCTTCGGATTCGCTCGCGGCCCCGGCAGCGGCGTTCCTGTTGGCGGCAGCGGTCGCCTCGATCACGGCGCGCCCTTCTCGCCCGCGTCGGGCACACCCATGGCAGCGCCGTTGCCAGGCTCTTCGGCGCGGTGTCCGGTGAGGTTCAAGAACACGTCGTCGAGCGTCGGCCGCCGCATACCCACGTCCTCCACCGCCACGCCAGCCGAGTCGATAGCCCGCACCACCTCGGGCACCAGCCGGGCCCCGTCGTTGACCGGCAGCGTCACGATTCGGCCCAGGTGGCGAACCTGGCAGCCCGGCGCGCACAGCGGCTCGAGAGCCTCGACGACGGCGTCCACGTCGGCTGGGTTGCGGACCTCCACCTCGATGCGGCCGCCGCCCATGCGCTGCTTCAGCTCTTCGGGGGTGCCCTCGGCGATCACTGAGCCGTGGTCGATCACCGCTATCCGGTCGGCCAGCCGGTCGGCCTCTTCCAAGTACTGGGTGGTGAGCAGAGTGGTGGTTCCGCGGCGCACCAGATCGCCGATCAGATCCCACATCGCCCTGCGGCTGCGCGGGTCGAGGCCGGTGGTCGGCTCGTCCAGAAAAAGCACGACAGGCCGCGCAACAAGGCTCATGGCGATGTCGAGGCGCCGTCGCATCCCGCCCGAGTAAGTCTTGGCTACCCGATTGGCGGCCTCCGTCAGGTCGAACCGCTCCAGCAGGCTCGAGGCGCGGCGCCGGGCCTCGCGGGTGCCCAAGTGGTATAGCCGCCCCACGTACTCGACGTTCTCGCGGCCGGTCAGGCGCTCGTCTACTGCTGTGTCCTGCCCGGTGAGCCCTATGCGAGCCCGCACCCGGTGAGGTTCGGCCACCACGTCGATGCCGTCCACGAAGGCGCGGCCCGCGTCGGGCCTGAGCAGAGTCGTGAGAATGCGCACGGCCGTGGTCTTTCCCGCCCCGTTGGGCCCGAGTACACCAAGCACTGTGGCCTCGTTGATGGCCAGGTCGACACCATCGAGGGCCTTGACATCGCCGAAGCTTTTGCAAAGCGAGATCGTCTCCACGGCGAGTGGCATGGGCTGAAGGCTACAGGCATGCCCCAGTCGACACGCGTTGACAGACACCGCGTTGACAGGGGCTTGAACCAGCTCTTTGAAATTAGTTTCTTATCTTTGAAATTAGTTTCTTAGCATGCCAGCCGCCTCTCGGCAGGCCCTCCGTGCCCTCTGTCGGCGAGCACGCCCTCCGGTACCGGTCAACCCGCGGCCGCGCTGCTCGGCACAATGCCCTGCCCGTACACTATTGTCCGGCGTTCGGAAGCTTGGCAGCCACGGTGGACGAGACCCAGCCGGGCCAGCCATCTGCCGATGATCGAAAGCGCGGCCGCGAAGATCGCGAGGGTTATGGCACGGACGGTCGGCTTGGTGGGAACCGGCGTAATCGGCACCGGCTGGGCGGTGCGGGTGCTGGCACGGGGCCATGACGTGGTCGCGTGGGATCCAGCCGACGGCGCAGAGGAGCGGCTGCGGGGCACCGTGGAGCGCTCCTGGCCCTCCGCCACTCGCCTGGGCCTGTTTCCCGGCGCCGACCCGGCCCGGCTGCGCTGGGCCGCCTCGCCTGAAGAGGCTGCCGGCGTTGCCGATTTCGTGCAAGAGAGCGCACCCGAACGCGAAGATCTGAAGCGCCGGCTGCTGCGCCGCCTCGACCGTGCCACCGCGCCTAGCACTGTGATCGCCAGCAGCTCCTCGGGGCTGCTGCCGACCCGCCTCGCCGACGGTCTCCGACACCCTGAGCGCCTGCTCATCGGCCATCCCTTCAACCCCGTGTATCTGCTGCCGCTGGTGGAGATCGTGCCTGGGGAAGCCACCGCGCCCAGCGCGTTACGGGCAGCGAAGGCGCACTACGACGATCTGGTCATGCACCCGCTGGTGGTGCGGCGCGAGATCGAGGGGTATCTGTCGGATCGCCTCCAGGAGGCGCTGTGGCGTGAGACGTTGCACTTGGTGAACGACGGCGTGGCCACCACCGGCGAACTCGACGACTCCATCGTGTACGGCCCCGGCCTGCGCTGGGCCGCAATGGGCACGAACCTGACGTTCCACCTGGCAGGCGGTGCAGGCGGAATGCGCCACATGCTGAGCCAGTTCGGCCCCGCGCTCAAGCTGCCCTGGACCCGCCTACAAGCTCCTGAACTCACCGACGAGCTGATCGAGGCCATGGCTCAGGGCTGCGAAGACCAGGCTGCCGGACGTTCCATCGCGGAGCTGGAGCGCCTGCGCGACGACTGCCTGCTGGCCGTGATGAGGGCGCTCCGCCCGTGCGGGGTGGGCGCCGGGCGCCTAATCGCGGAGCGCGAGGCGCGCATCCTCACCGCCGGCGCCAGCACCGACCCATGGAGGCCTGGCGCGCGCGTAGGTGCCCCGCTGCGGCTGTACTCCGCCGTGGTGGAGCCCGACTGGGTGGACTACAACGGCCACATGACCGAAGCAGCCTTCCTCACCGCGTTCGGGTGGGCGTCCGACAAGCTTTTCCGCTACATGGGCATCGACGAGGACTACCGCGCCGGCGGCCATTCCTATTACACCGTGGAGACGCACATCAACTACCGTCGCGAGGCCAGCCTGGGCGAGCCGCTGAGCGTGACAACCCAGGTGTTGGGCTGCGACGCCAAGAGGCTTCACATCTTCCACACGATGCGCCGTAGCCGCGGAGTGGGGCTCCCGGGCACTGACGGCGCAAACGGTGGGGTCACCGACGACGACATGGGCGCCGGCGAGCAGCTGTGCACAACCGAGCAGATGCTATTGCACGTCGGCACCGCCGCTGGCCGCGCCGCGCCGCTGCTGCCGGGCCCGGCAGCAGCGGCGGCGGCGATCGCGGCTGCCCACTCCCCGCTTCCGAAGCCGCCCGAAGCCGGGCACCGCATGGCGATCTCTTGACAAAGGGCGGTCCGCCAACCCGCGCCCCGATCACACACAAGGAGCATCCAGCTTGGATTTCCTGATCGACGACTCCCAGCAGATGGTGATCGAAACCGTGCGCTCTTTCGTAGAGCGCGAACTCGTTCCCCACGAAGAAGAAGTCGAACGCACCGGGAAGGTGCGCCCCGAACTGGTGGAGACAATCCGCCAGCGGGCACTCAGCGCGGGCCTCTATGCAGCCAACATGCCCGAAGAGCTGGGCGGCGGAGGCCTCGATGACCTCACGCTCGCAATGGCGGAGCGAGCGTTCGGCTACACCGGCTATGCCTTGCAGTACATCGTGGCGCGGCCGTCCAACATCCTGCGGGCCTGCACCGGCGACCAGATCGAGGAGTACCTGCTGCCCACCGTGAGGGGTGAGCGCGTGGAATGCCTGGCGATGAGTGAGCCGGGCGCCGGGTCCGATCTGCGCGGCATGTCGTGCCGAGCCGAACGCCGCGGCGATCATTACGTCGTCAACGGCACCAAGCACTTCATCAGCCACGCGGATCTGGCTGATTACGTGATCCTGTTCGTGGCAACCGGTGTCACCGAGACTCCCCGCGGGGATCGCCGGCTGATCTCGGCGCTACTAGTGGACTTTGACACTCCCGGTGTGGAGCGGCTGCCTGGCTACAACTGCGTGTCGAACCGGGGCTACCACAACTTCATCTTGAACTTCGACGACGCCCGAGTACCGACGGCCAACCTGCTGGGCGCTGAGCACAAGGGCTTCGACGTGGCCAACGAATGGCTGGGCAGCACCCGCCTGCAGGTCGCCGCCACGTGCCTGGGCCGGGCCGACCGAGCACTGGCCGTGGCGCTGGACTGGGCCGCCACCCGAGAGCAGTTCGGGCAGCGCATCGGGCGCTTCCAGGGCGTTTCGTTCAAGCTCGCCGATATGCGCACCCGACTGGCGGAGGCCGAGCTGATGACATATCGGGCCGCGTGGCTTTCGGCGCGGGGAGAGATGACCGACGCCGACGCGGCGATGGCGAAGCTGTCGGCCACCGAGATGCTGCAGTTCGTGAGCGACGAGGCGATCCAGATTCTGGGCGGGATGGGCCTGATGGACGAGCTGCCGCTGGAGCGGATCTGGCGCGATGCCCGAGTCGACCGGATTTGGGACGGCACCAGCGAGATCCAACGCCACATCGTGTCGCGCGACATGCTGCGACCACTCGGCGCCTGAGGCACTCGGCCGGCCTGTTTGTGTTTCTACTGTGACCGGCTCACGCCTTAGCCGGCTGCTGCGCCCCAAGTCGCTGGCCTTCGTGGGAGGCGCCGCGGCCGAGCGGGCCGTCGACGCCTGCCGGTCGATGGGATTCGACGGCGAGATGTGGGGTGTCAATCCGCGCCGGCGTCTGCGCGACCTGCCCACAGCGACGTCCGTCTCAGAGCTTCCCACCGTGGTCGACGCTGCCTTTGTAGGTGTCAGCCGACACGCCGCCGTTTCGGTGGTGAAGGAGCTGGCAGCCCTTGGCGCGGGTGCGGCGGTGTGTTACGCCTCGGGCTTCGCGGAGAGCGGCCCAAAGGGGGCGGCATTGCAGCGCGAGCTCGCAGCTGCGGCGGCGGGCATGCCGCTGGTGGGCCCCAACTGCTACGGAACGCTGTCTGCGGTGACCGGGGCGGCCCTGTGGCCCGATCTGCACGGCCTGACCCGCTGCGAGCGGGGCGTCGCCCTCATCAGCCAGAGCGGCAACATCGCCGTGAACCTCACGATGCAGCGGCGCGGCCTGTCTGTCGCACATGTGGTGACGGTCGGCAACCAGGCTGACGTGGGCCTGTCCGAGGCGTTCGAGGCCCTCGCAGCCGACGAGTCGGTTACAGGCGTGGGCCTCTATGCGGAAGAGATCGACGACATCGGCCGCTTTGCCGCGGCTTGCGCAAAGGCGCGTCGGCGGCGCCTGCCGGTTGCGATCCTCAAAGCCGGAGCGTCGCAGGCTTCTCGAGCAATCGCTGTCACGCACACAGGCTCAATGGCGGGCAGCGACGCTGCCTACGACGCCTTGTTCCGGCGGCTCGGCGCGCGGCGAGTGCGCACCGTCAGCGAGCTTCTCGACACCCTGGCCGTGCTCTGCACAGTCGGGCCGCTACCCGGCAGGCGGCTGGTCTCGCTGAGCTGCTCCGGAGGCGAGGCGGCACTGATGGCCGACCGGGCCCGCGACTACGACGTGTCCTTCCCGCTGTTCGCCGCCGACCATCGCCGGTGTGTGGAAGCCTCTCTCGACGGGCGCGTCACGGCGGTCAATCCGTTCGACTACCACACGTTCATCTGGGGTGACGAAGCCCGACTCACAGAGTGCTTCAACACGGTTCTGCGCGGTGGCCTCGGCTCGGACGGCCCCAAAAGGCCCTCCGACGCGGCCCGGGATCGTTCAAAACCCGAGCAGTCGCCGCCAATCCCCGCTTGCGGCGCCAAGCGCCCCTTCGACGCCGCCGTGCTGGTGCTCGACTTTCCGGCTGACGGGCTCGACCGGTCGCGCTGGCAGCCGACTCTGACAGCCTTCGGCTCGGCGTGCGCGGCCAGCGGCACTCCCGGCGTGCTGGTGGCGTCGATGGCGGAGAACCTGCCCGCCGAGGCCCGAGCCCGAGCTGCAGAGCTTGGCCTGACGAGTTGCGTCGGCTTCGACAACGCCCTGGTGTCGCTAGAGGCCGCTGCCTTATTCGGGCGCACGCTTGCCAATTCCGGCCGCGTTTCCGAGCCTTTGATGCCGCCCGCGGAGGGGTGCCGGCCGCCGGTTTCCTCCGCCACCGGGCCTTCCGCCGGCCGCGGTCTGGTGACGCTGCCGGAGCACGAGGCGAAGGCGCTGCTGGCTGCCGCAGGCGTGGCCGTCCCGCAGGGACGGGTGGTGTCGTCGGCGAGCGACGCCGTGGCCGCCGCAGCGGAGATCCGCCGCCCGGTGGTGGTCAAGGCGGGCGGGCTGGACCACAAGTCCGACTCGTCAGGGGTCGCCGTCGGGCTGGACACCTCGGCCGCGGTGGTTGCAGCCGCCGGGCGGCTCGGCGCCGTCGGCGACGGATCGGTGTTAGTGGAGGCCTTTGTCTCCGACGCCGTCGCCGAGCTCATGGTGAGCGTGAGATCGTCACCGCCTGTGGGAATGCTGCTCACCCTCGGCGCAGGCGGCACTCTGGTGGAAGTGCTCAACGACACCGCCAGCCTGCTGCTACCCGCCAGCGGCCGCGAGGTGCGCTCAGCGCTGCGCAGCCTTCGGCTCTGGCCACTGCTGGAAGGCCACCGTGACAGGCCGCCGGCGGCCCTCAACGCCGTAGTCGCCACAGTCGCAGCGCTAACGTCACTCGTGCGAGACAACCGCGGAATCACCGAAGTGGAAATCAACCCGCTGCTTGCAACGTCAAATTCGGCTGTCGCAGTCGATGCGCTGATCGTCGCGGCGAGCCCGGCGCGTGGCGTCCCGACCGATGCCGCCAGCACCGCTCACAACCCCCGCGCTCAGTCAGCAGCCGCGTTGCCGGGCCGCTAACAACAGTCGCAGCATGACGACAACCGGCGATGGGAGCCCCCGAGTGAGCGCGAGTTCTGAGACAGCGGACAACACGCCGCACGCCGTGACCGCGGTTGCCAACGGGTCGGTGCTGGAGGTGACGCTCAACCGACCCAAGGCCAACGCCATCGACGCTGCCACAAGCCGAGAGCTCAGCGCCGTGTTCGCCGGCTTCCGGGACGATCCCGAGCAGCGGGTCGCGATCTTCACCGGCGCTGGCGACCGCTTCTTCAGCGCCGGCTGGGATCTCAAAGCAGCCGCAGAGGGCGAGGAGTTCGAGGCCGACTACGGCGAGGGCGGCTTCGGTGGCTTCGGCGAGCTGCCCGGACTGCGCAAACCGGTGATCTGCGCCGTGAACGGCATGGCAGTCGGCGGCGGTTTCGAGATTGTCCTCGCCGCCGACCTGGTCGTAGCAGCTGCCGGCGCCCACTTCTGGCTCCCGGAGGCGCAGCTCGGAATCGTGGCGGACACGGCGTCGGTGCGCCTGCCGCGGATGTTGCCGCGCGTCATTGCCAACGAAATGCTGTACGCAGGCAAGCGCCTCGACGCCGCCGAGGCGCTGCGCTGGGGTCTCGTCAACGCCGTAGTCCCCGACGAAGTGCTGATGGACGAGGCCCGGGCTCTCGCCGAACGGGTCGCGCGATCCGCACCACTGTCGGTTGAGGCGGTCTGCGAGATCCGCGACTCGACGAGCCATCTGGGCATCGGTGAGGCGTTCGAGCTGCTCCGCTCCGGCGACCTGGCCGCGTATGAGGCGATGTTGGCCTCTGACGACGCTGCCGAAGGGCCCAGCGCTTTCAGTGAAGGCCGCGCCCCACGCTGGAAGGGCCGATAGTCAGAAACCGATAGTCAGAACTCGAAACGAGCAATCTCGGCCATCTGCTCGCCGAGAAGTGCCACCGCCGTCTCAAAGAGCTGTTTGCCCTCGCGCGCATTAGCGCCGGTCGGGTCGCCTATGTGGCCGTCGGGGCCGAAGTCGCTGGACAGCCATCCGAACGAGGCCATCCCCCCAAAGCGCACGTGCCGGTTGCCGGCCAGCCTTTCGGGCACGTTTCGGCGCGCCTTTTCCAACTGCACCAGGTGCGGCCGGAGATGCATGAACACCGAGGTCTCCTGATGGCCGCCGTGGATACCCATTCCCAGTTCAGCCTGCGGAGACTCCCCGCCGTGGTCGGGCGGCACGAACGGATGCACTAGAAAGGTCATCAACCCGCAGTCGAGGCGAATCTCGCGGCAAACGACGTTCAGCAGCGCCGAGTTGCCGCCGTGCCCGTTGAGGAACACCAGCCGGCGGGCCTCGGTCGTGGCCACACACCTGCCTATGTCGCGCAGCATTGAGAGCATCGTCTCCGCAGAAAGCCACAGCGTGCCCGGCGACCAGGCATGCTCGTTCGACTTGCTGACCGACATCGTGGGCAGTAGCCACAGGTCGTAGGCATCGCCGTGCTCTTCGGCGAGCGCCGCGGCCGCTTCATTGGCGATCACGTGATCCACCGACAGCGGCAGATGAGGGCCGTGTTGCTCAACCGCGCCGATCGGCTGCAAGATGACCGACTCCGATGTGATCCGAGTGCCGATCTCGGGCCCGCTCAGGTCTTCCAGTCTCCGACAGCGGCCCGGCCGGTCCGCCGCTCCGCCATTACCGGCTCGGGTGCCGATCATGCGTGAGACACTAGCAAGACACGGGCCGACAGCGTGTGCTAGATTGCCGGAGACTGTTCGGCGCGCCCTGCGATGGGCTGCCGCACCAGGTAAACCACACAACAGCGGTCCGCTGGCCCGCGACCACGCTTGCCGGCGCAACCGAAGAAAGAAGGTTAAGTATGGCTGATGCCGATTTCACAGAGCTCGCAGAAGCTCTAGAGGACTGGGAGGAGATCGAACGGCAGAAACGAAGGGAAGCTATATACGAGCGTCCTAAGTTTCAGGGTCTCCAAGTCGATCCAGAAATCGACTTTTATCCCGAAGTAGCCGACCGAGAGCCTGGTGACACAAACATCGAAGGCTACGGCTTCGATCTTCATCCTCAGGTTACGTTCTGGTCAGCCGGGCTCTTGTCTATCATCATATTGTATGCTCTGATCTGGCCGGACCAGTCCCAGGATGCCTTTCGTGAGATCCGGTCGTTCGCGTTTGATAACTTCGGGTGGCTGTTCGTCTTGTCGGTCAATCTTTACCTGCTGATAGCGGTCTATTTCGCGTTCAGCCGGTACGGAAAAATAAGGATAGGAGGACCGACAGCTCAAACAGAGTTTTCTACACCTGCATGGATTGCGATGCTGATATCCGCTGGCATCGGAATCGGGTTGCTGTACTACGGTGTGGCCGAGCCGATCTACCATCTCGGATCGCCACCCCCAGTGTTCGGCACCGATGCCACCGCTGTCTCAGATGGCTATGCGGCAGTGGAAGCCAGCGCACGAGAGGCCTTGAGGGTGAACCTCGAAGAGGGCACTTCGGGCCTCGCTATGTCGAGAGCGACAGAGGGTCTGCAGGCTATAGAGGCAGCGGGCACCGCAACGGCAAACCAGGCTCAGATCAACGCAGCCAAGGCGGCGTTTGCGACGACATACTTGCATTGGGGCATTCATGCGTGGGCCATCTACGGCCTGGTCGCTGTGGCATTGGCCTTCTTTGCATACAACCGAGGCCTTCCACTGACGTTCCGCTCACTGTTCTATCCGCTACTCCGTGAGCGGATATACGGCTGGTGGGGCAACATAATCGACATTCTGACCATCTTGGCCACGCTGTTCGGCTTGGCCACATCGCTGGGTCTTGGCGCTCGATCAGTAGCGGGGGGCCTGAACTATCTGTTCGACACCCCGACAGAGGTTTGGTTCCAGGTCATCATCATTGCATTCATCACCGGTATCGCGACCATGTCGGTTGTAGCCGGGCTTGACGGCGGTGTAAAGCGGCTCAGCTCCATCAATATCGGAATGGCAGTTGTATTGCTTCTCTTCGTTCTGGTGTTCGGGTCGACGCTTTTCGTCTTGAGCATGTTCACGCAGTCTATCGGCAGCTACCTTCAGGTGCTTCCTGAGTTCGGCTGGTGGGCAGAGGCCTTGACAGGCACCATTGCCGATACAAGTTGGCAGGGCGGCTGGACTGTGTTCTACTGGGCTTGGTGGATCGCATGGTCACCGTTTGTCGGCATGTTCGTGGCGCGGGTCTCCAAGGGACGCACTGTGCGTGAGATGATCTTCGGCGTGGTTCTTCTGCCATCCGTGCTGGTGTTCTTCTGGTTCTCCATATTCGGTGGCCAGGCGTTCCACTTCCAGTTTACTGGAGAGCGCGACATGGTTGCGGCTGTCCTGGGGAACTTTGACACGGCGCTGTTCGAGATGCTCAAGTCTTTCCCGTTGACGGGCTTGGTAACCTTCTTCACGGTGCTATTGATCGTCACGTTCTTCGTGACATCCTCCGACTCGGGCTCACTGGTCGTTGATCACCTCACTTCCGGAGGAAAGCTCGACTCGCCCAAGCCTCAGCGTGTGTTCTGGGCGGTCATGGAAGGAGCGGTGGCTTCGGTGCTGCTGGTCGCCGGCGGTGCGTCCGGCTTGACAGCGCTACAAGCTGTGACCACAGCCAGCGCCTTGCCATTTGTGTTTATCTTGTTCGTCATGTGCTGGAGCATGTACAAGGCTTTCGATGAGGAGCTCGACCTACTGGAGGATCACTACGACTTGCAGCAGTTCAAGTCCCATCACAGCGGCCTGATCGAGCATCTGAGCGAACAGGAGGAGATGCAAGACGCCTAAACCGGCATGAGCTTTGGCCTACGATAAGAAGCTGGCCGAAGCCTTAGCCGATAACGCAGACCCCGGTCAAGCTGCTGAGCTTGACCGGGGTCTGCCGCGTCCAACCAGCCAAACGTCGGACAGCTCAGACGCCGGGCCCGGCCGGGCCTAGCTCACCGCCCGTGCGTCAGGGCCGCGTTAAATGGCAGACGTCCCGCAACCGTGGGTGCCGAACCAGCGGCTCATCCCCACCCAGCGGCTCGTCCCCACAAGGTCAGGATGCACCGAACCAGCGGTCTCTCAGCAGGTCGTATTCGCCGGACTCGATCGCATCGAGCAGAACTCGGTTGATCTGTTCACGCAATTCGGTGTTCTGGTCGGACACGGCTATCCCGTAGCTCACTTTGTCGAACTCCGCGCCGACCGTCGTCAACTTGCCACCGCTGTTATGCGACGCCCAGTAGTCCAGCACTGGAGCGTCAAACACCACTGCGTCCACGTCTCCGTCTGTGAGCAGATCGTAGGCTGCCTCAATTTCGTTGACAAACACCGGGCCAATCCCCACCGAGTTGAGATACGCCTCCCCGGAGGATTCGGTCACAGTCGCCACGAGGTGGCCTTGAAGGTCGCTCGGGCCGGATATCTCCTGGCGGAGCCTGTCAACAGCCAGCGACGAAGCGATCGAAGCCGTGAGTGTCGCGAACACCAGCGTGCCGAAGATGATCCATAGCAACGAGAAGGCCCGCCCGACATTAGCCCTAGGCACCTTGTCTCCGTAGCCGACAGTGCTCATCGTCACGACCGACCAGTAGAAAGAGTCCCATATGCCTTTGGGGTAGGGCTTGGCGAAGTCCGGATTGTTGCGGCGCTCCATCCACCAGATGAGATGGGCAGCCAACAGCACCGCTACCGCAACCCCGGCCAGCAGCACCAGCAAACCGGAGTCGGTTATCGCCGTGAGAAACCCACCTATGAGATGGCGCAGACCCGACCGTTCCTCGACAGGCACCATGATCCTTAGTCCGGTGTCCAGAACCGGCAGAGAGAAGTCAACCTGAGTCTCCCTGGACTTGGTGATGGACACCCCGCCCAAAGCAACATCGGCCTCGGCGCGGCTCAGGTCGTCGATCTGCTTAGCAACGGTGTCGATGCCATAGATCTCCGCAGTCATTCCCATCCGGTTACTCAGCATCCGGGCGAGGTCGACTTCGAATCCGCCGAACTTGCCGTCGGCGTAGGTGACGAAAGGCGGGAGTACTCGAGCCGCAACCCGCAGCACACCGCCGCCGCCAACTGCGTCGTCAGCTGAGGAGTATGCGACAGCACCGGGGTCGGCGGCGTCAATCCAGCCCTCCACGAGACTCTGATGGTCGGCGATCCAAGCCTTGGCGTGAGCGACAATGTCCTCGGGATCGCCCTCGGCAGCGCCTTGGCCGTTCACCATTAGGGCGTTTTGCGCGGATATGTCCTCCAGCGGGATCACCACCTGCTCCAGCAGCGTGCGAACAGTGGGATTGGCTTCGAGGAAATCGGTGTTGGCGACCACGCGTATGTCGCTTGGCATCCACCCGGTGCGGCACTGACGCTGAGCGCAGCCTTCGACCTGCACGGTTGCGTCGGTGAGAGCTTGAGCTGCTTCAGCAACCTGACGTGCCTCGGACTCTAACTCTACGGTTGATGTCGGCGGAGTCTGAAGCCACACCACATCGGTGCCGGGCTTGAGAAGTCCGACTGTCCAGTTGGGCGTCCAAGTGTAATACAACACCGGGTTTCCGTCTTTGTATCGAGCAATTGCTTCCTTCATCAGCGGCGAGTAGGCGCCTTGAACCTGCTCAACTCGATCGCTCAGTCCGAAGGCCTCGATCTGTGCCTCTATGATCGAGGCGCACGTCCAGCCCTCATCACAGCCGACAAGATCAGCCAGTCCGTTGCCGTCGGCATCGAACAGCGCTGCGATCGCGGGATCGGCCAGATCGCCCAGGCCGTCGATGTCATGCGCTTCGGCGGTGGTCCTGTCTACAAAGTAGCCCTGCAGAGCTCCGCCGGAGACCTGCGCTCCGACGGCTTCGACCGAGTCGCTCTCGGCGATGAAGCGGTCGTGAAGCGGGAACCAGCCGTTGGCCCACATGTCAACAGTTCCGTCGGCAACGGCGGAGTAGAATTCATCATTATCCATCGTCGTCGGCCCGATGACCTGATAACCAAGCCGGTGCAAGAGCTGTTTGTAGATCTCGGCCTGGAACCAACCTGTGTCCCATCCGGCGCGAGCCATGCGCACCACCTTGTCCGACGTGTTGGGGTCAGACGCGTTGGAGTCAGGGGTGTCTTGTGCTGGGCGAGATACACCGTTTGCCGACATGGCGCTGGTCGGGCCCGCCGCTCCCAAGGCGAGAACGGCGACTATGATGACTGCAGCGGCGCTGATGGTGGTGCGGCGCATGTTGTTGCCTCCTCTGGCGGGCAGAACAGCCTTAGAACAGGCTCTGTTACGGGCTCAAGTCGGACTCGGGCTCAAGTCGGACTGCTCACAACTGGTGCAGACGGGCTCAGAAGGGGCTGAGGCCCATGCGGTTGCGTATCGAGATCAGCTCGCCTAGATGGTTGTAGCCGTGACCGACTGCGCTCCATTGCAGGAACCAGCAGGCGGGCTTTTGGTCCCACATCGCGTACAGCCAGCCGAAACGGTCGGCCGGCGTGCCGATGGCCTGAAGCACCGATGCGGCGTCGGGCCGGCTGTCAAGCGGCGGCAGGCCATCGTTTTCCAGCCAGTCCGCCGTGGCAGCGATCACCTCTAAGGCGTAGGCGCCCACGGCGTCGGGGTCGAGCACATCCACCAGATCCGTGTCCTCAGCTTCGGAGAGACCGCGCCAGAGTCGAGCGCCAATGCCTAGACGGTCGCACCAGGCGTTGACGATGGCGGCGTCGCCGCGGCCTCGCAGCACGCCGTTCACGGCCACATCGTGATGACGAGCCAAGTGCCACAAAACGTACACCGGAGCGATTCCGCCGCCGTCGATGCGCTCCCGGCGCCGCTCAGCCGGCATTAGGGCCAGCACACCGCCGTCAATCCTCGATCGCAGTCCGCGAAGATCGCCGATGATCCAAGACCGCAAGTCCACGCTTCAATCTTAGGCAAACGCTGGCTGGCGCGCTGTAGCAGCAATGCGACCCTGCCAAAGCACGAAACATCATCCGATATAGTGAAGATTATGACTGATACTTGTGGGCTTGACGCAAGGAGAGGATGTGATGCCCGACAACCTGCCCCCCGAATTTGATCGGCTGATCGCCAAGATCGACCAGAGCCTCGCCGAATCGGCGAGGCAGCTCGACATCGCGATGGCTGCACTTGAGAAAATAGGCAGTCACACTCAGGAACTCATGGTGGCAAGCAATCACCTCGTAGTGGCAAGCGGCCACCTACTGGTGAGCAGTGAGAGTCTTGTCGAGTTCATTCCCAAGCTCGAAGAGGTGATCGCCGCCCAGCGTCAGACGAACGCTGAACTCTCTGAGATGACCTCGATGATCCTGTCGTGGCGTGCCGCCGGCACCGAGTTGCCCGACGGTGCTGACAAACAGAACATCGCTGAGACAGACAACGAAACGAAGCAAGACGAAAGCGGCGGATGACCAGCCCGGGCAGGTCATCAGAGTCCCAGAGTCTCGTCAGCCGCTCAATGGCAGAGTCAACTAGCGTCGCGGCGTGCGCTTCGCAGTGCTGCACGCCCATCCGCAACCCGAGTGTCTCAACGTCACCCTGCTCAACCGGGTTGTAGCTGCCCTTGAATCCGCTGGCTGCGATGTAACCGTCACACGGCTTGCGCAAGGCGAGTGGATCGACGCCGCGGGATTGGCCGGGGCTGAGGGGCTGGTGTTCGTCTACCCCACGTGGTGGGGCGGCCTTCCCGCTCCGATGCTTGGCTGGGTGCAACACGAGCTAGCCGACTGGATCGACGGCCCAGGCGGCAGTGACAGCTCGCCGCTGCGCACAGTGCGACGGCTTGCGGCCGTCACCACCCACGGCTCCACTCGGTGGGTCAACCGGCTTCAGGGAGAGCCGGGCCTGCAGCTGCTGAAGCGATCCGTCGTCCGGCTGTGCGCGCGCGGCACGAAGCTGCACTGGATCGCGTGTTACGGCGTTGACCAGCGCTCAGACGTCGAGATAGCGACCTTCGCGGAGCGCGCTGCTGAACGGGTAGCGGCCCTGGCTTTGTAGCTGCGACTGAGACGCGCCGGTCAACGGGCTGCGACTACGGCAACCTCCACCTTCCAGGCCGGTTGGGCCAACTCAGGCACGACGATCAGCACGGACGCGGCCAGATGGCCTCCCAAGAAGCGGTCGCGCTCGGCCATCACCGCGCCCAGGTCTTCACCGAGGATTACGCAGGTGGTCATGGACACGATGTCCGACGGTGCCATTTCGGCCTCGTCGAGCATGGCGGAGATGTTCTGCCAAACGACACGGGCCTGCTCGCCAACGCCGAATGGCACCGAGCCGTCGGGGCGTGTTCCCACGACGCCCGCGGTGTGCAGCCACCGGCGAGCGTTCTCGGTGAGTACGGCGTGGGCGTAACGCGCTGCGGGTGGAGCGATCCCCGCGGGGTCGATCGTGCGTGATCCCATAAGCTGCGGATTATAAGCCAACCATGCGCCTGCTGATGCCCGGCCGGTCAGCTCTCAGCAGCCCCTATACCGCGTCGGTGACAGACTCAACGGCTCTAGGCGGCGACACTTGCCTCGCGGGCGGGTCAGCGCGGCACCATTGTGGCCGGGTGCGGCGTCCATTAGCCTGCTAAGCGTCCGGTTCTTTCCCGGCCGGGCTTCCCGCCAGGCGACGTAGCTCAGTAGGCGAGAGCGCTCGACTCATAATCGAGAGGTCGACAGTTCAAGTCTGTCCGTCGCTACATGAGAGCCGCGCCGCGAATTGGCCTTAAGTCGGCAGCGGGCCCGGCGGGCAAGTCCTCGTTTACTCGCCGGAGTAACGTTTCTGGCTCCGGCGAGTCTCAACCTTCACCGGACGCGGACGCTCTTGTAAGGCGTGCCAAGTCCGGCGACCGAGCGGCGTTCGACCAGTTGGTGCGCATCACGCACCGCGATGCCTACTCGCTGGCGCTGCGCCTGATGAGCAACGCGGAGGACGCACGCGACGTGGTGCAAGAGGCCTATCTCAGGGCCTACCGCAGCATCGGGCGCTTCCGCGGCGAGGCGCGGTTCAGCACCTGGCTGTATCGCATCGTCGCCAACTGCGCGTCTACCGCGCTCAGCCGCCGACAGCGCATTCGGCGCGAGGAGCTGAGCATCAGGCGCGTCGGCGACAGCGAGTTCAGCATCGACGATGTGATGGATCCCGACCCCGACAGCGACCCGGCCAGGCTCAGCGAGACAACGGACCTGCGCGAGCGCCTCGAAGCCGCTATCAGCGAGCTGCCGCCCCGCCTGAGGTCGGTGGTAGTGCTGCGCGACGTGTACGACCTGTCGCACAGGGCCATCGCAGCAGAACTCGGCATCACAGAGACAGCCTCCAAAGTGCGGCTGCACCGCGCCAGGCGGCGCCTGCGCGAACAGGTGCTGCCTCTGCCGGGCGAAGAACGACGCCGTGCCAGCTGAGATCGCGGCGCCGGCCGAGATCGAGGCGCCGGCCGAAGCCGCGGCGTCTGACGCAACGGCAGCCGTCGGGCCGGACTGCGCTGCTGTAGCTGGTGTGCTCGCTAACGACGCCGGCGCGGGCCTGGTGCTGAACGATGCTGAACGGCGCCACGTCTCGGCCTGCCTGCGCTGCCAGGCCGAGCAAGCCGGGTACAGACGCATGATGCGGGCCATGAGAGCGCTCAGCCAGCGCTCCGTCGGTGCGGTACCCAGATTGGAACTCGAGATCTTGTGCCGAGTCGACTGGCACGACCGGCGCTGGGCCCGACTAGCGTCATCTCGGGCAGCGGCCGCGGTGGGAGGGCTCGCCGCGGGAGCGGCGGCCGTCGCCGGGGCGGTCGCATTCGCCGCACGCCACCGCCGGACGGCGCGCTTCGCGTAGCCGCCGGCTCGGGACGGCTGTAGCCTTCTGCCGGCGGCTGAGGGGCGTAGCTCAATTTGGCAGAGCACCGGTCTCCAAAACCGGCGGTTGGGGGTTCGAGTCCCTCCGCCCCTGCACACTGAGTCACGAGGCGATTCCGAAATGGCGATGAACAGACAGCAGAAGCGGATGCTGCAAAGGCAGGGCGAGGTCGACGCCGACGGCGCGCCTGTAGCCCGGCGCCGGCCGCAGCCTCCTCAGGCGCGTGAGCGCACGCCGCCGATGCAGTTCCTTCGCGAAGTGCGCGCAGAGCTGCGCAAAGTGGCATGGCCCAGCAGGGCCGAGACAGTCAACTATTCGATCGTGGTGCTGGTGACCGTCGTAGTGGTGACAGCCATGATCTACGGGCTCGACTGGGTGTTCTCCACCTTCATCCTCGAGCTGTTCGACAGCTGAGCCCACACAAAGGCCGAGGTATAACAGATGGACAACCCATATCCGATCAGCTACTCCGGTAGCTCCGCCGGCGCCGACGTGATCACAGAGGACGACCTGTTCGACGACGACGCCGCAAACCGGGAGATCAGCCCGTACGACAAGCCCGGACGGTGGTTCGTCGTGCACACGCAGTCGGGGTACGAGAAGAAGGTCAAGAGCAACCTCGAGGCCCGCACGGCCTCAATGAACATGGAGGGCCGCATTCACGAGATCGTGATCCCCATGCGCGATGTCCCGGAGTTCAAGAACGGCAAGAGGGTGATCTCCTCTAAACGGCTGTTCCCCGGCTACGTCTTCGTGCGCTGCGATCTCGACGACGACGTCTGGCCCGTGATCCGCGACACCCCCAACGTCAGCGGCTTTGTCACAAGCGGGGGCTCACCGGCCCCGTTGCCACGCCGCGATGTGGAGACCTACCTGGGCGTCGGGGCCGACCGCAGCCGAGAGGCCTCGAAGCGGGCCAAGCCGATGTTCGAGTACGGCGTGGGCGACACGGTGAGGGTCAAGGACGGCCCGTTCGCCGATTTCTCCGGCGAGATCGTGGAGATCAACGAAGACCAGCTCAAGGTGAAAGTACTCGTGAACATATTCGGACGAGAGACCCCTACCGAGGTCGGCTTCGCCCAAGTGGCGCGCCTTTAGGATTCCCCCGATGGCCAAGAAAGTAGCCGCAGTCGTGAAGATCCAGATACCGGCCGGCCAGGCAACCCCGGCACCTCCGGTGGGCACCGCTCTGGGGCCGCACGGCGTGGCGATCATGGACTTTTGCAAGGACTACAACACGCGCACGGCCAACAAGCGCGGCCTCATCATCCCCGCAGAGATCACCATCTACGAAGACCGGACATTTTCATTCATCACCAAGACGCCGCCCACCTCGTTTTTGATCAGAACTGCGGCGGGGCTGGAGAAGGGGTCGATGACACCAGGCCGCGAGCCGGCCGGCTCCATCACACCCGAGCAGATCGCGGAGATCGCCGAGGTCAAGATGCCCGACCTCAACGCCAACGACACGGCAGCTGCCCAAGCCCAGATCGAGGGCACAGCTCGCTCAATGGGCATCAGCGTCTCCTAGCAACGGGCGGTTCGGCGATGGCCAACAGCAGAAAAAGGTCCAACGCGTCTGCCAGCTTCGACCGGCTTCGCCTTCACAGCGACGCCGAAGCCGTGAGCCTGGTGAAGCGCCTCTCGACATGCCGTTTCGATGAGAGCGTCGATGTGGTGGTCCGCCTGGGGGTCGATCCTCGTAAAGCCGATCAGATGATGCGCGGCACCGTCAACCTGCCCTCCGGCACCGGCAAGCGAGTGCGCGTCGCCGTGTTCGCCCAGGGCGAGGCGGCTGCGCAGGCCCGTGAGGCCGGTGCAGACAAGGTCGGCAGCCAGGACTTGGCAAGGCAGATCTCAGAGGGGATGCTCGACTTCGACGTTTCGATCGCCACGCCCGACATGATGAGGGTGGTGGGACGCCTTGGAAGGATCCTCGGGCCACGCGGCTTGATGCCCAACCCGAAGACGGGCACCGTCACGCGTGACGTCGCCAAGGCGGTCGGCGAGTTCAAGGGAGGCAGGGTCGGCTATCGTACCGACCGCTACGCCAACGTTCACGTCCCCATCGGCCGAGTCTCGTTCGAGGATGAAGACCTGCTCACCAACCTGCGGGCGGTGGTGGCCGAGCTACACCGCGCCAAGCCGGCGGCCGCCAAGGGCCGGTACGTCAAGAAGGTGGTGCTGAGTTCTTCTATGGGGCCGGGAGTGCGAGTCGATCCCGCAGGTATCGGCGCTGCGCGCTGAGCGGCCCGGCATCCGCAAGACAGCCCTGACAGAGCGCCCTGAAGCAACGCCCATGGGCAGAGCTGACCGGCTCTGCCCGGGTTGTAACCCTTCAGGGCCCCTGTAGGCTGCGGCGCGCTCACCAAAGACCTCCGGTGCGCCCCGCAGCGGGAACCAATGGGCCCAAAGCCCGCCGGACGAGGGAAGGCATCCATGAAAGAACCGAGGCCTGAGAAGGCGGCTGTCGTCGCTGAAGTGCGCGACCGCCTACAGCGCAGCGACGCTGCTTTGCTGACCGACTACAGAGGACTCGGCGTGGCGGCTATGGCCGAGCTGCGGCGGTCGCTGCGCGTGGCCGGCGGCGAGTACAAGATCTACAAGAACACGCTGGTGCGCCTGGCGACCACCGATCTGGGCCTTGACCTCGGCGATCTGCTCACTGGCCCGACCGCCATCGCCTTCGTGGGCCCTGCGGCGGACGGCGCGCCCGGCGACGCCGCCGCAGTCGCCCGGGCGCTGCGCGACTTTGCGCGGGCTAACCGGTCGCTCGTGCTCAAGGGCGGCGTGCTAGACGACGTCGTGATCCGCTCCGGCGACGTGATGGCGCTGGCCGATCTGCCGCCGCGCGATGTGATGCTGGCGCAGGTAGCCGCCGCCCTTGCCGCGCCAATGACGACGATGGCCCGACTGCTCAAGGCACTACCGCAGAACTTCGCCTACGCGCTGAGTGAACTCATCGATCAGAGTGGCGGCGCACAAGACACACAGCAACCAGAAGACTGAAAACGACCACGGGCGAAGCTCGCCGCGGGCGCCGGCGCACCCGCCACAAGACATACAACTACTAAGGGACTGAACATGACCAGGCAAGAGATACTCGATTCGATCGCCAAGATGACGGTGCTCGAGCTGAGCCAGCTGCTCAAGGAGTTCGAAGAGCGCTTCGACGTGTCCGCAGCCGCTCCGGCGGCTTTGGCCGTCACCGCGCCCGCGGAGGCCGAGGCACCCGAAGCGGAGGAGAAAACCTCCTTCGACGTGATGCTCACCGAGGTGGGCCCGAAGAAGGTTCAGGTGATAAAGGCCGTACGCAGCCTTACAACTCTTGGCCTCAAAGAGGCCAAGGCCGTCGTCGACGGCGCCCCCAAGGCGGTACTCGAGGGAGTGCCAAAGGACGAGGCCGACAAGGCCAAGATCGCCATCGAAGCTGCCGGCGGCACAGCGGAACTCGTCTAGCGGTTGCCGTCCGCCCCCAAACCGGCTAGCCTTCCCGCCACCGTGGTCGTCAGTGCGCGTGTGGGTGGTTTGTTCAAATCGCTTTGGCGCGCCCGCGCGGCCATGTGATTGTGATTGATCTGTGACCTACAGGCACTGAATCCTACAGCACCCGGGAGTATGACGTGACTTTACGCGCCTCGACACGCGACCGCTACTCGTTCGGCAGGCTCGAAGAAATACTGGAGATGCCGGAGCTTATCGCCGTTCAGCGCGAGAGCTTTGCGACCCTACTAAGCGTGGGCCTGGCCCGAACTTTCCGCGACATCTCGCCAATCTCAGACTACTCGGGCTCGCTACATCTCGAACTCGAGTTCGACCCCGACGACGATGACCTGCATCCGCCTCCAAAATTCACCGAGGCGGAATGCAAAGAGAAGGACATGACCTACTCCGCGCCGATCTTCGTGCGGGCGCGTTTCCTCAACCACCACACCGGGGAGATCAAAGAGCAGGTGGTGTTCATGGGCGACTTCCCCATGATGACCGAGCAGGGCACATTCATCGTCAACGGAACAGAGCGTGTGGTGGTCTCGCAGCTGGTGCGCTCGCCAGGCGTGATCTTCCAGCCCGGCGAGCGCTACCGGCTCAGGAACTTCGCGAAACACCAGCTAGTCACGGGCACTATCCATCCATACCGGGGCGAGTGGATCGAGTTCGACGTGGAGCAGAAGCCGCGAAAGGAGATCACCGCCGGCGCCAGAGTGGGCCGCAAGCGCCGTCTGCCGCTGTTCGCGCTGCTGCGCGCCCTCGGCTACGGGGAGCAAGACCATCCCGGCTTTCTGGAGAGCTTCGTCGGGCACTTCGACTTCCTTGAGGAGCAATGGGAGAAACAGAGCCATATAGGCGCTACGCGCGAAGACGCGCTCATCGAGATCTACAAGCGCGTCCGCCCCGGCGAGCCGGTCTCGCCGGAGACGGCGCGCAACTACTTCGAGCACACCTTCTTCAACCCTCGGCGCTACGACCTCTCCCGAGTGGGCCGCCACAAGCTCAACCGCAAGCTGAGCGACGAGCTGGTGTTCCTGGCTGACACCTTCAACTTGGAGCTGCGCCCGGCAGACCCAGACAAACCTGACGAGGTGCCGCCAGAGCTACGCATGCCGACACCCGACCAGCACGTGCCGGCGCCCTGTGAGATGCTGGCGGCCGCTACCTACATGCTCAATCTCGCCAAGGGCGAGCCCGGATACCGGCTCGACGACCAGGACCACTTCGCCAACCGGCGCATCCGCAGCGTCGGCGAGCTGATCCAAAATCAGGTGCGAATCGGCCTGTCGCGCATGGAGCGCGTGGTGCGCGACCGGATGACCACCCAGGACGTGGAGGCGATCACCCCCCAAACACTCATCAACATCCGCCCTGTGGTGGCCGCCCTCAAGGAGTTCTTCGGCTCGTCGCAGCTGTCGCAGTTCATGGACCAGGTCAACCCGCTGTCGGGCCTGACCCATCGCCGCCGTCTCTCTGCGCTCGGCCCGGGGGGGCTGAGCCGCGAGCGGGCCGGTTTCGAGGTGCGTGACGTCCACTTCTCCCACTACGGGCGGATGTGCCCCATCGAGACGCCTGAGGGCCCCAACATCGGGCTGATAGGTGGCCTCGCGTCCTTCGCGAAGATCAACGACTTCGGCTTCATCGAGTCGCCATACCGCAAGGTAGTAGACGGTCGAGTCACCGACGAGATCGTCTATCTCGCCGCAGATGACGAGGAAGAATACGTAATCGCCCAGGCCAACGCCCCCATAGACGCCGACGGCAATTTCATCAACCCCCGTGTGCTAGCCCGCAGGTCTCCGCAGGCGGCGTCATTACAGGACCTCAAGCTGCAGCTCGAGCGTGACGTCTTCTTCGGCGCCACCACCGAGATCTCCTTCGTGCCGCCCTCTGAGGTCCACATGATGGACATCTCGCCTCAGCAGATCGTGTCGGTTGCCACCGCCCTTATCCCGTTCCTGGAGCACGACGACGCCAACCGCGCCCTGATGGGGGCGAACATGCAGCGTCAGGCGGTGCCGCTGGTCAGAGCGGAGGCCCCCTACATCGGCACCGGCGTGGAGACCAGAGCCGCTCGCGACGCCGCCGACATGATCATTGCGGAGGGCCCGGGCATCGTGACGGCCATGACAGGCGACTACATCGAGGTGGACTACGACGAGTTAGGGCTCGATCTGATGAGCCTGCGAAAGTTCGAGCGTTCCAACCAGGACACCTGCATCAACCAGAAACCGCTGGTGCGCGTCGGCGACGAGTTCGAGGCGGGCGACGTGCTGGCCGACGGCCCCTCCACCGACCACGGCGAGCTGGCGCTGGGCAAGAACCTGCTCGTGGCGTTCATGTCTTGGGAGGGCTACAACTTCGAGGACGCCATCATCTTGTCGGAGCGCCTGGTACGCGACGACGTGCTCACCTCGATCCACATCCACGAGTATGAGGTCGACGCACGCGACACCAAGCTGGGCTCTGAAGAGATCACCCGCGACATCCCCAACCTCTCCGACGACATCTTGGTCGACCTCGACGCCCGCGGGATCATCCGCGTGGGCGCCGAAGTAGGGCCCGGCGACGTTCTGGTGGGGAAGGTCACCCCCAAAGGCGAGACCGAACTCTCCGGCGAGGAGCGGCTGCTGCGCGCCATCTTCGGCGACAAGGCCCGAGATGTGCGCGACAACTCGCTGAAGGTTCCCCACGGCGAGGGCGGCAAGGTGATCGAGGTCAAAGTGTTCGATCGTGACGACGCGCACGAGCTGCCGCCCGGTGTCAACCAGCTTGTGCGGGTGTACGTCGCCCAGAACCGCAAGATCAGCGTGGGCGACAAGCTTGCGGGCCGCCACGGCAACAAGGGCGTGATCTCGCGCATCCTGCCGCTGGAGGACATGCCCTTCACCGCAGACGGCACGCCCGTGGACATCATCTTGAACCCGCTCGGAGTGCCGTCACGCATGAACGTCGGCCAAGTGCTCGAGGCCCATCTCGGCTACTGCGCCCGCTGGGGCTGGAAGATCAAGGGCGAAAGGGTCGGAGATGAGCCGGTGCGCGGCACCGAGCGCAAGACCCGGACCAGCACCCCGGCGTCGGTCTTCATCAACACGCCCGTGTTCGACGGTGCCGTGTGGGACGAGAAAGACCGGTCCCCCGAGCGCCCGACGATCGTGGAGATACTGCGCAACATCAATCCGGAGTCGGCCGTGGGCAAGCGCCTGATCGGTGTCGACGGCAAGCAGACGCTGTACAACGGCCGAACCGGGGAGCCTTACGACAACCCCGTGATGACCGGCTATGTGTACATGCTGAAGCTAGCCCATCTTGTCGACGACAAGATCCACGCCCGCTCCACCGGCCCCTACTCGATGATCCACCAGCAGCCGCTCGGCGGCAAGGCCCAGTTCGGCGGCCAGCGTTTCGGGGAGATGGAGGTGTGGGCTCTGGAGGCATACGGCGCGGCCTACTGCCTGCAGGAGCTGCTAACGATCAAGTCCGACGACGTGTTGGGGCGCGCCAAGGTCTATGAGGCCATCGTCAAGGGCGAGAACGTGCCGGAGCCGGGCATCCCGGAGAGCTTCAAGGTGCTCATCAAGGAGATGCAGGCGCTTTGCCTCAATGTTGAGGTGCTCTCCAGCAGCGGCGCTGAGATCGAGATACATGAACTCGACGAGGAGAGCCTGCGCAGCTTGGAGTACCTGGGCATCAACCTGCAGCGCCCGGAGAGGGGAAGCGACGAGGAAGACGCAGCCCGAGAGGCGGCCCGCATAGCCGCACGCGGCTGACGCCGCAACCGCACAAGAACGACCGGACGGGGAAGCAAATGCTCGACATCAACGACTTCAGCAATCTCAAGATCGGCCTCGCGACCGCGGACTCGATCCGCACCTGGTCGAACGGCGAGGTGAAGAAGCCTGAGACCATCAACTACCGAACTCTCAAGCCCGAGAAGGACGGCCTGCTCTGCGAGAAGATCTTCGGGCCTGTCCGAGACTGGGAATGCGCCTGCGGCAAGTACAAGCGGGTGCGCTTCAAGGGCATCATCTGCGAGCGCTGCGGCGTGGAGGTGACCCGCTCCAAGGTGCGTCGCGAGCGCATGGGCCATATCGAGCTGGCCGCGCCGTCAGTGCACATCTGGTATCTGCGCGGCACGCGCTCCTGGCTGGCTTACCTGCTGATGGGAACACTCCCCCGCGAGGAGCTGAAGGCCAAGCAGCTCGAGAAGGTGATCTACTTCACCGCCTACCTCGTGATCTCTGTAGACACCGAGCGCCGCGACGCAGATAAGCCCGAACTCGAGGCCGAGGTTCGCGCCGAACTCGCCGCCATCGAGGACTCAAGAGAGTTCGCCGTGACGAACCGCCAGACGGCATTGGAGGACGCGCTGGCCGCGGCCGAGGAGGCCAACGCCAAGGACTCCGAACTCAAAGCCCTTCAGCGACAGGCTGACAAAGATCTGGCCGCGATCCACGAACGCTACGACACCGAGCGCGAGGCCTTGGAGCGCGCCTGGGAGGAGTTCAACCGACTCTTCAGTCGCCAGATTATCGATGACGAGCACCTGTGGCAAGAGATGGAATACCGCTGGGGCCGCTACTTTTCCGGCGGGATGGGCGCTAGCGCCATCGCCAAGCTGATCTCCGCCATCGACTTCGATGCCGAGGAACAGATCTTGCGCACCCAGCTCAACCCACCAGAAGGCCAGCGCGCGCTGTCGATGCAACGCCGGCAGAAGGTAATCAAGCGGCTTCGGATTCTCGCGGCGTTTAACCGGCGCGACAAGCACGGCCGACGCGTCAATGACCCGCGGGCGATGGTGCTCGACGCCCTTCCGGTGCTGCCGCCCGACCTGCGGCCGATGGTGCAGCTCGACGGTGGCCGCTTCGCCACTTCAGACCTGAACGACCTGTACAGGCGCGTCATCAACCGGAACAATCGACTTAAGCGGCTGCTCGATATCGGCGCTCCTTCGATCATCGTCAACAACGAGCGGCGGATGCTGCAGGAGTCCGTGGACGCTCTGTTCGATAACGGCCGACGCAGCCGCCACGTCACCGGCGCCGGCAACCGCGCCCTGAAGTCGCTGTCGGACTCGCTCAAGGGAAAGCAGGGCCGCTTCCGACAGAACCTGCTGGGCAAGCGGGTGGACTATTCGGGCCGCTCGGTGATCGTCGTCGGGCCGACCCTGCGCTTCCACCAGTGTGGCCTGCCCAAGATCATGGCCCTGGAACTCTTCAAGCCATTCGTGATGAAGAGCCTCGTCGACACCAACCGGGCCGCGAACATCAAGTCAGCAAAGCGGATGGTGGAGCGGCGGCGCTCGGAGGTGTGGGAGGTGCTCGAGGACGTGATCCGCGAGCACCCGGTGCTGCTGAACAGGGCGCCGACGCTGCACCGGCTGGGCATCCAGGCCTTCGAGCCGGTGCTCGTGGAGGGCAAGGCCATTCAGATACACCCGCTGGTGTGCACCGCCTTCAACGCCGATTTCGACGGTGACCAGATGGCGGTGCACTTGCCGCTTTCGGCTGAGGCCCAGGCCGAGGCACGGGTGCTGATGCTGTCGGCTAACAATGTGCGCAGCCCTGCTCACGGGCGTCCGCTGGTGACACCCACGCAAGATATGATCATCGGCGCGCACTATCTCACCGTCATGGTTGCTGACGCAAAGGGTGCTGGGCGGGTGTTCCGCTCTGTCGATGAGGTCCGCTTCGCCTGCGAGTGCGGCGACTTGAGCATCCACGCGCCGATCCAGTTCCGCGGCGCGCCCGAGCTGCGCGAGGAGCGTGCAGGCGCCCCGTCCGAGTGGGCACCGACCACCGCGGGCAGGGTGTTTTTTAATGAGGCGCTACCGGATGGCTTCGGCTACCTGAACACCATCATCGGTAAGGGCGAGATGGGCGGCATCGTGGACACGCTCGCCCAGGGCTTCAGCTCCAGCGAGGTGGCGGAGAGCCTCGACGCGCTGAAGGATCTCTGTTTTGCCCACGCCAGCCGCTCGGGCCTCACCGTGTCGATCCACGACGTCAAGACGCCGCCTCAGAAACACCGCATCCTCGACCGCTACGAAAAGCAAGCGGGCAAGATCGAACACAACTTCCGGCGCGGCATCATAACCGATGGTGAGCGACGGCAGATGGAGGTGGAAGTCTGGTCGGAAGCCACGGAAAAGGTCACGGCGCAGATGAAGGAGAAGCTCGAAGCCGACGCCTTCAACCCGGTCAACATGATGGTCAGATCCGGAGCGCGGGGCAACATGATGCAGGTGCGCCAGATCGCGGGCATGCGCGGCCTGGTAGCCAACCCGCGCGGAGACATGATCCCGCGTCCCATCAAGAGCAACTTCCGCGAGGGCCTGAAGGTGCTCGAGTACTTCATCGCGACGCCCGGTGCTCGAAAGGGCCTGGTCGACACAGCTCTACGCACCGCGGACTCGGGTTATCTGACGCGCCGGCTTGTGGACGTGGCTCAAGAGGTGATCATCAACAACTCAGACCCGTTCTCCACCGGCAAGCGCGTGAAGGGCATGTGGATCGAGGACATCGCCCCGGATGCCCCAGATCGCAGGACGTATCTCGACACGCGGCTATTCGGCCGGCTGCTGGCAGACGACGTGACCCTGTCAAGCGGGGAGTTGCTGCTGGCGGGAACGATGGTGGGCGGCCATGAGCTGGCGGCGCTGCGCGACGACCCGGAGATCAATCGGGTTCGAGTGCTGTCGCCGCTAAGCGACGACTCGCCTCAGGGCATCTCGGCGGCGTCCTATGGAATGTCGCTGGCGACCGGCAAGATGATCGAGGAGGGCGAGGCGGTCGGCGTGATCGCCGCGCAGTCGATTGGCGAGCCCGGAACGCAGCTGACCATGCGCACGTTCCACACCGGAGGTGTGGCCGGTGCCCAGGACATCGCCGGCGGCCTGCCCCGCGTGGTCGAACTCTTCGAGGCCCGCACGCCCAAAGGCAAGGCCAACCTGGCCCGCAACGCTGGCGTGGTGCGGTTGCGGTTCGACGAGAGCGGCGAGCGGGAGGTCTTCATCATGGACGATGAGGGCAAGCTCCACGACTGTAAGATCCCCACCGAGTTCCGCTTGGAGGTTCGCGACGGCGACGAGGTGGAGCCCGGCGACGCACTGGTCGAAGGCCCGCGCGATCCCAAAGAGCTGCTGGAGATCCGTGGCATCGACGTAACCCAGCGCTATCTGGTGGACGAGGTGCAGAAGGTGTACAGAGACCAGGGTGTGTCGATACACGACAAGCACATCGAGCTGATTGTCCGGCAGATGACCAAGCGAATCGCCATCAGCGCCGCAGGCGACACCGACTTCCTGCCTGACGAGCGGGTGGACAAGGTGCAGTTCGAGCAGACCAACCGCGAGGTGGTGCGAGCCGGCGGCGAGCCCGCTTCGGGCCGCCGAGAGGTGATGGGCATCACGAAAGCGTCTCTGGCCACCGATTCGTGGCTGTCTGCGGCGTCATTCCAGGAGACCACGAGAGTGCTCACGGAGGCAGCTATCGAGAGCAAACGTGACACGCTGGTGGGGCTGAAGGAGAACATCATCATCGGCAAGCTGATCCCAGCGGGAACGGGGCTCAGCGCCTACCGAGACGGTTATAAGACCCACGCCCCGTTCTTCGAGCCGATGGACTACTAC